>NZ_CP044016.1:0-2400000 GCF_004337365.2 Rhizosphaericola mali | reverse complement strand
TTTAGAAAAATAGGTGCGGATAACCCACCAGCGAGCGAATAAGCAATAGATTTTCCGTTAAATAAAAATGTGCCATTAAATGCGTTAAATGCTGCAAATGCATCTATTTTGAATGAAGGTAAAAAAGCAGCTTTCGCAGATTTTACATTTGCTTTAGCGGATTCTAAACTGTACAATGCACTTTTGATATCAGGACGATTTTGCAATAATTCGGATGGAAAACCAATGTTGATTTGTTGCATTTTTTCATTTTGTAAAAATGTAGTATCTCGATCTATTTTTTTACCAAAAGTTCCGATGAGTGTATTTAATTGATTTTCTGTTGCTTTGATTTTTTGGTCAATCGTTGTCTGAGATGCTTGCGTATTGAGTAATTGTCCTTGAAATTGTTGGATTGCTAATTGCGTTGCGCGACCGCCATCCATCAAGGCTTTCACATTATCCAAAGCGGTTTGTTGCAAAACTTCGTTTTGTTCTAATATGTTTTTTTCTTTATCCAAACCTTGCAATGTGTAATACAAACCAGCGACTTGAGAAATTAAGATCGTTTGCACCAGATTTTTACCTTCACTACTTGCCAAATATTTAGATAATTCCGCCTTCTTTTTGTTGCGCAATTTACCCCAGAGATCCGCTTCCCACGAACTATTGAAACCCAACCAATAATTGGGCGAAAATTGCTCATTGATTTTTTGGTTATCGGTAATATTATCCGAAAGGTTGGTGTCATAATTACCGACTCCGTCCATCGTATATTTCCCATAGTGTGTGCCAGATGCATTGACATCAAAGGTTAAAGAGGGGAGAAGCGCACCTTTCGCCATTTGTAAATAAACGCCCGTAATTTGAATTTTTTGATTGGCAATGAGTAAATCCGGATTGTAAATAAGTGCCGTATCAATCAATTGGCATAAGGACGTATCTGGAAAAAAAGTCTTCCAAGGTAGTTGCGAAATATTAGACGCAGTATCTTGATTGGAATCAAAAGATTCAGGTAAAGATGGTGCTGTTGGTAAGGTTGCAATTTGAGGTGTCTTACAACCCCAAAATACAACGATAATTATGGAAAATAAATAAGAAATATATTTCATTTTGAATTATTAATATTTGAATATTAATGAGTCGATTTTGTGACTTTTGCAGTTTGTTTTTTCTCCGACATTGATGCAAAAATGACGTACAAGCCTGGGATGATAAATATGCCAAAAATGGTTCCAATCAACATGCCACCAGCGGCGGCAGTTCCTATAGAACGATTGCCTAATGCACCCGCACCACTAGCAATACATAGTGGAATTAAACCTGCATTAAATGCAAATGAAGTCATCAATATGGGACGCAAACGGGATGCCGCGCCTTCAATAGCTGCTTTTGTAATGGATAGCCCTTCATTGGTATGTCGCTGAATTGCTATTTCAATAATTAATATGGCATTTTTTCCTAATAATCCTATGAGCATGACTAATGCAACTTGCGCGTAAATATTATTTTCCAAGCCTGCCAATTTCAATACAAGAAAAGAACCGAAAATCCCAATCGGCAAACTCAATAATACGGCTAAAGGCAATAGGAAACTTTCATATTGTGCAGACAATAATAGATAAACAAATAGCAAACAGACACCGAAAATCATAATTGTTTGATTGCCTGATAATATTTGTTCTCTTGTCATTCCAGACCATTCGAAACTAAAACCGCGAGGCAATTTTTCCTTGGATACAGATTCCAATGTTTTAATCGCATCGCTGCTGCTGTAACCTTGTGCTGCATCTCCGTTTAACATTGCGGACGTGTACATATTGTAACGTGTCAATTGTTCTGGACCAAATACTCTTTCTAAAGAAACAAACGAACTATAGGGTACCATCGAACCACTATCATTTTTTACATATAATTTTAATATATCGGATGGTTGCGCACGGTATTCTGGTCCTGATTGTACATAGACCTTGTACATTTGATTAAAACGAATGAAATTTGTAGCATATGTACTACCCAACAATGTTTGTAAATTTCCCATTGCATTGTCCACTGTAACGCCTCTTTTTGCCGCCATATCATAGTCAATATTGATCATGTATTGAGGGAAACTAGCGTCAAATGTGGTAAATGCACTTCCTATTTCCTTACGTTTTTTTAGCGTTTCAATAAAGTCTTTTGTTACTTGTGCGGTATACTGAACATCCCCACTTCCCGTTTTATCCAAAATTCTAAATTCAAAACCACTTGAATTACCAAAACCAGGAACTGTCGGTGGAGGGAAAAATTCTATCTGTCCGTCGGTGTATTTTTTAGTATTCTTTTTGAGTTGCGCAATTATGTCATCGACTGATTCTTTTCGCTCTTCCCAGCCTTTTAAATTGATCATTCCCATACCATAAGAGGCACCTGCAACTTCATTGACCAAACTATAACCTGAAAGTGTAGATACAGTTTCTACCGCATCTAATTTCTCGGCTTCTTTTTGGATCGATGCCAATACTTTTTCTGTTCTTTCAACGGTTGCACCTGGAGGTGTGGTAACATTTACATAGATCATTCCTTGATCTTCCGTTGGGATAAATCCGGTTGGCAGTGATTTATTTACTATCCAAATGCCAATGGTAAAAAGAACAACGACTCCAATTGTAAGCCATTTTTTCTCTACCATTTTGGATAAAATGTATTTGTATTTGTTCTCCACTTTACTATAGCCTTGATTGAATTTTTTGAAAAAATTGGCTAGTAAATTCCATTTTTTCTTCTCTTTTGGGGGAACTTTTATACCTTCTTTTGTATGGTTATTTTTTAATAAAATAGCACATAGGGCAGGCGATAATGTCAATGCATTTACACCAGAAATTAATATGGCAAATGCCAATGTCAATGAAAATTGTCGATAAAATACGCCGACAGGACCAGACATAAACGCCACGGGGATAAATACGGCAGACATGACCAATGTGATTGCAATGATGGCTCCGCTAATTTCTTTCATCGCTGCAATGGATGCATCTAAAGGAGACAAGAATTCTTCTTCCATTTTTACGTGAACCGCTTCCACTACTACAATTGCATCATCAACTACAATTCCAATCGCCAGAACCAATGCAAATAAGGTCAATAGATTGATAGAGAAACCTAACATATTAAGAAACGCAAACGTTCCAATAAGTGCCACCGGAACTGCAATAGCAGGAATTAATGTCGAACGAAAATCTTGCAAGAAGATAAATACAACTATAAATACTAGGATAAATGCTTCTATTAAAGTATGTACAACTTCATTAATGGACGCATCCAAAAAGCGACTCACGTCATAGGCTAAATTAAATTCCATTCCGGGAGGAAAACTGGTATTTTTCAACTCCGTCATTTTGGATTTAATATTTTCAATGACTTCTTTTGCGTTAGAACCAGGTCTTTGTTTGACCATAATAGATGCCGATGGGCGACCATCTGTTTTGGAAAGCATTCCATAAGTTGCAGATCCAAATTTAACCTCAGCAATATCACGAACTCTTAAAACTGAACCGTCTGGATTGGCACGAATAATTAGATCACGATATTGGGATGGTTCAAAAAATTTGCCCGAATAACGTACTACATATTGTAATACTTGAGATTTTTGCCCTGAACTTTCCCCTACTTTTCCTGGTGCCGCTTCTACATTTTGTTTGCGTAGCGCATTGATAACTTCTTCCGTAGAAACATTGAATGCCAACATTTTTTCTGGTCGCAACCATACGCGCATCGCATATTCTTGTTGGCCCATGATTTCTGCACGACCAACGCCATCAATTCTCTTTAACTCTTGTAAAATATTGATATCTGCAAAGTTGAAAATAAATTGTTCGTCCAAAGTCGTGTCTTTACTGGTAAGATTGAGATACATCAACATGCTATTGACTTCTTTTTCCGTAGTTACACCCGCTTTGATGACTTCTTCTGGTAATTCATCTAAAATCGTTGTCACCCTATTTTGAACGTTCACTGCCGCCAAGTCAGGATCAATTCCTACTTCAAAGAAAACTTGGATTACGGTAATACCGTCGTTGCTCGTTACTGTTGACATATAAGTCATTCCTGGTACTCCATTGATGGCGCGTTCTATCGGCATCGCAACAGCTCTTGCAGATACATCGGCATTCGCTCCCGTATATTTTGCAGTTACAGTTACGGAAGGAGGTACGATATCCGGAAATTGAGTTACGGGCAATTTATTCAGTGCCAATAATCCAACTAATAAAATAATGAGAGAAATAACCAGCGACAATACTGGCCTTTTTATAAATAATGAGGTCATGAATAATTACATTTTAAAATGAAAAAATGGAAAATCTAATTCTTGCGAATCTCGATTTTCATTCCGTCGCGAAGATTTTGGACTCCTTCATAGACAATTTTATCTTTCAAGTCAATGCCTGAAAGAACAATGTAATATTTACCTACACGGCTTCCTGGTTCGAAGCTTTTCATATGTACCACATTGCTATCATTGACAGCAAATACATAATTTTTATCTTGAATTTCAAAAACACATTTTTGCGGAATCAAAATAGCATTTTTTACTTCTTTGTGTAAAATGACGGTACCAGAGGAATTATGATGCAATATTTTCAATGGATTGGAAAAAATAGCACGATAAGCGATAGAACCCGTTCCTGGATCGATGACGCTTTCAGATCTTTGAATTTTTCCTTTATAGGGATATGGGCTTCCATCTGTCAACAATAAAGAGGCGCTGTCACTATAAATGGCACTTTTGTTATCTGCATTTGCACGAATCAATTTGAGATATTCTGTTTCAGGTAAATCAAAATATGCAAACATTGTCGTCAGGTCGGAAATGTTGGTAAATAGCGAACCTTCTTCAACTAAACTACCCACTTTAAGTGGCAGTCTGTCAATCACACCATTGAAAGGCGCTTTGATATAAGTGTAAGATAATTGTTTCGCAAAATTGTCTCGAATTGCTTTTGCTTCGGCAACTTTGGCTTGCAATGCCAATAATCTTTCTTTCGAAAGATCTAATTCGGACGGTGTAACGACTTTTTTCTTGACCAAACCTTGAACACGATTTTGCTCGATCTCGGCAGCAGATGCATCTGCAATAGCACTGCTAACAGCTGCTTTAGACTGATCTAATTGGATTTGTAATTCGTCATTTGAAATTTTGAATAATACTTGTCCTTTTTTTACCACTTCACCTTCATCGACGAAAGTATTTTCCAAAATTCCACGAACGCGAGATCGAATTTCTACATTTTTGATCGCTTGTATGTTGGTGACATAAGGCTGATCCATCAATGTATCTTTAATTACAGGATGAGTGATGGGTAACACGGGTACAGAACTCTCTTCGCTTGATTCGTTTGCGTTGGTTTTACAGCTGAAAATTCCCAATAGGGAACATAATAAAATAATATAATAGCGCGACATATTTAATTGCCAGATTAGTTATTTGATTAGATGTAACATGTGTTTATTATTCGAATAGATATAACAGTTTTCCAATAAATTAATACGTGTTAATTATTGGACATAGAAATGCTTATGCAAAATCAAATGACTAAAACGGAGTCAGCAGAAAGAGATAATGGTAATATTTTGGCTTGATTAATTCAGCGTAACTGAAATAATGTCTTTGTGGTAATGCACTTATTGCTTCGAATGAATAAGCCGTAATTGGATTGAAGTCCGCTTTTTCAATAGTTGCTTGGCAAAGTAAATTGTGAGGGATCGAAGCTGTTTTTACATAATGCGTTCCGATATCGCCGCTATCAGATTGCTCTTCTAAATGTAAAATATCTTTTAAAACAAACTCTACAAAAGAATCATTTGCATCCTCAATTTCTTCTGTATCTCCAATTGCAGTAAGGTACGTGCAATTAGCTCTCAACGCCAATGGTAGGTTACAATAACCCGGAACTGCCGTAAGAATATTGAAATAAGAAAATAATAGTAAAAAAAGCAAAAACTTCCTTCTCACGCTGGCAAGTTACAAAATTGTAGATACATGACCTATCAGAAAATAAGAAAGGGCTGTTAAAAACAGCCCTTTCACAATATTTAAAGAAGATTAAAATTATTTTTTCGCTTCTTCTTTTCTTAATGGTTTGTTTGGTGCGATATCCATCAATACTGGTGCTGCCACAAATATGGAAGAATAAGTACCTGTGATTACACCGATCAACATTGCGAATGCGAAACCTCTTGTTACTTCTCCACCAAAGATGAATAAGATCAAAATGGTTAAGAATACAGTCAATGAAGTCATCACCGTACGACTCAACGTATCATTGATCGCTTTATTGATAATCGTTGTTTTATCAGAAGTATGCATCAATTTAGAATCTTCACGTATTCTATCATAAACTATGACCGTATCATTCATGGAGAAACCAATCACCGTCAAAACGGCTGCAATGAAATGCTGGTCAATCTCTAATGGGAATGGTACAATTGTTTTAAAGAAACTAAATACGATCAATGTTACTAATACGTCGTGCAACAAGGCAACGATCGTACCTACGGAGAATCTCCAGTCTCTGAATCGTATGAAGATATAGAAACAAATAATGATGATTGAAACGATTGTCGCTTTCGTAGCTCCAGCTTTCAAATCTGCAGAAATGGTAGGTAATACAGTTTGAGAACTTTGTTTGTATCTTGTATCAAATTCGGCAAATGAAGTTCCTTGTGGGATGAATTTATTCAAACCTTTATAGAGTGCTTCTTCTACTTTTTTATCTGTTCCTTGATCAGTAGCATGTATTTCGTAAGAGGTTGTGATATTTAACTGCGTTGGAACGTTCACCGTTTTGATAATTGGATATTCTCCAAATACAGTTTTCAAATCGTTTCTTACGTCTTCAATTTTAGGAGCTTGGTCAAATCTCACGGTATAACTTCTACCACCAGAGAATTCTACACCCTCGTCAAATCCGTGGAAGAAGGAACCAATACCCAAAACCAAAACAACCACAGAAATACCGTAAGCGATTTTTCTTTTGTTTACAAAATGGAACGTTTTGTGTTTGAAAATTTTACGTGAAATAGGTGTAAAATAATCAAAGTGTCTACCTTTTGTAGTGTAAATATCAGAAACCATTCTTGTAATCATGATACCACAGAATAAGGATAACAACAAACCAATGATCTGTGTAGTTGCAAATCCTAATACTGGACCAAGACCAAAGTAAGCTAATATAATCGCTGTCAACAAAGAAGTAACGTGACCATCCAAAATCGGAGCATAAGATCTTTTATATCCGTTAGATACGGCTTGAAGATAGGTTTCCCCTTTTGTCAGCTCCTCTTTGATACGTTCAAATATGATAACGTTAGCATCAACTGCCATACCGATGGTCAGAACTAAACCTGCGATACCTGGCGCTGTTAACGTAAATCCCATAGAACTCAATACGCCAATTGTAAATAATAGGTTTAATACCAATGCGATATTTGCAATCCATCCTGCTGTGTTATAATAAACAATCATCAAGACAAATATTGCTAAGAAAGATATACCAAATGAAATCATACCTCCGCTTACCGCTTCACCACCTAAAGTAGGTCCTACGATTTGTTCTTGTACAATTTTCGCGGGAGCTGGCAATTTACCTGATTGTAAGATATCTGCTAAATCTTGCGCTTCCGTTACACTAAAGCTACCAGAAATTTCAGAAGATCCATTTGGAATTGCACCATTTACAAATGGAGCACTATAAACGATATTATCCAATACGATCGCAATAGGACGACCAATATTTTTTTCTGTTAATTGAGCCCAAATACGTGTACCAACGGCATCCATATTCATTTTGATAGCTACACGACCTCTTTCGTCGTAATCTTGACTAGCAGTGCTTACATGCTCACCTTCCAATGGCGCTGTGCCGTTGCTCAAAGTTTTGATTGCATATAATTGCAATACATTCTTCATTTGAGCTGTTGCTGTAGGATCGCTGTCAGGTTTGCCATACATGAATACCAAATTAGATGGGAATTGTTTTTTAACAACATCCGTATTCAAATAAGCATTCAATTGAGCTGTGTCTTTTGTTAACACATATCCAATGTTGGCAGGATATTGTGTTTGACCATTTTGGCTTTGTTGAGGTTGGGCAAATGCTGCAAATAGACTACTTATTGGGTATTTGGCTTTCATTAATGCAACACTGTCAACCGGAGTGTTTTTGTTTCCTTTATTTCCCAAAGTAGAAAGAGAAGCTACTTTACCTGAGTCTTTTGTTGAATCTTTAGATACTGCAGCTGTAGTAGAAGAGTCTGTTGCTGATTTTAAAGAATCTGCTACAGATTTATTTCCCTTCAAATAATCTACTAAAGAAGCTTCTGCAGTTTGCAAAGATTGTCCAACTTCGGACAAATTATATACTTCAAAGAATTGAAGATTAGCCGTTGATTGCAAATATCTTCTGACACGTTCAGGATCATTAACACCAGCTAATTCAATCGTGATAATACCTTTTTTCTCATCAGGATTGATGGTAGGAGAAGCTACTCCAAATCTATCAATACGAGTACGAAGGATACGGTAAGTATTATTGAATGCGATGGTAGCTTGTCTATGTAAATAGCTTAATACTTGATCATCGCTGCTATTTCCTTTTAAGGTACCGTTACTTTTTGCAATGAAAAATGGTGCTAATTGTTTACCACTTGCTCTTTTCGCAAATTCTTCTCCAAACAAATTAATAAGATCTGCGCCACTATTCGCTTTTCTAGCAACTGCAGCAGCCAGTGATTGATTAATGGTTGGGTCGGTAGTGTTGTCAGCAAGTGTTTTGATTAATCCATCCATGCCAACTTCCATTGTTACACTCATACCTCCTTGTAAGTCCAAACCAAGCATCAATTCTTTGTCTTTAGCACTTTGGTAAGTGGTAAGTCCAAATAAACCAATTTTACTGTCTTTGGTACTGTCCAATAAGTGTTGTAGTTCCACTTTTTGGAATTCTTTCAATGAATCTTGGTAAGCAGAAGCTAAAGCCTTGTTATTGCCGTATTTTTGGTCAGCAGAAGGAAAACTTCTCTTTACCCATGCTGCGGCGCGTTCGTTCATCGCATTCTCATGGCTGTGTACCATCCAGGTAAATGATAACTGGTATACACATATAACAATCAATGCTACTGTGAAAAAACGTACTAATCCTTTTAATTGCATAATTAGTAGGGGGTTAAAATAATATATTTTTAGTGGGCGCAAAGATAATATTTGAGATTGAATTCTAATAATAAAAAAAAGCAGGTGAATAACCTGCTTTTTTTTATTATTTTTTAGAGGAAATCTAATTGGATGTTGCTCTTTTTAGATAAATATCAAAATATAGAGGTGAATTTGCAGGGATAACTAATTTGCCATTCGCGTCATATTGAGCAGCACTTCCATATGCATAAGCAGATGGAGTAACGATTTTAATATGCCCACCCATACCAATTCGCATTAAAGGAGCTCCGAATCCAACAACAGTATTAAAATATAAGTTTGAATTGTATTGTACAAGGATGGCCATATTTACAGAATCTGCTCCATTAGATTGCAAAGTTGTAGCAAAGGCAGTATCATTTAACAATGTACCTCTATAGGTCAGCGTTGCATAAGGTGTTGTTGCTGATATTCGATTAGCAGTAGTATCGCCATAATCTAAAACTTGAAAACGTAAACCAGAATAATTGGGATCCGAAGACATATTCAAGCCTTTTGCGGTAATAAAGGAATCTATGGCATTTTTTTCTAAACTTGGATCTTGGTAAGTTGTGTTGGTTGTATTGTCATTATTATCTTTTACACAAGAATACCAACCAATAGAAGTAATAAGAGTAGAAAAAGCGAGCAATTTTTTGAATCGCATGGAATGTAAATTTAAGAAGTATAAAAATCTATTTACATCCCAATACGTGATATGTTAACTAAACGTTGGTATTTTCTAAATTTTGTTCTTTTCTCTGTTTATATAGCAGTTCTAAATAATGCTCTTCATTTTGATCCCATTGATGTTTTTTGTAGAAAATAGCTACAAATACGACTATTATTACGACTGCAACAATGATAACAGTTGGGCTAGATTCTCCACGCGCAACCATTTCGGCTCTCGTATCCCAACCTGTAAATAAAGTTGCCAATATTGCAATTGCTAATGCTGCACCCACCGGAAGTCCTGCACATAGTTGCCTAAATGTACGCTTTTCTTTATCCCGATTGTTTTTCCAATATTCTATAAAATCTAAATCTTTCTTGTTTAACATACCTTCCTTTTTTTGAATAGAAAAAATTAATTCTCTGGTTCGGCAACCTTTTTTGTGGATATATAATATTGAAATTCAATATTTGTGGGATTGAGCATTTCTAATTGTCCATTACTGATGGAAATAGATTGCCATTTTGTCGATGGAATAACTTTTAAACTCGCTTTTTTCGAAATTAAAGTTAAAGGCATATTAAAGGAATCCAAACAATTGACATATCTAAAATAGAATTTGTTTTTTTCTTTTGAAAAGGCATATTCTAATTGTGGAATTTGTGTTGTTGTCAAATATTGTTGGAAAGTGGAAGTAAAGTCTTTTCCCGATTTTTTATTGATATAATTTTCAATATCAGTAGAAGTTACTGTAGAATGATAGAAATCCTTATTCATACCGATCAATATTTCTCTAAATAATTTATCATCACCAATTGCACTTCGAATACTATTGATCATGTTCGCCCCTTTGTAATACATATCACCACTTCCTTCTCTGTTGACATTGTATGGACCGATAATAGGTTTGTCATTTACGATATTTTTACGGATGCCATAACAATACTCTTGCCCAGCTTCTTTTCCATAATAATATTCTGTAAATAAGGTTTCGCTATAATTGGTAAAACTTTCATGAATCCACATGTCGGCGATATCTTTGGATGTGATATTATTGGCAAACCATTCATGTCCGCTTTCGTGTACGATGATAAAATCAAATTTATCTCCTTGCCCCGTGCCAGATAAATCTCTACCCAAATATCCATTCAAATAATGATTACCATAAGCCACCGCACTTTGATGTTCCATGCCTAAATGTGGTGCATCAACTAATTGATAACCATCTTCGTAGAAAGGATAAGGACCAAACCAATATTCAAATGCTTTTAACATACGCATAACCTCTGGCAAAGAATGTTGTTGCGCTCGAGTTTTATTATAATCCAATGCCCAAAGTGTAACATCTAATTTGCCTTTTAATCCTGCATAAGTGGCATTGATAGGGACATAATATCCAATGTATGGTACGATGGTATAGTTATTAATTGGGTTTTTAACTTCCCAAGTATATTCTTTCCATTCATTTCCGTAGGTCGTTTCAGATTTCAAGCGTCCATTGCCTACTTCTACTAAATCTTTTTTAGTAATTACTGATAAAGATGCACCTTGATTCGGTTCGTCATCTTGCACATCTTTGCATGGATACCAGGCAGATGCTCCCAGACCTTGACAAGCAACGGTAATCCAAGGGCGATTCAATGAATCTTTTGCCCAAACCCAACCACCATCCCAAGGTGCTTTTACTGCTTTTTTAGGTTTGCCATGAAAAAATACTTCAATCGATCCTGTACCTAAATATTTTTGTTTGGGTACATTTATATGAAATGCATTGCCATCACGTGTAAAATTTAATTTACGACTTTCTCCAAAAATAACACTATCAATCTCCATTGGTTCTTGAAGATCAATCTGCATAAATGCAGGATAACTATCCTTTACTACTTTATATGTGATTTTGTTACTTCCTTTGATTGTCTGTGCATCATCGTCTACTTTAACAATTATATCATATTTCAAGACATCCCACCAAGTACGTTCGGGCGCATTTATATTACCACGGACACTATCAGCGTGTGTAATTGGCTCTTGCACCATTTCCGTCAAATGATGTTGTGCTTGCGCCATATTTTGGAAAAAACAAAGTCCAATTGGGAGTAAGAAAGCGTTTCTTTTTAATTTAGGTATAATATTATTCTGCAATTTCATCATTTGTAGAGGATTTAGCTTCGTAATTTAATGCACTTTTAGGGGCGTCACCGGCTTCTTGTGTTTGAGAAGGATCGACAATACTTGGATAAAGGGATTCTTCTTCTTGGATTTCTTTTATTTTAGGTAAGTCTTTAGGCGAATTAATACCAAAATAATCCATGAAATTTTTACTTGTACTATACAAAAGCGGCTTTCCAGGAGAGTCTTCATCTCTACCAGAAATGACGATTAAATCTTTTTCTAATAATTTTTGAACACTATAGTCACTATTCACACCTCTGATACTTTCAATCTCGCCTTTTGTAACAGGCTGTTTGTATGCGATAATGGACAAAGTTTCTAATGCGGCTCCAGAAAGTTTTTTGATAAATTTATCACCGTTTAATTGTGCAACGGTAGTATGATATTCCGGTTTTGTCAGAAAAGCCCAACCACCGCCACTTTGAAATGGGCGAAAGGCATAAAATTCAGAATCATATTTTTCTTGAATGGCATCCAATCCGCTTTCTACTTGATCTAGCGTGATCTGATTGTCCATAAATCCAAACGTATTATTCAAAAGCTCAACAATCTCCAACGTCATCAACGGGCGGTCGCTTGCAAATATTAGCGCTTCAATATGTGGAATTAATTGAGAAGTTTCCATAAATTTCTTTGACGGCGAAGATAAAGATTGCTTTTAGAAAATTTTAGAACTTATGAAATTATGATTTTCTATTTAACCTTATTTTATTAATTTTAGAATAAATTGATTACTAAATGGGACACCATCATAAACTTAGAACGGAGAATGACTGTTTAAACTGTGGCGCAATTGTAGAAGATAGATTTTGCCCGCATTGTGGACAAGAGAACATCGAAAGAAGGCAACCTTTTCATTTTTTGATCGGACATTTCATGGAAGATTTGACACATTATGATGGTCAGTTTTGGATCACAATGAAAGCTCTTTTGTTTAATCCAGGACAATTAACCCAAACTTATCTTTCTGGGAAAAGATTGAAATATGTGAACCCTGTAAAATTGTACATTTTCATCAGTTTTATCGCATTTTTTCTTCCAGCTATAATTCCAGATTTTTCTCATAAAAAGCATCATGACGAAAAAGAGGAGAAAAAAGTGGAAGTTAAGAAGGTTGAGGATGAAAAAGGTATAAACGGAATGAAGGTTTTACTAGATAAAAAACTAATTTCTAAAAGTGATTTTGATCAATACGTTGTGAAAATGAACAATACGATGAGTCATGATTCTCTTGTGAAAAAACAATCTAAAAATGAAGTATCCGAAGAATATTATAATCTTGATCAGTCAATAATAAAAGGTGCTACTACACAAGAGGAATATGATAAAATACAAGCAGGATTACCACCTTCGGAAAAAAATAATTATTGGCAAAATATCGTTGCTGCCAAAATATTTTCTTGGAAAGAGGAAGGATTAACAAAAAAGGAAGTCAATGAAAAATGGAAGGAAAGTTTTGTTCACAACTTTCCCAAAGTTATATTTGTATACATGCCATTGTTTGCATTTTTACTTTGGTTATTGGAGAATAAGAAGAAATTTTGGTATTTCGATGCGAGTATTTTTACATTGCACTTTTTTTCGTTTTTATTGACGGCAATTACAACAATAATAATATTACAAAAGTTATTTTCGGGTTTTAGTTACGGAATATTTACGATAATTCTTATATTGTATTCGGTAGTTATTTGTTTTTATACGATTAGGTACTTTTTTAAAGCGCATCATCGCGTATTTTTCCAAAGTCGTAGAAGGGTTTTTTTAAAAGGCGTAGTATTATTTTTTATAAATTTTATATTCATGCTCTTTTTTGTTGTCGCATACGCTATTATCATTGGATATAGAATTCATTAAAATGGAGCCGGGCAAATAATAGTCATTTTTTCCTTCGTTTTGGGATGAATGAATTGTAATTCTTCTGCATGCAAATACAATCGATCGGCCCTGTTGCCATAAAATTCATCGCCGACGATTGGCGTATTTAATCCCAATGCATGAGAAGCGTGCATGCGCAATTGATGCGTACGTCCTGTAATTGGCCAAAAATGAATACGGGTTGTTCCATTTTCGTAATTTACAACTTCAAATTTTGTCAATGCTGGGCGTCCTATTTCAAAATCTACTAATTGACGAGGTCTATCTTCTAAATCATTGCGTAAGGGCAAATTGATGGTTCCTGTTTTTTGTTCCAAAATACCATCAAGAATAGCTACATAACGTTTTCGGATACTTTTTCGGATAAATTGACGTTGTAATAACTCATGTGTATATTTATCTTTAGCAATCAGCAAAAGTCCAGACGTCGCCATGTCTAATCGATGTACTACCAATGGTCCAGTCGCTTGTGGATAACGTTCTTTCATTCTTTTATAAACGCTGTCTTCCAAGAATTTGCCGGGAACGCTTAAGAAATTTTCGGGTTTATTGATGACGGCGAGATATTCATCTTCATACACGATCTCAACATCGCAATCAAATTTAGTGACCATTTTGAAAACATCTTCATCTGTAATCGTTTTGGATAGCATATGTCCCAAAATAGGTTCACATTTCCCACGACAAGAAGGGTAGAAGTGTTGATGTTGACGAACCTCCGATTTAGGTGATTTCCCCCACCAAAATTCTGCCATGCAAATAGGATCTAATGAATGAGAAAATGCATATTGCAATAATTTGGGGGCAGCACATTCTCCTGCACCCGCCAATGGTAAAATGCCCAAATCTTTATTGAAGATCTCATATAAAGATTTGGATTCCAATTGACTATTTAGAAAAGTATATTGTTGGAATATTGTGTCTTGTAATGCAGCAGAGCGTGTTTTTCGTTCCTGTTTTAGTGCATTTATTTTATCCAAATAGGATTGATAAGTGTTTTCGGCTTGTTGATTTTCTTCCTTTATTTCTTTTTGTAAATGTTCTAATTCGTAAGAATCACGCGAACTCTGTTGTTTCAAATAATCTACAAGAATAGCGTATTCTTCGGAATCTTTATGTGCTTCAAAACTATCTCGAACCTTATTTCTAAGTTGCTTTTGTTTTTGACAATAGTGTTTAAATCCATTCCATTTTTTTTCGTTAGTGGCAATTGTATTTTCCAATGACAGTTTTAAATGAACTAAATCTTCGCTATTTTCTAATCGCTCAACAGTGTCATTGATTTTGTTGAGTTCTTGAATTTCTGGTAGAAAAAATCCATTCGCTTCTAGCAAATCAAATACGGGAGGTACGAAATAAAGATGATCGTTGCTGGCTGCCAATTTACCCGAAAATGCTGCCAGAAAACCCAAATTGTTATTGGTATCTTTCACGACCAAAACGCCAAACATTTTCCCTATTTCCAAACTATTAACGGTCGCGCCCATTCCGAAATTATGAGTAAAATCATTTTGCGTGAGCAAATAATTTTGTAATTGTTTCGCTGCCAAAATCGCCAATGGATGTGGCGTATAATAGAACGGAAATGTGAATTTTAGCGGTAGGGCAATTTGGCTAATATCTTTTTGGAAACTGTGAAATTTTACGTCAGACATCTTAGAACTATGAAGATATAATTGAAATAAAAAAGTCTCGACAGCTTGCCGAGACTTTTTCGTAATATTTTTTTGGATATTAACCTTCTAAAGCTGCAGCTCCACTCACGATTTCTGTCAACTCGGTAGTAATAGCCGCTTGACGAGCACGGTTGTAAGAGATTTTTAAGCTTTTCAAGATTTCCGCAGCATTGTTACTTGCCGTATCCATTGCGGTCATACGTGCACCATGTTCACTCGCATTAGCATCTAACACAGCTTTGTATAATTGCGTATTCAAAATTTTAGGAATCAATGTGTTGATCAATTCATCTTTGGATGGTTCGAAAATGAAATCAACTTTATTGTTGTTTTCTTTTTTCTCCACTTTTGGAATTGGTAAAAATGGCTCCACTTTATAATTGAAAGTAGCTGCATTTTTAAATTCGCTATAGATAATATCGATTTTGTCAAATTCTTTATTTTCAAATGCTTTAACGGCTGCTTGTGCCGCGTCTTGCACTTTGTCAAAACTGATATTTACCAACAATTCTTTATATGTCTCTACTGTTTTGTAACCATTGGAAGTCAAGTTTTCGTAACCTTTCTTACCAATATTCCAGATGGTAACATTACCTTTTGTATTTTGCTCGCTATATTTCTCTGCGATAATATTTTTGGTAAGTTTGATCAAATTAGAATTATAACCACCTGCAAGACCTCTATCACTTGTAATGACGATCAACAATACTTTTTCAACTGGTCTTTCAACGCCTAATGTAATATTAGAATCACCTTCCAAGCTGTCAATGATGTTGCTAAGCATTTCCTGCAACTTGACTGCATAAGGGCGCATTTGCAAAATGGAATCTTGAGCACGACGCAGTTTAGCGGCGCTAACCATTTTCATAGCTTTGGTCATCTGTTGAGAAGACTGTACAGATTTGATACGAGTGCGAACTTCTTGTAATTGTCCTGGCATTGTTACTATCTATTTGTTGTATAGAAATCTGTTAAAAAATTTCTATTTTCTGAATTTGCGTGCAAAAGTAAACCATTCTATTGAATTGAAACAATTAATAATACAGGATTTTTTTACACATTTTGGCAAAATACGTTAATTACTCACGGTGTATGGCTGGGTTTTATTAACTTTGGCAACTTTATAAAGACTGACATTTTGGCGAATTTGTTATAAATGCACTGTTTTTGATAATTGGTTTACGAAAATTACGAATAAAAAAGTATTAATATTTATATATGTTAGGTTTCTTAAGTAAGCTTCTTGGAGGCAATAAAAGTGAAAAAGACGTCAAAAAAATACAACCTATTGTTGATAAAATCAATGAATATTATCAACAATATCAAAGTTTGAATAATGACGAACTTAGAGGTAAAACTGTTGAATTTAGAAGCAGGATAAGCGATTATCTTAAAGATATCGATGGTAACATTAATGCCAAAAAAGACGAAGCAGAAAATCTTCCAGAAACAGAAATCGAACAAAAAGATACTTTATATCAAGAAATTGATACTTTAAAGAAAGATCGTGACGAGAAATTAGAAGAAATTTTAAATGAAATTTTACCAGAAGCTTTTGCTGTTGTAAAAGAAACTGCACATCGTTTAAAAGATAATGATGAGTTGGAATCGACTGCAACGGAATTGGATCGTCAATTAGAAGCGCATAAAAAAGGTTATATTAGAATTGACGGTGATAAAAGCTATTTTAGTCATACATGGACAGCTGGTGGCGGTACTGTTACATGGAACATGGTTCACTATGATGTACAGTTAATCGGTGGTGCAGTTTTACATCAAGGTAAAATCTCCGAAATGGCAACTGGTGAAGGTAAAACTTTGGTTTCTACTTTACCAGCATATTTGAATGCTTTGGCAGGACAAGGTGTGCATTTGGTTACTGTAAATGACTATTTGGCACGTCGTGATAGCGAATGGAACGGACCATTATTTGAATGGTTGGGTATCACTGTTGATTGTATTGATAAACATCAACCAAATACACCAGCAAGAAGAAAAGCGTATGCAGCAGATATCACTTACGGAACCAATAACGAATTTGGATTTGACTATTTGAGAGATAATATGGTGCAAAATCCAGAAGAAATGGTGCAAAGAAAACATCATTATGCGATGATCGATGAGGTCGATAGTGTATTGATTGATGATGCTAGAACGCCATTGATTATTTCTGGTCCAGTAAGTAGAGATACTTCTACACAACAATTCTTTGATCTTCGTCCACGTGTAGAACAACTGGTAGAAGCGCAAAGAAGAATTGTGAATCAATCTTTGATTGAAGCAAAAAAATTAATTGCAGAAGGTAAAGATGATCCCAAAGAAGGTGGATTTGCTTTATACAAAGCTCATAGAGGTTTACCTAAAACTGGTGCTTTAATTAAATATTTAAGTGAAGCGGGTAATCGTCAAAAATTACAAAAAGCGGAAAATTTCTATTTAGCAGATCAGCAAAAGCAAATGCATCTTATAGATGAAGGCTTATTTTTCTATATAGATGAAAAAAATAATTCAGTTGAATTAACAGATAAAGGTATCGCTGCTTTGACAAAAGCAGGAGAAGATCCTCATTTCTTCGTGATGCCTGATATTGGAACTATTTTGTCCAATATTGCTAAAGAAACAGATACGACTGCGGAAGAAAAGCTACAACAAAAAGAAGTTGCTTTAAATGATTATAGTACCAAAACAGATAGAATTCATGGTGTACATCAATTATTGAAAGCATATACTTTATTTGAAAAAGATAATGAATACGTTGTTATTGATGGTCAAGTAAAAATCGTTGATGAACAAACTGGTCGTATCATGGATGGTCGCCGTTATTCTGACGGTTTGCACCAAGCATTAGAAGCGAAAGAAAATGTAAAAATTGAAGCTGCGTCTCAGACTTATGCAACTGTTACTTTGCAGAATTATTTCAGAATGTACCACAAACTAGCGGGTATGACTGGTACTGCAGAAACGGAAGCAGCGGAACTTTGGGATATATATAAATTGGATGTGGTCAACATTCCTACGAATATTAATATTTCCAGAAAAGATGAACATGATTTAATCTTCAAAACGAAGAGAGAAAAATATGGTGCTGTAATTGACGAAATCGTTGAATTGACAAAAGCGGGTCGTCCTGTTCTTGTCGGTACTACTTCTGTTGAAGTTTCTGAATTATTGAGCAGAATGCTTCGTCAAAAACAAATTCCACACAAAGTATTGAATGCCAAACAACACGCACATGAAGCACAAGTTGTAGCTGAAGCAGGTAAAGCTGGTGCTGTAACAATCGCTACAAATATGGCGGGTCGTGGTACCGATATCAAATTGGGTGAAGGCGTGAAAGAAGCGGGAGGTTTGGCTATTTTGGGTACAGAACGTCATGAGAGCCGTCGTGTCGATCGCCAGTTACGTGGTCGTGCGGGTCGTCAAGGTGATCCAGGTTCTTCTCAATTCTACGTTTCTTTGGAAGATGATTTGATGCGTATGTTTGGTAGTGAACGTATTGCTAAAGTGATGGATTTCGCTGGTTATAAAGAAGGTGAAGTCATCCAACACAGTATGATTACCAAGTCTATTGAACGTGCTCAAAAAAAAGTAGAAGAAAATAACTTTGGTATTCGTAAACGTCTATTAGAATATGATGACGTTATGAATAAACAAAGAACAGTTATTTATACAAAACGTAATCACGCCTTATTTGGTGACAGATTAGCATTGGATTTGGATGGCGCATTCTACAATATCGCTGAAGGTATTGCTTCATCCTATAAAGAAACCAATGATTATGATGGATTCAAATTAGATTTGATCGTAAGCTATGGTGTGGATTCTGCTATTACGAAAGAAGAATTTGAAAGTTCAAATATTCAAAAATTAGCAGAAAAGGTTTATTTGGAAGGATACAACCACTACGTAAAAGTAAAAGATGCTATTGCTTCACAAGTTTTACCTGTATTCCAAAATATTGCGACTAATCAAGCTGGACAAATTCAAAATGTAGTAGTTCCATTCACCGATGGTAAAAAAGGAATTCAAGTTTTAGCTAATTTGAATAAAACTTTGGAAACAAATGGTACGGAGTTAGTGAAGAGTTTGGAAAAAACAATTACACTTGCTATTATTGATGATGCATGGAAAGAACATTTGCGTGCTATGGATGATTTAAAACAAAGTGTACAAACCGCTTACTACGAACAAAAAGATCCATTGGTTATCTACAAACAAGAAGCTTATGGTTTATTTGCACAGTTAAATGCAGAAATAAATAAAGAAGTGGTTGAATTTTTGTCACATGTAGAAATTCCAGGTGAACAAAATAATAATCCTCAACAACCTCAAGCACCTATGCAAGTGTTGGAAGAGGGACATAGAAAAAGAACCGATTTGAGCAAAACTACTTCTAATAAAGCAGATGTTATTGCCAATGGTCAAGAATATGGTGCCAATGAAAAAGATGTGTACCAACAACCTACCGAAATTTTAGACGAGCCTAAGCAAGAACCAGTCGTTGCTGAGCCAAAAATTGGACGCAATGACCCTTGTCCTTGTGGTAGTGGTAAGAAATATAAAAATTGCCACGGCAAAGATTTATAATTCATTAATGTAGCTACGCTAAATAATAAAGGGATGAAACTATAAGTTTCATCCCTTTATTATTTAGCGTAGTGATTATTACTTTATGAGTACTAAGGTTCCTTTCTTATGAAATTCTTTACAAAAATTGCTTGCTGTAATTTCATAGATATAAGTTCCTGTTGGTAAAGTGTTGTTATTATATTTTCCATTCCATCCATTGCTTATATTATTACTAGAAAATACTAAGTTGCCCCATCGATTAAATATTTTCAAGGAATAGCGATCTATTTTAGCGTTACTTGTTGCTTTAAAGAAATCATTTTTACCATCATTATTCGGTGTAAATGCAGATGGAATAAAGAGTTTAACTTCTTTGTATTTTTCATCTAAAATAACGGTTATTGTTGAAGTATTTGCGCAATTGTACTGATTAAAACCTGTTACGTTATAGGTTGTTTCGGTTTCTGGTGATACTGCGATTATATTTGATGTGTTATTTGGAAAATTTTCCCAAACATATTTAATACCTCCATTTGCAGTCAATGTTACGTTATTGTTGATGCAAGAAATATCATTTGATTTACTAATCGTAATTTCAGGTAATGAATGAATTATAACCTGAGATTGTAATACTATGGAATTATTACAAATTGCTTCTGAAATTTTTACATGTATAGTTTCAGACTGATTTGGTTGGTAAGTAATCGTATTTGCCAATCCAATACTATTAGACTCATTCTCAATATACCAATTATAATCCGTTCCTCCATCAGCTGAAAGATTTATTGATTCTCCTTGGCAAGTCTCCATGTTATTAGCAGAAATTGTAAAATGTGGTTCTGCTCTTACATTATATTCATATTGATCTTCAAGTATACAGCCATCATTATTTTGTACAGATACTTTTATAGTTGTATTTTGGATAAATGAATATTGAATTTCATCTGAATTACCAGAAATTAAATCATTGTTTGCATACCATTGAATATTAGAATAGGTACTATTGTTATTGATCGAAATATTTGTTGCTGTATTTGGACAAACAAGATTAGATATAGGTTTATTAATTAGGCTAATTGGAGCACTATTAACCGTTATATTTTTGGTGATCATGCCAGTACAACCATTGCTATTCGTTACTAACAATTTAATATTAAATGTTCCATTAGAGGTAAACTTGATGGTTGGATGATCACTATTATTGTTGCTAAATGTTCCATTATCTGATGACCAAATTATTGATTTTGTATTGGCTGTAGTTAACGTGCTTTGTAAATAAAACAATGAGGGATCACATTTGTCTTGTTTTATAGTAAAATCTACTGGAGTTGTACATGTCGGAGGACAAGGATCTTCTCCTAATGTACAAGAAGATACTGTTTTATTAATTACTGTATTATTATCTATAATCGCATCGAAATTTGTATTTCCTTGTTTATTTTTCAAATTATCAAATGAATAATATGCCAATAAACCATTTTGAGTAGTTGGGTTGGGTAGAGCAGATGTTAAGTAGCTATTTATTTGTTCTTGAGTTCGTGCAATATTCCAAATCTTTACTTCATTTATATAGCCTACGAAACTAGATACAATATAATATTGAGATGCTTGTTCGCCTATTCTAGTATTGTATCCATTTGTAATAAGAGTGCCACTACAAGCAATACTACTCATACGTATTCCATTTCTGTAAAAAACTAATATTGAGCCGTCGTAGGTCATGGCTACATGATACGTTTTGTTTGACTCAATCATACAAACCGTAGGTGTGGCGAAAAAGCCATTTGATGTAGTTATGCTGGCACCATTAGGACGTAATAAATAATTACAATCTGTTGGATCATTATGTTTTGAAACTATATCACCCACATTTGTACCGTCAAAGGCATCAGTTTTATTTATTAATGCTTCTACCGTCAATGAATTTCCACTAATTGAAATATTAGAGCAATTAATTCCATTAGTATTACGTTGGATAATATTTGCCCAGTTATTACAATTACTTAATTGCTGAGAAAAAGAATTTATAGCAGTTGTCGCGATAAAAAGAAAAACAAGCAACCAACTATATAAGTGTTGATTTGCTCGTTTTGTATAATTAGGTCTTGAAATCAATTGTTAATTATAATAGTGTTTTCAATGTCTTTACTACCGTATCAATTTCCTCTTTTGTATTGTATTTGCTAAAAGAAAATCTCAATGGAACAATGTTTGGATCGTTATTGATAGCTCTAATAACATGGCTTCCTTGATCA
Organism: Rhizosphaericola mali; assembly: GCF_004337365.2. Lineage (GTDB taxonomy): Bacteria > Bacteroidota > Bacteroidia > Chitinophagales > Chitinophagaceae > Rhizosphaericola > Rhizosphaericola mali. The sequence goes on along the minus strand of NZ_CP044016.1, from coordinate 2,377,590 downwards.
GCACCACTTGTACACGCACTACCTCCAGAAACACAAATATTATGAATATCCAAATTAAAAAGCATCATTTCAGACTTTTCAGTTTTAGGAAGTGAAATACTCAAAACTGTATATAAACTATTTCCCAAGGTATCTCCATTGAAATTAACACTAGGAATCGCTTTTTTTAATTCTTCTGCCATATAAGATTTTAAATCTTGTATGTAGGTGCTCTCTTCTTCTAATGCCGCGTCTGCAATTTCTAGTGCTTTGGCAAGACCAACAATGCCATAAATATTTTCGGTACCTGCACGCATGTTCCTCTCTTGAGAACCGCCATGGATAAATGGATCGATTTTGATATTTTCATTTATATACAGAAAACCAACACCTTTGGGACCATGAAATTTATGTGCAGAGCAAGTGATAAAATCAAAATGTGTTTTGGAAACATCTAATTTTAAATGTCCCATAGTTTGCACTGTATCACAATGAAAAATGGCGTCATATTTTTGGCATAATGCGCTTACTCGATCTACATCTAAAAGATTGCCAATTTCATTATTTGCATGCATTAAAGAAACCAAACTTCTTTCTTTACTTTCAGCTAATAATTTTTCCAAATCTTCTAAATCGACATGTCCATTGGGTAATAATTTGACAAAATCTAAAGTAACCTTCCCCATTTTAGCCAAATACTCTGTTGTATATAAAGTCGCATGATGTTCAATAGGAGAGGTAATGATATGCTTGCAATTCAGGTTGACAATGGATTCTTGGATTGCAGTATTGCTACTTTCTGTACCGCAACTTGTAAAAAATATTTCACCAGGATGTGCATGGATTATTTTCGCAACTTGTTTTCTTGCATTTTCAATCGGAAGTCTTGTTTCTCTTCCATAGCTATAAATAGAAGATGGATTTCCAAATTTTTCGGTCAAATAAGGCATCATTGCCTCTAAAACTTCTTTACTTAACGGAGTGGTCGCAGCATTGTCTAAATAAATCCTATTTCCTGATGTCATCTTTTCTATCCTTTTTTATAAAATTAAAATCATTTTTAGGTCAGAAATCTCACCTAAAAATGATTTTACGAGCAAAGTTACACAATTTATGATGTAATATTTACATACATTCTTTGATATCTTGCATTATTCTTTTCGCAATATTATTTGCGGTAGTTTCAAAATTACTTTCTGCATAGATTCTTATGATTGGTTCCGTATTACTTGGTCTCAAGTGTACCCAATCCTTATCAAATTCTATTTTCAAACCATCAATTTTATTGATATTATTGTTTTTATATTTATCACAAATATGTGCGAATACATCTTGCAAATTGACTTTTGTATCTAATTCAATTTTATTCTTAGAAATGAAATAATTGGGATATTCCGCTCTTAATTGTTTTGCACTTTTTTTATCAGCAAGGAAACTTAAAAACAAACCCACACCAATTAATGCATCGCGACCATAGTGAAAATCAGGAACGATAATTCCTCCATTTCCTTCGCCGCCAATAACCGCGTGTACTTCTTTCATTTTAGCAACAACATTTACTTCTCCCACCGCGCTTGCAAAATATTCACATCCATGCTTCTCGGTTACATCTCTCAAAGCACGCGTAGAGGAAAGATTGCTGACAGTCGGACCTTTTTTATGTTGTAAAATATAATCTGCTACTGCTACTAATGTGAATTCCTCACCAAACATAGATCCATCTTCACACACAAAACAAAGCCTGTCTACATCAGGATCAATAGCAATACCGAGATTAGCTTTGTTTTTGTTAACCTCATTACACAATTCGCGAAGATTCTCCGGAAGAGGTTCTGGATTATGTGCAAATTTTCCAGTTACCTCTTTATTTAAAACTATAATATTTTCAGGTAATAATCCAAGTGCTAAAAGCAGTTGTGGAATGAAAATAGAACCTGAGCTATTGACTCCATCTACCACAACTTTAAAGTTTTTGGCTTCAATTTTGGATTTATTTACCAATGGATAATTAACTACCGCTTCGATGTGCTTTTCCATCGCATCCGTATTCTGTGTCAATTTTCCAAGATTATCTACATTGACAAATACGTAAGCCTCTGTTTCTACTAATTCTAAAAGTTCTTCACCGTCTTTTCCACTAAGGAATTCACCTTCTTCATTTAATAATTTTAAAGCATTCCATTCCTTGGGATTATGGCTCGCAGTAATGATGATACCACCAGACGCATTTTCAAATTTTACAGCCATTTCCACAGTAGGAGTCGTGCTTAAATCTAAATCAACAACATCTAGTCCTACCATATTTAAGGTGCGAATAACTATGTCTTTTACAACCGAACCACTGATCCTTCCATCACGCCCGATGACAACTTTTTTGTTTTCAGGATTTCTTTTTCTTAACCATGTACCATAAGCCGCTGCAAATTTTACAATATCTAAAGGAGATAAGGAATCTCCAGGTTGACCACCAATTGTTCCTCTAATACCTGAAATGCTTTTTATCAATGCCATTTTGAGAAATATTTAAACAAACATAACTAAAAAATGCTTAGCTATTTTTATTTTTTAATGCAATGGATTGCTTGAAAATAAATTAATTGAAATAACGATTTACTTACTTAATAACTTGAAATTTACCGCTTTCGAGAATTTTTCCAGTTGTCGCTATAAGTTGGTATAAATATAAACCTCTATAATAATTACTCAAGTTTAAATCAACTTTTAAATTAGAAATCATAATGTCTGCCATTTTACTTCCAGTAAAACTGTAAACTAATAGATGTGTGTTTGTAGGTAGTGTTCTATCAAATTCGATAATAACATAATTGCTAGCAGGATTTGGATAAAGTTTAGATACGAATTTTTTTACGTCTATATTTTCCAAATTTTTTCCATATAAATTAAACAATGAAATAGTATCGGAATGAATAGACTGCCCAATTGCAAATCTCCCATTTGCATTAAAGGACGGGAAAAGTCCAATAATCAAAAGAAATAAGGCTATAATAAAACATCTGGGTAAAAGTCTAATCATTCAATCAGTTTGTGTACAAATGTAAAAAACTTACATTAAATTTTGTAAGAAATAATTTAAAGCTATAATTATCCTAAATCAATCGTTTGATATGTTGATAATCAGTTATTTAGATATTTGTATAATAAATATCTAAATTATTTAATTTAAAATATTTCATAGGTTCGCTTTATAATTAATCAATAACGATCATGACAAAAGAACCTATATTAGTGGTATTGGCTGCGGGATTAGCGAGTAGATACGGAAGTTTAAAACAGATGGAGCGTTTCGGTCCATCTGGAGAGACCATCGTTGACTATGCTTTATACGATGCTATTAAAGCAGGATTTAAAAAAGTTGTGTTTATAATAAGAAAAGATTTTTTTGATGAATTCAAAGAAATGTTTGAACCACAACTTAAAAATAAGATCAAAATTTCATATGCCTTTCAAGATTTGCATAGCCATCTAGGATCGCATATACTACCGTTGGAAAGGAAAAAGCCGTTTGGTACTGCACAGGCTATAATCTGTGCCGCAGATCAAATTGATGGAGCTTTTGCTGTTGTAAATGCAGATGATTTTTATGGGTATGAGGCATTTGAAAAAGGTATTGAGTTTTTAACAAATCATATTCAACCTAATCTTTATGGTTCCGTAGCATTTAGATTAGGAAAAACGATTAGCGATAATGGTTATGTAAGTAGGGGAGAAATTACTGCAGATGGAAATAATAATATTGCAAAAATACAAGAGCGAGTAAAAATTTATCCGGAAAATGGCAAAATCTACTATGAAGAAAATGATATCAAACATGAAATGGATAGTGATACATTAGTTAGTATGAATTTCTTTTGTTTTGATCGCAATTTTGTAGAATTATGTATTCAAGAATATGCTAACTTTTTAGACGAGAATATTTTAGATATAAAATCTGAATTTTTTATGCCTTCTGTAGCGGATAAATTTATTCAAGATAAAATTGGACAAATTAAAATTTTACCTGTTGCCTCCAAATGGTTCGGTGTAACATATAAAGAGGATGGGCCATTGGTGAGGGAAAATATTGGACAATTAATAAATGAAGGAAAGTATCCCAATAATCTTTGGAATATATAAAATATTAAAAATTTGCATAAATTATAGCTCACGTAGCTACACATCCCCTTTTTTTTAATTGGGGATTTTTAAATTATGGCAAAAAGAATATATACAAAAATTCCAATAATATTTAATATTAGAAATCCATTAATTATATTATCTCTACGAATAAAGTTTTGCTCTTTTGCAGAATAATTGATAAAATATTTTAAAGACCTAAATTCTGTTATTGTTCTAAAACAATCAGAAAACTGAAAATTATCACCTTCAATTTTTTTCAAATTAGCAATCTTAATTAAAAACAATAGTATCAAAACTAATATTAAAATAACCAAAACCATTTAGAAGTGCATTAGCAGGTAAAATTAAAATAAATCTTTAAATTTCAAATATTTATTGTCAATGATTTTTTATTATTTGATAAAATAAATACAGAAATATCCGCTAGAAAGTGGAGTTCATAATATGTTTTTACGAATTGAAATTGTAGTTTATGTGCCAATTTTATGGAGGCTAGATTGTGATTGTTTGTAATGAGGGAAATTGTAGATTGAGATAAAAGTAACTGCTGACACATTTTAGCTGTGATTTCAAAAGCATATCCATTTCCAGTAAATTCATCTAAAAAAGCAAATCCTAGATCCGGATATTCTAAAAAATCTCGTTTCGTAATGCCGCACATACCAATTGGTTGATTCGTTTCTTTTAAGATAACAGCACCAAAACCAAAGGTATATTGATTATATAATTTTCTGCATTTTGTTTTGTGTAAATGCTTCGATCTCCGATATTTTCAATCCAACCATTACAATTAAATAATTCAATTAAAAATTCAGCATCCTCTAATTCAAATTGCCGCCATTTAAGCCTTTCTGTTTCTATAAGGAATTGATTTGGTTGATATTTCATACAGTTAAAATAAAACTTTTTTGCTATTAATGAAATTGAAATTAATATTGCCTCAATGAAAATTTTGATCATTCGCTTTTCGTCCATTGGTGATATCGTTTTAACTACACCTGTTATGCGCTGTTTGAAAGAGCAATTGGATGGCTGTGAAATCCACTATTTGACAAAAAGTAATTTTAAGGGGATAATTCAAAATAACCCATTTATAGATAAAGTTTTCTTATTGGAAAATAATCTACCAGAAATTATTACTCAATTAAAATGGGAAGAATATGATGAGGTCGTTGACCTGCATCACAATCTGCGTACTTGGAGAATTAAGCGAAAATTAAAGGTGAAAAATACACATTCCTTTGATAAACTAAATTATCAAAAATGGTTACTTACTAAATTTAAAATCAATCATTTACCCAAAATTCATATTGTTGATCGTTATCTCGCTACAGTTGGTCATTTGGGGGTGAAAAATGATGGAAAAGGTTTGGATTATTTTATTCCAGAAAAAGATCATTTAGCTAATAATTTGTTCCCAGATTTTTGTAAAAATGGATATGTGGGCGTAGTTATTGGCGCTTCTTATGAAACCAAACAATTGCCTGTCAATAAATTAAAAGATTTATGTCACAATATTCAACAGCCAATTGTTTTATTGGGTGGAAAAGAAGATGCTAAAATAGGTGAGGAGTTGGCTTATCTATATCCCAATAAAATATGGAATACTTGTGGGCAATTTAATTTGAATCAAAGTGCCTATTTGGTTAAAATGGCAGATTTTATCATTTCAAATGATACCGGTTTGATGCATATTGCCGCTGCCTTTCATAAAAAAATTATATCTATTTGGGGAAATACCGTACCGGAATTTGGAATGAATCCTTATTACGGAGCTCAAAAAGTATTTTCATTCGAAAGCCAAGTACAGGATTTAAAATGTCGACCTTGTAGTAAAATCGGACATCATTCTTGTCCCAAAAAGCATTTTAAATGTATGATGAAGCAAGATGTAGAAGTAATTGTAATTCAATTAAATAATTAAAAAAAGCGATAAGGAAAACCTTATCGCTTTTTGTCAGACTGATACAATCATTTAATTTAAAGTTGACATGTCAATAACAAAACGATATTTTATATCACTTGCTAAAACTCTATCGTAGGCTTTATTTACATAATCAATTGGTACAATTTCCACTTCAGGATGTATTTGGTTTTCCGCACAGAAGTCTAACATTTCTTGTGTTTCGGGAATTCCTCCAATACTTGAAGCTGTCAATACGCGATTACCACCCATCAAAGATCTTCCCATGATTTCCATCGGAACAGGAGGAATGCCAACACAAATGTGTACACCATTTACCTTCAACATTTTCAAGTACATGTTGTAATCGTGTGGTGCGGAAACCGTGTCAATAATAAAATCAAAATAACCATCCAATGCTTTTAATTGCTCTGGATCATTCGTATTGCAAAACTTATGTGCGCCTAATTTTTTGGCATCTTGTTCTTTAGATGGGGAATGACTTATCATGGTAACTTCCGCGCCAAAAGCTACACCAAATTTTACCGCCATGTGTCCCAATCCGCCAAGACCTAAAACGCCTAATTTGTGTCCTTTGCCAACTTTCCATCTACTCAAAGGAGAATAAGTTGTTACGCCTGCACATAAAAGAGGTGCAGCTTTGGAAATATCCAATTTATCTGAAATATGCAAAACGAAACTTTCATCTGCTACAATTTGGTTGGAATATCCACCATAAGTTACGGTGCCGTCTGCATCTTTTGAATTGTATGTCCAAACTGTTTTTCCTTTCAAGCAAAATTGTTCTTGGCCAGATTTGCAATTTTCACACTCGCCGCAAGAACGAACCATACATCCAATACCTGCAAGATCACCAACTTTAAATTTGGTTACTTCCGATCCTACTTTTTCAATTTTTCCAATGATCTCATGACCTGGTACGATGGGATAAAATGCAGGAGCCCATTCGCTCTTAACTTGGTGAATATCAGAGTGGCAAATACCACTATATAAAATTTTAATTAATACATCTTTTGCTCCGACTTCTCTTCTTTCAAATTCCCATGGAGCTAATCCACTTGTAGCGGAACTAGCTGCATACCCTTTTGTTGTAATCATCTAATGTTTGTTTATTGTTCGTAATTGTATCAAAATTTAACACGGAAATATTAAAATAGTTTATCTGCTACTTTTTTGTCGTGTCCATATATGTCATTTCTAAAATTCAATTTTCCATCATCATCGACCCATGAAGTAAAATATACCAAATATACTGGAACTGGATTTTTAACCGTCACCCAAGTTTCCACCTTATTCTTATGCATTAATGAATCAATTTTATTGGAAGTATATCTTGTAGAATCATTTCTCAATAAAAATCTTGCCATCTTGGGAGGATCAGATAAACGAATACAACCATGGCTCAGGCCTCTGTTGGAAGAGGTAAACAAATCATGATTGGGTGTATCATGTAGATAAATATCGTAATCATTTGGAAATAAGAACTTTACAGTTCCTAGTGCATTATTTTCACCTGGTTTTTGACGTACATCTACGGGTTCGCCTTTTTTGTTATATCCTGTAATTTCCATATTATGACTGGCGATATAATTTGGATCTCGTGCGATGCCCGGAATGATTTCATTTTTAATAATACTCATGGGCACATTCCAATAAGGTGCAAATACTATATACTTCAAATTGCCAGTGAAAATTACCGTTCCGTGTGCTGCTGAACCGACGATTACACGCATATCAAAATTGGGTTCGCCATTTTCATACACATGCAATTTGTATTCAGGAATATTTACCCAAATATACGTTTCTGGTAAAGTAGAAGGGAGCCAACGCGTTCTTTCCAAATTCACCAAAATCTTACGAATTAAAGTATCTAAAGGAGTATTGATAGATCTTACAAATCCTGGTCCGATGACGCCATCTGCAGATAACCCCATTCTATTTTGATAAGATTTAACCGCCTCTTGCATATTTTCATCAAAAACATCCGAACCATCATTATCTGAAAGATCTTCTAATAAACTTAAGCGTTCTTTGATCTCCGGAATTGCTGGATTTTGATCATTTAATTGCAATTTGTTGATATTCACAACAATATTATTCCAATCGGGGTGCTCTTTTTTTAAAGCTGCATATTTGAGAAAATATTCATTGAGTTTTTTGTATGCAGGGTTTAATAATTGATCGAATACTTGCGCATTTCCTCCACTTTTTAAAGAAGAATCTAATAGATTTTTTAAATCTATTTTTTTTCTTGGAATAAACCATCCAATCTGTGTTGCATCAATATTGGAACCGCCATACAATTTGGAAGTATATTTAAAAAATGATCCTGTGAAATACAATTCTGCATTAATATCATGTGGATTTAAATGCTTGCTGGAAATATTTTTTGCGTTTTTATATTCATCATATAATTCGTATAAACGCTTGTCATATAAGGAACTATCATGATTTTGCTCCATATAATTATTGATCAAACTGATAAAATTACCCGCTTGTTCAATCAATCCAGTGCTGTCAAACCATGCAGATTCAAAATTTCTTTCTTTATAAAAGTTTAAAAAAGGTTCTTGGAATCTGGATAGCGCTTTATCTGATGCTACATATTGTTTGATCAAATTGCTATCAATAAATATATTGTTGAAGGATGTTTTTTCTGTAATGCTTGTGTCTTGAACTGCTACAGGCGCTTCTTTCTTTTCCTTTTCTTTACAACTTAAAAATAGAACGGTCAGCCCGATAGCTAAAAGTAAATAGTTTTTTAAAGGTCTAATCATTTTGTATTTCAATTATTTAAGAATGATTTAACTGAAGAAAAGTCACCCCAACGATTCCCGCGGTTTCCGTACGTAGACGATTTTCGCCTAAACTAACAGATTGATAACCAATTTCTTCTGCTAATTGTATTTCATTTGGAGAAAAATCACCTTCAGGTCCTATTAATAATCTTACATTTTCTCTAATGGACACAGCGGGCAAATAATCTTTTTCTCCATTTTCACAATGAGCTATCAATTTTTGACCCAAAAACGGAATTTGGATAAATTTTTTAAAAATTTGAGGCTCTTCCATAATGGGTAGATAGTATTGTTGACTTTGCAACATTGCGGCGATTAGGATGTTTTTCATTCGATCCAATCTGAAATGCGCTTTTTCCGTATTATCTGTTATTAAGGGGATAATTTCTGAAATTCCTAACTCTGTTGCTTTTTCCAAGAACCATTCAAATCGTGCATTATTTTTCAATATTCCAATGGCGATACAAGTTTTTTTATCATTTGCTGGAATAATTTCTTTGCTAATAATCTGCACTTCAGTGTGTTTTTTATGTTCCAAATTAATTGCAGCAACGATTTTTACACCCATGCCATCCGTCAACAAAATTTGTTCGTTTTTTTTCATTCGTAATACTTGAATGCAATGTTTACTCGTATCTTCTGAAAGTGTAAAATATTCTGTTGCGGTATTACAAGTTGGTTCATAGAAAAAAGGAAGTTGCATAATTTTGTCCAATATTTTAGAATTGCGAAGATATTTCAGTTTTTCTAATACTTTGACTGACATTATGTAAGTAATCTTTGCCTATTTTCCTTTGGCATTTTAATTGCCCAATAGAGTATCTCAATAAGAATAAATATAAACGAAAGGAATTAATGACAATCTGTCGTTAATAGAAGATATAATATGTATAAAAAGAAATTTTTCGAAGATCAAGATAATGGAGATGCTGGTTTTTTGCCGATTATTCCCATTAATGAGAATGAAATGGATCAAGATAAAGACTTGGTAATTCCAGATAATATTGGTTTGCTTCCATTGAGAAATACGGTGCTTTTTCCTGGTGTCGTAATTCCGATAACTGTAGGTCGTGACAAAAGTATTGAAGCGGTAAATGATGCCTACAAAGGCGATAAATTGATTGGCGTTTTAGCACAAAAAGATTTGAGTGTGGAAGATCCAACTGCCGAGGATCTTTGTCCCATCGGAACGGTTGCGAAGATTGTCAAATTAATCAAAATGCCAGATGGTGGCACCACGGTTATTATTCAGGGTAAAAAGCGTTTTCAATTAGGTAAGATCACTCAAGAAATTCCTTATTTCCGTGCAGATATTCAATTGTTGGAAGAAGGGGATGTGAAGAGTTCGGAACATTTCGATGCATTATTGAGTAGTGTAAAAGAAAGCGCTGCGCAAATCATCCAATTGACTCCAAACATGCCACAAGAAGCTTCGGTAATTTTGAAAAATATCGAAAACCCAAACTTCTTGATCAATTTCGTTAGTAGCAATTTGAATAATGAATTGGGTGAAAAGCAAGCGATGTTGGAAGAAAATGATGTCGTGAAAAGAGCAGAAATGCTTGTCGCTTTATTACAAAAAGAATTACAATTTGTAGAACTTAAAAATAAAGTCACGAACAAAGCGCGTATTGAAATTGATAAGCAACAACGCGAATATTTCTTACAACAACAATTGAAAAGCATCAAAGACGAGTTGGAAGGCGGTGATGCGAATGGCAAGGAAGTAAAACAATTAAAGAAAAGAGCGGAAGAGAAAAAATGGCCTCAAGCGGCTCAGGATATGTTCAATGCCGATATTGAAAAGTTGGAAAGAATGAATCCAGCCACGCCAGATTATTCCGTGATTTATAATCATATTGATCTTTTGCTTAATCTTCCGTGGAATGAAGTGACAGAAGATAATTACGATTTGGATCATGCGCAAAAGGTTTTGGATAAAGATCATTTTGGTATGAAAAAAATCAAAGAAAGAATATTAGAATATTTGGCTGTATTGAAATTGAAAGGGGATTTGAAAAGCCCTATTTTATGTTTTGTCGGACCTCCAGGGATTGGTAAAACTTCTTTGGGTAAAAGTATCGCCAAGGCAATCGGTCGCAAATATACGAGAGTGAGTTTGGGTGGTGTACACGATGAAAGTGAAATCAGAGGACATCGTAAAACCTATATCGGTGCGATGCCAGGACGTATTTTACAAAATTTAGCTAAAGTTAAATCTTCCAATCCAGTAATGATTTTGGATGAAATAGATAAATTGGGTTCTGATTACAAAGGAGATCCATCCTCTGCGATGTTAGAAGTTTTGGATCCAGAGCAAAACAATAATTTCTACGACAATTATTTGGAATTGGATTATGATTTAAGCAAAGTATTATTCATCGCTACCGCAAATAGTTTGAAAGAAATTCAACCCGCGTTGAGAGATCGTTTGGAAATAATTGATTTGAGTGGATACGCAATTGAAGAAAAGGTTCAAATTGCCAAACAGTTCCTTGTTCCAAAAGAAAAAGAAGCACATGGTTTGAAAAAAGTGCCTTTGCGTCTAAGCGACAAAGTTTTAGAAAAAATAATTCAATCTTATACACGTGAAAGCGGTGTACGTGAATTGGATCGTCAACTCGCTTCTGTGATGCGCAAAATGGCAAAAGAATATGCTATTCATGGAGAGATTGCACCGACAATCAAAGCGGAAGATGTTGCAACGATTTTAGGGCCGGAGATTTATTCCAACGATCTATATAAAGTTGCACACATGCCAGGTGTAGCTGTTGGATTGGCTTGGACTTATGTGGGTGGTGATATTTTATTTATAGAAACTTTGTTGAGCGATGGTAAAGGAGAGCTGAAATTAACAGGTAATTTGGGTGATGTAATGAAAGAAAGTGCGATTACGGCATTAACTTATTTGAAAGCACATGCCAAAGAAATCGGAATCGATCCAACTTTATTTGAAAAGAAAACTATTCACATACATGTACCAGAAGGTGCTACGCCAAAAGATGGTCCGAGTGCAGGTATTACGATGTTGAGTGCATTGGCTTCTGCGTTTTCGGGTAAGAGGATTCGACCTTACTTAGCTATGACGGGTGAAATTACATTGCGTGGTCAGGTTTTGCCTGTTGGAGGAATTAAAGAGAAGATTTTGGCAGCAAAAAGAGCTGGATTGAAAGAAATCATTCTTTGTGTGCAAAATGAAAAAGATATCAATGAAATCGAACCAGAATATATTAAAGGTTTGAAGTTTCATTTCGTCAAGGAAATGAAAGAGGTTTTGAAAATTGCAGTAAATCTTTAAATTAAAAGACCAACGAAATGTTGGTCTTTTTTATAAATATGAAAATATTACCAACCGTTGCATTAATCAGTGTAAAAGAAGGAAAATTACTTTTGGCATTTAGTAAAAATAAAAATGCGTGGTATCTGCCTGGTGGTAAATTGGACGAAGGCGAAACTCCAGAAGATGGCTTGATACGTGAAATTAAAGAAGAGCTTAATTTTGATTTGGATAAAAGTCAATTAAGATATTTCGGGCATATTTCAGCTTGGGCTTATGGAGAAGCAAAAGATATCAGAATGGAACAAGAATGTTTCGAATATGACTTATCAATGGAAATACAACCTTCCCATGAAATTTTGGATGCTAAATATTTTTCCAAAGAAGAGTATTTATTACAGTCAGCACAAGTTGAAGGTGTGTTAATAGCTTTTGAAATGTTAAATGAAAAATAAACTCTACTAATCGAGGGCTTAATTGCCCTATATCAAATAAATAAAAATATAATTAAAAAACTAACTTTCATTAGTGAAATTATTTATATTCGTTCTAATTAAGAAACTTTCAATCAATTTTTAATTACGATATAGCGATATGAATTTACATGAATACCAAGCGAAAGCTTTATTGGAAAAATACTCCGTGCCTACACAAAAAGGAATAAATGTATCGACTTCCATTGATGCGGAAGATGCATACGAAAGAATTAAACAAGAATTTTCAAGTAATTTTGCTGTATTAAAAGCGCAAATACATGCAGGAGGACGTGGTAAAGGAACCATTATAGGAAAGGATCAACGTGGTGTTGCCGTTGCAAAAAATAAAAATGAAGTAAAAAATATTGCAGATAATATTCTAGGTGGTACTTTAGTTACCATTCAAACGGGCCCTGAAGGAAAATTAGTTAATTCTGTGTTTGTAGCTCAGGACGTTTATTATCCTGGTCCTAATCCAGTGAAGGAATTTTACATTTCTGTTTTATTTGATAGAGAAAAAGGAAAAAATGTAATTATATATAGTACAGAAGGAGGGATGAATATTGAAGATGTAGCTCATGATACTCCAGAAAAATTGTTTAAAGAGTGGGTTATGCCATTCGGAACTTTAGAGCCTTTTCAAGCTAGAAGGATAGCATTCAATTTGGGATTATCAGGCGATGCATACAAAAATGCCGTAAAATTTGTAACGAATTTATATAATGCCTATTTAGGTATGGATGCGGCATTAATCGAGATTAATCCTATGTTCAAAACAAGTGATGATAAAATTATCGCTGTTGATGCCAAAGTGAATATTGATGATAATGCCTTATATCGTCATCCAGAATTACAAATTTTGAGAGATATTCGAGAGGAAGATCCTACGGAAGTCGAAGCTGGAAAATACAATTTGAATTTTGTAAAATTGGATGGAAACGTAGGTTGTATGGTCAATGGTGCAGGTTTGGCTATGGCGACAATGGATATGATCAAATTAAGCGGTGGCGAACCAGCAAATTTTTTGGATGTGGGTGGAACTGCCAATGCACAAACTGTGGAAGCTGGTTTTCACATTATTCTAAAAGATCCAAATGTGAAAGCAATTTTGATTAATATATTCGGTGGTATTGTTAGATGTGATAGAGTGGCAGAGGGAGTGATCGAAGCATTTAAAAAAATTGGAAACATAAATATCCCGATTATTGTAAGGTTACAAGGAACTAATGCGGAAGAAGCAAAAATAATGATTGATAACAGTGGACTAAAAGTTATCTCTGCAATCAAATTAAGTGAAGCTGCTGAACAAATAAAAAATGCTTTATCTCCAGTATTTGCTTTATAGAAGATATTTGCTAATAGACATAAAAATCCCCCATTTTTTAAAAAATGGGGGATTTTTTTATTTGGATTTGTTTTCTTTAAATCTTTTATCCAATGTTCCGTCTTTTTTTAAATGCTTTGCTGTAGTTGTAGGACTTGCTTTGGAACTATTAAATCTTTTGTCCAAAGTGCCATCTTTTTTGTAATGTTTTGCGGTGTCTGCAGCTGCAGTAACTTTTGTTTTAGCTTTTGCTGCTGTCTTGGTCGCTGATTGTGCAAAGGTAACAGAGGTAAATAAAACCAGAGCCATCAACGCTGAAAGGATTTTTTTCATAATTTAATTTTTAATTTAGACTATTCAAATTTTATAAAGATTAAAATTAATACAAATTATAGGAAAATATATATTAAGGATTTAGGATTTCTTAAACTTATTTTTATTGTAAAACAGTTAATTTAGCAGCAATAATATTAAAAATATTTATGAAAGGTAGTAATCTGTATTCGATAGCAATCATTAGTGCTGGTTTGATTTCTTTGACAAGTTGTGTGTCAAAAAAGAAATTGTTGGATAGCCAGATTGCATATAGATATTTACAAAATGATAGTGCTCGATTGGCCAACAAAGTGGCAGAACAAGGCAATGAAATTGATCAATTGAATCAAAAAATCAGTGATCTAAATGCGCAAATTGAAAAATTGAATAAAGAAAATGATAATCTTGCGCATGATGCTAATTCAAATCAAAAACAATTAGATGAAAATCGTAGGAACTTACAAAGTCAAATTGCTAAGACACAGCAATTACAAGCTTTACTAGATGCTCAAAAAGAAAAAGCAAATGCTTTAAGGCAAAAAATGGTAGATGCTTTGAATGGTTTTAGTTCTAAAGAATTGACTATTTCTCAAAAGAATGGAAAAGTATATGTCAGTTTGCAAGAAAATCTATTATTTCCTTCCAATAGTGCCACTGTAAATGAGAAAGGTAAATTAGCGTTAGCAAAGTTAGCAGACGTATTAAATCAAAATCAAGATATCTCTGTTGATATTGAGGGGCATACAGATTCTATTCCTATTCGTGGTGGTAAATTCCAAGATAACTGGGCTTTAAGTACCGCAAGAGCAACTTCAATTGTTCGTATTTTGGTCAATGATTATAAAGTAAAACCCGAAAGTGTAGTGGCGTCTGGTCATAGTTCTTACGATCCTGTAGATACTAATACAACTCCAGAAGGAAGAGCGAAAAATAGAAGAACAGAAATTATATTATCTCCAAAATTGGATGAGTTATATAAATTAATCGAAGGTAATTAAGCCTTACCCATTTTATTATTTCGGAAGTCTGCAAATGCTTTTTGAATGCTCTTCAAAACCTGCAAACGCTGATTTCCATATAGTAAATTATTTTTAATTCGAATATAAATATCTTTTTTCGTGGCTAAAATATCCTGTGCAAATTCTTGTTCGGGATATTTTTTTTGCATGTATTTGAAATTTCTAATCATGTAGTAAAGACGAATGGGACTGTGTAAACTGCGCGTTGTCATTTTTCCAGATTTAAAAGATCTAAAGTTTTTTACTTCTCCAAGCGAATGGTGAAAAACGATATTTTTAAATTTGACTAATTTATAACCCAATTGCACACACTGATAGCAAAAATCCTGATCAACGGCATCAATAAATAATTGCTCGTCAAAGCCATGCGTTTCTTTATAAGCTGTCAGATTTACAATACTTCCAGATGTGATTAGATTTAAAGTATAATCAAAAGCACAACCAATCGCTTGCGGCTCTTTTGTTTGGACAAATCCGAAAATAGCTGTTTCCTCATAATGAGGAAATGATATAATACAGTTTATATATTCTTCCATTTTCTCTAGATCAAAATAAGAATCCTGATCCATCGTCAATAACCACTCATAACCATCGGCAATCGCTTTCTTGCAAGCAATATTTAATTGAACGGAAATTCCAAGATTTTCATTTTTGGAGATATATTCTATTTTATTTTTATCTGAAATAGCAGCAATCAATTCTTGTTCATTGCTTTGTAGCGAATTGTCTAAAACGTACAATTTCTCTACAAATGGAAGATATGTTTCGATATTTTTCCAAGTCGATGATGGAGGATTGTACAAGATAACGGACGCGGCTAATTTTTCCTTCATTTTATTAAAATAGAATCTTTACTTTGCTGCAATATAGAAAATAGTAACGTAATTCAATTTTTCCAATACAATGTCGCCATTTATTTCCATTTATATACCTGCTTATAAAAATGAGTTTTATTTGCAAAAGTTATTGGATTCCATTGTGTTACAAACATGGAAGGATTTTGAGGTTATTATTTCTGATGATAGTCCCAATCTGGATGTTGCTAATTTAGTAGATAGATATAGGGATAAATTAAAATCTATTCATTATTGCCATAATCGTCCTGCTAAAGGAATGCCAGCAAACTGGAATTTTGCAATAAAAATGTGTAGAGGAGAGTGGTTAAAAATTATGCATGACGATGATTGGTTCACAGAAAGTGACAGTTTGGAAAAATTTGCTAATGCCGCTAAACTATCCAATGCTAAATTCATTTTTTCCGCTTATCAAAATATTCAATTAAATACTGGTGCTTTAGATAGTTCAAAACGACTTTCTGCTCTATGGAAAAAGCAATTAGAACAAGAACCCTTGATATTGATGAGTTCGAATGTAATTGGTCCTCCGAGTGTGACGATGGTTCATAGAAGTCTGTCGGATGTATATGATGAACGCTTGCGTTGGCGCGTAGATTTAGATTATTATATTCGAATTTTACGACAAACTCGATTTGTCTATTTAGATGAAATTTTGGTAAATATTGGGATGAGTGACATTCAAATAACGCAAGAAGTAAAATATCAAAAGCAAGTGGAATTGCCCGAGGCCATGATTATTTTGGAAAAGTATGGTTTGGCGTCTTTTCGAAATATCATTGTATTTGATAGTTGGTGGAGATTGCTACGCAATTTAGGAGTTAGAGGTTTTAAGGATACTTCATCCTATGTTGATTCCGATAAATGGCCGGAGATTATTCGAAGGATGATAAATGCGCAAAGTAAAATCCCCGTATCAATTTTGAAAAATGGTCTTTTTTCTAAATTATGGATGACTTGGAATTACAATCAACTTGTAAAGAGAAAAAAGCTCGAAAGGAATTGGAAATAATTAATTTACAATACTTTTGAGCAAATTTTTAGGATGGTTATTGGTAATGGATTGGTAGCGAAAGCTTTTGAAATATATAAAAATAATAATGATTTTGTCGTATTTGCATCTGGTGTTTCCAATTCTTCAGAAAGAAATCCCGAACCATTTGAAAGAGAGAAAAAATTACTATTAGAAATTATTCATAATTATCCTGATAAGCATTTAATCTATTTCAGTACATGCAGTATTTACGACGAGGAGATGAAAACAACTCCTTATGTTTTGCATAAATTGGCTTTGGAAAAACTAATTCAAGATCACAGTAGTAAATGGAATATTTTCCGGATTTCCAATCTTATCGGCAAAACGGAGAATCAAAATACGATACTTAATTATCTTTATTTACGTATTAAAAATTATCAACACTTTACAGTTTGGAAAGGCGCGGAGCGCAATATTATTGATATTGTAGACGCTTTCGCTATTATTCAAACTATACTTGTAGATTCCAAAAAGGAAAATCGAATTTTAGATATTGCCAATTTGCATAACTATAAAATAGAAATTATAGTTGACGCTATCGAGGTTTTGGTGAATAAAAATGGAAACTATAACTATGTAGATAAACCAAGTCAGCCCAATATTCCCATGCTGAATATGGAAAATTATATTCCATTTTTAAATACTATTTTTACAAATAATTATTTGCAAAACGTATTAAAAAAATACTATCGATCGTAATGACTTATAAAGGAGCAAAAAGAAAATTCTTTTGGGAAACTATTGCAATGTCACCCTTTGTGCTTTTGGGAAAAATTGTAGGAAGTATCTATAAATTAGATAAAAAATACGATTTATTTTTCTTCGTTCCTAATGGAGATATAGGTGGTGCTCCCAGAGTGAATGTAGATATTTTAGAATGCTTAAAGGATAAAAATAAATTGGTGATTTTCTCTAAGATTCCCAAGAATAATCAATTTTTAGAACGCTTTGCATCCGTTGAAAATACCAGAATTATTGATTTAAGTAAATATATCGATCATAAGATTATTCATTTTGTCAATTTCTTTTTCCGTGGAGTGATTTCAACATGGATTAATAAATCCGAAGATCCAATGATTTTTGGTGGAGAATGTTTATTTTTTTACAAAATGTTGGCACATGTCAAATCTTCCACAAGGAGAATCGAACTTTGTCATCTGAATACTTGGTTGCCATATAGTATCGGCTGGGTGGATAAGATCGATCATCGAGTAGTAAGTACAAAAGAGCTACAAGAAAAAATCGAAACGCAATATCAAGAGAATAATTTACCAAAAAAATACTTTGAAAAAGTAATATTTTGGGATAATGCGATAGATATTCCAGCCTATAAAGAAAGTGAAAATGAAATACTTGAAGTGGTATTTGTAGGACGTGGAGCGCCTCAAAAGCGTGTTTATCTAATAGCAGAAATTGCTAAGAAAATGTATGATGCTGGAGATAAAGTACATTTTTCGTTTGTGGGCGATGTTGAAAATGTATTTGATATTAAAGAATATTTCTTTTGCACATTTTATGGAAATATTTCTGATCAAAATAAGATGGATCAGATTTATGATCAATCTGATGTACTTATTTTAACTTCTGCATACGAAGGATTGCCTTTAGTTGTCATGACGATGATGGCTAGAAATAAAGTTGTACTCTCAACTGCCGTTAATGGGATTCCAGATTATATTCACCATAAAGAAAATGGATTATTGATTTTTTCCAAAGATGAAAAGGAGATCGTTGAGGAAGGAATGAAAAATATTAGATTATTAATTGATCAACCGGCATTAAAAAAATCCTTAGGAAAAAGAAATCAAGAGATTGCCAAGGAAAAATTTGGTCGCGATGTTTTTTGTCAACATTATAGAAATTTAATTTTAAATAGTAAAAATTAAAGGAGTATAATTATCTGCCCTCTACGTTTTATCTAATTAAAGTTACACTACCTTTTAATTGATATTTCTGACCTTCGGTACAAATGATATCGGCAAAATACATGTAAGTCCCTGGCTCAACCTGCTTTCCATTTGTCGTCCCATCCCATCCTTGAGAAAAATCATTGGACATAATATTATTTCTTTCAAACATCTTTTTACCCCATCTATCAACAATGATAAAGTGCTCCACAGACTTAATACCGTAGCCGGTGACGTAGAAACGATCATTTTTTCCATCTCCATTAGGCGTAAATGCATTTGCCATAAATAGTTTGGATGAGGAACATAAAACTTTAACAGTTATGGAGTCACTGGCTGCACATCCAAAGTTACTCGAGATATTTAAGGTATAAGTAATGTCCTGATCACTTATAGCTTTAGGATTTTCACTATATGGATTGTCTAGCCCAGTGGTTGGTAACCATTGATAGTGATATAGCGTGCTATTATTATGGTTGATTTGAGGATTTAAATAAAAGTATTCACCAGCTCCAATGGATATAATTTTGGAAGCAAAACTGATTTCTGGCCTTTGGTAGGCATTTACCAAAATATTACCATATTCGTCAGGGCAGGTATTTTGACTAATAGCAACTACCTTGTAAGTTGTTGTAGTTATTGGCTTTACATTAATAGACGATCCACTATCGCTTGACATGTACCCTGTACTGGGTATACTTGACCATAAAAATTGATTGGTATTTATTGCATTTGCATTTAAGCTTAGATTAGAACTATCGGATATACAATAGTTGTAATTATCGATAAATGTTAGACCTACCTTTTGATCAACGGGAACAAGTATACTGTCTGTATTTTTACAACTATTAGCTCCCACTAAATTTACATAAAATGTTTTCGTACTGTCTGGAAAAATAATAGGACTCTGGACGGAATCATTTGTTATATAAAGAGTTGGCGTCCATTTAAAACTAGTAGCATCACTTGTCGTATTTATTGAAATAGAATCTCCGGTACAAAATTTTTGTAATGTTTTAAAAGTTAAAGAAGGGAGATCTAAAAGGTTTATTGGTTTAATAATAGAATCGGAGCATCCAGATTCTGTTTGGACGATTAATTTTAAATTGTTAAAATTTAAATAGGGTAGTAGATTTGAATAAGTTGAATCTTTTCCCGTGTAGATGAGCGAATCTCCCATATACCATTTGAAATTATTGTCTGAATTTTCTGTATTTGTAACTGATGATAATAAGTGCAAACTATCATTTTTACAAAGTTCGTTCGGGCTCTCAAAATTGACGACCGGTTTTAGATGATAAGCGACATTTAATGTATCTGAACTAACCGTACAATACTCCGTCTCTGCTGTCAAATAGATGGGATAAGTTTGATTTTTTCCATAAAAAACATGCTTTATAGAGTCGATGTCCGTAATCTGATCTTGAGAACCATCATTCCAATGCCATGTATATTTTTTCACTTGAAAACCCAAAGTATCTTTTACATTTATAAAAGTAGCAGTATCCAAGGTACAAATAACCTCTTTGTTGACAATATCAATTTTGGGATATTGTGTATTGGCAATTATAGAATCGTTTAACGTTAATAAGTCCGTACATCCTCCTTCCTCAGGGCCACCTATAACAAGGACTGTTGGCCAATAGTTACCTCTATTTGTATAATTATAACTATATGATTTTATACTTGAAGAATTGAAATTTGTACCATCCCCCAATGCCCATTGATAGCTCACTATGGAGTCTGATGTCGCAACTTGGAAATTTGTTTTTAAAGGCAAGCAACCAATTGTGTCTGTTGCTCTAAGTTTAGCAATCGGGCCTTTCACTTTTATTGTTTGACTAGTGGAATCTATACAGCCATCATATCCATAGTTGATTAAATTAATGGTATTATATCCAGGATGTAATACAGAATAATATATAGATGTGTCACCAAGATCAGAAGTCCCATCACTAAATCTCCAAACCCCTGTTGAATCAGAACTGGTAGATGTGTTTTTTAGTTGTAGCGTATAAGGCGGACAAGTTGAAATAAGGTCACTATTTACAATCGTGAAACTAGCTTTCGGTTTTTGGAATTTTATATAGTTTTTTATAGTTGTGTCTTTTGTACAACCTACTGCATCCGTAACTTTTAAGTTTACATCGAATGTTTGTGGAAATGAGTCAATATTTACATTAATATTTAAATCTGAGCGATTTTGGTAGGTTTTAGAATATTTTCCAACTGTCCATAAATAAGTGGATGGAGTGGATGCATCAGAATTATTTTGAATTATTATTTTTTTAGACGAGCAGAGAATGGTATCAGATGTGGAAAAAGAAGCATAAGGATTGTTGATATTTAAATAGTAAGGTTTGTATAAATATGAACTACAACCGTCCATATCAGATGCTGTTAATTGTACGCTATAACTAAAGTTAGTATTTGGACTATTATACGTTTTTAAAATTGATGTTTCATTCGAAGCCGTGTTTCTACTTTCTCCATCACCAAAAGACCAAGTATATTTAATGTTTTTCATTTCCGTCGCTCTCGTTAAGTTTAAATAAGTCACATTTCCGAAATGGGTATTACAAAAAGTAGTCTTAGTTGCCTCGAAATCCATTATGGAGCCTTTTATAGAAATTATTTTACTAATACTGCTAGTACATGCTGGAGTTCTAATGTCAGATATCAATAATGATATTGTATAATTCCCAGTAGAATCAAAAATATAGTTTGAAAAAGTTGGAGAACTTGTTGTCGATTGCTCTACTGTTTTGCCATTTACATCTTTAATTTCCCAGGCATATTGTCCATTAAGATTTGACGTATTTACAAAAGCAGATGCATCGAATGTTATATTGTTAAAGGCACATAAAAGATTATTTGTATTATCAGAATTGGAATAAGTAAAATTTGCTACTTCGTCAATTATTGTAATTTCTCTAACTTTGTCGAAGGTACCATTCGTATATTTCACTTGTACATTATAGGTATCTTCTGTGGATTTAGTAGGTAATTTTATAACTGTAGTATCACCTTGACTTGGATAAGTTACATTGTCAATTATCCAAGAAGAAACTTTTAATAGAGAATCTTTATTATAGAATTTTAAGATGTTTTTATTATCGCAACTAATACTTGCAAAACCGAATGAAGGATTGTATGTTGATCCAAGACCATTATCAATACATTTATTTGTTACTGTAATTACCTGTGTAAAATTAGATGTGCATCCATTGCTATTTGATAGTTTTAATGTTGTTATATAACTACCCGCTGTATCGTATTTATGCTCCAATGTTTCATTGGTACTTATAGTACCATCCCCAAAATCCCAACTATATGACAAATTGGATGTGGAGGTTGATGTGTTTGTAATCCCGTATTTTATATTTGTTTCCGTGCAAATGCCATAACTTGGAGTTATATTGATCGTTGCTGAAGGAGAGGCATTTACATTGATTGTTGTTGTAGTTGTTGACTTACACCCGTTTTGATTTGTTGCGGAGAGGGTATATGAGCCTGCATTAGTAAAGTTTATTGCCGTAGAATCTTTATTAAAACTTGCATTGTTTGATTGCCAGATAATATCTTGATTCTTTGAAAAAAAACTACTAGGAGTAATATTTGCTTTGATAGAGGTAGATGTGTTAGCACATATACTAGTATTGCTTAAAACAATTTGAATACTAGGCTTTCCTACATAAATATCTTTTGTGAATCCTGGCGTACAACTA
The DNA here is from genome assembly GCF_004337365.2 of Rhizosphaericola mali. GTDB lineage: Bacteria > Bacteroidota > Bacteroidia > Chitinophagales > Chitinophagaceae > Rhizosphaericola > Rhizosphaericola mali. The sequence continues at coordinate 2,354,816 of NZ_CP044016.1, read as the reverse complement.
TTATTTCCTGGTATATTTGCTAATATTTTAACAGTATATTTTCCTGCTGTAGCATAAGTGTGATTACCTGGATTTTTTTCAGTGGAACTTGTTCCATCTCCGAAATCCCATGTATAAACAATGCCTAATGTTCCATTTTCCAATGTTGTATTTTCAAAGTCGATTTGATTACTACAACTAAAATAATCAGTTCCATTTGCTGTAAACCCGACATTAAGTGATCCTATAACTGATACTGTTTTTGTGCTAGAAGCAGGACTTCTACATCCATTAATATCTTCTACGTATAGATATGCATTGTAGTTTCCAGCTTGGTTATAGCTATGGTTTGCTGTATTATTCTGAGTAACGGAAGAACCATCTCCAAAACTCCAAATGTAATTTTTTATAGAACTTGTAGTTGTTGCATTAGCGGAAAAGGTTACGGAATTACCTGTACAAATATTGCTTTGAGAAACAGAAATTGTAGTTGTTGGATTACTATAAATAGTAATTACCTTGCTTACACTTTCATTGTTAGAATTATCTTTTAATGTGATTGTATAGGTTCCTTGATTCGTAAATGAGTAGAGGAATGAGTTTCCATTAACTGTATTATTATTATACGACCAAGTTAAATTATCTCCATTTCTTCCAGACGTATTACTAAATGTAATTGCATTTCCTACACATGAGGATGTGATATCCTGCCCGGAAGAGGTCATTGAAAATGACAAAGATTGAGCCCCTAATTTTATAAATATGGACAAAAAAATAAAAAAGCAGATTAGTTGTAATCTGTGTTTTAAATAGGTCATGCAATGAAAAATTAAAAGTCCTAATTGTATCTTGCGGTTAACTTATTTTCAACGTATGTTTTGATTAATTATTGTTTTAATATTTTTTGTATTTATCTATCTAATAAGTACAACACTTCCCTTTAAATTGTAATTGGTCCCTTCTGTACAAGTTAAATCTACAAAATACATATATGTTCCTGGTTCAGCAGGCTTTCCATTTACAGTTCCATCCCATCCTTGATAGAAGTCATTTGATGCAATATTATTTCTTTCAAAGACTTTTTTGCCCCAACGATCGAATATAACGAAGTGTTTTACATTAGAAATTCCATATCCACTTACATAGAATCTATCATTTTTTCCATCTCCATTTGGTGTAAAAGCATTTGCCATAAATAATTTTGAGGAAGCACAAAGAACTTTTATGTGAATTGAATTTGTTGTACTACATCCATATTCATTTTGTAGCGTTAAAGTGTATGTTGTATCAATATCACTGATTACTTGGGGATTGGCTAAATAGGGATTACTTAATCTAAAATTAGGAGTCCATAAGTATTTTGAATTATTATAAATGTCGACGATGTTAGGATTTAAATAAAAATATTCCCCAGCTGATACTGTGATTGTTTTGGAAGGAAATGAAATAATTGGAGATTCTCTAGTTATTACGGTAATTGTTCCACTTTCATCTGGACAAGTATTCAGACTTTTCGCATTTATATTATAAAATGTTGAAATTAATGGCTTGATGTAGATAATAGAATCTCTATTAAAGATAAATGAAGAGTCTGTATTGATTGGATTTGATGACCAAGTTAATATAGTGGGAGCTTCGTAAGTAACCTCTAATTTTAAACCTTGAGCTTTAGATGTATCTCCTAGACAAAAAGTATAGTCTGGTTGATAAGCTAATCCTATTTTTTTATCAACGTAAATGCTAGAATCCAAAGAAATCGTATTCGTACAACTACCATCTTCTGGTCTGCCAAGAATCGTAACGGTAGGATTATAATTACCGCCATTTTTATAGGTATAATTTATTGTATTAGGTGACGCTTGATTGAAGGAATTTCCATCATTCATATTCCATAAATAATTTACAATGGAATTTGAACTGTTTAACGTAAGTGTCGTGTTTAATGGCATACAGTTTCTATATGTACTACTTTCGAGGGTTCCTCTTGGACCAATTGCACTAAATGTAAATATCGTGGAATCGCTACAACCATCATAACCATTCAGATGTAAATAAATTTTGTAATCATTAGGTGTACTTACTGAATATAATAAAGTATCCAAAGTACTTGTATTTGTAGTGGTATCATTAAATGTCCACGTTAGATCTTGATATCCAGAAGACTCATTTTGTAATTGCAAAGTATAAGGTGGACAAGTATAAATTGCACTTTCATTAATGATATTAAATTTTGCAATGGGCTGTTGAAATCTAATATAATTGTTTTTTACGAGTTGTGAAGAACAGGTAATATTTGAACCATAAACGGCATTTAAGGTTACATCGTAGGATGTCGGGAATATAATATTATTAACATTTTCAGTAAAATTTGTAAAATCTGATTTTGTTTGCGTTGTATTGCCCACTATCCATGTGAAACCGTTTGTTTGCAAATCTGATATATTGGAGTTATTTTGTATATCTATAGTATTAGAACTACATAAAATAGTATCAGGGGTATTAAAATTTACTTGACCATTGTAAAACTTATATATATCATTTCTAGTGTCTGTAGATATACATCCAGAAGTATCTGTTATTTGTAAAGAAACTATATAATTGATAACACTAGCGTTGCCTGTATAGTTATATGTATGCTGTAGCGTGTCTTGATCATTTAAATTCGTTAACTTATTGGTAGTGCCATCTCCCCAATTCCAGATAATAGAAGTAAGTATATTTTTGTTATAAATTGAATTATTTTTTATAGCAACTTTTCCTGTAGGCGTACAAAAAATAGAATCTCCTATAGCTCTAAAATTACCTACGATTCCTGTTGTAGTAAAAGTTTTTGATATAGTGGATATACATGGCGTAGTTCTTTTATCGGCTATAGTCAAACTGACTTTATATGTTGATGCATCTGGAATTAAGGTGGAAAAATAAGTTAGATTATTTCCTGTATTTTGATATATAACAGTATTTGTTTTTGTGTCGGTTACAGTCCAAGAGTAGTTGGAAATATTTATTTGATTGATTGAAGTATCAACGTTAAAGGTAAAGTTGTTTTGCGCGCAATATTTAGAACTATTGTCATTGTTTACAAATGTAAATGCTGCAGTTTCATCCATTATTTGAATTTCTCTTAAAATATCTAAGGTTCCATCGGCAAAAATAATTTGCACGGAATAGGTAGCGTCTTTGGCTTTTTTAGTTAGTGTTACTGTTAATGTATTACCAGTAAAAGCATAGGTTTTTCCGTCAATTAGGATTGATTTAAATGGCTTGCTGGGATTTTTATTTGTAAATGTTACTATATTTTTCGAATCACATTCACTTGTAAATCCAAAAACATTGTTATATACGGATCCTGCTCCATTATCAATACAATCTTTTGATACGTTTATGGTTGTTGACTGTGATACCGTGCAACCTTGATTGTTAGAGACTGAAATAATTGAATTGTAACTACCCCCAGTAGTATAAGTATGTGTTTGGCTTAATCCATGAATACTATCGATTTTATTATCTCCAAAGTCAAATTTATATTTACTAATATTATCATTAGTATTTAATGAAAATGTCACTGGAGTCGTCGTACATATTCCTGTATTGGGAGTTATATCTAAGGATATTTGTGGTGCAGATTTTACTGTAATACTTTTTGTAGAGGAGCTTTGGCATCCATTCACATTTTTTACTTGAATTGTATAAGTCCCAGACTGAGCAAAAGAAATTGCTGTGCTATCTCCGTTTACGGTACTTCCACTTGGTAATGTCCATTTATAATCACTTGAAGATGAAATAATACCAGTAATAGAACTTGTTGCACTTAAATTGTAAGACGTATTGGTACATAAACTGTTTGGTAGTGAAATGTCTAATGTCGGTGTTCCAACATAGACCTTATTGATGATTTTAGGAATGCATGATTCATTTCCTGATATATTAGCAGACAAACTCACATCGTAAACTCCAGTTTTTGAATAAGTATGATCTCCAGGTGAATTAGAAGTTGAAGTTGTTCCATCACCAAAATCCCAAGTAAAAGTAGCATTGGTAGCTGTTGATGTATTGACAATATTTATAGTATTGTTACATGAATAAAATGTATTTCCATTTGCTGTAAATGATATTGCATCACTGCCATTCACTTTAATTGTTTTTATCGCAGATGAAAGACTAGTACATCCATTAGCATCTTTTACAAAAAGAGATGTGCTTTTTAATCCTGTCTTATTATAGATATATGATGTGGCTCCTGTACTGGTAATTTGAGCGTCGTCACCAAAATTCCAATTATAGGAAATTATACTTGTTGATGCGGTTGATGTGCTGGTGAAGTTAACAGAACTACCTTGGCAAATTTCGCTATTTGAAATATTGAAAGATGCAATCGGTAGATTATGAATGTTGAGTGGGGTCGAAGTGGTGAGGTTAACTGTACTATCTACTAATTGTATAGGATATGTCCCTGCCGTTTTAAATAAGTAAATTGTCGAATTTGTATTGGATTTAATTTTTGATCCATCTATTATCCAAAAAAATACATGATTTTGATTGGCAGAAGTATTCGTAAATTGAACGGTTGCGCCTATACATGCATCCGTAACCAAAGAATTGTTTACTGTTATATTAAATGTTGGACTCTGTGCCTTAGATAAAGAACACAAGCTTAAAAAAAAAATTATAAATATATAAAAACTTGCGTTTCTTAGGTGTTTCATCGGTTATAAAATCAACTATGTAAAAGTTAAATACTTGTAGCTAAACGTTGCTGGTTGAAAATTATTGCATAAAAAATGCGCTCTAAATATATCTAATATATTTAGAGCGCATTCATGAAAAAATATTTATGCAAAATGTGCAATTGTTCTTGATATCCAATAAACGATTGCTGCTAGTACAGCACTTACCGGAATTGTTAAAACCCATGCCCAAACAAGACTGAGCGTTACACCCCATCTTACTGCAGACAACCTTTTGGTTGCACCCACACCCATAATTGCTCCTGTAATTGTGTGTGTTGTACTTACTGGAATCCCCATTCTTTCCGCAATCATTAAAGTTGCGGCTGCAGAGGTTTCTGCCGTAAAACCTTCTAATGAAGTAACTTTTGTAATTCTAGAGCCCATTGTTTTTACAATTTTCCAACCACCACTCATTGTTCCTAAACCGATGGCGCAATAACATGCTGCAGGAACCCATTCAGGCATATGATGTAAAAGATCTTTGGTATCAGGAGGAATACTTCCGTTGTTATGGTAAACGGCTATAGCAACAGTTATTAAGCCCATAACTTTTTGTGCATCATTACCACCATGTCCCAAACTTAAGGCTGCAGAGGAAATTAACTGTAGTCTTTTAAACCATCTTTCCGCCTTGTAAGGATTAGCTTTTCTACAGATCCAAGCCACTAATATATTAAAAAAGAAGGCGATAAACATGCCAATCAACGGAGATAAAAATATGAACAACACCGTTTTAAATAAATTGGAATATACAATTACACTTAAAGAACCAACTTTTGCAAATGCCGCCCCGATAAATCCACCAATTAATGTATGTGAAGAACTAGATGGAATTCCAAACCACCAAGTCAATAAGTTCCAACAAATTGCAGCGATTAATCCCGCTAGGATTACATGTAAATCAATAAATTCAGGTTTGATTGTATTGGCAATCGTATTAGCAACTTTATGATCTGTGAAAATAAAATAAGCAATTGCGTTCCAAAATGCGGCCCATAATACGGCTTGAAAAGGAGATAATACTTTGGTGGAAACTATGGTCGCAATAGAATTGGCTGCGTCATGAAAACCATTGATGTAATCAAATATCAATGCGATAACGACGATTGTAACTAATAAAGGAAACATAAAATATTTTTTTAATCAAAGATTGGTTAACCCTTTTGAGGTTAAGCATATTTGATGATGATGGATTCAATAACATTTGCGGCATCTTCGCATTTGTCGGTTACTGTTTCCATACTGTGAAATATTTCTCTCTTTTTAATTAAAGTTTTGATGTCGTTTTCTGTTTCAAATAATTTTTCGATACTTAGATCATAAACATCATCAGCTTGGTTTTCAATACTATTGATTTTAACCATTGCTTCCGTCATTTTGTGCAGATTTTTCATATCGCGTAATCCGGCAACTGCTTTTACGATTTCAGAAGTGCCAATTTCTATCAATTCTGCCATTTTTGAAATCCCAGTATCGTTAGGATTTACGCTATATATTTGAATTTTTTTACCAGTTGCATAGATATAATCAGCGATATCGTCCAATGCACTTGCCAAATAATGAATATCTTCTCTATCGAATGGAGTGATGAAATTTCTCCCTAATTCTGTAAATATTCTGTGGGTATTATCATCATTTTTGTGCTCGAGGTCTTCAATTTTAGCCAAGATTGCGGCTCTTTTGTCCTTGTCCGACTCGTGTACCATTAAATTTAAAGTCTGTCCGATTTCTTTTACTACACTGGCAACATCTTCGAATAATTCATAAAAAACTTTGTTTTTAGGCATAAACATCTTGCCGAAGGTATTAGCTAATCCCATTGATTTTATTTTGGCGCAAAAATAAGCTAGCAAACTGCGCAAAAATCGTGTTAAGGAAAATTAATACAAAGTTAATATTGGAAAATAAACGCAGCGTCTATTTTAGATTTTTCAATGAAAATTTGATCTCGTCGGCACTAACATTTAAGGTCCAAGTATGAACCAATTTATTATTTTTATCATATAAAGCAACGAATGGGGTGTATTCTACACGAAAAAAAGCGGGAATTGCATAATTGGGATCTTTCCCAAAATATACGTTGGGATATTTATCCAAATTATATGAATGACTAAAATTTTTCAATTCATCCAATGGCGCCAAATAGGTTGTCCATAATAAATTAACGTTTTTGAAAGCATCCATATCCTTTTCAAAACTTGCTGCCATGTGTTGACAATGATCACAATCTGGATTGAAATAAATAATCAATGTTGGTTGATTGTGGTTGTTTGTAGTATTGCTATACCAAGTACTATCGGTCAATAATACCTGAAAGGTTGGCATATTTTTATCCTTTTTATATGGTGCTATAGAATCATAAGTTTGACTAAATCCAAGCTGTGCTGACAAAATTAAAACAAGTGCTAAAACCAACTTTTTCATATTGTTAAATTATCTATTTGAATGATATTGTTGCAAAATAAGTATATATTTTGGTACAAATAAATGTATTAACGAAGGTATAACCAATAGAGAGAGTTAGAAATTATATCTTTGAAATCAAAATAATAATCATGTCAAAAATTGTATTTATAACGGGCGCAACTGCAGGATTTGGTAAAGCGGATGCTATCAAATTTGCACAGAATGGTTGGAATTGTATTATTTCTGGTCGTAGAAAAGAGCGATTGGATAGTTTGGCAAAGGAATTAGAGGAAAAATATAAAGTGGAAGTTTTGCCTTTAGAAATAGATGTACAGAGCAGAACGGACGTTTTTGATAAAATAGGTGCTATCCCAGAAAAATGGCAAAATATCGATGTGTTGATTAATAATGCTGGCTTGGCATTAGGTACTGAGAATTTTGAAGATGCAGATTTGGATAATTGGGATACGATGATTGATACTAATGTAAAAGGACTTTTATACGTATCAAAAGCGATCATCCCGTTTTTTATTGCACATAAAAAAGGACATATTATTAATATGACATCTACTGCTGCAAAAGATGTATATCCAGGTGGTAATATCTATTGTGCAACCAAACATGCCGTTGATGCGATCACAAAAGCGCAAAGAATTGAATTGTTGAAGTACGGAATTAAAGTAACTGCAATTGCTCCAGGTGCTGCGGATACAGAATTTTCGCAAGTGAGATTTAAAGGAGATACAAGTAAAGCAGATAAAGTATATACGGGTTATGAGCCATTACATGCCGAGGATATTGCAGATACAATTTTTTATTGTGCTAATTTACCCAAACACGTTTGTATCAATGACTTAGTGATCACTTGTACAGCACAAGCTAATGCTTTCTTTTTTGATAAAAAATAAATAATGATAGCATTAGTTATCGGTGCGACGGGAGCCACTGGCAAAGATTTAGTGGCGCAACTAATACAAGATTCCGCATTTGAAAAAGTGCGGATTTTTGTGCGTAAATCAATGCAAATACAACATCCGAAACTAGAAGAAATCGTAGTAGATTTTGCAAAATTGTCAGATTGGGCAAAATATTTACATGGGGATGTTGCATTTGCTTGTTTGGGTACAACATTAAAACAAGCTGGAAGTAAAGAGGTACAATGGACAATCGATTATGATTATCAATATTCTTTTGCAAAATTGGCTAAAGAAAATGGCGTGCCTCATTTCATTTTACTTTCTGCTTATGGTGCGAATGAAAATTCCACTATATTTTATTCGAAAATGAAAGGGAAATTAGAAACGGCTATTCAAAAATTGCAATTTTCTCAATTAGACATTTTCAAACCAGGCGTTTTAATAAGAAAAAATACCAACAGAACTAGCGAAAAGCTTTCTGTTGGTATCATCCGTTTTTTTAATAGGGTAGGGCTTATTTCAAAATATAAACCTATGAGTACTGAGATTTTAGCGCAATCCATGATTGCTTATGCAAAAAAGCAACAACCAGGATTGAACTATGTAAAGTTGCAAGAAATTTTTTCGCACTAATTTTTTTCTAAAAAGAAAATAACCAAACTTCTTGGTCCTTGTGCTCCTCGTACCAATACAGCTCCGATGTCTGCAGTTGCAGACGGTCCCATCACAAAACATCCATAATTAAATTTGTCTAATTGTGTAAGTGGGTAAGCCGTATGCATATTTTCTGAAATGTCTTTTGGGTCAAGAAGTACAATAATATTCTGACACAAAAAACCTAAAGAATTAACGCGTAAATCATTTTCTGTAAGCCAAACCATTCCCATTTCCGCAACTCCAAGATGCGTGCGTACGATGGCTACATCCACATCTTCCATGTCTTGTGGTTGGTTGATTTTATCCCAATCTTTATTTCCTGCCCACTCGTCCGTCGCAGAGCAGATTACTTTGGCATCAGGATATAATTTTTGGGCAATTTCTTGCGCTTCTCCCACATTATTTACTTTGTAGAAGCTTGCTCCAGCTACCAACGCATTTTCCTGAAATGTTTGTAATAAATCTTTTCCCGGAACGGTATAAGTAGGGATAGTAGGATATCCTATGTTTTGTTTGGGAAAATTAGAACGAATATTGGCTAATATGCTTGATTTTGAATCACTCATAATATTATTTTTTATTTTTTTTATACCAATCACGAAAAGTTTCTTTAGCTAGTGTAGGCATTTCGCGATTTTTGCCCCAAGAGTTAGCGTCAATGTAAATGAGTTTATTTGGTATAATTTCCAATGCTAATCTACCCATTGTCATCGCCATACGGAAAATGGAAGGATGCTTGAACATTTGATTAGCCATGCCAAATGCAACTTTTAATCCAGAAGGCATCATATCTTTGGATGCCATGACCTTTCTCCAATCCATAATTTGTTCGGCTATATTGATATGCACTGGACAAACTTCCGAACAAGAGCCACAAAGTGAAGAATGATAAGGTAACTCGCTATATTTTGTTTCGTCAAAAGTAGGATCCAAAATAATACCAATAGGACCAGAATAAGTTGCTCCGTAAGCCAAACCGCCACTACGACGATATACTGGGCAAGTATTCATACATGCGCCACAACGAATACATTTCAATGAATGCCAAAATTTTTCCAATCCCAAACGATGACTTCTGCCATTGTCTGTGAGGATGATGTGCATTTCTGTACCTTCTCTCGGACCTGTAAAATGAGAAGTGTATTGTGTAGCTGGAGTACCTAGTGCACTACGAGAAAGTAATCGGATAAATACACCCAAATCTTCCACTTTAGGTAAAATCTTTTCGATTCCGATACTCGCAATATGTAAAGGTGGGAGAGATGCCGTCAGGTCCGCATTTCCTTCATTGGTACAAACTACGAAACTGCCGGTTTCCGCTATGGCAAAGTTTGCTCCAGTCATGCCAGCATCCGCTTGTAAAAACTTGGGACGTGCATTGTTACGCATAGATTCGTTCAAGGATTTTGCATCACGACTATTGGGATCAGTTCCTATTTTTTCAGCGAACAACTGAGCGATATCACTCATCGTTTTATGAATAGCGGGCATGACTATGTGACTTGGAGCCTCACCAGAAAGTTGTTGAATTCTTTCTCCTAGATCTGATTCTGTTATAGTAATACCGCGTGCTTCCAAGTATGGTCCCATTTCGCACTCTTCCTGCAACATGGACTTGCTCTTAATGATCGTTTTAGCATTGTGTTTTTGTAAAATTTCCAATACTATCGCATTATGCTCCTCTGCATCTTTCGCCCAGTGGACGATAACACCTCTTTTTTCAGCATTTTCTGCAAATTCTTCCAAATATTTATCCAGATGCGTCAGCGTATGTTCCTTTATTTGCGAAGCGAGATCTCTTAATTCTTCCCATTCTGGAATTTTTGAAGCAGTGGTATCTCTTTTTACTCTTGCATTCCACAAATTTTTATCATGTAAAAATTCATTGTCTGTGCCTTGATGAATAAATTTAGCCGCATTTTCTACTACGTTCACTTTCGTTGTACTACTCATAATTTCATTTTTTTAAAATGGGCCGTTATTTAAAACTTGGGCTACATGTACAAATTGCAAATTTCTTTTTTCCTTTTGAGCAACACCTTGTTGATGCATTAGGCAGGACATATCAGGTGATACGACATATTCGATCTCGTGTTTCATGTAGTCAGCGACTTTGTCTTGTCCCATTTTGGCACTTACTGGCTCATCCGTTACACAAAATGTACCACCAAAACCACAACACTCATCTGGACGATCAATATGTTCAATCTGAATCCCTTTAACCTGTTCCAATAATTCTTCTGTTTTATTAAATCGAGGTTCCATCCATTCGGACATGGATTGTAAATGCAAACCTCTAATCGAACTACAACTATTGTGTATAGCTATTTTATGGCGAAATTCTGCCCAAGGAAAATCCTTAACTTTTAAAATGTCCGTTAAGAATTCTACTAATTCAAATGTATTTTTTCTAATTCGAATAACTTCTTCTGTCTGTGGGATTGCGTCCATGTGACAACGTACTTGTTTCACGCAACTGCCTGCGGGACCAACTATATAATCGTATTTTGAAAAATTTTTACAGAAAAGCGCTTCCGCTCCAGCGGCATGTTTTTGGTCTCCTTCATTAGACATCGGTTGACCACAACAAGTTTGTTCAAGAGGAACTTCCACTTCTACCCCAAATTTTTCGAGTAATTCTAAGGTTGCGATTGCCACCTTGGGATATATCGCGTCGATATAGCAAGGGACAAATAATCCAACTTTCATAATTTTTAACTTTGAGAGTTATTAACAAGCACAAATATTAATTTGCAAAATAATCTTTTTTATCCAATATCTATCCTGCACTATCCTTCGGTAGCGATAATCGCTTGGCTTTTATCTCCTGCGAGATCTGCTTCTTCAAAATCTTTTTGTTCGGGTAAAAGCACGGTATAATAGGGTAGGGCTTGAATTTTTAATATTCCTCTGGATAAATTAAAATCTAAAACATGACCACCACCTTGACGACTATGTGTCAAAAAGTGTAAATGAAAACCTGCAATGGTCATCCCTTGTGCATAAGACGGAGAAAAGAAACCTGCCAATAAACCATTTTCATTGTTAAAATCAAACTCAGTCTGCTCTTTAACAACTTCTGTAAATGGTAAATATGGTTTTTCTTGTTTGGCTACCGTACGTGTTTTAACCTTGTCAAAATGACCTTCTATATACACAGCATAAAACAAATTGTGACTAGGGGTTAATTTTTGCATTAATTCTTCCAATCCTGCACGGTCCAAATGATTGTTGATTTCATGCGTAATCTGAGGACGAAAAGTAGTTACGGCACCAAAAGGAACTTTGGATTTTGGGTCTGCGAGTACTGAAGTTCCATCATTTCTAATTTGGTAAAATTGACCACGTATCGCTATTAATTCTCCATCCAATCCATTAAAAGTACCAAGACCAAAATCACCATGTTTAGCCATTTCTTCTATAGTTGTCTCACCATCGTAAATACCTTCTAACATGGCATTCATTATAGACACTTGAAAAATGGTTCCGACTTCTTTATTGTTGTATAACATAACTACTTTCCGTTTAAATTTTTGTTCTTTAATATTAGATCAATACTTCATCTTGCATTTTAGCGCCCAATTTGATATTGTCTTTATAGTCTATTGGTACATTGACGATAACAGGACCTGGAGTTTCCATAGCTTTGCGCATTACAGACTCCAATTGAGATGGATCACTAACTTCAAAACCTTTTGCACCAAAACTTTCTGCATATTTTACTACATCAATAGGTCCAAATTCTACACCAGAGGTACGACCATATTTCATTTCTTCTTGGAATCCTACCATATCATAGGTGCCATCTGTCCAAACAAAATGTGTAATATTAGATTTTAATCTCACCGCAGTTTCTAATTCCATAGCGGAGAATAAAAATCCACCATCACCAGAAATACTAACTACTTTTTCATCTGGATGCACTATTGATGCTGCAATAGCCCAAGGTAAACCTACTCCCAATGTTTGCTGACCATTACTAAATAACAATCTCTTAGGTTCATAGATTTCAAAATAACGTGCCATCCAGATATAGTGTGAACCAATATCACAAGTTACAGTAACGTCATCTCCAATCAAGCTCCTCAAGGTATGCACGAATTGTAGTGGATGAACTAAATTAGTCTGTTTATAGTTGGGTAATTTTTGATCTGCTAAATATTTGCTATGTAATTTTTTTATCACATCATAAGCAACTAAACTATTCGGTTTTACTTCATTTGCCAAAATATTTATAGTTTGCGCAATATCTCCAATCAATTCCAATTCAGGTTGATAGTAATAGTCGATTTCCGCATTATTATGGTCAATGTGAATGATTTTAGCTTTACCATTTTTATTCCAAAAATGAGGATCATATTCCACTGGATCATATCCAATCGTCAATATTACATCGGCATTACTCAATAAAATATCACCTGGTTGATTATGGAAAAGCCCAATCCTTCCAACCAATAAATCTGCCATACTTCTAGGTACCAAGCCTGCTCCTTGATAAGTACCTACAACAGGAATAGGATTGTTGGATAATAAAGATCTTGTTGCTTCTACAATGTCGTATTCATTAGATCCCTCACCAACCAACATTACAGGTAGCTTGGCATTTTTAATTAATGTCGCAGCTTTTTCAATAAATTCTTTTGGCGCTGGACCGGCTTTGTAAACATGATTTTCTTTAATGATATTATCTTCTGTTTCTCCAGCCACTACATCATTAGGAAGGCTAATGAATGATGCTCCTTTTCTCGGAGTATTTGCAACTCTAAAAGCTTGGGTTAATGCTTCTGGGATGGCATTCGCATCCTGCACTTCTACACTCATCTTGGATACTGGGCGCATTGTACTTACCGTATCTAAAGATTGGTGTGTTCTTTTAAATGATTCACTTCTTTTCACCGCTCCAGAAATAGCCACGACAGGATCTCCTTCTGTAGTTGCAGTGGCTAGACCTGTTACCAAATTAGTTGCGCCAGGGCCAGAGGTAGTCATACATACACCAGGATTACCCGTTATGCGACCAATTGCAGCAGCCATAAATGCCGCATTTTGTTCATGGCGACATACGATTAAAGGTATGCCATGATCTACTAATTCGTCAAAAACTGGATCTATTTTGGCGCCAGGAATACCAAATACCTGTTTTACTTTTTGTTGTTCCAAAGTTTTTACTACTAAGGATGCACCTGTAGTTTTTTTCATCAGATAAAGAATTTAATTTATCACTTGTTTATAGGCTTTGTTTGCTGACTTTCATAGATTTGCGCATTATCAATGAGGTTGGGATACATCGTCTACGATTTATTTACATATGCAAAGTTGAACCATTCTATGATAACTGACAATCGGAACATCTAATAAGAATCATAAGTAAAACTTATACAAATGGGAAATTATTTTTAAAAAAATATTTTTCCGATGTAGGGTTTTACAATTGTTGATTGATAATACTCTTGAATACGTAAATTTTTACTGCATGAGTATTGACTTTAATAATGACGCTTTTAAAGCAAGATTAGATGAATTGGAGAAAAAATGGCTAGCGGGCACCATTTCTAAAGAAGAGATGGACGAATATGCTAAATGGTTTAATCAAGAGCAAAATAAAAAAGTCATTGTACCGGAAGATATTGCGCTGTCTCATCAAGAACATGAAGAAAAATTGCTTGATAATATTCTCCATTCAATTGATATCAATAAGAAAAATAATAATGCGAATACAGGAAAATCTATTACAATTATTAAAAAATATTGGCTTTATGGAAGTGCAGCCGCAGTATTGGTTATTGTTAGTCTTTTGTTTTTTAAAACTTATTTGAAGAAAAATAAATCTGAAATTTTGCAAAATGATTTCGCTATAGCACCTGGAAAAGATGGAATGAATTTATTAGATGCTCATGGAAAAATTATTGTAATGGATAATTTACAGAATCATTGGAAAAGTAATATTGATGGTATAGCTGTAGAAAAGCACAATAGTGCAATCATTTTCGGAAAAAATACACTTTCTAATGTATATAATACGGCAACTACAACAAAAGGTCAACAGTTTCAAATCGTTTTACCTGATGGAACTAAAATATTTTTAAATTCCCAATCTAGCATCAAATTTCCAATTTCTATGAATGATGCATATCGCTTTGTTGAATTAACAGGCGAGGCGTATTTTGAAGTACATCATAATGAAAAAAATCCTTTTATTGTAAAAGTCAATGGAATTGAAGTAAAAGATATAGGAACGAAGTTTAATATAGAAAATTATAGTGACGATTCTAATTCAATGGTGACGTTATTAGAAGGTGCGATTCAAGCGACTTCAAAATTACAAATCATTAATTTAAAACCTACAGAAACTATTAGTTGGGATAAAAGATTTTATCTTAATTATGTTAATGTTGATACTGCATCAGTTGTAGCTTGGACCAGAAAAGAATTTAGTTTTAATAATGCAACATTAAAGACTATTGCCCAACAGTTAGAAAGATGGTATAATGTGGATGTCGTTATATCAAACAAAATAGATAAGAATACTGTGTTCAGTGGAGGTATTCCTATGAATCAAAATTTACAAGAAGTCTTAAAAGTACTTTCTTATAGTGGTATACATTACAAAATTAATGATAAAACAATTTATTTTTTACCTTGACAAACTAGACTTTACTAAAACTACTTAATAATATTTCCTTACGCTACTAACTATGAAATTTAGAATTGACTATAAAATTATACTATGTTGTTGTGTTATTTTTGTTCTTTTAATTAAGAATTTAAATGCGCAAAATGTTACCTTAAAAGTTAAAAATCGACCTTTAATCGAAGTTTTGAATACGATTAAAAAGCAAACAGGTTATAATTTTTTTTATAATTCAAACGTATTGAAATATTCCAATAATGTAACATTAAATATTGAGTCAAAAGCATTGGATGTTGTTCTAAAACAGATATTTACAGATCAACCCATTGATTATAAAATTGCGAATAATACAATAGCTCTTAGACTATTAGATAATAATATCTCACCGAACTACGAATATAAAAGTTTAATAAAGGGGCGTGTCGTTGATATATTCACTACCCCAATAGAAAGTGTTACAATAGTTAATAAATCCACTAGCGAGGAAAAGAATAGTATTGCATTGACGGATAAATCTGGGAATTTTATTATAGAAGGTAAGGTTGGAGATACCTTATTACTTTATTCTCCCTATATTATAACTAATCAAACCATATTTAAAGGCCAAAAATCCTTTGAAATTGTGGCTGACCTATCTCAAGGCATGCTAGAAAGAGTTACTATACAAACGATTACTGAGAAGAAAAAAGACCCGACCAGATATGTAGATTTGACTAATCGTTTATATATGAATCTTGGACAAGTTCTTCAAGGGACGATTCCAGGATTAAGTATGCAACTTATCAATACTTCAGGAAAACGGATTAAAAGTATTTCTCAATATCTAAGAGAAAAAGGTGGGTTCATAACGATGACGGAAGATGAATTTTTACATTCAGGAGATCCACACGCACAGGAAATTGTTAACGGCTTTCTTTCGGGTAATATATCTCCTTATGCTTATGGTACAGATGGAAGCACTCAATTGATTACGGCGGTTCTTGAAACGGTAATGTCGAGTGCTATGGTTCCACAGATCAGAGGTGTTAATACTTTTGGAAATGGTCTAAATGGTATGTTGGTTGTTATTGATGGTTTTCCACAAGATGGTTTCCCCGCAGATTACCCAATGAGCAACGTAGAATCTATTGAAGTTATAAAAGATCCTAAAGAGTTATTAAAGTGGGGAGATAAGGCAAATGGTGGTGTTATATTAATTAGAACGAAAGGCGCCAAACAAAATAGACCAACAATCAATTTTAACGCAAGCTTCTACATAACACCTGCACCCAAATTTGATCGGAATAAACTAAAACTTGCAAATTCTTCCGAATATTTGGATTATTACAAAAGTTTATATGACTCTGGATATATAGCAAAAGTCCCAGAATTAAACACTTCCAATCTTGATCCTGCTTCAAGAATTTTGAATGATTATAATTATGGCGTCATATCAGAAAGTCAGTATAATAAAAGTTGGGATTCTTTGGGTAGTTTAAATAATCAAGACCAAATGAAATTATTACAGCAAAATTCCTTTAATAATATTTATAATTTGTCTGTAATGGGGAGTACGAAACATTATAAATATAATTTTATAGGAATGTATAATGGCACGAAGAGTAATGCCATTGGAAATAAAAATAATAGTTATGGATTAAGTTCGACGAATGAGTTTATGTTATTAAAGGATAAATTACATATTTCTTGGTATTCTAATGTTACGTACAATAAGGCAATTGCTGGAACACAATTAGATCCCATTAATGGTTTACTTCCTTTTCAAATGATACTAGACGACCAAGGAAATTATGTTTACGACTACAGCAATACAATTTCTCCCGTAAATAATGAATTACTAAAATCTTACGGTTATAAAGAATTTGGATCCAACATACTTCAAGATGCAAGAAAAACAAAAACATCCTCGAGAGGACTAACTTTAAGAAGTCGTCTCAACTGGGAATGGAAACTTTTGAAAGAATTGAATTGGGTGTCTTCCGTTTACTATAACAGTACGGATAACAAAAATGAAGTTAATTATGGAGAGAATACTAGTTATACAAGACAACTTTTAAATAACTATGGAAATTATTCCAATAATACAGTAAATTTCTATGTGCCTAATGGAGATATCCATATGTTATCTAAACAAAAAGTGCAAGAAATTAATGTAAGAAGTGCGTTAAGTTTTAATAAGGCATTTGGAAAACATTATTTTAATGCAACTATTGGGAGTGGAGGTAGTATATACAATTCTTTGACACCCGCATCCAATACTTTATATGGTTATTCTAATTCTCGAAAATCGGGCTTACCAATATCTCTTCCTGCTGGCAACCCTCAAAGTGGAATTTCCAATTACAGTCATTTCTTAGGTAATTATAGTAGTGTATATCCTTATACACTATTAAATAGAAGTGGCGGAGATTCTACAAAAACTAGAAGTTTGAATTGGAATAGTTCATTTAATTATTCTTTTTCAGATTATTTAACTATTTCCTATGGTTATAATGCTAGTTACAGCCCTAATTATGGTATGACTCCACCATATTCTAAAGTAGAATCTGAAAATGGGGATGTAACTATAAGACCGTTTATAGGCATGAAAAACAGTGTATTTAAAAATGTAGGTTTTTCTACTGGAATCATGAATACTAAAATGCCTAATTTACCTAATCAACTTACTACTTTTCGCTATTTGCAATCAAGTTGGAATAACTATGCCATCATTATTAACGATTTGAACCCGACTCAGCAGGTAGGACAAACGTCTAAAAACTTTTATCAACGCATTAATATTGGATTTTTCGATAAAAAAATCAATCTCTTTGTTGGTAATAACATTCAAAAAATGGGAAATATTGGAAGACTAGTAAATAGTAAAACGGTATATGACAGCTCTTTTTCCTCTAAATATATCAATGCCGGTATTTCGGGAAATATTTTTGATAGTACACTCAGCTTTAATGTAGAATATAGTAAGTCTCCTGAAGGTTTATCCCAGGTAAATGGAACGATGGCATTTAATCTTTACAAAGCGCTCAGGATTCATGCGCGTAAAATATCCTCTCTTCAATTCGATATGCAAATCGAAAACGTCAGTCCCATGCAAGGACTTGGTATCCAAATGGGAACAAATGTCTCCACTGGCAACGGTTTTAGTATTGCTACAAATGGTGTATTAAACTCTTTGCCAGCCAAAAATACGAATTATGAAGTCCGAGGAAAGATCGGATTTAATGATGAAAATACAATATTAGATGTAAGGTATTATAACAGAACTACTTCTGGACTTAGTAGTCAAGTACCAATATACACAGATCCTGCAACAGGACTTAACTCTCAAATGACGTATAGCAGTATCCAAAATAAAGGCATAGAGTTTTTCTTGAAATTAAATGTACTCAAAACACGAAAATTTTCTTACAACATAACCTTGAATGGTGCCTATAATTCGAATATTGCCAAAAATGTACCGACTACTAACTTTTCTGTATCTTCTAATTATAGTACGGCATATAGAAATGATTATAGTATCAATAATGTATGGAGTTACAAATGGGCAGGATTGAACAATCAAGGTTTGCCGCAGATATATGACTCCAAAGGGCAAGTTGTTGTAAATCCTGATAGCGCGACTTTAGCTTCTTCGATTGTGTATTCTGGTGTAAGCAAAGCTCCGTGGACCGGTGGATTTATTCATGAGTTTACATTTGGAGACTTCTTTGCTAGATCGACTTTAGTATTCAATTACGGAGCTGTCATGAGAAGGCATATTCCTACACCGAGTGGCTCGATTGACAATACGGTATATGTAAAAGACAGGTGGCGCAAACCTGGAGATGAGAAATTTACAGATATTCCTGGACTCAAGACAAATCCCAATATTAATGTTGTCAACTTTATTTCACAGTATTCGTCCAACTCCATTATGTCTGCTGATTTTGTCAGATTGCAGGAAGTTATGATTGGTTGTTATATGAGTAAAAAAATCCTTTCTTTTTTGCATATTAAATCAGGATTTTTTACACTTCAAGCTCAAAATTTGGCATTTTGGGCAAAGAATAAATACCATTTAGATCCATCAACGGTAGCTTTTGATGGACGATTAGGGCTTCCTATTCCAAAAATGTATGCATGTAGTATTAATGTCAATCTATAATTGTACTTTATGAAAAAATATTTATATTTTATAGTTTTCCTATTTCTGATGAGTTGTAGTAAGTTTTTTGATGTAAAGCCATCAACTACTAATGTAAATCCTACTACTATTTCAGATTTTAAGGAAGTTTTGAATACGGATTCAAATGCTTCTTGTAATTATTTGATAGTTGATATTAGTAGTGATGCGGATAGTTTTACGAACCTAATGACTGGCGTTCAAAATTTTCCATATGCTAAAGCATATCAATGGCGAAAAAAGATCTGGGACGATGGGCAATCGGATGAAATGTACAATTCTTCTTATTCTAGAATATTACAAATGAATGTAATTTTGGATAGAATAAATAATGCAACAATAGATGCCAATAGTAAAGAAGTAGATAGAGGTATAGTAAAATCCCAAGCTAAAATAAATAGAGCCTATTATTATTGGCAATTAGCTAATATTTATGGACCAGCATATCAATCAAGTACAGCATCACAGGATTTGACGGTTCCATTAATAACAACAACTAATGCGAATCTATTACCCAAACGCGCTAATGCTGCGGATATGTACAATTTTATAATATCCGAACTATTATATGCAGTTTCGAATCCGAATCTTGAAAATATGGGCATAGATATTATTCACCCGGGAAAAGCATCTGGCTTTGCACTTTTGGCTAGAACATATCTTTATATGAATAAATTTGACAGTGCTGAGATATATGCCGATTCCGCACTTGCTATTAAACGTTCTTTGGTGGATTACAATTCGTATAATGTTCCAACACAATTATTATCATTGTCGACAAATCCAGAAGTTTATTTAGGTCGTTTTTGTAATGATGAAAGTTTTTACAATGTGGCTTATAGTTCATTCTATGCGTCAGGAGATTATATTAATTTGTTAACCTCTTCTGATCAGCGTTTGAATTTGTATTTTCCTTATGATCGTACAATTAGATGGTATGGTACATACGTCTTAACAAATAATTCAAACCTTACTTTTGATTATAGTATTTCAGTTCCTGAAATGTTGCTTACTAAAGCGGAATGCCTTTCACGTAGAGGGCAATACTCGGATGCGATTGCTCTAATTAATACATTAAGGGAAAAAAGAATCTCATCTTTCAGTTATTCTCCGATTGAGGATTATAATGCAAATAATACAGACTCAATTGTATTGGCAGAAAGAAGAAAGGAATTAAGTTTTCATGGCGGATTAAGGTGGTTTGATTTAAAAAGACTGAATAGAGAAGGGAAATACACAACGACCTTATACCGATATGATTATGATGCAAACTATAATGTAATTACTACTGCAAGTTTGTCTCCTAATTCTCCAAATTATGTATTTCCATTTTCTACTTTGATTATTAACAACAATCAAAATATGGTTCAAAACGAAAGAGAATAACATTTAAATAATTACTATGCAAAAATATTATTTATCCACTATAAGATTTTTATTGGGATTTACCATATTGGTATCAATATTTATTAGTTGTAAGAAAGATTTATACGCCGATTCTTCGGATATCTATGCTCAATTGAGTGCCAATAAATTTTTTGAGCTAGGTTCGGCTTCTGCGGATATCGTGAATGGCAAAGTTTATCATGATACCACCTATAGTTATCCCGCTATTCCAATTTTACTCAATGGTGTCGCAAACAGTGATATGCATATAACGGGTGTCATTGATACTACACTTGCAGCTGAGATAAATGAGTTTTATAAATCAAATAATTTAGTAGCAAAAGTTGGGGCATTTCGTCTTAAAAGCGATACTTTAACGGTACATGCTGGCACGTCAATAGTTACGGATTCTTTGTATGGAATGTTGGACGATGCTCGTTACCTTGATTCTGCAGGGGTATATGTTATACCGGTTAGAATTAACACGACTAACAATGAGTTAATTAAAAATCCAATCGCATTGTTTCGAATGGGATATACTCAAACTAATTACTATGGTAGGTTCTCTTCTGGTAATTATTATTCTGAAGACAATCCAAGTTTATATACGTATTCTAGTAATGTAAATAATTTCGGATATTTCGACATAGTTGTAAACCGCAAAAATCATAATCAAGTGGGTGATTTAGTTTTCAATATTAATCCTGGAGTTTCGAGTCCATTTCATTATGGCAGTTTAAAAATTCTGGCAGGATTGGATTTTGAAAATTCAATAATCAATGATTTTAAAACAACTGTCGACACCGTAGAACGCCTAAACAACTATGCTATAATGCCTTCTGGTAATTTAAAAATTGAAACTGGTGCTGTGGTAGTTCAACAAGATAATTATTCATCTTGGGACAATTTTGTTTATCGTCTTTCAAATTTATCTTCCTTAAGTGCTGATTCTAATTATTTGTTTTACTTTCATTTACCTGCTAATTCAGATACAAATTATTTTCCACCAGATCCGAACAAGGCCTATTCAAACATGTTCGTACGTGTCAAGTGTAATGATTTGAAATCACTTAATATAGATTCGAATAATGCGGTGGTAAATGGTTCCTTAATGGATCGCGCAAATTGGAATGTGTATTCCTCGCAAGGAAATGATAGTACTTATGAAGCCAATTATTATAATTATTTGATACCTTCTAACGCCATTGACGGCGATGTAGATACCTATTGGGGACCTATGGGATTTACTACCTCAAGTGCTTTTTTTATCAATATGCAAAATGCGCATAGTGTCAAAGGATTTAGAATATTTCCTAATTACATTGATCTGACGATGGATATCCTGACTGCCGAGATTCTGAGTAGTAATGATGGTAATAATTGGACTTCTCAAGGATATTATTTCGGATCTGTTACAGACCCTAACTCCTCAAAAGATAATCCCGACTATAAATATATTCATTTTAACAGTTCCGTCAATGCGCAATATTTTCAAATCAAAATTTTATCAACTTCAAATTATTATTCCACTTCTTCAATTCCTGAGATTGTGGGTTATGAATAAATATTTCTTTATGCTTAGAACAACTATGATTTTTCTATTTGCCTTTTTACTTATCAAAACTCAGGCACAACAAAAGAATTTCACTATTACTGGTAATATATCTGATACTTTAATAAAAGAAGTTTATTTAAAATATGATGTGGGAGATCGTACGATACATGACTCTGCAAGAGTCGATAATGGTAAATTTGTTTTTCAAGGTAGTGTTTATTCGCCCACACTTGCATATATTTCAGATCGTTCTTATATGCTCGTTTTTCAACCCTATTTTATTGTGAACGAAAATGACCAATTGACTTTTCATTTAGTTGAAAATGATTTTGAAAAAGCATATGCAACCGGTTCGAGAGATAATGAATTATTATCAAAGTATAGATCGTACTATCATGAAGTTGATTCCAGTTTTCAATTAAAAACAAAAAAGTTGGATACTGATCGAGATGACTCTACTTATCTTATCTACGATGAAGAGAAAAAAGATCAAATTATCGACTATTCGATTGCTTTTGTTAAGCAACATCCGGATAGTTATTTATCAATGATCTTACTATATGAAATAGTGAAAAAAAATAGTGTATTAGCCGATAGTTTGTTTCAAACTTTAGATGCTGATTTAAAATCAACATATGGAGCCAAAAAATGTCTGAAAACGATTAACTATTTCAATTTATCTGCCATTGGTAAAAACGCCCCGAATTTTACACTAACTGATAGCTCCGGTAAAAATTATGCGCTGAAAGATTTGAAAGGGAAATATGTATTGGTTGATTTTTGGGCTAGTTGGTGCGGACCTTGTCGAGCAGAGAATCCAAATTTGAAAAAAGCATATAAAACCTACAAATCCAAGAATTTAGAAATTATAGGAATCTCCATAGATGATGATAATCACATCCTGGAATGGAAAGATGCATTGAAAAAAGATGGTACAACATGGACGCAATTAATCGATAATAAAGATGCCAAAGTCGCTGATGCTTATGGCATTTCATTTATACCTGCCAATGTTTTAATTAACCCAGATGGGATTATTGTTGCCAAAAACTTACGTGGGCCTTTATTATGGAAAGTATTAGATAAAATTATAAAATAATATACATGAAATTCGCTTTTTTAATTTTTTTAAGTTCTATAGTGTGTCAAATTGGGCGGAGTCAATTCTATTCAGATTTAGATAAAGATTTCAAAACGGATTCTTTTTATATAAAGGATTTAGATATGAAGCTGAGCAATGCTATACATCATGATGCAAACGCGCCTTTATATTTACAAGATTTGCAAGAAAAGTTTTCAAAACTGAAAATGGTACAATCCTTAAAATTGGACTTAGTTTCTGCAAAAAATGTCAAGGATGCTTCCAAAAACTTATTTGAAGAAAGGAAAAATGCCGTTTGGATAGTAAGTAAGTTGTTTAATTCTAAATATGATACGGCCAAAATAGTGGTGCCGATTGCAACTGCTTATAGTATTGACAAGTCGGGAATATGTGTATCTAATTTTCACGTATTTTCTGAAGTTTTTTTTCCTATGAGATCCAGGATTACGCAGAAAATTCAACAAGACAGTAGTCTGTTTTTTTTACAAAATATTGATGGAGACATTTACTTTATTGATTCGATTTTAGCATACGATCCCATAAATGATATAACAGTATTTCATATTCGTTCAAAAAGTGCAGATTTGCCATTTATTCCAATTGCTAAAGAATATACCATAGGGGAAAAAGTGTATTTAATTTCTCATCCAGATAACAATTTTTACTATCTAAGTAATGGAATTATTAATAGAAAATATAGAGATTATGTCAACTATAGAATAGATGGTCCATATCCCAAATATATCATGGACGTCTCGGCTGATTATGCGATTGGCTCTAGTGGTGGACCTATCATGAATGAAAAAGGGGAATTGGTAGGCATGGTGTCATCCACACATGTTATTAGCACGAATCCTGGTACGCAATATCAACAACAAATGGTTTTGAAAAGAAGTGTTCCTCTCGAAGTTATACGTAAATTATTATTTTAAATGATGCATAGAAAATTTATAATAGTCTTTGTTTTATCCGTTTTAATTAATATAAATAAATTAATTGCTCAAGAATCCATCGGCGTGAAAATAATCAAAAACTTGAGTTGGAAAGAAGTGTGTGAAAAAGCACAAAGAGAGAATAAGTATATTTTGGTTGATTGCAATAGTTCTTGGTGTGGACCATGTAAATTTTTGGAAAATCGAGCTTTCCCGATGGATACAATTGGAAAGTTGATCAATCCTAATTTTATAGTTGTGAGTGTACAATTTGACACAACAGACACGGATAATTCCTATACTAAAAGTTGGTATAGTACCGCTCAATATTTCAAAAAAAAATACAACATCCAAAGTTTCCCGACGGAAATTATTATGGATAAAAATGCCAATGCATTGTCCAAGTTTGTTGGGATGAACACTGAAGATCCTATCAATTATTTGTATGAAATAATTAATTCAAACCTTGATTCCAATAAGCAATACTATATTTTAAAATCTAAGTTTGAAAATAAACAGCTTAACTCATCAACAGATTTTAAAAACTTAATTTCCGCTTCATGGAATGCTGGCGAGTATGATGAATTTCACTACTATTTTGATGAATATTTGAAAAGCCTAAGTGATAGTTCTTTTGCTACAAAAGAAAATTATCAATTCATCGTAGATAATTTATATAGTACGCAAGATTCTATATTTTCTTTCGTGTTGGAAAATTATGAAAACATAGATCATATAGTAGGCAGTCCCGTTGCGAGAGATAGGGTTTGCGGTATTTTGTACCATTATATTTACTATAGAAATGTATTTCCTGATGCAGGAGGAATCTCTGTTAATCATTATATCTATCAAAAAGAACCGGATTGGAATGAGTTAAATAATATTTTGGAAAAAAAACATGGGAAATTGTCTAAGAA
This sequence comes from Rhizosphaericola mali, assembly GCF_004337365.2. Taxonomy (GTDB): domain Bacteria; phylum Bacteroidota; class Bacteroidia; order Chitinophagales; family Chitinophagaceae; genus Rhizosphaericola; species Rhizosphaericola mali. Next base: position 2,329,442 of record NZ_CP044016.1, on the reverse strand, counting down.
TATCCTTTTATATTCCAAAATGCAATATCATTATTTGGAACGGCTGTATGACCAATATTTAGAATTGTTAGAAAATGCTACTGCTTCCAATATGCCGATTCATCAATTATTTTCAGAAACGGAGGTTCTCAATTTCTGTGATAATATTCTAAATATAAATAGCAAAAGCGAAGTCTGGTTAAAGAAAGGCAAATTATGGTTGGACGACTTGTATATCTTTCATCCCAATAAAAGAACCCTTCTACTTAAAAATGAATTTGCATCCAAACTAGCACTCCTCTCTAAGTAAAATTTTCACTAAGTAGTTATGGAAAAAGTGGTGGGTATCTTTTAACGAATTTTTTATTCTTTTGATTGCTCGTGTAAAATTTGATTCGACTGCTTTTTCTGTAATTCCTAGTTTTTGGGCGATTTCCTTTGCGGTAAGCCCTTCTTCTTTTTTTAATTTATAGACCAATTGACATTGTGTAGGCAAACTAGTTACAACACTCGTAAGTCTGTCTTGTAATTCTTTGAAGGAAAGGTGGTGCTCCGTCGAGTTAAGGTCAGCATGACTACTATTTTGAGTCATATATTTTACGTAATTATTTTCTCTTACTTTTTTTTGCCTGGCATTGATAACTTGATATTTTAATGCTGCTGCTAAGTATATATTTAGTGGCGTTTTTAGGTTCAGCGTATATCTTCTTTCCCATAGACTGATAAAGATATTTTGAACAATCTCTTGTGCTATGTAATATTCATTTAGTTTGTTACATGCTACATTGTACATTTTATCCCAATACCTTGTATAGATCTCAATAAATGCGATTTCATCATTCTGTACTAATAAATCAATCAGTACAATATCGTCATATTTTTCATACTTTCTATTCATTAGGATAAATGTGCATTCCTTTATTAGATTATAAACATGTTTTTTCTTAAGTTATTGCTTTATACAAATCAAAGAAAATTAAAGATTTTTTTAATTCGTATAGGGTATTTGTATTTTACTATGATATAGTTATAGTGTATTTAAACTAAATCTAAAAATTTTAATGCAATGGTTCTAACTAAAAAAATTAATTTTCTTGTTCTATGTTTAACTTTAAGTATCGTGTCTTTCGGACAGCTTAAAAGTAAGAAATTTACGATAAATGCAGATGTACAAAATCTGGAGTTAAAAAAAGCGTATTTGTATTATTGGGATGATAATCAAGAATATATAGATTCTACAGAGATAAAAAATGGAAAATTTTCGTTTTCTGGTACTATACAATATCCTTCTCCAGCTGAGATTGTTTTTAAAGAAGACAAATCGACTACTCCGCTGCATTTTTATATAGACTCTTCCAATATGGAAATAATGGGAAATATCGACAGCTTTTTTAATGCGAAAGTCATAGGATCACCAACCCAAGAAGAATTTCTAGCATTAAAACAATCGAATCAGAGTTATGAGAAAATAAAAAAAGATATATATTTTAAAGGTACGGGTAATCAAACTATAAGCGCTGAAGCTGTCGGTCGCAAAATTGATAGCGTTCAATATATGGAAGATATCAATAGTTTGCAGTTCATACGATTACATCCTCGCAGTGTAGTAAGCTTGAATAAATTGGATAATATGAAAAAAACGGTACCTGTTGATACGCTTCTTTTAGCGTTCAATAATTTAAATCCAATTTTGCAAAAATCAAGTGTGGGCTATATTTTAAAAAAAGAACTAATCGCATTACAAAAGACCGCAATCGGAAATATCGCTCCTGATTTTACGGCACGAGACACTAGTGGACAGGCGCATTCATTAAAAAGCTACCGAGGAAAATATGTGTTAGTTGATTTTTGGGCGAGTTGGTGTATGCCTTGTCGTGCAGAAAATCCAAATGTATTGAAAGCTTATAACGCTTATAAAAGTAAAGGTTTTGAGGTTGTGGGATTCTCTTTAGATGGCGCAAATGCCGTAAAAAATTGGAAAGATGCCATAAATCAAGACCATTTAATTTATCCTCAATTATCTGATTTACAAGCCGGTAATAGTGAGATTGTGAGCAATTATGGTGTTAGTTCCATTCCTTCCAATTTTCTTTTGGATAATAAAGGTAAAATCATTGCGAAAAATTTGCGAGGAGAAGAGTTAGAAGCGAAATTGAAAGAAATCTTTAATTAGCTTTTTCTTTGCAAAGATTTTTAAAAGATATTTGCAGTCATGGAACTTCATCATCTTAGATATTTTTTGAAAGTTGCAGATACTTTACATTTTACAAAAGCTGCAGATGAATTATTTATAACACAACCTGCGCTTTCTCAACAGATAAAACAGCTAGAAGAAGAGCTGGGTGTTCCTCTTTTTTCACGTAATGGAAAAAAGATAAAGTTGACTGATGCTGGAAATGTATTTTTGAATTACGCAAAAACTTCTGTTTTGGAAGTCGAGAAAGGGGAACGGGCCATTTCTAATTTTGTAAAAGAGGTTCAAGGCAATATTCATGTGGGTGTGATGTACTCTTATTTTAGTCCGTTGCTTGCCATTTTATCCAATTTTTGTAAAAAATATCCCAAAGTAAACGTGATTTTGGAATATGGTAATAATGAGGATTTGCAAGAGAAATTATTGTCTTCCAAATTAGATGTAGCATTAACTTTCGAAGGATTGGAAATTATGGATGAGTTGGAAATTAAGGGCTCCTTTAATACGCAATTGCAGTTGGCCGTGAATCCCAAACATGAATTAGCCACTAAAAAAGTATTTGCTATGTCCGATTTACCCAATTATTTATTGGCTTTGCCTGTAAAGGGAAATATCATTAGAGTTGTGGTGGACAACTATTTAAAAGTAAATAAAATTAATGCTCAGATACATGCGGAAGTCAATGATCTACAATTACTATTGGATATTGTTGAAGCGGGAGATTTTGTGACTATTGTAACTAATACGGCTAGCTCTAAAAGAAAAAATATCAAATTAATTCCATTAAAAGAGCAATTACAATCTCCAAAAGGAGTGGTCGTTGTACCCAAAAATGGATATTTGAATAAGGCCTCTAATTTATTTTTAGAAGCGTTACTAACCCAAATTCAATAATTCTGACGATAATAGGAATGATTATTTCCCAATATTTTTTTGTAACATCGCATTTCCATTTATTTTTTTAGGTAAATACCGAAATGGTTTAATTCCAATTTCATGAAATTAGTTGTTCAAGGTGCAAATTTGACAGATAGTCTTTTGGCTCAATTCACAATTTTATCGGGTGCATTATCCTTTACCCAAATTTCGGATAAAGTATATCGTTTTGATTACGCAAATAATCTCAAGGAAAATCAAATTCAAATATTAGCAGATTCGGAAAAGATTGATGTCGCTTTTTTAGAAGAGGATGTTTCTCTAAGCGATTTTAAGCTGTTAGCTATGGACATGGATTGTACATTTATCCAAATCGAATGTATTGATGAAATTGCGGATATGAATGGACTAAAATCTGAAGTCGCCGCTATTACTAAAGCTTCTATGTGTGGAGAAATGGATTTTAATGAGAGTTTGACTAAACGAGTCGCGTTGTTGAAAGGCTTAGATGCAAGCGCATTAAATAGAGTATTTGAAGAAAGACTACAATTATCTCCAGGTGCAGAAAAATTGCTTCAAGCGTTAAACTCCGCAGGGATTAAAACACTTTTAGTTTCTGGAGGATTTACTTATTTCACAGAAAGATTACAAGCTAAATACGGCATTGACTTTACAAGGGCAAATACTTTGGAAGTTGTAGATGGTAAACTTACAGGTAATATTCTCGGTACAATTATCAATGCAGAAGAAAAAGCAAAAACATTATTACGATGTTGTGAAGATCTAAAAATTACATCCGAACAAACGATTGCCATTGGAGATGGTGCTAATGATATGAAAATGCTTGCAACTGCTGGAATGTCTATTGCTTACCATGCCAAACCCAAAGTAAAAGCAGCAGCAAGATATACCCTCAATTATGTAGGTTTAGATGGCGTAATAAATATGTTAAGTTAGTATCTATAAAAAAGCTAATTCTTAAGATTGAATTGGCTTTTTTAATAGATACTATTTTTAAATTTATCGTCTACCACGACCTCCGCCTTGGTTGCCATTGTTCATAGGAACGGCACGTCCAGGATTTTTAAATTCAGGTTCACTTTGGTGTTGTTGTTTAAAATTTTGATAATTCTGATTTTGATTATCAATTTTTTGTTGTTCTATTTGACCATTATTATTTTGATAGTGAAACTGAGTATTGGATATTGCCGCTTGACGTTGCATTCTTTGATCTGGTGTGGATTCATAACGTTGTTGTTGTGCATATTGACGTTCTGAATTATTTTGATTTATTTGTACGCCACCTCTTCCATTAAAGCTTGCATGACTATTATTAGTGGAGAAATTGCGATTGCTATACGTATTTCTTATATTCCTACCTATATGCACCACTGCTGTATTGTACTGAAATGTATTGCCATTCCACATGCCGCCTACAAATCCAGTTCCAAAATAACCATAGCCGTAGTTAATTCCTCCATAAAAACCTACATTATTGCCCCAATATCCCGCATTCCATACATAGTCGTTACCATCATACCCCCAATATCCCGGTGTCCATAATAAACCTGGAGCTGGCGGTAAAGTCCAGTAGCCTGGAACCCAATAATAACCTGTCTCAGGTGAGTATGCCCAATATCCTGGAATCCACATATATCCGTCACCTGGACATTCTGGTTGGTCATAAGAAATAAGTGCAGGAGGTGCAAAGTTAATGGATAAACTTACTTGTGCATTAGCACGATAGCTAAAGGTTATAGCAAAGAATAAAATGAGTATGATTTGCCATTTTTTATTTCTCATTTTTCGTAGATTAAATGTTTTTTAATAGTTGATTTGATGTCAAATTTAATCGACAGTTTAACGGTAAATACAAATAAATTCAATTATAGAAATGATTTGATTGCTTAATGTATCATATTCTAAATAAAGTTATCTCAACGCGTGGAAATAACTTTATTTAAACACCGTAAATTGATGCGTAATTGTATCGATCATGGGCTTCGAAGGGTTTAAAGTGTCTAAATCGTTCGACTTAAATGCGAAAGGTACGGTGATGTTTACCATGTCCTTGTCATTTAATAATTGTATATTTTCGGGTTTGGTAAAATCTTTTTCCCAATTTTGAATAGTGTATTCGCCTGTATCTTTAAAATTAGGTTGAAGCATTACCATTCCAATTTGTTTTTCTAAAAAGGAGGATTTTTGCTCTTTTACGATGTACATATTGGACATGTCAGATGTCATAAAACCTTGGTCCACATTATACAAAATGATCCCATTTTTACTCAAATATTCTTTGCTAGGAACTACTGGACTAAGGATAGTCTGAATAGTCACACCCATCGTCATAGATTTGAATAAAAAACCAAATATTAGAACTGGAATCGGTAAAATATACAATCCGAAATAAATACGCAAAGCCCATAATTTTGTTTTCCAATAATAAAAACAAAGAAAAATGGAGTAAATAATGAATATAACTTTTAAAAGGAAAAATACATTTTCACCCAAACTATAACCCGTGTATTTACCACAAACTATATTTGCTATTATGAGAATTAAAAAAATAAAATGTATAATAAGCGGTTTCTTGTTCATGTTACTGGTTTGAGTTTGTTGGACTACAAGATTGTCGCCAAGTTTAATTTTGTTTTTTTTCCGTCTATTGCAAAGAACTATAAAAATAAAGGTCAACTAATTATAGTTGACCCTTATTTTTTTAAAGATAAGCTTCAATCGGCTCACATGTACAAATGAGATTTCGATCTCCTTGTGTATTATTAATTCTACCGACGGTAGGCCAAAATTTATTTTCTGCAACAAATTCTAATGGATATGCCGCTGCCGTTCTACTATAAGTATGATCCCAATGATCGGCTGTGATTACGAATTGCGTATGCGGAGCATTTTTCAAAACATTATCGGTTTTGTCAAATGATCCATTTTCTACAGATTCGATTTCTTTGAAAATAGAAATCATCGCATCACAGAAACGATCCAACTCTGCTTTGTCTTCGCTTTCAGTTGGTTCGATCATTAATGCATCCACTACAGGGAAACTCACTGTTGGCGCATGAAAACCAAAGTCCATCAATCTTTTCGCAACATCTTCTGCGGAGATACCACAAGAAGCTTTGATTGGACGAATATCTACCATGAATTCATGTGCACATGTATTGTTTTTACCTGTAAACAAAACATGATAATATTTTTCCAATCTTGATTTCATGTAATTCGCATTCAAAATGGCATATTTTGTTGAAAGTGTCAAACCTTCTAAACCTAGCATTTTGATATAGGCATAACTGATCAACAAGATATTTGCAGAGCCAAACGGAGCCGCACTTACTGCATGAGAAGTTCCCAATGCAACGTGACCTGGTAAATAAGGTGCCAAATGTGCTTTACAACAGATCGGACCTACACCTGGACCTCCACCACCATGAGGAATGGCAAATGTTTTGTGTAAATTCAAATGGCATACATCCGCTCCGATAAAGCCAGGAGAGGAATGTCCAACTTGCGCATTCATATTCGCCCCATCCATATATACTTGTCCACCATTTGCATGAATGATTTCGCATATTTCACGGATACCTTCTTCGTAGATTCCGTATGTAGAAGGATAAGTAACCATCAAAGCACCTAAATTTTCCTTATTAGCTTCCGCTTTTTCACGTAAATCTTCGATATCAATTTGTCCTTTGTCATCGCTTTTTACAACGACAACTTTCATTCCTGCCATCACGCCAGATGCGGGATTTGTACCATGTGCAGAAAGTGGAATTAAAACGACATTTCTATTTTCTTGACCATTTGCAATATGAAATTGCATGATCGTATTCAAACCAGAAAATTCACCTTGCGCACCACTATTTGGTTGTAAACTACAAGCATCAAAACCTGTGATTACAGATAAATAATGGCTTATTTCATCAATGACTTGTTTGTAACCTTCGGTTTGATTTGCTGGCGCAAATGGGTGAATAGCTGCAAATTCAGGCCAACTTGTAGGAATCATTTCAGTGGCTGCATTTAATTTCATGGTACAGCTACCCAAACTAATCATACTGGTATTTAAAGCAATATCCTTTTTTTCCAAATTTTTAATGTAACGCATCATTTGCGTTTCACTGTGTACATGATTGAACACTTCTTGAGATAAAATTGGATGTTGTCTTTCGAAAGTAGTTGGAATTCCTTTCAAATAAATTTCTTCGGAATCAAATTCAATTTCAGCTTCATCTTTACCTAATGCATTTGCAAATACGTAAACGATATCCAATGTATCTTTTTGAGATGTAGTTTCATCTAAAGAGAGGATAATTTCGTTTGCATTTTTATAAAAGAAATTCATCTCATTGGCTTCTGCAATAGGACGGATTTTAGCTTCTTCAGCAATGATATGAATTGTATCGAAATAGGTTTCATTTTTAACTTCATATCCCAATTCACGCAAACCTTCAGCTACTGTTTGAGTAAGAATAGCAACACGTTGCGCAATTTCTTTCAAACCTTTTGGTCCGTGATAAACAGCGTACATCGCTGCAATATTGGCCAATAAAGCTTGTGCAGTACAGATATTGGAAGTTGCTTTATCTCTTTTAATATGTTGTTCTCTCGTTTGCAAAGCCAATCTTAAAGCTCTATTACCAGCAGAATCAATACTTACACCGATAATTCTACCTGGAATAGCACGTTTGAATTCATCTTTTGTTGCGAAAAAACCAGCATGCGGACCACCAAATCCCATTGGTACACCGAAACGTTGAGAATTTCCCACCGCTACATCTGCGCCTAAAGCTCCAGGAGATTTCAATAATGTCAAAGCCAACAAATCTGTTGCCATCACTACATAACCGCCTACTCCGTGTACTTTTTCGATGAAATTGCTATAATCTTCGATGGATCCGTTGCTATTTGGGTACTGAACGATCGCACCGAAATATTGATCATCAATTGTAGCTGTTTTATAATCGCCTTCTACCAATTCAATATGGATTGGGAATGCTCTTGTTTTTAATACATCTTTTGTTTGAGCAAAAATAGCTTCATCTACGAAAAATTTAGGTTTCGTAATTTTTCCATTTTTATTGACATGATGGAAAAGCATACTCATACCTTCTGCAGCAGACGTTGCTTCGTCCAATAATGAGGCGTTACTAATTTCCAATCCTGTCAAATCAGCAACAACCGTTTGGTAGTTTAACAAGCTTTCCAAACGACCTTGTGATATTTCGGCTTGATAGGGAGTGTAAGAAGTATACCAAGCTGGATTTTCATAAACATTTCGAAGTATGACACTTGGCGTAATTGTATTGTAATAACCTTGACCGATATAACTTCTAAATACTTTGTTTTTAGAAGCAATAGCTTTGATTTCCTGCAAATATTCAAATTCGCTCATGGAAGATGGTAAATCCAACTTTTCCTGAAGACGAATGCTTTCAGGTATCGTCTTGTCTATCAATTCTTTAATAGACGAAATACCAATTGTTGCAAGCATATCTTTGGTCTCTTCTTGATTAGGACCTATATGTCTTCTTTGAAATTCTGTGGATTCTTCTAAGAATAAATTCATTGTAAAATGTATATAAGTGCCGCAAATTTAACGTAAAACAAAGAATAATAAATTGTTAAGCGTAAACAATATGCACATATATCTATGTATAATGTTGAAAATTCTTTCTTCCATTTATTATTATGATATTACAATTGTGTTAAAATGCCGTTCTTTTGGTTATTCTATTCAGTTTGACGTATTTTCGCCAGCATTAAAATATATGTAGATCATGCGTCCAATACAGATGGTTGACTTGAAAAGTCAATACCACGCTCTAAAATCAGAAATAGATACAGCAGTTATCAATGTTTTAGAAAGTTCAGCATTTATTAATGGAAAACCGGTTCAAGATTTTTCAAATAATTTAGCAAATTATTTAGGCGTTAAACATGTACTTCCTTGTGCTAATGGTACAGATGCGTTGCAAATTGCTTTAATGGCATTGGGTTTACAACCTGGAGATGAAGTAATTACTCCCTCTTTTACCTTTATTGCTACTGCAGAGGTGATTGCATTATTGCATTTCAAACCGGTATTTGTTGATGTAGATAAAAAGACATTTTGTATGGATCCCGAATCTGTAAAAAATGCTATCACGCCAAAAACAAAAGCTATTGTCCCTGTCCATTTATATGGTCAAGTGGCGAATATGGAAGAAATTATGGCTATCGCGGATGCACATGATATTCCTGTGGTTGAAGATTGTGCGCAAGCTATTGGGGCTGATTATACGTATAAAAACGGAACGACTAAAAAAGCTGGTACGATTGGTAAATTTGGGGCAACGTCTTTTTTCCCATCTAAAAATTTGGGTGGATATGGTGACGGTGGTGCCATTTTTACAGATGATGATCAATTAGCTGCAAAGGTTAAAATGATCTCTGCACATGGAGCGAATAAACGTTATTATCATGAGGTTGTTGGTGTAAATTCTCGTTTGGATACGATTCAAGCGGCAATTTTGGATATCAAGTTAGGACATTTAGATACGTATATTGCAAATAGAAGACGTGCGGCAGATTATTATGATCAAGCATTTGCCTCTTGTGAAAAAATTACTACACCTTTCCGTGCTGCGGACAATTTGCATGTATTTCACCAATATACCATTCAATTGGAAAATGTAGATCGTGATGCATTAATAGCTCATTTGCAAGGCAAAGGAATTCCTGCTATGATTTATTATCCAGTACCTGCGCACAAGCAACAAATGTTTAAAGATTTTGGTGGAATGCAATTTGAATTACCAAATACAGATTGGTTGTCCACAAGAGTTGTCTCTTTACCAATGCATACAGAATTGGATAATGAACAATTGGAATATATTACTTCATCTATATTAGAATTTGTAAACAAATAATCAATGGCTTTACCAACCGTCGTAGTTACTGGTGCAAATGGGCAATTGGGTAGTGAATTAAAAGAACTGCATTCCCAATATCCTCAATTCAATTGGATTTTTACAACAAGAGAAGAATTGGACTTAACTGATGAAAAATCAATTAATGCAATTTTTGAAAAATATAAACCCGATTGGTTTATCAATTGTGCAGCTTATACAGCTGTAGATAAAGCTGAATCTGAAAAAGATTTAAGTTTTGCCATCAACGAAACTGCGCCAAAAATCATTTCGAAATTGTGTGCAGAAACTGGAGCCAAATTGATTCATGTTTCTACAGATTATGTTTTTCATGGCGATGGAAAATCGCCTTACAAACCTGAGGATCACACCAACCCTGTGAATTTTTATGGTTTGACCAAATTAAAAGGAGAACAGGCTGTTGTAGCTAATTTGGAAGAAGCGATCATCATTCGTACTGCTTGGGTGTATAGTACTTACGGAAAAAATTTCGTAAAAACGATGCGTTTTTTGATGCAGAATAAAACAGATCTAAATGTTGTTGCTGATCAAATGGGAACACCGACTTATGCAAAAGATCTTGCAGAAGCGATTGTTTCTATTATAAAAACAGAAAATCCGACTTGGGGAACTTATCATTTCAGTAATGAAGGCGAGATCTCATGGTTTGATTTTGCAACAGCAATTAATCAAATGTCAGGATTTGCATGTAATGTGCATCCTATTCCAACAACAGATTTTCCAACACCCGCGAAAAGACCTTCATATTCAGTCTTGGATAAAGAAAAAATTAAAACAAATTTCCATATTCCCATACGTTATTGGGTGGAGAGTTTGCGTGAATGCATTGATAAATTAGAAAAATTAGAAGTAAAATAATGGAGCGAATTATTTTAGATATGGATAATGTGATGGCTGCGGTCAATCCACAATATGTCAAATTTTACAAAAAAATCTACAATAAGGATTTGAATTTGAAAGAATTGGAAACGCATCAGATTAACAAAACTTATCCCGATTATAAAGAATTACATTATTTGCTTGAGCAGCCTGGTTTTTTTCGTACAATGGAGCCAATGGTAGACTCTCCAGAAGTAGTAAATGCAATTAATGAAAAATATGAATTGTTTATCGTTAGTGCTGCTATGACATATCCATTGTCTTTGAATGAAAAATTAGATTGGTTAAAAGAATATTTCCCATTTATTACTCCCAAACAAATTGCGTTTGTAGGAAGCAAAGTTTTCACCTTCGGAGATTATATGATCGATGATAAAGTGAGTAATTTGGATCATTTCAATGGAAAAAAAATCTTGTATAGTCACCCTAATAATATAAATATAGAAAACCCGAATTATATAAGAGTGCATAATTGGAAAGAAATCGCCAATATTTTATTGTAAATTAAACGATTATTCGTTTCGTAGGTCTAATATTTAAATGAAAATAGAGCCTTCACAAGCTAATGAGATATATTAAGAGAATAAAACATATTACATTTAAGCTTTTGGTTCTTTTCCTCGCATTGCAGATTTTGAATATGAGCGTACATGGGGGAGAGCGTGGTCGAGGTATTCCCAAAAGAAATTTGCAAAGCATAGGATCTTTTAATCAGATAGATTCTTTTTGGGAATTTGTTTATGAGAATGTTCACCATTCTGATTCCTATAATGACGCTAATGATGAGGGTTTGCATAATCATGCGAAATCACATCATTCCCTTTCTCCTAAATTTGTAGAGTATACTCTACCAGAGCTTAAAATTCAGGGCTTAAAACCTATTGTCTTTTTATATAAGAACACTCAATATACTATTTGGAAAAATGGATACAATTATTTGTATATACAAAATATTGTGCCGCCGCCGCCTCAAAAAATAACTTTCGTTTAAGAGATATTTTTTCGAAAATTTCGAATAATTTTAAATATAAATTATAATTTAAATATGCATAAAATCTTTTTGATTTCATGCTGTACTTTTTTTGTGTTTGCTTTTAACCTATTTGGAAAGATTGATGCACAAAGTATAAGTACAGATACTGTTTCCTTAAATATTGATTCTTTGGAATCTAGATTTGTGAGAAATAACTTAGACTTATTAGCTAGTCGATACAATGTTGATATTCAAAAAGCCCAGATTATTCAGGCAAAATTGTTTCCCAATCCTAACGTATCCTTACAACAAGTTGCGTACAACCAATACAGTAAATCTGTATTACCATTTTCAAAAAATGGTGAATTTGTCGGACAAGTATCACAATTGATCCAATTAGCAGGGAAAAGAAATAAATCTGTAAAGCTAGCCGCGGCAAATGCTAATTTGTCAGAAATTCAATTTCAGGATTTATTAAGGACGTTAAAATATACGTTACAATCAGACTTTTACAATTTGTATTATTTGCAGCAATCGTCCAAAGCATATAATACAGAAATTACTTCTTTACAGAATTTAGTAAAAGCGTTTGATACCCAAAAGGGTAATGGATATATATCGGAAAAAGAAATCGTACGTGTAAGAGCGCAATTGTATAGTATCTTAAGTGAATATAACGACTTGCTCAACAATATGAATGATTTGCAAAGCGAAATGCGCGTAATCATAGCACAACCTAGAATCAATTTAGTTCCTGTAGTTTCAGATGAGATAATTGGTCGTTATAGTCCTACGACATATTCACTACAAGCATTTATGGATTCTGCTATGAATAATCGTACGGATTTAAAAATAGCAAAAGCCAATACGAATATCAATAATTTAAATTTAAATTACCAAAAAGCATTGGCAGTTCCAGATTTGACTGCATTGTTCAATTATGACCAACAGGGTGGTTATTTAATTCATCAGTATCAGGTGGGTGTATCTATGGATTTGCCTTTTTTTAGTAGAAATCAGGGAAACATAAAAGCTGCACATCGAAGTATTGACATGTCTAAGGTTACAGAAAGTAGTACTACATTAAATATACAAGAAACGGTGTACCGAGCGCTTCAAAAATCTTTGGATGTTGATAAAATGTACCAAAAAGTGGATACAAGTTTCGAAGGTGATTTTAAGAGATTACAGAACCAAGTATTAATCAATTATCAAAAGCGTAATCTTGGGCTATTAGACTTTTTGGATTTTTATGAATCTTATAAAGAAAATATCTTAAATATGAATCAATTAAGATATGAAAGAATTCAATCATTTGTTGATTTAAATTACTATACCGCCACCAACTTTTTCCAATAATAATATATTGATAAAATGCTTTATAACTTTTTAAAAAATACAGTTCTTATCAGTGCGACAGTGTTCTCCTTATTTTCTTGTAAATCCAAACCTAAGGATAAGACTGCTGATGCACCATATACAATACCTGATTCTTTATTGAAAACAATTGATTTCGATACTGCAAAAATGATTCAAAGGATGGATGCCGTCACTTTGACAGGTATGGTAGATTATAATCAAGATAATGTAGTGCGTATTTATCCTCAAGTGAGTGGTAATATATCCAATATGCGTGTGATGTTAGGTGACTATGTAAAAGCAGGACAAGTGTTAGGAACCATTCGGAGCTCTGATGTGGCAGATTTGAATTCAAGTTTGATCAATGCGCAAGCTAATTTATCTCTAGCAAAAAAGTCGTTGGATGCAGCAAAATCCTTATTCAAAAGTGGATTAAGTTCCCAGACCGATTTAGCAACTGCCGAAAATAATTATCAACAAGCACAATCTGAATTAAACAGAGTAGAGCAGGTTTTAAAAATCAATGCAGTAGGAGGTAAGACTGGAGATGTGTCTATAATAAAAGCTCCTATCAGTGGATTTGTTGTTGAGAAATTTGTTTCTAATAATACTTTTATTCGTTCGGACAACAGTAATCCATTATTTACCATTTCTGATTTGAAAAATGTATGGGTAATGGCAAATGTATATGAATCAAGTATACAAGATGTGCGTAAAGGAGATAAGGCTGAGGTAACTACACTTGCTTATCCAGATAGAGTATTTAATGGTACGATCAGTGAGGTAATGAATGTTTTGGATCCAAATAGTAAAGTGTTAAAGATTAAAATAGTATTACCTAATACCGACTATAAATTAAAACCACAAATGTTTACAACAGTAAGTGTGATTCAAAATGAGGGTGGTGAAGCATTAGCAATACCTTCCAAATCTTTGGTATTTGATAATAGCCAATATTATGTTTTGATTTATAAAGGGAAAAATGACATTAAAATAACACCCGTATCCGTGGGTACAACTGTAGGAGGTTATACTTATATCAAATCTGGAGTGCAACCAGGAGATGTAGTTATTGCGACACAAGCATTACTCTTATATCAGGAATTGAATGGATAAGCAAATCAATCTTTTAATCTTATGTAGTAAAATGTTAAGTTTTACTTCCAAATAATTACATAAATGAATAAATTAATTAGAGCGATTATAGGCTTTTCCTTAAAGAACAAATATTTCATTTTGTTTGCAACGGTAACTATGTTAGTCGCAGGTGTTATCACATTTAAAAATATGCCCATTGAGGCATTTCCAGATGTAACGAATACGGAGATTACTGTCATTACTCAATGGCCAGGAAGAAGTGCCGAAGAGGTGGAGAAATACGTTACTATACCTATTGAAATCGCATTAAATCCTGTACAAAAAAAGACAAGTCTTCGTTCTTCAACTATTTTTGGATTGTCTTTTGTAAAGCTCATTTTTGATGATGGTGTACAAGATCAAGAAGCTCGTATTCAGGTAAATAGTTTATTACCTAATGCTGATCTGCCAGATAATGTATCTCCTTCTGTACAGCCGCCAACTGGTCCAACAGGGGAAATTTTTAGATATACATTAAAAAGTTCCTTTCGTGATGTACGTGAACTAAAAACGATTCAAGATTGGGTAGTAGATCGTCAATTAAAGGAGGTTCCGGGTGTTGCTGATGTTACAGCTTTCGGTGGTGAGGTAAAGACATTTGAAGTAAGAGTTGATCCTGGTAAATTGTCTAGTTTGGACATCTCTGCATTAGACGTTTACA
The DNA here is from genome assembly GCF_004337365.2 of Rhizosphaericola mali. Taxonomy (GTDB): domain Bacteria; phylum Bacteroidota; class Bacteroidia; order Chitinophagales; family Chitinophagaceae; genus Rhizosphaericola; species Rhizosphaericola mali. The sequence goes on along the minus strand of NZ_CP044016.1, from coordinate 2,314,437 downwards.
ATGCTATTCAAAAAAGTAATATTAATATAGGTGGGGATGTTATCAACAAAAATAATCAGGCATACGTAGTAAGAGGTATTGGATTACTGGACAACATAAATGAAATAAAAAATATCATTATTTCTAATAATAATGGTGTGCCATTGTTGGTAAAAGATGTTGCAGAAATTGTTATTTCCAATCAGCCAAGATTAGGACATGTTAGTCGTGCAGACGCTGTAATAAAAAATGGAAAACGTACGATCGTTGATCAAGATGACGTTGTTGAAGCGATTATTGTAATGCGTAAGGGTGAAAATCCAACTAAAGTTGTACAAGCAATTAAAGAAAAAATAGATTATTTGAATTCAATGGTATTACCAAAAGATACCAAAATAATTCCTTTCTATGATCGTGAAGATCTGATTGATTTTGCAACACATACGGTATTGCATAATTTGTGTGAAGGCTTGATATTAGTAACGCTTTTGGTTTCCTTATTCATGTTTAACTGGCGCACCACAGTTATAGTTGCGACTATTATACCTTTAGCATTGTTATTCGCGTTTATATGTCTGAGTTTAAAAGGTATGTCAGCTAATTTACTATCCTTAGGTGCAGTTGACTTTGGGATTATTATTGATGGTGCGGTGGTCATGGTGGAAGGTATGTTTGTCGTATTGAGTACAGAAGCAGAGCATCGAGGGATGGATCGTTTTAATAAAATGACTAAGCTCGGTATGATCAAAAAGAATGGAGGTAATCTTGGTACTGCGATTTTTTATTCCAAATTAATCATCATTACAGGTCTTTTGCCAATATTCTCTTTCCAAAAAGTTGAAGGTAAAATGTTTTCGCCATTAGCGTGGACATTGGGATTTGCATTGTTGGGAGCATTGATTTTTACTTTGACACTTGTTCCTGTTTTGATCAGCATTTTATTGAGAAAAAATGTACGTGAAAAACATAATCCAATTGTCCATTTCTTGACAGGGATTATGCTAAAAGGATTCCGATATACATACAAAAGAAAAAAGGTCGTCATCCCAATTGCATTAGTAGTTATGGTGGTTGGTCTGTATGCCTTTAGATCTTTAGGGTCGGAATTTTTACCAGAAATGGACGAAGGCTCTATTTACATAAGAGCGCAATTACCTTATAGTGTTTCTTTGGAGAAATCAACTAAAGTGGCGGAAATTTTACGCGATAAATTAATGGCGTTTCCTCAAGTTACCAAAGTCGTGGCACAAACTGGACGCCCAGATGATGGTACAGACGTTGCTGGTTTTTACAACAATGAATTCAATGTAATGTTGCAACCGGAGGAAGACTGGAGCCCTAAAATTACTAAGGATGAATTGATACAAGAAATGAATAAATCTTTATCTACGATTCCTGGAGTTGATCTCAACTTCTCACAACCAATTTCGGATAATGTGGAGGAGGCAGTATCTGGAGTTAAAGGTGCTATCTGTATGAAAATTTATGGAGATTCATTGGACTATATGGAAAGTCAAGTAAAGAAAGTCTATAAAATTTTGCGTACTGTAGATGGTATTGCCGATCTAGGAGTTATCCAAAATATCGGACAACCTGAATTGGATATCAACTTGGATCAAAATAAAATGGCGCTCTATGGCGTAGAAACGGCAGATGCAAATGCGGTTGTAGAAACAGCAATTGGTGGTAAAGCTGCGTCTACTTTGTATGAGGGTATCAAAAAATTTGATATTCGTTTGAGATTTCCAGAACAATATCGTAGTTCTATTGAAGATATTGGTAATATCATGGTGCCAACTAATACTGGCTTAAAAGTGCCGATAAAAGAAATAGCGACAATTACAGAAAAAACGGGGGCTTGTTTAATCTTTAGAGACAACAACGAAAGGTATGCAGCTTTGAAATTTTCTATTCGTGATCGTGATATGGGAAGCGCAATCGAAGAAGCTATGGCAAAAACCAATAAAGAAATCAAGTTGAAAAAGGGCTACACTATGGTTTGGCAAGGCGATTTTGAAAACCAAACACGTGCTACAAAAAGATTGGCACAAGTAGTTCCAGTGAGTTTGTTATTGATATTCTTATTATTGTATATGATGTTTGGAGATTTCAAGGATGCTGGTTTAGTATTTTTGAATGTTCCATTTGCCATTGTTGGAGGTATCATGGCTTTGCACATTACGGGAACCAATTTTAGTATTTCTGCAGGTATCGGATTTATCTGTTTGTTTGGAATTTGTATTCAAGATGGAGTGTTATTGATAGAAATATTTAAACACAACCTAGAACAAATAAAAGGGCAGAAAAACCCACTATATTCTGCGATTAGATTGGGTGTATTTTCCAGAATTAGACCCGTAATGATGACTGCATTAATGGCTGCAATCGGCTTATTGCCAGCGGCCTTATCACACGGAATTGGTTCTGAAAGTAGTCGACCATTGGCGAGGGTTATCATTGGTGGTATTCTTTGTGCAATGTTATTTTCTCTATTGGTATTCCCATTGATATTTGGATGGGCATATAGAAAAATAGATACCAAAAACAGTTAATTTTAATTATTTAAATAATACAGAAAAGCCTCAAACATTTGTTTGAGGCTTTTCTGTATGGTTCCAACTTTTAATTATTTATTTACTAGCTAAATCAATCATAGTTGATAATTCTTCAACGGCAGCTTCATTACTACCATCAAATCCTTTCAATTTGAATCTTATATTGCCTTTTGGATCTATTACAAACTTAGCAGGAATTCCATTGACTCCATAACTAGACACGACATCGTTTTTGCCTGTCTTTTTATCCTTTAAATCAAAAAGAATATGAAATGTATAATTTTTGTCTTTTAAAAAATTCTGCACATCTTCGATTGGATTTTTAGAAGATTCCCAAGTATGAATAAAAAGAAATTGGACATTAGGATTAGACTTATATTTTTCAATTGTCATTTGCATTGCAGGGAAGGATGCTTTACACGGACCACACCAAGTTGCCCAAAAATCTAAAACAACCGTTTTCCCTTTATAGTCACTCAAACTAACTTCTTTACCATCTAAATCTTTTATTGTAAAATTTGGAGCTTGTTCTGTAATAATATTTTTAGCAATACTATCTTTCAATACACTTGAAACATTCGCAAGATATTGGTTATAGTCACTTTCACTCCCTTTGTTTAATTTAAAATATAAGGATTTAAATGTATCCAAGTCATTTTTAGTTGCTTTACCTGATGGAATAATTTGGGCATATACATTATATGCATCCTCAGGTTTGTTTGCTTTTATATAGAGGTCTGCTTGGAGTCGCTTAAGTCCTGTAGATTGCTCTTTTACATAAGGTATTCCTTCTGCTAAGATTTTATTAGCCTGCTCGTATTTTCCATTTTCTGCTAAAATAGTACCCGCTAATGTTAAGGCAGAACTAAGTCCTGAAGCTGCAAATAAGGAGGCATTACTTTTGCCTCTTAATCCTTGTGCATAGACCAATGTTGAATCGACCATTTTAACTGCATACTTTTCGGCTAATGCGTTTTCTTTTTTGTTTTTGAATATCATAGTAAGTCCATAGTATGCATTTGCTTTCCAGAAACTTTCTTGTAATTCATTTATATATTTTTCCGCTATTATATTATCTCCGTTTTTTGCATGTTTTTCAGCAATATAATTACGTAAATAGTCATACGTAATATTATCGCCTTCTTCACCTGTTTGGAACTTTTTATAAGGGTATTCTTTTAAAAATATTTGAAATGCAGAATCTAGAGATTTGACATTATTCAGTTTATATATTTCTTGAGCACTATTGTCACGTGCAATAAAGCCTTTCGGAAATTTAGTTAACTCAGCTTTAAGTAAAGAGTCTCTTTTCTGATTCTCTCCTAAGAAATAATAATATTTAGTAACGGCTTTCCAATTAAGTTCATTTTTGTCCAAAGGAATAGAGGCAATTTTCTTCTTAATTAATAACGTATCAAATGGCTTCTGTATTTTAAAAGTTGAATCTAATTCTTTTATTAATTTAGAATTTGATTGAGCCATTAGACCATTGGAACATAGTCCAATGGCACTTATGAAAAGCATTTTTTTTATGAGCTTATCTTTTTTAATAACCGTCATTTTGTGTAAGATTTGAATTTAAAATAATTTGATTATAAGGAATTGGCATCCAAGCCGCTGTCGATTTCCAATTAGGATCTAGTGCTCCAATGACGGAATTTACTAAACCCCATCTTTTTAAATCGAACCACCTATTGCTAAACTCTCCAAATAGTTCTTTTTTTCTTTCAATAACTATTTCATTGAAAATGTCTGCAGCGTTGTTACTACTAAAATCGGACAAACCTGCACGATTTCTGATCATATTAATGTCAGCCAAAGCACCTGAAATATCATTACTAAATAATTTGGCTTCTGCTCTGATTAAATAAGTTTCGGCCAAACGCATAACTACGTTATATTCATTTCCTGCTGTTGCAGATTTGAGCTTGTATTTATAATTTCTATAATACTTTATGCCATTGTATTTTGTGAAATCAATCCAATTTTTATATCTTAAATCAGAGGTATCAAAACTTTTTACTAGAGACGAATCAACTACAAATGTTGGCGGTATAACTGTTGTGTCATTCGTTGCACTTCGATAGTTAGTTCCTATAGAAGAATAACCATATACGGTGGAAGATTGCCATATTGTTTCTTTACTTGTATTGATAAAAGCATTTTTTACATCTGAAAGACTATAAGTACCTGATTCTATCACCTTTGAAGCTTCTGTTATTGCAGAGGCGTAATCTTTTTGATATAAGTAAACTTTTGCTAATAGATTTGTTGCTGCCCATTTATTACCTCTAATCCTAAATGTGGATGTACCTGGATAGGTTGCATAAAGATTAGATTGAGCCTCTGTTAGATCGGATATGATTTGTTTATATACTGTAGCCGAATCTGAATTTCCAATTGAAGTGTTATTGAGTGCTTGGGAATTGAGAATAAGCGGAATTTTTCCAAAGTAGTTAACTAAGTTGAAATAGTACCATGCTCGTAAGAATTTACTTTCACCTAATAAGGAATTTTTTAATGAATCGGTAAGTGCTGTAGATGCATTTAAACCGTCTATTGCCTGGTTTATATATCCAACTACTTGATAAGGATACGTCCATAGATAACTTTCATTAGTACTATTGGTTGTGCTTACTGAATGTTGGACAAACTGCATTAAATCTGCTCCAGTACCAGTATAATCCATTTCATCACTACTAATTCCACCTAAAAAGGTGAAGTATTGTATGCTATAGGTAGATGGATAATAGGAATATAAACCCTCAATTGCACTATTCGCTGTGCCAGATTCCAAAAATACCTTGTCAGAGGAAACTAGATTGGCACTTAGATCTGTTTCCACATATTTTTTGCAACTAAATGTAATAATTGAAATAATACTTGTAATATATATAAATAATTTATTCTTCATTATTCTCGTCAATTTTAGAATGAACAATTAATACCAAATACGATGGCTCTCAATTGAGGCAAGGCGATATAGGTTCCAGTTCCAATACCAGATCCAGTTCCAGGAACTGTAGTTTCGGGATCATATACATATTTTTGTTTTGCCCATGTATATAGATTTTGACCTTGTATATAAACGGAAAGATTGCTAATGTTAGCCTTCTTAACCCATGATTTTGGTAAATTATAGGAGATATTTACATTTTTAAATTTAACAAATGAAGTATTTCCCCAGTTATAATCTGATGAACCTAAATAACTAAAAGCACTATTGTAAGAAGCACTCGCCATAGGATAATAAGCACTTGTATTATCTTGTGTCCAACGATTTAATTCTGCAGTTGATTGATTTGTCATACTATATCCAACTGGATTGTAATTGGTTACTAACGTAGGATTGGTATATCCATATCGATGTACAAATTGTATAGTAAAGTCTAATTCAAAATTGTCATACGTAAGTGTATTCGTAATTCCTCCAAAATATGGTTTTCCATATTTAGCAACATATCTATCATTCGCATAAGTTATTGAGCCATCCTTATTCAAATCTTCATAAGTTGGTAAACCTGTTTGGGAATTTACTCCTGTATAGTGATACAATTGTGTTGCGTTAACTGGTTGCCCGATTATATAGGCTGTTCTATTGAATAATTTATCATAATCTTTAAAATTTAGAAGTTTGTTATTCGTAGTCGTTAGGTTTATATTAGTTGACCAAGTAAATCTTCTACCAATAATATTTTTAGTATTTAATTCAAATTCGAAACCTTTATTTTGAACCAATGCATTCAGATTACCCATATAAGAGGTAGTCCCAATTTGAGATGGGATGCTTATATAAGTCAATATATTAGATTGGCGATTTCTGTAATAATCAGTTTTGAAACTAATTCTATCATGCAAAAATCCCAATTCAAGACCTACATCTAGTTTTTTCATGGTTTCCCATTTTAAATCTGGATTGGCAAAATTACTTGGGATTAATGTTGCATCTCCTCCATAGCTATAGCTTGATCCAGCGGATTGGTATTTTGCAGTGTACAAGAATTCGGGAATTTGATCATTGCCGGTTAGTCCGTAACTAGCTCTTAATTTCGCAAAACTCAACCAGGTAAGATTTTGCATAAATTTTTCTTGAGTAATAATCCATGCTGCTCCTAACGCTCCAAAGTTTCCAAATTTGTGGTTGCTACCAAATCTAGATGAGCCATCTCTTCGAAATGTAGCATTAACTAAATATTTACCTTCCCAATCATAGTTTAGTCTGCCAAAGAATGCATTATATTTATACACTGAGATATTGTTATAACTAGTCCTAACTGTTGACGCATTACCTATGATATTCATCATAGATTCAGATGCAAATCCTGTACCCACTAAAGAGATTCCGGTTGTATTATTTTTCTGAAATGTGGAACCAACAAGGGCTGATAAACGACCTTTTTTAATATGAGTAGTATACTCTACTTGTGGTTCTACAATGTAATTCTCATTAGAATTATCTGCATAATTTAAAGTACTTATTACAGACGAACTTTGCGGATTTTGAGAACTAGCTGGATTTAAGGATGTTTGTTTTAATTGCGTTTTCGTGTAACCCATATTTGCCTTTATCGTTAAATTAGATAGTAGCTTATACGAAAGATTAACATTTGTAATCAAATTATTAGATGAGTTTGATGTCGTTTTTTTGTAATAAGACAACGGATTTGTTGATGTCCAATTTAGTGTGCTATCTACATTATAGATAGGATAGTTAGGCGCCAAATTATAAATTGTACTTAGGTCGGTATTAGGCAAAAAAGTTTTCATATAAGTATAACTTACAGATGCATCAATACTAAATTTTCCATTAGCACTTTTATGTCCAGCATTTAATCTATTGGAAAAAGTTTTGGCATTGAAATCATTGCCATAAACTGTGCCTTGATCACGATAGTCTGTCGTAAATAAGAAAGTGTTTGTTGCATCACCACCAGAAACGGTAGCACTTACATTAGAATTTCTAGCAGTATGTCCTATAAAATATTTTTGCCAATCTGTGTCTTGAGTTTGACTCCAGACGGTAAGGTCTGGTGCGTTAGTCGCCGTTGGTGTGAGATTGGCATTAGTGTAGGCTTCTTTACGCATTGCAAGATATTCTTGCGTATTCATCATGGGAATATAATGTGCGACTTTACCGAAACCTGTGAAAGCATTTACGTTCACCGTTGTTCTGCCTACACTTCCTTTTTTAGTCGTAATTAAGATTACGCCATTGGCTCCTCTTGAGCCGTAGATTGCAGTTGCATCGGCATCTTTCAATACGTCTATGCGTAAAATGTCATCGGGAGAAATTAAACTAAATGGGCTTATATTTCCATTGGCGCCTGTTGATCCATAAGCATTCAAATTATCAGAGGCGGGTGTGCCTCCATTGAATAATGTGAATGGAACGCCGTCTATTACATACAATGGTAATGTTCCTCCTGAAGATAATGTGGTATTGGCACCTCTAATATTTATTCTTACTCCTGCACCAGGTAAACCATTATCTTGCGTTATTTGCACACCAGGTAATCTCCCTTGCATCGCAAGTAAAGGATTATCTACCGGTTGTTTTTCAATAATATCGGCAGTTATGGAAGAGACGGCTCCCGTATTTAAACGTTTGGTGGTTCTTCCATAACCAATTACAACTGCTTCATCTAATTGGCTATTGTTTTCTTGTAAGGTTAGATGAATATCTTCTGTTTTATTAACGACAATAGATTGTTCATTATAACCTAAATAGCTAACTATAACAGTAGCACCTTTGGGTACATTATTTAAAATAAAATGTCCAGAAGTATCTGTCATTGCACCATAGGGAGTTCCTGGGACGACTAGAGAGGTTGAACTTAATGGGCGGTTGTTTTTATCTGTAACAATACCGCTTAATACGAATCCTTGTTTTTGATTTAAATTGACTAGCGTTTTACTATTTCCCTCTGAAATCGGGGTGATGTATACAATCTTATTTTTAATTTTATATTCCAACCCCGAATTCTTCAATACTTCATTTAAAATCTCATTAAGAGTTGTATTTTTTTGAGGAATACGTATGGGCTTGTTTCCATTTAATAAAGTATTATCCCAAAGAAAGGAATACCCTGTTTGCTCCTTTAATTCCGTAAATAATTGATCAATTGTAGTCTGCTGTTGAGTTACTTTAACTTGTTGAGCGTGTAACTGATCAATGTAAAATAAACTGCTAGTACCGAATAAAGTGAATAGGCATACTTTTCTGAGACGCGTGCCTAACTTCGACTGAAAACGTCGATGGTCAATTTTTCTTTTTTTCAAAATGTAAAAATTAAAGTGTGAATTTTCCTGAGTAGGATTTTAGTTTGAATATTTATAACACGTAAAGACTATTGTTTTCAAGTTTACATTCCAATCCATAGTTCTTTAGAACTTGTAAAATGTCTTCTAGTGGAAGATTTTTGTCAAGTATGCCATTGAGATGTAAATCGATTTTATTGGTATTTTTATATATGATGGATACATTGTACCATCTGCTTATTTCATTCAATACACTATGAATATCTTCATTATTTAAAATGAATTGCCCATTTTTCCAAGCTATGGCAGATTGTGTGGTATCTGTCTTAGTTGTAATCTGTGTATTTTTAATTTCAATTTGCTGACCTGGTCTTAGATTGAGGATTTTTTGATTACTCACATATCTTATTTTTCCTTCAAATAAAGTACAAGTAATATTATTGTCTTCTTGATAATCTTTGATATTGAAATGCGTACCAAGCACTTCCACATTGCCTTCTACATGATTTCCTTTTAAAATATGTACCACAAATGGAATTCGATTTCCTTTTTTGTCGGTTAATTTTGCTACTTCGAAATAAGCTTCCCCTTTAATTGTTAAATCTCTAGAATTGGTATTGAAATGAGATGGGAATTCTAATTTACTATTAGCATTTAACCAAACTTTACTTCCATCTGGTAAAATGGTTTCCATATTTCTGGACTGCAACGTGGTAATTGTATAGTTGTTCGTTTTTTGTATAGAAGATTTAAAGTCTAGTAGAGACGTAATTTTATTGGTTTGAATGGCTTTTATAGGAAAAATAGCTTTTACATTTTTACCAAATAAGGAATCGATATTATATTGTTGACTTCCACTTATCTGAATCGTAGCTCCGCCTTTTCCTAATTGATTTACTGCGTAAAAATTATTTTCCGCTACATTATTTTTTCTAAATTGAAATATGAGGATGGATACTAACACCACGCAAGCACCTAAAATGGTATATGCTAAAGCATAAGATTTTTTCTGTTTGGGCTGTATAGAATTTGATTCTGATGCAAATATTTTAGCTAATATTTTTTCAGTGTCAATTGTGTTGAATAAAGCATATTTATCCAAACTTTCGGAATATTCTTGATAAACTTGTTTCCAGAATGGACTATTATCCTTTTGTGCACGCACTAAATTCCAAAATTCTTCCAATTCTTTCGTTGAAATCGTGCCGTCAATGTATTTCTTATATAAAACGTTAATTCTATCCATTTTTGACTGTTCTGCATATATTACGTCATGGATAGAATAACATAACTAGTCTATTTGAAAAAAAGTTAAAGATTTATAAAAATGACCGCCAATAGATTTAATGAGCCATTTTGGTATTTTGCTAAATATTTAGAAATATTTTTCAATGCAGCCACCAAATGATTATTGACTGTACTGCTGGAAAGATGTAATATTTCAGCAATTTTCTCATGTGTTAGTCCTTCTTCTCGGCTTAATAAATAGATTTCTTTTTGCCGTGCCGGTAATTGTAAAATAGCTTTTAATAATAAGGTTTTCTCTTCCTCTGCAATCATCCAATTTTCGGGATTTTTTACATTATTAGAAAGAAGAAAATAATCATTATATGCACTTTGTAATCTTTTATGTCTCGCTGTGGTTCGTAAGAAATCTATAGATCGATAATAAGCAACTTTATGCAAAAAAGCGGCAATGTTTGTAATCGTTGAAGTCAATTCTCTACCTTGCCAAAGTTTGAGAAATATATCCGAAAGAATTTCCTCTGCAATTTCAGGAGATTTGACATGCTTGAGTAAATAGTGAAATATTTGTTTCTGGTATTTTTCAAATAATGTGGAAAACGCTTCTTGCCCGACTACTGCGTCATTGAATAGTTGTAATAATTGCTCATCGCTATATGTTGAAAAATCTGCCAAAAAATGAAACGTTTAAATTCAAAATTAACTCTATTTGTTCATTTCGTTAAAATTGGATTTCTAGAAGTGGAAATTTGGAATGGTTTATTTTATATTTGAATCAAAATAATGAACTATGTCTTATTGTGATGTAATCGATCGAATGACACCTGAGGAACGCAAGATTTTGCATAAAAATTATCATGACAATCTATATGGTTTTCCGATACATGATGACGATGAGCTATTTGGACGATTGATTTTAGAAATCAATCAGGCAGGATTAAGTTGGGAAACAATTTTGAAAAAAGAGCCAGCTTTTAGAAAAGCTTATAGCAATTATAGTATCAAAAAAGTTGCTTCTTATACGGAAAAAGACAGAGAACGATTGCTCAATGACGCCGGGATTATTCGAAATAAATTGAAAGTAAATGCTGCAATTGAAAATGCGAAAACAATCCTACAATTACAAAAAGAATTCGGTTCGTTTGAAAAATGGTTGGAATCACATCATCCAAAAACAAAGGACGAATGGGTTAAGATTTTTAAAAAGCAATTCAAATTTACCGGTGGAGAGATTGTCAACGAATTTCTGATGAGCATTGGATTCTTGCCTGGTGCGCACGATGAAAAATGCATCATTTATAAGAAAATCTTAAAAACAAAACCCAAATGGGCGCAAAAATCCAAAGTTTAATCTAATACTTCTGTCAAATGCTCTTCTCTACGAAAAATAGCAGGAGAGTATTTACTTTTTTGCGTAAACATTCTATTGAAATAAGCCGGATCCTCATATCCCAATTCATACCCAATTTCTTTTACAGAAAGATTGGTGTATTTTAATAAACGCTTTGCTTCCAATACGATTCTATTTTTAATGAGTTCGTTTGGATTTTCTACATTTAACTTTTTTAGTTTCTGATTGAGGGATTTGGGCGCAAGATTTAATAGTTGCGCATAGTCAGCCACACTATGTTTTTCTTTATAGTGAATTTCCACTAAGCGACTAAATTCTCTGAAAAATTCTTGATCCAATTTATGCGAACTATTCAACGAATCACTTAAATGTTGTTTTTTCCAACTACGCGTTGCAAGGATGATCATTTGCTTTAAATAGGTTCTAATGAGCTCCTCACCAGTAGCTTCTGGATAAGTAATTTCTGATTTTATATTTTGAAATAGTTGAAAAAATAATTCCGCTTGACTGTCTTCTAGTTCGATCGTTGGAATATTAAATAGATTATTGAATAGTAGTCCGTCACATGCAACCTCCGCATCATGTATCTGTACACAATAAAAATCTCGATTGTAAAACAATGCAAATCCATCTTCTTTACTTAATTTCTCTAGTTGGACTGATTGATTTGCATTGATAAAAAATAAAGTAGGTCGTTTCGTTTCTACTTTATTGAAGTCGATCTCAATCGTATAGTTCTTAGGCAAAATCAATACTTTGATATAATTACTTACATCATCCAAATTCGGATTTTCTTTGTTAATAATTTTAAATCCGATTTTTTTATAGTTCAGTTCAAAGTATAAATTATTACTTGCCATAGCACAAAATTATAGTTCTTTTTCCATCCAAATCGTACATGCGTAATGACCAGAATTGCCAAGCGCGTGCGGTAAAGCTACAAATCCATTCTTCTCATACATGGAAACCGCTTTCGACAAATTAGGAAAACTTTCCAAATATAAATGTGTAAATCCTAATTCGCGTGCAGAATCAAAACATTTTTCCATCAAAGCTCTACCAATTCCTTTGCCTCGTGTTTCTTTGGTAAGATAAAATTTTACCAATTCTGCATAACCTCCAGGTAATTCGTCCGTCGGAAATACACCACACCCGCCCAATATTTTTCCATTTTCTTTGGCTACCCAATAGACGGATTTTGGATTTTTAAATACTTCGGATAAATGATCTGTCGTAGGATCAGTGTATACGGTTCCAGGTATATCAATCCCAAATTCTTCAAATATTCTTTTAATAACAAAGGAAAGTGTTGCGTCATCCTTGACGTCTATAAGACTATATTCTATCGTTGTTTCCATTATTTTTGATTATTAGATTGTTGATTTTTTAATTCCATAGCTTTTTGAAAAAAGGATTGTTGTAAAAGCCGTTCTTCCATTTCTTCGATTGCTAAGAGTAGATTATTTTGATTGTTGATTAAGTCATCAATGCTTTTTTGCATCGTATCCCAAACGGGTTCGATCTGACTAAGTAATTCCAATCCCGATTTAGATAAACTAATGACGCGTTTTCGTTCGTCTGTTTTATCTTTTTTAGAAACAATCAATTTGTTTTTTTCCAATTCCTTTAAAAGACTAATTGTAGATGGATGAGCGTAGCCAATCTGATCAGCTAATTCTGTCACAGTCAATGATTTAGCATCTTTCAACGTAATGAATACAGGAAACCATTTTGGTTGGAAATCGACACCATACAATCTGTAGATCAATTCTCCATCTTTTCGAATCGTGTCTGCCAATCTTTGCATCCTTGTTGATATAGCTAATGCACCAACTTGGTTGATTTTATTATCTTGAAATAGCATTTTCTAAATTTTTATGGAAAAAAACATCATCTACTTGCATCAATGGAAAATAGGAGGGGAGCTTCACTTTTTCTATTTGTATATAGTCATTTTTTTTATAAAATTTTTGAGCAGCTTCTAATACATGAAAAGTTCCCAAATACACATCTTGAATATTCTTTTCTTTACATATCATCTCAAATCTATCCAAAAGTTGTTGACCGATTTTCCATTCTTTGCCGCGATATTCTTTCGCTACAAACATTTTGCGCATTGCCGCAGCGTGATGTCCCATATTCAAATAGGCAATTGTTCCTACTAATTTATTTTCAACGAACGCACCCAAAAAGATACCGCCGTCATTTAAATAAAACTTTTCAATATCTAAAAGATCTGGCTGGTCGTCACGCGTAATTGGAACGCCAAATTCATTTTGCTGAATATTTAAAATGAGTTGAATACAAGCTTCAGTATACATGTTATTCAAGGGTTTTATTTCGATTTCTTTCATATATGTGCAAATATATGTAGTTAAATACATAAAATAATATGTAAAATTGTTTTTATAAATTTTCTGTGCAATTTTTTAATTGAAAAGAGTTTTTGAATATTTGTAAATAATCATTCGAATATGAATCTGAAATCAATTGGTATAGCTAGTCTGTTAATTGGAAATCTTTGTTTTGGTCAAAATAAATTGGATGTTCACTCTATTAAATTGCCGGCAAATGTTTCTTATTATGACAATCAATATTCGAGTTTGTATCTGTCAGATGGCGCTTTATTTCTCATGAGTGAGTCAAGATTGGAAGATAATCGTCCTGCATTTGTAGATAAAATTTCAACGAAAGAATTACAAAAATCTATTAAAGATTCTAGTTATACTCCTCAAAGTGCGAGATTGCCAATCATTGGCCTGTCTAATATCCGAATGCAAATAGATGCACGCAATCAAAAATATGAAGGATTAGAAGCTATGGCGATACATGGCAAGGAATTTTTTTTCAGTATTGAAACGGATACGCCCTCTGACTCATGTTATTTATTAAAAGGAAAATTAGAAAATCAATCGATTATTTTAGATTCTATTCATTTTCTTGGCCTACCCAAACCCAAAGATTCGAATGGTAAAAATGTCTATAACGCAGGTTATGAATCGCTCGAAGTAAAAGGAAATCAATTAATTGCGGTTTTCGAATATAATTATTTCGATAAAGAAAATAAATTGGTCGTTGTGAATAAAGATTTAAATCCTAAAACATTACAATACGAATCCATTGCGAAAATACCTTTTCGTATTACCGACATTTCGGACACGAAAGGTGGATTTTATGCTATTAATTATTTCTTTAACGGTGGCGGTGGAGATGCTGTTTATCGTATTGAAAATGATGCGAAAGATTACAATACCGTTTTTGTTGATGGAAAATGGAAAAGTTATGCGAGAATAGTGAAATTAATCAATGAAAATGACAGTTATTCTTATCAACCAATTATGGATTTACCAGAGAATTACTGGGCTTACAATTGGGAAGGTTTGGCTATGTATAAAAATGGTTTTTTCATTTTGAATGACAAATACACACCCAAACGTCCTTACTCTTCGACTTTATTATTTATGGACATAAAAAAAGCGAGATAAAATCTCGCTTTCTAAAGTTTTATGCAAACTTTTATTACAGCGCGTTATATGTAAATTTTTGTCCTCCAACTGACGCATCAGCCATCAAACCTGCTTTTGGTAAAGTGAACACGGCTACCCCATTTTTATATTCTGCATTTACAGAAACACCTGATTTTAAGGCTACTGCTGATGCATCTGCTGAAAATTCGTAATTGCTTTCTTGAAAATTTTTCAATTCCTTAGCTGTTTCGAAAAATATAACTTCAATAAAAGCCTGACCGCCAGCTTGTAATCCTATATTTATTTTTTTTAAGTCGGCCATTCCTACCAATTTCCCATGATCATAGACGGCCCCATTACCAGATGCACCACCTACAATTAAACCACCTTTTCCGACATTTGGGAAAATGACATAACCCGCAGCATTGTTGAAAAATTTCTTTAAACCATTATCTTTTTCAATTAAAGTCGTTTTGGCTATTTCAGCATCTTTAATGATCTTCTTTTGTTTTGACGTTTGGGCATTAATACCAACAGATATTAATAATACAAGACCTAACGTTAAGATTGTTTTTAAGCGTTTCATAATTATTATTTTAGCTATAAAAACCAATTTTTATGCCAATGCAAATTTCGAATTGTTATCTATTTGTAAAAAAAAATCTATAGTAAGTTTAAAATACTTTTTCAAAAAATCAATTCATTGTTTTGATAATCGGCATTATTGGATTAACATTAAGAAAATCAATTAGTGGAGTCTAAAGAAAGAATATGTGTCTGAGCGAAGCGACCACGAAGTAGCGCGAAGCAATTTATATTCTTTCCGACGAGACGATTGATTTTTAGTTAAGACAATACAGCCTTGATCTTTTGTTTCTTTTCTATCAAGAGAAAAGAAACAAAGGCTTATTATTAAGCTACTTATAAAAAATAATTATTGCTTTATAGTGTCTTTTTCTTTAAATAAGGCCAAGAATAAAACTAACACGCCCAATGCAATTCCGGTAGGGATGAGCCAAATATGGTTCCAATTATGCGTATTGTCCGCCAATGCGTAATGATCCACAACCCAGCCCGAAAGATAAGTTCCGATTAACATACCTACGCCATAAGTAGCAAGCGTAATGAAACCTTGCGCCGCACTTTGAAATTGGCTTCCTGCATGATTATCTGTATAAATTTGCCCTGTAACGAAAAAGAAATCATAACAAATACCATGTAATACGATACCTCCCAATAACATCCACAAACCACTTCCCGTATTTCCATAAGCGAAGAACCCGTATCGAATTACCCATGCCAACATAGCAAATGCCAACATCTTTTTTACCCCAAGTTTTTTGAAAAATAAAGGCATCAACAACATAAATAATACTTCAGATATTTGACCATAAGATTGTTTGCCCGCAGCACCCTCCATTCCAACTTCATTTAAAAACTGATTGGTGAAATTGTAGTAAAATGATAATGGAATACAAATAGCAATGGATGCAAGAAAAAATATCAAATAAGACCTGTTTTTCAATAAACCAATCGCATCCAAACCAAGCAAATCTCGAATACTGGAACTTTGTCCTTTTTTTAATGGAGGCGTAGATGGTAGCGAAAAACTATACAAACCAAGCAAAACAGAAGCTACAGCTGCCATTAAAAAAGTATTATTCAAATGAGTAAACTCTGTAACTGCATCTTTCTTTTCCCATGCAAGCCAACCAATAATTAATCCTGCAATGATCCATCCAATACTTCCCAATACGCGAATCGGAGGAAATTCTTTGTTGCTGTCTGTCATTTGCCTAAGACAAACAGTATTCACCAACGCAAGGGTCGGCATGAAAATAATCATGTAAATCATGATTAAGGGTAAGAAAGAACTATAATCTGTAACTGAAGAAATTTTCCATAAAATAATGCCACCAACAATATGTAAAAACCCCAAAATCTTCTGTGCGGAGAAATATTTATCGGCGATTAATCCCACTATAAATGGTGCAATAACCGCTCCAATAGATTGACTCAAATAAGCAGTAGCTATTTGATTGCCATTGGCTTGTATTAATTTGCTACCCAAAAAAGTTCCCATAGTGACAAACCAGCCACCCCAAATAAAAAACTCTAAGAACATCATAAGCGCTAAGCGAGCTTGAATCGTTTTTTTCATATAGACAAGATTGAATTCTTTAAATTAGAAGGAATTCCGTTAAAATGTCAAGATAAAACTTTCTATTTAGAAAAATGCACTTTTTACTTTTATTAGGGGAAAATTATTTCCATGAGTAACATTTATCCACATGCTTATTAATCAAGCATTTGTAATCGTAACTTTGCATCTGAAATGAGACAATTAGTAGATCAATATTATCATAAAGGATTAAGAAACAAGTTAATAGAAAGCTTAAGAGAAAGAGGTATTTCCAATGAGAAAGTATTAGATGCGATTAGAGATGTTCCTAGACATTTCTTTTTAGATTCTGCCTTTGATCGGATTGCTTATGAGGACAAAGCCTTTGATATTGGCGCTGGTCAGACCATTTCACAACCTTATGCAGTTGCATTTCAAACACATTTATTGGATTTAAAACCGAAAGATAAAGTATTAGAAATCGGTACGGGAAGCGCATACCAAGCTTGCGTTTTGGCGCAATTAGGCGCGAAGGTTTTTACTATTGAAAGACAAAAGGAACTATATCTCAATAATCAACAATTTGACTATTTAAAGCAATTTCGATTATTGAAAATGTTTTATGGAGATGGTTTTGCTGGTTTGCCTGGCTATGCTCCATTTGACAAAATTATTATTACTGCTGCAGCGCCTTATATACCAGAAAGATTGGTTGATCAATTGATTACTGGTGGTATTATGGTGATTCCTTTGGATACAGAAAATGGCAAACAAAGAATGATGCGCATTATCAAACAAGTTGACGGAAGTATTACAAAAGAAGAGTTTTCCGAATTTGAATTTGTTCCAATGTTGAAAGGGAAAAACAGCTAATTTCGAATAGAAATTATCTATTTGTAACTCATCCAAACCTTTACACAATTTTGTATCTTTGCGACCAAATTTTAAATCGCTTTTAGAATGGCAAAAGTTAAGGTCGGTATCGTGCAAATGAGTTGTGTCGCTGATAAAAAGGCAAATGTTGATAAAGCAATTATCAAAATTAAAGAAGCTGCTCAGCAAGGTGCTCAGATTGTATGTCTTCAAGAAATGTTCAATACCTTGTATTTCTGTGATGTGGAAGACTATGAAAATTTTAAATTAGGGGAATCTATTCCTGGTCCTACAACCGATATATTGTCAGAAGTTGCGAAAGAGAATAAGGTGGTAATTATCGCTCCATTATTTGAAAAAAGGGCAGAAGGATTATATCATAATACAACCGCAGTGATTGATGCTGATGGAACCTATTTAGGTAAATACCGTAAGATGCATATTCCGGATGATCCAGCTTTTTACGAAAAATTTTACTTTACTCCAGGTGACTTAGGATACAAAACTTTCCAAACCAAATATGCAAAAATTGGCGTATTGATTTGTTGGGATCAATGGTATCCTGAAGCAGCGCGCATTACAGCATTGAAAGGAGCAGAGATTTTATTTTATCCAACTGCTATTGGTTGGGCGACATCTCAAGACGAACCTACCAATAAAGAGCAATTTGATGCTTGGCAAACCATTCAAAGAAGTCATTCTGTAGCAAACGGAGTAAATGTGGTAAGCGTTAATCGTGTGGGTTTCGAACAAGATGGCGCGATGAAATTTTGGGGTGGATCTTTCATTACGAATGCGATGGGACGTGTGAAATATCAAGCGCCACATGAAGGTGAATTGGTACATGTAGAAGAATTGGATTTGACAGAATCCAATCATTACAGAACGCATTGGCCTTTCATGCGTGATAGAAGAATTGATTCCTATCAACCCATTACAAAAAGATTTTTAGACGAAGATTAATACCCATTTTCAATGAGTACGACAAATAATAAAATAAGTCTTTCTGGTTATAGTTTCCCAGCTGAATGGGAAAAACATGCAGCCACTTGGTTGAGTTGGCCGCATAAAGAAGAATCTTGGCCTGAAAGAATTGATCTGATTTATCCAGCATATGCACAATTCATTAAGGAACTTTCTTTTCATGAAAAAGTTTGCATTAATGTGAAGGATGAAGAAATGAAAAATTTTGCTTTGGCGCATATTAAAAAGGTCGAAGCTAATTTGGAAAATGTTCATTTTTATTTGCATCCAACAAATGATGCTTGGTGCCGCGATCATGGTCCGGCTTTTTTGATCAACAAGTTTGAAGATGGTCCTCAAAAGATTATCTTGGACTGGGGGTTTAATGCTTGGGGTGGGAAATATCCTCCATTTGATTTGGATGATGCAATTCCAACTTTAATCGGAAATGCTTTAAATATTCCAGTGATTTATCCGGGGATAATTATGGAAGGTGGCTCGGTTGATTTCAATGGCGCCGGCACTGTTTTAACATCTAAATCTTGTCTTTTAAATAAAAATCGCAATCCGCAATTATCTCAAACGCAAATCGAACAGTATTTGAAAAAATATTATGGAGTCGAACAAGTTTTGTGGGTTGACGATGGGATTGTTGGTGATGATACAGATGGACATATTGATGATACTGTTCGTTTCGTTAATGATCACACGGTTATCGCTGTGTTAGAGGACAATAAAGAAGATGAGAATTATGAAATTTTACAAAAGAATTTGGAACAATTAAAGGAGATGCGATTGATCAATGGTTACCCTTTGAAAATTGTAACGATCCCAATGCCAGATCCAGTTTATTGCGATGGACAAAGATTGCCAGCTTCTTATGCAAATTTCTATATTGCCAATAATGTAGTGATCGTTCCGACATATCGTTGTGAAAAAGATACAATTGCATTAGAAATTATTCAATCTCAATTTCCCGATCGGAAAGTTATAGGAATAGATTCTACAGATATTATATGGGGATTAGGTAGTTTTCACTGTCTGAGTCAACAAGAACCAGCAATCATAGAAGCATAAATTAATTAATAAGGACCTATTTAATGGTCCTTATTTTATTTTTATAGGAACATCATTTTAAAAATGAATAATGTTGGAGTTTGAAAAAATTGAAACAATTATAAATATTTTGTACTTATAATTGTTTGATTCATTTTATCAATAGTATATACTCTTGGAACGCCTGTTGGTATATTTACTTGAACAATATTTTCTGCGGTAATATTTTCTAAATACATCATCAAAGATCGCAAGGAATTGCCATGAGCAGCAATAATTATATTTTTACCACTATGTAATAGCGGCGCGATCTCTTTTTGATAATATGGAATCACTCGGTTGTAGGTATCTTTTAAACTTTCTCCATTTGGCGGAGCGATATCGTAACTTCTTCGCCATATATGAACTTGTTCTTCACCAAATTTTATAGCAGTTTCTGCTTTATTTAAGCCTTGTAAGTCGCCATAATTCCTTTCGTTGAGAGCTTTGTTTTTATGAATGGGTATATTTGGTTCTTTTATTTCGTTTAAAATTATTTCCAATGTTTCCTGTGCTCTTTTTAATTCTGAGGTAAAAGCCAAATCAAAATGATAACCTTCTAATTTTTTTCCGGCACTATGCGCTTCTTCGCGTCCTTTATCCGTTAAGTCTACATCCACTTCACCTGTAAATCTGTTTTCTAAGTTCCATTGGGATTGACCGTGTCTAACAATTACTAATTCAGGCATTCATCAATTTTTAAGTTAAAAAGGGAAATAAATGTAAACTAATTTTTTATATAAAAATCAAAAAGACCAACGATTATGTTGGTCTTTTTGTTAAAAAATATATAACAAATTATTTACTTATTTGGTTGTGGCGTAAAACGCAAATATGGTTTTACGGTTTTGAAACCTTTTGGAAATTTAACTTTTGCATCTTCGTCATTAATAGCTGGAGAGATAACTACATCTTCCCCATCTTGCCAGTTGGCAGGAGTTGTGACACTATAATTTGCAGTAAGTTGCAATGAATCAATTACACGTAATATTTCATTAAAATTTCTACCTGTGGAAGGTGGGTAAGTTAATGTCAATTTTATTTTTTTATCCGGTCCGATGATTACGACGGATCTAACTGTTGTAGTTGCTGCTGCATTGGGATGAAGAAAATCATATAAGGTAGAAACTTTACGATCTTCATCTGCAATAATCGGATAATTAATAGCTACACCACCTACTTCTTCAATATCTTTTGCCCATTTTTGATGACTTTCTAAGCTATCTACACTCAACGCTATAACTTTGACTCCTCTTTTGGCAAA
Organism: Rhizosphaericola mali; assembly: GCF_004337365.2. Classification (GTDB taxonomy): domain Bacteria; phylum Bacteroidota; class Bacteroidia; order Chitinophagales; family Chitinophagaceae; genus Rhizosphaericola; species Rhizosphaericola mali. Next base: position 2,293,265 of record NZ_CP044016.1, on the reverse strand, counting down.
TTCACTTTTTAAAGCGGCTGTTTTACCTAATTCTGTGGTGCAAATAGGTGTAAAGTCTGAAGGGTGAGAAAATAGCACGCCCCAGCTATCACCCAAATATTCGTAAAAATCTAAATTTCCTTCTGTTGTAACTGCTTGAAAATTAGGTGCAGTATCGCCAAGATGTAATGACATATTTTTTTGTTTTAGATTAAAAATGAGTTCAAATATAAAGAATAAACGTTTAATCTATAAAATTAATAGACTAAATTAAGTGTTAAAATATGCGTCTTTAATATATGTAAATAAAATAAATATATAATCCAATTAAACCTTTATATTATTTAAAATAAAATATATAGTTTTTTTCTAAAGATTTTAGATAATAACTAAACATAAGCTCTTAATATTCATAAGTGTTTTAAATAAAACAAAAAAAATAATATTTATCAAAAAACAAATATTAAGGATTTATTAAGTTATTGGATTGTTAAAGCATTTAACGTTTTTTAACGTTACTTTGCGAGCAAATTCTATATTTTATGTTATTTAAAAGATTTTTACAATTATGTATTTTCTTTTTGTTACCAGGAGCCATTTGGGCGCAGGTAACAACAGGAAGTATTTCAGGTATTGTTACTGATGTTACAGGAAAACCACTAGATGGAGTTTCTGTAAAAGCTGTTCTTGTAACTACAGGCTTTGTCTCTAAAGCAATTTCACAAAGTGATGGAGCATATACATTACCAAATTTGCAAGCTGGAGGACCTTACACAATTACATTTTCTTATGTTGGATTAACAACACAAACATTTAATGATGTTTATGTAGACTTAGGAAGTGGTAATAAAATTAATGGCGTAATGCAAGATCCTAACATTAAAGAAGGTGCTACTGTAACTTCTAGGAAAAATTCATTAATTAGTAAGAATAATATGGGAATGTCTGTACAAATCGGACAAAAAGAATTGACAGAACTTCCTACAGTTAATAGAAGCATAAATGATTTTGCTCGATTGAGTCCGATTGCACAAGTAAGAAATAGTAGTGCCGATGGAAGTCCGATGGGTATAAGTTTTGGTGGTCAGAGCACGAGATACAATCAATTCACGATTGATGGTGCTAATTCTACGGATATATTTGGATTGTCTTCAAATGGAACCAATGGTGGACAAGCTGGGGTTAATCCAATTCCATTAGATGCTATTCAAAGTGTACAAGTAGTGATGTCCCCTTATGATATAACATATGGTGGTTTCACTGGAGGTGGTTTGAATGCAGTTACAAAATCGGGAACCAACCAAATGCATGGTTCTGCTTATGGTTATACGACAAACCAAAATTGGACAGGAAATAGTGCTGATGATAAATCAAAATTTTCAAAATTTCATAGCTCTTATTTTGGCGGTCGCCTTGGAGGGGCAATAGTAAAGAATAAATTATTTTACTTTGTTAACTATGAAGGTTATCGTAGATCTCAACCAGTTAATAATCAACCAGGAACAGGAGGTAGTAATATTAATACCGCAACTTTAGATCAAATTTCTAATTTTATGAAGACAAATTATAATTATGATCCTGGTGCATATAATGGCTTAAATAATACTATTAATAGTAATACCTTTTTTGCTCGTGTAGATTGGAATATTAATGATAAAAATAAATTGATGATAAGAAATAGTTATGTTGAAGCAAATAACTATAGTTTATCTGATGGGAATAACAGTATGTCATTTGAAAATAATGGTTATACTTTTAAATCCAAAACAAATTCAACAGTTGCACAATTAACTAGTAATATTTCTCCAAAATTATCAAATTTATTAAGAGCTACTTACACTTCTGTAAGAGATAAAAGAGTATTAGGAGCAGGGCCTTATCCATCTATTACAATAAATGATGGTAATGCCACTTATAATGTAGGTTCTGATTATAGCTCACAAGCTAATTCATTAAATCAAAATGTATTTACACTAACAGACAATCTTACATATTACGCAGGTAAGCATACTTTGACTTTAGGTACACATAATGAGTTTGTGTCTGTAAGTAACGTCTTTTATCAAGGTATTTATGGTGGCTATACCTACAATTCACTCAATCACTTTTTGACTGATTCTATTGATCAATATCAAACTACCTATAGAAAAGACGGAACAACAAAAGGCGTAGGTCCTAAAGGTGCTCAATTTGGACTATATATTCAAGATAAATGGGATGTTACATCTAATTTTACATTGAATTATGGCGTTCGTTTTGATATGCCAGTTTACTTCAATAAGGCTGATGCTAATGATCAATTTAATGCTTCTCAAATTGCTATTGACAATAATGTAAACAATACATTAGCACCAAAATCTCGTGTTATGATTGCTCCTCGTATTGGCTTTAATTGGGATATTAAAGGTAATGGTATGACTCAATTACGTGGTGGTGCAGGTATATTTACTGGTCGTGTACCTTTGGTTTGGTTATCGAACCAATATGGAAATACAGGTTCAACAATTATTAAAGAAAACATTACAAAGGCATATACTAATTCTGCAATCAAATTTGATCCTTCCAATCCTTACAGAACTGCAACAGCAGGTAATTCACAACCAGCAACAGAAGTTGATGTAACGGATAGAAATTTCAAAAATCCACAAACATTCCGTGCTAATTTAGCAATAGATCAAAAATTACCATGGGGATTGGTCGGAACAATTGAAGGTATTTATACAAAAACTGTTCATGATATCTTATATAAAGATTTGAACTTACAAGAGAATGCTAGTTATACGTTAGATATAGATGGTAATACTAGACCTTTCTATAATAATACTCGTATTGATAAAAACTATACGAATGTCATGTATTTAACTAATACGTCTATGGGTTATTCTTATACTGTTTATGCTCGTTTACAGAAAACGTTTACAAAAGGATGGATGGGAAGTATCTCATATTCTTATGGTAACTCTTACTCTCTTAATGATGGAACGAGTTCAACAGCCTATTCAAATTGGCGTTATGCTTATACAACGACAGGCAATTTGAATAATTTACAAGAAGCGCGTAATAATTATTCTCAAGGTGGTCGTATAATGGCTTATGTAGCTAAGGTATTTAACTACGGAAAAGATAATGCTTGGAATACTAATATTGGTTTATTCTTTACAGGGCAAAGTGGTCAAACATTTAGTTACCTATTCTACGGAGATGTGAATGGAGATAACCAATCTACTACAACATTTGTTTCTAAAGTTGCACAAGATGTAATGTTTGTTCCAAATCAAGCTTCTGATTTTAAAGTAGCTAGCCAATATGATGATTGGATGACCTATGTGAATGGTAATAAATATCTTAAAGATAACTTAGGAAAATATACAAAAAGAAATGCTTCAAGATTGCCTTGGGAAAATCATTTTGATTTGAAATTATCACAAGGTTATAAATTGGGTAACGGTAATAAAATTACAGTTGAATGTAACATAATGAATGTAAGTAATTTATTAAATGATCATTGGGGTAGATCATATTATTTATCAAATCAATCAGCTTCTCCATTAACAATTGATCATTTCAATACAAATGGTACAACAGTAACACCTATTTATACTTTTAATAGTCAATATGGTAATAATAGTTATACTGGTAAGCCTTGGTCTTACTCTACTTTTGGGGCAAGATGGAACATGCAGCTAGGTTTGAGATATGAATTCTAGATTCAATTATGAGCTATAAAAAAGGCTGGCAAAATTTGCCAGCCTTTTTTATAGCTCATAATTTGATTAAAAGAATCAAGTACTAATATTCGAATTGTTGTTTAAATTTTAATTGTTTCGTTAGCATATCGACTTTTGACATATAGTAACCTGCTTCTTTAGCTATTCTTATAGGTTCTTCATATATGTAATGAATTTCCATTGGGCGTTGATGGTCGTAATCTAATTTCATACTAGGAGAGTAGGCGGGCATATCAATAGTATATTGGATCATTTGAGAAGGTAGATTTACATCTAGTTCTGCTCCACAAGCCTTGGCTCCAGAGATTACTTCTTCCATTATATCTTTAGATAATCCAATTAAATCCTTTGATTGCATAAGTTTGTCGGTCTGACAGCCAAGAACCACCGTCATTCCATTAAAAGCTATATTCCATACCAATTTACGCCAACGTAATTTGTTTAAATCATCCGAAAGTATCACTTTGATATTTTGTTGATTCAATTTTGCAACAATAGTTTGAATATTTTGCTCATTGACATGATTGAAATAACCCAAACTCAAATTGCCGTGATCTATATGCAGAATATGACCAGGGGCAACTTTACTGCTACTAATAAAAGCTAATCCGCCTATAATTTGTTGATCTGGAAAAAGTTTTGCAACATCCGCCTCTACACCTAATCCATTTTGAATAATTACAATTGTCGTTTCTTTTTTAACAATAGGAGGTAATAATACAGGTAAAAGCTTTTCATTTTCTGTAGTTTTCAAACTGACAATAACAATATCCGAAATGGGCATATCGCAACTATCCTTATGTACATGGATATTTTCAAAAGTTTTATTTCCTCTTAATTTGGACTCAATAAAAATCCCTTTCTCTTTTACAGTTTCATAGTCACTTCTACATAAAAAATGGACTTCTTCGCCTGCATCAATAAGCAATGTGCCATAAAACATTCCTATAGCACCCGAACCTATAATTGAAACTATCATACTATAAAATATTAACTTCGCGTTCTAATGTTATTCCAAACTTATCTTCAATACTATGTATTATTCTAGTCGATAAATCAAAAACTTGCGCTCCAGTTGCGGAGCCATAATTTACCAATACCAAAGCCTGATTTTTGTGTACACCATAATCCTTTTCTCTAAATCCCTTCCAACCGGCTTGCTCAATTAACCAACCTGCAGCCACTTTAATTTTATCAATATTACCTTCTATAGTAAAGCCTTTAATATGTGGAAATACTGATTTTAATTTTTCAAATTGTGTTTTTTCTATTGTCGGATTTTTGAAAAAAGATCCTGCGTTGCCTATGATTTTTGGATCTGGTAATTTACTCGAACGAATATTAATAATCGCATCAGAAATGGCCTTAATGGATAAATTATCGATTTGCATTTTCTCTAATTCTTCCTTTATGGCACCATATTCTACATGAAATTGTGGATGTTTAGATAGTTTATAAGTAACATTCAAAATTATATATTCTCCTTTCCATTTTCTTTTAAATGCACTTTCTCGATATCCAAAATTACAATCTTCCTTTTTTATTGTATCAACACGCTTATCTTGTAAATGATAGGCATCCAAACTATAAAAAATATCTTTAATTTCAACACCGTATGCTCCGATATTTTGCATAGGAGAGGCGCCGACACAGCCCGGAATCAAACTTAGATTCTCAATGCCACTATAATTTTTTTCGATACATTTTCTTACGAATGGGTGCCATATTTCACCAGCACCTGCTTGCACTAAAACATAGTCGTCCGTTTCTTCTAATATTTTAATTCCCTTAATTTCATTTTTCAGAACTAAACCTTGTACATCCTTAGTTAAAAGAATATTGCTACCTCCTCCTAATACTAAAGTAGGAGTAGTTGTTTTAGCTTGTTCAAGTATATAAACTAGTTCGGCTTGACTTTCGAATCCTGCAAATTGCTCTGCCATAACATCTATTCCAAATGTATTGTATGGCTTAAGCGAGATATTATTTAAAATGCTCATTTTATCGTTTAATTTTTTGCCCAGATCTGTACTAAGTGTGTGAGAACTTCCAATGATTTTTCCATATCATATACGCCAATCCATTCATGTTTACTATGTATCGCTTGCATTCCGGTAAAAATATTAGGACATGGTAATCCCATATAGCTCAATCGAGAACCATCGGTGCCACCACGTATCGGTTCGCTCTTGAAAGGAATTTCAGCCAATTTATAAGCTTCCTCTGTTTTCTTTCTTATGTCTGGATATTGTTCAATGATCGTGCGCATATTACGATATTGCTCGTAAATGTCTAATTTGTAGCTCGCATTTTCATAAGGAGAAACGACTTCATCAATTATATTTTTTAATAATTTACCCAAATTCTCCAATTTCTGAATATCAAAATCTCTAAGGATAAATTCGATTTTTACTTGCTCTGTATTTCCCGTAATTTCATCTGCATGAATAAAACCTTCCCGACCGCTAGTATGTTCTGGCGCGAAGTCATTTGGTAATTTTCGTAAAATTTCCGCTGCTAATTTTAAAGCATTGATCATTTTACCTTTTGCGTCACCAGTATGCGCGCTCACACCATTGATAGTTAAATGCGCACCATCTGCATTAAAAGTCTCATCTTCATAATCTCCCAAATCGCCACCATCCAAAGTGTAGCCAAATTTTGCACCTAATTTTTGAATATTGACATACTCTGCGCCCAATCCAATTTCTTCATCCGGTGTGAATAGAATCTTTATTTCCCCATGTTTTATATCTGGGTTATTTTGAAGGTTTTCTGCTAATTGCATAATAATTGCCACGCCACTCTTATCATCCGCGCCCAATAATGTCAAACCACTCGCAGTGATAATATCTTTGCCAATATGATTTTTTAAATAGGGATATTTGGATGTATTGATAATCTGTGTCGTGTCATCTGGTAAAATGATATCACCGCCGTCATAGTTTTTATGCAAAATAGGTTTGACATTCGTACCACTAGAGGCAGGTGCAGTGTCAACATGACTACAAAAACAAATTGTTGGAATATTTTTATCTTCAATATTGGATGGAATTGTAGCATATACGTAACCGTATTCGTCCAATTCCACTTCGGCCAAACCTATCTCTTTCAACTCAGATACGAGGACTTTACTTAAGTCCAATTGTTTCAATGTGGAAGGCGTGCTTGTGCTTTCTGCATTGCTTTGCGTATCTATTTGTACATATCTTAAAAATCTTTCCACCAACATAATTCTACATTTTATTGCTACTGCCAAAGGTAACGGAAAGTCTGAAGGAGAAAAACTTGAATTGAACGATTAATGGACTGTGTTTTATGTTTATATTTGGCTTATGACTAAATTTTTATCTGCACTTTGCTTTACCTGTTTGGCAATCGCAGGAAATGCACAGACGAAAGCAAATTACGAATTGGCTTCTCGTTTTTCTCCAGAAAAACAAAAGAAGATGTTATTTACGCAAAATGTGGATCCACATTGGCTAAAAAGTAATAACAAGTTTTGGTACGAATTTGAGACGCCTAACAGTCAACATTGGTATATTGTTGATGCGAGTACTGGAAGTAAAAAAGACATGTTTGATCCAGTAAAATTGGCGGCACAATTGACTTTAATAGTAAAGTATCCATTTGAAGCGCACCATTTACCGATTGATAGTTTACAATTTTTAGCGGATGAAAATACGATTCGTTTTCAAATAAAATCTACTGAAGAGATTGAGAAAAAAGATTCAACAGATAAAAAAAATATAAAAACGACTAAAGAGAAAAAAATCTATTATTTCACTTATAATATTGCTCAAAATAAATTAACTGAATTAACAGATTTTATTCGTCCAAAAAGAAATTATGGTTGGGCGTCCATTGCGCCTGACAGTTCTATGGTTTTATTTTCCAAACATTTTAATTTGTATTGGATGTCTTGGGCTGACTATAAAAAAGCATTAATCAAGGAAAAAGACAGTACAATAGTTGAACATCAAATTACCAAAGATGGTGTAGATCACTATGCATATGGTAGCGATGGAGATGGGGAGGACAATGTTGAGCATGAAAAAAATAAGGATAATCGCAGAGGGGCATATATTACTTGGTCTCCAGATAGTAAACATTTCGTATTGCACCGCACCGATGAAAGAAAAGTAAAAGATTTATGGGTGATAAATAGTTTGTCCAATCCTCGCCCAACACTAGAAACTTATCGTTACGAAATGCCTGGCGATACGAGTATTCCACAATCTGAGTTGTTATTATTCAATGCATCAGATAAGCGTTTTCAACGATTGGATTTGAATAAATTTAAAGATCAAACTATTGGTGTAGAGCGATTGAGATACAAAGAATCTACGCGTGATGATGATTGGCGTCCCAATATTTGGATGGGAGATAATTCCAAATTTTATGTAAGTCGTAGCAGTCGTGACCTGAAAAAAATTGATTATTTATCTGTAGATGTTCTAAATGGAAAAGTTGATTCTCTTTTTGGGGAAAGAATGAATACCTACATTAATACACAGCCGCTTTACGCAATTAAAAATGGAAAGGAATTTATCGAATGGAGTGAGCGCGATGGATGGGGACATTATTATCTCTATGATTCCAATGGAAAATTAAAAAATCAAATTACTACTGGTGCATTCCATTGTGAAAGTATTGAGGGCGTAGATGAGAAAAATAACATTTTGTATTTCACTGCTGGCGGTAGGGAAGATGGAATAAATCCCTACTATTTACATTTTTACAAAATCAATTTGGATGGTAGTAGCTTGCAATTGTTAGATAAGGTAAATTATTATCACACGATTAGCATGAATGATAATGCTACTTATTTCGTAGATAATTATTCTCGTGCAGATGCAGCACCCAAATCAATTTTATATAATGGAACGGGTAAAACCGTGTTGAGTTTGGATACTTGTGATATGAGCTCTTTTTTCGCTGCTGGTTATAAATATCCGCAAATAATTAAAGTGAAAGCAGACGATGGTATTACCGATTTATATGGTGTAATGTATAAACCATTTAATTTTGATAGTACCAAGAAATATCCTTTAGTGGAATATGTATATCCTGGTCCACAAACCGAAGCGGTAAATTATATGTTTGGAAAGGTCGCAGATCGTACAGATAGATTGGCGCAGATTGGTTTGGTGGTTATTACGATTGGAAATCGTGGAGGCAATCCTGCACGTAGCAAATGGTATCATACCTTCGGATATGGAAATTTGCGTGACTATGGTTTAGCTGATAAAAAAGCGGCAGCCGAACAATTATGTGCCAAATATTCATTTTTAGATATTAATAGAATTGGTATACATGGACATAGTGGTGGTGGATTTATGAGTACGGCTGCAATGTTCGTTTATCCAGATTTTTTCAAAGTGGCCGTTTCTTCGTCGGGCAATCATGATAATCGCATTTACAATCGTTGGTGGAGTGAAACGCATAACGGTGTAAAAGAGAATATTAGTGCCAAAGGCGATACTTCATTTGAATATCATATTGCAACGAATCCATCTATAGCCAAAAATCTTAAAGGACATTTGATGTTGACAACAGGTGATATTGATAACAATGTACATCCGGGAAATACGTACCGTGTTATAGATGCATTGATTAAAGCAAATAAACGATTTGACTTCTTGTTATTGCCTGGTCAACGTCATGCGTATGGCAATATGCAAGAGTATTTCTTTTGGAGATTGTGTGACTATTATAGTCAATATTTGTTAAATGATTGGCGCCGTCCGGTAGATATGATTGAAGCAGATAAAGATATTCCAGATACAAACTAATATAAAAACAGCCCATTTTTCAAAAAAGAAAAATGGGCTGAAAAAAATAAAAAATAAAAAAATTAGATAACTAACATCGCATCTCCATAACTAAAGAAACGATATTTATCTTTAATTGCTTTTTGATACGCTTCCATTGCCAAATCATATCCTGCAAATGCACTCAACATGATTAACAAACTTGTTTTAGGTAAATGAAAATTAGTTACCAAGCTATTCGCAATATTAAAGTTGTATGGAGGGTGAATGAATACATTTGTCCAACCTTCACTTGGTTTCAATAAACCTTCGGAAGTGAAGCTGCTTTCCAATGCACGCATCGTTGTGGTACCGATAGCACAGATTTTTCTGTTACTTTCTTTTGCAGTATTGACAATTTTACAAGCTTGTTCGTCTATTCGGTAGTATTCTGCATCCATTTTATGTTTGCTCAAATCTTCTACTTCAATAGGACGGAATGTACCCAAACCAGTATGTAAAGTAACCTCAGCAAAACGAATACCTTTGATTTCGCATCTTTTGATCAATTCGTTACTGAAATGCAAACCAGCAGTTGGCGCTGCAACGGCACCTTCATATTTTGCATATACAGTTTGATACCGTTCACGATCTTCCTCGTCTGGTTTTCTTTTGATATATTTTGGTAATGGAGTTTCACCCATGGATTCTAACATTACACGGAAAGATTCTTCTGTATCTTCCCAAAGAAAACGAATCGTTCTACCACGACTAGTGGTGTTGTCAATCACTTCCGCAACAAGCTCATCATTTTCTCCGAAATATAATTTATTACCAACTCTGATCTTTCTTGCGGGATCAACGATAACATCCCAAAGTCTGTTGGTTTTATTCAATTCTCTTAAAAGAAAAACTTCTATTTTTGCACCTGTTTTTTCCTTTCTACCATACATTCTAGCTGGGAAAACTTTTGTATTATTGATCGCAAATACGTCTTTGTCGTCAAAGTAATCCAAAATATCGCGAAAATTCTTATTGTCGATATTGCCTGTTTTACGATCCAATACCATCATTCTGGCATCTTCTCTTTTTTTTGTAGGATGTTGGGCAATGAGATTGAGTGGAAGATCGAAGCGAAATTGTGATAATTTCATGTGTCTATTTAGTAATATTTGAATTAATAGGCCACATACATTCACTTTTTGTTTATCTTGACGGATAATTACTAAAGTGTCATGTTACGGCATGATAATTTGTAAGCGTGCAAAGTTACTTTAAATTTAGCGAAAAACCAAATAAACCTTGGCTTGATTTGGTATAAATTATTTACACATGATGAAATATTTTTTACTCTTTATTTTTTACTTTTTTATAGCTAATTTCTCCAAGGCGCAATTGAAAATTGTAGAGAAAAATGCCATTCCTCTAGATGGAAACGACTCTCTAATTCACTATTATATGCCGGTAAGTTTAAATCTTGGTAAAGCAAAATATGATACACTCAAGCCCAACGAGATTGAAAAATATATAGAAACAGTACCCGCTGATTCCTTTCAAGTGACAAGAAATGGTCAATTATTGTTAGCAATCGGAGTGAGCACCGGTACAGAAAAGCAGTATTATATTTCGGATAAAATAAATGGAAAAAAGACAGTTGAAAATTCTGAAATAAATGGACAAGTTTCAGAATATCGCGCAACTGAATTAATTGGAAATGGAAAAGATAATAAGGCTGGAATAATTTTCGGAAAATTCAAATATAATGGCAAGGATTATAGCCTTATCACCAATTCTAATTTGGAAAATAGTGTTTTGAAATTAGTAGATGAAATAATGCATGCTGCTCCCACCAAGAAATAATCATTACTCCATTTCGCCTTGATATTGCATTTCATGTAGTTTGTAGTAAAACCCACCTAGTTGCAATAATTCATCATGCGAACCCATTTCTTGAATCACTCCCTTGTCCAAAACAATGATTTTGTCCGCTTTTCTAATTGTAGAAAGTCTATGTGCGATGATAATGGATGTGCGTCCATGAATTAGTTTTTCCATGGCATTTTGTACTAAAATCTCACTTTCTGTATCAATAGAAGAGGTCGCTTCATCCAAAACTAAAATGGATGGATTATACAAAACTGCCCGAATAAACGAAATCAATTGTCTTTGTCCAAGACTTAAAGTATTTCCTCGTTCGCGTACATTAAAGTCATAATTATCAGGTAATTGCATGATAAAATCATGAACGTTGATCAATTTTGCAGCTTCGATAACTTGTTCTTTGGAAATATTGGGATTACGCAAAGTGATATTTTCCATGATTGACCCTGAAAATAAAAAGACATCTTGTAACACAATGCCAATATTTTCTCGTAGTGCGTTCAATTGATATTTATCTATAGAAATATCATCGATTAAAATTTTACCTTTTTGAATAGGGTAGAGTTTATTAATCAAGCTTATTATCGACGTTTTTCCACTTCCCGTATGACCGACTAAGGCAACTGTTTGGCCTGGATTAATATGAAAATCTACATTTTTTAAAACAAAATTCTCGTCATTATAGGCAAACCAAACATGATCAAAATCAACTTTTCCGTTTAATATTTTTGGAATAATTCCCTTTGGATTGGCAACTTCGTTATCATTATTATCCAAAACTTTGAAGATTCTTTCTGCGGCGACCATTCCCATTTGCAAAACATTAAATTTGTCGGCTATCACACGCAATGGTCTGAATATCAAATTTATATATAAAAGAAAAGAAACTAGTAAACCCGAATCCAATTTATGATCAGAAATCCACCAAATCAATAATCCCATACTCAAAGCCATAATAATCTCCACAACTGGAAAGAAAATACTATAAGCAAATATGGCGCGGATATTGGCATCACGATGACCTCTATTTATTTTTTCAAATTTTGTTTGTTCGCGATCTTCTGCTGCGAAAGATTGTACGATCGCAATACCAGAAATATGTTCTTGTACAAAGGCGTTCAATTGCGCGATTGCATTTCTTACTTTGATAAAACTTTTGTTTACGGATTCTTTGAAATAATATGTGGCGACAAATAAAAGTGGGAGCGGAATAATGGAAATAATCGCCAATTTCCAATCAATGTAAAACATCGTAAATAATGTCACAATTATGGTCAATAAATCTGCAATAATTGGGATAAAGCCATCCGAAAAAATATCATTGATACTTTCAATGTCATTAATCGTGCGCGTTGTTAATGTTCCAATGGGGGTACGATCAAATTGTCTTAATTGAAATTGTGTAATTTTTTCATATATAGAAATTCGTAGATCTTTTACAACACTTTGCCCCAACCATGAAGTTAAAAAACTAAATGCAAATCTAGCCAATGACTCAATAATCAAAAAGATAATTTGAAAAATTGTAAGATCAAAAATGAATTGTAATACGTTGTTTTTTACACCATTAGGTAAAAAAAACTGTAACCAAGCTGGAATTATGTGATTTTTCCCAGTCGCATGATTGATGGTTAATTGTATCAAATAAGGACGAATTGGCGTAAATATAGCCAATAAAATACCCAAAAATATGCTGAAATAAAATTGCTTTTTATATGGTCTAGCGTAACTAAAAATACGGTTAAAAAGGGAAAAATCAAATATTGTCTTCTTACTATTTGCACTCATACGCTAGCAAAATTACAGAATATTATGCAAGTGCAGAGACTGCTTATTTGCAAGATTCTCCTTCGAAAATGCCAATTGTTTTAATAATTTCAGCTTGTTTGAAATCTTTGGATAACTTGACTTCTCCTTGAAAAATGGCTTTATCTGCATCTGGATTTTTCAATGATTTCCACGCTTTATTGAATTCGACTTGAGATTTTGGAGAAAAATGCACGTTTAAAGTTTTGTTCCAAGCACAAAGGGTGATTTGCATATTTTCTGATTTCTCAATCACTCCACTTACCAAGGCGGGGCTTATTTGATTAAATTGTTGTGTCGATTTAGTAAATATATATTTGGATGCAAGACTATCCGTATTTACGGAGCCATCATGATTAAGCATTTTTAAAGTGTCCGTATTTTTTACAAAAAACCTTAATGTGTCAGGAGTATTAGGCATTAAGGTCAACGTGCTATCATTGATCTCCCAGTTACCTAAATCATAAAATATATGTTGAGTGGTATCTTTAACTCCTAAATAATTCTGTTCCAATAAATAGGTGAAATCTTTATTTAAAACCAATTTAGATTGGATGCCGCCACAGTCGGCGCATGGTAAAGTCGCCTCATATAAACCATTTATTTCTTTAGAATTAAATTCAGTATTTATAAGTGTATCTTTTTTTTCTACAGAAGCATTTTCTGCAGGGTGATTTTTACAAGCTATCAAGAAAAGTAAAACAAGACTAAATAAAAAACTGAACCATCTTTTCATTTTCCTAGAATTTAAGCAACAAATTAAAGATATTAATGCCAATCATACCTTAAATTAGAGTAAATTACTTTAAAATTTTAATATTTTTTAAGTATTTCTGTGCTATTTCAAAAGCGAATATTAATTTCGCCCACTGATTTATAATATAAACAATATGGAATATAGAAGAATTATATCCGTGACAGGATTAAGTGGCTTATTTGAATTGGTTGGAAGTAAAAATGATGGTGCGATCGTTAAATCATTGGAAGATGGTAAAATTAAATTTGCATCTTCTCGTCAACACAATTTTTCTCATTTAGAAAGCATTGAAGTATATACCACAGAAGATAATGTCAATTTAATTGAAGTATTTCAAGCAATGGATAAAAGCAGTGAAATCTTGCCATCTGACAAAGATGTAGATGCAATTAAAGCTTACTTCGGCAAAGTATATCCAACAATGGATTTTGAAAGAGTGTACAATAGTGATATCAAAAAAATGATCAAATGGTTTACAATTATCAAAAATAATGGTATTGCATTTGATATTGAAGCTCCAGCTACGGAAGAAGTAACTGAAGATTAATATCATTTAAAGATAATGCGTAAAAGAGGGCTTTTAAGCCCTCTTTTCTTATAATTTATCTTTCAATTATGTAAACTTTTAGGTACTTTTTTCAGATTTTAGTTATTTCGCATAAATATGAATGTCGCTTCATTTATTTCCCAAAGGATTGCATTTAATAAACAGAAAACTTTTTCTCGTTTTATCATTCGGTTAGCCACTGCAGCGACCGCTTTAAGTGTTGCGGCGATGATTATTACCATTTGTTTTGTAACTGGTTTTCAGAAAACCATTAGCCAAAAGGTATTTAGTTTTTGGGGGCATTTGCGCGTGATGGAATATATGCCGAGTAAAGCATTGGTTGCAGAAGAATCTCCAATTTCAGCTAATGATACGGTTTTACAAATATTAAAATCCACACCTCAAATTGAGACGATTCAACCATTTGCAACTAAGTCCGCGATTTTGGATAAAAAGAAAGATATTGAAGGTATTTTAATAAAAGGTGTCAATCAAAACTATAATTTCAAAAATCTCGATCCCTATTTAAAATCAGGACATTGGCCTAATTTTTCTGATACGAATTATAGTCGAGAAATTGTCATCTCTCAGCCCATTGCAGATGAATTGAAAATAAAACTCAACGATCAAGTTGTTCTATATTTCATTTCTTCTGAACAACAAAATGCGATTGCAAGAAAAATGAGAGTGGTAGGCTTTTATAAAACCGGGATTGAGGAATATGATAAATTATTTGCAATTGGCGATATTCGTTTGATACAAAAAATAAACGGTTGGTCTGATAAAGAAATTGGCGGTTATGAAGTCTTTTTAAGAGACTATCATCAGATGGATACCGTTAGCGATTTTTTGTATGATGAATTACCTGATGCATGGGTGAGTAGAACGATTAAGGAAATTTACCCAAGTATCTTTGATTGGTTAAATATTCAAGATGTTAATCGAAATGTTATTTTTATAGTGATGTCAATTGTAGCTATTATCAATCTTATTACCTGTCTATTGATTTTAGTTTTAGAAAGGACTGCAATGGTTGGTATATTACAATCATTAGGTGCTCAAAACTCATTATTAAGAAGAATTTTCCTTAACTATGCATCCGTAATTGCAATAAAAGGAATTATTATTGGATTTATAGTTGGAGTTGGTATATGTTTATTGGAGCAATTTACTGGATTCATAAAATTAGATGAAAATTCCTACTATGTATCTTCTGCTCCGGTTGCTATGATGTGGGGACAGATTTTGCTTGTTTGTGCTGCGACATTTATAGTTTGTTATATTTCACTTTTGATACCGGTATTCATTATTAAAAACATAAAACCAGTGAAAGCAATCGCTTTCAACTAAATATTTGCATGAAACAAAAACCGATACATCCAGCCTTACAAAGCTATTTGGATGGTGAAGTTATCTTATTGGATAAGCCTCTACATTGGACATCCTTTGATACTATAAGAAAGCTGAGAAGATTAATTGGGGTAAATAAAATAGGTCATGCCGGCACATTGGATCCTCTCGCTACTGGATTGTTGATAATCTGCACTGGAAAAAATACGAAAAGAATCAATGAGTTCATGGCTCAAGAAAAGGAATACACGGGTACTATAACAATAGGTGCAACTACTCCAACTTATGATCTTGAATCCACTCCTGAAAATACTAAAGATTTTTCCCATATTACGAATGAAAAAATATTAGAAACAGTAAAGCAATTTGTAGGTGAAATACAACAAGTACCACCCATTCACTCTGCAATTAAGCAAGGCGGAAAACCAGTGTATCTAGCCGCAAGAAAAGGGGAGGAAGTTAAACTAGAGCCTAGAATAATTACTATTTACGCCTTTGAAATTGAAAATATTAAATTACCAGAAATTGATTTTCGAGTAAGATGTTCAACCGGCACCTATATTAGAAGTTTAGCTAATGATTTCGGTGCAGCGCTGGGTGTTGGTGGTTATTTGAGTAAATTAAGACGAACTAAAATTGGAGCGTTTGATGCCGCAAATGCGGAATCAATGGATGGCTTGGAAATGAAAATTAATGACCTAAAGGCTGATTGGGATAAAAATAATATTTAGCTTGGGTTATTAGAATTTATATGTTAAATTTGCACTCCCAATAGGTCTCCGTAGCTCAGTTGGTAGAGCAACTGACTCTTAATCAGTGGGTCTGGAGTTCGAGCCTCCACGGGGACACTTGAAAATCAAGCAGTTATGTATTTTCGTTCATAGCTGCTTTTTTAATTTGCACACAATTTGATACACAAGCAATTTTCGATGTTTTAAAATGAAATTTTAACATTTAAAATATCATTTTATTTTAAGTTGAAAGTGATTATCTTTAAATAGATCTAATTTGTTTATAGATGCCAACATTCTGGAAAAAATTACACTTCTATTTTAAGACCATTTGGATTTATTATCGTGCGATTCCAACGGATGGACAAGTCTACAAAAGAACATTTGGTCCGGCTGGCTTAGAATCTGAAATTCATTTTCTAGACAGAATTGTAAATAATAACTGCTGCGTAACCTTACATAATATCGAATTGAAATCTATTTCCTCCACAATTTTTTGGCAAGAAGATATTTTCACTAAATTAGTTAGGTGTACCTACCTCAATTTTTCAGAAAGATTTTTTGATGATATTCTTGTTACATTGGAACAATTATCCTTGGAAAATAAACAAAGCTTATTTACACTGCTTCGAGAAAATGACAAACCCTATAAATATCCCAATCCCACAGATCCATTGTATGAATATGCCCGAACAGCTAAAATATCCAAAAGTGAATACCTCCCCGCATTTCAACGACTCATTCATAAAGATTTACAAATCCGTCAATCTTTATTACAAAAACTTCAACAGGATTTGTCTTTGGATCCAAATGAAATTAAAATCGACAATTTTGAAAGCAAAAATGTAAACCTTGAGTATAGTGCAACGATGCAACCGAAAGAGTGGAGAATGCTTTTGGAAGAAAAATTAAATAACTACACGCCTCTTAAAATTATTATTGCACCAGAACTTTGGGAGTCATTTATCAATGTGTTACTCAGCGCTCCGGCAGGAACAACCAAAAACTACACAACTACGCCTTTACTTGAAAACATTACAAACGACAAAAGTACTTTCAGAAATTTTCACCCCAACATATATTATATCCTGAAATATTGCTACCTAAACACAAATTTAATAGCCGATAAAAATGAAATTGACCTAGAAAGCTTCGTCACTCGGGTATATGACAGTTTACAATTAGATAAAACTGGCATAAAAAACAAAAAAGTCCAACTTGCGTATCAGGAAGCAATCAAAAGCTTAATGATTTTAAATGGATTAAATAATTGATTTACAAATAGTTATACCAAAGCTATTTTGAGAATTTCTTATTCTGCTTATATTCTATTCTTATTAAATTCATAATCCATTCGTAGCGAATCACTGCATTTAATTTCGGGTTGTCAACGATTATTTATAATTAAAAACAATTCGACATGGAAAATGCAATGACTTACAATCCATTTGAAACGATTTTAGCGAGACTCGATCAGATACAATTAAGATTGGATATTATCTCTGCTAATTTACCAAAATCTAAAGTTGTAGAAATCCTCAAAGATCCTAATGATATTTTGGATACAAGGTCAATAGCCAAAGTTTTAGGGACGCCAGAAAGTACCGTAAGAGGTTATATTAATGAAGTGGACAAAACAAAAGCCCTACCTGCCTATAAACATGGGAAAGGCTATCGCATCCGTAGAGCCAAATTGCAGCAATGGGCAGATGAAGTATTTCTACAAAAGGTTGTACAACCCGATAATACATTCCATCCTGAGGTCTCTATGGACGATATATTGGAGGAGGACAATGGTATCGCACCCTCTTTTATGAGAAAAGTCCATCAAAGAAGAATTGAGCAAATCTATTCTACAAAACAGTAAGGAGATATATCCAATTTAAAGATAAAAATACAGCTTTGTTACATGCATTCCTATTTTACGAAAGAGGTATGGTAACTTATTTTGAAGTTATTACGGCAGAATGTAACTAAATACAAAACGATTTGGATATAGTTACCGCTCAGCTGGATGGATTGAATGCAGTTACGGATTTCTAGCGTTCCATAGGCGGAGGTATTAATTAAATTTTTTTATTTTGACAGTTGTTTTCGTGAATATGGCCGTAATTTTCTAAATATGACTTTTTTAATTAATAACCATTTTTGAAGAAATACACAAAAAAATTAAACTGTCTTATCAGTAATGCAACTTAAATTAAATATTTCTTTTTTAAATAGTGCTTTTTCATTCTCAAAATTCGGTAGATAAACAATGTCAAATACATCTTATAGTAAATAGAAATGATCATTTTTAAAAATAATAAATTATGAATAAAGGTTTGTTAATAGACATGGATGGTGATTTATAGTGGGGAAGAATTAATATCAGGTGCAGATAAATTTATCCATACACTTATAAAACAAAATGTGCCATTTACTTTTATGACCAATAATAGTAAACCAACAGCTTTGGAAATTGTACGTAAACTCAAAAAAATGGGCGTTAATGTAGAAACAAAACATATATATACTAGTGCCATGGCCACGGGTAAATTTTTAGGGGATCAAAGTAAAAATGGTACAGCTTATGTATTGGGAGAAGGAGGGCTGTTAACTAGTTTGCATGAAAATGGAATCACACTAGTGGATAATGATCCTGAATTTGTGGTATTGGGCGAAGGTAGAAATTTCACATTAGAAATGGTTCAAAGAGCTGTAGATATGATCCTTGCTGGAGCAAAATTTATTGCAACGAATAGAGATCCTTCACCCAAAAAACCAGGATGGAATAACTTGGGTATAGCAGCAACAGCGGCAATGATAGAAGAAGCTACTGGTCGTAAAGCATTTGTAACAGGTAAGCCAAGTCCGGTAATGATGCGTTCTGCGAGAAAATACTTGGGTCTCGAAACTGCAGATACTACAGTTATCGGTGATACAATGGAAACTGACATCCAAGGATGTGTTCAAATGGGCTATAAGACTATACTAGTTCTATCTGGGATATCTACAAAAGAACAACTCGGATATTATGCATTTAAACCAGATTTAATTGTAAGTTCTATTGATAATGTAGAAATTCCATTAAAATGGTGGAATGATTAAACTTATAATTGGAACTTTTCATTAAGTTATTAGCGTATAATAAAAACCCTTTATATAGAAATATAAAGGGTTAATACTTTTTGTATAAGCGAGTTTTATTATTTACTTAGGTAATACTATATTTACTTATTGGTATTAAATTAACTTTTTGATAATTATTACCAAATTCATATAATAATTCGGTCATTTATTTACATGTTATAGTTCATGTGTATTTGTATCTTTCAGACTCACTTCTAAGCCATCTTCACTTTCTCCAAAAAGAACATATTCATCAGGATTATCTCTTATGCGTTCTTTTATATTAGATGTAATGTCTGCGCCATTGGTCTGTAAAAAATATTCCAACGCTTCTTTATACATATTGCACTCTATCGTGTTTTTAACTTGCTCGTATGTCTTATTCATTGTCGTACTTTTTGGGGTTATAAATTGATAACGGATATTAGCTTTGCTTTTTGGAGTTTTTAGAAGGTTTTGTTAGTTTATCTGCTTGAGAAAGTCCTATAGCTATTGCTTGCTGTGAGCTTTTTACTATTTTTTTTGATTTCCTTATTTTTAATTTTCCTTTATGCATTTTGTGTAGTGCATCTTCCACTTTTTCAGCACTCTTATCAGTGTATTTTGCCATGACTTTAGATTTTATTGTCATTAAAAAATAAAATGCACACCTTGATTACAGCCTATTATAAGATATGAACCATGGTATTTTGGCTCCATTTTCTTTTAAAGTGCATTAAAACACGTAGTAAATAACTAGGATTGCACCAAGTTCCTGTTCTGTTATATTGTTTAATGCTTTCTAAAAATCCATCTGGCTTATTTCCATGATAACTATCTAAAAAATGTTCCAATTCTAAATTGAATGCTTTTATCACATCGCAATTCGCAGTCTCATCCAAACTCTTGAGTCTTTGTAAAAAAATATTAATGCTGTGCAATGCTTCCACGTATTTTTTTTCTGCTAGTTGTTTCGTTTTCATAATGTAATAGTTAGAAGTTAAATAAAGAGGTAATATTCTATTATAAAATCAATCGTTATAGAAATATTTGCAAACACTATACCAATCAAATTAATTCATCAGATATTCCCTATCGATGTATTACTAGGAGATAAGGTATAAATGATTTAAATTTCACAATAGTTTGACAATCTATTCATAATCAGTTTTAATAAGCCATTTACATTTGCCGAGAATAATCCATATTCAAAATATAAGTCCGGCTCAGAAAAGATATTATCTTTTTTGGGCCGGCACTATTTTATTTCAAAAATTAATACTTATAGAGTGGTTATGATTTGCCTTGCTCTTGGGTATTTTCAAATTAATTAATAAATGTCAATAATGTTAATTATTTTTGTATTCTAATTAAGGATTTGGTTTTTCGACGATTTGGTTCATTCTTTAATCTTTAAAAAACAATCTTATGCGAAACTTTTTAAGAAAACATCACCTGCATGAAACCATTTTATCTTTTCTTTCTTATCTATTTTTATTTGTTCTTACCGCAGGGATCTATTAAATCAGCAATTACAACAGAATTCCAAAATGCATTTACCTTCTTCGAATTTGAGGTATTCAGATAGATCTTTAGATTATATAGAAAATTTGTCAAAAAATCTTTTTTATCTGCAAATATTATGCTTTGGAATTGTAACGATTTATTTATTTTATTATATTTTAAACGGGCTTTATTTTGTGAAAGACGATAGGATAGAAGCTTAGCGAAAATGTTTTAAAAGAAATGATACGTTTGAATAAAGTTGACAATATGATAGTTATTTTTTCATGGGTGTTGCAGATCATAATTGCCCTGTTTTTTATAAAGCCAGCATTAGATAATATGCGCCTTTCTCCTGAGATATTGATAGATAGACATCAATTAAAACCTGGTAAAAGTGTTATTATCAATAGATTATTAGGCATTTTTCAATTGTTAGGTGTATTTGGTCTCATTTTGCCTAAATTATTAAATATTTATCCCGTTTTGACACCGATTTCGGCTATCGGTTTTTTTATAATGATGTCAGGTGCTGTATTTGTTCATAAAAATGATCCTAATAAAAAATTATTGATAATCGTTTTATCAATAGCTATTATTTCTTTTATTGTTTTTATTCTTAACCGGCAATATTTTTAGTATGCTTTGTTTTTCTAGACGAGAAATTTAAAATAACTTTTAGTTATAGAGATATTTAATTCAGTTGCAGGTTGGATTTCTATTAATTGGTCATCTATATGACCGATAGTGTGCAAATTGAACAAAGGTATTATAGTAACCTTCTGGATACGGGTACATTTAAAAGGAAAGACTAGAATTTTACCCTGAGCTAAAGATTTTAAATATTGAATTAAGATGGGCTTTTGCGCAGACGTGATATACACGAGATCCAAATAACCATCAGCACAATCAGCATTAGGTGCAATCTTCCACCTTGGACCAATACTTTGGATATTCATTATTTCGATCAGTAAAAAATCATCTTCTATAGTTTTCCCATCAATGATAATTTTGTAAGATTTTCCCTGAGATAGAAACATTGATTTGTATATTTTTTTTATAGCTATTTTTATTTCCTATGAAGGAAGCGTCTTGGCATTATAGACCATTTTTTGCATTGTTTGGATTAAGTAGGGAAAAATACCCAAACCAATTGCTTCCACAAATGGAAAGTTTTGATGGTTGTACGCACAATGCCCCAAGTCAAAGTTTTGGACATTTTTACGGTCCCATTTTTTACATATCAATGGTAGGGTTGATTTTAATTTGTATCCTAGATGCAAAGCAATATTGTTTGCTGTGCCAAATTATTATAGTAAAGTCAATTTTACTAAATTTATCATATGCAAGAATTACTGAATTTTTTAATGCAGTTTGGAAATTTGAACCAGCAACAGATTGAATTTATTGTCAGCAAAACAACCATAGTTGATATTAAAAAAGACCATCCTTTTGTAAAAGCCGGAAAACCGTTCAACGAAGTCATTTTCATATTGGAAGGTGTTTTGCGAATTTTTTATTACAACAATAAAGATCAGGAAATCACAAAGTATTTTGTTGATGAAAACCATTTGCTTGCTAATCCATACAAAGGCGAGCCAATGACGGAATATATTCAGGCGATCACATATTGTAAACTCTTAGTATTCTCTGAGAAAAACTGGAATGAAATTTCGAATACAATTGTTGGTTGGAATGAAATTGTAAATAATATATTTCATAAAGCGTTATTGGAAAAAATGGACCGAAGAAGTTCGTTGGTGTCAGAAGATGCTACAACGCGTTACCTGACATTTTTGGAAAAATTTCCCACTCTCGCCAATCGTGTTCCCCTTTCCTATATTGCTTCTTTTCTGGGAATCACCCAACAATCCCTGAGCAGAATCAGAAAAAAAACTTCCGATGAAACCTTTTTTACCAAATGGTAAATGGTTTTGTTTTTCGTTGTAGCAACTTTGTATCATTAATTTTAAGACAAAAAATGAAAAAAGTATTTATAACGGGAGCCAACAAAGGTATCGGCTTCGAAGTTGCAAAACAATTGTTACAAGAGGGAGAATATATTTATCTCGGAAGTAGAAACCTGGAAAACGGTAGGCAGGCTGTAGAGAAATTGAAGGCTAAAGGTCTGACAAATGTGGAAGCGATTGAAATCGATGTGACTGATGCTGTTTCGGTTGACAACGCTAGAAAAACAGTTGCTGAAAAAACAGAATCATTAGATATATTGATCAACAATGCCGGTATTAGTGGTGGAATGTCGCAGACTGCATTAGCTGCAAGTGTCGACGACCAATTTAAGAACGTGTATGAAACCAACGTGTTTGGCGTGGTGCGTGTAACGCAGAATTTTGTAGGTTTGTTGGCAAAATCCGATGAGCCGAGAATTGTAAATGTAAGTTCTAGCCAGGGTTCAATCACTTTACACAGTGATCCGAGTCTCGGATATCAGTACTATGATTTCAAAGGTGCAGTTTATCTATCATCCAAGGCTGCATTGAATATGTATACCGTAAATTTGGCATACGAGCTGAGAGATACTAAGTTTAAGGTGAATGCAGTTAGTCCTGGTTTCACTAAAACAGACTTTACCAACAATATGGGAACCGGTAATATAGAGGATGCCGCATCACGCATTGTTAAATATGCCTTAATTGATGAAAACGGACCTACAGGCAAATTTTTCTGTGAAGAAACCAATCCGGAAACAGGAGAAATACCTTGGTAATCCCAAAAAAACAAGGAAAAAAATGTCGCATTTTTTGCATATTGTCAAATCAAGGAGTAGTGAAACATACACAACTCCTTTTCAATTTTTTACAAACATTTGAACGAAAAATGACGCGATAAGCTAGCCTGCCTGCCTGCCATATTTTTATAGCCACTCCATATTGCCCTTAAATTCACGCCCGAAACATAAAACTTATAATAATGCAGTGAGTAGACTGTTTAAGAGGTCCTACCATAATTATGGCTTTCTTGTGGATGGCAAGTATTTCATTGACACAGATGTACTTTTTTGGGGCTACGGGTTCTTTATAGCGTGTTGCTGGACATTAGAAGTGATCAACAAAATATTAGGGGTTCTCAGCAAAAGTCCAGGCTGTTCTAGTATACCTTATACACAACTTTATATGCTTTCAGCTCCACTTTTTTTACCATATGTGAAATAACCAACTGCTATAGATTGCTAACTTTGCTATAATGAAAGAACTTATCGAATACATTTTACAATTTGGTAATTTAAACCAGCAGCAGATTGAATTAATAAATAAGAGCGTAGTTGTAAAAGAGCTTCGTAAAGATGAATATTTTTCGGAGGCTGGGAAAATTCCACGACAAGTAGGTTTTATTATTGAAGGTGTTGTGCGTGGTTGCTATTACAGCAACAAAGGCGTAGAAATTACTCGTTGTTTTATTACTGAAAATAATTTGGTCGTTGATTACCCAAACTTTGAGCTCAACTCGCCTTCTTCAGAATATATACAAGCCATTACCGATTGCAAATTGGTTATTTTCACAAAACAAAATTGGGAAGAACTATCACATACTATAGTAGGTTGGGACAATATTAAAAACAAAATGGTGCAAAAATGTTTATATCAAAAATCCAGAAAGAGCCCTGTGATTTCACAAGACGCAACTACACGATATGCTGAATTTCTTGAAAACTATCCCACACTTGCCAATCGTATCGCACTTTCGCATATCGCTTCCTATTTAGGCGTAACACAACAATCCTTAAGTCGGATCAGAAAAAACATTCGCTAAAATGACTTTTTACCAAATGATAAATGCTTTCATTTTTAACCGGTGCAATTTTGCAATATAAATTGAAATAAAATGAAAAAAGCATTAATTACGGGCGCTAACAGAGGCATCGGTTTTGAAACGGCCAGACAATTGTTACAAAAAGGGTTTTATGTTTATATTGGATCTGTCGATATAAAAAAAGGATTGGAAGCTGTTGATAATCTAAAAGCAGAAGGATGGACCAATACGGAAGCTGTACAGTTGGATGTGACCGATGAAAATTCGGTAAAAACAGCCCGGGAAGAAATCGGGAAAAAGACAGACAGTTTGGATGTTTTGATTAACAATGCTGGCATCATCGGAGGAACACCACCCTACACCGCTTTGGAAGCAAAACAGGAAGAATTTGAAGCGGCTTTCAACGTAAATGTGTTTGGTGTGGCAAGAGTAACGAAATTATTTATTGATTTGTTGCAAAAATCATCAGCGCCAAGAATTGTAAATGTAAGTACCAGCGTTGGTTCACTTACCTTGCAAAGCGACCCGAACTGGCCGGCTTACAGTTATGCAAAATATGCAGTTTACGCAGCCTCAAAAGCAGCACTTAATATGTACACCGTTCATCTAGCTTACGAATTACGTGACACCGCAATAAAAATAAATGCTGTTTGCCCTGGTTTAACCAAAACAAATTTTACAGGATTTAATGGAGGAGAAGTTTCAGTAGCTGCAAATCGTATTATAAAATATGTTTTAATTGACGAAAATGGGCCAACAGGAAAATTCTTCAGTGAAGAGAGTAATCCCGAATCAGGAGAAATACCTTGGTAATAAAGAATTAATTAAAAGACTTCGTATGATACAGTAAAGGGTAAGCAAAATGTGTGGGTAAGTGTAAAATTCAACTTTAAGTTTTCTGTCTCGCTAATGTTTTGGGCATGACCTTTTTTGTTAAATTGGCCAGGTCCACAAAGCATTGGCTAACGTTCGTGCTAAAATGCAGCTCTATTCCTTATTATCCTGCCATAGTGGAAAAACCGATCAGTTTAGTCCTCTAATACCAAAATTGATTTGATGCCCTAAAAGTGTTGAAAATGAATAAGTTGCATTGGATTTATAAAATTGGCGGAATGGGGTCATTGTCGTTGTTTTTTCCACACATACAACACACCGATACCTTTCGGCCCATAGATTTTATGCCCTGAAAAGGCTAGTAGGTCTATCTTGTCGTCAGCCACATTTACCGGAATCTTGCCGACAGCCTGTGTTGCATCGCAGAAAAAATAAACGTCGTGCGACCGGGCTATAGTACCTATTGCCCTTACTGGATGTATGACCCCTGTTTCGTTGTTGGCATATTGTACCGCAATCACCACCGTTCTTTCCGTAATGGATTGCTCCAGTTCCTTTAAAGATATATTTCCGCTTTCGTCAACATCCAGGTAAGTAACCTTACAGCCTTTACTTTCCAAATAACAGCAGGTGTCAAGCACTGCTTTGTGTTCGGTCTTATTGGTGATGATATGGTTTCCTTTTTCCGCGTTGGCTTCCATCAGCCCTTTGAGTGCAAGGTTGATGGATTCCGTGGCACCGGACGTGAAAGTAATTTCTCCGCTCTTTGCATGGATAAGCCACGCAACCCGGTTACGTGCATCATCCACTGCGTCTTTGGCTTCCCATCCGTAAGGATGGTCGCTGCTGGCAGCATTGCCGAAAATTTCTGTAAAGTATGGCAGCATTGTTTCCACCACTCTTGGGTCGCAAGGTGTCGTGGCGCTGTAATCCATGTATATAGGCTTACTGTTCATGGCTTATCTGTTTTTAATGTTTTTTCCCGCTTCTTACCTTGAAACTGTGCAACACCGCAGGAAACAACGCATCCATCGTTTCTGTTACAGTATCAGGAGAACCCGGCATAGTAATAACCAGCGTATTTTGGACAAATCCGGCTACGCCACGCGAAAGCATCGCATAAGGTGTTCTTTGCTGCCCGTATTGCCTTGCTGCTTCCATGATGCCCGGTGCTTCGGTTTCTATCATGGCAGCAACCGCTTCCGGGGTAACATCGCGGGGAGACAAGCCGGTGCCCCCTATTACCGGGATCAACTGAAGCCCACCGTTTACCCATTGCGTTATCTTTTCCCGTATGGCAGGTATCTCATCGTATACAATAGCGCGGTCGTTTACAGCCAGGTTCAGCAACCGTAATTTTTCTTCAATAAGGCTGACGGAACTGTCCTCCGCTTCCCCGTTGAAAACAGTATCGGAACACACCAACACTCCACATTTTAAATCGTTTGCAACACTTTTCAAAAAATCGGACTTACCGCCCTTTTTCTCTTCCAGTCTTATCGTACCAATGACAATGTGTTTGTCAATCGGTTTAAACATGTCATACATCGTGAGTGCCGTGACAGCCGCCCCGTGCATCGCTTCAACTTCAACGCCTGTCGTATAAATCGTATGCACTTCTACCGATACGAGGATTTTCAGTCCGTCTATGCAATGCCCGATATGTGTATATTCAACCGGGAGGGGATGACAGTCGGGAATAACATCGCTTTTTTTTTGACGGCAAGCAGGCCCGCTGCCCGTGAGAATTCAAATACGTCGCCTTTTGGAACCCTTTTTTGTATGATAGCATCAATGGTTTCCCGGCTCGAAACTTCCAGTACCGCCGTGGCGACAGCTTTGCGAAGCGTATTGTTTTTATGTGTGATATTGACCATTTCCTATTGATTTACTTTCCATTGGTGCTGTTCATTATCAAAAATTTCCTTGCCCCATACCGGCAGTTCCGCCTTTATCCTTTCCACCACTTCGGTACAACCGTCTATGGCGGCCCTTCTGTGGGCGGCTGAGGCAAATACAAACAGGCATAGCTGTCCGGTGGCTACCCGCCCCAGGCTATGGAACACATGCAGGCAGGTAAGCGGATATTTGTTAAAAATAGCTTCGCGTATTTCGTGCATTTTTTCCAGTGCCATGTCTTCGTAGGCGGTATATTCGATGGCTGTAACCGTCCTGTCGTTAATAACATCTGCCCGAACCTGCCCTAAAAACATCTCATGAGCCCCGATAGTCGTCTTTGTACTGTGGCTTTCCACCTGCTGCACAATCAGGGATGCCTTAATTGGCCCCCGGTGAAATATGTTCTTTATTTTTTTCTTGTCTGTCATGTCTATATGTTTTAAAGTGCCGATACACCGCCTTTCAGGCTGTAAGCATTTTTAACGGGATATTGTTGCCGGAACAAAGCCAATGCTTTGAGGCTTCTTATGCCCGACTGGCACAGGAAAACAACGTCACCTTCCGGTATGTCATTCATCTTGTCCTGCAATACCGACAATGGAATACGCAAATGCGGATATGCATTCATCTCCGGCATTTCCCCATACTCACGTACATCCACAAGTGTTGCCCCGCCCTGCACCAAATGTCTTAACCTTTCTTTGTTTATCTCATTTCCTTCTACGTTGCAAACGCTTTCCTATTGCCGGCTCATGAACGCCTGTGGGGTGACCGGCATCAGTTGCCTGGTGCTCGGCTCTTTGGTGAGTTCAAGCGTATAGGTTTCCTGGCTTAGTACGTTATAGGTAAGTAATTGATTGACCAAAGGCTTGCCGATTCCGGTCACCAGCTTTATCACTTCCGCAGCTTGTATCGTTCCGACGATGCCGGGCAGCACACCCAATACGCCTGCTTCTGCACAGTTACGTATTTCCCCTTCCCGTGGCGGCTTGGGGAAAACATCCCGATAGATCGTTCTCATACCCTTTTTGTCCGCCACGTTGAATACGGCCAACTGACCTTCATATTGTGAAACAGCTCCGTAAAGCAAAGGTTTGCCCAGTAAGGCGCAGGCGTCGTTGATCAAATAACGCGAAGAAAAATTATCCGTACCGTCTATAACATAGTCATATCTGCCAATGGTTTCAAGGGCGTTCTGTGTCTTTATCTCATTTGAAATTGCATCAATAGTAATTTCAGATAGTTAAGGCTGATAAAAAATAAAAGCTTCATCCCGAAAAATATACCGGGAAATCGCGGCCTGTCATTGGTGACATTATTTCTCCGTAGGAAATGGTGGAGGTTTTTACCCGTGTTACCGGAAAAAAGGCACAATATGTTTCAGCTTACGGCACAGAAAATTTTCTGCAACATTTCCCGGAATATGCTTCCAACGAATTATTGGTTGAATAAATACAGGGAATGGCACATTATGCTTTAAAATATGGCTATTTTTCTAATAACGAAGATTTTGAATGGAGCCGAAAAATAAATCCCGCTATACTGAACTGGGAACAATTTCTTCGTACTACGGGCTGGACCGGTCAAAAAATTGTTTATTGAGAGCGATTGTTCAGTGTGGCAATGTTTGATGGCGATTTTTCCAAAAAACAGAATTAAGGTTGGTAATTTAAGCTGCAAATGAAATGGCTTAATTGCCAATATTTCTTCTTTAAAATGAACAAATTCAAGAATATTTTCGGTGAAATTTAAATTGCAAATACCATGAAAAGTATTCATTTAAAAGTACAATTTAATTACTGAAGGTGAGAAAGCAGACAACTGCATCTGTCTTCTACAGAACCTTTTGGAATTTCTATGGCATGGTAGCCAAATTCAAGATAGGTCTGCTTCATGGTCTCGAACGTCTTAACTGCTTCCTCCCAAGTCTGTTTCCTCTCTTGGTCTGTTTTATATATTTCTTCCCAGGGAGGAAGAATAAATATTTTTGGATTATAGATACAATTCTTTACCTGAGTTTTTACATCCTCTCCGATAGGAATATTTTCCATCTTCATATAACACACAGCATCCAATATACCTCTGTATATCCTTTTTTATTTTTTCAATAGTTGACCATTTAAAATTTTGAACTTCATCCTTAATAGTGGATGCATCAATAAAATTCAAACACATTCAAAATATAATTTTCAATAAGGGATATTTCCTTTTCTTAATCTCAAAACCACGTTCTGAATTTGCGGCAATAAGAGTAAAATAACAATTACGAAAATCACGCATGTTAGCATCAAACCATAATAATCTCTAGTAGCACGAGCTAATATTTGATGACTTAACATTTGATTGAAATAGCCAGTGGACACTGCTTTTGAAGTATAGATATCGTTACCGGCATTCATATATTGGTTTTGAATATTCAATAAGGTAGTTGGTAATTGCGGATTCGTTTCCGTAACGGCTTCCCGAATCTTTTCGCGAACTCCTGATTTTGTAAATAATTGAAGTTCGTTATTCAATGCAAGACTAGCCGTAAACCCAGTAAATCTAGCCAATATACCAACAAGCGATGCGTTAATGGCAATTGCTGGCGGTGCAGATGAAGCGGCGAATGAAACTATCGGAACAAACAAAACGCCTGTTGCCACACCATAAATAAACATTGGTAAAATAAAATCAATTGTCTCGCCCTGCACAGAAACAAATAGTATCATATAAATATAATAAATCGCCATTATTCCAAAGCCAACTATAATCATCCTTATCAGCTTGTAACCCTTCAAAATAAATCTGGAAGTGACGAACATACTCAACGTAGTTCCAACAATTACAGTCGACCATATCGGAATAGTGCTTAGTGGATCATTTCCTAAAATCACTTCAAGATAGCCGTAAGCAAGTCCTGTACTTCCTTTAAAAATATAAAATGTAAAAAGCAGTAATAGTCCAACTACAAAATTCTTGGTCTTAAAAATCTGTAAGTTGATTAATGGACGTTTAAGCTTCAATTCTCTAATGATGAAAAGCAAAAGAATAATTAAGTCAACTACACTAAGCGTAAGGATGAATGAACTGCCGAACCATCCCAATGCTCGCCCATACACAAGGATGTATCCCAAGATTAAGATAAAAGAAACATAAAACAGATAGCCGATCCAATCTACCTGATACAATGGAATCTTTTTGGTAAATCGGGCTTTACTATGCATAGTCAGCAATATAGTAATGGTTAGGATGAGAAGTATAACTATAAATCCGTAGAATAGCCCGTTAAAATCAAAATAATGAATGACTATGCTGGTAAAAATAGAATAAAAAGGAACTGCAATCTGTATGCTACCATACAATAGACTAAAAGCAATCACACGAGCACGTACAGACTGTAATCTTGGAAAAATCAATTGTAAGACGATGCCTGACATTAATGCACAAGTAATCCCTTGAAAAAATTGGCAAATAACAAACAATGTCCAATCTTTGAAATGAAAACAGATCACAGAACATATCGCATTAACGGCAAGTGCAATCAGCAAATATTTTCTTGGTTCAAAATATTTTACGATTCTGAAGTCAAGTGCCAAGAACGCAACAGTAGAGCCATAAATCACGACCATCCCATATTGTACATCGGTCGCCTGTATCCCGTAAAACCCCATTGCCGCAACTGGACTACCGTAAAAGGCGAAGCTAAACAGACAAGTCATCAGAATGGCAAATATGACAGATCTTGCCATCCATTCGGATACCCAGGATTTGAAAATCGGTATTTTATGTGCTTGCATCATTAATTTTTTAAAACATAAACATTGGCATTCATTCCGGCAGAGAGTATTGCTAATTTTTCAGGCGTGTCGCTTAGTTTAATCCTAACAGGAATCCGTTGGATGATTTTGACGAAATTGCCTGTCGCATTATCTGGTGGAAGCAGCGAATAGCGTGATCCTGTAGTTGGCGAAAGAGACTCAATAGTACCGTTGAATTTTTCATTTGGAAATGCATCGACTTCGATGGAAACCGCTTGCCCGATCTTAAAGTTGCCAATCTGAGTTTCTTTAAAATTTGCCATCACCCATTTTTGCTCCGCTTTGTCCACCAAGAATGCCAATGTTTGTCCTGCTTGTATCAGCTGACCTTCTTGAATAGTCTTTTTACCAATTTGTCCATCAAACGGTGCTGTGATAACGGTATATCGAATATCCAATTCCTGTCTTTGAAGAAGCGTTTCTTTCATTTTTATCTCTGCATTTATAGCATTGTGCTGCGCTCTAAAATCATTCAGTTTAGATTCTGCAACTTGTAATGAAGCTTTTGCCTGATCATAATCTGACTGTGCAATGGATAAAGAAGTACTGATGTTATCGAATTTTTGTTGTGTGGTAGACTCATCCGCGAGTAGATTTTTATAACGGTCAAATTCTTTTTGCTGTTGGTTCAATCTTGCTTTAGTGCCTGCCAATTGTGCTTTTATCACCTCAATAGTTTTAAGTTGCGTTTCTTCGTTTGCAGTCAAGATTGGAAATTTGGCATGCGAACTCATGAGATCTGCTGCTGCTGCATCTTTTTTCAGTCCATACTCGTCCAACTCAATGACTACAAGTGTATCTCCTTTTTTTACCAACTGATTGTCTTTGTAATATATCTTACGGATGTAGCCACCAACTTTTGCATTTATCGGAGACAAGTAAGCATCTATTTGTGCGTCGTTGGTTTGTTCATAGCGATATCCTTTTAAGAAATAGGAAGTGCCCCAAATAATCACACCTACGAATAATGCAATGCCCAACCATTTGGTTATGCTTACTATAATTTGATCTGTTTTATTTTTGTTCATAATTTTTTTATTAAAGAATTCCTATAATTGCTAATAGTCTGATATGGGTTAATTTTACGTTGGTTTGTGCTGTTGTTAGATTAAATTTTGCTTCCAACAAAGCGTTTTCTGCATCCAAAAGATCGGTTAGTAGCGATTCTTGATTCAAGTAACTACTTCTGATAACACGGAGCGTTTCCGTAGTTTTAGTGATATTTTGTTCCGCCGTTTCCACACTCTCCAACGCTTGCCGTTGTTGTAAATAAGCATCTTTCACCTGAAGAGAGATTTCATCCTTCTTCATTGCTGCTTTTTCCTGAGCCTGATTGCTGGCAACTTTGGCAAGCGCAATGGAATGTTTGCTTTTGTATAAGTTATCAATCGAATACTGCACTTTAATTCCTGTCTGACCAAATCCCCACAAGTCATTTGAATAAGGGTAAAAAGAAATTTGCGGATATGTATAGTTGTAATAGGAGTACAAGGAAATTTTGGGCAAAAGCGAAGCTTTCGCTTGTTTAATATTCAATTCACTCCATTTGATGTCGCTACCAGCTATTTTGTATTCGGGAGATTTGTTCAAAGCAATGTTTATATAATCGTTATAGTCTCTATCGGTAATCGAGTTTAATTCGATTGAGTCTTCGCGTTGTATTGCTAGGGTTGTATCATTTTCACGACCCATTAGTATATTGAGCCGTTGTTTTGCGATTTCAATCTTCTTCGTAACATCGGAAAGATTCAGTTCCACCTGAGATAATTTTACGGAGGTTCTCAGCACATCACTCTTTAGTACGGTGCCGTTTTTATGCAGGCTTTCTATCAATTTTAATTGCTTTTTTTCTGCTTCAATCTCTGCATTCAAAAAATCATAGAAATGCAGAAATTTGTATAAATCAAAATAAGCCACGGCGACATTATATTTTACACTATGCTTTTGCAGCTCAGCTTCATATTTTTGTCTGGAATCTTCTTCCTTTTTCATGGCGATATTCCTTTTTTCTTTACCGCCGTTGTAGAGATTAAAACTTAAGTTATAACCCGCTGCATATCCGTAACTTTTTAAAGGCACATCTTGTGGAGAAGAGAATAATCCATGGTCATAAATCAAAAATTTGGAATTGAATTTTGCGTCTACAACCACCGAAAGTTCGGGCAACAAACGGTCTTTGGCTTCCAATATTTCTATCTTACTTTGCTGAAGATTGAGGTCTGATAGTTTTAGTTGGCGATTATTCATTTCCGCAACTTTCCATATTTCTTCCAAACTTAATGGTTGTGCTTTTTCATTATTTTGAGCGCAAATAGTGTGTGAAGATAACAGCAACAGTATGCCCAAAATTGGGACTGTTTTATATTGTTTCATTAGTTCTGTTTTTATAAATAATTGTTTTCTTTCTCTTTTTTAACCATTGCGTTAGCATCAATTTCAACTCATCAAAAGCAAGGCTTAAATCCACCATTGGCATAAACGGACTATAATAGACACAAGACATCCAGTAGATGTTGGCGTTATACATTTCTTCCTCTTGATGAGTTAATTGATATTCATATTTTGGGGTTTGTACTTCAAGTTTAAAATCTTTGTCAGGCTTTATGACTTTATGTTTCATAATGATTCTACTTTTATTAACACAGCAAAATTATTACGCACGTCCATCTATGTTTTTATATAATTAGCCTAATATTTGTTATATTTGGCCACATGGAAATTCTTGACCAATTACTAAATATTGTGGATCAAAATCCTGATTCAATCCTCGTCGTGCGACAGCAAACTGAGCAACGTTTGCCTGCGCATCAGCACGATAAGGCGCAGTTGTTATTGGTTTACGGAGGAATTGCTTATTTGCAAACGGATGCAAAAGATTTCTACATTCCGTCTAATCATTATATATGGATTCCCAAAAACTACCGGCACAATCTGATGTTCAATACACAGGATTTGTTCATCATCAATATTTATTTCCCCAAAGAAAAATTGAGTGGTTTTTATAATGAATTGGGTATTTATCCTGTGAGTAAGCTTCTGGCAGAAATGCTCTCATTTAGCGAGAAATGGCAAGGTGATTATTTTAAAGGTTCGTGGGAATTTGAATTTTTGTTAACGCTTAGGAATGTACTATCAAAGGAAAATCTCAAAAAATTCTCCATTCAACTTCCTACAACGGACGATCAACGGCTTAATTCTGTTATTGACAGTTTTAGAAATCGATTAAATGAAAATCTAAGTTTGGATAATATTGCCCAGCAATCGGGAATGAGTGTGAGAAATTTGACCAGATTATTCCAAACGAAATTGCACATCACATTTGTTCAATACTTGAAGATGCTGCGTATTATCCGTGCGATGGAATTGATAAAAGACACCGACCTGAACATGACAGAAATTGGCTATGAAGTTGGCTATTCAAATATATCCGCCTTTAGCAATAATTTTTATCAACTTACCAATATGAGGCCTACTGAATTTAAGATTAAATAAGAGATGAGGTTATGGTTGACTTTACTATCTTCTCTTTTTTAAAAATAAAAGACCATTTGATTAAGACAACTTAAATCAAATGGTCTTTCAAAGGTTACTGAGCTGAGTTATGCCACATCATCCTTAAATGGATCAACACTTATTTCTATCATCATGTTTTCAAAAAAGAAATAGAAACCAAAGGTATTCCTGATATTCTTTGGCTCACTTTCAAATTTTAAGTCAGCTTCTGTCTTTAATTTTTCATAAATTTCCCAAACAGCTTCCTCGTTTTGTTGATAAAATCCGATGTGGAAATTCTCTGGATATTCTGGCGTATTTTCCTTGTGGTTCAATACCTGTCCCCAAATAACTAAGGCAAAATTGTGGTTGCTTTCCATGACCGCCATTTTACTGTTTCGGTTGACGATTAAATGAAATCCTAAATGTTGCGCAAATAAGTTGACCGCTTTATCTACGTCTTTAACGATTAAATTGATGTGATTTAAATTCATTTTATTCTTGTTTTAAATTACAGAACAAAATTACTTTTCCGGCATCAGGCTCAATTGGATAAATCGGTCGTTTTCGTTTTTATTTAAAATGGTTGGTTTTACTCCGGCAAACTTTTTCACTTCTCTAATAAAATGAGATTGGTCGCCATAATTCAGTTCCGGATACAAATCTCCATTTTTTAGTTGTTTTAATGAGTTGGAAAAACGAATGATGTTGAGATAAGATTTAAGTGTTACGCCAAACCATTTCTGAAAATAACGGTTCATTTGCCGGCTGCTCCAAAAAACTTTCTCTTCGAGTTCTTTTACCGTAATTTCTCCTTTAGAAGCATAAATGAGCTCGAATAATTTCATTTTTCTTTCGTCAATTTCTTTGGATAACAATGAAGAAATAATGCCAATGGCTTTATGGTAAAACTTCTCAAAGTCGGTCAGGTCATCTTTTGAAAATCCCCAATAATCAGCGGAAAGTGTTTGCTTATTGTTGTGTAATTCCGCAAAAGATTGATTGAAAATATATTCGGCAGCTATGGGATAAAAGCTGATGGCAAACATGGTAGATTGGGGAAACGGTGGTTTAGAAATAGGCACGGAACAAATTCCGGAAATAAAAATTTCAAAACTTTCATGTTCATCTAAGAAAAGAAATAAGTCAATTTTTCCGTCGGGAACGACAACCCCATCTTTTGTTTCATCAGAATGGTTTTTTACCATCCAGATGCTCTCAACTATATTCTTTAGAGATTTATCGGGTTGAATACAGCGATATTCCAATTGATTTTTCGGGAAATACATTTTTTATTAGCATGAGAATAAATACACATTTTACAAAACTGCAAATTTAATGCCTCATTATTTGGAATATTTAATCAAAATTATTGGTAAAATATTTTAATTAAATCAATTATTGTTTTACACAAATTTTCTAATGCTTAGCAGATAGCCTAAATGCATTCCTTCGTGGTAATTATTACATTCAAATGCATCATCAATCGAAGACAAATGGAAGCCAGTACCTGTAGTTCGTTCTTTATAAGTTGTAAAAATATTTTGTTGAAAATCAGCTATAGTTAAATCAATGAGCGAAGTCAATAAATCTTTAAGTTCATCCGCTTCTTTTTGAGAAACCGGCGCTGTGGGTTTGGTGCCAGATTGATATTTATTAAACAACTCATCAGAAATATAGCCTTGTAGGTTAGCGCCTTTATAAATCAGTTTTTGTTGCGTTACAATGATGTGCCCGATATTCCAGATAAGATTATTGTTGAAACCATTTGGAATTTTATTAAGTTGGTCTAATGAATATTTTTCAAAATAACTTAAATAGATTTCACGACTTTTTTTCCATGTTTTAAATAATGCTTCCATATTGCCGATGATTAACTTTATTTGAATTTAGCTCAAAATTCACATTTGTTTTTACTTGAAATTTTGTTTTGTAAAGTTCCTGATAAATTTTCTATCAGATGCAATAAATACTAAAATGCATGCTAATGTTATAGATGCTAAGAAAAAAAAATTGAAATTAATGGATTTTGTAACCACACAAATTAAAGATGGCTCAGAACAATTCGTTTGGCTTAATTATCATTAAGTTGAAGGTATTCAATCACTTTTCCATCTTTTTGTTCTACTATAAATCGAATGCCAGTACTCACTCTATTAACAGGAATAATTATTCTTTTCGACGCTTTTTCAAGTATCTTCCAAAAAGCTTCCAAATCGTCAACTACAAATATAGCATTCACCAAGCTTGGTATTTCCAATGCTTCCGGTCCGTCCACAGCACCCAAAATAACAAAATGATCCACTAAATTTAATTGATACCCATCGTGGGCAGCAGAAAGAGAAACATCTTTACCCGTAATTTTTTTATAAAAAACTACTGTGTTTTCAAAATCATCCGTAACAATTGGTAACAATACCATTTTGATTTCCATAAACTTTATTTTTAAATTTGGTACAAAACTATGCTGATCGTCAGCAGTAAGCAATAACTCATTTTTTTATTAGTAATGGAAAATAAAATTAAAGAAAGCTCTACCAACCAAGCCAATAGAAGGATTTTGTCGGATAGATGTAAAGTAAATGATACGCTCAGTTTGGTGGGAAAGCGATGGCTAATGACAATATTATATGAAATTTCATTAGGGAATAATCAGTTTTCTACACTCAATAAAAGCATTCCTGAAATTTCGGAACATGTTCTTGCAACTCGAATAAATAATTTGGTAGAACACAACTTAATCGAGAAGAAGGAAAGACTTAATACGATTCCTCTACAAATAATTTATGTTGCTACTGCTAAAGGGAAACAACTCTTGTCTCTGGTTGATAGCTTACGCAAATGGGATGCATTTTGGAACAGCTAATGTACAAGCATTTTAATTTTCGTTCTTGGTTGGGCTGGTTTAAAAGCCTTCTTTCACAAACTCACCTTTTTCACAGACC
The DNA here is from genome assembly GCF_004337365.2 of Rhizosphaericola mali. GTDB lineage: Bacteria > Bacteroidota > Bacteroidia > Chitinophagales > Chitinophagaceae > Rhizosphaericola > Rhizosphaericola mali. The sequence goes on along the minus strand of NZ_CP044016.1, from coordinate 2,255,399 downwards.
ACATGATTGCCCCATTCAGTAATAGATTCCAAAACGGGGACGAAAGATTTCCCGAAATCAGTGAGGCTGTACGGTACTTTTATGGGTGGTTTTTTACCACAAACTTTCCTTGATATAAAACATTTTTTTTCATTTGATTTTATCGTTAGTTAATTTCTAAATTGGTTTTCAGCCTTTATTTTCAATGTATATTTGTCCGAAATCCTTAACAATTATACTAACTTAAACTTGCATTTTTCTATAAGTTAAAGTTTTAAAAGTAATTTAAGTTTTGCAAACAATGTGCGATTTGAAAAGTTGGTTAATGTAATATTTAAAACATATTACATAATTTAAAATGAGATTTAATTTTAGGATAAAAATAATCAATTGAAGGAAAGTACAGGGGCAACTATCTAAGGGAATGCAGGTCTTAATAAATTTATCTAGTGATAATAAGCTGAGAACTCCGGAAGTACTATTTGTAGATGGCCCAGATATCCCTGTTTATATAAGCGATGGTTTACGAGTAAGAGTTGTATCGGGAACTGTTGGATCTGTAAACGCCAAAATTGCCCCTCCGGGAAATATAACATTTTTAGATGTCAAACTTAGTAAAGGTAGTATTTTTGAAATAGAACTTCCTCTTGAAGATAATGTTTTGCTCTATGTTGTAGAAGGTTGTGTATTAGTTGGAGAAGATGAATTCAGTTTAAAAAAAATGGATACTGCTACGTTAAAATATGATGGTAGTTGGGTTACCTTAAAAGGTAAGGAAAACAATGCACAGGTTTATTGATTTCCGGTAAGCCACTTCATGAGCCTATTGTAGAGCATGGTTCTGTTGTAGGTGATACAGGAGGACAGTCATCTTTTGTAATGAACACCCAAGAACAGATTGATAACGCATTAAAAAGATACTATGCAGGAAAAGTGGGATATTTGGATGCTGCAAATCAATATTGATAAGTGAAGTATTATATGAAAACTTCATATTACTTGAAAACAAAATGAATAATCCGGTTAAAGTACTCGTAAATAAATTTAGACAGCTAATTGTGTTATAACTTTTATAACAATTCAAGATGTTAGAAAATACACTCAATTAGAAACAAGCTGAAATATTTGTAAGCACATTCATTTTCCGATTCTAATAATTCTTCTAGTTTTACGTTTTTCATTACTGAAATTTATCACCCCGCAAAATATTTACTTTTCCAATACTTGCCTTTGGAATTTAATTCACCATTATTGGTGGAGGGAACATATTTTCAAATTAAAAAAAACTACTACTACTTGATATTAAAATTTATTCTGTATAAGCTATTATTTCTTCTTTTGAATTTATGATTAATTAAACTATATAATCCTTTTTTTATTTCCAGCCTCCTCCTAGTGCTTGATACAAAGTAACCAAAGCAGTAAACTCTTGTAATTTATCTGATACGCCTGACAACTGTGCTGCTAATAAAGTCTGTTCGGAAGTAAGCACATCTGTAAAATTATAAGTCTGCGTATATTCCATTAAGTCACGAGTAAAATCAACGGACTTCTCTAGTGAGCTGATCTGCGCTTTTCTAGCAGTTTGTAGATCGAGTGCTGTTTTATAAGAATATAATGCATTTGATACTTCTTGCCCTGCGGTTAACATGGAGGTTTGGAAAGCATATAATGCTTCATTTTGTTGTGCTATTGCCGTTTTATATTGCGCTTTGTAAGTGCCTTTATATAATATTGGTGCTAACAAGCTTCCTGTCAAACTATAAAAACCTGATTCCTTGAAAAAATTTTTCAACTTTAAAGTGGATAAACCACCACTAGCTGCCGTAATTGCTAAGCTTGGATACATGCTAGCTTTCGCATAGTTGGTATTCTCGAAATAATAGCGATAAGAAAGCTCGGCTTGTTGTACATCAGGTCGATAGCGCAATAAGGAAGCTGGTAATCCGGTTTGGATATTTTGATAAGGGATTTGTTCTTCTAATGTACCTCTTTCTATAGGTCCTGGCTCTTTTCCTAATAGTAAACAAATGGCATTTTCCGTTTCACGAATATTTTGTTTTATCGTTGGTAAGGTTACCTCTGCACTATGTAAATTAGCCTCGCTTTGTACGATAGATGCGCCATTTACCGTGCCAGATTCCATCAATGCTTTATTGGATTCCACATCTTTTTTATAGCGTTCAATACTTTCATTCGTGATTTTTAGTTGCTGATCATAAGCTAATAAATCATAGTAATATGTAGCTATGTTTGCCACAATTTGAGTTTGAATAGCGCGTTGCGCGGCATCAGAGGCTAACAAATTCGCCAATGCAGCTTTTTTAGAACTTTTTAATTTACCCCAAATATCCACTTCCCAAGTGGAGGACAGTGCCAATTGATAAGTTACTGTTTTCAGATTGATATTGATGCCAGATGGGAAATTTAATGCGGCTTTAGAACTTTTAGAACTAGTCACTTGCGGACCTGCTGTAAGAGTTGGTAAGAATGCCATTTTACTTTCTTTGAACGTTGCTGCCGCCTCATTTACCTTTTCTACATAGGTTTTTAAGTTCAGATTGTTTGCCAATCCTTCTGCAATTAATGCTTGCAAATGTGTGTCAGTGAAAAAATCATTCCACGCAATTTTTGCCATAGTAGAAGTGTCTGTAACACTACTATCACGATATAGTTTATTGACGATAGTGCTGTCCATTTTGGGCGGACTATAAGGTTTTACCACTTTGCAACCTTGGCTCATAGACGCGATGGTGGCAGCGGCAAGTATATATGGGTAAATTTGTTTCTTTTTCATAACTGATATTTTCAATACAGCACTTAGTTTGTTCCACTAAATGCTGTTGTTTAGTATTCGATTATTCAGGTAAAGCGGCAATACTATTAGATACATCTACATTTTCTACAATCTTCTTTTTAGATACTTTTTCCTGTAAAGACTGAAACATAATGAACAATGCAGGAATCACAAAAATCCCTATCACCGTACCGATGAGCATACCACCAATAGCTCCCGTACCAATGGATTTGTTACCATTTGCACCCGCGCCAGTAGACAACATAAGTGGCATCAATCCTAGAATAAAGGCAAAAGAAGTCATTAAAATCGGGCGAAAACGTGCCGATGCACCTTCAATCGCCGCTTGTACTATAGGCATACCTAATCGTCTACGATCTAAGGCATACTCTACTATAAGTATCGCATTTTTTGCCAATAAACCAATGAGCATAATCAAAGTGATTTGCAAGTAAATATTATTACTGATGTCAAATATTTTGGCAAAAATGAAGGCTCCTGACAATCCTATAGTTAGTGGCAATAATACGGCAAATGGTAAAATGTAACTTTCGTATTGCGCACTCAACAAGAAGTAAACGAAGATGATACATAGTATAAAAATGTATACCGTCTGCGTACCTGAATTTACCTCTTCTCTTGTTAAACCTGAGAACTCATAACCATAACCAGAAGGTAAAGTCTCTGCGGCGACTTCTTTAATGGCTTTAATTGCATCTCCCGAACTATAGTCTGAATTGGGAGAACCATTCACGGAAACTGCTGTGTACATATTGAAACGGTTCAATGATTGTGGTCCGTAGATCTTTTTCAAAGTAACGAATGCGCTGATCGGAGCTAGAGAATCATTGGTATTTCTGATTTTGATTAAATTCAAGGAGTTGATATCTGCCCTATAGTCTGCATCTGCCTGATAAGTTACACGGAACAATTTTCCATAACTATTAAAGTTCGATGCGTACACTCCACCATAATAACCTTCCATCGCATCCAAAACATTGTTGACGGTGAAGCCTGCTTTTTTCACTTTAGCAACATCAATTTCCACTTCATACTGTGGGAAACTAGGGTTGAATGAAGTGGATGCATATTGAATTTCTTTTCTTTGATTCAATGCTGCTAAAAATTTCTGTGCAATCGTATTGAACTTTTGAATGTCGCCTCCTGTTTTATCTTGCAATTGGAAGGAAAAACCGCCAGATACCCCGAATCCATTGATTGTGGGAGATGGGAAGAAAATTACTTTCGCATTTTTTATAGTGGTCACTTTTCCAAATAATTGTCCAATAAGCGAATTTACATCTTGCCCTTTCGCACTACGTAATTTCCAATCTTTCAACTCGATAATTACCATTGCATAGTTACTTCCTTTTCCACTCAACATACCTTGTCCTACAATGCGCATGGTATTATTAATGCCGGGCAATGTTTTGGCTAATTTTTCTACTTCTGTTGCTACTACATTGGTTCTTTCCATGGAAGCATCCGCAGGCAAACTAATATCGCACATAATTGTTCCCATATCTTCATCGGGTACAAAAGAGGAAGGTGTGGATTTCATTAAGTAAAATAAAAGCCCACCAAATACAACTATAACGCCTAATGTCAATACTTTCTTTTTGGCAAAAAAGGAAACAGATTTTTTATATTTAGCCGTAGTTGCGTCAAAGGCAGTATTGAAAGAATCGTAGAATCTTTGTAAAAATCCTTTTTTCTTATGTTCGCCTTCTTCATGTGGTTTTAAAAATATAGCACATAATGCGGGACTCAAAGTCAAAGCATTAATCGCAGAAAGTATAATCGCAATGGCTAAAGTCAAACCAAATTGTTTGTAAAATACACCAGTGGAACCACTGATAAAACTTACCGGAACGAATACCGCCGCCATCACTAGTGTAATGCTGATGATCGCACCACTGATTTCGTTCATTGCATTTAATGAAGCATTCAAAGCAGATTTTTCGCCTTTATCCATTTTCGCATGAACGGCTTCTACCACCACAATGGCGTCATCTACGACAATTCCCACTGCCAATACCAAGGCAAAAAGTGTTAACAGATTTATCGTAAAGCCAAATAGATTCAGAAAGAAAAACGTACCTACAATCGCTACCGGGACAGAAATTGCTGGAATCAATGTTGATCGCCAATCTTGTAAGAAAATGAATACAACTATAAATACCAGGATAAACGCTTCTATTAATGTATGGATCACTTTTTCAATAGATGCATCCAAGAATTTATTGATATTAACCATGGTAGTGAAATGCAATCCTTTAGGTAAGTTTGGTGTCGCATCCTCTAACACTTTTAAGGATTGATCAATAACCTCTTGCGCATTGGAACCCGCAGTTTGGGTAACAGCGACACCGATAGCGGGGTGACCATTTATTTTTTGGAGAGAATTGTACGTTTGAGAACCCAATTCTATACGAGCAACATCTTTTAGACGTAAGATTTGTCCGTCGGATGTTTCTTTAACTATTATGTCACTAAATTCTTTTTCACTCGTTAATCTACCCTTATATTTTAAAGTATATTGAAAAGATTGTTTGCCTCTTTCTCCCAAAGAGCCTGGTGCAGCTTCGATATTTTGTTCTGCTAACGCCGTATTAATATCATCAGGAATGATACCGTAACTCGCCATCACATCTGGTTTTAGCCAGATACGCATAGAATAGTCCAACGTACCAAATGCAGAGGCGCTACCAACGCCGCTCACCCTTTTTACTTGAGGAATGATATTGATATTCGCATAGTTTTGGATAAATGTTGCATCATAGTTTGGATTATCACTATACAAACCAAAAATTAATACATTACTACTTTGTTGTTTTTGCGTAGTAACTCCAGCCGTAGTGACGGCCGCGGGTAACAAACTTGATGTCTGTGAAACCCTGTTTTGCACATTGACCGTCGCCATATCGGGATCGGTACCTAATTTGAAATAAATTTGAATTGTTGCGGTACCATCACTAGACGCTGTGGAGGTCATGTAACTCATGTTTTCCACCCCATTAATTTGCTCTTCCAATGGTACGATAACACTATTCATCACGACCTCGGCACTCGCACCTTGATATGTGGTAGAAACCTGAACTGTAGGCGGTGCGATTTCTGGATATTGCGCCACGGGTAAAGATATGATTCCGATAATCCCTAGAATAACAATCAATATGGAAATGACCGTTGATAGTACGGGATTTTTTATAAAAACTTTGAACATCTTGTCGAAAATTAATTTGAAATATATTTGAACAATTCCTAACTATAATGAAGTAGAATCTACTGCCAATGCTTGGCTTGGACCGACTAATTTAGGAGAAATTTTAGTTCCTTCTGCAACAATTCCCACGCCTTCGACTAATATTTTATCACCTGTTTTTAATCCTGAATTGACTACATAGTATTGACCTCCAGGCACTTCTTTTACGCTGACTTTTGCAGATACGATAGAACTGTCTTTTTGTAAAACATAGACCAAGATTTTTCCTTGAATATCATTCGTAGCACTTTGGGGAATGACGATGGCATTGCTTAATTGCTCGGGAATACGAATCGTACCCGTACCACCACTTCTTAAGGTATGTTGCGGATTGTCAAATCCTGCTCTTATATTGAAGGATCCAGTAGATGTATTAATCAAGCCACTCACCGTTTCCATCTTACCTTTTAAGGGATAAATGTCATTATCTGTCAATAATAAATTTGCATTAGGCAAAGGCTCTATTCTCTTTGCAAAAGATAAATTTTTGTCTTGACTCAAAAACAAAGGATCTTTTTCACTAATGCTGAAATACGCATAGATTTTATTGATATCCGAAACAGTCGTCAAAGGGTCAGTAGATGTAGCACTCACGTAACTGCCCAATTTCATAGGCAATGTGCCGACGTAACCGCTTACAGGACTCGTTATTGTGGTGTAACTCAAATTAACTTGCGCATTTTTATAGGTAGCAACGGCCTCTGCTAAAAGCGCTTTTTGCGAAGCAAAGGTCAACTCATTCGCTTGTAAAGTATAGTTGCTGATAATGCCTTTTTTGACCAAAGGAATAGTTTTGTATACGGCTAATTTCGCAGAAGCGACTTGTGCTTTAGCGCTTTCTATTGCTGCAGCTGCAGAGCGCAATGACTGTTCGTACTCCGGATTTCGGATAGTGAATAACACTTGTCCTTTTTTAACGGCTTGCCCTTCATCTACCCAAACTTTATCAATATAACCATCAATTTTGGGACGAATTTCTATGTCTTGAACTCCTTTTAAAGTTGCAGGATATTCGGTGTATAATAGTGCAGAAGTATCTATCACGCTATAAACTTTATATTTCGGTGCTGCGGTAGTTGCATTGTCTTGAGCATTTTGTTTGCTACCACAACTCCATAGGGAAAAAACAGCTATAGCTAGCAGAAGGGCGATTTGGAATCGATAACTGTTGACTGAAAAACGGACTTTCATATTGTCTATATTTTTACGAATAGAGCGAAACTCCCAAAAAACTAAACGCATTTTGGTATTATTCTACCAACGAGCCTAATTTTTATAGCAAATTTGTTTTAGGTGCTACTATTTTTTATTTTGTATAAAGAAGAACTACTTTAGTATAATAATGGAAATATGCTAAGGGAATATTTCTATTTTTGTTAAAATGGTTAAGTTTATGGCTTTAACTAAAGTACAAACCGATGAAAGCAATTTTTTACAAAGTATCATGCTAGGAAAAACTTGGCGTGTGGCAAGACATATCTTTTGCCTAATTGTAATTATATTGTTTAACTATATAGGCAAACAAATATTTGTAGAACCGTTTGATACTTATCATCAGATATGGATGGATCTCTTCATGTTTGCGATGTTTTACGTGAATATGTATTTTTTTATACCGCAATATTTGTTCAAGAAAAAATATTCGCAATTCATTTTTCTAATCCTTCTTTCGACTTTTATTACTTATCTGGCGATGGTTTTGTACGACCAAACGTTTAAGAAATATATGTTGGATGTAACAGATTCTTTCAATCTTTTGCATAAAGGATTATTTCTTTTTCCCGTATTTAATTTAGTGATGATTGCCGCAACTACCGCTATCAAACTATTCCAACGTTGGTTGACCGATGCGGAAAGAATTAATGAGTTGGAAAAAGAAAATTTACATACGGAATTAGAACAATTAAAAAATCAAATTACACCACACTTTCTATTTAATACCTTAAATAACGCGAATGTTTTAACCCAGAAAGATCCAGATAAAGCGTCAGAAGTATTAGTGCGATTGAGTAGTATTTTACGATATCAATTATATGACTCCGCAAGACCGCAAGTGCTGCTATCATCTGAAATTCGATTTTTAAATGACATGCTTAATTTGGAAAAAATCAGAAGAAGTAATTTTATTTTTACGATTGGCAATGAAGGAAATATGGAAGATTTTCTAGTCGCCCCCATGTTATTTACCAATTTCGTAGAAAATGCGGTAAAATATAGTGCAGACATAGAGGCGGAGACCTTTATAGATATCAATTTTAGAAAGGAAGGAAACGTATTGTATTTTAGTTGTGTAAATAGTTTGCCCTTGAATTTTAAGAAAGAAAATAATTCCGTCAATCACGGTATTGGACTACATAATGTAAAAAGAAGATTAGAATTAATTTACCCCAATAGTTATGTACTTAAAAATGAATTGCGGGACAAAAATTATGAAATCAATCTAAAACTATTGTTATGAACTGTATCATCATTGATGACGAACCTCTTGCAAGAGAAGCGATTGCGCAATTGCTGAGCGATTGTACAGAGATCAATATTATTGGACAATTTAGCAGTCCGCTATTGGCAAAGGATAGTTTGGATAATGTAGATTTAATTTTTTTGGACATCAATATGCCAGGTGTGAATGGTTTAGAATTTGCCAAACAATTAAAGGAATCTGATACCCTCATTATTTTTACGACGGCTTATGAAGAATATGCTTTGGATAGTTATGAGGTCGATGCGATTGATTATTTGGTGAAACCTATAGTAAAGGAACGATTTGAAAAAGCCATTCGAAAAGCCATAAACTATCATCAACTATTGCATTCTGAAGAAAGTATTTCCTCTATAGAAACGAATGTTTCTGATACAGAAGATTATTTTTTTATACGTGCAGATCGTAAAATTCATAAGGTAAACTACAACGAAGTTTTGTATATAGAAGGTTTGAAAGACTATGTTATCGTACACACCAATAGTCAAAAAATAATTGCAGCAATGAATATCAAAACGATTTATCAGCAACTACCTCAGAATACATTTTTTAGAATCAGTAAATCTTATATCATCAATGTGCAACATATTACGGCACTCGACAACAATAGCGTTTTTATACAAAATGATGAAATTCCAATAGGAAACATTTACCGAGAGGCCTTTTATGAAGCTTATGTAGAAAAAAGAATATTTAAGAGATAATGGATCAATAGTGGAAAAATCGATGGTTTCTACCCCTCAATACAAATTTAAAATACCCACTACTTTTCTTGATATAGAATTAGTTAGCCTCTATTTGGAAAAATTGGAGAGTAAGGGTTCGTTTGATCGATTTTTTCACTGCTGTCGTTTCCTTGCCGTCTTTTTTTGTCATATCTAAAAGAAGCCGTTTTCCAAAAAGTATGACTATAATATCAAGTATGGGTAAGATTGAAAAATCTACGAATTTGACACCTCTGCAGCAATTTTAATTTTATTGATTACAATTAATCTGTATCGCATATATTAATTATTTTTTGGAATAGCTTTTTTGCTGTGGTTACGCCTATGTACTGGCCTTTGGACATATCTAAAAAAATTAATCATAATGCTACGTATAGATAAGGCTTTGTACTGTGTTTTATAACTAAAATTTCTCATTGTTATGCTTTGATTTTAAGGTTAATAATTTTTCGTGCAAATCCGACCAATAGGCTTTCTGTTTCTCGTTAAATTTTGAACAGTCTCCACCAACTTGACCATAAGACGAAAATTCAGAAGACTGCCGTATGGCTTCGTCCAAATATGTGACTTCCAATTCGAAGCCGTTTAAATCTGTTACATTCATTTGTATAATTGGATTATAGTAATACTAGAGAAACAGTTTCAGGTTTTCCGCTTCCTGTTTGTTTTCTGTTGTCTGCGGTTGCCAATGCTGCGCCATTGTAGATAGTATGCAGTGGTAAATAATCTTTGCCAGTCGGTAATCCTCGGGCGGTTCGTTTGCCAAATCCAATGCACCACTCTCTACTGCCTTTTTAAATAGTTTTTCTATTTCCGCCTGTGGTGGATTTTGTTGCATTAGTTCCTTAAATCGTTGTTTTTGTTCCTCGTGTGTCATAACTTTATTTTTTAAGACAACCGTCCTTTATGACGGCTGTCCGTTGGATAATTTTGTTAGTTCATCAAAAGGATTTCTTTACCCTCTATGGCAAATGCGCTGCACAAATCGAGTGCCTTTTGTGCCTTGGTGGCTGCCGTACCGCCATAAACCAAGGATTTTAGTTTTGCTTCCTCGTCTTTGTAGCTGCGCAGGTTCTGAAAATACCCTGTGATGGCATTGTATGCCCCGAAAACTGTGCCTTTGGTGGTTTCGAATTGTTGCGTGTCGGAGGTCATAGCATAACTAAACACTTCTTCGCATTGGTTTTTAAATACGGTAGATAGGTCGCCGTATTGATGGCCTTGTAAAAGTTGCAAGGTTTCCTTGTTGGGAGCCATTGCCATTTCAATCAACCTTCTGACTTCCTTGTCCGTAATATGGATTTTTGCAAAATGGTTGAAAGTTTCCTCCATTGCCTTACTATTGGCGGTGGCAATGCCCATAACCCTGTGCGCTTCCACTAATTTCCCTGCTGCTCCGTTTGTGTGGCGGAAGCGTACCACATTGGACATATTTTTGAGTGCTGCATTTAAAGTATTATTGCAGCAAATTCTAACGGGCGTAAATGCTGCGGTAATACTTCCGCTGCCATCGTGGGAGGTGGTCAGGAACAAATATTGTTCTATATAGTCATTATTACCTACCTTAATATAGTCGGGTAATTTAGCCGTTATAAAAATGCGCTCTCCGTTTCCCAAAGCCCCTGCTGTCTCGTATAGAATACCGTTTCCACCGCCTACAATGGCGTCAAAGAATGCGAACGCTTCTCTGTTTTGGATGATGTTGTAATCGTTGCCCACCACGCCCAATGGTTGATTGCTGTCCGTGCGAAGTGTAGCGAATGCATTGTGAACTAAAATATCGTTGGCTTCTTCTAGTTCACCACAATCTCCAATGCTCATAGTCCTACCACTAGTAAACAAAGGGGATTTAATGACTTCAAAGTCAAGCCCTGCATATTGCATGGCTTCTGCGCTGGTGGGGTAATCGGAGACTATCTGCCCTAATCCGTGCCACGCTTTTTGCTTTACGGAAAAGAAAGAATATTTACCTGTTTGCTCGTTGAAATTTAAATTGTGTGCCATTTTTGTAGTTTTAAGTGGTAAGTAATAAGTAATAAGTAATAAGTTGTAAGAATTGGGAGTTATGAATTATGGATTATGGATTAAAAAGGGAGGTCGTCTGCTACTGCATCTGTGGGAACTGCCACAGCTTGGGCTGCTTTGCTGTCTTTGGTTAGTTTTGTTTCTTGGGTGCTGCCACCGTTTGACTTTGTACCACCTCCTAAAATTTTGATTTCGCCCACGGTAAAGGAAAGGTTAGCCCTAGGCGTACCTTCCATGTCCTGCCAAATGCGGGGTTCGTTGAGCCTTCCGCTGAGCTGTACAATTGTTCCCTTTGTGAGGTATGTTGCAATGGCGGCACTCCGCCGATAGCTGCAATCAATATAGGTAACTAATTGCGTTACTTCTGTTGCGCCTTTCTTGCGGTAGCTGTCATTGATAGCGATGGTAAAGCCTACGACCTCTTTGTCTGTCTGTGTTGTTCTGACCTGTGCATCCCTTGTCAGTCTGCCTGTGATTTCCATGTTTTAATTTTTCATTTTTTGAATAATTTTTTCTTTTCACCAGCCCCGTTTTCATTAGGCTTCGGTAGTTGTGGTTTGAGATAGACGATACACGTTTTCATAACTTTTCGTTTTTTGTGTAACAATGCGGTAAGCCGGTGTGCCTCGCCGGAGGACAAACCGTGGAATACCGCAAGCGAGGAACGAACGGGAGCCGCGAAAGCTGTAACTATTGTTTATAAATTGTCTAAGCTTAGTGAAACAAAATACTGTATTGAAAACGGTAATAACCAATTAGGGGACTAAACACCTCATGTTAAATAAATTACAATAGGCTTACATGCCTTTACGAAATACATATAGTGGAGTTATTATAAAACAAATGTTATAAACTAAAACATTTGATGAATTAGAACATAACATTTATATTTTAACATTAAGCTATTCCACTAGAGTAATTTTTGATAAAATTAAAACATGATTAGCGTAGTTTTTTTGGAGGATATTGGTGTTTTAGGGTTTATTTTTTAAAAAAAAGTACAATTTGCATAGTAATATTTTAGTAAGGATCTAATTCTTTGTATTATAGTCTTGGTTTTTTAAAAAAATAAAAAGATATTTGAAAATAGCTTAATATACTATATACATAAAAAGGAACCTATATACAAATTATGCCTGGTATTAAATTGAACTTAACAGAAGCAGAAAAGCGAGTTCCCTTAGAAAATAAGATTAGCAAAAAACTGCAATTTCTAAAGAAGGATTTTATAGATAATAAAATTACGAATTTTGGACAAATAGAGGCATTCTTACCTAATACTATATTAGCTAATAAATTACATATACCTTATAACTCTTTGAATCTTTGAAAATAAAAATTAAATCTCCTGGAGAATTTACCAATAATGAATTAATACGTCTTGCCGAAATTATAGGCATAGATTTCGGGTATATTAATAAGTTTATTTTAACGCTTTTAAAAAAATAGAATAACTATGTTCAGAACAACTATGACATTTCTCCTAGAGAAATCATTAATTTGTATATTTGAGTCAGATGCCCAAAAATAAAATACCTGTAAACACAATAGACAACAATTCTACTCAAGGAATTGCCATTGACACATTCAGCATTAAAAAATCAGAATTCAGGACAGCGCAGCAATATGATGATGCTACTCAATCCCATCGGGACGAAGGGCACACATTCCACATTGTTCAAAATGGAACTGTTTATATAGAAATAGATTTTCAAAAATATAAAATCGTCGCACCTGCTATTGTTTACATGCATCCAAACCAAGTGCATAGAATGATGGATATTAGGGATATGACTGTTTGCTCTCTGGCCATAACAAATGATCATCTAAACATCCCATACTTAAAATATTTAGAAGAAATTGCACCTGCAAAGCCACTGATCTTGATGCCTAAAGAATATAAAACGGTTAATGAACTTTCAAAATTTTGTCTCAACTTTTCAAAAGAAAATGACAATAGATTAAATTATTCACTATTTAAAGATTCTTGTAATACTCTAGTGGCATATATTATTTCCATCTTTTTAGATCAAGAAAAACCTTCCAATAAGCTTTCAAGGATGGAACTGGTTACAAAATCGTTCCAACAACTATTGGAAACAAACTATTGTACCACCAAGCGTGCTGCAGAATATGCAAAACTGCTAAGTATTTCAACACATTATTTGAATGAATGTTTAAAAAGCACCACTGGTTCTACTGTTTCGCAGCGAATTCAAGATAGAGTTATCTTGGAAGCTAAGCGTTTACTTTACTATACGGACAAATCGGTTAAAGAAATAGCGTTCGAATTGGGTTATGACGATTATCCTTATTTTTCAAGGCTATTTACAAAGGCGACGGGATTGTCTGCACAAAACTTTAGACGCAAAAGGTACGATTAGTCCAATACATACCCCGATTAGATATTTTCCCTGTTTTAGTTATGATAGAATTTTGCATCGTTGAATTTAAAACATTAAAATGATGCAAAATAAAAAAATACTAATATCTGGTGCAAGCTTTGCAGGGTTAACAACTGCCTATTGGCTAAACAAATTAGGGTATAGTGTAACCATAGTAGAAATCGGTAGTCATTTAAAAATGGGCGGAACTCCGGTGGATATAAAAGGGCAGACTATAGACATAGTAAGGAGAATGGGGATACTGGAACAAATAATAGCTAATAGAGTCGGCCCCGAAAAATGGGAATTTAAGAATGCTGATGATGTTACTGAACATACTGTACTATTAGAAAAACGACCGGACAATGAATTTGAAATAGAACGGGATTTATTGCTCAATATTTTATTTGATCTAGTCAAAAACGATGTTGAATTTATTTTCAACAACAGTGTAAATGCATTAAGTCAAAGAGAGAACGATATATTAGTTTCTTTTAACGATGGTTCCCAGCACGTGTATGATTTAGTATTGGGTTGTGATGGCATCCATTCCAAAATTAGAAAAATGTGGTTTGGTGACGAGGCTGAATATGCTCATTACTTGGGACAATATTTTGCTATTGCTATCACCAATGAACTATTGGTGGACGAAGGGACTTATCAAATGTATGCAGAGCCCAACAAAGGAGTTTCATTGTATGCTTATAACCACAAAACAGATATCATATTTACCTTTCGCCATAATGCAGAAATTCCTTATGATTTTCGCAACCAAGACCAACACAAACAAATTATTTCGGCACAATTTAAAAATGTTGGCTGGCGAACTAAAGAATTATTGCATGAGCTCCTAAAGGCCAAATCATTTTACTTTGACAAATTCTGCCAAATAAAAATGCCCAAGTGGACCAAGGGGCGGGTTGCATTAATTGGTGATGCGGCTTATTGCGCTTCGCCAGCAGCAGGCATGGGTGGCTCGTTGGCCATAATCGGTGCTACAGTATTCGCGGATGCATTAGAAAAACACCCAGAGAATTTTGAATTGGCATTTGAAATTTATAACAATACACTAAGGCCTTTTATAGATGCAATTCAGGCGGGAGCAATAAATACACTAGATAAGCTACTTCCTCGAACAGCAGAAGAGGTTGAATGGAGGAACAAAAATGGCTTGGATTTTTTATAGTTTTCAGTTTATAAATAAGCGATGATTGAATTAATTAAAAAAAGTTTTTTTTGCGTAGTCAATGTTTCGTGTGAGAAACATAAACAAAAGGCTGTCATTATTGATCAGACAGCTTTTTGTTTATAGAAATTCAATTATTGAAAATAAACAGAAAAGACTACCTATTTAACCTTGTTCGTGGCTTTAAAACACTTTTATCTCAACGAATATGCGTTGCCATTTCTTCCAACGGAATTCTTACCTTTTTTGCATTGGCCAAATAATCATTTTCAATGTCCCGATATCGACAAAAAATTATTGGAGAAAAGTAACAGTTCTGTTTCTTTTCTATCTTTTAATTAACCTTAAACATTGACTACAACATTTACCAATCTGGCTACTTTTAGTTTGATGAACATTTTGAACTTTGCATTAAAATAGAATAAGATGCAAAATTTAAAAGGTTTAGTTGTTGTCATTACAGGCGCAAGTGCTGGCATTGGTGAAACGATTGCTTTAGAACTCGCCAATCAAAAAGTAAAAGTAGTATTGGGCGCTAGAAGCGCAGATAAATTGGCTCAAATTGTAGACAAAATTACTAGTAATGGCGGCGACGCAATTTATTTTCCCACTGATGTAACGAAGAAAAATGAAGTGAAAAATTTAGTGAATGAAGCGGTTGAACATTACGGCAAATTAGATGTTGTTATCAACAATGCAGGAGTTGCTCAGATTGGAAAAATGGAAGAGTTAGATGTGGAATTTTGGGACCAAATGATTGATATCAATATAAAGGGAACATTATATGGAATGGCGGCGGCGATTCCCGTTTTTAAACGACAGAATTATGGGCATATCATCAATATTATTTCTACGGCTGGCATCAAAATTGTCCCGACTCAAGCCGTTTATGCAGGCACTAAAAATGCCATCAGAACGATTACAGAAGCCTTTAGACAAGAATCTGATGGCAGTATTAAGATTACCGGTATATCACCGGGATTTGTCCATACAGAGTTTGGCGTTAAGAGTGCAAAAACACTTGAAATGAAAAAATTGTATGCTGCAAAAGTGGAAGAGATAGCAATCAGCCCAAAGGCTATTGCTGACGCAGTAATCTATGCGATCAGTCAACCTAAAGAAGTTGAAATTGGAGATATTGTAATTCGCCCAGCAGCGCAGAATTAAAGTGATTAAAAATGAAAGAATCTAAACTTTTACGTTTGAATAGTATTTCACAATTAGTGCGTGCATTAGAATTACCAGCGCCATCTCATCCATTGATTACACTTGTTGATTATGCAAAAATTCCTTCAGAAGCATTGACTAAAAATGAAAAAATAAGTTTGGATTTTTTCAAAATCTCCTTCAAGCCAAACTATAAAGGACGAACAAAGTACGGACAAGGTCATTATGATTTTGAAGAAGGCGGATTGGCATTTATAAAACCCAACCAGATTGTTTTTTCACCAGAAAATTTGGATCAATATGAAGGGGTTGTTCTGTATTTTCATCCAGACTTTATTCGCAGTTATCCTTTAGGATCCAATATACATAGATATGGTTTTTTCTCTTATAATGTTTCTGAAGCACTGTTTCTATCTGCTGGCGAAAAGGAAATTGTTGGAAATTTATTTACAACTATAGCTTTAGAATTACAACGTAATATTGATCATTTCACTCAAGATGTATTGGTTTCTCAATTGGAATTATTATTGAACTACAGCAATCGCTTCTATGATCGTCAGTTTATCACTAGGAAAGCAATCAATAATGATAAAATAAGAATACTGGATCAATTACTCAATGACTTTTTCGAAGGTAAAAATGGTTTAAAAAATGGACCTCCATCTGTTGCATTTATCTGCCAACAAATGCAGGTGTCGCAGCGTTATTTGAGTGATATGCTTCATTCTCTAACTGGAATGAATACACAACAATACATTCAAAACTCCATCATCGAAAAAGCAAAAGAGAAACTTTCCACCACAGAATTATCCGTAAGTGAGATAGCCTATGATTTGGGATTTGAACATCCACAATCGTTTAGCAAATTATTTAAATCTAAAACTAATCGGAGTCCTTTGGAGTTTCGGAATTCGTTTAATTAAATAATCCGTAATTCAGTGCTTGATAACTGTAATTTGACTACTTGTAGTCTTTACTTTTTTTCGAATTTTGCCATATAAAATTTTAGATATGAAAAATGTATTCATTACAGGGGCAAATAAGGGAATTGGTTTTGAAACAGCCAAACAATTGCTCCAAAAGGGCTACTATGTTTATTTAGGAAGCAGGAATGTTGAAGCCGGCGAAAAAGCTGTAGCAGATTTAAAGTTAGAAGGTTTAAACAACGTAGAATGTATCCAAATTGACGTTACCGATGAGCAATCTGTCTTAAATGCTAGGAAAGAAGTTGGAGAAAAAACGGGAGTGGTGGATGTATTGATTAATAATGCAGGAATTTCTGGCGTTCAATTTGATTCGACTGGTAAAATGATTCCTCAAACTGCCGCGGATACTAGCGTTGCTATATTCAAAGAAGTGTACGACATAAACGTGTATGGCGTCATTCGAACTACCCAGGCATTTCTAGATCTTTTACAAAAGACAACCGAACCGAGAATTGTTATGGTAAGCTCTAGTCAAGGTTCTATCACTTTACACAGTGATCCAAACTACATTTATTATCATTACAAGGGAGCTGCTTATTTGTCTTCTAAAGCTGCTTTGAATATGTACACAGTAAATCTAGCATACGAATTGCGAGAATCCAATTTTAAAATCAATGCCGTAAGTCCAGGATTTACCAAAACCGATTTTAACTATAATCGTGGCGTAGGAACGGTAGAAGATGCGGGTAAACGCATTGTAAAATATGCCATCATCGATCAAGATGGACCGACGGGTAAATTCTTTTGTGAAGAGACCAATCCAAATGGAGGTGAAATTCCTTGGTAAATAATGTTAGTCTAGTCAATCTAATTTGACTAGACTTTTTGTAATTTAGAACTATGAAAAAGTCAGAAAATCAATTTGTAAAATACAATACTATTGCGGAAGTTCACGATTCCTTTGGACTTCCTAAACCCTTGCATCCATTGATTAGTTTGATTGATAATTCGCAAAATACGGTAGCAATTCCGCCATTGCCATTTTTGCACGTATTGAGTTTTTACAAAATCGTATTATGGACAACCAAGAACGAAGGTTGGCTTCGATATGGACAGAATAATTATGATTTTAATGAAGGCGGAATGTTCTTTGGAAAACCCGGTCAGATTTTGGGTGCGCAACCCGACAGCCCAGATCATTCGGGCTATGTATTGTTGATTCATCCGGATTTTTTTAAATCATTTCCGCTGGCGCAAACAATTAAAGACCATCATTTTTTTGACTATAGCGTCAACGAAATGCTGCATCTTTCTGACAAGGAGAAAGAAACAGTTATTAATGTTTTCAAAAACATAGAAGACGAACTTAATAATCGTCTGGATGACTATACGCAAGAAGTAATTATTGCACAGATAGAACTGATTTTGACTTATGCGAATCGTTATTACAAGCGTCAATTCATAACTCGAAAAGTGGTAAATCACGATATATTACTCCAAATAGAAGCGCTATTGGAAAAATATTTTAATTCTGAGGATATTGTCATTGAAGGATTGCCAACGGTAGCTTACTTGGCGGATCAAGTACATTTATCGCCCAATTATTTAGGAGATTTATTACGTTCCTTAACTGGGCAAAATGCACAGCAAATTATTCACGAAAAACTTATCGAAAAGGCCAAAGAAAAACTTTCCTCCACTAATTTATCAGTGAGTGAAATTGCTTACGAATTGGGCTTTGAACATCCGCAATCTTTCAGCAAACTATTCAAAGCAAAAACCAATATGACGCCAATAGAATATAGGCAAGGATTAAATTAAAATTCACTATATTATTCCTAGTGTTATTTTTTCCAATTTCGTTGGTAGATAATGAGTATTAGCGTCTCTAGTTATTGATCGTTTAAGCTTTTACTAAGAAATAATTTCGTTTGAGGCTAAAGATAATGGACTCGGACACCAACGCATTCATTTAATAGATTATAATTGGAGCAGAAAATCAATTATTTTTGGGATTGAAATTTTCGTTTACGAATCCGACTCAGAAAGATGGGGGTAATACCTAAATAGGATGCTATATGTTTTTGTGAAATTCTTTGTTCCAGCTTCGGATAACGTTCTTGAAATAGGGCATATCTTTCTTGTGCTGTCAGAGAAACATTTACCGTAATTTGACTTTGGTAAAAATTAAATCCATTCTGAATTAAAATCCTGAAAAAACGCTCGAACTTCGGAACCAATAAATATAATTTTTCCAAATTTTGAAAGGAATAATATAACAATTCGCTGTCTTCTAAGCCCTCAATCCCATAAAAAGCAGCAGACTGTGTGGAAAAGCTTGCAATGTCTGCAACCCACCAATTTTCGGTGCAAAACATCACGTTGTGCTCTAGACCTTCATTGTCGCAACTAAAAAGCCGCAGGCAACCGCTGTCTACAAAATAAAAATTGCGACAAATATTACCTGCGGTTAAAATTGCTTGTTTTTTTTTAATAGTACAAGACTGTAAAAGCGATATTGCAACTTCCTTTTCCTGATCGGTTAGTGCAATATGCATCGCAATATTATTAAAAAAGTGGTCGTACCTTTCCATTACCTGTAAAAATAACAACCTACCGACTTAATTGTATCAACGACTAAAAAAAACTTACCATTTTTGTAATCTTGTATTGGTTGTCAAATTCGAAACAATCGAAACCTTCAACTGTATTGCCATCCGCAAAAATAGCTTTCCAATTGTAACGACCTACGTTGTGATGTGTATCTGGTTCTGTCAATACTTCAAATCTTCGACCTGGAAATTTTTCCAAAGAACTCATCGCAAGTTGCGCTATTGCATCCACACCCTTTATATTTTCAATTGTTGGATCAATATAAGTTGCCTCTTCGTTCCATACTTTACTAAATACACGTGTAAAATCTTCTAGATTGTTTTCGTTCCAAGCGTTTACATAATCGTGAATCATTTTTTGAACATTCGTATTCATATCATTATTTTTTGTTGAAGGCAAAATTCAATCAACTAAAGAACAAAAAAATAAACCTAGGTTTATAAAAAACAACTATCAAAAATCACAAACAAAAATTGCGATTTGCAATTTATATACAATTTTGTTCGCAATTACTACAAATTATTGTGTAGAAGTGCAACTTAAACCTTTTCGTAAAGAACTTTCATTTGACTGTAAACGTCCAACAAATCTTCCGATAAAGAATTCCTACCTTCCCTGTATTCCATCATGCATTGGGCAATGGAGGTGTAAAGCGTAGATTTGTGGATCAACCTTTTCATAGTAGTTTTTTCCTCATGAGAAAGAGTTACATTTTCTCCTTGTATGAAAATGCGCTTTTGTAGTTTAGTTCCGTCCAATAGTAATCTGCATTGACCATTTTCTTCTTTGAGCATTTCAAACCCAACAGTGATTGCAAGATGCTTACCTGCGATATACATTTTCTCACTAAGTAGCGAGCGGCTGATGGTGCCCCGTAAGATGGGTGTTCTTTGCAACAAATGAGGCAAGACGGTTTCTTTCAGTGCTGTTTTCATACAGCCTTTTCGTCTACTTAATGGAGTGGTATAAGCATATAGTTCTGTTTCTTGTTCTTGAATCGCACCGATATAACTTTCTTTGTCTTTTAGGAGGTAAATATCTGTTGGAGGCTCATTTTCTTCTATAGACCATATTCTTGCAAGTAAAATAGACTCAGATAATTTTCTTGTAACAAAATAGCTATTAAGGGTCTTACCACTGTTTAATTGCTCCAGTAAATTTTTGATATATTTATCTTGTTGCATTGTTATTCATTTAAGATGTTTGGTAAAAAGGACTATAGAATAATTAATAATTAATAATTAATAGTGAATAGTTAAAAATTCCATAGTCCCCAAAAGATTCTAACGACGCATAGCTCTGGATGTAGGACTCTCGTCTTTTTCTATTTTAGATTTCCTAGGATTACGTTGAATCGTTGATGTTTCCTTTACAGTTGCTTTACTATCCTTAGCAATCTGTTCTGATGGACTTTTTGCTACCTGTTCTTTGTTCGTTATTGAATTACCATTTGCTTGCAAAATGCGACTATTATTTTTATCAAATACATCAATGGTCTTGAACTGTGGATTGGCAACAATTGTATTTTTTTGTACTTTGCCATCTATTTCCATATTGACGGCTACCGCATTACCTTTCTTAATTGAGCTGGCAATCCATTTAGGTAGTTGTTGTTTACCTTCTTCTATTTTTAAAGGAAGACTATTAAGTGCTTTGTCCATGTCAAAACCGTAGGATGGAAAATAGGTTTTACGTTCATAGTTGCCATTATCCTTCTTATTTTGGAAATTTATCTGTGTCCAAATTTCCTGACGACTACCATCTTCTAATCTGATTGATTTAGCTACCGCTCTACCTTCTAACAGATTGACGGCTTCTCGCGTAGTAATACCATTGTTTTTGGTAATAGCGAAGTATTGGGCGCGTTCCGGATTTTCTTTTAAAGTGGCTTGATAACCATTGAAAAAATAAATATCTGGTTGTTTTTCAGATTGTTTAAAATCCAATCTAAAATCTGTTTGTTTTCCGGCTACCAGCATTTGTACTGGAATGGAAAACTCATTGACTTGTTTAGCAATTTGTTCTTTCAATACTTTGTTGGCTTCGATGCCAAAACCGTTGTAGTAGAGCCCTTTTTCAAGGTAAGCGATATTTTCTGCTTTTGTTATTTGCTTGGTCATAATTTTTGAATTATAAATGATGAGTGATGGGTTATAAATGATTTAAATATGGATTGTTACTAAAGGCTTCTGCCACGTCTCTGCTCCATAGTTTCCACTTGTTTAATTTCTTTCCTAGGTAGACGGGCTAATCTAGGGGGATCCACTTTATTTTGTAACGCTGGCTTTATTATGCCCATAGGCTTTTTTACGGTCATATTTTCTTTGGGCAAATAACTGCTATTGTCGATCCTCCTTTTTATCTGGTTAAATCCATTCTTAATGGTCCTTTCGCTAAAGCGTACCATTCGTCTTACGTACCTAACCCACCTATTGGGATATAGTTGTTTTTCTAAATGACGATTTCCAGAACGCAGTAGTCGTAGCCTTACCCGATCATCAAGAGATAGTTTTACACCTCGATAGCCGCGATAAATACGTTGCATTTCTGCCAGTCTTATTTTCTGATATCCCTTGGTTCTTATGGCGGCCTTCCCAAATACATTAGCATGACGGATTTCAGCTTGACGCCAATTTTCCATTTCTTTTGCGAGTTTGCTCATTGTTGATATTAAAAAAAAAAGGTAAATGGTTCGATGTGAATAATAGATGAGGATGGAATAGGAAAAACTCAAACTATTAATTATTCACTAGTATGTTATAGTTTGGATGTCTGCATCAATACTTTGCCCTTTATTTTTAGTTGCAAATGCCGATCTCCATTTTTTTCAAAAATTTGTATAACCATATTTTTATGGTCTGCGATAGTAAATCGTTTGAATGCCACGATTATGGTTTGTACATTTCTAGCGTTAACAGAAATTGTATTTTCTGGAAAGATCCGCAATGGTTGTAGTTCTTGTTCTTGATCAGCGGTTCTTTTTAGACGCTTTTGGTCTCTGATATAAAAACGCATAAAGTCGGCAGTAAAATTGAGTGGACTTTTATTTTTTAAATCCAAGCGAAAAAATAACACATCTTCTTTGGTATAAATACCCTTTAAGGAAAACTGTACGCCAAAGGATTGAATCTTGTTTTGTTTCAGAAAGGTTTTTAAATTTATGATACTATCAGCATACTGTTGTATTTGACCGTCATGGATTTTTCGGCCTTTTAGTTTGATCTGTGCATTTTCTGTATTGATTTGTTTACCCAAATCAATCGGACGATTATCTGGATAAGGAGAAAAACGGGTATAAAAAGAATATATTTTCCCATCGGTGGTCACTACCGTTAAATTAGTAGGTGCCATATTTTCCGTTGCGGCTTTTATTCTTAGGATATTGTCCACGCTAGTAATGGTACTTGCGATCAATTCAGTACTGCCTATATCTACACCACCTGCTGCAATTTTACATGGAAAAATTAATATGGTTGTTTCATTAACACCTACAAACAAAGGATATTGTCTACCGTACGCTTCTGAAGTGATTTTATCTAAATTAGCTTGCTGAGCAAATAAGTTATTTACTAACAAAACCATGAAGACTATAGTAAGAATTTGTTTCATACTTAAAATGTTTTAGAGAGTTATGAATTAAGGGTTATGAATTGTGAATTAGTGGAACTGTTGTTTGTCTAATAACAGTACTGGGTAACCAGCTCGTACTGTAGCTTTGACGAGTTTTGCTTTTTTACCCAAAAGACCTTTAGCGGTTTGAACAGCCGCGCTAGCCGCTTGTGCTCCAACGCTGGGGTCAAGACTCATCAAGTTCATAGATTGAATCCCCTGATCAATCCCTTCTTTAGTGACCTCTCGAGTGATTGCTCCAGGTATTCTTATCCCTTCTAGTCCATCCATGTCATATACCACTAGCGAAACAGGAAATAACCTATCGTCCTTTCGAATAGAATTTATGGTAATATTTAACCGTTCCCCACCAACGTTACAAGTGCCAAACACAAAAGATCCTTTGGTTATAGTCTGTCCTGCAATTAAAATGTCTGAGGTTAAACGCAGTTTGATGGCAGCTCCACTGATTAGGGTCTGCGTTTCATGGACTTGTGCCTCCACTGCAGCATTGTTGGCATAACTAGAATCAGAAATTTCTGTCAAACCATAAAATCCAATGCTTCTTTTAGGTACTATGGCTATTAAGGGCTTCGCCAATATCTCCTCTGTATTGCTTGCAATGGAAAATACCTGCCCTTTATTTTTTAGACTTTCACGTTCCAATCGTTCTTTTACTGCATCTGGATGTTGTACGTCCATAATCTTGTTTAGTACTGTATTAATTTGCTCTATCTGAGGATCGACTCCTAAATTTTGATGGCTATACATTTGGTGCATTTGCTCCTGCACAGCTTGTAACTGTTCTTTCAGCTGACGATTTTCCACGCTTTCATAACGATTGATGCCATTATAGTTTTCTGTTTTGGATTGCTGTAAGGTGCGCTGAAGGGTAGCTAACCTGTCATTAACCTTTTGTTCATTGGGATCTGTATAAGTGATTCCTGTTCTTCCCACAGGAAGAACATTTTTTAGATTATTAGAAGCATCCAAACTATCACTATCCATCTGCCTATTTTCTAAGCTATATGGATCAGATTTTTTTAGTTCATTAAATCCGTTAGAATCTTTTATGGCCTGTGCGTAAAGTGACATTTTGTCCTTGGGTTCTGAGTTCATCTGCACTTCAGGTAATGAGGTGTTGAGGCCTTTGGAATTTGCAACGGCTGTAGCACGTCCTTTCCCACCACCTAAAGCGTAGAAAAATAAGGTCAAGCAAGGAATTACTATAATTGGAAGAATAAGGTAAAACTTTCGTTTTCTCTGCTGTTGTAAAGAGATGGTTTGCATGTATGGTTTGTTTTTAATGTGAATGAATATTATTGTTGGTATTTGCCACTATCCACTAAAGGTGGCAATACGATCTTTGGATTTGGAGGTCGCAATGTTTTTAACAACTGTTGTTCAGGTAGTAATATTTTTTTGGGCAAAGTCGGAACGGTGACCGGTTTGCCTTCATACTGCTGTGTGGTCAAAAAGTAAAAGGACAGTATCAGTAATCCTATAAAACTGGTGCAGAAGAACATAAGAAACTGTTTTTGTTGTTTTGGATCCCAGTGTTTGGTTTTACCATTTAACTTTATAGCAATATGTTTTTTACATTGTTCCCATTTTTCTTTGACAGGCATTTTCTTAGACACTAACTTTGTTAAGTTTGTCGTGTTGTTCATTTGTTTAATCCTTGCCATAGTAATATTTTTTAGCGGTTGATAATGGATATATCGGCATTGTCTATAGTCTGCCAGTGTTCTATCAGAAATCCGTGCGGATTATTATCGCTTTGAGAGGTTTCTCTTAGATAGCCTTCGGTAATAATTCTTCTGATAACTTTACTGGTAGGACGCGTTATGGTTTGTTTTCCATAGTAGCGGAAGTAATACGGATCTTGGTTAAGGTTCAAAGCAATGCTGTCATCCTCAATGCGTTGGGTTACATTACCCGCCACTACATTTGAATAGAAGCCAGACTCTTTTAAATTGTCGTACTGCTGTTTGGCGGTATTATCGGCTAGGTACAGTGCTTTGGTAAGAGATCGTTCATTGGCCTTCTCATCGGGATCAAGAGTGAAAAAGTCATGGTGGAAGATGCGTACATGATCTCTGAGCTCCACTGGTATATTCTCTTTTCGCTCCGTTGCCACTGCTTCCAATAGTTTGCCATTACTGATGACATAGACTTTACCTTGCATCGAATGTACTTCCTGAAAACTTGCGTAGATGGTATAACAGGCGGTGGCTGCGGAACAAATTACGATTACAAATGTGAATAGTTTTAAATGCTTAAAAGCAGACTCGATATTTTTTAGTTGATGAAACACGATTTTGAAATTATGAGTTATAAATTATGAGCTATGAATTGTATGATTGGGTAGGGGTATAGTGATGATCTATATAGTTTTATAATTTACCATTTATAATTCATCATTATTATTATTATTACTTCATCCCAGGTATGAGTCTCGTGGCTTTGCTAAGTAAGGTATCTTTTCCACCTCCTCCAGGTTGTACGATATAAGCTGCTACACTAGGAACGGTCGTGTATCCTATAATAGATATCACTAGAAATATCATATAGGCTACCATACTTACCTGACCGTCTGTCATCATCAATTCTAGCACTTTTGCGGATATAGCGCCAAATATATTGGCGACAGGCAGCCACATATACACATGGATATATCTGGCGAACCAATGTTCTAGCGTGTGGTGCAGTCCTCCAAAAACACTGATTCCGAGTACTATAGGGCCTATAATGGCTAGTACCAACAAATAAAATGTCCGGATGGTATCGATGGCGAGTCCTGCCGCCATATATACTATCTGCAATAGTTCGTTGATAGCTTCTTTGATCTTGTTTTTCCAGTCAAAGAACTGCGAAATACTACCCAAGAATCCAGAACTCTCTCCATTATCTTCCGGTTGTTCATACTGGCTAAAGGAATCTGAATTGCCCGTTCCTGCAGTAGCGGTTTCGGGTTGGTTCATGATTTCATTTTCCTGTTTTTGCATGAAATATTCAATCCCTTTGTGGCTATCCTTGGCCATGGCGGCGGTCGCATCAGTAATAGGTTTTAATACGCCGTTCATCCCGTAGAGGAGCGAGGGAAATAGGATGATGGCTAGTCCGATGGCAAAGGGGCGCATCAGCGGATAAAAATCGATGGGTTCTGCGCGGGCGATATGCCCCCATACTTTCATCGCAATAAAAAACAAGGCTCCTAATCCTGCCAGGGCTCTACCCACAGAAATCATATTGCTGCACATTGGCATCATTTCGTCAAAGAGATTAGACAAAGTCTGATGCAGACTATAGATACTGTCGCCAGTATCCTGTGAATAGGTAATGGTCGGGATCAATAGCATACCCATTGAGAATACGATGGACAAAACACTTTTACGTTTCATATATAAGATTTTTAGTAAGCCTTGTTAAGTTTTTGTTGTGTGCTATGGTCGGATTGTAAAGACTTTCGCTGGGTTAGGATACTTTTGGCTTTTTTGTTAAAATTGCGCACGGAATTGAGTTTGTCTTCCATATCATTATAAATGCGGTCGATCTCAGTGAGCCGTTCGTCATCGCTCATCCTAGTCTGGTTTGCGGTGAGTACCATAACTAAAGCATCTAAGTTGGATACACTGCCGTCCACAATTTTAGTATACACCCCAGAGATATAGTCGAGTTCCTTTGTTTTGAAAAAGCTGCTGGACTTGAAACCACTCAAAGCGGATTTATATTCAGATAGAATCTTGGCTTCGTCAGAAATAATATCCGCCACATGTACATAGTTTTTGATGGTTGGACTGACGGCCAACAATCCGTCCAAAAAGACCTGATGCAGACTATAATTGCCAGAGGTAACATCTTTGACTTTGTTATACCCATTTTCCAAAGTGGTATAGGCACCATACATATTTTGTAGGGTCTGCTTCATTTGGGAAAGTTTCTCGATGTCCAATGTTAGCATCTCGAGTTCCTGGGCTTGAGCATTACTTTTATTTGGTAAAGACAAAACAATTGTTCCGATGAAAAGAATAAATAAATATTTCATGCTTTTTTAATTATGAATTATGAAATAGGATCCATTTCATTTTATGGAATCCCGTATAGTTGGCGAAGTTTAGAGGTATTCGTTTTCTGTTGCTTTCTTCCCGAAATGATCGTGTTTATACGTTTTTCAGTAAGGTGCAGTGCATTGTATTTTCCGACTATTCGTTTGTTAACCATATCCATTGTTTTCATCCGTTCGTCATCCGTTAACTGGTATTTTCCGTCCGTTAAAAGGTTATTCAATTCCTCCATATCTTTTCCTGCCATGGTCATCAGATTATTCACAAACGTTTTTAATGATTGCTTTTCCTGTGTGGAAAGCATATCCGTACTGAGAACATTGTTATAAATAGAGGTTTCCAACTTTTCCATTTTGGCATAGAGGTTTAGCGTTTGTCCAGCCAAAGGGTATTTTTTTACGTTGGGATTTACTTGTAAAAGTGAACTGTAGTAAAGACTATGCAGACCGAATTCACCATTTTTTAAAGAATGTGTTAGGTCCATACCGTCATGGGCTATAGTGAGTCCTTTGTCTAAATAGTCACTATAGGTTTTGAGTAAACTGATCTGCGCTGTATTGTTTTGAATCATTTTTTTGTCTTGATTGCCAAACAACTGAGCATATCCTTTAAAAGGTAGCTTGGCTACAATAAGTACTAGAAGTATTAAGAATTTCATTATCGTCTTTTTTAATTTTATAAATAGGTGGTTGTATATTAGATAATGGGACTAAAACCCCTATAGTCCGTAATAGGATTTTATGGCTTTTACTTCTGTGTTTGAAGAAGCTCTGTTCATGCTTACTAATTTATTTTGTCGGTTGAACTGCAACAGTGTAATCCTGTTGTTTTCCATATCCGTTGCCAGCATTTCAATTAGTTCCAAACGTTTACCATCACTCATTTGCGTGGAAAAAGAACTAATAATGGTTGTGAGTGCCGAAAGATCTTTGACGCTTTTGTCGAGTATTCCCGAATATATCGTGTACATATACTGTATTTCCTTGGGAGTAAAATGAGCATCTTTTTTAAACAAGTTGTAAGCCGTTATATAGTCCGTAACCATCTGCGTCTGCATCTTTAGGATGGTTTCCACTTTTTGGTAACTACTGATTACAGACTTTACTTGCTGCAATTCCTGATAGTAGCCACTAAATAGTGATTGTTCCTTCTGTGCAAATGCCGTGATATCCTCCAGCTTGAGTTTGCTCATCGCGTTTTCCACTACTTTTTGTGCGTTCTGCAATACAATAGTCTGGTTTTGCATTTTCTGTATGCCTATGTCAATCGCCTTGATGGCAGCTTTTATCGCATCACTGAACAAGGACCCAAATAATGCGTGGCTTTGCGTTGTGGGAGCAATGGATAGCCCAATCGTTAATCCTACGGAAAGGAGGGTAATTCCAATTTTGGTTTTCATAAAAAGTATTTTAAAAATGAGATAATGGGTTTATAAAATGGATTCGGTTTATTTAATCTTTATGTGAATGTGAATTATCCGCCCTGATAGGAGATTGGGTCAGTACTTTGATACCCGCTTCCATTGAACCATACTTTCTAGCATATTCCAATACTTGCACCCGCTCTTTGCCCTCTGTGGTATAGGCGAGATATTCCTCGGGGCTAAGTTCATTTTTGAACACTTTCATACTTTGTCCGCCCAGGTCAATGAATATCTCCCTATTTTCCTTGTTTACCGATAGTAAGAGCGCCTTTCCTTTTTCCGATAATCCCAGTACCGATTGTAGTTTGTCGAACTTGTTTTGATATTTACGCATATCCATTAGTATTTTAATATCCGCATTATTGATAATGGCTTCCTTGATGACCGGACTGTCTACCAAATCATCCAGTTCTTGCGTGATGACAATCGGTATACCATTGAACTTACGAATGGTTTTGAATGCGTATTTTAGAAATGCCGCCATACCTGCTTTGGCAATGGCCGCCCACGCTTCGTCGACACATAAAACTTTTCGCTGTCCTTCCAGCTTTCGCATTTTAGAGATAAAGAGCTCCATCACCACCATCGTTACCACGGGAAATAAAATTGGGTGATCCTTTATTGCATCGAGTTCAATGACTATAAATCTATTGTTTAATAAGTCAAGATTTTGTTTTGCATTGAGTAAAAAGTCAAATTCTCCACCTTTATAGTAAGGTCTAAGTACGTAGAGAAAATTGTGCACATCAAAATATCGTTCATGAACGCCCTGTTTTTCCAATAGTGTTAAGTAATCAGACGCTAGATACTCATAGAAACTATCGAAACAAGCGAACTCATGAGGATTTATCGTTAGGTAATTATAATATCCCGCCACTGCATTAGACAGTGCCACATACTCACTTCTAGTAAAATCTTCGTTTTCCTGTTTCCACAGCGCTGCCAGTAATGATTTTAGACTTTCCTTCTTTTCGGTGTCCAATAGTGTTCCTTTGGGTAAATAAAATGGGTTGAACTTAATAGGATTATTTTCCTCATAGGTAAAGTAATAGCCTTTACTGAGTTCACACTGCGCCTTGTAGCTTCCTCCGATATCTACCACTACGATATGTCCACCTTGAACGAACTGAGAACGCAGGATATGGTTAACGGTCATAGACTTGCCACCTCCACTGCTGCCACAGACGAGCGTTCCCATGTTGGAGGTGAGTCCTGTCTTTCTGGGTTTATCATACATATCCAACCAGAGCGGTATACCGTTACGATCACAAAACCTAGTCCCAATATCCATTCCATCACCGCGATAAGCGGTTTCCATACTTAGTAAACATGTGGCTTGTGGGATAAAGGTGTCAAAGAGCTCATTTCCGGGAATCTCTCCTTCATTTCCGGGCAACCCAGCCCAATACAGTTGGGCGGCACTTAAATCCTCCCTTCGGGGTCGAAAACCCGCCTGCGATATGGCGGCAGCCACTTTCGTATCCAGTTCTTCCAATGACATATTTCCTTCTGTCCATGCTTGGATATGGAAATGAGCTTTTATGGGGGGCATGCCTTTGGAAATGGACTCGTTCATGAAATCCGTTATGGCGTCTGCACTAATTGCGTTTTCCCTTCCAGACAGCGATAAGGACTGCATTCGACGTCTTTTCTGGTCCAATGCCTTAAGTGTCTGCGGTCCGTCCCCGATTACGATAAACTGTTCGTAACTATGGTCACAGTCCAGCAGTATTCCCAACGATGCCACAAAGCTGGTGGGAAGTATGGTCTTGTCGGTGCTGTATTTGTCATATCTCTTAAAAGATGCCACATTATATGGCAGATCCTCTGTATCCGACAGACTATAAGTGACCACTTTTTTAGCGCCGATTGTAAAGTCTGGTTTAAATTGGATGTCCACTAGCAAAGGAGAAGAGCCTAATGGTAATAGATTCAGGTGACTGTCCAACAAACCATTTTTATCTTTCGTGCCAAGTATTTCAGCTTCGGTAAGTCTTCTGCTTTTAATCAAACTGCCTTCGGAGAGCACTCTTTCAAATCGTGCAGCATGGCTTAGAAAATCTGTCAGAAAGCGACTGTCCAATGCAGCAGGTTCAATAAAGTGCTTGCGTAACAAGTTACTGGATACGGAACCCGATGGTTTTCTGCTCGGATTTTGCATGGTGAGCATCAGAAAACTGCGGTGACGGAGTTTTGTTCTACCCTTGAAATGGCTGTTGGCGCTTAATGATAGAAAATCTTGTTCTCCAGAAACTTTTGCCACCGCTTCTTTTGTAAACATATCTTTTTTGTGCATCACAAAACCCTTTGGCAATAGCGTGATAGCTTTTACCCAAATACCGTGCAACTGCTCATATTCCTCTGTTGAGTCGGTAAATAGTTCTGGTAGCGTGAGTTCCAGACAAAGAGTGATATCGCCTTGTTTAGACAGCAAGCAACCTTGCTCCATTGTGTAGAGTGGAAATAAATCTTTCAGATCCCTGCGCTCATCTTTGGGAACTTTTAGTTCCAACAAAACTGCGGAAGCTAAAATGAAAATAAACATCAGAAAAATAACGAGCATGGTAGATTCTTTATAATTGATTGGAAAAGATTTTGAAAAAATACATTCACAAATGAGTAATGACGGGTATACTAACGAATAAATATCATTTGCAGCTTTAGACATTCCTCTTTACGCTTTCAGCATTTCATTTATAGTCCTCGTTTTGAGTGCCTTGGGCAGCGCTTTGTATCCTGATTGTTTGGCCAGTCCATGGGCGCCATGCTTTTTAGAGTATTTACTAACTATAGAAAATAAAAATATTCCTAAGATACCCACTAGCGGTAGTGTCAGATAAAGTGTTATACCCATCAGATAAAGCACCACAAACAAAAAAAGCAACGCAAAGAGTCCAATGGCCATATAGACTAGATACTGAGCTCGGAATCCGTGGAACTCGATAGGGCGGCTTACACCCTTGTTGATACTATATTCCATGGTATTGTTTTAATGTATAATAGTTGGTGTATGAAAATATTCTTGTATCGTTTTTAGTAATACATACTTGAAGGCGGTATCGGTCTCGCTATTTTCGCCAAACTCAAAATCCTCGAATATGGATATGAGCAGCGCTTCCAGATTCGCTATTTCATAGACGAGTATACCTTGCTGTTTCCAACGTGCGTATCTGGAGGGAAACTGTGTTTTCAGAAAATCTGACAAAAATAGGTATCTGGATGGCTTTAAATCCCCGGTCAATAGTCCCATACACTGTTCTTCTATAAAACAGGGAGCGGTTTCTTCCTCTATGAGTTTATCCATTAGTGGATAAGCTGTTTGTACTTTTTGTTCCAAGTATTCGGTTACTTTTCCGGTGCCTTGTAGCGCCAGTAACAAATCTGGATTGTTTTGTAGCATATAGCTATGTAATTGGTTGATAAGTATTTGTTCCATGACAATGATGAATTAGAAGTTATGAAATACGAAACATGAATGATGAATTAGGAATGAAGAGTTATGAATTACTATAAACTATTAACTGTTCACTATTAGTTATTAACTATGAATTGATTAGACTCCAAAGAAGCTTTGTAGTACAGTGGCAACTACTACTAAGAAAATACAACTACCAAACCAAGCTGCGGCTACTTTGTTGGTATCTTGATCTCCGGAGTTCCATTTATTAAATACTTTGATGGCTCCCACGATACCGACTACTGCACCAATGGCATACATGAGTTTTGTACCTACGGAGAAATAACTTTTTACTTTACTGGTAGCTTCTTCAATGCCCGCAGCTCCATCTCCAGTCTGCGCCATGACAGCTACCGTTATCGTAGCCAATACGAAAGTGAAAGCAATACATTTGACCATTTGAGGGATTTTTATGGATTTCATAAATTTTTGTTTTCGATTGTTTTAAAAATTGGTTTGATTGATACTTTGCTAGTTGGTGGTAGATAATTGGATGGTTTAATTTGATTCAGCTTCTTTCCAGATAGCATCCAAATCTTCCTTTTCTAGGGATATTCCACAACTATCCAAAGCAGATTGATGGATATGCCAGTCTAGTGTGTTTCTAAATGGGCGAAGACTGCCATCAGAATTTTGATTTTGAATGATGGCGGAAAGCGTGGTAATTAATTCTTGGGAATTGGTATTTACACCGAGCCCAGATAAGGCTTCATTAATTAAATCTCCCGTTTGGGTTGTTTTATCCAACGTGCGGATATTTTCAGGGGTTTCTTCCATAGCTACTTCCTCCTTTTCGTCTTCTACAATCTCCTTATCCGAACTTTGCGTATCCGCAATAGTCGGTTCAGATAAAATAGACCCCATTACGTTTAGTTGAGCATTGTCAGAGGTATCGGCTTTGTTTTGTTGTGGAGTGCGATTAAATGCTGCAATTATTTTCTTTCTGTAAAAAAGGACTCCGATGCCTGCATAATAAACAGCAGTTGTGGTAGCTACCATGGTCCAATACTCAGACCAAGAAATTTGTTCAAGCATGACTATAATTTTTATTGTTGAATAATATGAATGACCAGTGATTTACAACAACAAAATTGGATAGTCTCGAAAGCGGAAATCCCAAGGTGTTACCAAATTGGGATGTTAAATAATGTTAAAATATCGAAATATTTTACTGATGGAAACTGAAAATATTTTGGAGCAGTTGGTATAAGAAATACAAAAAGTGTTGTATTATAATCAAGTTTAAAGTTGCATAAAAACAATCAAACCTTACTTAAGAAATAAATGAATTATCTTAGTAAAAAATATTTCCTCACACCTACAATTGTTGAATTTGTATAAAATATGTGTTACCATGTATCAACAGCGCCGAAAGAAAAAATAGAAAAGTTTGCAAAAACAAAGGGCTTAGTCATCCAAACAGAAATGGAAAGCTTTTTTCATGTTTCTGGATTTGCCCGTCCGTTTCTGCCAACGATTTTAAATACAGATGTTAAATTGATCCAGCCTTCCAGATGGAAACTTTTGCCATTTTGGGTAAAGACGGAAGAAGATGCGAAAAAATACGCCAATACATTAAATGCAGAATCTGAATCCATTTTTGAGAAGAAAAGTTATGCGCCTTATATACTTAAAAATAGAGGACTATTGTTGGTCGATGGATTTTATGAGCCACATCAAGTAAAAGGTCAAAAACAAACGGATAACTACTATCTCAGTTTTCCCGAACATCAAATATTTACCTTAGCAATAGTTTATGCCCCATGGACAGATAAACAAACCGGTGAGTATTATAATACATTTTCAATTATTACAACTACAGCTAATGAACTATTGACAAAGATTCATAACATTAAAAAGCGTATGCCTTTAATTGTTCCAGAAAACAAATGGACTGACTGGTTAAATGCAGAATCTAAAACTGAAATTGAAAATCTTATGCAACCGTTTGAAGATGGCATTTTGGAAGCCAAACATGTAGTTCGGGTTACGGGAATGCGTGGAGAAGATACCAATACCGCAACTATTCAAAATGCTATTGATTGATCCAACCTATTTCTAATTAAAATCGGCTACTCAATTGGTTGCAACACTAAAACGCGTATTTTACAATTTGCTAAATATATTAGCAATCATAAAAATTGATTACTTTTGAATGGAACCATTTTAATAGTTTGGAATTAAGTACAGTAGTATGTCACCTAATCGCAAGATTATACATATGGATATGGATGCCTTTTATGCTTCTGTGGAACAAAGAGATTTTCCCTAGTATAGAGGGAAACCTATTGTTGTGGGAGGTTCTCCAGAAGGAAGGGGAGGAGTGGTCGCTACTGCCAGTTATGAGGCAAGAAAATTTGGAATACGTTCTGCAATGTCCTCCAAAACGGCCCAGAAACTATGTCCAGAAGTTCTATTTGTTCCCCCTAGATTTGATGTTTACAAAGAGGTTTCAAGATCATTTCATCAAATTTTGCATCGATACACGGATATCATAGAACCACTATCGCTTGATGAAGCTTATCTAGATGTTACGGAAGACAAATTGGGAATTGGATCTGCCATTGAGATTGCTCAATCTATCCAAACAGCAGTTCTAAGTGAATTAAATTTGACGATATCAGCAGGGGTGTCTATCAATAAATTTTTAGCTAAAGTAGCATCCGATCTGCAAAAGCCAGCTGGGTTAACATTTATTGGCCCCTCTAGAGTGGAATCGTTTATGGAATCTCTTGATGTAAACAAATTTTATGGAGTGGGTAAAGTGACTACCGAAAAAATGCAAAAATTGGGTCTATTCAAAGGGAAAGACCTAAAAAAAATGACGGAGAATGAATTGGTGTTTCATTTTGGCAAAATGGGTCATTTTTTCTATCAGATTGTTCGTGGTATTGATGATCGACCAGTGCAATCCTATAGAGAAATAAAATCTGTAAGTGTGGAGGATACTTATCCGGAAGATTTAGAGGATCTTGAAAAGATACAAAAAGAGTTGTATATATTGGTAGATAGATTAATTATTCGATTAGATAAACGTAAACTTAATGGACGAACTTTAACGGTAAAAATCAAGTTCCACGACTTTACTCAAATAACTAGAAGTTTATCTACCCCTTTTGCTATTTATGACAAGCCAGCAATGCTATCTTTATTGGATAAAATCATTGGAAACCTAGATTTGAAAAGTCAAAAAATAAGATTGTTAGGTGTTGGTATTTCCAACTTTATAGACAACGATAACAAATGGAATAGCGCTCAATTAGCCTTATTTTAAAATGCTGAAACTAAAATGGAAACAGAAAATCTAATTTGAAAGCAAAAACTGTTGTAAGATTTACAGGGATTCATGGAGAAAATGCATATTATATATTTATACAGAAGGAAATTTTATTGTCAATAATTTGATATTCAAACCTTTTGAATGTTGCTAATGTTAGATAAGAAAATAACACTATGAGTACAACTAAAATACTGGGAAGATTAGCATTGGGAAGTTTCCTTGTAACAGCAGGTATTGCGCATTTGACCTTTAAGCGTAAGGAATTTAAAGCACAAGTTCCCAACTGGATTCCATTAGACAAAGATGATACGGTGGTTTATTCTGGATATGCAGAAATCGCGCTAGGAACGGGACTATTAATGGCACCTAAAAAACATAGAGTAACCATGGGGAAGATAACGGGACTTTTCTTTGCGGCAGTTTTTCCTGGAAATATTGCTCAGTATGTTAATAAGAAAAATAGCTTTGGTTTAGATACGGATGAAAAGCGGCTTGCGCGACTTTTTTTTCAACCATTTTTAATCTGGTGGGCCTTGGAATCCACAAAAGGTGATGCATTAAAAAAGGATAAATAATGGATCGAATAAATAATTATATTTTTATAGTCAGTATATCTTCCAACTCTGTCGTATAGCAAGGACTAATATGATTTCTTAGCATATGTGCTTTATGTAAAAAACCATGTGATGCTATACGAGTTACTTTATAACCATATCTTTTATTTATTTCATCCATCACCTGCATGGCTTTATTTGATTTGTTATTTTCTTTAACTGAAAACAGCGTTCCTTGAATCGTATCTTCTGGACATAAATCAAACGCCATTACTCCACATTTTTTATAGTTAAATCCTTGCTTGAATATCTTTTGTAATCCTATTTTAGCAGCTCTTATCAGGGTTGTTGTGTTATTGCTGGCTTGTAATAGTTGAACTTTAAAAGTATTATAATATTGTTTGTCTTGTTTGCGAAATCTGTTCGTGTGAACGAAAACAGCAATAGAACTTGTACATTGTTTTTGTTTGCGAAGTTTCATAGCTAAGGTATCTACATGTTTGAAAACGGCATTTTCAACATCTTCATATTTAGTCAGACTCCTAGGAATGGATCTTGAAACCACCATATTTTTTTTGTCTGGTGCATCCAATTCCATTTCAATACAAGATATTCCGTTCAATTCCTTCCATAGTCTATGGCCGACAACGGTCATTTTTTGTAAAACAAATTTTTCTGGAAGTTGGGAAAATTGCCATGCGTTTTGGATATTCAATTTCATAAGGGCATTTGCATATTGCCTACCAATCCCCCAAACATCCCCAATACCCGTCCACTCCAACATTGTATGAAATTGATCATAACACAAATACACGCCTTCCTTCGTCATTTTTTTGGCATATTTGTTTGCCGCTTTAGCGAGTGCCTTTGTAGGTGCGATACCAATACAAACAGGAATGCCTACCTCTTTTAAAATGGTTTTTTTTATCTCAATTCCAAGTTGATATAAATCATCCGTATGATTTTCTATACTTGAAAAATCAAGAAAGGATTCATCAATGGAATAATCTTCCACCGTGGGAACATAACGTCTTAAAATAGCATGTACCCGATTACTCAAACTGCCATATAAAGTATAATTAGAACTAAATACTTTTACCGTTTTACCATATGGTAATTCCAATAGTTGATAATAGGGCAATCCCATCTTAATGCCTAAGGCTTTAGCTTCATTACTTCGAGAGATGATGCAGCCGTCATTATTGGAAAGTACGACAACGGGGACACCATTGAGATCTGGACGAAATACCCGTTCACAACTCACATAGAAATTATTACAATCAACTAACCCAATCATATAAATTGATTTACAGCAGATGTTACCACTCCCCAAATAATCGCATCATCCTTTCCGCTAATCATTACCGTTGGAAAATTTTTATTCTCCGGTTTTAAATACCATTTACCAGCGGTTCTAATCAATCTTTTAACGGTAAATTCTCCCGCAATACAAGCCACTACGATAGAATTATTCTTTGCGCTTAAGGATCTATCGACAATTAAAATGGCTCCACTATTGATACCTGCGTCAATCATGCTATCTCCATCTACTCGTACCAGAAAAGTGGACAATGGGTTTTTGATCAATTCTTTTGGAAGATCAATATCTTCTTTAGCATAATCCGATGCAGGGGACGGAAATCCTGCAGGAACCTTATTGGTATAAAAAGGTAATAAAACACTATTAGAAATCTTATATTTTGATATAATAAACATGGTTAAAATACTAAATAATTTAGCAAATGTACAGATTTGAATAAAATAACCATGAATCTTTTAAAAGCAGAACTACTAGCTAGAGGACTAAATAATTAAATTATTTACAGCTAACTATTTTGTTTGTATTATATTTTAATCCAGATTAGATCGAATCAGACTGTTCTAAACCACGAATTAAGTCTTTTCGCAATTTGTCGATAAACATACTTTGATTTTTTCTCGAATAGAGATCTTGTTTGTTTCGGTAAATATTGACTTGTTGGGTATTAAAAACTTGCGCCAATACATCTGCGATTGTTTTTACGTCCACATTTCCCTGATTTATAGCGCCAGAATATTTCAGTGCATAAGCCATTTCGGTTAAGGATATACCCGAGTCAGTCCAGTTTAATGGGGATTGTACGGAATGTTTTGAATCCGTTTCATTTATTTTGTTCGGAGCAAGTAGTTTCTCAATGTAATTCAATAATCGTTCATAAGCTTTTAATCTGGCAATGGTGAATCCTGTACCTGTTATGAATTGTGCTTCTAAAATAAAAGTTGATTCATCTAGGAAAGGAATTTC
Source organism: Rhizosphaericola mali (assembly GCF_004337365.2). Taxonomy (GTDB): domain Bacteria; phylum Bacteroidota; class Bacteroidia; order Chitinophagales; family Chitinophagaceae; genus Rhizosphaericola; species Rhizosphaericola mali. The sequence continues at coordinate 2,217,179 of NZ_CP044016.1, read as the reverse complement.
TAATTGTAATCCATCATTTAGAAAAAGTTTGTCATCCAGATAATCGTGCCCACCGGCCAAATATTCAGATAGCCTTAGATTTTTCTCAAAAAAACGATTGATGTCTCTTCTTTCCTTTTCTAGGCGTTTACGTCGGACATTATTAGAAACAATACTTGATATGTTTAATTTTTGAACTTGTATAAAATAGATATATTCTGCAATAAACCTTGGTGCGTATATTTTATGATATTTCAACTGTTCACTACGGCTTTGGAACACATAGTTATGCATAAATGTACGCAATTCTAGAATGGCAGCATAAATAGCTCTTATTGCTTGCATATTATTGTCTTGTGTAGTTAATTCCCCCATTTTACTTTCACCTGACGCCGAAACGTAGCGGTTCCATAACTGTGTTAAATAGTTTTCCATGATGTATATTTTTGGTTAAGAAATTATTCATTCGATTAAAAACATTATACAATTAGTTTGTAAAAGGATTCAATACCAACCGATTTTCCAAAAAGGAAAATTGGTGGAAGGCGGTTGGATATCCGTTTTGTGGATAGAATTTCTCAAAAAAGGAATCAATACAACTTGATTATTTGGGATGCAAAAAATGGTTCTACATCCCATAGTACGACGAAGAAAATCCACGACAAAAGGACTCATCAATAAAAGATAACTTTTCATTTCTATAAAATCATTTCTGGGTGGATAATGAAAGAATACGTATGCACAGGGATTGCTTTTCTTGCCCTTGTCTCTTTTGTCTTGTAGGCAATCAAAAAATAAGAATATATTTTCATGTTCCTTTATGACGAACGGAAAGAGTCTCATGCGGGTGGATAACTCTTTGGTATAAAATTCAAAAAATGTCCTTTGATCAGAGGTTTCAGGGTATCGGATACTCCATTTGTTGCTTGGAAAGGTTGGATGTGTCCACTCTATCAGTAATGGTAGATCCCTACGCAAATCCATCAAAGAAATTAAAAAAACTAAGGATATGTTTTTTGGCCTGAAACTGTAAAGTAATGGTGTAGTGCTTACAAGCCAATGTTTTGAAGGTTTCGTTCTTTTTTCCCAAAAGTATTGGTTATTCATTTTTACGTAATTTTAATGGGTGACAGTTCTATTCCAAATCTATTCAGACAAAGGATTGAAGGTGTTATCCAAAAGGAAATATTTGTTGTCCAAAGAGAAAAGTGAGACTATGGAACTACTGTTTGAATTCAAAAGAAGGGGCGATTTCAATGGTGTTGTAAAGGGTGGAATTGTAATAGAGGATCAACTCATATGGACCTCTGCACTCAAATACCACGTAAGCACTAATCAGTTAAAAGTTGACGTTCAGAAAATCCTGCATATAAGTCCAGGAGTACATCTTTATCTATTAACTTATGAAACGTATTTACGTTACCAAATAGAGTTAACAGCAAATATGGATATGGTTGTTATTACTGTTCAGTTAAGGGGTAAGAGCCGTTATCATTTTGGTAATATAAAGAGCTCCACCGATCAGGTCTCGGGTCAATATAGTTTATATTCAATTCCCCCTAAAAAATTATTATTTTCGATAAACGAAGAGGTGAATGGGCAGATACTTTTAATTTTCATGCCCAAAGACTATGTCAGAGATTTCGCACTGCACTATCCAAATGCAAAATATCTTGTAACGAGGAAATTATTGTTCAGGATATTTCCATCAATTGAAAAAAATAGACCTTTTTTAGATGGACAAGCACGTTCGGTTGCCACATTTCTTTTAGATTACCTAAGAAGTGAAACCAGACCTGATACATTTATAGTTGGATTAACTATAAAGACATTTCTCAGTCTTTTGTTAAACCCAACGTCACCGAAAACGAAAATTTCATATTATGCGAACTATTCGGAAGAAATGGAAAAAATTCTACTAATGTTGTCTACGGATCTATCTGAATTCCCAGGTATTAGGAAAATGTCGAGAATGCTTCATATCAACACAACCACTTTTAAAAAGATGTTTTCATTAAAGACCGGAACGTCCCCATTGCGTTACTGGCATAAAATGAGAATGGAAAAAGCACATCAAATGCTTTTATCCAGTAACCTGAGACCATCTGATATTGCTGATTATCTGGGCTATTCTTCTTTACATGCCTTTGATAAGGCATTTAAAAAGCATTTTGGAATTCCACCAACTGCAATTATCCAAAAAGATATTTAGTTCTGCAAAAAATACGGCTATTCGAACTTATATTATTGATTTCCAGTCATAATTATTTCTAATTAATATTTCGTTTGGGGACATAAGCTTTTTTAGGTTTTAGAGAATTTTGTATTGTCATGATTCATTTCTAAAACCAGTTTTATGAATGCACAACAAAAAGCTTTAATCATTGGACATTTGGGCATGTCTGGATACATACGAATAATGGCCATGGTGGGTGTATATCCATCCACCATGGCCGAGCCGAAAATTGACAAAATCTAAATAAATCCAATTAAATTTTCATATTATGAAAACAAACAAAAATAAATTCAGAAATATTTCCCTTTTAATAGCCGCATTGCTAATGGGAGTAATTGTATTTGCCTCTAATAAATTTACAAAAACGGAGCAGAATGTAATCACAAAAAAAGTGGATACTAATTTTCATTATCTCGGTAATGACAATTCGCTAGCGAGTTATAAAAATCCCAGTAATTGGGAAATCGTTTCTAGTGCGGACGCACCAGGATGTAGCGGAGATGCATTCCCTTGTGTAGTGGCATCCTCTCAAACGACAGTAGCTTCTTTTGTAGCGTCGATCAATAGTACTTCTGATGTTGACGACAATACAATTCGAATGAAAGACTGATTTTTATAGGCTTTTTTTCCTTCTTACCAAGGGCTGCCAATGGCAGCCCTATTGGTTTTCTAATAAAAATAATCAATTCTATCTTGGATTTTGTGGCATTCCTGATAGCTGTATCACATCTTCAGGAATGGCAAGGGCGTAACGTAGATCGTTAGCACTCAGAGAATAAAGTTTATCATTTATAAATCTTGTAAGGATTATGTTGTCTCCATTTCTATTCAAGCGTTTAATATCTAGCCATCTGATATCACGGAACAAGAGTTCCTTTCTTCTTTCTAAAAGAATGATATATAAGAGGGTGTCCTTAGAAAGATTATTGTAAGGTATAAATGTTCCAGTTTTCCATCTTTTAGATAATAAATTGTTTAAATCATCCATAGATTTTTGCAATTGGTTCAATCGAGCATTGCATTCCGCCCTCATAAGATACATTTCGTCGGTTGCAATACCACTAAAAGGTGTAGAACTTCCAGTATAGCCACCTTTGAAAGAATATGAACCATTGCCTTTGGAACGAAAAAATATGGCTTTTCGTAGATCATTATCATCATAGCTTTTGTAAAGTGATGAATCAACTTGCTTGGAGGTTACGGAATAAGAGGAAGTTATTTGTGCGCCGTACATAACTTCCTTGTTGAAATTGGCAATTGGATAAGTTGCTGTTTGCGACAATTCATTATAGTCTAAAAGTTCTGATTTTATCGCGAGGGCTGCTTGGCAGTAATAGAGGCAGCTATCATAATTACCTAGGGATAGGTAAATCCTTGCCAATAGTCCATTAGACGCCATTTTTGAACTACGAAGGACATGTAAGGGTATGTCCGGTAACTTTTCAGTCGCGGACTTAGCATCTGCAATAATCTGATCGTAAGTTTCCTGTAGCGTAGAACGGGTAGATATTTCATTGAAATCACTTTTAAGTCTGAGTGGAATCCCTAAATCAGTGGATGCAGTAGAGGAATCAAATACTTTTGCCCATATCACAGCTATTTGGAAAAACGCCTTCGCTCTTAAAAATAGTGCTTGACCGTAAACATTGTTCCATTCGACATTATTTTCTGTATCAATAGGGATGCTAGAAATATTTTCGAGGATTGTATTTGCTCTATAAACATTATCGTAGGCTCTAGACCAATCGTTGGTACCTGAGGCAAACAAGTTGCTTGGATTCCATATATAAAGATTTTGATTATACAAGCTACCTAACCCATCAAAATCCGACTGACTTAAATAGTAGTCTTCGCTAGACAAGAGGCCTGCGCCCGGATCCCTTTGATTGACCCAAAAATAATAATCAAGAATAGATTGAAGATCTGCAAGACTTGAAGGTGTTACAAGAGATTTATCAGATTTAGCGTCCAAGTATTTTTTGCAGCCACTAAGTAATAAAATACAAAGACCACATACTATAATATTATTTATATTTTTTAACACGCTCATATTTTTAGATTTATAGGGTGAATTGAAATCCCATTGAATAGTTTCTTGCTGGAGGTATTACGGAATTTTGATAGTCGGGGTCTATTTTTTTCTTATTCTCCCTCCAAAGGATTCCAAGGTTGTTTGCTACACAATACAATCTTATAGATCTTATCATACCTTTTCTAATACGAATGTTTTGCCATGAGTGATTAAGGTTAATATATTGGAGCCTTAGATTTCCTCCTTTTTCTACCAGTGCATCAGAGCCGTTATAAAAAGCATCACGGGATGAATTTGCTGGGTAGATCATCGAAGGGACGTCGGTATACCGTTCATCTCCAGGCTTTTGCCATCTTTTGGAAAAATCGCTATGTCCTTGACTAGAGGCGTAAAGATTGTTATAATTTATGGATGAACTCATAAAATAATAGCCTGCCTGGAAAGTGCATCTAACATCTAAGCCAAAATCTTTATAAGAAAATGTATTGCCAATAGTGCCAAAAAAAGTAGGCATCACAGAACCATTATACTGTAGGTTTTGAGACTGTGTCCCAGCATTAATTATTGCCGTATAGTCCTTGCTTATTGTCCCATTTAAATATCCTAGAGGATCTCCAGTTTGACCATCCAGTCCAGCCCACTTGTAAGAATATAAGGAATAGACTGGCTTGCCTTTTTCTCCAGTTATTCCGAGTCCACCGGTATTATAGTTTGTGCCATAGTAGTCCAGTATCTTATCCTTATTATAGTTGACGTTAAGGTTAATTAACCATTTAAATTTATGGTTTATGACAATAGAATTCAATAGTAGGTCCATTCCGTTGGATGCCATGGACGCAACGTTTTTCGTAATGTTAGAAACGGAAAGTCCAGTAGTCCTGTCAAGAAGATAAGGACCGTAAAGATCTGAACCCTTTTTGTGGTAATAATCAATACTTCCGCTTAAGATACCACCTGTCAATTGAAAATCCAAGCCCAAGTTATATGTCCCTATTTTTTCCCAACGTAGGTCAGGATTGGAGAACTGGGTGATCCTAGAATAAGGGGTATTTGTATAAGGCGATGTTGAAGCATAGGTCAACTGAGTAACTGCTGAAATACTTGGATCGATATTGCCGCTATATCCATAGGTTACACGCAATTTTAGTTTTGGCATCCAAAGTAAGTGATAGAAATTTTCCTGCGATAAATCCCATGATAAGCCTGTAGACCAAAGGGGTTTCCATTTGTTATTTGTTGCCACCCCAAAAATATTCGAAGCATCCCTTCTAACACTGGAGGATAAGGTATATTTTCCTAAATATACATAAGAGCCGTTGGCAAAAACTGATACCATACGGTTAAGGTTGTCTGAAAATCCAGTCCCGGACGGAATAAAATCCGTATAACCTTGGACAAGATTGGGATAGGTATTTGCTAGATCCACATTTGTTGAGGTGAGTATGTTGTCATTGTATCCATATGTTCTATAGGAATTAGAAGCAGTATGTATCTGCCGTATTTCGCCACCTGCTAGTAAGGACAATGCTCCTTTGGAAAAACCATGATTATAGTTGAGTTGGATTCTCGCTTGGTTAGCATACATCTTAGTTAATGATTTATCTAAAATCTGTCCTTGAGGAATTATTTTGGTAACGCTACCGTTTGAATAATTAATTTGTGAGAAGCTATTGACAAGATTTCGAACAAAATAGCTATTTTCATCATAAAGAGACTTCGCATCGGTGGATTGCATTTCATATTGATAAAGTCCCTGTATGGATAAATCTTTGTAAACTTGGTATCTTAATCCTAAGTTGGTAACAATATCTTCTACTGTATTAGTGATGTGGCTGTATTTGTAATCTGTCAGCGGATAGTAGTGCCAGTCCTGTAAAAGTCCATTTCCAAGTGTATCTATATATCCCTGTCTGTAATCTTTATATAATGGAATTGATTTACCACTAGCGTCAGTAAGCATCGTATAAGGAGGTATTTGTCCATTTGTGGTAATGATGCTTCCATATGATGGTCGCCCCTGTATATTTTCACTATGGTTATAGTTCAATCCAACTGATATTTCTAGTTGTTTGGAGGGTTTAAAGGAATTGAGTGTTTTCAAAGTAGCTCTATTGAATTGTCCATTTAAATTATCGATGTCTCGATCATATGATCCGGACAGTGCATAATTATGTTTTTCGCTTCCTCCTGTAGCAGAAAGTGCATATTGCTGGTTGATCCCTTTTTTATAGAAATATTTTTCAAAATCATTTCTCACATCATGGTTACGATAGGTATTAATTCGAGCCATGGCCTCAGATGCAGTAATATTTCCATTTTTTTTCTGGAACAGTGTCTCGTAAACTGGAGAAAATGGGGTGTGGTCAGCGCTTGCGGTATCGCTGAACCTATAACCATTTGCAAACAGCATTTCTTCGACATCAATAAAATCAGAGGAGGAAATATTGGGAAGATAAAAAAGGTTCGGCTTGTCACTTACTGTCGTATTTTGAGTCAAATCCATTTTAAAATGCTGGCCATATTTTCCTTTTTTGGTAGTAATAACAATTACTCCATTGCCAGCCTTTGCACCCCATATAGATGATGCAGCAGCGTCTTTTAGTACGGTTATGCTTTCCACATCATTTGGGTTAAGATTGCTGATATTTCCATTATAAGGGAAATTATCTACTATAATGAGTGGATCTTTGGGGCCTTCTATAGTGCTGAGACCACGCACCGACAGTTGTCCGTTGGCATTGATCCGGTTATTGAGAGAAACCCCATTGGCGATATACTGTATACCGTCGAGTACATTGGTACGCACTTGTTCGTTGTATAGTTTACCAGATAAGTAATCAAAGCTACCTGTAGCTCTTTCTTTTGACAATTGTTGGTATCCTGTTGATACAATATCAATACTATCGAAAACATAGTTTTTTTCAGTTAATCGAATAATGCTATTTTCAGAAAACAATAATGATATGTTTCCTTCGTAGCTGTTGTAACCCATAGAGGAAATAGATAACCTGCCATTGTCAGAATTCTCCAAAACAAAAGAACCATTCCTGTCTGTTGTGGTAAGCACTTGACCATTAACAGCAACACTGGCTCCTTCGATTGGCGTTCCTCCATTTATTGAAACTACTTTTCCTTTTAATCTTTTTCCATTTTCTTGTTTTTTATAGGAGACAACAATGGTTTTATCTCTTATACTGTAAGTCAATGGTTGGCCTCGAAATACTTGTGCTAAAACTAAATCAATAGCTTGCTGTTCTATATCCAAGGTCACATGATTTGCATCTCTGAGTATCTTATCGTTGAACATGAATCGATAAGGCGTCTGTTTTTGTATTTCCATCAGTACATTTTCAATTGGGGCATTTTTAAAATGAAGCGTAATCATTTGCGCCGTTGTTGATTGGCCATATGCTTGCCAACTTGAAGCATTCAAAAGCAAAAGCAGTAATAATCTAGCGATGGAAGGGCAAAAGAAATTCCTTACCACGGCTAGCCGTAGTTTTTTTATTCTCATTGAATAGTTTTAATTATGAACGTTATATATTAACGACCTGTGTTTCTTGTCGCAGTATCTACGTAGAGTATGTTATCAGATACCTTGAAAGACGCGATGCCTGTCATTTCCATCAAGGATAATAATTTGCTAATGGGTTTGTTACGGGAAAGTTCACCAGTAAATGAAAGACCATTCGGATCAAAGCCTTTGGTATATTTGATTTCTACTCCATACCAATGAGAAAGTTGATCCATTACTTCTTGGAAATCTGTATGCAAGAACATAAAGTTTCCGTTTTTCCATCCAGTAGCCAAAGCCGTGTCACTTTGTACTGCTAAGGGCACACTTAGGCTATTAAATGTAGAACTTTGTCCAGGGATTAGATAGGTATTGCCTGAAGGGCTTAGCACTTTTACTTTGCCTTCTATTAGGGTTGTTGTAACCTTGTTGCCATATCCGTTCACATTGAATTCAGTACCGATAGCTTGCGTTTCTGTACCTTGGCAAAGAACTTTAAAGGGATGTACCGCATCTTTTGCCACTGAGAAAAAACCTTCTCCAACCAATTCCACTAAACGTTCTGTTCCTGTAAACTTAGAAGGAAATCGAAGTGAAGATCCAGCATTCAGCCATACACTTGTACCATCTTGAAGTCTAACTGCATAGATTCCTCCATTAGGAACTATTAATTTATGCTCTTCAGTGCTCATTTTATCAGAATCATAAATTATCCATCCATTTTGATTTGTAATCCCTTTTTCAATTTCTTCTGACTTTGCAGAAGATACTTCGATTTTTTTTCCTTGCAGAAATAACGTAGCATGCATTGACCCAGGCATTTTTTCCTGTCCAAATGGACTTTTTTCCACTTGCACACCATGTGTGTACCAAAGAAATGTACCAGCGGTTAATAGAATAATAAATATACTAGCTGCTAATAAATATTTTTTTATTCTCTTCCCGCCATGATTAATATTATCCCCTTTATCCTTTTCTATTCGGATCGATACCGCATCCCAAGCTGAGTTCTGATCTATGTTGTCAAAAAAATCAAAGGAACGTTTTTGCCATTTTGGGTCGTTTATATTGGTAAAAAGTTCCTTGTTTTTAGGATCTTCCTCCAGCCAAGCATTCAGATCCTCGGATTCTTCCGTGGAGAGATTACCTCTCATGAACTTTGCTAGGAGATCTGCAATTCTGTCCGATTTTTCATTTTCGTCTTCGTGCATGAGATTGTGTTATGGTTATATCTTTCCTGTTTCAAAATTACCGCCTTTGTATATAAGACAGGTAAACATTATATTTAGACTACAAATTCCTAAAAAAAAATGAATTGGCATAATTGAAGCCAAATTCCGACATGAAACAATAACTTTCGCAACAAGGACAGTCCCCTTTGTTTCTGAGTCTTTACCGTACTAATGTGTAAATGCATTAGTTCTGCAATTTTTTTATTGGAAAGTCCTTCTATAAATCCCATTCGTATAATTTCCCTGCACTGTGGGGGTAGTTTTTCAACATTGCCCCAAAGTAACCTTGCCGTTTCCGACTCTATTAAAATAAGTTCGTGGGACTTTTCTAATGCTACAGCATTTAGTTTTATGAACATGTCAACTTTTGCTCTTTCGTAAGTATTTCGCTTTTCCACGCTGTTAAGGGACGCATTGTACACTGCCTTATATAACCAGGCTTTGGGGTGTAGGATTTGAATATTTTCATTGTATTGCCAGTAACGAACAAAAACCTCCTGCACAATATCCTCGGAAAGTTCCTTATCTCCCGTGACATGGTAAGAATGGTAGCAAAGTGATGCGTAATATGTACGAAATAAGTTTTCCATGGATGTATTTTTAATGCTTATAGTTCAGTTAACTTTGTTTTTGGTTATCACTAGGGCATCGATTTCTCTTTCTTCTTCGACTAAAAAAAGTCCATACTTTTGTAGGTCATGGCGTATATCCATTAGTCTATTGCTACCAGAAAGACAGAGAGCTACATTTTCTTTTAAGCCAGTACCATTCACCACAGGAAAGGGTATAGTTGATAATTCATTGAGTCTATCTATAAGCATTTGCAATCCATAGCCTCGCATATATGTTGGCTTGCTGTCGAACCAAAGGTGAGAATCTTTGCCTTGGCTAGAATCTGTGTATAGTTTATCCTTTTGTTTTGCTTTTAATACAAGACAAGTGGTCTTGTATTTACCAATAGAAGACTGAAAACCGCTTAATCTATTGAGCTCTGCAATAGCATATTTACTAAGAGATTTTGCATGTTTTGTTGGTACGATAAAATCAAAACAGTATGAATTATAAAGTTTATTTACATCTCTATTTGATGATATATTAATTAATACTTGTTTAGAACTAAGTTTCTGACCTTTTTCAAGAAATATAGGAGATGCCAACAGACGAAATATCTCCAATAGACTATAGTTTGTAAGGACTTTACCTATTACATTTTCGCTAATTTTCCTAGTCATGTTAACTTTACCAGGTCCTAGATCTTGTGCTTTATAAAGAATTGAGTAGCCCAATAGAGAATCTGTATATCCAAAATCTGTAGCCAAATGAAGTGGCTTTCTTACATCCACATCTTTTTTGATACTTACTTGTAAATTTCCAGAGCTAATCATCTCCAATATGTTAGTTTCTGTTAGCTGGTCTCCCGAAGTAATTGCCCCCACGGTTTGATCTGGTTTTATCCATATCACATGTGGTACGGTTCTATGTGGAAAAAATCCAGACAGTGTTGTATCTTCTACAATAGAGGATAATTTATATCGTTTTCCGTCTGAACTTTTTTTACTAGAAAAGAATCCTTTTATCTTTTCTGATGATTCATATCCAACACCAATTACAGCAAGTTTGTCGGGATACTTTATAGACATGGAATCCAAGAATGGAAAATGCTCTATACAACTTGTACACCAAGTTGCCCAGAAATCTAGAATCAACAGTTTGCCCTTGAAGTCAGAAATATTGACTGTACTATCCCTATAATTTACAATGTTATGTAAGGATACATCTGTAATGGTATCACCAATCTGTAAAATTCTAGGCTTTTGTGCGTAAGTAGAAAAGAATAGCAAATGCATTCCTATCACGCCTATAAGCGTTTTAAGTTTCATTCTTAAGCTTTTTGAATGTAAAAAAATAAGGCGGTTATTTTGATACAAGAAAAGCTGAGTTATGAGAATGTTTTAGCTTTAATTTTTCTTAATTTCTTTCTATAATAATTTGAAAAATACCCAATGCAAAGTTTTTTAAAAAAATAGAAATAATTTAGTCGGAATAATTCTGTAATATGCTTATTATTACTAATTTATTCTTTTTTGTCATAAATTGCACTTATAATGATAGGTTATGGGAATTACAATACTTCAATCTTTGCGGGAAAGTAAAAATTGGACCCAGGAATACGTGGCAGAAGTACTTGATATTACTCAATCTGCTTACGCAAAACTTGAGGGAGGAAAAACTAAATTAACAATAGATAGGGCTAAGGAATTAGCACACGTTTTTTCCGTTCCTCCAGAAGCTTTTTTTGCAACTTCTAGTGAAGTAGTTAATTACAATACTGGCAACGGAAGTTTCGGTGGTCCAATCTATGGATATAACAATTATGTAGATACAGATACAAAATCGTTGTATGAACGTATATTACAAGATAAAAACAATCATATTTCCATGTTATCTAAGGAAATTATGGAACTTAGAAAAGAAAAAGAACAATTAATTCGCTTAATCGAAAAAATAACAGAGAAATGAGTATAGCATATGGTCCAAATTTCGTTTTAATTACAGCAAGAGAGTGTTGTGAACTTAAGGCGGAGGATATTGCGGAAAAGTTAGAAATACCGCTATCAGATTATGAAGATATTGAAAGTGGTGCTAAACAAATTACTAGTGATTTGGCTCAAAAGCTTGGGCAAATATTCAACATTACACCTGAATTATTTATGTATAGAATGGCAGAAACTATCAATTATAATACAGGTCAAGGAAGCCATAGCGGCCCAATTTATACATATAATAATCATTCAATATGGGGCATAGATAAGACTCAAATAGAAAAAATAATTAAAGGTAATTCTCCGGGAAAACAGTAATAGATCACCTTTTGTAACATTAAAAAGCGATCATATATAAATGACTTTTTTAAGTTACAAAGGGTGAGTATGATTTAAATGGTCTCAACATATTATTGTTATCAGTTCTGATCAATTATTAAAATACATCCCCAAAGTCATCTATTTTTTAACAGAATTATTTGAATTTCGACAAAAAGGAGAATATTGAAGCTTTTACCTTCCTTATCTATGGATAAAGTCTGATACGTGATATATTTTTAAAACATATATTATGTAATTTAAAAAATTCTAATCAACTATTTTGGACTGCGCAGTTGCAATAATTTTATCAATATCATTTTTAATTTGCGTGAAATTATTTTGTATTTCTGCATTTGACATATTCTTTACTCGAGGAATCTCTTTGAATCTTTTTTCTTTTTTAGCAATAGCATTATGATCATTGATGATTTCTGCATGAAATGTTTTTAAGTCAATTTTGGATTCAGGGTTATCTGCCACAATACCCACAAATTCGCCAGAACTAAGCGTAGCAATCGTGGAGGCCGGAATCGCACTTTCTAATTGAGTGGATTTGCTAACTGAAGTATCGTTTCTGTTGATAGAGACACTTTCCCGTTCTTGGACAATTTTACCAAATCTATCTGAGAGTTGTTTGGCTGTATCGCCCGTAACTTGACCACTAATCACATTACCACAAATATTGACAATAACTTCTGCGAGTTCTTTTCCATAGTCCTTGACTAGTTGACTAAAATCCTGCACACATAGAACTGTACTCACTTTATAGCTTCTGGCTACGGCAATAAACTGTTCGATGCCATTTAGAAATATGGAAGGTAGTTCATCTATTATAAGTGAACTTTTATTTCTTCCTTTCTGTAAGATGACTCTTAATAATCTAAATACGAACAAAGAAATAACCGCCCCATAGGTTTGTGATTTTTCTGGATTATTAGCCATGCAGACAATCTTTGGCGCATCAGGATTATTGATGTCCAAAGTAAAATCATTGCCACTGAGTACATAATAGATGTTGGGAGAAGATAACCTGGCCATGGCAATTTTGGCAGATGCCGTTTGCCCTTCCAATTGTTCCATGGCTTTATTTTTATAGGCAGAAATAAATGGATTAATTAATACTTCAATTTCGGGTTCACTATTCAATACGGGGAATAAATCATTATAGTCTTGTTGCATCATTTCAATGGCATGCGGTAATGTGCAATATTTACCACCTTCATATTTCTTTAAAAACCAAATAATGGCAGTCAGGAAATTAATAGGAGATTCTACAAAAAACTCACCTTGTTTTTTAATCCAATCCCTATTTAGTCCCAGTAGAATCGTCCTTGCCGCTTCAGTGGCATCGCTAATATCCCGCATAGCATCAGGCTCCAATGGATTACAACGATACATAGGATTGTCAAAATTAATGACATAGAAGGATGGCGGAACTTTGTAATTCTTGTAATTTTTCAATAAAGCATTGTAAGCAATCTTGCTTAAATCATCGTATTTGAAATCGTATAGGAACATCGAAAATCCTTTACGGATTTGTTGCTCTATTACATTGCGAACTACAAAATAGGTTTTACCTGCACCCGGAGTGCCCGCTACAAGTACAGCCCGAAAAGGATTGATAATGTTAATCCAACTTTTTCTAAGTTTTCCGTTTAGTTGGTATTGTGCTGGTAGATTAAAAGAATACTCATTTTCCAATAAGCGCTCTTCCTGCGGAAAGGTTTCATTGTCCGTATTGAAAATATCTTTACGCATTTTCAGTTTCAATATTCTAGATAAATAAGTTCCTCCTGTAACCATTAGCAAATAACCAGCTGCGCTCATGCCCATATAATACAGCGATATTTCAATGAGGTCTGCTTTAACATATAACAGAAAATTGGACAGAAAATAAAATAGTAACCCTGTTATGCAATATGCCAATGCGGCTTTAATACTTATCTTTTCATCCTTCTTTCCCTGTATGCCAAATAGGTAAACAACCAACATAAGTAATGCAGAAAGCTTGGTAAATAATACGGTTTTGAAGATGGGCAGCTTCCAAAAATTATGGGCAATGTTATCAATAACAGAAGCTGTCCACCCCCAATGGGTAAATGCGCCATGACAGATCCCATAGAAATGAATCATCAAAATAGCAATGCTGAGGAGTCTGGTAAAATCCAGCATCGCCCTAAGTCCTTGTTCGTTTTCTCCGGTCATTTTTTACCAATTAATTTTACGTTTAGGTTTCTTCTTGTCGGCAGTAATGTGTCCAAAATAATTATCGGATTGTGCTGAAAATAGATTCTGAATGTATTGTTGTAATTGCTGTATGCCATTTTGTATTAGGTATTCGTTTAGATGATTGCAGAGCTTTTCTGTAATATTCCCTTCTTCGAAATACCGGTCAAAACGGTTGATGCTACCTGCACGAACACCATTTTCACTATTCTGAAAGGACAGATAATATTTATTACTGCCCAAACTATTTTGTCCTATTGCCAGCTGATAACCATCTTTATAAATTTGTTCTACACTCTTTTGTACACCTGTTTTATAGTTTATATTTTGGATGTAGTTTTTCAATTCATTGTAGTTGTCTTCTTGTTTTTGTTGTTCCAAAGAACCACTTTCCGCAAAACGTTCCAATATTCTTTTAGCCGTGTATCCTTTTCCTAAATCACTACCATTAAATACAGATTTGGTATTATGATCAATAAACGTAATGCCATAAACCATAGATTCATTTTCCCGAAAAAGCACATCCACACCTTGCTTTTTTAACATTAACTGAAATACAAATCGGTCTTTAATAGGAGTCTGCAATAACTTGTCAATTCTTCGTTGTAATGAATTTTTGTAAGGTTGTTGTTTGGTTTTGTTTGATTGAAAGATAGATTCCATATTTTTTAAAGTCGGTTTGGTGTAAATGCTGCTTGCTTTAATGGGCACACCGATATGATTTCCTTTCTTATCCAATACGTGATAGGTTAAACCGCCTTTTTCAAACATTTTACTATTAGGCTCTCCTCTGTAGGCTTCCACATTGAAGCCTTTTAATACCGCATTCATTTCTGCTAACGAAGTGAATTTATAGTCTCTAATAATTGCTCTGACGGTATTAGAAATGGCGGACTTGGTTTCGTTTTTACCGTAAATGACTTTCTCTGGGATGGCCTTTATGGTTTCTAGTTCAATTTGTTTTTTTGATACTGCATTGACTAATCCATATTCTTTTTCTAAGACACGACAGGCCTTCATACTTTTGTCACGTCCCAAATTATACATCGGTATCTGTGTGCCATCGTATCTAATGTTAGTAGTTACAACATGAACATGTCTATGAGCTGCATCAAAGTGTTCATATAGCAAATAAGGTTGATCTTTAAATCCAATTTGGTTCATGTATTTTTCCGTAATAGAAAGTAATTCACTTTTATTTAGCGCGTCTTTTTTGTCGAAATTGATACTGATATGCACAGAGTTACTTTTGGCCCGATCGTTTAACTCGGTTCTATTGGAGAAAACAAATAGTTTATTTTGGAAGGAAAGTTGTTCTTTGGGTAACAGAAAACCATCTGCATGCAACAAGGCAGCATTCCCTTCTGAAACTTTAATTTCATTATAGTTCAATGCTCCATTCATATTTTTACCTACCATTATTTTTGCAACCATTGTCTGGCAAATTGTTGGATTTGTTCTTGTATAACACCAGTCTTCTCTATTAACCTTTTTTGGTTTTCCAATGCCAACGGAAACCAAATTTTACCTTCGGGAGAATCTTTAAAAGTGTTGATGTTTTTGACCACTTGATTGAAATTGCTACCGATGGCGGACAGTTCTCTTTTAAGTGTATTTAGCTCCAGAATAAAATCATCTGTGGACGCATTTCGTACTTTCAAAATCACTGGTTGACCCAGTATTAGTTTTCGGGCATAGGTACTTATTTTGCGTTCTGTACTGGATGCAATAGCCTTTTTTATTAAGTTCATTTCCGATATAGTAAAGCGGATATGAAGCCACTGGTTTCTATTTTCAGGATGGGATGATTCCATAGAAAAAACATTTATGATTCAATGAATGAAATACGATTCCAAAAGAAAAAAGACGAGTTCCGAAGTCTTTTTTAATGCCTTTGCTCCAGTGAACAAAGGCCTTGCAAGTCCAATTGTGAAACAATTGAACAACTTGCTATATCCACGCGGATATTCAAGGCTTCCAATACAGCTTTTTTCAGATGAAAAATGTGCTGATGAAATTGGTAACATAAAGCACCCTAAAAATTTATTTTAAAAACTTCTTGAACTATGTTTTTTGAGAACTGTATTGGCGGATGAAAAGAAAGATTCATCGTCGTAAACCATAAGAAATTTTAGGTTCTTCCTGCTCTTTGCATTGTAAATCCTGAGGGACCAAATAAGTATTTAGATCCTTAAAACTTTCATATAAATGACTACAGTCACTTATCTTTTCACTCCAAGAAAGCGCATGCTTGGTAGCCTTTTTACCGGCCGTATCACCGTCCAAATACATATCTATTTGACCAAAAGACAAAATCAAATCTTGCGATTTATTTAGAAAAGACAGCGAGTTTAGTACTAAAATACTGTCTGGTTTTTCCGTAAAGTGTTTGTCTTTTTCGAGTAATTCTAGAAAAGACAATATGCTAAAAAAGCCCTCAAATACACTCAAACTCTGCTGTGAAATATCATTTTTACCTTCAGTTAATGAAATAATCGTTGGCGCTTTTGGCATGGAACTTCCCTTGAAATATTTGTTCCGAAGCTCATAACCGCCGTCATTGTTTGCAAATCCTAAGGCTGTATAGTTTCGTTCTTTCAATGAATAATCTACTTCTTTCAAAAACTTTTCTGCAATGGAAATGGAGATATGTCTACTTTGAATATATTGTCTCAAATAATATTTTTGGACGGAACGTTCTGCAATAATGTGGATATGTTTGTCTGCATTTTCGAAGTTGTCTTGCTCGATATTCTGTTTATTTTTTGCCTCCATAGTAGAAGGATTTAATCCCAAGTATTCTTGCAATTTTGTCAAAGATTCCTTGAAATCACATCGGTGAAATGCCTTGATAAAATCTATCAAGTCTCCGCCTTGTCCCGTTCCATGATCATACCAAATTTGCCTCCTTCGATCGACTTTGAAGGATGCGGTATGCTCTTCATGTAATGGAGATTTAAACCAATAGTCGTGATGATTTTGCTTGGAATATTGAAATCCTAAAGAAACAATATAATACACTAAATCTATTTGTTCCTTGGCTGCTTTGAAATTGAATTGCTCGTTTTGCATAACTATATTGTTTTGTAGATGAGATTGTTTGATGAGGATAAATCGTTTCATTTCGGAGCACAAAGCCAGTCAAATGCAGCTTTCTTCCAATCTCTTATGGGAGTGCCACTTTTGGTTTTCCATTCGTTTCTTTCCATAAAATTCCAAAACTGGGAAGCATTCAATTGCGGAACTCCTTTTTGTAAAAAGTAGACTAACACCAACTCTTTTTTTGGCGGAATTCGACATCCAAATCCTTGATGTTTTTGAATAATATTTTTCATGACGCTAGTTTTTTAGAGGATTTTTTTTAAACTGTTCCATCATCTTTTCGATATCTGTTCGATAGTAAAAGATAGCACCTCCAATACGGGTGAAAGGAATTGTTCCCTTATCACGCATCGCCTGTAAGGTTGGTCCACTAATTCCCAACAATTCTCTGACCTCATAACTTTTAAGCCATAGCTTCGAAGGAGTGCCAGTTATTTCCTTGGAAAGTTGTCGAATAGCGTGTAGTAATTCTATCTTGAAATCTTCCAAATCTCCTCTTGTCAAAAGTTCATCACGATGAAGTATTAATAATTTTCGGTTGTATTCTTCCATGATTTTCCGTTTTCTTCTAAAGCAAAACTCAGGTAAGTAAAACTGAATAATCACAAGGTGATGACATGTGGGTACCGTTAAAATTTGTTAAAGTATAAGGACTATTTTATGTAAGAAATCCATAATCGGAGATGCAAAAGTTCAATGAACAAAAAGGAGGATAATACAAAACTTTAGAAGATTTGCACCATAAGATAGAAGATAGAGTGAAAGCCAATAAATAAGTTATACAAATGAAGATACTCTATAACATAATAAATTACGGTATTCCGTAATGTCTTTGTTTAAATATTAAATATCTTGCCTTGCTTTTTAATTTTTAATTGGACAATGGTGATTTTTTGTTGAGATTTCATATTTCTTCTTGTAAATTGGCATCCAGAATAATTTAAAATATGGCCAAGGCATCTTCCTCTAAATCCACTGAAGAAATTCTCTGGGACTCTGCAAATAAACTACGTGGTTCTGTGGAACCATCCGAATATAAACATGTTGTATTAAGCTTGATATTTCTCAAGTTTGCGAACGATAAATTCTGGAGACGAAGACAAGAGCTTATCAACGAACATAAACAAGACTTTTTAGAAATTCCAGAATTCTATCAAGCAGAAAATGTATTTTATTTGCCTGAAGAATCTCGTTGGACATTTATCATCGAAAATGCAAAGCAAGAAGATATTACCTTAAAGGTGGATTCTGCACTCAAAACCATCGAACGTACCAACAAATCTTTGGAAGGTGCATTGCCAGACAATTATTTTTCACGTTTAGGTTTGGATCAATCCAAGTTTTCAGCTTTGTTGGATACGGTGAATAATATTGATACGCTAAAAGATGAATCTCAGGATATTGTAGGCAGAGTATACGAATATTTTTTGTCCAAATTTGCCATTGCAGAAGGGAAAGGTAAAGGCGAATTCTACACGCCAAAATCCATCGTTAACTTAATTGCGGAGATGATAGAACCTTTCAAAGGTAAAATCTATGATCCTTCTTGCGGTTCGGGTGGCATGTTTGTGCAATCGTTGAAGTTTATAGAGAATCATAAAGGAAATAAAAAAGACATTTCTATTTACGGACAAGAACTCACGAATACCACTTTTAAATTGGCAAAAATGAACTTGGCAATTCGAGGGATTTCATCCAATTTGGGATTGAAAGCAGCCGATACTTTTGGCGACGATCAGCACAAAGATTTGAAAGCCGATTACATTATGGCTAATCCGCCATTTAATTTAAAAGATTGGCGTGCCGAAAACGAATTGACCGATGATCCGCGTTGGGCAGGTTACAAAGTGCCGCCAAAATCCAATGCCAATTACGCTTGGATTCTCAATATGATTTCCAAACTATCGCAAAACGGAGTGGCAGGATTTATCTTGGCAAACGGCGCGTTAAGTGGTAGTGGTGACGAATACGAAATACGTAAACAGATTTTGGAAAATGATTTGGTAGAAGCGATTGTTATTTTGCCGAGAGCGATGTTTTATTCCACTGATATTTCGGTGACACTTTGGATTTTGAACCGAAATAAAAAGGCTCACAATGTACAAGTAATCGATGGCGAAAAACATTACCGTGATCGCCAACATGAAGTTCTGTTTATGGATTTGCGCCAAAAAGGTGAACCTTTTGAAAAGAAATACATTCAGTTTTCTAAAGAAGATATCCAAACTATTACTACAACGTATCACAATTGGCAACAAGAGGCTTGGAAAGAAAATTATGAAAACATTCCAGAGTTCTGTTATTCGGCCAGTTTAGAAGAAATCCGTAAGAAAGATTACTCTTTAGTGCCGAGTAAATATATTGAGTTTGTGAATAGAGATGAATCTTTGGACTATAACAATCAAATGCAGGCTTTACAAACCGATTTGCAAAGCTTATTTGAACAAGAAGCCGAACTAAAACAACAAGTTCAAAACGTATTTAAAGAGTTGGGCTATGAGTTATAGAAAGCTAGGCGAATTTATTCGGCAAGTAAATGTGCGCAATAAAGATTTAGATATTCAAACGCTACTTGGTGTTAGTAATACGAAGAAGATGATTCCTTCCATTGCCAATATAGTTGGAACGGATATGTCAACTTATAAAATAATTGAGAAAAGGCAATTTGCTTATGGTACAGTAACTTCAAGAAATGGTGATAGGCTTTCTGTAGCTATATCAGAAGAGTATGATAAAGCATTGGTTTCACAGATTTATATTGTTTTTGAAGTAATAGATGAAAAAACGCTATTGCCAGAGTATTTGATGATGTGGTTTTCACGTCCAGAATTTGATCGGTATGCTCGATTTCATTCTCACGGAAGTACAAGGGAATCTTTTGATTGGGAAGAGATGTGCGAAGTGGAACTTCCAGTTCCCAGCATCGAAGAACAGCACAAAATAGTTGATCAATACCAATCGGTGGCTAACAAAATAAAAGTCAACGAGCAAATTTGCGAAAAACTAGAAGCTACTGCACAAGCTTTGTACAACCATTGGTTTGTGGATTTTGAGTTTCCAAATGAAGAGGGAAAGCCTTACAAATCTTCAGGAGGAAAAATGGTTTTCAACGAAGAATTGCAAAAAGAAATTCCTGAAGGCTGGGAGGTTGGAAGGGTTTCAGATCTGGTTTCTACGCAGTACGGATTTACTGATATTGCAAATCCAAACAACGGTTCGGCCAAATTTTTGAGAATTACAGACGTTGTTAATAGCAATATTGATTGGGAGAGTGTTCCTTTTTGTAATATCAATGATAAAGAGATTAGTAAATATTTAGTTGAATTTGGTGATATATTAATAAGTAGAACAGGGGCAAATGTTGGATATGGTAAAATGATTTGGAGGAGTTTCCCTAAAAGTGTATTTGCTTCATTTCTTGTAAGGTTAAAACCTAATAATGAAAAATTTATTTCATATTTAAATTGCCTGATTATATCAGATAACTATAAATACTTTGTATTAAATAATGCTGAAGGTTCCGCACAACCACAAGCAAATGCAAATATTCTTACTAAAATGGAATGCTTAGTACCTAATAAAGAAATCCATAAAGAATTCAATTCTGTGATTTTTCCAGATTTTGACTTAAAGGAAAATTACGAAACCCAAAACCAAAAACTCACTCAACTCCAAAGTTTGTTGTTGTCTAGATTGGCGAGAGGAAATTAATAATAACCCCAAAGTACGCTTTAAAGTATGGACTTAGATTTTGATAAATTTAAAAGATCGTTATTCATTTCAAAAGATGATAAATACGCTTTCCTTTTGGGCGCAGGCTGTTCGATATCTTCGGGAATACAATCAGCTTATGATTGTATTTGGGAATGGAAAAAAATGATATATCAAACTAGTAATAATATTTCAAATGACTGGATTGAAAATTTTAGAAATAAGAAAAATCAAGAAATTATACAAAATTGGCTAGATAGTCAAGGCCGGTTTCCTCCAAATGGATCTGATATTGAATATTCTTTTTATGCGAGTGAATGTTTTGCAATAGATGAAGATAGAAGGAAGTATTTTCAAAAAATTTGCTCTAATGCTCAACCTTCTATAGGGTACAAAGCAACAGCATTATTAGCCAAGGTCGGTTTTGTAGATACTGTTTGGACTACAAATTTTGACGATTTAATGAGAGATGCATGTATATCACAACGTTTTCAAGCAATTGATATAACATTAGAAAATACGACAAGAATTATAAATAGGACTCAGAATACAAGTGAGCTTCCTATTTTAAAGCTTCATGGAGATTTTAAGTTTGGTGAATTAAAAAATACAGAAGAAGAATTAAAAACTCAAGATGAAGTGTTTCGAGAAAAAATGATTGAATATCTGAAGGATAAACACTTAATTGTATTTGGGTACAGTGGTAGAGATCATTCGTTGATGAATACCTTGCGTGAATTATATTCAAAAGATGGAGGAGGAAGATTATATTGGTGTGGGTACAAAGAAAATAAAAGTGAAGCAGTTAAAGACCTAATTTTTGTAGCAAATGAAACTAGAAAAAGAGCCTTCTATGTAGGTACTGAAGGATTTGATAATGCAATTTATCAAATTGCTCAATTATTATTAAATGAAAATAATGAAATCTATAATGAGTTTGAGTTACTTTTAAAAAGTGACACCAAAAAAGTTGAATCAATTCCTTTTAATCTTTTGCCTAAGAAAACCAATACCGTATTAAAGAGCAATTTTTTTCCAATAGAGTTTCCAAAAGAAGTTTATGTTTTTGAACATACAATTACCGGAAAAGTATGGGAATTTTTGAATGAGAACATCTTACCAAGTAAGGAAATTGCAGCAGTTCCAATTGGTAATCAAATATGGAGCATTGGAAATGCAGAAAATATAAACAAATTTTTTGGTTCCTTTATTCTATCTAAGTTGGTAAGAAAACCAATAACTGAAATCAAAAATAGTTCTAATAATCTCATATATCTATTTCTTTCATCATTATGTAAGTATTATTCATTGGAAAAAAATCTAAAAACGGATAATAAAAGAAAGTTATGGAACGAAAGTGAATATAAAATTATTAGAGGACATAAGGTGTATAGTGCAATTCGTTTAAATATTGAAATTATATCAAACCAGTTCTACATTACTTTAAATCCAGATTTTCATGTTGATTCTAAAGATGAAATTCATGGCATAGGATTAGAATTTTTTCATCATATATGGAATGATAAATTCAATAAATATGTATCAAAATGGAGAGAGATTTTATTTAAAAACAGTAATGAATTTGATTTTCCTAATAAATCGAATTCTGGATTCAGTTTTAAAATCCAAAAGAATCCAATCTTCACATTAATTGATGACCTTACGAGAAGTAGCAATGAAATACATAATGTTCCGCTTCATCTAATTAGATATAAAGGAGTTAAATTTAGAGAACCTAATTTGATTTTTAGTTCAAATAATGGAGGTAAAAGATGCTTAGAACCGCACCCGATGAAAGGTTTGGTTAATCATAAACCTTTTGAAACAGGAATTGATCACTTCTTGAATAAAGAAGTAAAAATGTCAATTTTATGTATCCCTGAATATTCTCAAAAATTAAATAATTTTTTAAATAAATTAAATACAAGAATAGCTGTCAATAATCCTAAAGAAAGTTATCTGATTAATTATGAAGGATTTGAGAATATTTATAATATAAATTTAGAGATTCCAAATATAAATTCATCTGATTGGAGAATTCTTGAAGATTTTCAATTATCGAGCGAGATAAAAAATATTTCAAATAAGATTAAAGAAAATATTTGCTCCGAAATACTAAAAGTAAGTGCATCTAGAACTCAGAAAGTAATTGTCATTTTCATACCAAATAAGTGGTTAAAATATACTTCCTTTTCAAATGAATATGAATCTTTTGATTTGCATGATTATGTAAAAGCGTTTTGTGCTGAAAAGGGTTTGACTTCTCAGTTCATAACAGAACGAACGCTTTTAGATTACAAACAAGAATGCCAAGTTGTATGGTGGCTTTCACTGTCGTTTTATGTGAAATCATTTAGAACACCTTGGCTAGTAGAAAATTCAACAACAGATACTGCTTTTGCGGGGATAGGATATAGTGTAGATAAACACAATAAGAATAATCCTATTATCTTAGGTTGTAGTCATTTATATACATCTAATGGAGAAGGTTTAAAATATAAACTATCGAAATTAAGCAATGATAAGATTCAATGGAGGGATAAAAAACCTCATCTCTCATACGATGATGCATATGATTTTGGACGATCTATTATCAATCTGTTTTATGAATCGATGAATGAAATGCCAAAACGAGTAGTTATACATAAAAGAACTTTTTTCACGCAAGAAGAAAAAGATGGTATTTGCGATAGTTTGTTAGAGAATGCTAATATTCAAAATGTTGATTTAATCGAAATAAATTTTGAAGATGATGTTAAATATGTATCCAGTAAAATTAAATACGGAAAAACAGAAATTGATGGTTATTCTATTGCTCGTGGTACATGTATTCAATTAACAAGTTATTCAGCTTTGTTATGGACGCATGGCATTATTCCATCCGTGAAAAATCAGTATGCTAATTTTTATCCAGGAGGAAGATACATTCCTAAACCTTTAAAAGTAATTAGACATTATGGAAATAGTACATTAGAACAAATATCTAATGAAATCTTGGGACTTTCAAAGATGAATTGGAATTCTTTGAATATGTATTCGCAATTGCCGGCAACTATATTTTCTTCTAATGAAATTGCAAGAATAGGTAAATTAGTGAATCATATTGGTAATTCAGAATATGATTATAGATTTTTTATTTAACTCCTTTTTCGTATCGTAGTTTCCGCAAGTATGTATTAAACGTCATAGATCTCATTAACATATCAAAGAAAAAATGCCCGAAAATCAACATACCGAATACAAGCAAAAAGTAACGCCAGAATTGGAGAAAGAAGTGGTGGCATTTCTTAATTCCAAAGAAGGTGGCGTGATTTATATTGGCATAGATAAGCATGGAGAAATAGTTGGCTTACCCGATGCCGACCAAGAACAATTGTTGATCAAAGATCGATTGAAAAACAATATAGTTCCCTCATGTTTAGGTTTGTTTGATTTGGCATTGGAGCAAAAAGAAGATAAAGACATCCTCAAAATAATTGTGGCAGGTGGTTATGAAAAACCATATTATGTAAAGAAATATGGACTTTCGGAGAAAGGTGCTTTCATTCGCATAGGTAGTGCTGCCGAACCAATGACTGCAAGACAAATTGAGAGTCTTTTCAGTAAAAGAGTGCGCAATGCTATTGGTAATATTCAGTCGCCCAAACAGGATTTGAAGTTTCAGCAGTTGCATATTTATTATCAGTCGGTAGATAAAACACTGAATGAACAATTTGCAAGAAATCTTGAATTGCTCACAGAAGATGGCAAGTACAATTATGTAGCTTATTTGATGAATGATATCAATACCGTATCTATAAAAGTGGCGCGTTATAAGGGTTTAGATAGGGTTGATTTAATAGAAAGTAACGAATATGGTTATGAATGTTTAGTAAAGGCGACTAAACAAGTATTGGATAAGCTCCAACTTGAAAATCGCACTTCTACTAAGATAACTGCTAAAGAACGACAAGAAACTCGTTTATGGAATGCCATAGCCCTTCGGGAAGCGGTGATTAATGCTTTTGTGCATAATGATTACACCAGAGAAATAGCACCAAAATTTGAAATATTTGCCGATCGTATAGAAATTACCTCCTATGGAAGTTTACCTTCTGGCTTGTCGCAAGAGGAGTTTTTCGAAGGTTTTTCTGTTCCGAGAAATAAGGAATTGATGCGTATTTTCAAGGATTTGGATTTGGTAGAACAATTAGGTTCGGGTGTGCCAAGGATTTTGCAAGCATATCCAAAAGAAAGTTTTCAGTTTTCTGAGAACTTTCTTCGATTGTCTTTACCTGCAAGCGAAGAGATTGCCCCGCAAGATACCCCGCAAGATACCCCGCAAGATACCCCGCAAGATACCCCGCAAGTTGAGGAGCTTTTGAAAGTGATGGACGGACAACATTCCAGACAAGAATTACAAGACTTGCTTAAGTTAGTCGATCGTGAAAATTTCAGATTAAATTATCTACAACCAGCCATTAACGCAGGGTATATAGCTTTGACTTTGCCTGACAAACCAACCAGCAGGAACCAACGTTATTATTTGACTCAGAAAGGGAAAAATACGATCAAATAAAGGGTTTCAGAATAGAATTGTGTACATCATGAAATATACAGAATCACAACTAGAACAAGCATTTATTAGCCTTTTGCAAATAGAAGGTTACGATTATATTGACGGAAATAAATTAAAAAGAAAATCTAATCAAGATGTTCTAATAAGAGAAGATTTACAAAATTTTCTACTGAATCGGTATTACGATTTGGAAGAAATTGAATTAACAACCATCATCAACGAATTAGCTTTTCAGTCTGCATCTAATCTGTATGACTCCAATAAATATATATGCAAACTATTAGCAGATGGATTTATTTTCAAACGCAACGATCCCAATAAAAAGGATTTACATATTCGCTACATCGATATTGAAAATAAGCATAACAACTCCTTTAAAATTGTCAATCAATTAGAGATTCAAGGATCGGAATTACGTATTCCAGATTTGATTTTGTACATCAATGGAATCCCAATAGTAGTTTTTGAATTTAAAACGGCCATTGATGAGGAAGTCACCATTCATGATGCATTCAAGCAACTCACGATTCGATATAGAAGAGATATTCCAGAATTGATGAAGTACAATGTATTTTGTGTGATTAGTGACGGTATCAACAATAAATCAGGCACTATATTTTCTCCTTATGAATTTTTCTATGGATGGAACAAAATTACTGGTGAAGAAAAGAAAGCACTCACAGGAATAGAAACCACTACCTCCATAGTTCACGGAATGTTGAATAAGGCTCGTTTAGTAGATATTATACATCATTTTGTATTGTTTCCTGACACTTCCAAAAATGAAAAGAAAATCCTAACTCGATATCCTCAATATTATGCTGCCAATAAATTATTTCAGAACATTCTAGCACATAGAAAACCCGAAGGAGATGGCAAAGGCGGTACTTATTTTGGCGCGACTGGTTGCGGTAAAAGCTTCACCATGTTGTATTTATCGAGATTGTTGATGCGCTCTACAAAATTTTCTAGCCCTACTATTATCATCATTTCCGATAGAACAGATTTAGACGATCAATTATCGAGAGATTTTACCAATTCTAAAGATTTTATTGGGGATGAAAATATCATCAATATTACTTCAAGAGAAGATTTACGCAATAGATTAAAAGGCTTAGAAAGTGGTGGTGTGTATTTAACTACCGTTCAAAAGTTTGCGGAAGACGATGATATTTTATCTGATAGAAACAACATTATTTGCATTTCAGATGAAGCCCACCGTAGCCAAGTCAATTTGGATTTAGAAGTAAAAATTGATGAAAATGGTGTGAAAAAATCTTATGGTTTTGCCAAATATTTACACGATTCTTTGCCCAATGCAACGTATGTCGGTTTTACAGGAACACCAATTGATAAAACGTTAGACGTGTTTGGCGATGTAATCGATCAATATACCATGTTTGAATCGGTCAACGATGAAATTACGGTGAGATTGGTGTACGAAGGTAGAGCGGCAAAAGTTAACTTGGATAATGAGAAGGTGGCAGAAATTGAAAGCTACTATGAAAATGCAGTAGAAGAAGGGGCAAGTGAATATCATGTGGAAGCCAGCCAAAAAGCCATTGCGAAAATGGAAGTGGTTTTAGGCGATAGCGACAGAATAAAAGCCATTGCTCATGATTTTATCAAACATTACGAAAGCCGTTTGGAAGAAAAAGCTACTGTCGCTGGAAAAGTGATGTTCGTGTGTGCTTCCAGAGGAATTGCGTATAAACTATTTCAGGAAATAGTAACGTTACGTCCTGAATGGAACGAAATAAAAATTGCCGAAAATCTTACCGAAAAAGAACAAAAGGAAGTTTTACCAATTGAGTATATCAAAATGGTAATGACCCGAAATAAAGATGATGAAAAAAAATTGTGGAATCTTTTAGGTAGTAAGGATGAACGGAAAGAATTAGATCGTCAATTCAAACAAATAAAATCTAATTTCAAAATTGCGATTGTAGTCGATATGTGGTTGACTGGTTTTGACGTACCATTTTTGGATACAATATATATTGATAAACCTTTGCAAACACACAATTTAATTCAAACTATTTCTCGAGTCAATCGAAAATATGAAGGGAAAGATAAAGGTTTGGTGGTGGATTATATTGGCATCAAAAAGAATCTGAATCATGCATTAGGGATGTTCAACGGAACGACTGCTGACGATGATTTTGAAGATTTAGATAAAGCTGTTGTAATTGTAAAAGATCAAGTAGAATTACTCCGTCAATTTTTCCATCAATTTGACACGACAGAATATTTTGAGGGAAATCCTGTAGCGCAATTGAAATGTTTGAACAGAGCTTCGGAGTTGGTTTTGGAAACGGAGAAATCGGAAAAATTCTTTATTGACGTTACCAAAAAATTGAAATCAGCATATAACCTGGTAAGTGGTTCTAATTTATATTCGGAAAAATATGTAGATGAAATTCATTTTTATTTCGCGATCAAATCTATCGTGGTAAAATTGACCAAAGGTGAAGCTCCTGATACTGCTCAAATGAATGAAAAAGTGAGCAAAATGGTAGAGGAAGCCATCATTTCGGAAGGCGTGGAAGAGATTTTTAAATTAGATGATAATAAAGCCAATGCAATAGATTTATTCAATGATAAATTCATTGAGAGAATAAGCAATTTAGAATTGCCAAATACCAAAGTAAAAATCCTAGAACGCTTACTTAAACAGACTATTTCAGATTTTAAGAAAGTCAATAAAATTAAAGGAATTGAGTTTGCCGAACGTTTACAAAGTATCATTAATCGATATAATGAGCGAAGTGAGCGAGATATTTTGGATTATGACGGTATTCAAACAGATACTTCTGAACAAATTTTGGATTTGATTCTAAAGTTAAGGCAAGAAATGGCTTCGTTTGAAGATTTGGGAATTGACTATGAAGAAAAGGCATTTTACGACATTTTGGATATGATCTGTAAACAATATGGATTTGAATTTGATAAAGATAAAATGCGCGAATTGGCTCGTGAGATAAAATCCATAGTAGACAACACCGCTAAATATCCCGATTGGAGCGAACGTGACGACATCAAAGCCCAATTAAAAATGGATATTATCGTCAAGTTGCACCAATTTGGTTATCCGCCAATTACACAGGATGATGTTTACAAAAATGTATTAGAGCAGGCAGAGAATTTTAAGAAGAATAGATAATATTAACGATGATATTCCTATTTTGAATAGTCAAAATTCATCAACAATACAGATATAAAAATCAGATGAAGAACTCATAAGAGTCCTTCATCTGCTAAAGATTGATAACTATCTGTGGTAAGAATTAAATGATCTAATAAAGTAATGTCCATTAGCTTTGCTGCCTCCTTTAATTTTTCTGTCATTTTCAAATCGGCTTGGCTTGGAGTAAGGCTTCCACTTGGGTGGTTATGTGCAACAATTAATTTGCAGGAATTACATTTTAAGGCTACCGTAAGTAAGATTCGGATATCAACTATCGTTCCTGTAGAACCGCCCGTAGAACCGTGGAAAACGCCAAGCACTCTGTTGGCATTGTTCATCAAAAGCATTTTAAATGATTCAACAAGTTCCATTTCATTTTCGTTCCATATGGATCTAAACAGTATCAATGCATCTTCCGACTGATTGATTTTAGGCCTTTGTGATGCTTTGATCTTGTTGCGATAGGACAACTGCACTTCTTGTAACTCAGACCAATGGATTTGTTCATTTTCTAATTCTTGGAGGGTGCTGTACTTTTTCATTTTTATACTGTTTTTGTGTAACAGCGACATAAGAAGGTTTGCAAGATGGCTGGCAGAACGTGGAATAGCGGAGCGTAGCGAGCATATGCCGCCGAAAGCTGCCAGCATTCTTGATACAGACCTTCTTAGCTTAGTGAAACAAAAAACAGTATAGAAAAATTGTTCAGTACATTAACACAAGAAAATTACAACTAATTCGTAGAAATGAAAAGATTGGAATAGACTGTAATGCCATTTTTCAAACACAGCACATATTTTGGAATGCATGTTATGAGCCTCGACTATTTAGTCTATAGTACAAATAATATCGAAGCTGATGTGCTAAAAGTATTGCAGTTTAGAACTTATGATAATAACAGTTTAGCGTCTAAAACCTCTACTTTTCTTAGGTTCATCAGGGTCGTCAGTTGGAGGCTGTGAATTACGACGTGGTAATCTTTTTATTCGGGGAGTCAAGTCTGGAATGAGTTCTTTAAATTCTCGACTGATCCAATCTGGAAGGGATAGAGCGGGAAATGCTTTTTTGTTTTTGAAGTTATACTCAAGACTAATATAAGCATTACCCGTTTTTTCCACATTCACAGCAATAAGACCACTAAAGCGATCTTTATATTTATTGAATAAAGTAAATATATTTTCATACATGCTTTGTATAACTTCTGGACTTACTAAATGCTCACCATTTTCTGCTCTCATTTTCGCTCTACTAAACAAAGATGTACATCATCGGTATGGAATAGCACTATTATTATCTCATTTTCAGAATCGATTTGTTTAATTCTTTTTACATAATTGTAATGATGTTCAAACCCAAGAGTGAGCTTATGGCAATATTTTTATTAGAGAAAAGTCTATTATTAAATAAGATTACAAATATCATCTAATTAAAATTTCCATTTTTTTATAAACTAACGGAATTGCTTACGTTATAAGAGAATATTTTCAAGTAAAAGATATGGTAGCATCTATCACTTTAGCTGTGTATGTTAAGGAGATAGATACAACTTTTTAAAATAGCTATCAATCGATAAATTGAAATTTATAAAGCAAACTTTCCACTCGCTCAACATGTTTACTTATATTCTTCTTGCTCACTTTGGCATAGCGTTCTGTTATTCGTACTGAATGATGACCAAGCATTTTACTTACCGTTGCTAATGGAACATCATTTTCCAGTAAAATTGTAGTTGCAAATGTATGACGGCCAACATGACTATGCAAATCATGGTCAATACCGACCTTACTAGCAATAGCTTTCAAGAGTTTGTTATAATATTGGGCACTAAAGACGGGGAATATAAAACCATAGTTTACCCGTTTCGGATGGTTTTCATATTTGCAAATGATATCCGCAACGATTTTCATGACTGGAACTGTTTCAGTTCGTTCAGTTTTTCTTCTTTTAATAGATAGCCATTGTTTACCGTCTATTCCTATGATAAGATTGGTCGTTTTTAGTGCCGCCAATTCTGCATAAGCATAACCAGTAAAGGTTTCTACAAGAAATGCATCTTTCGCTAGTTCCTCGCTGCTATTCAAGTTGTCAGCATTTATGAGTTTTTGTATGTCATCCATAAATACGGCATCGGGTTCAGGTTCTTTATAAGTACATTTATAAGATTTCAATGGATTGACAGTAATCCATTCACTCGTAACTGCTCGGTCAAGTACTTGTTTGAAATTCTTGATGTGCTTCATACTATTGTTATTGCCACATGCTGCCACAACAGTTAGGTAGTCATATAATTTTTCACCAAACTTGAGTTTGATTTCAGTGAGGGTGATACTATTACGTTTATAATGGTACGTCGTGAAATTCAATAGTTTTTGCTTTGTATCCAACCATTTTAGATAAGTTGAAAATTTGCGCTTACCTGCCATAACTTTGCGTAAAAATTGCAATAAAAACTCATTTATAGCATCTTGTATTGTTATAGTATCCTTTTGAACAGAATTGAAATGCCTGTTTGAGCGTTCTTCTATTTCTTCAATTTCTTGTCTGATTTTGTTTTGTTCTTTGTCTAATACAGATAAATGATACTCCCTAGATGATTTGGAAACATAGATTTCGGCTTTTTTACATTGCTTGAAATGTAAAGAACTTTTTTTTGTCAACTCATGTATATGTTTTTCAAGTTCAAATTCCTTTAAATCTTCCTTAAAATCTTTTTCTTCCTTGATTTTAGGCTGCGGCCTATAGGCTCTAACAACCATTTCGGCAGTTACGTATTTTTCTTTACTACAAAGTAGAATGTACAGATAGCCAATTTCCTGGTTTATTTGTGACAAGACATTATTTGCAGGAATAGAAAGACTTTTGGCTCCTCCCGTGACTAGTTTCAATTTATTGTTCCAATGCTGTGGAAATACAAAAAGTCCTGTGGAAAAATCTTTTCTTTCTCCATTGATCCTGATACGTACCCAAATAGGGTATTTACCGTCCTTTCTTTCTTTTTTACGGGACAGATAATAAAGTGGTCTCAATTGTTCTTGGGCCATGCTTACCAAGTTTAAAAAATGAACAATTGTGCTAAAGAATTTATGAGAATGGAGCACTTGTCTCCATGCATGTTGTAAAAGTAGGTCCCCTTTTAGGTCCCCCAATAGGTCCCCTTTTTGCTTTAATTCGATTTTATCGAATTTTATCGCTTTTCTTGTAAAACCTTGATTTCTAATTGGTTTATATACAAAAACACGCTAAAATTTAGCGTGTGCTGTGATCCCGCTGCGACTTGAATGTTATTTTATAATATATTGAAAATTAATTTTTTATAAATCGATGAATGGCCAATTTTTATAACTTTCATTTTAAAAAAAATCGATGCATTGTCTAAAATTGTCTATGGAAATATAAAGCTACTTACCATAAATAAAGCATGGAAAATTAATTATTTTACCATGATCGATAGTTAATGTATCTCCTGTATCCCCAGAAATCAAAGTCTTTCCAGAAAAATTGCCATCGAACGTTCCATTTGAAATGGATGTTACATTTAATTCAATAGTACTTTTACTAAGGCCTAAATGATTATCAGAATGAGTTCGTTAATGTTACTTGAGCTGTGACATTGTTCATTCGTCAAACCGATTATTTGTGATTATTTATATAGATAATCGGTTTGTTTCCGATTATGTGTTTTTATTTTTACATTTGCATTGTGTCAATAGAACAAATGATATTACCATTTCAATCGCAACCCATTTCGCATCAAGTATTGATGAGTTTACTGAAAGATTATAAGCGTCCAAATGATAAAATTAATGAATTGGTTAAAGATGATAAGTTAATTCCCTTAAAACGTGGCGTATATATATGGAATAGCGCTCAACAACCAGAAAACTTTACAATTGCGAATGCTTTATATGGGCCTAGTTATATTTCTGTTGAATCTGCTTTATCATTTCATAGTATAATTCCAGAACAAGTATTTGGTATTACGAGTATGACAACAAAGCAATCTAAAGTCTTTGATAATCGTATTTGTCGTTTTGAGTATAAACATCTTACAACGCCTTATTTTTCCTTTGGTATAAAGCAAGAAAAATTGAGAGAAGATCAGTTCGCTTTGGTGGCTTGCAGTGAAAAAGCTTTGTTTGATAAAATAATAACCACTTCTGGTATATTGTTTAGAAGTGAACAAGCAGCATCTGAGTTTCTATTAGAAAATATGCGAATGGATGAAGAACAATTGAAATCTTTTGATATTGAGATGATGCAATCATGGATTATAGATGCTCCAAAGAAAGAATCGCTATCATTTACCATTAAAGCAATTGAAAAACTATGATTAAAGATTGGCTAGATAGTTATCATCCTAAAACGCAATACGACTATACACAGGCGCTTCGGGAAATTATGCAGCAGGTTGCTTTAGCAGGCTTATATCGTGGTGGATTTTTCGAAAAAGCGGCTTTTTATGGAGGTACGGCACTTCGCATATTTTATAGACTAGATAGGTTTTCGGAAGATTTGGATTTTTCTCTATTGGTCAGTGATGAAGACTTTCATTTAGACAATTATTTGAAAGCGATAGAGGAGGAGTTTAAAGCACAAGGAATGATTGTATCAATTAAAACAAAAATAAAATCAAAGCAATCAGACGTTGAATCTGCTTTTTTGAAATCTGAAACTTTGTGGAGTGAATTAATATTGGAAACCGTTGTACCCCAATTGGGTTTACGAAATACAGTTGGCGTCAAAATAAAAATTGAAGTTGATACGCAACCTCCATTGGGTTTTGAAACGGAAGAAAAGTTGTTGTTGCAACCATTTTCATTTTACGTAAAATGTTTTCAAATTCAGGATCTTTTTGCCGGTAAAACGCACGCATTGTTATTTCGAAAATGGAAGAACAATGTGAAAGGTCGTGATTGGTATGATTTGGAATGGTATATCCGTAGAGGTACGCCTTTAAACCTAAATCATTTTTTACTTAGAGCCCAAGACAGTGGTGATTGGAGTAAATCAACAATCACAGAAGATGAATTTCGAGAGCTTTTAGATCAGCAGATTGATGAGGTAAATATGGATATGGTAAAGTCGGATATTATTCGATTTATTCCAGGTCCAAAAGTGTTGGATATTTGGTCAAAACAATATTTTCATGATTTGGTGACGTTGTTGAAAATATTGTAATATTTAAATCTTTTACATAAAATAATTGGCATGTAGGAAATTTATATAAATCGTACTTTATGGTTATTAATTCAAAATATTTAGGATTTGAATAAAAATTGTTAAAACGTTTTCTTTATTAAGTAATCGTACTGATTAATTTTCGTAAAAGATATCAATACTTAATGAAAAGAAATGTCCAGTTTTTTATAATATAAACTGGACATTTCTTTTATATATTTTGTTATGGAAATAATAGATATATCTAAATTTTATTTAAATAAATTATCCATTTTATTTGCATAGTCTATAATAAAATCATCGGTAAATCCAGCTAGGTAATTATCCGTAACACTAACAGTACTATGTCCTAGATTATCAGATACTAATTTGATAGGCGCTCCAAGATTAAGTAAAATAGTTGCATAACTATGACGTGCACTATAGGTAGTTATATCTCCACTAAAGCCAATTTTTTGAGCTATTTTTCTCATTTGCGCATTGATAGAATGACTGACTATTCGGGTTTTTTCTTTTGTTTGAAAGGGAGATAAACTATCATTTAATAAGGGGAAAATATAACTATTTTCATTTTCCATTGGAATGCTCCATTTGTTTATTATCTGTCGAACAGGCGCACTTATTGCTACCTTGATGTATTTTGGATTACTTTTATAGGTTCGTAAGGTTTTAAGTCGTTGAAATACAAAAATATTTCCTTGCATATTTTTGTACTTAAGATGACAAATGTCGGCTACATTCATACCATTACAATAAAAACTGAACAACCATATATCTTTGTAAAATTCCATTAGTTTGTCTGATTCTGTGTCAAACGAAATGATTTGTTTTATCGTTTCAATTGATAGTGCCTTTTTTATATTTCGACCTGTAGGTATTGTATATTTTCCTTTTGTAAAAGGATAATCATTTAGAGAATAGTTCTCGTTTCTTATTTCTCGATTTATAATAGCTCTTAATGGTCTGATATAAATACCGACCGTAGTAATCGAAAGTCCTTTATTAATTATATATTTTTCAAATTTTTCAAGAAATAGTGGAGTTACATCGTCAAAGCGCAAATTTGATTTGTATTTTAAAAGGGCAGAGATCGAACATTCATATAAATTAGCCGATCCAAATCGCTCTTGTGCATTTAATTCTTGTATAAATTCCCTATAAGCATATTCAACATTATGTTTATCTGGCCTTTTAGGAAAATATGCTTTTTCAAAATTAAAAAATGTAAATCTATCAATTTTATCGATGCAATTTTGTGCACTTACTTCTAGTTCTTTAAATTTTTGTTTGATCCTTAATAGCGTATTTGGCGTTCTCTTTTGGTGAATACAATTCCATTCATATTCAGAAATATTCACATTGGTATTATAGTATTTACGTTCTCTATTGAAAGTAACTTTCAACTTTACAGGAAAGGTATTGTCTTTTTTTATCCTACGTTTATCTAAAAATACTTCGCAAGACGCTACTATTTTTTTCATTTTACTATAGTTAAAATTTGATACACAATTTGATACACAAAATGGATTTTAAGTCACAAATAATTAACTACAAAAAAAGACTATTATTTTCTACATACCAATACCATCAAGGCTTCTAGGTAATAACATTTAACAATATTAAATGACTTAAACTATAATTTTTCGGTCTCTTAATCAGTGGGTCTGGAGTTCGAGCCTCCACGGGGACACAACTTAAAAGGCTGTAAACCAGCAAATTAGCAGCCTTTTTCTTCTATTAATTATCAGCATTTTTTTTAACGTTAACACAGCCGTTAACAAAACGGTTATGTTTTAATTCAAATTAAAATGCAAACAACATTACCATCAGGATGTAAAGTTTCGAATTTTACTGTTCATCCTAAAGACTGGAAAACTACCAAAGATTATTCTGGAACTTGGTATATCTCTTACCGTTTTCATGATCCCAGACAACAAGAAGAAAAGAAGAAAACTAAGCAAGTTATTATTAAAGGTATGAATCAAGCAATTGATGTTGTTGAAAAACGTCGATTGACAAAAGCTATTCTAGCGGATGAGGAATACAAAATCAAAACGCTTGGTTACAATCCTATTACAAATCAAATTCCACAATCTTCAAAAGGTATTATAAATAGATATGATACATTCATAGATTGTCTTGAATTCGCTCAAAATAGTATTAATGCTGAAGGACGCACTAAAACGGATATAGAATCTGTCATTAAATATGTAAAAGAAGCTATAGTTCATTTTTCAATGGCCAGGTTACAGATTTGTGATGTAGATATTTCTCACATTAAAATAATTCTGAATTATTTGTATCAAAGCCGCAAATGGTCAAACAATACATATAATGTGTATCGATCCTATTTAATGATTTTGTTTAAAGAACTTCGCGAATATGGAGTTGTGAGTTATAATTACCCTAGAGATCTTGCAAAAAAGAAAACCATCAAAAAGGCTAGATTACTTCCAACAAATGAACAAAGAATAAAAATCTCAAAATATTGGAAAGAATATGATTATCGCTTTTGGTTGTATATGAATATCTTTTTTCATTCAGGAGGACGTTCCGCTGAATTTAGGAGATTACAACTAAAAGATATCAATCTTGAAAATCAAACTTACAAAGCTGTTATATTAAAAGGTAAAACTCCAAAAGAAGTATGGAAACCAATAAAAGATATTGCTGTTAAATATTGGGTTGAATATATAGGTAACGCAACGAATAAAGAATTGTATTTTTTATCGCAACGCTTTTCTCCTGGAGTCAAACCTTTATCGGATGGACATATTACAAAACATTGGCGTAGGCATATAAAAACAAAACTTGGTGTTGAAGTTGATTTTTATGATTTAAAAAGATTGAATACAGATGAGGTTGCCGCTAGCTTATCACTTCAAGATGCTAAGGTGATGGATTCCCACGATTCAATTTCTACAACAAAAATTTATGCATTGAATGAAGAGTTAAGGGCAATGGAAAGAATTAAAAAGGTTGCGAATGAATTTCAATAAATAAGCCCCGATGGAAATCAGGGCCGCAAACTAAAACTAACTGTTTATGAGAAATTGACTACTTGTCGCAAAGGTAACAACTCCCAATAAAAAAGCCCCAATTAAGGGGCTAAAATTATTCCTTTTCAATTGAAAGTATAGATTTAATGGAATCAGTTTCAATTTTATATTTTCGCCCAGATTCTTTAAGTAAACGATTATATGATTTTAAAATAATATGAAAAGAATCCGATGCTTTATTAAGTTCAATTAATTTTGAATTACATGTATTAATTAAATTATTATATCTATCTACTAATGTTCTATAATCAGAATTTAATTTATTAAAGTCCTTATTTAATTGAATATTTGAATTTTTCTGTGATTCTAAACTATCTTTCCAATCATTATGTAAGTATTCTACAAAACTTAGATAACCTGATTGCTTTTTATTTATAAAATTAAATTTGAAACCATATTCTTTTATAGCGTCATTCATTATTTCCTTATAAACTTCTAAGGTATCAGATTGTTTGTATAAAAAATTTGTTACTGATATTAAATCTTGTATTGAAACATTCTTACCATTTAAAGTGGCGCTATCATGAAGTACCGTATATTTAATAGCGGTGTCTTTACTGCTATTTTTTTGATATGACAGGATTGTTTTATCTCTGTTATTTACTTGGATATTTAGTTTATAATTATAAATAGAGAGTATTATAATTGATACACACATTGCAATAAATGCCAATAATATCAATAAGGCTATATTAATTTTTTTCTTTTCCATATTATTACTATTCCTTTGTGGATTTGTTTAGAATAGAGTCAATTTGCTTCTTGGAATAAGTTTCACTTGCCGATTGGCACTCTTTTAGGTCTCTTTGAAGATCACTAATTTTTTGCTGGTTATCAGAATCAGATTTCATTCTGTCGAGTTTATTATTCATATTTTCAACCCACATTCCTGCTGAAAATGAAAGTGAAATTAAACCTATTAATAACCCTCCAAGAGATAGCCAATTGTCTTTTATATAATCCCAAAAGCCTTGACTTGATGCTTTATTAGTAGCTTTAGCCATACTTTACAATTGTAAATTTCTGCTAAATATACGTTTGGAATTATTAAAAACAATTATGAAAGCTTATATATACAAATGCACTACATCATCCGCAAAATAATCATGTGCTGCATGTTCGCATAAGACCGCCCGATCTTCACATCTAATAACTAGCCCAGGGAAACGAGAAATTTCGCCATTATTCGCAATACCATCCCACCAGCGTTTCATTGATCTGTATTGTTTTGCCATTTCTTTATAATCTGCATTTTGGATAGCTGGTTTCAATGCTGCCATTTCAACGCGCGTCGTACCCACAAGAGAAGCTCCACGATTGAAAACAGTATCAACAATGGTTCCGGTTGCATCTGGAAACAAATATTGCAAACCTGGGTAAGTATTGACAGCTTCTTTTGCAAATCGGAAAAGCGTTCTTTCAAGAAATACTTGTTTTGCGTCATCGTAAGGAATGGAAATATCTTTGATCGTAGATAGTTTGGCTTTGGCAGCATCGCCTTTCAATCCAGCAACTGATTGCAAACGCTTCAATGTATTGGCGTCAACCAAATCTCCCCAATCTGCAGCTATTTGAGAAGCTGTATTATAACCAAGGTCATAACCTATACCAATCGTTAAACCAGATCCTCCACCAGGAAATGTCGGAAACCGATACTTTTGATTGTATTGAGCTATTGATCCAATTTCCGCTGGTATTGTTAATTTGTCAATGGCTGCTTTGGAAACTACAAGATCGATCAACCCTTTTGGAACTTGAGGAAATAAGGAACGTATAGTTTCAGGACCTGCAACTCCATCAATACCCAGATCCATTGCTATTTGGTAAGCCTTCACCGCTGCTTTCGTCGCTGGTCCATAATTGTTGTAAAGTGCTTTGCTAGTAGTCCAAAAGCCTAGCTCCTTTAATCTTTGTTGTATTTCTATTGGTTGCATCTAAAGAAATTTTCCTATAAATGAGAAAAGCGGTTTTCTGAATATTATACCTAATGCAATTATGATTACAGCCCACAACGCAATTTTTGCACTTTTTAAAAGTTTGTTTTGGTCTGATAAGCTAGTATTTAAACCTTTAATTTGAGCTGCTTGTAATTCTGAAAGCTGCTTATAATAATTAGCGGAATCTTGAGCTATATTTAAAGCTCGTTTATCAGTAACATAAGCGGTTCGATTGAGATATATAGTGTCTGTTTTATGATAGTAAATTGGCTTATATGTTGTTACATAAACCGTATCATGTTGAACATTGATTACAATACTATCTTTGCCATTAACAATACTGTCTTTACCTGGTACTAAAACTGGTGTAACTAAATTAACTAAAGTTGTATCATTTGTGCATGGGTTATCAATAGCCCATACACGCCCAACTTTATCGGTTGCACTTTTAGAATCCAATACTTTTTTAGTTGCTTTTTGTAAGGACATGCAACTGGCAATACATAGTATTAAGCCTAATGATATCCATAGATTTTTATTCTTCATCGTGCTTAATTTTTGGATTAATAATTTGATCAGGTAGATGTTTCGCTTTTTCTTCTATCGTATCTTGCCAAGCATTGGTGATACCTGACAATTTGAGTAAATATGTGTAATGAGGCCATCCCTTAGCTCCATTTTTTAGCATACAGCTTATTTCCCATAGACAGATAAATAGTGTAACAACACCCATTATATAGAACTTTTCATACGGAAAGTTGACCTTAACTATGACTTCAAAAATCCAAGCAAGGAAAACACATAAACCATCAACTATAAAATGTTCCATGAATCCCCAAAAGAATTTTTTAGGCTGAAACTTTTCTCCAGTTTTTACAGCTGCTCTAGCACCTACAGCCATATTTAGAAATATAACTATGAGTAAACAAACAAGCATTTCAATAAGGTTGGTAAATGGTAACCATAAGAATAGTAAAGCTTTGGTGATAAAACCTCCGATTCCAGCATTTTTAATGCTTTCAGGAAAGGCTCTTAAAAAATAGGTAATGTATGTGAGTAAATTTTTCATGAGAGAATTTTGAATACTAACAAAATTAGCCTAAATGCTAATATTATTAGTATTTAGGCTAAAAGATTTTTGGCTATCCATTATGTTTTCTACAGAAATGGAATAATTGTAAGTATTACACAAAGTACGATACATATCACATGTGCTCTTGGGATATCTTTTCGACTATTTTTCATAAACCATAAAACCGATTGTATCTGATCACCAGCACTGATATCACTTTTATAATTCCAAGCCTTACCGCGTAGTAAGTTTAGAACAATGTCAAAGAATGCCCATCTTGTCAAAATACTATAAACAATTGCATAACCGACCAACAATACAGACGATGTTGTGATAAATGCAATAAGTCCAGGAATAATCAAAGACGCTAAAACATAAATAGCGGCTTCTTTCCCATGATCGACCGCACTGTTTACTCCATTTTCAACAATGACAACTTTGCCGGCATTGATTTGCTTTGCATCATAAAAAGCATTACCCACTACGAGAAAAACCAACAATACATCAGTCAATACAAAACCTAGAGGTGTAATCAATTTTACATCAACGGTTTTAAATTGATCCGGAA
The DNA here is from genome assembly GCF_004337365.2 of Rhizosphaericola mali. GTDB lineage: Bacteria > Bacteroidota > Bacteroidia > Chitinophagales > Chitinophagaceae > Rhizosphaericola > Rhizosphaericola mali. The sequence continues at coordinate 2,176,724 of NZ_CP044016.1, read as the reverse complement.
TTTCTGACAAGGGAACAGAATCTGCAGCATTAAACCACTCGACTAATCCGTAAACACTTAGTAACAATAATGTTACATACAAGGCATATTTTGCCCAACTTGGAATTTTCATTTTATTTGAATTTATTGTTTAAAAATTATTGAGTTACACCCGATACAATTACAGTTACGCCTTTACCTTTTATAGTAGTTACAGCAGCATCGGACGCACTTGTTCTTGTACCATTTACATTAATTTTTATATAGTCTCCTGTTGATCCTGTATATAAAGTCAATGCCGCTTGAGCAATTAAGAAATTATCTAAATCCGTAGAGCTGGCAAAGGTTCCACTATTTACAGCCAAGATATATGTCCTGCTTGTAAAGGAACTAAAGGTTAATTTTGTGGCGGCACTAACAAATGATACTAATCTTACAGAGGCATTTAGTTTACCAATATCTCCTGTAAGAGTTCCCCCTGTAATATTTGTTAGATATAATCTATTAGGGGTTAATCCCGCTAAGTAGCTAATACTACCTGTAATTTGCCCTGCTATTGCGCACAAATCATAACTTATACTTGTAGTAACTCCATTTAAAGCGGATAAATCCCCATAAATATTTGCGTTTGGAGAACCAAATCCCACCTCTGCAAATGCCTTATTATTCTTAAATAAATTGGCGATATCTCCTAAAACATTCACATTAGAATTAGCCCCATTTAGAATTGAAAAATTAGAAAGTGTTCTAGTTGCAAAAAGAGATAAATCACCGTACAAATCCATATAAGCACCAATAAATGAAACAAGATTGGTCATGTATTTACAAACACTCATATCGAATTTGACATAGATACTTGACTGCGCTGTGCCGCTTTGAGCGAGTAGCATTGGAACGTCCCCCGTTAGAAATCCAATTCCCGCAATTCCGTGCTTATTATCAAAGCTGATCGTAGTCGTTCCTAATGCGAATTTTATAATAAGCCCGACATTCCCTGTTGTTCCGCCGGTAACTGTTTTTGTTGTTCCTAGATTATCCCCGCTCGTTGCGGAGGTCATGAAATATGACCCGTTTGAGAGTGTTATATTAACCGTATAGCCCGATTGTATCGCAAAACGAAGCTGAAATACGACACCATCCACAGAACTAATAACAGGAATATCCAATTGAGAAATAGTTTTTAGCCCTGTACTATTTGCTGATCCTATTAATTTTACTTGAAGTGTATTATTTGTTGCCATTATTGTGGTTTTATTGTTGTAGTTATTACAATAGATTCATTTTTATTAAGCGTAAAATCGAAACAAACTTTTTTAGTAGTTGTGTTGGAAGAATCGTAACTATTAGTCCCTTCATTACTCAACACGCGCGCCGTATATGCTTTTGCATTTGAAAATGAGGTGGCTAAAATGGCTGTATTGCTGCCACTTGTAAGCGTAATAGAACCATCGCCATTTACAACACCAGATCCATAAGTCGACATATTCCATCTAGCGGAAACATCTGTACTACCAACTATAATTGTATCTATAATTTGTAAATACGATCCGTCTATAATATTAATTTCTCTTGTGTAGAATTTTAATTTGTTAGCATTTGGAGCGGTTAAATCTATTACTCCGCCTGCTTTATTTGTCAATTTATTTACTTTAACAATATCGCTAAATCCATCTACAAGTAAGTTCGCCCCATCTAATTGTAAGATGTTATGCGGTTTAATAGAATTCCTGTACACCTGCCATTTATTCGAATACTGTGTATTGTCAGAAGAGTTTATCCCTCCGTTTTCAGAATTTGTATAAGGTTCTGATCCTAAGTCGCAAGCCCATCTAATACCTTTCGATTCGTATACGAAAGTTCCTATGTCCATGTGCGCATGGGATTGGTTACACTTCCCACCTTTAAAACCCAAATAGTGATCCTGATCGGAATCCCATCCCATACGAGCAATAATTACGGGCGTTTCTCCACTTCCATAAAACACATTTTTGGGAGTTGTGACATTGCTATAATTCAATTTTGTTGCAAGAAGAGGTATCATGAATCGAGCATAAGGCTCGTATGTATCATAACCGTTTGCAAGGAATTTAATTTGTAAGTATAAAACCGAAGTATCTGCATTTTTTATGGCATAATAAAAAAGAGCAGGATTAACATCCGTAAAACCTTCAGAACTATCGCCATAATTAAACCCTTTATTAGTAGGACTGTATGTAAATAATTTATATTTCCATGTTTTTTGTAGCCCTGTAAAATCAGACAAATAAAAATCAGTCCCGAATGCACTTTCTAACCCTTGTAATAATAAAAGATGTTGGTTTGTTCCAAAACTCCAATATCCTGGACCTTCTCTATATGTTCCATCGGGTTCGTAAAACCCGGCGGGAATTCTAAGGGTATGCAATAGTTTATTAAGAAAATAGCCGCAAATAGTTGTGTTTACATTGTAGAAAGCGATAGATGCGAGCCCAATACCACAGGAACAGACTTGGTTCCAGTTCGTTTGGTTTGTTGAATAGTCGGATACACTATTAGAATAAATTAAATTTAGGGCATATTTAAATACCGTTGTTTCGATAGTAGTTCTATCGGTCGCGCCAATAGCAGAATACAGCCAATCGTAGCAAATAGAAAATCCTGTTAAGATGGTTGCCGTATCTAACATGTGTGATGTGTGCCAATCGGGGTACGCGCACGCATTTAGCATTTCCGTTACCGCTCTTGTGGCGTACGTCGCCGTCCCGGTGTATTTATAAGCATAAGCTAAAGATGTAAGTCTTTGCGCGAGTGGTGTTGCTGTATATTGTAATATCCTAGTTCCGCTTTCATCCAATTTATATGTAATATTATCGGCTGTTAGGGCGGCGTCTGCAATCGCCATTATTTTTGCATGAAATGTGGCAATTTTAGTATCGCTTCCAACTAAAGAAATAATATTGGAAATATCCCCGCTTTTTAAAAATAAGCGCGGGTGCGCAGCAATAGAACTAAAGTCGATACTATCAGTTATACTTTCTAAATCGTCATCGAATGCAACAATATCTAATATATTTTTAATTGCCATTATAAATTATTTTCAATTTTAAAACCCAAACCTATTAATTGATCCTTTAAATTATCAAGCGCATTATCTGAAAAATTAAGGGAATCGCGAACGTGTACGGTTGTAGCTTCTATATCTTTAGTCACAATGCCTACATTTTCTTGTAGTTTCCCTGTATTAGTTCTCTCCGATAATATCTTACCGTTACTACTAACAACCACAGAACCACGACCAACAGGATCTGCCCAAACTGAAGCTGGAATACTAGAATTTATACTTCCATCCCATCTAATACCCCAAAGGAAATTCCCTACCCCGTCTACTAAAGAATATATATACTCTCCATTTTGAACGGTTGAAATATTATTAATAGCAGCACTATCATTTACCGTTGTTTCAACAGTGGAAATTCTTTTTTTACTAGAAGCTATATCATCTTCATTGGTAGTATCAGAATCATAAGTTGTTCCATCCCATCTTTTTCCCCACAATAAATTGCCTCCTCCATCTACAATAGCGTATATAAATTCTTCATTTGTCAACACACTCAATTGCGAAGAATAAGGTGTTGTTCCATAGCTACCACCTAAAGTCCAAGTAGTTGTTGCTAAATCATAGTTTACAAAACCAATAGAATTTGCAGGAACAGAAACGGCACCATAATTAGTCAGCGTTACAGCCCCATTCGTATTATTTATAAATATTTTAAAAGCATTGCTGGTTGGAGCCGAAACAATTGTTTCATCTGAACTAGCAACAAATCCATTAAAATTCCCTTGTGCTGAAACAGACAATTGGCTTAATGCGTCGTAAAGAGCTGAAATGGATGCGTAATCTGATACATTATTTTGTGCTGTAGATGCATCATAACTATTAGCCTTGTTGCCTATTTTTTCAGCATTCCCCTGTAAAGTATTCGCTTGTGTAGTTACCGTATCAATTAGCCCTTTTAATACAGAAGCTGCCACCTGAGAAACCCCTATCGATGATGAATTATTAGTAAATCCACTATCATCACTAAGAATCTGATCAAGCGGTATTAACGCAACGGCAACTTTACCGTTTGTTGTCTGTACCACTGTGACTGGTAGATTTTCTTGCAATAACTTTTTAGAAGTATCTAAGGAAGCCACACCGCCAGAAATGCCAATTTGTGCGGTATCAACCTTGCTGTTTGTTTTTTCAGCAATTGCTACATCTAGTCCGGCAACGGATTTTGCAGCGACCACTGGAAGGTCTGGATTATTATGCTCAACGATATCTGGAAATGAAATTGCCATATTAACTAAATTGAAGTTTTGCTGAAGAAAATGGATTTACGGCATTTGATCGGTAGACAATACAAGGAACAAGTAATCCTGAATTATTGGCAACATTTATGTTACTCATTTTTGTAAATGCACCTAAAATAGGTAAGGAATCATTCTGAATAACACTATTCAAATCACCAAAAGCTGCCGGATAAATCACATAAGCATATTGATCTGATCCTGTTGTAATACCACTAAATAGAAAGGAAATCCCATCAACTAATTGTGCATTTGTGACGGAACCTTGTGGTAATGTGGACATGTCAAAATTTCCAGATCCCAAATCAGACAAAGTTGTCATTGTAAAATAGACACGATCTTTAAAATTCAAGGATATTGCAGCGGAAGTTGTATCCTGTCCGCTAGCAAATTGAACTTGATTATTTACGACAATCAAGCCACTTTTAGCCTTTGCCAAAATAACTTGTAAAGTTCGGGAAGCCACAATACTACTTAAATTTGCTACAACACTTTCTGTATCCGCCCCTGCCAAAACACTAAAATCACCAGTAACGGATGTTGGCAAAGCCTGTCCTGTTGTCGCTCCAGGATATTTGTAGTATAAAGTAATATCTACCTGTGAACCCTTATCTATTTGGTAGGATCCTCCTGTTGTGTAAGGGTAATTATAAGTAAAGTTCAAAGAGCCGTCATTTTTTTTGACTGAAAAACCTGCTCGAATTTGAGGTTGTACTAGTGTTGTAGAAGATAAATCTAGTGTTGCTTTTCCATCAGTATCCGTAGTTAATCCTGTTCCAAGTTCTATATTACTTCCTCCTGGAGATTCAATTTGTATCCATCTACCGGCTTGAGTTGTGAAATAATTTGGCTTAATTATGGTAGTGTCATCATCTGTAGTATTTGCATCATCCCAGGTATAATAAACTAATTTATTATTTGAGATAACTGAAACTACAATATTTGTAGTCCCTGAAATATTTCTCAAGGAATCAATACTATCAACTGAAATAATATTTTTACCTGTCATTTGCTAACAAAATTAGTATTTAAAAGCTAAATAAATTAGTATTATACATATATAAATTTGAGTGCTGCATAATTGTTTGGTCTTGCTTCGTCTCCACCATTCAATTCCATAGTTCTATACTCTGTTCCGTTTAGCACATTCACATCATTAATAGCCTCTTTACCTGTAAACTTTCCTACAATAATTCCACCTTCTCCCGACGTTGAAGGATTGATATTACCGGTCATTGGATGGAAGTGTGAAAGGTTCTGAGTTGCTTGGAACTCTGATGTTCTTTCTGGACTAATTGCATTTCTAAGAAATAGGCCTGTAAGGTTTGGTGTTCTGAAAATCCCGTTTGCATTAGCTAAGGAATATTTTGCTTGTGTTGCAGCGGATGTAGTCCAACTGGCATAGTCAATTACTTGACTTGTTGGAAGTTTCAATACAAAATCATTATAGAGTCTTGCATACTGACTAACATTCAAATTTGCACCATCCAAGCGAACTCTATTTAATGGAGATCCTCCAGTTATATTTGAGCCATAACTAGCACATTCAAGTCCAACTTGCAAGAAGTTTCCTTGAAAACTATGAATCCTCCATTTTGCTTGTGTAGTTGAAATTTGATGTTTGTAAATAGCTATAAATTCATTCTGATTTATATAAAGCGTTTGACGATCACCATCAATAAAACTAATATTTTGACCAGATGCTGTATTTAATTGAATGTTTTTAGTTGTGCCAATTCCGACCTCTATATAGAGTATTTGATTTGGTGTAATCGTATTTATATCTGGAAGTGTTACTGCAAACAAATCTGGTCCATCTAGTGCCAATAGTTTATTGCCAAAATCAGAACTTGAAACCGTATAATCAGCATTTATAGTTTTCAAAGTGCCAAATCCAATACTAGAACCAGATGTTTCTGGAATACCACCCGTTGAATCATCCGTTTGTTGAGGTACAAATTGAATAAAGAGTCTTTCTCCAACTCCAAAAGCATCGCCAGGATAAGCAAGTGTTATTGTTCCAGAAGTTTTATCCCAGAAATATTGATCATTTACAACCATTGTTCCGCCACCTTCACGCTCGACGATAATATCCCAACCAGCCCAATCATCCATTGTATTTGTGTCAACACCACTATTAAATCCATCTGTTACACCAGCAGTAACCCAAATGGATTCTTTCATCAAATAGGCTCCTTTGTTAGCTGGTACGATTGTAAACGAATCAAATGTTTGTGTTATAGATCCGTCCGTTACTTCGTATATTTTACAGATGTAGTTGGCTATATCTAATCCAGGAAAAGCCCACTCGGTTTGCTCAAGTGGTCCTTGTAATTCTTGTGATTTATATACAACAGTTGGTGATGCTGTTTTATAAAGTGCAACCTTTACGGTATTTTCTGTTGTATATGGTCTAGTGACCAAACTAAAATTAACTGCCATATTATTAATCTTCTTTTAATTCTGTTGAGATTACACCTTCCGCTTGACCGAAAGCAGAAGCATCTAATGTATAAACCGCTGTTTGGTTTGTATCTCCAATTACAGTATCTGAAATATCTAAACCGGCTTTATTGCCATATTGAGAAAGTGTTATCGAATAATAGGACATCGGATATCCTTCTATATCTTGCGCACTGAATTTTGAATCAGACTGTTTTGCATATAAATCGGATTCAATTGCAACGCGATCAAGCAATAGGACTTCATTTAATTTTAAAGCCATCCAATCAGGAACACCATATTGATTTCCGATATATAAAACCTTTGTTGGTGTAGATATTCCCCAAAGCATTCGATTATTATCCTGATCATCTTGATAGGTAGTAAATTCACTTTCCGGTTGTGTTGGCATGAGTAAACCTTCACATCGTAACGATGGTCTCCAACTCGCAAAGTATCCATTCAATCGATTCAAACTATTGTAATATTCAAAAAGTAATGTTTCTGGCCAATCTTCTGCAATATTCATACATTCAGAATATGCCAAACACGTACCATTGGCCATAATAGCCATAACATAAATTCCTTCCTCAAAATCACCTAATGGAATGGATATTTGTTGTTTTTGATATGGTGATGTGAGTGCTGTATCATCAATGTAAGCCGCCATTTTAGTAGAAACAACATTGCTTTCATGATCAAGTATTTGAATTTCTAACGTCGGTAAACCATAAGTAATGAATTGTAAATTGATTGTATCGTTTGTTTGCCATTTCTGTACATACTTAGGTTGTTCCATAAATCTTGTAATACGTTCCCTAAATGGCAATTTGTAGGCATTAGCCGTATGATATTTAGCATTTAAAGTGAACCCATATCTAATAAATTGCACTGGATTCAAATCAGAAATGAATAATGAATTTTGCATACCTTCTGTTATTAATAATCCAGAATCGGATAAATTGAATAATGTGTTTAATTCTGTTTTGGCAGAACATAGAACCTTCCAGGATTGGGTTTCTTCTGTAGCCGGTTTATATTTCATTGTACCTATTGGCAATGCATATAAATCATGTCCATTGTAGGAAAATTTAATCAATCCTTTGGGCGCTGCATTGAAAAGTTCTGTAAATGTCAAAGGAACTTTTGTGGTAAACTCAAAAATATATGGAAGAAATAAAGGATCTGCTAAGGAATTGACAATCTCACTTGCATTTTCTGAAATCGTTTTTCCATTCAAAATAGTAACAAGATTTTGGTTTTTATCCTTACTTGATAAAGTGATGGAATCCGAAGGTAACTGATACAATAACGATCTTAGATAATTTCCATGAGCCAAAACTTGTCTTTTTGGTGTCATGTCCTCTACATTGTAAACCGTATTATCCAATACGCCATTTATTGATGTATAATTAGCGCGTCTAATGGTTCTCAATGGATTATCAAATGTGATTGTAATTAAAGTTGCTGTCTCGTCAATTACATTTTGTGTAACTGAAATGCCAGCAATCTTTTGCGATTCATCGATTGCACCAACTCCATTTATTCCAAGTGAATAGAATGAACCATTATTATTTGCTGATCCAGAAACTGTAAATTTTCTACTAGCAGAAAATACTTTTTGATAGTAGGATAGCAGTGGATATTGTGGATCTAATTCTGTATCTAATGAATAAGGAAACCAAATATAACCACTGTTTGAAAATCTCGCAGATTGAGAGAATGTTTTGTATGTATCCGTCTTTTCGGTATTAATCAGAAATACTTGTGTATCGCCTTCATTATCTGTAGTGTCTGTATCAGATGAACTAGAGGTAGAAGTAAGATTTGCGCGTATAAATTCAATACCAAATGCATCACCGCGATATTTTGACCGAATATCATAGTTTTTTTCAACTGTTGTAACAGGCAGTGTCCAAACTGCTTCTGAATTAAATTCATACTTACCAGATTTGGCGTCATAGTCCTGTGCTGGATAGCCAGAATTGATTGTATTACACAAATAGTCGGTACATGTTTCGACTAAAATAGAAGATACCTCCCCAATATCCAAGATCGTATCACCTCCGTATAAATCCGCTTTTGGCTCAACCCAAAGTACATTATCAATAACCTTGAATCCTAAATTATAAATGGAATTATAGGATTGAAACCAATCGTTAAATGAAGTATTTAGGTAGTAATTCAATAAGGATGATGAATAAGCTGTGTTACGAATAGAATCTCCACAAGTTGCAACAATATTATCGTTTTGTGTAAAGAAATTGCTTTCCGCTGTGAATTTTCCATCAGTCATTTTATTGACTATTGCTTTGAGTAACTGCAATGGAGAAAGTACAACCGACGAAGAATTGATTGCTTTTGAATTGAATGATAATGTGAAATCTGATTGTTTGAATTGAACACCAATTGGCATGGAATAGCCATTTGACGCTCCAGTGGTCTTCATCATCAAAAACACTTTTCCATTTACAGGAACATCAATAGTTTGACTGAGATTAAAACCAACTAATTGAGATTTACTTAAAAGAATCTGTTTTTGTATTTCATATTCTTTCATATCATAACCGGATCCATCAAGCAATGGCCAAGTAACTAAAATAGAAAATCCGTAGACTCTGTTATTTACATAATTTGAATTATAACTTGCTTGTTGGTAAATCATTTGAACAGAAAGGACTCCATTGATATTTACTTTTATATCTTCTTGCAAAGATTGAAAGATAAAGTCTTCCCCATTATACATTTCAGCCGCATTAGGGAAGTTGGCATTTTTTGCGCCAGTATATCCAGTAAATAGAGTAGAATCATTGTAAGTTACACCAACGGAATCTCCATCGTTTTTTTCATACACAGTCGGAATAGAGTAAAAGAATTTATATCCAGTTAAGTATTGAGTAGTTCCATCTTCCGTTTGCTGATAGTAAAATCTATCAAGTAGTAATGTTCCGTCAAACTCAACCTTGCTATAATCCGTTGCGTAGGTGTCGCAAAGGATGTCATAAGCCGTGTCAGCACGTGAAGAAAGATAATCTAAAATACCACCTTCAATAGCGTTTAAGGTAACACCTTCTTTTGGATCATCGGAGTATTTACTTAAATCAATTCGTCCTTTATATTCAAGTTTGTAAATGCCAGTATCTTGCGCCCATTTCAGAATAACAATGTACAGTTCCTCCTCATATCCTTTGCCATTTTGCATATAATAACGCAATACTTTAGCACCATCACCAACAAATTTTAAAGGAACGGTAAAGGATCTTTGTAATGAGAAATAGGTGTCGTTTGTTCCAAATGCAATCTCGACATCTTTCCAGCCGTCTGGAGTATTTGATAATGGAGTTGGTATATTCGTTTTTTGAATAGCAGAACCATCAAAATAGCAGCTCCTATTGGAAGCGTCAGTTATGAAATATAAAAATCGTTTTTTAGGAATCATGCTCTTTTATTTTTACCAAATACTTTACTATTAACATAAGACATCCAACCAAAATCAACCTTGGTACTTACTCGATTGATGATGTTTTGATTATTTCTACCATACATTTTCTCCATTTGTTTTACTTGCCATTTTGCGATATTCCAGTTTTGCGCTTGATCCATAGCTTGAGATCTTTCCGTCATGGAAATAACACCATTCGATAAATAGTCGCTTGCATTATTGGCATAAAGAGAAAATACCTTTTCATCGAGTGGCAATACTTTTGTTGACTTTGGTAAATTCATCATCATTGGTTTGTCTGCAATGAACGATTTCCCACCAGGCATTTGTACCAATTCTTTGTTTTTACCTTCACCGACTATTGCTGGACCTCCTGGATGATTGTCTGTACCTTCCGCATATTCTGGAATTTTGGTAGCAATGACTTTCGCTAATTGAACAGCACTAGTTGCTGTTATTAGTGCGGCACCAGGAATACCTGCTGGCCATCCTAGTTCTGCAAATGTTTTCATTATTGCAGCAGCTGTATTAGTTACAATATTTGCGATACTCATAGCTTTATCAAATTTTGCCTTTTCAACTTCTGCCTTTTTTTGCTTACGGTCATTTTCTTCAGATTGTGCTTGTCTTTCCGATTCAAGTATTTTTAATTTATTGGCTTTGTCAGTTTCGGATAATGTTGAGTTATTTATTTGTGTAACTTCTTTTTCATATCTCTTTTGCTGAGCTGCTTCTAGATTTTCAATTTCAGTAATTTGGTTATCGTATTTAATTCCATTGATAGTTGACAATTTATCTGTTACCCATTCTGTTGCGGTTGCAACCTTAGAAAGTGCATTTGCTATTTTTACAAAATCTTCTCCATTGCCTTGTGAAGCTTTTAGTTTTTTGAGTTCTAATTGTAATTTGTGTATTTTATCAATTAAATCATCTATATATTGTTCATTACCCTTGACAGCATCTTTATCAACTAGGTTTTTATATAAAGCAGATGTTGCATCTAATTGTTCTTGAATATCTAATTTTGTATTTTCTAAAGACCTTTTTTGATATTCTTCTTGGGTAATTTGACCATTTTTATACATGGTCTCTAATTTCAAATTACGAGATATAGAAAAGGATTCTAAGGCTCTTATTCTCTCTTCATAGTTGGATTGCTCAGTTTTTAAAATACCTGATCTAGTTGGCATGGTATTACCTTCAACAGGACTATTATTTATACTGGTAGTAAGTTCCGCTTGCAGTTTATTCAATTCGGTTAAAACTCTTTGACGATTTGCTAAATAGGACGTCCATACTTGTAGTCCGGCTTTGGCATAGGCATTATCTTGTTTCCATAAAGCAGTAACAGCCTCTTGGTTTATTTTTTGAATCTCACCATCGCTCAATTTCTTTTCGGATAATTTATATTTTTGATTGTTAGTAATGATTTTCTTTTCGATATCGTTCCATTTATCCAAAGCTGTTTTGCGAGTATCAATATTGGCAATCTCTAAATCAGAAATTGACTTGTAATATTCGGCTTGCAATTGAAGTTTCTTTTCATTGGCAGCTCTTTGTGCTTCTATATCTTTGTTATATTCTGAACTTGTATCTTTAGTTTTGCCAGTTTTACCACCGCCAGTAGTTACAGCATCGGTTGCAGCATCTCCAGCTTTGGCAAGTTCTATTTGTTGATCATTGAGTAATTTATTGGCTTGAATTTGGTTGTTAGCGCCTTTCATTTTTGCATCGTTCCATTCTTGTTCTGCCTTTTTTAAATTTTTCAAATCTCTAAGTTCTACATCTCGGTATGCTTGGATCGTATTATTATCAGCTGTTAATGATTTTTGAATATTACGACTATTAGCTGCTGATTTATTATAGTCATCTCTGGCTTTCCATAATTTACTCAAAGCAACAGATCCTTTGTCAATATTATCTAAATCTTGTTTTGCCAAAACTTCAATTTTAGCTCCCAATGCACGAGCTTTAGCCGCTGCCCATAATTGTTCAACTAATCCTTTAAGCGTTTTTGTAAATTGTTGGCTCAATAAATCTTCATCACTATAATTTTTAAGTAAAGCTGGATATTCTTGCTTCATTGCTTTAACGGCTGCAAGCCTAGTGGACATTTGAAGGTTTGTATTCGCTGCTGTAGTTGCGAGTTCTTTGAGTTTCGCAATGGATTGAGCAGATGTTTCCATTGAACCCTTGTAGGCGGAGTTTAATTCTTCTTGCGCTTTCTTCAACTCTTCAGCTTTCTTTTTTGCTTCCTCCGCGCCTGTAGCCCAATTCCAAAGTTCAGCACCATGTTTCACCAATAACATAATACCTAATTGCAATACAATTGTCCAAGGATTAAAAGCAGCTTTCAATAGTTGCATAGTGGTCAAATATTCGCCACCAGATGCCTTTGCTTGCTTTTGGGCGTTGGACATTTCCATAAACTCTTGTATAAGATTTGGAAGGTCGATAGCAAGCGCATTAACACCACGAGACATACCCATTAATGCCTCTGATCCAGCATGAACAGTACGCGCAAATGTTTGTCCAAATGCACCAGAAACAGCACTGGCGTAATTACCTACATTACGACGATAAACGCCCATTGATGCATCTATTTTCTTGAGTTCTTCATCAACAGATTGCATATTTTTTAAAATGGTAGTTCCTGTTTCACTTTCTCTTTCTGTTTTAGATAATTGCTTGAAAGTTCTATCCATTTGAAGCAAAACAGCTTGCAATTGATCGTAACTACCCTCAGCGGCAACATTATCTTTGATTTGTGCATTGATTAATTGAGAAGTAGTTCGCATCGTGGCTTGCAATTCCTTTTCCTTTACTGTTAATTCTGCAACACGATCTCTTTTATTAGCTAATTCTTCTCCTGATGAAGCTTGAATTGCACTAACTTGTTTAATTTCCTCACGTACAGCTGTTAATTGCCGTTGCAACTGCTGATAAGCACCAACATTATAAACGACTTCATCCATGCCAGCCCTAAATGCTTGAGCCGATTCATAGGCAGATTGTGCATTTTCTTTATTTGCCGCGGTACTAGTAATAGTTACAGTAATATTTTCTTGTTTGGCGGATGTATTTTGTTGGGTTGACGTCGTATTTTGATCCGTTGAGGAGTTGTCTGAGCCGCTGCTATTGCTAGTATTCTGACCTGTAGATTTTGTGTTATTTACAGAATCCATAGCCGCTTTAACTCTTTGCAAAGCTTCTGCATTCTGATTATTTGCTTCCGCCGCTTTATTTGCTGCATCGGCTTGAGCAAGTATATTTGAATTAAATTTATTGACAGATGTATTTACTGCATCATAATCGCCTTTTAACTTTTGTATAGTCTTTTTAATTTCAAGAGAACTATCTGCAAATTTCAATTCTATACGAGTATCAGACATTTTTGCTACATCCGTAAAAACCTCTTTTAAATCACTTAGAATCTTACGTTTCTGGTTATCTAATTTGTCAACATCAAACCCTAAGTCAATTATATTTTGAGCGCCCATAGTATTTAGTTTTTAGGGAAAAGTGATTCTGCAACTATTTTCAAATTATCATATTTTTCGACTACTTCATTTGCAGGTTCTATAAGTTTGGCAAATTTGATAATCATATTTTCTAACGATCTGTTATATTCATCAAGAGTACATAAATAATCGTGTATTTTTTTAAATGATTCAGCTATTTCCAATGTGGTTTTACCTTCAATACTTTCAATCCATTCACCGAGGGATTTAGTAACGATCTTTGGATTTTTTTGCCTATTATTTAAATGCTCTTCAACATTTTTAACTGATGCTCTTAATGCAGCAATGTTTTGCTTTTGGATGCTATCGTTTTCTTGCATTTTCATTTCTTTTATTAATCAAATAATCGTTGTAGTCTTTAATCATTAAGCCCAATTCCTCCATAGTTGTAGCCGTTTTGGGAATATCGCCACAATATGACCTCATACTATTCAGCATACGGATAAATGAACGCCTTGATTCTGTTAAGTTCTTCTGGCCATTAAGGGCTGGAGCATTTTCATCCAACATTTTAGTAAGCTTTTCATTTACGATATCAAATTCTACTTTGTATCGTTTTTCTTTGGCTTCAATCCTTTGTAATTGCTTTTCAAATTCCTTTAGATCGCCACTTTCTTTGCTCCAATGCAATCGGTATGAGAACTTTTGGAAATATGGAAATGCTGGCAAAAATGGATTGTTGAAATGCTTGATTGATTGCCTTTCAATATCGATCAACATTGGTATTGTCTTTAACCGAGCGTCTAACAAATAAAATTGTTGTGTTAGAGAATTAATCTCTGGTTTAGCTAGATTGGCGCAATCCGTATATTCCATTTGAATATTTTCCCATGCTTCAACGAGTTCTTGTTCCGTATGCTCAAAACCATCTATGATCAGCGCCTTTAAGTTTTTGTCAAAAGCGACTTCCATGAATGTTGATATCATACATTTTGAAGCTGAGGAAATAATCATATTACTAATGTTGTTTTTTGCTTAAATACTTCTTTGAATTTTGGAAATAGTATATCGTTTCCGAAATCTTCTCGACTATGAATATTGAGTTCTAATACCTTTTGCCCAGATCTATTAATTATATCTTGTAAGTACGAAACTGGAGAAGTAAAAGAAAACACACCAGCACCGACGCTACTTTGCAAACCTTGATAAAATGCCCCAGTCATAAAGAATGTTACCCTATCTGTAATTGCGCCCAATCCTTGACCATATTTCTCTTTAATTTCAATTGTAAATGGAGCGTATTGCGGTTGAATGTTTTCATCGTTACCATCCAAACCCATAGACAATTGATTCGTAAGAAATGTGGTTAGCAAATCTTTATTATCCGAAACAATTCGTTCTTGTTCTGTTTCGAAATCAAATTTGCTCAGGCTCTGTATTAGATTCTGCAATTGATTCAGTGCCATTTTCTTGCTTTGTTTCTGGTTTTACAATTTCAGGAGTAGTTTCTTCAACTGTTGGATTGACTTTTTGCCAAAGCTGTTCAACTAAGTCTTGCCTTTCCTTACCTGTATGATTATGGAAAAAACGTTGATCCTTTAATAATGCAGCTTTGCTTTTTACCTTTGCCGCTTCCTCTAAATTGATGTTGTAGATGTCTATTTGGATTGTATTCATTGGAATAATTTTTAATTGTTTTTACGCTTGGGCAATCTTTTTCCATTTATATAATTCAATGGAAGTGGAAAATATTGGTAATTGATAGGTTCTACATAACCAATAGAATATTCTTTCTCTCTTTCAAATGGGTCATGTTTTTTTTGTTCAGCATGATATTCTATGGTAGAATGAATTTGTTTTATTGGTAAAACACTACTAGCAATTGCCACTATTTCAATACCTTGATTCATGATTTATGATTTTTTGGTGAAAAAATATTGTGGATAATCTCTTTGAAGGATTCTCATGGATAAAATATTTTGTAAGGCGTGAATATGAAACAGCCAATCACCTAAGTCGGATGGATGTGTTCTTTCTAGTTCTATATAAGAGCCATGAGCCTTTATAAGACTTTCCATTACTTCATTTTCCTTTTCTGTAAATGGCTTTTCTATATTGCTGCTATCATCCATTTGGAATAATTTTTAATATTTTTTGTTATAATTTTTAAGACAATTTGTATTAATCCCAAGGATTCTCTCCAAAAACATCTTGGTAACCAGCTTTCATTTTTTCGCTTAATTCCGTAAGAGCAATTTTAAGTTGTTCAATATGCATTTGTGGAGGTAGTGGTAAGTCCAATCCTGCTCTCAAATTGTCAATTGTATCGATTCCTTGTCCAATTTCTTCCATGATTATATAATTTTTAATGATTTGTGTAATTGGTTCTATATAATTTTCGGTAAAATGTGTAGTTTAATAAAAATAGAATTTATATTGACTATGATTCAATTATTTCATCAATTTTATTTCTCAGAGTATCGCCGCCTATACGTTGGCGTTCCTCCATTTCGTTGGCTATAAATTCGCACAATTTTCTATATTTTTCGTATTTGGGATTACTAAGCCAATAGATGTTATTTTTAAAAAAACCAGCAAATACTTTAATGTTTTTAACGTATCTCTTTTGCAGCTTTTCATCTCTATAATTTGAAAATTTGCTTTGCACGTACATATACAGAAGTACTATAATAATTACTAGATGAATCCATCCTAAAGTTGATATAATCATATTTTATAGGTTTAGAAAATGGCAATTCGTAATAAAAGTTTCTAAAAACGTACTATAAATTGCCATTTTTGTACAATAATTTGCTTTAAAAAGATTTTACCTCTGATAATGACTCTTGCAATAAGAAACCTAGCAGAAACCAAACTTGATTTTTAATTCGTTCCAAACAAATCTGAGCGCCAATTTCTTCACTATAATTTGTAGGATCAACACAAGTTGTGCTCTCACGAACTGTAAATCCATTTTTCATCCTTACAGTGACATGGGTAACAGGTTTGTCAAATTCTTGAATAGTACGAACTTCAACATCTTGCATATTGTCTGCTACTTGTTCTTTTGTAACAGTATTGGGAATAGTTCCTTCATCTCCTAATAAAACATCTTGGACAAGAACTAAGGTGCTGCTTAATAATACTCCTGCTTTAGTCGCTTTTACAGATGGCGGCAATTTTTTTTCTATTAAACGAACTGCGTTATTTATCGCTTTTTCAGTTTCTGTAAATTCAGAAAGATTAAATCTTCTATTTTGTTCCATATTTATTAAATCCCGTCTAACCGATTACGGGCGGTTTTATGATGTTTTAAAAAGTGATATTTGTTTAACTTCTTTCAATTTAGTTTCAATCCGTTCTTTCCCATCCTCGAAATATTCTTTGTCTATTTCGCAAGAAATTCCGTTTACGCCCATATTTATACAAGCTTCCATTGTAGAAAATGAACCTCCGAACGGGTCTACAACGGTAATATTTTCACGCTCTTTTTTTGGTAAAACCAGTGCTAATAAACGTTCCAATAATCTAACTGGTTTTTGAGTTGGATGGATTGCGGAATAATGATCACGAACTTGTTTGATTATAGATTTTTCATTCATACCTACTTCCATCGCATTAATTACTGCTACAACTCTATTAACTCGTCTCTTGCCATTTGTTATAGTTGTTGAAGAAACATAATCGCCATCATATGTTAATTGTCCTTTTGTTAAATAATCCTCAACAGCTTCGAGTGTTTTTCTGTTACTTAATACGGTTTTTACTTTTTTTAAATCCTTAATTATTGAATCTTCATCATGTAATCTTGATTCTATATAAGAAACTTTAACTTTATTTATTACCCCACTATCTTTAGTGAAAATTGAAATTGTTTCATGTTTTCTTGATAGTGCCATCATTGGACTAGATGTATATAATTTGTCCCAAACAATTTCTTCTTTGAACTTGAAACCCATATCTGCTAAAATCGTATTCCATCTATAAAAAGATTCACCTCTTCCAAATAAGACTATAAATCCGTCTTTTGTAAGTACACGCTTGCATTCAGAAAAGAATTTATTTTCATCGAATGGGCGTTCAAGCTTTTGCCCTTTTAAATACAAATACGGCGGATCGGTAAGAATTATATCCACGCTTTCATCTTGAAGACGTGATAAAGTATCGGTATTATTTTCGTTGAAAAGTTGGATCATTATTTACGGGCGGTTTACATAAATTTTAATTGCTTGATTTCATCAGGTTTAAAACCAACTATTCGTTGAGCAACTACATTGTTATTGTCCAAAACGATTATTGTAGGACATGAGGTTACACGATACTTACTGGCTATCTCTGGTTTTTCCCAAGCATTGATATGTTCAACTTCAATCCCTTGTTCTTCAAGGAATTCATCCACTTGCTTACATGGAGCACATTTTGGCTGTTCAAATTTTAATTTTCGCATCTTCTTAGTTCGAAAAGAGCCTGCATCTTGTACAGGCTCTTTTATAGTTTTAAAATTTCCTGATTATAGTGTTATTGATAGCGTCTCAGATTCAAAGCCATCAACAGAAATTGGAGTTGCTTGTAATACAGAAGGTGCAACTAAAGAAACTTTGATAGTTCCTGTGAATGCTCCTGTTAATTCCCAAGCTTTCAATGTGTCATTTTTCGCAACGGCTGTAATTGCTACATCTGCACCAGTTGAATCTGTTACTTTCCAAGCATCAACAACAGCTAAAGCGTCTGCATACTCATCATATAAATCAGTTCCAGCGCATTCTGTTTTTGCGGAAATGGTCAACTTTGTAGCTGTTGGAGCGGCAACAGAAGACAATTCTACTTCCAATAGTCCGTTCAATTCAGTCAAATCAGTATCATTCAAGAAGATTTCAGCTTTTTCTATGTATTCATCAACTGAAATACTTGCAATGATGCGATTCATGTAAGAAGCGGCTAATGTGTTCAAGTTTGGAGAAGGTGCATAAAGATCCGTTACTCTCAATCCTGAATATGATCCATCGCCATTCTTACGAACTTTAAATTGGCTATCGACATCGACAACTATAAAGCGATATCCTTTTTTGTTGAATGAAAGCAAGGATTTTGCTAAACATTCGCCACCTTCCAAGAATGAAAACGTCAAAGTATAACCACCCAAACGGATCATTTTATTCGTACCGTCGGCAAAGTTTTCTTGAGTGTCAGAGTCCTGGGTAACTTCAAAATTTTTCAAGTCCGTAAATACTGGATACCACCTTTGTGAAGCTGCAGCATGGATTTTAGTTTGTATATATGCAGCAAAATCTTGCATATCTGCTAAACTCCATTTTGCATTTGCTGGCACCATGATAATACCAGCAGGCACGCCTAATGTCTTGCCACATTCTACTCCTGTATTGGAGCCTCTACCTGTAACTGAGCATGGATTTAATAATGCCATTTTATTTAAGTTTTAAATAGTGATTAAAGTTTGTGAGCACATGAATTTGTAATTCTTTGAACCCTGAGTTCCATATTCATAATTTCAATTGCATCGACATAATCATTTAAAGTCTTTCCAGCGGTATTCGTACCCCAATACAAGCGATCTATTTTAGTATGTAAGATTTCATTGTATTCATTTGGAAGAATAGCAGATGATTTCTTTAATTGCTTGATAAATTCCTCGTAAATAGGGTAGAGTAGAGGTTTGAAATTTACCTCCATACGCTTTGGCGCTTTGTATTTATTATCCGTAAGGCATGCTATAACGATCATTGGCAAAGTCGCCTTAGTAATTACAGCACTTTCAGATCCTAATTTCTCAGGAAAATCTTGATAAACTGCGATTAATGGATATTTATTTGGTTGAGTTGGATCCATCGCAAAAGCTTTCGTCATTTCAATGAGTGTATCTTGTATTTCCTCTGGATGGCCATGCAAAAAGTTGATAGGTTTATTTTGCAATAAACCTTGTAATTTGGTTGAAGTCTTTTGTGTTACTTCTCTCAATATGTCAACTATTACTGGAATCATATACCAAAAGCATTTACTTTTTTATACACTTCATTCAAACACGCATACTTGCTTTGTAAAATCCAATCTTCATCAGTTTTAAAATCGTCAGAACTATCCATGTACATTTTTAGTGTACATAGTTGGTCAACCATTTTATTCCAAATTGTAACCATTTTACGTAGGGGAGATGCGTTGGATGCGTTTTGAGAATTGGTATGAACTTCACCGCCATCAACACTTTGCGTTGCATCTATCTTTTTGAATTGATAGTAGCAATATTGAGCAATTGGACTATTGTTGGACTTAAAACCATTCCAATACAATCTAAAATCTAGTTTTCCTCCTTGAAAAGAAACTCCTTTTAGAATTTTAGCCCACTTGCTTTCTGTGTCATCTGGCGTTGCGTTATACCATGCAATAAACTGCTCATACAACTCATGTCCCAATACTTGTCGCAATAGATCTTCCTCAAATCCTGGTACCAATGCATTCAGATACACACCGACTGGTGCACCTGTTTCATTCGCATTTGGAATAAGTAATTCTCCTTTGAAATAACAATTGTCGATGATTGCCATTATGAACTATTTTTTAGCTGTTTTAGAAGCCTTTGCCTTTTCCTCAACCGTTTCCCCTTGATCAGCACTTTCAGTTTCTTCGCTTACTGCATCAGCTACTGGAGCACTATCATTCGCATCTGGTGCACTAGCTGCATTGATTTCAGCTTGAATGTCATCTATGGAATCACTTGATGCCGTTTCCCCTTGATCAGATGTTGGAGTTTCTGGGTTTGCATCAGATACTAGAGGATCAACTTGATTATCAGACTTAGTATTCACATCAACGCTAGCTTCAAATCCAAAACCAGCCTTGATAAACAAAGCTTTACTTTCTGGACTTACATGCTGTATCGTCTTATTTGGATAATGACGATTTCCTTTATAGGACTCAGGATATTCCACATATACGGCAACTGTTCCTGTTGGGATTTTGTGTTTTTGATTTTCTCCAACATTGATATTAGAAACTTTTGCACCAAAAACAGACTCTGTCGAATTTGTATTCTCCATTTTAAATAAGAATTATAGTAAGCTGATCATATAGACCAGCTTACCGATTAATTAATTTGGATTATTCTCCACCGCCAGCACCTACCGATGCTAATGCAGTTTTAACATCAGCGAAGTTTGGTCCTTTTACTAATGCTGCTTTTCTGATATCAGAGATATAGTCAAAGTAGAATTGTTCTTGAACCACAGAGAATTTGTTTTCGCCAAAGTCAGTTCCGTTGTAACCAACTTTTACAATAAATCCACCACGTAAAATGGCGTTGTATTGTTTCAAGTCTCCAACAAGCAATGCATCTGCTGCCATATCTGGATTACCAATGAAATTCACTGCATCCAATACGGAAGGACGATCAATGTATTCGCCAGTTGTTGATTTTGTTACACCCATGCGATACTTTTTGAAAGTACTCATGATTGCCGCGTTAGTGCTATTGCCATACGTAGCATTATCAACTTGTGCTGCCAATGCTGCGATAACATCGAAGTCGTTTGCATCAGCGAAAGCTACACCACCAGTGAAAGACGCTGCTGTATTGTATGCAGTTGCTGCATTTGTGATACCAGTCAATAAATCAGAATTGATTTGGTTAATCAAATCCGTTTGACCTTTACCGATAATGTCACTTTGCAAGCGAGAAAAATCAAGATTGAACTCTTCTGTGAAACTCAACAATTGAGCTCGTTTTTTATACTCGCTAGAACGAAGTTTGTAAGTATATTGAACTGGAGGTTTTGTACCACCTTCAGTTACCAATGTTGAACCACCTTGTTTTGCTTGTTCCTCGAACCAGATCACAAATGGCAAATCACTCCATCCCGCTTGTGTTGTATTGATTAAATCGAAAATCCAAGGAGTGTTTCTGTATTGACTTACAATATCAGCATTTGCACCCATTCTCAATAATGTTGCTGCTCCAAAGGCTTGAGAGATAGATGCTGTATTGCCAGCAGCGCCAACGGCATCAATTGTCGCGTGTGGACCAGCTGCTTTAGCTGCTAATGGATCATGTTTTCTGGCAGTCCATTCTCCTTTTGAGTTTTTATAGACCATAAAGTCAACTGTTCCAGACCTTTGACTATAAACTTTTTTCAATTCATCATTGTTTTCAGCGAAAACGGATGCGATTGATTTTGTTTCCTCTTTTCCACCGGACAATTGTAATTGAGCCAAAGTTGTTCCTTGCTTTTTAGCAATTTCTTTGATCTCGTTTATTGCTGTTTCAGAGCTGGTCTTGTAGGTTTCAAACTGTTCTTTGGTAAGGCCGCCTCCATTTTTAACTGCATCCTCAGCAATGGTTTTCATTTTGGCGTCATAACCGTCCATTTCAGCTTTGATTTTGTTAGCCGCTTCTGCGCCAACTTTGGCAACTAAGTCTTGAAATTCTTTCTCGTTCATTTTGAATGATTGATTAGATGATAAAATTTGTTTTTTGAATCGCTGCACTTAAGTCAAATACTTGTTCAGTGTTGGTGAGCGGCTTTTTTGTAGTGCTACCGGACGGCTGTTGATTATCTTTATTTTCAGCATTATTGGGAGTAAAGCCTTGATAAGGCGTTTCACTATTTGAACCAAAAAGGACTGTAGATCCTTCTTTGTAAATTTGAGCTTCTGAGACTGCCCAGAAATATCCTAATTCATCCGCCACCTCTTTATTGGCAATTGATGGATAATAAGTATTCCAGCGGTCGAAATATGACTTTTCTTCTGGATCATTGATAGCCAAAGAAAGATTTACATATTTCATTCTAATTGAATGTTGAACTGGATCATTATCACGATATGCCTTGAATACATCAGGATTAGTTTTATCACTCATGATAGTATGAAATATCAAAGCATCTGTATAACCATCGTAATCTTTGCCTAATGAAGCCCAGGGCAATGTTCTAACCTCAATAGATACATTTTTCGGATAACCTACTATTTGACTAAAATCAAAGTTGTGCCCTACGAGATGGAATGTTTTACCATTCTGTTCTGCAACGGATTTATTCCAGATACCTGGTAAATGCAAGTCGTCATGACTATCTATAATGTTCGTTGTGTTTATAACACTATGAATAGTATCACCCAGTTGTAGAATTGGATTATTATCTCCATTATCCGCTTTCGCAGTACTAGAAGATTCTTTTATTCTGTAACCGACTTCATCCGTTTTTTTAATGGCAGCTTTTTTAAGAAGGATTATTTCGTCCTTATTGGTAATAAGATCACGCACTAACATTTTTTTGTCAGTGTATTTTTTATTCAATGTTTTACTTTCTACTAAGAAGGACATTTTGTGATCGAATTTTCGTTGTTATAAATAGATTGCTTTACTGTTTCGAGCTTTTTCTTGATTATAGATCTGATGGCTTCGCTTTCAGCTTCTTTGTATTGCTTTTCAAGTTGCTGCTTAACTTGTAGTTGCGCTTGATCCGCCGTTTTCGTTATTTCCATTTTGAGAACTATTTGAAGATGTTTTAAATACGATTCCTAAGGACACTAATTCATAGTAATACTTATCACCAATACCATTGGTCTGTGAAACAGGATCCTCTCCATTGGCTACACGCCATTGATTGAGCGTAATAAGATTGCAGAAAAATTCAATTTGCAAAGCATTGTTTCTAGTAAGCCTAGCCGCTGCTTTTTCTTTTTCATTTTCTTGTAATACAGATAGTTGACTAAAGTCTTTGTCGATTACTAAGTTGTATCGATCGAGATTGAAGGCTCTGTTTAATTGCTCATAGAGATTATTTGCTTCTGGAATAATGGAGCCTTCATATAGTCTTTTCATCCAAGAATCAACCTCTGTTCCTGCCATTGAAGAAGCTTTACCATTGCTACTAAATAGTTGATATGGATATCCATAACTATAACATAGTTTTTGAACGTCATCATCAATTTCCTCGAATAACATTAAGTCTTTAGTTGCAAAACCCATTTGTTGCCAATTCAAAGACATATCAGTTATGATTACTTTCCATTGGTTCTTTTGGATGCCATAGCGTTTGAAGTCATTTTGTAGAGATTCTTTTTCTTCAGGGCTCATTGGGATTTCTCCCATTGCATTAGGATTTTGAGTCAATAACCCTAATGCACCACGTGTACTAATCAAAGAACCTCTAGCAGACATTGCACCGATGATGTTATTAATTTGCTGTTGGTTTGGCTCTAATCTACTTGTTGCAAGGCCTACAATATCACAACTGGTTGTAGTGTCATTGATAAATATTAAATCTGCTGGATTCATTTGTGTTGAAACTCCACCAGCACTCAAATAGATCGATTCAATAGTATCTGCAAATGACTCAGCTTGGAAATAGGAAATATTAGTTTTGAATGTGATCGTCAATAGATGGCTTGGAATACACCACAACCTCTTTGCTTCAATACGCTCAAAACCAACTGGAACAATAGGAAGTAATACTGCAAAGCCGTGTATTTGCACATTTGTATAGAGTTGACCTTCCAACTGTTTCCAGGACTGAAAGAAATTTGGTCTATACATCAACGCTCTCAATTGTTTAGCAATTGGAGTAACAGATTCTTTGCCATTGTTTTGTCCTTGAGTATCTAATATCCAAACTTGACCATTAGCTAAAGCTTGCGCCTTTTGTGTAATTATGGAAAAGACTGGAGAGCAATACTTATACGCTGTCAAAGAACTATTACGGCCACTATAATCGAAATAAACTTCTTCGCCATTTGAACCCCAAAAGAAAGAACTACCTCTGTAGTTGGAACTATCAATTACCTTTTCAGAACTTACCGTTAAGCATTTGACCGCATTTCCAAGGTTTCCACGAACCAATTGTCCACCAGCCGCTTTTAGTCTCGTTGAGACTGACAATTTTTGTATTTTCTGCGTTGACAATTCTTTCATTGGGTAATATGAAAAAAGCGGCAATAACACTACATTTCTGTAATGATATTGCCGCTCCTGGCGATCTTAATTTATTTATCCGACTTAATTTATTGCAGCTCTATTGGCCGTCTATTTTTGTTTTATCCTTAATAGTTTCTATCCTATTGATAGTCTTACATTTTGGACATTTAGTTTCCATTATTCCTATTTGCATATTCAGTTTTGCGAGTAGATAATTGCAGCATGTACATCTGAATTCATTTAATCTCAAAACTTTTATAGCCATAATGGAAATTTCTCAAACAAAGATAATTAAATACTAATAAAGTTAGTATTTATAAACTAATTTATTTAGTTTTGTTGTCGCCTGGTTTCTTAGTTTCTTCCATATTTTTAGATTTACCCCTTTGGTTAATAGCCAAAGGGTTTTTATTTATTGAATAAAGTAAATTATTGTTATGTTAGACTTTATATTTGTAAATAAAAAATGGCTGATAATAAACCCTTCATACCTATAACTATTGCTACAGCAATAAATGAATTGTTGAAAAAACATAATGATGTTTTATTTGCTAAATACAACAAAACTCTATTGATAGAAATAAGGTCTAATATAAATGACTCATTTTATTTCATTATTTCTTCCTCAAATATTAAAGGCAATTCATTTGTTATTGATGTAGAATATTATCCCTCAAATGGGCTAAAAAGTGAATCTTTAAAATCGGAAATAAATTTTAATTCATTAAGCTCTATAGTTAATACATGGGTTTTGCTTATAAAAGAATACAAGAAAGTTGAGTATTTGTATAATGAAGATATTGCAAACTTTTATGCAGGTGAATATTATGAAAAATTTGAATTAGACCCAAATGATGAAACATTAAATAACCCTTTAAATTTCGAACAACAAGATGTTATTTACAATTTTTATTTAGACGTTGAAAATAATTTAGATACCGCAATAGAAAAATCAAAATTAAATGCTAATAATAGAGATAAAATCGAGCAACTAGAAGCATTAAAATCAAATTTAGAAACATTAAAAGATAATATCACTTCAACGACTAAAAGGGAAACTATTAAAAATCTTTCTATCTTTCTAGGTAAATGTAGAAAGGCGAGCTTTCCTCTTGTAAAGGAAATATTCAAAAAGTTTATCATAGATGTAGCTTCAAAAACGGTATTGCATTTGATAGGATATTAAGTATTTTACATTACGCCCTTAACCCCCACATTGTATAAGCCCCATAACGAGAAGCATCCATTAGGTGATTGAATTGATCTATTGCGGTGTTGGTTGATTTCCCCGTTGCTGGATCAGTTAACCACATGTATTTTGTTTTCTCGTTATGGATATTTTCTGATGAAGCTGTGTAGAATACATTGAATTGTTTGAGAAATTGAATACCTGCATTAATACTACCTTTTCCTTTTCTTGCCGGTAATGCTTTAAGGCGTTGTTTTCGGAGTGCTGCGATACTATCAGGATCATGTTCGCAATAGATAATAGAATTGGTATCAAAACCATTTGCACGGAACAACTGAGCTTGTTTTACTGGCGCTAGTCCGGTTTCATAGAATAACTCATGGATAAATATAGAATCGCCCACTCTGGACACTCTCACACCAGCTGTTGGATCATTGGTATATCCAAAGTCTAAGCCGCCTACAAAAGGTGCATCCCAAGGAAATTGATCATCTGGAATTTTGCGCCAATTTGGAAATATTAAACCAGATAGATTTCCAGTCTTTCCGCGTGCATACACTTTCCAAAGTTCAGGATCCTTAATATTTTCCGTTCTAAAATGGTCTTCTTCAGATAAGAATGTATTGTGTCTGTGATCAGAAATAATTAACTGAACGCTCGCAGATAAGTCATTACTAAATTTGTCCGTTCCAATAAGATTTTCATGAGCCCAAAAAGGAGCTGAGGGGTTATAGTCAATAAATGTTTGCCGCCTAGTACGTTTTGCCAATTGCCAAAAAATAGGATAGTTGATACCGTTTGCTTCATTTACAAACAAATACTGCCTTTTGCCTTGCTTAGCTGATTGTTCATCCGTACAAGAGATAAACTCCATTGTCCAGCCGGTAATGAAATTTATAATACGATCTGATTCATTGATTGTCCCTTTTATATAGGATTGCAGCATTGGAGTATTTCCAATAATCTCTTTAGCCTTTCTCCATGCACCTTTTTTCAAGTTTGGAACAGACTCGCCAACAACAGTAATAATAGGGTCTTCATGTGGCGCATCAAATGTAATTGCCTTAGTCAGAAGCAACTGCATAATCGCATAAGTTTTTCCGCTGTCGGTACCGCCTTGATTGATTACAACATTTGCAGTTGAATTATAGTTAGCATGATATACTGGCGTAACCAAAAACATTGGAGATGCACTTACCATTTTACACCTCCTTTTTTGTATCTATATCATTTTCGCTGGATGCCAAAGGTGGAGCGGTACCATATTGCACAATAATTTGTGGCGCTTCCTGGCTAACAAACTTTTCGCCTTTATTTGTATGATCCACATCTGATTTATCTGCTAATCCGAGTTCACGACTAATTATATTTTCTTTCAAAAATCCAGCTGCAGCACCTTCAAATTTTTGGGCAAAAATTACGGTTTCAATATCTGCAATGATAGTAGCGAAATCTTTTGATAACTTATCGTCTTTATTATCAATACGTTGCTTGAATTGTCTAAAATAAGCTTCATTTGTTTTAAGGAAAAAACATAAGCTTTTCATTGACATAGCTCTCATCTTTGGTAATCGACGTCTTTTACCATTTTCGTATTTTATTTCGATAAGCGGATTTGATTCAATCCATGTGAAGTATTCACAAGCTGCATCCCACAATAATTCTGGCGTGGTAAATAACTTATCACATCCGTGCTTTGATCTTTGTTTCCAGAACTGATTATTTTTTGGTGCAGCCATTGTATAGCAAAAATAATTCAAATTGCTAAAATATTTAGCATTGATTTTTTACATTCTCATTATAATTAAATCCAATTCTCACTTACCTTGCGCGGCATGATCAATTATAATAGCAAAACGGAGTGGATGGCTGAGCTTGAGCGCTTGAAGTCCTATTTTGAATCGGTGCAAATTCCAAAGGGAGAGTTTAGAATTAACGCGGCAACAGTTTCTCATAATTTAGAGAAATCAATTAATACAATGTTACTGCGAGCTGGCGAAAATGCTGGTAATCCAACTTATAAAGGTTCGATTGTTGGGCTTCAAGAAATTGAAGCAGTTTTGAAAGAAACAATAACACAATAAATTGTATATCTTTATTGAACTAATTGATAGTGATTATTCACGCCCCTTTACATTTTTATGTGAAGGGCTTTTTATTTACTTTTTTTGGGCCTTGACGTTATTCCAAGATAAACAGCTAATAAGGAACAGATAATAATTGATAAGATCATATGATTAATATTAAAGGGTTTTTGTAATTCTTCTAAATTAACATTTTTATTGCAATAGAGCAATTATATTTTGCACTTGGCATAACTAGCTAGCCAACATATTATGAAATTAAAAATAAGATATAATAAGAGCCAAAGCCATGATTCTAAACTTTTATATTTTATCATATAAATTATAGGAATTTTACCTATAATCATTTAACAGTTAATAATACAATCATGTTCGATTTAATTTTAGAATACCTTATTCATTCGCGAATCGTTTGATTTAGCTAAAAAAAATCGTAAATTTGAGTATATGACAAACCCAACTTAGAAAAGTCGGGCGTAACAGATAGGAAACTTGTCGGTATTATGTAATGAAACATTATGAATAATACCTATCTATTTTATGTAATGTAACACTATTATTCAGATATCATCGATTTATTATATTTGGTAGCTGGAAAATATGAGAAAACGCAGCAATTTGGACAACCATATTTTTTTATTTCAACTAATTGAAATTCATTAAATTCATTTTGTAATTAATAACTCATATTAATTACAAGAGCCGCAATGTAGACACAACGCGGCTCGACCAAAACCTATAAAACCCATGTGAAAGTATTAAATTATTTTTTATTTATAATATTCGTAATTTCACAAAGCATAACATTATAAAAATTACGTCATTGTGTTTATACA
Organism: Rhizosphaericola mali; assembly: GCF_004337365.2. GTDB lineage: Bacteria > Bacteroidota > Bacteroidia > Chitinophagales > Chitinophagaceae > Rhizosphaericola > Rhizosphaericola mali. Next base: position 2,148,035 of record NZ_CP044016.1, on the reverse strand, counting down.
CTAAGACTTATGATTTGATATGATTCAGAATGGATAAATCCAGGTGTTTCTACGCTTGGATTTTTTAATTCTATCGTTTAAAATGATGGAATTAAAAAGGTCCTGAATGGATATTCAAGACCTAGTGTTAAAATATAGAATATTGTAAATATGCTTAATGAAGATATGAAATAAATACTAAATAATTATATATTTACGCCCCTTCTAAATTATTAAGTGCGGGTCTATTTGTATCTACAGATAGACCTTTTTATTTAATCTTAGTCATATATAAAATCAGGGAGTCTCTATTTGGATAAGGTGAAATATTACTATAAACCGCGATTTGACTGTTCGTTTTGATCAGATAATTTATTTTGAATCGAAACAGTTCTGTATTTATACTTCTCGTAATTACTATACTATCTAATATCGTATAGGTTGACACATCATTATATTCATAATATCCTGTACCTATATAACTACCGTCTTTATTAAAGGTGAATAAAGTTGGTGCTTCTTTATAAGTCCAATTATAATTCATCGGATCTGGATTATTATGATACTGAAAACCTGAATCAATTCTCCATGTTCCAATTAAGTTATTGCTAAATATGTCGTCAGATTTAATTTTATCTTTTGAACAAGATAAAATGACAGTAGATAATAAAAAAAGAGATTTTATCGCATTTCTCATCATAAATTATTTAGAAGTATATATCTATTAGTTTTAATTTAAAACACGAATATATGACTATGTAATTAAAGTATAAAGGCACATTTATATGAGTTCATCATTTGTACTTAATATTCAATATAAAGTATATTACAATTAAAAATATTTTTAAGGATTAATAATAGTAAATTATTTACTACTTAACTTAGGTGTATTATTAACTTAAAACTTCTGAAAATGAGAAAGATCACACTCTTTATTTTGGTATTTTTATCTTTTAGTTTCGTATCAAATGCAAAATCAATATTTCAAGAATTGATTTCTGCTCCACCAGTAAATTCTGTTTATATACAGAATAATTCTGACGTTGCAATTAGTATTGATATTTATAACAACATTAATACTTTTGCATTTAGTGCTTCGGTTCCTGCAAATACAAACCAATGGTTTTATGACGTTACACTTAATAGTGCTAGTTATAGTGTAACTATGTTTTCCTCAGATGGATCAGATTATTCATATACAATTAATCATGGAAGTAGTGGTACTTCTAATAATGGAGTTGTTTTAGGTTCTCTAGTAGGTGGCTATGGATATTACAATATATCTATTTTGGGTGCTGTCGCTTATTGAAAATTAAATTTCAATTGTTTATTTTAATTCAAAAATTACCATACAATCTAAGTATGGTAATTTTTGTTTTTACTGCTCACTTTTTATTTGCTATGATATTTCTTATATATAAGCCGGACTAAATAGTTTTTTATCCATCTCACAAACAATTGCCATTTTGTGGGCGTTCCAGGGATACTACATTCTTCGCAAAATTCACCTTCGTAAAGATGTTCTGGCTCCATTCCAAACTTGGGTGCACATTTAGGACAAAATTCTGACATAGGTTTTGGTTTTTATAAAGCTACGAATTAAATGTACCAATACATAATTGTATCTTCACACTTCTTTATTTTTTTTGAAACCCTTAAAAACGCATCATGAAAGCCAGATTAATCACCTTGGTTATTTTATTCTTTGCAAAAAGCTCATATTCTCAAACCGAACCACAAATCCCAGTTCAAAATATATCTACGGATAGTTCGGTTGTTTATCGATTATTTGCCACAAAAAATATGTATAATTTCATCAAATTAAATACTAGAAATGGGCAAATGTCGCAAGTCCAGTGGGGAGCTGATTCGGATCATAGATTTGAGTCAACTCTATCTTACACATCACTTGTATCTGAAAGAGAAGAAAGGAATGGTAGATTTTTTCTATATCCAACAACTAACATATATAACTTTTTATTGCTAGATCAATTTGATGGGAGAATGTGGCAGGTACAATGGAACTTTGATAATGATAAAAAAATGGTAATTAGAATTTATTAGTTAAAGACTACTGATATACAGAATGTACCAATACATATTTTGAGTTCGCTTAAGCTGAAATACATTGAACGGATAATATGTATTGATACAAATTTTTTGGTTAACCAATAGAATTATAAGTCTAACTTAATTTTTGTTTCAAATCCTTTCCTGTGACATTCAATAAATTTTTTTCCTGAATTACATGGACATTTTGAGTTTCTACTACCTTTATTTTGAAGAATACTAGTTATCATTTCTCTCATTGTCCATAGGTATGTTTTATAATCTACTTGTTCTGAATTTAAAATATCCGAAAGATTATATGTTTCTGCCCGGATACCTTTGTTATCAAATTTAAAGATTGCATGACTTACTTCAATTAAATCATCTACTAATTTATTATTACTAGTATTTAGTATAATATTTTCTATTTGTTTATCATCATAAATCAAATTTGAATCTTCCACAAATAGAATTTTTTTTACACTTTCTGGTTTAGGCGTAATGTCATGTAAGTCTTCATTTTTATCCTCCCATACAGCGTGACATTCAGCTTCAATATATAGATCTTTGAATTGCCAGATTTGCCACCCCATTATCATACGACCACCTTCTTTTTCTACCTTCTTTTGAACTACGGGAAAGCAATCTCTTTCTTCAGCACCTTCTTCTGCTTCAACATCTAGTAGAATTGGTTCATGTGTGGCATTTAAAGAATCAATAAATTTAGTTACTGTAAATGTTATTTTTTGAGGGGTCATTTTGTTTAATTTTTTCAAATATATAATTTTAAACAAATACTGTATTTCATATTGTAAAATTTAAATTTAACCTCCTTTCACATCATATTTCTTTGGCTCACTAACTTCCAAATGATCTGTGTAACCTAATCGGTTCATGTATACATAAAGTTCGGATTTCATTAAACCCATGCTGCCATGAATGAAGGCAATAATCCTTTTTGCATCAGGATCATTACAAATTGGGATTTCTATCGCTTCCCAGTCACGAATGAATTTGCCAATTTTCATTCGGTCGGGGAGTAGTTTCTTTTGTTTTTCCGTGAGTTGATCGTTTGGAATGGTTTCAACTTTTGGCGGCTGGACTATTTTTGGTTTATCCTTTGGCTTTTCGTCCACTTTGGGAGTTTCTTGCTTTGGAATCACTGGACTAGTTTCTTCTGGAGTATCGAATAAGGATATTTGATTGTTCATTATATTTGGAGTTAAAATTTAAAATATGGACTACTACGTTACTGAATTGCTTACAGATAGAATTGTTACAATTAATGAATCTGAACCACTAAAATATTTAGAGAATCCTAAAACTGAGCTACTTCCTATTATAGTAAAAATGAAAAAAGGTGCGATATTTCATTGCAATAAAATTAGGAAAATAGATGATGTAAAATGCGAAATAACATATACTCACATGTCATTTGATTAAATTTGAACGGTAACAGAAATTTTATAAATGTCGTCATCTCCGGTTGTACTATCAAATTGTAAAACAACGGGTTGCCTTGGTACAGATCTTAGGATTGTCCTAAGCGTTGAAAGATTGTCAGAGAACACACAAATTTCTTCTGGATGGTTTTTAAACTGAGAATCAAAAGTACATAGACTGTGATCATCTACTTTCATTACATTGTCACTTGTAAAATGGATGTGCCTTATTACAGCATTGATAAATGTGTAGTTAGCAGACTTCTTGATAAATGACTCTGAAGGAATTAATATTTTGAATGATTTTGCGGTCATGATTTGTATTTTTGAATAAAAAATATGCAGCCGTCTAAAAGCCAATTAATAAATTTATTAGAGAATCACGTTGATGGCAGACTTGATTCCTTAGTATTACGAACAAATGGTTTGTTTGAATTTCGTCAATTTGAAAGTGATCATCAGTATATAGTTAGATTTGAGACTAACATAATTGGGCATAACAGTATAGGTTCTCCAATTGTAGATCGTGTCATGAAATCCGCATTATCTCTTTGGGAAATTTCCGAGAGAGGGAAATATATGCTTATGCAATATGATGATACTCCAGGAGAATAATATTGTTTTTTAATGGTGTCGAATTCGACACCTTTTGTTTTTAAAAGAATCCAAATGCAGATGCAGCGGCTTCACCAATTGATATCAATCCATCACCTTCAAAATCTTCTGGCAAAGGATCTCCATTTTCATCGAAATAATATTTCTCAATTCTGGAATAAAGTGCATCCCATTGCTCCGCTTTGGCTTTTATTTTTTCAATATCAATTGCTTCATCAGTATTTACACAATAAACTACAACAAAATCAATTCCTCCTAAAATTCCGTTATATACTGGAGTTACGGTACTTGCCATTGGACATATTTCGTTAAGGAAGATATTTACTTCTGTTTCGGCATCGCATTCATTTGATTTGAAGATTTTAACTTGTTGTTTTAACATGATTTATTTATTTAATAGTGATTTAATATCGTTTTCAAAATTTTTGTAATTAATAACTGTGTATCGAAGAACTGTCCATCCCATTGATTGAGCGAGGTTGTATTTGTCTGCATCTACTGAGTAGCCATTTACCGTTGTATGGCGGCTTTTCTTACTCATGACACCTTCATATTCAATTGCAACTTTGCGGTCAAGGATAGCCAGATCAAAGCGAAACTTTCGGTATTCATGAAACCTATGTTCTTCAACGTATTCGATTTCCAAACTATCTAAAACGTTTTTGAGTTCGGTTAGGGCTTTAGGTTCCTTCTTTCTGGCTTTTGATTTCTTTTCCTTAGAGTGCTTTTCTCCAAAAATGTGGGCGTTGGATGGAAGCCTACCAGCAGGCGTATCTCTGAATGATTCTATTGTGTAGTGTTGTTTAGCCATTTTAATTTACATTTTCCAGTTGTTGATTTTTTTCGGTACATATCCATTATTAACTGCATTCAGAACATCTTCAAGTGAAAAATCCATTCTGAATTTGTGATCAATAATTCTTTCAACTTCAACATATTTGATTAATAATTCTTTGTTGTGAATTCCAGATAAAACCAATGCATCGAAGGGAGCCAGAATACAGTAGGCACACGATAGTCTTGGCATTCCTAAATCATACGCATAATGGTAGGGAATATTATTTCCATGAATGCACTCCCAAACATTGAAAACACTCCATCCATGAATTGGCAGATAATCGTCAACTATTCGCTTTCTAGTAGATAATCTTTCATTTCTTACAAATACTTGCTTTTTGCTTCTGGCAGAACTTTCATCTGCTCGAAAACCAAATACATGTAAGATTTTTAAATTGCCTTCTAATTCTCTTGTAAGAGCTGTAATAACTTTATCTCCAACGGCTCTTTTAAAATCGGATGTGCACCAACGTTGTTTGGAGGATGGCCATTTACCTCTTCTTAAGGCATAGTCAAGTATTGATTCATCTCTACTATTGATAACTACATTTCTGATTCCAAAAAATGTAGCTTGTTTTTTGACCAAATCCAAAGTACCTGGCCATTCACAAATTTTCAAGTCTTGATGAGAAATGATAATGTTGTCAATATTGTAGTTTTGAGAAATTGCCATCTGAACAGTTGAATAAATTGCAGATACTGAGTCTTTACCTCCAGAACTATTAATGACTATTTTATCATAACTCAAAAGGTCGATCATTTTCCACCTCCTTCTACTATGCAGCCAAAGTCCGTTGGCGTTGCGATTAAAGTGTGAGATTGTTCTCGATTCTGGATAATATTTGAAAGTTCTCTAAAACCAACCTCTTTTGCTCCAAACTTAATTGCTAGTTGTTTTTTAGAAAGGCAAATATCAAAGTGTTCTTTAGTTGTATTTGGATATTGAATCCATTTCCTTGCAACTCCAATTTTATCACACATTTGTAACAGTTCGTCTGTTGTGTCTGCAATCATGTGACACATTCTCATACGTCCGAATGGAGCATTAAAATCGTCTATATAAACCATAATTAATATTTTTTATTTGTACCAAATACCACCGCAATAATTACATCTGAACTCTTCTCCTAAGAATCTACTTACTTGATTTTCCTCTTTTACTGGTATTTGGCAATGACAAAATAGTTTTCCGTTTTCTTCTTCTGGTTCTGCAAGTATGTTTGGATAATCCCATAAACTTAGTTTGCCTTTTACAGGAATAGGTTCATAAAATAGTATTGGATTTGCTAAAGCCCAGTTGTATATTTTGTAATGTTCAGGCATACATTTTTCCGCCCAAATACTATCGTGATTGATAACACAATCCACTAGATCAACTTTGCCAATGATGGCAGATGTGATGTCGTAATCAATAACTCCAGCTCCATAACTCCTTAATATATCTTTTTGATTTTCCGTAATAGGAATATTATCCCAATTCTTAATTTTAAAAGAAGCTGCATGTATCAGCAACGGACCTCTATAACTTGTTTTCCAAGTTCTATTTTCAATATCCTTGATTCCGGCAACGATTAATGATGCCCAAGGCTGGCGTATGGTTAATGTTTTCATATAATAGTGCTTAATAATTAAATACAGATGCCTTGTTTTGATATAACCAAAAATTTACAATGAATTGTTAATGAACTACCTAAGCATGATTAAAACATTTATATCTATGTGCTGATATTTTATTGATAATTGTCAATATAATTTTGCGCATTATTTATATAAAATGACACTTCTAATTTCAGCTTTCGTAGTTCTTTCAATTTTGAAAGTGCTAAACATTATGTCCGTAAGGACTTGTGATTTTAGTTATTTACTAAGATCTTATTTCAGGATTTACAAACTGAAATATCATTTTCATGACAAACCCGCTGTAATATCATTTAGGAAAAGAAGCAATATTTTAAATATGCTTATTTACTTGAATTTAGCTGGTATCATAGCTTTTGTGTTCACCAAAAACAAATAACAAAAAGCTATTTATTGTGTCCATAGGAGAGATTATAGTCTTAAGTGCTCTACTGTAATTTTCTTCTATGGATTTTTTCATTCTAATAATTTTTCAAAATTGCCATTACGCTACTGATTTTGCGAATTGAATAATCTTGTTTCGTTTCTCCTGATCTACATTTCCAAAAAGGCTGTTGAGTTCAGCACATTGTTTACGTTCTTCATCCGTTGTTCCTTTGTCGTACCGAACAAAATCAACTGGATATCCATTGGCCATGGCTTGAACTGTAACCAGCAATTCATTTATACTATCCTCATTGACTTGGTTCAATAGTTCGGTAATTGCACCCAAAGCTGTTCCTTCATCTTTCATTTTTGTAAATAGATGTCTATGACTAGGGTGGGAGAGGTTGCGCATTTCAGCGACGATCTGACTAATTTTAAGAACATACTTAGCATAGTCGGTTCTTGCTTTAGTACTGATAAATACAGATTGGAAATACTTAAATTTTTCCTTTACGTCCATGAGTTCTTTGATCATAAATTTCCAATCGTCCAGATCTCTGTTTGATAATTCGATTTCGTTTGACATAATTTCTATTTTGAATTTTTAAGATTTTTTCGCGCGAAAGGAGTGAGCTTTGTATTGATCACTTTTCGTTGCATGTGCCATTTGGGTAATTGGCATCCGGCTTTCTGAGATGAACAACTCATTAATGATCCAAGTATCAGAACTAAGATTATTGCGAGAAAAAACCACAATAGTTTATTTTTCATTTTTGTAATTGATTTTCATTTTTTGGGAAATAGTTTCGGACTGCATATGTTTTTTCTGTTGTAGGATCATAGATTCTACGATTAAGCGTTTTTGTGTTTTTAGCCGCTTGCTCGACTTTTTTCCTAGTAGTATGTAGAAACCTTGCTGCAACTGAATAAGAGCGAAATATTTGCGCTTTCTCGTTACGCTCAGTGATATCTTCAATACCTATATCCAATAGTCTAACAGCCTGGGCGTTCTCAGTCGTTTCCAGATTCAATCTTTTTGATGGCATTTTGATAAAATTTTAGAATGGTAAATCGTCCTGTGAAGAAGATGGAAGTTGCTTTATAGGTTTCCAACTACCAGTTTCTGATGGCCAGGTTTGTGGATCATTTGTTGGATCGTAAAATTTTTGAATACTAAGATCACTTGTCAGAACCTTATAGTCAAGTGCTCCATTTCTATGTTTGGCCCATTTCAACCGAACCTTTGAATATTTTTTATCCATTCCATTTTTCTCTCTATCTTCTTCAGTCTCTCCATAGTCATCACGAGTAGCAAATATTACAACGTCCGCGTCTTGTTCGATAGCTCCAGATTCACGCAAATCACTTAGTTGAGGAATTGGATTGCTTTCTTTTCTTTGTTCTACAGCACGGCTCAATTGACTTAATGCGATTATTGGAATATTTAGCTCATTAGCTAGGATTTTCATATTCCTACTGATATCGGCAATTTCTCTTTCTCTATTAAATGATTTTTCTTTACCACCGCTCATAAGTTGCAGATAATCAAGAAATACCATCTTTACGCCAAGGTCTATAACCATTCGTCTTACTTTCGATTTGAATTCGGTAATACTAAGGCTAGATGTATCGTCGATATATAGAGGTACTTTAGAATATTTTTCCGCTGAATTGGTCAATCTTCTTGATTCGTCATCTGTTAATCTTCCATTCGAAATATTATACAATGATATCCCAGTGTCAATTGAAAAGAGTCTATTCATTATTTTAACTCTTGTCATTTCAAGTGAGAAAAATCCAACGGCTTGACCATTAAGAGCTGCATTATATGAAAGATTTAGTGCAAATGCTGTTTTACCAACAGATGGTCTTGCTGCAAGTATGATCAAGTCAGAAGGCTGCCATCCTTCTGTAAAAGCGTTAATTGAAGGATATCCAGAATCAATACCTGAGATGCAATATGGTTTTCCTTCCTTTACTGCTTTTTCTTTCTCATATTTTTTCTTTTCTATTTCTATTAGACCTTGAAGTGATAATGAACCCACTGCAATGTAAGATCGTATAGTGCCATTTATTAAAAGTTGCGAAATAACACTTTCAGACTGTTCTAAAAGTTCAAATGGATCCATTAATTCTTGATATGAATCGTGTAAAATTTTCGATGACAATTTTATCAACTCACGATTAATAAATTTTTGGAATACGATTTCACAATATTCTTTTAGATGTGCAGTACTACTCACCATGTTTGTTGTTTTGGTGATGTAGTACGGACCTCCAACCTCTTCCAGTTTTTTATTCGCATGTAGATATTCAACAAGCGTAAGCATGTCTACTTTCTTACCCAATTTGTTCATATCCTGAATTGAACAAAAAATAGTCTTGTTAGCATCATCATAAAAACAATCTGAAGTTTTTATGATCTCTGATACTGTATCATATGCATCTTTATCCAAAAGTATTGATCCAATAATTGCAATTTCTAAGTCCTTTGCATTTGGCATCACTCTAGCTTCTGATAAATCAAATTTGCCCTGCATTTCTTTTTTGGCGTTCCAACGTTGTTTCGAATTCTTGATTTGATTTTGTGGAATCTGTGTGTCCATTTTTGTTAAATTTTTCGTTGTCGTAATTGCCTTCAAGTACTTTTAAGTAGTTCTTTTCATTATCTATAATCCAGTCAAGAGTGAACCATTTTGAAGTTGATAATAACTCACTTGATTTCGCTTTTCTAAATATTTCTCCCATATCAAAATCTTTGTCACGTATACGTGTTCTAAGTTTTTTACGACGAGTGTCAGTCAGTTTTTTTGCCATTGGTCTGCCTGTTTCACTAGCAAACATGTTCCAGAAGTCAAAGTATGGATCAACGATATTTGGACGGTCTTTTAGAAATTTAAAAACAGATTCTTTGTTTTTAGGAATAGATCGATACAATTCCTTTTCTTTTTCAATTTGTAATTGCTCAAAAGATTTTAAACGTGGCGATGTAAAATCGCCTAATCCGTTAGGATTATTATTAATAGTTTCTGTTTTAGTTTTAAGTTTATCTTTAGTATCATCCAACCTTAACGAAACCTCGTTACTAACCTCATTACTAACCTCACTAGTAACCTCATTAGCAACCTTGAAAATATTTTTCAAGCTATAAGAAACATTCGCATTTCCAGATTGTGTTTTGAAATCAATTAAACCAGCTTGTTTAAGCCTATTTCTTGCGCTATTTAGTGTAGGGAAACTGATGCTTAAATCTGCACAGATTTTAGCATTGTTGCGCTTGAACGAAGGTATCCAAGATGTCTTATTATTTACCTCAATCAAATAGAAGTAAAGTGCAATGACATTGGTAGGAAATGCTTCTACATCATGCGAACGCCAGAATCCTCTTATTAACTCTATATAATTCATAGTTTGGCTTAGAATAATTTACCCTGATTTGAATTTTTCATATTCACTTTTTCGGCTTTGATGAAAGCATCCAGATTATGTTCTGCAGTTTTGCTTTCTTGTAATTCTGCTTTACCAGAAAATCCTTGCTTTCTAGCTGCGAAAAACTTGTTTTGTGAGGTCCGAACATTGATAGACAATTGTAATAGTCTTGCAAACTTTTCTTGATATTCGTTTGACATAATCACCTCCTTATTTTTGAAATGGAACATTTGTTAATTGACGACCATTATTCCAAACAGAATATAGTCCGTTGACTTCCCTAATCTCCATAGTTTCAATCTTGCCAAAGAAATTGATGTTACCTCCCATATCAACCACCCATGCAGATTCTTTACCTGGACAAATACGCATTACTCGACCAATGATCTGATAATAAAGTGCAAGCGACATAGTAGAACGCGCAATCAAAACAGCTTCTAATGCTGGATAATCAAATCCAGTAGTTAGAACTCCAACATTGATCAAGCATTTAATTTTACCAGCTTTGAATTGTGCAAGTATGCGTTCGCGTTCAAGAGTTTTTGTATCACCAGTAAGAATTACGGATCCTGATATTTTCCTAGATACAGAAATTGCTTCTTCAAGTAGTGAACAAAATATTAATAGATTTGTCTTTTTACTTAAAATAGATTTGGCTATTCCTGCAATTTTTGAAGGCATATCTATAGCCTTGTAATACCTTTTCAAACTAGCTTCTGTAAAATCCGAACCACTACTATTAACAGTAAGTTTTGATCTATCTATAACAGAAAAAGAATAGTATTCTAATTTAGAAAGATAACCTGCATCAAATAATACTTTAGTTTGAACATACCCCAAGACCTTTGAAAATATTCTTGGAGATGTTCTAGTAATAAACTCAAGCATGGCTCCCTCAGATCCAGTTGTTAATCTATATGGTGTAGCTGTAAGTCCTAGAACCTTAGCATTTGGAAAAGAATTTAAGAATTCTTGATACATCCCTGTTTCAGGGTTAACCAAATGGCATTCATCAATCAAAATGTATTTCACTCCATTGAATAAATGCTTCTTATTGATTACACTACCAATTGTTGCGAATGTGACATTTGAAACTTCTTTTTGACCAGCTGATGCACTATAGATAGATGCTTTGTTGCCAGAAGAAATATACTTAGCATAATTCTGTTCCAAGATTTCTTTGGATGGTTGAAGTATTAAAGTTTTACCATCCAAAGGCTCTAAGATTTTTGCGATTACAATTGATTTTCCTGCACCAGTAGGTAGTATAAGTATCTCATTTTCAAATGAAGAACTTGTCAAAAAAATAATACCTAAATTAATTGAATCTGATTGATATGGACGAGGTAAAAACATCTATTTAACTTTGGCTTCTTCGAATTTATAGTCTGCATTTTCTTCCTGATAATTTCCAAACATTTCAGTTTGTATATATTCAGGATTGTGTTTTCCTTCCATATACAATTCAACTTCATTCAAAACCTTGTAAAGTCTATTTTGAAGTTCTTCAATGTATAAATAGGACCCTGAAAATTTGATTTTTGGAAGTGTCAATGGAATTTTCCCATATTGAACATTTTTACTTCCATAGAGCACAACAGATTTATTTTCTTCAACACCGGATATTTTAAAACCCGTAATATTATATGTATCAACTATTGCTTTAGCTTCCAAGTCTTTTAATGGCGTATCGTTTTGTGCAAAATGAGCAAATACTCCATCAATGTGAGCCACAAATATTAATAGTTCTTTGAATGCTTCAGACAGATCTTCATGAACAATATGGACACCATCTCTACTTAATACATCACCTTTAGATTTTCCAGTTAGCAATTCATAAGTGTAATCACACATTTCATCCTTTAGTGTAGCACTTTTGATTTCAATTTCTTTTTCCTCCGGAGATTTTCCAGCGATAGCATCAATCACTCTATTAGTCAGTTCTTGTGATTTTTCACTATTCTCAAATTTGATACTTGTAACTTTTGCCATTGAAATATATTTTATTGATTAATGAAATTTGTTTGAGGATCTGGAATAACTAAACCGAATACTTCTGCAGAGAACTGTTGGATTTTAAGGATGTACTCCATGAATTCTTTAGTGTCCAATTTTGAAGTGGATTGTGGCATATCAATGTAAAGTCCGGAACCAACTTCAACTTGTTCAGAATTAAACTGAGCTTTCAAAAATTCATGTGTATCATCAGAGGAATATTGGTTTCCAAATTCATTGATTGCACTTTTTACAAGAGGAACTACAACCGACCAGTAGTAAGCATTTTGTGGAGTTGTTCTCTTATTTGATATTGTTTCAGTCATGATTTTAATGTCTTTGCCAGCATATTGTTTCAACCACATATCGTAGCGAGGACGTCCCCATATTTTAACCTCTCCAGTCTCTGCTATATGTCCAGTTAATTCAATCTTTGCCATTATCTTATTTCAGTTTGAACACTATAACCATATTTGTTTTGAAGCTCTTTTACGTAGAATTCCTGCTTTTCTTTCAATTCGATATCATGAGGAACAAAAAGCGTTTTAGCTACTCTAGTTCGAATGAATCGCTTAACGCATCTATGTAAATAGTATCGACGATTTGATTTTTTATTACTCATTAGAATAAACTTGTTTGAGTTACTTTTTGAATTGTTTTCTTAGTTGCTTTCGATTGAACTTTTATAGATTCTATTTCAATGTGATCTTCTATTTGTCCACCTTCTAATAAAATATCGTCTTCGTGAATTGGAAACCTATTACCATTTTTGTCTTCTACTATTTTCACATTTCCATGATCACCATCTGGAATCATTTTCACCTCATCTCCAGCTTTAGCTTGGATAAAATGGTAATAGGTTGCTATGTCACGTTTGAGGATCACTTATAGCTTATTTTATCGTAAATGGCTTTTGTGAGATATATGTCATACAGTGCATCATGTAACTTATCAGGATCTACTTCTATTTTTAAAAAATCGGCAACAGTAGAGAGTTTAAAGTCTTTCATTAAATGGCGTTCCTTTTTAAGAAAATCAGCGGCTTGACACATAATATCTATTGAAGAACTCCAAAACCAAGAACCAAAATAAGAGTCACCATTTTGTACAAAAAATGCTCTAAAAAATTGATTGTCGAATGATGCATTATTATATCCAACTAAGAAAAACTTATCTGATTTATTGAATTTGTCTACATATTTGGAAAGGACTTTAATAATTGAAGAATAACCTTCTTCTATCGTTATAAATGATTTTAAATCATCCCTTGTAATTCCACCAACTTTTAAAGCTTCATCCTCAATCTCACAGGCTTTGTTTGGTTGTATTTTAAAATCGAAAGTTTCCATTATTTCGCCATCGATAACAACCATTCCTGCTATTTGCCAAATTCCATTTTTCCAATATTTTACACCAGTAGTTTCTAAGTCAAAAAAGAATAGTTTCATATCAAAAAGGGGTTTTATTAAAGTTTTCAATGATCATCCCAGCATCAGCGACAAATACTTTTTTGTGTGTCGCGTCTCGGACTTTATTATAAAAGAGTGCTTCATCAGAGTTCCCATCACTAAGATGTATTAGCACAATATTGTTTACAGTAGAAAGATCATTTGACAGCAATAGATCAATGCAATTGTCAATACTCATGTGAGATCTTACAACTCTATTTCTTCTGTATTCGAGAAGAAAACCTTCTGAAACTTTATCGTTGATGATTTCTTTTGAGTAATTCGCTTCTATGATGTAGTTGTTAGTACCTGGGAACTGATACTCTACATAATAGGAGTCTGTAATAAATACTACTAGTCCACATTCAGGATGATATATTTGGAATCCAAAAGGTTCTTTTACATCATGTTTAACATCAAATGGCATCACTTTAAAAGTTCCTATTTCATAAGTCTTTAAAGCTTTCATTGGAAAAACTCTGTGTGATTTTTCAAGTCCAAGAGATTCTGCAGTTCCATTTGATGTATAAATATTCATTCCAGCATTGATTGCTTCATTAATCCCTTTAGAATGATCACCATGTTCGTGAGTTAGAAGTATTCCAGAAACTCTTGATAAATTATAGTCAAGAGACTGTTTTATCTTTTGGAATCGGAAACCACAATCCAATATTAGAGTCTCTCCATTATCCGCTTCCAATAGATAACAATTACCATCACTATTACTGCCAATAATCTTTAACTGCATTAGAATCTCGCTTGTCTTTGTTCTGTTGGAAATAATTCGCCTTCATTTTGCATAGCTTCAAGTGGTTCGGGATCATTTGAAACTTCGTCCGCTTCTGGAATTGTAGACAAATCCATATTTATACTGATTGGTCTTTTGTTTGATTTTTCAGTAATCTCATTATTAACATCCGCTTCGAATTGAGTTACTTGTTCGGCTTCATCCTCTACACTTTCCATAAGAGCAGAATCATCAGATGATCTAATAATTAATTTACATGCTCTGTTAATAGCGGTTTTTATAGCCATTTGATCAGGAAACTTATTATGTGCTGGAGATGAACCTTTTGCAGCTCCTTGTTCCCATGATGCACGTATTTGTTTCATTGAAAGGATTTCTACATCTGTAGTTCCATCTTCCATTTCCGTAATAGCATAGGCGCCAATAACTTCATTAGAACCAATACTTTCAATAGTTTGCTTGTGCTCTAATACTTTCTTGTGGCCAGTTGCTGGATTTACTTCAAATTTGAATTCATCTCCTTTGAAAATGGCTAAGGCTTTTATGGATTTTAATTTTCCATATCTTTTAGCAAGGGCAATGTTTCCAGAATAATCTGGAGTACATTGTAATCTGTTGCCAAACATGATAAAATAGCATTGCTTTTTCAAAGGAGATAAGCCCCAGATTACCATCTTTAAAAGGCTATCTGCAATAGATTCTTTCGTACAATATTCCAGTGCATATTTTCCTTCCTTATTGGAAGTTTCAGCAAGTGTGATATATGCAGATTTTAAAGCATTTTCAGGAGAATAATCTTTGGGAATATTCAATTCACCAGTGGATTTGAATGTTTCTATTTTGGATAGAACCTGAGATGAAATATCTTTTTTTACAACTTCAATTTGTGGTTGTGCTGCTGTTGTTGTAGGAACTTGACTATTATTATTTTGAGTTGACATTATTTTTTATTTGTGAACTGTTCGGTATTTCCGAACAGTTCGATTAAGGAATAATTAAGCGACTTTTAACTTTGAAAAAATTTTATCTATCGTTAGGTTCTGTTTGAAAAGCCTTCCAATTGTGGTTTTGCTGACATTTAATTCTTTTGCCAATGAAGCTTTTGTATATTCTTTTCCTTGATAATAGAATACTTCACTTTTTATTGATCTATTTTTTGTCATAGTGAGAGCTTCTGAAATTGTGAATCCTGCATCCAATCTTGACCTAATTGTTCTTTCATGAATTTTAAATTCTCTGGCCCAATCGGATAGATTTTTGATTTGACCATTAAATTCCAATCTCACATTTGTGGTTCGGTTTTTAGATTGATCCCTAATGGGAATAAACTTGCAATTGGAGGGTTCGTAGTCTTTACTATTATCAATTCTTTCAATACTCAAACCCTCTTTGTAACCATGTGTTTTTGCCCACAATTCAAATTGTTTAAAATCCATAAATTCACTGCAAACAGTAATACCTTTACCTCCATAATGCTTGAAATCAGGCCTTCTTGGACAATTACATCTAGATTTCATATTAGCCCACATTGTATATAGTTTGGAAAGCTTTTTCATAATTTATGCTACGTGTAATTTTTTGTAGTTCCGATCAACAATCAATTTGATAATTTGACTATCAGTCGGAATTATATCAGTTATAGATTCAGAATTGTCGATAAAGATTGGAGCAGACACATTATAGAACCTTGATAGAGCATTGATGATATCCATACCAGCATTTATTTTGGAAGCTGTATTTGCATCGTTGTAAGGCACACCGTCGATTGTAGTGATACAGGTTGGCGTTTCACCGCCATTGATCTGTGTATCAAACATTTTGAAACTTACGAACTCAAAATATTTATTGATAGCATCACTGATATAGCTCATTTTAGCCTTTTGGAATTCAAGCATAGTGAATTCAAGGTTTTCAAAATCTGCAACCTCTTGAGCCAATTTTGATTCATTCTCCGACAATTCCTTAATACGTGCATCAGCTTTCTCAATCTGACTATTTGTAGAAAGTTGAGCCTTAAAACTATCCACTTGAGAAACCAATTCTCTTTTTTGATTTTGAAGATGATCTGTATTTAGATTGTCAACTTTAGGAATGTTTTGTTCGTCCGATTCAATCTCAGCTTTCAATTTCTGATACTCTGGACTTGCTGTCAAAACCCCTTCAATAGTTTTGATTTTTACCTCTGATTGAGCCGCTTTTGCATTATCCAATTCAATCTGAGCTGCATCTAACTTGTTTTGTAAATCAGAAAGTAATTGTTCTTTTTCTGCCAATAATGTTTTACCGTCTTCAATAGATTTTTTAAGAGAAAGACCGTCTGCTTCAATAGTATCAAGATTTCTATTTTTTTGAATCTTGAAGTTGTTTTGCAATTCCACTTTTTTAGCTTCAATATCATTAGCTTCGTAGGCTCTTTTGCAAGTAGGACAACAGAAATTAGCATCGTCAAAAGTCAATTGTTTTTTGCTTTCTAGTTCAAAAGCATTCAACTTTAAAGCTTTGTTTTGTTCCAACTCTTCAATACGATCTTTATATCTATCTATTGAAAGCTTTGTATGTACAATTTCATTTGTAATGTCATTGACCGTTGTAGTCAATCTTCTCAATTGATATTGACTATCGGAACTACCAGAGTTTAAAGAAGCTTTCAATCCATATTCGATTTCTCGCAATTCATTTCTTTTATTGAAAACAAGACGTTGTGCATGCTCAGATTTTTTAATTTGCTCTTTTAAAGCTTCTGAACTATCATAGATTTGATGTTCTATATGGCTGATCTCTGATTCAAGAGTTGAAATTTGATTTCCAATTTCAATCGCATTGATCGGTTCTGGTTTAGTCTTTTCCAATTCATCAATACGAGTAGGAATTTGTTTCAACTCGTCATTGGATTTTTTCTTTTTGGCTGCCAATTCACGCGCAAATTCATCCATGGACTTGGAACCCATTTTTGTAAGAAGTTCCTGGAATGCTGGATTATTATAAGCAACATCTGCATTGGTAATATTTCCCGCCATCGCAATTAAAGTTTTACGACGATCTTGCCAGCTTAATGAATTGAAATAGTTTACATTAGTAACTAGTTTGAAAGTTTCTTCCTGAATGAAAGAATCAATTTTTGCTTTGTACTCTTTCAATTGCATTGGAACATCATCAAAGAAATATAGATGCTCATTACCGGTGAATTGTTCTTCTTTCGAACCTCTTTTCTTTACATAGTTTTCTTTGAAAATATGTTTGAATGTATGTTTTTCACCATCAAACTCCATTTCAGCATACACTTCACTCTCTATACGAGTTTTGTCAGATCCATCAGCATTTTTTGGACGAATACTAAAGTCCTTTTTATCTGAAGTATCCTTACCAAATAGTAAGAAAGAAAATGCATCTGCAACGGTTGTTTTTCCAGTACCATTAGCACCGAAAATGTTCGTAGTTCCGTTGAAATCAATTTCAAGGTCTTTAATACCTTTGAAATTCGTAATTTTGATTTTGTGGATTTTAATTTCCATGATTTTTATGATTGTGGTTTTAAAATGGCCGTCAGTTCCCGCTGGCGGTTTTTTATTTTGAGAAATTGTTTACTTTAAAAAATGCTGTCTCTCCAGCAGTCACGAGCGCCCTCGTCAGCGTAAATTTGTAAATCACTGTTTGCGATATTCCTTGCTTAGTATTGTGATGAAGGAGGGATTCGAACCCACATGAATTGCGCACTTCTTTTTCTACTGGTTGCGACCAATAGGCGTCTGACCTAGAGTTTTAGTTGTCTTTACGACCTTACTACCTCATTCCGCCACTTCATCATTTGAAAGAACTTTTTAAAAATGTCCCTTGTGTAGAAACACTAGGACGTCAACCCTAAACCCTTAAAAAACTAGTATTCGCATCCTTCGTGCGAGCACTGACTTCTATGTTCCTGTTGATCTGGTTTCAATAATGGAAGCATTAAAGACCAGAGGATCATTTTGATTAATGTTTTTACCATATCCCAACTTTTTTAGGATGATTATATTTAGTATAGATCTTCGCAATTTTTACATTCAACTTCAAGCATTTAAGACGACTCCAGTACATTCTTTTCGCCATAGTCATACTTGTAATTGATTGAAGTCTTAACTCGATTTGTGGCAATTGGTATAGAAAACTTGTATTGATATCGCGTTCCAATTCCTTGATTGCTTTTTTGATTTGTTTCTTATGCATGCAACTCAATTAAATTTCCAACACTATTAACAATCATTTTACTAGGACTCATTGCCATTGCCAAATCAACTGCAGATGTTTGCGCCATATCAATGGCAGAAAACAATACATCATTATGCAACTGGCACATTTGCTCGTCAGACAATTCCAATTCTGTAGTATCAATAGTATTTACATAACCGATTGATAATTCTGGAAAATCCATATTGCATTTTAGTGTTGCAATAACTGGCACGTATGCTTTATAGTTTCTATGTCCGACTATAGCTGCATCAACATTGTGATCATACTTGTATTGAAAAATGATTAGTGATTCCATATTGTAGAGTTTAATTGTTTGTGCCTTTTTGAAGTTTCTTTTTGAAAGCTGATTGTCTTTTTGCCAAAGCGTTTGATACTACTTCATCTCGTTTTCCCTTGGAAGGGCGGGGGTAAAGACCCCCGATTTCTTCTATTAATAAACCAGCTTTTTCCTTGAATGAATTAGCCATTGCTAAATGGTCCTCCATTCCTTTTAAATATGTTTGAAGCTTTTTCGCTTGGGTTGTAGTAATAGTAATCATGACTTACGCTTTTGGTTGAGTTTGTAAATGGATGATTTGAACTAAGAAGCTGTGAATACTAGAGTTAATCTTTTTCACGTCTCTTTTTATCACTGGACTTTTTAACTCTGGATCAATAGATAGAATCTTGGTTTTCAAATCTTTCAAAATGCCAATTCTGATTTCTATTAATTCAATCTGATTAAATGATAATGTAGACATGGCTTAAGCTTTTACTTGTTCAGGTTCGAAAATCTCTTCTTGGGTAAGTCCTTTAGATTTATAAAACTCTACACATTGAAAGAGCGTTAAACGGTCAGAATCTCTTCTAGCAAGTAATCTTAGTGAAGCTTGTTGAATCTTTAAAATTCCAGCTAACTCGAGACTGAAATTGTTATTAGACAATATCAAATCTTTTATTTTTTTGCTTACTTTCATTTTGTAACTACATTTGTATTTCTAAATTGATATCACAAATTTAAAGAACTTTGTCTGTAAATACAAGAAAAATAAAGAACTTTTTCTTTAAAATATTTTATTATAATGAATATCAAAGAGTTACGAAAGGAAAGGAATCTGTCTCAGCAGGATCTTGCAGATGCAACAGGTATTTCTAAGGCGAAAATTGAAAAATGGGAGGTAGGAAAAGGAGCCCCTAAAGTAGAAGATTATATAACATTACAGAACTTTTTCGGTATAAATAATTCGGATTCTAATGAAGCAGATTTAGAATTAAATAAAGATGAATTGAATAAAGAATCTCAGTTAGCAAGTATAGCTTCAAACATTAAAATGGATTATATGGTTGCTTTGTTAGCTGAGATTCAAGAAAAACTCGATCCTACAAAAGCTGCATCAGTTATTGTTTCAAAAGTTCAAAAGCTCTCACAATTAGATTTTGAGAATAAATTGAATAGGATGAAAGCTTAATGTTTTTAAGTGTTCGTTTTTTGTGTTTCTTCTTTTTCATACTGGTTTATTTAAGCGGCTTTATGGGGTTTACAACTCAAATTTAAAAATACTAAAATCTTTAGCAAAATAATTTATCCGATTGTGGATAAATATCAACCTTAACATTAAACTCTTATACATGACAATGCCTGGAGGTTCTGAAATCTTAATGCTATTAATTGCATTCTGCTTATTACTTGTTGTTCTTTATTTTATTATCAAAAAAGCTGTATTTGCAGCATTAGAAAAGCGTTTAAATATAGATTCTAGTTCAAATGACGATATCATTGTGATGCAAACGAAGCTACTTATGGAAATTGCTAAAAAGCATGGAGTAGAACAAGAAAAGATTAATGAAATATTTGGAATAAGTAGGAATTAATTATTGCAAAACATCAACAACTCTTAAAAAATGAAAACAAAATTAATTGCTGTGCTTTTTGCAGCTATGCCATTTGTAGTTTTTTCTCAGACTTTTGAAAATGATACTCTAACTAGTTCCACAGGATTTAAAGTATATAAAGGATTAGAATTGAAGCTTGGTCATGGTTCCCAACCTAATGGAATGTTTAGTTATATCCAATGGAATCAATCAAGTTTTTTATCTGTAATGTCAGCAACTTCAGATCAAACCTATAACAGGAATCAATCTGAACTTAATAAAAATGCAAGTGGTTCTATTGCAATTGTAAAGAAAATAGTAAAACGGCAATCAATATATAAACCAATCGTTTCGATTAAAGGACGTGGCACATCTTGGGAAATCGATTTAGAAAGTGCCATTGAAAGTGGTGAAGTAGTCGTTCCTGATGAATATAAACCTAAAAAGGTATTGAATGTAAAAGTTGAGGGCGCAACAGATCTTGCAGACCAATTGAAAAAATTAAAAGATTTGAAAGATCAAGGTATTCTGTCTGAGGATGAATTTAATAAAGCAAAGGCTAAATTGCTTAATCAATAAACTTAATTTATGTACATATCAATAACTACCATAGTTTTAATAGCCATTATTTTAATTTTAATTGGAGTAGTTGCTGTATTACTATTGAAGCCTAAAAAGACTCAAATAATAGAAAAAGAAACGAAGGTGATTGTTGAGCCAACGGATATTCATATTGTTGACAATCCAAAACCATTAAATGTTATTTCAAATACGATAACTACAAAAAAAATCATTGCTAAATCATCATCCAAGCCTATTTCAAATATTTCATTCAATCAAAAACGATTAGGAAATGATTAATCAAAGTAGACTAAATAAATTGGATGATAATCTAGTGATGCACTATGTAGATGACTTTACTGGTATTAAAACTGTACGCGTTATAAATATTGCAGGCTCTAATGGAAATGTATTTCGAATGATCTCTAATGAGGATAATCAAGAGAATGTTTGCGAATTCACTTTTACATTCTTATTTGAGAATAAATCATTATTCATGTTATTCAAAAGGACTAAAGGTACATTTAGGCTAATGCCTTATGAAAATATCTATTTTCTTTTCGATAACAACACCTCGTTACGAATAGATTATCCTCAAGAAGCAAGTCTGCAATCAGATGTAACATGGATAAATAGGGTAGAGCTTTCACCTGAAATATTTAACCTATTTGCAAATCATAATCTAATAAAATGGAAATGGATTGATGAACAAATTGATCATTTTGCAGTCGGAGACTTGACAAATTTTGATAAAGAGATATATCAAAATAAGGAAGAATTACAGTACTCAATTAGAGCAGTTTCTTTAGATATATCAAGGAATATTGGACAAATTGGAAGGATATAAATAGCCGTTAACACAGCCGTTAACAGCATCAAAAAAAGTTCTTATATATATTTATTTCTATATTAATAAACGGCTGATAATTAATAGATAAGATTACTATTAATAACCTCGTAGAAGCTCATAAGATTCTCTTAATCAGTGGGTCTGGAGTTCGAGCCTCCACGGGGACACTTGAAAAAAAGCAGTTATGTATTTGCATACATAGCTGCTTTTTTGATTTACACATAATTTGATACACAAGCAATTTTAACATTTAAAATTCCATTTTATGGTATGTTGAAAGTGATTATTTTTAGATAGATCTAATTTGTTTAGAGATGCCTGCATTCTGGAAAAAATTATAAATTAAAGCGTCAGCTTTTTCATAATGACTATTTAAGTTATACATGGACTGGAATAATTTCGCTTTTAACTAATAATACTCAATTAAGTAACCATTATATATTATCTTTTTTCCAATTATTCGAAATGCCGTATTCTAAACCTCTTAATTCTGCTAGACCGCGTAAGCGTCCTATTGCACTATAACCAGGATTAATTTTCTTTTTAAGATCATCAAGCATTTGGTGTCCATGGTCAGGACGCATAGGAATACTTCTCTGCTGTTTTTGCATGATATGAAAAACTCTTTCTACAATATCATACATATTAATATTACCCTCTAAATGGTTCGACTCTGTGAAGTTATTATATTGAGAGGATCGAATATTTCTTAAATGAAGAAAATTAATTCTATTAGCAAACTGTTCAATCATTTTCCCTATATTGTTGTCTAACCTTACTCCTAATGATCCTGTACACAAGCATATGCCATTACTTTTATTTGGTACGGAATCAAATAATACTTGTATTTGTGTGGCTGTGCTTACGATACGAGGTAGTCCAAAGATCGGATATGGAGGATCGTCAGGGTGTAAGGCTAATAAAAGGTTTAAATCATCGCATAGTGGAGTTATTGCATTTAGGAAATGAATTAAATGTTTCTGTAGTTTTTGGATATCAATATTTTGATAATTATCCAATGCTTTTTGGAATTCTTTAAGAGTAAAGCTTTCTTCGCTTCCAGGAAGTCCTGCAATAATATTATTTTGAAGTTGTAGTTTTTGTTCGTCACTATAGGTATCGAAAATATTCTGGCCTCTTATTATCTCGTCTTCTGTGTAATCATTCCCTGCATTTGGTCGTTTGAGTATGAACATATCAAATGCAACAATTTCTGCAGTATCAAAATGAAGCGCTTTGCTACCGTCTTCAAACGAGTAAGATAGGTTTGTTCGAGTCCAGTCTAATATCGGCATGAAATTATATGTAATAACTTTAATGCCAGCATGGGCTAAATTTTGCAATGATATTTTGTAATTATCAATATAGATTTGAAAACCTTCCGTTTGGGTTTTAATTGCTTCATGTACTGGTAGACTTTCCACTACGTTCCATTCAAGTCCTTCATTTTCAATGATTTTTTTTCTTTTTTGAATTTCATCCAACGTCCATATTTCTCCATTGGGGATATGGTGCAGTGCTGAAACTACCCCTTGACAACCAGCTTGTCGTATATCTGATAGGCTTACTGGATCATTTGGTCCATACCACCGCATTGTCTGGTTCATTAAATAAATCATTTTTATTAATTTTTATTTACACACCACTATAAGCTATTAATCCTCCATCAACTATAAAAGACCTACCCATTTACAAATAAAGAAGTGATAGTCGTTTTGCAATACTATAGAATAATACTCTTGTTAATACTTTATAAGTTAATATGTAAAAAATATAGACTATAATATCTTTAGTGCATTTTGGTAATTCTTTCCAAAAAATTGAATGGGAAGCATAGTGCAATAAAGGTTTAATTTTTTGCCAACTAAGAACGCGGAGTGCGTTTTTATAATTGTCATAGTTTAGTGTTATAGCATTTATAAATAAATCTTATAGAAGTTTACCTTTCTTCTATAAATAAATGAGCCGCATTTTTGGAACCAAGCATTTCATAATAGACCATCCAATCAGATAGGATACTGCACAAATAGCAAATATGATGAAATATCCTGCTTCGATACCCTTGAAGCCCAAAAATTCCATCTGGTTTTTTTCTGCGTAATCAAACAATTGACCAGAGCCTTTATTTATAATGAATGATCCTAAACCTCCAGCCATGCCTCCAATTCCAGTAATTGTGCCAATGGCTGATTTGGGAAACATATCTCCAATAGTGGAAAATATATTGGCGGACCACGCTTGATGTGCGGCTCCTGCAATGCCGATTATGATCACAGGTAACCACACAGAATATTTACCTAAGGGCTGTGCTAATAATGTTAACAATGGAAAGAAAGCAAATATTAACATGGCTTTCATTCTTCCTGTATAAGGATCCATTTTCTTTTTTTCTACAAAGAACGTAGGTAACCATCCTCCGATTATGGACAATAACGTGATTAAATACAATGTGAAAATCTGAGGTGCACTATGGGTTGAATCTAAATGATAAACAGAACTCAAATAGGCTGGTGTCCAAAATAGGAAGAACCACCACACACCATCTGTCATGAATTTTCCAATTGCAAACGCCCAAGTTTGTTTATGTTTAAATGCTTGACTAAAGGATATTTTCTTTTTGGTTATTTCTTTTGTGAAGACATCTGAAATGCTTATTTCATTCTCATCTTGCTGTATGTATAGTAATTCAGCCTTATTGACTTTTGGATGATAATTTGGTTTGTTATATAGAATAATCCAGAAGAAAAGCCATATAAAGCCCAATGCTCCAATGATAATGAATGACATTTCCCAGCCCCAGGCTTTGGCAATAAATGGAATACTTAGTGGCGCGGCTAATGCACCTACAGTGGCCCCTGCATTGAAAATACTAGTAGCAAACGCTCTATCTTTTTTAGGGAAATACTCTGCTGTAGCCTTGATCGCAGCGGGAAAATTCCCAGCTTCTCCAATCGCTAAGACGATTCTGGCAAAAATAAAAAGGATTACACTGACGGAAATAACCCTAGAAATATTTTGTATACCAGAGATAACTTCTCTGGCTTTTTCAAAACTAACCAGCCATTTTCCACCAATTATTCCAGATGTAGCTATGCCACAGAATGCGTGTAGAATGGCCCCAATTGACCATATGGAAATAGCGCAAATAAAACCTTTTTTAGTGTCGAGTTTGTCTACAAATTTGCCTGCTAGTAGCATTGATATGGCATACACGATGGAGAATATGGCGGTAATCGTTCCATAGTCATTGTTATTCCAGTGAAATTCAGGAACGATAAAGTCCTTCCATGTCAATGAAAGAACCTGTCTATCCAGATAGTTGATCGTTGTGGCAAAAAACAATAAAGTACATATTGTCCAACGATAGCCTGATTTTTTTGTATCTATTACGTTAGAGTTTGATTCATTCATGGCAATTATTTTTTAATAGACAAAAAACATTTTTGGAAGCAGTCGGTCGGTTGCTATGGCCTTGTTTTTGAGAGTATATTGAATGTAAGTCTGGTCATTGTTGCTAGTTCCTCGTAATTTTTGTTTTCCAGTATATCTTTACTGATAAGTTTGCTACCCATGCCAACTGCACAGACTCCAGATTGAAACCATGTTTTGATATTTGTTTCGTCTATAGAAACGCCACCTGTAGGCATGAATAGCTGTCCAGGAAATAGTTCTTTAATAGAAGAAATAAATTCTGGCCCCAAAATATTTGCTGGAAAGATCTTGATCAATTTTGCTTGATAGTTTTGTGCTTCATTGATTTCCGATGGTGTCATGCAGCCTGGGATCCAAGGTACATTGTTGTTAGCGGCAATAGTTGCGACAACAGGATTTATGATTGGAGCAACTATAAAATCTGCGCCGGCTTCAATATAGCTTTCTGCTTCTGATCTGACTTTTATAGTTCCTATGCCTAAGTAAAGATCTTTCATCTCTTGGTCACGAACTTCTTTCAGTTTTTTAAAATTGGATAACGCTGATCTGCCTCGATTTGTGTATTCAATAATCCTGACACCTTCTTTGTATAAGGTTCTTACGATATCTATACTTATTTCTTCATTATCATGGTAGAACAAAGGAAGCATTCCTTGTTTAATAATGGCATTTACAATAATATCTCCATTCATTTTTAGTAATTATTTATTTAATATTTTTGATTTTATTTGTGCAACGGTTGATGTTGTAGCGTCTCCCGAAATGTCTAATTTATCCACAGCCGCGGCTGTTGCAAAGGCAAGTATGTCATCTTCGGATAAATTATTATAGTAACCATAGATCAGTCCTGCCATAAAGCAGTCTCCACTTCCCACTCTGTTATAGACTTCTTCTTTTTCCCAATTAGCAGAAACTTTCAATTCGTTCTTGGAGTATAGCGAACTATAATAATGGATTCCATCCTTATTGTCAAAACGAAAAGTATTGGCGATAATCGTACATTTCTGAAAGGTATCTATGATTTCTTTTGATGTATATGCGGATTGCTGAAGTAACTGCTCTTGGGTATAAATATTTTTATTGGAAAAAATATCGTCCAATCTAGTGCCTAACATTTGATTTGCCGCCCAGATATTTCCCATGATTAAATTGCAATATTCAGCGAGTTTCGGCATTACTTCTTTAGGATCTTTTCCATATTTCCATAGTTTGGAACGATAGTTTAGATCCAACGAGATAAAAATGTCTTTTTGTGACGCAAATTTTACCGCTTCCAAACAGATATCCGCTACATTCTGATTTAATGCTGGACATATGGCACTGAAATGAAACCAACTGACATCTTCAAAAATCTTTTCCCAATCGATCCTATTTCTTTGCATGTTCGCATAGGAAGAATTAGCTCTGTCGTATATAACTCCAGAATTTTTCAGATCTTTGCCTTTTGCCAAATAATAAATACCAAGACGCTCACCATCCAAAATCATTCTTGAAGTGTCGATTTTCTTTTTTTTCAGATCTTTAATTATCTGATGGCTCATTTCGTTGTCTGGGATGACAGAAAGATAAGCTGAGGGTATATCCCATAAGGCCAATGCTGTAGCTACATTAAGTTCAGCTCCGCCAAGGTAAAAGGGAAGCGTATTACTCTCCAACCATTCGCCTTCAGCATCAAGACCGATTCTTAGCAGCAGTTCGCCAAAACTGAGTACTTTGTTTTTTTTCATATGAATAGAATCGTATTTTAGGAACTAAAATTAAAGTAATTTTTAGCATTATAGTAACTAATATCTTGAACTATTTTGCCAATCCATTCTATATCATTGGGAAGTTCTCCATTTTCTACATCTTCTCCGAATAGATTACAGATCAATCGTCTGAAATACTCGTGTCTGGGAAAAGAAAGAAAACTGCGTGAGTCTGTTAACATCCCCACCATACGACTAAGCAATCCCATATTGGATAATGCATTGATCTGCTTAGTCATGCCATCTTTTTGGTCCAAAAACCACCACGCTGAGCCAAATTGTACCTTTCCTGCCACCGAACCATCATTGAAATTGCCCACCATTGTGGCAATGATTTCGTTATCTGCTGGGTTGAGATTATAAATAATGGTTTTGGCTAATTTATCTTCAGAATCTAATTTGTTGAGGAATTTGGACAATGCTTGCGCTTGAGAATAATCACCAATAGAATCCCAGCCTGTATCAGGTCCTAATTGCTTCAACATTCTCGTATTGTTGTTGCGTAAAGCTCCTAAGTGATATTGTTGTACCCAGCCTTTTTCGTGGTCCCACTGTGCAAACCAAATCAACATGGCAGATTTGAATATTTTACTTTCCTTTGCTTCTATAGATGCTCCTTTTCTAATTTTTTGGAAAATAGCAGCCACTTGTTCGAATGTGAAATCTTCTGCGTCGATACTATTCAAACCATGATCCGAAACTTTACAACCATTTTCTGCAAAATAATCATGACGTGATTTTAATGCATCTAAATATGTTTGTAAGTCAGAGATTTCCTTATTTACTACAGTTGCTAATTTGTCAATATAACTATTGAAAACAGTGATATTGTCACTGTCCATTGCTTTGTCTGGGCGAAAAGCAGGAAGCATTTTGAAACCTACGCTAGGACTAGATTTGAACTGTTGATGATATTCCAAATTATCAATAGGATCATCCGTTGTACAAATAACTTCGACATTCATTTTATTCAAAAGTCCATGCACAGCATACTCAGGCGTTTGTAGTTTGGCCAAACTTTCATCATAAATGGATTTTGCTGTTTTTTTAGAAAGTAAATCCGTAATGCCAAAATAACGTTGCAATTCCAAATGCGTCCAATGATACAAAGGATTTCTTAATGTGTAAGGAACTGTTTCTGCCCACTTTTCAAATTTTTCGAAATCCGTTGTATTCCCTGTGATAAATTTTTCGGATACGCCATTTGTACGCATCGCCCTCCATTTATAATGATCGCCATATAGCCAAACTTGTGTAATGTTGTCAAACTGTTTATTGTTTGCAACTTGATCGGGTATTAAGTGATTATGATAGTCTATAATTGGTAGTGACTTTGCATAGTCATGGTATAGTTTTTCTGCTGTTTTATTTTGCAATAAAAAATTGTCGTCTAAAAATGCTTTCATATTTTAATCAATCTTTGAATTTCTAATTTATTATAAACTAACGCCTCTTTTCCATGGAATGAAATCGTCTTGGTTGAGCAACACAGCTTTAGGAATTACTTCTCCACTCGCTGCTTTGATACAATATTCCAATATGTCTTCTCCCATTTGTTCTATAGTCTTGTCGCCATCGATGACTGATCCTGTATTGATGTCAATGATGTCCGACATGCGTTGTGCCAATGCATTATTAGTAGAAACTTTTATAACTGGGCAAATAGGATTTCCAGTAGGTGTACCTAATCCGGTTGTGAATAGAATTAAAGTGGCTCCGCTTGCTGTTTTTCCTGTAGTTGCTTCAACATCATTTCCAGGTGTGCAAACTAAGTTGAGTCCTGGTTTAGTAGCTGGTTCTGTATAGTCCAATACATCAACAACCGGAGACGTTCCACCTTTTTTGGCCGCGCCAGTACTTTTAATCGCATCTGTTATCAGGCCGTCTTTTATATTACCTGGAGAAGGATTCATGTAAAAACCCGAACCTACATTTTCCGCTGCTTTATTATAGGTGCGCATCAAATGGATAAATTTTTCAGCTGAATCTTTATTGACTGTGCGATCGATTAGATTTTGTTCGGCACCACACAGTTCCGGAAATTCTGCAAGCAAAATTTTTCCACCGAGTGCAGTTACAAGATCAGAAGTATAACCAACAGACGGATTCGCAGAAATGCCACTGAAACCATCACTTCCTCCGCATTTTACCCCAATAACCAATTTATCCAAACTTGCAGGTTGACGTTCCATTTTATTGATTTCTATTAAACCTTCGAATGTTTTAAGGATGGCTTCTTTGATCAATTCTTCTTCGCTTTTGGCAGTTTGTTGTTCGAATATATAAAGTGGTTTGTTGAAATTTGGATTGCGCTCTGTAAGATATTGTTTAAAATCGGCCACTTGTAAATTTTGACAACCCAAACTCAAAACGGTGATTCCCGCAACATTTGGATGATCGGCGTAAGCCGCCAATAATTTACCCAAAGTACCCGCATCTTGGCGCGTACCGCCACATCCACCTTGATGGTTCAAAAATTTGATGCCATCAACATTCTTAAATAAACGTTGGTTTTTGCGTTCAATAGTAGGAGATAGGTCAATATTTTCAATGGCTGATAAGGACTCGTGTTCGTTATAAGCCTTAACCAATTGATGCGTAAAGGATTTGTATTTTTCCGTTACAGCATAGCCCAATTCGTTGTACAACGCTTCTTTGATGATATCCAAATTGCGATTTTCACAGAAAACAGTCGGTACAAAAAGCCAATAGTTTGCTGTCCCTACACGACCATCTTCACGTATATAACCGTTGAAAGTGCGGTCTTTATATTTAGAAACATCTGGTGGCGTCCAATGATAATGTGATGCTCTATAGTGAAAAGGTTCTGCTGCGTGTTTGGTATTGTCTGTATTCATTCTGGCGCCTTTCGGCACAAAATATTGGGTTTTTCCAACCAAAACACCATACATAAATATCTCGTCACCTGCTTGCATGTCCTGCATGAAAAACTTATGCTTTGGAGGAATTTCTTCTTGAATGAGATAAGACTCCCCATTGAAAAGAATCTCTTCTCCAATTTTCAAATCTTGCAATGCAACCAATACATTATCTTTTGGCGCAATCTGTAAAACCTTATTTTTCATCGCTAATATTTGTGTTTTTCAAAATCGCGGACATGTATTGTATCGCGTTTTTTTGTAAATTTTTGTCAAGGTAAAACGCTAATTTTTCTTCCAAACCATCATAAATTGTTAAATCCTGACCCCAGAAAGAAGTTTCTTTTAAAATCGCATTTATCGGATTAGAGGAAGATTTCCATAGTTCCCGAATGGTATTTTGCGACTTATCTGAAATATCTATATCTGACGACAAAAGTTGTAAATATGCAGCGAGTCCCAAAGAAAAAAATTGCGGAATCGATTGATATTTGTTATACCATTTATCCAAAATAGGAATGCACCTTAGTTTGAATTTTTCTGTATAATTCGTGGCAATGGATAACCATTTATGTTCCAAAAAAGGATTGCTAAAACGATCAAGGATACTATTGCTAAAATTTGTAATATCATTTTCAGAAATGGTGTCTGATTGAATAGCTGGTCCTATTTCTTCTAATAATAGAGTTTTTACTAATTGGTAAAATGTCTCATTTTGCATCGATTGTTTCACTGTTTCAAATCCTGATAATATGGAAAGAGCACAGGTCAAGGTGTGAGAGCCATTCAGTAAACGCAGTTTGATCTCCTTGAATTTCTCAATAGAAGGTGTGATGACAATACCTTTGTCAATCGTTGCGAATTCCAATATTTGTTTTACTTCTTCTTCCTTACTTTCGATTGCCCATAGTCCGAATGGCTCAGCCATAATCATCAATTTATCGTCATAAGACAGATTTTCGTTGTTATATGCGCCTGGCACAATTCGGTCAACAAGCGTATTGCAAAAATGATTTCTAGTTATAATCCAGTCAACGAACTCTGAACCTAAATTATTTTTCTTAGCCAAATTGACAACTATTTTTTTTAGTGTTTCACCATTGTTGGAAATTAATTCTGTCGGTAGAATCACAAAACCATTTTCGGGGGAAACTTCAAAACGTTTGTATAGAATTGCCAATATTTTACCTG
This sequence comes from Rhizosphaericola mali, assembly GCF_004337365.2. Lineage (GTDB taxonomy): Bacteria > Bacteroidota > Bacteroidia > Chitinophagales > Chitinophagaceae > Rhizosphaericola > Rhizosphaericola mali. The sequence goes on along the minus strand of NZ_CP044016.1, from coordinate 2,116,750 downwards.
GAAAACTAGCAGGAGGTGCATCCATTATTTTATCGTCACTATCGACAATACCCACCTCTGTCGTATTGGAAATAATAATTCGTAAATCCTTATTCGAAGCTGTTTCCAGTATCTTGTTCCATTCAGTATTGGCGTTGATAACACGACTAATACTATTGTTTATGATATCTTCCTCAACTAAAGTTCCATCGACGGTGCCTCGTACGCAAACACTATACAAACTATCTTGTTCGGAAAAAGCATCGGCTCCTCCAGAATTCGTAGATTTCACTACTACTATTCTACCTTTAAAAAATCCAGATTGATTTGCCTTATTTATATAGTAATCAGGCAATCCTCTCAATAGTACACCTGTTCCAAACTGTAAAACCTTTTCAGGATATTGGAAAGATTCTTTAGTGGGAAGAATTACATGTGCATTCTTCAAAGAATCAATATTTTCTATATTTAATTGCATATTAATCTTTTTATAGTTTTGAGATCCATTTAACTAAATCCTTTGCTGCTTGAAAATTTTGATAGTCTGCTGGCAGTTTTCGACCATCGACGTATTCGTTATACAACCAAGGGTCGCCTACTGCAAATACGGTACCTTTCCCAAATTTTCGGCCGACCATAACTATGTCACCTTTATGAGAAAGTATAGATTTAACATTTTTGGTGTCGTTGATTTTAAAAGTAGAAATCTCTTTTATGTAAATCTTTTTTGTATTGGGGAAAACTTGATTGTTGGTAGGGATTTCGATTGCTCCTTGTTCAAATTGGTGTCCTTGTACTTTATTTTTCAAATCCATATTGAATTGAAATCCAAATTTTTCTGCCAATATATTGAAATGTGTTAGATCGCAATTGCCGGAATCATTTGCTAGTAAGATTAATTTACCTCCATTTTTTACCCAATCTGAAATTATAGTTGCATAATTTTCGGACATATAGTTAGGTGATTTCGTTTCTTTTGCATTGTCTGGATCAACTATAATAAATACGTTTGCTTTAGAAAGATCAGACGTTTTTGGCTCTGTTTTTAAAGTTGCCCAACGATAACCGTTATCATTCCAAACATTTCCCCAAAATGAAAATCCGTTATTGTCTTCTTCCGCCCATAAATAATGAAATGGCTGCAAACCAAACGGTGATTTGATATATTCATTATTGAAAAAATTGTCCAAAAGTACTGTTCGCTTGATGGGTTTTATAGTGTAGGATTTGTCAATCTCGTCTGCGGCTAACAAATATGCCCCAATTCCTTTTAGGTCATTAGTTACTACTTTTTCACTCATATAGTATTCAAAACTACCATCACGATATTTTTTTCCGCCAAGACCAGAAACTGAAACTGTGCCATTCAGATTGGTTTGTCCATCCTTGATCTCAATAAATTCTTTTTCAATTGCGGAGAATCCTCTTCTAGCGGATTTCAGATAATCACTAGGAAGATATTGTTTGAGTACTCCTTTAGCCAAAGTATAGACAAACATACTAGATGCTGATGCTTCTGGATAATTGCCAGATTTATTTTCCAAATCCAATATGTCATACCACAAACTATTTTTTTTACTTTGAACTTTAACTATAGATTTGGCGCAATTATTCAATATTTTCAATAGTTGTGGGCGTTTTGCATTATTTTCTGGTAAATAGTCCAATATATCCACCAACGCCATCATATACCATCCCATCGCTCTTGCCCAAAAATGAGGAGAAAGTCCTGTATTGGGATTCGACCATTTTTCTATTTTGGTTTCGTCCAAACCGTGATACATCAATCCTGTTATAGGATCTGTAGTTTTCTCTGCTATGTAAATAAATTGATTGACAACATCATCAAAAACAGAATCTTTGTTTGCCATCGCTGCATATTCTATATAGAAAGGTTGCGCCATATACAAACCGTCTAGCCAAATCTGATTTGGGTAAATATTTTTATGCCAAAATCCTCCACTATTAGTTCTAGGTTGCTGTTTTAGTTGGTTCCATAGTTCGGTTGCAGCTGTGAGATATTTTTTTTGCAAAGTAACTTTATACAAAAGCAATAAAGCACGCCCATTTTTAATATTGTCAATGTTATAGTCTGCAATATTGTAGGTTTTTATATGACCATCCGCACCCAAATAAGGATCTATACAGTTCTGAATATATTTTAAATAGTCTCCATTCGCACTTGATTTCCACATGGATGCAGCTCCTTCCAATACGACACCCATATCGTAAGACCAACGCAATTTAGGCTCGTGCGTACTCGTGTCTATATATTTGGATAGCAGTTGCATTGATGTTTGCAATAGCGCATCTTTATGCGATTGCTGTGCACAAATAGAAACCGATGAGAAGATAATGCCTATATGTAAAAATAACTTTTTCATACATTCAACTATTATTTAGAAAATGTTATTGCATCCTTAGGAACACCACTACCAAACTTGATCAATTCGTTTGTATTTGTTTTCTCAGTATTGGAAACTATAATTGCTTTGGTTTTTGGTCCTGTAAGGCTAAATAAATTTTTTGTATTGGCAGGATATTTCAAATTATTAAAAGAAATATGGGAACTATTGTCAATCCAAATAATAGTATCCGTATTAGAGGTTAATAAAGTAAGATTAGATATCGAAATGTTCTGAGCTTCCGTACATTCAATTCCAGAACTAGCTTGTATAGTCATGTTTTTCATCTGAATATTTTTGATATTCATTTCAGGCAAACCTCTCATAAATATGCCTCTCTTAGCACCATTTACAACCACATTTTCAATATCAAAATTTTTGAATTGTGGTGTCGCATCTGTGACAGGATAAGTTTGTATAGTAGGATCTCCTTGTCCATCTTTCGGATCCTTTGCCATATAGTACATATCAAATAGAATCGCATCAAATTGGATATTGGTCATCGTAATGTTCTTTATGTGAATATTTTCCACAATACCTCCACGACCTCTTGTCGTCTTAAATCGCAGGCCAATATCCGTACCGATAAACGAACAATCTGATACCCAAATATTTTTCGCACCACCGCTCATTTCACTCCCGATAACAAAGCCGCCATGCGCATGATAAACGATATTGTTACGGACAATTACATTCTCCGTGGGAACTCCACGTTTACGACCTTCTTCGTCACGACCAGATTTTATACAAATACCGTCATCACCCACATCGAAACGGCTATTTTCTATCAATACATTTTTGCAAGATTCGACATCGATACCATCGCTATTTTGGGCATTCCACGGATTTTTTACCGTAATATTTCTAACAATAAGATTGTTTGTCATTAAGGTGTGTGTCGTCCACGCAGGCGAATTCTCTATGGTAAAATCTTCCAATAATACATTATTGCAATTTGTTAAAACCAAAAGATTAGGACGTAAATAATCCTTAATGTCTTCATAGTCCTTAGCTGTTTTGCCCGATTCTATTTTTCCTGGATGTTTAGTTTGACTACCTTTTATTGATTTTTCTGATGGATACCATGTTTTACCATCTGCACTGAGTACTCCGCCATTTTTTACTTTTTCTTTCCATTCCGCATCAGTGAGTTTATCTTTTTTGATCATGCGCCAAGCATCTCCATTGCCATCAATAATACCACAACCAGTAATTGCGATATTTTGCAAATCAGTACCCGAAATTGGAGATTGGTTGCGCCACGCAGGAATGCCTTCCCAATTTCCTTGAACTAAAGAATATTGGTTAAAATCTTTTGTAAAAAGTAAAACTGCATTGGCTTCGAGATGTAGATTGACGTTGCTTTTTAACTTTATTGGGCCTGTGAGCCATAATCCCGTTGGAATATTGACAACGCCACCACCTTGAAGGCTACAGTCATCAATACTTTTTTGAATACTTTTTGTATTTAAGGTCAATCCATCAGCGACCGCACCATTTTTAAGGATATTGATTGTATCTTTTTTGAAGGTTGGTTGTTTGATTATTGGTTGTGGGATCAAATGTCCCATGCCCAACACCCATCCAATCCCCCATATTTTTATGTCTACTGTGGAAACTTTCATTCTTACCTTTTTTCGTTATACTTACAATCGTTAGTCGTATGGACAAATTTAAGGTTATAGACCTATAATCGACTCAAAAATCTATGCAATCGATGCCAATTGCATTTTATTGAAATGTTTGATTTATAAAGACAACTATTGTCTTTGATACTTGATCAAACCATGGATGAAACAACCAAAATGGGTGTGGAGTATCGGGAATTTCTATGGTTTCTGTTTTTATTTTATTTTGTTCCAATATATTTATGAAATCATCTCGACCACCATGAAATCTAGGTATTGAACTATTGATAAATAACGTCGGTACGGATTGGGAGCTGGCATACGTTAAAGGAGAAGCCTGATCCCATAATTTTTTGTTTTCCGAATAAGAATAACCCAACCACTTCGCTGCAGCGGAGCTATGGGAAGTATCAGATCCCTTTTCTTGGGATTCTGGATGTACGAAAGATAATACGCCATCGACATCTATCAACGCTTGTACATTAGAACTATAATTATTGATTTTTTCTTTTTCAAATAAGGGTAAATTGCCCGTGGTGCTCACAAGAGCCGCGAGTTGCCCGCCTGCCGAAAAGCCACATATCGCAATCTTATTCGTATCAATAGCATATTTTTTCTCATTTGATTTTATCCAACGAATGGCGTTTTTTAGATCATAAACCGCTATTGGATAAAGAGCTTCCGTGGATAGTCGGTAATCAACTGTAATACCGATAATGTCATTTTTGGCCATTTCTTGTGCCAATGGAATATTTTGAGAACGATTGCCTGAGCTCCAACCTCCTCCAAAAACAAATAAGACTACTGGTCGTTTTTTTCTACTTGATTTTTTAGGAATGGTAATATCTAAATACAAATTGCGATCTGATGTTTTGCTATATACAACCCCTCTTTTGGTTGAGATATTAATCGTGTCACTAGCGTAAGCAATTTCTATATAGGGTCTTTTTTTTACCTCTTTTTTAAATACACTATAAATGGTGAATGTCGTATCTGGGACATGTGTTTGCGCAAAACAAATAGTATCTAACATCACTAAAAATATAGGCCAATATATTTTTAAATTCATTTTACTAATATTTCCAATTGGTAAAAATATTTTCTTTGGTGTAATTACTCGCTTGTAGAGCATCTAATTGATGCGACCATTTAACACGACCATCAGGATTAGCGCCAGCTCCAACACTTTTATATTCTGCAAAGAAAGCGGTAAGTTCATTAGAAGTTTTCCCTCAATTATTCCAACCAATGGGTCTAACTGCAGCCGGAATAGTACATTCCAGAAATACGACTTTGGCATAGGGACGCCAAGGACGACCAAGATCGAAATTATTGTCAGCAGCTTCCGCCGTCAGAATACATTTATGGAAAATATAGCCATTTTTAACAGAGTCAAGTGTGGATGCCGCAGTATAGTATCCTGCGTTTTTACCTTTGATATTGCATTGTTCAAACCACGCAGTCGCATTTCCAAAAATAAAATCGACAGTTCCTTCAATATAACAATGATCAAAATATTGTCGACAATTACTGCCATTGGCATATAAGGTATCTTGAAAACCCAGAAAACGACAATTTTTAAATTTCTGTCTATCATTATTCGTTTTAACGGCAACTGCCTGTCCTATTGGACCCGCGCTGTTTTCAAACGTAATATTTTCGGCGGTAAAATCCGTTGCATCAATCAGTACTGTATACGAACCACTCGTTCCTATTTGTTTGCCCGTACTGTCCTTTTTTTGTGCATAGTCGTCATAAGTAATGATTGTATTTTGTACGTCTGTTCCTAATAACTTAATAAGATTTTTGGATATTGGGATGTGAATTTTTTCTTTATAAACGCCGGGTTTTATTTCAATAATGATTGTGTCTTTATTATTGTCTGGTATTGCATTAATCGCATCTTGTATTTTATTATAATTTCCTTGCTGATCTTTGGATACAATGATTGATTTATGTTGCGCTTGAAGTGGTGAAAAAAATAATATCCATGTAATAAGGCAAATTATATATTTCATATGTTATTTGTTTTAAAAACTATAACAAGTTTAACGTATTTTATTGAGTATAAAAATAGGATTGTTTATTAAATTCGCTCAATCGTTTTCGGTAACGATTGCAAAGATATTTTTTTTAAAATTTTGATATATTTACTAATATTATTTAACTCATAAAGGAAACGATAGTATGTCCTATTCTTTTCGATACCTTCGCATTTGCCAATTTATTTTGTTTCTATTATTTGTTTCAAATATAGTTCGCGCGCAGAAAGCTACATTTAAAAATCGTTATGTAGTAGATAAAAAAGGAAACGGAGATTTTTTAACGATTCAAGATGCTGTTAATGCTGTTAGAGACTTATCTCAACAAAGGGTTACAATATTTATAAAAAATGGTGTTTACAAAGAAAAAATTATAGTTCCACAACAGAAATCCAATATTACATTATTGGGAGAAAATAAAGATAGTACGATAATTTCTAATGGAGATTATTCAGGAAAGGTGCGTATGGAAGGACGCGATGCTATGGGATTGACAAAATTTTCGACTTATACTTCGTATACTGTTTTGGTTCAAGGACAAAATTTTATAGCTAAGGATTTGACTATTGAAAATACTGCAGGGCGCATTGGACAGGCGGTTGCATTGCATGTGGATGCAGATCGAGTACAAGTAATTAATTGTAGGTTGTCGGGCAATCAAGACACGCTTTATGCGGCGGAAGGACGCCAATATTATCAGGATTGCATTATTGAAGGAACCACGGATTTTATATTTGGAAAAGCAATTGCTATTTTTAGTAATTGTACAATTGTGAGCAAACAAAATTCTTATATAACGGCGGCATCATCCGATCCTGAGCAGAAATATGGTTTTGTTTTTTTTAAATGCAAACTAATGGCCTCCGATAATACGGTTAATCAGGTATTTTTGGGGAGACCTTGGCGACCTTTTGCCAAAACAGTATTTCTAGACTGTAATATGGGGGGATTTATACGTCCAGATGGTTGGGATAATTGGAGAGATACTACAAATGAAAAAACGGCTTTTTATGCAGAATATCATTCTACTGGCTCCGGCGCAAATCTATCAAAACGAGTTAAGTGGTCATATCAACTAACGTCAAAAGAAGCCAAATTATACTCAATTAATAACATCTTTAATCTCAATGACACATGGATTCCATCTCTTAAAGAATAGATGCGTGGCATTCTATTCGCCAGAATAATGAATAATCTCGCTTTGTAGTGCAATCGTTTTGAACTCTGTAATTGGGCGTTTTGCTTCTATCAATTCTAATAATAATTGAGTGGCGATTTGTCCCATTTCGAATGCAGGTTGATATACAATATCGACTTCTGCAGCTACAAGCTCAATAAGATTGGAGTTGGTAAATCCTACAATTCCTAGATGACGTAATTTTTCTGGATTTGTTCTTTTTAATGCTAATAATGAACCTGTTGTTTGACGGTCATTTGCAATAAATAAACCGTCACAATCTGTCTTTGTTATATCTTGTATTACATGTTGTAAATCTAATGCGATATTACCAGTTTCTCTAGTATATCGTACAAGATTGGGATCAAATTGAATTCCATATTTTTCTAATGCGGCCTTATAACCAGCCAATCTTTCCATCATATTAGGTAAATGAGCGGAATTGGTTATATGTACAATTTTCTTTTTGCCTTTTTTTAGTAAATTTTCGGTGATCGTAAAAGAACTTTGATAATTGTCAATAACAACCTTATGAGTATTAATCTCATTGGTTATTCTATCAAAAAACACAATCGGTAATCCGCTTGCTTGTAAATCTTTTAAATAATTTATATCAGTAGTATCAGCTGATAATGCAACGAGTAAACCATCTATTGCTCTTGACCCGAAATTTGAAATAATCATTTTTTGCAACTCAAATGATTCGTGCGTTTGAGAGATGACTACTTGATATCCTTTTTTAATTGCAATAGCATCTACGCCATCAATTATTTGAGAGTAAAAATTATTGGCGATTTCACTCAAAACAACACCGATGGTATAAGTACGCCTTTCTTTTAAAGATAGTGCTATAGGATTGGGTTTGTAGTTAATTTTGTTAGCATATTCAAGTACTTTTTGTTTTGTCTCATCACTAATTTCATAACTATCTCTCAAGGCTCTTGAAACCGTAGATGTAGATAATCCTAAGGTCTTTGCAATGTCTTTAATGGTAGTGATTTCTCTTTTCATATAGGAACAATTCTATCGCAATATACTTTATTTATTCAATGAAATTGATGTGTTATCGTTATCGGTAACGATTGCGGAAATTTTACAACTAACGCTTGTTTGTATATTGAATTCATTTACTAACATTGCTAAAAGAGATTGCTTGTTGCATTGTTTGCTTGATGTTTTGAGAAATTTAACTGCAACCTATTGTAAAATCAAATTTTTATCATTAATAATAGTAACTATATTTCTAATTGTTTACGTGGAGTGATTCTTTTTTTACTTTTTTGTTTACCAACTGCACTCTTGAGTCAAAAAGTAAAAATAAATGGTGTTATTACAACTGCTAAAAATCGTGAGCCATTATCTGGTGTCACGATTTCCTCTATTCTCTCTGGAAAAAATATTGGAATGAGTGATTCCTCTGGAAAATACAAAGTATCTATTAATGATGCCGATTCTTTGTTGAAGTTTTACCATGTTGGCTATGCAAGTTTTGTTTTAAATATAAAAAATACCCAATCTTATAATGTACAATTAGTAGATTCAAGTTCCAATCTTGATGAGGTTGTTGTTGTAAATATTGGCTATGGAACAGTTAGAAAAGAAGCGATAACTGGAGCCGTATCCTCTATTTCTTCTAAAGATTTGGCAGATTTTCCGGTAGGTACAGTCGCAGATGCATTGTCTGGAAAATTAGCGGGTGTTTCTGTAAAAAGAACGGAAGGCGCACCTGGCGCAGATTTTACGTTAGGGTAAGAGGGGGCAGTTTCTTAACGGGTGATAATGCACCATTGTACATAGTAGACGGTGTACAAATGGAAAACGCCCTATCCATATTATCTCCTAGCGAAATTCTAAGAGTGATTTAAAAGTTTCTTCAGGCGAGACTTTTTCCACTTTAACTTGGACTGCGCCTCTAATGTCTAGTGGGAAATCTTTGTCATATACGGTAGATATTGCTACTGATTCTACTTTCGCTACAGTCAACTTTACCGCCGTAACAGATAGTTTGCAATTAACCGTGACAGATGATTCATTGAAAATTAAAACGCATTATTATGCGCGAGTCAAGGCAAATGCGACAAGTACACAACCAGAATCTAATTATTTAAGGACCTCATCTTATTTTCAGATTACTGGTTTACAACTTTTTTGGGCAGTAAGGGATAATGAATTAAAAGAAAATAGTGTGGTGCTTCGTTTTGTCCCTACAACTGGTCTAAGTTCGATTGTTTTATCGCACAAAGATGCAAGTGACTCAACGATTAGTTTAAGTGCAACAGATGTAAATGCTGGTTTGAAATCCATAACAGGTCTACTGGCGGCCACCTCGTACACCGCCAATTTGTATTTAGGAACACGAAATGTGGGAACTATCACATTTACAACACTTGCCAAAACAAACTACTCAATTATTTTGAATCCATCTGATGATCTGGCATCCACTATTGCGGCTGCGTCCAATAATGCTATAATAGGTTTGAATCCAGGAACATACTCAATAACTACGCTCGCGACGTTTATTACGCAAAAAACGATTACATTGAAATCTACCTCTGGAAATCCTACAGATACAAAAGTAAATATCAAGGAGTTGGATTTAGAGGGGACTGGTGCTGGTCTGATCTTGTCGGGGCTTGAGATAGATGGAACATCTGGCGGAGCTTCTTATATTGTTAATTTGATCGGTTCGCAAGCCACTAATGCTAGTGCAGCGATATTTACTACTATTTCGATTGATAATTGCACTATTCATGGAGCCGCGAATTGTCTTGTAAGAGGTGATCGAGGAACAACCGCCAATACACAGCAGATAGGAACAATTACAATCAATAATTCTTTGATTTACGATATCGGCTCAAATGGGAGTTCTTCCTATTATCTATTCAACTTTACAAAACTACAGTTTACAGCAATAAATATCACAAAATCAACACTATATAACTGTGGTCCAGGTTTGGTTATCGCAAGTACGGTTTTAACGGGAACTCCACCAAGTGTAACGATAGATCATACTACTTTAAATGGTTGGGGTGGTGCTGCGAAATATTTATTGTTGGATGCCAATACCAATCCTGTTAATTTCACATTAAAGAATTCCATTTTTGCCAATTCTCCAAAATCGGGAACTGTAGTAGCTGCGGCGCTCAGATCATCAGGCTCAGGAGCAACGACATCCATTGCAAATTGTAACTATTTCGGATTATTGTCGGCTTTATCTGGAGGCACTTCACTTACATTTCCAACAACTGTTTCCATGTCATCAAACCAAAGCGTAAATTTGGGATGGACTTCTACGACAACGGATTTTACCTTGCCCGCTATATCTACGTTACGAGCAGCAGCAGATGATGGCAAGTCGATTGGAGATCCAAGATGGACTTATTAATATAAAAAAATTATGAAAAAAAAATCATACTTCGCTGGTGTCTATTTGATGATTATTGTGGTATTGGCATTTGTGCCAATAAAAAAAGATATCACAGTGTATATGATTGGTGATTCGACGATGAGTATTAAGAAGCCTACCGCCTATCCCGAAACGGGCTGGGGAATGGAGTTTCCAAAATATTTGAAAAAAGGAATCATTGTAAAAGACTATGCACTGAATGGAAGAAGTACGAAATCTTTTCGTAAAGATGTGGATGAAAAAAACAATACTATAATAGATCATTGGCAGCACATTTTGGATGGTTTAAAACCAGGAGATTATGTGATTATTGAATTTGGTCATAATGACGAAAAAGTAGAGAAACCTTTAATCGGAACAAATGTGGACGAATTTAAAAATAATCTAATCCGATATATTTTGGAAACCCAATCTAAACATTCGATTCCTATTTTAATGACTCCCATTGTACGCCGAACTTTTATAGGTGATAAGCTGCAGGATACACATGGGAAATATGCAGATGCAGTAAGATTTTTGGCGGATTCTTTGCATGTCGATTTTGTAGATATGCAAAAACTTTCATCTGATTTAGTTGGTAATTTAGGGGCGCAAAATTCTGTAAAACTATTTAATCATGTGGATAGTGGACATGTGAATTATCCTACAGGAAAAAAAGATGATACTCATTTAAATCCTGAAGGCGCTTATCAAATCGCGGGATTAGCTGCAGAGGGTATAAAGAAATTAAACATTCCCTTATCCCAATTTGTCAAATAATCCAAATCTTGAAATATGACTTATAAAAAAACGTATTTGTTACTTGGTGCCTTTCTTTTTTCTTCGGTCAGTTTTGCACAAAAAAAAGACCTTGACAATTATATACAAAACGCTCCTTTCAAAATGCCAGCGATAGTTTTACCCACTATTCCTAACCACGTTGTCAATGTTGTAGATTATGGCGCGATCGGTGACGGTAAAACATTAAATACGGAAGCTTTTGCAAAAGCGATTACAGCATTGGATAAAGAAGGAGGTGGTCAACTACTAGTACCTAAAGGTAATTGGATTACAGGGCCGATTGAGATAAAAAGTAACATAGATTTTCATGTAGATGAAGGAGCATTGGTACAATTTTCTAGTGATATTTCACAGTTTCCTATGTATGAAACTTCTCCAGGTAAATATGATGTAGTTTCTCCGATATGGGGAAATAATTTGCATGATGTATCTTTTACTGGAAAAGGGATTTTTGATGGCGCTGGTGGTTCATGGCGTCCAGTGAAAAAAATGAAAGTTACCAATGCACAATGGGATAGTTTACAAAATGTTGGAGGTGTTTTAAGTGACGATGGAAAAATATGGTGGCCAACTGCGGCGGCTAAAAATGGGGAAATTTTATCTAAATCAATTACAAAAAATAAAGATGCTACGCTTGCTGATTATCAACAATTGCATGATTTTTTACGTCCTAAAATGTTCACGCTTTCTAAAGTTAAAAATCTATTGTTGGATGGACCAACTTTTCGTAATTCGCCCAATTTCGTGATTAATCCAAGGCAAATTACCAACTTGTTGATTCAGAATGTAATAGTTTACAATCCAGGTTGGGCGCAAAATGGTGATGGGATCGATATTAGTGCTTCTGAAAATGTAGTTATTTACCGTACAAAAGTAAATGCAGGTGACGACGGTATTTGTATGAAGTCAAGTGGATTCAAAGAAGGTAAAGTTGGTTTGCAAAATGTCTTGATTGCCGATTGTATTGTCAATGAGGGACATGGAGGATTTGTTATAGGAAGCAATACGGATGGAGGTATGAAAAATATCTATGTTACTAATTGTGTTTTTGAAGGTACGGATAATGGTATTAGAGTTAAAAGTAATTCAGGTAGAGGAGGGGATGTGAGCAATATTTATATTGAGAATATTGCCATGCCAAAAATAAAAAATACGGCAATACTATTTGATACTTACTATGATGATGCACCTATTGGAAGTACGAATAAGTCAAGGGCTGCACAACATTCTGGCGATAAAATTCCTTTTTTTCATGAATTTCATGTGACTAACGTTGTTTGTAATGATGCTAAAATTGCATTTCAATTTAGAGGATTACCTGAACAACCAATTCAAGATTTATATTTCAAAAATATAGTTATAAAAAGTAGTGAAACCATTACAGGTGAGCAAGCAAAAAATATTGTATTCGATAATGTTTTGATAAATGGAGGTAAAAATTTTGAGATTCCTAGTTCGCTTAAGGATGCTATTATAATTAAGTGATAAGATTCTTAACTACTATATAGTCCGATGATTCATCGGACTTTTTTGTTTCTAGGATGGAACAGCTATTGGAATTGCTCCTAGGTCTGTAAATTTTAAAATTTGGTGGGATGGGGATGATATGACGGAGTTGTTAGATGGAACGAAAATTCAGAAATGGGATTCTAAGAATAGTAAAATAAATGTGTTGTCTGATTTTTCTAAATATGATTGTGTCGCTAATAACGGAACTAAAAATACGCCGGCACTTTGTGCTGATTTATTTGGAGATTGGAGAGAAGAAGTGATTTATAGAACAAAAGACAATAAGCATTTGCGTATCTTTTCCAGTGCAATCCCCACGGATAGACGTTTGTACTCTTTGATGCACAATCCCAAATATCGACTAAGTATAGTCTGGCAAAATGTGGGTTATAATCAGCCTGCTTATGTTGATTACTATCTTGGAGATAAAATGTCCAATCCTCCGAATCCCAATATAAAAATTGTAAAATTTAAATAAAGAAGAAATGAAAAAGATAAATTGGCTTTTTGCATTAGTCGTTTTGATTACATTATTTGCATTTATTCGACCTAAACCTGCTTTATTCATTATTGGAGATAGTACAGTTAGAAATGGATCAGGCAGTGCTAAAAATGTATTGCAAGGGTGGGGGAGTTATCTCGGTAATTATTTTGATTCATCAAAAATTTATGTTGAAAATGATGCTATTGGTGGACGTAGTTCGCGCTCTTTCATTGGAGAAGGTCGATGGGATTCTGTTTTAAATAAAGTACAAAAAGGTGATTTCTTACTTGTTCAATTTGGTCATAATGATAGTGGACCTTTGGATGATACGGCAAGAGCAAGGGGGTCTATTAAAGGCATTGGAGAAGAATCCAAAGATGTCTACAATCCTGTACTAAAGAAAAAGGAAACGGTGCATACCTATGGATGGTATTTAAGAAAATATATTAAAGATGCAAAAGCCAAAGGTGTATATCCTATTATTTGCTCACCTATTCCCAGGAATGATTGGAAAGATGGTAAGGTCTTGAGAAACAATGATAGTTATGCTTTGTGGGCAAAACAAGTTGCTACCGAAGAAAAAGTTCCTTTTATTGATCTAAATAATGTTTTGGCAGATGACTATCAAAAAGAAGGTAAAGCATATATTGCAAATTTCTTTCCGGAGGAGCATACTCATACCAATGAGGCTGGTGCACGTTACAATGCTAAAGTCGTGGCTAATCAGATAAGACTTATTCAATCTTATGATTTGAAAAAATATTTGTTGCCTTAATTTATAGTTAGATTATTTTAAATGGAAGCTCTTTTGAATACTGAAAATGGAACGGCAATATTCTCTACTTTATTATTTAATATAAGGTCTGCAGCCTTTTTTCCCATCCATTCAAAATCAGTTGAGAATGTTGTAATTCCATTTAAAATAATTTTTTTTAGCCCGATTTCATTATAAGATATGACTCCTATGTCTACTCCGACAGTCCAATTTTTTTCTAGTGCATATTCAATCAAAAGGACTAAGTCTTGCTCCATGAGCGTAATATATAGATTGTCTTTAGCAAGGTCATTTAATTCTAGTTTGGATAATACACTATAGTCCATCTGTTCTTCCTTGCAAAAATTAATCAAACCAGTAATGATTTCTGTCGGATGATATGTCTTTTCAGGAAAAACGATATTGATTTTTTTATAAGGACTGATTGCTGTTTTAAGTGTGCCCAATGAAGTGAAAATGTCTTTTTCAAAATCCTCATATACTGTACTGTAATTACCAATTACACTTTCTAATCTTTTATCCAATAGTATGAGTTTTTCTTTGGGCAAAGTATTGATCAATTCTATCGCCTTGTCTTCCATGCCTAAAAAGTGTGGGATAATTACATAGTATGCATAATTTCCTTGCTTAACTTTTTTTTCAATAATTTTTTTAAATTGATGGTAATCGTTGTTATAGATATAAAAAGAAATTGGATAATTATCGCCTAATGCATTAACAAACGCGTCATAGATGATTTTTTTATGGGTGCTTAATTTATTAAAAATCAATAGGATTCCTGAAGACAAATTGATATTATTATCCAAAACAAAATAGCCCTTGCCCGGAATTGAATCTAAAATATTTAGTTTTTTAAGTCTTTTATAAGCTTTTTCTATCGTATCTCTTGATAATTCTAATTCATAGCTTAATTCGTTAATCGATGGGAGAGGCTCTCCAGTATCCAAATATTTATCTTCAATAGCTCGACTAATCGCATTTGCCAACTGTACATAGAGTGGCGTTGCGGAGTCGAAATCTATAAAAAGATATTTATAATATAATGACTTATCTATCATATTGGCAACCAATCAGGAATTTTTCAAATTTATTCTATTTATTATTTGTTGTCAAATAAATTTAAACTAAATCTTAAGTTGTGTTTTTACTTCTGCAAGTTTTTCGAGAGTGCTTGATTTTGTTTAGCTAGTTAATTCATTTAGAGATAAATCAGAAATGCCTTTAATTTCAACATAAGGATAATTTACTCATAATAATACTTTCTGCAATATTATTAATATTGAAATCAAAAATCTCTCTATTTTTAGGTTTGGTTATGATTAATTTATTCAAAAATAATTGATATTCTTAAGTGTAGCATATTTACATTTTAGATTAACAAAAGTGAATATTAAATAAATTCCTAATGGCAAAGGATACTTGAGTTTAATGGCTTATATTCGGTTTTTGGTTAAATTTTTGGTATGAAAATAAGTGCTTCAATCATTCTCATTTTCTCGAGTCTCTTCGTATTTAATAATGTGGATTCTCAAAGTAATCCTGGTAACTACATTTTCAATCGAAAGCCATTAAAACAAGATGTTTATGTGCAATTACCATTGGGAAGTATAAAGGCAAAAGGATGGTTGCTGAATCAACTTGAATTGCAAAAAGAGGGATTTACAGGGCATGCAGAAGAGTTGTATTCTGGAGACAACGAACTTGGTTCGAATTCTGATTGGCTTGGTGGATCTGGAAATGGGTGGGAAAAGGTTGCTTATTATGTAAAAGGACTTGTGTCTTTAGCCTATATTTTAAATGACGAAGATTTAAAATTGAAATCCCAAAAATGGATTGAATATACACTCTTACATCAACAAGATAATGGATTATTTGGGCCTCCTAAAATGAATGATTGGTGGCCTCGAATGCCTTTTATGTATGCATTACAGACGTATTACGAGGCGACAAACGACCATCGTGTTATCCCATGTTTAATTAAATATTTTAAATATCAATTGGCTAACTTAAATGCGCAACCCTTAGATAGTTGGGGTAAATCAAGGGCTGGAGATAATATAGAATTGGTATTATGGGTGTATAACAAAACTGGAGATTCATTTCTACTTGAACTAGCCAATAAACTTAGGATGCAGGCTTATCAGTGGCAAGATATTTTTACAGGTAATACGTTTCATTATTATGGAGACGATTATCAACCAAGACACATGGTAAACGTTGCTCAAGCATTGAAATATCCTGCAGTATGTGCAGAGTTTTCTACTGATTCTATTTATAAGACTGCAATGCAAAAAGGGATGGCGCATATTTTTGACGAAAATGGTCAACCTGAAGGTTTGGGCGCAGGGACGGAACACATGTCAGGACATAATTCAATTGAAGGTGTGGAAACTTGTACTGTTGTAGAGTGGATGCAAAGTTTAGAAACCGCATCACGCGTATTTCATGATGGAAGCATAGGCGATTTTTTGGAAAAAGTAGCTTTTAACGCTCTGCCCGCACAGTTTAGTAGAGATTTGAAAGAGCATTCCTATTATGCCCTACCAAATGAAATAAGGGCTGCGGAGGGATTGCATGGTTTTAATCAAGACTATAACAATGGCCTACTATTAAGTCCATATTCTGGTTATCCTTGTTGCAGGTTTAATATGCATATGGGCTGGCCTTATTTTATAAAAAATAGTGTAATGGCTACTCCAGATAATGGTATTGCAATTAATACTTATGGTCCTATGGAAGTAAATGCAATAGTTGGTAATAATAATAAATTACAAGTAGAAGAAGAAACAAATTATCCATTTGAAGAAATGATTAATCTTCATTTGAAATTGAATCATTCAGAAAAATTTCCGATTCGCCTGCGAATTCCAAATTGGTGTAATTCCCCACAGATATGGGTTAATGGTAAGTTGTTGAATCATATTAAAAAAGGAACTATTGCAGAATTAAATCGTAGTTGGAAAAATGGAGATAAAATAAGTTTGAAATTTCCGATGCATATTTCGATAAAAAAAGAAGTAAACAATGCTGTAAGTGTGGAAAGAGGTCCGATTGTATATGCGTTGAAAATTGGGCAAAATATAACTCATTTAAAAGAGCACAAGGTTCCAGGCTTTTATGATACTCAGATAATACCCTCTACTCCTTGGAATTATGGACTTTTGTTAAATACTGATGATGTAAATAATCAATTTGAAGTGGTTAAGACTAGGATGACAAATGATCCCTATATTATGAATCGAACACCTATTCAATTAAGGGTAAAAGCAAAAAAAATACCATCTTGGACTGCTGACTATCGCGGTACTTCGGCATTCGATGTTCCTTTGAGCCCTATTGCTTCAAATGAAAAGACAGAGGAAATTACCCTCATTCCGTTTGGATCTGAAAATATTCGGATAAGCATTTTTCCTACTATTGGAGAGTCTAGATGGATTTCTACTGATTTAAAGGAGGTTTTTAAAGACAATAAGTCGAATGGTTGGGTTGTATATGGAGGTAATTGGTTTTATAAAGACAATGCTATCAATTGTGGTTCCATTGATGTAAATAATTCTGGTGCTGGTCCTAAAATTATAGCAACAGGAACAAAATTTTCTGATTTTAACTATAGTGCTAATATTACAATTAAAATGAACGGCAATGCAGGATTGGTTTTTCGTGTAAATAAACCAGCTATTGGTACCGATGCATACAACGGATACTATGTAGGATTGGATGCTGAGGAAGGTCAAGTGGTATTTGGAAAAGCAAGTGGAGGAAAATGGGAAGTGATTAAATCTGCTCCCAAAGACATTAAATTAAATGAAAATTACCAGATAAAAGTAAATGCAAAAGGGGACGCGTTCGAAATTTTTGTAAATGGAAATTCTATTATTACGGCAAATGATGCTACTTATATAAATGGAAATATTGGCTTGCGAGCGTTTAAGGCATTAGCCAAAATGGATAATATTTATGTTCAAGCATTATAGACAATATGCATTGTAATTAATATAATTTTAATGGTAATTTTTCAATTCTATTTTGACTATATTTTTTTCTATAATCTCCAGTATGTTAGCAGAGGTTTAATAGATGTTTAATAGAGTTTTTTGGAAATTTTATCCTTGAAAATATTGATTTGTATGCATTTAGGTAATATAAAATTTGGAGATGTATTTTTCGCAAGATTTTTAAAGTAAAAACTAAAACAGATTACTAAAATATAGGAATTTATTTAAACGATATTTATAGAATTAATAGAGGTTTTTTGGGGGTACTAAATTTCAATATAGAGCTATTATTTATTTATGTTTTATTATGGAGTACTTATAATCCAACTCTTAAGCCATATTTCCACTTTTTGTATTTAGATATAATTCAATTATATAGACTATGTGTGTATTTCAATGTTATTAAAAGTTCTGATAGTATAATTTTATGAATTATATCTCAATATCGAGCGGATAATCTATATAAATATTTGTATTTTAATGTATTCTGATTGGAACTATTCATGAGAATTGTGTTACTCTGGAATGGATATCTTAAAAAAATGAAAACTATAGGAATAGTAGGGGGTATTAGCCCGGAATCTACATCAGTGTATTATAAAGAACTTAATAACGGAATCCGTATACGTACTCAACAGCAGCATCAGGCCAAAATGATTATTTTTTCAGTTGATGGAGGAGAGATTTGGCAATTTAGGCAAAAAGGAGATTGGTCATCACAAGGCAAAATTATTGCCAATGCTGCGCTCGCATTACAAAAAGCGGGGGCTGATTTTATTTTGCTGGCAGGAAATACCCTCCATCTGGTTGCAAACTTTCTAGAGTCTGTAATTAATATACCTTTTTTACATATAATTGATATCACCGCAATTAGCATAAAAAAAGCAGGAATAAAAATTATCGGCCTTACTGGAACGAGTATCACTATGTCGGAAAGATTTTATATTGAACGCCTTTCTCAGCACGGCATCAAAGCAATAGTTCCCAACAAAGATGATCAAGCAACCATGGATAGAATTATATACAAAGAATTAATTCAGGGAGTCGTGAGTACCGAATCTAAAGTTGCCTATACCAAAATTATCAATAATCTTGTTTTGTCTGGCGCAGAGGGAGTTATACTTGGCTGTACTGAATTAACGTTGTTTAAGCCATTAGATTGCTCTACTATACTATTCGATACTACACTCATTCATATTGAAGCAGCAATAAATTATGCACTTGAATAGAGGGCAATCAATCATAGGTTAGCATTTATTAAGAAGTTAAATTCCTTTCATGTTCTAAATAAATCTTTCTGAAATTCGGCTAATTTATTTCTATGAAGCCCTCTGTTAAATTGCTTTTGAGCTGTTACTTTTCGCGAAGCCTTTTTTTATAAGATGTGATTTCAATCACATCTTTTTAGTGATCATAGTCCTATTTTTCTTGTTGTGTCCAACTTAGTTTTGTACAAACAAATAAGATTATGAAAATTTATATTTCACTTTTAGTCCTAGCGCTTATGGTTGGTATGCGTACTCCAGCACAAACTAAAACAATAAGGAAACCAACTATTGTATTCGTTCATGGTATTTGGGCAGATGGAAGCAGTTTTGCTAAACAAATAAAAGCTTTACACGCCAGCGGATACGATGTAAAATCTGTTCAAAACCCTATCACATCGCTATCTGACGATGTTGTAGCTACACAACGGATAATTGATCAGATAGAAGGTCCTGTCATTTTAGTTGGACATTCATGGGGAGGCTTTGTTATTTCTCAATTTAGTCAAGAATCCAAAGTCGAGGGGCTGGTATATATAGCGGCATTCGCTCCTGAAATGGGAGAGAGTGTAGCTTCTTTAAACGAAAAAGTATCAAATACAACTTTGTCTAAATATTTCATCGTTCAAAATAGCTTCGTTTATCTTTCTGAACAAGGAGTAAAAACTGCATTCGCACCTGATTTGGATGCAAAAGATCAAGCGTTGATATATGCTACCCAAACGCCAGCGGCTCAGCATATTTTTTCAGAAAGAAGTAAAGATCCCGCGTGGAAAAATAAACCTACATGGTATATAGTCGCAAAGAATGACAAAGCCATTAATCCGGACTTAGAGCGCTTCATGGCAAAAAGATCTAAAGGAAAGACTATAGAAATATCCTCTAGTCATGTAATCATGAATTCACATCCCAAAGAAGTGCTTCAAGTGATTAAGGATGCAGCCAACTATAAATACTAATTAGTAATGATGTAAGAACTACATACTTGCCATATTAATGGATTTATAGATATTTTGTTGACAATAAAATGCATAGTTTAGGAAACGTTGTTGTAAACTATGCATTTATAGTACTAATTATTGAGTTACACAATTTAGCTACATATAATTTTTTTTACTTAATTTAAAAATTGAAAGTTTTATGACTATACAAGAAATCGCGACCGGATTGGTTGATTTACTTAGATCTGGATATTTTGAGAAGGCTCAAAAGACATTCCTAGCAGAGGACGTAGTCAGTATAGAACCTAACGGATCTATTTTTCCACAAGAAACCGAAGGACTCAGCAATATTTTACAAAATGGCGCCAATTTTAGGGCAAATATTGATAAGGTAAATCATTTAGAAATTTCAGATCCACTTGTGACAGACAATACCATCGCTATTTTATTTTCTTTTGAAGCGGACACTAGCGACAAGGGTAGGATTTCGTTTAAGGAAGTTTGTGTATTTTTAGTAAAAGGGGAAAAGATTTTCCAAGAAATTTACTATTATTGAAAATAAACAAGAAGATGGAATACGGCTATAAAAAAATTGATTTGTTTGGGCGGTCCTTCATCCAGAAAATAGCGCTGAAACCTCCGTTTGATTTTGATTTTCCAGTAGAGGATCGTGCCTGTTTTTTATATGTATTGAATGGTGAGTTGCGCTATCAGTCTCATTCGGACAATTTCAATATTCCATCTAATTATTCATTGTTGTTGAATTGTCTTCATCCAGGAAAGCGGGTGCAGAATGCGGATTCCAATGACGGAGAGGTCGTAATTGTGACTTTTCACCCCGACGTACTTAAGAAAATCTATGAAAACGATCTTCCTAAGATTTTGCGACCGAGTCACAAAGTGAGCAACCAGTCAGGCAGCATGGTCAACAATGATTTCCTGATCCAAAAATACGTAGAAGGACTTCTTTTTTATTTTGAAAACCCCGTTTTGGTTGATGAAGAAATCCTTGTATTGAAACTAAAGGAAATTATTCTTTTATTGGCCCAAACGCAGGATGCAGAGACGATGCAGGTTATATTGTCCCAACTTTTTTCACCTACAACCTATAGTTTTAAACAAATAATTGAAGCAAATTCAATCGAACAAGTCGGTATTGAAGAGTTAGCAAAGAAAACCAATTTAAGTTTATCCTCCTTCAAAAGGGAATTTGCGAAAATGTACAATAATACTCCAGCCAAATACCTTAAAAATAAGAGGTTGGACAAGGCTGCTGAACTTCTTTTGGTTTCAGATAAACCTATTACAGAAATTGCGTTTGATTGTGGTTTTAATGATTTGGCGAACTTTACTAAGAGTTTCAACGACAAATTCCATGTTTCGCCCAGTAAATACAGATTGGACCGAATTGCCAAGTAATTGACCTAATTTACGAAGTTTTCCATTTTCGATTGTTGCAGTTTTGCATTGTCAATAAAGACAATGTAAATTCAAATTGTAAAAAATGGGACTATCAAATTTGGGTATTTTTCACACTATTATCGGTATAGTGGCTATAGTTGCCGCAGTTGTAGCATTCGTTAGAAACGGTAAGATAGATTTAAGCCGTGTTACAGGCAAAATATATTTTTATTTTACTGTTGTCACCTCCTTAACGGCGCTGGGGTTATCTCACGTCAAAGGTGTGAACCCTGGGCATATCCTTGCATTGCTGGTTTTGATTTTGGTATCATTGGCTTATTACCTTTATCTGAAAAAAAAGGGAAACAACAAGTTTCGTTATTTAGAAAATTTCTCCCTGTCATTTAGCTTTTTCCTTTCCATGATTCCAACTGTCAATGAGACTTTTAATCGTATCCCGGTTGGGCATCCTTTAGTACATGGCCCTAAAGATCCTCTGATTGGCAAGACGCTTCTTTTGCTCTTTGTTATGCTTATAGTTGGTTCTATTTTACAATTAAGGAGACAAAGAAAAATAAACAAATCCTTGTAATTATTCAACTTCTTTTACTGATTGAATATCAAAGAGTACCTAGCTGTTTTTTATAGTTGATTCTATGTATCATTAAAAAGCACTATATTTTTCGAAACAGATTGCTTTTTAGCTTTATATAAGTAAAATCAGTCAACGACTATTTATTCCGGTTAGATCGCCCTTTTGACTCATGGATTGTGTAATATTGCGATTGCCTAGTTTATGCCTGAATGCCTCACTGGCATATTGTATGCCCGATCTGAATGAAACAATATTCCTTTACTTGGTGGACGGTTCATAAATGCTATATGCAGGGCCTTTACCGAATTATTTAAAACCGTCACGTAGGGGGGAAGGCCCGCCAATTATTTTTTCTATCATACAAATCCATTACTATAGTTACATATAACCAGCCTTGAAAAGTAGGTATGTGAGCCATATCACTCACCCACTTTTGTGATGGCAATTCAGCGTAGAAATAACGGTCCAATAAATTGTTACTTATTTTGTATCTATGACTGGAATCGGTTGTACATACACGCTAACGCTTTCTGACAATACTTTTCAAACTTTTGCGACGCATGATATTAGCCACCATCTTTAATGATACATATTGACCGTTTTCGTTTAGTTCTGCTTTGATCCGTGGACTACCATATCTCTTATGGCTGCTGTTATGTATTTCAACGATTTGTTGATCCAACTTTGTCATAGTTTGATTCGGGCATTTTCTCTAGCTGTAATAAGCACTACAACTTATATGTAACACCTTACACATCATCCTAACGATATAATCTTTCTCATTGGATTTTATAAATTCGCAGTAGTCTTTTCGTTCCTTGAGAAAATACTAAGTGCTTTTCTTAGTATTTCGCTTTCCAATTTTATTTTTCGAAGTTTTTTTTCCAAACGGCGGATTTTTAATTACTCTTCACTTAATTTGGTATTGTCTGGTAATAAGTTGTCGCCTTTATATAATGGATAGTTCCGCCATTTACTTAATAACTCGGAACGAATACCTAATTCCTGCGCTACTCATTTTACTAATTCTCTACTAATCTATAATCCTACTGCTTTTTCTTAAATTCTTCTGTAAATAATCTTAGTTTCATTGAATACAAATTTAATTTTATAATTTTTAAATCTGTCTCCAACGTTTAGGGTAAATAGCTGTATGTGATTTAAGGAAAAAATAGACATAATTTCCACCTGGTATTTTGTTTATCAGTTTTTTACTGGAAAATTTAGCTTTATATCATTACAGCTTTTCAATCGCTTTTAGAGTTTGGACCGGTTCTATCACCATAGCCTGCAAGTGGTCTCCAGAATATTCAAAAAATGCTTTCGGTTCAGGTGCATTTTTAAAAATTAGTTGTCCCTGTTCAAAAGGTACGGTTGAGTCTCCTCTACCATATATAAATAGTTTTGGTATGCCACTTAAAGATTTTACATCCTCCTTTGCGGAATAGGGAGATACTACATATTTTTCAATTATCGCTTTCATTTCAGGTTTGAAACGAATCGCAATATCCGTAAAAGAGGACATTCCTCCATCCAAGATCAATCCCGAAATTTTAGCTTTATTTTCTTTCGCTAGATGGGTCGCAATTTGGGATCCCAAAGAAGCTCCATACAAATAGATCTTGGTATTAACGATATCTTTTCTATTTAATAAATAATCAAATATTTTCTGACCATCCTCTGCTACATTCAGGTGTGTGGGCTTTCCTGTGGATTTTCCGTAGCCCCTTACGTCCACCATAACTACTTGAAATCCATCCGTTACGAGTGGTTTTGTTATGTATTGGTAGGTAGAGATGTTGCCCGCAGCCCCATGGAAAAACACAATCGTTTTCTTGATGGTATGGGATTCCGGTTTTAATATGACTGCAGTGATGGTGTCATGCTCTACTGGAAAATTAATGTTTTCGATATTTTTAAACGCTAATAGCTTCATTTCTTTTTTAGGTTGATAGAAATTATCGTCCATTTGAGCCTTAGTTGAAAATGACGCGGATAGAAGAAGCAAGGAAAATAATACGTTTTTTTTCATTTTTCATTTTTTAGTTAAACCGATATTAGTTTTTGTTGTTTATCTGATTATCTTTTTAGGATGATGTACATTGTTTTTGCCTTTGGTCCATACAGTTCAAAACCAGAAGTGCATGGTGATTTTTAATAGATCAACATGGAATCTTTTACTAATGGGATATGGTTGGTTGTTTTCGGCAATGAGGAGTGGATATGACTATCCAAACGTTTTCGCTTTCGTTGACACAAAAAATAAATGCGAAATTGTCCCGCATGCTTTAATTTTTTTGTTGGTAGTAACCATACTGCTCAAGGCAAGTATTAAAGTAGTAGGTAAGGCCAAAATGGGGATTAATGTAGCAATACTGACGTTTTCTAATACCCGAATGGCAGACAGATGTACTATATTATCAATAGCAACAACTGCCATTGTACAGAATCCAACGACCACACCCTTTAGTATGTTTCTTCGTTTTGCAATCTGCTCGTTGCTTAAGTCTGATGATCTTGTTGATCTCATAAGTATTATATTATTAGTTTTTATGTATTTCGTATCTGGTCGATAAAACTGTTATTCTACAATTTCTTTGATGCTTACTAGGAAGAACCAATCATTAGCTTTTATACAGTATTCAAATATTACACCATACCCCGTTTTTTTTTAGTAGTCTTAATTATCTGAAGATACATTTTTGGTACTCCGAAACAGCTTCGTATTCGGTAGCGTCAAAATTTCGACCATCGTTACATTATATCTACATAATTAAGCAAATATACATATAAAACACTTATCGGTGTCTTAATTTTTTCAGTCAAATAATTCTCAATACGGCAACAAAACTTTGATTAAAGTCTTATGTTTTGGAAATTTCCTTAAACTTGCACATTAACCTTTTGTATGATGGATAGAAAAGAAGTTTCCGGAACCCTGCGTAACAAGGAACGTAGCAAATTAAAATTTTTAGACGCTGTAGGGAAGATATTGAAAACCAAAGGTTTTTCAGCGTTGAAAATCAACAATATTGCCAGTGAAGCAGGTGTGGATAAAAAGATGATTTATACTTATTTTGGAGGCCTGGACGGTTTGGTGGATACATACATACGCTCTCAAGACTATTGGATTAATGTACCGTCTAGCAATATACTTGTCGACTCACACGATGGAGGAAAAACTTTGTTGAAGGAAATGCTATGTAAGCAATTTTTGTATGTTAGTAAAAATGAAGAACTACAAAAATTATTGCTTTGGGGACTATCGGAAGAGCGATCTGCGCTTCGAAAAATGACCGATCTGCAGGAAGAAAATGGCGAAAAACTGTTTAGATCCATTTTTGATCCACAATTTGGAAAAAATGCCAAAATGTTTCGGGCGATAACGGCTATACTTGTTTCAGGTTTGTATTATCTGGACCTTTATGCTTCGGTAAACGGTAGTCATTTTTCTGGAGTAGACATGCAATCAGATGAAGGACGCATACTAGTAGAAGATGCCTTGTCTTTTTTGATCGACAAAACTTATGAACACTTGCAGTAAGAGGTTAAACTAAAGAATAAGCCGTATCATACAGACTATACATTAGAAAAGCTGCCTGCAATTAGAACGTTAAATCTGTGAACTCATATCTTCGTTTTTTGTCAGTCACTACAAGTTATGTCTTGTGCACGATTCCAAGTAATCCAGCAAGTTGTCTAAATAGTTGTCTTATCTTCACCGATAACGTGTACAATATGTGACATCTTTTTGTGAAAATCTAGTCTGCTTTAAAACCTTTTCTCGTCACGGGCATTGGTATCAGGTCTTTTGAAAAAGATACTTTCATTATCTGCTTTATTTGTCCTTTTGGTTCTGCTATTTCTTTAACCACTGTTTTTTATAGTGCCAATTCTTGGGCTTAATCTTTTACTTTTCGGGTGTTTCAGCATGCGGTGTATGTTTGCAATTACGATGGTGCCTAAAGGCGGAAGCAAATCCCCAACTATGGAACAAATGTATGTAGCTGGAAAACTTTAATATTTGTTTTATTTGAAATCAAAAAAACTAATATTTAGACCAATAACTGATTAAATTTTGACCCAGATTTTTCTGAAACTATTGGGATTTTTAAGTTATATTATTTAAAAATGTAAATACTCCAAAAAGAGAGATTTGTTATCCTGTGATTCAAGTATCTTCTTCAGAATTCTTTTATTTATTACAAATTATGGACTGTAATTAATTAATACTAAAAATGTCAAGTAACATTAGTATTTTTAAAATAAACTGGTTATATCTGAAAAACTGTAAGTATAAAAAATAAAGCATTGAAATCTATTGATTATCAATGCTTTATTTTTTATACAAGTGATCCCGCTGGGAGTCATACTATAATAACTAATGCCGTGAATAAAACTTTCTTAAATATTAAAATATTTATTTGCTAACCGAAATGCTAACCTATTTTTATATTATCGAAGATAAGTATATTAATTTGATCATTAATACACAAAATACAGGTATCCTTAAACTTTATAAAACGCCAATATTTTGAACGAAAAGATATAGTTATAATAGGCGTTAATATAATTTGTTTTTGCTTGATATAAAGTATTTAGTGCAGTTAAATAATCTGATAAAGTCGACTTGCCTATCTCAAATCTTTTTTGTGACATCATATAACCTTCTTGTGTTGCATTCAGCGTCCTCTTAGTTGACATATAAACGGATAAATTTGTGTGTGCCGTATTATATGCATTATAAATATCTTGTTTGAGTTGTTGATTGTCTCCTTCGTTTTGAAGTTGTTGTGTTTTTATTTGTACACAGATATTTTTATAATTGTAATAGGCCGTCTTATTATTAAAAATTGGGATGCTCAATGAAAGACCGACATATTGATATAAGTTAATATTGAATAGCTGGTTAAAATAACTATAGGGGTTTCCATAACTATTTGTATATGCATTTGAGTAATTAGAAGATATCGTAGCATTAGCTGATAGTGTAGGGTAAAAACTAGCCTTTGATATAGCCTTTTGATAACCCAATGCTTCTAATTTTAGTTTATCTTCTTTTTGAAGGGGTTGTTTTATTTTAGCGATTTCATATATATATTCAGGTTCTTCTAATATAGGCAGTTGATTTTCTACAACGGTATCTGCTTTATTTATTTCAAAGCCATCTTGAGGATCTATATTCAATAAAAGCATGACTTGTAATTTGGCTTGTTGTATTGCTGATAATTGATTAAAATAAGTAGTACTATCCGATGATAGTTCTCCGACGATTTGTAGGCGGTCACTTTTGGGTTTTTTCCCATATTCTACCTGTTTACTTGTTATGTCAAGTTGCTGTAATGTAAGGTCAATCTGCTGTTGGGAGATTTCTAATTGTTTTTCTGCAAGTAAAACTTGTAAATAGGCTGCTGCAATATTAAGCTTCAAATCATTTTTGAGTCTTTCAGTCTCCAGATTTGCTACCTCCACATTTTTACTATTACACTTAATCGTATTTTTAACCGAGAACCAGTTAAAGAGTGTTATACCAGATGAGAATCCCATACTGTTATAGGTAATATGAGTATTCGTATAAGAATTTGTAGTAGGATCAATTGAACGACCAAATTGTGAGGCGAGTGATGAAGAATAGCTAAGTGTTGGAAATCGATTATTACGTGATTGCTTATAGGTGTTTTCCATCGTCAACACCTGCATTTTAGCAGAATTAATGTATATATTATGTTCGTAAGCATAGTCGATACAATCGTCTAACGTCCATGTTTTTTGAGCCTTTCCTTGTAATGAAAGACACAAGAAAAAAATTATAATACAGCTCCATCCTATATAATTTTGTGTTCTAAGCATGATCCAAATCTTTATTCGTATCCTTTTATATTATTAAAAAAATCATTTATTGAGACTCGTTGCTTTTGTAATATTATAATATAGTCTGTTCAATAAGCTCATATTCTTTGTTATAATTAATGCATCCGCCTTAAGTCCGTCCTTGTATGGAAGGATTTGATGTTGACTTGTAAGTAAGCCATTATTGAGTCTTACAATTCCGAGGTAGCCACTATCCGATACTACTCTCGATATATATATAAGCTTGCCTTTTACTATTCCCTTTTCTTGATATGGATATGCATCAAAGCGCAACTGTACTTCCATACCAGTATCGGCCTTTCCTAAATTATTTTGAGGTAAATATAATTCTGTAAAGAGTTTATTGTTATCAGTAGCTATATAACCGATTGTTTTACCTGATTGTAGGTATTGATTTTTTTGTATGGGTTTTGAAAAATATACAGTACCATCCACTGGAGCAATAAGTACATATTGCTTTATCCAGGTATCTAACGCACTTTTTAGTGTTTGTAGTGCTTGCTCCATTGTTATACGCTGTTGTATTACATCATGATCCAGCTGTTCGAGATCTTTTAGTTTTTCACGTTGTTCATTTTGATTAGAAAATATGCTAGAATTCGTTTGTGGTAGTGCCATTTGCTTACTTAGCAATTGACTTTGATCTTGTCGATATTCTTCAGCAGATATAATTTTAGCATCAAAGAGTTTTTTGTTCATTTTATAATTCTCCTGCGCAAGCTCATTATCCTGTTCTTCAATTTGACGTTGTTGTCCAAGCGCATTATTCATTTTCTTTAATGCACCCAGATCTTGTTCTAACATTGTTTTTTTTCTATCATAAAAGCCGTTGACGTAATAGTCATTGAATTGTTGTAAGGCAGTCATAAAGGTTTGATAAGCGCTTTGATCTTCACCTAATTGATCATAGGGCTGTAGAAATAATGAAGAAATATCTCCGAGCTTATTATCTGTTAGTAATTGATTAGCTTTTTCTACCCGTTTAAATAGGGACAACATTTGATCGATATCTGCAACACTTTCTATGTAAGCTAATGTTGCTCCTTTTCTTATTGTTTGCCCATTTGTTACAAAGAGTTGAGTAATTCTTCCTGACTGATTTGGTACGATTTCTTTAGGGCCATCCAATGAGGTGAGTGTAGTTCTTACTTGAAGGATATCAGGATAGAGAATAAACCCAGAAGTTGTTAGTAAAAGTAATAATATACATAAAAATATCCATAGCGCCCATCTTTCTAAAGGGCCACTTTTATGATCGATTATTTCTTGTGCTTCTTCGGATCTAATGACAATAGATTCTTTTTGATTTATTTCTATTTCAGAATTACATCGTCCGCTTGCTATATCGTCTAATCTTGTTTCTATATTGTCAATATCCTTGTTTGGC
The DNA here is from genome assembly GCF_004337365.2 of Rhizosphaericola mali. Lineage (GTDB taxonomy): Bacteria > Bacteroidota > Bacteroidia > Chitinophagales > Chitinophagaceae > Rhizosphaericola > Rhizosphaericola mali. The sequence continues at coordinate 2,087,110 of NZ_CP044016.1, read as the reverse complement.
ATTTTTCCAGTTGAAGTTGTTGTTTAGTTACCTAATTCCAATTGATTTTTGACTAACTCGTAATAATAACCTTTGATTGAAATAAGATAATCATGTGTCCCCTCTTCCACAATATGACCTTTATGTAGCACGACAATCTTGTCCGCATTTTTAACAGTGCTTAATCTGTGTGCAACAATAACGACCGTACGTCCTTTAAAAAAACGTTCCAGGTTCTCTACAATTTCTTTTTCATTGTTTGCATCTAAAGAATTTGTTGCTTCGTCAAAAAACAAATATTGTGGATCTTTATAAATGGCTCTAGCAATTAACAGGCGTTGTTTCTGTCCCTGACTGAGCCCTGTACCCTCACTTCCCAGTTTTGTATAAAATCCGTTCGGAAGAGATTCTATAAAAGAATAAATATTAGCCGTTCTACAACTATAAGTAAGCCTTTCCATGTCTATATTTTCCTGTCCGACAGAAATATTGCGGGCTATTGTATCGTTAAATATATAACCATCTTGCATGACGGTACCACATATACTTCTCCAATAAGAATGATTAATATGGTCGAATCTTAATCCATTACTTTCATCTTGTTTATCAAAATTACCTTCTTGGCTTAATGAGTGATTACCTCCTATAAAAATATCACCGTTATATTGCTCGTAGATCTTAAGAAGCAATTTAAGTAGACTTGTTTTACCACTACCACTGATGCCAACTATTGCAGTCGTTTTACCAGAGGGGATATATAGGTTAATTTGTTCCAATACATTTTCATTTCCCGCACCAGGATAAGAAAAACTTAATTTTTCAATAGATATACTCTTGTCAGTTGGAAGCATAGAAGTATAGCTTCGTTCTGGAGATTCTTCATCAGAAAGACTATGTACTTCATTAAGACGCTCCATACTTATTTTTGCATCCTGAGCTGATTGCACAAAACCAACCCATTGAGAAATAGGTCCACTCATTTGTCCAATGATGTATTGGACGGCTAACATAGTTCCCAGTGTCAATTTACCATCAATGACGAGCTTTGCTACAATAAAACTAATCGCAATGTTTTGTACCTGATTGATCAATGTAGCTCCAGCCGATTGCCACTGACTATAATTGAGGCTTTTAAAACCAAGTCTGAATATAGTAGCCTGTATATTCTCCCATTCCCAACGTTTTTGTCTTTCTGCATTATTGAGACGAATTTCCTGCATCCCTTGTATCATTTGAAGGGTCGCATTGTTTTCCTTAGATGAGATATGAAATGTTTGATAGTTAATTTTTCTTCTGATTCGTAAAAACAGTTGTACCCATGAAAAATAGACAATACTGCCTATTAAAAAAACAAAAAACAACTCCACACTATACATAAGTAAAACGATAGAATAGACAACAAAGTTAACTGTTGAGAAGACTGTACTCAAGGCAGTTCCAGTTAGGAAGCTTTGTATGGTTCTGTGATCACCAATGCGCTGAAGCGTATCACCCGTATGGTGTGTATCATAATAAGACAAAGGTAGACGTCCCAATTTGATCCAAAAATCGGATAGTATTTGTATGTTGAGTAGGTTAGAAAGTCGAAGTAATATCCTGCTACGTATAAAGTCGATGACTGTCTGACTGAAAGTTAGCATTAACTGAGCCATCAATACAATTACTACATACTGGAGATTCTGCGTATTTATTCCGGTGTCAACAATGCTTTGGGTTAAGAAAGGAAAGACGAGTTGTAATAAGGAAGAGACTAAAAGCGCAACACATACCTGTCCGATTTTTCCTTTGCTGTTATATAGATATCGAACTATTAATTTCCAACTGAGTTTTTGTTCTTTTTTATCCTCCTGTTCGTTGAATTTAGGGGTAGGTTCCAGCAAAAGGGCTATACCTGCCTTGCTGCCATCATTTGTTTTACTACTTAACCAATGCGATAAAAAATCATCCTTTGAATAATCCATGATCCTAGCAGCAGGGTTGGCAATTCTTACACTATTCCTTTTATTTGATATTAGAACAACAAAATGGTTTTGGTCCCAGTGCAATATTGCTGGCAACGGAATCTCACTTATTTGTGATTCTGTTAATTGAACCCCTCTTGTACGAAACCCAAAATACTCAGCTGTTGTACTTATTCCCAACAAAGTAACCCCTGTTTTATTGAAGCCCATTTGCCGTCGGAGAAAATCGATAGGAATGCTTTTTCCATAATATTTTGCCACCATTTTCAAACAGGTGGGACCACAATCCATGGTATTCAGTTGTTTATAAAAAGAAAATTTCATCTTTCCAGATATTTTCACATATACAGAAAGAAATAATCTGTATATGAACTATTTATTTACTACTTATCCTTTTAGGTTAAAGCAATTATACGGGGATAGCTATTATGTTAAGATAATTTGATTCAAAATCTCCCCTCCATTTTTTTGTAGATTTTTTATTATTTCTATTAAAAATGGGTAAGAGAAGACTAGGCCAAAGAATTATTTGAACTATATATGAAAACTTGCATAAGATTATATGATCTTTTTCATAGTATCTACTCTAAAAAACAGTATTTGGACTATAATTGCAATTTTCGCCTTTTCATTTATTAATCAAGTTTCATTCTAATCTCTACAATCTGTTTATATAAATTCAAATTAACAAAACCTTCCAACCTTTATATTTTTTCGATATCTTCCAAAAAGACTTTAAATCAAGGATTTCTGAAATAGAAACTAAAATTTGTAAAAAAAGTGCAATCTTATATTACTGTACTTTGATAATTTCTGCAAAATGAAATATACGGTAAAAATGAAGCATCTACTTGTTTTTGTAGGAAGCCCCTCAACCCAAAGGTAAAATAGAATGCTATGGGAGATATATCAAAAATAGAGTGAAATTGGAAAATTATTTCAGCCCCAGAATTTGGAATATGCTATTGGTTGTTTTGTACAACTCTATAACTACCAACACTATCACGAATCTTTGAATAGCCTTACACCCTCCGACGTTTATTATTGCAGAGACTAACTCATTTTAAAACAACAAAACCTCATTAAAAAAAGATCTATAAGCCCACGATATTTTTTTCAACAGCAAAAACTAAATTTATTTCCTAACTTTTAAAACTAAAAAAACTCCTTAAAATTTAGTGTAATTTTATTTGACAACATACATCTCATATAATAAATAAACTGGTACAGAAAACAAAAAACAGTTTTTCTTCAATTTTCGTTTGATGAAGTTTATACCCTCCATAGTAAAAATACATTTTAAATTGATTCTAGAACTATTTTATAGATTATCTGCCTAACATGATATTTTTTAACCCATCATTTAACATTAAATCTCAAATAGTGGAGGTTTGAAATTATGTAATATTTCATTTTGAAAGATCTAAGTATCAACGCAACTAGTTGCAAATGTTAAAATATAAAATAATTATAATTTTAATAAAACTTTATTAAAATAAAGTATCAAAGTTTTAGTTTGATACTTTATTTTAACTTTTGCTTGTAATATTAGACAATTATAGGTAAAATTAGATAGATTTTTAATCACTTTTAGTTTATTTATTTTACCCTAATACAAATTAAACTTTAACTTACTTAGTTTCTTAATAATAATTCTTAACTCAAGTAAGAAATGTGACATTAAATTAATTAATGATCAATAATCCTTTTTTTGCTTCAAGCCCATATTTAAGTAAAGAATCAGAAGGTACTTTCCTCAGAAAATCAACTGAAGAGGGGTTGATACCAGATGCTTTTAGGTCAATATAAAGTAATGAATCATTTGGAGATAAAACCTTGCCTCTAAATACTACGACCCCATTAAAATTTTGACTTACAATGAAATCTCTAATATTTTTAAATTGCTTAGTAGAATCTTTTAGCTCTTTATTAGTCCTTATAGAACTATTAAACTTGATATTAACATTATAATTTATACGATTGAATCCATATAATGATAGAGACAACAAAATTATTGAAGTAATTAGCAGATTTTTCCTTACCATAATCATAAAATATTTGTTTAAATTTATTACTTATAGCGAAACTATATTAAGCGGTAAAATTTAACAACTCCAATCGCTATTGCAGGTATACCCCCCCGAACCGCCAACTCCCTGTCCTTCACAATACTTATTCGCAATTGCGGCCGCTTGTACTGCACTAGAAGCATTCACATCAAACGCTATATTTACATTTCCACCTGCATCACGGCAGGTGCACGCAACAGTGTTTTCAGGACACGTTGGTTCTGCAAGCCCACCTGTAATATTTCGTAATTCATCTTTAGTAAGTACATAAATATTATTATCAGAAGATAATACTTGCATCATTTTGTTTAAGAAACTAATAATTGATAAAATTTTAGGATTAGAAAATATTTTCTTGCAATATAATTATTTTTTCCTATATAAACAATTAATTTAATTATTAAAAATTATGTTGCCCTTTAAGGATAATTATTACAACGTATTATTTTGATTTAAACTCCCAAAGAGTTACATATTAATTTAAATAAACTTAAATTTGACATTAAATTATCAAGGATATGGGTTTGGGAATAAAATATCCTAGTTTTTTAATATATATATCTATTTTCCATTTTGATATACAATATTCTACAATTTGTGAGGAAGGATGTTTTGAATATAGGAGTAATAAAAATGTGCCATCGCCAAGTGATTATTAACATAATCGATACCTTTATACTTGACTCGTTCTTAATATTTTGGCTTTTATTTCTAGCAATAACATTATAATATCACATTAATGGTTTTGCTAATGTAGATAAAGATGATCGCCTTTCATGCCTAGTCGGCTTTTTAAACAGAAAGTAAATATTTTAAATCTGTTACTGAATACTGTTCTGGTAACAGATAACCATTTAAAAAAAAAGTAGGTGTAAAAGCAATCTCTGTCTTGTTGCACCATTGCCTCATTGCTTTTACTTTTTCTCCTTGTTGGTTTAATTCACCGTTCATTGGATATTTAGCAGCAAATAAGCCATAATTCTTTTTATCTGCCAAATACCAATCATCAAGCGCTTGTTTTGTCTGTTGTTTATTATTCATTCCAGCTATTGCGAGCAAATGTTTTACAGGATATGCTTTAATATCCTTTTCATCATCTGAGGCTGTAAATATTATTTGTACTTGAACATCTGGATTGTTTTTTAATAATTCTTCGATAGCGGGGTGAGCTTTAGCACACGGGCCACAATAAGGGTTACAAACTTTAATCAATTTATATTTTGCATTAGGATGTCCCAAACTAATACCCAAGCCATCCGAAGGCTCGCTGATTGACCTTTGCTTAATAAGTAAGGTATTAAATATCTGCGGATTATGCTTTAACCTTTGTAATTCATTTTTGTTTTGTTTATTTTCCCTCGCAGAACGTAAAGCAGGCAATAAAATACTTACAATCAGAAACGTAATTGTAAATGAGAGTAGTACAATAAATACATTTAAAACATGAATATTAGTAATATTAAACGTTTTGTAATATCCCCCAAAAAATACGCACATAAACTGTAAAGCTAAAATCGCTTGTACAGTTAAACACAAAGTGCACCATTGTTTTGCAATTTTTGCTTGGTAATAAATAGAGAATATAATATAAGGCAATGCTAATACACTCAACCATATAAGAATATCCAAATTAGTCCGGTTATATATTCCCGACACAAGCAAACTTATTAACATTCCAGCGAAATAAGTAAAGCCAATAGTGCTCCAACTAATGCCAAAAATAGAGGAACCTGTGGAACTCAAGATTGCATTGCAATTCGTTTTCTTTCCTCTAGAGCAAATTTGTTGTAGAGCGGGATTATACTTATCCACTTCATACCAAAGCAATAATGTCCCTATAAAAGTACCTGCTAATGCAAGCAATGTGTACACCACAGCAGGGAATGCAGAAATCTCAAAACTTACAAAACAAATAACGCATGCTATAATTGTTAAAAGAGGCATCGACAATAGCGAAATAATCTTTTTAATTTGGCTTACCTTCTCATGTTTTAGATGTTTTGCATAATCCGTCTCTCCTGCCATATCAGAAGCTTCAGCCAACAAAATATAACCACTAAACAATTCATTGAATTGACCATAAGATAAACTTATTTTTTTCTTTTCTATTGGATGCCAAAAAAAAATCTGATTGTTGCTTGTATTAAAAACAACTGAGAAAAGATTTTCGTGACCTATCTTAAGTTGCGTTATAAATGGAACAGGAAATTCTGAAAAATTTTCAATTTCTTTTTTAATTGCAAAATTTTCTACACCTAAACTTTTTAAAACATCACTTATGGACAATAAGCTAGGATAATCTGGATGTTCCTCCAACTCTTTTTGAAGAGTCGTTTTTGTAATTGTAACTTTTAACTCGTGGCAAAAAATGTAAGTGATATTCGCTATATTGGAAGTCGGACTAATTAAGTTATTAAATAGGTCTTTCATATAAGTCTTTTACAATAAAATCATATAACAAACTCATCAATGTTTTAATCTTACAAGGTACTAATTTTTTAGTCAAATAAGGGTCAATATTAATATATTTTACAATAAAATTAACATATATATTTTTAGATATTATTTGGAAAATTTTCCTTTAATTTCATACTTAATCCAGGAAATCTCCTTGCTTATTTCTTTTTAACAATCTTTAACTTCCCAACTTGTAAACACCTTGCGATCCTATAGTTCCTCATATTACAATTTTGTACAGACAAAAACACAGTGTCTTGAACAGAAATAATAATATACTTCTCAAATCTGAAAATCGCTTATTTACCAATTAATCCGCCGTTTAGATTTCTTTTTATCTTGTATGATATGTCCGAATAAAGTTTCAAATTGTTGAGCAAATAACCCATGAATGTAATCTTGTATTAGTTTTATTCCATTATCTTGTACATGATTATTCAGATGCGCACATAGTTCGGGCGTGATGTTACGCTCTTCAAGATAGGTTCTTGTTTTCCCATATAAACCAATGGAAGAATTACCTTTTTGATCCTGAAATGAAAGCCGATAATCAAGGTTTTGATATTTTCCGTTGGATGCCTCCAATTTTAAACCATTACTATAGATATAGGATAGCGCATTTGCAGCATTGCCTTGAGTCAGAATGCCCTTTGCATATGCAGATAATCTTTCTTGATCCAACATGTTTTGTTTTCTTTCCAGCAACCCTCTAATCCCTAATTGTTCTTGTATTCTCTTGGCGGAATAGTTTCTACCCAGTTCACTTCCATTGACCACCACTTTTGAGGTATGGTCTGTAAAAGCAATACCGTAGACCATTTGTTTATTTTGATAAATGACCATTTCTATTTGTTCCTTTTTTAATTCAGATTCTAATGCCTTTAAATTCGGTAGGTTGCTACTTATTGCTTTGTCAATAGCCTCCCTTATTTTTCGGTAGTAATGTCCGGTAAAATCTTTTTTCTGCTGAAATACTTTTTCCAAATTCTTTAATGTTGGTCTTGCGGAAAGATCACTTGCTTTCACAGGAACACCAATACGCTTTCCATTTCTATCCAGTACACTATAGGCTAATCCACCTTTCTCAAACATAGTCGTTCTCGGTTCTCCCCGGTAAGCTTGCACATTATATCCTTTGAGTACGGCATTGAATCCTGCCAGTGAAGTAAAGCGGTAATCTCTCATAACTGACTTTACTACATTTGCAATAGCCGCTTTTGTTTCTCCTTTGCCATAGATTACTTTTTGGGCAACTACAGGTTTTATACGCTGTTCTTCCTTTTTGTTTTTGTGATCTTCTGCTTTGACCAATCCAAACTCTAGTTCGGTTTTCTTTCTGGCGACTTCACTTTTGATTCTCCCAATATTGTGTAAAGAAATCGCAGTTCCATCTTCTTGAACATTGGTGGTTATAATGTGGACATGTGGATGACCGACATCTATATGTTGATAGACGAGGTACGGTTGTTCTCCAAATCCCAATTCTTCCATATAAAAAGAAGTTACTTCTGCCAGTTTTTGTGGGGATAGTTTTTCTGATGGATCAAAGTTCAGACTGATATGCAGGCAATTGGTTTTTATCCGTTCATTGAGTGCTACCTGCCTTTCCAGTGTCAACAATTTCTCGGAAAAGGAAAGTTGAAAAATCGATTTTGAATAACCATTACAGTCCAAAGGAAAAGCCTCTGCTTCCTTAACTTTCTTTTCATTGTAGTTTAAGGCTCCTCGGATGCTTTTTCCTGTGATGATCTTTGATACCATATCGAAGCATTTTTATTGATTTGTTGCTGAATGTCTTTGGTAATTTCCAATAGTATTTCCTGTTTTCTCTTGGCATCCTGTAACCAAAATTCATATCTGGGTAATTCTTTCAGCCCGTTGATGCGTCGGACGATCTGGTTGAAATTATTGCCAAGAGCTTTCAGTTCTTTTCGGAGTCTGGCCATTTCTGCGGTGAAAAGATCCAATGATCGATCCCGTATAAAAAAGGTCACGGGTTTGCCCAACAATAGTTTTCTTCCATAATCGCTGAGTTTATGGTCGGAGCTTTTTTGCCAGGAGGCTAATATCTTTTGGTGTTCTGCTTCTGTCAATCGAAAATTTATCCGGTGGATTCGGTTTGGATTATGAGCTTCCATAAGTGATTAATTAAATTTATTGAAAATGAAAAACAGGCGAGTTTCGAGCCTTTTTATAGTCTTCTCGCAACTATGGCAGCGAGTGAGCCAGGTCTGTTGTCATACAACAGTACATCTGGCTCATCGAACGAACGATGTCAATAGCTTACCAATCTCTCTTGATAGGAAGAAATGCAATGGATATTGCCAGAAACGATTTTACTTATAGGCGTATGCCCGCCATTTATTTTGCTAGTTGAATTTGAAGAGAATTGATTTTCTACTTTTTTGTCCCCTATAAAATCTTTAAAACATATTAGTGCAAAAGTTTAAGATGATAGTATCAGGATGTTTGTAAAAGAGCAACTATCACCTTACAACAAGATTCAATAAAATGAAAAGTATAAATTTGAAATTTCTTTTTCTTTTCACCCGCCCAATGAAACTTAAATACACTCAAGTAATTCAACTATCTTTCTTGAATATTTTGGGATTATCCAACCCATATCTTCGGATACTGTCTTTGAGTTCCATCCACAAACTAATGGCATAATCTGCCAGTTCAAAGATTTCTTCTTTGGAAAAGTTATTACTATTGATCACCAAAGCTTTTTTCTTAACCTCTGATTTGAATTCTTCTTCTTTGTTGGAGGAAAGATTTTTATTCATGATAGTTTCCTGATAGGATAACAGATTGGGAGCACCACCTTCTCCAATTTGTAGGTCGTTGCCGATGGAAAGACTATTGCCATAAAGTTTGATTTGTTTTCCGGTACTAAAGCCCAGAATTCTTCTTTTAATATCTGCCATAATATTTGGTTTTGAAAAGTTAAGCAATGCGATTTTGCAATTGTTTGGGATTTTTATCTTTCAAATAATGCATCACTTCTGAGCGCAGAAAGTAAACTCTTCCGCCTTGTTTGTGAAAAGGCAAGCCCTGATGCATCCATTGGTGTAGTGTCACCAAAGAGATTTGAAAAATACCTGCCACCTCTTTGCGATTGAGTAGTTTTTCTGGTTCATTCATGGGCGTTTTTAATATTTGTGGAAGTTTTCGCAAGGAGCTTTCCAATGCTTCTGCAATCCAACGTCGAAAGTCTTCTTCTGTGGGGATGAATAATTTTTCCATATTGTTCTGTGTTTAGGACTGCAATATGGCAGGTTCAACACTTTCAAACAAGGATAGATGCGGCGTAGATAATAGAAGTTAGACTTTCAATAACTTAGAATAATGTAAAGTTTAAGATTTGTAAAAAAGTATATAACTATATTTTATCCGAATACTCCATTTGAATAGCAATTCTATTTTGAATAGTAAAAACGCAACATCAAAACAGTTATAAAAATCAAATGAAGGACTTATAAGAGTCCTTCATCGGCAAAAGATTGATAACTATCAGTGGTAAGAATCAAATGATCTAACAAAGTAATGTCCATCAATTTTGCAGCCTCCTTTAATTTTTCTGTCATTTTCAGATCGGCTTGGCTTGGAGTAAGGTTCCCACTCGGATGGTTATGCGCAACAATCAATTTACAGGAATTACATTTTAAAGCTACCGTAAGTAAGATGCGAATATCAACTATAGTTCCTGTAGAACCTCCAGTAGAACTATGGTATACACCAAGCACTCTATTGGCATTATTCATTAAAAGCATTTTAAAGGATTCTACAAGTTCCATTTCATTTTCGTTCCATACGGATCTAAACAGGGTCAAAGCATCTTCAGACTGATTGATTTTGGGTCTTTGAGATGCTTTGAGTTTATTACGATAGGACAACTTCACTTCTTGTAGTTCTGACCAATGAGATTGTTCATTTTCTAATTCTTGGATGGTGCTGTACTTTTTCATTTTTATACTGTTTTTGTGTAACAGCGTCATAAGAAGGTTTGCAAGAAGGCTGGTAGAACGTGGAATAGCGGAACACAGTGAGCATATGCCGTCGAAAGCTGCCAGCATTCTTGATACAAACCTTCTTAGCTTAGTGAAACAAAAAACAGAATAGAAAAATTGTTCAGCATATTACTATAAGAAAATTACAGCTAATTCATAGGAATGAAAAAATTGGGATAAACAGTAATGTTATTATTCAAATACAGAACATATTTTGGAACTCAAGTTATGAGCGTTGTTTATTTAGTCTATAGGACAAATAATATCGAAGTTGATATGCTATTAGTATTACAGTTAGAACTTATGAAAAGAACAGCTTAGCGTCTAAAACCTCTACTTTTTTTAGGTTCATCGGGGTCGTCAGGGGAGGTAGTGGATTACGGCGTGGTAATCTTTTTATTTGGGGACTCAAATCCCGAATGAGTTCTTTAAATTCTCTTTTAACCCAATCTGGAAGAGGTAGTGTTGGCAATGCTTTTTTGTTTTTGAAGTCATACTCCATGCTAATATATGTATTACCCGTTTTTTCTACATTCACAGCAATAAGACCACTAAAGCGATCTTTATATTTATTGAATAGAGGAAATATATTATCATACATACTTTGTATAACATCTGGAGCTACGAAATGTCTGCCATTTTCCGCTCTCATTTTTGCCCTATCCAGACAAAGATTTACATCATCAGTATGGAACAGTACAACTATTATTTCATTTTCAGAATTGACCTGTTTAATTCTTTTTACATAATTGTAATGGTGTTCAAACCCTAGATTAAGTTCTATGGCAAAATTCGCATTTGAGAAAAGTCGATTGTTAAATATCCGATTGAATTTAAGCTGCCCCATTTCTTTGAAATCTGTATAGCCAGCTATTTTATACTTTAGGGACATATCATCAGAGTCCAGAATTTCCAATCCCTTGGGTATGAAGAGTCTACCAGATGTACTTTTTCCCGCACCAGGAGCACCTGCGATAATGTAAATTCTGGCCATATAAGCTATATATTTACAACTTTTCCATTTTTATACTCTGCAACCATCACGCCGTCCTTTTCATAGACGAGTGGTTGATTAATAGAAAAGAGATATTCACGCACAAAGTCTTTACTTTTTATCTTCCATTCTTCATATTCCTTTTCAGACATATTCGAAGGGGACTTATCCATAGTTCCAAAGGAAACCAATTCTTCGTCTTTTAAATCTTTTAACGTTTCTTCCATAAATTAATATTTAATGATTATATTTTGTTTCTACCTATTCAAAATTAAACATTTATCTACTGATTTCCATAGCTAGCTAACTTCTCTTATGTAAAAACGAACTTGAACTAACTATTTTATAATGATTTATATTTCCATAATAGTATACTTCTTGCCAATACTCAATAAAAAAAATTAACCATAGCCTCTTCCAATTGTTTCACCTTTTCGTGTTGAGGTTTGATTCGCTCTTGTTGTGAGGTAATCATCTTTTGGAGCGTGCTCGTCTTGTAGCTTCGAAAGGCTTCAAAGTGCATTCGTAAAAAAGCTGCTAAATCTGTTTTAGAAAAATTAGCAAACAAATATTTTATAGATTCATTATTGTTAGAACTTGGAGCTTGTACTTGTTGTAAGAGGATAAAAAATCGTATTATAAGACCTTCGTGTTCTCGATTGGACAATTGGATATTTCCTGTGCTAAGTCCACTGGTTATTTGTTGTATTTCGTTTTCTGCGGAATCTATGACGCTATTCATTCTATCTTCCATTCGGATAGCTAGATTTCCAACAATTTCCTCCATCCTCTCTGCAGATAGAGCCTCTTTTTCGCTTTGAGCTAAAACCGTATCCAAATCTGCTCTTACAGACACTCTCATAGCATTTCTGTTTACCTCCAAACGTGTATCTTTTTGTGTATTTAGCCAATCGACAGCTATTTCGAGTTTCTTTCTGTATGCTTGAGAACCTGCATTTCTTATTCTGTGTGCTAATTCTAATGTCAGGAAATGTAAAAATTCTTCATTGTTGGTGTACGCCTGATAATGGTACGAAAGAAAATCAGACATCTCAATGGGTAAGTAGCCTGCCATCTTACCAAATGCTTCGTTGTAATACTGCTGCGCATTAGGCTCCTTGGAAAAGAACAAATCATATCCGGTACTATTCTTTCCTATTTGATACTGGAAATAGGATTTGAAGTTCCCAGGTTGATTAGAGGTTTCTGTTCTGCCAAATAAGGACGCCTTCATGGTACGCCAAAACAAGCTGCCTGAAAAATTAGGGATAAGTGTCATGATTGGGATAATTGATTGATTCTCTAATTTACGCATATTAACTAATAGATTTGAATGATGGAGCATCTTCCATTCTATCTGTACTTCTTTTGACTATTATGTACTAGTTATTAAAAAAAACATTGCTAATCTTGTCATTGTCTTTGATACATTCCAATTTTGTCTAGGCATTAATTCAGGTCCCGAAATTTTGGTTTGTTTTAGAAATGCCGATTTTCAACCTTTACATTAGAAGGATTCGTGTTTGGATGAATTATGAAAGGGAGACAGATGTGTTTGGATATTGGCACTGTTTGTGTAAATTCAAATTCTAAATAGAAATTTTAAAACTCATATCCTCATGAACAAATCTGAATTAATTGATCTTTTGGCTTCTAAATCAGGTACAACTAAAACTGATGCGGCTAAAGTATTAGATGCATTTACCCAATCAGTAACCGAAACATTGGCTGGTGGTGATTCTATTACATTAATTGGCTTTGGTACTTTTAGTGTATCTGAGCGTTCAGCACGCGATGGTCGCAACCCTCAAACTGGTGAGACTATCAAAATAAAAGCTAGTAAAGTGGCTAAATTTAAAGCTGGCAAAGCCGTCAGTGAAGCTTTGAATGTAAAGCCAAAGAAAAAAACTAAGAAATAATACATTGATCTTAGTAATAAGCTAGTAGGATTTTTTGTAGATTTAAAAAATCAAACAAAATGGTACTTATAGTACCATTTTGTTTTTATAGTATACAGAGCCAAGCCTATTTAGTCCTTTAAAAACTAAATACTTTTTACTCCACAGATTTCTGCACCTTGTTGTAATTAGCTGCCTTAAAAAACTATTATTAACCTATTGTGCATTTAGGAAAAATAAAAAAAGATACTTCAAACAGATCATATACCAATGACATTTTACTAAATTTTTTAATGGTTTCAAAACTAGAATACCGAACTTTCGTTCCATTCTTAAACAAAACGGTGTTTAAACGAAACTTAAACAATCTAAAAATCAATATTATCTGAATGGTCAAAAGTTAATTAAGAATACTTATTTATATAGTAATTCTGATGAATAAAATTATAAAATAGAGCTCCCAAAAAATAGAAAATTATGTCAAATATATCCGCAGTATAATTTGAATTAAAACATGGTAATATGAATTCAAATAAAATACCGCATATCAATGCAATAAGTAAAATTATTCTCTTGGGATAGATGTAAAAATTACATTTAGAACATAGATTATGTAAATAATAGGATAAGTGAAATATAAAAGGAATAAAGAAAAAATCAGTCAACCAGTTATTCAGAATTGGAATAGGGAACTTTAAAAATCTGAGTATATGTACACAAGACCAACTTAATACATACATTCTAAAATATTTATCACATAGCCTTATTTTCATAAAACGAAACTTATAGCAAGCACTACAACAGAAAATACGACTACTGCAAGCACCAATATTGCAGATGCTCCGATATTTTTAGAATATTTTTTTATTGTAGAATCCTTTTCATTTAACGGAAGTACAGACTCTCTAAAATTTTTATATAAATCTTTGAAATAATTTTTAAGTCGACTTTTTTCGTTTTTCATAATATTCGAATATAATAATTTTTACAAAATTAGAACATTTGTTCTAATTTTGGATGTGTCTACAAAAGAAAAAATATTAGAGAGTGCGCGATTTTTATATAACAAGTACGGTATTGACAACATCACAACTAGAGATATTGCTAAGGATATAGCTATTAGCGCAGGGAATTTACACTACCATTTTAAACACACAGAAGACATTTTAATACAGCTCTTTCATGCATTTGAGAAAGAATTTGATACGCTAATGGCAACGTTGCAAAATCAGCACCATTTTTCACTGGATTCTCTAAATCAATTTATTGTAGATTCCGTTGTTCTAGTACATAAGTACAAATTTGTTCCTTTAAATTTTCAATCTCTATCCCAAAAAAATCAAAAGATACGAAGTGCTTACATTGACATAAATAAGCGTAGGAAAGTTGAATTTTTAGAAATTTTCCTACAGCTTGTTCAGAAAAAAATATTCCGAAAAGATATACCAGAGAAGCAATTTTTATATTTAGTACGTCAGATTTTTATTGTAGGTGATTTTTGGATAGCTTATAATGAAGCAAGTTTTCGAAAAGAAGGAAAGGAAGCCGTAAGAGAACACTGTAAAATGTTAAAAAGTCTATTTTATCCATATCTAACCACGCCGCAAACTCTATTCTAAATTTTTATGTTTACAAAAGAACAATTTGTAGACTTCGCCACGTTAGTAGAAATTAAAATTAAGCTATTATGCATTTAAGCTAAGATAAACTCAACTGATAATAATATTGAAATACCTTTAACATGATGGAATCTAGAATCAATATACAAAATAAAGTAGTAAAAGACTCATTGTTAACATAATTAATTATGCTTTTTATATTCTTCTGGAGTAAAGCCACTATTTTTTTTAAAAAATCGGCTAAAATAAGAATGATCATTAAATTGAAGATTGTACGCAATTTCCTTGATTGTCAATTCACTTTCTACCAACATTCTTTTCGCTTCTAGTAACAGCCTTGAATGAATCTGTTGAGTGACAGTTGTATTCATTTTAGTGTTTAATATCTGATTTAATCTTTTAGCACTTAAACCTAAGTGGTTGGCATAAAAACTGCATTTCCTTTGAGTTATAAAATTCTCTTCCAATAACATTAAAAACTGATAAATTCTTTTCTGATGAACGTCCTGTTTTAAAAACTTGTTTTGAGACAATCGTATTAACTGCAATAGAAAGACCTTAACGAGTGGTTTTAATACTAAAAAACTTCCAAACTCATTATCTACCTCAAATCTCATTAATTGCATAACATGATTTAGATTATCTTCAACCTCTTTTGATATAATTAGTTTTCGATTTTGTTCATCTGAATTAAAGAGATTGAAGACATCTATTGAAAATTCTTTATCGTCTTCTTGAAGATATTCTCTGTCAAATGCGATAATAAACCCTTCCTCATAAAAAATAGATTTGTTTAACGTTTGTGAAGGAGGTACGAATAATATAGTATTAAGTCGGGAGGCATCCTCATTTCTATTAATATTCTCATGATACCAAAACATCTTAAACAATAGAACTTGATTCGTTTTAAATATTTTATTATTATGATTTTGGGTTAATTCTGAAACCACAAACTTAGAAGGATCTAAAAGGTGACTATAGTTAGTCGATTTGATATTTTGAAATTTCATTTAATTCAAATTATTTATCTAAAACTATACCCAGTTTATTAAATTTCCAAATTGTACTAGCTATTTGGGAAATAAGATAACAATAGGATAAGGTTATATAATGACCTTTGCATAAAATTTTAAATATGCAAAATTTAAAAGTGTCTAATACTGGAATCTTTACGATTCTTCTTATCAGTAGCTTAACAATTATGGTTGGTACTGTAATAGCTCCATCATTATACCAAATAGCCGCGCAACTTGGATTTTCAAAAAGTCCAGGATGGCTTGTCACTTTGCCATCATTGGGAGTGGTATTATTTGCACCTGTAATGGGGCGATTAATAGATCGAAAAGGTGCATATAATATGATGATTTTAGGTTTGATACCTTATGCAATATTTGGTTTTGGAGGTGCATTTTTAAAATACCCATCATTGGTTGTTATTGATCGTATTTTACTAGGTGGAGCTACAGCAGCAATACAGGCATCAGGGACTGTATTGATAGCTGAACTTTTTCAAGGGGAAAAGAGAATGAAAATGATAGCATGGCAAGGCATGGCTATAGATTAGGCGGCGTTGTTTTTCTTAGTGTTGGAGGTATATTGGGTGGAATGGACTGGTTTTACCCCTTCGCAATTTATCTTATTGCTTTTATTTGTTTGATATTGCAAAAAATATCTATTCCGCAAATAACTATAATTCCTAAAACAAGCCATGACTTAAATGTCAATAAAACAAATACAAAGAAAACAAGCATTGTATGCATTATAGTCTTATGTTCTTTAGTATCGATGATCTTGTTTTTTACAGCATTTGTTGGTTTACCCTTATTGCTTCCAGAGATGTTTAAGTTTTCGGAATCACAAACGGGTTACTTTATGGCTTTCATATCATTGGTTGCCGTGATATGTGCAAGTCAGATGCCAAAATTTGTTTTTAAAATTGGTACAGAGCCCACAATTGGTACAGGTTTTCTTTTTTTTATGATTGGACTTTTACTTTTTTATGTGGCTTCAAATGTACCTTTATTATTTTGTGGCGCGATTAGCATGGGAATTGGATTTGGAATGACCGTTCCGTTATTAAATCATTGGATGGTTCAGAGTAGCAGTTCAGAAGAAAGAGGAAAAAATCTAGGATATTATTCTATGGGAATTTTTGGGGGGCAATTCTTGTCCTCATTTTTTACAGAACTATTTACTCATATACAATATGCATTTTTAACATCAGCTATTATTGGGGCAATAACTTCCATATTTATATTTGCGATAAACTACCAAAAACGAAGCATGAAATAAGTTAACAAATCCATTTAATCAGACTCTTAAATGATTATCTCAAAAAATAATTATATTATCATTCTGTTATCCAATTAGGAAGTACAATGATAAGTAGTTATCTAGTATAGTTCTTTTAATTCTTTACTCAACTTGCTATTTGGATTAGTTTATAACTTTTCTATGTCTTTAAATATCCTATCAAAATGGCACTTTCATAGTACCATTTTATTTTTATAGTATACAGAGCCTAGCCTATTTAGTCCTTTTAAAACTAAATAAATACATGTTTATAATTACTATATACGTTTAATTTATACTTAGTGTGCTTCACTACCCATTTTAAGTTTGTCTTTTAAAGTGCGCATATTGTTGCTAATCTTCTTTCGGGTTATTTTCGCATAAATTTGAGTAGTCCGAATGCTTTTATGTCCCAACATTCGGCTAACTGTTTCAATTGGTACATCATTTTCGAGTGTAACGGTAGTTGCAAAAGTATGTCTTGCCGTATGAGATGTAAGATGTTTATCTATGCCACAGATATCTGCAATTTCCTGTAAATAACCATTAAAGCGTTGATTGCTACATAAAGGAAGTAATTGTTTCTTTTTCTGTAATACTATATTACAGCTATACTTCTCCAAAATTTCAAGAGCAACAGGTAAAAGCGGAACTTCTTCCAATGTTCCTGTTTTTTGACGATCTGTTATAATCCATTTTTCGCCATCCATGCCAGTTATAATATTGCTAGCCGTAAGCTGCATTACATCCGTAAATGCTAATCCGGTAAAACAACAAAATATATATACATCCCTCACTTGCGCCAATCTAGGTAGTAAAGATTTATTATAAATTCTTTCAATTTCTTCCATAGTTAGAATTTCCCTTTGTGGATTTTCATAGTTGCACTTAAATCCTCCAATTGGATTATAGGGTATCCATCCTTGATCTACAGCGAACTTCAAAACCTGTTTTGTGATTTTGATGTATTTCATGGCTGTATTGGAACCAATCTTGGTCACGTTACACAGGTAATGTTCGAAATCAGATGCTAAGCCAAACTGTATTTGAGACAACGGTAGATCGTCTAACTTATACTGTTCATTTAGGAATGTAGAAACTTTCTCTTTTGTTATTTCATATCTTTTGTAGGTACGATCACTGTTGCGACCAGATGCGACTTTTGCGAAGAATCTTTGATTATGCAAAGCAAAGACTTCCAGCAAACTTTTTTGATTAACCTTTTTCCCCAAATAGGTATTTTTCAATATTTCTAATGATATCGGACTTTCTAGTAGAGATAATTTTGTATATAATCCCTGCAAGGAACCTGAAATTTGCGTAAGAGAAATATTGATTTTACGAGATTGTTCTCCAGCCCCTTTCACACGCTGATTCTTTTGGTCCCATTGAGATGGATTTAGATACAAATGAGTGGATAATTCCATCCGCTTCCCATTCAGTGTAATACGGGCGTAAATTGGAAAAGTTTCGTTTTTACTTCTTTGGCGATTAAGCCAAAATAAGATGGATAAAGTGGGATTAAGTTTTGCCATAACCAACATTTTTTTTGTGGCTAAAACAGAAAAACATTACTATTTTTATTACTGTCTTAACCTTGTGAAACGTAATGTGGATAAGCATTTCGGCTTTTCAAAGGTTAGCACAAGTTAGACAAAATGTTGCTAACCTATCTGCTCACCTTGGAGTTCTTAATTATTTAAATATTTAACTTAACGACACTTAACAAGAAAGCCGTGTAATCTATTGATTTACACGGCTTTTTTAATTTTATTGAAATCAGTTTAACTTTGTTCTACTGCTTTCTGTGATCCCGCTGGGACTTATTTAGCATAAATAGAGTTTAATACACTTTAATAAATATTAATATAATCAACTATTTACCAAATAGTTATAATATATTTTGTGAAAATAGATTATCTTTATTTTAAGTAAATATCCAAAATACTGTAAGTAATTGTAAGTAAAAATTTATTATCATGGAACCTCGTTTTTATCTCAGCAACAAACTCAATAAACAAGGACGTTCAACAGTAATGCTCTATTTGTATTGTCACGGTAAAAGAATTACCATAAGCACCGGCAAGGTCATAAAACCAGCTAATTGGAATGAAAATGCACAACGAGCAAGGGGTACCTCTTCCGAAACGATGGAATTTAATAATTATCTACAATTCTTTGGTGCAAGTGCTGTTTCAAAACTAACAGATTTGATACAGAATAAGGAACAAAATATACTTGTAAAATTCAAGCAGCAAATAAAGCAAGTTGAGATAAAGAAGGCGGAAAAAGTCCGAATAGATTTGTCAGAAGGCGGAAGTCTTATACAATTCATGGAAAAATTAATTCCTACACTCAACCGCACATCTGGTACATTAGCGCAATACCGGACGACACTTAAAAATCTGAAGTCCTTTCAAAAAGAGTGTTATAAGAGACCTGTACATTTTGAAAGTATTGACATGGATTTTTATAATGCCTATGTTTCTTATTGTCAATTGGAAAAAGAGTATTCTGTAAATACAATAGGTAAAGAAGTAAAGCATATCAAATTCTTTATGGCAGAGGCGGAAGAAAGAGAACTACACTCCAACTTCAAATTTAAAAGCAAACGCTTCAAAAAGACATCAGAAGAGAGTTTCTCAGTTTATCTGTCAGAAGACCAGATAAAAACCTTAAATAAAATGCACTTAGAAAATAATTCACAAGATGAAGTCATCCGAGATTTATTTGTAGCATCCTGCTGGTTAGGTTTGAGAGTTGGTAATTTGTTGGAAATTACTAAAAGTCATGTTCATGGTAATGTAATTTCGCTAAGAAGTGAAAAGACCGCTGAATATATTGACATTCCTTTACATCCTATCGTGAAGAAAACTATTGTCAAATATGGAGGAGTATTACCAAATTCAATCAGTGAATGGCAAATTAATCGAAGGATTAAAGATATTGTAAAAATGGCGGGCTTTACTGATGATGTTGCTTACTCCATTAGTAAAGGAGGACGAAAGGTTTCCATGAACGAACCTTTTTACCGTCTTGTTACAACACATACTGCTAGAAGGAGTTTTGCAACAAATATGTATAAAAGAGGTATCAATATACAAACCATAATGGCTATCACTGGTCACAACTCAGAAAGAACCTTTATGTCTTATGTCAAATCCAAAAGAATTAATGCAATAAAGGAAATGCAGAATATGTTTAAAAGTCGATAATGATTATGTTACGAATATTGATAATAATCTATATATAGTATAAATAGCAAAAAATATTCCTAAAAAAAATTTATGCTATACAAACAAATATTAATTCATCTATTCTAATACATCTATTTGTTCAGAAAATAAAATATTCAAACACAGCAAAAAAATTAAAGAAACAAATTTAACTGTTTTTATTTAAACTATTGTAAGTATGTGAATAATGTTTCTTATCAAAAAAGCCTACATGTTCTAAACCAACACACGGAGTTAAATCCCCGTCAATAACGGAGGTGCCTACAAACCTAAAATCTTTTAGATTAGACATTTCTTTAATAAATTGAATCGAAGAGATTGAACCACAATTATTAAATGCCAATATTTTTAAAGCATTTAATAACTTGACGTATTCATAATTTTCGATATTTTTACAATGATCTATTAATAATTGAGTTAAATTATATTTACAACCTTCTAAATGACCTAACTTTAGTAATTTATTACAATAGTTTAGTTCTAAATTCTCCATTTTTTTTAAACTATCCAATCCATTCAAGGAATTAACTGTAGATTGGGTTATCGTTAAAGATTTTAGACTATCAATTTCTGAAAATTCTGATAAATCTTTTGATGCAGGTTTATATTTGTATAAAGATAAAATCTCCAGAGCTCTACATTCATTTATATTTATAACAAATGGGCTCCAATCAACTATTAATTTTTTTAGATTTGGAAAATTTGCAAAATCAATATGAAGGTCTGTTCCAGAGATATACAAAGATTCTAATTTTTTTAAGAAAAATAATCCATCAATATTAGGTATATCTGATATTGAAACATTTTTAATAAAAGAATACTTTTTAAGAAAGTCTACATTTTCAATATTATATCCGTGTGCAGGTGAAATAATGATTCCATCAACTTTATTTTTCTTATAATAATTCATTGACTCTTCAATTCGAGATACATCTATTATTAATTCGACGTTTTTACCAGATGTATTTTCAAAAAATTTAAATCCTTCTTTTATTATTATTGCCATAAATATATTAAGGTGTATTATCTTGTTTTTTATATTTTTTACCAGGAGATGCTCTTCTATTATAATTTTTAGAGGAATTACCATGTCCTCCATTTTGTTCAATGCGTGTATCCTCATCTTTAAAAGCGTCACGTTCTGAATTAGCTGGAGTAAAATCTGTAGCTATATGAGGATCATTATTTTCTCTCTCAACCCTTTTGGCTGATTTTTGAGACCTACTTTTACTTCCCTTTCCACTATAAGTCTTACCACTTTTATGTGTATTTGTATAGGATCCCGTTTCTGTATTCGTCTTATTCTGTTTGCTAACGCCATTTGATTTAACAAGTGTCTGTGGTCTAACACCGTCAACATCTTTTTTTTCATTAGAACCTTCAGAAAGCAAAGCGTGTAATCGATATCCATTTGCTACTGTACTTGTGGCAGTTGTTATAATTGCTTCACGTAAAAAAGACGCAGTATTTACAATAAGATCGTGCAATGCTTCTCCCAATGTTTGAGGACGAGGCCCACTGTGTGAAGCAGAAGGATTTTGTACAATCGGAACCATTGGTATTGGACCTTCGGGAGTTGGTACTGTCACAGATTCCAACCCTTCTAACTCTACATTTCCTGTGACTTTATTTTCACTAAATGCATAAGTACTATTGTATTCATACTGATCTGCCAGAGGATCGATTTCAATAAATCTACCGATTTGTGGATCATGATTACGGTATTTAAATTCTAACCAATCAAGTCCTAACTCATCATCGAACTTCTGTCCTTGGAACGTCTTGTCCTTGTTTGTCAGCATCGGGTTGCTCTGACTTGAAGATATTCCCTTCATTGTGAGCCCGAACGGATAGTAATGAGTTTCTTCAAGAATGGGGCTTTGTAGACCATATTGATCAGTTACTACTAAGCGAACATTTCCTAAATGATCCTTAAAGAAATAGTCCAGTATTAATCCCGTACTATCCTTTGTCCTGACTCTACCTTCACTTGTGCCAAAGAACTGTAATGTGTCATTGCGGTACTGGTTATTACCCAAGTATAGTGTGGAATCGGTTTTTCCCGTTGCCTGATTATAAACCGCTTTTTTCCACTTGTTTCCAGATGCATCATACACATAGGTAACCGTACCTGTGCCAGTCACCGTGACTACCTGCGGTAAATTTAGGTAATTATACGTTATGGAGGAAATTGTTTTGTTCTGGTCTTTTGTCAAATTTCCATTACCATCGTAGGCGTAATCATCATCCGTATTGGTTCCATTTTGAAAATCCCCCAAGTTTTCAGACGCATTACTTACGGCATCTGCCACTTTTGCCAATTTATTGCTGCCACTCTGGTAGGTATAAGTCAACTGATCCACCAGAGCAGAGCTATTGGACGAGGTTTTCAGCCCGTATTGGTTCATGGCAGTGATATTGCCATTGTTATCATATGTCAACCCAGATACATTATAATTCACAGTGGTGTTGGAAAATGCACTTCCTGTGTACTGACCAAAAGTAGCACCGGTAAGCCTATTCGAGGCATCGTAATTAAAATCATATTTTCTTACTCTACCATGACTATTTGTTTTCCATGCCATACCTGCAATGTTGCCCGTTAACTGGGCTGTGGTATTATAGGATTGACCATTAATTAAGGCCGATGCTATCTTGTCGTAGGCAAGATCAAAACCCCAAAGTCGGGAAGCTGGATCATAGAGCGTTCCTGACGGTTCCGCGTAGCCTTCACCCAAGGGAGGTGTGGTATTATCGGTTGTAACCCCTTCTTTGGTATAAGCTCTATTAACGCCCAATAACCATCCCCTGATATTATAATCATAGTCTAGTGTATCAATAGGCGTAGAAAGATACGTATTTGTATTACCGTTTCTTTTAAGCCCTACGAGTTTACGTTTTAGCTGACCAATAGCGTCATAACTACTCTGCGACAATACAAGCCAATCACTAGCGGTATCCTTGCGTACTTTAGAATAGGCTATTTTTGTTTCCTCTTTTATCGTTCTCCAAAGCTCATCATAGGTGTAACGGTTGACGATAACGGTCGTATCTGGTTTTGTCCCTACTTTTTGGGTCTTGTTGACGGTAATAAGAGGTTTGCCATTCCAGCTGTACTGAGTGGTCGATACGTCTATACCACCGGTTACATTTTGTGATTGTATCTGCACCACCCGTCCCTTGTCATCATATATGTTTGCTGAAGACAAGTAGGTGGAGCTTCCAAGTAACTTTACCTGTGACCAAGTCACCAAACCCTTGGTTGTGATCGTACTATTTTTCGCGGGCATTACTGGATATGGCCAGGAAGTGCTCGTAGCAGAAAAATAAGTGTTCCAAGTTGTCAGCATGGAAGATGACAATCCTGCTGGAAGCCCGTTATAATCATCATAATGGGTTACTGTCAGTATATTGGAGCTATCCCCAGAAGGAATATAGGGGGAGACGTTGTAAGCTGCCGATAACAAAGTGGCAAATGCGGTACTATTAGACGTCTGATAAGTTTTATAAGGACGGTTCAGATTATCATATTTAGTAACATTCCAAGTGCCCAAAGCTCGCAAGGTAGAATCCTGCACCATTACAGGTAAATCACGTGCGTCATAGACTGTATATACTGGACCTGCACCAGGAACTTTCTTGATCGTCATTCTATTACGACCATCGTATTCGTAGCGAAAACATTGTTCAGATAAAACTTTGGCGTTCGTTGTTTGGCTCAATACCCATCCAGAAGAAGAAAGGGTTTTAACGCCTTCAGGCTGTATGACACAGCGTAGATTCCCTAAATCATCGTACATATAATAAGTACAAAGCCATCCGTCATGACCCTGTCCAGAACCATCATCCGCGCTGCCTGTAAGTTGCACTTTTTTTAGAACTACAAGGCCATCCTTGTCCTTAAATTCTATGACCTGTTTATCAGCTTCGTCTGTAGTAATTGTTTTATAAAGTTGTCCCACACCATAAGTAGATAGACTGGCATAAGAACTTAAGATACTTCCGCTGCTACTTCCTATGGTAACATTCCAAATACGCACACCATCTGCTGTTGTATTTGCATAGTAACCAGTAGCAACCCCTTTTGCTGCCCCCAACCAACTGTTACCCGGAGCCAGCGTTTTTATCGGGCGATCCAGAGGAGATAGTTCAAAATTGGTTTGACTATAAAACAAGTTTTCACCTTGACCTGCAACCGGACTGGAGGGATTGCCTGATGCATAAAAAGTCGATTGTGCAGAGGTGGCACTACTTTTAAAACCTGCGTCTGTAGCTGAAGCTGCATATGGCAAGTAGTTTTTGGATTGCCTACCATAACTATCGTATTCGATAGGGGTTACCAAATCACCAGCCGTAGCTCCAGTTATTAAAGAGCCTTGACGGATAACGGTTTGCATCGGTCTACCGAGTCCATCAAAGTACTGTACTCCCAATTGTACATCCTTGCCCGGACGTGTAAGCAGGTTGGTTGCACTCGCCTCAGGGGCCATGGCGGACCAAGTGGCTATATAATTTTGGGCGCTCGTCTGAGCATTTACTACAGTAGAGATACAAAGTAATAATATTAAAAAAGCGAATAATCTTAATCTGTATATCATAAAAAGTTTTGGGTTAAATCTTGACAGCCTTGAATGAATGTATTTTACCGTTTACCGATACTTGCAAAAAATAAACACCGGGGGCCAATCCTGCGGGTGGCTGTAGGCTGAAATTATAGGTTCCCGTAAAAAGTTTCTGTGCCGCTTTTTGATACACCTGTTGTCCTGAAATGCTATTTAAGGACAAGGATACCATAGCTTCTGCTCCCAAAGAAAAACTGATATTTAAAACATCATGGAACGGATTAGGATAAACCTTCGTATCAGTAAGTAAAATATCCTTTTGTTCGGTTTTTACTTCCCGCGTCAATGCCAAAACAATGGGTTTAGAGGGTTCTCCGCGATCTTCAGAAAACATTGTAACATTTCCAGCCAAATAAATCCTATCAACTCCTTGAACGATATTAAATGCAGCGCCTTTTAAGCTATAGGATAAAGCACTGTCTGGACTGTAGTGATCTGTTCTACCATACGTCGTAGGTTCAAATACCAAAGAGTCTCCGCTTAAGGATGCAGAGAAATGGAAAGAATCCGTACCACTTTCCACCCACTGCCCACTTATTTTTGAAGCAAAGCTACCCAGTTCCAACTCCATGGATTTCGCCTGCACGAGATTTTTACCACTCCAGTCATATTGTAAAAGATAACCTTTATACCTACCGTTGATAATATCACCAACGGGAAAATGACCAGGTATACGTACAAAACTGTTCATGGACCCCGTTGATGGCAGAGCTGCATTATGGATATTTTCCAATAGTTCCTTTGCAGAGTCCGCCCTATTTTCTGCTGATATGGCAGCAAGCTCCATCTGGGCTTGTTTACTTCCCAAAGAATCCGCATATTTCAACCAATACGTTGCACTGTCCTTATTGGCGGCGATTCCGTAGCCATTGCGTAAACACAAACCATAGAAATACATGGCATTATCGTATCCCTGCAAAGCTCCTTGACGAAAAAGACTGACAGCTTTTCCATAATCTTGTGAGCAACCAAGCCCCTTATAGGACATGTAGGCCAGAGCGTACTGGCCGTGCGGATCCCCCAAAGCTGCTGCTTTTTCAAATTGCTCGACGGCTTTGCCATAATCCATTGGAACGTCTGTACCTGTGCGGTATTGCTGCCCCAATTGATAGAAGGTTCGCGCTTGTCGTATATGGGCCAGTGTTATACTATCCATATTTTGCGACCAAATTCTAACTGAAATTAAATGGAGTAATATTAATAAATAAGATATTTTAAGCATACTATTCTAAATTTATATTCATCATCTTTATCTATTCAAGATTTAAAATTTATCTTCCAATTACGGCTTTAAGCGTATAATTTGTACCAGCTGATAAAGTTGCAGAACCTGTTGTAGTTAACCCTGAGGCAATATTGGCTATTTGACTACCATTTAACGTAAATGGTACATTATATGGAGTTGTACTTGGAAGCGTAAACTTTAATTGATAAGTTCCTGCTGGTAGACTAATGGTTGTGCTACCCGTATTACTTGACGGGAAATTATAAGTGCCAATATTGGAATTCCCAGAAGAACTTATTTGAACAGTAACTGGATTAAATGTACTTACTGATGATGTTTTTTGAAGAGTAATGGAAACAAGCGCACTACAAGTTCCCACATTATTGGCATATGTTTGTCCATTTGCATTGATATTTGCTGTAGCTTTTTGGTTGGCATCACTTTGGGAGATAGATGAATAGTAACTGTTAGCAGAAACAGTATAAGTAACTTGTGAGCCTTGTAAGCCAGAAGCACAATTATTTTTAGTAAATATTTGACTCTGTGCTGTATTTCCATAGTAGGTAGAATATCCTGTTATGGTATAAGGTTGGTAAATTGAAAAATTTCCAAGAGTTGTTGCACCTCCCGCAGGCGTATTTACGACCTTTTGGGTCCCATTAACATCAATTAATGCATTTGCACCTGGCGTATTAAATACTACTGTGTATGCTCCTGTGGGTAATAATAAGGAAGTACCGCTTCCGGATGCACCAATAGAATAAGTGGAGCTATCTTGGCCTATAAAATTTAGTACTCCCATAACAGAAGCGCTGAACATATTAATATTGTTGATACTAATAAGCGCTTTGCATCCTCCATTAGAATTAGCATAATTTTGCCCGTTTGTATCAACATCATTTTGAGCCAATTGGTCTGCAGCGGCCTGACTTACCGTAGATTCATACTTTCCAGCCGCTACAGTATATGTAACTGTTTCTCCCGTGAGATTTGCAGAGCAAGTATTCACCGTAAAAGATCCGGACTTAGCTGTATTTTTATATATTAAGTTCGGTGATCCATTCCTATAGTTATAACTTATAGTACGCACAATATTCTTATCATTATCTAAAATTCTAATTAGTCGTCCTAATGGATCATATTGATAATAGGAAATTTTTCCAGTGGGATCAGTTTCACTTGTAATACCAATGAGGGGATTGTGCGTATAGGTAAAAATATCTGCACCTGACGAAGACAATGCACTGCGTAGGTTATTTAAAGCGGTGCGCATATCCGCATCTGAAAGGTAAGGACTATTAGAACTACTCCATGATCCTCCCATTGCAGCGATGGCAGTCGTGTATGTAACCGTTTGGCTATGTATTCTTGCCACTGGATATTGAAAATTATACCCCCATATATAAGTATCTCTCATGCCGTCACGATGTTTAACTTCCGCGATATCACCTTTATAAGTATAAGCCAATATAGAATCATCTACTGATAATGTTGCACTACCCAACTGTGTTTGATAGCTGTATGGTAAATAGAATAAAGGTGTTTGCGTTCCAGAAATGGGGTAAATGGCTTGGTAATTCGTTCTTGACAAAACAGTTTGGGCATTATTTACGCTATTTGTATCTTCTACGATGGAAGAAAGCATATTTTTACCCACCATCGCATTATAAACCGTATTACCCGTAAAATCCGTTGGATATTTATATCCTTCTCGCGTAGACTTTCCTTTTGAGTTCATCGTTTCCAAAGTCCTGAGTTGGTGTGTATTGCCAATATTATAGGTAAAGCGTTGCGTCTCCTGCAACGAATCACTACCAGCTCTATAATACATTGTTGTTGTCTTCGATGCAAGGTGTGAATGGTAAGAATAAGGGATATAAGCCGAAAGTTGAAGTGCTTCAAACATATTAGAAAGATCTAAAGACATAGAACCCTCCGTTGGTTTTCCAAACATTTCGCTTTGAAATTCCACAGCATGTATCCTAGTATCGGTAGTAACTGAATCTAAGAAATAATTATAAGATTCACTTTTTAAAAGATGTGCAGCGCTATCGTAGTATTTTATAGAAAGGGGTTTACCTCTTTCATGTGCCATGGAATTATATTTGAGTTTATTCATGAAAGCAATTTTTCCATTTATATCATAAGTTATATAATTTTCAGTGTAACTCAGTGCTGGTCTGTCCCCAAAACCGTTATCATGATTGGTAAAGTCATATTGAGTAAGAGAACCATCACTGCCTTTTTCGTAGACCCTGCTGTAAGTAACATGTGCTCCATTTGTTGAATTATCTATTAAAACGGGAGTAATTTTAAATTTATAATAATTAAACTGGTTATTATCTGTTCCACTTTCAAAATAGGATGGCACTCCTGCTACAACTCCGCTAGTTAGCGTATCTCCTCCTAAATAATCTCTTTGATAGAAAAATGTTCTAACCAATGGTTTTGAACTATCACCCGTAAGCGTAGTTATTTTGTGTACTCGAAGCCCACCAGTATATACATTGTGCGTGCTATCAATGGCATCAAAACTAATGGTTGATGCATTCCCCGTCACATATTTGGAATAGCTATTGAGTTCATATTCTATATTGTCCGTACCTCCCGTAGGATAAGTTATGGAAGTAAGATAACCAGCTCCTGCAATGTTTAAATCCATAGATGGTTTGCGGTAAGTCGGATAAATATTTTTGAATTGGTTTACGGAGTACACAAGAGAGCTATCCCCTGCAACGGAATTAAAAAAATCTTTACCATTAAAATTGCCCCAATCATCGAGTTCCATAGTCTGATAGGTAGATGGTAAAGGACCGCTGTTATAGCCAAATTGATAGCGTTTAACCATGGAGGTATCGCTGCCATATAAACTAAGGCCTGTAAGAAAAAGCCTCGAATTACTGTTTTCAAAATAAGTAGGAACTACTTTATTTATTTTTTGTCCAGAAAGCAATGATTTAACGATCATACTGTCTAGTTTGTACCAGTGTAAAACATTGTCATACGATGTTAGGACACTAGATGAATAGGGTCCATAATCTGTACCATAAGCAGACCAGTTATCTTTATTAGTATTATTAAAAGAAGCAATCTTATAATCCAAGTCATTAGAGTGGCTTCTATAGAAGTCTATCTCCATATCTGGAGAAGTAATGGAAGTGAGATAGGTTTGGTAATTGCGAACAATGGCATAATTGACATTTTGGTAGCTACCAGAACCATTATTGACTTTATAATTGCCCGCCGCGAAGTTTGGATATACTTTAAATATCGGACTATTATCCATTGAATAAGCAAGTGTGTAACTATAATTACTGTTGGGAAGAATCACTTTGGTCAGATACCATGCATTAGCTATATAGTTTTCATTGTAGGATGTAGTACCATCCATTGCATTAGCTGAAAATTCTATACTTCCTGGCTGTCGACCGAATACATATTTTATCCCTTTATCATCTGTGATGGTAAACCCATATATTATCCGCTTTACACTAATCGTTCTGGACGCACTAGCATTTCCACCGTAAATTTTTTCAGTTATTTGATAGTTCGATGCCAATGTATCTTCTATTTTAAAATCAATATCTGTGGAAGAGGATATCACCCATTGACCTACTTGATTTTTATAGAAGGAACCACTTATTGAACCTACAGAAAAATTAAACACATCTGGGTTTGGATGAGCTGTATTCGCATAGGTTCCGGATGGGACGTACGCGAAACCATTACCAAGAGATTGAAGAAAGGATGTCGTACTCCATGAAGAGTTATTTAGTGTTCCATAATTGTCATAGTAAGAATATTTATTATCTGGACTCTCACCATTACCCACCAATATTTCATCCACACCCTCATTGACACTTCTGTTGATGACACCTCCAGCATTAAGTATCCAACCTAATCCCATTATACCAGCATGCTCTTGTGGCTTTATGAGATCTGAATTATAACTCAAACTGATTGGTAACGTGAAATCTCCTTGAGTGATACTATAAAGATTCAAGTCAATCGTAGGTTTGCCTGTGAACATATTAATAGAGTTAACTCCATAGGAACCTAGCGATGCCGCTTGGGGACTGCTGGCAATAACTTTAGGGATTGCTTGTCTTCCAGAAGGTATAACCTGTGCAGAAGATTGATAAATTGAAAAAATTAAAATGAGGACTAAAATTTGCAAAAGTCTTGTATGCATAAGTATTAGTTTGCCAAAAAACAATTAGGTATCAACTCTTCAAAGGAGTAAATTAGAAATCTATTCTATGCTTGAAAATAAAAAAATGGCGTTCAGTCGAACAACTTAAAATTAGGTTTTAATGTTTAGATATTTATCCGCACCAATATTTAAAAATACATTGGTATTCAAATTTCTATAAAACAAATTAATATCGTTTAAAATCGATTGTATGAAAACCTTTCTATTAGAAGTGTAGTATTCTCTCATTGAGATCTCTTTAGGGTAAAAAAGCCTCTCAAATATAGAATAAATATGAATATCGATTGCTTCAAACTAAATTATTTTGTAAAAGATCCTTGCTTTTTTATTCAAAAAATGATAATTGATAATTTTACAACTTAAAACATGTGGTATCGCAATTTTACAATTAGTCGTGTTTAGGTGTTTAAAATACTATCTTAACTGTCTATGGAAAGATGATTAATAAGGACAATTTGTTATCTTTAATCTCAGCAAATCCATAAATTTTTCCATGTCCATTCCATTCAAAAAGCTGAACTACCGTTACTACCGCCAATATCTGGATCGGTATTTTGGTAAGCATCCTTTGTTGTCTTATGGCAAGTATGGACTTTTTGAGGACTTTGCAACAGAGGATACTTTTGAGTTTTGGGCTGCTAACCTGGATAGTGTCATAGTACGTTATGCAATAGATAATATGGATTTCCTTTGTACAGATCGATGTTTTCAAGATATTTTTGATATAGTTGTTCCTTATAGGACTCCTCAACATATTGTGCGTGATAATGGAACAGATGTAGAAATAACGCAGGAACAAGCCAAAGAAATTATGTCCCATTTCCATAATGGATACCATATCGGAATGCGTAATTTTAAAGAAGAAACCTCGGTGTTAACATGGATAGAAGATAATGAGGGAAAGTTATCTTTCTTAAAAGACATGGGAGATGAACTCCTACGACTTTTCCATTATGACGGGGAAACAGTACCTGAGTGGATCCTATTTTATGGAAAAGTACAAGCTTATCTTATCTGCTGCGCCTATCTTTTTGTGGATATTCAAACGGCTAAATACTATAACGACCGCACCAAATCTTTGCCTCTTCAAGGAGTACAGAGTAAAAATGTGAATATTTCACCATCGGAAAATAGCAAGATGCCAGAAGGTTCATCCTCCCAAAATATACAAGTTGAGTCTGATTCATCCGGTAAAAACATTCCACAAAAGGTAACTTCTACTGCTGAACCAAAAGATCTTTTGTCCGTTTGGGAAGCTTACTTAAGTATGGCGCCACAATTAAAAAACGAAAAAAAATCACTTACTGCATCTCAAATAGTTGAGGGTCTTTTTACTCAAAGTTCAGCAAGTAGGGAAGCTATAACCCTGGGTCCAGGAGATTTTGATCATGGTGTCCGTTCCATAAATTTACTTCTAGGGGCGGCAAGAATCTGCTACGAGATCAACTTAAAAGGTAAAGGGAAACAGGAAGGAACTTTAAAGGATTATGAAAATCTCATACAATTCCTTTTCCCGCAGCAGGCAGATAGTCGCTCTATTGCCAATAGGATGCGCGATCAAAAAGAAAGCTTTCTGGAAATTCTAGGTAGACAAAATCCTCAAAAATATACCCTTGTTTTACAGATATTGGAAAGATATAGATAAAAAATTCTACTATCGGTTAAAGTCAATCACTTAGGGCTAGATTTGGTTGAATAGACTACACTATAGTTAAAGAAACTACATCAGCTAAACATCGTTTTCCATTCGGTAAAGACCATTTTCATATAGTAGTATTCATCTACATCCATATACATAGATGTACACAAAAAATATAGTTCGTTTTCTTTTTCTCTTTGCACTACGAAGGAATATCCCTTCGCTACCGTAAAAATATCCCCTATGACAAAGGAAACAACAAATGAGGAATTCATCTCTCAAAAACAAATTGCCGATATGCTGCATTATTCGGTGCAGACCGTTATCAAAAAACGCAAATTCGGACTAATTAATTCCAGACAATTTTGTCCCAGAGGACGTGTATTTATCGACAGAAAAAAATTCTTTGAAGAGGATATGCCCAGACTGATTTCACTTGCAAACAAAGATAAACTGTAATCAACATCTAAATAAAAGCCCCAGAGTCCAGAAGGGAGCCAATCCAAATAGATGGAATAATATAGTCAGAAAACCTCCTAGAAGGTCGTAAAAATAGGCTGTATTATCAGTATCTCAAAACCCTATGATAGGAGCCCTTGGTTTTCTATAGCAAGCAGGTTGGGCATACTCATGCGAGGCCCAAATTATCTATTCTCTCATGACTGTCGCATTCGTCATTTATTTATTTTCAAATCCAAGTATATGAAAAATAAAACACGTCGTTTAAATATACTCGTCACTCCTGAAGAATACCGTAGTATTTACTCGAAGGCTAGGCAATCTGAATTACCCATTTCTCATTTTTTGATTGAAGCAGCTAGAAAAGTCGAGATCAAAATGTACCTTAAAACCATTCCTGCTTCTGTATCCAAAGTAGTTTTGACGTTGACACTTACGGCTTCCAATTTCAACCAATTGGTTCGCCATTTACACCAAGGAGCGGTGCAGAATATTTCTGAAAAGGAACTGCGATTCTATGGTGAAAGAATCCTTTATCTCGCTGGTGAAATAAAAAAAGCGGTTCAGTAGAATTGGCATCATAGTCGCATTTTTTATTTACGAGCTGTCCAATATTTTTCGATTTCCATTACACATTTACGAGTATGATCGCTAAACAAACTACCGCAAAAGCGTCTTCAATTTCTAATATGGTCTCTTATGTACTTAGAGAAAATGGATTAAAACATCCGGAAGAAAAAGCTCAAATCATTTTTCAAAATGCACTTGTAGGAGAACATACTGATGAAATTGTGGCGCAAATGCAGATGGCATTGGACTTAAATAACAACCGTTGCAGTCAACCGCTATTTCATGCGATCTTTTCTTTAAGTGAAGGAGAATTTTTAAATGCAGCGCAAGAATTACAATTGGCAGCAATGGTAATGAAGGAGTTCAAACTAGACGAGAATATGTTTTTACTTTGTAAACACACTAGTCCGGAGAGTAAGGATCACTACCATGCGATCATTGTTCGTCCTCCAATTGATGGTAGACAAGTTGTAAATCTGTTTCAGTCCAAGCAAAGATTAATGAAAATTTCCCGAAAATGTGAAATGCTATTTCATCTAAAACAAGTCAAGACACCGAAGACTTGGAAACAGAAATTAAATAGTTCGAATAACGAAAAACAGCATTGGAATGCTCGGCAGTTGCAAGCTAGAATGGTTTTGAAAAATGCACTTTATAAGGCAACGTCCATGTTGGAATTTATTATACAAATGCAAAAAGCCGGTTATAGTTTACACAAAGGAAGGGGACTGGGAATTGTACATCAATCCTCTGGAATTTATTTTAAAGCGAGTTCCTTAGGATGTAGTCTTTCTAAAATTGAGAAAATCATTGCCTTTAATAAAAAACAACAGAAAGCTCCATTGAGTCCGTCTCAACTAGTACAATTAGAAAGAAATATTGCCTTGGCAAGGGGTGATATAAATGATAAAATATCTAAGTCTACTTTGCGCCTAAGAGATAGATTCATGCCTCGTCAAGTTCATCCAACATCTAAAAATAATATTAGTGAAAGTGTAACTATTGAAACAGTGACAAAAGCTCTGATTGATTATATGATTAGTCCTCTTAAGGTAGATATTGATAGCGTTTATTTTGGTGCGATGGGGATGGATGAGTCAGAAGAAAAAAAACGCCTCAAAGAAAAAAGAAAAGTAAAATTATCTATGTAAGTAACCCTTTAATATCCTCAAGTTATGAATCTTTCTGAAGTGGAAATCGTATTAAAAGATTTAGTAAAAGAAGTGCAAGAAATCAAAGTGCTTGTTGAAAAGGTGGAACCCTCTCAAGTACAAAAC
Source organism: Rhizosphaericola mali (assembly GCF_004337365.2). Classification (GTDB taxonomy): domain Bacteria; phylum Bacteroidota; class Bacteroidia; order Chitinophagales; family Chitinophagaceae; genus Rhizosphaericola; species Rhizosphaericola mali. Next base: position 2,052,590 of record NZ_CP044016.1, on the reverse strand, counting down.
GAGCTTTCCGATTCCTTGTCTTATAGTCTGAGAATACTACTTAAAAAAGTGGACCATATGAAAGCACTTTTAGATTTGGTGGTCAAAAAGGACATTAAAGAGGATAAGATGTTGCGTCCAGAATCCATGGAAAAATTGCAGCGATCCTTAGAGCGTATTATTCAACAATTGGCAGATCCAGAAAACCAAAGGATCCGCCATGAACACAGCTTCAAAGATTGGAGATGGTTGCTTCTTCTATTGTTTTTCATTGGACTATCCATTTTTCTGGGTTGGCTTAGTTTTACACGTTACAATCAATACAACGAACTACTCATAAAGTATGACTATGTTCAACAGGCGGCACCAAACTTTATCAGAGCTGTAGATTCTGTATACAATAGAAATCCATATTATTTTTTAGATCATCCTCCTAGAAATTTGGAACAAAACAAAATTTCCGAAAAAACTTCTTTCAAAAAACGTAAAGCAAAAAAGAAGAAATAGTCAACTTTTGTTGTCACATATTTTATACAAATTTGGGACAGTTTATTTTGTGTACGTATTCAATTTTATTTTCAGAGTAATGATCGTTTTAGTTTAATTTTTTCCTTCTTCTGTTGTAAGATTTTATGTACCGTTTTTAGTTCCACTAAGCTAAGACGGTTCTCTTTAAAAAGCAGGCAGCTTTCGACGGCATATGCTCACTACGCTCCGCTATTCCACGTACTGCCTTCTTTTTAGAGAACCGTCTTTTATCGCTGTTACACAAAAACAGTACATCATGAAAACTTACAACTCAACAGCAACCAGAGAAAATGAACTTCATTGGTCCGAATTACAAGAAGTTCAACTATCTTATCGCAACAAAATAAAAGCTACACAAAGACCTAAAATCAATATGGCAGAAGATGCACTTTCGCTTTTTAGATCTGTTTGGAACGAAGATGAAATGGAATTGGTGGAATCTTTCAAAATGCTTCTTATGAATAATGCTAACAGAGTCCTCGGTGTATATCACGGTTCTACAGGTGGTACCGCTGGAACTATTGTAGATATTCGAATTTTACTTACGGTAGCTTTAAAATCTAATGCTTGTAAAATTATTGTGGCACACAATCATCCGAGTGGGAATCTAACTGCCAGTACTGCTGATCTGAAGATTACAGAAAGATTGAAAGATGCAGCCAAACTAATGGATATTACACTACTGGATCATCTAATCCTTACTACAGATAGTTATCAATCTTTTGCAAATGAAGGACTCTTGTGAGTCCTTCATTTAAATATTAAACAGAAAAAGTTGTTATTTAACACAAGACATATAACAAGATTGCTTCATATGAGGCTACAATTGAGAGGGAATACTAAGAAATTTAGTTATCCTTATTGAAATACTTATATTTGTATGATTTCAAATGAAAATAAAGGACTTTCTAAAAAGAGTATCTTTGCTGTATGTTTTATAGGCGCAAATTATTATTGGGGTTATTGGAAGCTTTTGATGGAGAATTAGATAAAATTTCTTTGCAAAAGCTCCTTTTCTTGTTTTGTAATAAGCAGGGTGCAAATGCTGAATATCATTTTATACCCTATTTATATGGTTGTTATTCAATTACAGCTAATTCTGATATTGAATCATTGGCAAAGGCAAATATCCTTAATTCGGGAGAAAAAGAAGTTAAGAAATTAGATAAATCTAACTATATATCTAAACTAAAAGCAAATGACAAATTGTTGCTTGCTGAGGTTAAAAAGAATTATGGACGCATGAATGCACATACTCTCATGCAACACACTTATTTGAATTTTAAATATTATGCAATTAACAGCGTTTTAGCCCAGCGGATATTGCCTAATGAGGCTTATGAAAAAATATTGGAAAGCCGGCCTAAGCGGGAAGGTATCATTCTGCATACGATAGGATATGAGGGTATTTCTTTAGAAGAATATTTAAACAAGTTGATACGTAATGATATTAAACTGTTAATCGATGTACGGAATAATCCAATGAGTATGAAATTTGGGTTTTCGAAATCCCAATTAAATGCAGCTTGTGAAAAAATCCATATAGAGTATCTACACATCCCGGAAGTCGGTATACAATCAGAATATCGTCAAGAGCTTAAAACGCAAGCTGATTACGATAATTTATTTAGTATTTACAGAAAAGAAAATCTACCCAAAACTACCGTACAGCAGAGGCGCATATTGAAATTATTGGAAGAAAAAGAAAGAATCGCTCTCACATGTTTTGAGGCTAATGTTTGCCAATGTCACCGCAAACATCTTGCAGAAGCAATTCAAAACCTACCTGGCTGGAAATATGAACTAAAACACATATAATATATGGCTAAAGAGAAAATATTGATTACTGTAAAAACCTATCCCAACTTGTCTGCCAAATATGATGAATTGGTATGCACTGCCGGATTTCGGGAAGATGGAACATGGATAAGAATTTTTCCCATTCCGTTTAGGAAATTGGAAGATGGTGATAAATATCATAAATACGATTGGTACATAATGGATGTAACCAAAAATCCTAAAGACCAACGGCCAGAAAGCTACCGGCCCAATTTGGATGTTCCATTTGAACATATTGGATCTTTAGGGACAGAAGGAAATTGGCTAAAACGTAAGGAAATAGTTCTTAAAAATAAGCATTATACCAATATGGAACAGTTAATCGCCGATGCATATGATAAAGACAAGTTCACATCTCTTGCCGTATTTAAACCTACAGAGATATTGGATTTTATTATTGAACCAGATGAAAGAGTGTGGAATCCCGAAAAATTAAAAGCAGTTATCGAAAAAGATAAGCAGACTAATTTGTTCAAAGAAACGGGAAATCCATTTAAGGTGGTTGATAAATTACCCTATAAGTTCTCTTACAAATTCAAGGATGAAACGGGAAAAGTAAGGACATTAATGATCGAGGACTGGGAAACAGGAATGCTGTACTTTAATTGTTTGAAAAAATTTGATGGTTATGATAGGGAAGCTCTTGCTTGTGAGCAAGTGCGCCAGAAATATTTTGATGATTTTGCTAAGACGAAAGATTTATATTTCTTTTTAGGAACTAGTTACAAGTTTCATATGCAAAAGGCTCATAATCCTTTTATCATTATAGGAACATTTTCACCAAAAAGGGAATCTCAATTAGCTTTATTTTAATATCTATTAACTTTTATTTAATGGGTAAAAAAACAATCAAACAGACAACAAGTTCGGCGCTGCCATCTTTGGAATTATTGGAATGATTCTCGTAGCATTATTTTATAAAAAATTTATTAGTTCAAATAATGATACACTTGTAAAAGTAATGTACACGATGTTATTTTGGGTATTTTTATTTATATTTAGTTTTTCAATTCCAGAGAAGAAAATTACATTACCAATTTTATTTATCATCCAGGTTCCGGTTCTAATATTTTTATTACTATTTCCTTTCATAAAGGCATTAGGAAATGTTTTTGCGGCACTTATATTTTCCGCAGCGCCATTATTACTAATTATAGCGGTTGTAAATCATTTTTTTTATACTTTATCCTACGATTTGAAAATTTATTTATTAATAAGTTATTTGACTATTATTAATAGACTTTTTTTAGATAGCATTTTAAGAAAAGTGAATAAAATAATGGGAAAATCAGATGATGGAAAAATGAATGAATTATTTGAGAAATTTTCGTTATCATTTGCTGATAATAGAAAAATCACATTTTATATTTATGCGATTTTCTTTGTACTTATAGTATATTCAAGTATTCAAGATCTAATTCATCCGGAAACAAAACACTTAAAGGTCATTATCGCCTCATTTTCAACATTTTTGGCTTTTGACAGGATAGTAACTAATTATGGAAAACTTTTTAAATTAAACTTTAAATTAATGCAAAGACAGCTACTTGATATTTATAGAAAGTCTCCATTCATTGGAGATAGAAATTCAAATAATGAATAGATTAAAAGATAACAAAATATAATTCATTTTCCTTATAGTCTTCTGAAGGGGAAATTACCATATCCAATGACAATCAGAAAGACCTGTAATAGGAGACTTTCCAGAGATATCCTTTTTGTTTATGGTTTTTGCCAAAAGTATTGAGGATCGTTCGTAATGCTACCTATATTGCTCATATTGGAACGAGCATAACCAATAGGCAACAATGAAACATATTTATTTACATTATTACGATAACGACTTTCAGGATTGAATTGACTACTTATAGGAATCTGTAACCAGTATAAGTTTTTCGCCATATAATTCATCAAATAACTTTCTTTCGTTTGTTTATTTTTATTGTTCCAATTTGCATCTTCATTCAATATCAATGACCTTCCATCAATTAAACGTTCTCTCACTTCTTCAATACTTAAAAGATTTCCCTTTTCGTCTTTGATATAAGATGCAAAAGTCGGATCAACCCAAATCCATTTTTGTAGACTATCAACCCATACACTACAAATAACGTGACAATCCTGGTCATTTTCGTTTTTAGGGAGACAGGTTACGTAACGAGATTTAAAACCCATCGATAAATACATCTCGTTCAGAGAAATCGCCAAATGTCTACAATTTAGACCTTTGTTTGTAGCCTTATGATATTGATATAAATCTATTGCATCAAATTCCGCAAGGGCATAATTGCTACCATCATGTGTAACATTGTTATGAATCCAATACATGATGTTCAGTATTTTAGAAACTTCATTACCATCTCCTGCAATAGAGTCAAGTTTAAAATAGGTCTTTACGTCTCGTAAACGGGCATTTTGGGGCGTTTCATAAGAGAAATGGGGTAATCCTGTTGTGTCAGCTTGTTTATATGCACCAGCTCGTTTAAGTATTTCCAGTTTAGAAGGGACACATTTTATTTGAGTCCATGCAGAATCTTTGTCTAGTAAAATTACAAAATCATAAACTCCATTCAGTTCTGTCTTGAATGTTATCGAATCCATGTCCGTAATAAAAGTGACTTTTTTGCCGGTGGTCTCATATACATCTGGCTTTGCGGATGGGACTATAGTCCATGAATTTTGCTGAAGTTCATTCCCGTCACGGATACTAACCATTTTAGACTTCGCATGGATAATCTTCATTTTAGATGAATTATGCAAAGCCTTTTGGCCAAATACGGTAAAAGAAATCAATAAACCTGTGAGACAAATTATTGCTTTATTCATATAGTTCTTATTTCACAATTACGTACATTAAATGCTAACTTTATATTGCTATTCTAAAGCCATTAAAGAGTTGATTTAGTATATTCATTGAAAACTTCTTCATCAATGAATACCTATCGTACCGCTCTAAAATTATTTTCTTTTCTTCAAATCTAAAATGTAAGTTTTCTGAGTATTTATGTGATCCTGCATTTGATCTTGTAGTTCTTTCAATCTGCTTATCTCATTTTTTAATAAAGCTAATTTATCCAACCAAACTTTTTCTTCTTGCTTTTTGAATCTATCCATAATGGGATTTTTATAGAAAAAAGAAAAGAAATCATAATCGAGTTTATCGGAAAGCTCAATCAATAAATCAGTATCAATTACAGTTCTTTTAAATATGTCAGCAGTGCCAGGCTTTGTTTTATTTATTAATAATCCTAATGTTCTGGAATTCAACTCTTTACTTTTTGCGATTCTTTCAATAAGAGCTCCAATATATTTATCCATTTCTCAAAGTTCATTTTTCAAATATTGAAGGCTTTTTTTAATAGGATTAAATTATTTTACTTTTGAATTAAATTATTTTACTTTATTTGAATTTTTATGGTAATTTTGTTTTTAGATAAAAATATCTTGTATGTAGAAATATATAGAAGTTCAACATATTAAAGAGTCTCGATGTTCCAAAGTATGACAGCCAAGAGAACGAGACGGTAAGATACTCATGTCTTTTAATGCGTACATTGCGTTATTAAAAAGGTATGGGCCTTGCTGTAACTTTTCTCTCTTGGCTGTCAACTAGGACTGGAAAAGGATAAGGCAGGCCCATATTCTTTTGATAGAGACTCATAATTCTTAACTGGTCAATTAAGGACGATGAGAACAATAACTACCCACACGCCTCAAAAAAAGAGCGTACAAAGAATTCAACAACAAATGCATTGGCATATGGCCAAGGCTAATCAACAATATGCGTGTAAACCGCGTAACCCAAGCTAATAATAATTTTCCTATTGAGTTCTCCTACTATTTTAAATAAATAGTTGAACTCAATACTGCCAGAGTCTTCACTTTTTTTGTAATTATAAGTCATAGACTTTTTAAATTACACTACTTGCATTCCTCTGATTGAGGATAACTGCTTGTTTATATTTATTTACACAATTCCAAAATGTTTTTCCTATCGTGAAATAACTCATTTTGTTGGCTCATAAATAGCACAACATTTTTTAACTAACTAACAGATTTTCAATGAAATTCAAAACGATCCTATTCGTAATGGGGATGCTTTTGCCCATACTTTCTTTGGCACAGAAGATAAGAGGAGTTGTAAGAGCCTCTAATGGCAATATTCTACCTCACACTACCCTAAATCTAAAAAAAAGTAATACTTGGACTGAGACGGATGCAAATGGTCATTTTACCATAGTATTGCATAGTTCAGATTCTATCATTTTCTCTCATACGGGTTATATATCCAAATCTTTATTCCTAGAAGCTAAAGATACTTTTATTCATGTGCAGTTAAACCCGTCGTCTGATTTGGAGGAAGTAATAGTGTCCACAGGCTATCAACAGATACCAAAGGAACGAGCAACAGGTAGTTTTGTATTCGTAGATAGTGCCCTATTAAATAGACGTGTAAGCGCCAATATTTTAGACAGATTAGATGGAGTTACAAGTGGTCTATTGTTCAATAAAAATCAACAATCAGGACAGGCGAATTATAATATTCGTGGGGTAAGTACAATCAACAGTAACCCTAATCCACTCATTGTTATAGATAACATGCCTTATAGTGGCGATATTAATACAATCAATCCTAATGATGTAGAAAGTGTAAGCATTCTGAAGGATGGGGCTGCTACATCTATATGGGGTGCATTTGCTGGCAATGGTGTAATTGTTATTACCACTAAAAAAGGGAAGTTCAATCTCCCAACCAAAGTTTCCTTCAATTCTAACATAACGCTTGGAGATAAGCCAAATCTATGGTACAGACCACAACTTTCCTCAGCCAATTTTATTAGTATTGAAACAATATTGTTTGAAAATGGATACTATGATGGTACAATTTCGTATGGGTATTCTATAATTTCTCCAGTTGTAGAAATACTCAACAAGGAAAAAAATGGGGACATTTCCGATCAGGAAGCACAAGCCCAATTGGCACTATATCAGCAGCAAGACTATAGGAATGATTTAAAGCACCATTTCTACCAAAAAAGTCTAGCTCAGCAATATGCAGTAAGTATCAATGGAGGAAGTACTAATAACAAATATTTTCTTTCTTTAGGTTATGATGCAAATCAATCTTCCCTTATTAACAATACAAACAATAGATTAACGCTTAATGCAAATAATACCTATGCATTTTTCCATAATAAACTAGAGTTTACAACAGGGATCGTATTAATCCAAAGTCGACAAAAAGGGGATGGAAGTGCAGGTTCATTTCCTTACCCCTATTTGAAGTTAGTAGGTGATGATGGTAAAGCCTTGGCAGTTCCCAACCAATACCGTCCTAGTTATATTGATGACCTAACCACAACTTTATTAGATTGGCATTACAGACCGTGGGATGAAATACATCTGATAGACAATACTACACAATTGACTGACTATAGGATTAATACACAAATAAAATACAAAATACTATGTGGATTAGAAACCTCTTTGTCTTACCAATACAGCAATGGATCTTCACAAAACGAAAATTATGATAGCGAAGAAACTTACTATACTCGCAATTATATTAATCAATTTACCAGGATTAATGGGACTACAATAACCAGACCCGTTCCATTAGGAGGGATTATCGATTTCTACAAAGCTGGATACCATGCACATGATGGTCGTGCCTTAATTAACTATACGCACCATTGGAGTTCAAATCATGAATTGACAGCTTTAGCTGGCGTTGAGCTACAAAGTCTAGTAACACAAACACGCAGTTACCGACTATATGGCTATGACAAAGATCAACAAACCAGTACAAATGTTGATTACGTGAGCCTATTTCTTAATTATCAAGGCAATGCTTATAATCAAATTCAAAATAATGTATCCAATCTAAAGACAATCAACAACTATCTATCTTATTTTGGCAATGCAGCCTATAGTTTTCGAGCTAGATATATTTTTTCAGTAAGTATTAGGAAAGATCAATCTAATCTATTTGGTGTGAACAGTAATCAAAAAGGCGTTCCATTATGGTCGACGGGACTTGGATGGGTCGCCAGTGAAGAACAATTCTATCATATCCATTGGTTACCTTATTTAAAATTAAGAGTTACCAATGGATATAGTGGTAATATCAATAAGTCCGTGACTGCATTAACAACAGCAAACATCAATGGTATTAATACCTATAACCAAAATTACAGTACCATTACCAATCCCCCAACCCTTCTTTACAATGGGAGAAAAACCATATGATAAATATCGGAATTGATTTTGGTATTAAAAACCATCTATTAAATGGATCTATAGAATACTATCAAAGAACATCTACCAATCTTTTGGGGCTTAGCCCATTAGCTCCATCTATGGGTCTTTCTCAATACACCGGTAATACCGCAGATATGAAAGGACATGGTTTTGACATCACTCTAAACTCCAACAATATACAAGGGATATTCAGTTGGCAAACTAATTTTCTTTTCAGCTATACGATAGATAAAGTCACGAATTACAAGGTCCAGCAAAGTAGTGCTAATTCCTACCTTAATCCCGGTACGATATTTCCTCAAGTTGGAAAACCGTTATTTACCTTATCCAGTTACAAATGGATGGGCCTAGATGACAAAGGAAATCCGCAGGGACTTGTAGATGGAAATCCAAGCCAACAATATAATTCAATTATTACTTCTACCAATCTTGAAAGCTTGGACTACAATGGCCCTTCGTCTCCTCCTTATTTTGGTAGCTTGCGGAACACTTTTAGTTACAAGCAACTCTCGATATCTTTTAATATTATTTACAAATTTGGCTATTATTTCAGAAGGACATCGATCAACTATTATAACTTATTCAATGGCGACTACAATCAGGACAATGATGATTATGATCATAGATGGCAAAACCCTGGAGATGAGAAACATACAAATGTCCCTTCATTGATTTATCCAGCTGATAATAACAGGGACGCTTTTTACACTTATTCATCTGCGCTTGTCGAAAAAGGAAGTCATGTCCGTTTGCAAGACATACAACTCATTTATAGTTTAAGCAAAAAACAATTTCCTCTTTGTCCTTTTAATGATATTCGGATTTACGGATACATAAATAATATTGGCTTATTGTGGCGTGCCAATAAATATAATATAGACCCAGATTACGCCAATGGTGGAATTCCTGCTCCAAGGACCTATGCATTAGGGTTAAAATTCGATTTATAAACAAACCAATAAATACACAAATCCAATAAATATGAAACACTTTTCTAAGATACGTTATTATATGTTTTTTATCCTGTTAAGCACACTACATAATTCTTGTGAAAAAAAGGATACATTTCTTGATAAAAAGCCATCTACATCCTTGATTGTACCAACGACACTTGTCGATATGCAAACACTACTAGACAACAGTCCTATTATTAATTATGCGCCACAACTAAATGTAGTTTCTACGGACGAATATTATATTACTAAAGAGATGTGGGAAGCTAGTTTTCTTCCTTATGAAAAGAATGCTTATATATGGGCAAAAGATATTTTCGGCACCAGTACAAGTATATCAGATTGGAATCAGTTTTATACACAAATATTCTATGCTAATTTAGTTCTCGATGGTTTGGAAAGAATTTCCAGAACAGTAAATTCTGCTAGTTTATGGGATGAATTATATGGAAGAAGTTTATTTATACGCTCCTTTGCTTTTTATAATCTAGCCATTCTTTTTTCCCCGGTTTATGATAGCTCGACGGCATCTACAGATCTTGGCATCCCCTTGAAACTAAGCGCAAATATTAATACAGCTGAAAAACGTTCTTCCGTCGCACAAACCTATGACAGGATTATTACTGATCTGAAAAAATCTATCGCATTTTTACCCAACACTGTAGATGCTAATAATAGAGTTTCCAAACCTGCGGCATATGCTTTATTGTCCAGAATTTATCTTAGCAATCGGGAATATATCCTAGCTGGTAATTATGCGGATAGTTGCTTACAATTGTATAACACCCTAGTAGATTACAATACCCTCAATCTTACTGCAACCTTTCCATTTCCTTACAATTTTGCGGAAACGATATATTTGACAAGAGCAACGAATACACTCGCTTATATATCCAGTCTATGCATCGGATTAAATGGATATTTTATGGATACTACTTTGTATGGTATGTTTTCCGACAATAATGATTTACGCACCCAGCTATTTTTTACAAAAAATTCTAGCGGTATCCATGGTAAAAGAGGCTATGGCGCAGGCGTATCATTTAATGGGCTCGCAACAGATGAGATGTATTTAATAAGAGCGGAATGTAATGCTAGGCAAGGGAAATATTTACAAGCCATGGATGATTTGAATACCATGTTAAAACCGAGATGGAAAACGGGGACATATATTTCAGTAGTGGCAACCTCGGCCCAACAAGCATTGGAATACATTCTAAAGGAAAGACGCAAACAATTAATGCTCCGAGGTCTCAGATGGTCCGATCTGCGCAGACTAAATAAAGAAGGTTATGCGATTGTTCTAAAACGAAAATTGGGGAACGATACCTACACACTTGCCCCAAATTCACCTCTCTATACTTTACCAATACCTAATGAAGAAATTTTAAACAATAATATCCAACAAAATGAAAGATAAAAAGATGTTCATGCAAAGACCAAAAATTAGAAGAAGTATTATTAAATTTTGTTTCCTATTTCTAGTAGTAGGTATACAATTGTCAAACGCGCGAATGCCCAAAAGCAAAAAAATAACAATTTCAGGCTCTATCGAAGATAGTAACCCAAGAAACAAAATGGTACTATATTATTGGTCAAATTACATTTGTTCTTCACGTGATGGTAGGATAGGTAGAAATGAGGTTAAATCAAACATAAGAAATGGTCATTTTTCATTTGAAATTCTTACAACTGATCCATTAATTTATTTTTCGCTAGGAAATAGTTATGATTCAATGACCAATTTGTTAATTCCTATAGTCAATTTGTATGTAGCAGAAATGGGAGATAATATTTTTTTAAAGGTTGGTAAAAAAGGAATTGAATCCATTGATGGAAAGGGTTCATTTAAGCTCACGCTAAAAAAGCAATTAGATAGCTTAATCACAAATCAAGTAACCATATTTGAATATTTTCAAAAAGCTGATGTATCCAAACTAGAGAAAGGAACAATGGTCTATGATTCTATCTTTCACCAGCAATTAAATTTACTAACATTAAAACAAAAATTTATAAGTAGCACCGCTTTTCAGTTTTTTATAACAGATATTACAGCTCACCATTTATACGATAAATTACGATTTCTGTATCATCTTGATATGCCTATTCCAAATATAATAAATATACAAAATGAAATTTTAAAGGATAGTATTTATGCCTCTAAGGCATTGGTGGAAATAGGAATAATCCCTCCTTGGAATAACCAAAAACTAATGGCTTTTTCTATTAATACAAACAATTATCTAGTATTGAAAGCTATTATAATTAGCAAAAATATAGCAACTCAAAAAGATCCTTCACATATAATGATGGCGAACTACAACTCTCTGTTAAGAGAAAAATTATTAGCAAATTATTTTCTGACTGATTATGGGTGGATGTATGGCGATCTTCACAAAGAAAAAAGTATTTCTGAAGTTATGCCATATATTAGTGATTCTAGTTACCGTAAGTATCTGGATGACACCTACCATGTAATAACCGATAGAAATAAAAAAACAGACTTCGTTTTATTGGATAAAACTGGAAAGAAGTGGCGATTGTCAGATTTTAGGGGTAAAACTATCTTGTTGGATTTCTGGTTTACGGGATGTGAGGGGTGTATAGATTTTTACGAAAAGATATTATCAAAATTAGAGGAACACTATAAAAATTCTGATTCTGTATTATTTATTTCCATAAGCCCTGATATGGAAACTACAAAATGGATAGAAAGTGTCCGTAGAGGAATTTATACGAACATAGATGGTAAAAATATCTTGAATTTACATTCCAAAATAGGTTGGAAAGATCCGATTTTTCAAAATTATGATGTAAACTCTATGCCACATCAAGTCCTTATCAACAGTAATGGCGATATTGTTCAAAATAAATTTGAAAGAGATATAGAAAAATATGAAGAGGCTATAAACAATCTTTATCATTAATGGATAAGGCTCCTTATAAAAAGGAGCCTTACTTTCTACTACTAATGATCATAACTAATCTCCTGTATATGTCTGATTTGCAGAACTAAGAACGGGGGATACAATACCATTTGTTATGGTATATTGACATGTATCATTCGATGCACTCGAACAACTTGGATTAGAGCCATTAAGAGAAAAATTGGCAGGATCTCGTCTAGATCCACTTCCATTATAGTGGTAATTAGCACTTTGGCTGACCACTAAATTCTTTGCCATGGCTCCGCCGATGGCTAGAACTGCTGCCGCGGCCATGATGACGCTGCGGGCTTTGCTGTTTTTGTTGATTGTAAGCATACGCTTATTTTTTTTAAAATGAATTAATAATAAATCCCTTCCGGTCAGCCATCAGATCGTAGACTCGATTTTTAGCCTACCTATCCGCCATTAAATCAGACTCGGGAAATCCGGACCATTTCCCCTTCTGTTGGTTTGTCTTTATGCTTACCCACGGCCATGGTTAGATAAATACCTACGATTGCTAGCAACCAAAAAAATAGATTAAATAATAAATGTTCTGTCCAACTGAGCTTACTAATGAGCTCTCCACAACTACAAGGTTTTCTGGGAAATTTTCCTGCCACTATAAGTGCTACATATCCCATAAATACCGACATCAATAAACAACTGATATATAGTCCCGCTTTTTTTGTTCTATCAAAAACAAGTAACCCTGCTGCAATAATTTCTCCTAGTGGTATCATATAAGTCACTATTGGAACTAAACTTTTGACTATAGGCTGGTTGGACATATCCCGATAAAAACTATCCATACGAAATACTTTTTCTACGCCTGCATATAGAAATAAGATCAGTAGTAATACTCGAATAATGTATAGTATAATTTCTCTTTTCATAATTCTATTTTTTATATTTTGACACTTGATTGTGCTGCTTACTTTTAATTATTATTTGACGTTTAACAATAGTTCACCCTTTTCGACAATATTCACCGAAGTCTTTACCCATCTATGATCTAGGTCAATAAAATAATATTTAAATGATAGTTTACCTGTTCATTTTTTGTAACTTTAAATTCAGTTTCATTTCCAGATTAATTATCTTCTTACACATATATATTGCAGAAAAAGGCCTTTCGTACCAGTCAAAACCTAATTTTTTTTAAATTTTTATTTTGACTATACGTAACTGCTTTTATTACACAGTGTTTTCAAAACACTATTTTTTGACCAAACAAGCGTAGGAGAAAATGGAGGATGATGAAAAATATAGAGTGAGACGACTGTTTCGACAATTATCGAAAGGGTATGAAAATGCATTGAGGTTTATTTATCATAGCCTTAAGCCTATCATTGACCAATACCTACTTCGGTTTGATAATTTGGATAGTTATTTGTCTAATGCGATCAAGTCTGAATTACTGGAAAAAATATGGGACAAACGCGGGCATTTTGCTCATGAAGATACACCGATTGCTTTGATGTTGGGGATGGTACATAAGATTGCTTTATACCGACTCAGACAAAAACATGACCATACCGTTTCTATCATAAATGCCTACCATAAAAGAAGTGATTTAGGTGCGGACGATATTTTGTTAAGTAAAGAATATCAAGAGATATTGGAAAAGGCAATTGCTCAACTACCTCCAGGAGAAAAGAAAATATTTAAACTTAAATATGAACAGGGGTATTCCAATGACGAGATTGCGGCGATGCTTCATTTATCCAAACAAACCATAAAAAACGAAGCTTCTAGAGCTACGATGAAAATAAAACAGTTATTGGGCTTAATATCACTCATCACTATTATTGAAATTGTAAATTCCTTGTAATATGCATTGGATTGAAAAAAGAAAAGAAATACTTTTTGACAAGCTCCTAAAAAGAACCATCACGGCATCCGAATTGCGTGAATTGGATTTGTTAGGACATCTAAAAGATGACGATACCATTTTAGAACACTTAGATAAATGGCAAAATCAAAATCTTAGTGAAAATGACGGCTTGCCAAAGACCTCAGATATAGATATTGAAAACCTTGTAGGACAAATACGACAAAAAAAGACCTATCGTAAAAAAATACGTGTTCTTTTGTCTTGTGCCTGCATGGGATTGTTTGTTATTTTATTGGTTTTATTTTCTCATTATAATTTTAAAGAACAACAAGAGCCCGAAGTATTTATTGGGAAAAACTGTTCTATTCTTGCCCCCGATCGTGACCTGGACCAAAAATATTTTGCCTGTGATGTAGAAATGAAAAATTTATTTCAAAAAAGGGTAGACAACAAATTTCTAGGAGGCATCTTTCGTTTCAACAATCTTGAATTCTCTCAGCAACCGACAGGTATATTAAAACTGTCGATTCGCCCCAATGTTCATTTTAATTTTCCCCAAAATAGTTTTGTTACAATCAGTACTCCTCCAAAAAGGCAGGCGATCATCTCTCTTCCGAGTGGTCTGTCTATAAGATTAGATGGGGGATCTAAATTACATTATCTAATTAATCCTAAAGATAGCTCTGTTATTTATTGCAGACTGGAGGGGCAAGCATATGTGAAGTTTCCAGAAAATAATGGAGGTAAAATGCTCGCATTGGAAAACTATAATAGCCAAATATTAACCTATGGCGGAGAATTTATGGTACGATCTGAATATGGTTATTCAAAAGCCGTTCGTTTAAATGGAGAAGTATCCCTCGCTACATTGCAAGAGCCTAAAGGCAAACCTTTGACCCAGCGTAAAAATATGATGGAAGTTTATCATATAAATGGAGCAAAAAATAAAATAAAAGATTCTTTTACCTATAGTTCCTTAGAAACAACCACCGCCCTTAACTGGACAAAGACCGTGCGTCATTATAACAACGAATCCATCAGAACCTTTCTGTTAGAAATGGAAAGGTGGTACGGCTTCACTATAGAAAGTGTAAGTTGCCTACCCAAAGATCGCAAAATCTCCGCCGCTATCTGCCAAGATGCTACACTTGAGGAAGTCTTTGCAGCGGTATCGAAAAAAGGAATAACCATTTATCAGAACAATGGCATGTACACATTTTGTCCTCCAGCGGGAAGGTTAAAAAAACAAATCAATAATGTAACTTACATAAGACCTATTTTACATATGAAGATGGATGCTTTATAAATAAGAGCACATATTCAAAGTAATATTAAATTTGGCCGAATTTATTACATGGTACTTTTTAATGAAGTACCAGCAAATCTATTCTTCTGATCTAGCCATCTTATGAAAGACTCTGAATTTCTTTTTATCTTCCTTATAGGAGCTTATAAATGTTCTTCGCTCAAGGATTTTTAGCAAGGTTTCATTCATTTGATGAAACTTGAGATTATGATCTATTACCAATTTATATTTTATTACCGACTTTGTACCACCATTAAAGGTGGTCTTTTTATTAAGATCACTTTATGAACAATATACCTTTAAAACAAGATGAATTATTATTCTCAATTTAGTACATTTACCATTTATAAAACGCAAAATATCGGATATAAATAATGCTTGTAAATCAATCTATTATTTCAGATATAAAAGCTATTATTGCTCAATCAAAGGATAGTGCGATTCGTTCTGTTGACCATCAGCGAACCTTGATGTATTGGCATATTGGAAAAAGAATCTTCGAAGAAGAGCAAGAAAGCAAAGATCGAGCTGATTATGGGACATATTTGATAAAATATCTTTCCGAACAATTACAGCCTGAATTTGGTAGCGGGTTTTCTACAAGGCAAATAAACCTTTACAGAAAACTTTACCGCACATTTGAGAATGTGCATACACTGTATGCACAATTGAGTTGGAGTCAGTATAAGTTACTTTTAAGTGTTGATAATCAAGATAAAAGAGCGTTTTATATTGCTGAAACAGTAAAGAATAACTGGACTGTACGTCAATTGGAACGTCAGATTTATGGCAGTTTGTATGAACGTCTATTATTGAGTAATGACAAAGAAAGTGTGTTAGCAGTAGCCAAAAATGAGAAACAGCCATCTAATGCTAAAGAAATTATCAAAGACCCTATGCTCTTGGAATTTCTCGGATTAAAACGAGAAGCTGCATATTATGAGAAAGATTTGGAAAGCGCCATTATTACTCATTTGCAGGATTTCTTGTTGGAATTAGGCAATGGGTTTTCCTTTGTGGCAAGGCAGAAAAGAATCCATATCGAAGGGGATGAGTTTTTTGTGGATTTAGTATTTTATAATCGACTATTACAAAGTTTTGTTATCATTGAAATTAAAACTACGAAACTGACACACCAAGACATTGGGCAACTTCAAATGTATGTTAACTACTATGACCGCGTAGAAAAATTATCGCACGAAAATCCAACTATCGGAATCTTGCTATGTGCAAATAAAAATGATGCAGTTGTGAAATTTACATTACCCGAAGGACAAAAACAGATTATAGCAAGTCAATACGAACTTTATTTACCAAGTGAAAAGCAATTATTGGATGAGGTAAATAAAGAGTTGGAGAGTTTTGAAGGCAATGAAAAATAAGGGATAATAAAATATATAACAAAACGGCCAAGGCGAAAAATCAAATCCAGAAGCTTTTACCATTGGTACATGGTTTTAAATAATAAAATATAATAATGCAATCAACATCTAATACCCTTAGAAAATATATAAATAGCGCTTATCTGAAAAGAAAGATTAATCGCACAAACATTGATACATTTAAGCAAAACATAACAGCTTTATTTAATTTGACAGACAAACAAGAGTCGGAAGAGTATCTTAAAAATCTCATATCTGATTTCTTGAAAAATACATATTATAGTCCTAATTATTATATAAACACTCGTGGTCGTTCCGATTTAGTAATATACAATGGAAAAGATCCTCAGAGTTCTGTCGGTGTTATAATAGAAGCGAAAGCCTTGAAAAATAAAGCAGAAATGCCCTCTGAAAAAAATCTTAATACCAAGGCATTTCAAGAGTTATTACTCTATTATCTAAGAGAGCGTATTACTCAAAATAACATTGATTTAAAACATCTCATTATTACAAATTTGGAAGAGTGGTATGTATTTGATGCACAACTGTTTGAAAAATTGTTTGCCCATGATCGTAAGCTGATCCAGCAATTCAATGATTTTGAAGGGAAAAGGTTAGCTGTTAGTGACCATTCTTTATTTTACAAAGAAGTAGCGAAACCTGCCATAGAATTGAATTTGAAACGTATTAGTTATTGCTATTTTAATATCCTAGACTATAAAAATGCGATTCAAAACAAGCAAACGAAAAATGATAACCAACTAATTCCACTATACAAAATTCTTTCTCCAGAACATCTTTTAAAACTTCCTTTTAATAACGACAGCAATCAGTTAGACAAGGAATTTTATTCTGAACTATTGCATATTATTGGGTTAAAAGAGGAAAAAGATAGTGGAAAGTCCGTTATACGTAGGAAAGTTGAAAAAGAACGTAATCCTGGATCATTACTTGAATGCGCCATTGCCAAAATTGACGGGATGGATATTCTTTATAATTTACAAAATCGTTCTAATTACGGCGAAACTAAACAAGAGCAATTATTCAATGTAGGATTGGAACTAGCAATAACATGGATCAATAGAATCTTGTTTTTGAAATTGTTGGAAGGGCAGCTTATTGCTTATCATAAAGGGGATAATGGATATGCGTTTTTAAATTTTGATAAAATTCGAAGTTTTGATGATTTAAATGATTTGTTTTTTCTTGTGATGGCTAAACAGCCATCGGAAAGAACTGAGAAGGTACGTAATTCATTTTTGAATGTACCGTACTTGAATAGTTCACTATTTGAATTAACCGAACTTGAGTCGAGGAGTATTAATATCAGTGCACTACCTGATGATATCCAGTTGTCATTGCCAAATGGAACAGTTTTAAAAGATAATAATGGTAAAACTAAGAGTGGCAATATTGATACTTTGGAGTATTTATTTGCATTTTTGAATGCGTATGATTTTACAAGCGATGGCGCCGAGGACATACAGGAAGAAAATAAAAATCTTATTAATGCCTCTGTTTTAGGTTTGATATTCGAGAAAATCAATGGGTATAAAGATGGATCGTTCTTTACCCCTGGTTTTATAACTATGTATATAGCAGAAGAGACAATACATAAAGCTATTTTACAAAAGTTTAAAGAAACGCAAGGATTGGACTGCAAAAGCCTTGAAGAGTTACGAGAAAATATTAAGGATAGAAAAGCTGCAAACGAACTTATAAATAGTATAAAAATATGCGATCCGGCAGTGGGGTCTGGTCATTTTCTCGTATCCGCCTTAAATGAAATGATAGCCAGTAAGGCTCGACTAGGTATCCTCTTGGATAATAACGGATTTCGGATTAATGATTATGAAATAGAAGTACAAAATGACGAATTGGTTGTTAAAGATGAAACAGGAAAATTATTTGAATACCGTCCAGCTTTAAAAGAACGACAACTTGTACAGGAAACTCTTTTCCGTGAGAAAAGAACAATTATTGAAAACTGTCTTTTTGGAGTAGACCTCAACCCCAATTCTGTAAAGATATGTCAATTACGGCTTTGGATTGAGCTGCTTAAAAATGCGTATTATAAAGAGAATGGAAAAAGTGCAGACCTTGAAACATTGCCCAATATAGATATTAATATTAAATGTGGAAACTCTCTTATAAGTCGCTTCCCATTGGATGCGAGTCTAAAACATTTGTTGAAGGGAACAAAATGGACAATTGAAACATATCAAACCACAGTATCCAACTATAGAAATGCACATTCTAAAGATGAGAAACATGATTTGCTTCGATTGATTAAAGGCATTAAAGAAGATTTTAAGAAGGATATTTTTGTTAATGACCCGATTATCAAAAAGATCCATTCGTTAAGAAGCAATCTTTTGCCTTTACAACAGACTTCTGAACTTTTTGGTGAAGAAAAAAGTAAGACTAAGGAAGGAAAGAAAAAGATTGCTCAATTAGAAAAGGAAATCAAAAAACTGGAAGAAAAAGTAGAAGAAATAAAGAATAATAAAATCTATGAACAAGCATTTGAATGGCGATTTGAATTTCCTGAGATTCTAGATGATGATGGTCGTTTTATTGGTTTTGACTGTATCATAGGCAATCCTCCTTACATCCAGTTACAAAAGATGGGGACAGAAAGCGAAAAACTCGCTCAAATGGGATTCGAAACATATACCCGAATGGGAGATATTTATATGCTATTTTTTGAACTCGGCAATCATTTATTAAAACCCGAAGGCGTTCTTACTTTTATAACTTCCAATAAATGGATGCGAGCAGGATATGGAGAAAGTCTCCGAGCTTATTTAACTAGCAACGTAAATACAGAAATTTTGATTGATTTTGCTGGGCAAAAAATATTCGATGCAGCTACAGTTGATACCAATATCCTTTTATTCTCCAAGCAAAAATATGAAGGCAATACACTTGCTTGTCAGGCAAAAGAAAAGGTGTTAAATAATTTGAGCGTTTTTATTAGGCAACAAGCAGGAAATTCCAATTTTGAGACATCTTCTAGTTGGGTAATTCTTAGTCCTGTTGAGCAATCAATTAAGAGTAAGATAGAAGCCGTAGGTACACCACTAAAAGATTGGGATATTAATATTTATCGTGGAATTCTTACGGGTTACAATGAAGCATTCATTATAGATGGAAAGAAAAAAGATGAATTAATTACTGAGGACGCAAAATCCGCCGAAATTATACGACCGATTTTAAGAGGACGTGATATTAAGCGTTTTGGCTATGAATTTGCTGATATTTATCTTATAGCTACATTTCCTAGCATGCATTATGATATTGAAGATTACCTGCTATAAAGCAATACCTGCTTGGCTTTGGTTATGATCGTCTTAAACAAACAGGAGAGCTTGGTGCTCGAAAAAAAACAAATAACAAATGGTTTGAAACCCAAGATAGCATAGGTTATTGGGACGATTTTTCTAAACAGAAAATCGTGTATCCCAATATGACGAAATATTTACCTTTCTATTTAGATCATAAAGGTTTTTTACAAATGATAAATCATTTATGATAACAGGAACACATATCTCATTTTTAACAGCATTTTTAAATTCGTCAATATTTAAATATTGTTTTATTGACAACTTTCCTGAACTCCAAGGAGGTACTCGAGAAATAAGGAAAATTTTTTTAGATAAAATTCCAGTTATTAGAGTTTCAGATAAGATAGATTTTGATTTCCAAAAACTGGTTAATGAACAACAAAACTTAGTTGAAAAAAAAATTTCAACTAAAGAAATTGATCTTGAAATTGACAAAAAAATATTTGATTTATATGCACTGACAGAAGAAGAACGAAATGCCATAGGATTTATAGAGATTCTATAAATCCTATCTCCTCTATAGTTAATTGCAAGTCTTGATAAATCATATTATCAATTTTTAATACAAGCATCGCTATATCTTTTTCTTTAAATTGTAGTTTCACGATCTGCCGTACAATACTCTCATATTCGTTTTGACGATTTTTTGAAATAACGGGTACCTTCAATTGCTCAATGGTATATTTTTTCCATCGAACTGTTCCCACTCCTGTTGTTGTTCCTATTTTTGAGAATAGATGTTCTGATATTTTTGAATTAAGAAATCCAAGTAGATAAAGCAAAGACGGCCCTGTCATAAGAAAAGTAGTGGCTTCAGTGGTAAATAATCCATCCAGATCAATACAAAATTTTGTTTTGTCCGATATTTCACCCACACGATTTTCTGTTTAGAGAAATCGTCCCAATAATTAATAGGTTCTTGCATCCAACTCCACCATGGACGCTTAAACACTTTAGTAGTAGAATTATCGCCCAATTGCCCTCAGCTCTATATTGATTAAGATGCCTGTAAATTGCAGGATAATTAGAAGGAATATCAGTCTCCAATCTTGCACAAATTACATACTTATCAGCATAGTCGTATCCATATCTCTTTATGTCTCTGCCGCGTAAAATCGGTCGTATTATTTCTTCACATTTTGGATCCTGTTCTATGAGTTCCTTTCTTTTAGATCCATCTATAATAAAGGCATCATTTAAACCAGTCTTTATACCATAATTGATGGATATATCCCAATCCTTTAAAGGAGTTCCAACTTTTTCAATTTTAGTTTTTATCTGCTGCTCGATGGAAGACAATATTACCCAGCTTTCATGTTGCTGAAATTGGCATATTATAGCGTGTTGTCTAATAAAAACGCTCATTTAATGTATAAAAAAAATGTTTAAGTTTTAGTTATACAATTTTGGTATATTTTAAACAAAATAATTTTCATTAAATTAAACAGATTAACAGATGATTTATGGCTATATCCGTGTAAGTACGGATCAACAGACTGTGGAGAACCAACGTTTTGAGATTAATCGTTTTTGTGAACAACATGACTGCGTAGTAAGTAAATGGATCGATGAAACGATTTCCGGCACCAAAAGATTAGAAGAACGCCGATTAGGTAGACTACTTAAAAAAATGAAGAAAGATGATATATTGATTTGTGCTGAATTATCAAGGTTGGGGAGAAATCTTTTAATGATTATGGGTATTCTCAATGAATGTATGCAAAGAGAAATAAAAGTTTGGACTATAAAAGATAATTATAGACTAGGAAGTGATATAAGTTCTAAGGTATTAGCATTTGCATTTGGCCTTTCAGCGGAGATAGAGCGAAATCTTATATCTCAAAGAACCAAGGAAGCTTTGGCAAGAAAAAAAGCCGAGGGTGTAATTCTTGGCCGTCCTAAGGGACGTAAATCACTACGTACTAAATTGACTGGGCAGGAAAAGCATATCAAAGAATTGCTCCAAAAGAATGTTTCATATTCAGCAATAGGTCGAATTTTAGGTGTCCACAGATTGACGGTGTCAACTTTTGTAAAAGATAAACTTACTGCATTGGAATTAACTAAACTTCACACTAAATAAATTTGGCTCACAATAAAAATTATAAGCTGTAAAAGTTATTTATCAATCAATAACACAGCTTATATTTTCAATCTATTTGATGTTAAATTTTTTACTAAAAGCAAATTCTCAATTTACCAGTTAAATTTATGGTTATCTGTTTCGAAATAATATGTTGGATAAAAAAAGAAAATAAACTGCCTCGGGGCAGAGCCCACGAGGTATTAGTGAACTATATTTTATAATTCGAAGTAGAGCTTCGGGGAATTGTACCCTCAGAGATTAAACTATTTCAACCAATTAAAATATCCTAAAAATGTAAGTATAACTGTAAGTATAAAAAAATAAGCATTGCAATCTATTGATTATCAATGCTTAAATTGTATGCAAGTGATCCCGCTGGGAGCAATACTACAAAAATTAATCCCGTGAATATTAGTTACTTAAATATTAAAAAAAAATCTTTGCTAACCGAAATGCTAACCTTTTTTTTACTCTATCAAAAATAATCAAAAAAAGTACTCTAACATAAAAATAAATCCCATGAAATGAAATAAAATAAAATATCACAATTTAAAACTAACATAATGGATACCCAGTTTCCAAGGATTTTGAATGTCAATTATTTAAAAAATCCTTAAATTTTTCAATCACGAAATTCACATGTCTGAAGAAGTCTATATTAAATAAATTTGGTGAGCCGTTTTCAAAAATAACACACTACCACTGAATTAGATTAACTTGAAAAATAATTAAAGATTTTATAAATAAATAGACGCATTAATTATATCTATAATATAATAATATTTTGTTTGAAAATATATAGTTATAGTAAGCATTAATATAATTTATTCTTGCTTGGTATAATGTGTTTAAAGATGTTAAATAATCAGACAATGTAGATTTTCCGATTTCAAATCTCTTTTGTGACATAGTATATCCTTTTTCAGTTGCTTCAAGTGTCCGTTTATTAGACAAATAAACCGATAAGTTTGTACTTGCTATATTATAAGCATTATATATATCTTGCTTGAGCTGTTGATTATCACTCTCATTTTGGAGTTGCTGTATTTTTATTTGTACAATTACATTTTTATAATTATAATAAGCTGATTTGTTGTTAAAAATCGGGATACTTAACGAAAGTCCTACATACTGATATAAATTGATATTCAATAATTGATTAAAATATCCATAAGGTTTTCCATAACTGTTGGTATAAGCATTGGAGTAGTTAGAAGACATTGACGCACTGGAAGAAAGTGTGGGGTAAAAACTAGCCTTGGAAATAGCTTTTTGATAACTCAAAGCTTCCAATTTGGCTTTGTCTTCTTTTTGAAGAGGCTGTTTTGTTTTAACAACGTCATAAATAGATTCTGGATTTTCGAGAATTGGGAGTTGATTTTCTATGACTGTGTCCGACTTATTTATTTCAAAGCCTTCTTTAGGGTCTATACTCAACAAAAGAATGACTTGTAATTTAGCTTGTTGAATGGCGGATAATTGATTAAAATAAGTAGTGCTATCTGACGATAATTCTGTAACTATCTGAAGTCGGTCACTTTCAGGCTTTTTACCATAGTCTACCTGTTTAGTTGTTATATCAAGCTGTTGTAACGTAAGACTGATCTGTTGTTGAGATATTTCCAGTTGCTTTTCCGCAAGTATAATCTGAAGATAGGCTGCTGTAATGTTAAGCTTCAAATCATTTTTGAGTCTTTCAGTTTCCAAACTTGCTATTTCCACATTTTTACGATTGTACTTAATTTTGTTTTTAACTGAGAACCAGTTAAATAGTGTTATCCCAGATGTAAAACCCATACTATTGTATGTGATATGTGTATTTGTATATGTATTGGTGGTGGGATCAATGGATCGTCCAAACTGAGATGCAAGTGATGAAGAAAAGCTAAGTGTTGGAAACCGGTTATTACTAGACTGTTTGTAGGTATTTTCCATCGTTAAGATTTGCATTTTAGCAGAATTAATGGAAAGATTATGCGAATATGCATAATTTATGCAACTGTCTAATGTCCATGACTTTTGGGACTTTCCTTCTAATGTGAAATAAAAAAGAGAGATTATTGCAAACCAGTATTTTATAAAGTTTTGTATTCTTAGCATATCCCAATTTCGTTGTTCAATTCTTCTACAAACATCAAAAAGTTATTTATTGTTAAGACTCATTGCTTTTGTAACGTTATAATATAATCTGTTTAATAAACTCATATCCTTTGTTATAATCAATGCATCTGCCTTTAATCCGTCTTTGTACGAAAGTTGTTGGTGTTGGCTTGTAAGTAATCCATTATCCAGTCTTACAATACCCAGATAACCACTATCTGATATTACTCTAGATATATATGCAAGCCTACCATTTACGACACCTTTTTCCTGATAAGGATAGGCATCAAAGCGTAATTGCACTTCCATACCAGTATCCGCTTTTCCCAAATTATTTTGAGGGAGATATAGTGTAAAAACCGATGAAATTGCCCCCCTAATACCAAAATTAAATTGACCCCCTAAAAAACGCTTTCGAAGAAGCGTATTTTAGTATCCAAATGTGGCCCGATTATTTTCCAAAGAACATGTTGTATTTATAGTGCAAAGTTACTAAATCTATATCAGCCCAATTAGGACTGTATTTTCTTTTTCTTTCTTAGGGATTCACCATATAGTTCGATACGTATCGCTTGGTGTACGATTCTATCCAAAATTGCATCCGCTACCGTTTTCTCGCCAATGATATCGTGCCATTTTGCCACGGGTAATTGAGAGGTAATCATTGTAGATCTTTTACCATGTCGATCCTCAATGATATCCAACAGCAGATTCCTTGCTGCCGCGTCTAGCGGTTGTACACCAAAATCATCCAAAATGAAAAGCTGTGCCTTTTCTATTCTGGCAAGTTCTTTTAAATGAGCCCCTTCGGCTTTGGCAACTTTTAGCTGTGCCATTAATTTGGAAGTCGTGGCGTAATAGACTTTGTATCCCAGTATACAAGCTTGATATCCAATGGCGGAAGCAAGAAAGCTTTTTCCTGTACCGGTACTACCGGTAATAAACACATCGCTTGCCTGATCGATAAAGCTACCCTCCAAGAGTCTTTGTACGAGATTACGGTCTAAGCCACGATCTCCTTGATAGTCCAACTGCTCTGGTTGGGCATGGTAACGGAAGCCTGCATTACGTATGGATCGTTGTTGAGCCCGGTATCTGCGATCCTCCCATTCTGATTGTATGAGAAAATGAATCAACTCATCTTGCGTATAACTGGGACCACTGGAGCCATCCTGTTCGATATAGGTTTTAAAAGCACTGACCATACCACTGAGATGCATGCTGCTCATTTTGTCTAAGCATTCTTTGTTTGTGTTCATAATTGTTGTTTTATTTTTATTATGGATGATGGATTTTATTTTTTAAACGGTTATTGGTAATACTTTCCACCGCGTATATTGTCATGTTCTGGCATAGAGATACCCGTCTGACTTTGAGGTGTATCTTCGTCCATAAAGTCCGCCTTGGATTTCAATATTTTTTCTATAATGCCATAGTTGTAGATACCAAATTCATGGGCTCTTTTGCAAGCATTGACGAGCCTGGAAGCACCTACTTTTCTACCGATATTCAAGATCCCTTGGCAAGCACGTAGGTTCTTGTCAGGGTATTCTGGCCGCGCCAATACTTTTTCCAGATACCGCTTCAGGTCCTCTGAGATCGCCTCTGCTTGCTGTAAAAAAGCTTTAGGATCCCACATGGACGCAGCCCCCGATTGCCAGCTGGCTAAGTGGGCAGGATCTTGTACGTATTTTTCTTTTTGGTAACTACGTGCGTGCCTGCAGATAAGCTCACTTCCTATAAAGAGTTCCACGCGGGTACTACTATATAGGATCTTTATTTTTTTACCAATGTATTTATACGGAACGCTGTAATAATGATAGTCCAGTGCCACGTATCCATTTTTACCTACGGTGGTGATACGGCTATCCAAAGGGTCGTATCGGTAGGCGTTTAAGGGCAGTAAAGTATCTTTTTCCAACGTCTCAAATTGCTCCCTGCGACTAGGTAATCCAGAGCTCATCGGATGGTTGTTATGTCTTTCCAAATGAAGAGCAATGGCCTCATTGAGGTTGTCCAAGGTGTGATATACACTTTTGTCTATTTGGGTAAATATGGAAGTGTAAATCAGTTTTACAGCCCCTTCCACCAAAGCTTTGTCTTTGGGACGGTAGACTCTGGTGGGGAATACATGCGTTCCGTAATGAGCCGCAAATGCGGCAAAGCTTTCATTGACCTTGGACTCATAACGTCCCGGTTTACTAACGGCAGATTTCAGATTGTCAGGGACGATCGCTTCAGGTACTCCACCAAAATAATGGAGTGCCGACTCACAGGCATCTATAAAATCTTCTTTTTTCTGACTAGCCACCGCTTGTACATAGGTCAATTGACTACATCCCAATATTGCCACAAATACTTCTACGGCTGTAATGGCTCCTGTATTAGGGTCTGTGATATAGAGTTTTTTACCCGTAAAATCGATATACATCTTATCGCCTGCCTTATGTACCACCCGAAGAGATGGACGGATCTTGCCCATGTATAAATTGAGATAATCCATAAAGCGAGAAGATTTATAGCCATCTGGATAAAGTTGTTTGTACTGCTCATACAACATCCATTTGGTTACGCCTCTGTTTTTGCGTAGTTGACGGACATAGTCTGCCAATAAGGGCTCGAGCGCCTTACTGCGCTGGCTGGGACTCCACTGTGGTCGCTGAGCTACACCCAATAGCGACAGCAACTGATCATCGCTCATCGCTGATAATTGGGTACCATCATAACCACTACCACGTAGTAATGCTAGGTACTTCTTAACCGTATTGCGCGATATTCCTACGCTGGCACTGATATATTTACTTCCCCTGCCTTCAAGTGATAGCCGTATCAATTGTCTAATCTTGTACATTTCTATTGTTCTGTTTGCCATCGAAAATCACCATTTGATGTAGTGGTAACTTCCGAGTTTTTACGCTACAATACAACATAGACTCCTAGATTTTTTAGGGGGTCAGTATTCTTTGGAAATAGGGGGTCAATTTAATTTTGGCGAATGGGGGTCAGTTTGAATTGGCGGAACGGGGTCACTTTCATCGCCTATTCCAATATAGTTCCGCAAATAATTTGTTGTTGTCTGTAGCAACATAACCTATTGTTTTATCTGATTGCAGGTATTGATTTTGCTGTATTGGCTTTGAAAAGTTAATAGTACCATCCACCGGAGCGATAATGATATATTGTTTTATCCAAGTGTCTAAAGCACTTTTTAGCGTTTGAAGTGCCTGTTCCATTGTAATACGCTGCTGTATAACATCATGATCAAGTTGTTCTAAATCTTTCAGTTTTGAACGTTGCTCATTTTGATTGGAAAGTAGACTGGAATTAGTTTGAGGAAGCGTCATTTGTTTACTTAGCAGTGTACTTTGATCTTGTCGGTATTCTTCTGCCGATATTATTTTAGCATCAAAGAGTTTTTTGTTCATTTCATAATTTTCGTGTTCTAACGCATTGTCTTGCTCTTGAATTTTCCGCTGCTGACCTAGCGCATTATTCATTTTCTTTAATGCACCTAAATCCTGCTCCAGCATATTCTTTTTCCTATTGTAAAATCCATTTACATAATAGTCGTTAAACTGTTGTAATGCAGTTATAAAGGTCTGATAAGCATTTTGAACTTCTCCTAATTGATTATATGACTTTACAAATAGCTGGGAGATTTCGCAATACTTATTCTCTGTTAATAGTTGATCTGCTTTTGAAACTTGCTTAAATAGTGCCAACATCTGATTAACATCTGCAACACTTTCAATATAAGCTATAGTTGCTCTTTTTTTGACATGCTGTCCATTTGTTACAAAAAGTTGGGTAATTCTTCCAGACTGGTTAGGAACAATTTCTTTAGGGCCATCTTGTGATGTGAGCGTTGCTCTTACTTGAATAATATCAGGATAATGTATAAACCAAGAAGTTGCGAATAAAAGTAACAACACACATAAAAATATCCATAATGCCCATCTTTCTACTGGACTGCTTTTATGCTCAATAATTTCTTGTGCATCTTCGGATCTTAAAGTCATAGAAGAAGTAGAAGATTTTGTGCTTGCGGAGTTGTGAGATGCTGTATGTTCGTTTTCTACTTCAATCAATCGTTGATCTATTTTCTCGAAATCTTTGCTCGGCATTGTACTGATTGTTGTTGTTTAGTTTCCTAATTCCAATTGATTTTTGACCAGCTCATAATAATACCCTTTGATAGAGGTAAGATAATCATGCGTACCCTCTTCTACTATATGCCCTTTCTGTAATACGACAATCTTATCCGCATTTTTAACTGTACTTAATCTATGAGCAACAATAACAACTGTTCTACCTTGAAAAAAGCGATCCAGATTCTCCACAATCTCTTTTTCATTATTTGCATCCAGAGAATTAGTGGCTTCGTCAAAAAACAAGTATTGAGGGTCTTTATAGATTGCTCTAGCTATTAAAAGCCGTTGTTTTTGACCTTGACTAAGTCCAGTGCCTTCACTTCCCAGTTTTGTATAAAATCCGTTTGGTAAAGACTCAATAAACGAATAAATATTAGCCGTCTTACAGCTATAAATAAGACGATCTATGTCAATATTATCTTGTCCAACAGAAATATTGCGCGCAATTGTGTCGTTAAATATATAACCATCTTGCATAACAGCTCCACATATACTTCTCCAATAAGAATGTTTAATGTGGCTAAATCTTAACCCCGTAGTACTATCTTGGCTATCCATATCATCTCGTTGAATAGTCACAGTATTGCCACCTATAAAAATATCTCCGTTATACTGCTCATATATTTTAAGTAGTAATTTAAGTAAGCTAGTTTTACCACTACCACTGACTCCTACAATAGCAGTAGTCTTACCGGATGGGATATATAGATTAATTTGCTCTAAGACATTTTCATTTCCTGCTCCTGGATAGGAAAAACTTAAATTTTCTATGGATATGCTTTTATTAGAGGGAAGTAAGGAAGTGTAGGTTCTTTCCAAGATTTCTTCATCCGCAAGACTATGTACTTGATTGAGTCGCTCCATACTTATTTTAGCATCCTGTGCAGTTTGTACAAAACCTACCCATTGGGCAACAGGCCCACTCATTTGCCCAATAATATATTGGACTGCTAACATATTTCCGAGTGTCAATTTACCATCAATGACTAATTTTGCAACTATAAAGCTAATGGTAATATTTTGAACTTGATTAATTAATGTTGCTCCCGCCGACTGCCACTGACTATAATTTAAACTCTTGAAACCAAGTTTAAATATAATTGCTTGGATATTTTCCCATTCCCAACGCTTTTGCCTTTCTGCATTATTAAGCCGGATTTCCTGCATCCCCTGTATCATTTGAAGGGTAGCATTGTTTTCCTTAGAAGAAATATGAAATGTTTGATAATTAATTTTTCTTCTGATTCGTAAAAATAACTGTACCCAAGAAAAGTAAATGATACTACCTATTAAGAATACAAAAAATAGCTCTACGCTATACATGAGTAATACAAAAGAATAAACTATAAAATTCACTGTGGAGAAAACGGTACTCAATGCTGTTCCTGTGAGGAAACTTTGTATGGTTCTGTGGTCACCTATACGTTGTAAAGTATCCCCTGTATGATGTGTGTCAAAATAAGATAGAGGCAGACGCCCTAGTTTAATCCAAAAATCAGATAGTATTTGGATGTTGAGTAGATTAGAAAGTCGCAGCAAAATCCTACTACGTATAAAATCAATAATCGTTTGGCTGAATATTAACATTAGTTGTGCCATCAACACAATTACTAGGTATTGCAGATTGTGTGTATTAATCCCTGTATCAACTATACTTTGTGTTAAAAATGGAAATATGAGTTGCAAAAATGAAGATACTAGTAGCGCAACGCAAACTTGGGCAACTTTCCCCTTACTACTGTATAAATATTGAAGTATCAGTTTCCAACTCAGTTTTTGTTCTGAATCACCTTCTTGTTCATAAAATCTAGGAGTTGGCTCCAGTATTAATGCTATCCCTTTCCCATTATGAATATCTCCAGTCAACCAGTGGGATTTAAATTCTTCAATAGATAATGTGAGTATTTTTTTTGCTGGATCAGCAATACTTGCATGGTGCTTATTTAAGGCAGTTAGTACTACAAAATGTTCTTGATTCCAATGTAATATAGTAGGATGTTGTACTTCTTTCAATTGATCTAAAGTTAGTTGAATTCCGCGCGTTCGAAAACCAATCTTTTCAGCAGTATCACTAATACCAAGTAGTGTTACACCTTCCTTGTTAAATCCCATTAATTGATGTAAAGAATCGGCACTAAAATGTTTGCCATAATGTTTCGCAACCATGCGTAAACATGTGGGGCCACAATCCATCGCATTTAATTGTTTGTAGTACGAAAAGGACATTTATAGGATGTATTATCTTAATATTAATAAGGATACGGCAGTGTCAAAATCTATGATATTTTGAGTGGCTAGATGATATATAAAAAATTTCCCTTTTATATTTGTTAATGTAGAATTACTGTAATTTACATTCTCTAAAGTAGCAATTTGATTATCTAGAATCATACTACTAAGAATAATGTTTCCAGATAAATAATTGACATCCTTTTGTTTAAGCATGTCTTTAAAATAAGAAGCATATTTGATGCCTTTTTGTTGCCAAAAATTCAATTGATGATTTTTACCTGCCAAATAAAAACAGCTGGATAAAAACAAATAATCATCAATCTCTGTCACCTCTATAGAATTAAAATCTTCGTCACCTATATTTTTATCTATTATTTCCATAATAAAATTCATTGCGCCGTATAAAGTATTTTCAATTGTCGGTTCATTTATTTTTGTCCACAAAAAATTACTCAAAAAGTAAATAACGTGTCCCAAATTAATTACATCATCAGATGATAATTTTTTTTTATGGAAAATGGCGTTTTCACCACAAAGGTGTTCGTATAAATCATCCGTTAATAAAACGAGACATTCTTCTTGAAATATATTTTTCAATCGATGTGTACTCGGATTTTTGCTTCTATATCGACTCCAAAAGAAAAGGATTTTGCCTATGGTTCCTCTTGCTAATGAAATATTATTATCCGAAGAGTATATTACTGATTTATATAAAGTATTATCTATATCTTCCAGAACTTCGTTTGTGTTAAATTCTAAAAAACCATTTTGAACTATCCACTCAACCATCCAACCTATACCAGCTAAGCCATCTGAAAAATTAAGACGCTCCATTGAGTCTATATTATCACTAATAATATCAAGCGACTGCTGTGCCCGCTGCTTATTAATACTCTCGCTATCACATTTTGATAATAAAAAGAGTAGAATAGATTCCCCTCCAATCCCATCAAACAATCCTATATGGTCATTTTGCATTATTTTAATCTCGTTCGCTGAATCTAATTGAATCATAAAATTAATTTTATTACTTTGCCCAATTCCATGTTTCTATGTAATTTTCCAAATCTTTTTTTCTCATCCTACAAATTTTTAGGTATTCTTTCATAAATTGAATTCTATCATGACTGCTTTTGTAATATGAATTATCAAAGCGTTCATGAGGTAAGTGATATAAATTCCCCTCATTTTTTTTTACTCGATAACCTAAGCTTTTCATTCGTTTTAATCGTTCTAAATCTTCTGGCCCCCAGCTAGTTATTTTTTCATTATCCATACCAGCGTTTATATATTTTTCTCTGTCAATGCAAATAGCTCCACCACATGATCTTTTTGCTCCTTTAATAAATTTATTTACATGCAATTCAAAAAGTTCAGCTTCTAATATTTTTCCGAACATCTCTTTGGATAGACTATCAACACTCACACATGAACCATCGTACGGATAAACCATATCATATTTACCAGCTCTTAACATGTCAATAGCCGCTATAAATTGTTTTATAGGAATGACTATATCTGTGTCATGTATAATAATAAAACTTGAGGTTGATTTTCTTATCAAAAAATTATTGATTCTGGTATGAAACAAGTTTGGATTATCATCACAGATGTAAGTATATAAGCAATCTTTTGATAATAATTCCGGATCTATTTTTTGTTGCATATCTGATTCCGCAATTAATATTTTTGTTTTGAAATATTTTGATAAATAATTAGTTACATAAAGCAGATTTTCCATTCTGCTTGTAGAATCTATTCTTACTGGGATTAAGATGCTTACATCCGAAAAATTAATTCTTTTTTCATCCAAATTCTTTCTATATTTTTCTATCAATTCTACAAGAGGATAACTACAATTGTCTTTTCTAATATTTTTTAAAATACTATCATAGTAAGGAGAGTATTTAACAAAATTCGTTTTGCGGAAAAACTGTTTTTCTTCTTTTTTAAAACTTCCTGAATAATGCAATATTTTCTTGTTATGCCATTGTATAATATTATCTTTTGCCCAACAAAATTCTAATTCTTTACTTATTTTTGTTTCATATCCAAATAGCCAAGCATTCCATAGAACCGCCCACATGTCGGCACACCAAGCCTGGATACCACGATATTCGCTTATCCTCTTCTTTGTCGACATATACAACCCCGCAGCATTATGATTATTGTATAATTGCATTAAACTATATAAGGCTTCACAATCGTTTTCTACCTTTTCCCAGAACGTTGTAGTTGTATTTTTGATAATATACTGTGCTCCTCCACAATTAAAATCATTATTTTCTACTACCGCTTTTTTAATTCCAACAACATCACACATTTTTGTAAATAGTTCTTCGCCGCCTAATTGTTTTATGTAATTACTGTCGAGATAATTGCGGGTATCGGAGACATACCAATAATGCCCTTTAACTAGATTTTCAAAATCAGGTAAGTCCCGAAAAATAATATCCGTATCATAATAGAAAAATGGGACTTGCTCTAGATATGGATAGGTTGTCAAATGTTGCTTTAATATGTGCGGACGTATAGATGAAAGATAATTTTTAGATTTTCGACTATCGGGATAAATAAAAAATAGTGCGTTATCTTTTTGTTGTTCTATCAGAATAGAAAAATAGTCTCTCAGACCTCGCCTGCAGTCATAACCAATAAGCACATGAATATTCTCTGCAGCAACACCTAATTGTTGAAAATTATATAGTTGTAACTCTAATTGCCATATAAAATAAAAATCGTCTGGAACTACGGTAATATAAAACATAATTTTTTTTTGCAATCAATTTCTGAATAATCCTGTATTAATAACTATAATACTAATTCTTCCGTTCTCTCAATATTTATTGGGGTCCCATCAATCTTGAATCCTTCGATAATTATTTTATAACTTTTGGCAATATCTGAATTGTAAAAAGATAATTGAATCTTTTTGTGCTCCTTATTGTCAAGTGTTAGTTCAGGATTCCAATACAAAGTTTTTCTTTGATCGTTAATCGCATTACCATCGCTTTTTGAACTATAATCGGGGTTATAAAAATCTTTGGAAATAGTATAACCTGACATTGTAAATGAGGTAGGATTATCATTTTTTGTTCTAAAATCATATTCATTAGGAAAGCCTTGTTTTGTCCAGATTGCAATTACTCCATCTAAGCCACCTCCTCCGGGAGCTCCTACAAAATATTTATAGTATTTTACAAAAACAATATCAACAATTGGCGTTTGCATGGCAGCATCACTTGGCATAGCCTGCCCATTTACAAAGAAATATGGATGGATATAAGTTCGATCTGGTCCAGAACCGATCGTTAAGTGTAGTTTAGATCTAATAAATGAAACAAAATTAGCTCCATATGCACTAAGGATAGGCTGGTTCAATACGTAGACGTTTTTTAATGCTGGAGCTCTTATAAATTCTTGGGATTGATAGGGTGCTTCTAAACTATCAATTGGATTTTCGTAGGTTGTTTTATACGAAGTAACTGTAACATCTTGAAGTGTTGTCTTAAAATGGTCAAGTCTTCCAAGTTGTATTTTTTGTGATATTTCAGTTGCTGAGTCGCTTAATATAAAAGGATATTTCGTAAAAGAATGATCTGATAATTTGTTAAAATTAAAAGCATAGGTTCTTTGACCATTTAATGGATGAAATGTAAGTTTCGTCGTGGTATAGATGAGAAATGAGGAATCTCTAAAATTACCGAATTTATCTACCATGAAACTATTGCTACCAAAAGATAACTTGTTATTTGTCATAAAAGAAATTTCTTTTGGTAATTTTGTTTTATTTTTTACATCTGTAATGACTCCTTGTAAGAAAAAATAAGCACTATCTCTTGGATATTTAATTGTAGTTTTTGCATTTTGGGCTATTGCTTGCCAATTGTATTTTCGCCAACCATTCGTTAACATCACGAGATCTAAATCTTGTGATTTCTGTTTACTAGTGTCTTCAAAATAATAGGCAGGATTATTTATTTTCCCTTTTAATTGTCCTGTTAGCAATAAGTATGAGATGATATTATTTGTTGTATCTATAAGAATGCTACCATCCGTAATTGCAATTGATAGATTCACTGGTAAAGTGTCATCGTATTGTAACTGTATGGTATTTAATCCTTTTTTATTTAGGTCTTGTTTGATTACAGAAAGATTTGGCTGATTGTGGTTTATATCATTTGCTTTTATAAAACATATGCGTTCTGCTAGAGGAGTCCAATCGTTAGTTAAAATCGTTACAGTTAATATGCCGGATGATAAATGAGAAACAGGAATATTTGTTTCAAAATTATCTTTTCCTGATAGGTTGATGTTGGATAGATAGCTTACTGTGCCATCTTTTTCAGCAAGTAAATGCAAATGGTTATAGTCTATATTGTAGGAATCGTTTTCCGTATCGTTACCTTGTTTTCTAATAACAATTTTTTTGTTATCCTTTTGGGAAATAATTTCCATAGCAATGCCAGCGGATTGTGCTAAAGGTAAATTAATAGTAATGGTATCATGGGAGGATGAATGGTACTTTGCTATATAGTTTGTATTTGTCTTTGGTAGTAAATAAAAATATCCCATACCGTCGTGTTGAGTTACGAGATTTGCAATCGAATCTTGATGATTGTCTAAGATAGCCCCACTCACTTCAATAGGCGTACCAAATTGATCTGTTGCTTTAAAAGCTATTTTATTTAAAATACCAGCAACTAAATTACCACCTTCAGGGAAAAATTGTATTATCGTTTTTTGTGTTTCTTTTTTTGACGCGGTAATTATTTGCGTTTTACGAGGAAGTATATCAATGTCTTTTCTGAATAAAAAATCAGTATCGTTATTGAGCATCCATTTGGTATATGCTAGAAGATGTATCTTTTGTTGTTGATAAAAACTAGGAATCACTAATTGCCCATTGCTTCTGCCTTGTATAATAGGATATATTTGATGTTCTAATAGTTTACCGTTGTTATCAAACCAATCGGTATATAAATTGTGACTAAAGGAGGATGGGGCTGCATTCGCAAGTACATACGCTTTAAACCATATTGTGTCGTTTGCGGAATATAAATTATTATCTAATTGTAAATAAGTTTCTTCGTATGGGTTTAAATTAATATGCGTATTTATTATATTATCCACTTGTTGGGCTTTTACGCTCTTAAAAGTTACGACGATAATAATAAATCCTTTTAAAATATGGTTTAAATTTGTCATAATATTTGAATTTTGTTCCTGAGATTATTTAAAGAGGGGAATACGCTTTAGTTTTATTAGTCGTATTCCCAACGATATTCTCAAAACAATTGTAATAAAATTACCCGCATACCCAAATAGAAGTATCTCCAAGATATTCTTGTTTACACTCAAGTCCACTACAACAAGGTATTGTTTCATAGTCATGGCATTGCTCTAGTGCCGCTGAACAGCTTTGATTAGATGAGGTTGATGGAGCGAACCCACCTAATACATTTTTCAATTGACTTCTCGTCAACACTTCAACATTTTCAAGTCGTTGAAGGTTTAGCTTCAATTTTTTCATCTTTTAATTTTTTTAGATGATTGATTAAATAAGACTTTACAAATTGTAAGTAAAGAATATTTCTTCCCATTTAAACGGAAAGAAAATATTTTAGATCAGCCACAGTGTATTGTTGCGGCAGTTGATATCCATTAACAAAAAATGTAGGTGTAAAAGTAATCCCTGTTTTATTGCACCAATCTCTCATGGCTTTTACTTTATTAGCTTGTAGTTTTAATTCTCCATTCATCGGATATTTGGCAGCAAACACCGCGTAATCTTTTTTCTCTACCAAATACCAATCATCCAATGCTTTTTTAATTGTTTGACTATTGCTGCTTGAGGCTATTGCAAGCAGGTGTTTTACTGGAGGGCTTTTGATATCTTTTTCATCGTCCGTCGCCGTATATATAATTTGCACTTGTAGATCTGGGTTATTTTCTAATAAGTCTTCAATTGTTGAGTGAGCATTTGCACATGGACTGCAATAGGGGTTACAAACTTTTATCAGTTTATGTGTAGCATTTGGATTTCCCAAGAGAATACCTAACTCATGTGTAGATTCTATAATAGGTTTTTGTTTGGCAAGTAAAGCCTCAAATATTTGTGGATTATGTTTTAGTCGTTGTAGCTCATTTTTGTTTTGTTTGTTTTCTTTGGCTTGCCGCAAAGCAGGTAGCAAAAGACTCACAATCAAAAAAGGTATAGCAAAAGATATCATTATGGATAAAATATTAATTGACTCAATTGTATGCAAACCATCGACAGATAAAAAATTACCGCATAGTGATACTGTAAACTGCAATGCGAGAATAGCTTGTACAGTTAAACACAAAACACACCATTGTTTGGCTATCTTCTTTTGGTAATACAATGAAAACGCAATGTATGGTAATGCTAAAACATTAAGCCATGCGAGTAGGAACAAAACAGGTATATTATAAATACCAGAAACCAACATACTTATCAGGCTTCCCGCGAAATAAGTAAAACCTATCACGCTCCAACTAATACCAAATATTTTAGATGCATCAGAATTTAATATTGCATTGCAATTTGTTTTACTACTTCCTGTACATATTTGCTGTAAAGTAGGATTATGTTTATCTACTTCATACCAAAGAAGTAATCCTCCTACACTTGTACCCGCAAGTGCGAGCAAAGTATATATAATGGAAACTATAGCATTTAACTTATTAGTGATAAAACATATCGTACAAGCCAAAATTGTAAGAAAGGGAACTGTAGATATTATAAATAGTTTAGTTAGTACATTTCTTTTTTCTTCTTTTAGTTTTTTATGATAATCGATTTCCCCCGAATTTTCCCCTTTCTCTGATAACAAAATATATCCAGTAAAGATCTCTTTGAACTGATTATATGATAAAGTTGTTTGTTTGTATTTTTGTGTATCAAAAAAAGTTATTTTATTATTAACGATATTCGTTATTACTGCAAAAAGATTTTCATGATTAATTTTAATTTGAACTATAAATGGAAGTGGAAAATCTTTTAACATTTTAGTGTCTGTATTAATTGCAAAATTTTCAACACCATTATTACTTAAGA
Organism: Rhizosphaericola mali; assembly: GCF_004337365.2. GTDB lineage: Bacteria > Bacteroidota > Bacteroidia > Chitinophagales > Chitinophagaceae > Rhizosphaericola > Rhizosphaericola mali. The sequence continues at coordinate 2,014,581 of NZ_CP044016.1, read as the reverse complement.
CATCACTAACGGCTAATAAACTTGGATAATCTGGATGTTCTTCTAGTTGTTTTTGAAGAGATGTCTGAGTAATTGGAATATTTAATCTTTGACACAAATAATAAACCGATTCTTCGCAATTATACATTGTGCTAATAAGATTTCTAAATAAATTTATCATATGTTAATTAATTATAATAATTAGTTTTTTAAATTAATGTAAAAAGTACATTTAATCAAACTAAAATTAATAATAAATTAAAGACTATATTTAAAATCCGCTTAGTCAAGAACTCATATAAATAACGAAAGTTAGTCAATAATTTATTTTTCGTAATCTTAATCCCTGCATAAAAATATAAATAATTTCTTTATAACAATACACTACAATTGTTAATTCATTGCATTAACAATTGTAGTGGGGAGAATAAATTATTAATACATTGTTCATTTAGGCAATACATATTCTTCTAATCTTTCTTGTTTTAATTTTAAATGTTTACCATTATCAATAATATAGAAAATTTTTATTTTTAAATTACAAGAACTCATATTAGATGTAAAATATCAATATATACACTATATAAATAGCTAATTTGCTTCTACTCATAAAAAAGATAATCGGACAAATAAGGAAACGAAAAACTGGCTCAAAATCTATGCAGAGTCGGTTTATGTAACGCAAACCGCATTACGTTATGGAGTTACTAAGTCTATGGATGAATAAATAAGGATAAAGAAATGGGCAAACTGGGATTGTCAAAAAAGTCTAGGTGCTCTAAGAACCTCACAAACTTTAAGGTTACGGATGATTAACTTGGTTAGAAATAATATTCGCATTTCACCAATAACCGTTTGTCGTGTTTTACCCAAACTCCAAGTTAAATCTATTGTAATAAGTCTTAAAAATTTGGACTATAAAAGCTTTTGCAAAAATATTTCTAGAGAAAGAGTTCAGTTGGACGTCACCAATATTACCCCAAGGGCTTATCACGTTCACTGCAATAGACGACTGTACAAGGATGAAAACGATTCGTATTTATCCAAATAAAAAAGCGGCAAATAATGTTCCTTTCCTATGCGAGCTACCGGATACTTTTGGCTTCCCCATCCAACTCATCCAGACTGATTGGAGTACTGAATTTTTCAATGCAGTTTTCCAATATGAACTACATGAAAATTTCATCAAGTACAAACCATTAAAACCTTATTCTCTGCATTTGATAGGAAAAAGTAGAAAGACCACATTCCTCCCTATAAGGGAAAACGCCTTATGAAATTTTTACAGAGATTGCACATCTTATTTTGCCTCAACTTGAGCTTACTACAATATTTGGGGTATTCAATGAATGTATTTTACCCAGAAAGTATGGCTACCTCAATTTGATTAAACTACAAAACATAACTTTTCTTCAAAGTCAAATAGGCAATAGCCTCTGCAGAGGTGCAACCTACCAGCAATAGACTTCAAGGGTAAACTTAAAATAGGGGACTTTTATTAGACTGTCCCCAATTAGTATCTCACTTCAGGGGGGCATTGCAAATCGCCGTCCTTGTTTATTTCCGGAAACATTAAATGGCTTAAAAAAACTATTCTTAAATTGTAGCGTATCTATTGGCATCACACATTTTCATCAAACCTCTAGTTGATTCTGAAATCTACATAGTTTTAATACCAATTTCTTTTACCAATTAATTCGTCTCTTAGGCTTCTCTTTGTCTTGTGTAATATGTCCGAATAAAGTTTCAGATTGTTGAGCAAATAATCCATGAATGTAATCTTGTATTAGGTTTATTCCATTGTCATAAACATGATTATTCAGATGGGCACATAATTCAGGTGTGATGTTCCGTTCTTCAAGATAGACTCTCATTTTTCCATATAAGCCAATGGAAGAATTACTTTTCTGATCTTGGAAACAAAGTCTATAATCAAAGTTTTGATATTTTCCTTTGGATACCTCTAATTTTAAACCATTACTATAAATATAAGAAAGTGCATTCGTGACCTTTCCTTGAGTAGGAATGTCCTTCGCAAATGCGGATAATCTTTCATTATCCAACATATTTTGTTTTCTTTCTAGTAAACCCTTAATACCTAACTGATCCTGTATTCTCTTGGCAGAATAATTTCTGCCAAGTTCACTTCCATTGACCACCACTTTTGAAGTGTGGTCGATAAAAGCAATACCATAGATCATTTGTTTGTTTTGGTAAGTAACCATTTCTATTTGCTCCTTTTTTAATTCAGATTCTAATGCCTTTAAATTCGGCAGGTTAGTATCAATTGCTTTGTCAATAGCCTCCTTTATTTTTCGGTAGTAATGTCCGGAATAATCTTTTTTCTGTTGGAATACTTTTTCCAAATTCTTTAATGTCGGTCTAGCTGAAAGGTCACTCGCTTTCACGGGAGTGCCAATACGGTTTCCTTTTCTATCTAGTACACTATAAGTCAAGCCACCTTTCTCAAACATAGTCGTTCCCGGTTCTCCTCTGTAAGCTTGCACATTATATCCTTTGAGCACGGCATTAAATCCTGCAAGTGAAGTAAAGCGGTAATTTCTCATAGCAGACTTTACTACATTTGAGATAGCCGCTTTTGTTTCGCCTTTGCCATAGATTACTTTTTCTGCAATTACAGGTTTTATACTTTGTGCTTCTTTTATGTTTTTATGGCCTTCCGCTTTGATCAATGAGAATTCTAGTTCTGTTTTCTTTCTGGCGGCTTCACTTTTTGTCCTACCAATATTGTGTAAAGAAATGGCGGTTCCATCTTCTTGAATATTAGTGGTAATAATGTGGACATGCGGATGACCAACATCTATATGTTGATAGACGAGATAAGGCTGTTCTCCAAATCCTAATTCTTCCATATAAAAAAACGTCACTTCTGCCAGTTTTTGTGGGGATAGTTTTTCTGATGGATCAAAGTTCAGACTGATATGCAGGCAATTGGTTTTTATCCGTTCATTGAGAGCGGCCTGTCTCTCTAGTGTCATCAACTTCTCGGAAAAGGAAAGTTGAAAAATGGATTTTGAATAACCATTAGCGTCCAAAGCAAATGCGTTTGCTTCTTTAACTTTCTTTTCGTTGTAGTTTAAGGCTCCTCGGATGCTTTTTCCTATGATGATTTTTGATACCATGTCGAAGCATTTTTATTGATTTGTTGTTGGATGTCTTTGGTGATTTCCAATAGTGTTTCTTGTTTTTTCTTGGCATCTTGTAACCAAAATTCATATCTGGGTAACTCTTTCAGTCCGTTGATGCGTCGGACGACCTGATTAAAATTATTGCCAAGCACTTTCAGTTCTTTTCGGAGTTTGGCCATTTCTGCGGTGAAAAGATCCCAAGAGCGATCTCGAATAAAAAAGGTCACGGGCTTTCCCAACAATAGTTTTCTTCCATAGTCGCTGAGTTTTTGATCGGAACTTTTTTGCCAAGAGGTTAATATCTTTTGATGTTCTACATCTGTCAATCGGAAATTTATCCGGTAGATTCTATTTGGATTATGTGCTTCCATAAGTGATTAATTATATTTATTGAAAATGGAAAACAGGCGAGTTTCGAGCCTTTTTATAGTCATCTCGCAACTATGGCAGCGAGTGAGCCAGACCCTGTTGTCATACAACAGTACATCTGGCTCATCGAACGAGCGATGTCTATAGCGCATCAATCCTTCTTGATAGGAAGAAATGCAAGTAAAAGACCTATAATAGGTGACGTATGTCTGTTTTTAGTTTGTCACTGGATTTTATACGATTGATTTTGTACAAGCACATCTTTCTCAAAATGTACTTTTTCCGAAGTTTAAGATGATAACAATCGGGGTTTAGTGAGAGGGCAACTATCATTTTGCCACAGGAAACAATGAAAAGAAAACTATAAATTTGAATTTATTTTTTCTTTTCACCCGCCTGATGAAACTTAAATTAACTCAAGTAATTCAACTATCTTTCTTGAATATTTTGGGATTATCTAACCCATTTCTGCGTATACTGTCTTTGAGATCCATCCATAGACCAATAGCATAATCAGCCAGTTCAAAGATTTCTTCTTTGGAAAAGTTATTACTATTGATCACCATAGCTTTTTTCTTAACCTCTGTTTTGGATTCTTCTTCTTTGCTAGAGGAAAGATTTTTATTCATGACTGCTTCCTGAAAAGATAACAGATTAGGAGCTCCTCCTTCCCCAATTTGCAGGTCGTTGCCAATAGAAAGGCTATTGCCATAAAGTTTGATTTGTTTTCCTGTGCTAAAGCCCAGAATTCTTCTTTTAATATCTGCCATGATGTTTGGTTTTAAAAATTTAAGCAATGCGATTTTGCAATTGTTTGGGATTTTTATCTTTCAAATAATGCATCACTTCAGAGCGGAGAAAGTAAACTCTTCCACCTTGTTTGTGAAAAGGTAGTCCCAGATGCATCCATTGGTGTAGTGTCACCAAAGAAATTTGAAAAATGCCTGCCACTTCTTTACGATTGAGCAATTTCTCTGGTTCAATCGTGGGCGTTTTTAATATTTGTGGAAGTTTACGCAAGGAGTTTTCCAATGCTTCTGCAATCCAACGTCGAAAGTCTTCTTCTGTGGGGATGAATAATTTTTCCATACTGTTCTGTGTTTAGGACTGCAATATGGCAGGTTCAACACTTTCAAACAAGGATAGATGCGGCGTAGATAATAGAAGTTAGACTTTCAATAACTTAGAAAAATGAAAAGTTTAAAATTTGTAAAAAAGTATATGACTATATTTTATCCGAATACTCCATTTGAATAGCAATTCTATTTTGAATAGTAAAAACGCAATATCAAAACAGTTATAAAAATCAAATGAAGGACTTATAAAAGTCCTTCATCCGCAAAAGATTGATAACTGTCAGTTGTAAGAATCAAATGATCTAACAAAGTAATGTCCATCAATTTTGTAGCCTCCTTTAATTTTTCTGTTATTTTCAGATCAGCTTGGCTTGGAGTAAGGTTCCCACTCGGATGGTTATGCGCAACAATCAATTTACAGGAATTACATTTTAAAGCTACCGTAAGTAAGATGCGAATATCAACTATAGTTCCTGTAGAACCTCCAGTAGAACTATGGTATACACCAAGTACTCTATTGGCATTATTCATTAAAAGCATTTTAAAGGATTCTACAAGTTCCATTTCATTTTCGTTCCATACGGATCTAAACAGGGTCAAAGCATCTTCAGACTGATTGATTTTGGGTCTTTGAGATGCTTTGAGTTTATTACGATAGGACAACTGCACTTCTTGTAGTTCTGACCAATGAGTTTGTTCATTTTCTAATTCTTGGAGGTTGCTGTACATTTTCATATTATACTGTTTTTGTGTAACAGCGTCATAAGAAGGTTTGCAAGAAGGCTGGCAGAACGTGGAATAGCGGAACGCAGTGAGCATATGCCGACGAAAGCTGCCAGCATTCTTGATACAAACCTTCTTAGCTTAGTGAAACAAAAAACAGAATAGAAAAATTGTTCAGCTCATTACTATAGGAAAATTACAACTAATTCATAGGAAAGTAAAGATTGGGATCCGGAATCGTAGAGGCATTTGGCGAAAATGTCGAGGGATGGAAAATTGGCGACCGCGTTGCCCTCCAATTGGACAAAAGGTAATTTTCAAAGAGAATACAATACAAGGGCAGCATGGCAAACCCAATGTGTTTTGGCGGAGTATGTTTGCCTGCCGGAATATGGAATTATAAATGCCCCAGACAATTTGAGTTTTGAGGAAGTTTCCACATTGGCGATTTCCATCCAGTTGTTGATTCGGTTTACAAAATAGAAGAGGTACAAGATGCATACAATAGAATAGAACAAGGTGATATGATAGGTAAAATCGTTATTTCCCTGTAAAAATAACTAAGTGAGTAATTAATATGAATGAGCCTTAACCAGTATTTTTTCTTTTGTCATTTGAGCGATGTCCCAATCCCTTAATTGATTGATAAATGAAAAGCCTTCAACCCCTAAATCCATATATTGCTCGACTTTTTATTTTTCTTCTTTACAAAAACAAGTTCTTTGATTTTTGTATCTACGCATTTGATTTTGACTATTTAGCTACCTACTTTTTGATTGAACTTTGTACTACAAAAAAAGTAGCGTTTTATGGAAAAGCAAATGAAAGCCTGGAGGCTTGAAAAAATGGGGGGCAAACTGGAACTAAAAGAAGTGCCCGTTCCTGAAGTTAGAGCTGGCAGTGTCTTGGTAAAAGTTGCAGTTACTGCGCTCGTGTCTTATCTTAAATCTTATACTGAAGGAAAACTTGCAGTATATAACCCTCCTCCGCATGAATTCACAATGGGGAGCAATGCCATTGGATACGTTGAAGCAATTGGACAGGATGTGTGGCATTTAAAACACGGACAGCGTGTAATCTTATCATCACATATCACTGCACGAGATAATGTAAGCAGTCCGGTAATGATCTTGTTGGGGATTACAAAAAATGGGGATGCCGCACTATCGGCACAGCTTGATTACCCAGATGGGACACTTGCGCCCTATGTTCTGGTTCCAGTTGAAACACTTACACCTTTAGATGGTCTTGAAGCCTATTCTGATGCTCAGCTTTCTGCTGTCAGCCGTTTTGTTGTGCCTTACGGAGGACTACTCAAAGGCCATCTTTCCGCGGGTGAGACAATCATCATCAATGGAGCCACAGGTTCTTTTGGGGCATCGGCTGTCTTTCTTGCCGTTACAATGGGTGCATCAAAAGTAATCGTTACTGGCCGCAATGCCGATGTTTTGAGATCTGTAGCGGAGAAAGCAGGAAAAAGAGTCCTGCCGGTAGTACTCAGCGGGAATATACAAGAAGATGTAGCCGCCATTAAAAACATTTGCGGCGGTGGTGCTGATATGGCTTTCGATATGGTCGGCAATGCCAAAGATCCCAATTCAACCTTGTCTGCACTTTACAGCCTGGTCCCCGGTGGCAGATTAGTAATCATGGGGAGCATGACGGTTGATTTACCGATCCCATACACCTACGTTATGCTCAACAGTTGGTCCATACTGGGCAATTTTATGTACCCAAAAGACGCCACACGTAAACTGTTGGAGATTGTAAAAAGCGGCCAGCTTCCTATAGACCTAATCTCGCCAATTATTTTCAAAATGTCTGAATTGGATCAGGCAATGGATGCCGCTGCCGCAGCGACAAACTTTGAGAATGTAATGATCAATTGTCAATCTTAAGGACTAATAATGATGAATAGTAAATTAAATAAAGAACTGGAACTGATCCGTTATGTAAGGAACAGTGTCACAAAATTGATAGAAAACTTATCCCTAGAAGAGCTGAATGTTATCCCTGAACACATGAATAACAATTTAATATGGAATCTCGGCCATATGGTTTTCACACAACAAATGTTGTGTTATAAACTGGGTGGCTTAGAACCAACTATTGATGTTGGTTTCTTTGCGCAGTTTGCCCCGGATACAAAACCGAAAAGGCTAATAAGTGCTGAAGAAATCATTAAGATCAAAACTGCTTTTCATGAGGCATTTGAGCAACTGGCCTCAGATGTTCAATCATGTAAATTAGAGGCTTACCAGGGTTGGAGTTTACCATCAGGGATTACGATTGACAACTTTGAGGATGCGATGATCACTAATGCAATTCATGAAGGCCGACATTTTGGTGTCGTAATCTCACTTGTAAAGTGGAATAGGCGATGAAAGTGACCCCGTTCCGCCAATTCAAACTGACCCCCACTCGCCAAAATTAAATTGACCCCCTATTTCCAAAGTATACTGACCCCCTAAAATATCTAGGAGTCTATGTTGTATTGTAGCGTAAAAACTCGGAAGTTACCACTACATCAAATGGTGATTTTCGATGGCAAACAGAACAATAGAAATGTACAAGATTAGACAATTGATACGCCTATCACTTGAAGGCAGGGGAAGTAAATATATAAGTGCCGCCGTAGGTATATCTCGCAATACGGTTAAGAAGTATCTAACATTACTGCGTGGTAGTGGCTATGATGCCACACAATTATCCGCGATGAGCGATGAACAGTTGCTGTCCCTATTGGGTGTAGCTCAGCGACCACAGTGGAGTCCCAGCCAGCGCAGCAAGGCGCTCGAGCCCTTATTGGCAGACTATGTCCGTCAACTACGCAAAAACAGAGGCGTAACCAAATGGATGTTGTATGAGCAGTACAGACAACTTCATCCAAATGGTTATAAATCTTCTCGTTTTATGGATTATCTCAATTTATACATGGGTAAGATCCGTCCATCACTTCGGGTGGTACATAAGGCGGGCGATAAAATGTATATTGATTTTACGGGTAAAAAGCTCTATCTCACAGACCCTGATACAGGAGCCATTACTGCGGTAGAGGTATTTGTGGCGATATTGGGCTGTAGCCAATTGACCTATGTAAAGGCGGTGGCTAGCCAGAAGAAAGAAGATTTTATAGATGCCTGTGAGTCGGCACTCCATTATTTTGGTGGCGTACCCCAAGCGGTTGTCCCAGACAATCTAAAGTCTGCCGTCAGTAAACCGGGGCGTTATGAGTCCAAGGTCAATGAAAGCTTTGCTGCGTTTGCTGCCCATTATGGAACGCATGTATTCCCCACCAGAGTGTACCGTCCCAAAGACAAAGCTTTGGTGGAAGGAGCCGTAAAACTGGTTTACACTTCCATATTTACCCAAATAGACAAAAGCGTATATCACAGCTTGAACGACCTCAATGAAGCTATTGCTCTTCATTTGGAAAGGCATAATAATCATCCGATGACTGCTGGATTACCCAGTCGCAGGGAGCAATTTGAGACTTTGGAAAAAGATACTTTACAACCCTTAAACGCATACCGATACGATCCTTTGGATAGCCGTATTACCACCGTAGGTAAAAATGGATACGTGGCACTGGACTATCATTATTACAGCGTTCCCTATAAATACATCGGTAAAAAAATAAAGCTCCTCTATAGTAGTACCCGCGTAGAACTCTTTATAGGAAGTGAACTTATCTGTCAGCATGCACGCAGTTACCAAAAAGAAAAATACGTACAAGACCCTGCCCACTTGGCCAGTTGGCAATCGGGGGCAGCTTCCATGTGGGATCCTACCGCTTTTTTACAGCAAGCCGAGGAAATCTCCGAAGAAGTGAATTTCTATCTGGAAAAAGTATTGGCGCGGCCGGAATACCCCGACAAGAACCTACGTGCTTGCCAAGGGATATTGAATATCGGCAGAAAAGTAGGAGCTTCCAGACTGGTTAATGCTTGTAAAAGAGCTCATGAATACGGCATCTATAACTATGGTATTATAGAAAAAATACTGAAGTCCAAGGCGGACTTTATGGACGAAGATACACCACAGAACCTACCAGACTCGTCCATGCCAGATCACGACAATATACGCGGTGGAAAGTATTATCAATAGCCGTTTACAAAAGTAAAATCCATCATCGCTAATAAAAGATAAAACAACAGATATGAACACAAACAAAGAATGCCTAGACAAAATGAGCAGCATGCACCTCAGTGGCATGGCCAGTGCTTTTAAATCCTATATCGAACAGGATGGCTCCAGTGGTCCAGGTTATACGCAGGATGAGTTGATCCATTTTCTCATACAATCGGAATGGGAGGATCGCAGATACCGGGCACAACAACGATCCATACGTAATGCAGGCTTTCGCTATAGTGCCCAACCAGAACAACTGGACTATCAAGGAGATCGTGGCTTGGATCGTAATCTCGTACAAAGACTATTAGAAGGTAGTTTTATCGATCAGGCGAGCGATGTTTTTATTACCGGTAGTACTGGTACGGGAAAAAGCTTTCTTGCTTCCGCCATTGGATATCAAGCTTGTATACTGGGATACAAAGTCTATTACGCCACTACTTCCAAATTAATGGCACAACTAAAAGTTGCCAAAGCCGAAGGTTCCCATTTAAAGGAACTTGCCAGAATAGAAAAGGCGCAGCTTTTCATTTTAGATGATTTTGGTGTGCAACCACTGGACGGAGCAGCAAGGAATCTCCTGTTGGACATCATTGAGGATCGACATGGTAAAAGATCTACAATGATAACCTCTCAATTACCTGTGGCAAAATGGCACGATATCATTGGCGAGAAAACGGTAGCGGATGCAATTTTGGATAGAATCGTACACCAAGCGATACGTATCGAACTATATGGTGAATCCTTGAGAAAGAAAAAGAGAATACAGCCGTAATGGTGCTGATTTAGATTTAGTAACTTTGCACTACAAATACAACATGTTCTTTGGATAATTTTTGGGCCATATTGCGATACTAAAAATACGCTTCTTCGAAAGCGTTTTTTAGGGGGTCAATTTAATTTTGGTATTAGGGGGTCAATTTCATCGGTTTTTACACACTCTGCAGAATCAAAAGAATAGGTGACTGTTGGGTGAAGTAGTATTAATGAAGGTTGCTTAATTGTGTAACTTGTGCCCTCTAAAGTCAGTATTCCCTTATTGAAAGTTAGCCATATTTTATAGAAGTCTCTCCTCGAAGGAATAGTATTTATAGCGGCCGAATCTATACTATACTTTGAGGCTTTAAATGAATGAGGGGATAAAAATGAAGTAATTTTCATTTTATAAAGATACTAAAATCAAATAATCATTTTTTTAATCGGCAAGCCTTTTTGAAATTAAATATTAATTTTAGCTTTTGTATATAACTGATTATTTTATTTACAAAATCATGAATAGATATAAAGCCTACATCTTTGATTTCGATTATACCTTAGTAGATTCCAGTTTGGGTATCGTTACTTGTTTTCAATATGCATTAAAAAATGCTGGCTTTTCCAATATTTCGGATAATGATATTAAAAAGACTATTGGAAAATCTTTAGAAATATCTTTTTCTGAATTAACACATTTAACTGATTCAACAAAAATTGAACATTTAAGAAAGGAATATATTTTAAAAGCAAACGAATGCATGACTAACCTAACTTTCTTTTTTCCCGAAGTAAAATATGTATTGAAGAAATTAAGATTGGAAGGCGCCAAGCTTGCTATAGTCTCCAATAAATTCAAATTTAGAATCATAGAGTTTTTACAAAAAGAACAAATGATAGATATTTTTGATTCTATTGTTGGATTGGAGGATGTCACAAATCATAAACCTTCACCTGATGGTATTTATAAATCAATAAATGAATTAAAAGTACCAAAAGAAGAAGTGCTTTATCTTGGTGATTCTGTTATAGACGCACAAACTGCGCAATCTTCTGCTGTTAATTTTTGGGCTATACTGCATGGCATTACGTCCAAAGAGGAAATAACCTTATATCAGCATGTTGGAGTCTCTGAGACATTGGATGCTATACTTTATTTATAAAAATGGCCTATATTGGTGTATATGCAATTGAGACTAAACAAAATTAATGAAATAAGAATTCTCAATAACCCAATTGAGATAATTTAGGCGTAAATAATCTAAAAAATCTTATTTATTCATAACTATAATTGAATAATTCAAAACTATAATTATTTAAACTATCGATGTAAGTTCCTAACCTGAATGTTACTTAAACGTAATTATTCTTTAGTCATTACATAACGACGATGCGACCTTCCCCAATCAATCATAGATTGGATAATATTCCCAAATGTCCTACAATATTCTGTTGGAATATATAGGTTAGTAAACCCATCTGTGTCTGTTAATTTGTCTAGCAACTTATTTAATTCCATCTCTTTTAATTCTTTCGACAACATACGTTTGGTTATACCAGGTATACTTTTTTGTATTTCTATAAAATGTCTTTTACCATTACACAATGCATTGATGATAGGAATTCTCCACTTACCTCCAATGAAATACAATGTGTCTTGTAACGCTCTTAATTCTTCTTGCTGATTTCTATTCATAAGGTATACTCAATTATACTAGTTGCAAAATTATTTGATTGTTGAAATAGATTTGTCAAAATCATTTTTATGGAAAATTTTAAAGAAAAAATTATAGTTATAACTGGCGGAAATAGTGGGATAGGTTTAGCCACTGCCATCGCATTCAAAAGCAAGGACGCCACTGTTATTATTACAGGACGACGAAAAGATGCGGTTGAAAGTTGTGCAAATAAGTATGGATTTGTTCCTTTTGTAGCTGACCAAGCTAAATTAAGTGACATAAATGCCTTATACCAATTTATAGCACAACAATTTGGACATATTGACATATTGTTTATAAACGCAGGCATTACAGGAACAAACGAGCTAATTGAGAATATGACCGAAGAAAATTTCGATCAAGTAATGTCTATCAATCTTAAAGGCGCCTATTTTACATTGAGCAAAGGGATTTCTTTACTTGCGCCGAACGCATCGGTTCTTATTTTGAGTTCAATTGCAGCACAATTCCATTTTCCTAAAAGCTCAGTATATCAGGCAAGCAAAGCCGCGATAGTTTCTGTAGGAAAAACTGCGGCAAAAGAACTTGCTTCTCGAAATATTCGTGTTAATATGATAAGTCCAGGTCCAACAAAAACTGAAGTATTAAGCAAAACACCAGAGGGTAAAGCAAATTCAGAAGCTGTATTTATCAGCCTAAAAGAACAAATCCCCTTAAAAAGAATTGGTCAGCCGGAGGAGATAGCCCAAATGGCACTATTTTTATCAAGTAATCATGCAAAATTTATTACTGGTTCAGAATTTATTCTAGACGGAGGACTAACATTATAACTGCATTTGCGTTTAATATAAATACCTAATTTTATAACTATAACAGTCAAAATACATCTGTATTTTGACTGTTATAGTTTACATTACCGAAAAAGTTCATAGTTGAAAATTTCACGCATTTTTGTCATGAATTTTTCTTCTGAGCATTCCCTTCTTAATTTAACCATAGGCACAATATCTTCTGTTACTAAATAACGTAGCTGATTTGTATTGTCAGTAGAGGCTAAATAAATACATTGAACTACTTTACTGAGTGCGTCAGGATCTGCATTTGTTCTAAATTTTTGAAAAACACCTCCCATAGACTGAATAATTCTATTATATTCAACTGGCGCTTTATAACTTCCAAACTCTTGTGCGCTTCTTTTGGGAAAACCCGTTTCTGCAACCGCTCCAGGTTCAATTAGCTTTACAACAACACCAATAGACGCTAATTCATAAGATATCGCTTCCGTAAAACCCTCTAAAGCAAATTTGGATGCTGTGTACAATGAACCTAGTGGAAGTCCAAAAACACCAACTCCAGAACTAATATTAAGAATCAAACCATTTTGCTTTTCTCTAAAATGAGGGAGTATCGCCCGAGTTACATTCATAGCACCAAATACATTCACATCAAACTGTTCTATAACTCTTTCTTCCGGAATAGATTCAAAAATGCCATTCATTCCAAATCCGGCATTATTAATAACCACATCAATCTTACCAAAATAATCAATTGCTTTTTCAATTGACTGCTTTATAGTGGACTTATCTTGGACATCCAATTTCAAAACTAAAATATTTGATCTCTGCTCAAGTGTATTATTGGAATCAGGAGACCTCATTGTTGCGACTACATTCCAACCATTATTAGCAAAATAAGTTGCAGTCGCAGCACCTAATCCCATGGAGCAACCGGTAATTAGTACTGTTTTATCTTTTGTCATAATTGTAATTTTTATATAACAAAAGTATTTGGAATGTCTAGCTATAAAATATAAAAAACAAATTATTAGCTACTAAAATCAAATATTGCAAAACGAAATATGCATGATAAAGTGATTAGGTAATTTACAAAAGTAAAGTGAACTTAAATCATGTAATTACATGTTTTTATTTTGCTGTATTAAAAATTATAGTTCAATGGAAATAGAAAAAAAATTGCAGTACCTTTTAGATCGTTTTGAAATTCAAGATGTAATTACAAAATATAGTTTTGGCCAAGATTTACATCAAGGAGAAGATCGTAATGTACAAGAAGTGTGGAAGGATGTATTTACAGACGACGCTGTTTTGGACTTTCAAGCCGCAGGAAATCCTCCAACAAACTATCAAAACATGATTAAAATTATGCGCGGAGACGGCGTTCATAACGGTAACATGAGTAGTTTTTCTAATTGGCAACATCTAATGGGAAATCCTGTTGTTGAAATAATAGGTAATGAGGCCAGCGCAAGAACAGATTTATGGGCTACACATAAGGGGAGAATTGACGTTGGTATACCCAATCAATCTTTATATGTAGCTGGGGCTTTTTCTGATGAACTCGTAAAAACGGATCATGGCTGGCGCATATGTTATAGAAAGCTGGAAATACATTTTATGGATAATATCCATACTGTTCAGTAAAATGGAATCTTGGCACAAAAAATAAAGCAATTTATAAAGAGATTATGGGAAATAGGGCTATCCTGTCTCAGACTTTCTACATTCATTTAGATGTGATAAAATTGAATGTCGAATTACAGCCTTTCGTAACTTATTGTTTTACTAATTATAGTAAAACATTACTTCCAATATTAGATCTGCTAATTTAATGGGCTAAGAATGATCGAAAATATTTGTTGCAGAAGAACCTGTCTAAGCAAATCGGAGCAAACACTATCCTTACTTTTCCTGGGTAGTGTTTTTATTTTTAATTATTGATAACAACTTATTTCAATAAGATTATGATCAGGATCTCTTAGATAAATAGAATTTATTTTTCCTAAAGCACCTGTTCTTTCTACAATGCCTTCTTCTATTACAATACCTTTTTCGCTCAATTCATTTTGAATATCGCTAATAGATAGTTTGGTGATAAAACAAAGATCTATCGCGCCACAAGTTGGATACAAAGCCATAGGCTCGAATTCTTTTCCTTTTTGGTGAAGATTTATTTTTTGATTTCCAAACTTTAAGGCCTTTCTGTTTCCATTAAAAATTTCTAATTCAAAATTCAATACTTCAGTGTAAAATTTTACAGTTGCTTCAATATCTGCAACTGTAAAAACAATGTGATCTATTCTTTCAATAATCATAGTTAATATTTTAATATTCTAAACTAAATGATTTTGTTTTGCCGCAGCAATTAGTTCTTCCCTAAAGGAAGGATGCGCAATACCAATCAAAGCCAATGCTCTTTCTGGAGTAGATAAGCCCTTAAGGTTGACTGCTCCAAATTCAGTAACAACATAATGAGTATCTGTTCTTGGAGTAGTTACGGGCCCTGATAGTTTAGGTACTATTTTGGATATTTTCCCATCTTTTGTTGTAGAATGAAGGGCTATAAAGGATTTGCCACCTTTAGAAAGATATGCTCCTCTCACAAAGTCTAACTGTCCTCCAGAAGAACTATATTGATGTCCTTTGATATATTCAGAATTACATGCGCCTGTAAGATCAATCTCCGCAGTTGCATTCACGCTAATTACCTTATCGTTTTGAGCAATTACCGAAGGATCGTTTACGTAATTAACAGGATGGCTTTCTACAGCGGGGTTATTATTTATAAAGTCATATAGATTTTTATCTCCCATGGCAAATGTAAATACACTTTTACGTTTGTTTATATTTTTGCATTTATTGGTAATAACTCCTTGTTGGATAAGATTAATCATGCCAGGAGTAATTACCTCAGAGTGAATTCCTAAATCCTTGTGATTAACCAATTGGGCACAAATAGCATTAGGCAGTGAGCCTACACCCATTTGCAATGTCGCTCCGTCCGGAATAAACGTTGAAATTATTTTCCCAATTTTGTCATCCACGTCATTGGCGGGAACAGGTGGAACTTCCGTCAATGGTTGGTTGTTTTCCACAATCGCATTCACTTCTGATATGTGTAATAAAGAATTACCAAATACGCGAGGCATATTTTCATTCACCTCGATAATGACTTTTTTGGCAGACCGAGCAACAGTGGTTCCATAATCATTATTGGTTCCAAATGTGAAATAGCCATTTTCATCCATAGGAGAAACCGTTGCCATAAATGTGTCAATGCCTATTTCTTCCGATAAAATCCTCGGAGTCTGACTAAATGTAGTAGGAACAAAATTGACCACTTTTCTATTGTTAGCCATTCCTTGTTGAATTAATTTCCGTTCATTTCCACTTAAAAACAAACAGTTCAATTCCAAAACGTCTAAAAAATCGTATTGTAATATGGTATTGGCAGCAGGAGCTTTAGATTCATTATAGTATAGTTTAATTTTCGAATAAATGCCATTTTTAATTTGATTTGCCAACTCATTTAATAGTGCTGGCGGTTCTGATACGGCTATTCCTATAACTAATTTATCATTATTTTCTAATAATTTTATTGCCTGCTGTGCTGAGGTTAATTTTTCCTCATATTGAGATTGTATACTTTGCATATTTTCTATTTTAATATCCAGCTGTTTGTTCTGGAGAGTTACCTTTTTTATAAATTAACATTGTTCTTTCAAATTCCATGACAATTTCTGCGTTTTGATTTTTCCCGATGGTTTTTACAGTTACAATACCTTGAGTAATACGGCTTTTCGATTCTCTTTTAGATATAATTTCTGATTCGGCATATAAGGTATCCCCTGCAAATACAGGAGCCAAACACTTAACATTATTCCATCCTAAATTTGCCACGACTTTTCCACTTACACTATGAACACTCATGCCAGTTAGGATAGAAAGCGTAATTGTACTATCAACCAGAGGTTTTTTCCATTCTGTATGTGCAGCATAGACGGAATCAAAATGCAATTGTTGCGAGTTCATAGTCAATAAGCATTGCCATATATTATCTGTTTCTGTGATAGTTCTCCCAGGTCGATGTTCAAATATATCACCGACGACAAAGTCTTCATAGTAAAGACCATAAGTTTCTCGGTATCGGTTGTCTCCAACCTTTTTGTACATTGAAATTTCCATTGTATTTAAATTTTAGTGTTTATTTAATTAAATCAGCTTTATTGATTATTTTATGTGCTTTTTTAGCCATAGCATAGTCTATCATGTGACCATTTAATTGTCCTGCCCCCTTATTGGCTAACTTGATAATTTCTTTGGCTCTTGCGATCTCATTATCAGATGGGCTAAACGTTTCATTGATAATGGAAATATGAGATGGATGAATGGCTGCTTTGGCACTAAACCCTAATCTTTTCACTAACTGAGTTTCTTGCTTAAGTCCATTCAAATTATGAATTTCAAAAAATGGAGTATCTATTAGTCCTATTCCATAAGTTGCGCAAACTGAAACCATTTGACTTCTTATAGACAATAAAGTTTGAAGATCATTTTCGGCATCTAAATCGGCACATAGATCAGCTGCGCCTAGCATTAATGCATCAGGTTTAAATGGAGTGTTTAAAATCTCAGATAAATGAGATACACTATAAGCCGTTTCAATCAAACCAATTATTGATAAGGAATCAACGTGATTCAGAATGGAACGAATCATTTCAATAGTATAGTATGACTCAAATTTTGGCACAACGATAACCTTTGGCAATACTGGCAATTCCTTCAACATTAATAAATCTTCTAAACCCATTGAGGTATTAAGTGCATTGATTCGAATTCCTATTCTATTTATATCATCGTCCTCATTACTAAAAAGTGTTTGAATATTTTGACGGGCTTCCTTTTTATTTTCGATAGATACTGCGTCTTCTAAATCCAACAGTATAATATCCGCTCCAGAATGAAGTGCCTTTTCAAATAATTCGGATTTGTTTGCTGGCGTAAATAAAAAACTCCTACCGTAAATTTGATTTATATTTTCAAAATTCATGTTGCGTATTTTTTCTTTGTTGAAACAAAGTTGAGTCGAAATAATCAATTGATTAAACTGAATTTTTCAATTACATTCATTGATAAATTCAATTAATGTAAATTTGCTTATGGAAATTAGGCAACTCAAATACTTTGTTACATCTGCAGAATTGTTAAATTTTACCGAGGCTGCAGATAGATGCTTTGTAACTCAAGGCACACTTTCTCAGCAAATAAAACAATTAGAGAATGAATTAGATATATTGCTTTTTGATAGAATTGGAAAAAGAGTAAGGCTCACCGCTGCGGGCAAATTATTTTTACCCTATGCACGACAGACAATCTTGCAATCAGAAAGTGCTAAACTCATTTTAAGTGATTTCAAAGAATTAAAAACAGGCACTATCTGTGTCGGAGTGTCCTATGCATTAACCAGTTATTTAACAAAGGGTATTGCAAAATTTTCTAGATCATATCCACAGATACATATTGAAATAATACTTGAGACTTCTGAAGTATTATTAAAGTTGTTAGATAGTGGAAAAGTAGATTTTATTTTATCTTATAGTGATATTGTAGATGAACGGCAATTTGAATACAATTTATTATTTCAGTCTAGCTTATCCTTTGTTACAAATAGAAATCATTCTTTGTCTCAAAAAAAGCAAGTAATTTTTTCGCAATTGAAGAATGAACCTTTAGCACTTCCAACCAAGGGATTCAATACTCGACGTTATTTGGACAAGCTTTATGAAAAGGAAAATATTACGCCTAAAATTGGATTAGAAGTGAATGATATTGCAACCTTATTAGAAATCGTGAAAACGGGCTTGTGGTCCACTATTTTATCTACTTCGGCATTAATGGAAAACACAAACGATTTAATTTATATCCCAATTAAAGAAAAAGGCAAACTACATAATGCTTATATTATCTGGGCAAAAAGCATTTACAGAAAAAAAGCCGCTATTTTACTAGCTGAATCTATTAATTGAATTTTCTCCACCTTCCTCATACAGCTTTTGGAAGCGGTAAAAACTGTCACCGCTGTACCCCATTACCTTACAGACTCCACTAACGTTGCCTAATTTCTCTGCCAACTTCAACAAGCCCATTTTGGGTTGGATTAGCTTTTGTGTCTGATTCATAATCTGACTGTTTAGTGGTTAATAGTTTAACATACTATGTCAGATTAAGTTTTGGCTAATACAAGTTAAGTGATTTCAGCAGGCAAGGCGCCTGCTTTCTTTTTGAAGTCATACTCCAAACTAAAATATGTATTACCCGTTTTTTCTACATTCACAGCATTAAGACCAGAAAAACGATCTCTGTATTTATTGAATAAAGGAAATATATTGTCATACATGTATGTATAACTTCTGGAACTACGAGATGTCTGCCATTTTCCGCTCTCATTTTTGCCCTATCCAGACAAAGATTTACATCATCCGTATGGAACCGTACAACTATTATTTCATTTTCAGAATTGACCTGTTTAATTCTTTTTACATAATTGTAATGGTGATCAAACCCAAGATTGAGTTCTATGGCAAAATTCTCATTAGAGAAAAGTCTATTATTAAATATCCATGAATTTAAGCTGCCCCATTTCTCTGAAATCGGTATAGCCCGCTATTTTATACCTTAGCGACATATCATCAGAGTCCAGAATTTCCATTCCCATGGGTATGAAGAGTCTACCAGATGTACTTTCCCCGCACCAGGAGCGCCTGCGAGAATGTAAATCCTAGCCATGGTAGCTATACTTTTTCAATTCTTCCATCTTTATACTCTGCAACCATCACGCCGTCCTTTTCATAGACAAGTGGTTGATTAATGGAAAAGAGATATTCTCGCACAAAGTCTTTACTTTTTATTTTCCATTCTTCATATTCCTTTTCAGACATATTCGAAGGGGACTTATCCATAGTTCCAAAGGAAACCAATTCTTCGTCTTTTAAATCTTTAAGTGTTTCTTCCATAATTCACAAATTGAATGATTATATCATGTTCTATCTATCCAAAATTAAATATTTATCTACTGATTTCCATAGCAGGCTAACTTCTCTTATTTAAAACCAAACTTGAACTAACTCTTTTATATTAATCTATGTTTCAATTGTATTATACATCCTGTAAAAGCTCAATAAAAAAAGCTAACCATTGCTTCTTCCAGTTTCTTTACCTTTTCATGTTGAGGTTTGATTCGCTCTTGTTGTATGGTAATCATCTTTTGGAGGGTGCTCGTCTTGTAATTTCTGAAGGCTTCAAAGTGCATTCGTAGGAAAGTCGCTAAATCTGTTTTAGAAAAACATGCAAACAAATATCTTAAAGGTTCATTATTGTTAGAACTAGGAGCTTGTACCTGTTGTAGCAATATAAAGAATCGTATAATCAGATCTTCTTGTTCCGGATTAGATATTTTTATATTTCCCGTGCTAAAGCCATTAGTAATCTGTTGTATTTCATTTTCTGCGGAATCTATGATGCTATTCATTTTCACTTCCATTCTGGATACTAGATTTCCAACAATTTCCTCCATCCGTTCTGGAGATAGAGCCTCTTTTTCGCTTTGTGCTAAAACCGTATCCAAATCTGCTCTTACAGACACTCTCATAGCATTTCTGTCTACCTCCAAACGTGTATCATTTTGTGTATTTAGCCAATCTACGGCTATTTCGAGTTTTTTTCTGTATGCTTGAGAACCTGCATTTCTTATTCTGTGTGCTAATTCTAATGTCAGGAAATGTAAAAATTCTTCATTGTTGGTGTACGCCTGATAATGGTAGGAAAGAAAATCAGAAATCTCAATGGGTAAGTAGCCTGCCATCTTACCAAATGCTTCGTTGTAATACTGCTGCGCATTAGGCTCCTTGGAAAAGAACAAATCATACCCGGTATTGTTCTTTCCTATTTGGTATTGGAAATAGGGTTTGAAGTTGCCTGGCTGATTGGACGTTTCTATTCTACCAAAAAAGGAAGCCTTCATGGTACGCCAAAACAAGCCGCCTGAAAAATTAGGGATAAGTGTCATGATTGGGATAATTGATTGATTATCTAATTTACGCATATTAACTAATAGATTTGAATGATGGAGCATCTTCCTTTCTATTTGTACTTCTTTTGACTATTATGTACTAGTTATTAAAATAAAACATTGCTAATCTTGTCCTTGTCTTTGATACATTTTAATTTTGTCTAGACATCAATTCAGGTCCGAAATTTTGGATCGTTTTAGAAATGCCGATTTTCAACCTTTAATTACTATCTAGGTAATAATTATCTTTGTTGATTTCTAAGCATGGAACATTTTTTTGAACTGCCTGTTATCCATAATGGAGAGGAAATAAGTTTTAATAGTCGTTTGGTTACTTTCGGTTACGACTATAAGTTTCACATTATTGTTAATGGACAAGAATTGATATTTGAAAGGGATGATGATCGAAATTTTCGAATACTTACTACAACTCTAGAGCAAAAAGATATTGTTCTGGATAATGTCTTGGTCGAAAATATTATTCGCTCCTTAGAAACTATCGCAGATGTATAATTTAAAATTCTGCTCATATAAAATTAAATTTCACAGAGTATATCTTACATTAGAAGGATTAATCCTTGGATGAATTATGTAAGGGTGACTGATGTGTTTGGATATTGGCACTGTTTGTGTAAATTGAAATTCTAAATTTAAATTTTAAAACTCATATCCTCATGAACAAATCCGAATTAATAGATCTGTTGGCTTCTAAATCAGGTACAACTAAAACTGATGCTACTAAAGTATTAGATGCATTTACCCAATCAGTAACCGAAACATTGGCCGGTGGTGATTCTATTACATTAATTGGCTTTGGTACATTTAGTGTATCCGAACGTTCAGCACGTGATGGTCGTAACCCTCAAACTGGTGAGACTATCAAAATAAAAGCTAGTAAAGTGGCTAAATTTAAAGCTGGCAAAGCTGTCAGTGAAGCTTTAAATGTAAAGCCAAAGAAAAAAACTAAGAAATAATACAATGATTTTAGTAATAAACTAGTTTGATTTTCCTGTAGATTTAAAAAATCAAACAAAATGGTACTGTAAGTACCATTTTGTTTTTATAGTATACTTAGTCAAGCCTATCTAGTCCTTTAAAAACTAAATAAATACATATTTATAATTGACATATATGTTTAATTTATACTTAGTATGCTTCTCTGCCCATTTTAAGTTTGTCTTTTAAAGTGCGCATATTGTTGCTAATCTTCTTTCGGGTGATTTTCGCATAGATCTGTGTGGTTCGGATGCTTTTGTGACCAAGCATCCGACTGACCGTTTCTATGGGTACGTCGTTTTCAAGTGTTACGGTGGTGGCGAAAGTATGTCGAGCCGTATGTGATGTAAGATGTTTGTCTATACCACAGATGTCTGCAATTTCCTGTAAGTAGCCATTGAAACGCTGATTGCTACACAAAGGGAGTAATTGTTTCTTTCTTTGTAGTAACAAATTCGAACTATACTTGTCCAGAATTTCTAACGCAACCGGCAAGAGCGGCACTTCCTCCGACGTTCCTGTTTTTTGCCTGTCCGTCATGATCCATTTTTCTCCGTCAATACCTATTTTGATATTACCAGATGTAAGTTCACAGACGTCGGTAAATGCCAGTCCTGTGAAACAGCAGAAAATATATACATCCCTTACCTGTCCTAGTCTTGGAAGTAAGGGTTTGTTGTATATCATTTCGATTTCAGCCATGGTCAAGATTTCCCTCTGCGGATTTTCGTAGCTGCATTTAAATCCTCCGATAGGGTTGTTGGTTATCCAACCTTGGTCAACAGCCAATTTTAAAACCTGTTTTGTAATTTTGATGTATTTCATGGCGGTATTGATTCCGATCTTGGTCACATTACACAAGTAATGCTCTAGATCAGAAGCAAAGCCAAACTGTATTTGAGACAACGGTAGGTCGTCTAACTGATATTGTTCATTTAAGAAGGTTGAAACTTTCTCTTTTGTTATTTCATACCTTTTGTAGGTACGGTCACTATTGCGACCAGATGCTACCTTTTCCAAAAATCTTTTGTTGTGGAATGTGAAAGCATCCAACAAACTTTTCTGATTGAATTTCTTACCAGAGTAAATATTCTTCAAATCTTCCAATGATACGCAACCATCCAGCATTGATAGTTTTGTGTAAAGTCCCTGCAAGGTACCCGACATTTGTATGAGTGATGCATTGCTTTTACGGGACAGTTCGCTTGTTCCCTTTACGCGCTGGTTCTTTTGATCCCATTGTAGCAGGTTTACATAAACATGCGTTGAAAGTTCCATTCTTTTACCGTTCAAAGTGATACGGGCGTAGATGGGGAAATTTTCGTTTTTGCCTCTTTGGCGGTTCAGCCAAAATAAGATGGACAAGGTGGAATTAAGTTTTGCCATAACCAACATTTTTTTTGTGGTTAAAACAGGAAAAGTTTACTTTTTCATACCTGTCTTAACCCTGTTAAACGTAATGTGGATAAGCACTTCGGTTTTTCAAAGGTTAGCACAAGTTAGTCAAAATCTTGCTAACCTATTTGCTAACCTCTGAGATCTTAATTATTCAAATATTCAAGTTAATGACACTTAACGAAAAAGCCGTGTAATCTATTGATTTACACGGCTTTTTTAATTTTATTGAAACCAGTTTAACTTCGTTTTACTGCTTTCTGTGATCCCGCTGGGACTTATTTTGCATAAATAGAGTTGAATATACTTTAATAGAAATTAATATAATTAATTATTTACCAAATAGTTATAATATATTTTGTGAAAATAGATTATCTTTATTGTAAGTAAATATCCAAAATACTGTAAGTAATTGTAAGTAAAAAAAATATCGCCATGGAACCTCGTTTTTATCTCAGTAATAAACTCAACAAACAAGGACGTTCAACGGTAATGCTCTATTTGTATTGTCATGGTAAAAGAATTACCATAAGCACAGGCAAGGTCATAAAACCAACAAATTGGAATGAAAATGCACAACGAGCAAGGTGAACCTCTGCCGAAACGATGGAATTTAATAATTATCTACAATTCTTTGGTGCAAGTGCAGTTTCCAAACTAACAGATCTGATACAGAATCAGGAACAAGATATACTTGTAAAATTCAAGCAGCAAATAAAGCAAGTTGAGATAAATAAGGTGGAAAAAGTCCGAATAGATTTGTCAGAAGGTGGAAGTCTTATACAATTCATGGAAAAATTAATTCCGACACTCAACCGCACATCTGGTACATTAGCGCAATACCGAACAACATTCAAGAATTTGAAGTCCTTTCAAAAAGAGTGTTATAAAAGACCTGTACATTTTGAAAGTATTGACATGGATTTTTATAATGCCTATGTTTCTTATTGTCAAATGGAAAAAGAGTATTCAGTAAATACAATAGGTAAAGAAGTAAAGCATATCAAATTCTTTATGGCAGAGGCGGAAGAAAGGGAACTGCACTCTAACTTCAAATTTAAAAGCAAACGCTTCAAAAAGACATCAGAAGAGAGTTTCTCAGTTTATCTGTCAGAAGACCAGATAAAAACCTTAAATAAACTGCACTTAGAAAATACTCCACAAGATGAAGTCATCCGGGATTTATTTGTAGCATCCTGCTGGTTAGGTTTGAGAGTTGGTAATTTGTTGGAAATCTCCAAAAGCCATATCCATGGAAACCTAATTTCGATAAGAGGTGAAAAGACTTCTGAATATATCGATATTCCATTACATCCCATCGTGAAGAAAACTATTGTCAAATATGGAGGGATTTTGCCAAATTCAATCAGCGAATGGCAAATTAATAGAAGGATTAAAGATATTGTAAAAATGGCAGGCTTTACTGATGATATTGCGTACTCTATAACTAAGGGTGGGCGAAAGGTTTCCATGAATGAACCTTTTTATAGTCTTGTTACTACACATACTGCTAGAAGGAGTTTTGCAACAAATATGTATAAAAGAGGTATTAATATACAAACTATAATGGCCATCACTGGTCACAACTCAGAAAGAACTTTTATGTCTTATGTCAAATCCAAAAGAATTAATGCTATAAAGGAAATGGAAGATATTTTTAAATAATATTAAGAAAATCCATAACGGACTAACTTAATTTTCAATTATTTATTCTTTCAAATTTGAAAGTGAACTTAATAATTTGATTAATAAACGGATCAAAATTTAATTTCATACAATAAGTACAAAATCCTTTACATATTTCTCATAATAAAATAATAATGATAAAATATTAAAATTTCTACTAAAAAAATATTTACATTTGAAACAAAAAAAATATTAAATCTTAATCAATTTAGTTTTTTAATAGAAATTCTTTCATCGTTATTGTGATAGCCCTAGATTTTAAAAATTAACTTGCTTTATTAAAATCAAAAGAAAATTTAAACTATATTTTTGACGGTCTAATACCAAAATGTTTATTTCAAAACGAAATTGATTTCATCCTAAACTTTAATATAAACGTGAAAAAACTGAACCCTTTTTTCCCCTTTTTGATTGTATTTGTTTCTTTACCACAAATACTTTTTAGTCAAATAGAGCAGGCATATGAGATAAAACTACATGCAAATAAATTGAAAAATATTGACTCTTTATACATTACAATTAAAACAGACCAGGTTAACTCACTATCACTGGGATATATCAATAACAAGCAAGGTAATTATAATCAAGAATTGCTGCTTCAAGATAGTTTAGGTCGTTATTTTACCAACTTACTTAATCCAAACCTTACCAACAAGGAGCAATTATCTAATATAGTTTGGCTATGTCATGAATTAACATTTACGACTGACAGTTCTGGACTTTATTTATTTTCTCACTTAAACGCTGACGTATATAAACCGTTTGCCTCTATGGAGAAAAAAACGGGTAAATTCTTGAAATTGATAACCATTGACACCTTAATGAACTTGCCAATGGTCGATAGTAATAATTATTCCATAGGTTTAGATTCTATGGCACACTTTATTCGCAATACCTCGCTTGCATTAATTCAAAACACACGTCAATCTCCATCAAATAGAATTTCCAATTTGTCATTACAGTCCAATAATGAGGCTTCCGTTTCAATAGATTCTTTATTGGCCAATAGAGGTAATATAAATACTAATATTATTAAAGATTCATTGGTTAATAAAGGCATTTTTAAAACCTTTAAGGATTTTTTGAATAATAAGCCTATATCCAATGCAATTTATTTTTGGTTGGAGCCTGACACGCTGAAAGAAAATGGAGATATTAAACTTAATTATCTTGGGACGGATAGTTCAATAGTAACAGTTACTAATGCGTGGGGCGTGTGTTTTGGCGCAAACGAATTATATAAAATGGAAGGCAGTAAGCTAATTCCTATTGAAAAAAAGGGGAATTATTTTATTCTTTCGAAATATGTCGATTTCCCTATAAGGAAAAACCAAGCCATATTGTGGCGCAGGGCAGTTGGGGCCTACTGGAATGGGGACAATAATCCTTATGAGAGAAAAAGAACTTTAATTCTTAATACGAAAAAAGACAGAGCTGAATCAAAATCTGCTATCGTAGACCCTATTGCTACAAAAATTGATATGCGCACAGGAATGCTGACTTTTTAATCTATAAAGCAAAATATAAATACCAAAATTTATGCTTAAAACTATACTCTTAAGCTGTTTTGTACTGCTAACAAAACAGTGCTACACGCAATCTCTACCTGCGAATACCTGCGGGGTAGTTTACAGTTATGATGCTGCCGGAAATAGAACTGAAAGAAAATATATTTGTAATAATGGAAGTTTAGGTAATACTCAAATGAAAAATACCATAAATTTTTCCAATATTCAAAAAGTAACCAGACTTTATCCAAATCCTACATCAGGTAGAATAACTGTAGAGTTTACAAATGCTTTAAATAATGCATCAATTATACTCACAGATATGTCAGGGCGTACTTTACAGAGTACAATTAAAAGTGGAGCCCAAATATCTTTGGATCTTTCGTCTTATCCATCTGGAATGTACATATTACAAATAAAAGACAATCAGACTTTGTTTACTCAAAAAGTGATCAAGAAATAATATACTGTTAATAGAACAAATAATAATTGCAATGAAAATTCGCCCATTAATTTGGTTGTTTTTGGTTTCTCTATTATTCCAAATAGCCAATGTATCTGCTCAGACTATTGATTTGAGTAAACCTGTTGGTAGTCCGGAGGGATCTGGGGATGTCTCACCTACGGGAGGATCCACTTATAATATACCTATTAAAATTCTTCCAGGGATAAATAATATGCAGCCAGACATTAATTTAGCTTATAACAATCAGGCTGGAGATGGAATTGCTGGATTTGGATGGAATTTATCATGCATGTCCATGATAACCCGTGCTGGCAATAACTATTATTATAATGGAAAAGCAACAGGAGTTAACTATACAAATACAAATGATGCGTTCTTATTGGATGGTCAAAGATTGTTCAGTACTTCTGGAAATAATGGGGCCAATGGTACCACCTATGGAACTGAAAACGAGCAATATTCAAAAATAGAAAGCTTTGGTGGCACAGAAACAACAGGACCAGAATGGTTTAAAGTTACCACCAAGACCGGTACTGTGCTTGAATATGGCCATGGAGCAAATACAACCATGGCTACAAATAATATTTATAGTACAATGGTTTGGTTCTTAAATAAAGTAACTGATTTAAATGGAAATTACGAAACATTCACCTATGGTTTAAATCAAACAGATAGAACATATCAATTGGCCAATATTCTTTATAGTGGTAATGACGCAATGGGGGTATCAACGAATATAAATGTGCAATTCCTCTATAATGTCAAACAATATTGGGAAACGAGCTCAAAATATGTTGGTGGATACGATTTAAAAGATGCATTTACCCTTTCGAACATAAATATCATTAAAGATGGGACAACCATTCGATCTTATGATTTTGCCTATACCCAATTGAGACAGCTGTACCTTTTGAAATCTGTCTCAGAAAAAGGTTCAGATGGTAATTCATTGAACCCTCTTATATTTAATTATGGTTCCAATCTAGAGGCTCAGGACGTTTCCGTTCCTGGCATTCGATATGAAAACATGCATGGAGGCAATATCTATGCTGGTGATTTTAATGGTGACAGTAAACAGGATTTGTTATCTGTCAACTATAGTTATGACCAAAATGGGATGAGACATGATTTGTCTTATGATGTATTAAGCGAATTTAGTTCTTATGCAGGTAGCCCTTCTGTTGAATTTTTTTATAATTATACAATTCCCAACAGCACAGGCAACAATGTAATAAATGTAAATGGTAGACGTACTCGGTCATTCGGGAACTCTATTCCAGCAGGATCAAATAATGGCTATTTAACCATGGATTATGATGGAGACGGAAAAGAAGATGCCCTGATGGTAAGAAATAACTTTTCTGCAAATGGTCAGCTGATTTGCCTAGGTGTGGATATTAATTATTCAAGGTATTATAGTATATATACTGGAGCCTCTTACATCACAAAGTCTTACCCGGTTCCCCATTTGCCACAATACACTCAGGATTTTAGATATACCTACTATAGTAATTCTACGTCCTCTTATGGCAATAACTTTGTTTCTGGAGATTTTGACGGAGATGGAGCTCTTGATTATATTTTGATATTAGGACAGACTCCAACTACGGACTTTAAGGCCTTCTTTAACAGTCCACAAAAAGGAATCGTAAACCAAGAAATTTTAAATTTTGTTGGTGGAGATGGAACTACGCAAAGCATTGCCGCTGCTAGACAGTTGCTTGCATCCGATTTTGATGGGGATGGGAAACAAGAATTGTTGGTTTCAATTGAAAATAAAACAAACATATTTTCAATACACCCTGTTTCTGCTGCTACCGGTTATCAATATGCATGTGAAAATCTTGGACAAACACTCAATTTCTATGGAGATGAGCCTCTTTTTACAGGAGATTTTAATGGAGATGGAAAAATGGATATATTTTATAGGGATACAAAAGATAATTCTGCTGGATCCTGGTATGTAGCCAATAGCACGGGAAATCCAACCAATCCTTATGTCTCGACCTTTTTTGTTTGGGCAAATAGACCCTATTTACCACAGGACAATGGAGGTAGTGCCCATCATATCGTCCTTGGGGATTTTAATGGGGATGGGAAAACGGATGTATGGCAATCTTTGGATTTATCCTCAACAACCTCCAAGCACAATATTTATTATAGTAATGGGAGTTCTTTCATTACAGAGTCTTACAATACATCCA
Organism: Rhizosphaericola mali; assembly: GCF_004337365.2. Classification (GTDB taxonomy): domain Bacteria; phylum Bacteroidota; class Bacteroidia; order Chitinophagales; family Chitinophagaceae; genus Rhizosphaericola; species Rhizosphaericola mali. The sequence continues at coordinate 1,985,602 of NZ_CP044016.1, read as the reverse complement.
TTGGGAATTTAAATGGTAGCACAACTGCGAATACAGTTGTTGGGGATTATAATGGTGATGGCAAGCCAGATATACTAAGTGTAAACAGTAGTAACCAAGGAACATTTATTTATCCAAAACCATTTAAGGAAGAATTATTTTTAACTAAGGCGACAAATGGTTTAGGAGGACAGGAAAATTTCTCCTATTCATTAATAAATATAAATAACAATATTTATTCAAGGAGTTGGTTCTATCAATACGACGATAATACTAACACGGAAGTTACTAACCTTAGAAATGGGAATCCCTATAATGTCTACAATGTACCCATGTATGTGGTTAACCAAAAAACTAAATCCAATGGAGTAGGTTCAAGCGGATTAAATGGAATTTCATATCACTATACTGATGCTTCCTTTAAGAAAACCCGTGGTTTTTTGGGTTATAAAAGTTACACACAAGCTGAATCGTCCACTGGCCTATTGGCTGGAACAGAACAAAGCTATAGCTACTCTGTTAATGTGCTTCACCCAACCCACACGTACACCGTATTGGATAATGATACAATTACTGATAGTAAGGTTACAGATACTCTCTTAAGACTGAATCCAAATAATGTTTTTGATAAAAGATATGTTTATCGAAATTTAAAAACAGTATCCTATAATGGAGCTACGGGAGCTGCTTCAGAAACGTCCAATACATATGATGATTATGGTAATATACTTGCTTCTACAGTGAAAATAGGATCCATCGCAGCAGGAATAGTTTCTCCAATAGAGACCTCCGTAACAACGATTTCTTATGGAATACATGGTACACCTTACCCTAGTCTTCCAGAAAATGTGACGATCAATAAAACAAGATCTGGACAGGCTACAATAAATAATTCGACCTCTTTTACTTATGATACAAAAGGTAACGTATTATCCAAAACTGATTTTGCAGGAAAAAGCAAGGCCGTTACAACCTCCAATGTCTATGATGGTTTTGGAAATATCACTCAAAGTTCGATTTCATCAGCAGGCATAGATAGCCGTGTATCGAATTTTACGTATGACAATACGGGTAGGTATCTTTTACAGAAGGAAATGGTTGGTTCAGGTATTTCCAAGAAGACGGTTTTAACTTATGATAATACTTTTGGGGACATTGCAAGTATTAAAGCTCCAGATGGGCTATTAACATCTTACACCTATGATGCTTTTGAACGTAAAAAAAGCACAACATTACCTGAAGGATATTCCATTGATGAAACTTGGTCCTGGGAAAGTTCCATTGGCAGGTATTCTTTAAATGTCACACGACCAGGAGGGGGTAGCAACAAAAAAGTATATTATGACCTTTTGGGCAGAGTCGTGCGAACTGATATATCTGGTTTTAATGATGCCTTACTTACCTCTACCGCGGTATATGATGAAAAAGGATTGGTCACCAGTCAGACAAGCCCCCATTATAGTAGTGAACAAACTATTACTACAACAAATCAATATGATAATCTGGCACGATTAACCCAATCCACCAATGGAACAGTGACTAGCCAATATGCATACTCTAAGCTTTCGGCGGGACAATTTAGCACAACAATTACAAATGGGGCAGGACAAACCAGTACAAAGACGGAAGATGCGACAGGAAAAATAATAACAGCCAACGACAATGGAGGGACTTTAAATTATACCTACAATAGTCAGGGGAATATTACCCAAACGCAATTGAATGGATCAGTAGTCACTTCATCAGTCTATGATGAATATGGAAAACAAACTAGTTTGTCTGATCGAAATGCAGGGTTAACATCTTACGAGTATGATGGTTTAGGTCAATTAATCAAGCAAACCGATGCCCTTGGAAAAGTAACAAGCATGACATATGACCTGTTTGGTAGAACCATAACTAGAACAGGTAGTGAAGGCAGTACTAATTATGAATATTGGAGTGATCAAGCAAATGGATTAAGCAGTGACAATCTTTCAAAAATCACTGGCTTTGCTGGGGATTTACAAGAATATACCTATGATAACCTAATGCGTCTCTCTCTTCAAAAGAAGACCGTTGAAGGAATTTTATTTACAAGCCAATACAGCTATGACGCTTATAGCAATCCTATAAAGTGTGTTTATTCCACAGGAGTATCCATTTCTAGAACATTTGACCACAATGGTATTGAAATGCAGGTTAAATTAGGAGAAGGGACAAGTGCTACAACTCTATTTACAGCTACGGCAATGAATAGCTTGGGGTATTATACGGCTTATAGCAAAGGGAATGGAAAATCCTCGACCGAAACCTATAACTTAGCGACAGGAACCCCTAGTCAGTACATCACAAATGATGTGCAAAATTTATCTTTTGCATTTGATCCGTTGAACGGCAACCTTACACAACGAAAGGATCAAATCAAAAATATGACGGAGGATTTTAACTATGACAATCTCAATAGGTTGACTTCCGTTAAATTAAATGGTGTACAAACACAAGCCTTGACATATGATGGTAGTACAGGAAACAGCCTAGGAAATATTACGGAGAAAACTGATGCAGGAAAGTATGTTTACAATAGCACTAAGGTAAATGCTGTAGCTTATATTACTAATCCCGCTGGAGCAAATTCCCCTCCAGTCACCATAGCACAGACACAGCAGGATATCACTTATACCCCTTTTCAAAAAACGTTGAAAGTCTCCGAGAATGAGTATGATTTGGAATATAGTTACGGTAGTGATTATCAGCGTATTAAAAGTGTATTATCTCATAGTGGTGCGATCACAGAAACCAAATATTATTTTGGTGATATGGAAAGGCTGCAATCCTCATCAGGAACTACAAAAGATATTCATTATATCCCGGCAGGCAATGGACTTTGTGCAATTGTTGTAAAAACAGGTAGTACCACGGATGTATATTATACTTATACAGATTATCTGGGAAGCATATTAACAGTTACCAACAGCGCAGGGGTTGTAGTTGCAGAACAGAATTTTGATGCTTGGGGACGTAAACGAAATGCTACAACTTGGACATATGATAACATTACAGAAGTTCCAGATTGGCTCTACCGCGGATACACAGGACATGAGCACTTAAAAGAATTTGCACTCATAAATATGAACGGCAGGATGTATGATCCTGTCCAAGGTAGAATGATGAGCCCAGATAATTTTGTGCCAACTCCACTGAATACACAAGGCTATAATAGATTTGGTTATGCACTAAATAATCCGCTAATTTATAATGATCCAGATGGAAATATATTTAATCTAATTTCTGGAGTTATTGGAGGAGCTATCGGTGGAGTCTGGAATGTAGTTTCAAATCTGTCAAGTGGAATATCTCCATTGAAAGCTTTGGAATATTTTGGCTCTGGTTTTGCTGGCGGTTTTGTTACTGGCTCAACTGGAAATTATGTATTAGGCGGAGCTATAACAGGGGGAATTAATGCAGCTATTGGAGGCGGAGGGTTAAAAGATGCAATATTAGGAGCTGCATCTGGAGCGGCATCTGCTTATATTGGAGGGAAAATTGGAGAAAAAGTTGGAGACTTATTAACTAAAGTTAATATTCCAGGTAATTTTAATCTTCCTCCTGATGGAATCATATCTAATATATTAAAAACTTCGGCTGGCGGTGCAGTAACTAGTACCTTAACTGGAACAGTTCAAAGTGTTGCAGATGGTAATGGCTTCGGCGATGCTGTTGCAGATGGATTAAAGAGTGCTGGCAAAGGAGCGATTGGTGGTGCGATTGGTGGTGCTGTAGGCAGTGGTCTAAATTCAGTCATAAGAGGGAAAAACATATTAACAGGAGTTGGAAAATCTCATACACGTATTATATTAAGTGATCTCTATGATGGTGAATGGTTGAAACAAATGCCCAAAGAAAATACAACATCTAATACAAATAGTGTAATTACGGAACCTGGAGGTGGTAAGCTATTTGTATCTACAAGTATTGTAAATAATGCTAAAACTTCAAGTAATGATGTCATCATTGTCACTAAAGATGGAATAGCTCTTCCCAAAGGAGCAAAAATTCCAACTGAGTTTATTGAGAATCAACGTAGGGCTGGAGATTACGGATTTATAAATGAAGGTGGAAAGTTTGAATCAAAAGTAAGAATTGATCCTGCAACACCAATTAATAAAAAAGGTCCAAATGATAGTCATTTTCATTTAAATGGAGAAAAGGAACATATATTTGATGTGAAAAGATGGCCTTGGTGGTAATTTAAATTTAATATTTATGAATTTTGATGATTTATATTGGAACGATTCAGTTATTAGAAAAATAGTGATTGATAGAAGCACAGCAGGAAAAAAAGATTCTGTTGTTGTTGAAGTGGATTGGTATGATGTGGGATTAGGGATTATTATTTTTGAAGATGTTTATTGTTTAAAACTAAGTATGAACTTTGATGTAGTAGCACATGAATCTATTTCAGATGCTTACATTTTAAGTGCAGATCAACTAAAAGAATTAAATTTTAATTTTCAAATATTAAATTTAATAATTGATCAAGCATTAACATGTTATGTGATTAAAACGGCCTCTACAGGAAGTGAAATTTTTATAATATCTAAAACTTGGAAACTTAAATCGATTTAGTATCATTTGGAAATTCATTCTAATCAAAGTTTAATGTTTAAAATTCTTTTAGGTGAATTTCAAAAGGCTAAAACAATTACCAATTTATTTGAATAAGAATTTATTTATTTAGGGTCAAATATGGATAAAATTGCATTATCTTTATTGAATAATATGTTTTAAATCTAAAGGTTTCTTTATAGTTTAAAAATAATATTGGCATTAATAAATTAGGAATAGAAAAATTAAATCCTCGATTATCATCAAAAAAAGAAGTGACATTATGGGATTTTATTTTTACACTGGATACGGGAAAATAACATTTGAATCTTCCGGTTGTAAGTTAAATGTCATAGAACAAGCAATTTTTACTCATAAACATAATTTAACAACATTAATGTTTATAAAAACTTAAGATAAAGTATGAAAATTTAGTCATTGAAAAAAGATGATTTATTTAAACGTAATATTCTCATGGATTAAAAAGTCATAGGTTAATAATACTATAGACAATATTTATTTTTAGGTTATTTAAGTTTCGTTTAAAAACGGTTTTGTTTAAGATAAGAATTGTATAATAGTTGTAGAGGTTATTTTGTTCAGTATTCTAGTTTTGAACCCATTAAAAGATTTAGCAAAATTTCTTTATATCATGAAATATCCGTAAAGTTGAGATAAAAATGATTCTATTCTTTTCCTAGTTTTTCTGATGATATGCGGATGAGCACTACAGTTGTGTTGGTTGGTTGGTTCTCATGAGTACTTCCAGTTAAATGTTTACCTGTCTAAACAGATCCAGTTGTTGAGTACTGGTAATTTAGCCTTTGTCAACAATGATAGTACAATAGTGCATTTCATTTTGTAAGATCTTCAATAAAATGAGTATCATGTACTGCACGACAGATCATATCTATGTGTTAGACTACAGCGATGGCTGAAATGACTGAATCTTGTATCTGCAAAACCAACGATTTTTTAAATTAAATAACCCTTTTGATGGTGCTATTTGGAATTCTTTCATTTAGATTGTTGAATGATCAAGGTCCACATTTTACAAATATTCAAAGGGATAATATTTGCCACAAAAAACGTTATATTTCTTTGAGTACACCCACTATTTGCTTGTGCACTTGTTCTGTTAAGTAAAACAATATCTTTCTTCGATTGAAGACAGATCTATCAATTTTAAATTCTAAAATTGTACTTTTTAATATCCTAAACTATTTATTTTGAGAGACTATATTCACAAACTTTGCGTTTTTACTGTTAATCCGAGGCATTCAATACTTGATAGTTTGGTATGGCAAATCTGCAAATAGGGATTGTATTTTATAGGAAAAGACGCTAAGGTTATAATAATTTTTTTGTAATTTTAAATGAGATGGATTGTTGTATAAAATATACTGTTAATCAGTTGAACATAATATTTTTTGTTGTAAATGTTAGCCGTCCTGTATTAATCTTTTCCTAAATGCAAAAAGGCTTGCTCATATTTTAATTATTTTTCATGTCCATTTTATTCAAAAAGCTGAACTACCGTTACTACCGCCAATATCTGGATCGGTATTTTGGTAAGCATCCTTTGTTGTCTTATGGCAAGTATGGACTTTTTGAAAACTTTGCAACAGAGGATACTTTTGAGTTTTGGTCTGATAATCTGGATAGTTTCATAGTACGTTATGCTATAGAGAATATGGATTTTCTTTGTACAGATCGATGTTTTCAAGATATTTTTGATATAGTTGTTCCTTATAGGACTCCTCAACATATTGTGCGTGATAATGGAACAGATGTAGAAATAACGTTGGAACAAGCCAAAGAAATTATGTCCCATTTCCAAAATGGTTACCATATTGGAATGCGTGATTTTGAAGAAGAAACATCAGCGCTAATATGGATGGAAGATATTGAGGGTAAGTTATCTTTCTTAAAAGACATCGGAGATGAACTTCTACGACTTTTCCATTATGACGGAGAAACTGTCCCAGAGTGGATCCTATTTTATGGAAAAGTACAAGCTTATCTTATTTGCTGTGCCCATCTTTTTGTGGATATTCAAACGGCTAAATACTATAACGACCGCACCAAATCTTTGCTTATTCAAGGAGCACAAAGTACAAATCTAAATCTTTCACCATCGGAAAGTAACAAGACGCCAGAAAGTTCATCCTCCCAAAATATACAAGTTGAGACAGATTCATTCGGTAAAAACATCCCACAAAAAGTAACTTCCACCGCAGAGCAAAAAGATCTTTTGTCCGTTTGGGAAGCTTACCTAAGTATGGCGCCACAATTAAAAAACGAAAAAAAATCACTTACTGCGCCCCAAATAGTGGAGGGTATTTTTACCCAAAGTTCAGCGAGTAGAGAAACTATAACTCTACGTCCAGGGGATTTTGACCATGGAGTCCGTTCCATAAATTTACTTTTAGGAGCGGCAAGAATCTGCTACGAGATCAACTTAAAAGGTAAAGGCAAACAGGAAGGAACTTTAAAGGATTATGAAAATCTCATACAATTCCTTTTCCCTCAGCAGGCAGATAGTCGCTCTATAGCTAACCGGATGCGCGATCAAAAAGAAAGCTTTCTGGAAATTCTAGGTAGACAAAATCCTCAAAAATATACCCTTGTTTTACAGATATTGGAAAGATATAGATAAAAAATTCTCCTATTTGCTAAATTCAATCACTTAAGGCTAGATTTGGTTGAATAGACTACACTATAGTTAAAGAAACTACATCAGCTACACATCGTTTTCCATTCAGTAAAGACCATTTTCATATAGTAGTATTCATCTACATCCATATACATAGATGTACATAGAAAATATAGTTCGTTTTCTTTTTCTCTTTGCACTACGAAGGAATATCCCTTCGCTACAGTAAAAATATCCCCTATGACAAAGGAAACAACAAATGAGGAATTCATCTCTCAAAAACAGATTGCTGATATGCTGCACTATTCGGTGCAGACCGTTATCAAAAAACGTAAATTAGGACTAATTAATTCCAGACAATTTTGTCCCAGAGGACGTGTATTTATCGACAGAAAAAAATTCTTGGAAGAAGATATGCCCAGACTGATTTCACTTGCAAACAAAGATAAACTGTAAGCTACAACTATATAATGGCCTTAGGATTCAAAAGGGAACTAAACCAAATAGATGGAATAATATGGTCAGAAAACCTCCTAGAAGGACGTAAAAATAGCCTGTATTATCAGTATCCTAAAACCTTGTCGTAGGAGCCTTTGGTTTTCTATAGCAAGCAGGTTGGCCGTACTCATGCGCGGCCAAAATTATCTATTCTCTCATGGCGTAGCATTCGTCATTTATTCATTTTCAAATCCAAGTATATGAAAAATAAAATACGTCGTTTAAATATACTCGTCACCCCTGAAGAGTACCGTATTATTTCCTCGAAGGCGAGGCAATGTGAATTACCTATTTCTCATTTTTTGATTGAAGCAGCTAGAAATGTTGAGATCAAAATGTATCGTAAAACCATTCCCGCTTCTGTATCCAAAGTAGTGTTAGCATTAACACTTACCGCTTCCAATTTTAATCAATTGGTTCGTCATTTACATCAGGGAAAAATCCAACATATCACAGAGCATGAACTCAAATACTATGGTGAAAAAATTCTTTTACTGGCGGGTGAAATAAAAAATACACTGCAATAAGCGGATGTTTTTTTATGCATTCCCAAAGGTTCAACTTTTAAAATCACTGGTATGATCGCTAAACAAACGACCGCTAAAGCATCTTCTGTTTCAAATATGGTCTCTTATGTACTTAGAGAAAATGGATTAAAACATCCGGAAGAAAAAGCTCAAATTATTTTCCAAAATGCACTTGTAGGAGAACATACCGATCAAATTGTGGCACAAATGCAGATGGCATTAGGCTTAAATAACCAAAGATGTAGCATGCCTCTTTTTCATGCAATCTTTTCTTTAAGTGAAGGTGAATCTTTAAATGAAGCGCAGGAATTACAATTAGCCGCAATGGTTATGAAGGAATTCAAACTGGATAAGAACATGTTTTTACTTTGTAAACATAGCAGTCCGGTGAGTAAAGATCACTATCACGCGATCATTGTTCGTCCTCCCATTGATGGTAGACAAGTAGTGAACCTGTTTCAATCCAAGCAAAGATTAATGAATATTGCCCGAAAGTGTGAAATGCTATTTCATCTAAAACAAGTCAAGACGCCGAAGACTTGGAAACAGAAGTTGAATAGTTCGAATACAGAAAAACAGCATTGGAATACTCGACAGTTGCAAGCTATGAAGGATTTGAAAAATGCACTTTATAAGGCAACGTCCATGTTGGAATTTATCTCCCATATGCAGAAAGTGGGTTATAGTTTACATAAGGGAAGAGGACTGGGAATTGTACATCAATCCTCTGGAATATATTTTAAAGCGAGTTCCTTAGGATGTAGTCTTTCTAAGATTGAGAAGATCATTGCCTTTAATAAAAAACAACAGAAAGCTCCATTGAGTCTTGCCCAAATACAGCAATTAGAAAGAAATATTGCTTTGGCAAAGAAAGATGTGGATGATGGAACACTTCAATCAACCTTGCACCACAGAAATATATTTATGACTCGTCAAGTTCATCCAACATCTAAAAATAATGATAGTGAAAGTGCAACTATTGAAACAGTGAAAAAAGCTTTGATTGATTATATGATTAGTCCTCTTAAGTTAGATATTGATGGCGTTTATTTTGGTGCGATGGGGATGGATGAGTCAGAAGAAAAAAAGCGCCTCAAAGAAAAAAGAAGAATCAAATTATCTATGTAAGTAACCCTTTAATATCCTCACGTTATGAATCTTTCTGAAGTAGAAATTGTATTAAAAGATTTGGTAAAAGAAGTACAAGAAACCAAAGCGCTTGTTGAAAAAGTAGAACCCTCTCAAGTACAAAATGAGCTTTCCGATTCCTTGTCTTATAGTCTGAGAATACTACCTAAAAAAGTAGACAACATGAAAGCGCTTTTAGATTTGGTGGTCAAAAAGGACATTAAAGAGGATAAGATGTTGCATCCAGAATCCATGGAAAAATTACAGCGATCCTTAGATCGTACGATTCAACAATTGGCAGATCCAGAAAACCAAAGGATCCGCCATGAACACAGCTTCAAAGACTGGAAATGGTTGCTTCTTCTATTGTTTTTCATGGGACTATCCATTTTTCTGGGGTGGCGTAGTTTTACACGTTACAATCAATACAACGAACTACTCATAAAGTATGACTATGTTCAACAGGCGGCACCAAACTTTATCAGAGCTGTAGATTCTGTGTACAATAGAAATCCATACTATTTTTTAGATCATCCTTCTAGAAATTTGGAACAAAACAAAATTCCTGAAAAAACTTCTTCCAAAAAACGTAAAGCAAAAAAGAAGAAATAACAAATAGTTAGCTTTTGCTGTCACATATTTTATACGAATTCGTGACAGTTTATTTTGTGTACGTATTCAATTTTCTTTTCATTGTAATGATTGTTCTAGTTTAATTTTTTCCTTCTTCCGTTGTAAGATTTTATGTACTGCTTTTAGCTTCACTAAGCTAAGACGCTTCTCTTTAAAAAGCAGGCAGCTTTCGACGGCATATGCTCACTACGCTCCGCTATTCCACGTACTGCCTTCTTATTAGAGAACCGTCTTTTATAGCTGTTACACAAAAACAGTACATCATGAAAACTTACAACTCAACAGCAACCAGGGAAAATGAACCTCATTGGTCTGCATTACAAGAAGTTCAACTATCTTATCGCAACAAAATAAAAGCTACACAAAGACCTAAAATCAATATGGCGGAAGATGCATTAGCTCTTTTTAGATCCGTTTGGAACGAAGATGAAATGGAACTTGTTGAATCTTTCAAAATGCTACTGATGAATAATGCTAATAGAGTTCTCGGTGTATACCACGGATCTACAGGTGGCACTGCTGGAACTATTGTAGATATTCGCATATTACTTACTGTAGCACTAAAGTCGAATGCCTGTAAAATTATTGTGGCACATAACCATCCGAGTGGGAATCTTACGCCAAGTCCTGCTGACTTGAAGATTACAGAAAGATTAAAAGACGCTGCTAAGTTAATGGATATTACACTATTGGATCATTTGATTATTACTACTGATAGTTATCACTCTTTTGCAAATGAAGGACTCTTGTGAGTTTTTCAAATTATAATGACTACTTCTATTATTTACAATAATTTTTGTATTTTTTTAAAAATATTTTTTTAGATATAATCTTGGCTTTCTGATAATAGTAAATATAGTCTGAGTCTAATCCTTGAAGATTATCAATAAAAAGAGGATACTTCATCATATCCAAAAATTTTCTCCAATGTTTCTTTTCTAAATTAACTTTTATAAAATGATCATATTCTACCATGCATGTGTTTATCAAATTTTTTGACTTAAAAAATGGTAATGTTTGCTTTCCATACATTTCAATATAAGCATGTCCCATTAGCATATCCATTTTTAATTTCACATCATTTATATCAATATAGTCTTCAAAAGCTAAACTGATATTATCTCCATTATTGATTTCATAGTTACAACTTTTGTGGATCAATTCTTTCATTATTGGAATGGATAAAATCTTTTCCATGAATTCATCAACTTGATATCCAGGATTTTCATCTATCGAATATGGAATATTGATACTAATGGAAAATTCCTTTTTGACAAACTGATTGTTCAACTTTGAGTTCTTACAAAGAGTTTCACCATTAATTACCCAAATCAAATTTTTAACTCCGTAGAAATTTTCTCTTTCTTCTATCTCAATTGGACTGATTGGGCTATTTTGAATTTCAATGACAATACCGTTTGGTAGTTTAATATCAGCTCTATGTTTTTTGCCATTATTTTCCATATAAACTTCTTGATATTCAATTGGGAAATTATTTTGCCATGAAAGATGCCATTCTGTTATAGGCTCAAACCAAGAATCACAATCAGCTCTCTTATAATGTTGCCAGTGCTTAATCTTAAATTCTCCGTTGTGTCCTATAACAATTGAATCACAACAAGGGCAAGTCCCACGTTGCTTTGGATATTCAACTTCTGAATGTGGGTTAGTGTCCGTTTTGGCATAACGCATAAATATGTGTTTATTTAATGTGCTAACTAAGATACCATTTTTATTTTTTTAAGAGTTTGTAAAATTTTCCAATTGGATGAAGTATCTCCTTTTCAAATTCTTCAAAATTTTCTTTAAAAACACTCATCGTAAATGTATGTTTTGACATCCAGTGAGCGAAAACCACATCTTGAATAGAAGAAAGCATGTAATGTTTTTTATCATCGTTGGAGATAAAGAATAATCCTTTTATTTCGGGATTAAAAATGATTTTACCATTAGTTGTAAACGAAAGTGAAAGCTGATAATAACTCCCTTTATTTTTCAATGTGAACAGTAAGTCAACTGGTTCGTCAGAGATTTGGATTTCATGGATATATTTGGGCATGGGCTTTTGGTTAATATAATATCTGATTCTGGCAATAGGGAAGTGATAAATGTATTTTTCCTTGGATATTATCGGTAATATATCCTGCCAATTATGAAAGCATTTGACAAAGACATCAGAAACTTCATACAAATCTTTATAGTAGCATTCCGATTGTTTCTTTGTGTTAGTGATCATTTCTTGGCAAATTGTATACAGCCTTTTTTGATCTAATAGCTTGAAATTATCAACCTCTATTCCTTCAAAGCCCTTTTCAAATCTTTGTAAACTAACTCCTTTTTTGTTCAATAGTTCCAATATTGGAACAATCACCGGAAATGTTGTATAGGCTCTACTTTCTGAATAAACCATAAGCCATGCCAAGCGTTTTGATGGATGAATTGGCGGAGTAGTTGTTTTTGCTTGAGGAATGTTTGCTATTTTAAGTTTCTCAATCTCATCCATTTCATACAGTGCTCCCAGACTAACATCTGGCATAATAAAATTTTTACTATTATTCATATTCTTATGAAACAACTTGGGATTTTTAACAACGATTTCAATTAGGTTGCTAGGCTCAAAAATTTTAAAGAAATCTCTTTTACTGTATGTGACTTCCCACAAAACAGAAAAGATATGATAGCAAAAGATAGGCTCACTAGAAAAGCAAGAACAATGGATATCAACGTGTTGGGGCGAAATCCATATCGAGATTTCTTCTTTTTTATACCCCTCTTGTTGTACATAATAAGCTAGAAAGTCCTTCTTAAAATCTTTAAAATTAATTATAGCATGTGAGTGATGATCACCATCGTATAATTTGTGAAAATTAATATCCTCAGAGAGAACGTAAGGTGTCTCAAATTCGAGCCTGTAGGTGGGTAGTTTAGTATTTGCCATAATATATAGTTTTATGCAAACCACGTATTATTGACCAATGTATTCAACTTAACAACTATGTAAATTACAGTAAGGTTGTATCTATAAAAAAAAGTAAACTATTATAGTTTACTTTGATATGTTTTGTATAATTTTTTCTAGCCTCGACATCATCTCGTCTTTTTCCTTGAGCATCCTTTCGTACAATGCAATCTTCTCTTCATGAAGCTGTACAAGCTTTTCGATCGGGTTAACATTGAAAGTCGGCGTATGATTAATTGCATTCAAGTGATCAGTACATGAATATCTTCTTTTTTAATCCCTAATTGACTGAAATTAAACAATTGTATTTCTAATTGCCATGTGAAATAATAATCGTCTGGAACAACCGTAAGAAATAGCATTTTAAATTTCTTTTTATGTAAAAAATCTACTATCCAATAACAATTGAATAATAGGTTTTTATAAATATAATCGTAAATAATCTTCCTTTAAGCTCAAGATTAAATATATACAAAATGTTAATTAAATATTTGTTGTAATTTAATCTCTAAATCTTTAAAATGCGAATGATCATCATCCGCCCCGGCATATTTACTAATAATAGTTCTTCCCTTTACTAAAAAATCGGCTGGAATATCACTTATACCATACTCGTGGCGAATGTCAACCTTATTATTGTTGTAAATATGATGAAAATCAGAAATTGTATCATTTTTTATTGCGGTGAGCCATTTTTTACGATCTTCATCTAGGGTTACAAATATAATATTTAGCTTTTTGAAATGATATTTTTGGTAGATTTTTTTAAATGTCGGATTTAGCGCTCTACAAGGACTGCACCAACTTGCCCAAAACACAATTACAGTATAAGAAGAACTATCATTTAACAAGTTGTCAATTGAAACGTCTTTTCCATCTATGTCATTACCTTTGATATTGTAGAAATTGGAACCAATGGGGGCTACCTTTTTATTTAATAAGCGTGCGAGTTCCTTTCCGTCATTACTATTTTGAACTATTTGTGATAATTTATTAAAATATACTTTAACAGAATCTTCATTATAACTATGTGCAGCAAACCCATGGTAGAGTAGGAATGCACTTAAAAAAGAATTATGATGTTGAGTTATATACCTCAGATCTACACGATTAAGTTGGTCACTATAAAATTTCCTTTCTAATAAAAGGCTGTTTTTTTTTATACTAAGACGGTTAGATTCAATTGTATCATTTGCCTTTAAGGCAATTTTCCAATGATTATTGAGTTCTTTATAAGAAGAGTCAATTGGGGCAAATTTATTGTTAATATTCTCCTTACTCTTTTCATGTAAATAATATTGATTTTGTGTAACAGAACCAGATAATTGTACATTGTTGAAATGATTTTCGATAACCTCAATTCTCATTTTTTTCGGTTCAATAAAAATAAAACAAAGATTTGGGTCATTTCTATCAATTCCACCATGTGAGGTGTCAACATTTCCAATGAGTTGTGCAAATGTTGGCTGGTTAATAGACCCCTTAAAAGAAAATCTTCCATTAATTACATTGCACTTTTCAGTAATATAATTATTACTACTATCAGTATAGCCAAGTATTACCATCTTGGTTAAATGCCCTAAAATATGTCCATCTATACTAAAGTGACTTCCATCTCCGTATTTTTTATTTTGAGCTATTAATGCAAATGTAAAAAAGATAAGAGGAAGAATAAGAACAGTTTTTTTAAAATTATACAACCTAAAAAAAAGCATCATGATTTATATTTATTTTAATTGGAGTAAAAATTATTAAATATTGTTTTGTGAAACGTGCGTTGTAATTAATACCAAATTTTTCAATATTTTTTTAATCTTTTTGTACAAAAAATGGAGATTTGAAATACAAAACAATATTGATAACAATGTTTTCGATACTTAATTATTTGATTAAACTATAGACTGGAATAATTTAAATAACCAGTCTATAGAAGTAATAATAGTAAATTACTACATTTTTCTATTGGACACAATAATAGCGTTGACTAACTTGAGTCTGGTTACAACGAGGGCAACTACCTTTACATACACTTGAATTTGAAGCACAATCCACTCCACAAGAATCTTCTGGATCTTCTGTGGTGGTTGCAGGCGCCATTCCGCCCAAAACATTTCTCAATTGACTTCTAGACAATACTTCTACATTATCAAGATCTAGAAGTGTTAATTTAAGCTTTTTCATCTTTTTGATTTTTTAGATGATGATTAGAAATAAGACTTTATCAATTGTAGATAAAGAATTTATTGTTTATAGTATAATAAGTATTAAACAGAAAAAAAGAAATTCGTGAAATTTAATATTCATATGGGTGAATCTATCTCCAATATACAATTCGTAAAAATTGATATCCTCAGAAAGAGCATAAGGTGTTTCAAATTCGAGCCTGTAGGTGGGTAGTTTAGTATTTGCCATAATATATAGTTTTATGCAAACCACGTTTTATTGACCAATGTATTCAACTTAACAACTATGTAAATTACAGTAAGGTTGTATCTATAAAAAGAAAAGTAAACTATAATAGTTTACTTTGATATGTTTTGTATAATTTTTTCTAGCCTCGACATCATCTCTTCTTTTTCTTTGAGCATCCTTTCGTATAATGCAATTTTCTCTTCATGGAGTTGTACTAGCTTTTCGATAGGATTAACATTGAATGTTGGAGTATTTCCAGTATTCAAAAATGAACCTTGATTAAATGTATTTGAAATAATATTCACCGCTTTTTCTTCATCGAAATTTTGGATTGCTTCTACTGGAATTTTAAGCGCAAGAGAAAGCTTTTGAAGTAAAATGGGTTCTATAGTTTCTTTTTGTTCCAATAAAGAAACTTTTTGTTGGTTCCAATCCTCTCCAAGTTCCCATGCCAATGCATCCTGTTTGATACCTAACATCTCACGGAATCTTTTGACATTACGGCCTTCGTGTACTTTGTGCTCTTTCTCTAAACTCATAATGAAGCAAATTTAAGGGTTGTTTCTATTATTTCAACCTACGACCAAAATTAGTAAAAAACAAAGAGAATACGGTAACTAACCGATTTTTCGTGTAGGATACAGCAGTCTGCCAATGGATCTTTGCATTTAAGAAAAACAACAGATTATGAAGAAGAAGAACAAAGATCATTACCATACATACATCTGGAATTTTAATATCATCAAAGATCCTTATCGAGTAATTGCGGAGATTTTCTTTATGTATAGTCTTGATGTATATCGAAAACATATAAAAGTATTTCTACTACTTGCGGTAAAATATGAAAAAATTAAATGTAAAGATTTGACTATGATGATAGATCTTTTGCATTCAATGAGGTCATTGATTCTTGCAGCGGATAGTATATTATCAGAGGCGAATAACGAAACTATTGTAAAGTCCTTCTCTGTTAGAGATGAAGCGATATGTGTGTGCAAAACCTTGACTGAATCGGAACTTAGTAATCCATTCAAAGTGCTTGCTCAATTTTTTAAATACAAATTTGCTAAAAAATGGTGCATAACCCTCGATGATATACTTGATTATGCTTTTTCACAATTTGACTATACTCCAGATTATGATCTATTACCAATTTATATTTTACTAAATGGATTTATTGAAGCTAATTTCTTAATTAATACTCGAATCAATCAACCATCGACAAGCCTTATCAATATTGCTGAAATGGAAACTAAGAATGAAAATATTTTATCATTATAAACCAATACAAAATGGAAAATTCTATAACTCATCTTAAAGCTAAAGACTGCATGACACTTTTATATGTCAAAAAATTGATTGCAGCACAACTCAATCCTTTACTAATCTATTGTTATGGTTACGAAACTATATCAAAACTAAAACGCTCCACTTTTTTATTAAAGCAAGTGACAGAAGAAAAAACATTCGCTTTTGATCTATTGATTATTATGCCAGATGAATCTGTAATAGAAGAATCGTTGAAACAGGAAATACAAGAGCAGATCGCTCATTTTGGTACTGTTTCATTTAAAATACATTCACTCTATTTTATGCTAAGAAAGATGAATGAGGGAAATATCTTCTTTAATTGGGTAAGTAAAAGTGGTATTCTTTTATATGATAGAAATGCAACATCAAGACTACTTCCTCCAAGAGTCGAACAAGCTTTCAAGAAAGAGGCCAATGCATTTTATCAAGAAGATGCAACTATGGAGGATTATCTAACAAGAAATTTTAACGGTAATGCGTGATTGTCTGAGGTATTCATCATTACCAATTTTGGACCACCAGTAATGGTGGTCTTTTTATTAAGATTACTTTATGAACAATATACCTTTAAAACAAGATGAATTATTATTCTCAATTTAGTACATTTACCATTTATAAAATGCAAAATATCGGATATAAATAATGCTTGTAAATCAATCTATTATTTCAGATATAAAAGCTATTATTGCTCAATCAAAGGATCGTGCGATTCGTTCTGTTGACCATCAGCGAACCTTGATGTATTGGCACATTGGAAAAAGAATCTTCGAAGAAGAGCAAGAAAGCAAAGATCGAGCTGATTATGGGACATATTTGATAAAATATCTTTCCGAACAATTACAGCCTGAATTTGGTAGTGGGTTTTCTACAAGGCAAATAAACCTTTACAGGAAGCTTTACCGCACATTTGAGAATGTGCATACACTGTATGCACAATTGAGTTGGAGTCAGTATAAGTTACTTTTAAGTGTTGATAATCAAGACAAAAGAGAGTTTTATATTGCTGAAACAGTAAAGAATAACTGGACAGTACGTCAATTGGAACGTCAGATTTATGGCAGTTTGTATGAACGTCTATTATTGAGTAATGACAAAGAAAGTGTGTTAGCAGTAGCCAAAAATGAAAAACAGCCATCTAATGCTAAAGAAATTATTAAAGATCCTATGCTCTTGGAATTTCTCGGATTAAAATGAGAAGCTGCATATTATGAGAAAGATTTGGAAAGCGCCATTATTACTCATTAGCAGGACTTCTTGTTGGAATTAGGCAATGGGTTTTCTTTTGTGGCAAGACAGAAAAGAATCCATATCGAAGGGGATGAGTTTTTTGTGGATTTAGTATTTTATAATCGACTATTACAAAGTTTTGTTATCATTGAAATTAAAACTACGAAACTGACACACCAAGACATTGGACAACTTCAAATGTATGTTAACTACTATGACCGCGTAGAAAAATTATCGCACGAAAATCCAACTATTGGAATCTTGCTATGTGCAAATAAAAATGATGCAGTTGTGAAATTTACATTACCCGAAGGACAAAAACAGATTATTGCAAGTCAATACGAACTTTACTTACCAAGTGAAAAGCAATTATTGGATGAGATGAACAAAGAATTGGAAAGCTTTAAAAGGGATAAAAAATAGGAGATAATACATTAGAAAGATGAGAGTTCTATATCAGAGCATACAGTTGACAGGCGAATTAAATTGGAATATTCTTAACTTTTAAACTCTCCTTTCTACAAATTAGGTAGTTAAAAAATCAAATCCATAAGCTTATTGAAAAACGATTAATTTAGTCCGCTAATGCCAAAATTGATTTGCTCCCCGAATTGTATTGAAAAAAATAAGTTGCATTGGATTTATAATATTGACTTAATGGGATCATTGTCGTAGTTTTTTCACCAACGTAGGGTATAATTAAATTTTTTCATCTTATTACAAATTACATAAGATGAAAAATTATTTAGTATTATTAATGACATTGCTAATATTTTCAAAAATAGAGGCGCAAAGAAAGATCAAGTATGAGATAAATGCAGGGAGTGCATACTTGGATTTAAATAACATAAATCTAAATCGAAAATTTGGTTATCAAGCTGGTATTGGCGTTGATATTAAATTGGGACATCATTTTTATTTAAATGGACAGCTAAACTATCAAAGATTTAGGATGGATTTAAATGGACTTTCTCGAAATGAATTGTATTATGATTTTATTGAATATAAACCTAAGGTGAATTTGAGTTATTTAATTTTACCAATTGCTATAAAATATAATATTCCCAAAACTCACATTACATTATTAGCAGGAGCACAAATAAACTATAAAATCTCTGGCAATGTAGAATATCCCAATGGCGTAAAAGTCGACACTGCAATTATTTTTTACAAAACAACGTACAATTGGTTTGGAGGCATAGAGTATAATATTCCCATACGCAACAATCGGTCAATCTTTATTAATGCAAAATACTACTCTAGTATAGGTAACGGTTATAATTTAAATATGAGTAGACATGGATACAAATCTTATGGATATCTATTTACAGTAGGATACAGATTTTATAAATATATTATCAATTCTACAATTGAAGGTAGGGTAAACAATCAATAAAGTCTCTATTATATAAAATATTTGATATGCCTATCTTAAGTATAATTACAGCCGTTTCGAATGGCCTTGCAATGAACAAAATATTTCTTGAGAGTCTCAAAAAATACACATTAAATTCTTATGAATTAATCATTATTGATAATAATTCTTCGGACGGAACAAGAGAATATTTCCAGAATAATAATGCAATTGTTATAAAGAATAATGCCAATTATTCTTATCCATATTGCCAAAATCAAGGAATAGAAGTTGCCACTGGAAAATATTTTGTGTTTTTAAATAACGACGTAATTGTTTGTCCATCTTGGGATGATATTCTAATTAATCATTCTATTAATTTTGATTTAGATATTTTATGCGCGGCAGATAATGGTCAAACTGGAAATAAACTATTGGATAGAAAATTTCAAAAAAGATGGAAACGTATTAAATATTCCCTATATGCAATAGGAAAAATTTCTCGATTATCTTTGTGGTTGATGCATCAATTGATGTATGGAAATTGGAATAAATTTTGCGATCAATGGAACGAAAAATATAAAGGAGAAATCTGTGAAGGGTTAGTAGGGGCAAATATTATGATGACTCAAAAAGGATTGAATACGGTTGGTTGGTGGGACGAAAGAATACAAGCAGCAGATTTTGATTTAATCTATAGAATTCAAGAGCGAATTAGTTTATTTAACGATATTAAGCCCTGCTGCATAATTAAAAGTTGTTTTATCCATCACTATAGTAGAATGACATTAAAATATTGTCAAAAGCCAGCGCCATTTGAGGATCAGAGCAATTTAATATCCTTGGATGCTAAGTGGAAAAATAAAAAAACTTCATTGATAAAAGAATATAGCCATTACAAATAATTGAGTATTATCACGAATTGGTCATTATTTACTATGTTTTACCGTTTTTTTAATAAACCTTGATGAGATTAATTATTGAAGCATCTGGTTTCGAGAGATTATTTAAAGAGAAATTTAAAAGTTTAGTGCTATATGCTAATACTTTTTTAAATGATTTTGAGATTTCCAAAGAAGTAGTTCAGTCAGTATTCGTATATATTTGGGAGAGAAAAGAAAAATTAGAAATTAGGTCTTCTATTTCGGCCTACTTATATAGTTCCGTTTATAATGCATCAATTCAATATCTTAGGAAAAATAAAAGATCATTGACAATTACAAATAGTGATGAATTAATTAAGTCAATAGATACAAGTAGAGTAGAGCATTTAATAGAATCGAAGGAACTCAATGTAGCTATACAAAAAACGCTAATGAAGTTACCAAAACAATGTCGAATCATATTCAGTATGAGTAGATTTGAATCTAAAAAATATAGTGAAATAGCTACAATTTTAGGCATTTCGTCTAAGGCAGTAGAAAAGCAAATAACTAAGGCGTTAAAAATATTTAGAATGGAACTCAGCGACTTTTTACCATTTTTATTAATTATTTTAGAAATATTAAATAGATGATTACCCATAACAAACATAAGATTACTCAAGAACTCTTGGTGCGGTATGTATTAGGGGAAGCTAATGATAATGAAAGAAATAGGGTGAAAGATTGGTCTATGGAAAGTGTAGCTAACGAAAATGAATTAAATAATCTTAGCAATATTATCAATAAAGTAGATCAATTTCGCGATACCCACTCTATAAATTTGGATAAAGAGTGGGATAAATTTTTATCTGAAAAAGATAAAGCTTCTTCAGTTGATTATAATTTTAATAAGAAAAAATTCTTTTTTCCAATCAGAAATATAGCAATCTGGATCGGTTTTATACTACTTTCAACTATAGGTTATTTTATTTATCACAATTATACTAATAATCAATACATATGGTTAGATGCAGGCAATAAAGTTTGCTCTATTAGACTAGAAGATGGATCTTCTGTTGTTTTAAATAAGGGTTCACGATTGGGCTATTCAAAGAATTTTTTGAAAGAAAACAGAAATGTTCAGCTTTTTGGGGAGGCTTTTTTTTCCATCAAGCATGCAAACTTACCTATGTTTACTGTAGTTTATAACGATGTAAACATAAAAGATATAGGTACTGCATTCAATGTTAAAAAAGAAAATGAAGAAGTTCAAATAATTGTTGAAGAAGGAAAAGTAAATATTGAAAGTAATAATACGATTTTGGAGCTAAGCGCCAATGAAGTTGCCAAAGTAAATCCAATTGATAATGTCATAAAAAAATCTATTGTGAAAGACAAATTTTATCAATATTATCGAACTAAAAAGTTTGATTGCATCGGTACTCCATTGATAGAACTTGTAAATGGTTTGAGAGAGTTTTATAGCGAAAAAATCGAATTACAGAATTCTTCATTAGACAATATTCCTATTACTGTTTATTTTGAAGATCAACCAATCTCTAAAATATTGGACATAATTTGTGATACATTAAAATTGGAATGGTCAAGACAATCTGATGGAAAAATTATTATTTATAAAGTTAAATAGTTCACTTAAAAACAAGATACTACGATCGCATGGTTTAGCATTTTTATTCTTATTATGTATAAATAATTTGATAGTTGCACAATCTTTATTAAAGCAAAAAGTTCCTCAATTTGAAGTTGATAATAGTTCTATAAGTCTGGCTTTAAAAAAGTTAAGTGCAGTAAGTAAGATTCCATTTTCATTTCAATCGGACGTGTTTGAAGAAAATTCGATTGTATCGATAAAAAAACGTAATTGTAATTTAAATGAATTGTTATCGCTGATATTACCAATTTTTTATCAATATAAACAAGAAAAGGATTATGTTATTATCACTCCTAGGGAATACACTCAATTGTCTGGTTATGTTAAGGATCTCAGTAAACAAGAAAATATAGGGCACGTTCACCTAGTATATAGCAATGATGTAAATTATAAAGAAACAAAAAAAGATGGATCATTTAATATATCTATCCCCTTTGTTAAAAAAGGGGATGTATTGTTATGTACAAAAGAGTTTTATTACGATACGATAGTACCACTTGCTAACTTGCACAGTGAGTATTTAACTATAACTATGCGACCAATTCCTGTGCTAGAGATGACTCCTGTGAAACTTAGTTCTATTTCTAACAATAAAAATGAACCAAAGAACAATCTTCCATTTGCATTTCATATTATAGGCGGAAGATCAAATAATGTTAAGTCTTTTGAATTTGGAACAATTTTTAATCACAATATTTCAAATGGCAAAGGAATCCAAATTGCAGGGGTTATTAATCTTATAGATAAGTCAATGAGTGGAATTCAAATAGCGGGACTCCACAACTATGTAGGAGATACGTCAAAAGGTATTCAACTTTCTGCGATTCTTAACAAAACTGAAGGATTATCTAATGGCGTTCAACTCGCAGCAATTAATCGGTCTCATAAGCTTAAAGGAGTACAGATAGGAATTATAAATGTTGCAGATAGTTCAGTTGGTTGGACAATTGGACCATTAAACTTTGCTAATATGAATCATTTTCCACGAATCTCATACTTTACTAATAATTTATTTTTTTCCAATGTTAGTTTTAAATTGGGCAATGAAAAACTATACTTTGTTGCAAACACAGGCGCAAGCTACATTAATAAGAAAAGATATTATGTTAGTGTAGGTTTCGGACATGATTTTAGATTAAGTCAAAAGTTGTCATTATCAACAGTACTTACCTATGGACGTATGCGTAATTTCGTATATTCAGATGGACATCAGTATGGAATTTTTGATAAGAAACCAACTGCATCTTATGCAAGGAATACTGAAAATGCACTGATCCAATTACAATCTAATCTAAATTTTTCTATATCTCAAAATACTAGCTTATTTATTGGACCTACCTTCAATTATACAGGTAAAAATGTGAATGAGCCAATTGTTCCTAATTATAGTGGATTTCCATCGAACAAATTACTTGGTTGGCAATTTGGAATCACCAATCAGAGTTGGTTACAAACACGAATCATTAACAGAATGTTTGAGCATTATAAATGGTCTGTTCAAATTGGACTTGAACAAAATTTAGCTTTTGTAAATAACACTCAATCAAAAGCTTTGCGTTATACAAATATTGATGTCAGATTTCAGAAGCATTTGATGGAGAGTGTGAGTTTCATAACTAGTTTTGGTTTTAATCAAGTGCAACATGAAAATTATAATATTTATTCTGGATCATACGATAATTGGTCTTTATCTCACAAATTTTCCTATTATCAGAGTCTAGGACTAAAATTATATGCTACAAAACATTTATATGCAGGTCTACAAAGTATTATTTTGATAAACAAACCCTATTCAGAACAATCTCGTATATCTTGGGTGCCTGAACTAGGCTGGGATCTTGGTAAAAAAATAAGTTTAAGTAGTTTATATTACCCATCAGAACGAAACGTTTATATAAGATTAGGCTATATTATTTTTGGTAAAAAGAACTATAGTCTGCATACTGTAAATAATAAAACGGAAAATTGATTTTAATATGCAGTAACATCATAATTGTGTAGTTAATAAATAGGTATTCTAAATTAATGTATGTTAAGAGTATTAAAAGTTTGGAAAATAAAAGATAATTATAGAATAGGAAGTGATATCAGTTCTAAGGTATTAGCCTTCGCATTTGGGCTTTCAGCGGAGATAGAGCGAAATTTTATATCTCAAAGAAGCAAGGAAACTTTGGTAAGAAAATAAGCCGAGGGAGTAATTCTTGACCGTCCTAAGGGACATAAATCACTACGTACTAAATTGACTGGGCAGGAAAAGCATATCAAAGAATCGTTCAAAAAGAATGTTTCATATTCAGCAATAGGTCAAATTTTAGGTGTTCACAGATTGACAGTGTCAACTTTTGTAAATGATAATCTTACTGCATTGGAATTAAATAAATTTCACATTTAATAATTTGGCTCAAAATAAAACTTATAAACTGTTAAGTTATTTATCAATCAATCAATCAATAACACAGCTTGTATTTTCAATCTATTTAATGTTAAATTTTAGACCAGAAGCAAATTCTCAATTTAAGAGTTAAGTTTTTATTTACATGTTTTGAAATAATATGTTGGAAAATAAAAAAGACTTTAATCTATTTCAACAAATTAGAGTATTCTAAAAATGTAAGTATAAGTGTAAGTATAAAAAAATAAGCATTGCAATCTATTGATTATCAATGCTTAATTTGTATACAAGTGATCCCGCTGGGACTTGAACCCAGGGCCCATACATTAAAAGTGTATTGCTCTACCAACTGAGCTACGGAATCTTTCCTTAACGAATTGATTATTAATGTGTTATCTTTTCGTGTTGGGAGTGCAAATATAGAACGGTATTTTTAAATGACAAAATTTTTTGTTTATTTTTTTGAAAAAAATCCTTTTTTCGCTCCAATTAAATTGATTTACCTTTGCCCTGTCAATTTTGCCTGTACGATATGCAGGTCCATAGTTAATCATGGAACATAACAGCAGTTATGTCTGAAATTTTATAAAATATGTCTGTACTACACAACAGAACTTCTCAGCAGGAGTTGAAAGAACGTCTTATGTCCGAAACAGAAAGGAGAGAGACGATTAGTTTTTACCAGTATTTTGTGATTGAAAATCCACAAGAATTTAGAGACTTTTTATACAAATCCTTAGAATCTTTAAAGGTTTTTGGCCGTATTTACGTTGCAAAAGAGGGTATCAATGCACAAATAAGTGTACCTGAATCCAATTTTGAAAAGTTCAAATGCTTTTTGTATTCCATCCCACAATTGAATGATCTAAGATTAAATATTGCAATAGATGATGATGGAAAATCTTTTTGGGTTTTGAAAATCAAAGTAAGAGATAAAATTGTTGCGGACGGTATTGAAGATCCTTCTTTTTCCATGGAAAATAAAGGTCAATATCTCAAGGCCGATGACATGAATAGAATGGTGCATGAAGACAATACCATCGTTGTGGATATGCGTAATCATTATGAATATGAAGTTGGACATTTTAAAAATGCGTTAGAAGTACCGTCAGATACATTTAGAGATCAATTGCCAATGGCGGTAGATATGTTGAAAGGCAAGGAAGAAAAAAATATTGTGATGTATTGCACAGGAGGCATTCGTTGTGAGAAGGCGAGCGCTTATATGTTACATCATGGATTTAAAAATGTTTTTCATTTAGAAGGTGGTATTATCAATTATGCAAAACAAATACGTGAAGAAAACACAGAAAGTGAGTTCATTGGGAAAAATTTTGTATTTGATAATAGATTAGGAGAGCGCATAACGGATGATGTGATTTCCCGTTGTCACCAATGTGGTAAAACTTGCGATACACATACCAATTGCAAAAATGATGGCTGTCATTTATTGTTTATTCAATGCCCAGAATGTGCCGAGAAGTATGATGGCTGTTGTAGTATTGAGTGTAAAGAGACTTTGCAAATGCCGATGGAACGTCGCATTCAAATACGTAAAGGCGTTAATAAGGGGCAAAATATTTTTAATAAATCCTTAGCGCGTTTACGCCCTCGTTTGGATGAGATTAATAATATCCATAGTCAAATAAACGATTAAAATCATCGAAATAAAAAAGCCTTTGGAATATTAATTTCCAAAGGCTTTTTTGTTTCCGCATTTATATTAATAGTCTTTAGAATATAATGGGCCGCTTAATAAAGTTACGTAATTGGAATATAAAATCTTGCTACTATAGGTGAAGTAAGATGCAGAATTGGTTGCTTGTAAATTATAATATACAAACATTCCATACCCTCCGGTCACAGTTCTTGTGGATAATGAAGTTGTTGAAGCACCTGTTCCTGCCACTTGAACTGCAGCTGGACCCAATTTTAATTTGTCTGTTAATCCTGCAATGTTTGGAATGCTAAATACGCCATAATATGGATTCCATGCATAATCCAAGTAAGCCCCGGCTTGAATTCCTTTCCAAGAATTATTATAGGCAATAGCGCCAATATTATAGAGTGTAATTAATTTGTCGGGCATTAATTCCCTTACTCTTTTAATTAATAATACAAAAGAAGAATCATTTTCATAGGGTAATCCATTCGTGCCATAGTCTGCATACTCATCATCAAAATCGACGCCATCAAAATTATACTTATAGATAACATCCTTGATTTGAGTTGCAAAATCATTGATCGCAGAATAAGAAGTAAAATTTGTAAAACCAGCTCCTTGGTGGTTAGGTAAAAGTGTTAAAAGAACTTTTTGGCCTTGCGCTTGTAGTGGTTTAATATATTTATCTCTATTACTTATGATTGCATTTACTTGTTGATTGAAGTAAATTATTGGTTTATTAAGTGTGGCATCATAATTAACATTTGCAGCAAAAATACTTACAAAATCAAATAACATAGCTCCCGCAACTTTAGAAGTATCTGCTCCTTGTGGATAAATCTTGTAGGATCCTGCATTGAGTGGATTTACATCGTTCACCTCCATATACATAATCGTTTTAATATTTGTGGGCTTTTTTATTGGAGGATATGATGGCATTGCCGCAAATGTGACAATGATATAGTTCGTTTGAAAATTGCTAGCAATTGTTAAACCGGTTGGTACGGTAGTTTTCAATGTTAAAGGTAAAATGTATGTATTACCTGCCGTGAAGCCACTCAAATTATTGATAGATATTTTTATATTATCGGATGATTTGTTACCTTTTGAAATAGAAACGACACTGTCGCTATTAACGAATGAATATGCCGCATTTGGGAAAGGAAGATAGCTAGTTCCATGTGCAGTATTGTAAGCAGTGATCAGACTATTGTCTCCAGAGACATTGGCAATCAAATCTGCTGTAAGTGTACCAGTGATCTGAAAGTTCAATGAAACTGTATCAATATCAATAAGTTTATTCGCATTGCTACTCGCTTGATAAATATTTAAATTTATAGTATTCATTGAGCTATTTCCATTGCGCAAATAACCAAATGTGGAGTTGGCATAACTATATGCTTCATCATAGTTAATATCGTTATTGTATTCATGTTTGGAGCATGAATACAATAAAATAAATAGTGCAATTATTAAAAAGGAAAATATCCTAAGGTTTATTTTTTTCATAATAGGTTGATTTTAATTTTGTGGTAATGATACAGATACCCAACTTACAGAACTATTAGCAGTTGCGTCAAAACCGTGTCCTGTATAATCCTTCGCTATATTACCCGTACCTTCATTAAATTTCCAATAAGCTAAAAGATTAGGGGTAAGGGGATCAATTCTATATTCATATGTTTTTAATTGATCGGCGGTTCTCGCTTCTTTCCATAGTCTGCACTCACTTATAGAACCATCAAAATAACGCGTGTCATAGGATTTTCCGATAAAAAATTGTCTTCCAATAAATGAATAGGTACTTGCTGCAAAAGCAGTACCTTGTGCTACTTGTACTCCATCTACGTATAAAGTTGCAACCCTATTAGATACTACAGCTGCGATATGATACCACTGATTCGTATTTAAAGACGTTGAATTACTAATGTTATTTGACGCGGCAAATTGTAGCATTCCGGGAGATAAGCTTGCATCACCAAATCTTAATAATGCATAACCTTCTACGCCCATGATAGAACTAATAAAGGGATACGTACTTTGGAAATTATTTGCGCTTATTAATGCCTCGTAAGTAAAACTGGTAAGCCCACCAAGTAAAATTGCAGAATCACCAGTGAAATTAGGCGTGAAGAAATTATTAGTTAAAGATGCGGCAGTTTTAATTAATACAGAATTATCAATTGTATAGTATATCGTCTTAGATCCATTAATTACACCTACTCCAGAGTTGCTTTTTATAGTAATAGGTAAAATATATTTATTAGCTCTAGATAAGGTATCTACCGCATTAAATCTAATCGAAATAGTACTTCCTGATGCTAACCCTGCATTTATAACGGAAGTAGTAGAGTAGATAGTGTAGTTCTCAGTAGGTAAAATTATAAAATTTGTACCATTCATCGTATTGTAACTTTCTATCAATGATTGATCTACGGATATATCTACTTGTGTATTTTCATTAACTGGATATACGATTTTAGGTGTGAGTGTTAGTAATGCAGTATCTCCTGATCCTGTAATATCTACTGCGGTAGTATTACTGGACGTTGCTTCATTTAAATAAATTCCATTTGGCCCATTTTTAATAGAATCTATTTTATTACAAGATATCCCAATGATAAAAAGTAATATTAAAGGAATTATTTTTTTCATATACATAATTTAGAATTGATATTTATTCTCCCGAAGGGTTTAGGGTTTTTATGATATTTTTTGTGATAGTAAAATCATTATTAAAATAATCATAGTTAATGTAGAAAATTCCCATACCGCCTTTTAGACCACTCGTTGGATTCCAATTTAATAATGCTGTCGATGAAGGTATTGGTGTACCGCTTCCATTGGTATAAAACGGTATGCCTCCATATTGCCAAAGTTTATCTGAAATATCGGCTGATACACTCTTGTCATTAAAATCTGTAGTGATAATTAATTTGTCATTTGTGAATCCTGGAATTTGGGCAATTGTTGCATAGGCATTATCTACTTGGTAATACCATGAATAATCGTTGGTATTCGCAATGTAATAATTGAAATAGCTTTCCGTACCTGAAAGTAATGAGGCGGTTGTTGCTCCTTCTACTAACAAGAATTTTTCAGTATTAGAATGTGGTCCGTATAATTTGCCTAATGTATCCAAAATTCTATTGTAATATCCAGTTTGATAAGTGTAGAAAAATGATCCACAAGATGAACAATTCATGCCTTCAACATTTACATCTACTCCATCATAGCCTAATGAATTAATAGCTAATATTACAGAGTCCAATTGTGATTGGAATGCACTATCAACATTAAGCAAATAACCAATTTTATTAAACGTACTATATAAAGAATCATCCCAATTTTGTAAGTTTAGATTATATAGAACTTTAGTTCCTTTGTTTTTTTGTACACTGGATAAATCTTGCTTTTTCTCATCTGAAAGTGTATTTGAAGGATTAAGTATGCTTATAAAATCTAAACTATCAGGCAAGTCATTTAAAGTAGAATTAGCGGTAGATGTCTTATCTCCCCACTCGATCCATCCCATAACGATAGAGTGCTTGGAGGATTTATAACTTCTTAGATTCGCTAAATAAGTCTGATAAGTTTTATTATTTAAAGCTGTATTACTATCTTGGTTTAAGTTTTGTACTTGCAAAGCGCTGTAGTCCGTCCAACTCTTACTACATGAATTAATGATAATCATTAAACCAATTGCGGATAAGATTATACCTAAATATTTCATATTAATTATTTTTTGAGTCAATTATTTTTTATTCCACCAAACTTTGGTACCTCCGTTATCAGGTCCACTGAGTAGGTTAGCAACGGCTGCATTTACATTTGTACCGTTAGTCGAATATTCTGATGGAGGATATGGCATTCTTTGTACGCCTTGAGAAGTGGAAACTGCACCACCGCTTGTATTTACTAATATTGGGAATAGTTTTGGATAACCTGTACGTCTATATTCAGACCAAGCTTCCTGTCCATTAGGAAAAATAGCGATCCACTTTTGAGTGATTATTTTTTCCAATTTAATTTCGAAACTTGCAGATTCGTCCCATGCAATAGTAGCCGTACCCACGGCTGCAGTATTTTCAGAGGATGTTATTGGATTCGTATATCCTGCTGGTTTAGAGGTATTATCACTAATATAGGAAGTGCTCGAAACTCCATTTTCTGTGAAAGAATTGGTAATACCTTGTGTATAGAAACTAGCTGCAGTACCACCCATATTCCAATTTCTTGCGGCACCTTCTGCTCTTAAAAAAGAAACTTCGGATGCTTTCATCCAATACATAGGTTGTGTATTGGGGATATTGGGAGCGGATAATGAAGTGTAATTTATATCCGCTGTACCAGTGCGTACACCATAATAGTTAGTTATTCCATTTACGGTTGCTTGTGAACAATATGCGGGTAATCTAGGATCATTATAACCAGTTAGGTAGGATAGAAGGCTTGCTCCAAATCGAGTATCCTTATAATCTTGCCACAATATTGTAATTGGATTTACAAAAGTAAGACCAGCTCCGGCGCTTAATTGGGCACCATTTTTAGTATCCGTAATGACTCCAAACGAATTATTTACTGCCTGCTCCGCATATTTTTGAGCCGTTGTAGGGTCGGCATAAACGATACGCATAGCTAATCTTAACATTAACGAATTGGCATATTGAATCCATTTAGTTACATTTCCATTATAAACGGCGTCATAGTCTGGCAAAATAGTGCTATTAGCAGCAGAATATTGTGTTAATACATTGATAGCATTAGTAAGTTCTGTAAAGAAGGTATTGTAAACTGTCTGTTGGCTTTGATACGGATTAGTCAATGCTCCAGATCCTACTCCTGCATAAGGAATGGGTCCGTACATATCTGTTGCTTGATGTATCCCCGAAATTTTTACAATATCAGCTAATGCTAATAGTTCTGGAGATTTAGATGAGTCTATGTTTGATTTTAATTGGATATAAGGATTAAATACAGAGGTGAAAAGTGTATTAAAAGTCCCATCATTCCAATTCGTAATAAAATAATATGTAGTAAAGTTACTACCATTATTAAATTTATTTTCTCCGGGAGCCATATAGCCAGACCAGTTATCACTGCTTAAATTGAATGCGATTTGATAGTTGTTAGCAGGTCCTGTGGACTCTGCAGCCGTTCCTATTGGCTTTACATTTTTCTCTAGTTGAGTAAAAAATCCACCAATTTTAACGTTGTCATAGTTCAACATTTCATCTGTTGGCTGATAAGGATTTGTATTTAATTTCTCAAAGTCCTTTGTACAAGATTGAAATATACCTATAGTGATGATACTTGGCAGTATATACTTGGTAAATGAATTTTTATATAGATGATTTTTCTTCATTGTTTATCATTTAAAATTGAACTTTTACACTAAATCCCATACTTCTTAAGCTAGGCATCATGAAATAATCATAGCCTTGATAATAAGTACCTGTAGATGGTGTTAATTGTGGATCATATGGAGCTTTGTTATAAATCATCCATAAATTATTGGCAATAAATGATACAGTTGCATGTATTTTATCTTTAAATAATTGATCCGGAATTTTATAACTAAATGAAAGTTCTTGTAACCGTACATTTGTTGCATCATAAGTATAGTAAGCTAATAAGGCATCACTACCACCCACTTGTTGATAGTAGGATTGAGCATCATACAAGGAACCATTGATCTTTACACCTCCATTATCTCTTGCTTTTGCAGAAGCTTCAGATACTCCATAAGAATCTAACATCGCTTGTGTATTAGAAGTGACAATACCGCCAACGCGTGCAAACATCACCACTCCTAAACTAAAATTCTTATATCCGAAGTCATTTCTCCATCCAAGCGTATATTTAGGTATTGTAGAGCCAAGATCAACAAGTTTGTTTTCTCTTTGGAACTTGCCATCTGAACCTATAAAAATATTGCCTTTGCTATCTGTTTTCAATAACTGAGTAACATAAATGTCGCCAATTGGATTGCCTTGAATAATTCTTCCATTATTATTCGTATTTGGAACTACATAGTCTGTAATAGGAGCGGAAGTGCCATCTGGATTTTTCGCATTAGGGGCTAACTCTACAACTTTGTTTCTGTTTAACGTAAAGGCCACAGAGGTATTATAGGTAAAATCTGTATGACGAAGATTGTAACTTAATACCGCCTCGATACCTTTGTTAGATACATTGCCAGCTTGGAAATAATTGGTATACGCACCAGAAGAGCCAGAAACTTGAGTTTGTATTAATTGGTTATAAGAATTGGATTTGTATAAGGTTACATCCAAGCCTAATTTATTTTTAAACAATTTTAAATTCAAACCCGCTTCATAAGATTTTGTAGTTTCTGGTTTGTAACTGCCAAATGCTAATACCCCTGTGGTACTTACGGCTCCACCAGAAATAGGATAGGTAATCGTACCAGGTGTGATACCCAATTGGGTTAGTGGTGTCGCAACTTCTGCATAAGAACCTCTTACTTTTAAGTAAGAAATTACTTTTGGTAGATTTACCATATCAGAGATCACTCCTGATAAACCTACAGAAGGATAAAAATAATTGGATTTAGCACTATTCGTTAATCTGGAATTCCAGTCATTACGTCCAGAAACTGTTAAAAATAATCTATTCAAATATCCAGCTTCTGCTACTCCAAAAACGGCAGAGTTACCCCAAGAATCATAAGGAGATTCGATAGGTTTCCCAAGTGTTGGATCTACGTTTTGCAATGCAAATAAATTGGGTACAGTTACCAATGGGCCTGAATATCCTTTATTTGAATTTGTAACGCGCTGATAACTAGTACCCGCATTTACATTCAAAGAGAAATCATCCCATCTTTTGTTAATTGTTGCGATGACATCTGTATACGCATTTGTCAACTTGCCACTATAATAAGAATAGTATCCTTTAGATGAATTACTCGTATAATAAACTCTGTCTGTACTAGCATAAAATTTTTGTTCAGACTCTTGGTTGGTATTGTCAATACGGCCTCTCGCAGTCACGTTAAACCAAGTTGTTGGTTTATAAGTAATGCCACCAGAAAACATATATCTATTTCTAGTATTTGGAAATAGCATCCTTTCTGTAGTCCAATAAGGATTTTGAATACTTAATCCTTGGTTGCCATAAGGCCAATATTGGACGGGGAATCCTCTGGATTCATCATATCTCTCAAAATATTTTACATTATCAAAATTCTCTCCTCTAGGGAAAAGATATGTAGCCAACAATGGATTGAAATATTGTCCTTGTGCCAACATGTTTAGATCTGTTTGGCGCACATAGGTACCGCTAACGTCCGTAGTAATCTTATCGTCTAAAAACGAAGTCGTATTTCTGAACGAGAAATTATATCTATCATATTTATTATTAGGTACTATTCCTTTGGCATTTACAGCAGCTCCAGAAATTAAAGTCTGTGATTTACCTGAACCTATTGCTGCAGATACAGAATTCATTTCTTGTAAAGAATTTTGAAAAAAATCTTTCGGATTATAGTTGGATGGTGTTTCTAATTTTGAGCCCCAACTTTCAAAACTACCCGCAACATTGCCATAGGTATTTTGAAATTTTGGCATTATAAATGGACTCATAAAAGACGTCGCATTAGAATAACTTACTTTAATACCTTCTTTTGCCGATTTTTTTGTAGTAATTAAGATGGCTCCTTGTGCGGCTTGACTACCATAAAGTGCTGCAGCTGCTGGTCCACTCAATACTGTAATACTTTCAAAATCATCTGGATTGAAGTCCGCAATGCTCTCTGTACCTGACATACCGGAAAATGTACCGCTAGTAGTTCCTGCAGTTGCATTAACTAAAGGAATACCATCAATAACATAAAACGCACCATTACTTGTCTGACTTATAGATTTAGTACCTCTCAACACGACTCTAGATGCGCCACCAATACCTGATGAACTTGGATTTACCTGTATACCAGCCACTCTACCACTTAGGTTATTAACAAAATTTGCATTAGGAACTTTCGTTAGGTCATCATTACTCAATTTTTGTACATCATAACTTAGGGATTTTTCTGATCTTTTGATTCCTAATGCTGTAACTACAACGGCATCATTATTATCAATAGCTAAATGATTTAAAAAAATATTTATAGGTTCTCCATTTTTAACTATAACTTCTTGATTTTCGTAACCAATATAGCTAATTATTAAAGTGGTATTTTCTGGTACATTTAGTGAAAATTGACCACTTTCATTGGTCGCAACACCTTTTGTTGAGCCTTTTATCTTTACGGATGCACCTACTAAGGGAGTATTTGTTGTAGAATCAACAACGGAACCTGTTACTTCAATATTTTTGTCATCTTTAATAAGATTAGAACTATAAATTGCTACTTTATTGTTACTAGTAGTATTTGTTTCTATTGCTTTTTGTTCAATTCTTGAAATAAAAACATTATGATTTTCAATTTTGAATTGAAATGAAAGCGATGCTAAGCATTTCTTTAAAGCACTATTTAATGGGTCATTCTTTACATTAATAGTTACCTTATAATTCTTTATGGCATCATCGTAGAAAAAGGAATAACCTGATTGTTTTTCAATCTTTTTAAATAGGTTTTCCAAGGTAATGTTTTTCTCATTGATTGTGATATTTTGGGCTGTAGCGTGACTTAAAGTCATTTGAGCCGAAAGTGCGAAAATCAACAAGTAAAGCTTCAATGGTTTAATTTTCATATCGAGTTATTAATTGTTCGTCTAAATATTAGGTGGATATTAAAATAAACTAACGTTAGTTTATTTTTTTATTGAAAAGAAAGCAATGTTTATATAGTGCGCATATATTAAGATTTACTTATTTCAAAATTGATATGCATAAATCGTAGAGCTTCCATTGTATTGGTCAATGGGAGATTACGATTTAATTTTCCGGAATAGGTTTGATTGGTCTTATTATTTTTGATGATTAGGTTAACGTGATACCAACGGCCAACGACATTTAAAACTTCTTGTGCAGAGGCATTCTCAAAATTGATATAACCTTTTGTCCAAGAAATTAATTTAAATGGATCCACTTCTTTTTTCTTCATATCCGCTCCACTCACATCGACTTGAGCTTGTTGATTGGGTAGTAAGGTTAAATGCTTCTTTTGGTTACTAGAAATTTCCACTTTTCCTTCCACTAAGGTTGTTTTTGTATTTTGGATATCATAAGCGTTTACATCAAAATGAGTTCCTAAAACAGATAAACTTTGATTATTTGATTTTACAATAAAAGGTACTCTTTTTCCTTTCGGATTCAATACTTTAGCAACTTCTAAGTATACTTCCCCGGAACTTTTTATTTCTCTATAATCATTATTAAATACAGCAGGGAAGGATATTGATGATGATTCATTTAGCCAAACTTTAGTACCATCTGATAGTACTATCTGGATGCTTTTACCAGGAGGTGTCGCTATTTCATTCGTTTCAAAAGTCGCCCCATCTTTCCCTTTTCTTTGGTAAATTAATGTTCCATTTTTAGCAATAACAGCGTAATTGCGGCCTTGTCTTACTACAGAATTTTTAATGCTGTCAAGTTCAATTTTCTTACCAGATGCTGTTGTTAGTAGAATCTCATAATTATTCTGATGAATAGTTAATATAGATGGCTGCTTATGTGTATTTTTTTCATAAAATATAATAGAAATACCTACAACGATAATTGCACAAGCTATTTTCCAAATATTTTTGGCGTGTGGATTGGCTCGATTCCAACCAAGTTCCCATTGGATTTTCGTTAAAATCTTTTTTTTGATAAATGTAAATTTCGACGGTTGGTCTAATTCCCCATCAACATCTTGGTTCAACCACTCAGAAAGAATAAAATCTTCTTCATCTGAGATAGTTCCCAACAACTTTTTTTCAGCAAGTTGTTCTATTTTTTGTTGTGATATTTTATTATTTTCCATACTGTCATATACTTAGAGTATGGAATGGTTATGTATGCATTACAAGTGTTAAAAAAAAATAATCATTTTCATAAAATATTTTAATTTTTTCAGTGCACGAGCCATTTGCGTACGAATCGTATTAACAGAAACACCTAGTTTTTGAGCTATTTCTTTGTCTGTAAAACCATATTCTCTACTTAATCTAAAGATTATCTGGCATTTTTGAGGTAGAGTAATGATCGCATTTTCAAGAGTTTGTTGTAAAAATTCAAAATTTAAAAACTGTTCTGTTGAATTATCACGTACATACTCAGTTTCGTCAGAATATTCTATTCCTGAAATATAAGCTCTATTTCGTTTTCTTTCCGCCAGTTTTTTTAAGCAACCATAATGTACTGCGGATTTTAAATAAGTCTCAACGGTATGATTAATGTGAATATTTTCTCTCTTGTTCCAGATATTGACATATATATCATGAATTATCTCTTCCGCATCTTGATGGGAAGATAATAATACGTTGGCATTAATATATAACTTTTCAAAAGTCCTATTATACAATTCCAAATAGGCTCTTTCGTCATTATTTTGAATTAAAACAAATAATGCTTCGTTATTAAAGGAGGAATAGGTCTCTTTCATTAAATTAGTTATCTCCTATTTAGGAAATATAAATATGGCAATTGAATTCTAATGCAATTTTAAGATTTTAATTTAAAAAAATAAAAGTAAAGTGCATGTTTTTCAATAATTATTATTCCAATTCTGATTATAAGACTTATGACAAATACACTATATAAAGATACTCTGGATAATCTATTTTAGTAGGAAATACTAATTAGTTAATTGTTCTTGCTATCATCGTAAACATACCAATGATCGATACTCATTTAGATGATAGACTATTGCTCGTAGTGGGAAACTTATTTTTCAGAAGTAATTAATTTACTCAAGTCAATATAAATATAAAGCCTTCCAAAATTTTGGAAGGCTTTATATTTTTTAATCGGAAAAATTCCAGATTACAAATGTGCTTGTATTTTCTTTTCCAAAACGGATTTTGGAACTGCACCGATTTGTTTGTCAACTACTTTACCATCTTTGATGAAAAGTATTGCAGGTATTGAAGTAATACCATAATTGACGCTTACATTTGGATTATTGTCTACATTCACTTTTCCGACCTTAACGTTATCTGCATACTGTTCAGACAATTCTTCTATAACTGGTCCGATAGCGCGACATGGTCCACACCATTCAGCCCAAAAATCAACAATGGTTAATTTGCTGCTATCAAGAACTTCTGTCTGAAAGTTAGCATCTGTAAATTCCTGTGCCATAGTACTTCCTTTTTAATTTTGATATTTATATAACAAAGATAATTCCATATTGTTGATAATACCTAATTTTAACATTGGATAATTAGTATTGCTGCCAATTTGACATTATTTTAGTTATCCTAATTTTTTCAATTTTAGATTATGTCTAAATTGTAAGGGTGTAATCCCCGATTTCTTTTTAAAAAATCGATTATAATAGGAGGGGTCCGTAAATCCCAACGTGTAACATATTTCCTTTACGGTATAAGGAGATGTTTCAAGTAAAATTTTACTCTCTGTCAGCAAACGCTCTTCCAACAATTCATGAACAGAAAGTCCGATGATTGTTTTGGTAATATTGTTTAATCTTCTCGGTTGGATATTCAGTTGTTGACTATAAAACTCTACATTTTGCTTATGTTTAAAGTTTTTTTCGATCAGATGTTTTACTTTTCTGACAATTTCCTTTTCTCCATTTCTTTCTATCGTGACGATATTTTTTTGCAGATCAAAAAGTTTGTTAGCATTTAAAATTAAAATGGAAATTAAATGTGCAAATAAATTAGAGTCAGAGGACGCATTTTTGGATTCCACTTCTAATATCTGGAAGATTTTTTCAAATAAACTCGTAGTATGTTGATCCAAGTCTACAAATGGACTGTCTGCCGTATTGTCCATAATCCCATACAACTCTTCCGATGGATGATAGCGTAAAAACGTTTTGTAAATGACTTCGTCAAATAACAACAACCAACCTTCACGTTCCAAATCCAACATTTTATGAATCTGTCCTGGATGAATAAAGAACAAGCGATTGGTACGCATTTCAAATAATTGTTCGTCAATATTTTGAAATCCATGTCCCTTGGTAATCCACATCAATGTATAATGATCGTGCCGATGCGGTCGTTGCGAAAGCTCATGTACAAATTGATCAAATGGAATTAATTTGATCGGTAAGTCATTTAGTAAAAGTTGGCGAGGTACAAAATTTGTTTTGATAACCAATTATTTAGGTAAAGGGTAAATTATTTTTTGAAACTAAAAAGCCAAGGTAACAATTCTTTTTCTTTGAATGCACTATCCCAGCTATTGTGTCCAGTTTTGGGATATTCTGTGTATTTCACACTTTTGTTTTGCGTCTTTAATTCGGAGGAAATCTGTCTACCATAGTCTACTGAAATTACATTATCATCCGTTCCGTGAAATATCCAAATTGGCATTTTTTTATTGATATTTCGTTTCAATGTTATGAGATTAGTAGCACCGCAAATAACAAATGCAGAAGCAAAAATGTCCGGTTTACGTATCAAAAATTCGTACGTGCCAATGCCGCCCATGGATAATCCGCCAATATGCATTTGTTTTTTATCTATATACTTTTCTTTGGCGAAATTTTCTACCAATTGCATCAAATTGACCATAGGTTGTATCGGTTTACCATCTGGGAAAAAAGTAAGAGAAATAATATAACGTTCGTTAGGCGTTTCTACGCGACGGACTTTTGCCCAATATTCATTCGGCGGACATTGTGGTGCGATGACGATCGCATGATATTGTTCGCTCGCTTGTCTCAATAAGCTGTCTGCACCATTATTTAGTTGTTTCTCATTATCCCGACCGCGTTCACCAGCACCATGCAAAAACAATAAAAACGGATATTTTTTATCCGAATTAAAATCTTTGGGATACATAATTCTGTAGCGCAATGTGTCACCGTTAGCAACAAAACTATCTTTTAAAAATGTATCTGTAGATTGCGCATTTGCATAACAATAACATTGAAAAATGCAGTAAACGGATAATAAAATAGTTAAAATATTTTTTTTCATGGCATAATGGAAGTTAATGTCCAACCTTCAAATATCTTACATTTTTAGGGAAATGAGTAAAGTAGCAATGATTTGTTGTCAATTTTTATTTTACGTAAGAATACGCTTACCTTTATCAAATTTATGAGTTCACTGCAGTTTAAAGATAAATGGGTGCTTATTACAGGAGCATCAGCAGGTTTAGGGAAAGAATTAGCGATTCAATTGGCAAGAGATTATCATGCAAATCTAATATTAATAGCTAGGAGAGAGGGCAAATTATCTGAACTGCAATCTTTCTTAATATCCCAATACGATATTCATGTTAAATATTTGGTAGCTGATCTTTCCGTCCAAGAAGATTTGGAAAAAGTGTATCAATTTTCTATTTCCAATAATGTTTACGGAATGATTTTAAATGCAGGAGTGACTTATTTTGGAGAAGATTGCCAATTAGAATTTGCGCAAGCGAAAAAAATTATAGAGACGAACATTAATTCCGTCGTTTATTTGACACAGAAATTTGTTCAATATTTTGAAACCAAAAAGCAAGAAGGTGCATTGATGTTGGTATCTAGTATGGCTGCAATGTTTCCTGCACCTTATCAATCTATTTATTCGGGCACCAAATCCTTCTTATTTAGTTATGGTCATGCGCTTTCACATGAATTGAAAAACAAGCAATTTTCCATATCCATTTTTGCGCCAGGAGGCATGCAGACTGAAATGACAGAAGGCGATAGTTTCGGCGGTTTGCAAAAATGGTTGATGCCCGTCAATCAAGCGGCAAAGGATGCACTTGCTGGTTTTGCGAAAAGAAAATATACAATACTTCCAGGTTGGCAAAATCGAATAGGAGCAAAGTTCATGCGCTTATTACCATTAAAGTTTTTGGGTAATCAGATGGAAAAAGTGTATAAAAAATCCTTAGATAATTCCAAATAATAAATTGTCTCTTTTGGTGTAATTATTGCGTAGTTTTAGGAAAAAAATCTTGAAAAATACTAGTTTATACTTTTGGGGTGTATTCATATTTTATTTCATATTTATACATCCCTGCATCATATATTATAGTGGGAGCAAAAAATCTATAGCAATGCTTGCTGCCGCAGATCCCTCACAAGCAATTTTATTACTCTATATTTCCATTTTTTTGTGGAGTTTTTTCGCTGGATTTATAATTTATCAACTTCTTTTTGTTCCAATATTGAAAGCCAAAAATTTTCAATGGCTTCAAAAAAATGGAGCGACTAAATTGGCCTCTATTGTTGATGTAAAACCTATTGGAAATACATCATCAAATTCATTAGATATTCAATTTTGTGTAGAAAATTTTAGTCAAACTTTAATCAAAGATCATATTATACTAATTGATGATGCTCCAGACGCCCATAGATTTGACAAAGGAAATACTGTCTATTTGAAATTAGATCCCAACTTATCGCATCCTCCTAACGTTATTTTTCAAGATTCAGAGTTTAGTAATAATTATAGTAAAATCGTTTTACGCTTATTATTTAGTTGTGCGATTATAGCCTTGATAGTTTATGGTTATAGTGTAGCCTATTCTTATGAAAGTCAAGAACTAGGTTGGCGTTTTTTAGAGCTTTTTCATCCTTTAATATTGAGCCCATTGATAGGTGTTTTTGTAATAGGATTATTTTATTTTGTATTTAAAAAGGCATTCAAATTAGGTAAAAATGTAGAGCTTTTGTACAAAGGTATTCGCTGTAAAGCGGAAGTGCTTTCAATTCACGAAACAGGAACAAAGATTAACAACGCATACAAACTGAAATATGATATACAATTTACAGATGTGAATAGTATCCTACATCGTGTAGTTTTGTCTAATTTAGTTTCGCCTATTGATATGGGAAATGTTAGAAATGAACGAACTATAGAAATTTTTTACCTGCCAGATAATCCCCAAAAGGCTGAGTTCGCAAATGTTGTTGAGCGCAATTAAATGAAGAAATACATGTTAAAAAAGAATTTTATTTTAATTGTTATAGGATTATTTGCCATCGGCATAATCCTCCTCAAATTTTGTTTTTCTGAAACTTTATGGGAGACCAAAAATGTAAATATAAATGTCTCAGATATTACAAATTCGATAAATAAATCTGAATCTACAAATAATTTAAATTGGTCAGATTCGAATGTTTTGAATAAAATACAGCAAAATTTTATGGCTATCGCTGGATGTGAAGGAAAAGAAGTTATGGTTGATGAAAATATTCATTTCTATGAAGACGGTATGATTATGTTGACGATTCAGAATTGTAAGAATGTAGACTATTTGGATGCTTACACTTATGAAAATGGAAAATGGAGCGATCCCTCGCCCGTTCGGACCTCTATTCATGACAATTGGAAAAGTAACTTATTTCCACTGAGTGCTGTGCGATTTGGAACGGTTGCAAAAGTGATTGCCAATTACAACGACAAAGCACAACAAATAGTTGGTGCTGAAAAAATTTCGCATGTTTATATAGTTAATTTGGGAAAATTGACTTGGTATCCTAGAAGTATTGACGGTACGAGAGAATCCTATTCTATTGAATTTGATTTGAATGGTGATATAAAGTCTTTTCAGAGAGATTAATGTACTTTTTTTCGACTTCTTTTATTATTTCTAAAAATCCATTTTCGCATTACTATTAGTCCATTCAACCTTTTTCTTTTACTTAAATAAATAGGAACGCACATAGTTACCATTATAGAAATGGATGCAGAGGTGCCCAATGCGCCGCCGTATCCTTTGAAAAAATGACTAGAATTTATATAAATAATTCCAAAAATAAATCCCGCAAATCCAACTAACCTAAAATGTTGGAGTGCTCGTGAAGAAACCATACCGACAAAGGATGCTCCTATAAAAGCAACGGGAATTTGGTTGTAATAATCAGTTGGTATGCTACTTTTGAATAGGGAAAATAATATACCTACCATTAAGGATAACAATGCGGAAGCTCTTACTGCGCCTTGTTTGCGATGCTCACTTAAGTAAAATGTGCTGATCGCACTGAGCATACTTACGATTACTATGACAAAATTGAGTAACATCAGATATGCAAAATATAATATAAAAATGAAGCAATCGTAACACCTACAAATGCCAAGGTTCCTAATTTACCTCCCACGCCTAAGAATAAATTTTTGGAAAGTAATAATAATACACCAGTAAATATGCCTGCTGCAATAATAAAACCAATATTTTTCGCAATGTTGACACTAGACATGCCGACAAATGTTCCACAATAAATCGCTACGGGTAATTTAGATAAATAATCAGATTTTTTATTCAAATTAGGTAAAAAAGACGCTAATGTACCTGTTATGCCAGCCGAAATAACAATTTCTAAATGTAAATAAGTATGCAAACTATAACAAACCACCGCGCCGATTGGTACCCAAATAGCCACTAAAATATCTTCGATATCATGTTCGTGATGATGTAACGGTGCTTTTAAATAAGCAATGAGTAACAATGCCGAAATACCAACGATGAATAAAATGGCTTGCCATTTCTTATGTTGATAGTTTTCCAAACCAATCATTGAAAGAAATAATATTTGGAAAATTAATAGCAGAAATATAACTATAAATCTTATTGTTTTATTCATTATTTAAATGCGTGCACAAGATTTTAGTGTGTAGTGGCTTTCTTTTTTCTTGAAAATGCTATGATTAAATAAATCAAGAATGGCAAAATTAAACAACTTCCGATTAATAAGGCCCAAGCTAAACAATTTATCGTCTTATCTGCACCATGATCTTTTAGCAAAGACATAGAACTTCCATCTTTTAA
Source organism: Rhizosphaericola mali (assembly GCF_004337365.2). GTDB lineage: Bacteria > Bacteroidota > Bacteroidia > Chitinophagales > Chitinophagaceae > Rhizosphaericola > Rhizosphaericola mali. The sequence continues at coordinate 1,942,887 of NZ_CP044016.1, read as the reverse complement.
ATAAATAAGATATGGAAAATGTCCTTCCGTTCCGGCAACTAGAAATAAACCAATCTGAGACGCAGCCAAGAATCTGATAAAATTAAACTTGTTTTTTACTAAAGAAAAATATACCAAACACATACACAAAACGGATAGTAAAACCGAAATCGTACCAATGGGACTTTTATAAATCCAATTGATAATGGGTAAATGTGAATACATACCTACTGCAAATACGAGTATAGCACTTAGTATGACAAATAGCATCATTTGTTTTGATTTTCTTATCAATACTAATTGCGTGGCGGATTCAATTGCTGCGTCTTTAATAGCATAAATAGCAGCTAGATATGCGCAACAAGCAGAGGTAAATATCCCTACGGAAATATTGAATGGCGTCAACCAACTATACACATAACCTTCCAAAAAATTAGTTGGGTGCGTGTTAATACTTCCAGAGACCGCGCTGCCTGCAACAATTCCTAAGAAAAGTGGCGTTAAAAAACTTGCATAGATAAATATTTTAGAATACAATTTTTCCCAATTATCATTGATGACGTCATAATGCCGAAAGGTATAGGAAGTGCCACGTGCAATAATTCCGAGCAACATGAGTATAAGTGGAATGTGATTATAGGTAGACATCAGACTATACATCTGTGGAAACCCTACAAACATAATAACTACAAAAATTATTAACCACATGTGATTGGCTTCCCAGACGGGTCCCATCGTACTATCCATAATCTGGCGCACTTCAATCTTATCGCGTTTGTTGAACGTAAGTAGCTCCACAATGCCTGCGCCAAAATCGGCTCCACCAAACAATAAATAAAGGCAGATGGACAGCCAGAGAAATCCTATGACTATATATAACATGATACTTTATTTTTTCGGTGAATAATTTGGATCTGTAGTATCGTATAGTTTGGGTACCATTTTTATTTGTCGTTTTAGCAACATAATGATAACCGCACCTAAGGAAACAAAAACGCCAGAGAATAAATAAAATGAATATTGCAGACCCGGCATTGGCGTGACTGCGTCTTTTGTTCGCATAATCCCATAAATAATCCACGGTTGCCGACCAACTTCCGTTACTGTCCAGCCAGCTTCAATGGCGATAAATCCAATAGGTACTGCGTATATAAACATTTTATAAATCCAATTTTTATCTTTCCAATTCTTCTTCCAAGTCAATGACGAAATGTAAATCACAGCAATTAGCATCATTAATACGCCAAAAAAAATCATCGTTTGAAAAGCATAATGAACTATGGGAACGGGAGGCCAATCTTCTTTTGGAATTTTATCCAAACCTTCTACAGGCGTTTTGAAATCAGAATAAACAAGAAAACTCAAGACTCCAGGAACTTTAATGGCATAATGGATAGTCTCATTTTTTACATCAGGAATACCACCAATGACAAATGGCGTATAAGGTTCTGTATGGAAATGTGCTTCCATTGCTGCCAATTTCGCGGGTTGTCTTTTAGCGACATCTTTTGCGGAGCGGTCGCCACTTAATGGTTCTAATAATGCGGCAATTACTGCAACGATTGCTGCGATTTTAAATGCTTTTTGATGAAATGAAACATTTTTTTTACGCAAAATCATCACTGCGTGCAGACCTGCAACTGCAAATCCTGTAGCTGCAAAAGCGGCGATTGTCATGTGCAGTGCTTGCTCAAACCAAGCAGCGTTGAACATCGCTTTCCAAGGATCTATATTTATATATTGGCCGTTAATATAGTTAAATCCTGATGGTGCATTCATCCAAGCATTGGCAGCAAGTACCAATATTGCTGACGCAACGCCCATTAAACCAACTAGTAAACCACAAAACCAATGAAACCATTTATTAAATTTATCCCAACCATATAAGAAAAAACCAAGTGCAATTGCTTCAATAAAAAACGCCGTACCTTCTAATGAAAACGGCATACCGAAAATAGGTCCTGCGTGATCCATAAATTTGGGAAACAATAAGCCGAGTTCGAATGACAACATCGTACCTGAAACTGCACCGGTAGCAAATAATATGGCAACACCCTTGCTCCATGCTTTAGTCAACCCTTTGTAACTTTCATCACCGCTTTTCAGATATTTATAATGTGCAATTGCCATAAAAAATGGCATCACCATAGAAATACATGAAAAAATAATGTGAAACGCTAATGAAAGCGCCATTTGTGAACGAGCGGCTATAAAATCATTCATAACAAATGAGTTTAACTTATTAATAAATAATTACTTACGTATATTATCCTTTTTCTTTTATAATATGCAAGTTGCGCCCTTTTTCTCATAAAGCACCATTCAAATATATTATCATGATGCAAAGTTTTAGTTATAATACAAGCAAATTCTTTATGTAATCTTCTAATTTTTCAGGTTTGGTTACTGGTGCGAATCTTTTTATAGGTTTTCCATTTTGATCTATTAAAAATTTAGTAAAATTCCATTTGATTTTGTTGCCAAATGTACCGGATAATACCTTTTTCAAATATTGAAAAATAGGAGAGGCGTTGCTTCCATTCACTTCACATTTTTGCATAATTGGAAATGTAACGCCAAAATTTAATTGGCAAAAACTGCTTGTGTCCGCATCCGATTCAGGATTTTGATGCATAAATTGATCAGATGGAAATCCCAATATTTCCAAACCTTTATCCTTGTATTTTTTATACAAATCTTCCAAACCTTCCAGTTGCGGTGTAAAGCCACATTTGGTTGCAATATTGACAATCAAGACGATTTTTCCTTTCAATTGCTCAAATTTAAAATCTTGATTATCAGATAATTTGCTAGACAGTTCGTAAAACAATGTTTCCATATTGTAAATATAAAAAAATGGAGACTTTTTGTTACAAAAGCCTCCATTTTTATTTATAGTTTAAGTGATTTATAATATAAAAGCTATTTAACTTTTGTGACTAGATTTATTTTATCCTCATTCGTTGACATCCCATGAAAATCAGAAAGTTTGTAGTTTTTATTTAATTCATCAAATGTGACCTTTTTTGTATCGTTAATAGTAATGTGAGAAAGTGCAAATTCCATATTGTCTGGCGTTAGTGTAAGATAGGATCCCGCATTATCAGCAATATAAATTGTACCGTCTTTTATCGATGCTATTTTTCCATTTTTTATCATATCTGCTATGATTTTTTCAGTTTTTAACGCTTTAATCAAACCATTGTGTATTGAGTTGTAGTCGTTTTTAGGAGAGTTGGCAAAGCTACTATTGGGTCCGATATTGGAGGTGTTAGGGGATAATTGGAAGTTAGCGATCATAGAGGCGTTCATATTATCACCATAACTATAACCAGACTTTAGAGTTTGATAATTGTTCTCTGAAATATTTATTTGGACGTATTTTAACCCATTTTGAATTTTTCTAGGAAATTCTAAAAAGTAGTATCCATGATTATCTGTTTTTGTAAATGCTGCAATACTATCTAATTTGATAATGGCACCTTTTACCGGTTTTTTAGTTAATGCGTCCAATACAATTCCTGCTATTTGGATTTTATCTGAAGGCTGCTCTTTTTTTCTAAAAGAGAGTAACAGAATTCCAATTAAAGGAAGGATAAATACAATACGCCAAAGGTGGATTTTGGAGGTTTGATTTTTGTTCATCATAGAGATTCGTTTTTTGAGTGAAGAAATATTGAAATTGTTGGTAAATGAAATTTGAGATTGATTAGAATTATGTAATAGCGTATTGAGCAAGAGGTATTGATATTCTTTTTTATTGATCTTATTTTTCAATACATTTTTATCTGCCAAATATTCCAAGTTATCTCTAGTTTCTTTTTTTAGTAACCATACAAATGGATTGAACCAATTCAGTACGATCAAAATTTCCATCCAAATGGTATCTATGCTGTGGTGGTGTTGTGCGTGCGATAGTTCATGTAGCAAGATTTGGTGTTGTTCTATTTCTGTTAGTTTACCATCACCAAGGAAGATTTTGCTTCCAAAGGAAAATGTGGAACTTTGTTTATTGAGTTTATAAATGCGAATTTTTTCAAATGTGTCAATCAACTGCGCATTTTTAGTGATATTTTTTAAGGAAAGAATTATTAAAACAAATCTTACTAAGAAAGCGATACATCCTAGTATTACTAGGTAAGTAATGAGAGAAGAAATTGAAATATGATCATTAGATGAGTTGGATTCGTACACAGGTTGACCTTGTGGTATGGTCGGAATCTTTTGTAAATATTGAATTGCAGTTTGCTCGCTATTTTTTTGTAATATGTTTAATGATAGAAATGGTATCACAAAAGCAGAGATGGTTCCGAAAAATAAGAAAAATCTTCTTTGATTAAGAAAGGTTAATTTTTGTAAAAATGCCATATAAAAAGTAAAAAGAAGACCGAAGGAAATTAACCATTTCAACAATAGTTGCCATGTTATGAAGTTCATATTCGCAGGTTTTATCTTTTAGAATTATTTTTCATTTTCAATATTGTCTATTATCTCTTTTAGGTCATTGGCTGAGAGTTTCTTTTGATGGATAAAGAAGTTTACTAATTCTTTATATGAATTGGAGAAAAATCCTTGTACAACACCGTCGACATAATCTTTTTTAAATTTGGATTCTGTCATGGATGGTGTGTATAGATAAGTATTGCCTATTAGTTTAGCATTGAGAAATTTTTTCTTTTCTAAATTTTTTACGACAGAAGCTAGCGTCGTATACGGCGTATCGATATTTAATGTTTCCATTACTTGTTTAACCGTCCCTTCTTTTAATTTATAAAGAGAAAGGATAATATTGATCTCTTGTTGATTTAGACTTTCCATATCTACTTGTTTTTTGTAAATCTACGAAGTATTCGTAACTAAACAAAAAAATAATACGATAATTTCGTAGATAATTTCATTTGTATAAAGAGTCTTTAATTATAAAGAATATACATAAAAGAAAACCGCGCAACATTTAATTGTTGCGCGGTTTTCTTTTATGTAAAATAGTTATTAGATCGCGTCGATCACACTATTTAATGTAGTACTTGGACGCATTGCTTTTTCAGCTTTTGCATCATCTGGTTGATAATAACCACCCACATCTTGTGGTTTGCCTTGTGCTCCAATCAATTCTTCGTTGATTTTTACTTCTCCATCTGTCAATGCTTTTGCAATTGGTTCAAATGTAGCTTTCAAGTCTGCATCTTTGGTTTGTTTCGCTAATTCTTGTGCCCAATACAATGTCAAGAAGAAATGAGATCCACGGTTGTCGATCTGCCCAACTTTACGTGCTGGAGATTTGTCATTTTGTAAAAATGTTTCTGTCGCCGCATCAATTGTCTCCGCTAAAATCAATGCTTTAGGATTGTTCTGTGTTTGACCAAGATGCTCGAAAGAAGCACCTAATGCCAAAAATTCACCCAAAGAATCCCAACGCAAATAACCTTCTTCCAAAAATTGTTGTACGTGTTTAGGAGCAGAACCGCCCGCACCTGTTTCAAACAAACCGCCACCTGCCATCAATGGAACGATGGACAACATTTTAGCGGAAGTTCCTACTTCTAATATTGGGAATAAATCTGTCAAATAATCACGCAATACGTTACCTGTTACTGAAATCGTATCCAAACCTTGACGTATACGTTCGAATGATTTTTTACTTGCTTCGGTTGGTGCAAGGATAGAAATATCCAAACCCGTTGTGTCGAATTCAGGTAAATATTTTTCTACTTTTTTGATAATTTCCGCATCGTGCGCACGATTTTTATCCAACCAGAAAATCGCTGGTGTATTAGACAAACGTGCTCTTGTTACTGCCAACTTTATCCAATCTTTAATTGGCGCATCTTTGGCTTGGCACATTCTGAAAATATCCTCTTTTTCTACTGGTTGTTCGAATAAAACATTTCCGCTTTCATCAGAAACTTTGAAAGTTCCTTCTGTTGGAGCTTGGAAAGTTTTGTCATGCGAACCGTATTCTTCGGCTTTTTGCGCCATCAAACCTACGTTTGGTACAGAGCCCATAGTGCTTGGATCCAAAGCGCCATTTGCTTTACAATCATCAATTGCAGCTTCGTAAATACCAGCGTAAGAACGATCAGGAATCAAAGCTAAAGTATCACGTTCTGCACCTGTTTTGTCCCACATTTTACCGCCGATACGAATCATTGCTGGCATAGACGCATCAATGATCACGTCAGATGGAACGTGTAAATTAGTTATTCCTTTATCTGAATTAACCATTGCCAAATCAGGACCCGCAGCTATTTCAGCATCGATAGCAGCTTTTACTTCTGCTTCTTCTGGTTGACCTGCTATTTTTGCATATACGTCACCCAAACCATTTTTGGTATTGACGCCAAGTTTTTTAAATAAATCTGCATATTTTGTAAATACATCTTTAAAATAGACTTCTACGATCGCGCCGAACATGATAGGATCGGAAACTTTCATCATGGTCGCTTTCAAATGTGCAGATAACAAAACACCTTCCGCTTTTGCCACTTCTATTTGCGTAGCGACAAATGCTTTCAATTTGGAAATGCTCATAGTAGAGCTATCAATCACTTCGCCCGCCTTCAATGGAGCGAAATCTTTCATTAAAGTAGTTGTGCCATCTTTAGCCACAAATTCGATTTTGAATTTGCCCGCATTTTCAATTGTCAAAGATTTTTCAGAACCGAAAAAATCACCATCCGTCATAGATGCAACTTTTGTTTTGCTATCTTTTGACCATGCTCCCATTTTATGTGGATGTGCTTTAGCGTAATTTTTAACAGCTTTTGGTGCACGACGATCAGAATTTCCTTCACGTAAAACTGGATTTACGGCAGAACCCAAAACTTTGGAATAAGCAGCTTTGATTGCTTTTTCTTCGTCCGTTTGTGGATCTTCCGGGAAATTAGGGACTGCGTAACCATGTGCTTGCAATTCGGCAATCGCACCTTTTAGTTGAGGTACAGACGCAGAAATGTTGGGCAATTTGATGATGTTCGCATCAGGTTGCAAAGTCCATTCTCCTAATTCGGATAAGATGTCTGCGACTTTTTGGTCGTCATTTAGATAAGTAGGAAAATGAGCCAAAATTCTTCCGGCAAGAGAGATATCTTTTAATTCAACATCGATACCTGCAGTGCCAGCAAATGCTTTTACAATGGGCAAGAAAGAGTACGTCGCTAATAAGGGCGCTTCATCAGTTTTTGTATAAATAATCTTTGACATAAAAATTGTGTTTTTTGCAAAACAATTTTTGTTAGAAAATACGACTCAAATCGATCGTTTGTTATGCGATAAAGGTAAAGCAAACAATAAAAAAAATGAAATGATAATTTTTAAATTTGAGAAAGGTTAACATTATAGGTTTTACAAATACATTTTAAGAATTAATTTCCCGATTATGTAAGTACAATTTAAAGCATTTACATTTTCTTGCAGCCTCAATTAATTTAAAACATAACCACTTTACTGCATGAAATTTTTATTTGCTTTTATAGCAACCATTTTTATTTGTACGTTTATCTCTACTGCACAAGCCCAAGACTCTTTAATTATCCATGGAATAGTATATGATGAAAATGGTAATGGTCTACCATTTACAACAATCAATTTGGATAATCAGCATCAGAGTATAGTATCAGATTCTCTTGGAAATTTTAATTTTAGGACTTCCATAGGTATGCATTTATTAAAATTTATTTGTGTTGGATATAATGAATTTAGCGAACGATACAATTTTAAAAAAAATGAAGAAAATCACTTAGAAATCACATTGGATCCCAATATCTCTAAAATGCAAGATGTTGAGGTTATTGGAAGAAAAGAAAAAAGTTATCGAAGCTCTTCTTCATTTGTCGGTACAAAAACATCTACACCTATTAAGTTAGTGCCACAATCTATTAGTTATGTAACAAAAGAAACATTAGACGATCAATTAGCATTTAAGACAAGTGATGCCATAAAAAACATTAGTGGCGTGAACCAATTTTCCTATAACAATAACGATTTTGTGTTACGTGGATTTAGAGCAAGTAATACATTGATTAATGGATTACGCATATCTACTAGAGGTTGGTCTCAAAATTTACTTCCATATGTGGAAAGAGTGGAAGTTATAAAGGGACCAGCATCGGCATTATTTGCTAATACAGATCCTGGAGGAACAATAAATACAGTTACTAAAAAACCATTGGATAATGCTCGTAAATCAATTTCTTTTGTTACCGGAAGTTATAATACTTATAGGATGACTACAGATTTTACAGGGCCAATGAATCAAAATAAAACATTATTATATAGATTAAATTTAGCTTATCAAAATACTCAATCATTTCGTGTATTACAAGATGCAGAAGCGTTTGTAATCGCACCATCTTTTTCTTTTGTCCCCAATGAAAAGACAAGAGTTAATTTTGACTTAGTGTATCAATACAATAAAGGTCGACTGGACCGAGGTCAACCTATTTTTGGTGCATCGGGAGGTACGGATTTATACTCCACACCGGTTTCTTTTGCAATAGGCAGAAAAAATGATTTTCAAAATGAGCTAAATTTATTTTCAACAATTTCTTTGCAACACCAGTTATCCAAAAATATATCTTTTAATGCCTCTTATTTGAAATCAATGTATCAAGAAGATTTGCTTGAACATCGTACAAATAATAAATATGCTGTGGATTCTTTGGGAAATGAAATTCCAACTTTAATGGGGATGTCTACCATAAGAAGACAAAGGAAAAATTATGTTGATAATCTTACTGCATATTTTAATTTTAATTTTGAAACTGGTCCTTTTGAACATAATATTTTGGTTGGATATGATCATATTCAAGAGGTTTTTCCTTTGGGTAATTCGACTTATAATGCAAGTGGGTTCTTGAGTGCAGATGGGAAGTCTACAATAAGTTCTTTTAATCCAAAAAAGCCCGAACTATATCAGTATAAAAATGGTATTCCTGTTCCTAATGTACCCTATTTTGATTTGCAAAATCCAGATTATTCAATTTCCGAAATTTCTAGATACATCAATGTCTCAGCTATGGAAACGCCATCTAAATATTTTGTAAATGGCGTTTATTTACAAGAACAATTAAGATGGGGCAATCTGCGTGCATTGATTGGATTTAGGCAAGAGTTTTATACAGATGTAGAAAATTATACTAAAAAAGCGGAAAAAAATATTCAACAAAAAGCATTTATTCCAAGATTTGGTTTAGTTTATACTCCGATTGAACCAGTTAGTTTTTATGCGACTTATACCCAAGGTTATCAACCACAAACTGCAAGTATAATAGGGGATACTGCTACTTATGGAGGACCGTTTGATCCGTTGAGAAGCAAAATGATTGAAGGAGGTGCAAAAATGGCATTTTTTAATAATAAACTTTCTGTTACTGTGGCGGCTTATAGGATTGAACAAAATAATATTTTGGTAAATGGCAATATTCCCGACAAGCCAGATGGACTAAGGCAAATAGGACAGCAAGTTGCTAAAGGTTTTGAATTAGAAACATACGGAAGTATTAATAGAAATCTGAACATTACTGCGAACTTTTCCTACAATATTGCAAAAGTAACGAAGAGTGACAACGAAGAAGAAGTAGGGACCATTATGCCAAATGCGCCGAAGAGTCAAGGAAATATTTGGGCAAAATATAATGTTTCAAAGGGTTATTTCAATGGTTTAGGTATTGGGTTAGGGGCAAACTATGCAACTAAAAGAAATACGAATAGTGCGATTTTAGTTTTACCTTCTTATTGGATTGGTAATGCTGCATTGTATTACCAAATTGACAAATTCAAAATCCAAGCCAACTTTAATAATATTCTAAATAAAACATATTGGGTTGGAGGATTTGATTTTAATAGATTATTCCCAGGTATGCCTAGAAATTATATGATCTCTATTGGCTACACATTTTAATTGAAAATACAAAAGCGTTAGATAAATGAAGTTCTTTTTATCCAACGCTTTTGTTTGTATATTTTAGGTGGGATCTGATTCATGTGTTAATCGATTCCTTAAATCTCTTCTGACAATTTCTATTGTCCAAAACCAAACAATATGTCCGAAAAATTCAGAAAGGTGCTCTTGCCAAGGTTGATTCCATGGTGCTGGAACAACTCCCATTATTGGCATTATTATTTCATGGAAAAGTACAAATACAACAATACCAAATGCGGCACCGCCCCATACTTTTATTATCGCCCACTTCTCAACTAAAAAAGTATATAATAATGCAAAGAAAATAGAAAATCCAAAATGAACTATAAAACTCATTATTGGTCGACTATTACTGTTGTATGTATAGGATAAATGTGCTTGCTGGAAGGAAAACCCCAATTTTTCTAATAAAATCTGTGGAGGATTGTTGGCATCTCTGACGGGAGTTCTAGGCGGAAAGGGAACTTCCCAACCAAATTTTACGATTCCTGATAAAATACCCGCTGCAATTCCAGTGAATATTAAAGCTGTTTTCTTTCTCACTATTTTAAGATTATATTTCGATATAAAATTCTATAACATTTTTCATCTTTCCCAAAAAATCTTCGCTCCAAAGCCAAGAGTATTATCAGTATATTTCAATTTGTCAAATTCTACTAACCAGACAGTCTCTTTCATATTTTTGGATATGGGAAATTTATCTTGATATTTCTTTAAATAAATATCTATCTCATTTTCTACCGCTGGATACATTTTTCCTGAAAATTGCAATCCTATCAATTGTGATACTTCTAATGTTTGATCGCTAATAGTACCTGTAATGGATGAGTTTTGCAACAATAGCGTCCCATGTACACTATTTTTACTGGTAAGTATTATTAATTTGGATGTTGTTTTTTGAAATGTATAAAACGCGTTGAATGCCCACAACTCGCCATTATGATAAGAAGCAATGCTTATAACATGATTTGCGTCTATAAAATCAATAATTTTTTTATTTATTTCAGTCATAATACAAATTTCAGAAGAAATATTTAATTTCTATAATAACACTTAATTTATTCAATATCAATCACCTAAAAGTTTAAATATTAACCTAAACTAATTAGATTTTAATAATAATAACAAATGTTTGTTAAAAAACTTTTATTATTAATTGTAATTAGTACATTTGTATAAATACATTTGTAAAAATTACAAATAAAAATAGCATATGAAAATGGCTTATACGATAGGTTTGGATTTTGGAAGTGATTCCGTACGTGCGATTATTGCCAATACATCAAATGGAGATGAAGTTGCTGCATCCGTTTTTTATTATCCAAGATGGGCGGAAGGAAAATACTGCGATGCTGAGGCGAGTCGATTTAGACAACATCCATTGGATTTTATAGAAGGTATAGAAGCGACTATCAAAGATTGTGTAACACAAGCAGGAGCGGAGGTTGTATCACAGGTGGTCGGTATTTCTGTAGATAGTACAGGTTCAACACCTATATTGGTGGATGAGAATGGTACGCCATTATCCTTATTAGAAGGCATGGAAGAAAATCCAAATGCCATGTTTGTACTTTGGAAAGATCATACATCAATCAAGGAAGCAGAAGAATTTAATGAAAAAACAAAGAACTCGTCTACTAACTATTTGAAATATGTTGGTGGTATATATTCATCTGAATGGTTTTGGGCGAAACTTTTGCATGTACTTAGAGAAGATGAAGCTGTCAGAACCAAAGCACATTCTATAGTGGAAAACTGTGATTGGGTACCTTTTATTCTTGCCGGTGGTACTTCTATGGCAGATTTGAAACGTGGCGTATGTAGTGCTGGACACAAAGGACTATGGGCGCAAGAATGGAGCGGATTTCCTCCCAATGATTATTTCGTTTCTATTGATCCACTTTTGGATGGTTATGTAGAAACTTTGAAAAATCCAATTTTAGCGGCAGATAAATCCGTAGGAACAATTTCCAAAGAATGGGCAGACAAGTTGGGTTTACCTGAAACGGTGGTGATTGGAATAGGTGCATTTGATTGCCACATGGGAGCTGTTGGAGGTCAGATTGAACCATTTTATGTAAGCAAAGTAATAGGAACTTCTACTTGTGATATCGTTGTTGCACCTTACGAAGCTTGTAAACATATCGTAGTCGAAGGTATTTGCGGACAAGTGGATGGTTCTGTTATTCCTGGAATGATCGGAATGGAAGCGGGACAAAGTGCATTTGGAGATGCCTATGCATGGTTTGCAAAAATTATTTCTTGGCCAATCGATCAATTAATTAAAGAAAATGCAGATAATAAAGATTTAGTTGATCTGTTAAAAAAGAAAAAATCTTTTTTAATTCCTGAATTAACTAAAGCTGCGGAAAAAATTATAGTTACCGAAAAAACAGAGTCTGCGATTGATTGGTTCAACGGTCGTCGTACTCCGGATGCTAATCAAACTTTAAAAGGCGTAATTGCTGGATTGAATTTAGGTACAGATGCGCCGCGTATTTTTCGTGCAATCGTCGAAGCAACTTGTTTCGGTGCACGTGCTATAGTGGAAAGATTTATCGAACAAGGAGTTCCTATTAAAGGTATTATTGGTTTGGGTGGTATCGCTCAAAAATCCCCATTTGTTATGCAAACTATGGCGGATGTTATCAATATGCCGATTAAAGTGCATAAGTCAGAACAAACTTGTGCGTTGGGAGCAGCAATGTTTGCAGCAACCGCAGCTGGTATTTTCCAAAATGTAAATGAAGCAATGGATGCAATGGGAACGGGTTTCTTAAAAACATACGAGCCTAATACGGACAAGGTTTCTTTATTCGAAAAACGTTATCAAGCCTACAAAAAAGCAGCAGATTTTTATAGTCAGAATGCATAATGCACAATCTCTATGCTTTAAGCATTAAGCTTTTGGTTTAATTTATAACTACTAATTCATATATAGTGGACAACGCATTCAAACAAATAAGAGAAGAAGCATACGCAGGCAATATGGAATTGCCTAAAAATAATTTAGTTATAGTCACTTTCGGAAATGTGAGTTCGGCTGATCATGGTCGTGGTGTATTTGCCATCAAACCGAGTGGTGTTCCATATGAGCAATTATCGCCTGAAAAAATGGTGATTGTAGATTTTGATGGAAATATAGTTGAGGGTGATTTAAGACCCTCCTCTGATACGCCTACACATGCCGTACTATATAAACATTGGGAAGATGTCGGAGGTATAGTGCATACACATAGTACCTATGGAACCGCATGGGCTCAAGCGATTATGGATATACCTATCTTCGGAACGACGCATGCTGACCATACTACTTTAAATATTCCTTGCGCGCCGCCAATGGATGATGAAATGATTAAAGGACAATATGAATACGAAACTGGTTTTCAGATAATGAATGCCTTGAAAGATCGTGGCATTACACATCAAGATGTAGAAATGATTTTAGTTGGTAGTCATGCACCATTCACTTGGGGTAAAAACGCTGCGAAAGCGGTTTACAATAGTGTAGTATTGGAAGAAATTGCTAAAATGGCCATGTTCACTTTGCAAATTCACCCAAATAATCCGCTACTAAAACCCGCTTTGATTGAAAAACACTATCAACGTAAGCATGGTGCAAATGCATATTATGGACAGAAATAGCTAAACGCATAAAGCTTAAGGCTCAAGGCTTTCACCATTACGTTTTCGGTTTTAAGCATAAAAATATTAATAATTCACAACTCATAATTAGAAAGATGTTAAGTACAAAAGAAGTTTGGTTTGTCACAGGGAGTCAACATTTATACGGTCCAGAAACTTTGGCTCAAGTAGCTGAACATGCAAAAACAATTGCCGCAGCCTTAGATGCTTCTTCCGCAATTCCTGTAAAAGTTATTTGGAAAGAGACTGTTAAAACTACAGACGAAATATATGAAACATTGACGGCTGCGAATGCTGCAAAAGATTGTATAGGTATCCTCACTTGGATGCATACTTTTTCTCCAGCCAAAATGTGGATTCGAGGTTTGAATGCTTTACAAAAACCATTGTTGCATTTGCATACACAATTTAATCGCGATATCCCTTGGTCTACGATGGACATGGACTTTATGAATTTAAATCAAAGTGCACATGGTGACCGTGAATTTGGATTTATAGTTAGCCGTTTGCGTAAAAATCGTAAAGTAGTTACCGGATATTGGGAAGATCCAAAAGTACAAAAACAAATAGGTGATTGGACAAGAGTCGCTGCCGGTTGGGACGATTGGCAAGGTGCAAAATTCGCTCGTTTCGGCGACAATATGCGTTTTGTAGCGGTTACTGATGGCGATAAAGTCGAGGCCGAATCTACATTTGGGTTTTCTGTAAATTCTTATGGTATTGGTGATTTAGTAGAAATTATAAATAAAACAACTGAAGCGGAAATCAATACCTTGATTGCTGAGTACGAAGCAAGTTACAATGTAGCTCCAAGTTTATTGGAAGGTGGAAAAGACAGAACATCTCTAGTTGAAGCAGCTAAAATCGAAATTGGTTTGACTAAATTTTTGGAAGAAGGTGGCTTCAAAGGATTTTCTGATACTTTCGAAGATTTGCATGGAATGGTTCAATTGCCAGGTTTGGCAGTGCAACGTTTGATGCAAAAAGGTTATGGTTTTGCAGGAGAAGGAGATTGGAAAACTGCGGCTTTGGTAAGAGCAATGAAGGTAATGGGAGAGGGCTTAGACGGTGCAAATGCTTTTATGGAAGACTATACCTATAATTTGGATCCAGAATTTTCTACTATAATGGGTTCGCATATGTTGGAAGTTGACGCAGCACTTGCCGTAGATAAACCGTCTTTAGAAGTACATCCGTTGGGAATTGGTGGCAAAGCAGACCCCGTTCGTTTAGTTTTCAATGCAAAAGGTGGAGAGTCTCTAGTCGCGTCTTTAATGGATTTTGGCAATCATTTCAGATTGTTGGTCAATAAAACAGAAGGTGTTGAGATCAAAGAAGAATTACCAAAATTGCCAGTAGCGCGCGTTATATGGAAACCATTACCAGACTTGCAAACGGCTGCAACTGCTTGGATTCTTGCTGGTGGAGCGCACCATACTTGTTATAGTCAGAATCTTTCAGCAGAACAATTAGAAGACTTTGCAGAAATGGCAGGAATTGAATACGTAGTTATCGACGAAAATACTAAATTGCATGATTTCAAGAATACTTTGCGTTGGAATGATAAATTTTATCGCTAGTATTTAAATAAATATTTCACCGTAGCTGTTGACCAAAATGCAGCTACGGATTTTCTAACAAATTAAGTTGCATTGTCATGTCAGGAAGTCTGATTCACATTGATTACATTATCATTGTTTTTTATTTTATCATGCTTGGTGGTTATGGTTTCTGGGTATATAACCGTAAAAAAAACGAAGCCGTTTCTAGTCATGATTATTTTTTAGCGGAAGGTTCACTTACATGGTGGGCTATAGGCGCTTCATTGATTGCCAGCAATATTTCTGCAGAGCAATTTATAGGCATGAGTGGTGATGGTTTTTTTGTAGGTATTGCTATTGGTGCTTATGAGTGGGTGGGAGCATTGTCACTTATTATTATTGCTATTTGGTTTTTGCCCATTTATCTAAAAAATAAAATATATACCATGCCGCAGTTTCTAAAAATGCGGTTTAATAAAAATGTGGCCTTGATTATGGCTATATTTTGGTTGTTATTATACGTTTTTGTTAATTTAACTTCTATTTTATACTTGGGTGCATTGGCCATTAATGCATTATTGCCAGGTAATCACATGCATACTGTAATGATCATATTTGCTATTTGCGCAGTGATTATTGCGCTAGGAGGTATGAAAGTTATTGGTTATACCGATGCGATACAAGTTGCGATCTTATTGATAGGTGGTCTAGCGACAACCTATATGGCTTTAGTTATAGTTAGTGAAAAATTTGGATTAGGACGCGATGCTATTGCAGGTTTTCATGCAATGTTGAAAGCAGCTCCTGATCATTTTCATTTAATGTTCTCTAAACCCAAGGCGAATACGCCACCCGCTGAGATTGATAAATTTTTGATTTTACCAGGTATTGCCATGTATGCTTTGGGACAATGGATTGTCAATTTGGAATATTTTGGAACGAATCAATACATTACACAAAGAGCTTTAGGTGCCGATATTACTACTGCACGTTCAGGATTAATGTTTGCAGGGTTATTAAAAATGTTGATGCCAGCAGTGGTAATGGTCCCTGGTATTGCAGCATATGTTTTATATCAAAAAGGCTTGTTACCTCAATTAAGTGAAGGTAAAGATCATGCATATCCAGCGATTTTAACATTTTTACCCAATGGTCTTAAGGGGCTATCTATAGCTGCTTTGTCTGCTGCAATTATCGCTTCTTTAGCTGGTAAATTGAATAGTATATCGACCATATTTACACTTGATTTATTTAAAGAATATTTTAGGTCAAATGATGGTACACATTCTGAGAAGAAATTAGTATCTATTGGTAAATGGACAGTTGTAGTTGCTATGATTGTTGGTTTATTTTTTACATGGGATGATTTATTAGGAATTGGTGGCGCAGGTGGTTTTACATTTATTCAAAAATATACAGGTTTTATTAGTCCAGGAGTTTTAGCTGCATTTATGTTAGGCATGTTTTGGAAAAGAACTACAGGGGCTGCTGCCGTCACAGGGATCTTGTTAGGATTCGTATTGTGTGTATTTTTCAATGAGTTTGCCGTAGAAATCCTTGGTCCTAATACCTTTATGTATACTGCTTACAAAGGAACAAATGGTAAATTTGAAATTCCGTTTTTGATTTGTATGGGATTGTCTTTCGCATGGACTTTAGTCATCATGATATTGATGAGTTTGGCCGGTCCTAAGATAAATCCGAAAGCATTTACAATGGATAAATCTTTATTGAAATTAAAACCACAAACTATTGCCTTGATGGTAGTTATAATTATTTTATTTACTGCCATATATGCGAAATTTTGGTAATTAATTTAAATGATAGGAATATTATAAATTTTAATAATATTCCTATCTTGCATACTTGACAATACAATTTTATGCGTAGTATTTATTCTGATCAGACTCCGTTATTATTTGCAATTGACTGCATCATTTTTGGTTTTGATGGAGATCAACTGAAGCTTTTGGCAATTCGCCGTGGTTTTGAACCTTACAAAGGAGAATGGAGCTTATTGGGTGGTTTTGTCAATAAAAATGAAAGCATCGAAGATGCAGCAGCAAGAGTATTAAAGGATCTAACAGGTTTGGAAGGAATTTATATGGAACAAATGCACGTTTTCAGTGATCCAAAACGAGAAGCTAAAACCAGAATTGTAACTGCTGCAGTATTTGCATTAATTGACATCAATAAATATGAAAAACAAATTCATAAAGAATATCATCCAGAATGGTTTTCGATAAATGAATTACCAAACTTAATAGTTGATCATGATGAAATGGTAAATATGGCCAAAGAAAGACTGCGATATAAAGCGGCCCTGCACCCATTGCTATTTGAATTATTACCCTCTAAATTTACGATACCACAACTACAACATCTTTACGAAGAAGTGTACAACACTACATTAGATAAAGGTAACTTTAATAAAAAAATTCTGTCTACTGGGCTACTTGTAAAATTAAAAGAAAAGGACAAACTAGGTTCCAAAAAAGGCGCTTTTTACTATAAAGTAGATGTAAAAAAATACAATGCAGGTTTCAAATCTTTCCTCAATTTCGTACACAAACCAACGCTAAAATAATTCCATAAAAAAATAAAAGTTTTTTATACAATTATTAAATAATTGTTTTATTTTTGTTTGCATAATAACGAATGTTTGTTTTTTTTAATAATTGTAATAAAAACAATTAAAATTTTTAACGAATAGTCTTCAATCTTTTCATATTAAAAGAGCTATATGAATTTTAAACAACCAAAAAAGCTTAAAAAACTAGCTTTAAAAGGGATATTGAATAGTTGTCTACTACTGGCAATAAATGCCAATGCTCAGGATTCTACTGTCTTTAAAGGACGGATATTGGATTCAACACAACAGCCCATAGTAAATGCTTCGATTTTACTGAAAGGCTCTAATAAAGTCACTTACTCCAATGATTCAGGATATTTCAGTGTCAAGTCTTTAGCCGGCAATACGCTTGTGATTTCAATTGTAGGTTATGATACTAAAGACTATGTTATTCCTGTAGATAAAAATAATCTGCCAATTATCATGTCGCATCGTTTGACAGATTTAGATGATGTTGTTGTTGTTGGTTATGGTGCTGTAAAAAAGAAAGATCTTACAGGTTCTGTCTCTATAGTAAATGTGGATAATGCAAAAAAAGCCGCGACATATGATGTGGCAAAAATGTTACAAGGTCAGGCTGCAGGTGTGAGTGTACAAGGCTCTGGGGAACCTGGGGGCTATGTGGCAATTAAAATTCGAGGTATTAGTACTTTTGGAAATAATAGTCCTTTATTTGTAATAGATGGTATTCCTGTAGATAATCCGTATGACTTCTCTCCAGATGATATTGAAAGTATTCAAGTATTAAAAGATGCCTCTGCTGCTGCCATTTATGGATCTAGGGCCGCAACAGGTGTAGTAATCATTACAACTAAAAAAGGTAAAAATGGACCACCTATAGTTCGTTATAATGGATATTTAGGTATGCAACATTTACCACGAAAATTGTCTTTGACTAATGCTGCAGAATATCAAAAGATCGTATACGCAGCTGAAACAAATGCTGGAATTGCACATACTCCAGGAAATGATCCATCTAATCCAAATTACATTACAGATATAAATACAGATTGGCAGAAAGAAGCTACGAAAACTGGTTTAATCACAGATCATACGATTGGCATTTCTGGTGGATCAAAATACACCACCTACAACGTAGATTTAGGATATTTTGATCAAACGGGTTATCAAAAAGGTCCTCAAAATTATAATCGATATACGGTTAATTCTAGTTTACAAGGGCATAAAGGAAAATTCTCTTTTGGTGGAAAATTTTCTTACGTAAAATCTCATAAAGGTAATTATGGTGTAACCAATGGTCATGCGGTGTACGGTGGATCTGTAACAAGTATGGTTACTGCAATTCCAACGATGCCAGTTTTTGATAGTACGCACAAAGGTGGATACGGAGGGGTAAATGATGCTATTAATGGAAAAGTGGTATCTACAAACGTTGTCGGCTTGAATAATCTAGTGACCGATTGGAGTAATAGAGAAAGAACTTTTTTAAATGGTTGGGGTGAAATAGAATTCGTTAAAAATCTAAAGTATAAAATTAATGTAAGCTACGATAGAACGAATTTCAAAAATTTTCATTATGAACCTAGTTTCGATATGGGTTACTATTATATCAATAGTCAGTACTATATGATGCAACAAATGGGCACACAAACTGTAGGTATAGTTGAAAATTTGCTTACCTACAATTTGAAAACGGGCAGGCATAGACTCGATTTATTAGGAGGTATGACATATCAGGAAAACACATTTGAATCTATGACTGCTTCTGCGCAAGATGATGGGGATTTGCAATTTCAAACATTTGATGCTATCGCAAACTCCAATGCAAAAAATATAGTAAGTTATAAAGATGGTTCTAATTTATTGTCGTATTTAGGTAGAGTAAACTATAACTATGATGAACGTTATTTGTTGACAGTAAATTTAAGACGTGATGGTTCTTCTAAATTCAGTCCAGCAAATAGATATGGTAATTTTTATGGTGTTGCTGCAGCTTGGAATATTGCAAATGAGCATTTTTTGAATTTACCATCTGATATCAGTACATTAAAATTAAGAGCTGGTTACGGTAGTTTGGGTAATCAAAGTTCACTGGGTGCGTATAGTTGGCAAAGTTATATCATCAATTCAGCGAACTATTTATTCAATAATAGTTTGGCAACTGGATCAACAAACGTTTCTGTTACAGATCAAAATTTGAAATGGGAAACTACTACGACTACAAATATTGCCATGGATTTCGGATTCTTTAATGATGCCTTGACCTTAACTGCTGAGTATTTTAAAAGAAAATCCTCTGATATCCTGACATCTATTCCTATTCCTTATTCAGTTGGTTCTTATCCGCAATCCGTAACAACTAATGCAGCATCTGTTGAAAATCATGGATTTGAATTTACGTTAGGTTATAAGAAAACAAAAGGTGATTTTAATTTTGATATAAGTACAAATTTTTATACACTTAGTAACAAAGTGTTATCTCTTGGTGGAAATAATAGTCCTATTTATGGTGCTGGAAGTAAGACCGAAGTGGGGCATGAAGTAGGTGAATTGTATGGATATCGTACGGAAGGAATTTTCCAATCAGAAGCACAAGTTCAAAGCCATGCCTATCAAAATGCCTCAACAAGTCCTGGTGATGTGATTTTTCAAGCTCAAAATGGTAATGATAACAATCACGACTATACTATTACAGACGCAAAGGATCGTGTGTATTTAGGTTCTGCAATTCCAAAATTTTATTTCGGATTTAACTATAATGCATCTTATAAAAACTTTGATTTAAGTTTATTTTTCCAAGGTAATTTAGGAAGTAAAGTGTTTAATGCCGTATATCAATCATTAATGAGTGGTGGTTACAATAATGCACATACAGATGAGTTGAACTATTGGACACCAACTAATACAAATACAAATATCCCCAAACCAGCGATTAACGATCCTTCTGGCAACAATAGATTCTCAGATAGATTTGTACAAAGTGGTTCTTATGCCAAATTTCAAAATGCGCAAATTGGATATTCTTTCTCGTCCAAATTATTGGAAAAATATAAGGTTAAAAATTTAAGATTCTATTTGTCTGGTCAGAATCTTTGGACTATAACTAAATATAAAGGCTATGATCCAGACTTCATTTCTGACGGTTTATTTAGTCGTGGTTATGATTATGGTTCTTTCCCTAATCCTCGTACATATATGTTTGGTTTGCAATTCAGCTTTTAAAATTAAATCATATGAAATTCTTCAAAAATATATTTAATACATGTGCAGCTACTGCAATTTTAGGATTAGTAGCGACATCTTGTTCGAAAAAATTAGATCAAAGTAATCCTAATCTAGAAACTACAGAGACTTTTTGGAAAGATTCTTCTGATGCCTTGCAAGGAATAAACGCAGCGTATGCACCGCTTTTACTAGATGGAGGTTATATGCGTTTTTCTCCGATATTACTTGATGTAAGAGGGGATGATGTGATGAGTAATAGCGGATGGACTGCTATTGCACAAGCTGCAAAGTTTACTTTAGGTACGAGTGTTGCCGATGGTTACGGTTTTGCATTTGATGCTTACTATGAAGGAATTTATAGATGTAATCAAGTAATAAAAAATGTTCCAGATATCAATATGGATGACGATATTAAAAACAGAGTACTTGGTCAAGCTTATTTCTTAAGAGGATTGTATTATTTTCATTTAGTTAATATGTGGGGCCGTGTACCTTTACCTACAACGCCTGCAGCCTCATCTGTTGACTATACTGTTACGCAATCAACAGAAGAAGAAGGGTGGCAAAGAGTGGAAGATGATTTCACTGCAGCAATTCCTTTATTGCCAACTTCATACAATAATGTCAGCGGTTCAGATCAAGGAGAATTAGGAAGAGCTACTCAAGGTGCAGCCATGGCTTATTTGGGTAAAACGTATTTGTTTACAAAACAATATGACAAAGCTGCTGCAGAATTTAAGGCAGTAATAGATTTAGGTGTTTATGGTTTGATGGACAACTATGGCGATAATTTCACTGAAAGTTTTGAAAATAATAAAGAATCCATTTTTGAAGTTCAATTTTCAACAACAGTTGGCGGTACTGTATTAGGATGGCAAGGTATTCCAAACTCTACTTGGGCGAAAGTATCTGCTAGAGCTGTAACTTATGGCGCTCCAAATTTTGGATATACTGATGTACAATTAACAGAATCTGCATATAATGAATTTTTACAAGAAAAATCTGCAGATGGTAGTGTGGATCTTCGTTTAGGTGAAACTATGTTTTATAATAAACCGAATGAGCCTTTATATTTCAAAGATTTCCAAACAATCTATGCAGGTACACCATATTTGAACCAATTTTTTGCAAAAAAATATGAAAACTGGAGTACCAAAGCGGATGAATTTGATTGGAAAAGCGGAATAAATGAAAGATTGATGCGCTATTCTGACGTACTATTGATGTATGCAGAAGCAGAGAACGAATTGGGCAATGTTTCTGAATGTGCAAACTATATTACGTTAGTACGTAATCGTGCTAAATTAACAGTTCGTACCACAGAATTTGCATCCTACTCTCAAGACCAAATGCGTACTCAGATTTCACATGAAAGATTATTGGAGTTTTGTTTAGAAGGCCACAGATTTGATGATATCAAAAGATGGGGCTGGTTAGCAGATCCGACAAAATTAGCGGCACTTAAACTAAGAGATTCTGAATTTAACAATTATATTCCTGGAAA
The DNA here is from genome assembly GCF_004337365.2 of Rhizosphaericola mali. Taxonomy (GTDB): domain Bacteria; phylum Bacteroidota; class Bacteroidia; order Chitinophagales; family Chitinophagaceae; genus Rhizosphaericola; species Rhizosphaericola mali. The sequence continues at coordinate 1,920,478 of NZ_CP044016.1, read as the reverse complement.
AGAATATTATCCAATTCCTCAAACTGAGATTGATAATAATCCGAATGTTACACAAAATAAAACCTACTAATAATCGCAACACGCTGTTATATGAATATTACAAAACGAACCCTTGCCGCTTTTGCTAGCATTTTATTATTGAATGTTAGCTGTAAAAAAGATCACACATTCAATGATGCAGGTACCATAGATAACAATATATATTTTGATATAAACAAAATTTATGATGTTTATCCGCAATATGCCTCTTCAAGCATGTTTTATAATTGGACGGTTTATAATGTACACGATCCATCCATTAAGAAATTTGGAGACTATTACTATTGTTACAGTACAGATGTAGCATATGGTACTTCGATTCGTGCAGGATTGCAAATAAGACGTTCCAAAGATTTAGTGGATTGGTATTTTATGGGTTGGGTATTTGATCAATTGCCAGCAAAAGGTAGTGCTTATATTGAATCACAAGGTGCTACACCAAATGAATCATTGTGGGCTCCTTATGTAATGCAAGTTGGTAATGAATACAGACTATATTATTCTCTTGCGTCTAATGGCGATAGAATAAGTGCTATAGGATTAGCAACTGCAACTAATCCTTTGGGTCCGTGGACTGAAAAAGGATTAGTGGTAACTTCAAAAACCGCAGGAGCAGGTACCAATGCAATTGATCCTACTGTAGTTACCGCTACTGATGGTAAAATGTATTTATACTATGGCTCCTCTTGGGATGGTTTGTTTATGAAAGAACTAAATCCATCGACAGGTTTGGCGATTGATTCATTGACTATTGGAACTAGAATTGTTAGACGTGGTAGTACCAATGGGATGATTAATGGAAATCTTGAAGGACCAGAAATTATCTACAATGATTCAACCAAGATGTATTATTTGTTTGTCGCATATGACTGGTTGTCTACCAAATATAATACACGTGTTTATAGATCTAGTACTCCGACTGGACCATTCTTAGATTGGAGTGGAAATAATGTTGACTTAGCCGTTGATCATGGTCCTATGATAATTGCTCCATATAAATTTGAAAATCAAAGTGGTTGGGCGGGAGTCTCCCATTGTTCAGTATTTATGCAAGATGGACAATATTATATAGCTCATCAAGGACGTCCTGGTGAAGATTTGGCTTATATGGATTTGCACGTAAGAAAATTATATTGGACAAGTGATGGCTGGCCAGTAGCCTCACCAGAAAGATTTGCAAATATTTCTGATTCTACAGTTGGTAGTTCTGAATTAATAGGTAATTTTGAAGAGGTTGTATTGGGGTACAGCGTTGTTCCTGGTTTTGCAGAGACACAAACTGATCCTCAATATAATTACTCTTTCAAAACCACTTTAAACCAAGATGGAACTATTAATGGAGATAAAAATAATACATGGACTTATAATTCGCCTTGGTTAGAATTACATTGGGGAACTGCATTTGTAGATAAGCTTCATGTTTCTAGAGATAGAGATTGGGAAAATCATGTAACCTCAACTATTGTTCTTTCTGGATTTAATGGTGATGGTACAGCTATTTGGATGAAAAAATTATCTCAGTAAAATTTGAATTTGATGCGTTATTGTATTGCCTTTTTTGTTTATTTATTTAGCATGTTTATTGGTATTTCTAATGGATATACACAAACTATAATTTCCTCCAATTTGGATTTTAAAAGTCCCAATAGTGAAATCATTTGCAAAATAATTTCGAATGAAAAAGGTGATGCATCTTATCAAATTTTTTACCACAATACAATATTACTAGATCACTCTCAACTGGGTTTAGAATTATCCACGAAAGGAAATTTAAATAGATTTAAACAGATCATATTATGCCAAAAATCTAGTCAAGTTGCCCAATATTCTATTTTAAATGCGAAAAAATATTCCATCAATCATTCCTATAATTTATACAAAATTCTATTGATCAATGATACTGATACATTGCCGATGGAATTCAAAATGTTTGATGACGGCTTAGCATTTAGGTATGTAATAAAAAATAATTCTGGCAAAGCAATTCAAGTAGAAAAGGAAAATACTTCTTTTCAATTTTTACCCGAAACAAAAGCATTTTTGCAACCAGTAGCTGTCGCTAAATCTGGATGGGAAGCGACTAATCCTTCTTACGAAGAAAATTATCAACAAGATATTCCTGTGGGAATGCAAGAGTCGACCAAAACGGGTTGGGTTTATCCCGCACTTTTTCATAAAGGAAATACTTGGATGGCAATTACGGAAGCTGGGTTGGATGGTAACTATTGCGCTACTAGATTAGATCCAATTTCTACAAATGGAAATTATAGTATTGCTTTTCCCGATTTAAAAGAAACTATCATTAAGAATGGCGGCATTTTGCCAAAATCAAAACAATCTTTCTATAGCCCTTGGCGTGTCATTACTATTGGTAGTTTAAAATCATTAGTAGAGTCTACCTTGGGTACTGATGTTGCTGATGAGGCAAAATATCCAGAATCACTTTGTAAAACAGGACAAGCATCTTGGAGTTGGATTAATAGCAAGGATGATTTTATAGTCTATGAGGAACAAAAAAAATATATTGATTTTGCTGCTTCTATGCACTGGAAATATTGTTTGATTGATGTGAATTGGGATCAGAAAATTGGTTATGAAAAAATGGCGGAGTTGTCAAAATATGGACAATCGAAAAATGTTGGTTTATTGCTTTGGTATAATTCCGCAGGTGACTGGAATACAGTAAAATATACACCTAAGACTAAATTGTTGACGCATGAAAGTCGTGAAGCAGAGTTTTCCAAATTACAAAAAATGGGTATCAAAGGAATCAAAGTTGACTTCTTTGGCGGCGATGGACAATCTGTAATTAAATACTATATAGATATTTTAAATGACGCGGCTCATTATGGCTTAATGGTCAATTTTCATGGTGCAACTTTGCCAAGAGGTTGGGCGCGTACTTATCCCAATCTAATGACAACAGAAGCAGTGAAAGGTTTCGAATCAGTTACATTCGAGCAAAAGGCCGCAGATCAAGAAGCTAATCATGTTACGATGTTGCCATTTACACGAAATTTGTTTGACCCAATGGATTTTACTCCAATGAATTTGTATAAAATCCCTACGCATGTTCATCGCAAAACTACACCCACTTTTGAGTTAGCGACGAGTGTGGTATTGCTTTCTGGAATTCAACATTTTGCAGAATCTCCAGAAGGAATGAGTCACGAGCCAGACTATGTAAAATCATTTTTACAAAATTTACCTACACATTGGGATGATGTAAAATTCTTAGATGGCTATCCTGGAAAATTTATAGTTATTGCTAGAAAATCTGGCGAAAAATGGTTTGTCGCTGGTTTGAATGGCGATTCTTCTAGTTGTAAAATAGATTTAGACTTATCATTTTTACCGAAAAATGCAAAAGGTAAAATATTTACAGATGGTTATGCGTCTAATAGCATTATGCAAAATGATTTTGCGAATAAGCCATCCGAATTGACATTAAAAGCAAATGGTGGATTTGTTTTAGTATTTGAATAAAAAAATTATGAAAAAATATATTTGTTCTTTGGCGTTGGTGTTTGGTCTAATTAATTATAGTAATCAAGCTAACGCACAACAAACCTTTGTTGCTAATGGTAATCCCATAGTCACAGATAAATATACAGCCGATCCTGCCGCACTTGTGGATAATGGAACACTTTATGTTTTCGCTGGGCATGACGAAGCTCTCGATAATAAAGAATTTTATGAAATGCATGAATGGCTTGTTTATTCTACAAAGGATTTGAAGACTTGGACCGCTTATCCGTCTCCATTAAATGTTAAAGCATTTTCTTGGGCAAAAGATGATGCTTGGGCCTCTCAAGTTATTAAAAGAAATGGAAAATATTATTGGTATGTTGCTATATCACATGGAACGATTCATGGGAAATCTATTGGAGTAGCAGTGTCTGACAATCCTGTAGGTCCTTATAAAGATGCATTAGGAAAAGCATTAATAACAAATGATATGACCAAAGAAACTAATATATCTTGGGATGATATTGATCCTACGGTTATAGTGGATAAAGACGGTCAGGCGTGGTTGATTTGGGGTAATACGAAATGCTACTATGCAAAATTAAAACCAAATATGATTGAATTAGATGGTCCTATTGGCGTATTTGATTTGCCCCATTATACGGAAGCTCCTTGGATCAACTATAGAAATGGATGGTATTATTTATCCTATGCTAGTGGATTTCCAGAAAAAATTGTTTATGCCATGAGTAAGAATGTTACAGGTCCTTGGACTTATATGGGGATTTTAAATGAACTTGCTGGCAACTCTAATACCAATCATCAGGCAATAGTTGATTTTAAAGGAAAAACATATTTTATATATCACAACGGTGCGATCAATACACATGGTGGCAGCTTTAGAAGGTCTTTTTGTGTGGATGAATTACACTATAATTCTGACGGTACGATGAAAAGAATTATTATGACTTCTGAAGGTGTGACAAAATAAACCGAATAATATGCATTTGAAAAGATTTACAGCGAGCATGGCGATTGCAGTCTGTGCATTCCAAGCAAAAGCGCAGACTAAAGTAAGAGTAGAAAATGATTCAGCCAAACAAGTGATTAGTGCCAATATTTATGGACATTTTGCCGAACATTTAGGTCATTGTATTTATAATGGTATTTACGTGGGAGATACAGCTCGTGAAATTCCGAATACAGATGGTATTAGAAATGATATTATCGCTGCGCTACGTAAATTAAAAGTGCCTATATTACGCTGGCCTGGTGGCTGTTTTGCAGATACTTATCATTGGAAAGATGGCATCGGTCCTAAACAAGATCGTCCAGCGATGGTGAATAAATGGTGGGGAGGTGTGACGGAAGATAATAGTTTCGGTACACATGACTTTTTACGATTATGCCAATTGTTGGGTTCTACGCCTTATTTGGCAGGAAATACAGGAAGTGGTACGCCTCAGGAATTAGCAGATTGGGTACAATATGTCAATTTTGATGGCAAAAGTCCTATGAGTGATTTACGTAAAAAAAATGGTCATGATTCCGCTTGGGGCGTTCAATATTGGGGTGTAGGTAATGAAGCTTGGGGCTGTGGTGGTAATATGCGACCAGAATACTATGCGGATATTTATCGTAGATATTCCACATTTATGACGGACTATGATCCCAAGAAACCTTTATTCAAAATAGCATCTGGAGCTAATAGCGCTGACTATCATTGGACCGAGACATTGATGAAAAATATTCCTACTAATATGTTGAGTGGTATTGCTTTACATCATTATGCTGTAATTGAATGGAATAAAAAAGGACCGGACCAAAGCTTTACAGAAGAAGGATACTTTAAGACGATGGAATCGGCATTATTTATGGATTCTTTGATTCAAAAACATACTGCCATAATGGATAAATATGATCCAGAGAAAAAAGTGGCATTGGTTGTGGATGAATGGGGCGGATGGTATGACGTAGCTCCTGGTACTAATCCAGGTTTTTTATACCAACAAAATACAATGCGTGATGCAATGATCGCTGCGACGACTTTGAATATTTTTAATAATCATAGTGATCGTGTTCGTTTGGCTAATTTGGCGCAAATTGTCAATGTGTTGCAGGCGGTTATTTTAACGGATAAAGAAAAAATGATTTTAACGCCTACGTATCATATTATGGAAATGTATAACGTACATCAAGATGCAAAATTGATTCCTACAAACTATGTTTCTCCTAAATATGATTATAATGGCAAAAAGTTAGACGCGGTTTCCGTATCTGCATCCGTGGATAAAAGTCAAAAATTGCATATAAGTTTGGCAAATATTGATGCACACAATGCCCAAACCGTCGAGCTAGATTTGGATGCTAATAACTATAAAACTATAAAAGGTAGAATTTTGACTTCGGATAAATTGACAAATTGTAATACATTTCAGAATCCAAATAAAATTGAACCCGAAGTATATACAAAAGCAAGTTTGAAAAATGGGAAAGTAAGTTTGTCTATCCCGCCATTCTCTGCTATAGTATTAGAACTTTCAAAATAATGATCATGGTAGCTAAAAATAAATTTTTTGGTATGTTGGCAGGCGTTACAGGATTGTTATCTGTAGCTTCTGCCCAAAATACAACGGTAAATATTGATGCGACAAAATCGATTGCAAAAGTTCCTTCCACTATGTGGGGTGTATTTTTTGAAGATATTAATTTCGGTGCAGATGGAGGTTTGTATGCTGAATTAATTAAAAATCGATCTTTCGAATTCACACAACCTTTGATGGGTTGGAAAAAATTAGGAAAAGCCAATAAAGAAGGTGTTTTCTTAGTTGAGAATCGTGAGAAAGAAAATCTTAAGAATCCTCGTTATTTACAAGTAACCGCAGGAAAAACTTCCAAAGGAGATCTTGGTTTGTATAATGAAGGTTTTCGTGGGATGGGGCTAAAAGCGGGCGTTGGCTACGATTTTTCAGTGATGTATCGAACTAAAACCTCAGGTCGTAGTTTGGATATAGAACTAGTCGATAGTTCCAATAAAGTTGTTGGCTCTGCTCAACTACAATTATCAAATGCCGATGGACAGTGGCACAAGGCGACCGTTTCCTTTAATTCCAATACTACCGTATTAAAAGGAGGTGCGAATATTTGGATAGTTGGAGAAGGTAATGTGGATTTGGATATGCTTTCTTTATTTCCCAAAGATACATGGAAAAATCGCCCTGGTGGTTTGCGTGCGGATATGGTGCAAAGACTGGCGGATATGAAACCTGGATTTATCAGATTTCCCGGAGGTTGTATTGTGGAAGGTCGTGATCTAGCAAATCGTTATCAATGGAAAAATACAGTTGGACCGATTGAGGAGCGTAAGTTGATTATGAATCGTTGGAATACAGAGTTTGCACACCGCCCTGCACCAGATTATTTCCAAACTTTTGGATTAGGATTTTTCGAATATTTTCAATTGTCTGAAGATATAGGAGCGGAGCCGCTTCCAATTATTAACTGCGGTATGGCTTGTCAATTCAATACAAGTGAAGTGCAGGATATGTCCGAATTAGATCCTTATGTACAAGACGCTTTAGATTTAATTGAATTTGCCAATGGCGCAACTACAACTAAATGGGGCAAATTACGTGCAGATATGGGACATCCAGCGCCGTTCAATCTAAAAATGATGGGAATTGGTAATGAAAACTGGGGGCCGCAATATGTAGAACGTTTACATTTATTCCAAGACGCTATTGCCAAAAAGTATCCAAAAATGAAGTTAGTTTGTTCTTCTGGAACGGATCCTAACGGAGAAAAATTCGACTTTTTGAATGACACTTTACGCAAAATGAAAGTCGCATATATTGATGAGCATTACTATAGAAGTCCAGAATGGTTTTTGGATAATGCTGGTAGATATGATAACTATACTAGAAATGGATCTAAAGTGTTTGCTGGTGAATATGCTGCGCAAAGTGATGGTATGGCCAATCCTACCAATCGCAATACTTGGTTAACTGCACTTTCTGAGGCGGCATTTATGACTGGCTTGGAACGTAATGCGGGAGCTGTGGAGATGGCGTCTTATGCGCCATTATTTGCGCATGTGGATGCTTGGCAATGGACACCAGATATGATTTGGGTAAATAATTTACAAACTTATGCCACACCTGACTATTATGTGCAACAGCTTTACTCTTTGAATAAAGGAACCGACGTTGTATCCGCAACTATAAATGGAAAAGTGATAGAAGGAGAAAATAAACTCTATATTTCTAGTGTAAAAGATGAAAAAAAGAAAGAAATTATTGTAAAAATTGTTAATGCTTCTGCAGATGCAAAAAAATTGGATGTAGATATTAAAAATAAGGAAAAAATGAAATCTGCTACACTTGTGACGCTTCAATCAAAAGATATGCAAGCTGTGAATAGTTTCGATCATCCAGAAAACGTTGCACCTAAAGAATCGTCTTTAACGATTAAAGGAAATAAAATTCAATTAGACGCTGCTGCAAATACTTTTTATGTAGTTAAAGTACAATACTAACTATGAAAAAATACGGGTTTATATTTTTTAGTATCTTAATTTGTTTACGCTCAATTGCGCAGACAGATGGAGATACTTTGCCTATTGTACATGATCCTGTAATGATCCAAGAAGGAAATAAATATTATTTGTTTTCTACAGGTTGGGGCATTGATCTCTTTTCCTCTTCGGACAAAAAACATTGGAAAAAAGAAGCTTCTGTATTTCCCAAAGACCAACCAGCTTGGGCTCAAAAACTGATTCCAAGTTTTAAAGGACATATTTGGGCGCCAGATATTAGCTTTCACAACGGTCAGTATTATTTGTACTATGCTATTTCTGCATTTGCAAAAAATACTTCTGTTATAGGAGTTGCTACCAATACTACACTTGATAGTCATAGTCCTAAATATAAATGGATAGATCACGGTTTAGTTTTACAATCTATTCCAGGAAAAGATGATTGGAATGCCATTGATCCTAATTTAATTTTTGACGAAAAAGGTACACCTTGGCTAGATTTTGGTTCTTTTTGGAATGGCTTAAAAATGGTACAAATGGATCCAAGTTTGACAAAAATTGCCACTCCTGAAAAATGGTACACTATTGCTGCTCGTGAACGTAGTTTTGGTATCGCCGATACACTTCCAGGAGATGCTGCAGTAGAAGCACCTTTTATTTTCCATAAAAATGGTTACTTTTATTTATTCGTATCCTTCGATTATTGTTGTAGAGGTGAAAAAAGTACCTATCATGTGAAAGTCGGACGATCCAAAAGTATTGAAGGTCCTTACTTAGACGAAAATGGAAAATCAATGGCAGACGGAGGTGGGACAGAGGTAATAGGTGCGGATGAACGATTTTACGCCGCTGGACACAATGCCGTTGTTAATTTGTCTGATGGAGATTATTTTGTTTGTCATGGATATGATCGAAAGGATAATGGTGCACCCAAATTAATTATTAAAAAGATTTCTTGGCAAAACGATTGGCCAACATTAAAATAAAAAGTAAAATAGTAAATGAAAAAATTAATCTTACCTCTTATCGCATTGATTCCTCTTTTTTGGTCTTGTAATAGCAATAGTTCTACTAAAGATGCCACTACAGATTCTACCACGAGTGTAAAAGCGATTACCGTTAAAGATTGGGGTAAATACGATAATAAGGAGATCAAACAATATGTTTTGGATAATGGCAAAGGGGCTATCGTTACATTGTCCAACTATGGCGCAACGATTACGCAATGGACATTTCCAGATAAAGAAGGAAAGGTGGACAATATCGTAGTTGGTTTTGATAGTTTGTCGACCTACCTACAACATCCACCATATTTTGGTGCGACAATAGGTAGATTTGGAAATCGTATCAATAAAGGGAAATTTACTTTAGAAGGTAAGAATTATAGTTTGGCTACCAATGATGCGGCCAATCATTTGCATGGTGGTAATATAGGTTTTGACAAAGTTGTATGGGAAGTCTCCATTCCTGATAGTACAAAACCTACCATTGATTTTCACTATATTTCTAAGGATGGAGAAGAGGGTTATCCGGGTAATTTAGACGTGACGGTTCACTATGTTTTAAATGATAATAATGAGTTGAAAATTACCTATGATGCATCAACTGATAAACCTACGATTATCAATATGACCAATCATTCATATTTCAACTTGACGGGTAATTTGGAAAATACTGTTCTAGGTGAAAATTTTCAAATAAATGCGGATAAATATACACCAGTGGAAAATTTAATTCCTACTGGAAAATTGGTGGATGTAAAAGGTACTCCATATGATTTTACTACTTCGCATAAAATCGGACAAAACATAGCACAAGCGGATAGCTGTTATGATCACAATTTTGTTTTAAATACAGGTGGAGATATATCTAAAAAAGCAGCGACTATCAGTGATGATAAAACGGGTTTAGTTTTAGATGTGTACACCACCCAACCGGGTATTCAATTTTATACTTCCTGTTATTTAAAAGGTGAATATGTAGCTCATGAAGGCCAAAAAACAGTAAAATTTGCCGGTGCAACCTTAGAAACGCAACATTTTCCTGATTCTCCTAATCAACCTACTTTCCCAAGTGTAGAATTAAAACCAGGAGAAAAATATCATCAAGAGACGATTTATAAAATCAGTGTAAATAAATAGCAATTCTTTTAAGAAAAGCCTCGCTAATATCAGTGAGGCTTTTTTATGCAAACGAATGCGTACTGATTATATTGGCATTAAATTTTTTATGCCTCTGCACATTAGTATCTTTAAGGTTATTTTTTGATTTTAAATATATTTTTATTTTGTCTATTCTTTTTCCCAATAAGAAAGTATTGATACGCTTCATATTATTCACTTTGAATTCATTTCTTGTAACTATACTATTAGCCCAAAATAGTGAATTAGTACAAATTAAAAAAGATTCACTTAGTAAAAGTATTTACAATATATCAAAGAAAAATAGCACTTGTGTTCAAATTGAATTCATGGACAAACAAAAATGTTATTTGGATTTTTACGGCGATAATATATTTAGGATGTATGAGGACACTTCTGGTGTAGCGATGCATGATCCAGTTGCAAATCCAGAAGCACATATTTTAGTGAATAATCCAAGAGTCTCCATTAATTCATTGGAGGTCTATAACACTGTTGATTCCGTGTTTATTGATACTAAAAAAATTCATATTGCAATTCATCGAAAAAATGGTTTACTAACTATTGTAGATAAACAAAATGGCAAGCATGTTTTAACCTTTCTAAAGCCTGTGCAGTTTGAAAAAAATAAAGTTATTCTTTCTTTACATTCTAGTCCGACAGAATATTATTATGGAGGAGGGGTTCAGAATGGTCGTTTTTCACACAAAGGAAAAATGATTGCTATCGAAAATCAAAATAGCTGGACAGACGGGGGCGTGGCATCGCCTACTCCTTTTTATTGGTCGACAAATGGCTACGGCATCCTGTTTTACACATTTCAACCGGGACAATATGATTTTGGATCAAAGAATTATTCGGAAGTAATATTATCACATAAAACGAATTATTTAGATGTCTTTTTTATGGTGGATCCAACACCAAAATTGCTATTGAAAGATTTTTATCAATTGACAGGTAATCCAGTTCTTTTACCCAAATTTGGTTTTTACGAGGGACATTTGAATGCCTATAACCGAGATTATTGGAAAGAAAATAAAGACGGAATTGAATTTGAAAATGGAAAAAAATATAGTGAAAGTCAAAAAGATAATGGCGGAATAAAAGAGTCATTAAATGGAGAAAAGAATAATTATTTATTTTCTGCTCGTGCGGTAATCGATCGTTATAAATATCATGATGTGCCTCTCGGTTGGATTTTGCCAAATGATGGTTATGGTGCAGGATATGGGCAAACTTCTACTTTGGATAGTAATATTGCTAATTTGAAATCATTTGGACAATATGCTCGAAAAAATGGGGTACAGATTGGACTGTGGACGCAGTCTGATTTGCATCCTAAACCTGGCATAAGCGCTCTTTTGCAGCGCGATATAATTAAAGAAGTTCAAGATGCAGGTGTACGTGTGCTAAAAACTGACGTTGCTTGGGTGGGCGCAGGCTATTCTTTTGGATTGAATGGAGTATCGGACGTAGGAAACATTATTCCAAAATATGGAAACAATAGTCGCCCATTTATCATTTCTTTGGATGGTTGGGCTGGTACACAGCGATATGCGACGATATGGTCTGGTGATCAGACGGGTGGTCAATGGGAATATATTCGTTTTCATATTCCAACTTATATAGGTTCTGGTTTGTCTGGTCAGCCTAATATTACTTCGGATATGGATGGTATTTTTGGAGGAAAAAACTCAATTGTTAATATTCGTGATTTTCAATGGAAGACATTTACACCAATGCAATTAAATATGGATGGTTGGGGTTCCAATGAAAAATATCCTTTCGCTTTAGGTGAACCAGCGGCATCTATTAATCGTAATTATTTAAAATGGAAATCTGAACTTTTACCTTATTCTTATAGTGTAGCTCATAATGCTACGTCTGGAGAACCAATTATAAGAGCGATGATGTTGATAGAAACTAATAAATATACGCTTGGAAAATCGACACAATACCAATATCTATACGGTCCTTACTTCTTGATTGCACCTATTTACCAAGCAACGAATAGTGATAATGACGGTAATGATTTAAGAAATAATATTTATTTGCCAAAAGGAGAGTGGGTGGATTATTTTACAGGGACTATATACAAAGGTGATAGAATTATTAATAACTATAACGCACCTATTTGGAAATTACCAGTTTTTGTAAAGAAAGGAGCGATTGTTCCTTTAAATAATGCAAATAATAATGTTACACAAATAAATACTTCAGAGCGAACAATAGAATTTTATCCAAGTGGTCATAGTTCATTTACGTTATACGATGATGATGGTGCAACTGAAGCATATAATTCTGGGAAATATTCTCAATCGAAAATTTCGTCTAATGTTTTAGGTAAAAAATTGACAATAAGTATTGCCCCTACAATGGGTGATTTTGATAAAATGGAAATAACTAAGTCTACTAATTTAAAAATTAATATTTCCCAGAAACCAACATCTATATTAGCTATAATTGGAAATAAAAAAGTCAAATTAAAGGAAGTTTTTACACAAGAAGATTGGGAAAATAATGACAACGTTTATTTCTTCAATGAACATCTCAATTGGAATCAATTTGCTACAAAAGATAGTTTATTTACCAAAATAAAAATTCAAAGGAATCCTCAATTGTGGGTACGTTTGGGTAAAACGAATACTCTCAAAAATAAAGTAGACGTTACGATTAATGGATTTAAATTCGAATCTTCTACACTAGAATTAAAACATAATGGAGCATTAAAATCGGTTCAAAATTTTGCCGTAGTGGATAGCAATGCTACCGCTTATAGTTTAAAACCAACATGGAATTTACAATCGAATGCTGATTATTATGAAATAAAATTTGATAGCATGCTTTATTCCACGATTTATCAGAATAATTTGATATTTGAAGATTTAGTTCCCGATTCTAATTATAAATTTGAGATTCGAGCAGTAAATAAATCAGGTTATTCAACATGGAAAAAGATTACTGCAAAAACGCAAAAAAATCCATTGGAATTTGCTATTCATAATATCTCTGCCGTTAATAATGTTCCTGATCAAGAAGGTAATGAGATTGATAAACTATTTGATTTTGATGAAAATGATATGTGGCATACGGAGTGGGGAAAAAAGGGGATTCCGTTAACTATAGTTGCTGATTTAAAAACAATGAATACCTTGGCTAAATTGGAATATTTGCCCCGGTCACGTGGTAATGGTATTATTACAGAGGGTAAGATTTATTATAGTTTGGATAAAAAGGAGTGGACTTTAGGTGGAGATATTCATTGGAAAAAAGATGGAACGACCAAGACATTTGAATTTAAAAATCATCCGACTGCTCGTTTTGTGAAATTAGTAGTAACACAAGGTGTAGGAGATTTTGGTTCTGGTCGAGAATTGTATATATTCAAAGTTCCAGGATCGGAAAGTTATCTACCAGGAGATATTAATAACGATCATCTCATTGATGAAAATGATCTTACTTCTTATACCAATTATACTGGATTACGCAAAGGGGATGGTGACTTTGACGGTTATATCAGCAATGGAGATTTAAATAAAAATAATTTAATTGATGCATATGATATTTCTAATGTTGCAACGCAATTAAAAGGAGGTATAGATAAGGATAGCTTGACGGATTCTGTACATGGAAAAATAGAACTAGAACCGACTACGCTTTCATTTAAAGAAGGTGATATAGTTAAATTAAAAGTTACGGGAAATGATTTATACAATGTAAATGCATTCAGTTTTGCATTGCCTTACGATCCCGCGCTATTGGAATATGTAGGAATTCACTCTAATAATATTTCAACTATGGAAAATATGACCTATGATCGTTTGCATAGTAATGCAGAAAAAGTGTTGTATCCTACTTTTGTAAATATTGGTTTGAAACCAACTTTAAATGGTACTTCTTCATTATTTGAAATTGAATTTAAAGCAAAAAAAGACGGAACTATTGATCTGAAAATGAAAGATGGGATTTTGGTTAATCGGGCTTTAGATAGTGAAGTCTTTTAAAGTAATTAGAAGACGAAATAAAATAGCCGTTTGCATTGCAAACGGCTATTTTATTTATATCAAGAATCCATTATTTAACTAGATACTCAGAACGTAAAGTAATGGAAGCAGTCTTCCTACGAGAAGAAGTATTAAATGCTCCACCATAACTATAATCTTCATTACTATTTTTACCTGTAATTTGGAATATGCCCATATTAGCAGTTTTTAAATCGCCAATGTTCGATCCTGTATTTTCAGCAATACTTGTTGCTCTGCTTTTAGCATCCGCGCTTGCTTTGGATAAAAGATCCAGTTTTAATTCTGCCAATTTAGTAAAGTAATAAGAAGGAGAGGAAGATGTAAACGCGATATCTTTTTCTATCAATTCGGTTACTTCTCGGCTGATAGCTTCGACTTTATTGACGTTGTTAGATTCAATTTTTACGGTTTGAGATAAAGTGTAGCCAGAGAATACGGAGGTTGAACGATTATTTTCATCTGTTTCATTCGTATAGTTTTTCGAAATGTCTACAGCGGAGAATACGATTTCATTCGCATTCAAACCTTTTTGGGTAAGATAGTTTCGGATGGTGCCTTCATCTTCTTTTAATGCGGTATAAGCACTTTTCAAATCGGACGAACTGCGACCGTAACTGCCTGACCAGACTATTAAATCACTATCAAAATCCTTTTCTGCCATGCCAGTAACGGTTATCGTTTGATTGGATTTAAATTTGTATTTGTATGCTGATTTTCCGATAATTGCGGCAAATATAATCGCTACGGCAATAATAATAGCACTTGTACTATTTTTCATATTTCAAGTTGTTTTTCAATCAGTTAGAAAAAATTATGCCAATAAAATGCAAAAAAGGTATCGAAATCAATTCGATACCTTTTCTTATAAAATTATGACAATCAGATTATTTTGCTCTATCGTATTGGCAACATTCGTCTAATTTATTATAAGCTTTATCTGGAGCTTTGAATTTTTCATTATCATAACCAGCGTCAGCGATGCTTTTTTCAATTTTGTCTGTAGAAACTTTGCTTTGATCATATACCAAAGTCAATTCTTTTGTTTTTTTATCCCAAACTGCAGTTTCTACACCAGGCAATTTTGCAGCTTTTTCGATATGTTTTTTGCATTGTCCGCAATTGCCAGATACTTTGATGGTTTCTGTTTTTGCTTGCGCAAATAAACTTGCTGAGAATAAACTTGCAGCAAATGCTAATCCTATTTTTAAACTTTTCATTTTGAATTATTTGTACCAAAGGTAAAAACTCTTATTATAAAATTATATTAAAATATTGGGCGATTGCTACAAAATATAAACTTGAAATTAGCCCGCCCAAGACGCTCTATCCAAACTCCTAAATTGAATTGCTTCTGCCACATGTTCCGTTTGAATATCTTCCGAATTGGCAAGGTCTGCAATCGTTCTGCTCACTTTGAGTATACGATCATAAGCTCTTGCACTTAATTGTAATTTTTCCATGGCACGTTTGAGTAAATTTTCTGCAACTGTATTTATGACACAGATTTCACGTAAATGTTTGCTACTCATTTGCGCATTCGTATAAATAGAATCGTTTGCCTCATATCTTTTTGATTGAATTTCTCGTGCTCTAATGACACGCTCTCTAATTTCAGAAGATGATTCTCCATTGGATTGTTTGCTCAATTCACTAAAAGAAACGGGAGTAACCTCTACGTGTAGATCAATTCTATCAAGCAAAGGACCGGAGATTTTATTCAAATATTTTTGTACGGATCCTGGTGGACATGTACAATTACGTTCTGGATGATTGAAAAAGCCACAAGGACAAGGATTCATAGACGCCAACAACATAAAATTGGAAGGAAAATCCAAAGAAATTTTGGTACGAGAAATCGTAACTTTTCGCTCTTCCATCGGTTGACGCATGACTTCTAACGCAGTTCGTTTAAATTCGGGTAATTCATCCAAAAATAAAACACCATTATGTGCCAATGAAATTTCACCTGGTTGTGGTATTGCTCCACCACCGACCAATGCCACATCGCTGACAGTGTGATGTGGTGAGCGAAAAGGACGTCGACTAACTAAACTTGCATTGTCAGGTAATTTTCCTGCTACACTATGTATTTTGGTGGTTTCTAGGGCTTCTAAAAGATTCAAGGGTGGCAAAATCGTGGGCATTCTTTTTGCAAGCATGGTCTTGCCAGCTCCAGGAGGTCCGATTAGAATGAGATTATGACCACCTGCCGCGGCGATTTCCAATGCTCTTTTTATATTTTCTTGTCCTTTTACGTCATTAAAATCTACATCAAATGAATTTTGATTTTCAAAAAAATCCTCTCTTGTATTGACGCTAATGGGTTGTAGACTTTCTGGTTCTTTGAAAAATTGCACGACTTCTCTTATATGACTGACACCATATACCTCCAAATTATTTACCATGCCCGCTTCTTTAGCATTTTGCATGGGAACGATTAATCCTTTAAATCCTTCTTTTCTGGCTTGTATAGCGATGGGCAATGCACCTTTAATCGGTTGAATAGTTCCATCCAAACTCAACTCACCCATGATAACATATTGTGCTAATTTGTCCGGAGAAAAAATTTGGTCACTTGCCCCTAAAACGCCAATGGCAATGGGTAAATCAAATGCAGAACCTGTTTTTTTAATATCCGCAGGAGCGAGGTTGATGACGATTTTGGTGCGCGGCATATATAATCGATTACTTTTGATAGCCGTTTCGATTCTTTGCAAACTTTCCTTTACCGCATTATCAGGCAATCCTACGATAAAATAATGTTGCCCTTCGCTGACGCTTACTTCAATGGTGATTGTGATAGCTTCAACGCCGTATATGGCGCTGCCAAATGTTTTTACAAGCATAGGTTAGTTCGGTTATATTTCTTCTAAAATTAAGGAATTTACCTTAAGAAAAAATATAATATGCAATGAATTGACTAATCAATCCAGTAAAAACACCCATATATAATTCAAAATTATTATGTGCCTTTAATATTAATCTAGAAGATAATACCAAACCGGATAATAGAAATAATATAATCAAATCAGCTCCGAGATATATTCCATACATATAGCATGTCAAAGTAACAGCGCCGATTAAACCGCCGATTCCCATGCCATGCATACTTATTTTGAAAAAATTATTGAAAATCAAACCTGGAATAGTTGCTAAGAATATTCCAAAATAGAAAAATTTCAATGCACTTGCTTGATCTGTAAAATTGCGGCTCAAATACCACATCCACCAATAGAAAAACATTGTTGCAACGTAAGGAATGATTCTTTCTGTACTGGCATTCATATCCAAACTTTTGATCATTTTTAATCTCCAAAGTATAAAAACAACAAATGCAGGAAAAAATGCCGTAGTCCAAAAAACCCCAAATGCCCTTATGTTGAATGTATGATCATCCATGCCTGCAAATTCTGTAGGAAATCTTAAGTGCATCCAAAGGAAAACATATATCGGAATAAATAAAGGATGAAACAGAATTGTCAACAATTTTGCAATGGTTCGCAAAAATTTTGGATAGACAATTCCATCATTCATCGGTACGACGATGGCAGTTTCTTCAATTTGATTCGATATATTCATTCCGTTGTGTACTTATAGTTCTTTTCTCAATCTTGCGACTGGGATATTTAATTGTTCTCTGTATTTTGCTACAGTTCTACGCGCAATATTATAACCTTTTTCCTGAAGTATCGTTGTTAATCGTTCATCGCTTAATGGTTTCTTCTTATTTTCCTCTTCGATAACGTCGCTCAATATCTTTTTCACTTCACGTGTACTCACTTCCTCACCCGAATCTGTACTCAGAGATTCACTGAAAAAGAATTTCAATCGATACGTGCCGAATTCCGTTTGTACAAATTTGCTGTTTGCTACGCGGCTCACTGTAGAAATATCCAAAGCGGTAATTTCTGCAATATCTTTCAATATCATTGGTTTTAAGTTCGTCTCATCTCCAGACAAGAAGAAGTTTTCTTGGTATTGCATGATTGCTGTCATCGTACTTAATAAAGTATTTTGACGTTGTTTAATCATGTCAATAAACCACTTCGCAGAATCAATTTTTTGTTTGATAAATAAAACAGCATCTTTTTGACCCTTATCTTTTTTACTACCTCGTTCGTAATCCTTCAGCATATCTCGATATCCTTCGCTTACTTTTAATGCAGGTGCGTTACGAGAGTTGAGCGTTAGTTCTAACTGACCATTATTGTTGAATATGAAGAAATCTGGTACGATATAGCTTTCTGCCTTATTGATACTTCCGATATTACCACCAGGTTTTGGATTGAGATGTAAAATTACATTGATGACACTTTTTAGCTTTTCATCATCAATATCCAAACCTCGCAATATTTTTTCATAATGCTTTTTGGTAAATTCGTCGAAATATTTTTGCAAAATTTTCATTGCCAATTCGACTCTTTCATTGGGTGATTCAGATTCGATTCTTTCCAATTGTAAAATCAAACATTCTTTTAAATCTCGAGCGCAAATACCTGCAGGATCAAACTTTTGAATCAATTTGATAATACGTTCAATATTAGCTTCTGTAGTATCTATATTTTGTCTAAATGCTAAATCGTCAACGATAGAGGTAATATCCCTACGCAAATAACCATCATCATCAAGACTGCCAACGATCTGTTCTGCAATGACTTGATCATCTCCTTTAAGAGATAACATACCCAACTGATCGACAACCGTATCATGAAAATTACTTTCTAATTTAAATGGTACGCTTTGCTTTTCCTCCGCTTGACCATAATTATCATCTCGTGTTTTGTAATCACCGACTTCATCATCGCCTTCATGCACATATTCTGATATATCTATATTGTCATATTGCTCCTCACCACCGTCCATTTCATAATCGTCATTGTTATCGTCGCTATTTCTTTCCTCAGATTCGGAGTTGTACTCCTCTTCATAGTTATCGTCGTTAGTTTCTAATGCCGGATTCTCTTCCATTTCTTCCTTGATTCTTTCTTCCAAATTGGCAGTAGGAATTTGCAACAATTTCATTAACTGAATTTGTTGTGGAGATAATTTCTGAAGTTGTTTCTGTTGTAATGCTTGACTAAGGGCCATAATTTTTTCTATTAACCGGGATAAAATTAAGGAGAATTTTACATAAATATCAAAGAATTGACTAAAATATATTTTTTTGGTCTAATTTTTGATAAAGAGGACGATTTTTTAAATATTAACCGTAATTTTATTACATTGCCTTGAATTGTAGAAATGACAGAATTATTTAAAATATTTCAATTGTCTGCTGCAGATGCGGAAAAGATTGAACGAGAAACAAATACGCCGCATAATCATGATTTTGAAGAATTAATAATCGGAGTAAAAGGCGAATTAGAACATTTTATTGATTTTAAATCTCAGATTTTCAAAGCGCCATTTGTAAGTTTTGTTACGCGTGGTAAAGTGCATCGGGTACAACCTTCCGCGTTACATGGTGAATGTGAAATGTGGGTGATGCGTTTCAAAAGTGAATTTATTCCAGAGACGACTTTTCAACTTTATTCTTATTATCATGAAAATGCAAATATTTGTTTGCAGGACAATGACTGTTTTAAGCGATTAACAATAATAGCTCAGCTTATTTATCAGGAATACCATCAATCTGCGCCAGATTTGGCGGTCATTAGACAGTTATTGAGTGCCTTATTTACGATGATCGAATCTGAAAAAAGAAAGCAAAATGTTGGCAATGAAGAATTGAAAAAAACACAAAGTATCACATTCAAAAATTTCCTTCATTTGCTCGAATTGAACTATAAATCTCCCGAAAGTGTGCAATTTTATGCAGACAAATTATTTATGACAACGAGAAATCTCAATCTTATTTGTCAAAATATATTGCAACAAAGTGTTTCAGAAATTATCGATACACGCAAATTAATCGAAGCTAAAAATCTTCTTATCACGACGGACAAAACGATAGCCGAGATCGGATTTGAATTGGGATACAATGAGAAAACCTATTTTACACATGCATTCAAAAAGAAATCAGGACAATCTCCATCCGAATTTCGTTTAGCTATGCGCAAGCTCATTTCCCAATAACACAACGATTCTTCTGAATTGTATTACCATTGCGCTAGTATTTCGTCCGAACTTTGCATTATAAAATTTTTAAACGAGTATTTTCAAATGAGAAAATCTTAAAAATGATAAGATGCATAGAAAAGATTTTTTAAAATTATTGACAATACTTCCCATAGGAGGAGCAATGATGAAATTAAATAATTTACAAGCGATATCTAGCAATTTACCTAATACGGAAAGAATGCCTGTTTTGTTTTTGGGACATGGTAATCCGATGAATGCAATTGAAGACAATGTATTTGTTCATGGTTTTCAAAAAGTTGCGAAAGAAATTCCTACTCCAAAAATGATTTTGTGTATTTCTGCGCATTGGGAGACGCGTGGCACTTTTGTTACAGGAATGGAACATCCAGAAACGATTCATGATTTTGGTGGTTTTCCAAAGGCGCTTTTTGATGTACAATATCCTGCACCTGGAAGTCCCGAATTAGCCAAAGAAACTTCTGAATTAATTACGTCCACACATGTGGGTATTACGGACCAATGGGGGTTGGATCATGGTTGCTGGACCGTGGTAAAACATTTATATCCCGATGCTAAAATTCCCGTCATTGAGATGAGTATCGATTATACACAACCAGCATCTTATCACTATACATTAGGTAAAGAATTGAGTAAATTAAGGAATAAAGGAGTTTTGATTATTGGCAGTGGCAATACGGTGCATAATTTAAGAATGGCGGCTTGGGATAAAATGTCCGAACCTGGTTATGCATACGAATGGGCTTTTTCTGCAAATGAAAAAATGAAACAATTAATTGAAAATAAAGACCATCAAGCGTTGATCAATTATGACAAACAAGGTCGCGATTTTCAATTATCCATTCCTACACCAGAGCACTATATTCCGCTGTTGTACGCTTTATCCTTACAAGAAAAAGATGAAAAGACGACTATTTTTAATGATGGTTTGGTAGCAGGTTCTTTAAATATGCTTTCTGTTAAAATAGAAAGAGCCTAATGAAATTTCTACTGCTCATTTTTTTGATTCCTATTTACTTATTAATTCAACACAAAATGTCTAATTCAACTATAGAGAAACCTCAATTGCATTACTTAGTTCGTAATCCAAAAATCAAAACGGAAAAACCTCCCTTATTGATTTTGTTGCACGGCGTAGGTAGTAATGATGCAAATATGTTTTCATTTGCAGATAGTCTACCAGATAAATTTTTAGTAGTTTCTGCTCGAGGTCCATTAACATTTGGACCTGGAAGTTATGCTTGGTTTCAAGTGGATTTTTCCACAGGACGTCCAGTAATTAATGAAAATCAAGCAGAAGCTGCTCGAAAAACGATTTTAAAATTCATCAAAGATTTGAAAAGCGAACAAAATTTTGATGAAAATGAAGTATATCTGCTTGGATTTAGTCAAGGCGGTATTATGAGTTATAGTGTTGCGTTGACAGAACCAGAAAAAATAAAAGGTATCGCTGTAATGAGTGGTCGTCTTTTGCCCGAAGTAAAACCATTAGTTGCGTCCCCGGAAAGATTGAAAAAATTACAAATTTTCATTTCTCATGGAAAAGAAGACCAAGTGCTACATTATCCATTTGCTACAGATGCTGTGAGTTATTTGGATAGTTTGGGTTTGCATCCAGATTTTCATACATATCACGACAATCATACGATCAATCCTGATATGCTGCATGATGCAGTTCAGTGGTTAAATTCTGTACAATGATTTTATAAGGCTATTGATTATTTCAATAGCCTTATTTTTTGCAATGTTTCTGTATAAAAATGATACGCTTGCTTTATTTCATCAATTAGTGATTCACTTTCTATTATTTTTTCATTTAAATATTCTGTGAATGTTGGCCACAATTCTTTAGGCATATGAATAGAAAAAAAATGCGGAATTTTTTGCGTTTCCAATATTGGGAGCATCTAGAAGAATTCCGCATTTGAATATGTAAAAGATTAAACTAATCTTTCTGTAAAAATGGATATGTATAATCTGTTGGAGGATTAAAAGTTTCCTTAATACTACGTGCGCTCAACCATCTGTACATATTCAATTTGCTACCCGCTTTATCATTTGTACCAGATGCTCTAGCACCACCGAAAGGTTGTTGCCCCACTACCGCACCGGTTGGTTTATCATTTACATAGAAGTTACCTGCGGCATTTCTCAAATGTTGTGTTGCATAAGCCACTGCATTTCTATCCGTCGCTAAAATAGAACCAGTAAGTGCATAAGGAGAAGTTGAATCAACTACTTTGATGATTTCTTCAAATTCATTTTCATCATATACATAAACTGTCAAAACAGGCCCGAATATTTCTTCGCTTAGCGTAACGAAATCTTTATTTGTTGTTTTGATCACAGTAGGAGAGACGAAGTAACCTTTGGATTTGTCATACGTACCTCCAACGATAATTTCCGCATCAGAAGCAGCTTTCGCAGTTTCAATATAAGATGCAATTTTATCAAAGCTTTGCTCGTGTATTACGGCGTTAATATAATTTGAAAAATCTTCAACAGTTCCGATAGTGAAAGTTTTCACCATAGCTACTAATTTTTCCAAAATCTCATCTGCAAGATTAGAAGGTATATACGCTCTTGAAGCCGCAGAACATTTTTGTCCTTGGTATTCAAATGCACCTCTTGCTAACGCCACAACAGAAGAATCAACAGCCGCAGATTTATGAATTAAAACGAAATCTTTACCGCCAGTTTCTCCTACGATTCTTGGGAAGGTTCTGAATTTATCAACGTTTGTTCCGATATTCTTCCAAATAGTTTTGAATACTGCAGACGAACCAGTGAAATGCACACCAGCAAAATCATGGTGAGAGAAACAAACATCTCCTAATTCTTTACCATCCACGTAAATTAAGTTGATAACACCATCTGGCAATCCAGCTTCTTTCAACACTTTCATTACAATCTGTGCACTGTAAACTTGCGCATCTGCAGGTTTCCATACAACTGTATTTCCACAAAGTGCTGGCGCACATGGTAAATTCCCAGCAATCGCAGTAAAGTTGAATGGAGTTACTGCTAATACAAAGCCTTCTAATGGACGCCATTCTGTACGGTTATAAGTTCCGGTAGAAGAAGCCGGTTGTTCTGCATAGATTTCACTTAAGAAATGTACATTGAATCTCAAGAAGTCAACCAATTCATTTCCTGCATCAATTTCCGCTTGAAATGGGTTTTTACTTTGGCACAACATTGTTGCTGCATTCAATTCAAATCTATATTTCGTTGCAAATAAATCTGCTGCTCGTAAAAATATCGCAGCTCTTTCCTCCCAAGGCATATTTTCCCAATTAGGTTTTGCTGCCTTTGCTGCTTCAATTGCTTTTTCAACATGAGAAGTATCTCCAAAATGGAAATAGCCTAAAGTATGCGCAATCTCGTGTGGAGGATGAATTGCAATTTTTTTGCCCGTAGTTACTTCTTCTGCACCGATATACATCGGAATCTCTACTTCTTTACTTTTCAATGCTTTGATTGCTTCTTGCAAAGCAATTCTTTCTTTCGTTCCAGGAGCATAAGAATATGTTGGTTCATTTTGCGGTCTGGAATAGTGAAATGTACCTAAACTCATAATAATTGTATCTTCTTTCTATCTAAATTAAAAACTACGCTTGTGCTGTGGGACCACCAAAGTTCATCAATAATTCATTTTCATTCAAATCATTGATTTTCCCATTTTCGCGTTCAAAATTAAGGATATTGTCACTTAATGCTTTCATAAATCTTTTGGCATGCATTGGAGTCATGACAATACGAGATTTGACTTTGCTCTTAGGTGTTCCTGGCATTATATTCACAAAATCCATGATAAATTCAGCTTGGCTGTGAGAAATGATTGCCAAATTAGAATAAGTTCCTTCTGCAACTTCCTCACTTATTTCGATATTCAATTGGTTTTCATTAGGATTTAATTCTTGCGCCATATTTTATTTTTATAAATTATTCGATTACTTTTTCTACATGTATCAATCGTCCATCGCTCGCCATTCCTTCCAATACAACTCTAAAAGAGTGCGTGTAGTCGTTGTTGAAAAATTTCATTCTGACCATTTTATTGTTTGGACCTGTTAGGATAGATGGTACCCAATACAAAGTGGTACGAAGGTCGGGTTTGTTCCAATCAACATTCAAATCATCATAATTGGGAACATAAAACTCTTTGATACTTGAATAACCTGCGATTAACTGACCAGGAAGACCTTTTGCATCTGAAGAAGCAGCCCTTTCGTCCCCTCTTTTTGTGTAAATGGCAATAGCTCCACCACTTCCACCTCCAAAGCCGCCCATAAATGGAGGACGAAATACTTTTAAATACGCCATATCCGTAACAGGCATATTTTGGATCATATTAACATCAACAGGCATTTCATCCAAATAAATTTGTGGGGTACCACCTCTCCAAGTCATAGATGGATTACTAGTCGGATTACTGATTTGTAAACCTGCAACACGACCTTGCAAATATTGTAAGATATTCATAGATGTCTGTGCTACCATATCATTTACAAGGTTAAACTCTTGTGCATCACCACCTTTAAACATACCTGAAGTGTATTTATCATCCATGATTTCTAATGGTGATTTTGCCTTCGTATGGACGGTTACATCTTCCAATGTTTTCGTTTTAGCTAATTGAGCAATACGATATTGTTCTGCTAACATATATTTTAATCTAGCTTCTCCAGAAGTATCTGTCATCATCAAGAAGGCTAAATTTTGTTTATCTGGAAATATATTTAATGGCGGTAATATTCTGTTATTCATAAATTTTACAGAAACTTGATCCGCAAAATTTTTCTTTTTGGCAAATTGATATCTTACAGAAAGGGAATCAAAGAAAAGTGCATTGGGATCATTAAAAGTGCCATCTGGCTTTACGGTCATTGGAATAAATTTCGTATTCTTATTCTGACCTGTAGGCGTTGCCAATAAAATTATTTCACCTGCAGTGCGAATTTGATCTGGTGTTGCACCAAATATTTTTCCAGAAAGCGTAAGATAACTAGTATCTACTGGATAATTAATTTTAGGAAATTCGCCTGCTGCAATTTTATCCCAATTATATTTTCTCCAACCATTGGTCATCATGACCAATTCTAAATTATTTTTGATTTCTTTTGTCGTATCTGAAAAATAATATAATGGATGGTAAACTCGCCCTTTAATATCATCAGACATTAATAATTGGGAAACAATATTGGACGAACTATCAATGCCAAGTTCAGCATCCGTAATTGATAAAGATAAGTTTGCAATATTAGAATCTGGAAGATTTACAACCACCTCATTTGCCGCTCTTTTATTTAACCCAATTTTTGTAAATCCTAATTCTGGTTCCACTTTTGCTTCGGCTAAATTATCTACGAATGTAATTCGCTCTGCAAGCGGTACATAATTTTTATCCAAAATCGTAACAATCATTACACCTGCAGGCATCTCTGAAGCATCAAAACTACCACCAATAGAATTTTTCGTTTCAAGATTGATGTTAGCCAAATAAACCGGCTGTTGTTGTATAGTCGCAAGTATATGTAATTCCTTTTGTTCGGCCGGAACATTATCGGTTCTTGAAATTAGAAATGCTTTATTTTTTCCAATATTGGCCAGTTGTAATACTACGCCAGAATTGGAAATATTTGGCAATTCCGTTTCATGTTTCACCTTGTTAGCATCCGTCCAGATAGCTTTGTATTTTTCATTTGCAGAAGGGAAGATCGAAAATACGCCCATTCCGTCATGTTTAGATTTAAATTCGCCAACATTAGCATTTTTACTATCTACAACCTCACCATTTACATCTACAGGAATTCCAAATTGATCCGTTGCTTTGAAAGCTATATTTGCCTTTATTCCTGCAACGAAATTTCCTCCTTCTGGGAAAAAGGTAATTGATGTTTGTTGTTTGGGTTGCACTTTGACTACATTAGGGTCACTTTTAATGATACGAATGTCTTTTTCATAAAAAAAGGCAGAATCAAAATTGCGCATCCAATTGGTATAGCCGCGCATATGTAAAAACTTTCCAGTCAAGGAATCCGGAACGGTGAATTGTCCGAATGCTCCACCCATAATAATTGGGTATACAAGATGTGCTAGTACTTTACCTTTTACGTCACTGAAGTCGATATAAAGATTTTTACTTTTTTCAGTAGGAGTGATGCCCGCCATGACATATCCCTTGAACCACACAGTATCACCTACTCCATAAGCTGGCTTGTCTAATTGAAAATAGACTTTTTCAGTCTGGTAATTTGCTGCATAATTATTTAAAACCGAATCAAAACGCATTTGCGCATGTACTTTGTGTTGCGTTAGCAATAGGAACACAATACTACATGCAAAAATTATTTTATATTTCATTAGTCTCTATTTCCAATTTAAAAATGGTAATGTGCGGCATAAAAATAAGGAAACTAAGATAATTGTCAACATTAAAACGGATTTTCGGGAATATTACCGTTCGGTTGTTCGAAATTTCCGTTGTTCATTTTACTCTGCTGTATGAAAAATTTTGCACCGCCATCATTGCCATCGTTAAAATCATTTCCGCCACTTTCTTGTCCCAATGGCTTCCAATTACCTCCACCAGAAAATCCACCATCTTCCACTTCTACAAATTTTTGAATTTCTAGTTTAGCTTGTAATTTTACGGTTTCCAAAGAACCATTTCTGTGTTTTGCTATTTTAATATGGGTTTCTCCATGTGTACTTTCGCCCATTTCATTTGTACCGATTTCATAGTATTCTGGACGGTAGATGAACATTACCATATCGGCATCTTGCTCGATCGCACCAGATTCACGTAAGTCACTCAACTGAGGAATCTTGCTTTCCTTTCTTGTTTCCACGGCACGACTCAACTGACTCAATGCGATGATCGGGATACTTAACTCTTTTGCAAGGACTTTTAAGTTTCTAGAAATGGTACTGATTTCTTGTTCACGGTTTGTATTCTTGTCTCCGCTACCACTCATCAATTGCAAATAATCAATGATGATCATACTTACGCCATGTTTGTTAACCAAACGACGTGCTTTTGCTCTAAATTCAAATATATTCAAAGCGGCAGTATCATCTATATAAATAGGTGCGGCTTCCAAGCGCTTTACACCTTTTAAGTTCAATTGTTTGTATTCATAATCTTCTAATTTACCACGTGCGATTTTTTCCAAAGGAATTTCGCTTTCCGCAGACAAAATACGCTGCACCAACTGTGCAGCACTCATTTCTAGTGAGAAGAAGGCCACAGGTGTAGGTTTGCGTGGATTTAATGCGGCGTTTCTAATTAAATTTAAGGCAAATGCTGTCTTACCAACCGCTGGACGTGCGGCAAGAATGACTAAATCTGAAGGTTGCCAACCATAGGTAACTTTATCCAAACTAGGAAAGCCACTTGGTACTCCAGATATATCATCCGTTTGCATACGCAATTTGTCAATTCTTTCGATTGCTTTTGCTAATGCATCACCAATTTCGTCATAATTCTTTTTCAAATAATTATTGGTGATATTGAACATTTTTTGTTCGGCCTCATCCAATAAGTCAAATACATCTGTGCTATCTTCATATGCAGTTTTGATAATCTCTCCACTGATACGAATCAATTCACGTTGTATAAATTTTTGTAAGATTATCTGAGCATGCGTTAAGATATTGGCCGTAGACGCAACAACATTCGTCAATTTGGATACATAATATGGTCCGCCAACCTCTTCTAAATCACCATCTTTTTTTAACTGCTCAACGACAGTTAAAATATCAATAGGTAAACTTTGACCTGCTAATTTTTCAAATGCTTTGAAGATTTTTTGGTGTGCATCGAAATAGAAACATTCTGAGCGAATTACCTCTATCACATTATCAAATGCACCTTTTTCTAACATCACAGCCCCCAAAACCGCTTCTTCCAAATCTTTCGCCTGCGGTGGTACTTTGCCAAACACCATTGGGTTAAGATCTGTAGTCGATTTTCTTCTTACAACTTTACGTTCTTTGTTATCCTTATTTATATTAGAAAAATTATCCATTTATATCCGAAAAAATTAAAAAACCAATATTGAAAAGCAATCTTTAAAAATTACTAGAGCAGCGAATATAAGCCCAACAAAGTTGTGAAAAAACTTTGTTTTATGGATTATTTATTCCACCAAGGATTAACAGATAATCCACCGAAAAGTTGGTGTTATACACGACAAAAGATGACTTATAAACAATTTAAAAAAGTTTTCCGCTATAAAAAATCGCTTGTCCACATTTTTTGTGTAAAAAGAAAAATGCTAAAAAAATAGGAATTTTGATAAATATATTTTCATAAAAAAACAGAAAAAGAGTTTGGAATGTTAAAATAAATCTACTACTTTTGCGCTCCCGTCTCGGTAGCTCAGCTGGATAGAGCAACTGCCTTCTAAGCAGTAGGTCATTGGTTCGAATCCAATCCGGGACACTTGAAAATCAAGAAGTTATGGAGTTAAATTCATAACTTCTTTTTTATTTGATATATCTATAACTGCAAATAATCAAGACTAATACTAATCTTATTTGCAAAATTTGATCATCACAACTTCGGTTATGTTTAGTTATTAAGCCATAGTATTCATCATAATATGCACACAATCCTAAATCATACTGTTTTATGAAAGATAAAGCACCTAAAGTAAATTGGACAACTGAGATGCTTTTTAGTAAATCATATCATTTTTTTTGCGATAAAAATGATGCCGTCGCGCCAACACCAATTAGTCATTACAATTTATGTAATATTATTTTTTACTTAATGGAAGTGAATTAATTTTTTAATAATAATTACCACATTTGAATAATAATTCTGTTGTATATTTTTTGTGTATTATAGTTCATGTGTATTTGTATTTTTCAGACTTACCTCTAATCCATCTTCGCTTTCTCCAAATAAAACATAATCATCTGGGTTATTCCTTATTTGCTCTTTTATATTAGGAGCAATATCTGCACCGTTTGTCTGTAAAAAATATTCCAGTGCTTCCTTATACATATTGTATTCGATCGTATTTTTTACTTGTTCGTATGTCTTATTCATAGTAAATCTATTTTATGGTTATAAATTGATAATGGAAAATAGCTTTTCTTTCTGGTGTTTTTTTGATGACATTTATTATACTATACAATCAATCGTTATAGATATAATCGCAAACACTATACCAATCAAAAACAATTAAACAGATATTTATCATTGAGGTATTTCTAGAAAAGAAAATATAATCGTTTTATAAATTTCACAATTGTTTGACAATCTATTCATAATCAGTTTAAATAAGCCATTTACATTTGCTAAGAATAATTCATATTCAAAATATAAGTCCGGCTCCAAAAAGATATTATCTTTTTGGAGCCGGCACTATTTAACAGATATCCTAATCTATATTTTAATATTTTCTAACTTGTAAATAAATTATTTTTAATTGCATTGATAAATGTCAATATAGTTCATTATTTTTACAGCGCAATTTATGATTTGGTTTCTCGATGATTCTGTTCATTTTATCACCTTAAAAAACAATCTTATGAGTAACTTTTTACGAAAATATCACCTAAATGAAACTCTTTTTGTATTTTCATTTTTATCTATTTTTATTTGTTCTTATCGTAGAGATGTATTAGGTCAACAGTTGATTCAGTATTCGAAAATAGTTAGCAGTTCACCTAACCAAATCATTACAAGTAAATCTATTAGTGATATAGAACATTTATCTGACAAACTTTTTTATCTGCAAATACTATGTTTTGGTATTGTTACGCTATACTTAATCTTTTACATTTTTAATGGAATCAATTTAGTTGAAAAAGAAATCGTAGAATCTTAAATCATTATATATATCTTGTAAAAACCTATATATTTAATTAAAGTTGAGATTATGTTGGATATTTTATCTTGGATTTTACAGATTATAATTGCATTGTTTTTTATAAAGCCAGCCTTGGATAATATGCGACTTTCTGCTACAATATTGATAGAAAGACATCAATTAAAACCTGGCAATAGTGTAGTTATCAATAGATTGTTAGGCATTTTTCAATTGTTAGGTGTATTTGGTCTCATTTTGCCAAAATTATTACAAATTTATCCCATTTTGACACCTATTTCAGCTATTGGTTTCTTTATAATGATGACTGGTGCTGTGTTTGTTCATAAAAATGATCAAAATAAAAAATTATTGATGATCGTTTTATCGATTGCTATAATATCCTTTCTTGTTTTTGTCCTAAACAAGCAATATTTTTAGTCTGCTTTCTTTTTCTAGACTAGAAATTGAAAATAATATTTAGTTATGTATATTTTTAGTTCGGTTGTTGACTGGCCTTCTATTAATCAGTCATCTATATGACCCATAACATTACTATTCGACAAAGATATTCCGTATCAGTTCTGAATCCCTCTGAGGAAGGAACATATAGACGGGCAGTTCCGAAAATAGTTATATTTCCATAACAACTTAACAATTGGATTTAACAAATAAGGATGATTTGAAAAAAAGGACGAAAGTTGAGGAGTATCTAAACGACTTACCTGAATAAGAAGAGCACTATTTAATTGAATTAAATAGTGCTAAAATTATAGTTTCACTAACTATTCTGTATACGTTACAAAATATAATTATTAAGGTTTAACTTTAAATTTTAAATGAATTTCTCCTTTATTATCCTGTACTTCTACATATTCATCTGGGTTTTCGATTATTTTACTTTTAAGGTCTCCCAATAAATATTCAGAATGATCATGAAGGAGTTGTTCCAATTTTTGCTTATATAGAGTTTCATCTACAGTACCTTTTACTTCTTGAAATGTTTTTACTATGATTGTATTTGAATTTTCCTCAACAGGGTCTTTAGGATCAACTATTTCTGCAACTTTATTTACAATAGAAGAAACTGGGCCTTTCATGTGCTCTTGAGGATCAGTGGTATGCAAAGTTTCTTCGTCTGGTTGATTTATTTTATTCGTATCCATGGCTTACAATTTTTAATGAATAAATATATTTCTCCTTCATTTACATTGAGACTAGAAAATAGTTCGATATAAATTGTATTTTAGTAAGGTTTTACAACTTTTAAATTCATTACTATTTTACGTTATAATTATATTTTTCTACCGCGAATGAAGCTACTGCCTGATCTTGCTCCGCTGTTCCTCCACTAATTCCAATTGCACCAACTACAATATGCTTTAATTTAATGGGTTCTCCACCTGCAAATACAATAACCGTATTGTCCAAAGTATTATTAAGTCCAAACAGTGAGCCACCAGGCTCACTGTCTTTTTGGAGTTCTATGGTTGATTTTTTAAATAGTGCACTTGTCTTTGCTTTATGTATAGCATGCTCAATACTTGGTAGTTGTGCACCATCCATTCTGACGTGACTAATGAGATAACCATTGGGTCAACAATTGCTATATTACTCGGCGATTTGATTTCTTTCGCTTTTTCTAATGCCAAAGAAATCAATTGTTGTGCATCTGCAAGAAGATCTAATGATTTTATTTCAAACATTATTTACCATTTTTAGTTTCTGGTTTTATGTCGTAGGCTTTTTGTACCAAAGGATCTCTTTGTGCTTTGCTGTTTTGCATTCTCGTCCAAACTTCGTCCATTTGCTTTTTAGTATCTTCCACAATATCGTCAGGAACTACATTTCTGTATGTTTTTAACTCTCCAGATAAAACTTTTTCGGTTTTGTCGAATACGTGTTCAGGAATGTATTGTTCGTGTGGAAAGGCTATTTTTTTATAATCGAAAATGGCATTTTCAAGATCTTCTTCATACCAATGTAATGGTCCTTCGAACATACGGTCGTTAAATCCAGTATAGATAGGGCCAGGATTGATTGTTGCTATTTTGATGCCAAATTCTTTTAGTTCTTTATTGAAGGCTTCAGCAAAAGCTTCGATAGCATGTTTAGTAGAAGAATAAGCACCCGCAAAAGGATCGGTGGTAATACCTGCCACAGAGGACATGAATACGATAAAGCCTTTTTTCTTCTTTACCATATTGCGAGCGACAATCTGAGTTAATAATATGGTGCCAAAAACATTTACTTCAAATTGCTGACGTAAAATATATTCTGGTAAATCGATGACAGCACCACCTTCGCTTATGGCGCCATTATTCAACAGTATATCAACGTCCCAGTTGGCCGCTCGCTCTCTGTCACCCGTGTTGGTTAGATCCAATTTTTCAAATTGAATATCTAGTTTTTCTTTCTTTGCAATTTCCTTTAAAGGAAAAATTTGAGATGGCGTTTCTACTGCAGCAATGACATGATAATTTTTCTTTACCATTCTAAACGCCGTTTCTTTTCCAAATCCACTTCCAGCTCCAGTAATCAGTATGGTTTCTTTTTTATTTTTCATAGTTTTATTTTTTAGTATTCTGGATTGTTTTATAGATTTTTTAAATCATTTCAAGGCCTTGTTTGCTATTGGGAGAAGGGAAGATGTTGTTTAGTAATATATTGTCTTCTTCAGAAAGTTGAATGTCAAAACAACCTAAGTTTTCTTGTACATGCGCTATAGTTGATGCCTTTGGTATCGGGATGACATCTTCATTTTGTAATATCCATGCCAACGCAATCTGCGCAGGAGTCGCTTGATGCTTATTGGCTATTGCCACCACAACTTTTTCTTCCAATAAACGATTTTGTTCAATAGGAGAATAAGCCATAATAGGCAAGGCATTCTTCTGACACCAAGGCAATAAATCATACTCGATACCTCTTCTGGTTAAATTATACAAAACTTGATCGGTGTTGCAATGATGCCCATTTTTTATAGTTTGAATGTATTGCATTTCAGAAATATCAAGGTTGCTTACTCCCCAAAATTTTATTTTGCCATCTTTTGCGAGTATTTCAAATGCTTCTATAGTTTCTTCAAAAGGGTATATGCCTTGCCAATGCAGTAGATATAAATCCAAATAATCTGTTTGCAAACGTTTTAAACTTTGTTCGCATGCCTTGATAGTTCCAGTTAGAGAAGCATTAGATGGTATTACTTTAGAAACAAGAACTACTTGATTTCTAATGTCTTTGATAGCCTCTCCAACCAAGGATTCAGAACGGCCGTTGCCATACATTTCAGCGGTATCAATCAAGGTCAAGCCATTATCTACGCCGAAACGCAAGGCGTCCATTTCCGATCTTCTTGTATCGTAATGGTCACCCATATTCCAAGTGCCCTGCCCCAAAGCCAAGATATGTTGTCCTGCAATTGTTATTTTCTTCATTTTTTCCAAAATTTATTTCGCTTCTAATGCTGCAATGAATGCTTTGTTAAATGCGGGTAAATCATCCGGAAATCTACTTGTTATCAAATTGTTATCAATGACAACCTCTTGATCAGACCAATCGGCACCTGCATTTTTTAGATCGGTACTGATGGACTTAAATGAGGTAACTTTCCTACCTTTTAAATAACCTGTTTCCGCTAAAGTCCAAGGGCCATGACAGATGGAAGCGATGATTTTACCTTCGTCCTCAAATTTTTTGATAAAAGCTAAAGCTTTGTCATTAATTCGCAAACTATCAGGATTTAAAACGCCTCCTGGCAATAGAAGTGCATTGTATTGACTTGCATCGGCTTTATCTAGCGGAATGTCGACATTATAGTCTTTCCCCCATTTATCGACATCCCATGCTTTGATGGTTTTTTCTTGCGGAGAAATTACATCTACTTTTACGCCTGCGGCTTCTAAAGCTTGTTTAGGGCTAGTTAATTCCACTTCTTCAAAACCGTTTTCACTTAAGATGGCTACTTTTTTTTCATTTAATTGGCTCATAATTAAAATGTTTTTAGGTTAATGATTCAGGTCAAATAATCTAATATTAATTTGCCGATTTTTCAAAATCATAGAAATTAAGTCCTACTTCATCTGAAAAAGTACGCTCTACGTCGCTATTGATAGGTGTAACTATAAATTCGCCTGCGCCTCTAATTTTTGCATCCTGCAAATGTCCTGCCAATGCACTGTAATCTCTTCTTCCCAAAGTGACATGAATATGTAAATAAGGTTTGCCATCTTTGGTCGATATATTCCCAGTTAGATTCGACATTTCCATTTGCTCCTTAAAAGTTTTATCAATGTACTTTTTAGTTGTTGGATCAAAAAAGCGAAGTGTTGCTTCATTTATCGCAGCCAAACCAATAATTGATCCCGCGGGTATCTTGTTAACCGTGACAAAATCAGCGAAAGCATCCAACAAATTCGCTTTGTCATTAATACTCAATATATAAGTGTTGTCCACTTTTTTGGCTTTCCATAAGGTGCCATTAATTACTTGTGCTTTCATAATGTTTGATTTAAAAATGATCAAGATGGATAGCAAGAAAATAGCTTTTTGCAATGTTTTCATAGATCGTAATTTGATTGTTTGATTATATTACAAAAAATGGTAATGAATTGTTGACATAATTTTTTGATAATAAAACTTTAATGTGTAATTATTGATCATATAATATCGTGAAATAGTCTGCTAATATTTAAGAAATTTTAACTTGTTTTTATTTTACAAATAGCGGAATTGCATATTTTGTTTGACTATATAATGAGTAATTGAAATTTGTATTCATAGCCAAATGAAAATTTATGCCAACACAAAACTTACGTTTTTTTAGCTTAGCTGTCCTGTTTTTTCAAATTCTATTCTTTGCTTGTAAAAAAGAAAATGAAACATCGTCCATACAAAAGCTTGCCGTAGAAAATTCAGAAATAATCTTAAGACCAAATGCAGTATTTTCAATAAAAATACAAGGCGGAGGTGGCGGCTACTCCGCTAAATCATCGAATGATACTATTGTATCAGCAGATATAAAAAATGATAGTGTAGTCTTAAAAGCCGCTAAAAGTATGCATTATGGACAAACTTTTATTTTAATAACAGATAAAAATGGTGCGAAACTATATCTAAATGTTATCGTTAAAAATGAGCAGGCATTCATTTTAAATAAAGATAGCGTACATATCGACTATCAGCAAGGATGTGACACTATTCAAATTTTAAGCGGCAATAAGCCTTATAGCCTAAATATTGTTGATTCTTCTATTATAAAAACAAAGTGGATAAATGATTCTACTATTATCGTTATTGCAAAACAAAATGGGAATTCTAATATTGAATTAAAAGATGGATCCGCTCAAAGGGTATCGATCCCAATCTACGTTAATGGCAAGGATTATAGTTTTGATTTTGCAAGCGCCTATTTTGGATATGCAAATTTTAAAGATATTGCTGTTGTCGATCCAGACTATACGAATTGCAAGCAGGTCACCTTTGAAATAACCTGTAAATTAACTGGTTACCGAGGACTACAAACAATTATGGGATTAGAAAATAATTTAATAATTAGGGGTAAGTATGATGATTATAAACCGACACATCCACTAGAAATAGCGGGGCTTAATGATGGGATTATGTTAGAAACCTCCTCATCTATTCCATTAAATCAATGGATACATTTGGCTTTAACTGTGGATGGAAATCAGGCCAACGTAGTAGATAAATATAGATTTTATATTGATGGAAAAGAAGATAAACTTATTGTTAATCGCCAGGATACGTCTCATCGTTTTGTAAATATTGCATCAAGTGGAGATGGTAATCGATTTGAAATAGGAAGAGCTGCTGGACAAGACTTTAGGGCTATGCAAGGAGCTGTTTCTATGGCTAGGGTTTGGAAAGTAATACGTAATGCAAATCAATTAAAAGAAGATATGTGCAAATTTCAAATCTCAGATAACAATGGGCTGATTGCCAACTGGAATTTTTCAGCTGGAATATCTACTTATTATTTGGAAGATATTAATAATAGTAAATACTCTACGGCTTTACATTTTTCTAAAATTGAGGGTGGTAATTATGGGAGTGTAGTAGTTCCTGCGACTTCATTTATACAGAAGGGATGTCCTCAATAATTTTTATTACGCCAAAATTCAAAAACTTATTTTATGAAATTTTCACTATTTCTATTTTTCAGTTTAATATTTATTTCTATCATTTCTTGTAGGAAAAATAATACGGATAATGGTATTACCACTTCAAGTGATTCCTTTGCCACTATTTCTAATTTAAAAGCTAGCAGTTCTGATACTATAACTAAAATAAATCTCACTTGGAATAATCCAAATTCTAAAGAGTTGTATAAAGTTGAAATATCTTATCAACCAATAAATGATATAGGATTTTCTATGCCAAATCCAATCTTAGAGGATGCTATTGCTGGAGATAGTCAAAAACTCACTATTTCTCTTCCATATGCTGGCGAATATATTTTTACTGCTGTCGCAATAGGAAAATCAGGACAAAGAGCCAATCCCATAAGTATTTCTTTCAATTCTAATGGAGATTCAATCCCTTTATATCTTAAAAGAGCCGATACTTTAATGAGCTCCTTAGTTAAATTATATTTAGAGGGAAAGCCTAGAGATATTTGGACTAGTACGTATCCTCAAGGTGGCGGTTATTGGGATGGGGCTGCTGTTGTCTGGGGACAAGGTGGAGCTTTTTCAGGTTATGCTGCTTTAAAAGAAACATCTGAAAGATACCCAAATTATAAATCTAAAATTGCGTCTACTTTGGATAATCGACTTTTGACTTCTATTGATAAATTTAGGACAACCAAAGGACAACGAGAATCCAATACCGTGGAGGCGTATGCAGTATATCCAGAGAATGGAAACGAAAGATTTTATGATGATAATATTTGGATAGGGATTGATATGGCTGATTTATATGAACTAACTAAGGACGTTAAATATTTGGATCATGCAAAACTAGTATGGAATTTTGTTCGCTCTGGTACGGATACCGTCCTAGGAGGAGGTGTGTATTGGAAGGAAAACGATAATGGTAAAATGACATGCTCTAATGCCCCAGCAGTCGTATTAGCTACAAAGTTGTATCAACAAACAGGGGATGGGGCTTATTTACAAAGTGCAAAAGACATTTACAAATGGGTAAAAACAAAATTACAAGACCCTACGGATTATTTATATTGGGATAATATGAGCTATGGATTGGATGGCAATGGCAATAGAGTTGTCAATATTGGTAAAACCAAATATACCTATAATTCAGGACAAGCAATTCAAGCAGCAGCTTTATTATATAATATCACAGGGGATAATACTTATCTAAAAGATGCTCAGGATGTCGCATCTTCTATTTTTGGACAATGGGGGAGTTATTTTCAGTCATATACTTTGGGAACGGGATTTAATACAATCGATCCAGATGGACATGTATGGTTTCGTGCAATATTGCTTAGAGGATTAATTGAACTTTATAAAATAGATAAAAATAGAAAGTATGTAGATGCATATGAAAAGTTATTAAATAATGCTTGGTTGTCCAATTGTAGAAATAAAGAAACAAATTTATTAAACTATGATTTTAGAGGAGGTACAACTCAAACCAGTTGGGAGATTCTCCATGAAGGTGCATGTGTAGAAATGCTTGCTAGGTTGGGGGATTTGAGAGCCGAGGGACTATAGTATAAATAAAGTGCTTTCCATTATTGAAGGAGAGCGTATTGTCTTACCACTAGAATAGACACTATTCCATAAAATGTGTAAAATAAACCATCGCAATCAGTTTCTTATATTTCTTCTATTACTTGTTGTAAATCTGTTGCAAAACTGCCTGTATCATAGTAATATTTAACTAAATTGTCATTATACTCAATTCCATTTTTTTTCTAGTGCAGATTTGTATCCATTTAAGCGCTCAATTGTATTGGAGAAATGTGGAGAGTTTGTAATGTGGGTAATCTTTTTCCTTCTTTTTTTATTAGGATTTCTGTTAAATTACATGAACTTTTAAAATTATTTACAACTACTTTGTGTGTATTTATTTGACATTTAACTCGATCAAAAAAACAATTGGAAGATCAGCTTCTTTCAAATTTTATAAATTGTCAAGATTTGTTGTATTTTCTGATGAGGCTATAAGTAAAACATCCGCGGTCCTCGTGTCAAAATTGATAATGATCATTTTTCCTAATTCGAAGGACTCATAGGTTTAAGAAATTATGACTTGATAGCCTTTTTGGTAGACGATTTAATCTACTCAATTGATGACCTGAGAATAAAAATTATTTTTAATTTCGCTTACAACTATACCAATTGTATAAGTTCTTTGCTCTTTTAATGATAATGCAATTGGATTTGGTTTAATATTTATTTTTTGGCTTATTCAAGAACAACTTTTTTATAGTTTCCTCACTATTTTCACATCTATCTCTTAGTGCTCTAAATACTTTAGATGTTGAAAGCCAAAGTGTTTTTGAGATATTTTTAATTATTGTAATTTTTTTTTCATGATGGCGAAATATTTATCGTGAGTCAATGGTAAAATATATATTTTTTTCATATTGTTGAAAAAGATTTTAATTTTTTGTGTTAAAAGTGAATAAGTGTATTCTTTCTCTAACAAATAGTTTTGAAATAATTGTAAATCGTGTTTAACTAATATAATCCAATAGAAGTTATCCATCTATGAATTTAATGGAAATTAGTAAAATATACTATGATTACTAAATATAGAATGTAATGAATTAAAAAATAAGATGGAACATGATAGTGCATGATAGTTCGCTCATTTATCGGATGTATTTTTACACAAACGATTATTAGTTAGTATTTAACTGGAGCTATATGAATGCATTGCTTGGTGTTATATTTCATTGGATTGGAGGATTTGCTTCTGGTAGTTTTTACCTACCATTCAAAAAAGTAAAAGATTGGCATTGGGAGATATATTGGATGGTGGGCGGCTTGTTTTCTTGGTTGATTGTACCGCCTTTGGCCGCTTATTTGACAATACCCAATTTCGCTGAGATTATTGCCAATGGAGAGATGGCCGTCTTGCTTAGAACATATGGATTTGGGATTTTGTGGGGTATTGGAGGATTGACTTATGGATTGGGTGTCAGGTATTTAGGTATGTCCTTAGGTAATTCTGTGATGTTAGGTTTTTGTTCCGTCTTCGGTGCTTTGCTGCCAGCAATTTTCTTTCAATTTAACCCAATGGAAGGCAAAGAAAGTATTTCGGATATTTTTCATAAAAGTGGAGGTATTACGATTCTCATTGGGATTGCTATTTGTGTATTGGGAATCATTATCTGTGGTCGTGCCGGTATTTTGAAAGAAAAGGAAATGGCCGATGACCAAAAGCAAGCTTCTGTACAAGAGTTCAATATTAAAAAAGGTCTTACTGCAGCGATTGTTTCTGGCGTATTGAGCGCTTGTTTCAATTTCGGAATAGAAACGGGAAAGCCACTTGCCGAAAAAGCAGTCGAACTAGGATGCAATCCTCTTTTTCAAAATAATGTTAGTTATGTCGTATTGCTTTGGGGTGGTTTGACGACCAACTTTATCTGGTGTATTGGCCTTGCGTTGAAAAACAAATCATTTAGTGATTTTGGGAAAAATGGCGTTCCACAAGTAAGCAATTGGCTTTTTTCAGCTATTGCTGGGACGATGTGGTTTTTGCAATTTTTCTTCTACGGAATGGGAGAGAGCAAACTAGGAAATGGTCCAAGTTCCTGGATTTTACACATGTCATTTATCATATTGATTTCCAATTTCTGGGGTGTGATTTTGAAAGAGTGGAAAGGTACTTCCAAAAAAACACAGTGGACTATAGGTACAGGTATCGCAGTTATCTTAATATCAATCGTATTTGTAGGTTTGGGAAATACACAAGCCTAACTATAAAACAAAATTAATCAATACAAAATTATGAAGACTTACAAGTATGTAAACTATCTATGGGATGATCAAAAAGCGGCCGAACTAGAAGGAGATGAAGTAGCTTTGTTGATCTATCGTTCTAATATTTTGGGCGCTGATTTAAGGATTACTAACTATGGAGGAGGTAACACTTCTTGCAAGACCGTAGAGAAAGATCCTCTGACTGGTAATCCTGTGGATGTTATGTGGATTAAAGGTTCTGGTGGTGATATAGGTACGTTGACAAAAAAAGGTTTGGCCGCTCTATATGTAGATAAATTGAGAAGTTTGACCAATGTTTATCGTGGTATTGAGTACGAAGACGAAATGGTACAACTATTCAATCATTGTATTTTTGATTTGGGGTCCAAAGCTCCTTCTATTGATACGCCTTTGCATGGATTTTTACCATTCAAACATATTGATCATTTGCATCCTGATGCGGCCATTGCAATAGCCGCTGCAAAAGATGGCAATAAGATTACGCAAGAATTATTTAATGGAGAAATTGGTTGGGTAGAATGGCAAAGA
This sequence comes from Rhizosphaericola mali, assembly GCF_004337365.2. Classification (GTDB taxonomy): domain Bacteria; phylum Bacteroidota; class Bacteroidia; order Chitinophagales; family Chitinophagaceae; genus Rhizosphaericola; species Rhizosphaericola mali. The sequence goes on along the minus strand of NZ_CP044016.1, from coordinate 1,879,879 downwards.
CCTGGTTTCGATCTTGGATTGAAACTAAAACAATGTTTAGATGAAAGTCCCAATATTAAAGGGATTATGTTGGGGTCTCATGGTTTATTTACCTGGGGAAATACCGCTTATGAATCCTATGTGAATACTTTAGATGTTATTGAAAAATGCTCTGAGTTTATAGAAGAAAGTGTACAGAAAAATGGTTCGGTTTTCGGTGGCGCAAAAATTGTAGCAGAAACTGCTGAAAGTAGAAAAAAACAAGCGGCTAATGTAGCTCCCTTATTGCGTGGACTATGCTCGGAAAAAACAAGAATGATCGGTCATTTTACGGATTCAGATCGTGTATTGGAATTTATAAATTCCAACGATTTGGAAAAATTAGCGCCGCTTGGAACAAGTTGTCCAGATCACTTTTTGCGTACCAAAATTCAACCATTGATTTTGGATTTGGCACCTAATGAAGATTTTTCTGACTATAAAAATACTTTGCAAAAAATAGAAGCGCAATTTGTTGACTATAGAAATATGTATGCAGACTATTACAATACATGCAAACATGACAATAGTCCGGCGATGCGTGATGCCAATCCAGTCGTTATTATTTACCCTGGTATTGGAATGTTTACTTTTGCAAAAGATAAACAAACCGCTAGAGTTGCTTCTGAATTTTTTGTCAATGCTATTAATGTAATGCGTGGATCGGAAGCTATATCTGACTATACGGCATTGCCTAGACAAGAAGCGTTCAATATTGAATATTGGTTGTTAGAGGAAGCTAAACTACAAAGAATGCCTCAGCCAAAAGCGTTGTCTGGAAAGATTGCTTTGGTTACAGGTAGTGGTGGCGGTATCGGTGCTGCAATTGCAAAGAAACTCTTACTAGAAGGTGCTTGTATCGTATTGAATGATATCAATCAACAGCGTTTGGATGAAACGCAAGTGGAATTAGTCAAAATTTCTTCCAAAGACCAAGTTGATCAAGTGTTGATGGACGTTACAGATGCGAACTCTATCGCTAAAGCATTTGAATATGCGGCTTTAAAATACGGTGGTATGGATATTATAGTCAATAATGCCGGACTAAGTATTTCCAAACCTATTGCAGAGCATACGATTGAAGATTGGGATATACTATACAATATCATGCCCAAAGGCCAATTTATTGTTTCTAAATGCGCCGTTGCTATACTAAGAAAACAAAACATCGGAGGCGATATCATTAATATCGTTTCAAAAAATTCTATAGTTGCTGGACCAAATAATGTAGGCTATGGCTCAGCAAAAGCTGCGCAAGCACATCTTTCAAGATTATTAGCTGCAGAATTGGGTAGTGACAAGATTCGTGTAAATTCTGTTAATCCTGATGCGGTGATTGTCAACTCTAATATCTGGGCCGGTGGTTGGGCTGAAGGTCGTGCCAAAGCCTATGGAATTACAGTGGAAGAATTACCGCAATACTATGCCAACAGAACCTTGTTGAAAGAAATGATTTTGCCGGAAGACATTGCCAATGCTTGTTTTTCTTTCCTAAATGGTTTGTTGGAAAAGTCTACAGGAAATATTTTAAATGTAGATGGTGGTGTTGCGATGGGTTTTGTAAGATAAATATTGTATTTTGTACCTTTAATACGACGATTAAAAACTTGTTATATGATTTTAGATAAGCAGAAAATAGATTCGCTTAATTCGGATGGCTTGACTTTACACCAAAATAAGATTCAGGTTTTGAAAGATTCCATTCCCAATTTTGAGGAGGTAATTAGCAAATTGGTAGATTTTCAAATAGCTATTCCAAGTTGGGCTTTGGGTACTGGCGGTACGCGTTTTGGACGATTTGCAGGAACCGGGGAACCTAGGAATATTGAAGAGAAACTAGAAGATGTGGCTTTGTTAAATGATTTGACTAAATCTTGCAACTCTATTTCTTTGCATATTCCTTGGGATATTCCGCAAGACTATGATGCTTTACGTGCGAAAGCATCAGACCTAGGATTGCATTTCGATGCCGTTAATTCTAATACATTTCAGGATCAAAAAGGCCAAGATTTTAGTTATAAATTTGGCTCCTTACATCATGTAAATAAAGATATTCGTCAAAAGGCGATTGAACATAATATCGAAGTGATTCAGCATGGTGATAAACTAGGTTCTAAAGCATTAAGTCTTTGGTTGTCTGATGGCTCTGATTTTCCCGGTGAGTTGAATTTCCGTGGTGCATTCGAACGTACACTAGAAAGTTTGCAAGAAATTTATAAAGCTTTGCCGGATGATTGGAAATTTTATATTGAGTATAAATGTTTTGAACCACATTTTTATTCTACAACTATTGCGGATTGGGGACAATCTTATTTGCTCGCATCCAAACTAGGACCGAAAGCGGTAACTTTAGTTGATCTTGGGCATCATTTGCCTGGAGCCAATATTGAACAGATAGTTTCTTTGCTGTTGATGGAAGATAAATTGGCGGGTTTTCATTTTAATGATTCCAAATATTCAGATGATGATTTGACTGCTGGCAGTATCAATCCGTATCAATTGTTCTTGATTTTCCATGAATTAGTGGAAGGTTTGGATCATAAAGGAAAACGTCATGCGACGGATATCGGTTGGATGATTGACGCTTCACATAATGTGAAAGATCCTATCGAAGATTTGTTGCAGTCTGTGGAAGCTATAAAATTGGCTTATGCACAAGCATTGATTATTGATCAAAATGCATTAACGGGTGCACAAAACAATAATAAAGTAGCCTTAGCACAAGACATTATCCAAGATGCTTATCGTACAGATGTTCGCCCGTTGTTGGCAGAAGCAAGATTGAGATCTGGTGCTGCACTTAGTCCAATCAAAGCCTTTAATAGTTTGGATATTAGGAACGAATTGGTCAAAGAACGCGGACTACACTCTGTAGCTACTGGATTATAGTTGTATAAAATATTGAAATATAGTTGAACAAGAATAAAGATTGTGAGTAAGATAGAAGTTGTCGCCATATTGGACGTTGGTAAAACGAATAAAAAGTTGTTTTTGTTTGATAAGCAATACCAAATTGTTTATCAACAAAAATTGACTTTTGCTCAAAAAATTGATGAAGATGGCTATGAATGTGAAGATTTATCTGCTATCGAGGAATTTTTGTTCAAAACTTTACGCGAACTAATAGATTCGGGCAAATACGACATTCGGGCGATTAATTTTTCTACTTATGGCGCTAGTTTAGTTCATATTGGTGTGGATGGAAGACCAGTGGTAGATATGTTCAACTATTTGAAACCTTATCCAGATGGACTATTAGAAAAAATGTTCTCCAATGAAAAGGAGCAAACGCAATTCGAACTAGAAACCTGTTGCCCAATTCAAGGGAATCTTAATTCTGGACTACAACTATTTCGAATCTGTCACCAACGAAAAGAAATTTTTTCTAAGACTATAACCACATTGCATTTTCCACAGTATTTTAGTTTCCTATTAACAGGAAAAAAGTATTCTGATATTACGAGTATCGGTTGTCATACGAGTTTGTGGAATTTTCGAAAGAACAATTATCATGATTGGTTGACGCCTCTTGGTATTTCTAAAAAATTGGCGCCAGTAGTAGCAAATGACACCGTTGAGAAAGTTAAATTTGATGATGCTTATTTACTGGTTGGAATTGGCATACATGATAGTTCGGCTGCTTTAGTTCCATACTTAAAATCGATTAAAGATCCATTTCTCCTTGTGTCAACAGGTACATGGAGTATAACGCTAAATCCTTTTAATAATAGTCCTTTAACTCAAGAGGAGTTAAAAACTGGTAGCCTTTGTTACATGAATTACTTGGGTAAACCTGTAAAAGCTTCGCGCGTTTTTTTAGGTAGCATTTACGAAAAAGAACTTAATCGGATTTTGAGCTATTTTCATACGGATAAAGAACATATTCATTCTTTAGATTTAGATTTTGCTCTTTTTTCGACTATAAAACCGTGGGATTTAAACTATAAATCAAAAGATGATTTTTTGTTGGAAAAATTTCCTTATTCTTCTGTTGAATTAAGTCAATTTTCTGATTATAAACATGCCTATTTTCAATTGATATTTGAATTGGTAAATGTGCAAGTAAATTCAGTTAAATCTGCCGATCCAGATAACGAAATTAAACAGATTTTTATTGATGGGGGCTTTGGGCATAATGTTGTTTTTATGAAAGCCATGGCTTATCTATTGAAAGATAAAAAAGTCTTTGCAGCAGAAGTTCCGCAATCGACTTCTATCGGTGCCGCCCTTGTTATACATAATCATTGGAATGATTTATCTATAGAGGAAGGAATGGTTAAGTTGGAAGAATATTCTTCTGTATACAACTCTATTGTTTAAATAAGTTGCTATTATTCATCAAAGCATTAGTTTATGTTTTCTAAATCTACAATACGATCTATTTTTGTTTTTGCACTATTGTTATTTGTTTTTCAGAATATTTTTGGACAGTCAAATAGTGAATGGAAAACATCTGATGTTTCTATTGTGATCCCAACTAATACACATCCAAGAATTAAGTTTGCAGCTGAACTTTTATCAAATGAATTGCGTAATTGTGGCTACAAACCGACAATCCTAGTCGAAGGAAGCAAACTAAATAAGAAAAATATAACTTTAGTATTGGCAGCTCAAGGCACCAACTTGTCCAATACTACGAAAGAAAAATATAATTTAAGTCTTGATACGACCACATATAAGGAAGGTTTTGCTATAAAGAATAGAGAAAATATTTACCTTCTTGATGGTGTGGATACTTCTGGCATTTTTTACGGAAGTTTAGCCATAGTTGATAGTCTTAAATTAAACAAAAAACTTCCTACCCGTATCTCCTTTGCTGATCATCCAAAAATGGTTATGAGAGCGGCTTGTATTGGATTACAAAAAGCCACATATTTACCGGGAAGAGATGTTTACGAATATCCATATACAGAACAAACTTTTCCTTGGTTTTATGATAAAAAACTTTGGACAAAAGTATTGGATTCGCTGGCTGAAAATCGGATGAATGCTTTGTTTCTTTGGAATGGACATCCATTTTCATCTTTGGTTAAGCTAAAAGATTATCCTTATGCTTTGGAGGTAGACGATGCTACTTTTGCCAAAAATGAAGAAATATTTAAGTTTCTAACAGAAGAAGCAGATAAGAGAGGTATTTGGATTATACAGGCTTTTTACAATATTCTTATACCCAAACCATTTGCAGAAAAGCATAATCTAACGACGCAAGACAGAAATCGCCCTATTATTCCAATAATAGCCGACTATACACAAAAATCCATTGCTGCATTCGTGGCTAAATATCCACATGTTGGACTATGTGTGACTCTAGGTGAAGCGATGGAAGGTGTTGGACAAGATGATATTGATTGGTTTACTAAAACTATTATTCCTGGTGTAAAAGATGGTTTAGCCCAATTGGGAACTGACGAAGTGCCACCAATTATTTTGCGAGCACATGACACAGATGCGCCTTCTGTTATGAAGGCTGCTATGCCATTGTATCCTAATTTATATACAATGGCAAAATTTAATGGCGAAGCTTTGACGACTTACGAGCCAAGAGGTTGTTGGGCAGAGTTACATCGTACCCTAAGTACTATTGGAACAGTACAGATCGAAAATGTACACATTTTAGCAAATCTGGAACCTTTTAGATATGCTTCCGATGATTTTATCCAAAAAAGTGTACAAGGAATGCATCGCATTTATGGTGCAAATGGTATTCATATTTATCCGCAAGCGTCTTATTGGGATTGGCCTTATAGTGCTGACAATGCAGATGGAAAAAGATTGTTGCAGATAGATCGTGATTGGCTTTGGTACAAACAATGGAGCCGTTACGCTTGGAACGATAACCGTAAGCGTAGTGATGAAGTTAGATATTGGGGTGGGTTGTTGGCGTCCAAATTTGGTTGTGATGTACAACAAGGTGAAAATATTTTAATGGCTTACGAGGCCTCTGGAGAAATTGCCCCCAAACTATTACGCCGTTTTGGAATCACGGATGGTAATAGACAAACCTTGACGTTGGGAATGTTGATGACGCAACTTATCAATCCTTATAGGTATGGTTTGTTTGATTTGCTTTATGATTCTGAAAGTCCAGAAGGTGAAAAAATAATTGAGTACGCAGAGAAGGACTGGAAAGGTCAACCTCATATTGGAGAAACGCCCAAACAAATTATAAAAGAAGTTGTAGAAGAGGGTGATGCGGCAGTGGCATTTGTTGATAAAGCACAGCCATATATCACGAAGGATAAAGACGAATTTGAACGCGTTCGTAATGATATGTATTGTTATCAAGCCTTGGCAAAGCACTATGCAACAAAAGCAGAAGCTGCAATTTTGGTTTTACGATATAAGTATTCTAACAATATTAAGGACTTAGAAGCTGCACTTCCTTATTTAGAAAAGAGCGTTGCTTACTATAAACAATTGGTTGACTTAACAAAAAATACTTATTTGTATGCTAATAGTATGCAGACCAAACAACGTAAGATTCCAATAAGAGGTGTCGATGCTACATTCAAAACATGGAAAGAAGTGCTTGTGCCATTTGAAGCGGAGTTGAACCATTTTAAAAAAGCTATAAATTCTCTTAAAAATAATAGTGCTAAGTCAGTCGCAAAAGTTGTAGCGTTGCAAAATGCAAGTGTTAAACTACTAAATCAAAAAGACAATTGGTACATTGTCGGCTCCAGTAATGCAAATCCTTTCTCGGACTTGACAACGAATATCGTAACTTATGCAAAAGAACTGAAAGGGGTAAAAGGGCTTCAATTATCAAATCAGAGCCAGATAAAAAGGGGAACTTCAATAAGTTTTCAAAGTGATCAACCAGTAAAAATATTGGTAGGGTTTTTCAACAAAAAAGATTCTTTGTTGAGTAAAGCTCCCGAATTGGAAACAGATGCTAGCGCCAATAATTATGGACAAGCCGAAACGGCGATTGCCAATGCATTGTATTTGAAAGATTTTCCCAACGTAAATGTTCATGTATATAGTTTTCCAGCAGGAGAAAATACACTGAAATTAAGTAAAGGAGCCGCTTTAATTCTTGGATTTGTAAATGGTAATCAAGAAATTGTCAAGTACGACGCTGGTATTTCTGAAAAAGGAATTTCAAAAGAAATTGACTGGCTTTTTGAATAAATAAGATACTATGTTTAGATTTTTGAATATTGTAATTATAAGTTTGATTACGTCAATTGTATCCGCTCAAGGGTACTATGATGTGACCAAATATGGCATTCCTAATGATAGCACTTTTGTAGGTAAAAATGCAATCGACAATATCATCCAAAAAGCGGTTCAAAAAGGTGGAGGAACAATTTATTTTCCTGCAGGCAAATACTTAACAGGTTCCATCAAATTAGAAAGTAACATTACAATATTTATTGATGCAGGAGCGGAATTACATTTTAGTGATGATTTTGATAACTATATTCCTATGGTACCTTCTCGTTGGGAAGGGACGACAGTTATTAATTTTTCTCCTTTTTTCTATGCATACAAAGCTAAAAATATTACTATTACTGGAAGAGGTTTGATTGATGGACATGGGCGTAATTGGTGGAATTATTCGGAAGGTTTTGATGATAAAAAACCAAAATCCAAATGGGAAAATACTTTTTTCGAAAACAACAAAAATGTATTAGCTCCACCAGACTCCAAATGGTTAAAACGTGGTTTTTTACGTCCGCCATTTATACAGCCAATGTATTGTGAAAATGTATTGATAGAAGGTATCACAATTCAAAATTCTCCGTTTTGGACGGTCAATCCTGAGTTTTGCAAAAATGTAACTGTTCGTTCTGTTACGATTAACAATCCACATTCTCCTAATACGGATGGCATCAATCCGGAATCTTGTAGTTATGTTCATATTTCAGATTGTCATATCAGTGTTGGTGATGATTGTATTACTATAAAATCTGGAAAGGATGAGGACGGACGTAAACAAGCAGCTCCTGCAGAAGACTATGTTATTACGAATTGTACGATGCTTTCAGGGCATGGCGGTGTTGTAATCGGAAGTGAAATGTCAGGTGGTGTACGAAATATTGCTATTTCCAATTGTATTTTTGATGGTACGGATCGTGGTATTCGCATCAAATCGACTAGAGGTCGCGGTGGTGTAGTGGAGAATATCAGAGTAGACAATATCATTATGCACAACATCAAGCAACAAGCATTTGTTTTGGATACGCGTTACGCAAAATCAACAATTGGACCGGTATCGGAGCGCACACCTATTTTTAGAAACATTCACATTTCTAATGTTACTGCCAATACTAAAGATGCGGTATTCATCAACGGTTTGGAAGAAATGCCAATTGAGGATGTTTCATTTTCCAATATACATTTGGAAGCGGAAAACGGTTTTGATATTCATTATTCTAAAAATATTTCTTTAAACAACGTATTTTTTTCAGGTGTAAAAACTTCATTAGTTAAAATAGAAAATAGTTCGGATATTGATTTGAAGTATTTAAAACTAGAAAAATCCACCGAGGAAAAGCCTTGGGTAAGCGCTATTAATGTTGATGGTTTGTTCATTGACGGTTGCCGACCTAAAAAAGGAACTAAAACCTTTCTTCAACTTTCAGGAAAGACGACTTCCAATATAGGTTTTGGAACTAATGATTTTAGAAATGTTTCGCAAGTTGTCGTAAAAGACTATGATGTAAAAAAAGATGCCATCCTTAAATAAAAAAGCATATTGTCTATTGAAACTTAAATGGTTGTTGCTATTATTTTTAATAGTATTAAATTTTCATGCAAATAGCCAAGTGCAAAATGGACTTCTTTGGTATGATAAACCAGCCAAACAATGGACAGACGCTTTGCCTATTGGTAATGGTCGACTTGGGGCAATGATATTTGGAGATCCACAACTAGAGCATTTGCAGTTTAATGAATCTACATTATGGACAGGTGAACCCAATAATAACGCTAGAAAAGGAGCCTACAAATATCTACCAAAAATAAGAGAACTATTTGCAAATGGGAAACAAAAAGAAGCCGAAGATCTTGCACAAAAAGAGTTTATGGGGATCCGTATTAATGAAGAGCATTACGATGATCAATGTATCGTTTGGTTAAAGAATGTAAGAAAAGATACTACCCAATATCTTAATAATACTACTCTATACAAAAATAAGATTCAACTTCCGATGCTTAATGGTTGGGAAAAGGAAGGACTGGATGGAGTGGATGGTGCGATTTGGTTTCGGGTGGAATTCAATTTGCCTAAATCCTTATTGGGAAAAGATTTGAAATTGTATCTTGGCAAAATAAGAGATGATGATTATGCATACATCAATGGACATCTTGTTGGTGAAACAAAAGGGCAACTTGCTAAAAGAGAATATATAGTTTCCTCTAAAATTTTAAAGGAGGGAATCAATACTGTCCATATCCAAGTCATAAATTGGAATGACAAAGGTGGTTTTAATGGAACTAAGGACGGCAGAAAATTATTTGTACTATTCCCAATAGAGAACAGTAGAGATATCATTTCTTTAGGGAATTTGTGGTCATATACTATCCAAAATCAAGATGTTCCAGCGTTTCCTAAATATGAAGCAGATTATCAACCTTTTGGAGATATTTATTTTCGGTTTCCATCAACTAATAATGTAATTAATTATAAGCGAAGTTTAGATATTGAGCAATCGTTAGCAAATGTTCGTTTTGAAGAAAATGGAATTGAATATAAGCGAACTTATTTTGCTAGTAATCCTGACCAAACAATCGTTGCTCATTTTACTGCAGACAAGAAAAAAAGTATTAGTTTTTCGACTGTTGTAAACAGTCCTCATAAATCTATCAATATAAAAGCCGATAGGGGAAATTTACTTCAAATGACTGTAAAGGTAAAGAATGGAAAATTATGGGGAGTCGCTAATCTATATGTCAAAACAAAAGAAGGTTCTATTAAAGTTGATGGTGATTCTATACTAGTTCGAGATGCAGATGAAGCATCGGTTTATTTAGTAGCGGCAACTAACTATATAGCTTACGATGATATTTCAGGAGACCCAGTAAAATTATGTACAAAATACTGGGATAAACTCAATAAAAAGTCATACAAAACCATTCTTTCTGATCATATTACCGATTATCAAAAACTGTACAAAAAGTTTTCAATAGGATTTGGTTCTGAGACTTTCCCCAATGTTAGTTTATCAACTGATCAACGCATTTTGCAATATAGTGTTTCAAAAGATCCCAATTTAATTGCGTTGTATGCGCAATATGGTCGTTACTTGTTGATTGCTTCTTCACGCGAAAACTCGCCTCTGCCTGCAAATTTACAAGGAATTTGGAATGATCAACTCAATCCTTCGTGGGGTAGCAAGTACACTACCAATATCAATTTGGAAATGAATTACTGGCCTGCCGATCCTTTAAATTTATCGAGTTGTGAGACACCTTTGTTCAACATGATTCAAGATTTGACAAAAACGGGAAGTGTAGTTGCAAAAGAACATTATAATTTGGATGGCTGGGTATTACATCATAATACAGATATTTGGAAAGCTACGGCTCCCATCAACGCTTCTAATCATGGTATTTGGGTTACCGGTTCTGCTTGGCTTTGTCAAGCTATTTGGGATCATTTTCTTTTTACTCGAGATACTGCATTGTTACGTAAAATGTATCCAGCCATCAAAGATGCAACTATATTTTACATCGGATTTTTAGTAAAAGATTCCAAAACGGATTTTTTGATTAGTACCCCGTCCAATTCTCCAGAACATGGTGGCTTGGTTGCTGGCCCTACAATGGATCATCAGATGATAAGAAGTCTTTTTAAAAATTATCTTGCAGCCTCTAAAGTATTGGGTATTGTAGACCTTGATTTAGATGATAGGCTTGTCGTACAATTACCGCTAATTGCCCCAAATAAAATTGGAAAATATGGTCAATTACAAGAATGGATGGATGATGTTGATGATCCTAAAGATCAACATCGCCATATTTCACATATCTGGGGCGTCTTTCCTGGGACAGATATTAGTTATAAAGATAGTTCAATGATGAATGCTGCGAAAGTTTCTATGAATATGCGTGGTGATAGTGGCACGGGTTGGAGTACGGCATGGAAACTTAACGTTTGGGCTAGAATGAAAGATGGTAATCATGCATTGAAAATGATTGATTTATTGCTTTCTCCTGCAGACCGAGAAGGACTTCCGGAAAGAGGTGGTATCTATCGCAATATGATGGATGCTCATCCTCCATTTCAAATTGACGGTAACTTTGGTGGCCCTGCTGGTATTGCCGAGATGCTGGTTCAGAGTCAGAATGACTATATTGAACTATTACCTGCATTACCAGATTCTCTATCATCAGGTTTTGTCAACGGTGTTAAAGCTAGGGGAGATGTTGAGCTGAATGTCGCATGGAAACTACATAGGCTATCGAAATTAGTAGTGAAGGCGACAGATAATGGAAAATATGCATTTGTTTATAAAGGAAAAATGCTAACTTTAAATTTGTTAGCGAATAAGCCATATGATGTCGATATTTTAAAATTTGCAAATTAATTTTTATAGTTTAGAATTTTCTTGATTTTCTTGCTTTTATGAATTGGAATTCAAATAAAATATATTGTTTAAGTATAAATAATTGTAAAAATTACATATTTTTTTTGATGCTGCTGGTTTTGCCAATTCAAAATGTCTTTGCCCAAAATAAAACGATTCGTGAAGACTTCCTATTAAACAATGGATGGAAAACCAATATGGATGAAAACGATAGTACCAAATACAATTCTTTTAAAGATATTGGGTATAATGCTAAAAATTGGAAAACCATTTCTGTTCCACATAATTGGGATGACTACTATGGATATAGACGCATTACGCATGGTAATCTTCACGGATATGCTTGGTATAGACTAAATTTTGAAATAAAGAATCCTAATAAACGAAAACGTTATTTTCTTCGTTTCGAAGGCGTTAGTTCTTATGCAAGTATTTGGTTAAATGGAAAGTATATAGGCAAACATAATGGAGGACGTACAAGTTTTTCCTTGGATGTTTCGGATGCAATTAACTACAATGGAAAAGAAAATATAGTTGCAGTGAAGGTCGCTCATCTAGCTATGATTAGAGATCTTCCTTGGGTGTGTGGTGGATGTTCAGATGAAAGGGGATTTTCTGAAGGATCCCAACCTATGGGGATATTTCGTCCGGTACATTTAGAAGTTACGGATCCTATTCGAGTAGAACCTTTTGGAATTCATATTTGGAATAAGGAAAACAAACTAGGCAGTCAAGCTGAAATTTTGTCAACGGTAGAAATTCACAACTATGGAAATATTCCTCAAAAAATAGAAGTAGTTGACCAACTGATAGATGAAAGCAAAACAGTAGTTGCAACCGCAAAACAAAATAAAACACTATCATCTAAAGAAAATTCGATTATAAATTTTGACCCAATTGTATTGAAAAAATTTCACTTGTGGTCTTTAGAAAATCCTTATTTATACCAATTAAAAACGGAGATCTTTTCTAATGGAAAATTGGTAGATATCGTTTATACAGACTATGGTATTAGATATGTGTCTTGGCCTGTAAATAATAAAGGAAGTAAACAATTTTTACTCAATGAAAAACCTGTTTTTATCAATGGTATTGCCGAATATGAGCATCTTTTGGGTGGAAGTCACGCATTTACAAAGGAAGAAATAAAATCCCGAGTTGAGCAAATTAAAGCGGCCGGATTTAATGCTTTCAGAGATGCACATCAACCACATAATTTGGAATATCAGTACTATTGGAATCATGATGGTATTCTTTGGTGGCCACAGTTTTCTGCGCATATCTGGTTTGATAATCCAACATTCAAAGAGAATTTTAAATCATTATTGAAAGATTGGATTAAGGAGCGTCGTAATGATCCTTCCGTAGTAACTTGGGGTTTACAAAATGAAAGTCGTCTTCCAAAAGAATTTGCAAAAGAATGTATGGCTATCATTCATGAAATGGATCCTACATCTTTCAATCAGCGTATGATAAACACTTGTAATGGTGGAGAAGGTACTGATTGGGATGTTCCGCAAAACTGGAGTGGTACTTATGGTGGTGACCCTAATCAATATGGAGAGGAGTTAAAAAAAGAATTATTGGTTGGAGAGTATGGTGCATGGCGTTCTATCGATTTGTATAAGTCTTCAAATATGTCTCAAAATGGAAAATACAATGAAGACGATATGACGGATCTCATTGAATTGAAAGTTAGAAAAGCTGAATCTGTAAAAGATAGCGTATGCGGACATTTCTTTTGGTTATACAATTCGCATGATAATCCGGGTAGAGTACAAGGAGGAGAGGGTATGAGAGAAGTTGATCGTATAGGTCCTGTCAACTATAAAGGTTTGATGACATCTTGGGGAGAGCCTTTAGATGTATATTATATGTTTCGTTCCAATTATGTTGATGCTAAAAGCGATCCAATGGTCTATATCGCCTCGCACAATTGGCCAGATCGATTTGAAAAAGCTCAAAATGCAACTATAAAAGTATATTCGAATTGTGATGAAGTAGAACTTTTCAATGATACCAAAACCATTTCATTTGGGAAAAAGAAAAATTCGGGTATTAAAGGTTATCATTTTGAATGGGACAATATTTTTGTGAAATACAATGTGCTTTACGCCAAAGGTTATGTCAATGGAAAAGTAGTATGTGAAGATGTTATTTTGTTACACTATTTGCCCAATTCTCCAAACTATAAGGATTTGCAAACTAAAGATGAGTTAATTACAAATGACTCCAAAGATCTGCATTATATTTATAGGGTCAACTGTGGCGGCGACCAATATATAGATCATAATGGTAACAAATGGGACGCGGATATCAATTATAGTAATGAAACAAATTGGGGCTCGATTTCTTGGGCTACAAAATTTAAAGAATTAAATCCTGTATTTGCTAGTCAGCGTGAAATAAGCGATCCAATAAAAGGAACGCAAGATTGGAGTCTTTTTCAAACATATCGTTATGGAAAACAAGCATTGGAATATCGTTTTCCTTTAGCTGATGGCAACTATACAGTTGAATTGTATTTTGTAGAACCATGGTTTGGAAAAGGAGGAAACAAGGATGCAAAAGGCTGGAGGCTTTTTGATGTAGCGGCAAACGGTGTAGTTCTTGAAAAAAACATCGATATATGGAACGAAGTTGGTTTTGCTAGAGCATTAAAGAAATCCTATACTGTAAATGTAAAAAGTGGTTTATTACGTTTGAATTTTCCGAATATAGAAGCCGGACAGGCAGTTATCTCAGCTATAGCGATTTCATCCAAAAATAGCACTATGCGATCACTTATGTCTACTTCCAATTATTTTGAGTTTAAAAATCAAAGTGATTCTGCATTCTTCACAATTAGAAATTGGCTTTCAACAAATACAAAACCCTACTTGGATGATCATAAAATAATTAGTGGCTTACCATATTATTTGTATGGGGCAGAATGGTTACAAACAAAGAACATATGCAAAAATGCACCTTTGGATCTTGTTCTTAAAGATTCTGCTGATGTATATGTAGCGATTGATTCGAGCAATAAATCGACTCTTCCAATATTGCAGAAATTTGAAAAATTGCCTGAATTGATTCGTTTTATTTCGGATAGTAGTATTGGTAAGTCAACAGTTTATAGACGAAGGATGGCAAAGGGTGATAGTTTGTATTTTAAACAGAGCAATGAGGTTTTCGTTAGTGCACAACCAATTACAAATATTTTGCCTGCTTACGATTTGAAAGCTGTAACTGCTTACAAAGCAACCGATGCCTTATTTAGTAATGGAAATTGGAAGGGAATTTCTTTTAATAAGAAAAATGTTCTTCAATCACAATATAGGGGAAACGATACCTTGATTTTCAATTTTCACACAGGTGTTGCGGATATTTATTCTTTGACTTTGAAATATTCCAATATGACAGATAAAAAACTTTTTGGAAAACTTATATTAGAAAATACTTCCAATACAGTTCTGAAAGTTGAAGAAATTATATTGGACTTCACAAAAGAAGGAAAATGGAGCTTAATAGAAACAAATTCCGATAGCATGATTAATGCTGGAGACTATAAGTTTAAGTTAGTGACAAATGATGCGAATGGGCTTGTAATATCTGGGATTGAAATTAGATGATGATGAAAAGAAGTTTGTATTTATATATTATTTCTCAATTGCTTTTTTGCCATTTGTTTGGCAAGAATTTGCAATTGTATGATTTAAGATGTGAATCTAGAGTCAATCCTTTAGGAATAACAGCAACACAACCTCATTTTAGTTGGAAGATTCAAAGTGTCATGCGTAATACGGAACAGATAGCTTATTTAGTTTTAGTTTCTGAAGATTCGATTGCGTTGTTAAAAAATGTCGGAGAAATTTGGAATACAGGAAAATTAAAATCTAATAATTCTATTCAAATAGACTATAAAGGACGGAAATTAAAAGCGGCCACTAGATATTTTTGGAAAGTAAAGATTTGGGATAATCATGGACAAAATTCTGATTGGAGCACGATTGCAACTTTTCAGACTGGATTGTTCAATCTTGAAGATTGGAAAGGTGCAAAATGGATCGGTCTTCAGGAATTGGCAGATTCCTTGAAAATTATTCCTGCGCCATCCTCTGTAAATAAAGGAAAAAAAATACCTGAAAACGAAATTATGCCCATGTTTCGTAAAGAATTTTCGGTAAAGAAAGAAATTAAGAATGCTTTTATTTTTATAGCAGGACTAGGACATTTCGAGTTGAGTATGAATGGTAAAAAAATTGGTGATCATTTTTTAGATCCAGGATGGACTAACTATGAAAAGGAATCGATTTATCAGACTTTTGATGTTACATCTCAATTAAATATGGGTCAAAATTCCATTGGTGTATTGTTGGGCAACGGTTTCTATTTTACACCGTCCAAGAGATTTAAAAAACTTAAAGTTGTTTACGGTTTTCCAAAGATGATCTGTTCTCTGGTTGTTCAATATAAAGATGGATCGACGGAACGCTTGAATAGTGATGAACATTGGTCGGTTGATAAAAGCCCAGTAATATTTTCTTCGATTTATGGAGGTGAAGATTATGATGCCAATTTGGAACAAGTTGGTTGGGATAAACCTCATTTTTTGAGGAATTGGAAAAATGCAATAGTTGTTAGCGGTCCGAAAGTTTTGAGTAGCAATACGCAAGAACCGGTAAAAGTGATGAAAACTTTTAAACCAGTAAAACAAATAACGATAAAGAATGTTATCGTTTATGATTTTGGACAAAATGCTTCTGGCATAGTTAAAATAAATGTCAAAGGACATAAAGGCGATACTATCCAAATCATTCCTGCCGAACTTTTAAATGAAAAATCAGAAGCCAATCAAAAGGCAACTGGTAGCCCTTATTATTTTACGTATATATTGAAAGGTGGTGGCGATGAAATCTGGCAACCGCGTTTTTCTTACTATGGTTTTCGCTATGCTCAGGTAGAAATGATTCCCAAGCAAAACGGCAATTCGCCGAAACTTAATTCAATAGAAATGTTGCAGATTCGCAACGCTGCTAATTCGTGCGGTTCGTTTTCTTGCTCTGATACTTTGTTTAATCAAACAAACAAACTAATACAATGGGCGATCAAAAGCAATATGGTAAGTTTGTTTACAGATTGCCCTCATAGAGAAAAGCTGGGATGGTTGGAGCAAGAGCATTTGATGGGTAACTCAATACAATACAATTTTGACATTGCCTCTTTTATTCCAAAGATTTTAAAAGATATGCGATTGGCACAGACAGATAGTGGTTTGATTCCAGAAATTGCCCCAGAATTTGTACAATTTAGCGAACCATTTAGGGATTCTCCAGAGTGGGGTAGTAGCAGCATTCTTGTTCCTTGGTACGCTTATAATTGGTACGGTGATATAAGGTTTTTGGAAGAAAATTATAGCATGATGCAACGATATATTCAATATCTGGAAAACAAATCCAATAATGGAATATTGATGCAAGGACTTAGTGACTGGTATGATATCGGGCTTGAAAAATCAGGATTTTCGCAATTAACGCCTCAAGGACTAACGGCTACTGCTATTTATTATTACGACCTTCTTGTAATGTCCAAAATAGCAAAACTTTTGAAAAAAGAAAATGATATAAAAATATACAACTCCTTGGCCGAGAAAGTTAAGAAATCGTTCAACGAAAAATTTTACAATCCTACCGCTGCTCAATATGGAACGGGAAGCCAGACCTCCAATGCGATGGCTATTTATATGCAATTGGTTGATTCCTCCAATAAACAAAAAGTAATAAATAATATAGTTGATTCCTTAGAAAAAAATGACTATAGATTGACCGCAGGTGATATTGGTTTTAGATATTTGTTATTGGTTCTGGCAGAAGCAGGGAGATCGGATGTGATTTACAAAATGAATAATAGGTCTGATGTGCCTGGTTATGGTTATCAATTGAGTCATGGAGCCACATCGTTGACAGAATCTTGGCAGGCTTATAGTTCGGTTTCCAATAACCATTTGATGCTAGGACATCTTATGGAATGGTTTTATCAAAATGTGGGAGGTATTAAGCAAAGTATTGGTTCTGTTGGATATAAGAATATTGATATTGACCCGGATTTTGTAGATAGTATTTCTTATGCCAATACTTCCTATAATTCCTCTTATGGAACAATAGTTTGCAATTGGAAAAGAGAAAAGGATGATATAGTATTGGATGTGGTAATTCCTTCTAATGCCAAAGCGAATATTTATTTTCCCAAAAAGAATTTTGTCCAATTGACGGAGCGTCAACAAAATATTAATTCTTCTAATTTGAAAAAGAACGAGAAGCGGGTGATGTGTACAATTGGTTCTGGTAACTATCAGTTTAGAGCTAAATACAAAATCAAATAGTATTTTAAAAGAAAACGGATGCAAAAAATTATTAAATATTGGTATAGTCTAAATTTTATGTTGTGTATTAGTTTCCACGTATTTGCACAAGATAAGAGTAGATTTTCTTTCAATGATAATTGGTTGTTTTACGAATATGATTCGACTAAAGGACTGATAGATACTTTGAATTTCGGCAGTTGGAAGCCAGTTCAGTTGCCGCATGATTGGAGTATTTATCACGATTTCAGTAATAAATATCCTACTACACCTAATCAAGGCGCTTTGCCTGGTGGTATTGGTTGGTATGCCAAAGAATTTTTATTGCCTTCCACTTATAGAAATAAGTATGTTTCTATTGATTTTGACGGTATTTATCGTAATAGTGAAGTATGGGTTAATGGCCATTATTTGGGAAAAAGACCTAATGGTTATATCTCTTTTAGTTATGCAATTTCTCCTTATTTGAATTGGAATGGTCAAAAAAACAAGATTGTCGTTAAAGTTGATAATTGCAAACAACCGGAATCTAGATGGTACAGTGGCGCGGGAATATATCGAAATGTTTGGATTACCGTTCATAACGCAATACAAATAGCGCATTGGGGCACTTTTATTGAACCTAAAGTTGAGCAAACTACTACAGGTATTAAAACGACAATCACAACATCCACAACTATTGAAAATAAGTTACATAAAGAAGGAAAAATTCTAGTTAAAAACATTGTTTACACTAATAATGGCAAACAGGTTAGCTCAAGCCAATCCAATATCAAACTTGAAGCAAATAAAAGTACTACAACGACTACAATAAATTTAAATAATCCTGTATTATGGTCTCCGGAGAATCCTTCTTTGTATACTATGAAGACCTATATTTATGATACAAATGGAATGGTTGTAGATTCTTGTTCAGTTGATTTTGGTGTGCGGAATATTCATTTTGATAGAGAAAGTGGATTTTATCTCAACTATAAATCTGTTAAGATAAAAGGTGTTTGTTTACATCATGATGCGGGTGCATTAGGCGCAGTTGTAAATGTTCGTGCCATAGAACGGCAATTACAGATATTAAAGGAGATGGGTTGCAATGCTATCCGAACTTCCCACAATGCGCCTGCGCCTGAATTACTGGATTTATGTGACAAAATGGGATTTCTAGTAATGGATGAGGTTTTCGATATGTGGGCAAAAAAGAAAAACAAATTTGATTATCATTTAGATTTTCCAAAATGGCATGTGCAAGATCTTCAAGATCAAATAAGGAGAGATCGTAATCATCCATCCGTTTTCATGTGGTCAATCGGAAATGAAATACGGGAACAGTTCGATTCTTCCGGAATAAGATTGACAAAAGAGCTAGTAACACTCACTAAACAATTAGATAGTTCTCGTCCTATTACGTCCGCCTTAACTGAAATGGATACGACAAAGAATTTTATCTATCAAGCTAAAGAGTTGGATGTTCTCGGTTGGAACTATAATGAGAAAATGTATCCTGATTTTTTGAAAAAATATCCGGGTCAAAAATTTATTGCCTCTGAAACGGTTTCTGCACTTGAAAGCCGTGGGCATTATGATAAACCTAGTGACACTACAATTTTTTGGCCTGCTAATTCCAAAGAAAAATACATCTTGAATGGAAACAAAGACTATACGGTTTCGGCCTATGATAATGTAGCTGCCTATTGGGGTTCTTCTCATGAAGAAACGTGGAAGATAATTCAGAAATATCCATTTTTGTCTGGGACATTTGTTTGGACTGGTTTTGATTATTTAGGCGAACCTACTCCTTATCCGTTTCCAGCGAGGAGTTCTTATTTTGGTATTGTTGACTTGGCAGGATTTCCTAAAGATGTGTATTATATGTATCAGAGTGAGTGGTCTGACAAAACTGTTTTACATCTGTTGCCTCATTGGAATTGGGAAGTGGGACAAATAATCGATGTCTGGGCTTACTACAACAATGCAGACGAAGTTGAACTATATTTAAATGGAAAATCTCTAGGTGTTCGGAAAAAGCAAGGAGATGATTTACATGTTTCATGGAAAGTTCCTTATGAATCGGGGATACTAAAAGTCGTATCCAGGCATGATGGAAAAGTCGTATTAATTAAAGAAATAAAAACAGCTGGTGCGCCGTCTAAAATTCAATTGTTTGCCGATAGAAAAACTATAAATCCAGACGGTAAAGATTTAAGTTATGTTTCTGTTCAAGTGGTTGATAAGGATGGTAACATTGTTCCAAATGCAGACAATGAGATAAGCTTCTCTATAACAGGTACTGGTTCAATTGCTGGAACAGATAATGGTTGTCAAGCTGATACAACTGGTTTAAAAAGACCAATTCGTAAAGCATTTAATGGTAAATGTTTAGTTATTATACAATCTAATAATAAACAAGGTTCAATTCAATTAAAGGCTACGTCGCCTCATCTGAATTCGGGTACTATAACTATAAATTCAAAAAAATAAATCAATTAATATGAAGAAAATACTAATGTCTTTGTTACTTTCCACTACTATATCTTTTGTTTTTGCACAAAAGAGTTCGGAAACCTATAAGCAAACTATACAAAAAAGGGCCGATAAAATAGTTGCAGCTCTTAACTTGACGGATTCCTCCAAATTTCACAAAGTTTGTCATATTGTAGCTGATCAATATGAAGATTTAAATGATGTTTATATATGGAGAGATTCTTCCTATAATAAGATTAAAAGGAAAAATGCTGGCAATAAGGATCTTATTACTAAAAAGAAAGCAGATGTGGATTCTTCTGTTAAGAAAAAAATAGGCAAATTGCATACTACTTATTTAAACCACCTAAACAAGCAATTAAACCCAACTCAAGTTGACGAAATAAAAAACGGAATGACTTATAATGTCTCCAATATCACTTATAAAGCATATCAAGATATGATTCCATCCTTAACAGAAAAACAAAAAAAGCAATTATGGATTTGGTTGGTTGAAGCTAGAGAAAATGCAATGGATGCTGAATCTTCAGATAAAAAACATGCTTGGTTTGGAAAATTCAAGGGTAGAATCAATAACTATCTGTCTGCACAAGGATATGACATTCAGAAAGAACGAAAAGGTTGGGAAGAAAGAATTAAAGCAAATAACTATTAATAAAAATAAATAGAATTACTGTCGGTAACGATTGCATAAATAAACATGCCGGTTTTAGCTATCAAATACTAATGTTTGTTTGTTTGTGACTATATTTGTTTGAGAAATATAGATTGATTTATGCCATTGATATTTTAAACAATGATTACTAATATATACGATTGCTTGTATTTTTGAATTAATAGTTATGTGGTTTATTTAATGACTTCAATCCAAATTTCAATTCATACTTTTTTGATTGCCTTTAAGTATTTTATAGTAAATGCTACCATATGATGAAAATTAGATCAAAGAAACTGTGTTTTCTATCAGTGATGCTGCTAGGATGGTTCTATTCCATTGGCCAGCAAGTTAAATTAAATGGAGTTATTTCTGATCAAGAAACAGGGAAGCCTATAGCCCACGCAACTATTAGAATTAAAAATGGGGTAAAAGCTACAGAATCTGATTCTTCTGGAAATTTTCATATTACAGTTCCCTCTTCGGAATCAATCTTATCAATCACAATGGTTGGATATAAGATATATGAGATAAAAGCAGGAACTCAAAACGTCTTAAATATAAAATTGATTCCATTTTCTGAAAATATGGATGAAGTGATAGTTGTTGGATATGGTTCTCAGAGTAAAGCAAATGTGACTGGTGCTATTGTACCTGTGGATATGAAAACAATTTCAGATATGCCTACTCGTACTATTACGGAAGCTTTAGCAGGGCAAATACCCGGACTTAATATTTCTGGAGGAAATTCTAGGCCTGGTGTAGATGCGTTGGCTAGTATACGTCAAACATTTTCCTTCAGTACGGCAGGAGGATCATCTTCTTTACCTATGGTTGTTATAGATGACGTAATTCAGCTCGATCCTAACACAGGTTTGCCATCCATGGATCAGTTTAATTTGTTGGACCCTTCAGACGTGGAGAGTATTTCAGTTATTAAAGACGGTGCTGCTGCCATTTATGGCTCAAGAGCATCTCAAGGTGCTATTATCGTTAAAACTAAAAGAGGTAAAGTCGGTACCGCCAAGATCTCTTATTCGGGTAAGTTTGAAACAAATAATGCTGTTGGATTTGTAAAGACTATGAATGCCTATGATTATGGTGTATTTTCTAATAGGTATGGTCGCGCAGCAGGATGGGCTTCTACCTCATTTTATGGTGATGCAGAATTGAATGCAATGAAATCCTTAAACTATGACTGGCTTAATCAAGCATGGAAGTCTGCAGGACTAATGCAACATTCATTAAATGTTAGTGGTGGTTCTGATAAGGCGACTTATTTTTCAAGTATTACATATTTTACTCAAGGAGCCAATTTGGGGAGCCAAGATTATGATAGATGGACATTTCGAACAGGTACAGATATTAAGGTTTCGAATAATTTAAAGTTAAGTGCAACCGTATCTGCAAATAATGATGATTTAACGGCATCCTTTACAAAGGTTAGTATTAATGATGGGTCTTATGCAAATGGTGCAGAACAAACGGATTATTCTGTATTAGCTCATATGCCCAAATATATACCTTGGCAATATGAGGTAAATGGAGTAGAACAGTATGTATCTCCTTCATTAGGAGCGAATAGAGTTGCGACAACACCTGTAGGACAAAATAATATCTCAGGTTGGAACTACTTCGGATTGCTGAATAATGGATCTAAAACGACTACAGGTACGGGTAACTATAATGCAAATTTTTCTTTACAATATGATATACCTTTTGTCAAAGGATTATCTATTCGAGGGTCTTATGGTATAACATACACTACAAGTAATACAGAGCAAAATATGCTTCCGCAACCGCTAGCAGTGGCAACTAATACAAATACTACAGGTCATCACTTATATAATGATTCAACTACTTGGTTTGTAGGTACCAATGTAACTGGATCTCGTATTACCTACTCAGATAATATAGGCAAAGTACAGCAAGCTAACATTTTCATAAATTATGATAATACATTTGGTGCTCATCATATTGCGGCAATGGTTTCTGCCGAAAAAGGAAAACAAGATGCTCAAACAAAATTTATGCTCTATGATTCTCCAACTGCTGGTTATAATGGCGCTTCTACAACTGCTGGAACTTTAAATACATCAAATTCTTATGTGTATAGATATCAATTTGCATCTTTAGCATATTTAGGAAGGGTGAGTTATGATTATAATAGTAAATATCTGGCACAATTTGTATTTAGGTCTGATGCCTCAACAAAATTTTCTCCGAAAAATTATTGGGGTTTCTTTCCTGGAGTATCTGTAGGTTGGATTATTTCTAGAGAAAATTGGTTTAAAGTCAGTTGGATTAATAATTTAAAGATTCGTGCGTCTATGGCAAAAACTGGTTATGATAATATTGCTGCATGGCGCTGGTCCCAAACATATTCTCTGGCTTCTGATAAAGGTCAAGGATTTGGAACCTCGGGAGGAACTTTAGTAAATGGGGTGACTCCCAATGTAACTCCAAATCCAAATGTGAAATGGGATCAAGATATTCAACACAATATTGGCTTAGATGTGTCAATCTTAAATGGAAAACTAACATTTACAGCAGACCAATATTTCGATAAACACACCAAAATGTTGATGCCAATTGTTGGTGCCGCAGGTACTCCAATCTCTGTTGGAGGTGCATTTGCTGAGCAAAATTATGGGGGTATAAATACTTGGGGTTCAGAATATTCAGTTACGTGGAAAGATCATATAGGTGAAGTAAAGTATAAGATTAGTATGAATTTTGGAACTTCAGGAAATAAAATAACTAAGTATCCAGATGTTGCATTTAATTATCCATCCTACAATAATATACAAGTTGGACAATCTACGATTATGCCAGCTTGGGGATTTGAAGTTTGGAGAGGAAATGCCTCTGGTGATGGCTTATTACGAACTCAGGATGATATTGATAAATATTGGGCTTATTTAACGGATTTGGCGACTAAAGCAGGTACTACACCTTCTTATTTGGGGATAGTAGCAGAGTCTGGAATAAAGCCAGGAATGTTAGCATATCAAGATTTAGCAGGTAATCTTAATGCTGATACAAAAACAATTGCCGGACCTAATGGTCAAATTGTAGTAAATCAAGATTATGCAAAACTTGTGAAACGTAATCGTTCACACGGCGTCAATACAAATCTTTCTTTTGGTTGGAGAAGTATAACTTTAGATGCGCAAATATCAACTTCTTGGGGAGGATATAATAGTATTGATTATATAAAACAAGGAACTAGTACAGGGCAAATATTTTGGTCTCATGAATCTTATTTAACTGATATGTTTGATCCAACAGATAATCCTAATGGGAAATGGCCAAATCTGGCATACTATAGTCAAAATTCTTATTCTTCTGATTTTTGGCAAATTTCAAATTTTAGGAGCTATTTAAGAAGTCTTGTAGTTGGTTGTGCAATTCCAAGAGAAGTAGCTAAAAAATTACATACTGAAAGTTTAAGAGTTTCATTTTCTGGTTATAATTTGTGGGATTTTTATAATCCTTATCCTAATAAGTATAGAACAATGTATGATTCTCCAACCGTTGGATATCCAACCCTAAGAACATGGTCTTTTGGTATCAATGCTACATTTTAAGAAACTTAGTTCAAATTTAAAAAATGCTATTTGCCATGAATAAAATAATAAAATTTTCCATATTTATAATCACTGCATTTGTTTTAACTAATTGTAGTAAAAAAGCCTTAGAAGATGTCAAATCTTTCAATTATTTAGATGATGATTTGTTTACTAACCAGACTCAAACAGGATGGTACATAGATCAGATGTACTATAATTATTTTTATGCATATAAATCTCCAATATTGTCAATTGTGGGCTTGTATTCTAATACTAGAAGTATGTCGACCGAAGAGATGGGAGGCTCTATTACGACTTATATAAATCCTCAAACATCCCTAATTAATGCGATTGATGGTGATACTTATTATGGTGCTGCATTAACTGGGTCTGCACAGAATACTCCATATACACGTATCCGTTATGCTAATTTTTTCTTGGAAAAAATAAATACTATAGGAATGGTACTTCCAGAAACTTTTAGAAATACGTCCAGAGGCCAAATGTATTTCTTAAGAGCCTTACAATATTTTGATTTGATGCGAGTTTATGGTGGTACGCCTATCGTAACTGTAGTTCAAGATTTGACTGGTAGTGTAGATTCTAGTATCCAATTACCTAGAGCTACACCGACAGAAATGGTAACTCAGATTATTAATGACCTTGATAGTGCTAATGCGTTGCTTCCTGCCGTATGGGATGCTGCCAACTACGGAAGATTAACAAGTGCTGCTGCATTAGCAGTGAAGAGTAGAGTTTTACTGACTTATGCAAGCCCTTTATTTAATCCAGACTGGGATAATACGGGTAATGCACGTTGGGCTGCTGCGTTACAAGCAAGTTTAAATGCAGAAACTCAACTAACTGCATCTGGTTATGGGTTATATGGTTCAAGTGCCAAGGATTGGGCAACTATGTTATCTTCTAATTCCAAATCCTTTATAAACGAAGGGATTATGGTGCAATTAATGTCTACATCGACTGCTTCTTCTGGAATTAATAGTAATGGTTGGGAAAAAAGTGTACGTTTGCTACAACAAAGTGGTTCCGGTGGAATTTCAGCACCAAAAGGTATGGTGGATTTATTTCCGCTAGCAAATGGACAAAGACCGACTATTGCCAATGGATACGACTCTTTACATTTTTATTTAAATAGGGATCCTCGTTTTTATAGGACTTTTGCCTTTTCTGGTATGAAGTGGCAAAGCTCTACCAGCCCTGCAGGGGATACTGTATGGTTATATAGATGGTTGTATGGTACAAATAATACACCTGCATATAGTAAAGGTAATACAGGTATTATGAGTCCTGCAGTAGTTAGAAAAATGTCTAGTAATTCCGCAATACAAGCTTCTCTGGCTTTTTCAGGGACTACAATCTATGAATATAGATATGCAGAATTGTTACTAAATATTGCAGAATGCTATGCAGCAACAGGTGATATTCAAAATGCATTGGTTTATTTAGGTAAAATCAGAGCTAGAGTTGGAATTTCCTCAACTGATAATTATGGAATTGGTAGTCTTTCTTCAAAATATCAAGCAATTGAAGCATGTTTGTATGAACGTCGTGTTGAATTAGCATATGAAGGTAAAAGATTTTGGGATATCCAACGTTGGATGTTGTATAATGGAGGGGATGGAACTACGGGTACAAATACTTGTAATGCACTTGGGCTAACACCATTGAATGGTACTTCAAGAATAGGTCGTTTATGGCAATATAAAAATTCAATAGCCGCTAATTCGGACCCTATTACTACCCAAAGGGCTTCTTTAGTGGTTGATCCTGATGCTAGCGCGAGTGATTTTCAAACACAGTTAACCAATTTGAAAACTTTTTTTGATAACAATTTAACTGTGGTAAGTACTGATTTGCCAATGGATCAAATTTCAGGAGCCGCTGTAAATATAAATTTTAGACAAAATTATTACATCGCAGGATTGAATGCTACAGTATTATCAATTAACCCTTGGTTAAGTCAAACAATTGGTTGGTATGATTACTCAGGTGCACTTGGGACATTTAATTACCGTCAATAACTATTAATATACTAACTACCAGAAAATTTACAATTTTTAAAAAAGAAAAGTATTTAAGATGACAAAAAGAATCTCGCTTCTGGCTTTAAGTATTGGATTGTATACCGCTGCTAATGCTCAATATCCTCAAGTGTCAAAAGAAGATCAAGCTAAAGCAAAGGAGTTAATGGATGCTGCCGAAAAACGTTCTGATTCTATATGGACGCTAGTTTATCCTACCGTTCAGAAGGAAGCAACAGAAGGTAGACCATTTATTCCATGGGCATCAAGATTTGATGAATTGCCTCATGCTGACATTCCTGCTTTTCCTGGTGCAGAGGGTGGCGGTAAATACGTGCTTGGTGGTAGAGGTGGACGTGTTATAGTTGTAACAAATCTTGATGACGATGGAGTAGGTAGTTTTCGCTGGGCTTGTGAACAAGGCGGCGCAAGAGTTATAGTCTTTAATGTAGCAGGAATTATACATTTGAATTCTCCGGTTATAGTTCGAGCACCTTATGTAACCATAGAGGGACAAACCGCTCCTGGTGATGGTGTTTGTATCGCAGGAGAAACAGTTTGGATCAATACGCATGATGTCATTATTCGTTACATGCGTTTCAGACGTGGAGAAACTTGGGTAGGTAGAAGAGACGATGCTATTGGAGGTAATCCCGTTGGAAATATCATGATTGACCACGTTTCTGCTAGTTGGGGTTTAGATGAAAATATGAGTATGTATCGTCACATGTACAATGATAGCACTGGAAAAATTGAGGATAAGTTTGGTACTGTAAACATTACTATTCAAAACTCTATTTTCTCAGAATCTTTAGATACTTGGAACCATGCTTTTGGTAGTACTTTGGGTGGTGAAAATTGCTCTTTCATGCGTAACCTTTGGGCAGACAATACTGGACGTAATCCGTCTGTAGGTTGGAATGGTATCTTCAATTTTGTCAATAATGTGGTATTCAACTGGGTACATCGTTCCATTGATGGTGGAGACTATCGTGCACAATTCAATATAATTAATAACTATTTCAAACCGGGTCCAGCGACTCCCAAAGATAATAATGTCGGACATCGCATTTTAAAGCCAGAAAGTGGTCGAAGTAAATTGAAATACCATGTTTATGGTCGTGCATATGTCAATGGTAATATTATGGAAGGTTTTCCTGCGGTGACAAAGGATAATTGGGATGGAGGTGTACAAGTAGAAGAATTACCAAATGTAGGCGAACATATAGGTTATATGAAACAGAATAAACCTTTGATCATGCCAACTATGACTATATTGGGTGCTGAGCAAGCGAAAACATTTGTATTGGCGAATGTTGGTGCGGATCTTCCCAAAAGAGATGCAGTCGATCTTCGTATTATAAAACAAGTTCAAACGGGAAAAATTGACAATATACCCATATGTGCTTTGCCAACTACACAGTTTCAGCATAGAAGGTTACCGATTGATTCCTATAAAATCGGAATAATCACTGATCCTTGTCAAGCTGGTGGTTATCCAGTTTATAAAGGTACGCCATATAAAGACTCTGACAATGATGGCATGCCAGATGATTACGAAAAGAAGAATGGTTTGAATCCAAATGACTCCAGCGATGCTCAAAAGATTGCTAAAAATGGTTATAGTAATATTGAAAACTATTTGAATAGTGTAGTAAATGTTAGAACAGTTGTTCCTGTAACGGCTTCAAAATAATTTTATTTGACAATGGTGAAACATATTGTTTTTTCTGCTTTATCTGTAATGGGGTATTGTTCTCTAAGCTTCTCCGCTTGGGGGCAATATCCCATTATTCCTAAGTCTTTGGAGGATTCTGCCAATATGCAGATGGATATTATACAAAAACGTTCGGATTCCATATGGAAACTGGCATTGCCAATTGTTCAATCGGAAGCCGCGAAAGGTAGACCTTTTGTACCGTGGGCATCCAAACCTGAGGATTTAATTAAAGCTGCAATTCCAGCTTTTCCTGGTGCGGAAGGTGCAGGTGCCTATACCTCTGGAGGACGTGGAGGAAAAATTATAGTCGTTTCTAATTTGAATGATGACGGAGAAGGTAGTTTTCGTTGGGCATGCGAACAAGGTGGTGCACGTATTATAGTCTTTAATGTTGCTGGAATTATTCATTTAAAAACGCCCATCAATATCAGAGCACCATATCTGAGTATATTTGGACAAAGTGCACCTGGGGATGGTATTTGTATTGCAGGCGAGTCCGTTTTGATAGATACACATGATATCATTATTCGTTTTATGCGATTTAGAAGAGGCGCAACAGATGCAACACGTAGAGATGATGCCTTGGGTGGTAATCCCGTAGGAAATATTATGATTGATCACGTTTCTGCTAGTTGGGGTTTGGATGAAAACATGAGTATTTATAGGCATGTTTATGATCGTCAACAAGATGGAAAAGGTGAAAAATTACCTACGGTAAATGTAACTATACAAAACTCTATTTTCTCTGAAGCTTTAGATACTTATAATCATGCATTTGGTAGTACTATTGGAGGACACAAAAGTACTTTTATGCGAAATTTATGGGCAAATAATATTGCTAGAAATCCTTCAGTTGGAATGGATGGTGATTTTGGTTTTGTAAATAATGTAGTTTTTAACTGGTGGAATCGCAGTGCAGACGGTGGAGACAATAAGTCAAGGTATAATTTTATCAATAACTATTTCAAACCCGGTCCTATTACATCTAGTGGGCAGCCGATTTCATATCGAATATTGAAACCTGAATCGGGAAGAGCTAATAAAGATTCTTTGATTTTTGGAAAAGCATATGTGGATGGTAACATTGTTGAGGGTAATGAAAAAGTAACTAAAGATAATTGGGATGGAGGTGTACAACCTGATGTAAAGAAAGATCTTCCTTTAGTATTACAAAATATTAAGGTAAATCAACCATTCTCGCTAGCAAAATTTAAAGTATTATCGGCAGAAAAATCTTTTGATTATGTTTTGAAAAATGCTGGAGCTTTCTTGCCTGTGCGTGACGCAGTTGATCAGAGAGTTGTTGAAACAGTTAAAACAGGTAAAATTTCTTATGTTGAAAATGCACCAGAATATTTACCTCATTACATTAAACGTAGATTGCCTATAGATTCATACAAAAAAGGGATTATCTACGATGTAAGACAAGTGGGCGGATATCCAGATTATAACGGGACTCCTTACAAAGATTCAGACAACGATGGTATTCCTGACGATTACGAAAAGAAGCACGGTTTAAATCCAAATAATTCAAAAGATGCAGGAATTATATCAAAAAATGGATATAGTAATATTGAAAACTATTTAAATAGCCTTGTTCCAATAGATAAAGTAATAGTGAAAGATGGTAAATATTTAGCTGGAATGTAATATTTATAAAACTTTCGAACTAACTTGAAAATGAGAATGATATTATTTGGGTAAATTAGAAGATAGTTATAGTATAATGATAAAAATATATCAATTTCTTTTCTTTGTTTTTTTATGTTTTTCAGTTTTTGCACAAAAGAAACCGAAAGCAAAGCCATTTCTGCCAATTTCTGTAGAGAATGGCAAACTCGTTTATCGTATAGATACTATAAATGGCGATCGAATACCAGATTACTCTTATGCTGGTTATATGTCTTCCGATCAGGCGATTCCCTATATTGATGTGAAAGCTATAGTTCCCATTGTTAATGGTGATGCAACACCATATATTCAGACCGCTATTGACTATATATCCCAACTGCCACTTAATAAAGATGGTTTTAGAGGTGCTATACTTTTGCAAAAAGGACAATATGAAATACAAGGAAAGATTCTTATTAAAAAATCTGGTATTGTCATAAGAGGTTCGGGTATTAATCAAACTGTATTGCTTGCGAAGGGTATAGACAGAGACGGCGTCATCAGAATTGTAGGTTTGGATGATAGGTTGGATGTAACAACTACAAACGTAGAAGAAGACTATGTGCCAGTTAACGCAACATCTTTTAAAGTAGCTGATGCTAGTAAATTTAAAGTTGGTGATCAGATCCGTATAAAAAGGCCTTCAACAAAAGAATGGATAGATGCACTTGGTACAGAAACATTTGGAGGAGGTGTTTCCGCACTAGGCTGGAAACCTAGAGATGCCGATTTAATTTTTGAAAGGAAAATTATCGCAGTAAATGGAAATGCCATAACCATTGATGTTCCACTGACAAACTCATTGGATAAAAACTATGGTGGTGGCATTGTTACTTCATTTGAATGGAAAGGGCGCATACAAAATGTAGGTATTGAAAACCTGAGTTTGGTTTCTGATTACAATACTAAAATGCCAAAAGACGAAGACCATCGTTGGATGGCAATAAATATAGAAAATGTTGAAGATGCTTGGGTACGTCAAATTGAATTCCAACATTTCGCCGGTTCTGCTGTGTCGATTTTGGAAACGGGCAGACGCATTACCGTTGAAGATTGTATTTCTCTAAACCCAATATCCGAAATTGGTGGGCAACGTCGATATACTTTTTTTACGAGAGGTCAGCAGACCTTATTTCAAAGATGTTATGCCGTTGGTGGTTATCATGATTTTTCGGCTGGTTTTACGGCTGCTGGCCCAAATGCATTTGTACAATGCGAATCGGAAAGACCTTATAGTTTTTCTGGTACGATCGATAAATGGGCTTCTGGTGTTTTGTTTGATATTGTTTCTGTTGATGGTAATGCTATAAAGATTCGTAATAGAGAGCAAGATGGTCGTGGTGCAGGATGGTCTGGCGCTAATTGTCTTTTGTGGAATTGTTCCGCTGCGATGATTGACAATTACAAACCGCCAACCGCTCAAAACTGGGCGCTTGGATCATGGAGTCAATTTGCAGGCAATGGCTATTGGGGAGAGTCTAATAATAGTTTGAATCCTAGAAGTTTTTTTTATGCACAATTAGACGAACGTTTGGGTAAAAAATCCGAAAGACAATCTTTTGTTATGGATATTTCCACCGATGCTTCTAGTAGTCCTTCTGTTGCTGTGGCACAAGCGTTAACGGCAGAAGCTGTCAAGCCAAAAGCGCTTTTGATAGATTGGATCAAAGACGCTGCCAAGCATAATGCAATATCAACAAACGCTTCTAACGTCAAAGTATTCAATCATATTGAGAAACACGAACCTTTAGTAACCAACCATGATATGAAAATTAAAAATGGATGGTTTGTGTCTGCTAATGATGAAGTTTTGACAGGTAGTGTGCAAGAAGTTCCTTGGTGGACTGGAGGTGTGGAAGCAGAAGACTTGGAGCAAGCGAAAAAGAAATTGGCTATTACACGTTTTGTGCCTGGAAGAGTCGGACAAGGATTAACAGATGATATGGATGAAGTGGTTGATTCTATGGTTGCCAATAATATTGCAGGATTAAATCAACACTATGCACTTTGGTATGAGAGGCGAAGAGACGACCATGAAAGGATTCGAAGAATGGATGGAGAAGTTTGGCCTCCGTTTTATGAATTGCCATTTAAAAGAAGCGGTATTGATTCTGCATGGGACGGTTTGAGTAAATATGACTTGACCCAATATAATCAATGGTATTGGTGGCGAATGAAAGAGTTCGCAACTATTGGTGCCATTTCCAATAGGGTATTGTTACATCAAAATTATTTTCAACATAATATAATCGAGGCTGGTGCGCATTATGCGGATTTCCCTTGGCGTACAGCCAATAACATAAACAATACAGGTTTTAATGAACCTGTAAATTTTGCAGGGGATAAAAGAATTTTTTACGCCGAACAATTTTACGATATTACACAACCAACTAGAAAACGACTACATCAATTATATATCCAAAAATGTTTGGAAAATTTCAAGGACAATTCCAATGTAATACAATTCACAGGAGAGGAATTTACAGGTCCGTTACATTTTGTTCAATTTTGGTTGGAAACAATCAATGATTGGGAAAAGAAAAATGTAAAAGAATTAATAGGGCTAAGCACTACAAAAGATGTGCAAGACGCTATTTTACAAGACCCAAAATATTCTTCTATTATTGATGTCATAGATATCAAGTATTGGCATTATCAAGCAGATGGCAAATTGTATGCTCCTGAGGGTGGAAAAAATCTAGCACCTAGACAATGGGCCAGATTGTTAAAACCCAAAGCCACTTCATTCGAACAAGTATATCGTGCCGTAAAAGAATATAAAACACTATATCCAAACAAAATGATTTTATATTCAGGAGATGGTGCGGTTAAAAACGGCTGGGCTGTTTTTATGGCTGGTGGTTCATTGGCTACTATTCCTAAAATGCCGACATCATTTTTGAAACAAATTTCTTTGACGACTATAGATTCTAGTCTCATAAATGATGGTATATATACTTTGTCCAACAAAAAAGATGTCTATGTGTACTATACGAATTCTGAGAAAGCGATAACTCCGACATTGTTGAATAGTACGCAGAAATTTGATGTTACGTTTTTTAGTGCAAAAGATGGTTCTGTTTTGAAAGAATTGAAAAAAGTGAACGGTCAAAGTTTAAAACAGTTTCAGAGTTTACCCCAAGCTTCCATTATCTGGATTCGCCCAGTTAAATAATCCAATATGATGCAAAATTTTAAAAAATATATTTGTCTGTTATTTGCCATTTCATTTTCAATAAGTGGCGTTATTCAAGCGCAGATGCAACGTTTGGAGATATCTAAAAACAAAAGATTTTTTCAAACAGCTGATGGGAAACCATTTTTCTGGCTAGGAGATACCGGTTGGCTTTTGTTCGTTAAACTTAATAGAGAAGAGGTTATTAGATATTTGGATGCCAGGAAAGCACAGGGATTCAACGTTATTCAGGTGATGGTTATTCATAATGTAAAAAATACAAAAAATACTTATGGTGACTATGCTATTGAAAATGGGAATGTCGCCAAACCAATAGTTACGAAAGGAAATGATTTTTCGGATGGGACGCAATATGATTTTTGGGATCATGCGGATTTTGTTATAAAAGAAGCCGAAAAACGTGGAATTTATATGGCTCTTGTTCCTATTTGGGGAAGTAACGTGAAAGAAAAAAAAGTCTCTGTGGCACAGGCAAAAGTTTTTTCTGAATTTCTGGCAAGACGTTATAAGAATACAAACAATATTATTTGGTTAAATGGTGGAGATATCAAAGGGACAGACGGTATGCCTGTTTGGAGTATGATTGGTAATACTATAAGAAGTATTGACAAGAATCACTTGATGACTTTTCATCCGAGAGGACGTTATTCCTCTTCTGAATGGTTTCAAAACGCATCATGGATGGATTTTAATATGTTCCAAAGTGGACATCGTGACTATGCTCAAGATACGAGTGCCACAGAAAAAAATCATTTCGGCGAAGACAATTGGAAATTTATCAATGTCGATTACAATCTCAAACCAAATAAGCCAACATTGGACGGAGAACCTTCTTATGAAAATATTCCACATGGCTTGCATGATAGTTTGGCAGCTCGTTGGAATGCAGCGGATATAAGGCGTTATGCTTATTGGAGTGTTTTTGCTGGTGGAGCGGGTTTTACCTACGGAGAAAATGCTATGATGCAATTCAATAGAAAGGGGCAGTCTGGCTCTAACTATGGTGTAACGAATGAATGGATGGAAACTTTAGAGGCGCCAGGTGCTATGGAAATACATCATATAAAAGATTTGATAACACGTTTTCCCTATTTTGATCGTACGCCGGCACAAGATATTTTAATTGGGAATGTCAAAACAAAATATGATTATTTGTTGGCAACGAAAGGCGATAGTTATGCACTCGTTTATAGTTATATTGGCAGAACAATAAATATAAATGAACCAAAATTAGGATTTACTCCAAATAAAATATCTTGGTTCAATCCTTCCAATGGTGAAAGCGTTTCTGCTCAATACAAAAGACGGGGAAGCGTGTTGCGTGCTGAAATGAATGGTAATTTGGATAAAACAAAGGATTGGGTTTTAATATTGGAAAAATGATAAAGCACATATTTGTCATATTAATTTGCTGGATATTTGTTTCGTGTTCCAATACGGCATATTTATTCACGTCCTTTCATGAACCTGCAGATGCTGGATTACGTATGCTGTATAGTTATAACGGAAAAAATTGGACAGATTTTGATACGGTTTTCTTAAAACCAGAAATCGGAATTCAAAAGGTATTGAGAGATCCTTCGATGGCACAAGGCAAAGATGGTGTTTTTCATTTAGTTTGGACAACAAGTTGGCGTGGTGATAATGGCTTTGGCTATAGTTCGTCAAAAGATCTTTTGCACTGGACGGAACAACGTTTTCTTCCTGTCATGCAAAATGAACCCAATACGGTCAACGTTTGGGCGCCAGAGATATTTTACGATGAAGATTCCAGTCGATTTGTGTTAATTTGGGCAAGTACCATTCCTGGACGTTTTGATCGTGGGATTGAAAGTGATAGCAACAATCATAGGATGTATGTCACGACGACAAAAGACTTTAAAATATTTACGCCAACAAGATTGTTTTTCGATCCGAAATTTAGTGTTATTGATGCAGTCATAGTTAAGAGAAAAAAGGATGATTATGTTTTGGTATTGAAGGATAATACTAGAAATGAATTGGATTTAAAAGTTGCATTCGGGAATTCCCCACTAGGTCCTTGGAGTAATGTTTCAAAATCATTTACGGATAAATTTACAGAAGGTCCGACAGTTGTAAAGTTAAAAGATCAGTGGTTGATTTATTACGATTCTTATCATAAAAAGATTTACGAAGCCTCCAGTACAACAGACTTTATCAATTTTAAAAATGTGACTAGTGAAGTGGCAGTTCCAATAGGACATAAACATGGAACTATTGTTCCTGTTTCAAAATCTTTTCTTAAGAAATTACTTAAAGAGGCACATCATTGATATGATTTAATAAGATGCATGGAATGAAAATAATAAAGTATACATCATTTTTCATATTTAGTTTGATCTTGTTGTCGGCAAAAGCCCAACAAGATACAGTTAGATATATTGGTTTTACATTGTCCAATGTTGATTATCATCATGGAGAACTGACGCCAGTGGTTGGTGTACACAATATTCAGGTTTTTCGAGCCAATCGAGAGCATCCAGAATGGGTTGGAGGGATGAACTGGACTTATAATCATCAACCGATGTTGGTATATTGGAACAATCAATTTTTTCTACATTTTTTGAGTGATCCCGTTGGAGAACATGTTCCTCCTGGTGCGACTTATATTGTTTCGTCTAAAAATGGATACAATTGGACGAACCCAAAAGTATTGTTTCCAGAATATAATGTTCCTGATGGTTATTCTAAAAAAGACATTCCTGAAAAGGCAAAAAGCCTAAAAGCAGTTATGCACCAACGTGTTGGTTTTTATGTTTCTAAAAGTGACAGATTGTTGGCGCAAGGTTTTTATGGTGTTGTTTTAAATGCAAAAGATGATCCCAACGATGGCAACGGTATTGGAAGAGTTGTAAGAGAGATTAATAGGGACGGTAGTTTCGGGCCTATTTATTTTCTTCGTTATAACCATGGGTTTAACGAAAAAAACACGGATTTCCCTTTTTACAAATCTTCGAAAGACAAAAAATTCGTTAATGCTTGTGAAGAAATATTGAGCAATCCTTTACAGACGCAACAATGGGTGGAAGAAGCAGATCGTGACGATTCGTTGATTACTATAAAAAAGCAGTTTAAAGCTTTTAATTATTATCATTTACCGAATGGCAATGTTGTAGGTTTATGGAAATATGCATTGAC
The DNA here is from genome assembly GCF_004337365.2 of Rhizosphaericola mali. GTDB lineage: Bacteria > Bacteroidota > Bacteroidia > Chitinophagales > Chitinophagaceae > Rhizosphaericola > Rhizosphaericola mali. The sequence goes on along the minus strand of NZ_CP044016.1, from coordinate 1,843,488 downwards.
GAGTATAAGTAAAGATCAAGGTCATAGTTGGGAATACAATCCAACTCGTGCACCAGGATTCGTCAATGCCAATGCCAAAATATGGGGACAAAAAACAGCTTCGGGTAAATATATAACAGTTTATAATCCATCTGAATATCGATGGCCGTTGGCAATTTCTACGAGTAAGGACGGATTGGTTTATGACGATTTATTGTTGGTCAATGGAGAAATTACTTCTATGCGTTATGGTGGTAACTATAAATCTTATGGCCCGCAATATGTACGTGGTATCCAAGAAGGAAATGGAATGCCTCCCGATGGAAAGAGCTGGGTTGTGTATAGTGTAAACAAAGAAGATATCTGGGCTGCGTCTATTCCAAAAGATATTTCAGCTTCCGTAACGGAAAATGTAAATGATGTTTTTCCTGAGATGAATGACAATATGGAATTGTCGCAATGGAATATTTATAGTCCGTTATGGGCAAAAGCTCAAATAGAAAAAGTTAATGATAAAAAAGTATTGGCATTGCACGATTATGATCCTTTTGATTTTACAAAAGTTGATCGAGTCGTTCCAGAGTCAAATCATGTGAAATTAGATTTCACTATTACACCACAACAAGCAGATTTCGGTTTGTTGGAAATAGAAATCCAGAATGCTCAAAATCTTCCTGCGATTCGCATCAGTTTTGATTCGACAGGTGAGATTATAACAAAAGCTGGTTATCGCAATAAAGATTTGGGTAAATACGAGAAAGGAAAAACTTACCGGTTCGAGATGGATATTAATACCAAAACTCGATTCTACAAAGTCTCCATAAATGGAGGAAAACCTTCAAATAACTTATTGTTTGCTCCGATTTTAAGCGTGCACCATGTGACTTTTAGAACTGGTGCTGCGAGACATTTTCCAGATGCAGATACACCAACGGATCAATCGTATGACCTACCGAATGCGGGTGAAAAAGCGAAGGAAGCTATTTACTATATAGATTATTTTAAATCACAAAATTTATAATTGGCATGATTAGAAAAATGTTTTATAGTATAGTTTTGTTAGTATTTGCAAATTGTTCTAAGGCACAAGTACTAGTTGCGGATTCCTTTAAACATTATGTGGATTATTTCAATACGATGGAGGACGAACCGATTATTCAAGCAATTCCGAATAGTGCTTCTTGGGATTGGTTAAAAAGCAATATTCCTTTGTTTGAATCTCCAGATATTTCTTTGGACCAAATTTATTATTTCCGTTGGTGGACGTTAAGAAAACATATTGAAGAAACACCCAAAGGTTATGTTTTTACCGAGTTTCTGGTTAAGCGATCTTACGCAGATCAATATAACTTGATTAGTAGCGCATTGGGACATCATATTTATGAAGGAAGATGGTTACACGATCAAAAATATTTGAATGATTATTTGCGTGTTTGGTTTAGAGGAAATGATGGTAAACCTATGAAAAAACTTAGGTTTTATAGTGGGTGGAATGAAGATGCTATTTATAATCGTTTTTTGGTAAATAATGATAAAGCTTTTTTACTTGATCTATATCCTGATATGGTAGAAGACTATAAAGGTTGGAAGTCGGATCATAAGTCTAAAAATGGTTTGTTTTGGCAATATGATGTGAGAGATGCGATGGAGGAAACGATTAGTGGTGGAAGAAAAGAAAGAAACAATAGGCCGTCTATCAATGGATATATGTATGGAAATAGCAAAGCATTGATACAAGTTGCGACTTTGAATGGAAAGACAGATGACCAAAAATATTATCAACAACAGTCTGATTCTTTAAAATTGAAAGTTCAGAAACTATTATGGAATCCGAATGTTAACTTTTTCGAAGTGCTGAAAGATAAAGGTGATACATTGTCTAATGCAATGGAAGAAATTGGTTTTATTCCTTGGTATTTCAATCTTCCTGATAATGATTATAATTCAGCTTGGAAAAAGCTCATGGATACGGCGCATTTTAATGCTCCAGCAGGTATAACTACCGCAGATAGAAGCAATGCTCAATTCAGATCACATGGTTGCTGTAAGTGTGAGTGGGACGGTGCTGTTTGGCCTTTTGCTACATCTCAAACTTTGACGGCAATGGCTAATGCTTTGAATAACAATAAACAAAAAGTTATTTCCAAGGACGATTATTTTTCCCAATTACAGAAATACGCTATATCCCAACATCGGAACGGAAAGCCTTATATCGGTGAATATATGGACGAAAAAACGGGACAATGGTTGACTGATGATGTTAGAGGACGTGATTATAATCATTCAACCTTTAATGATCTAATTATTACAGGTTTGGTCGGATTAAGACCAAGAGCGGATAATACAGTTGAAGTTAGCCCTTTGTTGCCTTCTGGACAATGGGACTGGTTTGCACTGGACAATGTCCTTTATCATGGGAAGATATTGACGATTATTTGGGATAAGACAGGAAATAAATATTATAGAGGAAAAGGATTGTCGATTTGGTCCAATGGAAAAAGAATCGCTCATTCAAACAAACTTACAAAAATTAAAGGGAGCTTATAGTTATGAAAATAATTGCGACATTAGCTATATGTCTATTTGCCATTCAAAATCTTTATGCAAAAATTGTATTGCCTAAGATATTAGGTAACAATATGGTTTTGCAGCAAGGTCAGAATGTTCCTATTTGGGGATGGGCATCTCCCAATGAAAAAATTACAGTTTCTTTTAAAGGACAAAGCAAAACAACGATAACAAATATCAAAGGAGAGTGGAGAATTGAATTATCTTCTTTAAAAGCGTCTTATGACTCAGTAGAACTCTCTATAAAATCTATTACGGAAACTATTGTTTTGCATAATATATTGGTAGGCGAGGTCTGGCTTTGTTCTGGGCAATCCAATATGGAATTTGCCATGCGAAAAATTAGTAAGTTACAACCACCTCCAAATAGTAATTGGCCTGTAGATGAATTAGAAGAAGCACACAATTCCAATATCAGAATCTTTTTAGTAGAACGGAAAAAGATGGAGCCAGATTCTTCTCATTCTGGATGGTCCAACGCCGAAGGAACTGCTTTACGTAGTTTTTCTGCTGTCGGTTATTTTTTTGCTAAAGAGTTAGAGCGTAAATTGAAAGTTCCTATTGGTGTTATTTCTGCTGCTATTCCAGGCAGTCGCATTGAACCATGGATGCCTAAGGAAGCTATGTCAGAACAATCATTTTTTAAGAATCATAAAGAAGATTCTTTGGGGAAAATAGATGGAGATCCTGGAAAGTTTTATACGACAATGATAGCGCCATTAGTTCCTTTTTCTTTAAAAGGTTTTCTTTGGTATCAAGGGGAATCTAATTGTTTTTTAAACGAACGCATCCAATATAGTTACAAGATGAAATCTTTAATCGATTATTGGAGAAAGGAGTGGGGCAATAAAGATTTACCTTTTTACTATGTTCAGATTGCACCATATTTTTATTCAAAAGTAAAAGATCGACCTTACACGGTTTATAGTGAGGCGGAGTTCTGGGAAGCTCAAGCTGCTGCACTGAAAATTCCAAATACAGCGATGGTTTCTACTTTGGATTTGAATAATGATCCAGCAGATTTGCACCCTGTTAATAAATGGGATGTTGGAAAAAGACTTGCAAATGCAACAATTAGCAAAACCTACAAAAAAGACAATGCAACTTCGATGGGACCGTTGTTTACAAAAATGAAAAAAGAAGGTAGTTGTTTAGTTTTAGATTTTGAATATGTAGGAAAAGGTTTAGTAGAAAAGAATAATAGTAATGCCGTAAAAGGTTTTGAAATAGAAGATGCCAACCATAATTGGATAGTTGCTGATGCGATTATCAAAAACAATAAAGTATATGTTTCTTCAGATAAAGTAACTAATCCAGTCGCCGTGCGTTATGCATGGCGAGAAGATGCTACACCTTATCTGTACAATAAAGATGGTTTGCCAGCACTTTCTTTTAAGTCAGATAATTCTTTAATAAAAGATTTTAACGTTAAATAATTTTTTCGAAATTAATAGTTCTGGATGCGTAGTCGTTTAGTTATAGTTTGTGTTTTATGGTTGATGAGTGTTCACGCTCAGGAAACTCAAGTGCAATATCTGTCAGGGAAAGGAAATGATGATATGGTGCAATGGGACTTCCTATGTACCGATGGAATGAATGCAAATAAATGGACTAAAATTGGTGTGCCATCCTGTTGGGAATTGCAAGGTTTTGGGAAATATAACTACGGCTTTGCTAAAGACAGTTTGAAAGGAAAAGAAAAAGGACTATATAAATATACTTTCCAAGTACCCAAAGATTGGAAAAACAAGCAAGTTAATATTGTATTTGAAGGTGTCATGACCGACGCGAAAGTTAAGGTAAATGGAAAAATTGTAGGCTCCATTCATCAGGGAGCATTTTATGCGTTTAAATACAATATCACTAAACTTCTCCATATTGGAGGTCCAAATATTTTGGAAGTAACGGTTGCCAAACATTCTGCTGATAAATCTGTGAATGCCGCGGAGCGAGAGGGTGATTTTTGGATTTTCGGAGGAATCTTTAGACCGGTTTGGTTAGAAGCGTTGCCAAACATCAATATAAGCCAGGTTCAGATTGATGCTAAAGCAAATGGTACTTTTAGTGCACTCGTACATACAAACACAAAAGACAAGATTCAGCTTACTATTTTTGATCGTAATAATAATATAGTCCAACAAAGTACAGATTTGTCTCAAAAAAATATTGGTGATTCTTTATTTCAACTATCCACTCAAATCAATAATCCTAAGCTATGGAGCTCTGAATTTCCAAATCTTTATCGAGCTGAATTTTCAATAATTAGAGAAGGTAAAGTCCTGCATACAATTTCGAAAAAATTCGGATTTAGAACGATTGAATTGAAACAACGTGATGGTATTTATGTCAACGGTGTCAAGATAAAATTCAAAGGTGTTAATCGTCATTCATTCAGACCGGAGACCGGTCGTACGATGAGTAAACAAAACAGTATCGAAGATGTGCTTTTGATTAAAGAGATGAACATGAATGCTGTGCGGATGAGTCATTATCCTCCAGATGATCATTTTTTGGATGTGTGTGATTCCTTGGGACTCTATGTTATGGACGAGTTGGCTGGTTGGCATGGTATGTACAATACACAGATTGGTTCCAAACTTCTAAAAGAAATGATTGACCATGATGAAAATCATCCATCTATTATTTTTTGGTCCAATGGTAATGAAGGAGGGTATAATTTTGATTTGGATACACTTTTTACACAATTTGATTTGCAAAAAAGACCAGTAGTTCATCCTTGGCAATTGTTTAATGGGATAGAAACGCAACATTATCGTCAATATAACTATGGTGTTGGTAACTATGATAATGGACGGGAAATCGTTATGCCAACGGAGTTCCTGCATGGCCAATTTGATGGTGGACACGGTGCAGGTTTGGAAGATTATTGGAATAAAATGTGGAACGATCCGCTACATGCTGGAGGTTTTCTATGGGATTTTGCGGATCAAGCAGTCGTAAGAAAAGACTTGCATGATTCTTTGGATACAGATAAGTCCCGTGGTGCTGACGGTATAGTTGGACCACATCACGAGAAAGAAGGTAGCTTCTATGCCGTGAAGGAAATTTGGAGTCCAGTTTTTTTTGAAAAAAGGGAAATTACTTCTGAGTTTGATGGGGTATTTACAATTGAAAACAGATACCATTTTACCAATATCAAATCGTGTTCTTTCACTTGGCGATTGTCCAAATTTGGATTGTCTGGTTTGCAAAATATTTCCGGTACTGCTATTGCTCCTGCTATTGCACCATTGCAAAAAGGGAAACTAAAATTGCCATTACCCAAACATTGGTTAGACTATGATATTCTTTATGTGACAGCCAAAGATCAATATGGCTTGGAAATATTCACATGGAGTTTTCCGATCAGTTCTCCAACGCTATTGTCCAATAGATTAATAATGAATTCGGAAGAAAACAAAGTTACTATTGATAGTATCCAAAATCAATTTGAAATAAAAGTAAAAGACGTAACTATTTGGATTGATAAAAATAATGGCTTACTCAAAAAAGTAACCAACTCAAAAGGTTTAATTCCTTTAGATAACGGGCCAATCATTCAGGAAGGAAGCACCAACTTTTCCAATATTACGTATCGTTATGATAATATGGGAAACCTGATCGTTAGTTCGCAATTTGATAAAAATAAAAGTTTTAATGTTATTCAATGGACGATTCAGACGAATGGTTGGATTAAATTGGAGGTAGAATATTTCTCTGACTCATTACATTCTAAGATGTTAGGGGTCAATTTTGATTTTCCGGAAAAAGATATTCGTTCCGTGAAGTATTTGGGAAATGGACCTTACCGTGTTTGGAAAAACAGATTAAAAGGTGTCCGGTTTGGAATTTGGGATAAAAAATACAATAATACCGAAACCGGTGAGACTTGGTTATATCCAGAACTTAAAGGCTATTATTCCAATTTTTACAGTGGTGTTTTTAGTACAGATAAGGAAAGTTTCGCCGTTGCTACTAATACGGAAGATCTATTTTTAAGATTTTTTACGCCTGCATGGAAGACTGATGAATGGCATAACTACGAAACTTTTTTTCCAAGAGGCGATATTTCCTTTATGCAAGGAATTCCGTCCATTGGTAATAAAACGCAAACTAGGGAAACTACGGGGCCAATGGGTTTGGATAATATTTTATATGACTATGATCATGATCGTAGTCGTGCATTGAAAATAGGATTGTATTTTAATTTTTCTTCTAGTCATTTTTTTGAAGATAAAGATTTAGATAAATTATGAAATTTTTACTGAATATATTATTTCTTGGTTTGTTTGTGCAATGTTCGGCACAGATCACTACTGTAAATTTGTTATGTGAACATTTGAATAATCCTTTGGGTATTAATACGGCTCAACCGTCGTTTAGTTGGGAGATTATATCAAAAGAACGCAATGTAGTACAGGTCTCTTATCAAATATTAGTGGCAAGTAGTGCGGACAAATTGAATCAGGAAAAAGCCGACTTGTGGAATTCTAATGAGATTATCGGTGATGTTTCCAACTATATAAAATATTCTGGCAAAAAATTACAATCTGGACAAAAAGCTTATTGGATTGTAAAAGTTACAACTAATAAAGGTGCCTCCTCTTGGAGTAAACTCCAATATTTCAATATTGGATTACTTCATAATTCTGATTGGAAAGGAAAATGGATTGGTTATGATCAAGCCTCTTCTTGGGATAGTATTTCGCAATGGTCACGACTTTCTGCTAGATATTTTAGAAAAGAATTTTCCACGAAAGAAAATAAAATTAAAAGGGCAACTATATATATTGCTGGTCTTGGACTTTATAAATTGTCGATAAATGGACAAAAAATTGGTGATCAAGTATTAGCGCCTGCGCCGACCGATTATCGTAAAACGGTTTTGTACAATACGTTTGATGTGACCAATATACTCCAAAAAGGTAAAAATGCTATTGGTGTTATTCTTAGCAATGGTCGTTTTTTTACGATGCGTCAGAACTATAAGCCTAAAAAGATTGCCAATTTTGGATATCCGAAGTTGCTTTTTCAGTTAGAATTAGAATACTCAGATGGACGTAAAGAAATTATTACTAGTAATAAGTCATGGAAGTATAATTCTGATGGCGCTATTAGAACTGCTAATGAATATGATGGAGAAGAATATGATGCCAATAAAGAATGGAAAAATTGGAATACAATAGGGTTTGATGATGCAAAATGGAGTAAAGTGCAACTAGTTTCTTCTTCAGGAGGTCTATTAACTGCACAGATGACTGCTCCAATGAAAGTGATGAAAAAAATCAAACCAATTGACATTCATAAATTATCTGACGGAAAGTTTGTTGTCGATTTTGGTCAAAATTTCGCGGGTTGGGTTGAATTGAAAGTGAAAGCAAAAAACGGTGATAAGATAACTATGCGTTTTGCTGAAAGTTTGCAAAAAGATGGTTCTATTTATACCGAAAATCTTCGTGACGCTAGATCTACGGATGTCTATATTGCAAAAGGAGTTGGGGAAGAAATTTGGCAGCCGAGTTTTGTTTATCACGGTTTTAGATATGTGGAAGTTTCAGGGTATCCTCAGACTCCTAGTTTGGGTGATTTTGAAGGGCAGTTAGTATATGACGATATGCAAACAGTTGGAACGTTGAATACTTCCAATGCAACTATCAATCAAATTGTCAAAAATGCTTGGTGGACAATTGCTTCGGACTATAAGGGTATGCCTGTTGACTGTCCTCAGAGAAATGAAAGACAACCTTGGTTGGGTGATCGTACAACTGGTTCCTATGGCGAAAGTTTTCTTTTCGACAATAAAAATCTTTATACGAAATGGTTAGATGATATCCGAGACGCACAGACCTCTAAAGGTTCGATTCCTGATGTAGCTCCTGCATATTGGAATTATTATACAGATAATGTTGCTTGGCCTTCTACGTATTTTTTTGTTGCCAATATGCTTTATCGTCAATATGGCGATGTAGAAGTAATCAAAAAGCATTATCCTAATATGAAAAAATGGGTTTTGTATATGGATTCCGCCTATGTAAAGAACAACTTAATTGCTAGAGATAAATATGGAGATTGGTGCGTTCCTCCAGAAAATATTTTTATTACAAAATCGCAAGATTCCAGTTTGACTACCAATGGAACACTTATAGCGAGTTCTTATTATTATCAGGTTTTAAGGTTTATGTATGATTTTGCTATTTTGTCGCAAAATTATAAGGATACTTCTTTTTACAATAATTTGTCTTCCAATATAAAAACAGCATTCAATAAGAAGTTTTTGAATGCAAAAAAAGCTTTGTATGATAACAATTCTTTGACAGCGAATATCCTTCCCTTATCTTTCAATATAGTTCCGGATAGTCTACGTGATAAGGTTTTTGATAATGTTTACAAAAAAATCAAAATTGACCATCACATGCATATTGGAACGGGCGTTATTGGTACGCAATGGATTATGCGTACGCTTAACCAATTTGGTCGATCTGATATTTCTTATACGTTGGCTACCAATAAGACATATCCAAGTTGGGGATATATGATCGAGAATGGAGCCTCGACTATATGGGAATTATGGAACGGAAATACAGCTTCCCCCAAAATGAATTCTCAAAATCATGTTATGTTGTTGGGGGATCTTTTGATATGGTTATATGAAAATGTTGCTGGAATTAAATCTGATAGTTCGGCCATAGCATTCAAAAAGATCATCATGAAGCTTGAAATTATTGATGGTTTGGATTCTGTAAATGCGTCTTATAAATCGGTGTATGGAGAAATAAAAAGCCATTGGATAAAAACTATAAATTCATTTAGTTGGGACATTACAGTTCCTACCAATACAACTGCTCAGATTTCAGTACCTGCATACGCCTTGGAATGGATTAAAGAAAGTGGAAAATCGATTCAAGGAAATAAAGATGTTTCATTTGTAAAAATGGATGGAGCATATGCAATTTTGAAGATTGGTTCGGGTAATTACAGATTTGAGTCGACTTTTCCTTTCAAAAAGGGAATAAAGAAAAGTGAGTTCATTTTTACACAAGTAAAATTTCCGGAAAGTCATTCTTCTACTATAGCGGAAACACCTAAGGGACTAATTGCCTCTTGGTTTGGCGGTACCAAGGAAGGAAATAAAGATGTTTGTATTTACACAAGCAAACTAGAGGATGGTAAATGGACATCGCCCGATTCAGTTGCCGATGGTGTTAAAAATGATTCCTTAAGATACGCTTGTTACAATCCTGTTCTGTATCAAATTCCAGGAAAAGAGTTGTTGCTTTTTTACAAAATAGGTGCAAATGTTGGCAGTTGGAAAGGTTGGATGAAAAGGTCTTTTGATAATGGCATTACTTGGTCAGTTCCCGATTCCTTGCCATTTGGATATCTTGGTCCAATTAAAAATAAACCCGTTTTGGTCAACAATGCTTTGATTTGTCCTTCAAGTACTGAAAATAATGGTTGGAAAGTTCATTTCGAATACACAAAAGATTGGGGTAAAACTTGGACAAAATCTGAAAACATCAATGATGGGAAAACAATAAGTGCCATACAACCAAGTATTTTAACATATTCAGATGGTAGATTGCAAGTATTGTGTAGAAGTCAAAATCGAACAATCAATGAATCTTGGAGTAAGGACAACGGTTATAGTTGGAGTCCTATGACACAGACTTCTATGCCAAATAATAATTCGGGTACCGATGCAGTTACTCTAAGCAATGGTTGGCAACTTTTAGTATACAATCATGTCAAGCCTGATATTAAATTACCTAAAGGGAAAGGAGCAAGGACGCCTCTGAATGTTGCGATTTCCAAAGATGGAGTTAAGTGGTATGCAGCTTTGGTTTTGGAAGATTCACCAATAAGTCAATATTCTTACCCATCTTTTATACAATCTAAAGATGGTAAGGTACACATCGTATATACTTGGCGTAGGGAACGTATCAAACATGTAGAAATTGATCCTGCCGAATTAGAGTTACATGAGATTGTCGATGGCGTATGGCCTGTAGTTAAACCTTAAAAGTTTATATTGAAATGATTGGAAAATATATATATAAAATTTTCATAGTTGGTTTGTTTTGCATTTGCTTGCAAACTGTAACTTATGCACAACAAGACTCAGATCACAATTATGCAAAACCTTTAAAGTCCGTATTGGTTGAAATTCAAAATCGATATGGTGTAACTATCCAATATAAGGACAAAATGGTGGAAGGGAAAGTCGTGCCTTATGCAGATTGGAGACTAAGACCAGATGTAGAAACAAGTTTGTCGAACGTGCTTTCACTTTTTGATATGAAAGTGGAGAAAGTAAAAGACAAAACATACAAACTCAAAGATTATGAATATTATCGTTGGGCATTGAAAGACGGTTGGGCGGAACTGGATAGAATTGCTTCTCAATATCATAATCAACAACAATGGGAATTAAGAAAGGACTCTCTAAAAAAAGAAATGTTGCATGCCTTACAACTTGACAAAATTCCAAAGTCCAACAATGTTTCTGTGATCAAAACAAAGGAACGCAAATATGATGGTTATTCGGTATCCAATATCGCTGTTGAAATTTTGCCAGGCGTGTATTTTTGTGGTTCCTTATACAAACCCAATACTATAAAAGGTAAAATCCCAATTATACTAAATCCCGATGGTCACTGGCCACAACAACGTTATCGTGCAGACTGTCAATATCGTTGTGCTGCCTTGGCAAAAATGGGAGCGATGGCTTTTAGCTATGATTTATTTGCATGGGGTGAGTCTATGCTGCAGTTTCCCTATGAAGATCATCGGAAAAGCATTGCGATGCCTTTACAGATCTTGGCTTCTTTTCGGATTTTGGATTATTTGTTAACACTTCCAGAAGCAGATAATAATCGAGTTGGTATTACGGGTGGTTCAGGTGGAGGAACGCTCACGATTATGACTACGGCTTTGGATGATAGGATCAAAGTTTCTTCTCCTGTTGTTTCAGTCAGTTCCTATTTTTATGGCGGTTGTCCTTGCGAGAGCGGTATGCCTGTACATTTCTGTGCTGGAGGTACGGATAATGTGGAGATTGCGGCTATGGCGGCACCGAGACCGCAGTTGTTAATTTCGGATGGTAGTGATTGGACTGCGAATATGCCAGAACATGACTTTCCTTATTTGCAAAAGATCTATGGTTATTTTGGTAAAACAAATGCTGTTCAGAATGTCCATTTACCAGATGAAAAGCACGATTTTGGAATTAATAAAAGGACACCAGTTTATAATTTTATGGCGAAATATTTAGGTTTGAATATTAATAGTATTTTAAAAAATAGTGTAGTTGACGAGTCTTTTGTAACCGTGGAAAAAGAAAATATGATGTATGTTTTTGGAGATAAGGGCCAAAATATTCCAATAAACGCTATAAAAGGATGCGATAATTTGATGAAATTAATGCTCAACTACAAATAAGCAATATTTTAATATTAGTTTTTTGACTATTCAAAATATAAAATGTATTTTGTACAAATTAATAACGAATGTGTTCCATATGAAAAGAATAGTGATATGCTTGTCAATATTGTTTTTTTTCGAAATACCTGTGCTTTTTGCCCAAGAAAATGCTAGGTATAAGATCGGTTTGATTGATTTAATGCTCTTAAAAAGACAGAAAGTAAGTGCTATCACATTGGCTCACGAACTTGGTGCTGATGGATTAGAAGTTGATATGGGAGGACTTGGACAAAGACCGACTTTTGACAATAAATTGAGTATTGATTCTATTAGAGATTCCTACCTAAAAGCTGCGAAAGAGAATAATATTCAATTTTGTAGTATTGCAATGACTGGTTATTATGCACAATCTTTTTGTGGAAGGTCAGAATATCAAAAATCTATATTGGATTGCATTACAACTATGAAGGAGCTGGGTGTGAAAACCGCATTTCTTCCTCTTGGTGTACAATGTGATCTTAGAAAAAATCCAAGTGTAAGAGATTCAGTTGTTGCTAGACTTAGATGGGCAGGACAACAAGCGCAAAATGCTAGTGTTGTAATCGGTATCGAAACAGCATTAGATGCAAAAGGAGATGTTCAACTTTTGAAGGAAATTAACTCTCCTGGAATCAAGATTTATTTCAATTTTTCTAATCCTCTTAAGGAAGGACGTGATCTATACAAAGAACTTAAAATACTGGGCAAGAACAATATTGCCATGATACACGCTTCCAATAAGGATAGTGTCTGGTTACAAAATGATCCTCAAATCAATATGCTAAAGGTTAAAAAAACTTTGGATAAAATGGGTTGGAGTGGTTGGCTCGTTATTGAAAGAAGCCGTGATGCCTCCAAACCAAAAGATGTGAGAGGAAATTATGGAGCAAATGCCGCCTATTTGAAATCAATATTCCAATAGATGTCAAGATTTTTTTCATATTGTATTGGATTGTTTTTGTTGTTGCCATGTATTGGATTTTCCCAAGTAAAAATTTGGGTGTCAAGTGATGGTAATGATAATGCGATAGGCTCTGAACAAGCGCCTTTAAATACTATTGGTAAAGCGATAAGAAATGCCAGAAACCTTCGTCGGCTAAATGATTCGTCAATTCTAAAAGGTGTTGATATAATCGTAAAAGGAGGTACTTACCAACTAGACGAACCAATAATTATTAGACCAGAAGATAGTGGCAATCCCAATTCCATAACGACTATAAAAGCAAATGAAAATGACGAAGTTATTGTGAGTGGAGGTGTACGAGTTACTAACTGGACTTCTGTTAAAAATAATGTAGACGGTTTAAATCCTAAATTATTGGGAAAGGTAATGGTTGCAGACCTTCCGAATACTATCAGTATTGAAGCTTTCGATTTTAGGCAAATGTGGGTAAATGGAAAGAAGGCTGTTCGTGCTAAAAGCTCTACTGGATCAATGATGCAGCGCGTATTGAATTGGGACAAACAAACAGGAACTGCTATTGTTTCTTCAAAAGATATTGGAACGCTTATGGCTTCTAATGGATTGGAGTTTTTTATTCACCAATGGTGGGAAACGGCAAATTTGCGTGTACGTAAATTTGAAAAAATGACGAAGGATAGTGTTCGTGTTTTTTTCCATGAGCCAGAAAGTAAAATCCAAAATGAACATCCTTGGCCATCGCCTTGGTTGTCCAAAGAAACTGGAAATTCTGCTTATTATTTTGTCAATAGTTTAGAACTATTAGACGAACCTGGTGAATGGTTTTTTGATGCAGGTGCGAAGAAAATTTATTATTATCCTTTAACTAATGAGGATATGGCAACGGCTGAGGTCGTGATTCCTGTATTGGAAAATCTGTTGCAAATACAAGGTACTCCTGAAAATCTAGTACATGATCTAAAAATTGAAAATATTAGTTTTCAATATAGTTCTTGGCTACGTCCATCAAAAGAAGGACATGTGCCGCATCAAACAGGAATGTATATGGTGGAAGCCTACAAACTTAAACCCGCAGGAACGCAAGAAAAACCTAAATTAGACAACCAAGCTTGGATTGGAAGACCAAAGTCTGCAATTGATATTTCTTATGCTTTCAATTTCGAATTTTCTAATAACAAATTAATGCATTTAGCCTCCACTGGTTTGGATACTAGAGTTGGCGTTGTTAATTCAATTTTAAAAGGGAATGTTTTAAAAGATATTGGAGGAAATGGTATTTTGGGTGGCTATTTTGGAGAAAATGGTTTGGAGGTTCATCGTCCATATTTGACAACTAATCAAAATGAAATTGTTCAAAATGTAAAGGTTGAAAACAATTTAATTTCGGATATTGGTAATGAGGATTGGGGATGTGTTGGTATTGGATTTGGTTACGCGAGAAATTTAAAAATCGCACACAATGAAATCGAGAACGTTCCCTATTCTGGTATTAGTGTCGGTTGGGGATGGACGCCACAAAAAAGTATTTTAGAAAATAATATTATTGCTCAAAATGAAATTCATCATTTCGGGCGGACGAACTATGATTGTGCAGGTATTTATACGCTTAGTGCACAAGCAGGAACTATAATTGAAAAAAATTATATTGATAGCATTTATAGTGCACCTTACGCACACCTTCCAACGCATTGGTTTTATTTGTATACTGATGAAGGATCTTCGGGTATAACTATTCGCAACAATTGGACTCCGAGTCAAAAATATTTGCAAAATAATAATGGTCCTAACAATATTTGGACAAATAACGGTCCGCAAGTTGAAAATCAAATCAAGTCATCTGCTGGATTAGATGATCAGTATTCTTATTTGAAAAAATACAGCTCTACTAGTACAATTGGTTTAAAAATCAACAAAGAACGTAAAGAATTAGTGGAGTTAACAAGCGAGGATAACCGAAAAATAAATGTAAAAGCATTACGCACTTTTTTATTGAGTAAAGGTGTTAAAGACGCACTCATTTACCAATGGAAAAATCATACGATAATTTATAGTTTCGTGCAGGATATGACAGTGTTGAGAGGACAATTGCAAAATGCGTTTCCGAATAATAGCATTAAAGTTTACCAAGATTTAGTTTATGATTTTGAATCTCAGGAACATTGTGAATCAAAAGAAATTCAAAAGGATGTGAAAACTATTGTCATGACTGCTAATCTTGTTTCTGATCCTACGAAGCAACAAGAATATATTGACTATCATCAATCGCAATTTGAAAAATGGCCAGAAGTTTCTAAGGGTTTTTGTAATGCTAGTTTTCAACAAGTATTGGTATTTAAAAATGAAAGACAGTTGATGTTGGTCATTACTATTCCAAAAGGAATGAATTTAGACAAACTGAATCCGAAAACGACAGAAAATAATCCACGCGTAGTCGAATGGAACAAACTCATGTCTCAATACCAAGAAGGGATTCTAGGAACTAAGAAGGGGGAAATATGGGTTGTGTTGAAAGAATATTAAAATAGATTTTACTCAAAATATCATCGAAAATTATGGAAAATGAAAAAATATTGAATGTAGGGATACTGGGGTTGGGGGAGGGTAGAAGTACCATGTCTGCCGTATTGAAAAGCGAAAAACTTCACTTAAAAAATATATGTGATGCCAATGAACTATTATGTCAACAGCGTTGCAAAGAGTTTCAATACGATCATTACACAACAAAATATGAAGATTTGTTAAAGGATGAAACTATTGATCTTATTGCTATTTATACACCGGATCATTTACATGCTTCGCATATCAGATTAGCTTTGGAACATGGCAAACATGTAGTTTGTACAAAGCCGTTTATTGATGATTTGGCAGATGCAAAACAACTATTAGAACTACAAGAAACAACAGGAAAACGTGTTTTTGTGGGTCAAAGTTCTCGCTTTTTTCAACCGTATAAAAAGCAAAGACAAGATTTTGAAAATGGACTTATTGGTGACCTGATCACAATTGAAAGTCATTATAATGCAGATCACCGTTGGTTTTTAAAGAAAAAATGGGCATTAGAGTCATCTTTTAAATGGTTGTATGGAGGATTGAGTCACCCAGTTGATTTTATTCGTTGGTATTTGCCCGAAGTAGAGGAGGTGATGGGTTACGGAATGATTAGTGCTAATGGACAGAATGCTGGATTAAAAAATGAAGATACCATGCATTTTATTTTTAGAAATAAGGATGGTCGTATAGCTCGAGTTAGTGGTGCCTACACAGGTCCGGTACAACCTACTTATAGAGAAAGTGAAATGAGTTGCATATTGAGAGGAACAGAAGGGGCGAGTCAGGCAGACTATCATGAACTGCGTTATGCCATTACCAATAAAGACGGTGAACAAGTAACCCAAACATGGGGAGATAAAGAGTTGAATCATTTTTTTAGATTTGAAGGACAATCGCATCATGCAGGAGAATATCAAAATTATCTGGAATATTTCGCTGCGGCGATTGTTTCTGGAGAGAAGGCTTTTCCTGATATAAAAGAAGGAATTGGAACCGTCGCATTACTGCAAGCAATGGATGAAAGTTTAAAAACTAAAAAACCTGTTTTTGTAAAGGATATATTAAATCAATATGGTTTGTAGTCCAAATTTAATCTCGATTGTATGAGCCATTTATTATCCAAATTTCAGACTGTCGATTATATTATAGTCGTTGTTTACCTAGTTCTATTGCTAGTAATAGGTTATCGTGCTAGTTTTGGAAAAAAAAACAAGAACGAAAATCTTTTTCTGGCAGGAAAGTCTTTGAATTGGTATAAAATCGGTTTTAACATGTGGGGCACCAATGTAGGACCTTCCATGTTATTGGCTTTTGCTAGTATTGGCTACTCTACTGGGATTGTAGCCGGTAATTTTGAGTGGTATGCTTTTGTTTTTCTAATGCTGCTGGCTTTGGTATTTGCGCCACGTTATTTGGCGAGTAATGTCACAACTATGCCAGAATTCATGGGCAAAAAATATGGAGAAAAAACACGGAACATTCTAGCATGGTATGCCATGGTTAAGATGTTGATTTCATGGTTGTCTTTAGGATTGTTTGCAGGTGGTTTTTTGGTAAGGCAGATTTTAGGTATTCCTATGTGGCAATCTGTAATAGTATTGGTGCTTTTTGCAGGATTGTTTACAATGGCTGGCGGACTCAAAGCAATTGCCAGAGTCAATGTTTTTCAGATGATTTTATTGATAGGAGTGTCTTTGATTCTGTGCGTTATTGGTTTGAATAAAGTTGGCGGCTGGAACAATTTGTTTGCCCAAACACCTTCTAGTTATTGGCATTTGCTTAAGCCTGCTTCTGATCCCAATTATCCCTGGTATGCTATTTTTTTAGGTTATCCTGTTTCCGCAATTGCTTTTTTCTGTACAGATCAGGCAATGGTGCAATCTGTTTTGGGTGCACGTAATCTCAAACAAGGACAATTAGGTGTCAATTTTATTGGTTGGTTGAAGATATTGTCTGTTCCCTTATTTATTTTACCCGGTGTTATTTGTTCCATTCTTTATCCGCATCTGAACAGTGCGGATGAAGCATACATGACAATGGTGACCAATTTGTTCCCCGCAGGATTAAATGGTTTGGTTTTGGTTGTCTTGATCGCTGTATTGGTAGGGACTATTGGTTCATCATTAAACGCATTGAGTACTGTATTTACAACGGATATTTACGTAAAAAAAATCAATCCGAATGCTACAACCGAACAAATTATCAAGGTCGGTAGACGTACCGTTTTAGCAGGTTGTGTGTTTGCCATATTGGTCGCATTGGCTATTGATAGTATTAAAGGATTAAAACTGTTTGATATTTTTCAGGCGGTTTTAGGATTTATCGCACCTCCATTGACTGTTGTTTTTCTATTGGCAGTTTTTTGGAAAAAAACAACCAAAAAGGCGGTAGATTTTACGCTTTCATGGGGTTCGTTTATCAGTTTGGGTATTGGTATTATTTACCTTTGGGTTTTACCTGCCAGAAAATATCACTTTTGGCCGCACTATTTGTTACTTTCTTTTTGTATTTTTATCCTCTTAATTACGATAGCGTTAGCCATTAGTATATGGGACAAACAACCAATAACGAGCACGGAAGATGCAAATGTCCATATTGCTAAGCCAAATAATATTGTCAAGTGGATGTGGGGATTGTTAAGTGTTGTAATGATTTTGCTATATATTTTATTTAGATAATTGTCATGATGAATTTGCCAAGGAAATATGTTACTTTTTTTTATAAGTGTAAATGCTACAATTATAAATTGTTGTTGGTGCTCTTCGGCTTTATGTTTTTTCAGTCCGTTTCTGCGCAGACTTGGATTTGGTATCCTGGTGATTACGAAATATGGCTTTCCAATCAAATGCAAAACAGGAGAACAGAAAGAAATGCATTTTTTCCAATTTTTTGGAAAATGGATAGTCATTATCCATTGGTAGATTTTCATAAAGATTTTTCATTGCCCAAAGCAGATACAATACACTTTCAAACGGAAGGAATTTGCAATATTAAAATAGATGGAAAAGCGATTGATGACTTGACTGGAACGTTTATTGTTCCTGCAGGAAATCATCGTATCAATGTCAAAATATACAATCAAGCGACACCTCCAACGGTGTTTATGTCGGGACGTTATGTGAAAACAGATGCGAGCTGGTTAGCCACTTTTGAAGATAAAGAATGGATAGATGAGACTGGGAAATCTTCGGATGTTTCCGCAACCAACTATCAACCCGCTGGATATTGGAATTTTAATTCGACCAATCAGATTCCTTCCCATTTTGTTTTACCTGTTATAGTCCAACGTCCAGTTTCTGTAGTCAAAAAGGATAATTCAATTTTATTGGATTTTGGAAAAGAGACTTTTGGCTATGTCAAACTTCATGGTATTGCTGGTCGCGGCAGATTGCAATTGGTATATGGGGAAAGTAAGGAAGAAGCGTTAGATACTGAACATGCAGAAACATTTGATTGGATAACTATAAGTTCTTCTAAAAAAATAGATACCACACCACAATTGTCCAAAGCATTTAGGTATGTAAATATTAAAAATACGGATGGATTGCAGTTGGATAGTGTTTCCATGCTATACGAATATGCGGATTTAAAAGATAAAGGAAGTTTCGCTTGTAATGATGAAGAATTGAATAAAATATATGACGTTTCGAAATATACTTTACATCTAAGTACTAGGGAATTTTTTATTGATGGAATTAAAAGAGATCGTTGGATTTGGAGCGGAGATGCTACCCAGAGTTATCTGATGAACTATTATCTAATGAATGATAACGAAACCGTTAAACGTACGATGTATGCGCTTCGTGGAAAAGATCCAGTGACGAGTCATATCAATACGATTATGGACTATACCTTCTATTGGTTTTTGAGTTTTTATGACTATTATATGTTTACGGGAGATAAGACTTTTCTTGTTAACAATTATGATCGTATGAAAACTTTAATGGACTATGTCGTTGCAAGAAGAAACAAAGACGGTTTGTTAGAAGGAATGACAGGAGATTGGGTATTTGTTGATTGGGCAAAAGGATTGAGCAAAAAAGGTGCTTTAAGTTTTGAACAATTGTTGTTTGCTAGAGGATTGGAGACGATGACTATCTGTGCAGACCTTTCAGATCACAAAGATGATGCGGTTCAGTATTCTAAAATGGCAACAGATTTAAAAGGTAAATTATTTGAATATTATTGGAGTGAAAAACAAAAGGCTCTTGTACATAGTCGTATTGACGGTAAACAGAGTGATAATATAACTCGATACGCCAATATGTTTGCCATATTCTTCAATTATTTTAACGAAATACAAAAATCGGAAGTGAAAAAATCTGTTTTGTTGAATGATACAATTCCTTCCATTACGACACCGTATATGCATTTTTATGAATTGGAGGCGCTTTGTGCTTTAGGTTCACAAGATCATGTATTGAAAGAAATGAAAGACTATTGGGGTGGTATGTTGAAATTGGGAGCGACTTCTTTTTGGGAAGAATATGATCCTAGCAAAAAAGGAGCTGAACACTATGAAATGTATGGTCGTAAGTTTGGAAAAAGTCTTTGTCATGCTTGGGGGGCGAGTCCAATATATTTACTTGGAAGATATTATTTGGGCGTAAGTCCGACATCTCCAGGATTTGAAACCTATGAAATCAAACCGGCGCTTGGCGGTTTGAAATGGATGGATGGAGTTGTACCTACTCCTAACGGTGAAGTGCGTGTTTATTGTAATACTTCCAATATAAAAATATCCGCATCTGAAGGCGTAGGAAAATTAATTTTTAAAAGTGCTAATAATCCAAAATGTAAAGAAGGAAAAATTATTGCCAAAGGAGGCAATCAATATGAATTGGAAATTAAAAAAGATCAACCATACAGCATAAACTATAAAGCGGTTGTTTCAGAATAATCTTACTATAACCTAATCAACAATTATATGATTAAGCAAGTACATATATTTATTTTCATGGTTTTATTTGGTGTGATATATCATTCCAATACAAATGCACAAGAACCAATTCCAAATGCTACAATGGACAGCATCTATCAAGAAGTCAAAACGCCATACAAGTATGGACTAGTAATGGTTCCTACCAATAACGATATCAAGATGGACTGTCCTAGTATTTTCCGTAAAGGAAAAAAATGGTACATGGTTTATATCATTTACAACGGAAGAGGTTATGAAACTTGGTTGGCAAAAAGTAAAGATCTTTTGCATTGGGAAACTTCTGGTCGTATCATGTCTTTTTCGGATACTTCAGATTGGGATAACAATCAGAAGGCGGCTTATATTGCTTTACAAGATCCGACTTGGGCCGGAAGCTACCAATGGAATAAATATGATGGAAAATATTGGATGTCCTATTTTGGTGGTCATGCAAGAGGTTATGAGGCTGGAATGTTATCTATTGGGATTGCTTATAGTTCCAAAAATCCAACTAGAGTTCATGAGTGGGATCGTTTACCAGCTCCAGTTTTAAAACCTGATGACTTAGATGTTCGATGGTGGGAAAACCATACGATTTATAAGAGTTCCATTATTCCAGATAAACAAAAATTGACTGGTTATGCATTTGTTATGTACTATAACGCCAATGGTGATAGTTTGAATAAAAAAAGAGGAGCAGAGCGTATAGGTATGGCGGTTTCTGATGATATGGTTCACTGGAAGCGTTTCAGAAAAGATCCTATATTGAATCATCATATCGGCATTACTGGTGATGCTTATTTGCAGAAAATGGGGGACTATTGGGTAGCTTTTTATTTTGGTGCTTTTTGGAAAGATGCCAAAGATGCATTTAATCGATTTGCCGTTTCAAAAGATTTAATTCATTGGACGGAATACGATAAGGATTTAATAGCGCCATCCGAAGCATACGATGAACTTTTTGCTCATAAATCATTTGTAATAAAATACAAGGGAATCGTCTATCATTATTATTGTGCTGTTAACAAAAACGAACAAAGAGGTATTGCAGTCGCGACTTCTGTTGACAAAGGAAAAAGCCAATTGTCATTTTTGCCTTATGAAAAAAAGAAAAAAAAGAAATAAGATAATATTGTTTTTTCTTGGTTGCTTGTCAATCCATCTAGTTGATGCGCAATTAGTAGACAAAACGCCCGCTCCAGTACCGGTAGCTCCAACTATATATAGTACGGAACCGTATGAAGATCCGTTGGTTAGCGGTATTAATCGTGACCCTTCTCGTGCAACGTCTTATTCGTACAGTGATGTTCAAACTGCATTGACAGGAGATAGGGAAAAGTCTGGGCGATATATGTCTTTGAATGGTGATTGGGATTTCAAATTTTCAATGAAACCATCCTTAGCGCCGACTGATTTCTATAAAAGTAAAGTTAAAGGTTGGGATAAGATTGAAGTGCCTTCTAATTGGGAAATGAAAGGCTATGATAAACCCATTTACAAAAGTGCCGTTTATCCATTTCGTCCGGTCAATCCACCACATATTCCGACAGACTATAATGGTGTTGGTTGTTATCAACGCTCTTTCACTATTCCAAGGAATTGGAAGGACATGAATGTAACTTTACATTTTGGGGGCGTTAGTTCGGCTTATAAAGTTTGGATAAATGGTAAGTTTTTAGGTTATGCGGAGGATAGTTTTCTGTCAAGCGAATTTAATATCACACCTTATCTACAAGAAGGCGAAAATGTATTGTCTGTTTGGGTAATACGTTGGAGTGATGGCAGTTTTTTGGAGGATCAGGATCAATGGCGATTAAGCGGCATCCATCGCGAAGTCATGCTAAAAGCTGAACCCAAATTACGTATTGCTGATTTTTTCTGTCAAACAAAATTGGATAGTGTTTATAAAGATGCTAGACTATTGATTCGTCCTCGTATAGAAAATTTGTCCGGGCATTTGATGAATAAATACAGATTAAATGTAGATCTCTACGACAAGACAAACAAAAAAATTACAGGTACTTCCAAATCTGTCGATTCTATTATCAATGAAGTATATCCACGTTTGGATAACGCAAAATTTGGATTGATTGATATTCCGATTTCTAATCCTGATAAATGGAGTACAGAAGTTCCGAATCTTTATTCAGTAATTTTTTCATTAGTCGATTCTATTGGAAATATATTGGAAGTTAAAACTTGCAAAGTAGGATTTAGAACTATTGAATTTGATAAAAAAACAAGTAAACTATTAATCAACGGAAAACTAACGTATCTCTATGGAGTTAATCGTCCAGATCACCATCCTACAAAAGGCAAAGCGTTGTCAAGAGCTGATATTTTACAAGATATCCAAACTATAAAACGATTCAATTTTAATTGCGTTAGATTGAGTCATTATCCGAGCGATCCATATTTATTGGATTTGTGTGATGAGTATGGAATCATGGTAATTGATGAAGCTAATCTTGAAACGCATGGTTTGGGTGCGAAACTAAGTAATGATCCTAGTTGGACAAGTGCTTATCTGGAAAGAAGTAACAGAATGGCTATCCGTGATAAAAATCATCCATCTATTATATTTTGGAGTTTAGGTAATGAGTCGGGACGAGGTCCCAATCATGCGTCTATGGCTGCTTGGTTGCATGATTTCGACATTACACGTCCTATTCATTACGAGCCAGCAATGGGCAGTCCGAAATTAGCAGGCTACATGGATCCTTCCAATCCAAATTATCTCAAGCCCAATGATCATAGTCATCGTTTACAAAATCCTTTAGATCAATATTATGTAGACATGGTGAGTCGTATGTATCCTGCATTATACACTCCACCATTATTGGTAAATCAGCCAAACGGAGATCGACGACCAATTTTCTTTTGTGAATATGCGCACGCAATGGGCAATAGTGTGGGAAATATCAAAGAATTTTGGGATCAGTGGAAAAACCTTGATCGTGTTATCGGTGGTTGTATTTGGGAATTTAAAGATCAAGGTTTGGAAAAGAAAGATTCGCTTGGTAGACCATTTTATGCTTATGGAGGCGATTTTGGAGAGAAGTATTATGACGACTTTACCATAAAAGGAATTGTGGCTGCGGATGGTCGACCTAAAGCGGCTATTTATGAGTGTAAACATGTATTTCAACCTATAACATTTAGTTGGCAGGACAGAACAAAAGGACTTGTAAAAATGGAAAACCAACAAGCTGTATTGAATGTCAATAATTTTGATATACACTTGATTATACAACGTAATGGTGTTGATATTTCAGATAAAATATTACCTAATTTATCAATAGTCGCAGGTAAAGATTCTATTATTAATATTGAAAAATATTTACCCAAACTAGATAACAATACAGAGTATTTTGTGTTTTTTTCCTGTGCGTTAAAAGAGAAAATGCCATGGGCTGATAAAGGTTTTGAGGTTGCTTTTGACCAGTTGGCTTTGACAGGTTTAGCTCCAATAAATAAAGTTCCGCTTCAAAAAAGTGATGGGATACTTACAACAGATTCAAAAAGTGTTTTTATCCATATTGGAAAAAATAGCATTGGATTTTCCAAGGAAACAGGTGCTTTGAATTCTTACATTGCTAATGGGAAAAGTGTTATTACAAGAGATTTTTTACCACATTTTACTAGGCCATTAACTGATAATGATAAAAGAGGCTGGAAATCTAACAAAAAACTCAAGCAATGGTACAATGATAGTTTGCACTTTGTCAAAATGTCTATTGATAGCACACCAAACAAACCAATTGCCATAACGTCACAGTATAGTTTTATCAATGATAGCGCTAAAGTACTTGTTCAATATACTATAGGAAAGGAAGGAGTCCTAAAAGTTGATTATTCATTAAGTGTTTTACCTGGTTTGCCCAATATGCCAAAAGTCGGGATGCAAGGCGGAATTGATGATTCATTTCGAGAAATCACTTGGTACGGTAGAGGACTCATGGAAAATTATATTGACAGAAATTCTGGTTTTCCTGTTGGTATATATTCTCAACCTATCCAAAACTTTATGGAAAACTATGTTGTTCCTCAGGAAAATGGCAACCGTACAGATGTTCGCTGGATGTATTTTGATAATAAGAAAGATGACGGACTATTGGTAGTCGCAGATAGTCTTTTAAGTATGAGCGCTTGGCCATATACTGAAAAAAATATCCAAAACGCGAAACATACTTACAGATTAAGTGATGCTGGATTTATTACGCTAAATATTGATCTGATTCAAATGGGAGTGGGCGGGAACGATAGCTGGAGTGATGTGGCGGCACCTTTAGAGCAATATCAAATAAAGGCAAAGGATTATCACTATTCGTTTTATATAGTTCCAATAGATGGTAAGGTGCCTAATGATAAGACTGTGTTCAAGTTTTGATAGTTATTTTTAGATAAATTGATTGTATGAAAATATTCTTACTAAGCATAATATTTTGTTTACTGCTAGTGCATAGTAAAGCGCAGGAAAAAGCATTGGTGGATACAAAAACGAGCCAATATTCTCAAATGAAGATGTTGGATATGGGTTCTGTTCATTGGACAGATGGTTTTTGGTACAATGAATTTCAATTATGTAAAAATACAATGATTCCTACTATATGGCGTATTTACAACGACCCAACTATAAGTCATTCTTTCCGAAATTTTGAAATTGCTGCTAGTTTGGATACGGGAAGTTTTGTTGGTCCTTCATTTCATGACGGAGATTTCTATAAAGTATTGGAGGCTTTGGCGGCTATGTATGCCACAACAAAAGACACTCAACTCGATAATGAGCTTGATAAAGCTATTGCTGTGATTGTCAAAGCACAAAGAAAGGATGGTTATCTTTATACAAAATCCATTATCGATCATCAAAAAATGGGTAAATCTGAAATGTTTGATGATAAGTTAAGTTTTGAAGCCTATAATTTTGGTCATTTGATGACTGCTGCTTGTGTGCACTACAGAGCAACAGGTAAGCGTTCTTTGTTAGATGTTGCTATTAAAGCAACTAATTTCTTATTGTCCTTTTACAATCATGCCACACCCGAACAAGCAAGAAATGCTATCTGCCCTTCTCACTATATGGGCATTATCGAAATGTACAGAACGGTTCAAGATCCTCGATATCTTCAACTTGCAGAAAAATTATTGTTAATCAGAGGTACGCCTGAAGGAACGGAGGATAACTCAGATCGCGTGGCTTTTAGGAAAATGGAACATGCTGGTGGTCACGCTGTTAGAGCCAATTATCTTTTTGCCGGAGCCGCTGATCTTTTTGCGGAAACGGGAGATACTTCTTTGATACGTGTATTGGATAAAATGTGGAATGATGTCACTTTTCGTAAGATGTATATTACAGGAGGTTGTGGTGCTTTGTATGATGGTGTTTCTCCTGATGGTACTTCCTACAATCCTGATACGGTGCAACGCGTCCATCAATCTTACGGAAGAGCGTTTCAATTACCACTAAAAACGGCTCACAATGA
Source organism: Rhizosphaericola mali (assembly GCF_004337365.2). Taxonomy (GTDB): domain Bacteria; phylum Bacteroidota; class Bacteroidia; order Chitinophagales; family Chitinophagaceae; genus Rhizosphaericola; species Rhizosphaericola mali. The sequence continues at coordinate 1,817,606 of NZ_CP044016.1, read as the reverse complement.
AACTTGCGCCAATATTGGTAATCTGTTATGGAATTGGAGAATGTTTTTGAATACAGGTGACGCAAAATATATGGACATTGTAGAGTTGGAGTTGTACAATGGTATATTGTCTGGTGTAAGCCTTGATGGTGATAAATATTTTTATACGAATGCATTGGAGCACAATGCAGCATTTCCATATACATTAAGATGGGCAGGTGGTCGTCAAAAATATATTGCATTGTCCAATTGCTGTCCGCCCAATATAGTTCGTACAATTGCTGAAGTTCCTAACTATGTATATACGGTTTCCAAGAATAATCTTTTTGTCAATTTGTATGGAAGTAATCAAGTTGAACTTACTTTGGATATTGGGAAAAAGATAAGTTTGGAACAAAAAACGAATTATCCTTGGGATGGTTTGATTAGTTTAAAAATAAACGATGTGAGTCAGGCGCAAATGGGAATTAATTTTCGTATTCCGAATTGGTGTACGAATTATTCCGTCAGGATCAACGGTTCTTTAATATCCAACAAAGAATTAAAAAATGGATTTTGTGTAATCAATAGAGTTTGGAAAAATGGAGATATTGTAGAGCTAAATCTGGATATGCCAACTAATATGATGGAATCCAATCCTTTAGTAGAAGAAAGCAGGAGTCGAGTAGCTGTAAAAAAAGGTCCTGTTGTGTATTGTTTGGAAACAAAAGATTTGCCAGATTCTGTTTCTGTTTTTGATGTTACGCTTGACGCTTCTCAGGTATGGAAACCAATAACGACAAACATTAAGGGTTATAGCTTTACATCTTTGCAAGGAAATTTTTTATTACAAAAGAAACAAAGTTGGAATAATTCATTATATCGACCAATAAGCCATGATAATAGTTCTTACAAAAAAATACAGGCTAAACTAATCCCGTATTTTGCATGGGCAAACCGAGGAGATTCGGATATGTCCGTTTGGTTGCCATATAGTACTCATTAAATAAGGAAAAAATTGCATGGAGAGAAAATTTATCCATATATTCCTAGCTATATTTTTCTGTTTTGCTTTGAATGCAATTGGACAGAAGATTGTTCCTATGGATGCCTTAGAAAAAGATTTCAAAAACCCAACAAAACAAGCGGGACCATGGGTGTTTTGGTATTGGATGCAAGCAGCAGTTTCCAAGGAGGGCATTGCCGCGGATATTAAAGCGATGAAGGCTGCAAATATTGCTGGAGCCTATTTGATGACTATAAAAGGCGAAGCTAATCCATCATTATATAATCCATCTGCTCCACAGTTAAGTCCTAAATGGTGGGAATTGGTCAAATATGCTATGGAGCAGGCGAAGATAAATGGGATCGATATTGCAATGCACGATTGTGATGGTTTTGCATTGGCAGGAGGGCCTTGGATTACGGAAGATAAGTCCATGCAGAAAGTAGTTTGGAGCGACACAGTCTTACATGGAAATGCGGATTTTGAAAGTGTTTTGCCAGTTCCAATCCACTATAAAAATTACTATAAGGATATTGCTGTATATGCTTTTCCCGTCAAGGATGTGCATTCCTCTTACGATAAAAAACTTAAAGTAACTTCTAATGTTGATACCTCGGACTTGAGTTTTTTAAATCAAAAAGGAAATAAGAAAAATTTTACGTCCAAAGAGAATGGCTGGATTCAATATACGTTTGAAGAACCGTTCACAGCCAAAAGCCTTGTTGTTCGTACCAATAGTAATAACTATCAGGCACATCGTCTTACGATTGAGTTTAGTGAGGATGGTATTCATTTTTCCATAATTAGAAAATTGATTCCTGCAAGACATGGTTGGCAAGACACAGATGCAGACTATACTTTTTCTTTGCCAGAAACAAAAGCAAAATACTTTCGATTTTTATATGATCCTATTGGGTCAGAACCGGGAGCAGAAGATTTGGATGCTGCAAAATGGAAACAGAGCTTGAAATTATCGGGTTTGGAACTTTCCTCTGAAGCTAAAATCGATCAATATGAGAGCAAAAATGGAAGTGTTTGGCGCGTAGCTCAAAGGACAGAAAATAATATTTTGTCTAAAGATGATATTATTTCCAGTGAGAAAATGATGGATTTGACTAAATATTTGGATGCTAATGGAAAATTAAATTGGAAAGTTCCAGCAGGTCAATGGAAAATTTTGCGAATAGGACATACATCAACAGGACACACAAATGCAACAGGTGGCAATGGAAGCGGTTTAGAATGTGATAAGTTTGATTCAACGGTTGTGGCTTTCCAATATGGTCAATGGTATGGAGAGATTATTAAACATATTGGACCTGAATTATCCAAAGACGTTTTAACAGGTTTTCATGTGGATAGTTGGGAGTGCGGCAGTCAAAACTGGTCACCTAGATTTGCAGATGAATTCAAAAAAAGAAGAGGGTATGATCCTGTTCCATTTTTGCTTATCATGGCGGGTTATCCCTTGAATAGTGTTGATTCCTCCGAACGATTTTTGTATGATATTAGACAAACTATAGCCGAGTTGATAAATGATGTTTTTTTTAAAACAATGGCTAAATTGGCGCATAAAGATGGAAAAGTTTTTTCGGCAGAAAGTGTTGCGCCAGTGATGGTAAGCGATGGATTGAGACATTATGCGGAAGTGGACGTTCCAATGGGTGAATTTTGGTTAAATAGTCCCACGCATGACAAACCTAATGATATGATGGATGCGGTTTCAGGTGCGCACATCTATGGAAAAAATATTATTCAAGCGGAAGGTTTTACGGAACTCAAAATGTATTGGGATGAGCATCCTACCATGCTAAAAGGTTTGTTGGATCGCAACTATGCACTAGGTATGAACAAGTTGGTTTTTCATGTGTTTATGCATAATCCTTGGATCGATCGTAGGCCAGGCATGACTTTGGATGGGGTAGGACTGTATTTTCAAAGAGACCAAACTTGGTGGCCACAAGCCAAAGGTTTTACAGACTACATTTCAAGAAGTCAATCCTTATTACAAAAGGGTCATCCCGTCGTCGATATTGCTATTTTTACTGGGGAAGAATTGCCCAGTCGTTCGCTATTGCCGGATCGAATTATAGATGATATGCCTGGTTTGTTTGGAGAAAAGCAAGTAAACACAGAACTAGAAAGGAAAAGAAATATCGGTTTGCCGTTAGCAACCATGCCAAAAGGCGTAACCTCTTCTGCCAATATTCCAAGTTGGGAAAAATGGATCAATCCATTAAGAGGATACCAATACGATGCCATCAATAAAGATGCATTGTTGAGATTAGCTAAGGTTGATAATGGTCATATTATTCTTCCAGGTGGAGCTTCCTATAGTGTACTTGTTATTCCAGATAGTAATGCATTAAATCCCAATAGAAGATTGATGAGTGCTGAACTTGTAACAAAACTGTATCAATTGGTGAAAGAAGGTGCAACTGTTTTTATTGGTGAAAAACTATTACAAGCATTGTCATTATCCAATAAAGTTGAAGGTGATCGTTTAGTTGAAGAAACGTCCAATAAACTATGGAATGAAAACAATAAAAAAGTATTTTCCTTACCAATAAAGCAAAGCACATTAGATTATATTGGATTGGAAAGAGATGCGATTTTCTTTTCAGAAAACAATAATGACTACGACGAAAAAATTGCTTTTGCGCATCGTAAAGGAAAAGAATTCGATGTTTATTTTATATCTAACCAAGATTCTTTGGATAAAGAATTGACTATTTCACTACGAGTATCAGGAAAGGTGCCCGAATATTTCAATGCATTGACAGGCGAAATAGAACAAGTTTCAGATTGGTATACGGAAAAAGGACGAACCATCATAAAATCTTTTTTCAGTAAAAATGAATCAAAATTTATTGTATTCATAAATACAACTACACTAAAATCCAAGAAAAATAGCTCTTCTAATTGGAAAAAAGTTTATTCATTCGATGGTAGTTGGAATTTAAAGTTTGATGAACAAAATGGAGGTCCAAAAAATATTGTCACTTTTCCAAAACTAGAAAGTTGGACCAATAATAAAGACTCATCTATTCGATTTTATTCTGGTGAAGTTGCTTATCAAAAAGAATTTTACTTAAAAGATGATTTTACAAATGCATGGTTATATCTTGGAAAGGTTGCTAATGTTGCCAGCGTCGAAGTAAACGGAAAAGATTGTGGTATTGCATGGACATTTCCATATCGTGTCAACTTGAAAAATTATTTGAAAAAAGGTAAAAATATAGTTGTGGTCAAAGTTGCCAACACTTGGCATAATAGAATTATGCAGGATCAGCGCTTGCCTGTCAATGACAGATTGACCTGGACAACTTCGCCTATCCAATTAGCGGGAGATACCTTATTGGATGCTGGTTTGATGGGGCCAGTTTATATTGAACAAGAAGTAAAAAATAAATAAATTTTATAGTTAAGAATTTACATATATGAAAACATTAGTTTGTATAGCTCCTGGACAATTTGAATATATGGACGGCGAAATGCCTGTTTTAGAAGGAGGATTTTCTATAATTAAGATTAAGCGTATTGGTATTTGTGGTACTGATTTGCATGCATTTGAAGGAACGCAACCTTTTTTTTCTTATCCGAGAATTCTAGGTCACGAATTAGCAGCAGAGTTTGTCGAGGGAGATGCGATAGGATTTGAGAAAGGAGATAAAGTAACTATTATTCCTTATCTCTATTGCGGTGATTGTGTGGCTTGCAGAGTAGGAAAAACAAACTGTTGTACATCTATAAAAGTTTGTGGCGTTCATATTGATGGAGGGATGGCTGAATTCTATAAAGTTCCATCCTACGCATTATTGAAAGGGAATGACTTGTCATTTGAACAGCTAGCATTGGTAGAACCTCTAGCAATAGGTGCTCATGGCATACGTCGTGCGGATGTAAAAGATGGAGAATTTGTTTTGATAGTTGGTGCCGGTCCTATTGGATTAGGTGCGGCAGAATTTGCAAGAATTGCGGGAGGAAAAGTGATTGTATTGGACATTAACGATCAACGTCTGCAATTTTGTAAGGAAAAATTACATGTTGATTTTGCTATCAATGCAATCAAAGAAGACGTCTTGGCACGGTTAATTGAAATCACTCATGGCGATATGCCGACTGTGGTTATAGATGCGACAGGAAGTCAAAAAGCGATCAATAATTCTTTTAACTATATGGCACATGGTGCTCGTTATGTGTTGATTGGTTTGCAAAAAGGCGATATTAGTTTTTCTCATCCTGAATTTCACAAAAGAGAAGGAACGTTGATGAGTAGTCGAAATGCGACAACGGAAGATTTTGATCATGTAATGTCGAGTCTTCGTTCCGGTAAAGTAAATCCTGATAATTATATTACGCACAATATTCCTTTTGAGAACTTAGCTGGCGAGTTTGAATCTTTACTTGATCTTGCAAATGGCGTTATTAAAGCTATGGCTACAATAGATTAAATATTTTCCAATGCTTTTAAAAAACATATTTTTTTTTGTTTTTATATTGATCATTTCGACCAATATAGTAAAAGCACAAAATTCTACTATATCAAAGAAGGATTTTGTTTGGACTTCTATGAGTGCAAATTCTTCAGAATCCATGCCTTGTGGAGGTGGTGATATTGGATTGAATGTTTGGGTGGAAAATGGAGATTTGCTCTTTTATGCATCTCAGAGTGGAACTTTTGATGAAAATAATCAGATGCTTAAACTCGGACGTTTTCGGATTTCAATTTTCGGTTCTCCATTTTCCAACACTGGGTTTGAGCAAAGACTTCGTCTTGCAAAAGGCGATATGAATATTGAGGGAGTAAACACTAAAATTCATATTTGGGTTGATGTTTTTAAGCCGATAGTTCATATCAATGTTTCCAACAAAAAATTAAATACGGTCAACATTCGCTACGAATCTTGGCGTTGGGAAGATCGCATATTGAAAGGAAAAGAATTGCGCGCAAATTCGTATAAAGTTCCTCAAAAATTTGATGTTATTACCTACAAGGATTCGATCCTTTCACAGAAGGATAAAATTTCTTTTTTTCATCGTAATAGAAATGATGTAAGAAATATTTTTGATTATACGGTTCAGATGGAAGGAATGAATAGCGTAAAGTCTGAATTGTTCAATCCTTTATCCAACAATACTTTTGGTGGTATTCTTTATGGGAAAAATATGATTCCATTAGAAAATGAAGTTGGCTCTTATATGAATACACCTTTCAAATCTTGGTCTTTGCAAACTTCCAAAAATGTAAAAGAACAAGATATTACAATTGTGCTCAATACTGGTCAATACATATCACTCAAAGATTGGAAAAATAACACTGATCAATTACTTAAAGAAAGCTTATCAAACTATAAAATAGATGAGGAAAAGACTTATAATTGGTGGAAACACTATTGGAATAAAAGTTATATTGAACTAGATGGAGAGAATAGTTGGATTAGCCAGAATTACGATTTGTTTCGGTATCAATTAGGTTGCAACGCATTTGGAAAATGGCCAACTAAATTTAACGGTGGCTTGTTTACGTTTGATCCGGTATTGGTGGATTCGCAATATCATTTTTCGCCTGATTTTAGATTATGGGGTGGAGGAACAATGACAGCACAGAACCAAAGACTCGTTTATTGGTCGATGTTAAAAAATGGTGATTGGGATCTGATGAAACCTCAGTTTGATTTTTATTTAAAAAATTTGAAGAATGCGGAGTTACGAAGTCGTGTTTATTGGCAACATAATGGCGCTTGCTTTACAGAACAAATTGAGAATTTTGGACTTCCCAATATATTTGAATACAATATCAAGCGTCCATCCAATTATGATAAAGGTTTGGAATATAACGCTTGGCTAGAGTATCAATGGGAAACTGTTTTTGAGTTTTGCAAAATGATATTGGATACTCGGGTTTATGGGAATTTAAATATCAGAGAGTATATTCCACAGATAGAAAGTTGTATAAGTTTTTATGATGAACATTATCAATATTTAGCTAGTAAACGTGGAAATAAGATTTGGGATGGAAAAGGTAAATATATTTTCTATCCAACTTCTGCTGCAGAAACCTACAAGATGACCTACAACTCAACGACCGTAATTTCTGCCTTGAAAGTTATTTTATCTGAAATGTTACAATTGCCTGATAGCTTAATGGCGAATGCTCAAAAAGTTAAATGGTCTACGATGTTGCAACGCATTCCTGATATTCCTTTGCGAACCATTGATGGTAAAACTGTCCTTGCGCCTGCAGAAGTTTGGGAACGAATACAAAATACGGAAGCTCCACAACTATATCCTGTTTTTCCTTGGGGAATCTATGGGATTGACAGACCTGGTTTTGACACCGCTATACAAACCTATCAATTGGATTCACAAGTCATCAAAACCAAAAGCGAAATAGGGTGGAAACAACACAATATTTTTGCTGCTCGCTTGGGGCTTTTAGAGGATGCTAAAAGTTTGGAACTAAAGAAGGTTTCTAAAGGAAAACATCGCTTTCCTACTTTTTGGGGACCAGGATTTGACTGGACTCCAGACCATAATTGGGGAGGAACTGCAATGATTGGTTTACAGGAAATGTTACTGCAAACGGACGGAAAAAAAATATTTTTACTGCCGACCTGGCCAAAAGAATGGAATGGGAAATTTAAATTACATGCACCCTACAATACTACAGTGGAAGCTACTATTTTAAATGGAAAAATATCCAAACTGAAAGTTTTTCCTCAAAATCGACTTTCTGATATATACGTGAAAAATGAGAATGATTGGATGTTATTTACCAATCAATAATCCCAATCATCTGTCCGAAAAGAGGATACTGGAAATCCTTCTGTATTGTACAATTCTCCTACAATAAAATCTTTGAATGCGTAACGAACGGCAACTGGATTACTCACATAAGGTGAACTAACTTTAATTTTTCCTTGACTGATGACGGCTTGCGCAGGAAAAAAAGTTTTGTCTGCTCCTGCAATTTCAAATAGTTGTAATGGTTTTCCATAAGAAGTTATTCCATTGGGAGCGTTTAGTAATTTGATAGTTGCTATATTGCCAGCAATAGTCATCGAGTCAAAAGTTGGTCCTGGTATTGGAAAACCTTTTAGTTCATAAGTTTTGTTCAATGATAAATATGCTAGACGTTCTCCGCCTTCTTTTTTGTGCATGGGATGAATGCTTTCAGCTTCTCCAATATCCATTAAAGTTATCATTCCTGAATTGGGAATAGTTTTAAGCGATTTTCGTTGTGCATCTCTCAAGTATGCTGAATTGTATTTGCCTCCTGAATAATAGGGCGGGAGAGATGCATAGTTGAATGGCGCAATCTGTGCGTAAAAGAAAGGAAATTCAGTTCCCCATAAACTTCTCCAACGACTTGTCATCAACGGTAATAATTTCTCATATGCTTTTGGATCGTCGTAGTTTGATTCACCTTGATACCATATGCAGCCTTTGATTCCGTAACCTATCACTGGTTTCAACATTCCGTTAAATAAAACTGTTGGCGTCTGATTTACACTTTTTATAGAATCTCCTTTATGTGGAATAACGATTTGCCCCATACTCGCCAATACGGAAGAATCCATCCATGCTTCAATTTTAGAACCTCCATAACTCACATTAATCAAACCAACCGGAATTGTTTCCAACGCTTTTTGAAGTTCTCTGGCAAAATAATAACCTGTCGCACTAAAATTTGAAACCGTCGAAGGATCTGCTGCTTGCCAATTGGAATATTTGGCCGAATCTTGTGGCGTTGTTTGAGAGGAACGAGGGATTTTGATAAATCTAATTAGTTGATTTTTTGAATGAACAATATCTTCTGTCGAATGAAGTATCGGCTGGTCTCTAAAACCTTTCATCGGCATTTCCATATTGGACTGACCAGTACAAAGCCAAACTTCTCCAATCATTACATTGGTAAACTCTATTTTTTCTTTAATTGTTTTTATTTGAATGAAATAGGGACCTCCTGCTGTTGGTGTAGAGAGATTGGCAATCCATTTACCATTATCGTCAGATTGGACTTTAACTGTTTGTTTGTTCCATGATTGGAAAACTTCTACTTTCTCATTTGGTTTGCACCATCCCCAAATGGGTGGATTGGATTTCTGCTGTAACACCATATTGTTTGAAAACAATCCGGGTACTTTGAGTTGAGCAGAAACTTTTTGAATAACGTTTAAGTAAACTATAAGAAAAATTATTTTCAATGGGATGTTAAGTATAGTAATTTTCATTTTGTTTTTTTTCATATGAATAGAATCGTATTTTAGGAACTAAAATTAAAGTAATTTTTAGCATTATAGTAACTAATATCTTGAACTATTTTGCCAATCCATTCTATATCATTGGGAAGATCTCCATTTTCTACATCTTCTCCGAATAGATTACAGATCAATCGTCTGAAATACTCGTGTCTGGGAAAAGAAAGAAAACTGCGTGAGTCTGTTAACATCCCCACCATACGACTAAGCAATCCCATATTGGATAATGCATTGATCTGCTTAGTCATGCCATCTTTTTGGTCCAAAAACCACCACGCAGAACCAAATTGTACTTTGCCCGCAACGGAACCATCATTGAAATTGCCCACCATTGTGGCAATGATTTCGTTATCTGCTGGGTTGAGATTATAAATAATAGTTTTCGCTAGTTTATCTTCTTCATCTAATTTATTGAGGAATTTGGATAGTGCTTGCGCTTGAGAATAATCTCCTATGGAATCCCAGCCTGTATCAGGTCCTAATTGCGTCAACATTCTCGTATTGTTATTGCGCAAAGCTCCTAAGTGATATTGTTGTACCCAGCCTTTTTCGTGGTCCCACTGTGCAAACCAAATCAACATGGCAGATTTGAATATTTTACTTTCCTTTGCTTCTATAGATGCTCCTTTTCTAATTTTTTGGAAAATAGCAGCCACTTGTTCGAATGTGAAATCTTCTGCGTCGATACTATTCAAACCATGATCCGAAACTTTACAACCATTTTCTGCAAAATAATCATGACGTGATTTTAATGCATCTAAATATGTTTGTAAGTCAGAGATTTCCTTATTTACTACAGTTGCTAATTTGTCAATATAACTATTGAAAACAGTGATATTGTCACTGTCCATTGCTTTGTCTGGGCGAAAAGCAGGAAGCATTTTGAAACCTACGCTAGGACTAGATTTGAACTGTTGATGATATTCCAAATTATCAATAGGATCATCCGTTGTACAAATAACTTCGACATTCATTTTATTCAAAAGTCCATGCACAGCATACTCAGGCGTTTGTAGTTTGGCCAAACTTTCATCATAAATGGATTTTGCTGTTTTTTTAGAAAGTAAATCCGTAATGCCAAAATAACGTTGCAATTCCAAATGCGTCCAATGATACAAAGGATTTCTTAATGTGTAAGGAACTGTTTCTGCCCACTTTTCAAATTTTTCGAAATCCGTTGTATTCCCTGTGATAAATTTTTCGGATACGCCATTTGTACGCATCGCCCTCCATTTATAATGATCGCCATATAGCCAAACTTGTGTAATGTTGTCAAACTGTTTATTGTTTGCAACTTGATCGGGTATTAAGTGATTATGATAGTCTATAATTGGTAGTGACTTTGCATAGTCATGGTATAGTTTTTCTGCTGTTTTATTTTGCAATAAAAAATTGTCGTCTAAAAATGCTTTCATATTTTAATCAATCTTTGAATTTCTAATTTATTATAAACTAACGCCTCTTTTCCATGGAATGAAATCGTCTTGGTTGAGCAACACAGCTTTAGGAATTACTTCTCCACTCGCTGCTTTGATACAATATTCCAATATGTCTTCTCCCATTTGTTCTATAGTCTTGTCGCCATCGATGACTGATCCTGTATTGATGTCAATGATGTCCGACATGCGTTGTGCCAATGCATTATTAGTAGAAACTTTTATAACTGGGCAAATAGGATTTCCAGTAGGTGTACCTAATCCGGTTGTGAATAGAATTAAAGTGGCTCCGCTTGCTGTTTTTCCTGTAGTTGCTTCAACATCATTTCCATGTGTGCAAACTAAGTTGAGTCCTGGTTTAGTAGCTGGTTCTGTATAGTCCAATACTGGAGTTGCTACCTTTGAATGGAGACGGATTTGATAATTAAAAAATTAAATTTGTCCAACGATGGGAAGATTATTTGAAGCATCATTCAAGAAAATGGTAGTGGAACTGTCCTATGTGAAGGAATCCGTATTGTCAGCTGCTAAAGAACTAGACATAAGTGCAGATTTACTGAGTAAATGGAGAAGAGATCCAAGATTTAATGGAGTTACATTGGTTCCTAAAAACAACAAATTAAGTGCAGAGGAACAGGAACTCAGGGAATTGAGAAAGCGATTGAAAGAATCAGAACTGGAAAATGCGATATTAAAAAAAGCGGTGGCCATCTTAGCGGGGAAAGACTGAAAAAATACGAATTTATCAAAGACAACATAACATTATATTCAGTTGAGAAGATGTGGCAGGTATTAAAGGTAAGCAGTAGTGGATTTTGCCAATGGTTGATACGTCCCCACAGTAATAGAGCAAAGAAAACAGAAACAATGTCTGAGTTAATCAAAGAAGAATTTGACAATAGCCACTACATGTACTGCAGTCCCCGTATAGCCCAGGCATTGAAAAACAAACAACAACCGGTATCTAGATCCTAGGTTGCCCGTTTGATGAAAAAAATGCATCTACGCAGTAAAATACTTAAGAAATGGGTAGGCGACATCACCTATATCAAAACGGGTACAGGGTGGTTATACTTAACTTCTGTGATAGATTTGGCTGACAGGAAAAAACACGGTTATTGCTGCGCTCAGCATTGCCCTTAAGACCAGAAGCGTAAAACAGGGATTAATATTTCATTCCGACAGAGGAGTTCAATATGCCGGCCAAGAGTTTAGCTCATTATTGAAAAGCAATGGCATCACCCAAAGTATGAGCCGTAAAGGCAACTGTTGGGACAATGCTGTCGCAGAAAGCTTCTTTAAAACCTTAAAAACGGAATTTGTTTATCACAAACATTTTCAAAACAAGGAGATTGCCAAATTTGAGCTATTCAGATATATAGAAGGATTTTACCATGCTAGAAGAATACATTCTGCATTGGGTGGAAAAACACCCAATCAAATGGAGCAATTCTATTTAGCTAAACAAAATATAGCAGCTTAAAAAAAGTCTCCACTTTTATGTTGCAATTCCAAATAGCCTTCATCTAGGAACAGTCGTCTACTACATTAAACTGCTATGCTTTGGAGATCGTCTTAGTTATGTTCAACTGAAATCTTTTATGCATTGGTTTAACTAATATAAATTCAGTATCCAAAAAAATATTATGTTGGATACTGATAATGATGCATTTAATCATAGCAACTATTGATCTCATCCTTATCTAAATGGTAATTTGGAATTTTTTCCAATGAATAATCATTAGCCAATTCCTATTTAGTTATCAATTCGCCCACTCTAAGGGCATTGGCGGCAATAGTTAAACTGGGATTTAATGCTGCTGATGTTGGCATTACACTACCATCCGTAACATAAAGATTTTCTATACCTCTGAATTGACAATTCTCGTCAAGAGCCGAAGTGCGTTTATCAAATCCCATACGTACAGTACCTACTGCGTGTGAAAATGTTCTGATATCGTGTACGTAATGCGATAATGCTCCTGCGCCTTTCATTATCCTTTTGCCCTCTTTCGTCAATATTTTCATTGCTGTAATATCTCTTATACTATAACTATGATTTATAATAGGGCGAGGAAGGCCAAATATATCTTTATTGTTAGCGTCTATCGCCAATCCATTATTGTACTGTGGTTGATCTTCAACAATTGCCAATAAACCACTCAATAACTTCACTGCAGGACTGAGCACTTTTCCGACTATTCCTTTGAGTTCATTTTCCACTATACTCGCTGGTGGAGTTGGCATTTGTTGAAGACTTCCAAGTTTATTTAAATTTGGAAAATCCGGATGCCCAAAATAGTAATCTAATATGGCAAGTTGTTTGTGAAATCGTCCTTCCTTATCTGCTGTACCTGGAAAAATGCCAAATACGATGGAATTCATATGTCGCATAAGATAATGACCTACTACTTGACCACCAGGATTGAAATGCTGTAATCCGGAAGAAAGCAATAAATGTGGCGTACCTAGGGCTCCAGCTGCCAATATAAATTTTTCAGCATGGAATGTATATCTCTTTTTGTCGGATTTGGAAATACAATCAACACTGGTCAAGCGACCATTTTTATAATTTAATTTTGTAACTACCATATTGCAATATAATTGCATACCCTTAGCTATTAGTTGGGGTATTAGAGTTGTGGCAAGATCATTTTTGGCACTTATGGCACACGCAAAAGTGTCGCAAGTTTTACAGTTGATGCATTTATTTCGATTAGTATCCTCATAATTAATTGCCAAAGGTAAACTAAAAGGATGCATTCCTAATTTTTGGGCACTTGCTTTTACTTTTTGAGATATCTTGGCAAGAGTAGGCGCATGTTGGGGAAGAGGTGTGCTACGGTAAGGTTCTGTAGGATCAATTCCTGTTTCTCCGGAAATATTTAATATGGCTTCTGCCTGTGAATAATATTTTTCAATGTCGTTATATGCTAAAGGCCAACCTTGGGCATCTTTACCTTCAATTTGTTCATTTTTTTCAAAGTCTTGTTCTCGGAAACGAAAAGACACGCCACCATAAAAAACCGAAGGTCCTCCTACACAAGCATACATTCCCATAGTCGGTTTATTACCTCCAACAGGAACATATAACATAGAAGATTTATCATAAAAATCAGAGAGCTCAATAGGACCTTTTGCCCCCCAGTTTTCTTCAATACTCCTATGTACCCAATCTCCTCGTTCCAACATTAATACACGCAAGCCTGCATCTACCAGCTTTTTAGCGGCCATGGATCCACCAAAACCACTTCCAATTACAATTGCATCAAAATTATTCATAGTTGTATATTTTTGATGAACTTTGTTGTTCTGTAAACTGAATATTTTTCGCTTTTAAACTTCTATTTTGAGGTTGATTTAACATGATCCCCACATTCGACGGTTTGCAATTATTCATACGTATTATATTTAATTGCAAAACAAATAGTTACTATAGACGTGCATTTAAGAAAACATAGTAAAGCGGACAAATTATAGTTTAAAATGGACAGACTTTATTAAATACTTTAATCAATCTAACTTTTAAATGATAATTGAATTAATAAAGCCGTCCAGTGAGATTATGTAAAAGATGGAATATAATGATCTATATTTTGGTCCTTGGCTTGGGCTTATTCTACCTTAGTTTTATTAATGGAAGTAGTATGCTTCTTTAGGAGAATTATAATTACAAACGCTCCAACCAATGCAGGAATAAAAAGTAGAAACGACCGCTGTAACAACGTAAAGGCTGGCAGGATAGAAGTAGGTAATATCTTAGAAAATAAAACGGCTATACTTACCTCTGCAAAGCCACTTCCACCAGGGCTAGGCGCAAAATAAATCATGAACTCTATTAATATTTCAATACATATTACCTGTACTAGATCAACAGATACACCAAGACCTAGCAAGATAATATATTGCATACTATATTTATTTAAATATAATATAGTTGTTGTCAACAAACTAATGGGTAATAAATAGGGGTGATCACCAAGTAATTTTTTACATATTTGTTGATAATGAATGATATTATTATAAGATTTCTTTCCCCAATGAAGTATTCTTTCCTTTTTTGAAGGACGTATCCGACTGCATATTATACTCATTCGCACTATAACAGAACCCACCCATAACGGTTTCCAAAATGCCATTAAAAAAACCAAAAGAAATATAAAAAATGCAAGAAATCCATATTTAAGTAAAATGGGAACAAGCCCGCTTTCCAATTGGTTGTGCATCATCCAAATTGCGAAAAGACCAGATAACGGCATAAAAAGTAGAGTTGCTCCCATATTAATCAAGCTAACAATAAAGCCATCTAGAACCTTTACTCCGTAACGATTATAAACATACAGTTGAGCTGGGCCAGCTCCGCTATGAAAGGGTGTAATAGCTCCCATAAACATATTCGCTAAATTGGCCTTAAAACTTACCCAATGTGATATCCCTGGCTTTAAGATTCTTATAAAAATGTGGTTACGCCAACTTCCTAACAACAAATCGATAAAGAGCATCACAAAACATATTACCAGGTATTTGATTTTTATACTGCTCAGCGCCCGTATCGATTCGAATGAATGAGAATAAAAAAATAGGATAGCTACCGATGCAATAGTTACGAGTGCAAGCCATATAACACCTTTGATCAGTAAACTTTTCTTAAATAGCTCTTTCGAAGTGTTTTCAACTTCGTTCGATGGAAATTGGGATGTTGCCATTTTATTGCGATGTTTTAAAGTGTATTTTGATTTTACTAAATCGTCATTGTTCCATTGGCGACTTTTCAATATTTACCAATAGTTTCTACTTCTGAATCCGTAACAATGGAAAAAAGGAATGTCGGGTCCAATATTCACCAATGACGCAGGCAAAAAAAACAAAGTGTATTATTTTTTGGAGGTAGAAATAAGCTAAAGCAGACATATCGGTGTTTGAAATGGACAATATTAAAATTTTACCTAGAGAAACGTTGAAACATTACTTTATCCATTTCATATTCCATATTGTCCGCATAAACCCGATTGCAAGATGTTTTAAATAAACAAGAATATAGTTTTACCTGGTAAAATAAATATTAATGAAACTGCATTGCGGTAAGTCAACTATAAATTATAAGACTATAAATCACCTAAACATAAATGAATATTTTAATCATAGAAAGTGAATTAGTCGTTGCAAAAGAACTAGAAAAGATATTACTAAGTATGGATGTAACTATTTCAACAATCGCTATGGTCGATTCCCTACAAACAGGCATGTCTTTTTTGAATGACAATACACTGGATCTTATTTTTTCAGAAATTAAATTAGCGGATGGAACGAGTTTTGATAATTACAAGGAAATAGCCTCTAAGTGTCCCGTTATTTTTATTTCGGAAAATATGCAGCACAGCGCTGCGGTTTTTGATACGACGGCCATTAGTTATCTATTGAAGCCACTTACTTCCGAAAAGATATCAAAAGTGTTGGATAAATATCGAAGTATCAAAGCATCTCTTACAACTTCAGAGCAGTCGATTTCGATGCTTTCTCTAAATGGACGGGTAAGTACCTCTTATCAAAATTCTCTTCTAATAGAACAGCGCGATACCCTTGTTCCTGTACTTGTAAATGAAATTGCTTATTTGTATTTAAAAAGCACGATAATTGAAATCAATACGATAAGTAGTCATAAATATCATAAAAGTGGAACCCTTGAACAACAACAGCAAGTATTAAATCCTGAAATGTTTTATCTTGCTAATGGACATTTTATCATTCATCGTAATGCGATTGTCAATGTTAAACGGTCATCCTCCCGCAAATTGGTCGTGTCTCTTTTTGTCAATACTCCTGAACCGGTCATTGTGAGCAAGGCGAATGCTTCTAACTTTTTACATTGGCTCGAAGATGTACTATAATCTACACATAAACCAAAGTTTTTGGAATAAGATATGGGCGATTTCTCTTTTCATGAATTATGTCATTTCGTGAACAATCTCATTTTCAAACACCATTCAAAGAAAACCAGCAACTCTGATAATTCTAAGCTTTTAAATGCAAATAACCTATGTGGATAGGGCAATGCATTGGAATATACTCCAGAATGTGAAAAGTGAAGATTCCAACAAATGACTGTGGAAAAACATGCTTGTGGCTCCATCTTCACATTCGGCACATCTAATTCCAAAGAATCATACAGTAAATTATTGTCTCCGATTGTAATAATACATGTCTCATGAAATCTGAAATGTTTAAAAATTTCTTCTTTGCTGTAATCACTATCCATTAAAATTTCATTACCATTATCCCATAAAAATGCAAGGATTTCCTCTTGTAGAGTTCTATATTTATTATTATTTATAATCAAAAACTTACTCATCGTATTATAACAAACATGTCTTAAATTGTAGAATTGAATTGTTTTACACGCCTTCCATCCATCTTAAAAATTCATTGACTTTCACTTTGCTTATTACAACCGCTTCTGGAGTGCTTATCAATAATTCAACTACTACTTTTCGCATAAAAAAACGTTCAATGCTCTTTATACTGTTTTTATGAATCAGGAATTGTCTATTCGCTCTATAAAATTTTTCGGGATCCAGTACATTTTCCAACTCATCTAAACTAGGGGAAATGGAGTATTGTTTGTTTTTGAACGTTGTGATTTGAATCGTTTTATTCTGAAAATAAAAGTAGGCGATTTCGTCTACAGGAATTGGAATGATCTGCTCTCTTAAGTTGACGAGTAAAGTACGCTTGTAGTTTTTTTTCAGATTAGATATTAGCGATTCTATCAGCCTGGTATTGTCTTCAGGACGAAACAGTTTTTTCAATTGTTCAAATTTTTCCATGGCAGCCTGAATCTTACTCATGGATATTGGTTTCAAAAGATAACTTACCGCATTGGTTTCAAAAGCTTCCATCATATATTCGTCAAAAGCCGTACAGAAAATAATGGGGCTCTGTATTTGAACCGTTTTGTAAATATCAAAACACATACCGTCTGCTAATTGAATATCCGAAAAAATCAAATCCAACTGTGGATTGGATTGTAAAAAACTAATGGACGATGATACGGAATCCTTTATAGCTACGACTTCGATGGAAGGTTCATATCTTAAAAGTAAACGCTCCAGCTCTTTTGCCGCACTTAATTCATCTTCAATAATTAAAATTTTCATAGTTGGGGTAAAGGGAGTTTTACGGTAAAAGAATCGGCACTATGGATAATCTGGATTTCATTACCAAATAATAAATGATACCGTTTTGCAAGATTACCGAGGCCAATGCCTGTTGAGGATTGCATTTGGATTTTTGGATTATAGTTGTTTTCAATAATCAGGTAATCTAATCCCACATTATACATCTTGATATAAAGTGGATGCTCGCGAGAAGCAATATTGTGTTTGATGGCATTTTCCAGTAGAATCTGCAAGGTCAAAGGAGGAATTTTTATTTTTTTAATATTTTCATCCAAATGAAGGTCTATACATATATTCTCGCCCATCCTGGTTTTCATGATATAAAGATAGGATCGAACAAATTTCAACTCCATTTCTACTGTTACCGTCGACATTTTATTGTGCGCCAACATATATCTATATACATCCGCCAATTCTGAGACGTAGTCCTTCACGACTTCCTCTTCTGTCAAAGAACTCAAAGTATTAAGTGAGTTGAATAAGAAATGAGGATTCAGCTGTTCTTTCAGGTTGGACAAATTAGCTTCTAGTTGTGCTTGTTTTAATTGTTCTATCTCTAGTATTCTTTTTTGTTTGTCTTGCAATAGTTGCAGGTAATACACCACAAAAAACATCAATGCACTGATTGTTACACCTCTGGCAAGCATTACGCTATACCAATTGCTTTCACTCGATATCCAGGAACCTTTGTCTAGTGTCGTTATAAAATAAAATAGATAGTAATAGGGATAAATCAAATATCCAACGGCCACGATACTGACTATGCTCATTAAATAACGAACCTGAATTTTGGATATATTGGAGACAATCTTTTTTACGAGTGCATTATAAATGACTAAGCAAATGCTACTATACCCCCACATATAAAGGATAGACTTGAATACCTCTATCCACGCCAGGTCGGAAGAGCCCGATACGCTTTTTAGTACCACGCCCAACAATGCAAGACCCATACAGACGAAAACGCCTAAAGGAAGTTTGTTTTTCACCATAATACAAAGATAAAATACTCTTGTCTAGCTGCATTTATGTTTGGGTTAAAATGGACAAAATAGCGTATAAAGCATTCTAAATGATATTTGGAAAGTATTTGATGCATCTGTCCTTTTTAAGCTCGAAAATGTCCGTTTTATGCAGTTTAGTCGATTTGAATTTTATAATTAAAAGTTTCTTTGTCTTAACAAGCACAATAACTATCAAATTCTTTTTTAAAAATGAATAAATCAAGCAAAATCGTAACGTACGCTCTTCTAGTGTTACTGTCTATGGTAAGTACAGGTTCTTATGCCCAATCAGTAGATTCTATAAAATCTGTTCAAAACTCGTTGGCAAAGGATATCAATAACCAATTTCCATCAACCCGTTTCTTGGATATCCAATATGATGAAATGGGTGAATATAATTACACCACTAAGATGGACGACAAAACCTATGAAACGGGTCGGATAGTAAGCCAAAATAGACTTAAACTTGCTATGAACTATAATTTAATACAGAAAGAAAAATGGAGTCTCAGTGCTTCTGCCCGTTACAAATACGAACATTTGGCATTTGAAAACGTGGATATTCCATCTGATGGCGTTCCTACCATTGCATCAAGTCGAGATGTGCATTTCCATTACCTTTGGGCGGCTCTTAACTATACTCGTTACGATAAGTTGTGGAACAAACCTTTTGTTTCTAATATATCCGTTTCTGCGGATGGTTCTAACAAGAACTTTGGGATGGTTTATGGCTCTTATATTGGATCTCTTATCTTAAAGAAAAATGAATCCACAATAGTTACAGTAGGTATTGTATTACAGAGTAATGCCAATGCCATCGCACCCATTTTACCCAGTTTCTCTTATATCCATAATTTCAAAAACTCGCCGTGGATGCTGGACGTTATTTTACCCAAACAGGTTTATGTCAGACGACAACTATTTAAGCATGGTCGCTTGTCTATTGGTTCTGAATTAGAAGCGAATCCCTATTATTTTAAATCGAATTTTCTGGCAGATAACAATAAATCCTACATGTTCAATCGAAACGAATTTAAAAATAGTGTGATGTATGAATATCGTATCAATAAGCATTTTATAGTCTATGGCCGATCTGGATGGATCAAACCATTGAATGGTACAATCCGAGAAAAATACAAATCAGATAAATTAGCAACAACAAGTTATCAAGGTAACTTTTACTTTAATTTAGGTATTTCTTTTAATCCATTTAATTAAGTTTTATTTCCTTTTATATGGACTTGCAATTTACTGTATGCAAAAAAGAATATTTGCATTGATTTGCTCATTATTAAATTGAATAAATATCTGGTATTCTGTTATTCCAATTTCAATGCTATCACCGTTGATAGTGATTCTGGCATAAATTAAAGAACATTCATTTGCATTTCTAGATTTTGTTTGCCAAAATCTGATGGAAATGGTTTGATTTAAGTTCATGATGAAACATTAAAAAGTTAAAAAATGAAATAATCATAACTTTAAAAGTAACAACTCGGTAATTTGTTAAATATCAAATGTTTAGACCTAATTCGGTTAGCAATTTTATTGAAAATATGTGCTAACCGAATTGCTATCTTTTTATTTGAATTTATTCGAGCTAAATCGGATTAGAAATAAAATAAAAAACCGTGATAATCATTGATTTACCACGGTTTTTTATTCGTTTGAATTCCTTGCTGGCGGTGAGGAAGGGATTCGAACTATATTAATTAATCGTTGAATTTCAATGAAGTAGAACTGTATTATTTTTTAACTAACCGAATTGCTACCTAGAAAATATGGTATTATAATTAAAGCTACAGAATTAATATAATATAGTTCATTTTAATTCAAATATTATTTCATTCTTTTTATATTTTCTATTCTTTATATTATAGTTTAGTTATCTTTTCTTCTTTAGTAAATAACAAATCTTGGAATTCTATTTTTATTTTAAAAAAATATCAGACTTATAGCAGGTCTGTCATATAGTCTATAGTGCTAATATAATCACATTATTTGCAATAAATACAGATTTAAATTTGATAACATATTTAATGAAACTGTAAGATAGGTGTGTATAACTTAAAGTATTAAAATATAGTTTATTTTAAAATATATGAAAGGAAAATAAAATAATAGTAACAATTTTATCAATTTCCTTTTTGATAATTACTTGGTGACATTCCAAATTGCTTTTGAAAATTTCTACCAAAATGGGTGATCGAATTGAAACCAACCATTTCAGATATTTCTTTAATCGTATATCGTTTATTATGAAGCAATTCGGCCGCTTTTTTCAACCTAGTAATATTAATTAATTCATTTGGCGATAAATCAGAAATGCCTTTAATTTTTCGATATAAAGAAGATTTACTCATAAAAATACTTTCTGCGATATCATTAACATTGAAATCAAAATTTTCTATATTTTCAAGTATGATTTTATTTAATTTATCCAAAAATAATTGATCTTCTGCCGTATGTCCTATAGAGTTAATCGTTGATGTCGGACTAGAAGCAAAATATTTTTTTATTCTAATCCGATTTACTAGTAGATTTTCAATTTGTACTTGTAAATGTTTCGGAGAAAATGGTTTTTCTATATAGGCATCTGCACCTAATTCTAGGCCTTCAATTTTTGATTGGATAGTATTTTTAGCGGTTAGTAATATAATAGGAATGTGACTATAATTCATATTTGATTTTATGATTTTACAAAATTCAAAACCATCCATTTCGGGCATCATTATATCACTTATAATTAAATTGATAGATGTTGTATCTAGAATATTGAGTGCTTTCAATGCTGTGTTTGAGCAAATTGTATTATAATATTCGTTTAGATCTTCTTGTAAAAAATCTAGTATTTCTTCATTATCATCAACAATTAGAATAGTTGATTCATAAATAAAATTTTCATTTTCGTTCATAATTTACATACTTAATGGAAAGGTTAATATAAAAATATTGAATACTTGTTCCTTTGTGTCATATGTTAATTGTCCTTTTTGTAAAATTGATAAAGACTTTGATATAGCTAATCCCAATCCAGTACCAGTTATATGCTTGTTATTGGAGAGTCTGTAATATGGCTCAAATATTTTCTCTGCTTGATCAATAGGTATTTTATCACCATCATTTTTAAATGAGATATAGATTTTATTTTCAATATCACTATACAATTTAATTTCTACAATACTATTACTATATTTTATAGCATTTTCTAATAGGTTTGTAATAATTTTTTGAATTGCTTCTTTATCTGCTTTTATAATATAAGCGTTTTGATTTTTTTTAAAAGAAAATTCTATTTTCCTTTCTTTTGCAATTTCGAAAAATGATGAAATTATTGATTCAATAAGTGGAACTATATTTATTTCTATCAGATGAAGTTGATATCCAGTGACTTCGACTTTGCGAAAGTCTAATAATTCATTACTTATGGATATAATTCGTTCAGTATTTCGTTCCATTGTTTGTAATTGCTTTTCCACTTTTGGTTGATTCGCTATAAGACTTTTTATTTTTTCCAATGGCGCTTTAATCAAGGTAAGAGGAGTTCGTATCTCATGGGCAAATTTTACCAAAAAATCTATTCTTCGCTCATATATTTCCTTTTCCTTTAGTAGCTCCATTTCCTTTATCTTCTTATTATTCTTTTTGATTGTTTTTATATGATAAAAGAATATTAGTACTACAATTATTGCGATAGAAACAAGAAAATATAAAATTATCGCTATAGGACTCTGCCAAAAGGTAGGTAATATTTGTATATAAAGTTTCCCTATGGCATTGTTCCAGTTCGCATTGTCTGACGTAGCCTGAACATAAAAAATATAATTACCAGTTGGTAAGGCACTAAAATTGATTGTTTGATTCGTTCGCAAGTATTGCCAATTTTTATTACTTCCAATTAATTTATATCGATAGTTTATTTTTTCGGGCGATATATAACTTAGGGAGGAATAATTAATTGAAATTGAATTGTTTTGATGTGTTAAAAGAATAGAATCATTGCATCTTTTATTTTTTTCCAAACTATTAGAATGGGGAATGTCGTGACCATTTATAGAAATATTAGTTATCTGTATTGGCGCTTGGTAATTAGTATTCAATATATTATTAGGATCAAAACTTATTAGCCCTTTTACACTTCCAAAATATAGTTTTCCATTAGCGGCTTTATGTCCCGAATTGTAGTTAAATTGATCACTTAATAATCCATCAGACATAGTATAAATCTTTTTTATATGATAATTTCTAGGATCTAAATTCACTAACCCCTTTGCTGTTGATAGCCATATGTTTTCGTTGTCATATAGGATGATTTTATAGACAGAATTGCTTGGTAATCCATTTTCTTGAGAGATATTCTTTATATTAGATTTCGAGGAATTTAAAATGAACATGCCTTCCCCTTCTGTACCGACCCATACATTGCCTAAGCTATCTTTTGTTAAGGAGGTAATTCCTATATAAGTTTGTTTTATTTCTGTATGATTAAGAGATATTGGATTTACTTCTTTGTTGCTCATATTGAGGTGATATAATCCTTTGTCATACGTACCTATCCAAATATTATTTTGATCAATTACTAATATTGAGGTGATTAACATTTGTAATTTATCTGATACTGGATTAATTTTTTTTGTTTTTGTATTAAAGATATATAAACCATATCGCATACCACATAGTATATTTTCTTCGGATAGTTTAGCAAAGCAAACAAAAAACTTGTTCATTAAAGATGTTTGACCATAGGTCTCATTATAATGCTCTAAAATTTTATTAGTATTAATATTTAATACATCTAGTCCGTGTTCAAATGTACCCACATATAATTTGCTACCAATAGGAAGTAAGCCATGAATATTAAAATAAGAAAGATTCGTTTTGTTTTTTGACGGATTTAATTGAGTAATATTATGGTTGTTAATATCTAATTTGTTAAGGCCCCCATCTTCTGTACCAATCCAAAGATTATTTTTATAGTCTGCAACTATTTCTCTAACTATATTTCCGCTAATATTAGTAGATTGGCTTTGAACAAAATATTTTTCAAAATAACTGTACCTTTTGTTATAATAGTCTACCCCTCCAAAATAGGATCCTATCCATACTCCGCCTTCTGCATCTTTTAATAGACAGTATATAGCATTACTAGCTAAACTATAATCGTTTCCATATATATGATATAAATGTGTAGATTTTTTGGTTTGAGTATTATAAATAACTATTCCATATTCGGTAGCAATCCAAAGTTCATATTTGTCGTATTCTATGAAATCTCTAACATAAATATGATTTAGCAATTCATCCTTAAAATCTATTGTAGTTTTTGTATGTGTTTGTGGATCAAATCTAACAATTCCGTTTGATGCAGTTCCTATCCATATTTTTCCATCAGAGTCTGTATATAGTTTTTCAATATGTGCATCACTAGCATTATTCTTATTAGGAAATAAATCTACATCTTCAAAGGTATCTTTATAACTATTCCATTTTTTTAATATGCCAATATCAGTACTTATCCAGACTACACCTTGCTTGTCTATACATAGGGATGTTAAGCCAAGGTGATCTAAATTACTATATCGTTTTATAGTCTTGTTCTTTATGCGAAAAAGTTGATGATTAGAGATAATCCATAAATTATTTTCGCTATCTTTTTTTAAATCATTGATTTCTTCACCTGTAAATAAAATCGGGGTGAAAATATTATCTTCTTTTTGATATTTGAAAACACCAGTCCTTGTACCAATATATATTATACCAATATTATCTAAATAAAGTGTTCTAATATAATTATCTCTTTGCCCATTTTTATACGTGAAATTATGATAAATCTTAAACTCATTCCCATCGTACCTATTTAAGCCATCTTTTGTACCCATCCAGATAAATCCATCTTTATCTTGAATACAACAAAAAACTGTATTATTTGATAGTCCCTTTTCTACCTGATTGTGTTTGAAATAATAGGATTGAGAAAAGATTCCTTTATTTCCAAATAGACTAAGTATGAATGTCAAGAAGAAAATCTTATAAAATATATTGATTTTTAAGATGCTCATTAGTTGTTGATATGCCAATGTAATCTTTTTGTGTAATATTTTCAAAAATCTGCAATCGTTTATAATGTTTACAATATTACAAAAATCATTTATAAATATAAAGCGTTAGATTTTGTAATTGAGACAAATTGTAGAAAGTATGAAATAATATGTTGAATACTATTTCATAAAAAAAATGACTTTTGTATTCACAGCAACAACCAAAATAGTTGTTTTCCAAGTTGCCTGGAATTGCTTAACGATTGTTTGAATTAATGTAATAGTACGGTTTTATGATTTTTTAAAAAAAATAGAAGTTAAATTTTTGATTTAACACTCATAAAATTCTTAACTAAAATAAAAATTGCACATATGAAATATAAGAAAAACGGCTCTACTAAATCGAGACTTATCCTACTGCAAAGAGTTTACGGTCAATTATTACTTTTTTGTACGTTATTAATGATTACTAATTCCCTTCATAGTCAGCAAACTAGTAGATTATTAAAAGGGAAAATAATAGAAGATAGTGGTTCTCCGATCTCGGCTGCTACAATTAACATAATTGGAAAAAATCAAAAAGTAATTTCTGATGATAGTGGCCGTTTTCAAATACAAATAGCAGATGGAGATTCTTTGGAAATAAGGTCTATAGGTCATGAAGAGAAAAAACTATTTATAACAGATCAGCAAGATATAATAATTACATTGGCTTTTACCCACACTGACCTCAATGAAGTTGTTGTAATTGGTTATCAAAGTGTTCTAAAAAAGGATTTGACTGGAGCAACGGGTGTTGCAAATATGAATAATGCTCGAAAAATATCAGCAGGAACAATCGCAGAGTCAATACAAGGAACAATTCCTGGAGTAACAGTAAGAAATGGAGGCGCTCCGGGTCAAAATTCCTTAATAGAAATTAGGGGTGTCGGTAGTTTTTCTAATGCCAGTCCTTTGTATGTTATCGATGGTATGCTCTCAGACGCAAATGTTACAATTAATCCTGATGATATTGAGTCTCTACAAATACTTAAAGATGCATCTGCTGCTGCTATATATGGATCAAGAGCAGGAAATGGAGTAGTTATTATAACTACAAAAAAAGGAAAAAATGGACCTCCAATAATTGCTTTTAGTGCAAAATATGGAAGGCAATCCATTCCTCGTCAGATGAAATTAATGGATGCTCCACAATACTTACAAACAGTATCTCAAGCTTATGCTAATTCTAATGCTACTTTGCCATCTTTTGTGAGCTCACAATTGGCAAATAATACGATAGATGTTGATTGGCAGAAAGCTGTTTATCGTGCAAGTAGTTACCAAGATTATAATGTTTCTGTTTCAGGAGGATCTCCAACATCTAAGTATTTTATCTCTGGTGGATATTATCAAAATGATGGAACTGTAGTGGGGAATTCCTTTAATAGGGCTTCTTTTAGAATAAATTCTGAGGTTAAAAAGGGTATTTTAACATTCGGTGAAAATTTAACATTAACAGCCTCAAATAATAAATATCCTGGTGGAGGTGTAAATGCATTTACAAATACATCTATGATGCTTCCTACAATCAAAGTACAAGATCCATCTTATACTGATCCAATCAATTATCCATCTAATCCTCAAGGTTGGGGGATGGGCTCTACTGATAATCCTTCTTATGCTAACAATTATCTTGCAGCTGCTTCTTTGGATAAAATAAGTATTGCCTATGGAAAAGTAATTGGAAATGTTTATGCTGGTCTCAAACTAACAAATTGGTTGGATTATAAATTTAATGCTGGGCTTGAAGTAAGTTATGACTACACTAAAGAAGTAAGGGATACAGGAGTGTGGAGATATACTAATCAGCCATCCCCGACATTTGTCTCTGAAAATCGTGCGCGATTTTTAAATATATTGTTAGAACATACATTAAACTTTAATAAAAGATTTGGATTACATAGTATAAATGGTGTGGTAGGATTTTCACGTATTGCGCAGCAACAAGATTACACCACCGCAGCAAGAACTAATTTACAAAATTTTGATGGAACGTTATATACAACTATAGGTTCTGCCGTAGGAAGTGCCTCAGTGAACGGAGGGACAACTTCAGAATGGAGAAATCATGGTTGGCTTAGTAGGATAAATTATACTTACAATGATAAATATTTATTAACCTTAACGGGGCGTATTGATAAGTCTTCAAGATTTGCGCCTAGTCATAGAACAGGCTATTTTCCATCTATGGCCGCTGCTTGGCGTATTTCGAAAGAGAAATTCTTTAATGTAGATTGGATAAGTGATTTAAAATTGAGAGGCTCCTATGGTAAATTAGGATTTAGTGATGCTCTTGGTTCTTGGGATTATTTGGGTCTAGTCAGTAGTACCGCTAGAGGTATTTATGGGCAGCCTCAAATTGCTAATTTGGGGCAATATAGAGCTGCTGTTTTAAATCCCAATATTCGGTGGGAAAAAAGACAGCAAAGTGATATTGGTTTTGATGCAGCAATCTTAAATAATAGGCTTTCTTTTTCCTTCGATTGGTATAGATCCATCTCAAAAGACGTATTACTACAAGTGCCTTTGGCTAATTATCTAGGTACAAGTGGATCTCCCTTCTTAAATAGTGGATCAATTCGCAATACGGGTGTGGAGTTTTCTGCTACTTATAGAAATAATTCGGGACCATTTAAATGGGATGTTTCAGGAAATTTTACCACTATAAAAAATACGGTACTATCAGTGGGTGATCAAGGTGTAGATGCAAGTGGCAAGGCTATAGATTATCTAGAGTCTGCAACCTTTGCAAGATCACAAGTGGGTCATGCCATGGGTGCCTGGTATGTTATACAAACGGATGGATTATTTCAAAGTTATGAAGAAGTGCTCAATTATAAAAATGTCGCTGGAGTAGTTATACAACCTAATGCTAAACCCGGAGATATAAAATATAAAGATTTGAATGGAGATGGGCAGATTACTAATGCGGATAGAGCATTTGAAGGTTCCCCTTGGCCTACTTTACAAACTGGATTGCAATTTAATGGTACGTACAAAGGATTTAATGTCAATGTTCAATTTATAGGCATTTTTGGTAATAAAATTTATAATGGCGTTCGTGCGGGATTAGATGGTTATCAATTGACAAATTTTAGAAGAGATTTAAGCCCTTGGACTCCTGACAATACAAATACATCTGATCCCAGACTCGGCGTTGATAACGGAGTTGACTTATCTATAGCGGCCAATAATATGGCACAGACAGATAGGTGGTTAGAGAACGGCTCCTATGTTAGACTTCGAAATTTTGAAATTGGCTATGGTTTTGAGCCAAATTGGTTAAACCGACTTGGTCTAAAAACATTAAGAGTTTCCGCAAGCGCTCAAAATTTATTCACTATAACAAAATATAAAGGAATGGATCCGGATGTAGCAAATGGTAATCTTGGCCAAAGAGGTTTTGATGGAGGATACTGGCCTTCTAGTCGAATTTTTTCTTTAGGAATCAATCTTGAGTTTTAAATAATTAATAAAATTAATTAAGATGAAAATAATAACAATATTTTTTCTTTCAATACTTTTTGTTTTTAGTTCATGTAAACATGATCTAGATATCGATAATCCCAATGCTCCAACTATAGATAAATTTTGGAAAACTGCTAATGATGCCCAGTCTGGAATTAATTCAATTTATAGTACATTTCATAGAGTTGGATTAGCAAGAAATCAATTTTTTCTAACTATTATTCGATCTGATGAAGGATTTAGTACAAGTCCTAATGGTATATTAATCAATAATTTTGATGTCTTTAATGTAACAGATTATAATTTATGGGAAACAATAACCACTTGGCAAGACTGTTATGTAGGGATTAATAGGGCAAATCAGGTTTTAGATAATGTACCTAATATAGAAATGGATAGTATTGTAAGAAATCAACTACTTGGTGAGGCGAAATTTTTAAGAGGTTTTTTTTATTATTATTTAGGAACTTTATGGGGGAATGTCCCCATTCTGCTAAAAACTTCTGCCGCTGATGATAAACCCAATACTTCTTCTCAAGCTGATGTCTATGCTCAATGTGTAAAAGATTTTTCTGACGCAACACTGGTTCTGCCTCAATCTTATAATCAAGCTAATCTTGGAAGGGCGACTCAAGGGGCTGCTTATGGAATGTTAGGTAAAACATACATGCAGATGCATCAATATAATCAAGCAGAGCAAGCATTTTCTTGGTTTATAACTGGAAGCGGCGCTGGTGTTTATAGTCTTGTTTCGAATTACAGAGATAATTTTCTATCAACAACAGAAAACAATTCGGAATCGGTTTTCGAAATAGAAAATTTAACAAATCTGGCAAATGATCACGACGACGATGCATCAGGAAATCCGGATTTATTAAACTATGGTTCTTCATTTCCACCTTTCGTTGCTCCTAGACCGATTGGTTTCACAGATGGGCAGGCTAGGAGATGGTGTATTTGGGAATTTTTAAAGGAAAAAACAACTTCAGGTAACAGAGATCCAAGAGTTGATGCCTCATTTCTATATGATTCAACAGATGTTAGAGGCCCTGCTTATACGCTCGTTTATGGGCAAACATTTAACTCTAGAAACTATGAAAATGTTACTGGTGATCCTATTGCCGTTGCTACAACTCATACTGTGTATTTTAGAAAATTTTTAAATGACGGAACTCAAGATTATGAAAATTTTGCCTCTGGAAATAATTATAGGTATTTAAGGTTTGCCGACATCTTATTACTTTATGCAGAAGCCTTGAACGAACAAGGAAAAACGACTGATGCTTACGCTTCCGTTAATAAAGTAAGAAATAGAGCTGGACTTGCTAATCTGTCTACTGGAATGACACAAGATGCATTTAGAAATCAGTTAAAACATGAACGAATTGTAGAATTAAGTGGAGAAGGACATCGTTGGGAAGATTTAGTTCGTTGGGGGGATTTAAGCACATCCTTATCTACTAGAGACGCTGGATTTGCTAATTATCAAAGTAAATATGCTTTATTACCCATTCCTCAATATGATTTAGATGTAAATCCAAGCCTTACACAAAACCCTGGTTGGTAATTTTAATAATAACTTTTTTGCATATATTAAACTGACAAAAATATGAAAACAATTTTTCGATTTATTTTGCCACTAGGTGTTTTAGGGATCGTTACTTGTTCTAAAAATAATTCCAGTTCTCAAAATGTGATAATAGATAGTTCTAATATTTTCATGGCAGACCCTACAATGTTTTACCAAGATGGAAAATATTATTTAAGTGGCACTTATGAACCAGACACTAGAGATGGAATACGTATTTTTAGTTCGGATAATATGCATTCATTTTCCAATGCTGGTAATAAAATTGTTTTGAAAAATGGGGCTGCTTATGGAACTGATCTATATTGGGCTCCACAATTCTGGAGCAATAATGGTCAAGCAAATCTATTATATACAGCAAATGAGCATATTGCATATGCTACTTCCTCCTCTATAGACGGCCCGTTTTCTGGACAGAATAAACCAATTATTGCCGATAGAAAAAATATTGATCCATTTTTG
Source organism: Rhizosphaericola mali (assembly GCF_004337365.2). Taxonomy (GTDB): domain Bacteria; phylum Bacteroidota; class Bacteroidia; order Chitinophagales; family Chitinophagaceae; genus Rhizosphaericola; species Rhizosphaericola mali. The sequence continues at coordinate 1,787,165 of NZ_CP044016.1, read as the reverse complement.
TATACCGATGACGATGGAAAGAAATATCTATTTCATGTTGAATTTCCTGATGGAACCAATCGGATATATACCGCTTTATTAAATGATGATAATAGTGGTATAGATGAATCTTCTAACAAAGTGAGTATATCTCCAACGGAGCGTTGGGAGACCGTAATGGGAAAAGTTACGGAAGGACCAACCGTATTAAAACACAATGGTGTGTATTATTTAATATATTCTGCAAATGATTTTAGAAGCCAATCCTATGCTGTAGGTTATGCTACTAGTACAAGTATTACAGGTCCTTGGATAAAATATAGTAACAATCCTATTTTAAGTAAGGAGAATACAGGATATTCAGGTACTGGGCACGGAGATGTATTCACTGGTGCGGACAATCAAATGTACTATATATTTCATACTCATAATTCGGACTCCGCAGTTACACCAAGAAAAACAGCTATCACCAGAATGTTTTTTGAAAAAAATCCGGCAGGAGGTCCTGATATATTAAAAATGGCCATAGATGAAATATTTTTTCCTAAAGTTAGTATTCATAATTAATTAGATACTATTGCACGAATAAACATTTTAATAACTAAGGCTAGTTGATATATTCAAAAAGAGGAAAGCTAGAATAATTAAACTATTAAATTAAATTGAATCGCATGAAAAAAATTGTAATCAGTATATTCAGTATACTATGGGGTATTGTGTTGTTTGCACAAAATAATGAAAATCGTTGGTCCGAAAGTCAAGCTAAAAGTTGGTATGAAAAAACCGGATGGCTTTCGGGATGTAATTTTATTCCTAGTACCGCTATTAATCAGTTAGAGATGTGGCAATCTGAATCCTTTGATACTGCCACGATTGATCGAGAACTTGGATGGGCTCATAGTATTGGATTTAATAGTATGCGCGTATTTTTACATCATGCACTTTGGCAACAAGACGCAAAGAGTTTTAAACAAAGAATTGATCAATATTTAAGTATTTCAACTAAAAATCAAATTAAAACCATATTTGTTTTTTTTGATGATTGTTGGAATGAATCTTATCATTTAGGCACGCAGCCTGCTCCTAAATTAGGTGTTCATAATTCAGGCTGGGTTAGAGATCCTGGTGGGTTATTATATCAAGAGCCTTTGTTAGTTGATACTCTACGTAACTATGTAGTTGATATTTTAAATACATTTAAAGATGATGCTCGAATTGCATTATGGGATCTCTATAATGAGGCAGGTAATTCAAACTATAAATTAAAAAGTTTGCCACTATTAAAAAAGGTATTTGATTGGTCTCGTACTGTAACACTATCTCAACCAGTATCTTCTGGAGTTTGGAATCCTGAATTGAAAGAAATTAATACATTTATTTTGCAAAATTCAGATATTGTTACATATCATGACTATCAGGCTAAAGAAAAACACTTGATAACTATTGATACCTTAAAAAAATACAATCGACCAATGGTCTGCACAGAGTATATGGCGAGACGAAATAATAGTACATTTAAAGAATTATTACCAATTTTAAAAGAAAATCATATTGGAGCAATTAATTGGGGTTTAGTTGCAGGTAAAACAAATACAATTTTTGCATGGGATACCCCTATAAAAGATGGAAAAGAACCCAAACTATGGTTTCACGATATTTTCCGTGCCAATGGAACCCCATACAAAAAAGATGAAATTGAGGTAATAAAAAAATATACTTTAGAGGATTAATTTATTGGCTATAAAATAGCCTATCTCGACCTTATACAAATGGTAGGCTATTTATCAAAATAAGAACACTATGAATATTTTAATTTCTAGCAAAATATCAAAAGTATTTTTACTAGTTTCTCTTTTGTTATTGAATAAACCGATGTTTGGTCAGCAGCATAGTAAAAAATACTTTACCAATCCTATTGCATCATCTGGAGCAGATCCTTATGTTTTTTTGTATAAGGGTTTTTATTACTATACTCAGACGGAAGGGAATAAAATCAGTTTATGGAAAATGGACAATATGGGATCTATGGCTAGTGCTGAGAAAAAAGTAATATGGGAAGCTCTATCAGAGATTACTGAGTATTCAAGAGAGATTTGGGCTCCTGAAGTGATGAATATTGATGGTAAATGGTATGCTTATTTCTCAGCAGATGATGGAGATAATAATCATCATCGAATTTTCATATTGCAAAATAATTCAGACGATCCATTTAATGGTGCTTGGGAATTTAAGGGTAAATTAAATCTTGCGGATGATAAATGGGCTATAGATGCTGATGTATTTTACTTTAATAAACAACTCTATGTTATATGGTCAGGATGGGAAGGGAATACCAATGAACAACAAAATATTTATATAAGTAAATTATTGGATCCTTTAACACCAGATACTCAAAGAGTATGCATAAGCAAGCCAGAATTGAGTTGGGAAACAAATGGAGATTTACTACCCAATTCAGTTCCAAATCATGTAAGCGTTAATGAAGGTCCACAAGCTTTAGTTCATAATGAAAAATTATTTATTATTTATTCTGCTAGTGCCTGTTGGACTGATACTTATTGTCTTGGTATGCTTGCTTTTAATGGTAACGATTTATTGGATAAGAATCAATGGACAAAAAATCCCTCTCCAGTATTTTCACAATCCTTGCAAAATGGAGTTTATGCTACAGGGCATAATTCCTTTTTTAGTTCAAAAGATGGAAAGGAAAATTGGATTCTTTATCATGCGAATAGTAATCCGCAAGATGGGTGTGGTAATAAACGTTCACCTCGAATGCAAAAGTATACTTGGGATGCAAATGGATTTCCTAAGTTCGGGATTCCAGTACCTAAAGGAAAACAATTATTAAGTCCTTCGGAAAATTAGAATAAAACTATTTATTGCAATTATTATCCGCATTTCAATATTAATTTTATTTAGGCGAATACTAAAAGAATTCTACATAGTAAATGCTACTTGGATTTATGGATTACAATTCAGTTTCATTTAAATTTTGAATATGTAGTCAATTACTTCAATTATTCTCTTTTTGGGTCTTTCTTATATTAAAAATATATTCATTCTACTTTACCATTAGTTGGTTAAATAAGATTTCAAACAACGATAGCAATGAATTTTAAACTTATAGTTTTTGTTATTTTATCAACACTTTCATTAAAAAAAGTAAGTGCTCAAGATGGCAAAGCCTTTAATACATCCTATTACGAAGGTGAAAATTTTACAGATAAATCATTTGGTTGTAAAATTGACTCATCAAATTTTCCATATGTAGGATCGGGATATCTTGTTATGGAAGGAAAAGGTTCGTATGTCGAGTGGAATAATATATATAATGCAACAGCAGGAGATTATACTTTATTAATAAAATATGCGAATGCTAGTGGGACGAATCGCTCCTGTAAATTAATTGTTAATGGGATTGCATTTAAAGACTTAGACTTTACGTCTCATTTTGAAGATTGGCACTATTACTGGGTGGAGAGGATTACTATACATCTTAATGCAGGTATTAATACTATTAGACTATTAGCGACTACTTCTATTGGGGGACCAAATATAGATAATATAGCAGTATCTAATGATAACGGGCTTTGTGGACCAACGGGAAGTAAATATCATGTTAAAGATTATGGAGCAAAAGGCGATGGTAAAACAAATGATACTCAAGCCATACAAGCAGCTGTAGACGCCTGTTCTGATGGCGGTTCTGTAATTCTATCAGATGGAACTTATATGTCTGGGCAAATAAAATTAAAATCAAACATGACCTTATGGGTTGATCGTTCTGCAATACTTAAAGGAATTCAGGATAATTCCATGTATCCCGCCATAGAGCCGCATGCAGATAATGCAAATGTTTGGTTACCTGGCATTCTTGGAGGTGGCGGTTGGGAACTTAAGGAAGCTTTTGTATATGCTGAGGGTGCGCACAATCTTACAATTGCAGGCGGCGGCATTATTGATGGCAATGGAGATTGTCCTATATGGGATCATACCAAAGATGAAACACTGCGGCCAATGGCTTTATATGTTGCCTATTCTAATAATGTCAAAGTTGCTAATATCGATATCGTGAACAGTGCCATGTGGAACTTTGTTATCTTAGAATGTGATACCGTAAGGGTTGATGGAATCAATATTAATACTTCTACCTATGGAGTTAATAAAGATGGTATAGATATTTGCGATTCCCATGAAGTTAGCATTACGAATAGTACAATATTATGCCAGGACGATGCAATTTGTCCTAAAAGTGGTTCTGCCAAAGGAGTACATAATATGCGTATCAATAATATTACGATAAATGGTACCACAGGCAATAAGATAAAATTCGGCACCTTAACTTATGGAGCATTTACGAATTGTTTACTTCAGGATATTGCAATTAATGGATCAGGAAGAAGTGGTTTATGTGCTATTTCATTGCAAGGATTAGATGGTGCCAACTTTTCTAATATTACTTTTGATAAGATAAATTTGCAAACTTCCGCAAATGCGTTTTTCCTACTGCATGCTGCTGGAAAACGAGGCCATAGACCTAAAAATGCTCCTTCTAGAATAGGGAGTATTAGTAATATTCAATTTTCTAATTTAGATTTTAGAAATATTACGGAAAATGTTGGCAGTTGCATCAGTGGTATAAAGTTAGAAGCCTCCATTTATAAAATAAAGGATATCACATTCAATAATGTAAAAGTACATTCATTTAAAGGTGGCGTAACTTCTATTCCTAAAACACCAAATGAATACAACGGAAATTATCCCGAATACAGTGTTTTTGGAATACTTCCTGCATGGGGATATTACATAAGATATGCTGAGCGGATTAATTTTATAAATTCTAGTCAGACAGTTATTCCAACAGATAAAAGACCGGCAATCGTTAGAGTTGAATAAGTTTTTAAAATATTGCTAAAATTTATTATTTAAAAACTTATTATAGAAAGATAATAGATGAAATGGGTATTTTATTAAAGTTATCATAATTACGCAATGACGTCAATTTTTGAAATCAATTTCAAAAATTGACGTCATTGCGGACCAAGAAAAGAAATCACTTTTGATCCAATATAAAAATCAGTAATAATATAATCTGCGCTATAAAATATTATTGATAAAATAAATAAATAATAGTAAATTATAGTCTATACCTTTTTTTAATATTTTCATTGCTTTAGTTATGTGATATTCAACTGTTTTCAAAGAAATACCTAATTTGTCAGAAATTTCTTTATGGGACAATTGTTCCTCTCTACTTAATATAAAAACATTTTTTGTTTGAGTGGGTAAAGTATCCAATGCTTTATTTAGTCTAGAGCTAAGATGTTGAAAGTTAAAATTTTCACTTATGGAATCTTTACTAAACTCATTTTTTATATCTTTAATTTCTCCATATATAATAGGTTGTACTTTTTTTCGATAATGATCAACGATTTTATTTTTTAATATCGAATTAAGATATAATAAAGGTGTTTTGGTTATCTTAATTTTATTATTGTAAAAGGATAAGAATGCGTCTTGAACAATTTCCTCTGATAAATGAAAATCGCCAGTTTTGTAATATACATTTTTAATAGAATTCATAAAATGTAAATCATAAAATAATCTAAATGCTTTTTCATCACCATTTTGCCAATCAACTAGTAATAGTTCATCTGAATTATCTATCATTATATCATTAGGATATTTTGTAGTGTTACAAGTAGTATTTAAGTTCTACAAATTTAAGCAACAATTTTATCCAAAAAAAAGTAAATTATGCAAGGGGTATATTTAAATATTACGTTTATATATTAAAGAAGACTAAATCGTGACAGACTCAGATTTAATAAAACTATTAGAAAAGTACAAAAATAAGGATTGTACAAATGATGAATTAATATTAATAGATCATTGGTATAAGCTGTTAAATGAAGGAAAAGATAAACAACTACCCACAAACGTATTTTTAAATGAGAAAAAATACATAGATGAGCAGTTTAGTTTATTAGAACAAAAAATAAAAGGGAATATTCATCAAACTAAGAGTCGTAGATATTTTTCGATTTTTGACTATAGAAATAAATTATTTAAAGCCGTTGCTGCAACAGTTTTTTTAGGAATAATGCTATTTTTCTTATGGAAAAAATACAATGCCGTATCTAATAAAGATATACGTTTAATTGAAAATATTGTACAGGGAAACAATAGAGAGATAAAAAAAATTATTCTACCTGATAAATCTATTGTGTGGTTAAAAGGAAAATCAAAATTATCTTTTCCAAGTGTTTTTATTGATAGTATACGTTCAGTTTCTTTAGACGGGGAAGCGTTATTTGAAGTGAGCAAAGACAAAACACATCCTTTTGTTATACATAGTGGAAGATTTCTTACTCGTGTATTAGGGACTAGTTTCAATTTAAAAGTAGATTCTACTAGTAATACTTTAAATCTTGTTGTTCTCACTGGTAAGGTAATGGTAACTCAATTAGACAAAGTAAAAAATAATATTAAGCCTATATATATAACTCCTGGTAAGGGATTATATGCAACTATTAATGGACGCAGTAATACGTATAACGTAAAATTTATAGCAAATATCACACAAAAGAAAATCATTGATGGTACTGAATATGATATGAACTTTGAAAACTTATCTTTTGATATTATTAAAAAGCGAATTGAGAATAAATTCAATGTTTCCATAAATGCCAATGATGAACTCTATAAAAACTGTTTTATCTCAGCTGATTTAACAGATCAGTCTTTGGATAATAGTTTAAAAATACTATCCATCGTATTGGGGGCCAATTATTCCATAAAAAATAAATATATAAATATTACAGGAGGAGGCTGTAACTAATGACTTAAATAATAAGAAAAGGGATGCTGGGAACATCCCTTACAATTTAGCTAAAATTTAAACGAAAATTACTACTAAACGTAATCAAATGTACAAAAAACTGTTCATAAGGCTACTGATTTGCCTAAAAAATAAGCAAATAGAAAAAGGAAATAAAATTTTGAATTTTGTAAGGACTCAAAATTGCACCTATCTAATTAAATTCACCCTGGTAATTTTATTTCAATTACTTGTTTTTAAAGGGCAATCTCAAATATTAGAAAAGAAAATTAGCATTGATATTTCTAATCAAAAAATGGAATCAGCGGTAAATTCCATAGCGAAAAAGGCAAATATTCGATTAGTGTATGAAAAACAAATCTGGAAAAATACAGGTTATATCACAGTATCATTCAAAAACGTTACACTTAAGTCTATACTAGATAAAATATTCGAAAATACTTCTGTTATTTATGAGACTATAAATGATCAATTTATAGTTTTGAAAACTCAAAATAGACTCAATAACACTTCTTTCATTGACAATACAAAGACCACTAAAATAAATCAAAGTGGTTTTTTAATTGAAGGAACCGTTGTAGATGAACAAAATACCCCCCTTTCTGGGGTGAATATTCGAGTAAAGGATGGCTCACAAAGTGCTATCAGCAATGAAAGAGGTTACTATAATATAGGTATTTCTAAACCCGGAGTAACGCTTATATTTTCTTTTGTTGGATATCAAACAAAAGAACAGGTTGTTTATAGTATGTCAACCTTAAATGAAACTATGCAATCCGATCCCGCTAATTTGGATGCAATAGTAGTCATTGGATATGGTACAACGACTAAAAGGTTGAGTACTGGTGCACAGTCGGGGATTGGTGCAGTTGACATAGCGAAACAACCTGTAACTAATGTACTTCAAGCTCTAGAAGGACGTCTTCCAGGAGTTTTTATAACGCAAACAAATGGTTTGCCTGGAGCTGGTATAAACGTTCAGATAAGAGGATCTAATTCGTTAAGTAAAAGTAATAGGCCCCTGTATATTATTGATGGAATACCCTATCTATCCTCTCCTATAAATACTGCAACAGGTACAAGCAATGTACTTCCTTCTGCAGAAGGAAATACGAGTCCTTTAAATACCATTAATCCTGCTGATATAGAAAATATTGAGGTATTAAAAGATGCGGATGCCACAGCTATTTATGGGTCAAGAGGAGCGAATGGTGTGGTTCTGATTACCACTAAAAAAGGTAAGGAGGGCAATACAAAATTTAATGCCACTATTTCAAATGGAATTTCTAAAGTAGCACACTTTGTTCCTATGTTAGGACTATCGGAGTATTTACGATTAAGAGAGCTTGCTTTTTCTAATGGCTCCATGCCATCCTCTACTCCAACGAATACAACAGCACCTGATTTAACACTCTGGGATACTACACAAAGTACAGATTGGCAGAAGAAACTATTAGGGAATACAGCACATACATTTGATGCAACTTCTAGCATTTCTGGCGGAAATAGACAAACAAATTTCTATTTAAGCGGTACTTACCATAGAGAGGGAAATGTATTTCCAGGTAGTCAACATTATGAAAGAGGAGGTATGAATTTGAACTTAAATCACTCATCCAATGATCAAAGATTTAATTTGAATTTTACGGCTATGTATTCAGCGGACAAAAATAATATAACAACCACTGATCTTGCTGGATATGCCTATAGCTTACCTCCAAATTTTCCGCTTTATAATAATGATGGTAGTCTGTATTGGTTACCAGGCACAATTGGTAGCTTACCTAATCCGCTAGGATATTTAAATCAAACAAATGATAACAAAACGTCAAATTTGATGGGGAACCTTGGCTTGAAGTATACCATTGTAAAAGGTTTAGATGTTAAATCTTCATTTGGTTATAGCAAGACTGATATGGACCAGACAACCTTACGACCATTAACGTCTTTAAGTGCTGCTTATTCGGTCCCCACGTCAGGAACGTCTTCATTTAGCTATAATTATACGAATAACTATATCGTAGAACCGCAAATTACTTATCATTCTGAGTTTGGTAAAAATGAAATTAATTTACTAGCTGGGGGTACTTATCAGTATTCTAAATCAAGACAACCTTATTATATACTAGCTTCTGGATTTGCCTCTGATGACTTTCTAACCAATATATCTTCTGCAACTTCTGTATCAACATACAGTTCCTCTCAAGACTACAAATATACTTCCGTATTAGGAAGAATAAACTATAATTACAATAGAAAATATATTGCTAATTTTAATATTAGAAGAGATGGGTCCTCTAGATTTGGACCAAATAATAAATTCGGTAATTTTGGTTCTTTAGGCGCCGCATGGTTATTTTCAGAAGAATCTCTTTTAAAAAACAACATTCATTGGTTAAGTTTTGGTAAATTAAGAGGTAGCTACGGTATTGTAGGTAGTGATGATATCGGTAATTATCAATACTTAGAAACATATTCTACGTACTCATACGTTTATAATGGAGTTTCTGGGCTTAATCCAACGCGTATCGCAAATAGTAATTTCAAATGGGAGGAAACTAGAAAACTTGAGATTGGATTGGAACTCGGATTTTTAAAGGATCGAATTTCAATTAACACCTCTTATTATAGAAATAGAACAAGCAACCAACTTTTAAACTTCCCTCTCAGTAGCCAGACAGGATTTACAACCTATCAGAGTAATCTACCAGCAAAAGTGCAAAATGCAGGTTGGGAATTTAGCTTAAATAGTACAAATATTAAAAAGAAAGAATTTTCATGGACTACATCTTTTAATATTTCCAGAAATAGAAACAAATTACTTTCTTTTCCTAATATAGAAAACACTTCCTACTATTCCTCTTATGTTGTAGGAAATCCAATTACAGCCTACTATCTATATCAATTTGCAGGAATAGATCCATCTACAAATCTACCAAGTTTCACTAGCTTTTTAAATGGGGGTACTACCGGGTCTCCAACAACTGGCTTAGTTGCGACGAAAAGAGGTGATAGGTATTATGTCGGTACGTCTCTCCCTAGTTTTTTTGGCGGATTAACAAATTCCATTACCTATAAGAATTTAAGTTTAGACTTTACCTTTCAGTTTGTAAAACAAAAAGGAAGAAGTCTTGCTAGTGCATCCTACTACCCTCCAGGTTATCTAAATAACATGTCTTCAGATGTTGTGAATAATTACCTTGGATTGGGCAATGAATATGACCTTGTTACCGCAGGGCTTTCCACAACAAAGGGTAGGGCTGCGTATCGTGGCTATTCCTACTATACAGGTTCAGACGCTACTGTAGTTGATGCCTCTTTTATAAGAATGAAAAATATAAGTTTATCTTACACACTTCCAAATGCACTACTTAAAAAAATTAATTCTCAAATGATTCGCATATTTGTGCAAGGTCAAAATATTTTCACTATTACAAAATATAAGGGTTTTGATCCTGAATCCCAAGGCGTTGTAACTCCTCCTCTCAGAACTATAGTAACAGGAATCCAACTCACATTTTAACTTAAAAAAAATGATAAATAATCTAAATAACTTAAAACTAGGATTTTTACTTGTTGCTATTCTAAGTCTGGTTTCTTGTGAAAAGATGATAGCAATAGATCCACCTCTTAATGAAACTTCCACGGCTACGGTTTATTCATCAGATAAACTGGCTGCTAGTGCTTTATCAGGAATGTATGGAACTTTATCTCAAAGTGAAACACAGTCTTTAAATTTTACATTGTATAGTTCCTTACAAGCTGATGATTTATTGTATCTATACACAGCAACGTCTTTAGTAGAAATGAATAATAATAGTTATTCAGTTTTAAGTACTACACAAGCTGGAGTATTCTCAGATTGGTATTCTGTTATTTATAAAGCAAATGCAATCATTGATGGATTACAAACCTACTCAGGCACTTCAGATTCCATAAAAAAAGAATATACAGCTGAAGCAAAGTTCGTCAGAGCGTATTGCTATTTTAATTTAGTAAATACTTTTGGGAGTATTCCTTTGGTTTTGACAACGGATGTTACAGTAAGTGCCTATTTACCAAAAAGTAACGTTGATTCTGTTTATAATCAAATTACGAAAGATTTATTGGATGCTAGGGATAATCTTAAAAATGATTATAGTTTCACCTCAGGAAGTCGTGTAGGGGTTAATAAATATGTGGCAGATGCACTGCTGGCAAGGATCTATTTATTTCGAAAGGATTATAGCAATGCGGAATTTTATGCAAATGAAGTAATTACTTCAGGTTTATACTCATTGACATCTTCTGCGAATATTAATAATACGTTTGTAAATACTAGTACTGAAAGTATTTGGTTATTGTCTTCTTATTTGTCAGCGACGACACAATATACGGCAGAAGGTGTAGCATTTAATCCATTTAGCATTTCTCTTACTTATTTATATTATCAGCTGAGACCCTCTTTTGTTCAACTTTACAGTTCTAATGATCTTAGAAGAGTTAATTGGATGAAAGATTTGACATTTGGTGGCAATACTTATACTATTCCTTTCAAATATAAATATAGAGATAATGCTTCAGCAATAGCCGCAGGAGTGACTGAGTTGCCTGTGATTATGCGATTATCTGAGCAGTATTTGATTAGAGCTGAAGCTAGAGCACAATTAGGCTCCAATTTAGACGGTGCACTATCAGATTTAAATATGGTCCACTCTCGAGCAGGATTAAGTACTTTTTCTAGTTTAAATCAAAAGAATTTAATTGATACAATTGCATTAGAAAATAGAAAAGAATTTTTTTGTGAGCAGGCCTTTCGATGGTTTAATCTTAAAAGAACAGCTACGGCAGATGCTATTCTAGGAAGTTTGAAATCGACTTACACTTCCAGATCACAGTTACTACCAATACCACAAGCCGCTATTGATGCGAATCCTCAATTAACACAAAATCCAGGTTATTAATTTTAGAATAAATAGTAATGAAAAAAAACAAAATCGCATTTTTGAATGGTAAGAAGATTGTCTTAGGCAGTGCATTCATAGTTTTAACGGCCTCTTCTTGTTCCATTATTAAGAAAAAACAAAAACATTCAAACCCTCTAACAACGTCTACAACAACGTTAAATAAAAAGGATTCTTTAAAAAGTGAAATTAAGCCCTATAAGGAAGTTATTATTGATAAAGCGATAACACAAAAAGGGTTATTTACAGTTCATAAAGTGGGAGAAAAATACTTTTTTGAAATTGAAAATAGTTTATTTAATAAAGATATTTTGGCGGTTACGCGTCTAAGTAAATCAACTCCTGGCGCTGGAAATTTTGGAGGAGAGGAAGTTGGTGAAAGGATGGTATATTGGAAAAAAGGCCCTAATAATAAAGTTTTTTTGAATGTTTCTGCACTTGTTAGTATTGCAGATTCCACAGATATGATTTCCAAAGCAGTTGCAAACTCTAACTTAGATCCAATTTTAGCTTCTTTTCCTATAAAAGCATTTAATACGGATTCCTCTAGTGTAGTGATTGATATTACGGATTTTCTTTTAAGTGATAGCCCCATTTTAACTTTTGATGCTGGAGATAAAAAATCCTATAATTTATCTTCACAGATAGGGGATAGATCTTATGTTGAGTCTATAAAAAGTTTTCCTATAAATACGGAAATTAAAACAATACGTACCTATGCGGCTACTCCTTCTTCAGGACCTGGAGGACTTCCTGCTGCATCTCTCGCAGGAGCTGTAACTCTTGGATTGAATTGCTCATTTGTAAAGCTACCGGAAGTGCCAATGCGTCAAAGATTATATGATCCTAGAGTAGGTTTTTTTGCAAGTGCTCTGTATCAATACTCAGATAAACAACAGAAAGTAGATATTGATGCATTTGTACATCGCTGGCGCTTAGAACCTAAGGATGAAGATATTGAAAAATATAAAAGAGGAGAACTTGTTGAACCTAAAAAGCAAATCGTTTATTATATCGACCCTGCAACACCCAAAAAATGGAGACCTTATTTGATTGCAGGAATTAACGACTGGCAAAAAGCCTTTGAGCAAGCGGGATTTAAAAATGCTATTATTGGAAAGGAATGGCCTGAAAATGACACGACTATGAGCTTAGATGATGCTCGATTTTCCGTCCTGAGATATTTTGCAGCCCCAATTCAAAACGCATATGGCCCTAATATTGCGGATCCAAGATCAGGAGAAATAATTGAAAGTCATATTGGTTGGTATCATAATGTAATGAGTCTGGTTCATAATTGGTACATGATTCAGTGTGGAGCAGTAGACCCTAGAGCTAGGAAAAATGAATTTGATGATGATTTAATGGGACAATTAATAAGATTTGTTTCATCTCATGAAATTGGGCATACTCTTGGTTTAAGACATAATATGGGTTCTAGCAGTACTGTTCCTGTGGAAAAACTTAGAGATAAAAACTGGGTTGAAGCTCACGGACATACCCCATCTATTATGGACTATGCTCGATTTAATTATGTAGCACAACCACAGGACAATATTAGTGAGAAAGGGTTATTTCCAAGAATTAATGATTACGACAAATGGGCTATCCAATGGGGTTACAAACAAATTTTAAATACAAAAGATGCTCAAGAAGATAAAAAGGTATTGAACCAATGGACTGTTGATAGTTTGGCGTCAAATAAAAGATTATGGTTTGGAGGAGAAGGAAAAGACTATGACCCAAGATCCCAATCAGAGGATTTAGGAGACGATCCAATTAAAGCTAGTTTATATGGAATTGCCAATTTAAAAAGAATTGTACCAAATCTTATCTCTTGGACAAAAAAAGATGGAGAAAGTTATACTGCGTTAAACACTGCTTATAAAGAAGCTATTGGCCAATATGATCGTTACATGGGACATGTTTTGAAAATCCTAGGTGGCGTGAATGTCACTGAAAAAACATATGACCAATCCGGTCCCGTATATAGACCAGTATCATTATTCAGTCAAAAAAAAGCAATTCAATTTTTCAATGAGCAATTATTTACTACTCCAAAATGGTTGATAGATACAGCCATTTTAGGAAGAGTTAACAACGGTTATCAAGGAAATCCAATAGAGCAAATACAACAAAATATGCTTGCTTCTGTAACTTCCCAAAGTAGGCTATACCGTATGATGCTTAATCAAAGAGAATATGGAAAAGGCGCTTATTCGCCTGAAGAATGGTTAAATGATTTAAAAAATGGAATTTTTAGTGAACTGAAAAATGGAACTGAAATAGATTCTTATAGAAGAGCATTACAAAAAATGTATGTTGGTAGTATTATTACAATGTATAACAAGCATTACGCCTTACAAGGTTCTGTTGATAATATCTTAGCATCATTAGCACCTACAAATGTTATGTACTCTAATGTTCGACCTTTGGCCTTTGCACAGTTAAAATCATTACTTTCTGATGTCGATAAAGCTATAGGAAAAACGAAAGATGTGGACAGCAAAGAGCATTTAATTTATTTAAAACAAATGCTAGATAAAATAGTCAAAGAATCACCAATTCCTGGACTTAATTACTAAAAAATGAAACATTATAAATTAAAAGTAATAGGGATAGTAGCAATGCTACTATCGTCTATTATTCTAATCAGAAAAATAGATGCACAACGATATCCGTTGGGGGTATTAACAGGTCAATTGAATGGAAAAAACGGAACTATTATAAAATTTAATTATAACTACCATGGAAAAGAATTCATGGATTCTGTTATTCTTAAAGATAATTATTTTGTTTTTAAGATTCGACTTCCGGAACCTCTTCTTTGTACACTTAGTAATAATGAAAATAAACAAATTAAAATTTTTATTGCACAAAACAATCGAATAAGTATAAATGGAGAAGTTTCTAAATTCGTGAATATAAATATTGCAAATGCTACAGAAAATGCTTTATATGAAAATTTTAAATCTAAGGAACTAATTCTTTCAAATAATTATAGAGAAAATTTTAAGATTTCAAAACTATCACTAAAAGATACTACTACTGAAAGCTACCATAAATATAGAAACCAAATAGATAGTCTAGCCCTTCAATTTATCAAAAAACATAATAATTCAGTAGCGTCTACACTGATAATACTAGACAACTATGTCATAAATCCTAATAGAAAAAAAGCATCCTATTTTTATCAGCTTCTTTCTGAAAAAAATAAAAAAAGTGAATACGGTTTAAAAATTAAAGCCTATATAGAAGCTGTAAAAAATATTGCAGTAGGAAAAATTGCTCCAGATTTCACTTTATCAGATACTAATGGAAATTTAATTCATCTCAAGAACTATAGAGGAAAATATGTTTTCTTAGATTTTTGGGCTAGTTGGTGTGGTCCATGTAGGCAAAGTCATCCTTTAATGAAAGAATTATTTAAAAAATATGGCATCAAAAATATTTCTTTTATTAGCGTATCAATGGATGTATCTAAATCATCATGGATCAATGCTATTAGAACTGATAAGTTAGATTGGATACAATTAAACGATTCATTATCAATGAATGGTTATGTAGCAGAGACCTACGGAATTAGGAGTTTACCGTTTAATGTTTTCATTAATAAAGAGGGTAAAATTATTGCAACAAAACTGCGGGATAGCGTCCTTGTGAATTTTATTAATGATTTATTTTGATAATGTTGGTTTTAGATAACCTTACCTTTTTCAAGTAAAGCACCAATGATATTCTTTCATTTTGCAACGATCTACTGAGAAGTAATCATAATGGATCCTTTTCAGAGCCAATCTTCGATGATATCCAACGGGAGATTCCTCACAGTTTCAATTATAGGGTGGTACTGCAAAAGCATTAAGTATATAAAAATAGTATCAATTTCAAGTATTAGTAAAATAGACAGTCTTATATAGTATTTGGCCTCTGCATATTATTGGTAAATTCTGATAATGAACTTGGGCATACTGGAGATGCAGTGTCTAAGATTGATATTTAAGGCTTAGATAAACAGGAAGAGAAGTAATACAATTAATGAATGCACATATATTGACCATTTGAGAGACAACATTAGCTTAATTTGATAATAATTCACTTTAACGAGAATGACTAACACATTTGACGAATCATCAATCAACCCATTTTTCAGTAATAATGGTAGACAAAACAGTAATCTATATAAACGCTCTTACTTTTTCAGTTTATACATTTGTAGTATTGATTTAAAGATTAAAAATACGTTTTTATAAAAATAAGCTAATCGAAAAATAGTGGATTACAAATGCCTGCATTTACAACTATTTCCAATTTTTATTATTAGATCTTTAGATATTCCTGGTTTTAAATTAGTATGAACATAGAAATCCACTTTGCCATTCACAATTTCATTAATAATTATTTCAGAGTCACTATCATACTCATCTTTAAACACTCTTATTACTTGATTATTCATATATACTAAATCCCTACCTATAAATTGAATAAATTTTATTTTATCATTATTCAATTTAACTTTAAATATATCTCTAGTTTTTATCATCACAAAAGCCCTAATCTTTATTAAGTTTTGTAACTTTTAATTTTGTTAACAACTTGGATAATTTATTACTTGAGAAAAATCCACTTTCCAAATATCCACTTCATATAAATCTCCAAATTGATCAATATTTATAGTAACTAATATTGGAATATTATCCTTATCCGTAAATTCTATTTCTTCAATTTGTTTGCTAAACATTCGTTTTTGAGTATTGTTATCATAAATAAATTTAATACTCCCCATCTGTCCATCTTGCATATCTTTCACATTAAGAAATGATAGATTGTTTAGTAAAAAATCATAGATTTTATTACTGAGCATACATTCTAATAATTTTATTTCTCTTTCTAATAATGGTCTCGCATTCATTCTGAATATAGTATAGATTTTCTTTATTAACTATCAAATGGCAAGATATTATAATACTTTAATCAATAGCGTCCTAAACAAATAAAAAAAGAGAGATTTTTTTGTAACTCAAATTACATTTGAGGTTGCAGAACAAAACAAAATCTTTCTTATGTCAAAGTTAACCTTGTTTTCTCAAATAATTGGTCAATTAGACCGTAGTAAATTCAAAAACATAGTGAAGTCACACCAAGGTGACAAGCACCAAAAAGGCTACAACAGCTGGACGCATTTAGTATCGATGTTGTTTTGCCAATTTGCCAAGAGTCAGTCAGTTCGTGATATCAGCAATGGACTACGTTCGGCCACGGGTAATCTTAACCATCTTGGAGTGGACAGAGCCCCTTCCAAATCCACCATCAGTTATCAAAACAAACATCGTAGCTATGAAATATTCAAAGATTACTACTATTGTTTGCTGGCAAGTTTAGGACAGCATCCAGGCTTTAAACGCACCAAGTTCCGTATTAAGAGCAAAATCTTCCTTTTGGATAGTACCACCATCAGTCTTTGCTTATCGCTTTTTGACTGGGCAAGATACAAAACGGCCAAGGGTGCAGTAAAAATGCACACCCTGCTTGACTTCGATGGCAATCTACCGGCTTACGTAAACATCACCCATGGCAAAACAGCGGATAATAAAGGAGCCTATGACGTTCCTCTTCTAAAAAAAGGCAGTGTCATCGTTGCCGATAGATTTTACAATGATTTTAATTTGCTCCACATCTGGGACAGCAGGGGGGTATATTTTGTCATTCGCCACAAAGATAATCTACAATATACGGTGGTGAAGGAAAATGACTTACCCGAAAACAGGCATCCACATCTGCTTAAAGACGAAATTATAGAACTAAAAGGTGGTGTATCGAAAGGAAAATATCCCCAGACATTGCGACGTATCGCCCTATGGGATGAACAAAACCAACAGACCATTGAACTTATTACCAATAATGTCAATTGGGTTGCCGATACCATTGGTGAACTTTACAAGAGCCGTTGGCAAGTGGAAATATTTTTTCGAGACGTAAAACAGCTCTTGCACATCAAATCATTTATTGGCACTAGTGAAAATGCTGTAATGATACAGATTTGGACAGCACTCATCACTATTGTGATATTAAAAGTACTCAAGGCTATCGCTAAGTTTGGTTGGCACCTGTCCAATCTTGTCGCATTTATAAGATTGAATCTATTTGTCAAAATTGAATTGCAAAAATGGTTGGATCGACCCTATGAGGAACATAAAGATCCAGACATCCCTATCATACAAGGAGTTCTATTTTAAATATGACTAGTTTTTGGTCTAAAAAGTAATGAATTCAATACTAAAACATAATCTTAAACATCGTTTAGGACACTATTGTCTAATTTGCTTTAATTTTAGTTGAATAATATACTATGCGAGTCGGATAAAAAAAATTTAGAAATAGTAGGGCTAGAAAATAGTCTGGCTATTCCTAGATTTTCCATCTTTCGATTATGGTTTACTAATTCCTTGGTATTCATTTTTTCAATTTGGCAAGTAAAATGTTAGTTGTCTCAAAATCGATAATACATTTTCTAGAGATGGGTTTTCCTGTTTCTAGTTCTTTTTCCAAAGACATTATCGATCTTATTGAAATTCGTAAACTATCCAGACTCTAAAATTCTATATTCCAATTAGTAGATATCATTTATGTTTAACAATTTTCTATATAGAATCAAAACAAATTTAAAAAGTGCTAGATAAATACTGATGGAAATAATTGTAAAGGCTAAAAATATGAAGATTAAACTTTAATCTTAACTAAATATTTTGCCCTCACAATGTTAGCATCTGTTTTTATATATTCACAACCAGTCGTTTGCCTCTTTCAATATCCATTTTCCAAACTTCTTCTATTTCATTCAAATTAACATCTATCGTTTCAATTTTCAAATTGCCGTCAGCTGCGAGTTGAAATGCTTCGGGAAGAATTTCTGCAAACAAAAAACTTACTTCTTCTCGTGTCCAGCTACCTAATCCTGAACCTGAAATTTGGATGTCTGTACCACGTAAAATGGAGGAAGACAAGGTTATAGTGTCGCCAGTCATAGCCCCAACAGTAACGTATCGTGTACGATGTGAAAATTGACTGTTTCCTTTTAATGATGATAAAATTAATTCGGCACTTAATCCCCATAGATAATCAATTACTACATCAATGGGGGTTTCTTTTATCTGTGAAATGAATTTTTCATCATCTTGCTTAAGTGAAATTATTTCATCTGCTCCGAGTTGTAGTAATTCATTCAAGGACTGTTCATTTCTTCCTGTTACTATTACTTTTTTAGCTCCATAATGTTTAGCTATTTGTACTGCTATTTTTCCCGTAACCCCAGTTGCTCCATTTATTAAAACGGTTTCCCCTCTTTGTAATTTAGCTCTAAAAAGTAAGGCCAATGCAGAACCCATCACCGCATTTGGTAGTGCGGCAGCTGTTGCCCAATCCAATCCTTCTGGTATTTTAACCATATGATCTTTTTCGATAATAGCTTTTTCTGCAATCATTCCGCGCGTTGCCAATCCATAAACTTTTGTCCCATCATCAAGTAGCCCAACGCCGTCACCGCCTATTATTTTGGGATTCCATTCTTTATCTTTTACAGAATAATGTTTGCCACTTGCCTGTCCTTTATCAATGTTCTTAATGGCTGCTGCTTTCACTGAAATCAGTAATTCATTTTCATTTTGAAGGATAGGCTCATCGAAATCTGTAACATATTTTGGAATATCGCCTTTTTTAAACACTACTGCTGCTTTCATTTTATTTATATTTTCAAACAAAACTACGCTCGGTATTTTTTTACTGCGATAACATTTGTTATCAAATTAGACTATTTGTTTTCTTTTGCTATTTTACTTTTTATTCTACTTAGATGTACACTTGAAATTCCCAAATAAGAAGCGATATAATGTTGTGGTACACGCTTTACTATTTCTGGTCGCTCTGTCATTAGATTCATATAACGTTCTTGGGGAGAGTCTTTAATAGTGGAAAAGAAATATTTCATATAGACAAAGGTTCTTTCAAAAATGCTGTCTATAAACTTATCCCTTAATTGAGGAACGACCTTAATTGCTTCCATCATTTTATCAAAATCTCTTTTATAGATCCACCATAAAACACTTGGTTCGATTGTTTCAATAGTTACTGGGCTAGGAATATTCTTTCTAAAACTTTCGATAGATCCCACCATTTCATTTTCAAAAAAGAATTGGCAGGTAAGTTCTTTGCCATCATTATTAAACCACACCCGAAGACTCCCTTTTTCTATAAAGAACATCTTTTTTGAAATCTTACCCTCATGAAGTAATATTGTTTTAGCGGGTGCTTCCATTTGATGGAAATAGTCTTTGTAATCTTTCCATTGATAACCATCGGTATGTAAACTTTTGCTAAATAGTTCGAACATTAATTTGTATTTGAAAAACTTAATCTTTGATATCCTAATTAATCCACTTAGTTAGAAGTTATTGTGATGAAATCATACTCCTTTAGTTTAAATCAAGGACGAAAATATAAAACCAATAATACGCTAATCCAACATACTTTCACCCTTCACAAGTCGTCAAACACATGAGCGCTATTAAATTCTGTTTGTATTGTCTCTAAAAGAGTCTAAAAATTTAGTTTGTTTTATGACTTCTTTAAATATTACGTTGCTTTTTTTATTAAGACATATAATTTGAACTTCTCCTGAATAATGAATATAAAATATAATATTTTGGTTTATATCGGTAAAATGATAATCGAAGAATTCGCTATCGGATCTCGTAATTGTATAAAAATGAGGTAAGAATTCATTTAATTTTTCACTTTCCACTTGAATTCCACCATTAAATTTCGAGTTAATTTTTAAAGATTTAAAGTATTCAATAGTTTTGATTAATGGTTTAAAATCTTTTCTTTTTTCAGTTTGTTTCGAAATCCAAGATTTATTCCGAGCATCAAGAAAAATAAAGGTTTTGAATTTTAGCAATTTTAGCAATTTGATAATTTGGTCTTCTAAAATTTCAGTAGAACCTTTCTCTAGTTTTAACCAATACAAATATTTAGATTTTGGAAAATAGATTACTTCTGATTGTGTTTCTTTTTCATATTCAATTAGAGGAAGTTTTCTAAATCTTATTAAGCAAATATTTCTGCTGATTCGTTTTATTTTTTTAGACATAATTTCGTAAAGGCATTACAGATAACAATCTCGGGCTTGACAGCTAGTGACGGAAATAATGATTATTCAGTTCAAATTTAGTACAAAAGTTCAATAATGATATCGAGTTGAGTCGATATTCTTTCGCCCGTCACAAATCGTCAAACTAATCTGCTGCCATTATTAATTCTACCATTTAATACGTTCGACATATTCTTTATCTTGGTATTTAGTAAAATTTGAAACTTTAAATAATGTTTCTGATACCAAATGAAATCTCCATATTGCTGATTTTTCATTCCAAGGATCAGTCAATATTTCGTATTCAGCTTCGTTAATATATTTGATGTCGTATGCAAAATTATCTATTTCAAATTCTGATTTTATTGTAGAAAATATATAATAATTGATTAT
This sequence comes from Rhizosphaericola mali, assembly GCF_004337365.2. Classification (GTDB taxonomy): domain Bacteria; phylum Bacteroidota; class Bacteroidia; order Chitinophagales; family Chitinophagaceae; genus Rhizosphaericola; species Rhizosphaericola mali. The sequence continues at coordinate 1,765,861 of NZ_CP044016.1, read as the reverse complement.
TTTTTCTCCACCTACAATACATTTTTTGTACACTTCATCAATTATTCCAAAACTAGGCTCTCCATAAAAATTTCCAATATAGAATTCTTCATTGCTTTGCGTTTTTATTAGAAACACATTTTCGTAAATATTGCCTAATAAAAAATCTGAAGTTTGGAATAATATTTTAAAGTTTTTTTCAATTTTCATTTAGCATCATGTATCTATATGGTTGCAGATAACGTCCTCGTTTTTCTTTCTACCATAATTTCCACCAAGGTTTCTTTTCGGCAATTGTTTGCGTTTGTTGTTGTCTAAAATCGTCAAGTTCATTTTTCATTTCGTCACTGTAAGCAAGTTGTTTAACTGTATACGTTCGTTTGCGTTTGGCTTCTAAATCAATCCCTAATTTCTCTGCCAATTTCAGAATGTCATCAGAAAATATGTTTTCATTAATATTCAACCCATTTTCTTGTTCTAATGGCTCGTATATATTGTCGGAAATTTCGCCACTCGAAACAAAGAATTTTCTTTTTATAGTTTCATTATAAACCGTAAATCCAAACGTGTTTGATGTTGTCTGAATTATAAAAGTTACAATATCTGTATTTAGAGTTCTTGACAGTTCAAGTAAAGCTTCTTCTTCAAACGAGTCGACTATTTCTGGGTCGTGAATTATCGTCCAGCCATTGTCTACCCAAATTCCTCTTATCGCAACTTCGTTATTTGTAAACTCGAAATAGTTGTCAAACAAAAAATCATTGAAAGTCTGCCAGTCCTCAAAATGTTTGTCTTTTTTGGTATCAATGTATTTAAATACCGAGAAGATTTCGTCAACTCTGTCAATATGGTCACCATTAATGGCAATGAAACTGTTTGTCATATTATGCCAGTCTTAAAATGAGTGCTAACGTATTCGGGCTTGACGGTTTGTGACGAAAATAGTGATTATCAGTTCAAATTTAGTACAAAAGTTCAATAATGATATAGAGTTGAGCCAATATTCTTTCGCCCTTCGAAAATATCAAACTAATCCTTTGTTTTGTTTTTTAACTATTGCATTTATCTTTGAATTCGTGAAATTAAAACTTTCGCGCTACTCTTTTAACTAGCGACTTGAGTTAATTGAGTATGATTTAACTTTAGATTATGGAAGAACTTATTCAATATATTTTGAAATTTGGAAGTTTAAATCAGCAACAAATTGCACTATTAGAGCAAAAAGCGCATGAATCAATCCTTATTAAAGATGCTTATTTTACAGAAGCTGGAAAAGCTTTTAATAATGTGGCATTTATTCTTGAAGGAGTACTACGTATCATCTATTACGACAACAAGGGCAAAGAAATTACCAAGTATTTTTTAGAAGAAAACCATTTTATTGCCAACCCATATCATGGCGAGATAATGACAGAATATATACAGGCGGCGACCACATGTAAACTCATCGTTTTTTCGGCACAAGATTGGAAAATACTTTCGGATACTATCATTGGTTGGGACAATATTTTCAATAAAATATTCCAAAAAGCGATAATGGAAAAAATGGACAGAAGAAGTGCATTAGTTTCGGAAGACGCCAGCACCCGTTATCTTTCTTTTTTGGAAAAATTCCCCACACTGACTAATCGCATTCCGCTTTCCTATATTGCTTCTTATCTGGGTATAACGCAACAATCGCTAAGCAGAATCAGAAAAAACATTCATTAAAATTGCTTTTTACCAAATGGTAAACTGTTTTATAAATGGTTGTTGCAACTTTGTGCTCATTAATAAAAAAAGCAAAAATGAGCATAAAAAAAACAATTACAATCGGCGCCAATACAACATATCCACTAACCGTAAAAAGATTTGGATATGGGACTATGCGTTTGACTGGAGAGCAAGTATGGGGCGAACCCGAAAACAGAGATGAGGCCTTGGCAATATTAAAAGCTACCTCGGATAATGGTATTCAATTTATCGACACCGCGGATTTTTATGGAGCGGATGTTACCAATCGCTTGATTGCCGAGGCATTATATCCTTATAATAAAGATGTGTTAATCTGTACCAAAGTGGGGGTTGCCAGAGGCGCAGACAAAAGTTGGCAAGTGTACGACAAGCCGGACAATCTGCGGGCTAGCATCGAAAAAAATCTCCAAACACTCAAAACGGAACAAATTCAATTAGTTCATTTTCGTGTGATGCCAGGAAGTGCAACACCATTTGAAACTTCTTTACAAACAATGTTTGAGATGCAAAGAGAAGGAAAAATTTTGCATATTGGCTTGAGTAATGTGAGTAAAGAAGAATTGGAAATTGCCTTGCAAATGGGAAATATCGCAACCGTAGAAAATGTTTTTGGCTATGAACAACGTAACAGTTTTACTACAGGCGGAATGGAACTGAGAGGGATGCATGAAGTGTTGGATACTTGTGTAAAAGAGCACATCGTTATGATTCCTTTTTTCTCGCTACAAACATCTTTGCACAATAAAGAAAATAAAATAACTGTAATTGCGCAAAAATATGGTGTAACGAATGCTCAAGTAAATTTAGCATGGGCGCTTCACTTTAACGATTTGATTTTACCTATCCCTGGAACCTCCAAGCTCACACATTTTCATGAGAATTGTAAAGCTTTTGACCTAGAACTTTCCAAAGAGGATTTGCAGTTTCTAGGATAAATAAAAGCGCGTTCGGTACAATTCTTTTTTCATTTAAATGATATTGTATGAAAATCACAAAGCCACTAACAAGCTGATTGTTAGTGGCTTTGTGTGAATTGTGTATAATTGATATATCCTAAATATGGTGACGCATGCTATATTTTTATCCCAATTAATACTTAAATTTTAATGATTTATTAGCAAATGCTATTGTAAAAAGAATCACAAATTTTGTTTTAGGTATCGAATTAAATAGAAAATTTCTATTTACTAAAACTATTTGCGAACTTAAAACTTAATAGTATATTTTTAGTAACTTCACACTATAAATTACGCTTCTTCTAAAGCGTTTTTAGGTATACGATTTAATATTGGTTTTTACATCTAACTATAAGTTTTTATTAAATTTTAGATATGGAAAATGAAACAATAATCACCGAAGAAAAAATACTTGAACTATATGGAGACTACATACTCCATCATGGCAAAAAGCCAGACAATGTGTATCTTTTTGCAAAAGAAAATGGTTTTGAGGAAAAGGATTTTTATGTCCATTTTTCAAGTTTTGAGCAAATAGACAAAAAAATACTTTCTAGTTTATTTCTACAGTCGGTAGAATTAAGTTCAACCGCGGATGGTTTTGAAAATGCATCCTCTAAAGAAAAAATGCTGAATACTTATTTCATCTTTTTCGAAAACCTGACGATGAACAGATCACTAGTACTGAAGGTTTTGGGGCATAATAAAATATATTTTACTAAAGTAAGCAGCGAACTACGAGAAGCGCACCAGCGTTTTGTGAAAACACTCAATTTTAATGAGTGGGAAATTATATCCAAAGCGAAAGATAATATCAAAAATATCAGTGAAAAAGCTAAGGAGCAGTTGTTATGGGCGCATCTTGTGTCCGCAGTGGAATTTTGGAAAAAAGACACTTCGCCATCATTTGAAAAAACAGACCTCTATTTAGAAAAAACCATCGATACGGGCTTCGATCTTATAGATAACGAACCATTGAGAAAAGTGATGGATCTTGGCAAGTTTCTTTTTAAGGAAACATTTAAAAAAAATTAAATGAAGACGCTAGATAAAATACCCACAGGAAAATTGGAGCGTACTGGAAGCATTTTGAAAGCTGGTGCAAAAGTTGGGGTGAATTACCTCAAATATTATGGAAATAAAATAATCAAAGATGAGGAGCAGGCTAGAAAAATCCTCAATGAAGACAATGCAACAGATATCTATGATTCTTTGAAAGAATTGAAAGGTTCAGCCCTTAAAGTTGCCCAGATGTTGAGTATGGAAAAAAACATTCTTCCTCAGGCGTATGTGGATCGTTTTTCTCTTTCTCAGTTCTCTGTACCACCTCTTTCCAGTGCATTGGTAAATAAAACATTTAGAAAATATTTTGGTAAAAATCCAGAAAATATTTTCGATTACTTTACTCCTGAATCTGTAAATGCGGCTAGCATCGGTCAGGTACATCGTGCAGTAAAGGATGGTAAAAAATTGGCGGTAAAAATTCAGTATCCAGGCGTGAGAGAGAGCATCTCTAGTGATTTGAAGCTAGTGAAACCTATCGCGATGAAAATGTTTAACATTAAAAAAGAAGGTTCAGAAGACTACTTTCAGGAAGTCGAAAACAAACTTTTTGAGGAAACAGACTATAATCTTGAATTGAGAAGAAGCCAGGACATCTCTGTTCGGTGTGGTCATATTCCCAATTTGAAATTTCCAGCATACTATCCAGAGCTCTCTTGTGAAAAAATAATCACGATGGACTGGATGGAGGGCAAGCATTTTTCAGAATTTACCAAGCTAGTAAACACTCAGGAAGATCTTAACAAAATAGGTCAGACACTTTGGGATTTTTATATGTATCAAATACATGTTTTAAGACAAGTACATGCAGATCCGCATCCCGGAAATTTTCTTATTTCTGCTGAAAAAGATTTGATGGTGATAGATTTTGGATGTATCAAAGAAATTCCAGATGCGTTTTACATTCCTTATTTTGAACTTTCCAAAAAAGAAATAACCAACGATCCTATTCTGTTTTCTGAAAAACTTTATGAATTAGAAATCCTTAGAAAAGACGATTCTCCACGAGAAATAGAATTTTTTACACAACTTTTTTATGAACTTTTAGAGTTGTTTACAAGACCGTTCAATACGGAGATTTTTGACTTTTCAAATGAATCTTTTTTTCAGGAAATTGCAGATCTTGGACAACGATATGTCAAAATGAGTGACATGAAAGGGATGAATGCTAATCGTGGATCCAAACATTTTATTTATATGAACCGAACTTTTTTCGGTCTTTATAGTATGATGCATGACCTGAGGGCTAAAGATTTAAAAATAAATCAGTATCAAAAGTATATTGAACAATAACTATCAAATAACTTAAAAATATAGGAGGTTCTCGGATGATTTTTTAAATAGATAAAAATATAATAATTGAGACTATGTAAAAATATTAGTAAGTCATATACCAAAAAATACCTTTTTTTGAAATGAAATCAGTGTAGTTGCCAAAGTATTGAGCTCTTTTTGATATTTTGTTATTTTATACAAGAACATCTAAGATAATCACTATTAATATTAATAGGCAATTTAATTGCATTTATGTATGGTGCGGAATGGCTTAATAAAGATGTAACACTATAGTCTGCTACTTTTTAAAATAATAGATTGAATCATTAATAGTTCAACCGCTCCTCGGATCTGGTTTGAATGGCATTTTCCCACAACGTATCACCTCGACAGCCGGACAGCCAAAATCCAATACCACTTTCCCTTCCACCAGATAGATTCCATTCCCTAGTAAAGGATATTTAACCAGTGAGGGTGGAAAATGCACAGTATCCACAAAATCCCCATGGATATCTAGAAAAGTGCCAAACTTCATGTATTCTCCATTTTTGGTGCGCACTGTTTTGTCGCAGATAAATTCCAACACCATGCGCACAGTGTGTCCTTCTTTGGATTACAGCTCTTTTGAAGTGCAATTCCCGCGGTAATCACTTTTGGTAAGTGAAAAGAAAGGCTCCGTCACTGGAAACCCCAACAGTTCTATTTCATCATATAAATCTTCGAGTAAAGACGTTTCCAATTTAGGCAAAATGGGTTTCTTTGATGCTGTTTCAAATAAGGCATTTGTTGGTTTAGCTATTTTATTATTTTAACTTAACAACAAATGCGTAACCCAGAGGAGTTATTTCTTTCCGATTTTGGTAAATCATTCAATAAAATAAGGAAACGGGAGCACACTTATAGAACAGTTGGATACATTTTGGAAACGTTTAGAAACACGTATGCGCTCCCAAATGCTTATCGGGGGCGTTATATGTGCCAATCTTTCCGTTTTCACAATATTGCTCCAATCCCTCTTTGTTTTCGTACTCCCGGCAGCTATCTACCATACAGCCTACGCCTGCAAGATCGCCAACCTTAAATTTGGTAACGCCCTCACCAACTTTTGTAATCCGTCCCACAATTTCATGACCGGGAACATTGGGGTACGAAGTGCCGCCCCATTCGTTCCTCGCAGTATGCAAATCGGAATGGCATACACCACAGTATAAAATATCAATCTCCACATCCTTTGCCGTTACTTCCCTGTGCTGGATGTCCATCTGTTTTAAATCGGCTTCGGAGGCTTCTGTACCGAACGCTTTTTTATAGAAAATGTACCCATAGTTTAGACGAACTAAAATTTTATTGTTTTATTAATTCCAAAAGACAGGGAATTTGCTGAACTCGACGTAGTCTTTGATATTCTCTATATTTTTCAGTTGCTCCATATCTTCTGTCGATATTTCAAAATCTACCTCCGAGTTACTTTTCATATTCTTTGGATTGGCTGTTTTTGCCACTGGCAACAATCCCGATTCAAGATAGTAACGGATAGCCAATTGAGGAACCGAAAGATTGTACTTTTCAGCCATTTTAATGACAACCTGATTTTTCATCAAATCCCCTTGGGCAATCAATGCGCGAATAGGCTACTACGAGGATATTGTGTTGCTGGTAGTAGGCAATTAATTCTTTTGGCGTATTGCTGATATGCGTTAAAATCTGATTGACCATCGGTTTTACAGTACAGCTTGGAAGGATGTTTTCAATATCTTCAACCTGAAAGTTTGAAACGTCGATAGCATGAATTTTCCCCGCTTTGTAAGCATCTTCCAAAGCACGCCAAGTCTCACGGTTCCCCTCAAAATGGCGGTCTTCTTTATCGTACTCTGCCCACTGTTTCGGCGCATGGATAATCATCCGGTCGATATACTCAATGTCCAATGCTTTAAGCGAACTTTCGATACCTGCAACGGTTACTTTGGAGTTGCTACCTTTGAGTGGAGACGGATTTGATCATTAAAAAATTAAATTTGTCCAACGATGGGAAGATTATTTGAAGAAAGCTTTAAGAAAATGGCAGTAGAACTGTCTTACGTAAAAGAATCAGTATTGTCAGCAGCCAAAGAGCTAGACATAAGTGCAGATTTGTTAAGTAAATGGCGCAGGGATCCAAGATTTAACGGCGGTACACTGGTGCCTAAAAACAATAAATTAAGTCCAGAGGAACAGGAACTCAGGGAATTGAGAAAGAGATTGAAGGAGGCAGAATTGGAAAATGCGATATTAAAAAAAGCGGTGGCCATCTTCGCGGGGAAAGACTGAATAAATATGCCTTTATAAAAGATCATACAAACGAATATTCAGTAGAGAAGATGTGCCATGTATTAAAAACAAGCAGCAGCGGATTTTACAGGTGGCTGTTACGTCCCCAAAGTAATAGGGCAAAGAAAACTCAAACAATGTCTGAACTAATTAAAGAAACATTTGAACATAGCCATAATATTTATGGTAGCCCCCGCATAGCACAGGAACTGAACAACAAACAACATTATGTTTCAAGATCCTATGTAGCCAGATTAATGAAAAGAATGCATCTAAGAAGTAAAATACGTAAGAAATATGTTGTCACCACGGATTCAGACCACGACTACAGATTAGCTGAAAATCTCCTTCAAAGAGATTTTTCAGCGGATGGGATTGGTCAGAAATGGGTAGGCGACATCACTTACATTAAAACGGGTACAGGATGGCTGTATCTGAGTTCGGTAATCGATCTAGCAGACAGAAAATTAATTGGTTATTCTTTTAGTAGTGACATGACGGCAAAAAATACGGTTATTGCTGCATTAAGGATTGCCGTTAAGACCAGAGGTGTTCAACCTGGACTGGTCTTTCATTCAGATAGAGGAGTTCAATATGCAGGTAAAGAATTCACTACCTTATTGAAAAGCCATGAAATTACCCAAAGCATGAGCCGAAAGGGAAACTGTTGGGACAATGCTGTCGCAGAAAGCTTCTTTAAAACATTAAAAACTGAATTTGTTTATCACAAACATTTCCAAAACAAGGAGATCGCTAAATTTGAAATATTCAGATACATAGAAGGATTTTATCATGCCAGGAGAATTCACTCGGCCTTGGGTGGAAAAACTCCCAATCAAATGGAACAATTCTATTTATCTAAACAAAGCATTGCTGCTTAAAAAAAGTCTCCACTTTTAAGTTGCAATTCCACTTCATAACCTTTTGTGGCCGCATCCAGTTTTGTGGTTACAAAAATTTCAGATCTCTTTAGTCTGCAGGTTCTAATGCCCTCGCCAACGCCACATTCGTTAGTGGAATCAAATTATTGGCATCGTCGCCACAAGCTTCATTTTCTAACAACATAGAAACGATTAGTTATTATCTGCCCCTTTGGCGATGTTTAATTGTAACACGCCTGTGAAATCCAATTGTGCTATCTGTTTGAAAAAATTAGTATTCATAGTTCCTTTATTTTAATGATTGGTTTTTTGTTATTTCTGTCATAGTTGACTCTATAGTTGTTGGATTCAATTATTCCTTGTAAAAGGTTTTTGGCAGGGGTCGCATCCATATCATCCTCTTTTGTCTTATCCAAGTAGTGTAGTCGTTCAAATATTTTGACTATAGTACCCATGATAGACAGGGCTTTATAATCTGTTTTGTTACTTAGGTTACTCATTGTTTTGATTTGATTTTAGGATTAATAATTTATGGTGCAAATCATACCAATAGGCTCTTTGTTTTTTGTTGAATTCCGAAAAGTCACCATCGACCTGACTATAAGCGAAAAATGCCTCAGACTGCCGTATGGCTTCGTCCAAATTTGTGACTTCCAATGTGAAGCCGTTTAAATCAGTTAAGTTCATATTGTAGTTTGTTTATAGTTGTTTTATGTCAGTCTTTGTCATGACTAATTTATGTTTTAGACAACCGCCATTTGACGGCTGCCTGTTTTGAATGGATTTGAATTAATTAAGTAAAAGAGCCTCTTTGCCATGCTCGGCAAATGCGCTACATAAATCGAGTGCTTTCTGTGCTTTGGTGGCTGCTGTTCCACCATATACCAAAGATTTAAGTTTGGCTTCTTCATCCTTGTAACTTCTCACATTCTGAAAATAACCTGTAATGGCATTGTACGCCCCGAATACTGTTCCTTTGGTCGTTTCTAGTTGCTGTGTTTCTGCGGTCATCGCATAACTAAACACTTCTTCACATTGATTTTTGAATACGGTTGACAAATCGCTGTATCTGTTATCTTTTAGGATTTGTAGGGTTTCCTTGTTGGGTGTCATGGCTAGTTCAATCAACCTTTTGACTTCTTTGTCTGTAATGTGAACCTTTGCAAAATGGTTGAAACTTTCTTCCATTACTTTGCCGTTGGCGGTAGCAATACCCATCACCCTATGGGCTTCCACCAATTTTGCTGCTGCTCCCCCTGTGTGGCGGATGCGAACCATATTTCCCATATTGTTTAATGCTGCATTTAAAGTATTATTACAAACGATCCTTACAGGGGTAAACGCTGCGGTTATGCTTCCGCTGCCGTCGTGCGATGTAGTCAAAAATAAATACTGTTCTAAATAGTCATTGCTGCCGACCTTAATGTAATCGGGTAGTTTGGCGGTTATGAAAATACGTTCTCCATTGCCCAAAGCGCCTGCGGTCTCGTATAGGATGCCATCGCCACCGCCAACAATGGCGTCAAAGAATGCGAACGCTTCCCTGTTTTGGATGATGTTGTAATCATTGCCCACCACGCCCAAAGGTTGGTTGGTGTCTGTGCGAAGGTTGGCGAATGCATTGGGGACTAGAATATCGTTGGCTTCTTCTAGTTCGCCACTATCACCAATGCTCCTGGTTCTGCCTGTGGTAAACAATGGGGATTTGATGACTTCGAAATCGAGTCCTGCAACCTGCATGGCTTCTGCACTGGTTGGGTAATCAGTCATTATCTGCCCCAATCCGTGCCAAGGCTTTTGCTTTACACTGAAAAAACTGTATTTGCCTGTCTGTTCGTTGAAATTTAAATTATGTGCCATGTTTTTTGAATTATGAGTTATGAATTAAGAATGATGAATGATTTTTTTGAGATGTGAAAAGAGTCATTAAAAAGGAAGGTCGTCTTCGCCTGTGGTAGCTGCCACCGTTTGGGCTGTTATCCCATTCTTGGACGGTTTTGATTCTACGGAGCTACTACCATTTGATTTATTGCCACCGCCCAGTATTTTTATTTCGGAGACGGTAAAGGAAAGGTTTGCCCTTGTGTTGCCTTCCAAGTCCTGCCAAATACGGGGTTCGTTAAGCCGTCCGCTTAGCTGCACGATTGTTCCCTTTGTGAGATAGTCCGCGATGGCGGAACTTCTCCAGTAGCTGCAATCAATGTAGGTGACCAGCTTTGTCACCTCCGTTGCGCCTTTCTTTTTGTAGCTGTCATTGATGGCGAGGGTAAAAACTACCACCTGTTTGTCTGTTTTGGTTTTTCTGACCTGAGCGTTGGTCGTGAGCCTACCTGTTATTTCCATGTTTTTTAATTTTAATTTTTTTAATTTTTTTTCTTTTCACCAGCCCTTTCAATCGGTTGGATTATCGGTGGTATCTGGACAAGGGACGTACGTTTTCATTTTTTCGATTTTTGTGTAACAATGCCATAAGTCCGTGTGCCTCTCCTGCGGACAGACCGTGGAATACCGCAAGCGAGGCACGAGCGGGATATGCCGCGAAAGCTGTCCGCAGGAACAGTGCCACGGACTTTGTTTTGTGCAACCAATAAATCGGAAAGGGAAACGGGGTGTTGGGGATGTTCAGTGCAACGAAGCCGACAAAAAGTAGGCGGTGGAAAACAGGCCATTGTTTTTTTCATAAGGGTTTGTAAAAAGTATTCCATTGTTGGTCATGTGCTACCTCTAATGGGGACAAAAGGGGACTGCATTTCGATCATACTTACGGACTGTAAATCGGGATGGAGCATAAAAAAACAGGGACTTCATCCTGCGATGAAATCCCTGTTCAAAAACGTGGGCAAAAAAAAATACAAGAGTCTTTGAAATCCTGGTTAGACTTTTTGGATCTGTATGGATAAATTCCTTACTATTTCCAACAAATCTTCTGACAATGGACTTCTACCTTCCCTGTATTCCAACATGCATTGAGCAATGGACATATACAGACCAGATTTTCCTATATAGTTTTTTATAGTTTTTTTCTCTTCTGGCGTAAGTTGAATGTTTTCTCCTTGTACAAAAACGCGTTTCTGTAGTGTAGTTCCGTCCAGTAGCATCCTGCACTGCCCATTTTCCTCTTTGAGTATCTCGAACCCAACAGCCAATGCCAAATGTTTACCAGCGATGTACATTTTCTCACTCACGAGTGAGCGACTCAAGGTAGTCCTCAAGATCGGGTTACGTGCAAGTAGGTGCGGAAGGATGATTTCTTTCAGCGCCATTTTTACGATACCTTTCCTTCTGAAAGTCGGAACCGAGTAGGCAAAGAGTTCCGTATCTCTTTCCAGTACCGCTCCCATATAGTCTGGACCTTCCTTCAAAAGATAGATATCCAAGGGACAATTGTTTTGTTCAGATGACCATATCCGCGCCAACCAGATCTTTTCGGAAAGCTTGCGGGTGACTATGTGGAACCCCAAAGGAGATTTGTTATTGTTGAGCTGCTCCAACAGCGTTCTTATGTATCTGTCCTGTTGCATTTTCTCTGGTTTTAAAATGGATTTTTAAGGACTATGAAAAAAAGATTCTTCCATAGTCCCGTTACGATCAACGACGCATCCCTTTGGATGTATTTTCCGTAACCGCTTCGGTCTTTTGCTTTCTTGGCAAACGCTTGACCCCGGTTTCTTCCTTTAGTGATGGTTTGACGTCTTTGGTTACGGTTTCTCCTGGATGTTCAATAAAAGGTTGCTCTTTGACTGAGATTGTATTACCATTGGATTGAAGGATGCGCGTGTTCGATTTGTCAAAGACGTCGATGGTCTTGAACTGCGGATTGGCCACGATTGTGTTTTTCTGCGCCTTGCCATCCATTTCCATATCGACTTCTACGGCGTTGCCTTTTTTTAAAGAACTAGCGATCCATTTAGGTAGATCCTTGCCTTCTTCCGTTTTTAGGGGTAAGTCACTAAGTGCTTTGGACATATCAAAACCATAAGAAGGAAAATAGGTCTTTCTTTCAAAGTTGCCGTTGTTCTTTTTGCTTTGAAAATTGATCTGTGTCCATATCTCCTGACGGGAGCCGTCTTCGAGTTTGATGGATTTGGCCACGGCTCGCCCCTCCAAGAGGTTTACAGCCTCTCTAGTGGTAATGCCATTGTTTTTTGTGATGGCAAAATACTGGGTCTTCTCCGGGTTTTCCTTTAGCGTCGCTTGGTATCCGTTGAAAAAATAGATATCTGGTTGTTTTTCGGATTGTTTGAAATCCAGCCGAAAGTCTGCCTCTTTCCCTGCTACATGCATCTGCAATGGAACAGAAAACTCTTTTGTCTGCTTGGAAATTTCGTCATTGAGTGTTTTGTTGGCTTCAATACCAAAGCCACTATAGTATAATCCCTTTTCTAGGTAGGCGATATTTTCCGCCTTTGTAATTTCTTTAGCCATGTATGTCTGTTTTAAGATGTGAAGATGTAAAAATTGAATTGGATAAACTATGTGCACAATAAAGGAAGGGTTCGAACTATACAGTTGGACTAATAGTTAAATACTTCTGCCACGTCTTTGCCTTAGTTCTTGCGCGGGTTGGTGTACTTTTCTAGGAATACGCACGACCTTGCTTTTAACCACTTTGTTCTGTACCGGTTTAACTTGTATACTTGGACTTTTACCCGAAAACGCCACTTCCGTAGAAGCATTTCTTTTTCTTTCTACCAGTTTGCCGACCTGTCTGAGCCCACTTTTGGCTACACTTGCTGTAAAGCGTACTATTCGCCTTGTGTAACGAACCAAGCGGTTGGGGTATAGTTGTTTTTCCAGATGATGGCTGCCGGAACGTATAAGGCGCAGTCTTACTCGGTCATCCAAGGACAGCTTACCTTTTTGGTGGGTTTGGTAGATCCGTTGCATTTCAGAGAGTCTTATTTTCTGGTAACCTTTGGTTCGTAATGCTGCCTTGCCGAATACGGCAGCATGGCGTAGTTCTGCCTGCCGCCAGTTTTCCATTTCCTTGGATAGTCTGCTCATGATAAAAATTATGAATGATGAATTATAAATGATGGGTTATGTTTTAACTATAGTCCGTGCGCCTTCATGAGGGTCTTACCGTTTATTTTCAGTTTCAGGTGACGGTCACCGTCTTTTTCGAAAAACTGAATAACCAGGTCTTTGTGGTCGGCGATGGTAAAGCGATGGAAAGCAACTATGATCGTATTTGTAGCTCCTGCTTTTATAATGCCATTGCTTTCAGGAAAGATCCCAACCGTTTTACACTCGCTCTCCTGGTCTGCTGTCCTTTTCAGCCGTTTCCGGTCCTGGGTGTAAAAACGGGTGAAATCGATGAGATAATCCATGGGACTGTCGTTTTTCAACTCCAAACGAAAAAAAAGAACATCCTCCTTTGTGTAGATCCCGTTCAGTGCAAGTCGTACATCATACGAGACTGTTTTGGGCTTTTTGAGAAAAGGTTTACTACTTAGGATGACATTTGTTTCCTGTTTAATCTGTTCGTCGCCCAATTTCTGACTGGTAAGTATGCTCTTCGTTTTTTCTACAGTTTCCTGCTTGCCGAGGTCTATGGGACGGTCATCGGGGTACTGGGAGAAAGTGACACGAAAAGAATAGATCTTTCCGTCAGTGGTGACCACAGTCGCATTGGTGGGGGCAAAGTCCTCCTTTGCCGCCTTGATCCTAAGTATATTGTCTACACCCTGCAAAGGGCTGGCTATTATATCGGTACTGCCTAGGTCCACGCCCTTGGTCACAATCTTGAAAGGAAATACCAGTACGGTAGTATTGGTGAGCCCCACCGCTATAGGATATTGCGGTACATAGGACGATGGATGTATCTTTTCAAGTTCAGACGTTTGTGCCCAAAGCGGAACGGCGACGGATACCGACAAAAAGGCAAAAAGAAGTTTTAAAATTAATTGTTTCATAACGAATGGTTGATGGGTGAAAAAATGATGGAAGGTTGGAGGTATGAGGCTTGAGGGATAAGTTTTGAGGTCTACTGCCTGTTCTGTCGGCTCTTGTCCACTAGCAAAACCTGATATCCTGCCCGAACGGTAGCCTTTACGAGTTTTATTTTTCTAGTAAATAGACTCTTCGCGGTCTGCACGGCGGCGCTGGCTGCCTGCGCTCCGATACCAGGATCGAGGGCCATCAGGTTCATGGACTGCAATGCCTGGTCTGTACCTTCCTTGGTGGCGTCGCGGGAGATGGCATCCGGTATCCTGATACCTTCCTGGCCGTCCATGTCATAGACCGTTAGGGAGGTCGGTAGTATTCTGTCCCCGGATCTAATGGAGGATACACTGATTTTGAGTCGTTCCCCACTTAGGGTACAGTTGCCGTATACCAAGGAACCTTTTTCTATGGACTGTCCAGCGATCAGGATATCCGACGACAGCCTGAGTTTGACGGTGGCTCCACTTGTCAGCGTTTGGCTCTCCTGCACCTCGGCGGCAACTGCAGTACTGTTTACAAAAGCAGTATCGACGTTTTCGGTCAAACCGTAAAATCCAATAGGTGCATTATTTTCTTTGGAAACGATTGGATTGGTAAGGATATCCTGCCCTACTTCAACAATAGGATACACCTGTCCTTTGTTTTTAAGGCTTTCCTGTTCCAGTCGATCCTTTACGATCTCTGGGTGCTGTACCTCCATGATCTTGTTGAGGACGGTATTGATCTGTTCTATCTGCGGATCTGGTTGGGACAATCCGTTACTAGTCATCTGATGCATCTGCTGCTGGACTTCCAGAAGCTGTCTTTTCAACTGCTGGTTCTCGATACTTTCATAACTGTCAGGACGATTCCCGTAGCCTTGGTTTTGGTTGAGCGTACGTTGCAGGGTCGCCAAACGGTCATTGACCTTGGATTCGTTTGGGTCGGTGTAGGATACACCTGTTTTTCCGGTAGAAATCATTGTAGAGTTATCTCCAGCCGCCGATGTATCCTGAATATAGGGATCGGATTTTCTCAAATCCCCCAAACCCATGGAGTCCTTCAAGGCTTGGGCGTAAAGGGACATCTTGTCGCCAGGTGCACTAATTAACTGTGCTTCGGGAAGCAAGGGATTAAGCCCCTTCGTTTGCGTGGTGGGTGTATTTTCTCCCTTACCGCCTCCCAAAGCGTAAAAGAATAGTGTCAAACAAGGGATCACTAGGACGGGTAACAATAAGTAAAATATTTTTTTTCTTTCCAACTGTGTAGGTTGCATGGAATCTGTTTTTAGGTTTTTAAAAATTATAGTTGGCTGTTTGACCATAATTTAGAAGTATGGTATCTAATCCCGTGAGTAAAAAGGGAAGGGTGTCTCCGGGAAGAAAAGCTCTTGGTGTCGTTATCTCATGTACCAAGATATTGTGGGATAGTGCGGGAACGGTGATCACTTTACCCACAGGTCGAACTATGTGGAACTTGAAAATAGAGAGTAACAACAGTACTATAAAACCGATACAGAAAACTGTCAGGAACCGTTTTTTGTGCCTAGTTTGCCAGTGCTGGGAACGACTGTTCAGCTTTTCCGCGATACACTTTTTGATTTGTTCCCATTTTTCCTTGACAGAATTCTTAACGGATACCACTTTTCTTGAGTGGAGCTTTCCTATGTTTTTGATGATGGTCATTTTTTTGTTTTTAGCGTTTGGTAATGAAGATGTCTGAATTGTCGAGTGTCTGCCAGCGTTCCACCAGAAACCCGTGTGGATTGTTGTCGCTTTGGGAGACTTCCCTTAGATAACCTTCGGTAACGATCCTACGAACAACCTTACTAGTAGGACGTGTAATGGTCTGCTTTCCATAATACCTAAAGTAGTATGGGAGCTGGTTGATGTCCAATGTTATACTGTCGTCCTGTATGCGCTGGGTGACATTGCCTGCAACGACATTGGAATAAAATCCCGATTCTTTCAGATTGTCGTACTGTTGTTTTGCTGAGTTGTCGGCGAGATAAAGTGCCTTTGTAACTTCCATGGCGTTAGCTTTCTCGTCCGGATCGAGCGTGAAGAAATAGTAGTGGAACATCCTTACATGGTCTTTTAGTTCCACCTGGATGTTGAACTTCCTGTCCATGGCGGTAGCTTCCAAAAGCTTTCCGTTACTGATGACATATACCTTTCCCTGTAGGCCTTGCACCTGCTGGAAGCTGGTATAGATCGCATAGCAGGAAACAATGGCGGCACAGCAGACAACGACAAAGGTGAACAGTTTTACATGCCTGAAAGCGGATTCGATGTTTTTTAGTTGACGGAACACGGCTTTATAATTATGAGTTAAGAATTATGAATTATGAATTATGAATTATAAGTTATGAGTTATAGTTCTTATAATTTATCATTTATAATTCATCATTGGATCAATGCTCACTTCATTCCCGGTATCAGTCTGGTCGCCTTGGATAACAGTGTGTCCCTACCACCGCCACCGGGTTGTACGATGTAAGAAGCCACGCTCGGTACGGTCGTGTAGCCTATGATGGAAATGACTAAAAAGATCATGTAGGCTACCATACTCACTTGTCCATCGGTCATCATAAGTTCCAATACCTTTGCGCTGATGGCTCCGAATATGTTGGCTACGGGTAGCCACATATAGACATGGATGTAGCGTGCGAACCAGTGCTCCAACGTATGATGCAGTCCTCCAAATACACTCAACCCCAGTACGATCGGGCCAACTATTGCGAGCACGAGTAGATAAAAAGTACGGATAGTGTCTATCGCTAGTCCTGCTGCCATGTAAGCGATCTGCAGCAGTTCGTTGATCCCTTCCTTGATCTTGTTTTTCCAGTCAAAGAACTGCGAAATGCTTCCGAGAAAACCGGAGCTTTCGCCGCCATCGTCCGGTTGCTCATATTGACTGTACTGGTCTGGATTACCCGTACCGGCTGTCGCCGTCTGGGGTTGGTTCATGATCTCGTCCTCCTGCTTTTTCATGAAGTACTCGATCCCTTTGTGGCTGTCCTTGGCCATAGCTGCGGTGGCCTCCGTGATGGGTTTTAATACGCCGTTCATCGCGTAGATGAGTGTTGGGAACAAAATAATCGCCAGTCCGATGGCAAATGGCCGCATGAGTGGATAGAAGTCGATGGGTTCGGCTCGGGCAATATGTCCCCATACCTTCATGGCTATGAAAAACAGGGCGCCCAGTCCCGCAATGGCCCTTCCCACACCGATCATCTTGCTGCAAAGAGGCATCATCTCGTCAAAAAGATTGGATAGGGTTTGGTGCAGACTGTAGATGCTGTCACCCGTGTCCTGTGCTTGGGCAAAGTCTGGCATAAAAAGAACTGCACTAATCACCAGTAGAATGGGTAATATATATTTTCGTTTCATAAAACGATTATTTAATGATTGCCTAAAATGGTTTGTTGTGTGACATGGTCGGATTGTAATGCCTGTCGCTGGATAATAATTTTATTGGCTCGTCGGCTAAAGCTCCGTAAGGCGGTCAGTTTAGCTTCCATGTCTTTATAGATACGGTCGATCTCTGTGATGCGTTCATTGTCACTCATCCTTGTCTGTCCTGCCGTGAGAACCATTACCAATGCATCCAAATTCGACACACTGCCATCCACAATTTTCGTATAGACAGCACTGGCGTAGGTGAGCTCGAAAGGAGAAAACATACTACTGGACTTAAAATGAGCCAAGGCTGTTTTATATTCGGACAGTATTTTTGCCTCGTTGGAAACTATGTCCCCTATACGGACATAGTTTGTCACAGTGGGACTTATTGCCAAGAGGCCGTCCAAAAAGACTTGGTGCAGACTATAGTTTCCTAAGGTAACACTTTTCACTTTGTTGTACCCGTTTTCAAGGGTAGTATAGGCGTTGAACATATTTTGGAGTGTCTGCTTCATTTGGGACAACTTTTCGATATCTAAGGAGAGCATCTCTAATTCTTGTGCCTGACCATGGCTATAATGTGGTAATACAATGGCTGTTATGCTGGTTAAAAGAATCAGTAGGTATTTCATAATTTAAATTTTGAAGATTGGACTCTATCCAACCTTATTTTAAACCGTATAGTTGACGGAGTTTGGATATCGCTTCTTTTTGGTGTTTGCGTCCCGTAATGATTGTATTTACACGTTTTTCAACGCCACTTAGCGAATTGTATTTCCCAACCATACGTTTGTTTACTTCATCTATCCTTTGGATGCGTTCATCGTCCGTCAACTGGTATTTTCCGTCTGTCAGAAAATTGTTTAACTCGTCTATGTCTTTTTCGGCTGCGTCCATCAGATTGTTTACAAGCGTTTTCAGGGATTTCTTTTCCTGCGAGGATAGCATGTCTGTACTGGAAATGTTTTTGTAAACGGAGGTCTGCAATGTTTCCATCTTGGCATAGAGATCTACAGTCTTTTGTGCTACCGGATACTTTTTAATGTTTGGACTTACCTGTAATAAGGAACTATAGTATAGACTATGCAAGCCATATTCCCCGTTTTTGAAGCCATGGGTTACATCCAGCCCATTCTGTGCGATGGAAAGTCCTTTGTCCAGATAACTACTATAGGTCTGTAGATAACCGATCTGGAGGATGTTGTTTTGGATCATCTTTTTGTCCTGGTTGCCAAATAGTTGGCTGTCTGCCTGAAAACAACAAATACACACTATCGATAAAGCCAACAATAAGTTTTTCATGATTCGTATTTTTTGATTCGTGAATAAGTAGTAAAAGAAAAAATCCTTATAGTCCATAATAGGATTTGATGGCTTTTACTTCTGTTTCTGAAGAGGCTCTGTTGATACTCACTAATTTGTTTTGCCTGTTAAACTGCAGCAGCGTAATCCTGTTGTTTTCCATGTTTGTCGCCAGCTTTTCGATGAGCGCCAAACGCCTGCCGTCACTCATTTGTGTAGAATAGGCACTGATGATGGTAGTAAGTGCTGAAAGGTCCTGTACACTTTTGTCCAGTATGCCCGTATAGACCGTGTACATGTACAGTATTTCCTTTGGCGTAAAATGGGCATCGTTTTTAAACAGGTTATAGGCTGTTTTATAGTCCGATACCATTTGCGTCTGCATCTGTAAGATTTTTCCCACTTTTTTATAGCCACTAATGACGGATTTTACCTGCTGTAGCTCCTGGTAGTAACCACTGAACAGGGTCTGTTCTTTTTGGGCAAAAGCGGCGATCTCGTCGAGTTTGAGTTTACCCATTGTATTTTCCACTACTTTTTGTGCATTCTGTAAGACAATGGTCTGGTTTTGTAGTTTCTGTATGCTGATATCAATGGCCTTGATGGCGGCTTTGATGGCATCACTGAACAAGGAGCCAAAAAGTGCATGGCTTTTTGTTGTGGGAGCAACGGACATCCCAATGGTCAATACTAAGGAAAGGAGGACTATCCCAAATTTAGTTTTCATGACATATTATTTTAAAAATGAAAAATCGAGGTCATTGTTTTTTGGTGAGTTGGCGTATACCGGCTTCCATGCTGCCGTACTTTTTGGCATATTCGAGTACCTCCACGCGTTCCTTGCCTTCGGTCGTATAGGCGAGGTATTCCTCGGGGCAGAGTTCGTTTTTGAATACCTTCATGCTTTGCCCACCGAGATCGATGAAGATCTCCCGGTTCTCCTTGTTGACGGACAATAGTAGCGCCTTGCCTTTGTCCGAAAGTCCCAATACGGATTGTAATTTGTCGAACTTGCTTTGGTATTTGCGCATGTCCATGAGTATCTTGACATCGGCGTTGTTGATGATCGCTTCCTTGATAACCGGACTGTCCACCAGGTCGTCGAGTTCCTGCGTAATGACGATGGGTATCCCGTTGAACTTACGGATGGTCTTGAAAGCGTATTTCAAAAAAGCCGCCATACCCGCCTTGGCGATCGCAGCCCAGGCCTCGTCCACACAGAGTACCTTGCGTTGTCCTTCCAGGTTGCGCATCTTGGAAATAAACAGTTCCATCACCACCATCGTTACCACCGGGAACAGGATCGGATGATCCTTGATCGCATCGAGTTCTATAACGATGAACCGGTTATTCAACAAATCCAGGTTCTCTTTGGCGTTCAAAAGGAAATCAAATTCTCCACCTTTATAGTAAGGCCTCAAAACATAAAGGAAATTATGCACATCAAAATATCGGTCTCGAACGCCCTGTGTTTCAAGTAACTTCACATAGTCTGATTGTAGGTATTCATAGAAACTGTCAAAACAAGGAAACATCTGATTGTTATTTGCAAGATGCATATAATACCCCGCCACGGCATTAGAGAGTGCCACGTACTCACTACGCGTAAAATCCTCGTTTTCCTGCTTCCAGAGTGCCGCGAGTAGGGTCTTTAGGCTTTCCTTCTTTTCCGTATCCAGTGTTGTCCCTTTCGGTAGATAAAACGGATTGAACCTGATCGGGTTGTTTTCCTCGTAGGTGAAGTAATAGCCACCACTGAGTTCACATTGCGCCTTGTAACTACCTCCGATATCCACCACAACGATATGACCTCCCTGTATGTATTGGGAACGAAGGATATGGTTGACGGTCATCGATTTACCACCGCCACTGCTACCACATACGAGTGTACCCATATTGGAGGTAAGACCTTTCTTTCTAGGGTTGTCATAGAGATCTAGCCAAAGCGGCATGCCGTTACGGTCACAGAACCTTGTCCCTGTATCTGCTTTGTCACTATGGTAGGCAGTCTCCATAGTTAACATGCAGGAGGCTTGTGGAATAAAAGTGTCAAATAGCTCACTGCTTGGAATCTCACTTTCGTTTCCAGGTAGTGCTGCCCAATACAGTTGGGCGGCACATAGATCCTCCTTTCGGGGGCGGAAACCTGCCTGCGAGACGGCGGCAGCAACTTTGGTATCCAGTTCTGCCACGGAAATATTCCCTTCCGTCCAGGCGCTGATGTGTATATGGGCTTTTATGGGGGCTATACCCTTGGAAATGGACTCGTCCATAAAATCGTTGATCGCATTTGCGCTAAGCGCATTGTTTCTTCCGGATAACGATAAGGACTGCATCCTTTTTCTTTTTTGCTCCAATTCCCGCATTGTTTTTTGTCCGTCGCTGATGACAATGAACTGTTCCAGGCTATGGTTGCATTCCAACAAAATACCCAAGGGTGCCATAAAACCGGTACTCAGCGTCGTTTTGTCCGTACTGAACTTGTCATATCTCTTGGAAGAAGCAACAAAGGCAGGTAGGTCCTCGGTCTCTGACAGACTATAGGTCACTACTTTTTTATTACCTATTGTGAACTCTGGTTTGAACTGGATATCGACCAATTTGGATGAACTACCCATAGGTTCCAGGTTTAGATGACTATCCAATAGTCCGTTTTTTTCTTTTGTGCCCAATAATTGCACTTCGGACAACCGACGACTTTTGACCAGACCATCTTCTGAAAGTACCCTTTCAAACCGCGCTACGTTAGCCTGGAAATCCATCAAGAAACGGTTATTCAACACTGCGGGTTCGATAAAGTGTTTTCGAAGTAGGTTACTGGAGACGTGAGAGGCGGGTTTTCTTCCAGGAGCCTTCATTGTGAGCATCAAAAAACTCCGGTGTTTCAGTGTTGCCCTTCCCTTGAAATGGGAATTGGCACTCAGGGAGAGAAAATCCTTTTGTTGGGATACTGTGCCCACTCCATCCTTTGTAAAGACGTCTTTTTTGTGGAGGATGCATCCAACGGGTAACAGTCCAATCACCTTTGTCCATAGGGCGTGTAGCCTTTCGTATTCTTCCGTGGAAAGGGTGAATATCTCGGGTAGTTCCAGCTCCAAACAAAGGGTGATGTCTCCCTGTTTGGAAAGTAAAAATCCGTTTTCCATTTTGTAAAGAGGGAACATCTCTTTCAAGTCCCGACGTTCGTCCTTGGGTTCTTTCAGTTCCAATAGAAACGAGGCAACCAGAACAACGACTAGTATAAAAAAAACAACGATCATAATTTACCGGTTGAAGAAGAAATAAATAATAATTACTATAGGTCTTTGAATAGTCTAACCATCGTCCTGGTCTTGAGTGCTTTGGGGAGCGCCTTGAATCCTGCTTGTTTACCCAGACCATGCACGCCGTATTTTTTGGAATACTTACCAACTATTGAAAACAACAAGGTGCCGAGTGTGCCAATGACGGGAAGCACCAGATAGAGTGTGACACCGATCAGGTAAAGCAAAGCAAACAAAAACAGCAGAGCGACGAGTCCGACCACCATATAGACCAGATACTGGGCACGGATCCCCTTGAATTCCAGTGGGCGGTTGATGCCCTTGTTGAAACTATACTGCATATCGCTGTTTAATGGATGATTTTGGTAGAATGGAAGTATTCCTGTATTTTTTTGAGCAGTACATAATTGAAGGCGGTATCGGTCTGGCTATCCTCACTGAACTGAAAATCCTCAAAGATGGGAATCAGAAGCGCTTCCAGATTGGTAATCTCATAGACGAGTATGCCCTGTTGTTTCCATCTTAGGTATTTAGTACTGAACTGTGTTTCCAAGAAATCCGACAAAAAAAGGAATCGGGATGGTTTTAGATCTTTAGTCAAAAAATCCATGCACGCTTCCTCTATGAAACTGGGAGCGGTTTCTTGTTCTATCAGTTGGTCCAACAAAGGATAGGCGGTCTGTACTTTTTGTTCCAGGTATTCGGTTATCTTTCCTGTTCCCTGCAATGCCAGCAATAGATCTGGATTATTTTGCAGCATATAACTGTGTAGTTGATGTATTAGTATTTGTTCCATTTCAATGATAAATTTGGAGTTATGAATTGTGAATTGTAGAATCAAGACAACTATATACGAATAGTTACCCAGTGTCCATTTAACTAGACGCCAAAGAAGCTTTGTAGGACGGTAGCAACAACGACTAGGAAGATGCAGCTACCAAACCATGCGGCGGCCACTTTGTTGGTGTCTTGGTCCCCGGAGTTCCATTTGTTGAATACCTTGATGGCACCTACGATACCCACTACGGCACCGATAGCATACATCAGTTTAGTGGCAACGGAGAAATAGCTTTTTACTTTCGTCGTAGCTTCTTCAATACCTGCGGCACCGTCTCCGGTCTGTGCCATTACGACAACAGTGAGTGTCGTCAAAAGTATGGTGACTGACAAGACCTTTATAGTCTTTGGAATTTTGATTAGTTTCATGATGGATTGGTTTTGAGGTTAAAAAATTGCAGAAATATGTAGTTGTAGTTAAGTAGAATTAGATAAATCAAAATTGTCTTATTCTTTTTTCCAGACGGCTTTGAGGTCGTCTTCTTCTAGTACAATACCACAACTATCCAGTGCGGTCTGCGACATATGCCAATTCAAGGAATCCATGAAGGGCGTAAGTTCTTCCGTGAGATTTTGTTTTTGGATGATACTTGAAAGTTTTGAGATTAATTCTTTGGAATCTGTATTGGTACCCAGACTCGACAATACTTCTGTGATCTGGTTGCCTGTCTCTGTTGTTTTGTCCAGTTTCCGAATGGTTTCCGGCGTTTCTTCTGGTGGGATTTCATGATTGGATTCTTCTTCCATCTGAGTATTTTCAGGGGATAGTGCGCCCATAACGTTGATGGCGGAATTGTGCGATGGGAAGTTTGTCCTTGGAGAAATGTTACGGGAAAAAGAAGGAATGATCTTCTTCCCGTAAAAGCGGAAACCAATACCTACATAATAGACTGCTGTGGTGACTCCAATAGTCATCCAATAATGCGACCAGCTAATTTTTTCCAACATGGTGGTAGATTTTTTTTGTTGTTGAAATAAACACGGTGTCGTGTTGTTTACAATAGCAAAACTGGCCAAACGGAGAAGCCGAAATCCCAAGGTGTTCCCAAGTTGGGTAGTTAAAAAATGTTAAAAGTCTCGTTGAGTAATTATACTTAAGATATGAATTGGCATCAAATTTTAGTAGGAATTGACAAGTAGGATATAATAAAAACTTTAATAATTGGAGATGTATCAATTTGTGCAGGACGCATCACTTCTTTTTCCGTAGTTTATCTTTTAGAGCAGTTTTGAATGTTTTCCCAATAGGAATCTCCATATTTTTTATCCCAATAGAATTTGTATTTACGTATTCAATATCCTTTATAGAAACGATAAAGGATTTATGTGTCTGTATAAAATCATCAGCAAGTAATTGCGACAGGATTTGTTGCATGGTTATATGTCCAAACAATTGTCTGTCTTCCAATATTAAAGTAACATAGTTTTCTGCGGCTTTAAGTACTCTAATCTCTGAAAAATAGATCTTCTCTATTTTTTAACCGGATTTTAAAAACAAATAATTAGTATTTTGATCATGTGTTAGGTCTATATAGTCTCTAGCTTTTTCTACAGACTTGATGAATCTTTCTTGACTAATAGGTTTTATTAAATAGTCTAATACATTTAGTTCAAAACTTTGGAAAGCATATTGTGAATGAGCTGTGGTAAGTATGATCAACGGTCGTTCCAAATGTTCCAACAAAAAATCTATACCGGTTTTACGTGGCATTTCAATATCCAAAAAAAAAGATCCACTTTCTGGCCTGCTAATATATTTTTTAATCATCAATATTTTCACCTACGCCGACCAATTACAAAAAAAATAAATCCTCGACATAACGCGTTAACCCTCTTCTCGCAAAGGGCTCATCATCTATGACAACACAAGTTAGGCGTTCAGGCATATTTCAATTTTAAAATTACTTTGAAATCAACATCACTCGCATGAATAATCAGACTATGTTTGTTCGGATAGATTAATTCTAGTCTTCTTCTAAGATTTTCCAAACCAATTCCTTGCTGAAACTTATTTAATTCCAATAGCGAATCTTTCGAATTTTTAATGTAAAATTCTATCCAATTTCCATTTTTTCCCAATTCCATATTTAAATATAATTTACCACCCGAATACTTAAATGCATTTTCAATTAAAGGTAAAAACCATAATGTGTAAATCTTTTGATCCTTTAATTCAATATCATACGTTACTTTCAGATCCAAATTTTCCGAAAGTCGAAGCTTTTGCAATTGTATATAACTATTGATACATTGAATCTCTTGTTCAATTGGGACCATTTCATCAGGGTTATATAGTTGATATCTCAATAAATCAGAGAATATTTCCACTATCATTGTAGCGCCTGCAATATCTTCATCCATTTGAAAATAAATTGTATTGAGCGCATTAAACAAAAAGAGTGGGTGATATTATGTCGGATTTTATTTTTGAATTTTTTAGATATTGGATAAAACTACAATTATTAACTTGTGACGAAATAGGATAGTTTATGTGTTATCATGTATCAACAGCCCCAAAGGAAAAGCTAGATAAATTTGCCAAGAATAAATCATTGATAATTCAAACTGCAATTGAAAGTTTTTATCATGTTTCTGGATTCGCTCGCCCATATTTGCCAACGATCTTAAACGGTGATTCTAAATTGATTCAGCCATCAAGATGGAAGCTGTTACCATTTTGGGTTAAAACTGAAGAGGATGCTAAAAAGTATGCAAATACCTTAAATGCTGAAAGTGAATCAATTTTTGAGAAAAAAAGTTACGCTCCTTACATCTTAAAAAATCGAGGGCTTTTATTGGTTGACGGATTTTATGAGCCTCATAGTATAAAGGGAAAGAAAGAAACCGAGAATTATTATTTAACTTTTCCAGAGCATAATATATTTTCCTTAGGTATTGTATACGCACCATGGACAGATAAAGAAACTGGAGAAATAACGAATACATTTTCCATTATTACAACTCCGGCAAATGACCTTTTGACGAAAATTCATAACGTAAAAAAAAGAATGCCCTTAATCATCCCAGAAAATAAATGGAATGATTGGTTAACTGCTGACTCTAAACCAGAGATTGAAAATTTAATGCAGCCATTAGAAGATGGAATTTTAGAAGCTAAGCACGTTGTTAGAGTTACAGGAATGAAAGGAGAGGATACTAATAATGCAGAGATTCAGAAACAAATTTGATTTAATGGAAAATTACTGAAACTTTTTATCCAAAATAGTTGTTAAAAGGTAAATAAAAGTATGGGCATAGCTAAAACATTTGGCAGATGGGCTTTGGGTAGTTTCTTAATTACTGCAGGTATTGCTCATCTAACATTCAAAAGGAAGGCATTTAAAGCACAAGTACCTAACTGGATGCCACTAAAAAAAGATGATATAGTTGTTTATTCAGGATATGTTGAAATAGTACTAGGAACTGGATTGTTAGTTGCTCCTAAAAAATACAGAGCATCCATGGGTAAAATCGCAGGACTTTTCTTTACGGCAGTCTTCCCAGGTAATATTGCTCAATATGTCAATAAAATAGATAGCTTCGGCTTAGATACCGATGAAAAAAGGCTTGCACGACTATTTTTCCAACCCTTTTTAATTTGGTGGGCTATAAATTCTACAAGCAATAATTTTGACTAAATCTTTATAGTTAATATATCGTTTAATTCAGTTGTATAGCATGGTGAAATATGATTTCTCAACATGTGTGCTTTATGCAAAAAACCATGGGCAGCAATCCGTGTGACTTTATAGCCATATCGCTTATTTATTTCATCCATAACATGCATTGCTGTATTGGATTTATCATTTTCGGCTATTGCAAACAATGATCCTTGTACCACATTCTCAGGACATAAATCAAATGCCATTACTCCGCATTTTTTGTAATTAAATCCTGGTTTGAATATCTTTTGTAAACCTACTTTAGCCGCTCTGATCAGTGTAGTTGTATTGTTGGATGCTTTTAGTAAGGGAACTTTAAAGCTATTGTAATATTGTTTGTCTTGTTTTCTAAATCTATTAGTATGTACAAATACAGAAATGGAGCTAGTGCATTGTTTTTGTCTACGTAGTTTCATAGCTAGTGTATCTATATGTTTGAATACGGCATTTTCAACATCCTCATATTTAGTTAAACTACGAGGGATAGATCTTGATACAACCATGTTTTTTTTATCTGGCGTCTCTAATTCCATTTCAATACATGAAATGCCGTTTAGCTCCTTCCAAAGACGATGCCCAACAACCGTCATTTTTTGTAAAACAAATTTTTCTGGAAGTTGGGAAAATTGCCATGCGTTGGTAATATTCAATTTTTGTAATGCATTTGCATATTGTCGACCAATACCCCAAACGTCGCCAATTTCAGTCCAATTCAAAACGGTTTGCGTATTTTCTTTACATAAATACACACCCTCTTTAGTTTCTTTCTTTGCATATTTATTTGCAGCTTTTGCAAGTGCTTTTGTAGGTGCAATACCTACACAAACCGGAATACCCACTTCTTTTAATATCGCTTTTTTTATTTCAATTCCTAGTCCATAAAGGTCATTATGGTAATTTTCAATACTAGAAAAGTCAAGAAAAGACTCATCAATGGAATAATCCTCGACGGTAGCAACGTAACGTCTTAGAATAGAATGTACACGATTACTCAAACTTCCATATAGGGTATAATTAGAGCTGAAAACCTTAACATCTTTTCCAAATGGTAATTCCAATAATTGATAATAAGGTAGTCCCATTTTAACACCCAATGCTTTTGCTTCATTGCTACGAGAAATAACACAACCGTCATTGTTTGACAAAACAACAACAGGAATTCCATTTAGATCAGGACGAAATACTCGTTCACAGCTTACATAGAAATTATTACAATCAATTAGTCCAATCATATAAATTGATTTACTGCTGCAGTAACTACCCCCCAAATTAATGCATCGTCTTTACCACTGATTAAAACGGAAGGGAACGCTTTATTTTCAGGTTGTAAATACCACTTTGCTAAAGTTCTTACTAATCTTTTAATTGTAAATTCTCCAGAAATGCAAGCCACCACAATAGAACCATTTTTAGCAGTTAAGGAACGATCAACAATCAATATTGCTCCGCTATTTATTCCTGCACCGATCATACTTTCTCCATCAGCACGAACTAGAAATGTAGATAATGGATTTTTAATCAATTCCTTAGGTAAATCGATATCCTCTTTTGCATAATCAGCTGCGGGAGATGGGAAGCCTGCAGGAACTCGGTTTATAAAAAATGGCAAAACAATAGCCATTGATTCTTGATATTTTGAAATAATCATCATTTGTAAATACTAAAATATTTAGCAAATATGAAGAATTAATTACTAATTTTTGTTAGTTTTTATTTATCAGAATGGATTTTAATACCCAATTTTCGATAATTTAATTTTGGTTGGCAGATTTGTTTTGTTGAGAATATCAAATAATTTAATAGATTTACTGAATCTAATTAATAATGAAGTATACGATCCTTTTGCATTTTTATGCAAAGGGATTTTACTTTGATTTTTTAGACCTTGATGAAATTCCTAAATAAACAGCTAGTGCTACGCAAATGATAGAGGATAGAATCATAAAAAAATTGAAGGGTTTGTAATTTATGGAATTTAATCATTTTTCGGTAAGTTTCCAAATTCACGCATAGAGATTGTCAAAAAACGATAATTTCTTACGTAAAAGAGATTTTTTAAGATGTTGCGGATAAATGTATAATTTAATAAGACTTAAGATCCTAAATCAGACTGTTCTAGGCCGCGAATTAAGTCTTTTCGTAATTTATCTATAAACATGCTTTGATTTTTTCTTGAATATAAATCTTGCTTATTTCGGTAAATATTTACTTGTTGAGTATTGAAAACTTGTGCTAATGCATCTGCGATTGTTTTTACGTCTACATTTCCCTGGTTTATAGCGCCAGAGTATTTCAGTGCATAAGCCATCTCGGTTAAGGACATACCTGTATCTGTCCAATTTAATGTTGATTGTACGGAATGATTAGATTCAGTTTCATTTATTTTTTCCTGTGCAAGTAGTTTTTCAATGTAATTCAATAATCGTTCATAAGCTTTTAAACGAGCAATGGTGAATCCTGCACCCGTTATGAGTTGTGCTTCTAAAATAAAAGTTGATTCATCTAGGAAAGGAATTTCTAATTGTAACCCATCATTTAGAAAAAGTTTTTCATCCAAATATTCATGACCTCCAGCCAAATATTCGGATATTCTTAAATTTTTCTCAAAAAAACGATTGATATCTCTTCTTTCCTTTTCCAAGCGTTTACGTCGGACATTACTTGAAACTATACTGGATATGTTTAATTTTTGTACTTGTATAAAATAGATATATTCTGCAATAAATCGTGGTGCGTAGAATTTATGATATTTCAATTGTTCGTTACGGCTTTGAAATATATAGTTATGCATGAAAGATCGCAACTCTAAGATGGTGGCATAAATTGCTCTTATTGCTTGCATATTATAGTCTTGTGTTGTTACATCAGTCGATCTACTTTCGCCAGATGCCGAAATATAGCGATTCCATAATTGAGTTATATAGTTTTCCATGATATTTCTATTAGGTTAAAGAATTATAAATGATTTGTTTTCAACAATTTGATCAATGCTTCCAATTTCCACAACTATAGGTTATTCACTTTTTTGAAAATGCCATAACCATGTAGACAGTATTGTCTTTTATCGGTACAGATTCCGTTTTGACATCAGGTATCTCAAACAGGGAATTAACCAACTTCTTATTTTTTTCTACGGCAATAAGCAATGGCGAAAACTGTCCGGATGCAATAAAGAATTCCATGATAGTTTGCAGAAATAATGCAATCATGTTCTCCCTAATTATTATATTACCAAATGATGGTATTCGGTACCGAAGTCCTGCATAGACAGCTATAGCATAAGGACGGTAAAATTGAGTATTGCGATTAGAAAGTACCATAAAATCTATTTGCATTCGAACTCTACCGTTTTCCTTTACTATTAAGGGGTAGACGGGAATGCCTTTGTTGAAATGTACCCCGTAATAAATCAGGTTTAAGGAGTTTGCCCATATACGACATAAGCCTAAGTTGGAAAAATAACACAGGCTGGAAATAATTTGCCAGCGTTCCCATTTTAGAAAGCCGGAATCTTTAGGATTCATCCAATGGATAGTCTGAAAAATGTTTTCCCTTTCGTAAATACGTCCATACAAAGGGTCTGGGCATTGAAAAAGCGATTCCAGAGAATAGATAGTAGCAGACGGTAGGATTGTTTTAATTGTTTCTTTTGTCATTTTTTGGTAATTTTAAGTTAACACTATAGTCGCTGCATCAAAAAACTGCCCTAAAAAGACAAAAAGTGTCCTAGGAAATCCAAAAAGTGTCCAAAAGCTAATTTTAAGGAATGGTAGAGGTAAGAATAGAGGAAAATGATACTGGAAAGATAAGAAACACGGTAAAGTTCATGAGGGAAATGCGCAAATTACCAGCATTTAAACAAAAATACGTGCAAGGAAGGAGCGGAGGCATAAATGTTTCTTGGCGTGAATTTTTGGAAGCTGATTTTTCCATATGCCTTACTGAATATGATATGGACAGAGACTCACGCATATTTATTACAGCAAACCGTCGACTTTGGGTAATGCCAGTAGTTTTGAGAGGTACTGTTCATGTAACGTTTCCCGGGAGAAAAGCCATGGATATATTCGGTTCACAATACCACTTGTTGTTACTGGAAAAAGCAGAGCGTATTGAACTTGTCAACCTAGTCTCTAGTGGTTTAATATGCCTATTACTGTTTGATCCAAAATTTTTCCAAACAATAGAAAATGTATACATGACTGCATCAGAATTTTCAAATGGAAAATACTCGTTACAAGGAAGGGCATTTCATTTCTTGACATTACCCATGCAACAAGTTATGAAATATATCCTTTCTGAAATAGTAGACAATACCAGACTCGACGTTTTCCGCATGACTCTTTGTGTGAGGACATTCGTTGTCATGGCAATGGCTGAACTTGACAAACTCAAAAAGTCCACCTCATCGATAGCCGTATTTCCTGAATGGCAGGTCAACAGTGTACGTGAAGCAGCCATTTTTTTGGCGGAAAATCTGGACGAATATCCTGGAACAGCCAAACTGGCACGTAAATCAGCAATGAACGTTTCTACATTCCGTAAGGTATTTGCCGAAACAATGGGTTGTGGTGCACAAGCCTACTGGAATGACAAAAGAATGGAAACTGCACGGCAATGGTTAATCCAACATAAATTTAAGCCCCTAGAAGTGGCAAGAACACTTGGTTTTTCTTCTTCGCAATCATTCAACAAACAGTTCAAAAAGCACTTTGGCATTGCTCCTTCACAGATGTATAAAAACCATCAATAAATTAAATTAACAAATTGGTCAGTTAGTAATTAAATCATATCGTATTAATTACCAACTCATTAGATGGTAATATGGTATTGAGATGTATTTTGTTTAGAACACCTTTCCTAATTCCACACTGCGGAAATTTGTCCTAACAAACAAAGCAGTTTATGTCACGATCCAAACATACAATACATTTTCCTTATTTAGGGAGTGCAGGTTTCTTACCGAGATAGCCCTGTGGCCATAAATATTGTCACAGGGCTTGTGAGAAAGATAAATAAATTTTCTAATCGTTAAAAATTTCAACATGAAAACGAATATATTAAAATCCCTTTTCGCTTTTATTGCAGTCTTAATGGCCGTTTCTATATCCTATGCATTTTTCAAAAACAAAAGTGTTGCACCCTTGACAGGCAGTGCCGTGACTTGGTATTTTTTAGGAACATCTGCTTCCGGTATGAAAACCGCTAGTAATTGGAGTACGACCAATCCCAATAATCCGGATTGTGGACAAGGCTCTGATTTACCTTGTGACATTACGTTAGAGGCCTCTAACAGCAGTCAATTGCAAAGCTACTTGGATGCCCATACCAATGCGCAAATCCTAGCAGCCGCAAATGATCAAAGACCGGAGTAGCATTTAAGTTGTGGAAATGTCCTATTTGTTTTGCTGCATTCCAGTTAATTGAATGACATCTTCTGGTATTCTGAGTACAAACCTGTCAGATGTTGGATCCAGCGTCAATAATTGACCATTGAGCCTACGGTGTAGGGAAATAGCTCGTTTTTCAAGGTTCAGCCTTTTAACATCCTGCCACCAAAGCCCGCGCATCAACAGTTCTTTTTTGCGCTCAACCAAAATGGTATCCAATGACTGTTGCTTACTGACGGACGTAAAGGGAACGTAAGCTATGGTTTTGCTCCATCTGGCCGACCTTAACTTGTTGAGGTCGGTCAGTCCGTTTTCCAAATCCCCTAATCTTACGGTGCATTCTGCATGAATCAATAATAGTTCATTAACAGAAATGCCAGAAAAAAGAGAAAGACCTCCAGTGTAATTACCCCTAAAACCAACGGAACCATCTGTATTGCTTCTGAAAAAAATGGATTTTCTCAAATCCCCGTTTGCATACGATGAGTATAGGTTCGTATCTATCTTGGCCCTGCTGATATTAAGGGGTGCAGGAACACTAATGCTACTATAGTAGATTGTTTCTGTATTAAATTGGGCAATAGGATATGTTTTACTAGTACCAATTGTATTGAAATCCATTAGATTGCTATTTATTTTTAATGCAGAATCAGCATATATTTCGGCCATTGAATAGTTGCGTATGAAAAGGTAGATCCTAGAAAGCATACCGAATGCGGCACCTTTGGAAGGGCGCATTACATGTATCGGAACCTGTGGTAAATAACTAGAAGATACTTTGAGGTCTGATAGTATTTGTCTATACGTATTTTCAAGTGTAGACCGGATAGAAGGAATATTAAAGTCTGGATCAGTTCGCAAGGGTATACCAAGATCAGTGCTCGTGTATACACTATCAAATGACTTGCACCATATACTGGCAATATTATAAAATGCTTTTCCTCTGTAAAAATAAGCCTGTCCAATGACGTTATCCCAATCATTGGCGTTTGTAGTTGTGCGTTCAATATTTCCCATTTCGCTGATGACAGTATTGGCCAGATATACCAGTTGGTAAGCATTTCCCCAGTCATTTGCTCCTCCGGGTTGGAAAAGCCCCGCACTATCCCATTTGTACATTCTTTTGTAGTAATCCGAGGAAAGTGCATTCCAGTCATTGTCCGTAAGATAATATTCATCAGAGCTAACCGCAGTAGCGGAGGGATCACTTGAATTTGTGGCAATTGTTCTATCTAGTAATGCCTGTAAATCCTCTAATGTCTGTGGTACAACTAAGTTGGAATTGGATTTTTCGTTTAAATATTTCTTGCAACCAATCATTAAACATACAAGTGCTAGAATAATCAATAATTTTTTATAACTCATAGTTTTGTTTTTAATAATTGAATCTGAATCCGATTGTATAGGACGGTTTGGGCTTAAGGGCATAATTGCCGAGATTGTAATCTGGGTCTATGCCATCGTGATTGGCTTTCCATAAGACTCCTAAATCTGCTACATTTAGGTAAAAAACCATTTCGTTGGTACCCATTGGCAGACTATATTGAAGATTTACATATCTGAGACGGATATTATCCCCTTTATCCACCAAGACTTCCG
The DNA here is from genome assembly GCF_004337365.2 of Rhizosphaericola mali. Lineage (GTDB taxonomy): Bacteria > Bacteroidota > Bacteroidia > Chitinophagales > Chitinophagaceae > Rhizosphaericola > Rhizosphaericola mali. The sequence continues at coordinate 1,732,285 of NZ_CP044016.1, read as the reverse complement.
AACCCGCATAGAAATCACTTCTCGCGGAACTCTCTGGGTAAACCATGGATGGAACATTGGTGTGTAGTTCATCACCTGGTTGTTTCCAACGTTTAGAGAAATCTGAATGGCCTACCCAGTTATTGTAAAGATTGTAGTAATTGATAGAGTTGCGGTGGAAATAATAGCCTAATTTATATTGTAAGGAAAATTGGAGACTCCATCTTTTGAAACTAAATTCATTGATCATTGAGCCAAACCAGGTGGGAAGTGCCGAACCAAAATAGCGCAAGTCGGAAACCTGACTACCTGTCGTGGTTATACTTTGGTAATCCGTACTTTTTTGTCCATTTAGATAACCTATTGGATTGCCATTTTCTGGATCGAGACCGCCCCACATATAGGCATATACGGATCTTACCGGACTTCCTGGTATCCCGAAAAGGCCGTTGCCATCTTTTCCGACATAATTGAGGCCATTGGCATCCTGCAGATAATTTTTGGTTACCTTATCTTTATAATAGCTAATATTGGCTGTCAGTTGCCATCGGAAAATTTTATGAACAGGGATGGCTGTCAATTTAATGTCCCATCCCGAACCTTGCATATCGGCTGCATTTTTAAGGATACTGGAACCTGCCCCTGTCGTATAATCTAGTGGAGCGTAGCCGAAAAGTCCCTTTCCTCGTTTTCTGTAATATTCAATCGTGCCATGCAGCAGGTTATTCTTAGTTCGAAACTCTGTTTGGAAATTATACATCCGTGAAGTTTCCCATCTTAGGTCTGGATTGTATATGTTGTCAAATCTGGCAGTTGGCGTGTTGTAGTAGCTATTAGCTGAAAGGTAAAGAATCGTCGTTACCGCTGACATGGCAGGGTTGATATTGCCACTTAGTCCATAAGTTGCCTTCAAATTGAGGTAAGGTATAAAATCCATATGATAGAACTTTTCATCGGATATTTTCCAACCCACTCCTGTAGACCAAAAAGGATTCCATTGATCATTGGTATGTAGTCCAAAAAGATTGGAAGCATCTCGTCGAGCACTAAACGATAGTGTGTACTTTTGGTTATATGTATAGGCTCCGTTGGCGAAATAGGACATGAAATTGGTGTGCAGTGTGCCGATAGCATCCATCCTAGGAATTTGTACCAGGTTTCCGTCCACGTAGTCGGGATAACTGCCTGTATAGTCCACATAACCTATCGTCGAGATATCTTGATTATATCCGTAATACCTATTTTGGTAATTGTCTGTTGTGGCACGTCTTAGCTCAGATCCAGCCAATATATCTAGAGACCCTTTTGCCCAGTTGTAGTCATAATTGAGTTGGAACCGGGTGTCGTTAGCTATTAAATTAGAAGTTGTACGGTCCAAAATACCTCCCTTAGGTATTGGGTAGGCTAACGTACCATCCGATCTTATCTGAGTGTAATAATTGACTAGGTTTCTACTGTAATAACTTTGTTCATCGTGAAGATGTTGGTTGTCCGTCTTTTGTTCCTCATGCCTAAAAATCATAGAAACTGACAATCCTTGGAAAATGGCATATTTCGCATTCATAGTTATGATATTGTCAGAGATATCGTTTTTGGTGTAATCGTGTTGGTAATCCAACAATGGGTAATAGTTCCAATCCAACAGATTTCCACCTCCCGCAGTATCCTTGTAGGACTGTGCATAATCCTTAATTAATGCAACTGGAATCCCATTTCCATCAGCAAGCTGTGCATAGGGTAACGTTGTAAAGTTATTTGAATTGACAGTTCCGTATCCGGACCTTCCTGTTTTTGTACTGTATCTTGTGTAATATAGAGCTGTACCTATTTCCAAATTTTTATAAGGTTTATAATTCGCATTGAAACTTAGATTGGTGCGTTTGGTGGTTGCTGCTAAGTTGTCTTTTTGGCTATCAAAGCCCATTGTAGTAATCCAGTTCAGCTTTTGCGAGCCACCCGAAATAGAAAGCGCATATTGCTGGTTGAAGGAAGGTTGATATATGTATTTGGAAAACTGGTCTCTGATGTCGAGTCCACTCAAGGCATCTATAGTGTTGTTTGCCAGATCTGGGTTAATTAATCCAAGGCGCTCTTTTTGTAGTATTTCCACGACAGGAGATATAACAGGCTTACTCAAAGAGCCTAGGTCATTGTCATAGAATCCGTTCTGAAATAGATATTTTTCCACGTCAATAAAATCGGAAGTTTTGATTTGTTTGATATATCCCAGGTCGGGTTTGGCGGAAGTCTGTAAAAATGAATTGAATCCCACCTTTAATGGCTGGTTGTACTTTCCCTTTTTAGTCGTAATCACGATAACACCGTTGGATGCCCTTGCTCCCCAAATCGATGCAGCCGCCGCATCTTTCAATATTGTAATATTTTCCACGTCATTGGGATTGATGTTGGAGATGTCTCCGTCGTAAGGAAAATTGTCCAATACAACTAGCGGGGAAGTTGGACCATTTATCGAACTTAGTCCCCGAACCATCAATCCACCTGTAGTGGTGGCCTTGTCCGTGGTGACACTGTTGGCTATTGCATCCAGTCGACCGAGTATATCCATGCTTGCCTGCTGGGAGAACAAAGATTTATCAATCAGTTCAAAACTCCCTGTAGCTCGTTCTCTGGAAATACTTGAATATCCATTGGATACAACTTGGACAGAATCCAGTGTTTTGTTGTCAACTTGCATATCAATATACAATGGAGTCGTAGAATTGCTTTTCACAATTGAATTATAGGTTTTGTAACCAACATTATCAATCTTTAGAAATGCGTGCAGTCCTTTAATCTCTAGCTTAAAATTTCCATTTTCGTCTGTTGTTGTTTGGATTTTTCCATTAAGAAATATATTCGCTCCTACAATAGCCATTCCGTTAGACGCATCTCTAATATGTCCTTCAATTATTTTTGTCGTATTGATTATTTTTTCCGTGTCTTCATTATCGGGAATCAATATTATCGCCTTTGCTTTTATGGTGTAATGAACGGAACGACCTGCAAAAAGAAGGGAAAGTACTTCTTTCAACGGCATGCTGTTTACATGGATTGTAACCTTCTGTTGATTTTTGAAGATATCCCCATCATAGACGAAAATGTTGCCTGACTGCTTTTCTATCATAGCAATTACGTCCTCCATTTTAATGTCATGCACATCCAGTGATATATTTTTTTGGGTGGACTGACTTTTGGAATGCAGCATTATTGAAAGTAAAAGGGCAAGGATGCAGATATGTTTTTGAAGATAAGGGAATAGCAAATCCCTTACCATGGTAGCCCATAGTTTATCAATTCTCATTTTGCTTAAAAAATTATATTAAAAAATCTGTAGTCTTAATTTGGAACTGTTCTTACAGCACTTGGAAAAATGTATATAGTGTTGTTTTGTACTTTAAATTTAGCGATGGTTGTCAGTTCCATCGTTTTAAGGTTTTCCCCCAGCGAAACGTCCCGAGGCAATACGCCATTGAAGGTTTTTTTGTCCAATCCATTGAAGTCTTCATACTTTACTGACACTCCATACCACCCCGCAAGTGTAGCCATCACCTCTTTTAATGGGGTACTACGGAAATGGAAATCTCCATTTTTCCAGGTAGTAGAGATGGTTGTATCTAATGTTTGAGTTTTTCCAGGGACGGTGAAACTGGAAATCCTTAGACTGCTACCAGGCTGCATCATGGTAGAGCCGTGCGCATTGGATACCTTGACTTTTCCTTGCACCAAAGAGGTCGTACAACCGCTATCATTACTAGTTATATTAAATTCCGTTCCGACAGCTTCTGTCATTACGCCGTTACAGTACACCCGAAACGGCATTTGATTGTTTTTTGCCACTTTGAAGAAGGCGTCCCCGGTAAGGTTGACTCTTCGTTCCTTTCCAGAGAACACTATTGGATAGTTAAATGTCGTAGACGGGTGTAGCCAAACTTCAGTTCCGTCGGATAGTCTAACATGGAATATTCCCTTGATCGGAACTATGAGTGTATTGTTACCCTGTGCCACTGCGTTTAAATGATTGTAAAAGAGTCCGTTTGACGTATTGGAAACATACATGGGAACTTGGGATCCACTATCTTTTTGAAGATGGTGGGAGATGCCTTTATCGTCTATCAAAACTGCATTGTAGCTACCAGGATATATATCGTTTTTTGATAACAATGTATCATTATCAGTGTGCTTGTGGGCTATTCTCCACCAGCTAAAAAGACTGACGACTAGAAGCAGGGATGCCGCAATGGCCCACCATTTGTAAATTCGCGGATTTTTCTTTTTTTTACTGTTTATACTTAACGATACATTTTCCCAACTTCCAGAAATGTCCTTACCCATAAAATACTCGAAGTCTTTTTTTTGTAGGGCAGGATCATTCAAGGCCGAAAAGAGCTCCCTGTTTTTGGGATCTTCCTCTAACCAGTTTTCCAATTCTAGAGACTCTTCTGTTTCCAGTTCCCCTTTCATGAATCTGGCAATGAGCGTCGCTATTCGGAACGATTGTTCGTTGTTGTCCTGTTTGTATCCTGCCATCGTTTGTTTTCGGTTGTTGTTCCCTGCTAAGACAAATAAAGCGTGCTAAAAGACTACAAGTTCCCCAAAAAAAGTCAAAAAATAAAAAAATCATACACACATACAAAAGCGAATACTACCCATGGAAACAAAAAGTATTTACGAAGTTGGGAAATTCCTCTTTGTTTCTGGGTTTTAACCGTACTAACATGCAGCTGTAACTCTCTGGCGATTTCACCTACACTCTTTCCATCTTCGAAATGCATCAGTATTACTTGTTGCATTTGACTTGGAAGTTTTTCTACCCCTTGCCAGAGCCTACGGTTTACTTCGCTTCGAATGATGAGATCTTCTATATTGGACTGTTTTTCCATATGTATGGTATACATATAATAATTATAGGTCTGACTTTGCCTGTCCCGTCTTTTCTTTTGCTTCAGATGGTTTATGGCGGCGTTTTTTACCGTGCTGTATAGCCATTGCCTAAAATATACGACGTGTTTTTTAGTCTCCATATCTGATAGTTTTAAAAATGCATCCTGCACGATCTCTTCGGCAATCTGGTCATCAGATACTATATTGTATGCAAAAAGGCATAATCGTGTATAATATTGTTCGAATATTGCTCTCATTGCTTTTTTGATTTATCGTGAACGATAATAACATTTAGTGTTTTTTTAACAGGGACAAGATTCAGACCATAGGATTTTATTTGACAACGTATGTTTTCTAATGTATACGGAGGATAAAGGGTAATATCAATGTTTCCCCGAATGCCTGTTGCGTCGATAATCGGTAAGGGTGTGATATTCCCGCCATCCAACTCGTTTACGAAATATTTTATGGGCTGGTTTCTAAAATTTCCTTTCTTCTTCGACCATAAATCGATTAATGGACGTCCTCCTTTTGTAACGATTTTGTTATTATTAGTTGTCCTAACTAATGCGATGCAATTCATGAGTCTTTGCTCAATCTGTACATCTATGTCCGTATTTTTACCAATTTCATCAAGCGCTTTTATAAAAAATGAATCTGAATTATTTTTAGATACTACAAAGGAAAATTGCCAATTATCTTTTCTTAACTTGTCCATCGTGGTACTATCTGACAATTCTAACAGGATACGGTTTTGGTTGAAGTTGGAATGGTAATAATTTTCCCATATTTGATTTCCCAACATGTTTAATATAAATAACAAGCTTTGGTTGGTATAGTTAAGCCCATATGTTTTTTCGTGATCTTTGAGATAATACTGTCCGACACCTGCGCCATCATAAATATTGCCATGTACCAATAAAGAGTAGTGCTGTAGGGTAAACGAAGAATCCAGTATCGCTGAAGATAGAAAGAGTGGTTGTGTGTACTTTATGTCAGCCTTTTGTTGGAAGTCCACAGTGTGTTGGCCCAATATTTTATCGATGTTTTCAGGTGTCAACTGCCTAGATGCAGTTATAGCCCGAACAACCCTATTGGAGTCTATCCATACTAGGTGAGGGACGAACTTATGTGGAAATATTTGTTGTAAGGTGGTGTCATTAGTTACAGTAGTAATACTGTATGCATTTCCTTTTCTGGCAACCAATTTATCCAAAAAATTTGCAGTGAAATCTGTTGGTTCGTATGTAACGTTTAGAATTTTTACTTGGACATTGTATTTTTTCTGTATTTCGTTGTTGTGGGCAAAAGTATTGATGCAGGCTGTGCACCATGTTGCCCAAAAATCCAGAACTAATAATTTTGATCGGAAGTCTGAAATTCTAACTGTATTACCTTTATAATTGAGGATATTCTGGAGTGTAAGATCAGGAATGGTATCGCCAATTTGCAAAGGTTTTATCTGCTGTGCATGATTATTTGAAAATAAGAAAATAAAAATAATTAATAAAATCGCACGGATATTCATGTAGCCTGTTTTTTGTGGTTAAAAAATCAAACAACATCCTTGACGCGATCTGACCCAATAAGGGTTAATTCAGGAAGCAGTGAAAACAAATAGGAACAACGATAATCAATTGCAATTATATGAAAATAGAAATAAATAAAGTTGTTAGTATAGTTGACATTTGTTAATTTTGGTTGTCTTTTGCTAATTAAATTTTGAAGTATGAAAGATGAAAAAGTTGAATTGTTCCCCGAAGAGGATCGTCATGATGGGCAAAACATACAAAGAATAAGAATATATCTTGGGATTAAGCAGGATACTTTAGCGAACGAATTAAATATTAGTCGAGCTAAGGTTTCAATAATAGAGCAACAAGATGTTGTCGAAGACTATTTGTTAAATGAAATTTCAAACGTTTTAGGAGTATCTCCAGATTTGATTAAGAAATTTGATGTAGAAAAAGCCATCTATAATATTAACAATTATAAAGATGCGACCATTAATGGTGGGGCTATTACGGGAAGTAGATATGCAAATCAACAAATTAACCCTCTTGATAAAGTAGTTGAGCTTTATGAAAGATTACTAAAAAGTGAAAGAGAAAAATTGGAATTATTCTTAAAAGAAAAAACTAATACCTAAAATAAATCATAATTTATGGAAGATTTAGAATTTGCAACGACTCAGCATGCAGGGCACAAAGTCAGTGGAGTAAGACGATTAGTAGGAATATCTCAAAAAGACCTTGCAGATAGATTAGGTGTTACTAAGCAAGCCGTTTCTAAATTAGAGCAGTCTGAAAAAATAAATGATGAGAGACTTGACCAAATTGCAGGAGCACTTGGTGTTACCACAGAAGGATTGAAAAAATTTAACAACGAATCAGTTATTTACTATACCAATAATTTTTATGAAAATTGTGGAGTTTCGGCTACTAATGGTGGAGTTATGGCAACTGGAAAGATTGAAAATAATAATCATTTTTCAATTGAGCAAGCCGAAAAATTGTTTGAAATGTTGTTAAAAATGGACAAGGAAAAGTTTGAAGAAGCTAAGAGAAAATGATCAGGCTAATTTATTTTTCTCTAATTTAGAAAACAAAATGAGTCAAATATAGATGCAATACTTGAAAATGCACACCTAAATGAACACCAAGTGCATTTGCTTCGTTTACTGAAAACTAGCAGGTCAGTTTATTAAAAATTATGACGGATGGGAGAACGAAGTATTCAGGGGGGTAGGGAATACACGAATACCCCATAAACTGCAATCAGATCAATGGCATAAATTTCCCCTGCACAGAACGAAGCAAGAGGAATTTTATGCCATTGCCTTTCGAAAAAAATATATACAAGCATAGAGGATACGCAACTAGACTTGGACGAATGGTGGACTATTTATAATTAGGAAAGAATAAATAGATGACTATATTACTACTTTAAATACACCCTTGCAGACATGTATGGACAGTAAAAATTCGGCAAAGGGGAAGAATATTGATTTACAATTCGGGCAAAATCCTAACTTTAATATATCGAATCAAATGGAAACGATCTCTGCAGAGGTGAAACCCGTCAGGGAGGGATCGTCTGAATAGTGGAAATATAAAATCGGATGCAAATCATGCGTCAGATTTCTAAATTCATTTTATTGTGTATGCTTAAGGAAAACCCTTTTGTCAAATTAAATCTTAATTATTGTAACTAAGGAAACTCCATTTGTCAGATTAGGTGTTAGTTATTTCACATAAAGGGTAGTAGCAACGAACTTTGTTTTGAACTGACGATGCCCTACCCCAAGAAATACTTTTCTCTATTGATTCTTTTTTTTAATCTAGCCTTCTATTGAAAGCATCATTTGAAAATATTTTGCACATTTAGTAAACGTATTAATTTATTCAATAATTTTCATTTGCACAAAGCAAAAAATATTTCGCATTCATAGATTTTAAAGAAAAATATCCCCTTAATTTATATTACTTAGTATTAAAATTATATATGTTAAAATTCATTGCTTACTTTTTATTATGGTAGTAAACTTCTGAATATTTATCAGTTATATCATCTATTGTTAATTCATGTGTCTTAATGAATTCATTAATCTTCTCCTCACTTATTTCTTTAATGTCAAAATTTTTAAATTCTTTAAAGAATCCTTTTACATTTTCCTTTAATTTCTTTAAACTGGCAAGCCTCATTATTTCTACATTATCAGTAAAATTTGCGTGATAAGATAATTTTTTGGTAGGGATAATCAATATTCGTTTAACGAATTTTTCACCATAAGTTTCTTTGAACCAACCACAATGAGAATTCATTTGACCAGCTTCGTATTTGTTAATTTCCCCCCTATCAATAGCAACTTCACTTTTACATTCAAAAAGGACATATTTATCATTAATCCCACACCATAAATTATCAGGCCCTTTTTTATATTCCTTATCGGGCCTTTGGCTTATAAATCCTAATGCAGAGCCTAATTCTTGTAAGGCCAATTCAAATTTCTCTGAGGACATACCAAAAACTAGCGCCCCCAAAATGTGATCAATTGATAATATTAACTCATTATATGATTCTTGACCATCAATAAATTTTTTTATCCTATCAATCCTATTGATATTTATGTAGTTTATTTTGTTATAACTTAAACCTTCTTTTGGGTGCAGTAATTGATAATTTGCCTTAAATGCGGCAAGCTGCAACTTATTAGATTCTAATACACTAATTGCATATTTGTATCTGGCTTGAGTTTGTAAATACCAACCTCTTTCGTCATTTGTATCACAGTAATTATCAATGATTTTTTGTATAGTACTAATCGCTTTCTCATTATTACCACTATAATGGTAATATTCTGCCTCATTTTCACAATTAATAAGCTCTAGAAGCGAACTATTAACTTTCTCGAACTCTATTTCGTCCATTTTTTCTTTGTAAAATTCTTTCCAGCCTTCATCTCTATCTAAAGATTGTCTTAACAAGGATTCAACCACTTTTATTGGATGTTCTTTTTTGTCCAAATCTTCTTTTGCTAACGATGCAATCTCAAGCCCTATTTCTATTTGTTTTCTAGTTTGTTCGGAAAAAAATTTACTCGTAGCTGAGCTTTTGATGAATTTAACTAAATCTGCCCCTGTTATTATTATTGCACTATAGTCCTTTTCGCCCCTAACACTTCTCCCTAATCCTTGCTCAATTTTCTGAGCGATTTGAGTGTTTATTACCTCACTGTTTGCACGACAGGTTTCCTCATAAATGTCTGAAAGTGATCTAAAATAAGGTTTTGAATCAATAATTAGCAGGCGACAACTGTCATCTGGCAAATCAATACCATCATACCTATTAGTAATGACGACTGTTTTTTTCGAATTTACCATTTTTTAATGATTGGATAAGTTCGAATATATTCGTAGCACTTGCAATAGTTGCTCTATATTCAGAATATTGCAAAGTAAATTTTGTATTGGGCACCAAAGAAACTATACCATATTTTTTAATTTCTGGTTTGGCATATTTATTTACAATTTCTTCTCTTATCAATAGTTCATCAATTAATGAGGGTATTATTAACATTTTCTCTCCAGACCATTTCTGTTCTGTATTAATTAATGGTTCATTTATTGTTTGTAGATCAAATTGCAACCCCTTTATAAAAAAAGAATCATCTTGTGTAGTTGCAGACATTAATACCCTATGCTTTGCATTTGCAAATGAACCAAAGTGAAACATGGGAATGTAGTATGGTGTAATTTCAATCTGGCTGCCAGAAATGATGGCTTTGTAGTTTACTATATTGTTCTTTAATATTGACCAAGTAAATAAGATTGATTTATTTTGATCTTCATTTTCGGCAAGAAGTTTTAATACTTCTGTTTTTTTGTTTATCCAACTCCAATATGGTATAGCTAAAATAGTTTCAAACTTCCCTTCTTTAATATCTAAAAGGCTTCCTTCTCCTTGATTTTCAAGATCCTCATAGAATAGAGTTAACATTTTGGTGTAAATGGATTCTTCCTTTTTAATATTTATTGTAAAGGATGATTTTATTGAATCAATACAAGCGTGTGAATCATCTAGTATGATAGAGTTTACATTAATTGAATTATTGTTCAGTCCAAAAACACTTTTGCCATTAAATACTTTTTGAACATAGGTTATCAATATTTTATCTCCATTTAAAAACTCGTCAGGAATTTCCTTTTCATCAATAAGCGAACAATGTGGAATTCCAAATTTCTTAGCTTCCTGAACTGTTTGCTTAGCTAAGTAAATGTTCGGACATACATATAAGCAAGGTGAATTTTTGCTATTTAGCTTTGAATGAAGTATTAAAAGGCCAATCAAAGTTTTTCCCTGACCTGTATGTAATTTAATAATAAGATTGTTTCTATCTTTTCTTTCATTATACCATTCTTTCAAAATATGCTCCTGTGCAGGTCTCAATGGTCCAGTCTCACTTCTCCTGTCTAATGAATCATAAATTTCGATAGGATTTATTTTTTTCTCTATGGATTTGCTCCCAAGTCTTTTTTTGAAGTCCACCATGTTTTTTGTGTAAATTATTTGATTTAATTCATTGTGAAGATATTACAATGATATTAAAACATGCCAGTATTTTGATTTTAATCTATCTATACAATAATACCTTATGAATTCAATCTAAACATTCCTTTCAATGAATGGGCCTTAAAGCTTAATATATAAAATTTACCACGATAAAATTCAATAACTCTTTTGTTTGGCAAACGTTCCTTGTTTCTTATTGATCATTTCACTTACTGACCGAATAATCGCATCTACATCATTTTTGATTTGGATAAAATTGTTTTGTATTTCTTCCGCAGAGATATCTCTAACTAGTGGAATCTCTTTGAATCTTTTTTCTTTTGTGGCTATAGCTTTATGATCATTGATAATTTCAGAATGAAAGGTTTTCAAATCTATACGCTCCTCGGGATTATCTGCCACAATACCCACAAACTCACCAGAACTGAGTGTGGCAATTGTTGAAGCAGGAATGGCACTATCTAGTTGAGTTGATCTACTTATAGAAGTATCATTGCGGTTGATGCTGACGCTTTCTCGCTCTTGGACAATCTTGCCAAAACGTTCACTGAGTTGTTTGGCCGTATCACCTGTTACCTGTCCACTAATCACATTACCACAAATATTGACAATCACTTCTGCCAGTTCTTTTCCATAGTCTTTGACTAGTTGGCTGAAATCTTGCACACATAAGACAGTACTTACCTTGTAGCTTCTAGCAACAGCAATAAATTGTTCAATACCATTGAGAAAAATGGATGGTAGTTCATCTACTATTAGAGAACTTTTATTTCGCCCTTTATGTAAGATGACTCTTAACAATCGAAAAACAAACAACGAAATAACTGCGCCATAGGTTTGGGATTTCTCTGGATTATTGGCCATACAGACAATCTTGGGAGCGTCTGGATTATTAATATCTAAGGTAAAATCATTCCCACTAAGTACATAGTAGATATTGGGAGAAGATAACCGTGCCATGGCAATTTTGGCTGAGGCCGTCTGACCTTCCAATTGTTCTTTTGCATTATTTTTATAGGCGGAAATAAAAGGATTAATAAGTACTTCAATTTCAGGTTCACTATTCAATACGGGAAATAAATCATTATAATCTTGTTGCATCATCTCGATCGCATGGGGCAAGGTACAATACTTACCGCCTTCGTATTTTTTTAAAAACCAAATAATAGCGGTCAGAAAATTAATGGGAGATTCCACAAAGAATTCTCCTTGTTTTTTGATCCAATCTCTATTTAGGCCCAATAGTATCGTTCTTGCTGCTTCTGTAGCATCGCTAATGTCCCGCATTGCTTCCGGCTCCAATGGATTGCAACGATACATCGGTGTATCGAAATTAACGACATAGAAGGATGGTGGAACTTTGTAATGTTTGTAGTTTTCCAATAAGGAATTATAAGCAATCTTGCTTAAATCATCATATTTGAAATCATACAAGAACATGGAAAAGCCTTTTCGGATTTGTTGCTCTATTACATTGCGAACCACAAAATAGGTTTTACCTGCACCTGGTGTACCTGCTACAAGTAATGCACGAAAGGGATTGATAATATTGATCCAACTTTTTCTTAGTTTGCCATTGAGTTGATATCTAGCTGGTAGATTAAAAGAATACTCATTTTCCAATAAGCGTTCTTCCTGCGGAAAGGTTTCGTTTTCCGTATTGAAGATATCCCTGCGTATTTTTAGTTTTAATATCCGAGATAAATAAGTGCCTCCAGTAACCATTAATAGATAACCGGCAGCGGTCATGCCTATATAATACAGCGATATTTGAATTAGATCAGCTTTGATATATAACAGGAAATTGGACAGAAAATAAAATAGTAATCCTGTTATGCAATACGCCAATGCGGCTTTGATACTAATTTTTTCATCCTTCTTGCCACGTATTCCAAACAGGTAAACCACCAACATCAGTAATGCAGAAACCTTAGTAAATAATACGGTTTTGAAGATGGGCAGCTTCCAAAAATTATGGGCAATATGATCAATAATAGGGGAGGTCCATCCCCAATGAGTAAATGCGCCGTGGCAGATCCCATAGAAATGGATCATCAAAATAGCAATGCTGATCAGTCTGGTAAAATCCAGCATCGCCCTTAATCCTTGTTCGTTTTCTCCAGTCATTTCTTACCAATTAATTTTACGTTTAGGTTTCTTTTTATCAGCAGTGGTATGACCAAAATAATTATCGGATTGTGCAGAAAATAAATGTTGAATGTATTGCTGTATTTGCTGTACGCCATTTTTTAATAGGTATTCGTTGAGATGATTGCATAGTTTTTCTGTAATATTTCCGTCTTCAAAATACCGGTCAAATCGGTTGACGCTTCCCACACGAGAACCATTCTCACTATTATGAAAGGATAAAAAATATTTATTATTGCCTAAACTATTCTGTCCTATTTCCAGTTGATAACCATCCTTATATATTTGTTCTAACATCTTTTGTGCACCTATATTATAGTCCATTTTTTGGATGTAATTTTTCAATTCATTGTAGGAATCTTCTTGTTTTTGTTGTTCCCAAAAACCACTTTCTGCAATACGTTCCAATATTCTTTTAGCTGTGTATCCTTTACCTAAATCACTACCATTGAATACGCATTTAGTGTTATGATCGATAAACGTAATACCATAAACCATGGATTCATTTTCCCGAAACAGAACATCAACACCTTGCTTTTTTAACATTAACTGAAAGAAAAAGCGGTCTTGGATGGGCGACTGTAGCACCTTATCAATAGTTCTTTGCAACTGGTTCTTATGGAGGATTTTTTTGCTTTTATTTGCCAAGAAAATAGATTCCATATTTTTTAGAGTCGGTTTGGTATATATAGAGCTTGCTTTAATGGGAACACCAATGTGATTACCTTTCTTATCCAATACGTGATAGGTCAAACCACTTTTTTCAAACATCTTAGTTCCTTTTTCTCCTCTGTAGGCTTCCACGTTAAATCCTTTTAATACCGCATTCATTTCTGCTAACGAAGTGAATTTATAGTCTCTAATAATCGCCCTTACTACGTTGGAAATTGCAGACTTGGTTTCGCTTTTGCCATAAATAACTTTCTCTAAGATGGGTTTTAGCGATTCTAGTTCACCTTGTTTTTTTGAGGTGGCATTGACCAATCCATATTCTGTTTCCAATCCACGGCATGCTTTCATACTTTTTTCTCGTCCCAAATTATACATCGGTATCTGTGTGCCGTCGGATCTAATGTTGGTAGTTACTAAATGGACATGTTTATGTGCGGCATCGTAATGTTCATATATCAAATAAGGCTGCTCATTAAATCCAATTTGTTTCAGGTATTTTTCCGTAATAGAAAGTAAATCACTTTTATTTAAAGCATCTTTCTTGTCAAAATTGATACTGATATGCACACAATTGCTTTTAGCCCGATCGTTCAACTCAGTCCTATTGGAGAATACAAATAGCTTATCTTGAAAGGAAAGTTGTTCCAATGATAACAGAAAACCGTCTGCATGCAACAAGGCTGCTTTTGCTTCTGAAACTTTAATTTCATTATAGCTCAATGCTCCATTCATATTTTTACCTACCATTATTTTTGCAACCATTGTCTGGCAAATTGTTGGATTTGTTCTTGTATAACACTAATCTTTTCTATCAATCTTTTTTGGTTTTCCAATGCCAACGGAAACCATATTCTACCTTCGGGAGAATCTTTTAAAGTGTTGATATTTTTTACAACTTGATTGAAATTGCTACCGATGGCAGACAGTTCTCTTTTAAGTGTATTCAACTCTTGAATAAATGCATCAGTGGAAGCGTTGCGTACTTTTAAAATGACTGGTTGACCCAGAATTAATTTCCGGGCATAGGTACTTATTTTGCGTTCTGTACTGGATGCAATGGCATCTCTAACTTGATTCATTTCAGATATAGTTAAGCGAACATGAAGCCACAGATTTCTATTTTCTTGCTTGTGTGATTCCATATAAATGCATTTATGATTCAATGAATGAAATACGATTCCAAAAGAAAAAAGACGAGTTCCGAAGTCTTTTTTAATGCCTTTGCTCCAATGGACAAAGGCCTTGCAAGTCCAATTGTGAAACAATTGAACAACTTGCTATATCCACGCGGATATTCAAGGCTTCCAATACAGCTTTTTTCAGATGAAAAAATGAGCTGATTAAATGGGTAACATAAAGCACCCTAAAAATTTATTTTAAAAACTTCTTGAACTATGATTTTTGAGAAATTTATTGGCGGATGAAAAGAAAGGGTCATCGTCGTAAACCATAAGATATCTTAGGATCTTCCTGCTCTTTGTGTTGTAAATTTTGAGCCACCAAGTAAGTATTTAAATCTTTAAAACCTTCGTATAAATGGCTATAATCTCTTATCTTTTCACTCCAAGAAAGTGCTTGCTCGGTTGCCTTTTTACCCGCCATATCACCGTCCAAATACAGATCTATTTGACCAAAGGATAAAATCAAATCTTGTGATTTATTCAGAAAAGAAAGCGAGTTTAGCACTAGAATACCATCCGGTTTTTCTGCAAAGTGCTTGTCTTTTTCGAGTAATTCTAGAAAAGATAACATGCTAAAAAAGCCCTCAAAGACTGCCAAACTCTGCTGTGAAAAATCATTTTTACCTTCTTTTAATGAAAGAATCGTTGGCGCTTTTGGCATAGAACTTCCCTTGAAATATTTGTTTCGCAGCTCATAACCGCCGCCATTGTTTGCAAATCCTAAGGCTGTATAGTATCGTCCATTCAATGAATAATCTACTTCTTTCAAATACTTTTCGGCAAGGGAAATAGAGATACTTCTACTTTGAATATATTGTCTCAAATAATATTTTTGGACGGAACGTTCTGCAATAATTTGGATATGCCTATCCGCATTTTCGAAATTGTCTTGCTCGATATTCTGTTTGTTTTTTGCCTCCATTGTTGAAGGATTTAATCCCAAGTATTCTTGCAGTTTTATCAAAGATTCTTTGAAATCACATCGATGAAATGCCTTGATAAAATCTATCAAGTCTCCACCTTGTCCCGTGCCATGGTCATACCAAATTTGTTTATTTTGATCTACTTTGAAGGATGCGGTATGCTCTTCATGTAAGGGCGATTTAAACCAATAGTCGTGATGGTTTTGCTTGAAATATTGGAATCCTAAAGAAACAATATAATCCACTAAATCTATTTGTTCCTTGGCTGATTTGAAATAGAATTGCTCGTGTTGCATAACTATATTGTTTTGTAGATGAGATTGTTTGGTGAGGATAAATCGTTTTATTTCGGAACAAAAAGCCAGTCAAATGCTGCTTTCTTCCAATCTCTTATGGGAGTGCCACTTCTGGCTTTCCATTTGTTTCTTTCCATGAAATTCCAAAACTGGGAAGCATTCAATTGCGGAACTCCTTTTTGTAAAAAGTAGACTAACACCAACTCTTTTTTTGGCGGAATCAGGCATCCAAATCCTTGATGCTTTTGAATAATATTTTTCATGACGCTAGTTTTTTAGAGGATTTTTTTTGAAATGTTCCATCATCTTTTCTAAATCTGTACGATAGTAAAAGATAGCACCTCCAATACGGGTGAAAGGAATTGTTCCCTTATCACGCATCGCCTGTAAGGTTGGTCCACTAATACCCAACAATTCTCTGACCTCATAACTTTTCAACCACAACTTCGAAGGTGTGCCAGTTATTTCTATGGAAAGTTGTCGAATGGCGTGTAGTAACTCTATCTTGAAATCTTCCAAATCTCCTCTGGTCAAAAGCTCATCACGACGGAGTATTAATAATTTTCGGTTGTATTCTTCCATGATTTTCCGTTTTCTTCAAGAGCAAAAATCAGGTAAGTAAAACTGAATAATCACAAGGTGATGACATGTGGGTACCGTTAAAATTTGTTAAAGTACAAGGACTGTTTTATGTAAGAAACCCAAAATCGGAGATACAAAAGTTCAATGAACAAAAAGGAGGACAATACAAAACTTTAGAAGATTTGCAACATATGATAGAAGCTAGAGTGAAAGCCAATTAATAAGTTATACAAATGAAGAAACTCTAGAGTATTTAAAATTACGGCTTTCCGTAATGCCTTTGTTTAAATATTAAATATCTTGCCTTGCTTTTAATTTTTAATTGGACAATGGTGATTTTTTATTGAAATTTTATATTTCTTCTTGTAAATTGGCATCCAGAATAATTTAAAATATGGCCAAGGCATCATCCTCTAAATCCACCGAAGAAATTCTCTGGGACTCTGCAAATAAACTTCGTGGTTCTGTGGAACCATCCGAATATAAACATGTTGTTTTAAGCTTGATATTTCTCAAGTTTGCGAATGATAAATTTCTAAAACGTAGAGACGAATTAACGAAAGAAGGCAAAGAAGCATTCTTAGAAATTCCAGAATTCTATCAAGCGGAAAATATATTTTATCTGCCGGAAGAGTCTCGTTGGACATTTATCATCGAAAATGCAAAACAAGAAGACATCACGCTTAAAGTAGATTCTGCGCTCAAAACCATAGAACGTACCAATAAATCTTTGGAAGGTGCATTGCCAGACAATTATTTTTCACGTTTAGGATTGGATCAATCCAAATTTTCTGCTTTGTTGGATACGGTGAATAATATTGATACGCTAAAAGATGAGTCTCAGGATATTGTAGGCAGAGTGTACGAATATTTTTTGTCCAAGTTTGCGATTGCGGAAGGGAAAGGTAAAGGCGAATTCTACACACCAAAATCCATCGTTAACCTAATTGCGGAGATGATAGAGCCCTACAAAGGGAAAATCTATGATCCGTCTTGCGGTTCGGGTGGTATGTTTGTGCAATCGTTGAAGTTTATAGAGAACCATAAAGGAAACAAAAAAGACATTTCTATTTACGGGCAAGAACTCACGAATACCACTTTTAAATTGGCAAAAATGAACTTGGCTATTCGGGGGATTTCTTCCAATTTGGGATTGAAAGCGGCAGATACTTTTGGCGACGATCAGCACAAAGATTTGAAAGCCGATTATATTATGGCAAATCCGCCATTTAATTTAAAAGATTGGCGTGCCGAAAACGAATTGACCGATGAACCGCGTTGGGCAGGTTACAAAGTGCCGCCAAAATCCAATGCCAATTATGCTTGGATTCTCAATATGATTTCTAAGTTATCGCAAAATGGCGTGGCAGGATTTATCTTGGCAAACGGTGCGTTGAGTGGAAGTGGAGATGAATACGAAATCCGTAAACAGATTTTGGAAAATGATTTGGTGGAAGCCATTGTTATTTTGCCGAGAGCAATGTTTTATTCCACTGATATTTCGGTGACGCTTTGGATTTTGAACAGAAATAAAAAAGCACACAATGTCCAAGTGAATGATGGTGAAAAGAAATACCGTGATCGCCAACATGAAGTGTTGTTTATGGATTTGCGACAAAAAGGCGAACCTTTTGAAAAGAAATACATTCAGTTTTCTAAGGAAGATATCCAAACTATTACTACCACTTATCACAATTGGCAACAAGAGGCTTGGAAAGAAAATTATGAAAACATTCCAGAGTTTTGTTATGCTGCTAGTTTAGAAGAGATCCGTAAAAAAGATTACTCTTTAGTACCGAGCAAATATATTGAGTTTGTGAATCGAGATGAATCTTTGGACTATGACAATCAAATGCAGGCTTTACAAATCGATTTGCAAAGCTTATTTGAACAAGAAGCCGAACTGAAACAACAAGTTCAAAAAGTATTTAAAGAGTTGGGCTATGAGTTATAGAAAGCTAGGCGATTATATTAGGCAAGTAAATGTGCGCAATAAAGATTTAGATATTCAAACGCTACTTGGTGTTAGTAATACGAAGAAAATGATTCCTTCTATTGCCAATATAGTTGGAACGGATATGTCAACTTATAAAATAATTGAGAAAAGACAATTTGCTTATGGTACAGTAACTTCAAGAAATGGTGATAGGCTTTCTGTAGCAATTTCAGAAGATTATGATAAAGCATTGGTTTCTCAGATTTATATTGTTTTTGAAGTAATAGATGAAAAAACGCTATTGCCTGAATATTTGATGATGTGGTTTTCACGTCCAGAATTTGATCGGTATGCTCGATTTCATTCTCACGGAAGTACAAGGGAATCTTTTGATTGGGAAGATATGTGCGAAGTGGAACTTCCTGTTCCTAGCATCGAGGAACAGCAAAAAATTGTAGATCAATACCAATCGGTGGCTAACAAAATAAAAGTCAACGAGCAAATCTGCGAAAAACTAGAAGCCACTGCACAAGCTTTGTACAAACATTGGTTTGTAGATTTTGAGTTTCCCAACGATGATGGAAATTCCTATTTTTCTTCTGGCGGAAAAATGATTTTTAATGAAGAACTGCAAAAGGAAATTCCTGATGGTTGGGAGGTTGGAAGAATTGCAGATCTTGTATCTACTCAATATGGATTTACAGATGTGGCAAATTCGATTAGTGGTTCCGCTAAATTTTTAAGAATAACTGATGTAGTTGGAGATTGTATTGAATGGAATAAAGTTCCATATTGTAATATATATGAAAATGAAATTGATAAATATTTGATTGAATTTGGAGATATTTTGATTAGTAGAACTGGTGCAAATGTTGGATTTGGGAAAATGATTTGGAAATCTTTTCCACGTAGTGTTTTCGCATCTTTTCTTGTAAGATTGAAACCCCAAAGTCAAGACTATATTTCTTATCTGAATTGTGTTGTAATATCTAAATTTTATAAAGATTTTGTATTGAACAATGCTGAAGGTTCGGCTCAACCACAGGCGAATGCAAATATTTTAACAAAGTTGGAATGTACTATCCCTGATAGTAAAGTTTCTCAGAATTTTAATTTTGTCTCTTTTCCAATTTTTGACTTCAAAGAAAATATTGAAATACAAACCCAAAAACTGATCCAGTTGCAAAGCTTGTTGTTATTTAGATTGGCAAGATTGGAGGAAATCTAAAAAATGAAAAATTAAAGTATGGATAAATACTTAACACATACAGATAAATTAGTAAATCATATTTATTGGTTTTATGAAGATTTGGATTTAAAGCCAGTAAAGAAGCATTATGGTTTATCCATAAATTACTCGGATATAAAAGAACGGAAAGATGATTTCTTATCGGAGTTGGTAAACACAATTGTAAGCTGGGTTTATAACAATAGTAAATCAAAATCTTTATTGGATGATCGGTTTGCAGAGTCTAAAGATTTGGGTAATGCTATAAATTTCGTGACAAATCAAGCGTATAAAAAATTCCGACCTGGTCATCCTCAGGGACAGTTTGGTGAGTTATTATTATTTAATCTCATCCAACATTATTATAAAGCTGTTCCTATATTAAGGAAGCAACATATAACCACATCCATAGGACATGAACGGTTTGGAGCAGATGCAATTCATTATAAAAAAAATGGAGACACTAACGTATTCATATTAGGAGAGTCAAAATGTTATGAGAGTAAATATCAATTCAGTAGTGCGTTTGAAAAATCTTTAAATAGTATTGTAACGACTTTTGACAAATTAGACTCTGAATTGGATTTATATTTATATGATGATTTCATAGAGACAGAGTTGGAAGGTGTTGTAAACCAATATAAAAAAGGAGAGCTAAAAGATACAAAATTTGAGCTTGTCTGTTTAATAATTTATAATGAAACCAAAGCAATTTCTGGCAATTGTGAAAACGATATAAAAGATAATATTAAGCAGGCTATTAAATACAGATGCGCTTCATTTGATAAAACTAAATTTGATACAATACACGCTAATTTATTAGCCAGAATAAATTATGTAGTTTTTCCGATATGGAAATTAGATGAACTTTTAAATGATTTTCAAACTAAAGTAGGTTCTAATGATGCAGGAAGAACATAAAAATGTGATAAATCAGCTTTTGAAGTTTGAACACAAATCAATTGCTAAAAAGCTCAATTTAATTGATGAAGATTTACTTTTAATTTCAGATGCCTTACTTTACAAAGCTGTGGGTGTTATAGATTATTATTCACGTAGTCAAGACGATAAGTCAAAACAAATTGTTACTGTTTTTTCTTCCATTCTTTATACATATAGACAAGTGCATTGGGATGGGTTAAAACAGTTTTTGATAATTGTTTTATCTCGTATTGGATTTACGCCATCCGCTATTATGGTTGATGAAGAATTTGATTTTGAAAATAACCAATTTAGCTCTTTAGATAGTATTATTAGTCAAATTAGTACTACAATAAATCAATTAAAGAATGAAGTAGTTATAAATGAAAAGATATTTCTCTTAACCGATTTTCAAAAAGAGATATGGAATAAGTGTTTAGAATCTAAATTCATTGGGGTTTCAGCACCTACATCCGCAGGTAAATCTTATGTTATTTTATTAAAATCAATCGAAAATATTTTAAAAACGGGAGGCAATATAGTTTATGTTGTACCTACCTTAAGTTTGATAACCCAAGTGGTTAATGATTATCATCAGAAAATCAAAGAGTTTGGTTTAAATGATTATGATATTTTAACAAGCTACAATGAGAGTGAGAACAACAATAAAATTTACGTGTTAACTCCTGAAAGAGCCATTTCTGCTTATAATGAAGATGATAAACCTTTTGGAAATGTGAATACATTTATTGTAGATGAGATTCAAAATATTGAGAGGATAGAGAATGAAAAAGATGAACGGTCTAAAATTCTTTTTGACAGTTTAGTTGAATTAAGTTTTAGTTATAACCCGAATCTTATTGTTTTCAGCGGACCAAGAGTCAGCGGATTAAAAGATATGGGATTTGATATTTTTGAAGAAGAAAAATCTGTTGAGATTCGAACGGATTCCTCGCCTGTTACAAACTTTACTTATAGTATAGCAAAAAAAGGGAAGAAGTATTTTTTTAATCAATATTCCCAAATTAACAACAATTATTCTTCTATAGAAATCAAAAATACGGAGGTAATCAAAATTGGAGGAAAACAATATGACGACAAATATTTTGCTTATTTAAACACAGTAGTTGATTTGCTGGGAGAGGGAACAAAAAATGTGATTTTTGCACCGTCTTCAGGAATGGCAAGAAAAATAGCAGTAAACCTGTCTTCAAAAACTAATAATATTCGAAACTCGAACTCAAAGGCAATAGACGGTTTGATACACTATATTTCTTCTACTGTTCATAGAAACTATGATTTAACAAAAACGTTTAAAAACCATATAGTATATCATCATGGAAAAGTTCCTTTGCATATTAGGAATGTTTTGGAATATTCGATTAAAGAGAAGATGATTGATAATATTGTTTGTACAACAACATTAATGCAAGGAGTTAATTTACCAGCTCAAAATGTAATTATGCGTAATGGCTATTTGTCAACAAGTTCAAGGGATGGAAAAATGCCTAAATTAACTAACTATGAAATTTCAAATTTAAGAGGAAGAGCAGGTAGGTTATTAAAAGATTTTATAGGGAGAACATTTGTATTAGATGAAAATGCTTTTGAGAATAAAGAAGATCAAAAGACTCTTTTCCAAGATGAAAATAAGTCTTTAAAAACTGGATATGGTAATATCTTTGAGAAATATGGAGAAAAGGTAAATGAATCTTTGTTTAATAATGTTAGCAATGAATCTGTAGAAAAAGATTTAGGAGACGATTTCCATTTTTTAGTTACTTACATAAGAAATACTGTTCTTAAACATAAAGAAAAGAGTTATAATCGTTTAAATTCAGTTGGGATTAAGTACACTCAAAATGAAGTAGCAGATGTTTATAATGAATTAGTGAATACGTTGTCAGTTCCTTTGGAAATTTGTTTTAAAAACAGATATGTTGACCCACTTATATTAGATGAGATATATAAGAATATGGATTCTTTTGATTTGCCATTATCTATCAGTGATAGTGATTTTTCAAATAAGTTATATAGTGTGGTAAATAGCATACGAAGTAAATTTCCAATATTCTACAGAAAGTATTTTGGAAAAAAAGAATTACCTGTTAACTTTTTCTATACCGTTTATAAATGGACAAAGGAAAAATCTCTAAAAGATATTCTCAGTGGAAGTTATTATGACAACGCTGAGAACATAGATAAAACTATAGACCAAATTCAAAAAGATGTCTGCTTTAACCTCACAGCTTTATTAAAACCTTTTTATTCAGTAAAAGATAAAGATTCAAAACTTATCAATTGTATAGAAATGGGAGCATATAATCCTATTACTTTGCATTTAATCAAATTGAATGTTCCCAGAGAAGTAGCCATAACTCTTAAAAATACACTATTTAAGGGCGTTGAGATAAAAGACAATGAAATAACAGATAAATTGGTTAGTCAAATTATTAAAGAGAATTATAATGAAATTATTTTTTGGGATAGAATTCAATTAAACCATTTGCTGTAACATTAAATAACATATGGAAAACCACATACAAATTAACTCTTATAGTTGCACACCTTCTGGCTTGTCGCAAGAGGAATTTTTCGAAGGTTTTTCTGTTCCGAGAAATAAGGAATTGATGCGTATTTTCAAGGATTTGGATTTGGTGGAGCAATTAGGTTCTGGTGTGCCAAGGATATTGCAAGCATATTCAAAAGAAAATTTTCAATTTTCTGAAAACTTTCTTCGATTGACTTTACCTGCAAGCGAAGAGATTGCCCCGCAAGATACCCCGCAAGATACCCAGCAAGATACCCCGCAAGATACCCCGCAAGTTGAGGAACTTTTGAAAGTGATGGATGGACAACATTCCAGACAAGAATTACAAGACTTGCTTAAG
Source organism: Rhizosphaericola mali (assembly GCF_004337365.2). Classification (GTDB taxonomy): domain Bacteria; phylum Bacteroidota; class Bacteroidia; order Chitinophagales; family Chitinophagaceae; genus Rhizosphaericola; species Rhizosphaericola mali. The sequence continues at coordinate 1,708,575 of NZ_CP044016.1, read as the reverse complement.
TTAGCCGATCGTGAAAATTTCAGATTAAATTATCTGCAACCAGCCATTAACGCAGGATACATAGCTTTGACTTTGCCTGACAAACCAACGAGCAGAAATCAACGCTATTATTTGACTCAGAAAGGGAAAAATAGGATTAAATAAAGGATTTCAGAATAGAATTGTGTACATAATGAAATATACAGAATCACAACTAGAACAAGCATTTATTAGCCTTTTGCAAATAGAAGGTTACGATTATATTAATGGCAATAAATTAGAAAGAAAATCTAATCAAGATGTTTTAATAAGAGAAGATTTACGAATTTTTCTACTGAATCGGTATGCCGATTTGGAAGAAATTGAATTAACCACCATCATCAACGAATTAGCGTTCCAATCGGCTTCTAATCTGTATGACTCCAATAAATATATATGCAAACTATTAGGTGATGGATTTATTTTCAAACGTAACGATCCTAGTAAAAAAGATTTGCATATTCGCTACATCGATATTGAAAATGAGCATAACAACGCATTTAAAATCGTCAATCAATTAGAAATCCAAGGATCGGAATTGCGCATTCCAGATTTGATTTTGTACGTTAATGGTATTCCTGTTGTGGTATTTGAATTTAAAACTGCCATTGAAGAGGAAGTCACCATTCATGATGCATTTAAGCAACTCACGATTCGATATAGAAGAGATATTCCAGAATTGATGAAGTATAATGTATTTTGTGTGATTAGTGACGGCATCAACAATAAATCAGGAACTATATTTTCTCCTTATGAATTTTTCTATGGTTGGAACAAAATTACTGGTGACGAAAAGAAAGCACTCACAGGAATAGAAACCACTACTTCCATCGTTCACGGCATGTTGAATAAGGCTCGTTTAGTAGACATTATTCATCATTTTGTATTGTTTCCCGACAGTTCCAAAAATGAGAAGAAAATCCTTACTCGATATCCTCAATATTATGCTGCCAATAAATTATTTCAAAACATTCTAGCACATAGAAAACCTAAAGGAGACGGGAAAGGCGGAACATATTTTGGTGCAACCGGTTGCGGTAAAAGCTTCACCATGTTGTATTTGTCGAGATTATTGATGCGTTCTACAAAATTTTCAAGTCCAACAATTATCATCATTTCCGATAGAACAGATTTAGATGATCAATTATCGAGAGATTTTACCAATGCGAAGGATTTTATTGGGGATGAAAATATCATCAATATTACCTCAAGAGAAGATTTACGCAATAGATTAAAAGGTTTGGAAAGTGGTGGTGTGTATTTAACTACTGTTCAAAAGTTTGCGGAAGACGATGATATTTTATCAGATAGAAACAACATTATTTGCATTTCAGATGAAGCCCACCGTAGCCAAGTCAATTTGGATTTAAAAGTAAAAATTGATGAAAATGGTGTGAAAAAATCTTATGGTTTTGCCAAATATTTACACGACTCTTTGCCCAATGCAACGTATGTAGGCTTTACAGGGACGCCAATTGATAAAACGTTGGACGTATTTGGCGATGTAATCGATCAATATACCATGTTTGAATCGGTCAACGATGAAATTACGGTGAGACTGGTGTACGAAGGTAGAGCGGCAAAAGTTAACTTGGATAATGCGAAGGTAGCAGAAATTGAAAGCTACTATGAAAATGCAGTAGAAGAAGGGGCTAGTGAATATCATGTGGAAGCAAGCCAAAAAGCTATTGCGAAAATGGAAGTGGTTTTAGGCGATAGCGACAGAATAAAAGCCATTGCTCACGATTTTATCAAACATTATGAAAGCCGTTTAGAAGAGAATGCAACCGTTGCGGGAAAAGTGATGTTCGTGTGTGCTTCCAGGGGAATTGCGTATAAATTGTTTCAGGAAATAGTAACCTTACGGCCTGAGTGGAACGAAATAAAAATTGCAGAAAATCTTACCGAAAAAGAACAAAAGGAAGTTTTACCAATTGAGTATATCAAAATGGTAATGACCCGAAATAAAGATGATGAACAAAGTTTATGGAACCTTTTAGGTAGTAAGGAGGAACGAAAAGAATTGGATCGTCAATTCAAACAAATAGAATCCAATTTCAAAATTGCGATTGTAGTCGATATGTGGCTAACCGGTTTTGATGTGCCATTTTTGGATACGATATATATTGATAAACCTTTGCAAACGCATAATTTAATTCAAACTATTTCTCGAGTTAATCGAAAATATGAAGGGAAAGATAAAGGTTTGGTGGTGGATTATATTGGCATCAAAAAGAACCTGAATCATGCCTTAGGAATGTTCAACGGAACAACTGCTGACGATGATTTTGAAGATTTAGATAAAGCTGTTATAATTGTAAAAGACCAAGTAGAATTACTTCGACAATTTTTCCATCAATTTGACACGACAGAATATTTTGAGGGAAATCCTGTAGCGCAATTGAAATGTTTGAACCGAGCTTCGGAGTTGGTATTGGAAACGGAGCAATCGGAAAAATTCTTTATAGACGTTACCAAAAAATTGAAATCTGCTTATAACTTGGTAAGTGGTTCTAATTTATTTTCGGAAAAATATGTAGATGAAATTCATTTCTATTTTGCGATCAAATCTATCGTGGTAAAACTGACCAAAGGTGAAGCGCCTGATACCGCTCAAATGAATGAAAAAGTGAGCAAAATGGTAGAGGATGCCATTATTTCTGAAGGCGTGGAGGAGATTTTTAAATTAGATGATAACAAAGCCAATGCGATAGATTTATTCAATGATAAATTCATTGATAGAATTAGCAATTTAGAATTGCCGAATACCAAAGTAAAAATTCTAGAACGAATACTGAAACAAACCATTTCAGATTTTAAGAAAGTCAATAAAATTAAAGGAATTGAGTTTGCCGAACGTTTACAAAGTATCGTTAATCGATACAATGAGCGAAGTGAAAGAGATATTTTGGATTATGACGGTATTCAAACAGATACCTCAGAACAAATTTTGGATTTGATTCTAAAGTTAAGGCAAGAAATGGCTTCGTATGAAGATTTGGGAATTGACTATGAAGAAAAGGCATTTTACGACATTTTGGATATGATCTGTAAACAATATGGATTTGAATTTGATAAAGATAAAATGCTGGAATTGGCTCGCGAGATAAAAGCAATCGTAGACAACACCGCTAAATATCCCGATTGGAGCGAACGTGACGACATCAAAGCCCAATTAAAAATGGATATTATCGTCAAGTTGCACCAATTTGGTTATCCGCCAATTACACAAGATGATGTTTATAAAAATGTATTAGAGCAGGCAGAGAATTTTAAAAAGAATAGATAATAGTAACTATAATATTCCTATTTTGAATAGTCAAAATTCATCAACAATACAGATATAAAAATCAAATGAAGAACTCATAAGAGTCCTTCATCTGCAAAAGATTGATAACTATCTGTGGTAAGAATTAAATGATCTAATAAAGTAATGTCCATTAGCTTTGCTGCCTCCTTAAATTTATCTGTCATTTTCAAATCGGCTTGGCTTGGAGTAAGGCTTCCACTTGGGTGGTTATGTGCCACAATTAATTTGCAGGAATTACATTTTAAGGCTACCGTAAGTAAGATTCGAATATCAACTATAGTTCCTGTAGAACCACCAGTAGAACTATGGTAAACGCCAAGTACTCTATTGGCATTGTTCATTAAAAGCATTTTAAAGGATTCAATAAGTTCCATTTCATTTTCGTTCCATACGGATCTAAATAGGATCAAAGCGTCTTCCGACTGATTGATTTTAGGTCTTTGGGATGCTTTGATCTTGTTGCGATAGGACAACTGCACTTCTTGTAGTTCTGACCAATGAGTTTGTTCATTATCTAATTCTTGGATGGTGCTGTACTTTTTCATTTTTATACTGTTTTTGTGTAACAGCGACATAAGAAGGTTTGCAAGAAGGCCGGCAGAACGTGGAATAGCGGAGCATAGCGAGCATATGCCGTCGAAAGCTGCCAGCATTCTTGATACAAACCTTCTTAGCTTAGTGAAACAAAGAACAGTATAGAAAAATTGTTCAGCACATAACCATTAGAAAATTATAGCTAATTCATAGGAATAAAAAGATTGGGATACCTTTAAACCTTCCTTAAAATATTTTTCTTCCTTGATTTTAGGCTGCGGCTTATGATGCGCAATTTAAGCGTAACTAGTATAAGCTATAAATGGTAATTTCTAACTATAATCAATCCATTTAAACATTAAATTCTAAAAATAGTTTAAAACTGAATTTATCTTAGGTGCTAACTAAAATTTAATTTGGAACGATAGGTTTATTATTTGTAAATTTGTCTCATCTGAGTAATTATAAGATTATGGTAAATAATTCAATTTGTAAATACCATTTTTTGGTTTATATTTTGGAACGATCGGTTTTATTTAAAGATATGATAAAATAAAAATTTTAAGAAATGCAAACAAAAGAAAATTCGTTACACACTTTGAATGGCAAAAGAGTGGTAATTATGGGTGGCAGTAACGGATTAGGTTATTCTACGGCAAAGGCTGCCGATGATGAAGGTGCTATAGTAGTAATAGTTTCTAGTAATCAAGAGAATATTGATAAAGCATTGACTAATTTGTCAAAAGCTAGCACTGGCTATGTTGTGGATTTGCGAAATGAATCAAGTATAAAAGATTTTTTCTCCACAATTGGAAAATTTGACCATTTGGTATATACCGCAGCCGAGAATATTCATTTTAGTAATATCGAAGATACGGATATCCATTTTGCCAAATCCTATTTTGATCTTCGTTTTTGGGGTGCCGTATCCACTGTTAAATATGCTGTACCACATATCAATCCAGCTGGCTCAATTTCTCTTACAAGTGGCAGCGCAAGCCGTCGCCCAGCTAAAGGGTGGTCTTTGATGGCGAGTATTTTAAGCGCTATTGAGGGCTTTGTAAGAGCTATGGCTGTTGAGTTGGCACCAATTCGAGTGAATAGTGTTGTACCAGGTGTTATTCGCACGAGTTTATGGAGTGGACTTACTACTAAAGACAGGGTAAATCTATATAATACTGTTGGTGATTCTTTACTTGTAAAAAGAGTTGGAGAGCCAGAAGAAATTGCGTTTACGTTTCTTTACCTAATGAAACAACAATTCGGAACAGGGCAAAATATAGTGGTCGATGGTGGAACTGTTCTTGTGTAATAACTTTAAAATGGAAATAGCAAAATGAGTGAGAGTAAATACAAATAATATGAAGTGTATCATTAAATAAAAATGTAAAAATGGAAAAAGCAATAAACAAAACCTTCAAATTAGGAGGTGATTTAGAAATAAATCGTGTAGGTTACGGTGCCATGCAACTTACAGGCAAAGGTGAATTTGGTGAAGTTGAAGATAGAGAAAATGCAAAAAATGTATTATTGAAAGCCGTAGAATTTGGTGTTAATTTTATTGATACCGCTGAGGCATATGGCCCCAAATATAATGAGAGCTTGATTTCTGACGCTTTATACCCATATAAACAAAACTTAGTAATTGCCACCAAAGGTGGATTTTTACGTCCCGAGCCATTTGTTTGGATTCCTAACGGAAATCCAGATCATATCAGGGAAAATATTGAGAGTAGTTTAAAAAGATTAAAAACCGACAGTATCGACCTATGGCAATTGCACAGGATAGATCCTAATGTCCCTATTGAAAAAACGATAGTCCCAATACTAGAGGCTTATAAAGATGGGAAAATAAAACACTTTGGTCTTTCTGAAGTGACTGTGGAACAAATAGAAAAAATAAGAGAATACTTGCCTGTTGTTTCTGTGCAAAATCTTTATAATCTTGGTGATCGGAGATGGGAAGATGTGCTTGATTATACTATAAAAGAAAATATCGCCTTTATACCTTGGTATCCACTAGCATCAGGACCCAATAAGATGGCGGGAAAATTACAAGAACTTTCATTAAAGTACAATTCAACTATAGCTCAGATAGCGCTTTCCTGGCTTTTGAAAAGAGGTTCAAATATTTTATTAATTCCAGGAACCAAATCAATTCAGCATTTGGAAGAAAATCTTAAAGCAGATAGTGTATCTCTTACAGAAGAAGACTATAATCTTTTGTTAGAAAAATAAGGCTCAATCTTTACTAAATAGTCGTCTTAAAAAATGCTAGGGAGAAATTTTTGATCAATTTCAATCCTAGTATTTTTTATTTTGCTGTTGGTTCTCCTTTATTATTTAGCTATTTAAACACAGTAGGTTAAAAGATTTTATAGTAGATGTAAAACGGCTCTTTTTGGTATTAATTTTGAAATAGCTTTCTCAAATTAAACAACAACAGTACCTTTGTTATGATGTCACATCCTTTGAGAGTTCATATAGAAACGGTCAGCACTTTATCTGACGAGGAATTTGACCATATTCTTTCATTTTTTGTACATAAAAAAATGAAAAAGCATTCTTCCCTTGTGACAATGGGAGAACAGGTAAAATATGAATACTTTGTGATTAAAGGATGCCTGAGGGCATATATGACCGACCCTGAAACTGGAAAGGAATTCACATATCAGTTTGCTGTTGAAAACTGGTGGATTTCAGATAGAGAAGCATTTTTGCGAAACCTGCCAGCAACTATAACAATTGATTGCCTAGAGCCGTGTGAACTGTTAGGAATCACTTTGCAGAATAGACAGAAACTTGGTGTAGAAATATGGAAATACGAGCATTATCTTAATGTAAAAGCGAACTTTGGATATGTTGCACTACAAAAAAGGCTACAGATTATGATATCTGGCAATGCTAAGCAACGTTATGAACAGTTTATTAATCAGTATCCACAACTACTTAATCGTGTTCCTAAGCAATTCGTCGCTTCATATCTTGGCGTATCGAGGGAGACTATAAGTCGTCTTTATCGCGGATAATGCCACAAATGTCACAAATTATTAGTGACTAATGTCCTTTGGGTAATCTCTAGAATGTTGGAAATTTGCATTTTAATTTTATAAAGATGAAATACAAATTGAACTGTGTAATTACGGTGATAACTATTCTTTTTTTGCTATCTTTTAAGGTATTTACCGTGAATGCACAATCAGAGAAAAATGCGCTCATATCGCAACCTGGGTATTATAAAATAGAAATCGGAGACTATGAAGTGACCGCGTTGTCTGATGGAACCTGTATGTTGGATATGAGCAAATTGCTATTAAACGCACAACCTGGTGAGGTGCAAAAAATTTTAGAACAAAATGTTCTAAACACTACAGTGGAAACCTCCATCAATGCTTATTTGATTAGACATGGAGAAAAACTTATCTTGGTCGATGCTGGTTGCGGAACAACAATGGGAAATACGCTTGGTCTAGTTACAAAGAGCATTCGTCGTGCTGGCTACAAGCCAGAACAGATTAATGCGGTTTTGATCACCCACTTACATATTGATCATATTGGAGGATTAACACAGAACGGCAAAATGGTTTTTCCAAATGCAATACTTTATATCAATAAGCATGAAGCCTCATTTTGGCTTGATTCTGCCAATCTGAAAAAAGCACCAGAAAATGCTAAGCAGTTTTTTGAACCAGCTGTTACAGCTATAGCTCCATATCTGAAAGCAGGAAGAGTGCATTTGTTTGAAAATGGATCTCAATTATTCTCTGGTATTTCAGCTCAGGATGCCGTTGGACATACGCCAGGACATACTTTCTATTCTTTAGAAAGTAAAGGAGATAAAATGGTTTTCTGGGGCGATTTAGTTCACTGTGGTGTAGTGCAGTTTGAAGATCCAGCTGTTAGTGTTGGTTTCGACGTAGATACTGCAGGTGCGGCAATGTCACGGATAAAAGAATTTGACAAAGCAGCGCAGGCGCATTACTGGATTGCAGCTCCACATTTATCATTTCCAGGGATAGGTCATTTAAGGCATGCTGAAAAAAGCTATATTTGGATACCTGCAAATTATAGTATTATCCGTCCGAAATAACAAGCCATGGTAAAGTAACTCAAAATTTTTACTAAGTAAATGAAGGTCGCCCGTAGTAAATTGGCGGCCTTATCAATTTTTATATTGCATATTACTTGAATAGTAGAAATGCGTTTAAGTAATTCCAAAGATGAGTTGTGGTTTACATAATAAATACACCAGAATTATTGTAACAAACAATTTAAGAAACGAAAAGTTAGTAATTTATAAAGCGTTTTCATTGAACATTCAAGGAAAATATAAAGATGAATATATGTTCACTAGCGAGTATTTTATTTAACTATCCACTCCTTAATTTCCTTTACAACATCTGTATAAAATACCCGATAAGTATTCTCTGTCACATAACCAATATGTGGCGTTGCAACAAGATTATTGACTTTCCGAAACGAATCTGTTGAAGATAACGGCTCTTGCTCAAAAACATCAATAGCTGCACCAGCAATTTTATTATGAGTAAGTACTTCTATAAGTGCATTTTCGTCAATCAAAGGTCCTCTGGATGTGTTAATCAAATAAGCTGATGGCTTCATTGATTCTAGTTCATTCTTTCCAACAATTCCTCTAGACCTATCGCTCAAGACCAAATGTAAAGTAACGAAATCAGCCGTAGCAAATAGTTCATTCTTGTTCACTAATTTGGCGCTTTTACTTGAGGCTTCCTCTGCTGTCAGATGTTCGCTCCAAGCAATTACATTCATATCAAATGCTTTAGCATAAGCGGCTATTTTGGCTCCAATATTTCCAAGACCAACGATGCCAATAGTTTTGCCCGCCAAATCTGTTCCTATAGTTGTTTGCCATTTTCCATTTTGAACATTGTTATTCTCTTGAGGAATCTTTCTTGCTACTGCCATTAGCAAAGCCCAAGTGAGTTCTGGCGCTCCATTAGCTACGTATCCTGTATTGCGTATCTCAATTCCCAGTTTGGACGCTGCTTCTAAATCAATCGATGCATTTCTTGCGCCTGTTGAAATAATCAATTTTAAATTAGGTAATTGATTTAAAATATCATTTGTTAATGGCGTCCGTTCACGCATTACAGAAATTATTTCAAAAGGAAGCAGTATTTTGATGAGTTCTTCCATATCTTGAATATGTTTATTAAATACGGTCAAATTGATTTGGTCTTCTATATCAGACCAGTCTGCAAACAACCGAGAAACATTTTGATAGTCGTCAAGTACGGCCACATTTATTTTATTTTTCATGTATATTAATTTTTAATATTTTACTATATTAATTAATTAACTGTGTACAAGATAGGTAAAATATTAATTTCAAATAGTTGATAAAATCACAATTTTTGAACTTAGATAAATTATTAAAATCGGCCTTCCTAGAAAGGAGCGCCGCATATTTCACCATTTCCCAATTTAATATTTAATTGCTTATTTCCAACCGCCACCAAGTGAGCGATATAATGTAACAGATGCACTTAACTGCTGGCGTTTAATGGAGGAAAGATTGAGTTCTGCTTGCAACGCATCGCCTTGTGCTGTGATGACTTCCAAATAATTGGCTAATCCACTTCTGAACAATAGTTGCGCATTATGGATAGCAGATTGTAATGTTTTTACTTGCTCAGTCTCACTTGCAAATTGATTTTTCAATTGATCAATTTGTACTAAAGCGTCTGAAACTTCGCCAACAGCATTCAACACAGTTTGTCTAAATTTCAATACATTTTGTTCGCGTTGATTTTTCGCTAATTTCAAATTTGTTGCTAGCGTTCCTCTTTGGAATAATGGTTGCGTTAAACCACCTAATATATTGCCAAATAAGGATGCTGGCATCTCAAACCAATTACTTGCTTTGAAGGAGTTAAGTCCACCATTGGCACTAATGGTCAAACTAGGATACATTTCTGCCTGTGCGATTCCAATTTGCGCATTGGCAATTCTCAAGTTCAATTCCTGGTTCCGCACGTCTGGGCGACGACTCACCAAATCGGCGGGAACGCCCGCGTCTAAGGACGTTGGGATAGAGATATCCGCCAATTGTCTATTTCGCAAAATGTTTTTGGGCATTTCTCCAATCAAAATACTCAAGGCATTTTCTTGCAATGCAATATCTTGTTTCAATTTAGGAATTAGAACTGCAACAGATTGCTTCTGCGCCGTTGCTTGTTGTACTGCGAGATTCGTTGCCAGTCCAGCAGTCCACTGTAATTTTGTTATGTTCAATGTTGTATCACTTAATGCCAAATTACTTTGCGTAATCTTCATTTGTGCATCCAACATTAATAGATTGTAATAACCTTCTGCAATAGAAGCTACAATCTGCGTTTGGATAACTTTTTGCGCTTCATACATTTGTAAATACTCCGTTAAAGCAACGTCTTTTCGCAATCTTAATTTGCCCCAAATATCCGCTTCCCAACCAAGGTTAAATGCTGCATTATAATCTTCAATATGCTTTTGTCCTAAAAAACTACTCAAACTAATTCCGTTCAAACTATTTTTGGATGGTGTGGAGGATTGGCTCGTCACACCAAAACTCAAAGTTGGTAATTGCAATAGTTTGGCTTGATTTAAAGTTGCATGCGAAGCGGCAATTTTTTTCAATGCCAATTGCATATCATAATTGTTGGCAATGCCTTTTGCGATTAGGTTTTGCAAGGTTGTATCTCTAAAATATTGACGCCATTCTAAGTCTGCAATATTGCCCGTGTCGGAGGTTGTTTTTATTTTTCTGAAATAGGCATTTTCTACAGGTGCAGCCTCCGACAGAGGCAACTTTCCTGTTTTACAAGAAGCAGCTAATAATGCTGCAACTATGAATATTCCTAAGATTATTTTATGATTTGTCATGTAAACTATAGTTGTGGATTATTGATGGTTGGACGTTGATTCCGCAGGAATGGTTGATACATTTTTGCCACTTACTTTTTCTTGTAAATATTGGAAAATGATATATAGTACGGGAATGATAAATATTCCAAATAATACGCCTGTAACCATTCCGCCGACCGTACTCATTCCGATAGAATGGTTTCCTTTTGCTGATGCACCGTGTGCCCATACGAGCGGCAACATACCAACTATAAACGCTAATGATGTCATCAAAATAGGACGCAATCTTAATCTGGATGCTTCTAACGCGGAGTCCACTAAACCCATTCCATTTTTACGTCTTTGGACGGCATATTCTACAATCAAAATCGCATTTTTTGCCAATAGACCAATCAACATGATGAGTCCGACTTGAACGTAAATATTGTTTTCAATTCCTGCTAAACCAGTAAATGCAAATACACCGAAAATACCTGTAGGAATCGTCAATACTATGGCGAATGGTAAAATGTAACTTTCGTATTGCGCCGCTAATAAGAAGAATACAAATATCACACTCAACAAGAATATAAAGGATGTTTGTCCTCCTGTGGCTTTTTCTTCACGAGTGATTCCCGTCCATTCGTACGAATATCCACGAGGTAAAACTTGTTTCGCTGTTTCTTCAAAAGCTCTAATTGCATCACCTGTACTATAGCCAGGATTTGGGGTGCCATTAATCGTCACTGCATTGAACAAATTGTTTCTAGTTACGGTTTCTGGTCCAAAAGTTTTTTGTAAAGTAACAATCGTTTTTACCGGAACCATTTCATCTAAATTATTTTTTACAAAAATATCATCTAGGGAGTGTATGTTGGTTCTGTCCTGAATATCAGCCTGCGCCATTACTCTATAGTATTTACCGAAACGATTGAAATCAGAAACAAAACTACTTCCATAATAGACTTGCAAAGTCTGCATCAATTCACTAATAGAAACACCAAGTTGTTTAGCTTTTTCAAAATCTACATTGATATTATACTGTGGATTTCCTGCGGCAAATGTGGTAAATGCAAATGCAATTTCTTTACGTTTCATCAATTCAGTCAAAAAATGCTGTGTTGTGCTACCTAAATTTTCCAAAGATCCATTACCACGATCTTGCAACATACATTCAAATCCACTCACATTACCAAAACCCTGTATCGTAGGGAAAGAAAAAAAGAATGTACTTGCATCTTTTACTTGTGATGTTTTTTGAGTCAATTTCACTAGAAGTTTGTCTGGATCGTCAATAGAGCCCCGGCTACCTAAAGGATTCAACTGAATAAAACCTGCTGCATAAGGAGCCGCGCTTGCATTACTTATAAGATTTAAACCATCTGTAACCCAATGTTTATGTACGGAAGAGTCTTTGTTTATAATCGATTCTAATTCCCTTGTAGCTTTGTTTGTTCTATTTCTTGAACTTCCGGGAGGAGTGTTAGACGCGTAAACTATAAATCCTTGATCTTCATTTGGAATAAAACCAGTTGGTGCGCGTTTAATTAAAACTACACAAAAAACAGAGATTAATGCAAGAAAACTTATCGCTACCCATTTGTGTTTTGTTAGAAAACGTAGGTTTTTTACGTATCTATTGGTCAATTTTTCAAAGCCGAAATTGAATGCTTTAAAAAAGCGTTGTTTGAAAGTTAATTTTTGTTGATCGAGTTCTTCTCCGTGTATATTTTTCAAGAAAATAGCACACAACGCTGGACTCAAGGTCAAGGCATTAATTGCAGAAATGATAATCGCAATCGCTAACGTAAATGCAAATTGTCGATAAAACACACCTGCAGGACCTTTCATAAATCCAACTGGAACAAATACCGCCGCCATTACCAAAGTAATAGAAACAATGGCTCCAGAAATTTCATTCATCGATTCTATCGTTGCTTCTTTCACCGGTTTGTGCGTTTGTTCCATTTTAGCGTGCACGGCTTCGACCACAACGATGGCATCATCCACCACAATACCAATTGCTAAAACCAAGGCAAAAAGTGTCAAAAGATTTATGGTAAAACCAAATAATTGTAGGAAGAAAAAAGTACCCACAATCGCCACAGGTACTGCAATAGCGGGAATTAAAGTCGAACGAAAATCTTGCAAAAACACAAACACGACGATGAATACCAATATAAACGCAATAATTAATGTTTCTTTAACCTGGTCTATGGAAGCGTGAAGAAAATCTTTAGAATTATACAGTTTAAATACTTTTACACCTTTAGGTAGTAATGGTGTAAATTCCTTTTCAAGACTTTCGATTTCTGTAATGATATCATTTGCATTAGAACCTGCGGTTTGTAAGATGGAAAAACCTGCAACTGATTGCCCATTCATTCTAGCACTTGTACTATAGTTATATGAACCAAACTGCACTCGTGCTACATCTTTCAAATGAAGCATCGAACCATCTGCATTTGCTTTAATAACGATATTTTCATATTGCTCAGGTTTGTTGAATTTGCCTTTGTATTTGAGAATGTACTCGTATGTTTCTGGGCTATTCTGTCCAAATCGACCTGGTGCTGCATCTAAACTTTGATCTTGAATTGCCTTAGTAACCTCTTGCGGAGATAAATTATTAGCTGTCAATCTATCAGGTTTTAGCCAAATACGCATACTATAATCTTGAGATCCAAAAACCTGCGCTTGTGCAACCCCTGTAATACGTTGGATCTGCGGAATAATATTAATTTTCATATAATTCTGCAAAAACAATTCATCGTATTTGGTACTATCATCGCTTGATAATCCCATAAACAAAATCATACTGTTTTGTACTTTCTGAGTTGTAATCCCCGCCTGTATTACCTCTTGCGGAATCTGACTATTAGCTTTGGAAACTCTATTTTGAACGTTCACCGCCGCAATATCAGGATCTGTTCCTTGTTTGAAAAATACCGTCAAAGTCATGCTCCCATCATTACTGGAGTTGGAAGTCATGTACGTCATATTTTCCACACCATTCACCGCTTCTTCTATCGGCGTGGCAACAGAACGCGCAACGACTTCAGAGTTGGCTCCTGGATAAGATGCTGTAACTTGCACACTTGGTGGCGCGATATCTGGAAACAGATTGATGGGTAAATTGAATAATGCCAATGCGCCGAGCAAGAGCAAAAGGATGGAAATGACGGTCGAAAGGACCGGTCTTTCTATAAATCTTTTTAACATAAGAGAATGAGTTTACTTGTACGAGGTTTTGCCTCGCATTAAAAAGGAGATAACTATAAAATGATTTTCTTTTTTAGACTATATATTTATAGCTTAACTATTGTGGTCTTGCTTTGATCAAACTATCAGATGCAAATGGCAAAGGCTTGATCTGTACGCCATCGTGGAGATTCCCCGAACCGACATACACAATTTTCTCACCTGGATTCACACCTTTGGAAACGAAATAATAATGTGCGGTTTGCCCCGAAACCGTAATCGGACGGCTTTCTACTTTGTTACTATCGCCTACTGCAAATACAAATACTTTGTCTTGAATTTCAAATGTAGATTCTTGTGGTACGAGTATCATTCCATTTAAAGTTTCTGGAAGTCTGATTTTCGCAGTGTTTCCAGTGCGCAGCATTCCTCCATTATTTGGGAAAGTAGCTCGTAACGTAATAGCACCAACGGTTTTGTCAAACTGACCTTCAACCAAACTAACTTTTCCTTTTTGAGGATATACACTATTATCAGGCATAATAAGCTCCACTGCGGGCACATTTCGTACCTTTTCTTCTAAAGTATTTCCCGCATATTTATTTTTGAAAGCAATAAAATCAGGTTCACTCAAAGAAAAATAAGCATACATCTCTTGTACATCAGAAACTATAGTCAAAGGTTGTGATATAGTTTGAGAAACCAAACTCCCTTGTTTGTATGGAATACGACCTATATAACCGCTCACTGGCGCTTTTATAGTTGTATATCCGACATTGATATTTGCATTGCCAACACCTGCGGAAGCCTGTGCTACCAAGGCTTTAGCATTGGCATACTCTTGTTGTGCTGTTTGTAGTTGCACGGGCGAAATAACTTTCGCATCCACTAATGGAGACAATCTTTCCATCTCTAATTTAGCTTTTGCCATACTTGCTTTCGCTGCGGCAAGTGCGGAATTAGAATTTTGTAATTGTTGACTATAAACGCGTGGATCGATATGAAACAAAGGTTGTCTTTCGTGGACATACGCACCTTCTTCCACATATATTTTATCTAAAAAACCTTCCACTTGTGGACGTATTTCCACATTTGTTTTTCCTTCTAAAGAAGCGGGAATTTCTTGATAAACAGTATTGCTCGTATTTGAAAGTGTGAAAACGGGAAGTTCTGGAGCAGGTGCTGCTGCTGTATTGGAAGCCTCTGTACTGCTACAACCATATTGGAAAATTGCTAGCGAAAGAAGCGCACTTAATAAGAATTTTTCTGATTTAAAAACGGATGTCGATGACATGAAATAACAATTTTATATTGTGAAATTGGAAACACTGAATAGAGGTATTTATTTATACTTTTTTGACGCATTAAGGTCGATGATTTGTACAATTGTAAATTAAGCATAGCGGGGCTTTTTCTTAGATTTCCTTTCCATTAGCACTCTGGTGAAGACCATTATTATAGCCAAAATACCAAATAACAATCCTACCCATGGTACATTTGAAATACCTTTTGAAACAATGATCCCTCCGCCAATCATAGTGCCTAAAGAAACTCCAAGATTTCCAGTAGAAGTGGCAAGGCTATTTGCAAATTCTAAATGATTAGGTACAGAAGAAATCATATACGTAGATGCATTTAAAAAGGAAGGTGTGTATAAAAAGCCCCAAATAGCTACCACAACGATAGTTGTAATGGTATTTCCACCGGAATAGTACAATAATATTGGAATAAGTATTGTTCCTAGAAGAAATAAAAGGGTGGTTTGTGTTACATTTTTATTTAACATTTTGCCTGCAATTCTTACAGAAAAAACACCCATAATCCCAAATAAGAAAAGCATATAGCTTATCATTGTATTACTCATATTTTTGGCCTTGCCCAAATAATCGGCAAAATAACTATAGGTAGAAAACCAAGAGGTTATCATAAAAATATTCATTATCGTACTCACCAAAAAGATTGGATTTTTAAGTATGGATAAATGATGAGAAAATGATTTTTTCACTTTTACTGGAAGCGAAGGTAAAATGCTATAAATAATTACGAAAGAGAGGATACTCACTATTGATTGAATTATAAACGAATACTTCCAAGTGTATAAACTTGCTAACCAAGTTGCAAACGGAACGGTGGTGACCATCGCTATAGCAATACCACTAAATACAATGCTCATTAACTCATTTTTATATTTATTTTCTGCCCCACTTACTGCTACAGATAGCGCAGTGGATATATATACGGGTTGAAGAAATGCTGGCAATATGCGAACTATAAGCAATAACCAAAATGGTGGTTGAAAAAAGGATACAACTCCTGTTACAATGAATAGGAATATAGACAATAGCATTACTTTCTTTCTATCATATTTAGAAGCTACCAATGTCATGATAGGTCCAGTTAGTGCAATAATCAAGGCAAATACACTTAATAAATAACCCGCTTTATCTATTGCTATATTATAGTATGTGGCAATCTGTGGCAATATTCCAATAATTCCAAACTCGGTGGTAATAACCGCTAACATTCCAAGTCCGCCAACATATGCAAATTTTTTATTCATTTTTATTTTTCAACTTTAGTGAAATGCAAAAATACCTTACCTTTACATGATTCCGATAGTACACAATTAAATGTGAGGTACTTACAAATTTGTAAGCTATGGCAAAAAGAAAAGAGAACTCAACAAATATGTTGAATGAAAAATTAATAATGGAATGTGATTTATTGTACGCAATAAATAAAGTAGGAGGAAGATGGAAATTAATGATCTTATCTAAACTACAAAAAAGAAAATTACGTTTTAGTGAAATCAAAAGAGAAATTCCTACTATAACAGAACGTATGCTGGCACTACAGTTAAGAGAACTAGAAAAAGACGAATTTGTGAAACGAACTGTTTATGCAGAAGTTCCACCCAAAGTAGACTATGAACTTACAGCAGTGGCTAGAGAGCTAATTCCAGTTTGGCGTCAATTAGAAAATTGGGCGAAAAAGCATAGAAAATATGAAGGTGTTGATCACGTTACCCCATAATGGGATAAAATTTTATTTTGATTTATTAGTAAATTATTTAAATGAAATAAAAACGGCAAATGCGTTAGGGACTTGGTCTTTTGCCATAAGATCAACCAATGATGCCATCATCTGTACTTACGATGCCGATCCAAGCCCAAACAATCAATGTAAGTTAAGCACTTATTTGGATTCATTTTTTTCTATAATTAATTTAATTTTATTTCTGTAAAAATTGCTTCCTATATTAAATCTAACCTTATGAATTTGGAGAAAAAAAATTAGTTTTTGATTGTGTCAATTAAAAAATTTGTCAATTGATTCAACCTTTTTTTATCATTAAAAAGCAAATCAGCATTCCAAAGCGAAGCAAAGCTTGTAACAACATAGTAAGCAATTAGATTAGGATCTTTATCTGAAGCTAATTCTCCTTTTTCTTGAGCTTCTTTAAACAGTTGCTCGAATAGCTGAATAGATTTAAGCGCTTGGTCTTTTAGCAATTTACCTGCTTCTTTATCAATACGAGAAAGTTCAAAGGTTGAATTAATTGCCAAACAAGTTTTGGAATCGCTAAAAATAGTCTTAACTATATCTTTTATAATTTGAATGGCAGCCAGCAAAGGAGATTTAGCTTTGGATGCAGAGATTTTGTAACTTTTTTTCTTCTCAGCTATATAGTTATGAAGGCATTTTATAAATAGCTCATGCTTGTTTCCAAAACTATCATAAATGCTACTTCTATTCAATTCTAGAGTATTTACCAAGTCATTCATAGTCGTAGCTTGATATCCCTTCTCCCAAAATAAATTGCGAGCAGCTTCTAATTTATCTTCATATTTAAATTCTTTATTCCTTGGCATGTCGCAAAAATATAAATTAAAAACCTGTCGTTCCGAAATTATTACTAATAATCTTCCTTTTTAACAGCAATCAAAAAAAAATTAGTTTATATAGATTTATCTATTTAAGAAATCGTTTTTTTGGTAGGCTACAAAAAATCAGCAAATTTTAGTAATGTATTTAAAAAATAATGGTTATTTTCCTATAAAATTACGTTTTGGTATGACAATTTCCTATCTTTATTTTGGGTAAACGCATAATCCATTCTCCATGTCTATTCCATTCAAAAATCTGAACTACCGTTACTACCGCCAATATTTGGATCGGTATTTTGGTAAACATTCTTTGTTGTCTTATGGCAAGTATGGACTTTTTGAAGACTTTGCATTGGAGGATACGTTTGAGTTTTGGTCTGCTAATCTGGATAGTTTCATCGTTCGTTATGCCATAGATGAGATTGATTTCCTTTGTACAGAGCGATGTTTTCAAGATATTTTTGACATAGTTGTTCCGTATAGGACACCTCAACATATTGTACGTGATAATGGAACGGATTTGGAAATCACCCTGGAACAAGCCAAAGAGATTATGGCTCATTTCCAAAAGGGATATCTATTGGGAATGCAAGATTTTACGGAAGAAACTACTGCTCTCACATGGATAAATGATAGTGAAGGACGGTTGAATTTTTTAAAAGATATGGGAGATGAACTTTTGAATCTCTATCATTATGATGGAGAAACTGTTCCCGAATGGATCCAATTTTTTGGTAAAATCCAAGCTTATCTTATCTTCTGTGCGCATCTTTTTATAGATATTCAAACCGCTAAATTTTATAATAATCCTGCTAAAGCTTTGAGCTTTCAAGAAAAAAAGAAAGAAAATTTGACGGTCGTAAGCATAGAAAATAACAAAATATCCGAAAATTCTAACTCTAAAAATATAGAAGTTAAGACAGATTCATCCGATAAAAATATCCCACAAAAGATAACTTCTACTGCTGAACAAAAAGATCTATTATCCGTTTGGGAAGCTTATTTAAGTATAGCTCCACAATTAAAAAACGAAAAAAAATCGCTTATTGCATCCCAAATAGTGAAGGGGCTTTTTACAAAAAGTTCAGCAAGTAGAGAAACTATAACGTTGCGTCCAGGAGATTTTGACCATGGCGTCCGTTCCATAAATTTGCTTCTAGGAGCGGCCAGAATCTGCTACGAGATTAACTTAAAAGGTAAAGGAAAACAGGAAGGTACTTTAAACGTCTTGAATGGACGCTAACATATAATAGCATTTATCTTCATTTGAAATAAAAAATAGTCCCCTAATTTCTGCATTAGTTAAAATTTTTCCATTGATCGTAAATGCAAGCGAAAGTTGATAGTATCGCCCTTTATTTTTCAATGTAAACTGTAATCGAATAGGTTCGTCTGAAATTTTTATCTCATTTACATACTTGGGCATTGGTTTCTGACGCATGTAGTATCGTAATTTTCCCATATTAGAATGATAAATATTCTTTTCCCTGGCGATCAGTGGCAATGCACTTTGCCAATTATGGAAGCATTGGAGAAAATCTTCAGACATTTCAAACAAATCATCATAGTAGTATTCGACACGTTTTTTTGCATTGGTAATCATATCTTGACAGATACTATAAAGTTCTTTTTGATCCAGTAACTTAAAATCTTCACTTTTAATTCCTTCAAACCCTTTCCCAAATCGTTTTAAGGGAACTCCATTTTTGTTTAAAGTATCTAATAATGGCACCAATACTGAAAAAGTTTTATAGGCTCGACTCTCAGAATGTACTACAAGCCAGGCTAATTTTTTAAATTGAAGTTCTTGCTGATTGATTTATGGTTTTATTTCTGGGATTTTCTCAAATTCAATGATTTTTATTTCATCCGTTTCATAAAGAGCTCCAAGCGAAGCATCTGGCATGATAAAATTTCGGTTACTATTGATATTCTTATGAAATAGTTTAGTGTTTTTTAATGCAAGTTCAATGAGATTTCCTGGCGCAAAAATTTTAAAGAAATCTTTTTGAGAATAAGTAATATGTGTTAAAACAGAATACATGTGTGAACAATAGAACGTCTCGTAGTAAAGCAAGAGCAATTAATATCTACATATTTAGGTGTGATCCAAATAGATACATCTTCTTTTCTTTGCCCTTTTTGTTGCGTATGATATACTAGATAGTCTTTACGAAATTCGTGAAAATTATTATTCATTTGGGAGAATCTATCTCCAGCGTATAATCCGTGAAAATTTATATCTTCAGAAAAGACGTAAGGCGTTTCAAATTCGAGCCTGTAGGTGGGTGATTTTGTATTTGCCATAATACTATAGTTTTATGCAAACCACGTATTATAGACCTATGTATTCAACTTAAAATCTATGTAAATTACAGAACTTCTTTTCTATAAGAAAAAAGTAAACTATAATAGTTTACTTTGAAATATTTTGAATGATTTTTTCTAGTTTGGACATCATTTCCTCTTTTTAATTGAGCATCCGTTCGTACAATACAATTTTATCTTCATGGAGCTGTATGAGCTTTTCAATTGGATTATTTTGAAATGTTGGATTTTAATTATTAGCGTCCGAGATGATTGCCTATGAATGTATAAAATGATCTGGAAGTATTGGTATTGGTCAGAAGTTGAGTTTAGTTTGCAAATAGGGGTCTGTTTTGGTTTGTTTATGTTTTAGGTTATTTTTAGGAGGCTTTTTTCGTACGCGTTTTTGATTTCGGCAGAGAATGATGGCAGCAATGGATAGATAGGTCATTAAATGCAGGCTGACGATTGAAGCTAGTGTGGAAAAAGCCATTGTGGCTTTGTTTTCTTGGTAGAGCACCTGCAAGAGTACCAGTCCAATCAATGCACACCAGATCTGTATCTGGATGGCATTTTCATTATCCCCTAAAAAGTAGTTCAATGGGAAGTTTTGTTTTAGTTTTTTGAAGAACTTTTCTATTTGCCAACGGTTTTGATAAATAGCCACAATATCGGAAGCAGCCATTTCGATGTTGTTTGTCCAGTAAATAAACGCCGTTTTATGCTTTTGGCTGTAATAGGCTACCCGTCTTAATTGTAGCGTTCTTTTGACGCTGGTTTGTTCTATATTGTCGTTGTAGCCAACCAGGATAAGCTCATCTTTGAGGATGTTCGGTTCTTCGTCTTTAAGCTCCAGTTCCCTGATGGAATGATATTGTGCGTTTTCTTTTTGGGGCACTACGTAGCTGACACCTCTTTCATTGAATTTTTCAAACTGCTGGTAATTGACGTAAGCTTTGTCAAATGTAATAATGGAGCCATCGGGCAGCTCTTTGATGCATTCGTAAAACTGTTGGTCGTGCATGGCGGCAGCGGTGGATTTGACAAAGCTAGGCATGTTGTTGTCCGCCTTCAGTAATGTATGGACTTTGTAGCCACCCTTGCTTCTGCCATCTAATCGCTTACGTCCTGCGGGTTTCAATATAGCTTTAAACAGCGATATCGTGCTGCTGTCGAGGATGTATAATTTGCTGGCAATGCCAGGCTTCAATGGGCTGTCCGAGATAATGTGCTTGTATTTCTGGTAAATGCTCTGGTAGAGTGTTGCGAATACCTCGCTGGTCCTTTTCTTGTTGCCGTCGCTGAGGGTGCTACGGGCGGGTACTTTTTTTAGGTCAAGATGATTGAGTTTACCATTACACAACTCAAGCCCCGCCTCTACTTCGCGCAGATTGGTACAACGGGCAAATATACAATAGAGCATGGTGGTTAGATGGTCTTTGAAACAAAGTTTCTTACTGTACTTGTCGGCTTTGTGTTGTTGGCATGCACTCGATATTAGATTATCGTCTATCAAAGAAAGTACCTGTGCGAAAATCGGCTGTCCGACATAGTTCATAACTTTGTCCATATCTCATTCTTTTTGGTGTGGTAACTACAAAGATGAGAAAGGGCGGTCAAAAATGACCGCCTTTATTAATTTATCTCGGACGCTAATGGATTGTAATTTATTAACCCTTGTGTTCCATGAAACGTATTAGAAATAATATTTACTGCTTTTTCTTCATCGAAATTTTGAATTGCTTCTACTGGAATTTTAAGCGCAAGTGACAACTTTTGAAGCAAAATCGGTTCTATAGCTTCTTTTTGTTCCAATAAAGAAACTTTTTGTTGATTCCAATCTTCTCCAAGTTCCCATGCCAATGCATCCTGCTTTATGCCCAGCATTTCACGAAATCTTTTGACATTACGCCCTTCATGTACTTTGTGCTCTTTTGTTTAAATTATTTAGAAATTTGAAATTCTTTTTGTTTTAAAATTTTATTCAATTCTTCTTTAGAATAAAAAATAACTCCACCTATTTTACTAAATGGAATAGAACCATTATTTCTTAATGTTTGAAGCGTTCCATGACTAATACCCAACATTTTTTTTATCTCATTACTTTTAATCCACTCTTTTTCAATTGGATGTTTTTTTTCTTTTAGCGCTATTCTAATTTCAATTAGTAACTTTTGTTGAAAATCGTATAGTATTCTTCTTATTGCTTCCATCATTACTAATGTATTTTCATTAATATCGAATTCTTTCTTGGAATGATTTACATTATTCATAATAAATTATTTTATAAAGCAAAACTTCAAAGAATTGATTTGAATAATCCCAAGTTGGTCACAATGTACATTGTTAATTTATGACAAAAATAGGATTTAGTGTTGTCTAATTTCAGCCTGAAGAATTCTTAATACATCAGTATCTTCTCCAATTTTTCGTTGGCAATTCTTGTGCAGATCTTTTGTAGAATTGATTAAGAGAAAAATGATTATCATTTCAGATGAGTCTTAAATTATTATCGATAATATAGAATATAAAAAGAAAGGACAGCATATGCATATTTTTTAATATAACTTAAAACTTAAATATTTACATTCAATGGCAAAATAGGAAATGAAGGATAAATCAATCTTATTTATCCTTCATTTTTTTCTCAAGTAAAGGAATTCGAATCTGCGATTTAGAATCCTATATTTAATTACAATTTCTTCTTTTAATGAAAGAGAAATTATGTAGATTCTGTAAATAGTTTTTGTTTTAAAATATGCATATTATCACTAATTTTTTTATTTGTCACTTTAGCGTAACGTTGGGTTGTTTTTAATGATCTATGACCAAGCATTTTACTTACTGATTCTAAAGGCATATCATTTTCAAGAGTTACAGTTGTTGCAAATGTATGCCTAGCAGAATGTGTAGACAAGTCTTTGTTAATTTCACAGAGGTCTGCAATTTCCTTAAGATATCCATTAAATTTTTGATTACTTTTTATTGGTAATAATACATTGTTAATTAAGCAATGTGGATGGCTTTTATATTTATTAATTATTTTGATTGCAGGAGGGAAGAGTGGTACACATTCATAAGTTTTAGTTTTCTGTCTATTTTTTGAAAGCCAAAGACCACCATCTACACCTGTAAATAAATTATCCTTGTTAATTTCTTTAACATCTGCATAAGCAAAACCCGTGAAGCACATAAATACAAAGCAATCTCGTGCTTCTTCTAAGCGGGAAATCGAAAATTCTTTATCCATTAATTTATTTAATTCATTCATTTCTAATCTAACTGGATTTTCGTCTTCGTATACACATTTAAATGTTCCAGCTAAATTAGTACTAGTCCATCCTCTATTATTTGCCAATATAAATATTGTCTTAACTCTTGATATATATTTCATCGCTGTATTATTGGATAGTTTTTCATGAATAGAAAGATAATGAAAGAAGTCGCTTAAGAATGCATGAGAAATATCAGAAAATTGTATATCTGCATTATTGTTTTTTTGTTTTAAAAATCTTTTAATTTTTATGGATGTGTAATAATATTTATTATATGTTGTAATAGAAGTTTTTCCAATTTTTAGCTTTTCCTGGTACTGTTTAAGTAGAAAATTAAAAGCGTCTAATAGCGTTTTTCTATCGTCAGAAATACCTAAATATTCATTCTTAAGTAATAATGGCGTGACTATTTTTCCAATAGTAATTAATCTGCTATGGTGTTGATGGATGGATGTTTTTATTGCCTCTAAATGATTATTTAGAGTTTGTGCTTCTGCTGATTTTCCATTAGCCTTTTGAAGCTTGGCATTCCAAAGAATAGCATTAATTTTTCGATTTGTTGAGATTTCAATGCGATCACCGTTGATAGTGATTCTTGCATAAATTAATGAAAGCCCATCTACATTTCTAGATTTTGCTTGCCAAAATCTAATGGAAAAGGTTTGATTTAAGTTCATGATGAAACATTAAAAAGTTAAAAAATGAAATAATCATAACTTTCAAAGTAACAACTCGGTAATTTGTTAAATATCAAATGTTTAGATCTAATTCGGTTAGCAATTTTATTAAAAATTTGTGCTAACCGAATTGCAACCTTTTTATTTGAATTTATTTGAACTAAATCGGATTAGAAATAAAACAAAAAACCGTGATAATCATTGATTTACCACGGTTTTAAACTAGTTTGAACTCCTATCTAGCGGTGAGGAAGGGATTCGAACCCTTGGTACAGTTTAACCCGTACGGCAGTTTAGCAAACTACTGATTTCAGCCACTCATCCACCTCACCTTTAAGAACTTCCTTCTTATTTCGTATCAGAAGGGGTTGCAAAAGTAATAGGCAGAATTTGATATTCCAAATATTTTTTCAACTTTTTTAAAAAAATCTAAAAATTGGCTAATCTGTTGATTTTCATTGCTTGTATTGTAACTTCGGCTCTCTAAAATTACACACATGAAGCGATTACTCTTTTCTACATTTCTTCTAACAACCATAAGTGCTGCCCATGCTCAATACAATCCGCATGAAGCATTTGATCCTAATTTTTACACTTCCAATGGGAATGAATATCGAAGTGCAAGCGGGTTACCTGGACCAAAATATTGGCAGAATAAAGCTGATTATAAAGTGGTGGCGTCATTTGACACAAGTTCTATGTTGTTGAAAGGGAATGTGGAAATCGACTACAAAAATAATAGTGGAGATTCATTGAAATATTTATGGTTGGAACTAGATCAAAATAATGATAAGGAAAACGAACGTGGACGATTAATGCAAAATCCAACTGCCAAAGTGGATGAAAAAAAAGGGTTTCAACTGGCATCAGTGCAAGTATTAGTGGATGGTAAATGGGAAAAGGTAGATTATATTTTGAACGATACAAGAATGCAAATTAAACTCAAGCATAAATTTGCAGGTAATAGTTCGATAAAGATTGCCATTGATTATTCCTATACATTATTAGAAAATGGCGGCGGAGACAGAAGTGGATATTTAGATACTAAGAATGGTCGTATTTATGAATTTTCCTATTGGTACCCACGCATGGCGGTATATGACGATTTGATTGGTTGGAATACATTGCCATTTGTTGGTGGCGGAGAGATGTATATGGACTATGGAAATATAGACTATACATTGACCGTTCCTAGTAATTTGATGTTAGTTGGTTCTGGTGAATTGGTAAATGAAAAAGAAGTATTTACTTCAACAATTTTAGGTAAATTAAATCAGGCTAGAAATTCTGAAAATACGGTTGTTATTCGCAGTAAAGAAGACTTGAATAAATCATTTACCCAAACTAAAAACGGTACGACTACTTGGCATTTAAAAATGGAAAATACGCGTGATGTTGCTTGGGCGATGTCCAAAGCGTATATCTGGGATGCCGCCAAAATTGATTTACCCGAAAATAAAACTGCATTAGCACAGTCAGTTTATCCTGGGGAAAGTATTGCAGGTGATAGTGGGTGGACCAATGCAACCCAATATTTGAAAGGCTCTGTGGAGATTTTCTCCAAACATTGGTTCCCTTTTCCATATTCAGTTGCAACTAATGTTGGTGGACCTGTTGGTGGAATGGAATTCCCCGCTTTGGCATTTGACCATTGGAAAGCTTCTGGTAAAGATCTTTGGATGCTAGTTTCGCACGAAATTGGACATTCTTGGTATCCTATGATTGTTGGTTCAAATGAACGTAAAAATGCTTGGATGGATGAAGGCTTTAATACTTTCGTAGATATCTATGCGCAAGATGAGTACAAAAATGGTCGATTCGCTCCAAAGCGCGACGGTGAATACGCTGCGAAAGGAGGTAATCCTGCAGATGAAATTATTCCAGTAATTGCAGATCGTAAAAATGGCGCATTTATTATTACTGCGCCAGATGCGACCGATTATAAAGATGTACATCCATTGGCGTATTTTAAAACCGCTTTTGGACTTGTGCTATTACGCGAGGTGATATTGGGACAGGAGCGTTTTGACTATGCTTTTAGTAATTATACCCACGATTGGGCATTCAAACATCCAGCACCAGAGGATTTTTTCCGTTCAATGGAAAATGGGGCAGGAGAGGATTTGAGTTGGTTTTGGCGTGGTTGGTTTTATAAAAATTGGCAAGTTGATCAGGCTGTCACAAAAGTTGTTCAGACCAAGAAAGATGGTCGTTATGGTGCAGATATAACTATAGAAAATAAAGAAAAATTACCGTTACCTGTTCCTGTTGAGATTAAGGACAAAAGTGGTAAAGTGAAAACTTTTCAATTACCAGTGGAAATTTGGCAAAGAGGTGGTACTTGGACTTTTCATGTAGATACAGATGCCGCGTTGAGTCAAGTAATTTTAGATCCGAAACATCAATTACCAGATATTGATCGTTCTAATAATGAATGGAATGGTTAGTATTATTACTAGGTAAAAAAAATAAGACCTTCGAAATTCGAAGGTCTTATTTTTTAGAAACTAAAATGTTCTGTCATAATAGAATTTTCTCTAAATTTTTTGGGTGATTCGCCCGTCTTTTGTTTGAAAAAATAACTAAAATTTGATTGATCTGAAAAGCCTAATAGTTCACTTATATCCCAAAGTGTTTTATCTGTAAATAGTAAAAGTGCTTTTGCCTCTTCTAATACTCTATTTTTAATCAAACTACTAACATTATTTCCTGTATACTTTTTTAGTAATTCATTCAAATAATTGGGATGCACACCGAGTTTATAAGCAAAATCGGAAGCGTTGAGACTAGAAGTATTTTCTCCAGTATCAATTTTATGTATTTCACTTTCCAGTTGTTCGAAAAAGGTGTGTACCAATTTATAGTTTGAATCAACTTTTACTGGTTGTAAAAAATTACCAATTTTTTCTGCCTCAATTAACAATAGTTGAATAGATGCACCCAATGCCCAATGCATATCTGGACCATTTTCTTCAAAATCTTGCATCATTCGTTGAAAAATAGCATCAAATTTTTCCAAATGAATTCTTTCTAGATCAATTACACTTTTGCCTTTGGGAAGATAGACGCCATATTTTTCCAATAATAATTTGAGGGAAGGATTCATATCGATAAATTCCTTTTTCAACATACAGAAATAACCACTATCCTTATTGGAAAGATGATTTTTCCAAGAAATTATATCAGAAGGTTGGATAAATAGGAGCGTGGGTTTATTTATATGATACATTTTCAATCCATTGGAAAATATTCCTTCTCCTTGATTGAGGTAAATTATTAAGTAAAAATCGCGTCTATTGGGTGAAAGGTAATTTTTACAAGTGGTCTGACTTCTATCAAATATTCGAAATATCCAATCGCCATAAGTGTCTCCAATCGGTACGAAATCTGGTACGTCATGTAAGACACTTATGGTTTTTTCTTTTGGAATTTTATCTTGAGTTTTTGTCACTAATTACAAACTATTTTTTATAGTGTAACAAAATTATAAAGCGATTGTTTAATGTTTTACTGGAGCATTATTACTTGCATTAATACTTCTGGATATATTGATAATTCCTTGAGGATAATCTATTTTATCCAAATGTAATTCTATAAATGCAAGCGTATTTACTTCTGCTAGATCATATATTACAGATTTTAAATCAAGGATTTTTTTAACTTCATTGACATACAATTTCTCTTGATTATTATTGGCGAATGCTTCCATTAATTTACCCCAATTAAGACTTGGAATATCATTATATTTTTCTTCCGGTCCATTGATAGCTCTTTCTACAGAATATCCGTCGTTATTTAACACAAATATAGTCGGATGGATGTTGTGATAAATAAATTCACTCAAACTTTGTAAGGTCATTAATGCCGAACCGTCGCCTATAAATAGCACTACTTTTTTATTTGGTGCTGCGATCTGCGCGCCAAGTGTTGCGGGCAATGTATAGCCTATAGATCCCCAAACTGGTTGTCCTATAAATTGTATATTTTCCGGAAGTGAATAATCTGTAATGCCGAAATAACTGGTCCCTTGTTCGCATATAACGATATCACCTTCGTTAACTATATTTTTTGCATTAGACCAAAGTGCTTTTTGCGTAAGCAAATCAGAACTTTCCACTTTAATTGGATTATTACCAAATGGATTTTTAAGTGAAAATGTATATTTTTCAATATGTAGTTCTGCAAATATTTCAGAAAGAATGCTTAGCGCATCTTTCATGTGAATTTGGGTAAATTTTTTACCTGCAACTATAGATTGTAATCCTTGTATGTCGATATGCAATTTTGCATCTATATTATTGGAGAAATTATTCGTCAAACTATCAGAAAATTGACAACCAATGGAAATTAATAATTGATTATTTTCCAAATAGTTCAACACTTGCTCGCTGCTTTCTGAGCCTGCATAAATACCCAAATAGTTCTTGTTTTTTTCACCTAAAGAACCTTTGCCTGCGGTCATTGTGGCGTATGGGAAATTGTATTTTTCAAGTAAAGATTTAACTAAAGAAATACAACCGAAACGTTCTGTGATATAGTCGGATAAAATGGAAATGTTTTGGCTATTATTTTGAATTAATTTTTTCGCTGCTTGTTTGAATTCTTTCAAGGAATTAATTTCACTATTGACTACGATTTGGTCTTTTATATTATCCATAGGAGCCTCACAAGGCATTGCTGCGATATCCGTAGGAAGAACTATATAACCTGGTTTTTTGTTGATAAAACTTGCTACCAAAACACGATCAATTTCGTTTTTAGTATTATTTGCAGATAAATAAGTGGATGCAATAGTAACCTCTTTATATATTCTATGGAAATGGGCATAATCACCATCACCTAAAGTGTGATGTTTGCATTCGCCTTTGGATGCTGCTTTTGTATTAGGTGCTCCTACTATTTGAATTACAGGAACATTCTCTGCAAACGAACCGGCGACACCATTGATCGAACTTAGTTCGCCCACACCAAAGGTTGTTAAAAATGCACCAAATCCTTTTACACGAGCGTAACCATCTGTCGCATAAGCTGCATTTAACTCATTGGTATTTCCTCGCCATTGTATTCCTTTAAAATCTGTAACATGATCCAAAAACGCTAAATTATAATCACCAGGAACTCCAAATAAATCTGTTATTCCCATTTGAAATAAACGTGTCAATAAATAATCTCCAATCGTAAATTTTTTATTCTGTTTCATATAAAAAGATTTTAAAAATGTGACAAATCAATGAACAGAACAAAGTTACTGTGAGGTATTTCACCACTTTATAGAGAATTTGACCTAGTTTTTATGAATTTCAAAGATTTTAAATAATGGGACAAAAAAATAGCATTCCATAGGGAATGCTATTTTGTAATATAGTTTAGTTCTTATTAAGAAGCTAAAGCTTGTTCTTTTAAAGCTTTTTCTTCTTGCCATTTATTTTTTCCATAACCTGGAATAACGTGTCTTTCGCTATGATAGGAAGAACGAACCAATGGTCCTGATTCTACATAATCAATTCCCAATTCATAACCAATTTCGCGATATTCTGCAAATTCATCAGGATGTACAAATCTGTCCACCGCCAAATGTTTTGGAGTCGGTTGTAAATATTGTCCAATGGTAACTACATCCACATTCACTGCCGCCAAATCTTTCAATGTTTGAATAACTTCCTCTTTTGTTTCACCCAAACCAAGCATTATACCGCTTTTGGTACGCATGCCACCTTCTTTCAAAATACGTAAAGTGTCCAAACTTCTTCTGTATTTTGCTTGAATACGTACTTGCTTGGTTAATCTTTCGACTGTTTCAATATTGTGACTAACGACTTCTGGTGCAGCATCAATCACTCTTTGGATATTTTCTCTTTGCGCTCTAAAATCTGGAATCAAAGTTTCCAAAGTAGTATCAGGATTCAAAGTTTTTACAGCTCTGATAGTATTATACCAAATAATCGAACCTCCATCTTGTAATTCATCTCTGTCGACGCTTGTGATGACTGCGTGCTTCACTTTCATCAAATTAATTGCTTCCGCTACACGTTGAGGTTCATCCCAATCTACTGCGTCTGGACGACCTGTTGCTACTGCGCAGAAACCACAACTTCGGGTACATATATTTCCCAAAATCATAAATGTGGCCGTGCCCGCACCCCAACATTCGCCCATATTAGGACAATTACCGCTTTCGCAAATAGTATGTAATTTATGTGTGTCGACCAATCCTCGCACATGTTTGTAACTTTCACCAATAGGTAATTTTACTCTTAACCAATCTGGTTTTTTTACACGTGTTTCTTTGGTATTTACATTATTTATAATTGGTAATTCTTGCATTATAATCCTCTTTTTCTAACTTTTCCAATCTGGTTTATTCCAATAGGAACAAAAGTACATATCTTTTTGTATTTATTTCCCGATTTAATAAGGGATATACTCTATTGAAAATGTACATTTGTTAATAAATAATTTTATATATGACTTCTAAAATTTTGTATACGGGCGATTTACGTACAGAATCTACACATATTCAAAGTGGTACGACAATCGAAACGGATGCGCCTGTGGACAATCATGGTAAAGGTGAAAGATTCTCTCCGACAGATATGGTTGCTAACTCTTTGGGTACTTGCATGTTGACTACTATGGGAATCAAAGCAGAAGATTTGCAAGTTGATTTAAAAGGTACAAGTGCAGAAATTACCAAAATAATGGCTGCAGAACCAAGACGTATAGCCGAAATTAAAGTTTTAATTCATTTTCCAGCTTTGGATTTGGATGAAAAAACGAAAACAATTTTGGAACGTACAGCCTTACATTGCCCAGTTGCAAAATCATTATCGGCTGATTTAATACAAACTGTTGAGTTTGATTGGAAATAAAAAGTAAAGGACTGAAAATTCAGTCCTTTACTTTTGGAAATATTTTTCGATAATATCAATTGCCATTTTTGTTCTTTCTTCCCCTGTTCCTTTTATTTCTGCCCAAGGCGTGGATTGATTGATTAGAATATCTTTATAGATTTGAAATAGTTCTAATCGGGGATTTTCATCAGGATATTCTCTTAATTCATCCGCAGCCCAAGGAAGATCTGTATTTGCAAGCAAATAAAAATCATATTTCCTATGATTAATTTGCTCCAAAATGTAATTATCACAAGTGCCAAATACGTATTCGCTCCAGACTTTCATTACATACATGTCTGTATCAATAAAAACGAACTCTTTATTTTCTTTAATGGCTTGTTCTATCGCGTTTTCTTCTAATTTTATTTGCCCTTTCGCTATATCGGTTAAGGTTTCTATTGTATATTCTTTACCAAATTTTACTAAATATTCTCGTGCATACTCCTCACACCAATTAGTGTCAAAATGTATTGCTAAGTCAGCAGATAGTGTACTTTTTCCCGTACTTTCAGGTCCTATAATTACGATTTTCTTTAGCGCCATATTTTATCTTGATCCTATCTTTTGAACTCTATTTTATCCAAATACATGAGTGCGTACATGATTGTTGTTACGTGCATCGCTTGTATAATTCTTTTCTCTTCCACCAATTGTATCAATTCATCAAAAGTCAATTCCAATATTTCAATTTCTTCATTTGGATCCAAATCTTGCTCTTGAATTTTCTTTCCACCAATAGCGACAAACATGTGCATCAAATTGGAATTTGTGGAAGGATTCGCAGAAATACGACCAAGTGAATGTACAGAAGCAAATGCAAATCCCGTTTCTTCTAATAATTCACGGCGAATGGCATCTTCGAAATTGTCATCCGTATCGTCTACACAGCCGCCAGGAATCTCAATACTCACTTCACCCAAAGCATGACGATATTGTTTAACCAACAATACTTTATTTTCCTCTGTTATTGCCACTGCAGTTACCCACTCTGGATATTCCATGACATAATAAGGATCGATTATTTTTCCATCTTTTCTTTCACAACGGTCTTTTCTAGCGGTCAACCATTGGTCTTTAAATAAATATTCAGAAGATAAAGTCTTCCATTTCAAATCGTTGTCTTCCATATTGTAAATTTTTTACCAATTATTTCTTTCTCTCAATCCTAATATATGTTGTGTGTGATGTCTGCCATGCCAAGCGTAAGAACCTAATAAATACCAAAGTGACATTTCTTGTTTTGTTTCAGGATGAAAAACTTTGCGATTCCATTCTTCATCAGAAATATTTTCCAAAATTGTTACCCATTTTTTGTGCAAAGCAAATAACAAAGTAATGGAAATATTGATTGGCTGTAATTCGGTATCTTTCAATAATGCCCATCTTTCCTGATCATACGGGCGAATATTGGGATTGTCTTCCGTAAGTCCAATTTTGAATCTACAAAATGCATTCAAATGACTATCAGAAACGTGATGTACCAATTGATGCACCGTCCAACCTCCAGGACGATAAGGTGTCTGCAATTGTGCCTCGTCCAAATTTAAAACAGAATTTTCGATATCGGCAGGAAGCCAATTGATATCATTTATCCATTCTTTTTTTTGCGCTTCGCTATACGGTTTGGGCTCATATTTTCCGATCGGATATTGCAAACTTGTTTCCATATTAAGCTTCTCTTAATGCTTTTCCGGTTAAATTAATAAAAACATCTTCCAAATTGGCTTTTTTTACATCTTTGGCACGTTCAAATCCAGTAGCGACAAGATCATCAATTAATTGATCTGGTGTAGCCAAAGAAACTATATTACCCGAATCTACAATGGCAACTCGATCGCATAAAATCTCAGCCTCATCCATATAATGTGTCGTGATGATAATTGTCGTTCCTTTTTTGCGTATATCCAAAATCAAATCCCAAAGATTGCGTCTCGCTTGCGGATCCAAACCAGTTGTAGGTTCGTCCAAAAAAATGATTCTAGGATCATTAATTAAAGTTGTCGCAATAGAAAAACGTTGTTTTTGACCGCCGCTGAGTTCTTTATATTTGTTTTTGGCTTTGTCTCGCAGATTAACAGAATCCAATAATTGCATTGGATCTACTTTACGATTGTACAATCCGGAAAATAATTGAATCAATTGTACCAAGTTTAAGCCTGGATAATAACCCGAACTTTGCAATTGTACGCCAATGCGTTTTTTTATTTCTTCTGGATGTGTATCGATATCAAAACCATCTACAGTAATAGAGCCTGCAGATTTGGTACGAAGGGTTTCTATTATTTCTAATGTAGTAGATTTTCCGGCACCATTTGGACCTAAAAGTCCAAAAATTTCCCCTTCCATTACATCAAAGCTGATTCCTTTTACGGCATGGAAATGTCCGTAACTTTTTTCTAATCCTTTTACGGAAATGATTGCTTTTTCCATGCCTGCAATTTAGACAAACATTTTTATTCTATTTCGAAGATTTTATCAATTGGCAAACATTTGCGTATAGTACAAATAGCCTTCTTTGGAAATCTGTACGCCGATGCCCGTTTGATTATATTTGGTACTACTTAAATTTTTTAAATGTCCTGGACTTTTTAACCAACCAGCAACTGCTTCTTCAGGTGTCATGTCACCATAAGCGACATTCTCAGCACAAGCATGAAAACCAGGTATTTGGGATTTTAAATAAGCGTATCTTTTATCAAATCCTTCATGACTGAATGGAACGGAACCATTGGCCATATTGTCGCTGTGTGTCTGCGCAGTTTTATTCATAATATCAGAAAAGGTCAATGCGGACAATCCGTGCGAAGTGCGATAATCATTAATCATTTCAAATACTTGATTTCTATATTTTTTAAGTTGTCGATTTGATAAACTTTGAGCGGAAAGGAAATTAGGTAGGACAAAAAGTAATGCAAGAATGCTGAGAAGAAAACCACTGCGTTTCATAAAATAAATTTGAAAAAAGAAAAGGCATATTTGATGCCAATATTTTGCCTCATTTCAATTTTAATTTTTTATTAGAAAAAAAGAAAATCGGCAGTTTAATATTTGAATGAAATGATTTTTTTCAAAAATGTATATTTGCCAAACTTAAAATACGGTATGAAAATATTCAAATTTGGTGGTGCGAGTGTACAAGACGCAATGAATTTAAGAAATGCAACGAATATTGTAAAGACGTTTGCTCCTGACGACGACTTGGTTATTGTTATCTCTGCCATCGGCAAAACAACGAATGCGTTAGAAAAAGTAAGTTTGGACTTTTTTGAAAATAGACAAAAAGAAGCGCTTCGATTATTTCAAGATTTGAAAGATTTTCACTTAGAAATTGTCAAACAATTACTTGAAATTGAAAAAGAAAATTGTGAATCCCAACTACGTGATTTATTTACAGAGGTTGAGTGGCTTTTGCATGATCAACCCGTGAGAGAATACAATTATTATTATGATCAAATTGTTTGTTTGGGTGAATTATTAAGTTCGACCATTTTTAGTTTTACTCTTAAAGAAAATGGTTTGGAAAATGCATGGATAGATGTTCGTGATATTATCCGAACGAGCAATAATTACCGCGAAGCAATTATCGATTGGGAATTTACGGGTGGTAAAATGCAAGAAACTATTTTACCTTTAGTTCAAAAAGAACATATTATTGTTACGCAAGGATTTATCGGCGCAACAGATGATAATGAATCGACTACATTAGGAAGAGAAGGAAGTGATTTTACTGCCGCCATTTTTGGCAATTTATTAGAAACCGAAAGTGTAACTATTTGGAAAGATGTGGACGGTGTGATGAGTGCGGATCCGAAAATTTATCCTGAGGCTCAAAGTATCCGACATTTGGACTATGAAGAAGTAATTGAAATGGCTTTTTATGGTGCGCAAGTCATTCATCCCAAAACTATAAAACCACTTCAAAATAAAAATATTCCTCTTTTGGTTAAATGTTTTAAAAATGTAGAATTAGAAGGAACGGTTATTAATGGAGAAAAAAATAATGTTTTACCTCCGTTAATTATAGTTAAGCGCGATCAAGCATTGGTAACTTTAAAAACCAAAGATTTTGCATTTATAGGAGGAAAGCCTTTGGAAGCTATTTACGAAGCGTTGCATCATAATTTATTAAAAGCAAATTTAATTTCTATTGGCGCAATAACTATTCAAATCTGTGTCGATAATGATGCATTGAAATTAGAAAATTTAAAAAACGAACTAGAAACGCAATTTGAATTTTCACATGAAGAAAAATTGGAGTTGACCACATTGCGTCATTACACAGTGGATGCGGCACAGATGTATTTACCTAAATCAGAACAAGTTATCAGTCAAAAAGATCCTAAAACGATCCAAGTAATTTCAAAATTTTAGGTATATTTAGATAATAAAAATGAAAGCATATGATTAGTTTTATTATCAGTCTTTTAGTTACGGGTTTCTTGGTATTTATTTTGGCAAAAATACTACCTGGAGTTTCTGTAGAAAGCTACGGCGCAGCCGTTGGTGTAGCATTTGTATTAGGAATTTTAAATGCAATAGTTAGACCTGTTTTAGCT
The DNA here is from genome assembly GCF_004337365.2 of Rhizosphaericola mali. GTDB lineage: Bacteria > Bacteroidota > Bacteroidia > Chitinophagales > Chitinophagaceae > Rhizosphaericola > Rhizosphaericola mali. The sequence continues at coordinate 1,673,053 of NZ_CP044016.1, read as the reverse complement.
TTTTTAAGCTTTCCTATTACGTTTTTAACTTTAGGATTGTTCTCATTAGTTATCACAGCTGTAATTATTTTATTGGCAAGTGCAATCATGGGAAAGAAATTTCATGTCGATGGATTTCTGAGTGCATTAATATTTGGAGTTGTGTTAGGTATTGCAAGAGCGATTATAGGATAAAGAAAAAAAGCGTAAGTGAATTTTCACTTACGCTTTTTTTTATTTTAAACTTCTGTCGCTAATAATTCATTCAAAATTTTGTCCACTTGCGGCATATAATTTGGATCCATTCCAAATAATCCCAAATGACCCCAAACTGTGTCAATAGGCCTCCATTCACTATTAGGAATCATTTCTTGTTCTAATTTACAATCACTAGTTACGAAGAACATATCTTGTAATATTGGCATGCAGAACATTTTACATTTGATGCGTCCAAGTGCTGCTTTTAAATCTCCATTTGTATTTCGACTAACATCACCTCTTTGCCATTTCCAAGCACATAACAATAAGGTATTTGGATCCATTGGTTCGAAATATTTCATTGTGAAATTTTTTCCAAAATCTAATCCATCTTTAAAGCCAAGGTTTTTGTACGCTTCTATACGATACATTTCTGGATTATATCCAACTACGTTCCAAATATCACCATGTCGGTCTAAAGCACCTTTCATTGCATCGATTGATTCATAAGCGCCTTCTTTGTACGCAGGATCCATCGTAATTGTATCTATCAAAGTTTTGGTAAATATAAAATCATGTTCTGTGTTTTTCGCATAGCCCGCAATCGGTGCTGCTCGTTCCATGAAATCTGGAAAACGAACAGCCCACTCATACGTTTGTTGCGCACCCATAGAACCACCCAATACTAAAACCAATTTCTGAATACCAAAATGTTCCGTTAATAATTTGTATTGCGCCTTTACATCATCCTCAATTCTTACTTTGGGAAATTTGCCAGCTTTGATACTTTCATCTGCATTCCAAGGTGAAGTAGATAAACCATTTCCTATTTGATTGACAAGAATAATAAAATATTTTTCTGGATTCAATGCGTGGTCTTTTCCAACGTAAGCATCTTCCAATATTTTAGTCGTACCTGAAAACCAAGTAGTCATTAAAATCGCATTACTTTTGTCTTCATTTAAAGTGCCAAATGTCCTAATTGCCAATTCCAAATTGGGAATAATGCCGCCTTCTGCAAGTTTAAAATTGCCTACTGGGATTAATTCGTAATTGCCATGATTTTCTCTGTTGTAATAATTCTGAGGCATTGTAATCGTTTAAATTGTGAAAAATACCTTTCAAATATAATGAAATTGATTTACAAGAATATTACAAAACTGTTAATAAATGTATGTTATAATTAAAAAGAAAAATTGTATCCCACTCTAAGTCCAATAATGGAAACGTTTCTGTCATTCATTTTGAAGCCTTCATAGCGCGCACTAATATCAATTTCTTTTGTCGCAAAAATGCCAATATTTCCAGCGTAGGTGAAGGCCGTGTTGCTAGTTTTATTAATATCAAATTCCGTATAACTCTTTTGAGGTGTGGACGTAAATGATACCCCAAGTTGCGGCTCTAAATAAATATTACCAAAAGAAAAACGTGCACCTGCTTTTAGTGGAATTTGTCTCAAATTGGGAAAACTCATTTTCTCTGAATATGGAGCTTGACTGCTATTTGGGTAATATATAGATTTAAAAGATTTCCCTGGATAAACAATATAACCTGATTGTAAAGTTAGAGCAATTGTTTCATCCAAATTGCAGGCATATTTTACTGTTCCACCGAAACCGAATTTATGAGTTTCTTTTAGTGTGCTTAAAGGTAGTCCACCTTCTACACCAATACTTATTTCACTACCCGAATGATTTTGTGCAAATAAATGATCTAAAGATACAAGTGCGAGAAATGTAAAAAACAGGTTTTTCATGAAGTTAATTTTTCCAAATATATAAAAAGCACTTCAAGATTGAAGTGCTTTTTATCGGATAATTTTCAGAACTTATAGTTGAGCCAGACTTTCTTTTATCGTAATAATTCTAGCTTCTGCATCGGATTGTTTTTTCTGTTCCAATGCAACCACTTCTGGTTTTGCATTTTGAACGAATCTTTCATTTGAAAGTTTTTTCTGTACAGAAACTAAGAATTTTTCTTGATGCTCTAAGTCTGCCAACAAACTATTTTTCAATGCTTCTGTATCAATTTCCTTATTGGATTCTATGAAAAATTTATCTTTTTCAATAGCCACAACTATCGTATTGGTATTAGTGCAAGGATTATAGTCTATCGATTCCGTATTTACTTGTTTGGATAAGATATTTTCTATCGTTTGGTAATTACTTTTATTCTCAGATTCGATATGTAATTTGATCAAATCTTTTGGTTTAATTTGATTCTTATTTCTTGCATCACGAATCGCAGAAATTACTTTTTTCAATAGTTCACCAGATTCCAAAATCGAAGAGTTTATCTCTTTTATTTCCCCAAATTGTTTGATACAAAGATCTTCGGTTTGTTCTTTTAATAGATGATAAATTTCTTCTGTAATAAAAGGTAAATATGGATGAAGCAATTGCAACAAATCTTCGTAAAAACGAATCGTTTTATCCAAAACCGTTGCTGAAATAGGGGATTCAAATCCAGGTTTGATCCATTCCAAATACCAAGAACAGAAATCATCCCAAATCAAAGAGTAAATTACTTTTAAGCCTTCACTTAATTTGAATTCCTTATGTAATTTTTCTACTTCTTTTTGCGCTTGCATCAAGCGATTTTCCATCCAATCCAATGCAAATTGTTGTGCATTATCTGGTGCAATATCTTCGCTTTTCGCTTGCCACATTTGAATCAATTTCAACGCATTCCACATTTTATTGTTGAAATTACGTCCTTGTTCCAATGCTGCTTCGTCAAACAATAAATCATTACCAGCAGGAGCGGAGATCATCGTACCAAAACGAACAGCATCTGCACCATATTTATCAATCAAACCAAGTAAATCTGGTGAATTTCCCAAAGATTTACTCATTTTGCGACCTTGTTTGTCACGTACCATTCCGGTGAAATAAACATCTTTGAATGGAATTTCATGTTCAAATTCCAAGCCTGCCATTACCATTCTCGCTACCCAAAAGAAAATAATATCTTGTCCAGTAACCAAAACAGATGTTGGATAATAATATTTAATTTCTTCATTGCCGGGCTCTGTAATTCCTTTGAAAACTTCCGTAGGCCATAACCAAGAAGAGAACCAAGTATCCAAAACATCTTCGTCTTGTGTCAATGATTTATCTCCAGCTAATTGTTGGGCTTCATCTTTTGTTTCCGCAACGAAGAGATTGCCATCTTCGTCGTAATATGCAGGGATTTGTTGTCCCCACCAAAGTTGACGGCTGATACACCAATCTTTTACATTTTCTAGCCAATATTTATACGTAGCTAAAAATTTATCACCAGGATGTATTTTGATATTTCCATCAACTACAGCATGTAAAGCTGGTTCTGCCAATTCCTTCATTTTGACAAACCATTGCGTGGAGATTCTCGGTTCTACTACACAGTTTGTTCTCTGAGAATAGCCTAATCTAGTTGTGTAAACTTCTTCCTTTATTAAAAGTCCTTCCTTTTCCAATAAAGCAACTACTTTTTTTCTCGCTTCAAATCTTTCTACCCCAACAAATATTTGCGCAGCCTCGCTTAACGTTCCGTCTTGATTCAAAATATCAATAACAGGAAGGTTATGCTTTAGACCCAAATTATAGTCATTGATATCGTGTGCTGGCGTAACTTTCAAACAACCTGTACCGAATTCAATATCTACATAATCATCTTCAATGATTGGAATCTCGCGATTGATCATTGGTACGATGACTTTTTGTCCTTTTAACCAATGATAACGTTCGTCATTTGGATTGATACATATTGCAGCATCTCCCATGATTGTTTCTGGTCTTTGCGTAGCGATAGTGATAAAATCTTCCCCTTTAGGTGAAATAATGCCATTGGCAACTTTGTATTTTACATAATACAATTTTCCCTGACCATCTTTATATTCAACTTCTTCATCACTTAGTGCTGTTTGAGCAATTGGATCCCAATTGATCATGCGCGCACCACGATAAATCCAACCTTTTTTATATAAATTGACAAAAACCTTAATAACCGCTTTATAGTAATGATCATCCATAGTGAAAGAAACACGATCCCAATCAACACTACAACCTAATTTTGCAATTTGGCTATAGATGATTCCGCCATATTTTTCTTTCCATTCAAATGCGTATTTCAAAAATTCAGGGCGAGAAAGTGTTTTCTTATCAATGCCACGTTCATGTAACATTTGTACGACTTTCGCTTCTGTCGCAATAGACGCATGATCACTACCAGGAACCCAACAAGCATTAAATCCTGTCATTCTTGCTCTTCTTACAAGAATATCTTGAACAGTTTCGTTCAAAGTATGTCCCATGTGCAACACTCCAGTTACATTTGGAGGAGGTATGACGACGGTAAATGATGGACGGCTGTCCGGTTGGCTATGAAAATATTTTTTATCGCTCCAGTGGCGATTCCATTTAACTTCTGTTTCAGAAGGATTGTAATTCTTACTTAGTTCCATTATATATTCCTTAATCGGTAGTGTGATTTTACCCGAATACAAAGATAACTAAATAAAATATTTTGAAATGATTAAAAGCCAACACTTTTGGGGAGTTGTAATATCGAAACTAAAATCCTAATTTTTCCATAAAGAATTGCGAAAACATATCAATATTGCTATTCTTTGTAGAAGTAGAATCACTTGTTGATACTGAAGTAGGAATATTTAACTGAATGAGTTTGTTATTGTCTAATCTTTCTGATCTATCAGGTTCTGAGAATAAATTTTGCAAAGAAATTTTAGATTGGATTTGTTTTTCTAAGGTAACAAAAACATCATCAACGTAGTTACAAGAACTAAATGCAACCAAAATTCCGATTGAAAACAGTACTTTACGCATAAGATCAGGGTGTTAATTATGTAAAATTAAGTGAGAATTCGTAATTTTACAAAAATGAAATGTTAAAATAAATATTTTCATTTATATTGGGTAAAATACTTTAGTTTGGATTTTTAAATTAAGTGGAAGTGGCGGTAAAAAATAAATTTGCAATCGTAGATATAGAGACAACAGGGAGCCCCGCAAATAGTAATGGAATTACAGAAATTGCAATTGTTTTACATAATGGAAAAGAGATTGAAGGTAAATACGAAACCTTGATAAATCCTGGTATGCCCATACCTCCATACGTCGCACATCTTACCAATATTTCCAATAAAATGGTCGCTTCTGCTCCGGACTTTAGCGAAGTCGCCGACAAGGTCTTTAATCTCCTAGAAGATCGCATATTTGTTGCACATAATGTAGGTTTTGATTACCCCTTCATGCAATATTTCTTTGCAAAAAATGGTATTAAATTTCAGACAGAAAAGTTGTGTACGCTTAAGCTTACAAGGAAGGCATTTCCTGGTTTGGAGCGGTATGGTCTTGATTTTCTTTGTAAAGCAATGGAGATAGATCTAGCCAATCATCATAGAGCAGGAGGAGATGCATATGCGACCGCAATAATATTTGACAGAATTATTAACCATGGTGGAGGTAAATTAATCGATTCTATGATTGAAAAACCTGCTCCATTAGTGGTTAAAAAGAAAAAAGTATATAAATAGATGCTTTCTAAGAAGATACTTATAGTTTTTTTATTCCTTTTTTTTCAAAATATAGGAAAATCTCAGTCTATTTTGCAACAATATACTTCATCGCATTTTAAAGAGATTCATTCTAAGTTTTCACCTTACGAGGATTCCATTCATTACTACTTTCAACAATCTAGTCAACCTCTTTTACCAAATGATAGGACGGAAGTATTAAACAATTACAATCGTCAACTATCCATATACAGAACAGATTTATTGGCATTTGTAAACCAAAATTCTTCCGATTCTATTGTTCCTCAATGGTTAATTTACAGCTATTTTAATATTGATAAATCTGAAGAGTGGAATGAAAAATATTTGCAAATTTTAAATACAAATGCTCCCCATAATTCTTCTTTTCAATATTTTAAAGAAGAATTAGAAAGTTTGGAAAATGTGCAAGTTGGAAAACCTGCGCCAGATTTTACCTTGCCAGATCAAAATGACAAATTCATTTCTTTACATGATTATTTGGGCAAATATGTGTTGATTAATTTTTGGGCAAGTTGGTGTGCGCCTTGTCGAGCCGAACATCCAGAATTAAAAAAGTTAGCCGCAGAATTTGCTCAAAAAGGTTTTTTAGTTTTGGAGATTTCCATGGATGATTACAAAAATCAATGGAGGAATGCAATGAAACAAGATCAGATTTCTTGGACAAATCTTTGGAACGATCAATCTTGGAATAACGCTGCGGCTAGAAAGTATGCCATCCACCAAATACCTCAAAATATCCTTGTCGATCCCCAAGGGAAAATTGTTGCCAAAAATATTGGCATGAAACAATTATCCAATTTTTTAGCATCTAAATAAATAACTCTATCGAAATAGTATAGTTTTCTTATTTTTGTAGTCTATAATAATTATAGAGTAAAATAAGCGACGTATATGCAGAGTTTCAGAACTGAATTGGAAGATTTACACAATCCCGTAGTTGAGAAGGAGATTATTGATTTAGATAAGAAGATTAGATTATTTCAAGAGGGTAAAATAGACGAAACAAAATTTAAAAGTTTGCGCCTTGCTCGTGGCGTATATGGACAACGCCAGCCAGGTGTACAAATGGTGCGTATTAAATTACCATTTGGAAAAATAAATTTTAAACAGATTGTTCGAATTGCAGATCTTTCGGATGAATATGCAAGTAAAAAATTACATTTTACAACACGTCAAGATGTGCAGATTCATTATGTGAGTTTGGATAAAACGCCAGAACTTTGGGTTAAATTGGCAGAAGATGATATTACTTTACGTGAAGCTTGTGGCAATACCGTTCGTAATGTGACAGCTTCTCCCAATGCCGGAATTGACAAAGACGAACCTTTTGATATATCTCCATATGCACAAGCAATGTTTGAATTTTTTGTGAGAAATCCGATATGTCAAGATATGGGACGTAAATTCAAAATAGCATTTTCCTCAAGTGAAAAAGATACCGCTTTTACATTTATTCACGATTTAGGTTTTATTCCTAAAGTAAAATTTGAAAACGGACAAGAAATACGCGGTTTTAAAGTAATGCTTGGTGGCGGCCTTGGTGCGCAACCTTTGATGGCGCATGTAATTGAAGAATTCTTACCTGAAGATCAAATGATTCCGCTTACGGAAAGTGTGATTCGTGTATTTGATCGCTATGGAGAACGAAATAATAGAAACAAAGCTAGATTCAAATATTTATTGCAAAAATTGGGTTTGGAAGATGTTTTGAAATTGGTTGCGGAAGAACGAATTGCTAATAAGTCTACATCATTTCACGTAAACACAAAAGTATTTTCCGAAGTACAATTGTCTGATGTAAAAATAGCACCAAGTGTGGAAATTTCAGATAAGGATTTGTATGAAAAATGGATTAAGTCCAATGTGTACCAACAAAAACAAGAAGATTTTTACTGTGTATATGTCAAAGTTCTAACAGGTGATATGCCATCTGAGCAAGCTCGTGCTTTTGCCAATGCTTTGGAAGGGTATGTTGCAGATGATATACGTATTACGCAAAATCAAGGTTTGCTATTGAAATATGTTCGCAAAGAAAATTTGCCTTATGTATTTGAAAAACTAAGTGAATTAGGGCTAGCAACACCAGGTTTTGATAGTATTACGGATATTACGACTTGCCCAGGAACGGACACCTGCAATCTTGGTATTTCTAATAGTACAGAAATGGCAAAAGTATTGGAAGATGTTTTGTATAAAGAATATCCAGAATTGATTTACAATCATGAACTAAAAATTAAAATCAGTGGTTGTATGAATTCCTGTGGTCAACATGGATTGGCAGAGATTGGTTTTCACGGTAGTTCTATTAAAGTTGCTGGAAAGATTGTGCCCGCTGTTCAAGTTATGTTAGGGGGAGGTTCTTTAGGTGATGGTTTGGGACGAGCATCCGAAAGAGTCATTAAAGTTCCTACGAAAAGAGCTCCGCAAGTTTTGCGTGCATTATTGAATGATTTTGGTGCTAATGCGCAAGAAGAAGAAACTTTTAAAGCATACTATGATAGAAATGGTAAAGATTATTTTTACCAATTATTAAAACCAATTGCGGATCAATCGACATTGACTGAAGATGAATTTATCGATTGGGGACAATATGAAGATTTTAAAACCGAAATAGGCGTAGGTGAATGTGCTGGTGTTGTTGTAGATTTAGTAGCAACATTGTTATATGAGTCAGAGGAAAAATTGGTGTGGGCGCATGAATCATTTGATGCCAAGAGTTGGGCAGACAGTATTTATCATAGTTACAACATATATATAGGTACTGCAAAGGCCTTGTTATTATCAAAAAGCATCACCAGCAATACGCAAGCCGGTATTATTAAAGAATTTGATGCGAATTTCGTAGCAAGTGGAGAAATTGTTTTGCCGGAAGGTTATGCCAATTTTGCGGATTTAGTTTTACAAATAAATAAAAATCAGCCAACCGAAGAATTTGCAAAAAGCTATTTAGATATTGCAACACTATTTTACAGTGAAGCAAAGAAAATATACGCTCCGCAATCGATCTTATAATTTATAGAAAATAATTTTATAGTTTATTATAATTTAATAGATACAGCTATCGTCACAGAAAGTTGTATCTATTTGATTTTTAGATATTAATATTTGTAATATTGGTAATATTGACCTAACCTTGTACTAAAATAATTCATTTAGACGTTGTAGTCTTATTATTTGTCAATCATTTAATAATATCGAAAAAGCAAGGCACTTTGTCAAACAAATTATCACAAATAATGCATGACTATTTGATTCAAAATAAGTCATTGTCATTAGAAAAAATAGGTATTGTAACGCTAAAAGGCGGTTCTATTTCCATAGAAAATGGACAAACAATTCCAGAGGCAACCTTTGAATTTAACAAGCAAGTGACAACCACACCTGAATTTGTCGCTTTTGCAAAAGAAGTTTTAAACAAAAACCCATCAATCGTTGCTTCTGATATTGAGTATTTTTTAGAAGAAAGTCGCCAATTAATGAATATAGGTACTGGAGTTTTGATGATTAATGGTATCGGATATATTCATTCTTTGAAAACAGGGGGGTATAGTTTTTCTCAAAATCCAATTTCTGGTTTTAGAGATGGCGAAGGTTCGGAAAAAGCTCTTTCCGCAGATATCTATGACCGAGCTGAGGCGGAAGAATCCGTGAATCGTAAACGTATTCAATCTAATAGGGCTAAACCTCAAGTCAACTATATGGCGATTGTTGTGGTTGTTGTACTTCTCGGTATTGTTGGTTATGGCATTTATTACTTTGTAAATAAACCGAAATCTAATGCCGAATTATTGCCAGAGAAGGTAGAACAAGTTGCTACAGAAAGCGCCGATACAAATAAGGAAAATATATCTGTTGATACGTCTAAAGCTAAAGCGCTACCAATGACTAAAGTTAATACGGATATTTACAAATTTGTATTTGAAATTACCAAAGACGCACAAAGAGCACATGCGCGTATTGCGACATTGAAAGGTTATGGCAATGCAGTTGATTTTGATAGTGTACAGACAAGTCAGGGTTTGTTTTATCGGTTGTATTCTCCTATACCTAAAACGGCAGATACTACAAAAGTGAAAGATTCTCTTTTTAAATACTTCCAAAGGCCCATACAGATTGCAAAATATAATTAATCATAAAGCTCCCAGTTGGGAGCTTTTATTTTTTCAGACATTTTGACAATTTGTCATTGTATATATTGTAGAAAACTGCCATTTGTTAAAGATATATTTAAATAATTCTAGTAAATGTTGAAATATTGTCGTTCTCTTTGGATTGGCAAGCTAATTGACAAAATTGAGATACCTAACGATTTAGGTTAATTCGAAAAATTAAAAAAAGCATATAATTATGGCTAAAAAATTGAATGTAACTCCATTACATGACAGAGTGATCATCAAGCCAGCAGCAGCTGAAGAAAAAACAGCAGGTGGTATTATCATCCCAGATACAGCTAAAGAAAAACCTCAAAGAGGTGAGATTGTAGCCGTAGGCGCAGGTAAAAAAGACGAGCCATTGACTGTAAAAGTTGGTGATATTGTCCTTTATGGTAAATACGCGGGTACAGAACTTCCTGTGGAAGGAATTGATTACTTAATTATGCGCGAAAGCGACATTGTTGCTATTTTAGGTAAATAAGTATTTGAGTTATAAGTTATAGGTTATAAGTAAGTATGAAATATTTTACCTTAACCAATTATCAAATTACCAAATTTTCAAATTAAAAATATCATGGCTAAACAAATCTTCTTCGATATCGAAGCTAGAAATAAAATGAAAAAAGGCGTTGACACTTTGGCCGACGCAGTTAAAGTTACCTTAGGACCAAAGGGTCGTAACGTAGTTATTGAAAAAAAATTCGGTGCACCTCAAGTAACTAAAGATGGTGTAACTGTTGCAAAAGAAATTGACCTAGAAGATCCTATTGAAAATATGGGTGCTCAAATGGTGAAAGAAGTTGCTTCTAAAACAAATGATATCGCTGGCGATGGTACTACTACAGCAACCGTGTTAGCGCAAGCAATCATCGGAGAAGGTATCAAAAACGTGGCTGCTGGTGCAAATCCAATGGATTTGAAACGTGGTATTGATAAAGCTACTGCTACAATAGTTGCTTCTTTGCAAAAACAAGCACAAAAAGTAGATACTTCTTCTGAAAAAATTAAACAAGTTGCTTCTATCTCTGCAAATAATGATGATGAAATCGGTTCTTTAATTGCTGAAGCTTTTGCTAAAGTAGGTAAAGAAGGTGTTATCACAGTTGAAGAAGCAAAAGGAACTGAAACAACTGTAGATGTTGTAGAAGGTATGCAATTTGATCGTGGATATATTTCTCCATACTTCGTAACTAACAGTGAAAAAATGACTGTTGAGTTAGACAATCCTTATATCTTAATTTTCGATAAGAAGATTTCTAACTTAAAAGAAATTCTTCCTTTATTGGAAAGCGTAGTTAAATCAAGCGCATCCTTGTTAATTATTGCTGAAGATTTAGAAGGGGAAGCTTTAGCTACATTGGTAGTAAATAAATTGCGTGGTCAATTGAAAATCGCTGCAGTAAAAGCTCCTGGTTTCGGTGATCGTCGTAAAGAAATGTTGCAAGATATTGCTGCTTTGACTGGTGGTCAAGTGATCAGCGAAGAACAAGGTTTCAAATTGGAAAATGCTTCTTTGGAAACTTGTGGTCGTGCTTCTTCTGTTAATATTAACAAAGACAACACAACTGTTGTTAATGGTAAAGGTAAAAAAGAAGCTATCAAAGCGCGTATCTCTCAAATCAAATCTCAACTAGAAATCACTACTTCTGATTACGATAAAGAAAAATTACAAGAACGTTTGGCTAAATTAGCTGGCGGCGTTGCCGTTCTTTATGTAGGTGCAACTACAGAAGTTGAAATGAAAGAAAAGAAAGATCGTGTTGACGATGCATTGCACGCTACTCGTGCTGCTGTTGAAGAAGGTATCGTTCCTGGTGGTGGTGTTGCTTATATCCGTGCTTCTTTGGCTTTGGATAAATTAGAAGGTGACAACGCTGACGAAACAACGGGTATCGCTATTATCAAAAAAGCAATCGAAGCCCCAATCCGTCAAATCGTTAAAAATAGCGGTGTAGAAGGTTCTATCGTAGTACAAAAAATCAAAGAAGGTAAAAAAGACTTTGGTTTCAATGCACGTAAAGAAATTTTCGAAAACTTATTGGAAGCTGGTGTAATTGATCCAACTAAAGTTTCTCGTACAGCATTGGAAAATGCAGCTTCAATCGCTGGTATGTTGTTGACAACTGAAGCGGTTATCGCTGACAAACCAGAACCTAAGGCTGCTGCAGCTCCTGCAATGCCTGATATGGGTGGTATGGGTTACTAAGATTAAATTCGAACTTAATCCTATAAAAATAGCCTCGCAAATTGCGAGGCTATTTTGTTTTTAAATAAGATTATGGTCTTTTTTTGATATTATAATTTTAAGCCCTCCTATAATTTTGTGAAAAAGATAGAAAAATGTGCCAAAGATTTGAAAGAGAGAAGAACATATGGGATTCCTTAAATTTTATTGACAGTCTTAATGAGATTCTAGTTTATTTAGATGAGTTTCCTAGATATTGTAAATTAATTGAGGAAATAACAATTTATGAAAATTGTACTCGCTACGTAAATTGGAGATTTGTAAAAGATCTAGAGCTTGATTGGAATGAAACAATAGACTATGAAACGCGCAATTTATATAAATCGGCGGAAATACTTAAACGATATAAATATTGCCGAACCAAATCAGAGGAACAGTTATTGTTAAACGAATTTCGCAATGAATATATTTATGATTTGAGAAGCGTTATTTCAAAGCTAGAAATGTGCCAAAAACTATTTTATAATTTAACAAAAGTATTCAGAATTTAATTATATGATCTTGATAATAAGATATGATGGACAGTTTATAAATAACAAATTTCATTCATTTTTGATCGATGTTTGAGAGGGTTTTACGACACGATGAAAATGTCAATTTACAAGAATAAATAAAAGCCGTTTGGAATATTCCAAACGGCTTTTATTTATTCTTGTTGAAGAAGAAGTGGATTAATGTGCTCCTTGACCTTGTTGCATTTGAGGCATCATTGGCATTTGAGGTTTTTTAGCTGTATCTTTTTTAACATCTAAAACTTCAATGTCAAATATTAAATTTGAATTGGCAGGAATTGCTCCGTTTGGTCTTGGTCCGTATCCTAAGAATGCAGGTACGAAGATTTGACCTTTACCACCTTTACCAAAATTTTTCAAACCTAAATCCCAACCTGGAATTACCATGTGTTGACCTACGTTTACAGTCAATGGTTCGTCATGATTTTTAGATTTGTCCATATTTGTATCGAATACTTTACCATCTTTCATCAATACACCTTTGTATTTGATTGTTGCAACCATACCTGAGTCAGCTTTCATGGTTTGATCTCCAGGATTCGTTACTAATACAAATAAGCTATCTTTTGTTTGTGTAGCATTGATTTTTTTATCAGCCAAATATGCTTTCACTGTATTGAACTCTTTACCTTTTTCAAGATTAAATTCAGCCATTGCGTCCGCATTAACATCAGGTTCTGACTTGAATTTTTTCAATAAAGTTAGATGTCCTTCTATAACTGCACCCTTACTGAAAATTTCGTTAGGGTTAACTAATCCTCTATTTATTAAGGTATCTACTTGTACTTTGAAATCAAGACTATCTCCAACTTTTGCCAATGGAATTAACTCCATATAAGACAATTGTGCTCGTACAGATGTATCTACCATTGTATATGTAGGCATACCTTCGTAAGTAGTGTATAAAGTAGTATCTGATTTACCTTTTCTTTTAACACTGAATTCTACATTGAATTTTACAAATTCACCTGCTTTAAAAGTTGAATCTTTTTCGTTTCCTTTTCCTGCGATGATTTTGTATTCCAATCCAGATTTAGTTTTTTTAAATCCAGTGTTGCCACAAGCAGCAAAGAACAATGCAGCTCCGGCTGCCACAAATGATAAAGTACGTCTCATTTCTTAGACTAATTAATTGTTTTTTTAAATTTATAATTCAGATATATATGGCTCTGTTAATTCAGATACATATTCTCTTATTACCTTTTTGAAATTTGCAACCGTTTCTTCTAATGAGTCAGATGTCGCACCGCCAGCGGCATTTTTATGACCTCCACCATTAAAATGTTTTCTTGCAAATGTATTTACGTCAAATTTCCCCTTACTTCTAAAACTCCATTTTCTAGCACTATCGTCTCTGTCAATTACAATAGCGGCAAACTTGATACCTTGTAAAGCTAACATATAATTTACAATTCCTTCCGTATCGCCCGTTTTAGTGCTAAATTTAACTAAATCAGATTTAGGAATCGCCATTATCGCTGTATTAAATTCATATAAAACCTCCATTCTATTCAAAAGTGCATTTCCTAAAAAACGCAAACGAGATTCCATGAAACTGTCATATATGCGCTCATGAATTGCAGTATGATTTAATCCCAAATGTTTGAAATGCGTAATGGCTTGATGTACAGACGCTTTTGTGGATGGAAACCGGAACGAACCAGTATCAGTCATCATACCTGTATACAAACAAGTTGCAATTTCTGTATCTATCAAATGTGCATAGCCAGCATCAACGATTAAGTCATAAACCATTTCACAAGTGGAACTTTTGTTTGTATTGCTAATACCGTAATTGAAACTTTCCTTTTGCGGTTGCTCATGGTGATCAATTAGTACTTTGATTCCATCCGCTTCTGCAAGTAAAGACTCCATATTTTTTGTTCGACTCAAAACATTGAAGTCCAAACAAAATATATATTCACAATTTGAGATTATTTTTTTCGTAAGATCCAGATTTGCTTCATAATCTAAAACCTGATCACAACCTGGTAACCAATTCAAAAAAGCCGGCCAATTGGTAGGAGAGATGACGTGCGTTCTAAAACCTAATTTTTTTAAAAACAATGATAAACCCAAGGTTGAGCCTAACGCATCGCCATCAGGTTTCTGATGCATTGTTATAAACGCTTCTTTGGGTTGTTTTAGGTATGAGTAAATTTCTGTAATTGGCTCCATAAGACGGGCAAAATTCATGTTTTCATATTATATAGTCAAATATTTTTTCTTATTTTATAATAGTATTTGCTATTTAATATAAATTAAACACAAAATAGATGGGAACTTCCACTTCTTATTCCTACATTTGCGCCCAAATTTTAAAAGAAATATATCATGAGCAATAAGACTTTTACCATGATCAAGCCTGATGCTACACAAAAAGGCTATACTGGTGCAATCTTAGATCAAATTATCAAAGGTGGATTTAGTATCAAAGCTTTGAAATGGACTAAATTAACTAAAGAACAAGCTGGTGCATTCTATGCTGTTCATAGCGAAAGACCTTTCTACGGTGAATTGGTTGATTTTATGAGTAGTGCGCCTATCATCGCTGCGATTTTGGAAAAAGATAATGCAGTTGCTGATTTCAGAACTTTGATTGGAGCTACTAATCCTGCAGATGCTGCAGAAGGTACTATCCGTAAAAACTTTGCTGCTTCTATCGGTGAAAATGCTGTTCACGGTAGTGATAGCGATGAAAATGCTGAAATTGAAGGTAATTTCTTCTTTTCTCAATTGGAAAGATTCTAATTAACTCTTTTAATAAAGTTAGAAACCTAAAGCTCACAAGGCTTTAGGTTTTTTTATGTGTGTCAATGAACAATTAAGTTGGATATATTATTTTTGAAAAAATTAAATGATGGATTCTTTATATACAGAGTTTGTTGAGCAATCACGTAAAATTGCGGATTTACAATATGCGGCCGCCGTTTTGGAATGGGATAAAGAAACTTATATGCCAGCTAAATCTGCAGAAATTCGCTCGCAACAAATTGCGACCTTATCCGAAACCGCACATACTTGGCTCATAGATCCAGCGTATGAAAATGTGATGCAGCAATTATTGGAACAAAAGGATTTGTCCGAAAATGAATTGGATAACGTAAAGATTCGTCTAAAGGAGGTGCTTCGTTTGAAAAAGAAAACACCCGCTTTTGTGCGTAAAATGTCTGAAACCGTTTCTAAAGCATATCATAAATGGATTGAGGCTCGCAGAAAAAATGATTTTTCTATTTACGCTCCTGCTTTAGAAGAATTAATCAATCTGAAAAAAGAAGAAGCGGAAATTTACGGATATGAAGAACATCCATACGATGCTTTATTACAGGAATATGAAGAAAGTGCTTCCGTAGAAATGTTAGATAAAGTATTTGCAGATTTATTGCCTGGTTTATCTGAAATACTAGAAAAATATAAGAATAAAAATATTGATACGCATTTTTTACATAAAAAATATGATGCAGCAAAACAACTTGAGTGGGGAAAATATTTGGCCGAACAAATGGGTTTGGATAAAGATAAGACGCGTTTAGATATATCCGAACATCCATTTACGACGAATTTCAGTGCGACAGATGTGCGTATTACAACACGTATAGATGAAAACGATTTTAGTAACAATACGTGGAGTACGATTCATGAAGGGGGGCACGCTTTGTATGAATTGGGATTACCGATTGAGGAATATGGTTTGCCATTGGGAACTTTTACATCTTTAAGTATTCATGAGTCTCAAAGTCGCTTTTGGGAAAATTGTGTAGGAAAAAACGGTGCTTTTTGGTATCATTATTTACCTGAAGCACAGCGATTTTTTCCAGAGCAACTAAGTGAAATTAAATTGGAAGTTTTTATGCAAGCGGTGAATCGAATTGAGCCATCTCTCATCAGAACAGAAGCAGATGAAGTAACCTATCATTTTCACATTTATATCCGCTATTTGATTGAAAAAGAATTAATTGCGGGTACTATCTCAACAAAAGATATAAGTAAAATTTGGAATGAAAAGTATAAGGAATTATTAGGAATTGATGTTCCTGATGATAAAAGTGGCTGTTTGCAAGACATTCATTGGAGTATTGGAAGTTTGGGATATTTTCCTACCTATAGTTTGGGTAGTTTATATGCCGCGCAATTTTGGGATAAATTGAAATCAGATAATCCAAATATTGAGTCCGAAATTTCTAATGGTAATTTGAATACAACATTACAATGGTTACGCCAAAACATTCATCAATACGGCAAGAAATATGATAGTGAGCAATTATGTAAAAAAGTAACAGATTCAACATTAGACAGTACTATTTTTCTCAAATATCTTGAGGATAAGTTTTCTAAGTAATTGTTAATGTTCCTTTTGTATTAATCTTTTAATAATTCTCGTGGTCAAAAAAAAGATATCACTTTAAATGAAGTTAGAAATGGCAAAAAGTTGATAAATTTATATAGAAATTGCCTTTTCTGTGAGTAAAATAAGTAAAATGGCATTGTTCTTGTCCTAATTAAACCAATTAAAGACAATTATTGTTATTTAACCTTTTAAAACATAATAAAATGAGTGCAAAACAAATTTTAATCGGAAGTATTTCAGGTATAGTAGCTGGAGCTGTTGTTGGATTGTTATTGGCTCCTCAGTCTGGTAAAGAAACACGCCAGAAAATCGCTGATTCTGCAGATGATTTGAAAAAGAAATTGTTGAAATTGAAGAAAAAATCAGTTTCTGAATTAGATGATTTAAAAGATGTTTTTGGTAAGCAAGTGGATGGTTTGAGTGATGATGTACGTGAAAAAGTATTGAATTTGATTGAAGAAAGCAAAGAAAGCTATCATCAGTTAAAAAGTGAAGTAGAAAACGCGTAATTAAGATATTTGAATAAAAGCCAGTCAATATTAATATTGACTGGCTTTTATATTTTATTTCAATGAATATTTTACTAAGTATATAACCAAGCCCAAGCAATTAATACAAATTGGAAAGGTAGTCGTATTAACCTCAATGTTTTAGATAATCCCATGCTTACTTCCTCATGTGTATACATATAAATATTGGCTGGAAAAATGGCAATTAACAAGACGATAATTCCCCAAGCAGATATATTGGAAAGCATAGGAACTATCATGCCAATACCAAGGACAATTTCTCCAACTCCTGCCAGAATATTCCACATTTTTTTATTTTTGAAAATAGGCGGAATAATTTTTATATACATTCTAGGTTTCCTAAAATGATTTAATCCTGCAAGGATAAACAATGTTCCAAATAAATATTGATGCCAAGGTAAATGCATATCTAAAGTTAATTGTTTTCCCTTCCGTATAAAATTAAATCAGGCACCCGCTTTTTTACTTTGCGAATATTTATTTTTCAATAGCCATTGCAATATTTTATCACGTTGATCACCTTGTATGATAATTTCACTATCTTTTGCATTGCCCCCAGTACCGCAAGTATTTTTAAGTTGTTTGCCTAATGCTTGCAAATCTTCCTCTTTACCGATAAATCCAGTTACCAAAGTTACAGTTTTGCCTGCACGTTTTTTAGAATCTAACCAAATACGCAATTTCTGTTCACTTGGCACCAAGGTATCGACATCCTCTTCCTCATTATTGAAGCTAAAGTTGGGATCAGTACTATAAACAAATCCATTTTTATCTGCACTGTTTTTCTTCGCCATATCTTAAACCATTTCCGCTTTTAAACTTAAATCCAAACTTTGCGCTTGGTGGATCAATCCGCCAACACTCACAAAATCAACGCCCGCTTGTGCGTAAGATTGAATTGTATCAAAATTAATACCGCCGCTTGCTTCCGTTTCGTATTGGTGATTTATTAATTTAACCGCCTCATTTACCTGTTCGGGGGTAAAATTGTCCAGCATGATTCTAAAAACCTTTCCCTTTCCTACGGACATTACTTTTTTTACATCATCCAAATCACGTGTTTCCACTTCAATTTTTAAATTCAAATTATTAGTAAGAACATAATTATGAGACTTTTCAATTGCTTTTTCGATGCCACCACAATAGTCGATATGATTGTCTTTCAACATAATCATGTCAAATAAGCCAAATCTATGATTCGTTCCGCCGCCAATCTTTACAGCTTCTTTTTCCAATAGCCTAAAATTGGGTGTGGTCTTTCGCGTATCTAAAAGTTGGGTTGAATATCCATTTAATAATTGAACATATCTATTGGTCAATGTTGCGATTCCGCTCATACGTTGCATACAATTCAAAGCCAATCTTTCCGCTTTCAAAATCGTATGTGTGCTTGCTTCCACATGAAAAGCAATATCGCCAAATTTCATCGGCTCTCCATCATTTTTAACTATATGAAATGTTGCATCTGGTTGTAAAAAATGAAATATTTTTTCAGCAACATGTACCCCCGCAAGAATTCCATCTTGTTTGATTTTGAGAACTGCTTTTCCTTGTTGTTCTTTCGGGATACAACTCAATGTAGAATAATCACCACTTCCTACATCTTCTAATAATGCTTCTTCAATTAAATGAAGAAGCATTTTGTCATAATCGATCATTATTTATCCAAATTTTAAATCGCGGTCTTTTTTCTGATTTCGTCAAGTGTTTGTTTTTCTTCTTGTTTTACACTTGCGATTAACTTAATAATGGATAGCGCTTTTCTAACTCTCAATTCAATGATATCGAAAGCTTTATTATCCAAAAGAGCTTTACCTAAAAGGCGACTTCCGATTGAAAGCGACGCAGCTCCAGCATCTAACCAAGGTGTCAACACATATCTATCTACATCTAGTCCACCCATTGGAATAAAGGCGATTTTTGGGAAAATATTTTTGATACCCACCAAAAAACTAGATTTTAAAATACTCGCAGGACACAATTTAACTACTGTAGCACCGCAAATTTCAGCTTCCATTATTTCAGAAATGGTCATACAACCTGGAATCCAAAGAGCTCCTTTATCTTGAACCGTTTTCCCGATTTCTTTGATCATTCCAGGACTACTGATAAATGACGCACCTAAGTCTATATATAATGCAGCATCTTCCGCTTTTTTAATCGTACCTGCACCAATTAATAAATCTGGATAATTTGCATCACGATAAGCGATCAATTCTTTAAATATCTCTTCTGTTTTTTCTCCGCGATTGGTATATTCCACTGCAAAAATGCCTGCAGCATACAAAATATCAATAACTTGTTTGGCTACTTCAATATTGTCATAATAATACATTGGAAGCAAGCCGTTTTTCTTAATTACTTCAATTGTTGAAGCGTTGTTTGTTGCCATAATTTTACTAATTTAATATAAATAAATCAGCCGATATTTGGTGAAGCAATTGTCTTTTCAATTCGCTCTAAAGGTAAATATTTCAATTATTTATTGAAAATTATTCTACTTAATTTCCTAAAATTTATTCCTTGAAATATTGCTGCTATATTTGCGACATGCATTACGTATCCGTAGAGAATATTTCAAAGAGTTTTGGTATCACACCATGTTTCAATAATTTATCGTTTAATATCAATGAAGGTGAAAAAATAGCCATCATTGCCAGAAATGGTGAGGGTAAAACGACCATGTTGCGTATTTTGGCAGGAGAGGACACGCCAGATAGTGGGAAGATTTGGATAAATAAAGAAGTTACAGTTGCTTTTTTCGAACAAGAACCACATTTCGAAGAAGAAAAAACCGTTATCGAAAATATATTACATGCCAAGCATCCAGTTGTAGAAGCAATTAAAGCTTATGAGCATGCGATGGAAACAGAAGATATTGATGGTATCAGTAATATGATTTCTGAAATTGAATCTTTGAATGCGTGGGATTTTGAAGCCAAAGTCAAACAAATTTTGGGTAAATTAAATATCCATAATCTCAATGATGTTGTTGGTAAATTGAGTGGCGGACAACGCAAGCGTGTAGCACTCGCAAGGATATTGATCGATATTGGTTTGGAACCCAAACATATATTTCTAATCATGGACGAGCCTACCAATCATTTGGATGTAGGAATGGTGGAATGGTTAGAAAATTATTTGAATCAAGAGAATATAACACTTCTTTTAGTAACGCACGATCGTTACTTTCTGGACGAAGTAACCAATACTATTTGGGAATTAGAAAATTCCAAAATCTATATTTACAAAGGTGACTATCAAAATTATTTAGAGAAAAAAGCAGAACGTATTGATAGTGAATCAGCTACGATTGACAAAGCCAAAAATGAATTTAGAAAAGAATTAGAATGGATGCGTAAGCAACCACGTGCGAGAGGTACAAAAAGTAAAGCGCGTCAAGATAATTTTTATGAAATTGAGGCGGTAGCCAAACAAAAAATTGTAGATGATCAAGTGCAATTGGACATGAAAATGAACCGATTGGGTGGAAAGATTATTGAATTAAAGAAAGTTTACAAAAGTTTTGGAGAAAAATCAATTTTGAAAGGTTTTGATTATACTTTTAGTAGGGGAGAGCGTGTTGGTGTTATTGGCAAAAATGGAGTTGGGAAATCTACATTTGTCAATATTTTACAAGAACTAGAACCTATTGATAGTGGTAAAATCAATGTAGGAGAGACGATTGTATTTGGTAATTTTTCTCAAAAAGGATTGGAAGTAAAAGAGAACATGCGTGTCATTGAATACGTAAAATCTTTTGCAGAAAGCTTTCCATTAGCCAAAGGCGGTAGTCTGAGTGCTAGTCAATTTTTGGAATTATTTTTATTTACACCAGATAAACAATATACATTTTTGGACAAATTGAGTGGTGGTGAAAAAAAGCGTTTGCAACTACTCACTATCTTATTCAAAAATCCCAATTTCTTAATTTTAGATGAACCTACAAACGATTTGGATCTTCCGACGTTGGCAGTTTTAGAGCGATTTTTATCAGAATATCAAGGTTGTGTATTGATCGTTTCGCATGATCGATATTTCATGGATAAATTGGTAAATCATCTTTTTGTATTTGAAGGCGAAGGTGAAATTCGGGATTTTCCAGGTAATTACTCGCAATATAGAGTTTGGGAAAAACAACAAGAAGACCTTAAAAAATTAGAAGCTTCTAATACAACAGTTATAGAGAAAAAGATAGTAACCAAAGATCCAGAAGCGCCTAAGAAAAAAGCATCCTATAATGAGAAAAAAGAATTTGATTCTTTAGAAAGAGAATTGAAAAAATTAAATTCAGAAAAAACTGAAATTGAAAGTAAACTAGCGGACGCTACTTTGGCATTTGAAGATGTAAATTCATTAAGTCTTCGGATTGGAGAGATAAATAATGCCATTGATGAAAAGGAATTGCGCTGGCTCGAATTAAGCGAATTATTCTAAAATATAACAACATAAAAAAGCTCTATTTAAATAGGTAAAACAATTTTATTTTTTCATTTTCATTCTTGGTTGTTTTTTTTCGACAATTCTGAAATTTTAAAAATTGTATAAATAATTCTTTTCTACTTTTTAGATGATATATTAATGCAAAATTATTTCTTTTGGATTGGATAATCATTTTAGAAATGATTTATGAATGCGTAAATAATCTTTTAAATTGTCCAGTCTGCACAATTGTTATCTACCTACCAACAGATTTTGCCTTACTCTAGTAAGCGTTTCTCTTGAAATGCCCAAATAGGAAGCAATCATATGCATTGGAATTCGGGGAAATATGTCGGCATATTGTTGTATAAAGTCGATATATTTTTCCTCAGGTGTCGCACTTAGATTTAGTAGTAATCTATTTTGATTAAGTTGAGCTGTACTAGAAATAATACTTTCTGTCAATGCATTGATAATAGGGATTTCTGTTTTTAAAGATTCAAATTTTTCTTTTTCAAATAAAATCAATTCCGAATTTTCAATTGCTTCAATATTATATTTGGATGGAGTTCCTCCGTAAAAGCTTTCCGGATCAGTCGTCCAACTGCCAGCATCGGTAAATTTCATAATGTGTTCCTGACCATTATCCGAAATACTATAGTTACGTAATAAACCATTTTGCACATAAATCTTGGCAGAAAAAATAGCACCTTCCGTTAAGATTTTTTCTTTGCGTCTCAATTTTAGGAATTCGCCCGCTGATTTGAATATTTGTAATTCATTTTCCGAAATCGTCGGCAACAATGCTTTTATATACTGATCGAACACTATCATATACCTAAAATTAGTAAATTAAATTGCTTAACCTTCATTTTTGCGTCAAATGACCTTGTTTTTCGCTTGGCATGCATCGTAATTTTGTATCATTAAAATTAAAATTATGAAAGTATTTATTACAGGAGCATCCGGACATATTGGCTCCGTTATAGTTTCGCAATTAATAAAACAAGGACATCAAGTGATCGGATTGGTACGATCTGAAGCTTCTTTTGAAAAAGTGAAATCTTTGGGCGCAGAACCATTAATGGGTGAATTGACAGATTTGGAAATATTAAAAATAGGTGCGACTGAGGCTGATGGCGTAATCCACACTGCATTCATACATGATTTTAGCAAATTTCAGGAAAATGCACAGATTGACAAAGCTGCCATCGAAGCGATGGGAAGCGTACTAGAAGGCACAGATAAACCTATCGTGATTACAAGTGGTATTTTGGGTATTGCAAAAAAAGGTGAATTTGTAACGGAGTCAGATGCTTGTGATCCAGCCTCTCCTCGTTTTTCAGAAAAAACAGCATTGGAATTAGCTGCAAAAGGTATTAAAGCGTCTATCATTCGTTTGCCTCCGAGCGTACACGACAAGGGCGACAAAGGTTTTGTGCCATTTATTATTCATCAATCTATCCAAAACGGCAAAGCGGCTTATCCGAATGAAGGAACCAATCGTTGGCCCGCGGTTAATCGTCAAGACGCGGCTAATTTGTTTATTTTGGCATTGGAAAAAGGCGCTGTAAGAGCTATTTATCATGCGATTGGCGATGAAGGTATTCCCTTGAAAGAAATTGCCAAAGTTATCTCCGATGAAAAAAAACTTCCTCTAGCTTCTGTTACTGGCGATGCATTATCACAACATTTTCAATGGATGGCAATGTTTATCCAATTTGATAGTCCTGCAAAAGCCGATATTACAAAAGCTGAATTAGGCTGGACTCCCACACATATAGGACTGTTGGAAGATATGCGAGAACATTATTTCTAAATAAAATCCTCAAAAAAGCGACTAATCTTGGTCGCTTTTTATTTCCTCATTTATTAAAGAATAGAAATGTGCATATGCTTTTTTAATGGCAGTATATTACTTTTATAATGGATGCTAAAATTTAAATTATTTTTATCTTATCTATTTATTATAGAACTTTGCCAAGTTGATAATATAGATAATAGCACTTTTTTTTAGTTAGTTGCTCTCGTTAACTGTCGATTAATTTGAATAATAAATTTAAAAAATCATAGCAAGAAGTCGTTGGACTTCTTTTGTAGTTTATAGTATGGATAAAAGATTATTACCTCTTGCTCTTGGCGGATTAGCCATAGGGACGACTGAATTTGGTATTATGGGTTTATTGACTGATATTAGTCAATCTCTTTCTGTTTCTATTCCGAAAGCTGGACATTTTATATCAGCATATGCATTAGGTGTGGTAATTGGTGCTCCATTGTTGATCGGTACTACCAAGAAATTCCCCCCTAAAAAGGTTCTAATGTTTTTAATGGCTATATATGCTGTATTCAACAGTTTTTCCATTTTTGCCAACAGTTATACTTTTATGCTAACATCCAGATTTTTATCTGGCTTACCTCATGGCGCATTTTTCGGCGTAGGAACAGTGGTGGCAGTAGCTATGGCAAAAGAAGGAAAAGCCGCTAGAAATATATCTTTTATGTTTTCAGGATTGACTATTGCCAATCTAGCAATGGTGCCACTTATGACCTATATAGGGCATCAATTTAGTTGGCGATATTATTTTGCCATTTTGACTTTCATGAGTCTGCTCACCATCTTATTGGTACAATTATTATTGCCAGACATTCAAGATGAAAACTCAAAGTCAGCAGAAAAACAACCCAATATTTTAGTGGAAAAAAATGTATGGATTGTTTTATTGGTTACGTCTATTGGCTTTGGTGGTCTATTTGCTTGGTTGAGTTATATTGATCCTTTAATGACTATTGTCTCTGGGTTTAAAGTTACCTATATGCCTTATGTGATGATTGTGATCGGCTTTGGAATGGTGGTCGGAAATATAGTTGGTGGTAGAATGGCAGACAAAATTGGACCGAAAACATCTACATTAATTTTGTTAGCTGTTATGTGTGTCAATTTGTTATTGACCTTTCAATTTTCTGGAAATAGCAATATATCCATACTCCTTTGTTTTTTGAGTGGTACATTTTCCATGGCTTTAATTTCACCTATTAATATTATGATTTTACACGCAGCTCCTAAATCTCAAATGATGGCAACTGCACTGATCCAAGCTGCCTTTAATATAGCGAATGCATTAGGTGCGTATTTAGGTAGTTTGCCACTAGAAAATCATCGTCCCTATAATTATCCTTCTTTGATTGGTGCCGCAATGTCAATAGGAGGATTGCTGTTTTGTTTGTTTTACAAGAGCAAAAAATTAGTTTAGATTTCTCTTACTCAACCAAATTGTATTTTAATCTACTTATCGTGGATATGGAAATGCATTCCATTGATACGGCAAAATGAAAGGTTATAAATCCACTGAACTTTGTCTTTTAAAATAATTATCAAATGGAATTAAAAGACAAAGTCGCCTTAATTACAGGTGCTTCAAGTGGAATCGGAAAAGGTGTAGCTGAAATATTAGCACAAAAAGGCGTAAAAGTTGTCCTTGCTGCACGTAGCGAATCTAAACTTCATCAAATCGTAGATGATTTAACGACACAAGGCTTTACGGCATTGGCTTGTCCAATGGATGTTGCAGATAAGAAAAGTGTTCAAAATGCAATCGAAAAAATCAAAAATCATTTTGGAAAAATAGATATCCTAATTAACAATGCTGGAATAATGCCTGCTGCGGATATTGACACATTTAAAATAAACGAATGGGATCAAATGGTGGACATCAATATCAAAGGAGTATTGAATGTAACTGCAGCAGTTTTACCAGAATTGATTCAACAAAGGAATGGACATATCATCAATCTTTCTTCAATAGCAGGAAGAAAATTGTTCAAAGGTTTAGCCGTGTATTGTGGTACTAAATATTTTGTAGCCGCTTTTTCTGATATTATGCGTATGGAAATTGGCAAAAAATATAATATTCGAGTGACAAGCATTCAACCTGGAGCGGTAGCAACAAATCTATATGATCAGATTACGGATACAAACTATAAAAAGGGTATGGAATCCTTACAAAATCAAATGACTTTTTTAACACCAAATGATATTGCCAATAGTATGATTTATGCATTAGAGTCTCCAGATTATGTGGACGTTTCTGAAATATTCATTTTGCCAACAGATCAAGAATGGTAATTTTTATAAGGTATCGGAAATAAGTCAACAACTTATTTCCGATATTTTAAAGTTTAAATTTGTATACAGAATAAAAACTATGAAAGTAGAACTTACACTTAACTCGATATATGATTTTCACAAATTTGCACATTTACCCGAACCAGAGCATCCTTTGGTGAGCTTGATTGATTATAGTTTAGTGCAATACCCTCCAGAATATACCGATATTAAATGGGTTCAAAACTTTTATTCTATTGGATTAAAACGTAATGTTAGTAAGAAATTCAACTATGGGCGACAACCATATGATTTTCAAGAGGGCGTTCTAGCTTTGGTCGCTCCCCAACAAGTCATTCGTATAGAAATTGATCCCAATGCAGAAGCTGAACCTTCGGGTTGGTTGTTGCTCGTTCATCCAGATTTTATATGGGGAACTGGATTAGCTCAAAAGTTGAACACATATGATTTCTTTGGATATGCTGTAAATGAAGCACTTTTTTTATCCAAAAAAGAAGAACTCATGTTGATCGATATTTTTAAGAATATTCAAAAAGAATATCAGTCGAATTTGGATAAATTTACCCAAAACATTATTCTCTCGCAAATAGAGCTTTTATGTAATTATACAGAGCGATTTTACGAACGACAATTTATTACTAGAAAAAAGGTAAATCACGAAATTTTATCTAAGTTAGACCAATTATTAAATGAAAAGATCAAAGAACAAAATCTATTAAACAACGGGATTCCGTCTGTAACAGATATTGCAGAAGAAATGCATCTGACGCCCAACTATTTAACAAGTTTATTAAAAGTTTTTATAGGTCAAACAACACAACAATATATTCAAAATAAACTAATTGACAAAGCCAAAGAAAAGCTATCTACTACACATCTTACGATCAGTGAAATAGCATATGAATTAGGTTTTGAACATCCAGCATCATTTACAAAACTATTCAAATCTAAAACGAATTTGAGCCCTTTGGAATTTAGAAATTTGTTCAATTGATATATTAGCTAACTATATTTTTACAAATTCAAACCATTCCAGAACGGTAACATTGAAAATCCAATCTGCACATACGGAACTACATGCAAATTATTTTTAATTAAATAATCATTTGGTTTAGAATAGTTTTCGAAAATTCTCGATTTCAATGGTGAATTGATGCCACTACTTAGGCTCAAAATAGCTTTTTTACCCAATCTGTATTCTGCTAAAAATCCTGATTTTACTTCTAGATAAGAATAAACAAATTTTTGTCTGTTATCCGTGGTTAGGTTAGCTTGGTCGAAAAAGGAATTGTAACCAATCATATCGTTAGAAAATGCTAAAGAGAATTTTTGGGAAAATTGTCTGCGAATAGACAATCTATATGGCAAGTCGAGCATGAAATCTAAATTGGCATCGGTGAATTTATGATAGTAACTAAATGTCGGTAAAAATGGAGATGGACTAGAGGGGTCATATAAAAATGCTGCACCTACAGACATCTGTGTCGTTGCCGTTCTTTTCAACGTAAGACTCGCTATTGCCATAGCAGTAAGTTGAGCCTTATCGAAACTAGCTGTGAATAATCCACTAGTCATACCAATAATAGTTAAATCTTTTCCAAATAATTTTTGCTGCGTTGCATAGGTAAGTCCAGCAGTAAGCATTTGCATGGATTTGGTAGTGTTTTCCACTGAACCATTAGGCATATTTGTTCCGATATGAAAAATCTGGTTGACGAATCCATAACTCGAAATTAATGTACTTTTTCCACGTTGCAATATGGGCATATTCATATTTATAAGTGTACGTTCGATACGAAATGTGCCACTAGAAGCTTCTGTGCCATCTTTATATTTAGAAGTGATATCGCTCGTCCCTTGTTCCTCATGAGCTATGTAAAATTGTCGTAATCGAGGATTTAATATTGCAGCATTTTCTATAATCCTCGCACGTATTGTTGCCATTGTTGCAGAATCTGGTTGGGAGAGTTTACTTGTATCTTTTTGTGCCAATGTATGATTCAAAATAAGAAAACAGAGAACTGCCAGAGAGAGATGTCGCATATCGGAAATAAAATTTGATCAAAAATAACTATGCACTTATTGTAGGAAAAGTAGTTTCTATGTGAAACGTACAATTCTAAATGCCAAACGATCAAATTTCTATCCGAATGATCAGTTACAAATCACCAGATAGCCATTTTAAAAATTGAGGCGATTTCTCCCGGCTTATTAATATATCGGCAGCATGCGGTATGTTGATGCTGATGGATAATTTTCTAGAAAGTATATTGGATGCGTGTTTCACGACATTTCTATGAATCAAATATTGTCTATTTACCCGAAAAAAAGCATCGCCCGCCATTTGTTCCAATTCATCCAACGTCTTACTCGGATGATATGTTTCACTATCAAATGTAACGGCATTTACAATATTATTTTCCAAATAAAAAAGAGCAAATTGTTCAAACTTTATCGGAATGATTTTATCTCTGAGTCGTATCAATAGTGAAGCCGGCTTTGGTGCGGAATATTTGAAAATTTCCGACAAGGCTTCATATTGCTGCTGGATATTTTCGGTTTGATTGCCTTTGAGTTGTTTAAATTTATCAATAGCGAGCCGCACTTCCTTATCGGTGAAAGGTTTGAGTATATAGTCTATTCCATTGGCCTTAAAAGCTGTCAATGCGTATTCATCATAAGCCGTACAGAAAATTACAGGAATCTGCAAGGGTCCTAATATTTCAAAACTTAAACCATCCCCCAAACGGATATCACTAAATATCAAATCAACCTCAACATGCTTTTTAAAATAAAAGATACCCTCTTCTATAGATTTTATTATTTTTACCACTACTAAGCTGTTATCAATAGATTCTATAGTCGCTTGCAAGTCTGCAGCAGTAAGTCTTTCGTCTTCTATAATGATAATATTCATTTATCCCAATAATTTTAATCGCACGTCAAATCTACCATCGTTTGTGATAATTTGGATCGGTGCCTCGTTTAACAATTTATAGCGTTCCGAGAGATTAGATAATCCGTTGCCAGTAGATTCAGATACTTGTCTTCGTTCTTTTAAGTTATTTCGCACAACGATGTAATCTTCATCTTCAAATATTTCTATTTTAAGTGGCTTTTCTTCTGTAAAATCATTGTGTTTGAATGCATTTTCAATTAAAGGCTGTAAGGAAAAATAAGGTAAATGTTTTGTCTTCGCAGTTTTTTCAGATATATGCACTTTATAGTTCATAGCAGCGCCAAATCGAATTTCCTGCATTTTTATATAGTGATTACAAAATATTAGCTCATCTTCCAATAATACCGTATGTGCAGCTTTGTGCAATAAGGATTCTCTTAAAAAACTGGCTAGATGCACTAGATATTCCTCACCCTGCCCAACATTATATTTGTATAAGGACTTCAGTGTAGCTAAGGCATTAAATAGAAAATGAGGTTGTAGTTGTTGGCGTAATAAAAGATTTGAGGCATCTGCTAAATTTGCTTTTAGAGATAGGTTTTCAATCTCTTTTCGAGATTCATTATACTGGGAAATTACCAATCTTTGGATTAATAAAATTACAACATCCGAACAAAAAACGGATAAGGCAACTATGGAAAATTTAGTTACTTTATCAATTTCAGAATTATGTATAACGTAGTGGGCCAAAAATCTAGAAACATACCACGAGGTCATCCAGGATAGCAGAGTTCCAATATAACTAATTAACAAAAATAATAGTTTGCCAATTTTAGAAGTATTAAATTTATTAGTTTGTTGAAATAAAAAAATGTTTACCCAGTTTGTCAGTAAAAAAAAAATAAATGCACCAACGAATCGATAAATTATGATTCCTTGAAACTTTCCAGAAGCCCAAAAAAAGAATACCATCATGAGCGAAATAGCAAATGATAATGTAAAACTTAATCTGATTAATTTGGCTTTTGGAAATTGGTTCATATTTAACAAAAATACAACTTCAATGATATTGAGCAACTTACTCCAATATGAAACGGACGACTTAAGCATCTAAACGTTCAATGTCTCGTTTTAATAGAATGTTTTATATAAAAAACAAAATTTCTTCAAATTTCTATGCAAACTTTGTTTCGATCGCGTAATGAAATCACATATATTGACCGAAAAAAATAAATGTTTAATCGAAATAAAATAAAGTTCCTATTTAAAAAATGTAATTTTAAATTAGATTGTTTACTATATCTTAATAGCAATTAACTTACAAGCTCCTATATGCATAGAATATATTTTCTCATTTTAATGATCGCTTTTACAGCCTGTAAAAGCAAAATGACCGAGACCAAAACAAAGGCAATTCAAAGTTATCAGGTATTGGAATTAAAACCGAAGGAAGTAACCGTATATAGAGATTTTCCAACAACTATACAAGGTCAAAATGTCGTTGAAATTCGTCCAATGGTATCTGGATATTTAGAAGAAATCTATGTACCAGAAGGTGCGACCGTTACAAAAGGCCAATTATTATTTAGGATCAAAAATCCGCAATACGAACAAGATATAAAAACAGCTAAAGCGGCAGTTAAAATTGCAGTTGCAAATGTGAATACTGCAAGAATGAATGTTGAAAAGGTTAGGCCGTTGGTGGAGCAAGATATTGTGAGTAAATATGAACTTGAAGCTGCTCAATATACCTTACAATCTCAACAAGCCGCATTGGCTCAAGCCAATGCAACCTTGGCAAATGCACAGACAAATCAAGGATATACTTATTTAAGAAGTCCACAAAATGGAGTGATCGGATTAATTCCTTATAAAATTGGTGCGTTGGTAAGTAGTACAACTACCAACCCTCTTACTACATTATCCAATACGTCAAGCGTGTATGCTTATTTCTCCTTTAGTGAGCGACAATTATTAGGTTTTATGGCTCATGTAGCAGGAAATACCATGACCGAAAAATTAAGTCATATACCACCCGTAACACTTGTGTTGGCAAATGGGACTATTTATCCTGTGAAAGGAAAATTAGAAACGGCTAGCGGAGGTATTCAAAGTACAACAGGAACGGCAACATTAAAAGCCACTTTCAGTAATTCGATGGGAATTATTCAAAATGGATCAAGTGCAACAGTGCGTATTCCTCGAGATATGGACAGTGCATTATTAGTGCCAGCTGTAGCCATTTATCAATTGCAAGACAAATCATTTGTATATAAAATCATTCCTGGGAATAAAGTAATAAGTGTCGCTGTAAATACATCAACTACAGATGATGGCGATTTTCTTGTAATTACAAAAGGTGTAAAAAGTGGGGAAAAAGTATTATTAAATGGTTTAAATATCAGTGATAGTACTGTTATAAAACCGATGCGTATCAATACGGATAGTCTTTATAATACCATGCAAACTAATTCTAATCCTTAAGCCATGTTAAAACTTTTCATTAGAAGACCCGTACTAAGTACAGTTATTTCGGTGATTATAATCGTATTAGGTATTATGGGGATTAGTAGTTTGCCTGTAGCGCAATATCCAGATATAGCACCACCCACGATTCAAGTTTCCGCATCTTATCCAGGGGCGAATACTACCACCTTAATAAATAGTGTTGTTTTTCCTTTGGAACAACAAATCAATGGCGTGGAAGGGATGTCTTATATGACCTCTTCGTCTAGTAATACAGGAACTGCAACTATTAGTATTTTCTTTTCAGTAGGTGTCGATCCAGATCAAGCGGCTGTGGATGTACAGAATCGTATTAGTACCGTTCTGTCCAAATTGCCAGCTGCCGTAACTCAAGCGGGTGTTACTGTACGTAAACAACAAAATAGTAATGTGCTCATTGTCGGACTCTATAGTAATAGCCCACAATTTGATCAAAAATTTCTTCAAAATTATGCAGCGATCAATTTAGTACCTCAATTACAAAGAGCCAATGGAGTAGGAGGAGCCAATGTGTTTGGAGGTGCTATGACCTATTCTATGCGTATATGGTTAGAACCGGATAAAATGGCAGATTATGGCTTAAATCCTTCGGACGTCACAACCGCTTTAAATAATCAAAATTTTAACGCCGCTCCTGGGAAAGTTGGTGACAATGGAAATCAAGCATTTCAATATGATTTAACCTATTCTGGAACTTTGGTGTCTATAGATCAATTTAAAAATATAATAGTAAAAGCTATTGGTGATGGGCAATATTTATATTTAAAAGATGTCGCAAGAGTTGAACTAGGTACCCAGACTTACACTGCTTCAACTTTTATTAATGGTAGGCCTGGTGTTTCCATTGCTATCAGTCAGACTCCTGGATCAAATGCACAAGATGTTATTTTGGGGGCTCAAAAAGTAATGGCAGATGCGGCAAAGAGCTTTCCGTCTGGTATTCAATCGGTAGAATTAGTAAATATTAATAATTTTTTAAGTGAGAGTATTGACAAGGTATTACACACTTTAATAGAGTGTTTCTTACTTGTATTTTTAGTGATTTTAATCTTTTTACAGGACGTTCGTTCTACGATTATTCATGGTATTTCTGTACCTGTTTCTATTATTGGTACTTTTTTCTTTTTATATATATTTGGTTATAGTTTAAATCTACTCACTTTGTTTGCACTGGTTTTGGCAATCGGAATTGTAGTAGATGATGCAGTGGTAGTGGTGGAAGCTGTGCATAGTAAATTGGAAAATGGATATACTTCACCGAGAAAAGCAGCAATTGATGCAATGGGAGAAATCGCGCCTGCCATTGTTTCTATTACATTGGTAATGGCTTCAGTCTTTTTACCTGTAACTTTTATGAGTGGTTCGGCTGGTGTATTTTATAAGCAATTTGGTATTACGTTGGCATTTGCAATCATGATTTCTGCACTTAATGCATTAACACTAAGCCCCGCATTGGCAGCGATGTTTTTGAAACCACCAGTTCATGTGAAAGATGGGGAAAAAAAGACTGTTTTGCAAAAAATAAAGTCAGGATTTAATAATGGCTATGATAAAGTTGTAAATAAATATTCCAATGCGGTTAGTTCCATCGCGAAAAGGAAATGGTTGACCATTCTTATTGTTTTGATTTTTGGTGGCTTTTTTTACATTATAATTAAGAGTATGCCCTCAAGCTTTGTTCCTTCGGAAGATATGGGAACTGTCTTTGTGAATGTAACATTGCCTGCCGCGGCTACGAAAGAACGTGTCCAAGTCGTCAATCACGAAATTGACAGTATTAGTCGTACTATTCCCGAAATCCAAGCAACAATGACAACACTTGGTCAAAACCAATTAGGCGGTAGTGGGAGTTCTTATGGTATGTTGATTTTGAGATTGACGAATTGGAGCAAGCGTCCTGGTGTTACAGATAGAATGATCATAAAAGAATTGACTGAAAAGACGAAACACATTCCCGGAGTTGCTATTAATTTTATGCAACAACCTACAATAAGTGGTTTCGGAACAAGTGGTGGTTTTACTTTTCAACTAGAAGATAGAGGGGGGCATAGTATTCAAGAATTTTATGCAGTGTCTCAGAAATTTTTAAATACTTTAAATACTCGTTCAGAAATTCAATATGCCGCAACTGCATTTAATCCAAACTTTCCACAATATCGTGTAGATGTAAATGTACCCAAATGTGAAGACAATGGAATTGCCCCTATCAATATACTTAATTTGATCAATGTCTATTATGGAAGTTCGTATGTAAGTAATTTTACAGAATTTGGTCAGCAATATGAAATTATCCTACAAGCAGATACCATTTATCGTGGAAATATAAGTCAATTAAGTAATATTAAAATTAGAAATAGTAGCGGCACCATGACACCCATTTCAGAGTATATTACGATGAAAAAAGTCTATGGACCATCAACTATGGCAAGGTTTAATATGTATAATGCTATTTCTGTAAGCGGATCTCCTGCAGATGGCTATAGTACGGGACAAGCGATGCAAGCCATTAATGATGTCGCCGTATCTGACTTACCTCCGGGTTATAGTTTTGAATATAGTGGTATTAGTAAAGAAGAACAAAGTACTGGCGCTCAAGCTATTATTATATTTTCTTTGAGTTTGTGTTTTGTATATCTATTATTGAGCGCACTTTATGAAAGCTATGTTCTTCCTTTCGCCGTATTATTTTCCTTACCAATCGGGCTTTTTGGCATATTTGTATTTGCTAAAATGTTTGACATTGATGATAATATATACGTCCAGATTTGTATGATTATGTTGATTGGGTTATTGGCTAAAAATGCCATTTTAATGGTAGAATTTTCTTTGGAAAAGCGAAAAGAAGGAATGGGATTATTGGAGAGTGCCATTGCTGGTGCAAAGATTAGGATTCGTCCTATTTTAATGACCTCATTAGCTTTTATATTTGGTTTGCTGCCGTTGGTATTCTCTAGTGGTGTAGGTGCTAATGGTAATAAATCAATAGGTATTGGTTCTATTGGAGGTATGCTGTTTGGAACATTTTTAGGCGTTTTTGTGATTCCTGGATTATATGTAATATTCCAAGGTTTGCAAGAAAAAATGGGCGTTAATAAATACGATGAAAATGATGAATTAATTCTGGATGAAAAATAATAAAGTGAACCGTAATTTGGTGTGTGAAATTTTAAATCAGTAACAGAATGAGATTTTGGTATAATAAATATTTATCTTTAATAATTGTAGCTATAGTGATGGCGACTATAATTGGTTGTAAAGTTAACAAGCCCTATGTCAATCGTGAACGGATACCAGATAGTTTATTTAGAAATCCTATTGGAGATAGTGTTAATATGGCATCACTTTCATGGAAAGAAATTTTTCAAGATACTATTCTACAGAATTTAATTTCCGAAGGAATTCAAAGTAATTTAGATTTAAAAACTGCTATTGTAAATATAAAATCGGCAGAAGCTAATTTTGATCAAAGTAAATTGGCATTTATACCAACTGCTACAATTGATGCTTCTGCTGGAGCTTATCATAAACTAACCAATGCAAATACGCAAGGTAGCGCCACTCGAATCTATCAATTGTATGGTTTAACCTCTTGGCAAGTAGATATTTGGGGGAAATTGAGCAGTACAAAAAAGTCAATGTTAGCAACATTGTTAGCAAGTGATGCTAATCGTCAAGCAGTACAGACACAAATTGTTGCAGATATCGCAGCGGCATATTTTCAATTAATGGCATATGATGCTCAATTAAATATAGCTCAACAGTCATTAACGCGCTATGCATTAGATACAACTACTATGCGCAAATTAAAAGATGCAGACGTAGTTACTGGTGCAGCGGTGGTGCAAAGTGCTGCCAATTATTATTCTGTTTTAGCAACAGTTCCTGATATAAAAAATAATATTCGACAATCCGAAAATACGATTTCTTTATTGTTAGGTCGATCTCCAGGTCCAATAGCAAGAGATTCTCTGTTTAATGAACCTATTTATGAAACATTAAAAATAGGAGTGCCTACTCAACTACTTGCAAATAGACCAGATGTAAAACAAGCAGAATACCAGTTGAGAAGCTATTTTGAATTGACAAATGTGGCTCGTGCTTATTTCTATCCCGCATTAACAATAACTGGCGAGGCTGGTTTTTATGGAACTAAATTGAATAATTTTTTTAGTACTACATCCTTTTTCTCCAATTTAGTTGCAGGCTTAACTCAACCTATTTTCAATAATGGACTAAACAAACAAAGACTTAAAATTGCGGAAGCAAATTATGAAGCTGCCAAGTACAATTATCAAAAAGTACTATTAACTGCTGGAGAAGAAGTATCCAATGCATTGTATCAATTCAATATGGTGGAAGAAAAAAAACCATCTCGTACAGCACAAATTGCCAATTTACAAAAGGCTGTACATTTTACCAAAGAACTATTAAAATATACAAGCACAACTAACTTCACAGATGTACTTACTTCTGAGCAAAATCTTTTGACGGCTCAACATAGCTCTATTACAGATAAATTACAGCAGTTACAAGCTGTAGTGAATTTGTATGCAGCATTAGGAGGAGGAACAAAATAGAGTTTCTATACTATAAATATAGGCAAACGAATAAATTTAAATTTATTCGTTTGCCTATATTTATTAAATCTCTAATTTAAATTTCTGGTGCTAAAGGCCAATCAACTGGAATGTTTGTAATTGCATATAAATAGTTAGTGATAATTTTATCTCCGATTAATACGACCACGTCTACCAAATTTCCTTCGTTGTAACCCGCTTCAAAAAAGGCATCTACAATTTCTGGTGTAGCATGTCCTTTATTTTCCACAGAACTTTTTACTAATTGAGATAAAGCATTAAATTTTGTATCAAAAGTGATATCTGCTTTGCGGATTTCGATGATTTGTTCGTCCGTAAAACCTTGCATTTTAGCAATTTGTGTGTGTGCGCTTAGACAATAAACACATTGATTATATTGACTTACAACGAGATTAACGATTTCTTTTTCTTTTCCGCTTAAGGATGTTTTACCAGATTGTAAAGTTAAATAATTGGCCAAGGCATTATCAGAATTAGCAAATGTTGCATATAAATTAGGAACAAATCCTACCATTTTTTTCAAATTGTCAAATAAGTGTTGATTTTGTTCAGTTACTTGGTCTCTTGCTGGGACATTTATTGTTTTCATTTTCTATAATTTTATACTGCAAAGTTGGTACAGATTAGACGATTGAACAATAAGAAAACTTCCCGAAGTGTTGCAAATATTTCCCTAATTAGGCATGTTGATGTTGTTTGAATTCAGAAGGTGCCATTCCCGTTTGATTTTTGAAATAATTACTGAAATGCGCGACCTCTTCAAATCCTAATTCGTACGCGATTTCTTTAGCGGAAGATTCTGTGTACATCAATAATCTTTTCGCCTCTAATATAATACGCTGTTGTATCACCGCTAATGGAGATTGATGATGATATAAAGCAAAATAATTGGATAATGTTTTGGGCGATTTATGCAAGTGATCGGCGTAAAATTGTACGGAATGTTGCTCTTTAAAATGATTTTCCACCAAAATATTATAGTCGCGAATGACATCAAATTTATCTTCGGAAATCTCTTTGTGATCGACAAATTCAAGTTTGGCTTGCCTTGTAACTAAGATAATTAAGCGTTTCAAAAGCATTTGTAACATTTCCATTTGAATATTATCTTTCGTTTCTATTTCTTCTAAAAACACATCCAAAAGCAATTGAAATTTGCGTTGCAAATTTTCCGTTAAATGTAAAAATATCGGACTCTCCAAACCATAAAAAATAAATCCTACGCAACTCACTTCTTTGTCGTGATCTACAATGCAATAAAAATCCCGATTAAATTGCCAAGCAACTATATTTTTAGGATTTGTAAAAGTAAAACTTTGATTGACCATTAATGGCAATACGCTCTTTGAAGGAAAATTATAGTTTATTCCATCAATTTTTATTTGTTGGTTTTCTCCCGTGTTCCAAGCAATTGTCAATAATTTGTTGGGACGATCTTTTCCAAAGAAAAAGCGATCGAAATGAGGATCATTTTTCCATAAAATCAAATGTCCGTTGGTATTACTATCTGAATAAGTGAATTGCATGGGCGAATGTAAGCATTGAAAAAGAATAAACTATAATTTTGTATCTGGCACGAAATCCAAACAAATAGAATTCATACAATAACGGTTGTGACTAGGAGCGGGGCCATCATCAAAAATATGTCCCAAATGCGAATGACAACGCGCACATTCAACCTCAGTGCGGTCCATTCCATAGGAATGATCTTCCAAATAAATTACACTATTTTTCCGTACGGGTTCAAAAAAACTCGGCCAGCCGCAAGTACTTGCAAATTTTGCATCAGATCGAAATAATTGATTGCCACAAACGGCGCAATAGTAAGTGCCTTTTGCCTCACTATCCCAATATTTGCCAGTGAAAGCACGCTCTGTACCTTTTTCGCGTGCGACTTCATATAATTCGGAGGACAATATTTTTTTCCATTCTGCATTAGAAACATTCAATATCGTCGTATCGGTTCTGGAGTAATAAGGATTGTTATTCATTGATCGTTCATTATTTTTTTGCGCGTTAGAATTGCAAGAAAATAGACTCGCAATAACTAGTACCAAACTAAGTCGAACTATATTTTTCATCTATTTCAATTTATCTTTAAATACTTTTCTAAATTTCGCTAATTCTGGTTGAATCACCAATTGACAATAAGGTTGATTTTTATTATTGGTGTAATAATCTTGATGATAGTCTTCCGCTTTATAGAAAATTTTATACGGCGCAATCTGCGTCACAATAGGATTGGGATATACTTTTTCTTGATTTAATTTTTGAATATAGTATTTCGCTAATTTTTCCTGATCGGCATTATGGTAAAATATTTCTGAGCGATATTGCGTGCCTTCATCATTACCTTGTCGATTGAGTTGCGTAGGATCATGTACGACAAAAAAGGCTTCTAATAATTCATCAAAAGTGACCACTTTAGGATTGTAGATAATATTGCAAGCCTCTGCATGGCCCGTCGTTCCCGTGCACACTTCCTCATAACTTGGATTAGGGACAGTGCCACCCGTAAAACCAGACGTGACGGAAACTACGCCTTTCAACTCTTTAAATTGTGCTTCTACACACCAAAAACAACCTGCCGCAAAAGTTGCAGTGTCGAGATTTTGATGTTCTTCATTTACTACTTTTTTCTCTTTATGATCTGTCCTAGCACAGCCTATTACAGGCATTACGAAAAACAGAAGTACATAACTTATGTATCTTATCATTTTCACTGAATTAAAATTGAGACATGTAATTTACATATTATTTAATTCAAATGAATAGAACAGATTGTTAATTATTGGCCTACAATCCTAAAAGCTTTTCTGCATTCAGAAAAGCTAATTTTTCTAAATCATCTTTTGGTAGTTGTAAACTATGGAAAAAATCCATCCCAATTTTATTATCACTAAAAGGATAGTCAATAGAAAAAATGATATGGTCAATACCGATAGTATCTAAGGCTAATTGTAATGGTGGCATGGAAAAAAATCCACTTGTCGTAATATATAGTTGTTCTGAAAAAGTTTCTTTTAGCGTACGCTTATTTTCGCCACCAAAACCAGGCGTAAAACCACGATTAGAACGCTCCCACATAAAAGGCAACATTTCACCCATGTGACCAACTACTATATTCAATTTGGGATATTTATCGAAAATACCTGCATATAGTAACCGCAACACATGGATTGCCGTTTCCGTATGCCAGCCCCAGCCCCAACAGGCAATTGTTTCAGCAATACCTTTCAGTTCTCCCACGTTACTATAATATGCATCCAAGACTGACTGAGGAGGGATGCCCGGATGTATATAAATAGGTACATTTAAACGCTCTGCCATAGCCAATAACGGTGCAAAATGTGGTGTATCTAAAAATAAATCATTGGTTGTGCCACGTAACATGACGCCTTTAAATCCATATTTTGTAACCGTTCGTTCCAACTCAATAGCTGCTGCTTGTGGATCAACCAATGGTAAATGAGCAAAGGCCGCAAATCTGGTTGGGTAGTCTTTGATTTTTTCTGCTAATAAATCATTATATTTTTGAGCATAGAAAATTGCTTGTACTGGATTTTTAATCAATTGAATATCCATATTTTCTACCGATAAAACTTGCATAGAAATGCCCGAATCATCCATTGATTTTAGTCGTGCATCCACAATATCTTCTAGTTTCGCTTGATGCATTGTTGCGGCGCTAGAAGTTTGTTTATTTTTCAGATATTCTAGTGGAATATATTGTTGCATTTCTTCAAATGCCACATGCTCTTCTATAGTGATTACTTTCATAAAAATAAAAAATTTAGACGAAAGTATAAATTGTAATGAGAACGATCAAAGTATTATCATAATAGAAGCCTCAACTGCGGCTTCTATTATGATAAGAAAATTTAAAACTTACTGATTCTTCCTTTAGGAGTAATTTTTAAAATCAAGGAACGATCTCCGTCTGTTACTTTTGCATAATACACCATTTCTTTGTCTAAACCATTTTCTTCGAATAAATCTGTCATACCCCATCCTGGGTATTGTTTATCAAGATTGTTTAGTACCACCATTGGAAGCTCATTTCTATTTTTCAATGCACGAGTTGTTGATACCATATTTCCTTGTGCATCATAATAAGCTTTCATTAAATAGCCATCTTTAGTAAACGTGGCGATATCAAAATTATCATGATAATGCCACACTATTTTTGATGCATTACTATGAACAAAAACATTGATAGAGTCATCTTTATCATCTTTCGTTTTGTTTGATGAATTTGCAGATACTTGCAAAGAAATAGCAATAAATGCTGCTGCGATAATTAGTAATTTTTTCATGATTATATTTTTATTTTTTTTAAATTTATTACACAAATATAGAACTATGCATTACATAGTAGTATGTTTACTACTTTAATGGTATTTATCCATGATGAATGGTAAATTCGCTATTTGATATTTATTTTATTTAGGAAAAAGGCGCGTCGTTTTTCTAATTACAATTAAGACGCAGAGAGGAGAAAAAAGTTACGGAATGATCTAAATTGCAGATTAATGTTCTGATCTAAAAATAAGAAATTTGTTAAAATAGAAATAATTAAAAAATATAATATATTGATTATTAGTAAATTATAAATTAAATAAGTTTAACAGTTATATACTAAAAATTCCTAAACTTGCAATTGGATTACAGTGTCATGAATAAGTATTATTATTAAATAATAAAAATAATTATACAAAATATTGTTTTCTATAGCTATATAGGTATGACAACACACTTGGAATACTAAAGGAATCAGCGTTTCTTTTGGACGAAGAAAATATGTTAATGACTGTAATATTTATTAAGTTATTTTATACATTAGATTAATGTAATAATTTGAAATGATCTGTAGAATCTTGCACGTTACCCATTTTTAAAGGATGTAAAATTAAAAAGTAAGCATACAATATCATTAGAAACAAAGGATGCTTTACCAATCTTACATTTGTATGTATTTAGTATCCTTATAAGAATCAACATAGCGATAGTTTACAACCATATATTATTAACAAAACCAGAAAAATGAAATGACTCTTTTTATTTCTAAGATGCCAGCTTTTCTTGATTCAAAAAAAAACTAAATTTATGAATGTATTTAAAACTAGAATTTTTAACTAAATAACAGCCACTATTATATTACAAAACCTCAATAAATAAGGTTTATTTAATAATCATTATAGCATTTACCCTCAAGGAGTTATTGTAATATAATTTGAACTTAATTTATTTAAAATAGGATCAAAAATTAAACGATTTAAATCCTTCTCATAAATAATAGCAATTTATCCATAGTGTTAAATTCTGAATAAATTTTGAATAATCTATTATTTTTGATTTATATTTTATTTTTCCGCATTTCGTAAATGGGACTTTAATTTACCGTATAATTTTGGCGCAAATCAATTTAACTATAGTATGCGCAAGTATTTATTTACTTTATTTTTAATTTCAATTTTTAGTTTTTATACATCTAGCACTTATGCTCAACAAATAGAAGAAAATACTACTAAAATTACGGGACAAATATTATCTAATGATAGTATTCCACAAGAAATGATCCCAATTTTTTTGAAAGAAATAAAAAAAGGTACCTTAACCAACAATGATGGCTTTTATTCTTTTGATAATATTCAACCAGGAAAATATACTTTACGTATCCAAATTCTTGACGCTGTAGAAAAAGATACTGTTTTAACCGTACAGCCAGGAGAAAACTTAGTTTTCAATTATCGTCTTACGAAAGAAAATATTGCGCTATTACAAGAAGTTAGGGTACTAAGTAGAAATAATAAGTTTTCACGTAAGGAAAGTCCTTATGTGGCTAGAATGCCCTTGAAATATCTTGAAAATCCTCAGGTATACAATTCAGTGTCTAAAGAATTAATAACAGAACAAATGGCAATGGATCTAGGTAGTGTGGCCAAAAATATACCTGGTGCTGGGATTCCGATGATTGCCAATCAAGGAAGAGTTACTTTTCGATCTAGAGGTTTTGATACGGAACCGAATGCAAGAAATGGTGTTGCTGGTGCGGCCTTTTCATTTTTAGACAATTGTAATTTAGAACGTTTAGAAGCCATTAAGGGACCTTCTGCTACTTTATTTGGGAGTAATATTGCCAGTAGTTATGGTGGCGTATATAATAGAGTGACAAAAAAGCCTTACAATGGAAAAGGTGGTGAAGTTTCTTATACTGGCGGTAGTTGGAACTTTAATAGAATGACAATTGATTATAATAGTCCAATCAATGCGGATAAGACTGCATTGTTTAGATTGAATGCCGCTACTACATTTGAAAAGAGTTTTCAAGATAATGGTTTTACTAATAGTTTAGCTATCGCGCCTAGTTTTTTTTATCAACTTTCTGACAAATTATCCCTCACAATTGATATGGAGTTTGGACAGGCCAAGGGTACTTCTGTAGTTCGGTTTAATCCTTCAGTAAAAACGCCAAAGAATGAGTCTATATTAGATATGCAATTTCCCTATCGTAAGACTTTTTTAGGAGATGATGTCCCTTATACTACACAAATGATGAATATTTTTGCTCAAGCAAACTATAAAATATCTTCTACATGGACATCACAAACAATTGTGTCAAGAACGAGATCTACAATTAATGGGTATATTACTGCATTAGCAGGTCAGCCAGGGGATACTACTATAAAAGTAAATGTCATCGCTGGAAATACAAATTTCATGGCCACTAATTTACAACAAAACTTTATTGGAGATTTTCTCATAGGTAGGTTTAGAAATAGAGTAGTTTTGGGATTAGATTATTATAATAACTCTAATTCATTTGACAGAACAACTGTCAATAGTGCTAATGTCAATTTTATCAATCCACCAAGTACGTTTCGATTTACTAAATTTCAAATAGATTCTTTAACAACTAAAGGCACTCCGAGAAAAGAATCTAATGCTGATAATACCTATGCGGCATATGTATCTGATGTATTCAATATTACGGATCGATTATTAGTAATGGGAAGTCTCAGAATTAATAGATTTCAATCTGCAGGAACCTATAATATATTAACTGGACAAACCACTGGAGGGCTTTCTAATA
Source organism: Rhizosphaericola mali (assembly GCF_004337365.2). Lineage (GTDB taxonomy): Bacteria > Bacteroidota > Bacteroidia > Chitinophagales > Chitinophagaceae > Rhizosphaericola > Rhizosphaericola mali. Next base: position 1,629,887 of record NZ_CP044016.1, on the reverse strand, counting down.
ATGGGCTGACTGTTGGACCTTACGGACAAACTGCGTTGTCTCATAAGGAGGGTATTGTGTATGAAGTCGTGAAAAACAGAGTTTCGTTATTTGCCAACTATATGAATGCTTTTTTTAGTGCTAGCGGAGTTGATAAAAATGGCAATCAATTTGTACCAGAGCATGGTAATCAATTTGAATATGGAGTAAAAGCAGATATATGGGAACATAAATTAGTTGGAACTGCTAGTATTTATAATATCAATATCAAAGATGTATTGCGTCCAGATCCAGAAGATTATAACTACAATATTCAAGATGGTACAGAACGTAGTAAAGGATTTGAATTAGATATTACAGCTAATCCTATTAACGGTTTAAATATAGTTGCTGGCTATGCCTATAATAACTTACTCATGACAAAATCAGACTCCTTGACGCAAGGTTTAAGACCTTCAGCATCTGGTCCATCTAAAACATTTAATTTCTGGGGAAGTTATCATTTTACGAGTGGTCCACTATCCGGATTTGGGTTTGGTTTTGGATGTAATACAGGAAATACTTCTTTTCAGACTAATACAAGAGTACAAACGACAAATGGTTTAGAGCTTGTAAGAGTATCTCTTCCTTCTTATGTGATTTGCGATGCTACAATATATTATGAACAACCTAAATTTAGAATTGGGTTGAAAGTAGATAACTTAACAAGTGAAAAGGCTTGGTCGGTTAGATTGACTCCACAGCCACCTGCTAGATTTTTAGGTAGTATAGCATTGAAATTTTAAATAAATATAAAACATGAACAAAATATTATTGATTATAGGTTTTATACTTTGTATAACTACTAATTTTCTATTTGCTCAAGATTCTCAAATTCAAAGAAAAAAAATTGCTATAGTTTATAGAGAAAACTATAAACTAAAATATATTGATATTCAGATAAAAAATTACTTAGATTCAATTGGTTATAAGACCTCACTTATAGACGCAGAAGCGCCGATATCATCTACAAATGGATTTGATTTAATTTTAATTTCTGCAAATGTCAGTGCTAGAGCATTAGGAGGAAAATATAAAGATATAAATATACCAGTAATGATTTGGGAAAGTGATATTCAAGATGATATGAGATATACTGGCAAACTAAGAGAGGGGGATTTTGGAAAGGGAATTAAAGATCATTATATCTGGCTAGTTAATGCACCACATCCAATGAGTGCTGGTATCCCCTCTGGTATTGCAGTGGCATTTGAAGGAGATCAATTAATAGGGTGGGGAAAGCCTGGATTAGGTGCAAATATTATTGCAACATTGCCTGGTCAACCCGAGAAAGCAATTATTTATGGTTATGAAAAAGGAGCTACTATGGATTATGATTTTCTAGCTCCTGCAAGAAGAACTATGTTTCTTCTAAATAATGAAACATTTCCCTATTTAACCAAAGATGGTTTAAGACTATTTAATGCAGCTATAGCTTGGACTATTGGACTTAAGTAAATTCAATAAAATTGTTATAAACTATTGTTAGATTTCAAAAATAGATATACTAACAGTAGTTTATTAAAATTAATCTGTTATACATTTAGTTTGTTTAATTAAATAGATGATTTGTTTGTCAAAAAATATATTTCAGACATTGCATATTGATTCAAGAATCCTTTTCAAATTGAGAAATAATTCTTAAAAAAATAATACCATCTCTCTTAAACGGTAATCCTATTTGTAGATTTGCCTACAATCAATTATCAAAAAAAATGAAAAGAATTCAACAATTTTTCTAATAACTATTTGTCCTGTTTATGATTTAACAAAACTTCTCAAATTTTTTTAATAAATTTAATATTAGAATCTTTAATAAAATAGCAGTCACGACTTTATTACAGTTCTTTAATAAAATTATTTTCCATAAAATTTAAATAATCTGAAAATCAATGTAACCTAAATGCACGGTGAAATAGTGTTATATTTTTAGAATGGTATGTTTGTGTACAGTGATTAAGATATTTAATTAAATTTAGAAAAAATATAAAAAAAATCTATGGCTGAATTACCCAAATTTAAATACAAACTAGAAGCGGAAAAACCTAAATTAGGTCCAGGAGGTATTACCAGAGGTGCATCAATTAATGAATTTCCAGCATCTGTTGGGCTAGCTGGCGTAAGTATGCATTTAGACCCAGGTGCAGTACGTGAATTACACTGGCATGCGAATGCTGCAGAATGGGGTTATGTTGTAACAGGATGTATTCGTACTACAATTATGCATCCAGATGGATCTATTTATACAGATTTCTTTTATCCAGGAGATGTTTGGTATTTTCCAAAAGGTTACGGACATGTTTTGCAAGGGGTTGGGGTGGAGTCCTCTCATTTTATCTTAATTTTTGATAATGGTAATTTCTCTGAGGACCACACTTTTAGTATCACTGATTTTGTTTCCAGCGTTCCATCTGCTATAGCGGCTCAAAGTCTTGGATTGACAGAAGCGCAAGTAAAAACTTTATACCAAGGTGAAGCATATTTTGCTCAATGTGAAATCCCTACAAATGCAAACGGATTACTTACACAGCGTGAAAAGCAAGAATTGATTACAATGCATAAATATCCGTTACATGCGCAGACACCTAGAATATTTGAAGGCGGTTTTCAGAGAGTTGTGACTCAAAATGATTTTCCAATTTCCACAACTATTTGCGGATCGCTTATAGAAATTATGCCAGGTGGTTTGCGTGAATTACATTGGCATCCAAATGCAGATGAATGGCAATACTTTTTAGAAGGGACTGCTGAAGTTGGCGTGTTTTTAGCTCAAGGACACTTTGTAAAAGATGAATATGAAGCAGGTGATTTAGGTTATGCGCCGATGGGAGCGGGGCATTATATTAAGAATACTGGTAATACTGTTCTCAAAGTTCTGGTAGGATTTAATAGTGGACATTATCAATCTGTTGATTTGAGTGAATGGATTGCTCAAAATCCGAAAGATATCATTCAAGGGAATTTTGGAATAAGTGACGAAACTTATGCTGCTTTACCTAAAAAAGCAAAGCGTTTTATCAAATAAATTAATAGCCCCGTTTCCGCTGAAACGGGGCTATTAATTTACGCTAATGCTAATTTTTTTTGGGATTTTGTAACATAGCGTTTTAAAATCAAAAGCAAAACAACAATGACCGCCAACAAGATCAAATAAGAATAGGAAAGTGCTTTTTGGTTGTCAATTACGAGCGAATTGGAAATAAAATAACTCGCTATTGAAAACACAATATAAGATCCGCCACTAGCCAATCCACTTGCGGTGGCTGCATATTCCGGAAAACGAACTAAGGAATAAGTGAAATAAGAATTGTAGGTAAATCCTTGCCAAAAATGTATCAACATAACCAAACCTATCAATGCGAATAATGGCAATGACCAACCGGAAGTAAAAAGCATAAATAGCGCTACTATCATTTCTGAAATGGCTGCTAACCAAAGCTTTTTATAGAAAGGTCGATCAATCATTTTTTTACTTAAAAAGCCACCGAAAAATATAGCGACGCCGGAGGATAAAGCACAATACCCCGATTCTACAGGAGATAGATGAAAATGATGTTCGACTATAAATGGTATGCTCATTCCGAATACCATTACCATTCCATAGCTAAATCCTAACACGAGTATGCCGATGCTGAAATCTTTTGCAGATAATAGTTTGGAATACACTTGAAAAACATTTTTGAGTTTCAAGGATTGTTTTTCGATGATTGTTTCACCACTATATTTCAATTCCAATAACAACATTACGAAACCGTAAATCGCCAAGAAATAAAAATTGGATTGCCATCCGAATCCTTTTTGCAAATAACCACCTAGAAACGGAGCTAATATTGGCGCAGTCGACCAAACAACCGTAAGCATACTTGTGTAATGTTTGCGTTTCTCACCTGTAAATACATCAATAAAAAATGCTCGTTTGCTCACAACTATAAAGGAAATCGTAATACCTTGTACAAAACGCAAAAAGTGAATGAAGTAAATATCTTTCGTTAAAACTATAAAAATATTGCTCACGACAAATATTGCCAATGACCAAAGGTGGATTTTGTAACGACCAAAACTATCCAATATCATTCCAACGAAAAGTTGTGACACGCCATAGCTGATCAAATAAACAGTCATTGTTAATTTGATATTCGCAGGAGTAACTTGCAAGTCATTCGCCATTTGTGGAAAGGATGGAATGTAGACGTCCATGGCAAACCCAGATAACGGTATTAAGATAAATGCCAATATCGTACTGATCCTTTCGTGTTCTTTCTTTAACTTTTTCATCGATTCCATTTTTAACGATTGATACCGCAAAGGTAGAATGGATATTGCAGGATCAAGTTACCAAAATCAAATTAGTTTTTAATTAAATCAAATATTTTAAACAACAACACTTCGGAATGATTTTGGATTTTTACCGGTTTGCTTTTTTATAAATAAAGTGAAATGCTGCAAATATTCAAATCCCAAACTATTGCCAATTTCTGTAATACTCCAGTCTGTATTGGAAAGCAAATCAATCGCTTCGGCTGTAATTTTTTCATTAATGATCTGCGTTGTGGATTTTCCGGTGATAGTTTTCAACGTATGGTTGAGATGATTGACATGCACGTGCAAAGCCTCTGCAAATTCGCTCGCGGACTTATATTTCAACTCATTCAATGGTGAATCTACCGGAAATTGGCCGTCCAATAATTGCATAAATTTGGATACGATTGGATTAATATTGGAAGTTGATTTTACTTTCGGACAATGGTTGATTTGCGTTTTGATTCCTTGATAAATAATGAGTTTCAATAAATAATAAATTCCTTCTGTTTTATATTCAAAATCGCTTGTATATTCATCCTCTAGCCTTTGAAAATATTGGTTAAATATTGCATATTCTTCCTCAGAAAGCGTGATTAAAGGATATACGGAATTTTGAAATAAACTATACAATTTTTTCAATGAAGCCTTTAGTTCTGCCGATAAATATGCATCGTTAAACAAACAAATAAAGCCAATCTGTTCATCACCCAAAGATTCCCAACCATATTTTTTCTCCGGACTGGAAAATACAATACTGGGCGTATTGATCGCCACCGTTTTACTTTCGGTATGCAATAAGGCCGCATTTTTGATCAAGCAAATTTTGTAATAATCTATACGTTGAAAGGGTAAGCTTCCAGTGCAAGAGAATCGCTGCATCACATTAAAATGACTTGTTGTACCTCGTGACGCTAAAAAATCCTCCGGTATTTGCTTTTTTGTTCGTTGGTAATATTGCCAAAGTGATTCAGAGTTTTCCATAACGCAAAGTTATACAATTCAAATATTATTCTTTGTGCTCATTGGACAAAATACAATAATTTTACAATTACCATAAATACGTTTTCTCTTACCATAATTACCGATTACTTGGTGAAACGTATGTAGAATAAGTAATTTTGAATAGAAAATCATAATGTATGGAAACGATAAAATTAGATACGGTCAATAATTACAGCCATTTCTACAATAATACTACCTTGAATCCGCTGATTAACGTAGTGGATTTATCGAAATCTAATCCACACAAGAGTGCCAAAATGACTTTTGAAGTCTACTGCATCGTATTGAAACAAACCAAATGTGGTGATCTAAGATACGGCAATACCTATTATGATTATCAAGAAGGTACTTTGGTATTTTTTGCGCCTGGTCAAGTGGTGGAAGTAGTGAATACAGAACCCTATCAACCATTTGGAATGGCGATTTGTTTTCATCCGGATTTGTTGTTGCATACTTCTTTGGCAAAGCAAATGAATGACTATAATTTTTTTTCCTACAATACCAATGAAGCGCTGCATCTTTCCGAAAAGGAAAAAATTTTGATATTGGATATTTTTTCTAAAATGCAATTTGAATTGGAGCAAAATATCGATAAGCACAGTAAAAAATTGATTACTTCTCATTTGGAATTACTATTGGATTATTGCACCCGTTTTTATGATCGCCAATTCATTACAAGAGAAAATACAAACAAAGGTATTTTGGCAAAATTTGAAGAGATTTTAAATGGTTATTTCCACAGTGAAAAACCACAGAATATTGGTTTGCCATCCGTCGCTTTCTGCGCAGATAGCTTGCATATTTCGTCCAATTATTTTGGTGATTTGATCAAAAAAGAAACCGGAAAATCTGCGCAGGAATACATCCAAACCAAAGTAATCGACGTAGCAAAAGAGCGCATTTTTTCCATTGACAAATCGATCAGTGAAGTTGCTTATGATTTAGGATTCAAATATCCGCAGCATTTTACCCGTTTGTTCAAACAAAGAACGGGGATGACCCCCAATGAATATAAGCATTTGAATTAGTTAGTAGTTTTTAATAGATAGTGAAAATAATATTTCCCTATCTTTAAAACTTTAACTTGAAAAAGATATGCAGCATAAATCTCTTGTTTTGTTGACATTGATGCTAGGTACATCAATGGCTATGATTGATAGTAGTATTGTTAGTGTCTCGCTTCCTGTGATCCAAAAACGATTCAATACAAATCTTCATGATGTAGAATGGGTTACTACTGCATATATGGTTTCGTTTAGCCTTTTTATACCTCTAACGAATTGGCTTAAAAATAGAATTGGTTATTTTAACTTATTTATAGGTAGTGTACTTATTTTTACTATAGGATCCTTGCTTTGTAGTGTTGCTCAAAGCCTCCCTATTTTAATCGCAGCTAGGGTTTTGCAAGCTTCAGGAGGTGGCGCTATTTCTCCGACATCATTGGCGATTCTTTCAGACAGTTTTCCAAAAGAAGAGCGAGGTACTGCTATTGGCTGGTGGGGGATAGGAAATGTGATGGGACCTGCTATTGGACCGACATTAGGTGGGGTCTTGACGCATTATTTCGGATGGGAAAGTATATTTTTTGTGAATATTCCAATCGGGATTGCAACTATATTACTTAGTTTGAAATACCTTACTTATTTAAAAGCGCAACCTAAAATTAAAGAACGCTTTGATATAAATGGATATATTTGGTTTGGCCTTTTCATTATATCAATTCAATATGCAATTAACTTGCTTTCTAATCCTAAAGATATCAATTGGGTATTGGTAATTGGGCTAGCTGTAAGTGTTATTACATTTTTTGTATTTTTAAAATCGGCTAAAAAAGCTAATCCATTGATTGATTTAACAGTATTTAAATCTAATGTTTTTGCTAGTGCAGCGATTATTACTATTATTCGATCTTTAGCCCTATATGGAGGATTGTTTTTTCTTCCATTTTTATTACAAGGTTTGCTTGGTTATTCTGAAATACAATCTGGGTTATTGATGCTTCCGAATGCTTTAATTATGTTTTTTACCAGACCTTATTCAGGAAGACTAGCAGATCGAGGTATTATCAGGAGCATTTCCATTATCGGAATTATTATCACAGCTATCTCTATGGCAATGTTTGCCGTTGTCGATGTAGGCACTTCCATTTATTTTATCATTTTTGCGATGTTAGTAAGAGGCGTTGGGTTAAGTTTTGTAGTTTCTCCTGTCTCAACTGCGTTGGTAAATTCTGTAAACCCAAATCAAACGGCAACAGCAACTTCATTGAATAGTTTGTTGCAACAAATTGGTGGTTCTGTTGGGATTGCCGTTGGAGGGATTTTACAATCATACATTAGCAAATATTTCATATCTCATGGAAAATCGAAATTGTTGGCACAGCATTATGCGCTTAATGGTGGGTTCTTAATTTCAGCTTTTGTTATTGCACTTGCGGTAATTCCTTGTTTGAAATTACCCGAAGTGAAAAAATTTAAACCCACTATTTAAAATAAAATATATTATATAATTGGTTTAAATTATTTAAAATTCATTACGGTAATATATTTATTTAAATCTTTTATACGCTTCTTGGATATCTTCTTCCGTTTGTGGAACTAAATATTTCATACCTCGTGTAATTTTAGCCTGTATACTTTCTACAAACGGTCTGAAACTTTCGTTATAAGCTGTAAATGCTTGTTGATAATCTTCAATTTCGTGTAATTTTTGAGCTAATAAAGTAGCACCTTGCATCGCCAAACTAGTACCCATTCCGGTGTGAAAACTAGCGGCATGCGCCGCATCACCAAGAAGCGCGACACGTCCTGTTGTCCAAGAAGACATATGAATCTGGCAAACTTCATCGAAATAAATATGCTCCACTTTGTCCAGCGCATTTAATATTTCTGGAATACGCCATTTCCCATTCTGAAAATGCTCTTTGATAATTTGTTTCTGTTGTGCTTGATTTTTATAGTCCCAATCTAATTTTGGCGAACTGAATACGAGAAATGCATTGACGCCATTTTTGAATGGATATAATCCGACCATTTTGCCTGGCTCGTTATACATTGCACCACCATTGGGATGATTTGGTTTTACATCTGGCGCTTCTATGATTGCAAAATATTCATTAAAAAATTGACTATAGTTTTCTTCTTTTCCAAACGCCAATTTTCTGACAGCAGAATGTGTTCCATCAGCTCCAAATACAAAATCAAACGACAACGTTTCTCCATTTTTTAAGGTCACATCTACATTTGTGTCAGATTGTACCAAGGTTCCGATTCTGTTTCCAAACAGAAAATGAACTTGATCTTTGGGAATATTTTCAAATAAAATATCTACCAAATCATCTCGATGAATTTCAATATCACCACGATATTCGGGCTGGTCATTCAAAGAAAATGATACTATAGTTTCATTGTGTGCGTTGACTATTTCATCTTGATGTATAAACTCTTTTGCCTTTATTTTTTCCAATATTCCCATTTCTTTGGCTACGTTTAAAGCCTCACCTCTCACGTCTATCGGAGAGCCACCTCTGCGCAAACTCTTGGAAATCTCCACGACGGTAACCTCAAAGTCAAATTTGTTTAACCAATATGCCAAACTCAACCCCGCAACGCTTGCTCCTGATATTAATACTTGCTTTTTCATTGATACGACTATTTAATAATGCAAAGTTCTAAGTATCTTTACGAATAAAATAATCAAATAACTAATAAAAATAGTCGTAAAAATTATGAATAAGAAAACGGATGAGAATAGTTTGAGTACATTTATTCATAAAATAGGGTATGATGTTGACAAAACTATTCTAAAATATATCGACATAAAACAGCAACAGTTTTTTGATTTTTTACCTGAGCTGTCGATGTTTGCAACGACATACGTGGTGAAAAAAAACTTTACAAGAAAGACTTTCGCACCCAAAGCTATTGAGGATTGTATCTGTTTTTTCTTTCTCAACACGATCGAAAATATTGACAGAAAAAAATGTAAAGTTGCCGGACTAACGCCGCGTGTAAGCATATATCCAGCTACTGCTTCGCAGATGAGTTTTTTCAAAAAAGGCACTTATAAAGAAATTGTTTCTATTGCGGTAAGTGCTACTTATTTGAAAAGTTTTTTAGGATTGGACGCACAAAAATTTCAATTTTTATTTGATAAATACCATAATTTTCTCATTGAGGAAATTATGACAGATGATATTTTGAGGACAGTAAATGATATTTTGAAAAGTGAACCTTCGAAAGAGCTTAACGCATTTCATTACAAATTAAAAGCATTGCAATTGCTTTTTTATTTATTTAAAAGTTTGAACAACCGTTCCTATTTGGTCCATAAAGCACTGAGCGAACATGATATTGATGCCATTTATAAAGTGAAAAACAAGATAGAATCGTCGTTGGACAAACCTACGCCCATTGCTGAACTCAAACAAATAGCGGGAATGAATGAATTAAAAATGCGAGAACTCTTCACACAAATATTCGGAATGGGAATTTATGATTTTTACCAGCATTTACGCATGAAAGAAGCAGCACGACTACTAAGAGAAGAAAAACTATCAGTCTCAGAAGTCGGATATCAATTGGGCTTTGAAAACCTAAGCCATTTTACCAAAGTATTTGAAAAACATATCGGTCAAAAACCCAAAAGATATAGTATCGATTTGTTGTAAAAATTATAGTTCCGAAGGATTGACACCATACTTCTTTTTAAAAGAGATAGAAAAGTGAGAAAGATTTTCGAAACCTACTTCTAAATACACATCTGATGGACGTTGTTTTTTCTTGGAAATGAGAAAATAAGCCTGCTCCAAACGTTTTTGCTGTAACCATTTTTCGGGTGTTGTTTCAAATATTTTAGTAAAGTCTCTTTTGAAACTAGAAAGACTACGACCTGTGAATTTTGCAAATGAAGCAATGGGAATATTATATTGGAAATGAAGATTCATATAAGCTTCAATGTCAATCTTATAAGGCTCTTGAAAGTCAAACAAAAAATTCAAAATGAAGTCATCTGCCTGGAGTAACAACTCGATGGCTTCCATACTTTTAAGCCTCGCAATCTTGGCGGTAAGTTTCTTCGGATCGTCGATGTAAGGCAATAAAGAGTCAAAAAATGCTTTCAAAAAAACATTGCCAGATAGGTTGATCATCGGCGCTCCTTTATACGCATTTTGTGTGGCAATATTATTTTCTGTGGCATATTCATGCAAAATATTTTGGTCAAAAAATAGACTTATCAACGCAATTGGTTCGCCATTGGAACCCAGAGTTTTCATTTTTTTGAACAATTGATTTCTGCGCATAAGGCAAATTGCGCCTTCTTCCATCACAAAAGTGCCATCGTTGGTGAAATATTGCGATTCTCCAGACAGCATTATTCCTAGTGCATGTTCCGGGAAATAATGCTCTGTACTTTTTATCTTCTCATCGCTACAAGAATATATTATGTTCTGCTGAAGTTGGATGATATTTTCCATACGATCTTTTATAGTCGCTAAATTTACTGATTTATGATCAACTTAGTTGGCTATTTTGTTTGGCTCATAATGAGTCGCTCTAATATTTTGTCTGACAAGATACTGCGCAAAAACAATAGTGGTTTTGCCATAAAACCACCGGAATAGCGTGTTTTGGGTTTGCTTGCCTCAATTCCTTTTTTAATTAGTTGCGCAATGACAATTGGTTCTGAGTTGTTCTTTTCTGTTTTTTTATAGCTTTTTTCTGCGCCTTTCACCATGTCTTTATAGGCCGAATTGCCTGAAATACGGATCAAACTGTCCATTGCAATATTGCCCCATTCAGACTTTACACCACCGGGTTCAATCACGATGACATCTATCCCAAATTGTTTCACTTCCATCCGCAGAGCGTCGCTTAACGCCTCAATGGCAAACTTGCTTGCGTGGTACCAACCGCCCAAAGGCAGAGCGATTTTTCCACCAACGGAAGAAATATTTACAATTTTCCCAAATTTATTTTGACGCATTTTGGGTAAAACCAATTGCGTTAAACGCATGGCACCAAATACGTTGACCTCCATTTGGTATTTTGCATCTTGCATTGGAATATCTTCGATAGCACCTTCCGAGCCAAAGCCTGCATTATTCACCAAAATATCGATACTGCCAACTTCCTTGAAAATCTGTTCCACACAAGCCACCATACTTTCCTCATTGGTAACATCTAAAGCAATCGGTCGGATGCCCAATGTTTTCAACTCTTCCATTTTATCGGTTCTGCGCGCGGCGCCATAAACTTTGTAGCCATTTTGCGCCAAAAAAATTGCGGTTGCTTTACCTATTCCAGCTGAAGCACCTGTTATTAAAACTGTCTTTGCCATTTTGATTAAATTTTATACTGCAAAGTTAGTCTCAGAAAATATCTCGTTATTTGTTGAAAAGTCCAGATTTGTTTGTTCAAAAGTTCAAGTTGTTGGAATTGTCAATACAAAGTCTTATAAACAAAAGAGAAAATTATAATTTAAGTTATAGCCTTGGATTTCTATTTTAAAGAGCAATACGATTAATGGGTTAAAAAAATAGTAATTATGGATGCATTATATCGTTCTTTTAAGCGATAACTACTTTTAAATCATTTCTGATTTGATCTTTCATCATTTCTAGATCATTGGTGTCTGTTAGACGATTCATTTGCACAATGCCCATCATATTGGTATAAATCATCATCGCCTTGATACGTGAAGTTCCTTTAAATTGGAAAAGACCTTTCGCTCGACCTTCTTCCAAGGAATCTGACAACCAATCCAAAAAAAACTGGCAAAAATCCTGCAACGTATCGCGCATGTCATCCGAAATCGTATTGACATCGGACGCCAAGGATCCCATAATGCAGACGTGATGATTTTCTTTAACTCGTGTGTAAATTTTAAAAAACAATTCCAATTTGTCTATCGGAGAACGCTCAGCGTATCTTTCAAATACCTTGACCAAATCCGTTTTATGAAGGTTGATAATAGCAATACCCAAATCTTTTTTAGCTGGAAAATGATAATGAATCGAAGCCGTTTTGATGCCGACTTTCTCAGCAATATCATAAAAGCTAAACGCATTATAACCCTTCTCCATCATTAATTGATCGGCGGTTTGCAAAATCTCTTCTCTTTTGGTCATTTTAAAAAATATTTATGCAAAGATACTACCTACTAGTTAATAGGTTGCTATATTTGTAAAAATAATTTGCGCAATATGAACAAAACATATCGCTGTCTATTGACAGAAAAATCGGCAGATGGAACTGTCTCAAACGCTATTGTAACAAGGGATATCAGTGCTTTGAAACCTTCGGAGGTATTGATCGAAGTCCATTATTCTTCTTTGAATTACAAAGATGCATTGTCCGCATTGGGAACTTATGGCGTGACCACGGAATTTCCACATACGCCCGGAATTGATGCGGTTGGCGTCGTCGTTTCTTCCCAAACCGAAGCTTGGAAACCCGGTGATGAAGTAATCGTTACCGGTTTCGATTTTGGGATGAATACAGACGGAGGTTTTTCAGAATTGGCAAGCGTTCCTGCCGATTGGTTGGTAAAATTACCCGAAGGTTTGACCATGAAAGAAAGCATGATGTACGGCACTGCTGGTCTCGCGGCGGGACAAAGTGTGGCGGCATTGATTCATAATGATGTAACACCCGAAGATGGTGTTATCGCCGTGAGTGGCGCATCTGGTGGCGTGGGATCATTGGCGGTTGGTATTTTACATAAATTGGGCTACAAAGTGGCAGCCGTGAGCGGTAAAGCTTCCGCTAGTGAATATTTGAAATCTATTGGCGCTTCGGAGATTTTGGATAGAGATGAATTAAACGTAAAATCACCCAAAGCTATATTGAAACCAAGATTCGCAGGTGCTGTTGATACCGTTGGCGGTGAAATTTTGGCTAATTTAATAAAAATGACTGATTATGGTGGCACGGTGACCAATTGTGGTATGGTTGCTGGTGGTGATATTCCAATTACGGTTTTTCCATTTATTCTAAAAGGCATTAACTTGATGGGAATTGACACTGTAAATTACCCGATCAAAAAACGTGAACCAATATGGAAACATTTTGCAAGTGACTGGCGTCCAGATAATTTGGAAGATACTGTAACGGAAATTAGTTTGGATGAGTTGCCTGACAGTATTGCCAAAATCAGTCAGGGAAAATTAACGGGTCGCTATATAGTTAAGTTGAAGTAACTTGGTTTTTATATTTATTTGAAAATCTATTTCTAACGATAAAATAACAATATGGAAGGATTTAATTTTAGTTTGCCTATTCAGATTCGATGGAACGATTTGGACGCTCTGGGACACGTAAATAATGCTATTTATGTAACTTATTTCGAAGTGGCGCGTGGCTATTTTATGGTCAACGCTTGTCCAAATTGGAATTGGCAAAAAGATATGTTTCTCATCGGAAACGTAAATGTGGACTATAAAAAAGAATTGCGTTTATTGGATTCCAACCCGAAAGTTTGGATACGGACAACTAAACTCGGTACTAAAAGTTTTGTATTGGAATACGTAATCACTTCCGAAAAGAAAGGTGAAACAGTCGTTCACGCGACTGGAACAACTGCTCAGATCATGTTTGATACACAAACACGCACCACGATCGAGATTCCAGATTGGATGCGAAAATCTTTGACGGAATTTGATCATTTATAAAAAGATAAAGCCAAACTTGAACGTTTGGCTTTATCTTTTTATAATGGCTATTTATTTACTAAACTTGGCGCTACTCCAAATTCTTTTTTGAATGCATGAGAAAAATGTGCAATATCTTCGAATCCTAAATCAAGGTAAATATCAGAGACGGTTTTTCCTTTTTGGGAAATTAGATAATGAGCTTGTTCGAGTCGCTTTTGTTGTAGCCATTTACGGGGCGAACTATTAAATATTTTTTCAAAATCTCTTTTGAATGTAGCCAAACTACGACCTGTTAAATAGGCGAATTTTTCCACATGTACATTAAAAGTATAGTTCTGATTCATAAAAGCTTCCAGATCTATTTTAAAAGGTTCCGAAAAGTCAAACAAGATATTTTTTAATACGGGTTCGGTTTTTAGCAATAACATCAAACCTTCTTGTATTTTGAGTTTTACAAGATTTTTGTTTTCCAAATCGCCTGTATTTTTATAAAGCAATAGCGTCTGAATATAGTTTTCGAGCGCTTCATTTTTAGCAATGGAAAAAATAGACTGTTTGTCTGCATGCGTGTCCGCCGTAATTCCAAAATCCAAACTATACTTTTTGAGTGATTCTTGATCGAAATAAATACTAATGGATTCAAATTGACCTTGCGCTGGCGGTGTTTTGATGAATTTTACCAACTGATTTCTTTTGATAAACCGAAATCTGTTGATTTGGGATACATATTCTTTTCTTCCGTCAAATAATTTCAAGGAACCTGCAATTTGGAAACTCAACGTGTGAAACGGCACAAAATGCTCACCTTCTCTGCTAACTTGATGATAGCAAGAATAGGTAATGCCCGATTTTATTTCGTTTAAATTTTCCATAATAATACTTTCAAATATAAACAAAAACGAACCCATTTTCATTAAAACGGATTCGTTTTATGGTGCGTAATATTACATTTCTAGCCCTTTTTGTTTTAAGAATAGTTTGCCTTCTTCTGTTTCTAGGAAATTAATTTCACCAATTACGTCCGTAGATTTTGTTACATCTAGCCATTTTTCATATTCTAAAGTTCTAGCTTCGTTTGTCTTTTGGATGATTGCCGCACCTTCGCTTCCCAATATCAAGTGCATTGGAGGCGTTGGATGGTCGGCTAAATCGACAATCACTTTTGCCGCTTTTTCGGGATCTCCAAGTGGCACATATTTACCAGAAGTGAGAAATGCTTTCGTCGCTTCGACAGAATTTTCATAGCCTTCTACAACTGGCGCAAAACTCATAGAACTTCCTGCCCAATCTGTGCGAAATCCTCCGGGCTCAATCGATGTTACTTTTATACCCAAATCTCCAACTTCTTTTTGCAAACATTCAGAGAAACCAGTCAATCCAAATTTGGCAGCGGAATACAAACTCAATCCTGCATTGCCAATGCGGCCGCCAACCGAACTAATTTGCATAATAAATCCATTACGTTGTTTGCGCATATAAGGCAAAACTGCACGCGTAATAGCGATGGGCGCAATCAAGTTAACCATTAACTGACTTTCCACTTGGTCCTCTGTAAACGCCTCGGCAGCACCCGTAATTCCAAATCCTGCATTATTCACCAAAACATCGATTCTTCCAAATTTATCAATGGTCGTTTCCACTGCAGATTTTATCTGCGATTTGTCTGCAACGTCTAAATTTAAAGCCAATACTTGATTGGGATATTTTATAGTCAAATCATTTAATGCGACTATATTTCTCGCTGTAGCTACTACGATGTCTCCGTTTGCTAAAACCGCTTCTGTTATATTGCGTCCTAGACCTCTTGAACTCCCTGTTATAAACCATACTTTTTGCATAATTAATCATTTTTTGATAAGACAAAATTGAGAAGAAAATCATCTTTTTATTTGTCTAAAAAGCTCTAATTTGCTTGTCTGTACGGCTCATAATTGAATATTTCGATGAATGCCAATTTCTTTTTTAAACACTTCGTCGTGCGAAATGACTATTAAAGTTCCTTGATAATCTTTGATGGCGGCAGTCAGTATGTCCACATTTTGAATATCGAGATTGTTTGTTGGTTCATCCAAAATGATAATGTCCGGTGCATTTCGTTGTATCGTCAAGCAACACAATAGCAAACGCATACGCTCGCCACCACTCAATTGCGCACAAGTTTTGTCCCAATCATCTTTGTGAAATAAAAATCTATTGAGACGAATTTTGATTTCATGTCCTTCTAAATGACCAGAATTAAAACTTTCCGCTTGTTGGAAAACGGAGAGTTGATTTTGCAAAACGGAATAATCCTGATCTATATAAATTATTGCATTGTAAAATCGAAAAATCTCACCTTCGCAAGCTTGTAATTTTCCCAATATCAATTGAATCAAAGTTGTCTTACCACTGCCGTTGTTTCCAGTGATGGCAATACGTTCACCACTTAATATTTCAAAATTTAATGGGTTGCTCCACAGTTTTTTTGTTCCAAAACTATAGTTGATATTTAAGGCTCTAACTAATGTTTTTCCTTTATGTAAATTGGAATAATCAAACTGAAATTTCATCTGATCCAAAGCTGGAATTCCCGCACGTAAATCTTTCAATTCAGATTGCAAACCACCAATTTTTTGTGCGTGTGTATCTTTCAATTTTGCCGTACTATTTTCAGCACTATTACGAAGCGTATTCATCATAATCCTCGCTACGCCTGATTTTGCTTGCTTTCCTTTGCCGCGTGCATCTAGTTTTTGTTGGCGTTCTGAAGTCTCGCGTTCCTTGTCTTTAGCTTTGCGAATAGCTTTTTCTTTTTCCAAAACATCTTCCGACAATGCGGTCAATTCCAATGCTTTTTGTTCTTTGAAAAATTGATAGTTTCCACCGTACAATTTGATGCCAGTTGGTGTTAGTTCACAAATTTTGAGTAGTAAATTGAGCAATGTTCGGTCATGACTTACAACTATCAATGTTTGGTTGGTGTGGGAAATATATTGGTACAATTGTTCCCGCGATGTAGAGTCCAAATGATTACTCGGCTCGTCCATTATCACCAAATCCGGTTGATGGATTTTAATGCCCGCCAAAAACAATTTTGTTTTTTGTCCGCCACTCAAGCTAGAAAGCTTTTTGGTTAGATCCAATTCAGGTAAATGCCAATCCTGTAAAGCTTCCAAAACACGATGCTCAATATCCCAATCATCCGCCAATGCGTCGTAGTTTTCCACAGATGCATCGCCATCCAAAATAGCGTGCAAAGCTTTTAGTTTGGACGAAATCTGCAACGCATCTTCTATGGATAAATCATTGAGTTGCCCAAAATGTTGCGGTACGGTATATAGTTTGGCATTGCAGAATATCTGACCTTCAGACGGAATTATTTGTCTGGTAATTAATTGTAATAAAGTGGATTTACCAACTCCATTATTGCCAACCAATGCAATTTTTTCGCCTTTTTTAATGGACAAATTGAGTCCGCTAAATAATAAATGTTTATTGGGAAATGTGTAAGAAACATTCTGTAAATAAAGCATAATTTCTTTCTTTAATAGATAAACAATGGATAAAAGACAATCTCTTTTTCCTTTTCTATAAATGATGTTGAAAGAAATTAAATCCTACATTTTTTTATTATTTGCTTTATTGTTTCGAGTGTGAAGGTAACTATAATTTCAAAATAAAAGTTTTTTATTTCACTTCCGAAAAGAAATCAATCATTGATTCCAATGCATTTTCAGAATGCATCAATTCGCCATTATCCAAAGATTTTTTAGCGATAGTTGCTGCTCTTGGTCGCATTTTATTTTCAAAATTTTCAATCGCCTGCTTTAAACTGGAATGCGTTTCAGAAAGTAAACATTCTCTTAATTCTAATGCATCCAACATTGCCATATTGACGCCTTCTCCAGCAAATGGAGACATCACGTGCGCCGCATCGCCTATCATAGTAACGTTTGATTGCGACGACCAAGTTTGGTCAAATGGCATATAGTAAATCGGACGCGGGATAAATGGTAGCAACACGTTTTCAAATAGTTCATACCACATCGGATTCCAAGTTGCATAAGCCTTTTGGAACCAATTAGAAACTTGTGTTTTGTCCGTAAAATCAATACCAATCGTTTTGTGCCAATTTTCGTCCGTTTTAAAACTAATATAATAACCAATTTCGCCTTTTCCCTTTTGTCCCATCAAAATATTTTGACCATTTCCAAACGCCATAATTTTACCGCCATTCAACATTTCATATATATTGGGCGCATTATTTTTGGCGTCTGCAATATTGCCTTCTAGCATCGTAATGCCGCTATAGATCGCTTTGATGTCTGTAACGTAAGGTCGAATTTTTGAATTGGCGCCATCCGCAGCAATCACCAAATCCGCATATTGCGTATCTGCATTTTTAAAATGCAATAGCCAACCTGCGCCTTGCTTTTCCATCGACAAAAAATGACTGTTCCAAACTACGGTTTCGGTTTCTAAAGCATCCAACAAAATTCTTCGCAAAACGCCACGATCAATCTCCGGACGAAAATGTTCTTTTCCAAAATCCTCCGTCAAATTTTTCTCGTGATCACTGAAAAAAACGTTTCCATTTGGATTCATAATTTTCTCACGATCCGCACCAACCATATAGTTTTCCTTGAATTTCTCCAGCAAATTGGCTTTTCGTAAAGCTGCCAATCCCGACTCGTCGTGCAAATCCAACGGTGCACCTTGTACTCTCGCATTTTTGTCCAAGTCTCGTTCGTAAACATTTACGTATACACCAGATTGTTGTAGCAATCTAGCCAAAGTCAATCCTGCGGGTCCGCCACCCACAATCGCAACTTTTTTATTGTCTAATAACATATTTTTTTATTTATAGATGCAAAACTAGTACGAGCAACAATTTTAAAATTGTAAAAATCAGACGTTTTTTATTGCAAACGCACGCGATATTCGTTGGGCGTGACACCTAAAAGTTTTTTGACATAACGCGTGAAAAAGGAACGGCTACTAAATTCCATCTTATCAGAAATTTCAGAAATGTTAAGGTTTTTATTTTGAAGTAAAACGATAATGTGTTCTTTTGCATGCCGCTGAATCCATTCCGAAGCAGTAATACCAGAATGAATTTTGCATAAATGATTCAAATATTTTGGTGTGATATTTAGTCGACTACTGTAAAATTTAACTTCCCGGTTTTGTAAACAATATTCCTGCAATAACTGTATAAACCGCTCGTACAGCGTTCCAGTTTGCAAACTATGTTTTCTATTTTCATATTCTTTAGCAAAAGTATTCCACATATCAAGGATGAAAATTTGCATTTGTAATTTCAATGCTTCTTCATAAAATCTATGTTCTTTATCCAAAAAACGTTCATTTATTCGACTAAAATTGGTCAAAATTCTTTGTTTGTCTAATATTGAAATATTGGGTTTTACAGGATAAACTCTTGAATGCAGTTGCGCATTGATACTCCAGCTTTGATCAGGAATATTATCCATTAAAAATTTTTTTTCGACTAGTAATACAGTTGCTTTAAAATTTTTAGAAAATTGCAAGCCTGACAACCTGCTTTCGGCAAACCAAAATAAAAATTGCCCAGATTTGCATTCCATTTTTTGGTCATTAAACAAAAACTTTATCGAACCGTTATGGCAATATAAGTGCGTATGGTAAATCCGTTGAAAGTTATTAGGAAAATCATTTTCCTTCTTTATTTCCAAATATAAAATTCTTAGTAATTCGATTTTATCCATCCGTGAAAGTTTCTACTAATATATGTCATATTTGACATTATTGGCGTTATTAATGTAATAATCGAGAATATTAGTCGCTCTAACTTTGTCCTATCAAAAATGATAATGAAACTAAATTTTAAATCAAGTATTGCTGGCATACTATTGCTCACTTTAGTAATGTTTTGCAATACTGTAAAAAGTCAAAATAAAATGAAAAACGAAGTTTTACAATTGAGTGCTTTCCCTACAGGTGAGGAAAATACGGCTTATGCTAAATATTTTACCGGAAAATCTTGGTTGGCAACGATCACAACTAACAAGGATTTGAACGTTCCGATGTCTAACGTAACATTCGAACCTGGTTGCCGCAACAATTGGCATAGTCATACAGGCGGACAGATCTTAATTGTAGTCGGTGGTGAAGGTTTATATCAGGAAAAAGGAAAACCAGCTCGTCATTTGAAAGTTGGTGATGTAGTAGAGATTGCCCCAAATGTAGTGCATTGGCACGGAGCAACCGCCAATAGTTGGTTTTCACATTTAGCAATTGCCTGCAATCCGAAAACCAATGAGAATAATTGGTTTGAGCCTGTTACAGATGAGGACTATAAAAAGGCAAACGAATCAAAATAATCAGAATGAAAACAGCAAAATGGAGATCTCATTTTTTACTGATTTTATTTTTATTAATAGTACAAACAATGAATGCACAAAATAATACACTCAGTTCAGCACAACAGAGTTTGGTAAAAATCTCCTCTTTAACAGCTACTGGAAATTTAGATGATTTGAAAGTAAAGTTAAACGAAGGTATGGATGCGGGACTGACTATCAACGAGATTAAAGAGGCTTTGACACAATTATACGCCTATTGCGGATTTCCAAGAAGTTTAAATTCTTTGAATACTTTCAAAACGGTTTTGGATGAAAGAAAAGCGAAAGGAATTTCCGATATTGTAGGTAAGGAAATTATAGTTGAAAATAACGTTCCTAACAAATACGAACAAGGGATAAAAGTTTTAGAGGAGATTACGAAAACGCCACAAAGCAAGCCGGCGCCAGGTTTCGGAGAGTTTGCGCCACGAATAGATGCATTTTTGAAAGAACATTTATTTGCCGATATTTTCGCCGTAGATGTTTTAACTTATCAGCAAAGAGAGTTAGTTACGATTTCTGCATTGGCATCGATCACAGGTGTCGAAGGTCAGCTGAAAGCACATATTGGAATTGGGAAAAATACGGGAATTACAGATGATCAATTGGCAGAAGCTGCAGATATAATTCAAACAACGATCAATAAAACACAAGCCAATACAATTCGCAAAATTATTGGAGTCTCAGAAGTTCCGGTTATTGATACAGATATGATAGTTCGCATTGCAGAACTGGATATTTTGCCGGAATATTTGAAAGAATATTTACAGATTATGAATGAGAATGCGGCATTGTCATTAGTGAAAGAAAAAGGAGTTATTTCCATTTTCCCAATAGCATCAGTTGATAAGCCAAATCAAATTCAAATAGTAGAAATCTATGCCAATATAAATGCATACGAATCTCATCTTAAAACGGCACATTTTCAAAACTATAAAACTTCCACTTTAAAGATGATAAAATCGTTAAAATTAATAGATATGAAAGCATTAGATCCAAATAAAATGATGGAAATATTTACCAAATTAAAATAATATGAATCATCAATTTGAAACAGAAGAACTAGAAAAAATAAATAAAGCAGACGATTTGAAAATCGCACCTTTTCGCTCAGATGGTGTTACGTATGGGACACCAACTTGGATCTGGTCGGTCGTTGTCGATGGCAATCTATATGTGCGCGCATATAATGGGAAAAAGGGGCGTTGGTATCAATCTGCAATGCAACAAAAAGCAGGAAGAATATATGCGGCTGGAAATACTTTTGAAGTTGTGTTTGAATCTGTCATTGATGCTCATCTAAACACTAAAATAGATGCAGCTTATAAATCAAAATACGCTAGTAGTCCTTATTTAGCACCCATGATTGCCTTGAAAACAAAAGAAGCAACAGTGAAAATTTTGTTGAGAGATTAGAATTTCTGAGTTGATAGATAAACCATCGATCACATCATACATTTTAAATAAATCGTTCCTATTTCTTGAACTAGTTCATTTTATTGCATTGCTTATTTAATGGATATTTGTATAAGAAATTAAATATTTAACGAATTATATGTTTATTATGTCAAGTATTAAAAAAGTAGCTGTTATAGGCTTAGGAAGTATTGGAAAAGCAGTAGCTAAGAATTTAGTTAAAGGGAATCATCCTGTAATCGTCGCAAGTAGGAAGCTGGAAGATGCGCATAACTATGCGAAAACTTTGGGATCTTTGGCAACAGCAACAGATACAGAATCTGCCATTAAAGAAGCCGATATTCTAATTCTTTCTGTTTGGTTTGATGTAGAACAAGAGTTGCTAAAAAAACACGCATCCGAACTTGATGGAAAAATCATAATCGATCCGTCAAATCCTATTGTGCCAGATGAAAAAGGTGGATTCAAAAAAATTATTAGCGAAAATGAAAGTTCCGGAGAAATCATTGCAACGTTGGTTCCTTCTAATGCAAAATTTGTGAAAGCTTTTGGAACACTAGGTGCGGAGACATTGGGTTCTGCGGCATTTGCAACACCAGAAAGAAACGTATTATTTTATGCTTCGGATGACCAAAGCGTTGATGACGATATTGAAAACTTAATTACAGACAGCGGTTTTGATGCTGTGAAAGTAGGTGGTATTAATAAGTCGATTAGAATAGAAGTTTTTGGCGATCTGAATGAGTTTGGAGGTTTAGGAAAAGCAATCACAAAAGAAGTTGCAGTTTCCAAACTATAGTTAAATATGTCTTGTCAATAAAAAAGCCTCCACAATCTGGAGGCTTTTCACGTTAAACTATAACTATAAATTATCTCCAACCTAGTTCTGGTGCTACATATTTTAAAATCGATTCCAATACGTGTACGTTATATTTTACGCCTAAAGTATTTGGAATAGTCAATAGCAAAGTATCCGCTTCTTGAATCGCTTCATCTTGTGCTAAATCTTTAATCAATTGTTCGGGTTCTGCAGCATAACTTCTTCCGAAAATAGCACTTTTGCCCGCTTCAATCATACCAACTTGATCTCCACGACGTGCTTCGTGTCCAAAATACATACGGTCTTGATCGTTAACAATCGCAAATATGGAACGACTGACCGAGACGCGCGGCGTTCTTGTATGTCCAGCATTTTTCCAAGCTTCTTTGTACAATCTAATTTGATCGGCTTGTTGCGCGTGAAAAGGCTTGTTACTTTCGTTGTCTTTGAGTGTAGAACTTTGCAAATTCATTCCTTGTTCGGCCGCCCATATTGCTGTCGCATTTGATCCTGCACCCCACCAAATACGTTCTTTCAAACCTGCAGCATATGGCTCTAGTCGCAATAAACCTGGTGGATTCGGAAACATAGGATTCGGATTTGGTTTCCCAAAACCGACACCGTCCAATGCTTTGAAAAATTCCAAACCTTTACGTCGCCCCATATCCGAATCTGTTTCACCGTCGTTTGGTTCGTATCCAAAATATTTCCAACCATCCATCACTTGTTCGGGTGCGCCACGGCTGATGCCCAATTGCAAGCGACCGCCAGAAATCAAATCTGCGGCACCTGCATCTTCTACCATATACAACGGATTTTCATAACGCATATCGATTACGCCAGTTCCGATTTCAATTTTGCTTGTTTTCGCTCCAACAGCGGCCAATAAGGGGAATGGCGAAGCCAGTTGTTTGGCAAAATGATGCACCCTGTAATATGCGCCGTCTACACCAATTTCTTCCGCTGCTACCGCTAGATCAATCGACTGTAATAAGACATCGCTAGCCGTTTTTGTTTGGTAACTAGGATGTTCTTCCCAATGTCCAAACGACAGAAAACCTATTTTTTTCATTTGTATAAATATTATTCTATTTCGATGTGTAAATTAACTCAAAATTCGGGTTTTATACCTCTGTTTCCAAATTAATCATTTGTAAAAAAGAATAGATAATTTATGAAACTCATCGTTTTCTTAAGGTTTTGCTAATACGTAATATTGGTAATTTTATCCGTAATATGTATAACAAATTTCTTATAGACTTAATTGAAATTTGCATTATCAAATTTATTTTAAATCTAAACAAATGAATACTAAAGAAATTAAAGCCTACGGCTCAGGTTCAACCACAGAACCTCTACACGAAATAACGATCAATCGTAGAGAGGTGCAGGCGCACGACGTGGAATTTGAAATCTTGTATTGTGGTATTTGCCATTCAGATTTACATCAAATTCACAATGATTTTGGACATACTATGTGGCCGATTGTTCCAGGTCATGAGATTGTAGGTCGTGTAACTGCAGTTGGCGCACATGTGACAAACTTCAAAGTGGGAGACATGGCAGCAGTTGGTTGCATAGTTGAAAGTTGTCAACATTGCGAATATTGCGCAGAAGGAGAAGAACAATTTTGTGATGAAGGTGTAACTTTTTCATTCAATAGTCAAGACAAAATTTCTGGTGGTCATACATTTGGCGGTTTTTCCAAAACTTATGTTTGCGATGAAAAATATGTTTTGCATATGCCCGCATTTGAAGATTTAGCGTCAGCCGCGCCATTGCTTTGTGCAGGAATTACAGTATATTCTCCAT
Source organism: Rhizosphaericola mali (assembly GCF_004337365.2). Taxonomy (GTDB): domain Bacteria; phylum Bacteroidota; class Bacteroidia; order Chitinophagales; family Chitinophagaceae; genus Rhizosphaericola; species Rhizosphaericola mali. The sequence goes on along the minus strand of NZ_CP044016.1, from coordinate 1,605,502 downwards.
TAAAACATTGGAATGCAGGTCCAGGTAAAAATGTAGGTATTTTGGGTATTGGTGGTTTAGGTCACGTTGCGATTAAAATTGCCAAAGCGATGGGCGCACACGTAACTGTTTTCACAACTTCTGCGTCGAAAGTGGAAGATGCAAAAAGATTAGGTGCAGATGACGCCGTCCTTTCTACAGATGCGGAACAAATGGCCAAATATGTTCGTACCCAACATTTTATTTTAGATACAGTCTCTGCCAAACACGATGTGAATACTTACCTTAATCTATTGAAACCAGACGGTGCTGTTGTGTTGGTTGGTCTGCCTCCAGAAGCATTGGAAATAGGAGCCTTCAACGTTGTTGGTGGTAGAAAAAGTTTTTCCGGTTCCAATATTGGAGGTATTAGGGAAACGCAAGAAATGTTGGATTTCTGTTTTGAACACAATATCGTTGCCGATAGTGAAATTATCAATATTGACTACGTAAATACCGCTTTTGAACGACTAGAAAAAGGCGATGTGCATTATCGTTTTGTGATTGATATGGCGACTTTAAATTAATAAAAAAACGATATAAATTTTAATAAATAATTTATAGTATGAAAAATGTAAAATTAAATAATGGTGTAGAAATGCCCATTTTAGGATATGGTGTTTATCAAATTCCAAACTATGACGAATGTAAACAAAGTGTTTTAGCCGCTTTGGAAGCGGGTTATAGAAGTATTGACACGGCACAAGCTTATCAAAATGAAAAAGCCGTTGGTGATGCCATTAAAGAAAGTGGTATTTATCGTAACGAACTATTCATCACAACCAAATTGTGGATTACAGATTATGGTTATGAAAAAGCGCAAAAAGCGTTTGCATTATCAATGGAAAAATTACAACTTGACTATTTGGATTTATACTTGTTGCATCAGCCTTTTAACGACGTTTACGGTTCGTGGCGCGCACTAGAAGAATTGAATAAAGCAGGTAAAATAAGAGCGATTGGCGTTAGTAATTTTTATCCGGATCGTTTGGTAGATTTGATTTCGTTTAATGAAATTGCACCTGCAGTTAATCAGATAGAAACGCATCCATTTAATCAAAGAGATGAAGATCAAAAAGTGATGCAAAAATACGGTGTGCAGCAAGAGAGTTGGGCGCCATTTGCGGAAGGCAAACATAACTTTTTTGAAAATGAAGAGCTTTCTAGTATTGGTAAAAAATATGGTAAATCTGTAGCACAAGTGACTTTGCGTTGGATGATACAAAGAGATATTGTCGTGATTCCAAAGTCGATTACGCCATCTCGAATTAAGCAAAATTTTGATGTTTTTGATTTTGAATTGACAGAAGATGAGATGAATCAGATCAAAGGAATTAACCTAAATGAAAGTAGCTTTTTTGATCATCGTGATGCGGATAGAGTAGAATGGTTTGCTGGTCTAGTAAGATAATATGCGACTATGAAAAATATCTTACATAGAAGCATTTGTTTTATTATAATTATAGTTAGCCTATTTCATTTTACAGAGGTTAAATCTCAAGAAAAATTAATAGAAAAAATGAAAAATGTACTTATAATTGGCGCAAGTGGAAGTCTTGCCAAATATGTAATTGATACTTTGGGACACCTTTCTGATGTACATCTTACCTTACTGGCGAGAAGTCGTAATCGAATCTCCAACGACACTTCTCATTGTACAGTTGTAGACGCAGATGTGATGGATTATCAGAAACTTTCAGATGCTGTCAAAGGACAAGATATTATTTATGTCAATCTTGCTGGTGATTTGGATACATTATCCAAAAATATTATTCGGGCGATGAAGGAAAATGATGTTTCAAGAGTGATCGCTATTAGTTCGATTGGTATTTTTGATGAGCCCGTTAAAGCGATTTTGAAACCTTATCGTGCACTTTCGGATAATTTTGAAAAATCAGGTTTGCAATACACAATCCTACGTCCAGAATGGTTTACAAATGCAGATGAAGTAGACTATGCAATTACTCAAAAAGGAACACCAGAAACAGGTTCCGCTATTTCGAGAAAGAGTATAGCAGCTTTTGTAGCAAGTCTCGTTCAAAATCCTAACGAACATATTAATGAAAATTTGGGAATAAGTAAACCGGATTAAACTCAACTATATGAAATATCTAGTTTCTGTAATCTCATTTTTTAGAATGATGATTTTTTCAAGTTGCTCCCACGCGGAGCAACCAAATTTGAACAAAAATGATAGTTTACATAATAGAAAAATACTAATCGTTTATCTATCTAGAACGAATAATACAAAAGTAGTCGCAGAATTGATCCATAAAAACGTTGGAGGTGATTTGGTTGCATTGGAATTACAGAATCCATATCCAGAAAATTATCAAAAAATCGTGGCACAAGTGCAACAGGAAAATGAAAATAACACACTTCCCACATTAAAAACAGAAATTGATAGTATTGAAAAATACGATGTTATTTTCTTGGGATTTCCAACTTGGGGAATGCAATTACCGCCGCCAATGAAAAGTTTTCTATCTCAATATGATTTCGGCGGAAAAACAATCGTTCCGTTCAATACTAATGCTGGTTACGGTTTGGGTTCAACTATTCAAACCATAAAAACGTTAGCTCCAAAGTCCAACATCTTAAAAGAATATTCGACAAAAGGTGGAATAGAAAGAGACGGTATTTTATTTGTAATGAAAGGAGACAAGGTAATTGAAGTAAAGTCTGAAGTAAATAAATGGTTGAAATCAATCGGGTTTTAGTCCTTATCAAATACTAAAAACTGCAGAAATCTATGGTCTGGGTTTTTGAATAAAACTTTCGGTGAAACTCCCGAAAGTTTTTTTATCTCTTTGATGAAATGTGATTGGTCTGTATAGTTGAGTTGAGGATATAATTCGCCATCTTTAATGTGTTTCAAAGACGCTTGAAAACGTAAAATATTACAATAGGATTTTAGTGAAATACCTAACAATTGTTTGAAGTATCGATTAATTTGTCGTTCACTCCAGAATATTTTTTCAGATAATTCGTGGATACTAACTTCTCCCTTATTTTTATATATATAGTTGAACAATTCCACTTTCCTTTCGTCCAATTTTTGAGGAATCAATGCTTTTATTTTTTCTGTTATTTGATGGCAAAATGAATTAAAGTCTGCTAAATTATCCTCGTTAATATTCCAAAAATCCATAGGTAAATGCATACCGCCATTTACAAGATCTGCTATCGATTTTTTTAAAATATAATCTAACCCTAATGGCTTAAAACTCACACAGAAAAAACGCTCTATAGATTGTACTGGTATTAGTTTGGGTTGGGTTTCCAAACCGATTAATCCAACCATAAATTTACCGTTGAGTGTTTTGCAAAACATCATATCAATCATCCCATTTGGAATAATTACGCTTCCATCTAAATCGGCAATGTGGTCCAATTGGGAAAAGCCAAAGACATAACGATCTATTTCAATCGTAGGTTTCACAAATCGATATTTTGTTTTTACATCCATATACAATAACTAAATCTACTATATTTCTTATGCTTTCTAAATCGGTTTATTATTTTAAGCAAGATTTTCAATAAGAAAGATAATTATAAATAATTATAATGTGGTTTGGAATCGTCAATAGCTAAGTATCCGCTTCTTAAATCGTTTCATCTTGCGCTAAAAGTTTGATAAATTGTTCGGATTCTATAGCATAACGTCTTCTGAAAATGGCATTTTTGCCAGCCTAAATCATACCAACTTAGTCTCCACAATGTGCATCATATCCAAAATATACAGTTTTGATCGCGTTGACAATCGCAAATATAAAACGATTCACAGAGATGCACGACGTTCTTGTATATCTAGTATTTTTCTAAGATTCTTTGTACAATCTAGTTTGATCTCCTTGTCGCATGTGAAATTGTGTTTTGCTTTCAATACATTTTTCAAATAATAAAAAAAGCCATATTCTGATCAAAAGATCAAAATATGGCTTGTAAATTATCGAAAATACTAGTTCTTCAAACTCGCCATATCAATGACAAAGCGGTATTTAACATCGCTTTTCAACATTCTTTCGTAGGCGTCGTTGATGTATTGCATATCAATCATTTCGACATCCGCAACGATATTGTGTTCGCCACAGAAGTCAAGCATTTCTTGTGTTTCAGCGATACCGCCAATCACAGAACCCGCAACACTTTTTCTACCCAAAATCATCGGAACTGTATTCAACATTGGATCCAATGGCCCTAAATAACCTACCAAAACTATCGTGCCACTAATAATTAAAGTAGCGACATAAGGATTGATATCGTGCACATAAGGAACGGTGTCGATGATAACGTCAAACTGTCCGGCAACGGCTTTCATTTCGTTGTCATCCGTGGAGATAACGACGTGATCGCAGCCCAAGGCTTTTGCATCGTCAATTTTGTTGGTAGAACGAGAAAACAAAGTCACATCTGCACCCAAACCTTTTGCTAGTTTGATCGCCATATGTCCCAAACCGCCCAGTCCAACAACGGCAACTTTGCTTCCTTCTTTCACATTCCAATGTCTTAATGGAGACCAAGTCGTAATACCCGCACACAATAGTGGAGCGACCGCTTTTAAATCCAAAGTTTCGGGAATACGCAAAACGTGATGTTCATTCACAACTACTTTTTCGGAATAGCCACCAAAGGTATAACCACCAAGGATTTTGTCAGGAGCATTATACGTTCCGGTAAATCCATTCAAACAATATTGTTCTAAATCCTCCGCGCAGCTACTACAATGTTGACAAGAGTCTACTATACAACCAACGCCAGCAAGATCACCAACTTTTAACTTGGTAACATCTTTACCGACTTTAGTGACACGACCCACGATTTCGTGACCAGGAACAACTGGATATTTGGAGCCGCCCCAATCGTTTCGCGCAGTGTGCAAGTCAGAGTGACAAACGCCGCAATACAAAATATCAATCTCGATATCGTCTGCTTGTATGATTCTACGTTTGATATTGAGTGGTTTCAAATCCGCGTCTATAGCTTCGGTGCCATATGCTTTTACTTCAAAAGTTTCCATAAATATTTATTAGTATAAAATAAAAAAAAGATCGTTTCACAACTATATTATCTGCCTACTAGTTTTTGCAAATTTTCAGGATAGCGTTCACCTTGCAAATTTAGTTTATTTGCCGCAGCATTAATTGTTTCCAAATCTTCTACACTTAATTCCACATTGACAGCGCCAAGATTTTCTTCCAAACGGTGCAACTTAGTCGTACCAGGAATTGGAACTATAAATGGTTTTTGCGCCAATAGCCAAGCCAATGCAATCTGTGCAGGTGTTGCATTTTTTTCAACAGCGACAGATTTTAATAGTTCAACTAATGCCAAATTTGCTTTGCGATTTTCTTCCGAAAAACGAGGAACTATATTTCTAAAATCCGATTTATCAAACGCCGTTTTTTCGTCAATTTTCCCAGTCAAAAATCCTTTTCCTAATGGACTAAAAGGCACAAAACCAATTCCCAATTCTTCTAAAGTAGGAATGATTTCTTTTTCTGGTTCGCGCCAAAACAAAGAATATTCACTTTGCAAAGCCGCTACAGGTTGTACTGCGTGTGCTTTTCGGATTGTTTTTGCACTCGCTTCAGACATTCCAAAATTTTTGACTTTACCTTCTTGAATCAAATCTTTTACCGCGCCAGCGACCTCTTCAATAGGCACATCATTGTCCACGCGATGTTGGTAAAACAAATCAATGGATTCTATTTTCAAACGTTTCAAAGACGCTTCCGCAACAGCTTTGATATGTTCTGGACGACTATTCAAACCGCCTTGAATACCTCCCACGTCAAATCCAAATTTGGTCGCAATCTTTACTTGGTTTTTGAAAGGTGCTAAGGCTTCGCCCACCAATTCTTCATTTGTAAAAGGGCCGTACACTTCTGCCGTATCAAAGAAAGTTACTCCTTTTTCTACCGCAGCACGTATTAATTTGATTGCCTCATTTTTATCCATTGGTTCACCCAACCCAAAACTCATTCCCATACATCCCAATCCTAGTGCGGACACATCCAATCCGTTGTTTCCTAATATTCTCTTTTTCATACGTTATTGATTTTTGAAAGTGCAAAGGTTGGAAAATTTGAAAAAACGGTTGTTATACATATTACGTATTTTCTTACCAATATTACAGAATCGATGTGTCCTTCCTGTTACGTTTGCAAGAAGTAACAATACCCTAATATATTTTATTGTAATAATTTATGTTACAATTAAAAATTATCCATTACCTTTGCATCAACATGAACAATACAAGATTTGCAACGGTTATACATATTTTGACATTATTGGCAGACAACGCCAATCAGTGGCTCAATTCTGACTGGATTGCGAGCAGTATTAATATTAATCCAGTTATAGTACGCAAAGAATTGGTTTTGTTGCACGCAAAAGGTTGGGTAGAAAGCCGCAAAGGGAAAGAAGGCGGCAGTACATTGTGTGTCAATAGCGAAAAAATCAATTTGGGAGATATTTATTTATTGGTCAAAAATTCCAATGTTTTGGGAAAGAAAAATACTAATACCAATCCGATGTGTAGTATTGGCAACAGTATCAATGATAAATTAGAAAGTCTTTATTCAGAAACGGATGATTTGGTATTGGGTCTTTTGAAAAATAAAACACTAGCAGATTTTGTACACGAATTTAACTAATCATTTTTTTATCCATAATTGTAACAATATTGATTACAAATTGCATTTTAAAACTATAAAAATTTAAAATTATGAAAATCGGAATTACAGGCGCAACAGGACAATTAGGTCACCTAGTTGTAGCAAAATTAAAAGAAAAAACAAGTACAGAAAACTTAGTCGCACTTGTACGTACACCCGAAAAAGCTAGTGCTTTGGGTATTGACGCAAAAGCATTTGACTATGCAAAAGTTGACACGCAAGTAGAAATGTTAAAAGGTATTGACACATTGTTATTAATCTCCGGAAACGAAATCGGACAAAGAGAATTACAACACAAAAACGTGATCAAATCCGCAAAAAAAGCAGGAGTGAAATGGATTGTATACACAAGTTTATTACGTGCAGATACGTCGACATTGAGTTTGGCTCCAGAACATCTTGCAACAGAAATTGCATTGAAAGAAAGCGGCCTTGATTATACGATTTTGCGTAACGGTTGGTACACGGAAAACTATACAAATTCAGCTCCAGTGGCTGTAAAAAATGGCGCTTTCATCGGTAGTGCAGGAGACGGAAAAATCGCATCAGCAGCAAGAGCGGACTATGCAGAAGCCGCAGCTATCGTATTGACAACGGAAGGCAACGAAGGTAAAACATTCGAATTGGCAGGTGACACATCATTTACACTAAGCGAATTAGCGGCAGAAATATCCAAACAAACCGGAAAAGAAATCCCATACACGAATCTACTAGAAGAAAAATATGCGGAAATCCTAGTTTCTGTTGGCTTACCTGAAGGTCTTTCTAAAGCGATTGCAGGTTGGGACGTAAGTGCTTCCAAAGGAGATTTGTTCGACGATGGAAAAGTACTTTCTGGTATTTTAGGACATCCAACAACACCATTAGCAGACATCGTTAAAGTGGCGTTGGCGTAAAATACGTGTTTCAAATACTATATAGGCAATCATCTAAATATGATTGCCTTTTTTGTTATTATTATTATTATTATTAGAAATGCCAATAATAACGATCATTAACATTTTAATAAATATTAATATTGTTTTTATTATATAAATTACTTGCCTTAAATCAAACGAGTAAAGCTTATATGTATTTCAAATCTTTTTTATCAAGTACTTTAGTCTTTTTAGGAACAACATTACATGCACAGACAACCACTACTAAAACGAGCTTTGTTGATCCAAGAATAGGATCAGATGGTCATGGTCATGTTTTTGTAGGGGCAGATGTCCCATTTGGGGCAGTTCAACTAGGTCCGACTCAGATCAACAAAGGCTGGGATTGGTGTTCTGGTTATAATTATGCAGGCAAAGAAATTTTAGGTTTTTCGCATACCCATTTGAGTGGTACAGGATGTGCCGATTTGAATGATATTTTGTTAGTTCCAGCCAATGGAAAACAACAATTATTCCCAATGAAAGAAAATGATCCTGAAAGTGGATATGGATCATATTTTTCAAGGAACTCAGAACATGTAAGTCCTGGCTATTATCAAGTTTACTTGGATAAATATAAAGTAAATGTTGAGCTTACTAGTACGGAAAGAGTTGGTTTACATAAATATCATTATGAGAACAAAACCTCCGCTAATATTTTTGTAGATTTGGGATTTCATCAATATGATGATCCAAAAAAGACATTCTTCAAGAAAGTTAATGACTCTACTTTTGTAGGCTACCGCTTAGCTTCGGGTTGGGCAAATGATAAACGTGTTTATTTTGCCATAAAACTATCTCAACCTAGTCAAAGCGTAAAATTATTTGATGGCTCAAATCCTGTTGCAGGAAATGAAGCACAAGGTAAAGAAGTTAAAGCTGCACTATATTTTAACGCAGAAAAAAATGCGGACATTGAGGTAAAAGTGGCAATTTCACCAGTAAGTGAAGAAAATGCGCTTTTAAATATGAAAGTAGAAATGCCTAGCTGGAATTTTGATTTATATAAAAATGCCGCCGATCAAAAATGGAATGAAACATTATCCAGAATAGATTTCGATGCTCCTCAAAAGGAAAAAACTATTTTTTATACAGCCATGTATCACATGTACATAGCTCCGTCTTTGTTCAATGATGTAAATAATGATTACAGAGGAACAGATAAAAAAGTATATAAAAATGCAGATTTTAAAAACGTAACTACACTTTCATTGTGGGATTCTTATAGGGCATGGGCGCCTTTTATGACTATTGCTGAGCCTGAAAAAGTGCAAGATATGGTCTCTTCTATGCTTGCTATTTTTCAACAACAAGGTCGATTACCCGTGTGGCCATTAATGGGATGTGAAACAGATTGTATGGTTGGTAACCCAGCAATTCCAGTTATTACAGATGCATATCTTAAAGGATTAATACCTCGTGATAAAATAGCATTAGCATACGAAGCCGTGCGCTCTACTGCAATGCGTCAAAAATCTGGATTAAACTATGTTCAAAAGTTACAATTTATTCCAATGGATTCTTTAGGTCAATCGGTTTCTTGGGCATTAGAATTTGCGATTGCAGATGCAGGTATTGCAAGAATGGCAAAGTCTCTAGGCAAAGTAGAAGATGCTAAATATTTTAAAGAAAGAAGTGAATTATATCATAAATATTGGGATGCTTCGAGAGGATTTTTTATAGGAAGAAAATTAGATGGGAGTTTTAGAGAACCATTTAATCCTATTTCTCCAAGACATGATTATACAGAAGGTGATGCTTGGCAATATATATGGTCCGTACCTCAGGATGTAAAGGGTTTAATTTCCTTAGTAGGTGGTGAGAAAACTTTTGAGGACAGATTGGATCATTTTTTCCATATGTCCTCTGAGTTAGGAGATGGTGCACCTCCAGACATATCTGGCATGATAGGACAATATGCGCAAGGAAATGAACCAAGTCATCATATTATTTATTTATATAATTATTTAGGTCGCCCAGATAAAACTGCTGATTTATTACGTGCTTCAGTGGACAGTTTCTATACAGACAAACCTGATGGACTTTGTGGTAATGAAGATGTTGGTCAAATGAGCGCATGGTATGCATTTACAGCTATGGGAATGTATCCAGTGGATCCGACATCTGGCAGATATGTATTTGGAACTCCATTAGCAAATGATATAACAATACATATTTCTAAGAATACAACATTTAATGTTAAAGTGGTCAACAATAATATGAAAAATAAATATATTCAAAAAGTATTATGGAATGGAAAAGATTATCCTAAAATGTATATAGATCATAGTACCATAGTTAAGGGTGGTACGCTAACATTTGTTATGGGAGATAAACCTTCTAATTCTTACGGAAAAAGTATTGCAAGCCGACCAAATTAATAGTTCTGCATTACTAAAACTAGAAAATGATAGGAATGTAATTGATTTTAATCTTACATTCCTATTATTTTTTCAATTAAATTGATACTTTTGAAGGCGAAAATTGATTATAATGGAAGGGTATTATCTCCGTAAAAAAATAAGACTAGTCGTTAAATACGTATTAATAAGTATTCTTTGTGTACCAATAATAGGCAATAGTCAATCTAATTATAATATTCTAAATTTTGGCGCCAAAGCTGATGGAAGAACGATCAATACACAAGCAATTAATCGTACAATCCAAGAAGCCTATTTAAAAGGCGGAGGTACAGTAATCATTCCAAGAGGTAAATTTATAACAGGAACTATATTTTTAGCTTCTAATGTAAATATTTTGTTGGAAAAGGATGCTTATTTAATGGGATCTTCTAATATTAATGACTATCGTTCTTTTATACCTTCAAAGGATCTGACAAAATATAGCACGATCAGTGATCAAGGAAATAATAGTAATAGTGCTTATGATTCCATTTGGACAAAGGCTTTGATCATAGGAAATGAAGTTCAAAATATTACCCTACTAGGAGAGGGAGTGATTGATGGGCAGCATGTATTTAATGGACGAGGAGAGGAGGGGATGAGGGGTGCCCATACGATCCTATTATCTAATTCCAGAAGGCAGATGTGTACTCAAAACACAAATATAGTTTTTATTGATTATATTTGTTTATGTCAAAGTATACTATATCCAATTTTATGAAAGATTATCCAAATGAGGATGCTTGTTTGGATAAGGTTTTTTCTTTAAGATATGAAGGTTGTGTATGTCCTAAATGTAATCAAGTTGGAACATACAAAAGGACTAAACATAGACGATCTTACCAATGTTCTAAATGTGGAAATCAACTATATCCTACGAAAGATACTATTTTCGAAAAAACTACTACTCCATTAACTTATTGGTTTTATGCTATATATCTTTATTCAACATCTAAAAATGGAGTTTCTGCAAAAGAATTAGAAAGAGCATTGGATGTATGTTATAAAACAGCATTAAGAATGTCACACCAAATAAAAAAATTAATGCAGGATAACTCTTTTGATCTTTTAGAAGGTACAATTGAGTGTGATGAAACTTTTGTTGGAGGGAAAAATAAAAATAGGCATAAGGATAAAAAAGTAGAAAAATGCCAAGGTCGCAGTTTCAAAGATAAAACACCTGTATTGGGTATATTAGAAAGAGGTGGAAGAGTAAAATGTTTTGTAGTTGACAATACAAGAAAAGAAAGTATTCAACCTCTAATCAATAGCAATGTAAAGAAAAATAGTACAGTATTTACAGACGAATGGCATGGTTATAATGGTTTATCAAGCAGGTATAATCACTTATTCGTAGATCATGGAAGAGGTCAATATGTTGATGGTAATATTTATACAAATACGTTAGAGGGATTTTGGTCCCATGTAAAGCGAACTATAAATGGATCTTATATTCATGTATCTAAAAAACATCTTCAAAAATACATAGATGAAGTATCTTTTAGATACATGCATAAGTTATATCAAGGAAATTTATTTAACGAGATTTTGAATCGGATTGCCTAGGTTTTATAGTTGCCTTTTTTAATAACCTATTAAAAAGTTCATTACTATTATTATTTTGTTGGGCTTTCTTAACTATCTTGTTATAGTTATTTACCAATTCCTCCATAGATTTTGTTTTTTTCTTCTCCATAACGTGAAATTACGTAAAATATGTGAAATGGATAAAATGAGACTATTTTCTCACAATTTTAACTTCTTTCGATTTTGGTATATTTAAATATACAGCCCAAGAAAATACCAAAATAGCAATAATGCTAATATATTGTTTAATGTCTAAAAATCTTAAATTTAGTAATATGGTAATCAAAGCTAGAATAGAAATTATTAATACAATTACAAGTGCTACAATTTTGCTTTTAGATGGAGCAATTTCTTCTGATGGAATATAAACTGTTAATGCTGCACTAATACCATCAATTAGTGGTACTGTATAGTATTTATACATACGACTATTTGGGGGTAAAAATCCTAAAAATTCAACTAAAGTTTTAAATAATACAGGTAATAAAGTAAAAAACACAATAACACTAATGGGAACCAAAGTCCATCTAATCCAATTTGGGATCTTGTTCATTTTTTGGTCGGTTTAAGATATATTCCTAAGGCTCCTAAAGGATAAATTTGTCTTAAAAAAGCGACGTGAAGCCAACTTATTTGCCTCCAACGCCCGACCAAGAACGTATATGCCAAAATAAGTGACCTCACGTCTAAACGTGGCCACCGTACTTTTGGCATATTTTATTACGTCTTACTTAAATGCTTAAACTTGGTCGGTTTCTGGAGGCAAAATAAGTACGTAGCTTAATATTTTCAGAACAAATTTATGTTTTTTATTTAAAGTTCGTACTAAGTTTGTATTTTAGGCAAAACAAAATATGAAAGAATTTATACACTTAATAGATAATAGTAAAGAAACTCCATTAGAGAGAGTTATTTCTAAGAATCATATTGTATCAATAGCAAAAGTGGAAAATGGATATACTCAGATTATGTTATCTTCTCCAATTAATGGGGAAAGGAATAAATACCATATAATTACAAAAGAGCCATATGAAAAATTAATCAATAGAATGGAAGAATAATTTATCATTAATTGACCCCATTGTTGAATCTATTATCAATTTTATATCTTCTAAAGAAGAACCATTTAGAATTTTCAAAATTAAGGATCTCTTATATTCTACGTTTAATATACCAGTCCTTTTCTCTTCTTTTGTATCGTTTATTTTTTTACAAAAAACACCGTCAAGAAAAAAAGTTTCATCATTTTCTAAATTAGGTATTGGAATTTTAATATTAATTGAATCCTCTTTTATGATATTAATATTTTTATCTCCTAAATCTTTTTTTGTTATAATTATAATCATTTTTTTTATTTTTTTTATTTTGAAATTGAATTGTGTCTAGACTACACAACTACCTTCCAGAAATATAACAATATCAAATATTACAGTGCAAAAAGCAGGTAATTATGCCATACTGGGATATAGTTTGGATAATGTAATATTACAAAATATGCATATAAAACAAGGTTGGGACGGTATACATATTCGAGGTGGTAATAATATATTGATTAGGAATAGTACATTCGAAACAGGAGATGATGCAATTGCTGGAGGGTATTGGAATAATTTTGTTATTACAGATTGTAAAATTAACTCATCTTGTAATGGTATTCGTGTGATTATGCCCGTTGATGGTGTAAAAATTGAACATTCTAGTTTTGAAGGACCTGGAGTCTTTACACATAGAACTTCTGGTGCGGCGCATAGAACAAATATGCTAGCTGGTATTTATATACAACCTGGAGGTTGGGGTGTAACTAAAGGAGACATCAATAATGTTACTATTAATGATTTAAAAATGCATAATATGGATAATGCATTGATGCTTAATTTGAATAGGGAAAATAATGCAAATAATATATTAATTACAAATATAGTAGCAGATAGTATAAGAGGTGCTTTTTATATTCATAGTCACAATGGAGGTTATTTTGATCATATTACATTGGAAAATATTGACGTAAAGTTTACACCTACAACTACTCCTGATGGTGTCTGGGCTCTTAGCGTAAATAATGTCCAACATCTACGTTTAAAAAATATAAATTGGGAATGTAGTAGATTAGATGCGAAACTAGCTATTCAATTAAAAAATGTAACATTTCCTACATTGGAAAATGTGAAATTATTACCAAAAGATAATCAAATTAATGTGGAGAATTCTGGAGATATACAATCTAATTAAATAGATTATTTTGGATCTAACTTAATTTTTGGTTTGTTTTTCTAAGTATAGTAGGAGTCGTATGTAAATATTGCTTAAACAATCGAGTAAAATAATTAGGATTTTCAAAACCGACTAGATAACTTATTTCTGCAATAGTCAGATGAGGCTGTTCAATCAATATTCTTTTGGCTCTTTCTATTCTAGCTTTATTGATATATTCTAGCGGTGTAATATTAAATTCTCTTTTAAAAGTACGAAACAAAGTGGTTTTGCTCATGGACATTTGTTGAGATAAAAACGCTATAGTAAGTTCACTATCCAAATTGTCTTGAATATATCTCACTAAGTCATTTAATGCACCAAAGCTATTATTAAGAAATAAATCCTTTCTATTTTGCGATTGAAAAAGTAATACCAATAGTTCCGTCAAGGTTAGCTCTGCTATTATTCTAGCTTCTTGCGTATTTTGATTTGCAAGATGATACAATTTATATATTAGGGAAGAAATTTCTTCATTTGTAAATACACTATAATCTTTCATTGAAAGTTGCCATAGTTGACCATCCAGTCGTGGATATCGTTCATTTAATAAAGATAATGAACTGGCGATTTTCATTTTATCAATCGTCAGAGAAAGGCATTGAGTAGGATTTACTAAACTTGAATCAGGAAAATTAACTTCCATTTCCAAATTTGGCGGAACGATCATAGTGCTTCCAGGAAGATACTCAATAGGAATATCATTTTTAAATTTCATCAATTTTTTACCTCTCAATAAGTTGTAAAAGATCGGTTCTTGGAACCGCTGTTTTATTGTAGTTGTTTCAAATGTTTCCAATACGGATAATTCAAAAGATTCCATACCGAAACTACGCTTATTGTCCGCAGGCTCAGTATTTACATAGTTTATTGGAATATTTAAAATTGAATCTTTCATATCAAACACATTACAATTACAAATTTACAACTTTTTTTTGGGGACAGTTTTTCGTGCTATTATTATGCTATCTATTGCAATTATTGTCTTTACATTCCCTGTTATTCTATTTTACTTTTGCAATGTTAAACATGGATAGATGTCACAAAAGCAAAATATTTTAAATAAAATACAAGATATATTAATTGAAAATCGACAAGTTTTGTTGAATGTTTCTGAAGTAGAATTGAACCTTGCCAAAAATGCAATGGTATCAGCAAACCGTATTTTTTTCATGGGAACTGGTAGGAGTGGACTTGCATTAAAAATGGCGGCTATGCGTTTTATGCATTTAGGATTGAATGTTTTTGTAGTTGGTGAAATAGTAACTCCAGCAATATTGGAAAATGATATATTAATAGTTGCTTCAGGTTCAGGAACAACTAGTACAGTTTTAATTGCTGCCGAAAAGGCAAAAAAAGTAAATACTAAAATTTTGGCAATCACTACTAATAAGGACAATCCATTAGCAGAAATAGCCAACCATATAATTCAAATTCCCGCTGCACAAAAAACAGATTTTTCGGAAAATATATCTCAACAATATGCAGGTAGTTTATTTGAACAAAGTACATTATTTGTATTAGATGCTATATTTTCTGTTTTATGGGAAAACTCAGGTAAAACAAAAGAAGAACTATGGCCCAAACACGCCAATCTAGAATAATTAAATAAATATTAAATAAAACAATCATGGCAAAATTACAAGTAGCAATTGATTTGCTTTCTACAGAAGCTGCATTAGAATTAGCAGCAAAAGTCGCTCCATATGTGGATATTATAGAATTAGGTACTCCGTTGATCAAACAAGAAGGTTTGAAAGTTGTAACAGCTATGAAAGCAGCGCACCCTGATAAATTAGTATTTGCTGATATGAAAACAGCCGATACTGGGGCATTAGAAGCTGAAATGGCATTCAATGCTGGTGCAGATTTAGTAACTGTTATGGGTACTGTAGATGATGCTACAATCAAAGGAGCTGTTGCCGCAGCAAATAAATTAGGTAAAAAAGTAGTAGTTGATACCATCGGTGTTAAAAATCGAGTACAAAGAGCGAAAGAAGTGTCTGCAATGGGGGTTGCTTTTGTTGAATTACATGCAGGTTTGGACGAACAAGCATTGCCTGGATATTCTATTCAAACATTAATCAATGAAGGTATTGAAGCTGGTGTTCCATTTTCCATTGCTGGTGGTGTTAATGCAAACAGTATTAAAGATGTGTTAGCCGCAGGTGCTGAAGTAGCAGTTGCTGGTGGTGCTATCTATAGTGCAGCTGATCCAGCTAAAGCCGCAGAAGCTTTGAAAGCCGCATTTAATTAATTTTTTATCATAAATTAATTTTAAGCCTGATTATTTATTTTATAATCAGGCTTAAAATCAATTTATATCACCACTACTAAAAGACTTGAGACTATGGTATATTGTTAACGCAAACATCTATTGTAGCTATTTGATAATTCAATTGAAAAAAGATAAATAAGTGGATAATCAATCTTATGTATAGAAATATAACGTAAGCGGGATTATTTAGTATATTTATAGAACATATGGAACAATCATATCTATAATAAAAGAATTTCTTGAATAAGAAAATTAGAAAAGCATTGCTTGCGTTTATACTCCAACAGTGACAAAAGCACCATTCATAGTAGTTTTAATATGCAAAAACGAACTATAGTGAATCATTTTCAATATTTGAAAGCATAAATAAATTGCTTTTTTGGGTGGGTTTTACTAGTATTTGATGCAAAAAACTAACTAATAAATTATCTATTGAAAAATGTATAGTTCATTTAAAAGGAGCGTCCCTTCCATTTTTTAATATTTCAGGCTATATTATTTTAGTAAAATTTATTTAAGCTATGACAGATTTCCCCCCATTAATAAATGATCACTTTGAGTGACTATATTTACGAATAAATACTTCCACATTTTTAATTTGCTGCATTACCATTTTATAGATTTTAAAATTGTACTTTTTGTTCATTTCTTAATCATATCACATATAAAAACTTACTGTATAATAAGATAGTTAATAGATGTATAGATAAAGAAAATGCATTTTCAATTTGTCGGTAGATAATAATTTCTATTCAACATCTATTAAAATTGTCATTTTTTTTACTTTTATTGTATGTTGCAGTTATTGTAATTTATTTTTATGGTACAGTAGTTTTTATTTAAGTTATTCTAATATCTTTGATTATGAAAAAAACGCTATCTATATTACTTGTTTTAATATTTATTAGTATTACAAGTTTTAGTCAACAAAATTTTTTATTGAAAGTATCTGGTGATGTTTTAATACCTCAAACTTTGACATTGGAAAATCTACATTTATTTCCTAAAATAGAGGTAAATTTTATAGACAAAGTTGGTAATAAACACGTTTATGGTGGTTATTCTATACAGTCTATTTTAACAAAAGCTGGCGCTACGATGGGCACTAATTTGCGTGGAAAAAATTTATCAAAATATGTAATTGCAAAATGTGCTGATGGTTATAAAGTATTGTTTTCCTTAGCTGAACTAGATTCTAATTTTACAGACCGAGTGGTTATTATTGCAGACGAAATGGACGGAAAAGTTTTGCCAAAAGAAAAGGGACCCTTAAGAATAATTGTACCCGATGAAAAGAAACCTGCTCGTAGTTGCTTTCAGTTAGTCGAGTTGATTGTTAAAACAGATAATGATTAAAGAAGATTTTTAAATTCTTCAATAGTATTGAAATTTTGGAACTCGGAAGTAATTTCGGATTGTACAAATTCTGTATTTAAGGATTGAATAATACTTTTTAAACTATAATGTTTTATTTCATCGGACAACACTTGTTGAATGATTGTATCTAGCGCATTTTTTGTATAAATAGCGCATAATGGTTGCAAATATTGATCCGTTTGGTACAATGTTACGTCTTTTGAATTATTCAAATTTAATTGAATGATATAGTTTAACGTCTCTTTTTTTAAAAGTAACATATCTGTCGCGAGAATCAATAAGTCGTCCTTGGGAAATTTTAAATGTGCAGATATTATTCCAATTAGTGGACCTTTTACATCAAACTTTTTGTTATCTACAATATAATTGTATTGAGGTAAAAATTGTGAATAATTTTTCAATTGTGTTGTATTTATTGAAATACTCACTGGAATATTTAAGCTATTCAATTTTTGATAAGCAATTTCTACCCAATATTGCGAATGAAACTTCATTAAACCTTTATCGGACCTCATTCGCGTACTTTGCCCGCCACACATGACAATACCTCTCACCATATTTTAAGAATGTTTAAATCCATTAGCTACTTGAAATACGTGAAATAAATAGGGGAATAAAGCATTCATGTAATCTTCCGCTGCGTTTTTTGAACCCGGAATTGTCAATACAAATGTTTGGTCTATAAATCCTGCTACACCTCTGGATAGCATAGAATACGGCATTCTTTCTTGACCATAATTACGCGCAATTTCCATAGGACCATCCACTTGTTTTGTCAATAATGGCAATATGGCATCGGGTGTATTATCTCGGTCAGAAAGTCCAGTACCACCACTGAATATTAAAAGATCAAAATAATCGTTACACAGTTGCTGCGCTTTTTGACTAATTCCATTGGAGTTATCTGGAATTATACTATAATCAATCGTTTGTATACCAAATTCTTTCATTTTTTTCATAATATACAATCCTGCAGTATCCTCTGATTGATTTTGTGAAATAGAATCGGAACAAACTATAATAGCTACATTCAAGTCTGCAATTTTTACTTTTTTATAGTCTGATTTGCCTCCTGATTTGTGTTCTAATTTTATATTATTGATTGTAATTCCCTTGTCGATTGGTTTCAACATATCATACATAGTCAGTGCAACGATGGATGCGCCGTGCATTGCTTCCACCTCTACTCCAGTGCGATAAATTGTATGAACTTCTAATATTATTTTGATTGTTAAATCAATAATTTCATAGTTGATAGATGTGTACTCAATGGGTAATGGATGGCAATCTGGAATCAAATCACTTGTTTTTTTGATGCCTAATAAACCTGCGGCTCTTGCAAACTCGAAGATATTTCCTTTGGGAACTTCATTATTTTTTATCTTATTAATAGTCTCAATAGAGGAAACGTTCACTTCTGCACTTGCAATTGCTTTTCTTAAAGTATATATTTTATGTGTAATATCGACCATAATATTATTTTAGTTGGATAAAGTGATTACTTCAACTATTTCATTTTCTTCGAAATTTTCTTTTGTTTCGGGTAAAATAATCAGCGCATCGGCTATTGCAAAACTAGAAAGTCTAAATGACTCTTGTGCCGTCAATGGGAAAACTTTACCATTAACAATTTTTGCTTTCAAAAAATGGGTTAGTGAGCCACTTTTTGTGTAAGATTTTCCCAAAGGCAACTTGATAGTTGTTGTTAAAGGCATTTTTGCAAAATCCAGAAGAAAATTTTGAAGATAAATGTAGTAGCAAGAAAGACTTGAAGCCGGATTTCCTGGAAGACCAAAAATTATTTTGTTACCTATTTTACCGAAATATAATGGTTTGCCTGGCTTTTGTTTCACTCTATGAAAAATAGTATCTATCCCAATTTCTTCGCATGCTTTTTTTACATAATCATAGTCACCTACACTTACACCGCCAGTTAAGATAATAAGATCACTTTGTTTTAATGTGTTGTCTATAACAGATTTTAAAGTTTCAAGATTATCTTCTGCAAACACAATCTTTGGCGTTTCATTTATAGTCCCTTGTATCGCATTAGAAAGCATGATACTATTGGATTCATAGATTTGCCCTTCTATTAACTGAGTTCCTCTAGCCGCCAATTCATTTCCAGTAATAATTAAAGATATTTTTGGTTTATTATATACCTTGATTTCCGTAATGCCCAACATGGCTAAAAAACCAATTGAAGACGCTTGTAATTGGGTTCTTTGCTTAAGAGCTAATTCCCCTATTGCAATTTCTGATCCTATCTCTCTTACGTCACTACCCAATGAGAATTTTGCACCAGTTATGGACATTTGATTATTGTCGACCACTGTGTATTCCTGCATTACGATTGTATCTGCATTTTTGGGTAAAGGCGCTCCTGTAAAAATACGAATAGCTTGATTAGGTTTGATTTCGTAATTTTTGCTTATTCCGGCAGGTTGTTCTCCCACAATTTCGAAATTATTATTTGCAATATCTTGATGTAAAATGGCGTATCCATCCTTAGAGGATTGTCTAAATGACGGAATATTTATAGTAGAATAAATGTCTTCTGCCAACACATAATTTAAAGCATTTTCCAATAAAATAGTGGTCGTTTTAGGAGACGGAAGATTATTTTTGATTAAATCTTTAGCTTCATTCACACTAATCATAATAGTTTATTTTATTAGTGAAATTTTAAAATTATTATTATTTTGAACTAATTTATCCGAAATTAGAAGTGCATAATTTCCATTTTCAGCTTTTATTAGTTTCGATTTTTCTATAATTTCTTCTTGGAAATATTCTAATGGATTCATTATAGAACTTGACTTATAGTCTTTTATCAAAACCATCTTAGTGCATAATGCTTTTATTTCATCTGAACTATGACTAACATATAAAATTGGAATTTGTTTCTGTTGCTGATATTTTTTTATATATTCAATAATTGTCACTTGCCATTCGCTATCTACCGCTGATAAGGGTTCGTCCATAAGTAATAAGGATGGTTCATTTGCCAAAGCTCGTGCCAATGCAACTGCTTGCTTCTGACCACCTGACAGCTCATATACTTTCTTTTTTAATAAATGCGAAATTTGGAGATCATTAGTAAGCGCTTCAATATTATGAAAATTTGCACCATATTGTATATTTTCCAAAACATTCATATGGGGAAATAATGCACCATCTTGAAATATAAATCCGATTTTCCGTTTTGTAGTTGGTAGGTAAATGTTGGTATCCGAACTATAAATTACATTTTCATTTAGTTGCACAAATCCGTTGTCTGGCGCTAATATTCCAGATATCATACGCAAAATGGTTGATTTTCCAATCCCAGAATGGCCATATATGCCAATTATTTCCGGTTTTGGCGATACTAATTCAAAATACAAATTTTGATTCTGATTTTGAATCTTTAATAATTTATTTAAACGAATATTTAGCATATCTAAAAACTTGTCTTTATTTTTTTATAGTTACTAAATATATTTAAGGTAATTATCGTTACAAATGAGAATAATATCATTATGATGGCGTAAGTATTTGCAGTCTTATAGTCAAATATTTCAACAGAATTATATAAAGCAATAGATGCGGTTTGCGTTTTGTTCGGAATGTTTCCTCCGATCATTAAGACGACTCCAAATTCACCAATTGTATGTGCGAAAGTGAATATAATTCCCGTTAAAATAGCATTTTTACAATTGGGTATTTTTATTTTCCATAGCGTTTCCCAATATGATTTTCCTAATGTATAAGACGCATCAACGATATTCTTTGGGATGTTTTGTAAGCCTACTTTTAATGGACGAACCATAAATGGCAAACTATAAATGATCGACCCAATTAAAATCCCTGTGAATGAGAATGAAATTTGAGAGTGAAATATTTTTTCATACCATTTGCCCAAATTTTTTTCAGGATTAAAAGCCACTAAAAGATAGTAACCTATGACTGTCGGCGGCAATACCATAGGTAGGGTTACAATTGCATCCACAATAGAACGTCCAAAAGAGTTTTTTCGAGACAACCATATTGCAATTGGTAACGACAAAATAAATAAAATTATCGTTGTACTCGCCGCTAATGAAAGGGATAATATTAATGGTGACCAATCCATCATGGAACTAAATATCCGAATTGTTTGTAAATACTTTTTGCAGTATTGGAATATAAAAAGTTATAGAACTTTTGCGCCTCTGTATTGTTTTTCAATAGTGCCGCAGCTTGATTGATAGGCGGATAATCTGCTGCTTTTATTGCTAACCATTTTCCTTTATTTTCTGCAGGGGTAGCCACTACAATTGACTTTGCCGTAAAGCCAATTTCTACATTTTGCGTGGCGATAAATTGGCTTGTTTGCGTGATGCTTTCACCAGTTACTAATTTGCCTTGTATTTCATTCCAAACCTTTGCTTTTTCTAGTACATACTTTGCCGCACTGCCATACGGCGCGGTTTCGGTGTTGGCGATCGCTATTTTTTTATAGTTAGGATTTTTTAGTTCTTGTACTGATTTTGGTAATTTAATATTAGGTTTTGCCGTCCATAATACTAAAATTCCTTGCGCATAGGTTTTGGGGATTCCTATAGTTTTGTTTTGTTCGTGTAACTTTTCTGGAAATTTTGTATCCGCGGAAACGAATATGTCAAAAGGTGCTCCGTTTAAGATTTCTTGCGTTAGATTACCAGATGCGCCTATCACAACTTGAACTTGCGTTTTGTCTTGTTTGTTAAATTCTTTTATCAATGTCTGTATCGTGTATTGCATATTCGCAGCAACAGCAACGGTAATTTTTTCTTGTGAAAATGATGTGTAACAACTAAATAGTATTGCTATTAAAATGCTTAATTTTTTCATGTATTATTGATTAACTTTCCATTGAAAATCTTCGTTTGCAAAGATTTCTTTCCCCAAATAGGTATTTCTTTTTTGATCCTTTCCACACATTCTTTACAACCGTCTATTGCTTCTTTTCTATGTCCAGCTGAAGCCATAACAAATAGGCAAATTTCTCCTTTTTGAACTGTACCCAAACTATGTAAAATTACTACATCGATTAGTTGAAATTTTTCTTTAATATCCAAACTTAATTGTGCTAAGGCTTCCGCTGCCATTTCTTTATAGGTCGTATATTCAATAGCCGCTACTACGTTTTCTTCAACTTTATCTGTTCTTATTTGTCCTAAAAAAATATCATGACCACCAATAGACGAATTTTGTTGTTTTCGAGCAATTATCTCTCCAATTAAATGACTAGAAATGGCGCCTTGATGAAAATATTTCTCCAAATTTTCTTCCATATTAATTGAGTGCAACTACACCATTTTTTAAACTATACAATTCATGATTGCCACCAATTTTAAATGCAAAATATTGCATCGCATTTTTGCTCCTAATGCCATGTTGGCAAACAAAAATAATCTTGTCGCCTTTGATTTCCTGGATCCGCTCTTCCAATTCTGACATGGGTATTTGAATATGTGATAGAGGATTCAACTTAGGCAATTCCTCATATTCTCTGACGTCTACAACTGTTGCCGTATCTGCCATTTTTTTAAATAATGGGGCATCGATTTCGATTCCTGCCGTTGTACAAATCGTTTGATATTGCATATTTAAAAATGCACTTTTATCTTTCGGAATGAATTGCACTGCTTGAGAATTTTTTATCAAATCTATGGTGAATAAATCTTGAGAAAGTAAATTATATGTCAATAGTTTATTTTCCAAAGTTTCCCCGAATCCAACTATAAATTTAATAGCTTCAGTCGCTTGCATCGTGCCGATAATGCCAGGTAATACGCCTAATACTCCAGCCTCTGCACAATTTTGAATACTTCCTTGAGTAGGTATTTCTGGAAATAAATCTCTATAGTTAATTTTTTGCTCACCCGAATTTAAAATCGCCACTTGCCCCTCAAATTGAGACACTGCACCATACACAAAAGGTTTGTTAAGTAAAACACAAGCGTCATTTACCAAATATCTAGTAGGAAAATTGTCACTTCCGTCAATAACTAAATCATATTTTTCCAAAATATCCAACGCATTTTCTGTTGTAATATTTTGCGTATAGGCGATGATTTTGACGTCTGGATTGAGTTGTGATAATTTTTCTTTTGCTATGGTCGCTTTATTTTTTCCAATATCATTTACCGTAAACAAAATCTGTCGGTGCAGATTTGTTTCGGATACGGTATCGCCATCTATAATCCCTATAGTACCAGTGCCCGCAGCGACTAGATATTGTAATGCAGGACAGCCTAATCCACCTGCGCCAATTACTAAAATGGTAGCGTCAGAAAGTTTATTTTGTCCTTCAAATCCAAACGAAGGCAATATGATTTGTCTTTGATATTTATTCATCCTAATAACATTTAACCACCAGAAAATGGTGGCATACAAGCGATGATTTGCCCAGATTCGATTTTCGTATTTTCTTGAATCATTTTTTTGTTAACTGCAACGAAAAATTTTATTTTTTCTAAATCTGGATAAATAGTTTTTACTTCCCTTAATAGTTCGTCCGTGTCCGATACATCTTTAATGGTTATTGCCTCTATTTTGGTAATATCCTTTAATTGTCCAAAAAAATACACTTTATTTTCCTTGCTCATGACGACTATTTGCTTGGGCTAAATTAACAAAAACCTTTGTAATTCTGTATTCAAGGAATCTTTAGGATTGTTTTATAAGGCATAATTCTTATCTGAGGTAATTTATATTTACCTTTATAGTAAATTTTACGACCTAGTTTAGATAATTTTAAAATGTTGATTGATCGTTACAATAGAATACATGATTACCTAAGAATTTCACTCACTGACAATTGCAATCTGCGTTGTCAATATTGTATGCCTGATGAAATTTATCATTTTATGAAAAATGACAAATTGATGCAAGCAGATGAAATTAAATCTTTAGCAAAATTATTTGTTCAAAACGGCGTAAAAAAAATTAGGTTAACCGGTGGAGAACCTTTTGTTAGAAAGGATATTGGGGATATTTTAATGCGATTAACTCAATTACCCGTTGAGATTGCCATTACGACCAATGCGACACGATTACATTTATATTGGGATGTATTAGAAAAATCCAATGCGAAATCACTCAATATTAGTTTGGATACGTTGAGTGCAGAGCGATTTTTTCAAATAACAAAACGTGATCAATTTCATATAGTTTGGGAAAATATTAATGAGGCAATTCGACGCAATTTTCACGTGAAGATTAATATGGTCGTGATGCGAGGAGTAAATGATGACGAGGTTTTAGATTTTGTGAGATTAACGGAAAATAATAATATAGAAGTTCGTTTTATAGAGTTTATGCCATTTGAAGGCAATGAATGGAATTGCCAAGAAGTCGTTTCTATGGAATCTTTGTTGGAATCAATACAACAAAATTGGAGCATTGAATCGATAGCGCATTATATCCATGATACAAGTAGAAAATATAAGGTGATTGGATTTAAGGGACAATTTGGTTTTATTAGTACGATGACAGCTCCTTTTTGTTCGGGTTGCAATCGTCTTAGATTAACCGCCGATGGAAAAATGAAAAATTGTCTTTTTTCGCAAAATGAAGTAGATCTTCTTACTCCATTACGCAAAAATGAAAATGTATTGGAATTAATACACCAAAATGTATTGGATAAAGCAAAAGAATTAGGCGGCCAATTCACTACTGATTTAGATAAAATTGATCCACTGCAATTGCAAAATCGAAGTATGATTTCGATTGGTGGATAGTTAGAATAATTTTAGTAAATTTAGGATAAATATGTGCTATTTATGGAACAAATAGATGCTCGTTCGATACAAAAAGTGCCTATTGTGAAAATATACAATGGAGACGCCGCAGAAGAGAAAGATATTCTCGCTGTTGAGGAACCATTGGAAATTCGATTGTCCTTTTTTGAAAATGATCAACTCATTCAAAAATCTATTTCCGTTACGATGCGCACACCTGGAAATGATGAAGAACTAGCGCTTGGTTTTTTATTTACAGAAGGAATTATTACCAGTTTTGATGCAATTGAAGTTGTGGCGCATACAGGAATGATATGCGAATTTCAAAAGCAAAACATCCTTCAAATACAATTAAAAAAGGGTTTTTATCCCAATCTGAATAATACAGAAAGAAATTTTTATACAAGTTCGAGTTGTGGGGTTTGTGGTAAAGGATCGATTGATGCTATACGGACTGTTACGACAAAACATTTCGAAAAAGAAACGGAAGTTGCAGTCAGCTTGGATTTGTTGTATCAATTACCTCAATTATTGAGAAATGCGCAGCAAAATTTCTCAGCAACAGGCGGTATTCACGCTTCGGGTTTATTTGATACGACTGGAAATTTGCTTTATTTAAGAGAAGATGTTGGTCGACACAATGCTTTGGATAAATTGATCGGTGAAGCTTTGATGGCGCATCAATTGCCGTTAAACAACCAAGTTTTGTTGTTGAGCGGTCGTGCGAGTTTTGAATTGATACAAAAAGCCGCCATGGCGGGTATCAAGATTATCGCAGCGATTGGTGCACCTTCATCCTTAGCTGTGGATTTGGCAAAAGAATTTGATATAACTTTAGTTGGCTTTTTGCGGGATAAAAAATGTAATATTTACCATGCAAATGAGCGCATTTTAATATCAGAATTGAAATATGAAAATTAGAATAAAAGGAAATACGTTGCGACTAAGATTGGCGCAATCCGAAGTGGAAAAATTGGCGAAAGAGGGTAGCGTAAAAGAAGAGACAGCATTTTTTAATAAAACATTGTCCTACGCTGTTATTAGTGCGGATGTAGAAAAATTAGAAACCAATTTTGATGGTGACCAGATTTCTATTTTTATACCAAAAGATAAAGCGACTGCTTTATTTGAAACAAAAAAAGTTGGTTTTGAAGAGCATTCTGGTCCTGTTGCGATTTTGATCGAAAAAGATTTTGTATGTATTGATAATACGTCAGAGGATCAGAGCGACAATTATCCCAATCCTAAAATGCAATGTTAATCCATTAAATTTCACAATATGAAAGACGATAAGGATATTTCTAAACAAGAAAATAAGGAACCTTCTGCAGAAAATCCGTTTAAATTGTTGAATTTAAAAGTCGATAAAGTTCACAATTGGGCGGCAGGTGTGCCAGCAGTAATGGCTTCTATCGCGGATTTATTTGAGGAAAAAACAGTATTGAGAGGAGGAAAAGCGTTATTCAAAATGAACCAAATGGGTGGTTTTGATTGTGCAAGTTGCGCCTGGCCCGATCCCGATGAGAAGCGTTCACCTATTGCAGAGTATTGTGAAAATGGAGCCAAAGCTTTAGCCGAAGAGGCTACGACGAAAACGACGCCAGCGGCTTTTTTTAAAGAACATTCTGTTTACGAATTATCTCAACATACGGATTTTGAATTGGGGCATTATGGTCGTTTTACGGAGCCGATGTATTTACCTAAAGGAGGAACGCATTATCAACCAATTAGTTGGGAGGATGCTTTTAAAAAAATAGCGACACATATTAATGCATTGGATGATCCCAATGAAGCGATTTTTTATACTTCTGGACGTACTAGTAATGAAGCGTCATTTGTATATCAATTATTTGCAAAAGTTGTGGGGACGAATAATATGCCTGATTGTTCCAATATGTGTCACGAAACTTCTGGGACAGGTTTATCTCCAACCATTGGTATTGGAAAAGGTACGGTGAAGTTAGAAGATTTGCATGATGCGGAATTGATTATTATCGTTGGGCAAAATCCTGGAACGAATGCACCCAGAATGATGAGTGCGCTTTCTATTTGTAAGAAAAAAGGTGGAAAAATAATCGCGGTCAATCCTTTGCCAGAGTCAGGTCTGATGGGTTTTAGAGATCCACAATCCCCCATCGGTGTATTTAAAGAAACAAAATTGTCAGATCTATATTTACCTGTAAAAATAAATGGAGATATGGCTTTTTTCAAGGCGATGGAAAAAATGCTTTTGGAAAAAGAAGCTTTAGCTCCAGGAACGATTTTGGATAAAAAATTCATGGATGATAAAACCGTGGGCTATGATGAATTTGTCCAACAATTTGCAGATTATGATCTCAATGTATTGGCGGAGGAGTCTGGCTTGACCATGGAACAGTTGGAAGAAGCGGCGGATTTATTAGCAAAGAGAAAAAAAGTGATATTTTGTTGGGGTATGGGTATTACCCAACAGCCCAATGGTGTAGATATGGTGCGAGAGATGGTCAATATTTTACTAATGAAAGGAAGTATTGGTATTCCAGGTGCGGGCGTTTGTCCTGTACGTGGTCACAGCAATGTGCAAGGAAATCGTACAATGTTGATCAATGAAAAGCCAACGCAGGATCAATTGGATAAATTAGAAACACATTTTGGATTTAATCCTCCACGTGAAAATGGATATGATGTCGTTCATGCCATACACGCCATGCATGATGGAAAAATTAAATTTTTCTTTGCAATGGGAGGTAATTTTCTTTCTGCAACTCCTGATACAACCTATACAGCGCGAGGAATGCGCAAAATTGGATTGACGGTAAGTGTTTCAACCAAATTAAACCGTACGCATCTTGTCCATGGTTTAGAATCCATTATTTTACCTGCATTGGCAAAAAGTGATGTAGATATTATTAATGGCAAAGCACAGATCGTCAGTGCAGAAAATTCTATGGGCGTCGTGCAGAGTTCCAAAGGTATATTGAAACCCGTTTCTAATCAATTAATGAACGAATCTAATATCGTTTGTAATATGGCGTTGGCTACTTATGGCACAACAGGTAAGGTTGATTGGAGCAGATTTTTAAATAATTATGATGCTATTCGTGATTCCATAGAAAGTTGCATTCCTGGTTTTGATAATTATAATGAACGCGTACGTCAAAGAGGTGGATTTTATTTACCAAATGGTCCACGGGAAGGAAATTTTACTTCTAAAGTTGCTACGGGAAAAGCATCCTTTACCATTACGGAATTACCAGTAAATACACTTGAAGTGGATGAGTATATGATGGCAACGACACGTACGCATGATCAATTTAATACTACTTTGTATGGTTTGGATGACCGTTATCGTGGTATTTTGCATGGTCGCCGAGTTGTGATGATGAATGAAAAAGATATGGCTCGTGAAGGTTGGGTAGAAGGGGATAAAGTCGATTTGTTCAATTATAATGACGATGTTGAGCGTATTGCTCCTTTATTTGTAGTTGTACCTTATCCAATACCAGAAAGAAATACGATGACTTATTTTCCAGAAACGAACGTGTTAGTTTCTGTAAATAATGTAGTTAAGGAAAGTAATATGCCTGCATCTAAATATGTGAAAATAAAAATACGACCACATGATCCAAATATTTTTGAAAAAGTGAAAGAAGCAGAATTGGCGTATGTATAAAAATAAAAAGGCTCAAATTGTATAATTTGAGCCTTTTTATTTTTTAATTACCAGGCAACGGCACATAGCCATCATCATTGGGAACGAGTGGAAATCGATGATTTTTCCAGTCTTCTTTAGCCTTGTCAATTTTTTCTTTAGAACTAGAAACAAAATTCCAGTAAATCAATCTTTCTTCAGGAAATGGTTCTCCTCCGAATATATACACCGTCGTATTCGCCTCCATTTCAAATGTACATAAATGCGCATCTTTTGTTATAAGTAAAAATCCAGGCTCATATTCAATTTCTTGATTTTTAATTTTTCCATTTACAATATAAAGACCACTTTCTCCATACAATTGATCTACCAGATTTACCGTAACGGCATCTTGGCTTTTTAATTCCAACATATACAATTTACTATAAACGGGCACAGGAGAAATATGCTCCCCAATCTGACCTGCAATCAATTTAAATGTAACACCTTTCTCTTCCCAGCTAGGAATAGAATCTGCATCAAAATGGGCAAAATTGGGGTCTATATCTTCTTTGTCTTTGGGCATAGCGATCCATATTTGTAGACCGTGCATGTATTTATCTTTGTGCCTCAAGCTCTCTGGCGTTCTTTCAGAATGGGTAACTCCTTTGCCTGCCGTCATCCAATTGACGGCTCCAGGAGTAATCTCCATTGCATTACCCAAACTATCACGATGCGTAATAGCTCCATCAAATAAATAAGTCAAGGTAGAAAGGCCAATATGAGGATGAGGCGCGACTTCCAGATTTTCGGTATCTTTCATATGTGTAGGTCCCATATGATCTATAAAAACAAATGGACCAACAGATCTTTTTTGTCTAAATGGTAATAATCTCCCAACTAAAAAATTACCTATATCCGCCGCTTTTTCTGGTAATATGATATCTATATTTGACATTTTAAAAATATTTATAAGAAAAAATTAAGATGTAATATAGGTAAAATTGAACGCATTTGCAATAGTTGTTGTTATTAAAATGTTAGGATATTTCCTTTACATTTACTCACTTATTCAAATAAAATGTAATAATGGCGACACCAAAAGAGATTCAATTAAAAAAACATAAATTATTTGCCACTAGTTTGTTTTTGTTGATGCTTGCTATTTATTTAGTGACTGAATATTTTTTAAGAAAATCTGCTATGTCTTGGATTGGTTATGTACACGCTTTTTCTGAGGCTGCGATGGTCGGTGCATTGGCGGATTGGTTTGCCGTAACTGCATTATTCAGGTATCCAATGGGATTGCGTATTCCACATACGAATTTGATTGAAAATAAGAAAAATGATATAGGTGAAAATTTGGGAAGTTTTGTTAAAGATAATTTTTTATCTGAAGAAAATATTCGTCCTTATATTGACAAGTTGGATATCGCGTCATGGGTTTCTAAATGGATTGTAATTACAGAACATCAAAATAGTTTAATCAAAAATGCGAATATTATAGTCAAAGAAATTATAGTTGATCTCCCTGACGAAGATGTAAAGGAATTGATTGCTATCAAAGCTTCCGAAATATTAAATGGGATAGACTATGATAAAATGATTGCTGGCGGCTTACAATATGTTTTGGACAATGGTGAAGATGTTAAATTATTGGATACGCTTTTGCCTAAAATTTTAGCTTACGCAGAGAAAAGCCAAGATATTATACGGGAACGTATAAACGAAAAACGTCCTCTTATAGGTTTTTTAGCTGGAAAAAAGATATCCAAAGAATTTACTCAAGGTATTATCACTTTTATCCAAGAGATTGAAGAGGATAAAAATCATTGGGTGAGAAAACAAATTACGCAGTCCATTGAAAAATTGAAAAATGATGTTGGAAATTCTGATAACTGGCATCGCCAATTAAATGAATGGAAATCAATTTTTATAAGTGAGGAAAAATTACGTCCTTATATCAATGATGCTTGGACTTCATTTAAAACTAATTTTATCGAAGCCTTAGATAAGGAAGATTCACCTTGGTCCAATTATTTGAAAAAAAATGTAGAAAGCTTTGCAACGCGACTTCATTCTGACGCTGAGTTGCAATTAAAAATTAATAATTGGGTGAAAGCATTCGCCTATAAAATGGTTTTGAAAAATAGAGATCAAGTAGAGACGATAATTAGCAATACTGTTGCTGGTTGGAAAGGAGATGAGTTAAGTAATAAATTAGAACTAGAGATAGGAAAAGATCTTCAATTTATTCGTGTGAACGGAACTTTAGTTGGGGGATTGGTTGGCCTCGTTATATATACTTTGACACAATTAATATTCAAATAATTATAATTGCTAACTACGACTAAAATGGGAATTTTAATCGTAGTGCAATATTTCTACCTAAATCGTGATTATAGTACCTGAATAGATTCAAGTAGTCCTTATACTCCTTATTCATCAAATTGGTCGCCGTGATACTCCAATCAATTTGTTGTTTGCCTATATGCGTTGTGGCACCAATAGTCATACCCCAGAGGTCATAGGAGGGCGGCGGTGGTGCATCTGTAATATTTGTAGGTATTCTAGTTTGCCTAGCTACAAATAAATTATTGATTGAAATAAATGCATCATTGAGCCCTTTTAATTTAGGTAATTGATAGGATATTGAGTTGTCATATTTGTCCGCAGGAATATAAATAAGCCATTGATCCTCCGTCTGATTACGACCTCTGACTATGGAAATTTTGGATTCTAATTTGAAATTGGGTAAAAAATTATATTGACCATCAAAATCCAGCCCAGTGAATAATGCTCTTTTTGCTTGTTTATATTCATATAATGGATAATATCCGGAGATGGATTGAATTACTCCATCTGGTTGTATATAGATATAGTTACGGAAATAATTAGCATAGAGTCCCAACTCTATATTTAATTTAGCATCCACATATTTGAATGTTAAGTTATTATTTATAGCAGATTCTACTTGCAAATTAGGATCTCCTTTTTCCCAACGAGATGCACCCATGTGAACGCCATTTGCAAATAATTCAATTGGGCTCGGTCCTCGCCACGCAGTTCCTAGATTATACATCACTGTAAAATGCGGACTTGAAAACCAAGTGAGACCTACATTAGTGGTAAAACGATTCCACCTTGCTGTTGAGTCATAAGTTGTATCACTTGTATTGGATAACGCATTCGCACGTCTAAATAAATGTGATTGTTGGTATTTGCGATCATATCTTAATCCGCCCTCAACTAAAAAATTTCCTAAACTATATTTTTCTATTGCATAAATACCTTGACTATGATTATCATAACTTGGAATTACTTCTGTTCTTTCACGTGATTCGATGGTGTTATGTTGTTTTAAATAACTAATGCCAATGCTTCCGGTCAAGCCGTTTATCCATTTAGGTTGTCTCCAAATTAAATCACCTGCATAAGATGTCAGATTAAATTTGTTATCAGGAATATTCGTATAAGTCAATGGATCTAATCCAAATTCTTTTCTTAAATTATTTTGTACAGAAAATTGGAAATCAAATCTTCCTACATTTTCTTTTTGCCAATAGGCATCTGCCTTTAATAAATTATGCCGAATGACTTGTTTTGCTCCTATGGGATCTAATTTATAGGTAAAATAATTATAAACATTCGAAGGACGCCCTCTTTGTATAGCTTCTAAAAAATCGTTATACGTTAAATCTTGAGAAGTGGGAGTAATTCCTATCGTCGAATTAAATTGGCTGCCATAGATTTGCACGCCATAGTTTTTCTTTTTTAAACCTAAGGTTACAGACAGATCCTTTTGATTAAATCCAGTGTTGGGAATATAATAATGAGCCGCCCTACTATTGCCTGCTTTTTGAAGTGTACCTTGTACTCTCCATGCAAAATCACTTAATTTTTTATCAAATCCTCCTTGTACTACTCCTGAAATCGTACCAGAACGACCATTGGTCATGGCTACGGTATTTAATTCACCAGAAATACCTTTTCCATATTTTAATTCTGGAGCCTCTACTAATACAACACCTCCAATTGCATCTGAGCCATATCTTAAGCTAGACGGTCCTTTAACTACGGTCATTCTATTGGCAATAAATGGATCTATTTCTGGTGCATGGTCATTGCCCCAATTCTGTCCTTCTTGTCTTACACCATTATTCAAAATTAAAATTCGATTACTATAAACGCCATGGATAACGGGTTTGGATATAGTTGGACCAGACTGCAAACTATTTACGCCTGGTATTTGCTTAAGTGTTTCACCCAAAGATAAACCTCTATATAAATCTAGGTTTTTGCCAGAAATAGTTGTTTGTGGAATGGAAATTATAGGTGTATTTTTATTAGTAACACTTCGCACTATAACTTGGCCTAAGTCTTTTGAACTATGAGATAATAATATTTTTAAATCTATATCATTATGCAAATGAATTATTGTATCGATACTATTATAGTTACTATATTTTACTAGTAATTTATACTCATTGGATGAAAGATTCTCAATAGAAAAATGACCATCGAGATCTGTGTGTGTAGATTTGTTTGTAGGTGTAATTTGAATAGTTACATTCGAAAGTAACAGGGTCGTATCTTCTCGATCTGCCACCTTTCCAACGATTGAAAAGTGCGAGTTTGTTTGTGCTGCACTAATTACACAAATACAGGAAAACAATAAAATAAATAAAAATTTCATCCTAAAATAATTTGAAGAGCTATTTAGATAAATAGCTCTTCGTTTTTATTGAACTAATGAACGACTATAAACTATATGTAATACCAAAAGTAATATTCACTCCTGCTAATGGTTCGTGATACTTACTTATGACTCTTGCATCCTCTTGTGGATTGTTGACGCCAGAATAATTGATAGGATCGAAATTTGGTTTTGAATAAAAATAATCACCTCTCAATGCAACCGAGAATTTTTTGTACACTGGATAGCTTAAACCAATGCCACCATCTAAACCAAATGTTGTTTTGGATGCTGAATGTTGTGTAATATCTCCATCATAAGTATCATCATCACCCCAAGTGGATAACGTTATTTCAGGCGTTTTTGCATGCGTAATACCAGCCAATGTACGTGCGGTTATAGAAAGTTTTCCAATAGGAAAATTATAATATAAACCAGCTAAGAAATTAGTTGCTTTGTAGCGAGTAGCTGATGCGGCTACTTTGGAATATTCATAAGATTCAATATATCCATCCGAAATAGTACTTAAGTTTTTATTTTTATAAGTACCATAATTTATCAAACCTCCAACACCTATATGTTTGGAAAAAAAATAGGCTCCATCAATTCCCCAAACGGATCCAGTGTGTGCATAACCTGATTTATAATCTTCATAATTGGATTTATTCCAATTGCCTGTTGGCAAACTTAATCCTCCACTTATACCTATAAAACTAGGATTTTGGGATTGTGCATGTGAAATTCCTATACTCGAACCGATAATGGCTATTGCCAATAAAATTTTTTTCATTTTCTATAGTGATATTTTTTATTGAATTGTTACTTTAAATTTAGAATCTATGTCTGTGGATCCACCACCAGTCTGACTTCCTAACCAAGTACCATCTTTAACATTTGGTTGATGACGCAATACCACTCTTAGATAACCATTGCTTGAAGTGCCAGTTGTGAATTCACTAGAAATGCCCACAGGTAATTCTGGATTATTATCGTCATGGTCCGTTCTTACAATAGAGAGATTAAGATATGGTGCCGTATTTGTTTCGTAACTATTATCCCAATATGTTTCAGGAATATATGGTGAATTTACCCCAGTAGTAAAGCCTGACGCCATAGGAGTCGGTTGTAAAAAGAATAAATGATAATTTCTTCTTTCCCAAATTTCATCTGTTATATCTTCAGGTGGCGTTTGCGTAGAGTCTATCAAATATATTTTTACTGCATATTTATTATTTGCTTTCAAATTCAATGTATAGTTTGCAGTGTCCGCAATATTGGTATCTGGATTCAATGTCCATGATGCATTTATTGTATCTGTAGTATTGGCTTCATTAACTGCTTGTAATTTTACAGTTGTCATTGGCTCATTCTCTGGTACAGCCGTGCTTACATCGGAATCTTTTTTGCTGCAACTATCAAAAGTGAGCATACTTCCTACTAACAGTGCCACTAAAGAGGCACTTAAAACTTGTTTCTTCATAAAAAATGAATGTGTGAAAAAATGAATGTTAAAATATGGAATACTCGACAGCACACTATAATCCTAAGCAATTTTATAGAATTGCTTATAGTTTAGCTTGCTATCATTATTCCTTTGAAAAAATTATAGTAGTTTATTTGGAGGACCTCTGAGAGAGGATGCGATAATTTTTTGCTGAATTACCTCATAGATAGGAGTAAATGTATATTTTCTTAAGAAAGTTATCATTGGAAAAATGCAAGTTATCTCATCTGTAAAAGTAACTGGCATAATGAAATCACTGAAGCAGTGGCAATCTGTCTGTATATATTTTCCGTCCTTTTGCTTGCTTTGTTTAGATGTATGTTCCAGATTATGCAGCATTAATTCACCTATTGACTTTTGAAATGTCAATAAAGTCAATAGTAGTATAAGTATGTGAAAATGCTTTTTACGTTTCATCGAGTGCAAATATATTTATTTGTATCATAGTTGCAAAAATATTTGCAACTAAATTGCAAAATATTATATTTGCAACAATGTTGCGTATGTATGAATTATAAAAAGATTCTGGAAAATAAAGGTTTAAGTGTTACTAATGCAAGATTGATGGTCTTGGAATATTTCGATATTTCTGGAAAGGCACAATCTATGTCAAGTTTACTTAAAGCTATCAAAGGTAGCAATCGGATAACACTATATAGAACTTTGAAGCAATTTGTCGATAAACAGATTTTGATGTCTTTTTCGGGAGATAATAATTTACCCGTTTATTGTATTTCACAGGCCATTCATATAAAAGAAACTTACGTCTCACAAGCAATTTTTATTTGTAATAAATGTAAAACTGTAATAACGAGGGAAGTTCACACATCTATAATTGAAACGGTATTTTCTGAATTTCTAATTAAAAATGAAAAAATACTTATTAAAGGCTATTGTCCTAATTGTTCAAAAAATATCAAACTATAAATATATATATGCATAAAAAATTACCAGTCACTATACTCAGTGGCTTTCTCGGTGCGGGTAAA
Source organism: Rhizosphaericola mali (assembly GCF_004337365.2). GTDB lineage: Bacteria > Bacteroidota > Bacteroidia > Chitinophagales > Chitinophagaceae > Rhizosphaericola > Rhizosphaericola mali. Next base: position 1,569,446 of record NZ_CP044016.1, on the reverse strand, counting down.
ACGACTTTGCTTAATCAAATTTTGCATAATAGGCAAAATTTAAAAGTTGCAGTTATAGTGAATGACATGAGTGAAGTTAATATCGATGCCAAAATTATTTCAACTGAAAATACTTTATCTCGAACAGAGGAAAGGTTGGTAGATATGAGCAATGGTTGTATCTGTTGTACTTTACGAGAAGATTTGTTGGTGGAAGTGGCAAAATTGGCTAATGAAGGACGATTTGACTATCTTTTGATTGAAGGTACTGGGATTGCAGAACCTTTACCAGTGGCACAAACCTGGCTTTTTGAAGAACCAAATAGTAAAGCGAATCTTTCTGATATTAGTTATATTGATACAATGGTTACTGTGATTGATGGTTATAATTTTTTAAAAGATTTTTCCTCTTCGGAAACTATTGTAGATAGAGACATGACGGATGATGAAGCTGATGAACGTACAATCGTCAATCTTTTAACAGATCAAATTGAATTTGCAAATGTTATAGTTTTGAATAAAACGGATTTGATTACGGAAGATTCTAAGAAATTTTTAGAGTCAATTTTGCATAAGTTGAATCCAGATGCCAAAATTATATATTCTACGTATGGCAATGTTTCTCCTGATTTGATTTTAAATACAGGATTGTATGATTTTGATAAAGTGCAAGATTCGGCTGGTTGGATAAAAGAATTAAATAATGAACATGTGCCTGAAACCGAAGAATATGGAATTACTTCATTTGTATTTAGAGATCCAAAGCCATTTCATCCGGAACGATGGTTTCATTATCTAAATGAAAATTACCCCAAAGGATTTTTAAGAGCAAAAGGTTTATTTTGGATCGCTTCACAACCAGATAAAGCAATTAGTTTTAGTCAAGCAGGAGGAAGTTTGCGTGTTGAAAATGCAGGTACTTGGTGGTGTTCTATGCCCTATGAGCAAAGAATTAAATATTTGGCATTTGTTGAGAATCAATCTGAAATTGAGTCTAAATGGTCTAAAATGTGGGGGGATCGAATGAATGAATTAGTATTTATCGGTCAAATAAAAGAAACGGAATTAGAATTGGCCAAAATCTCCGCATGTCTAGTTACGGAGGACGAAATTGAAATAATCAAAAGAAGGGAATATTTGAAAGATCCATTTATTGAAATCGTTTAACTATTGAGTTATGTAAATTGTAATATATTTGTCTATTAAAATAATAGACTAAATGTGTCGATATATAATATTTCCCAAAATTGTAATTTTTCTATTCATCATTTCTATAACGAAAGTTTATAGTCAAGCACCCATGAACGATACATGTGAATTGTGTAATAAACCAAGTTTTAGAAGTTTAGTTACGAATTCTTTTAATAAAAATTCTACAATGAATATTACTAGTGCCGAGGATACGGCAACTATGTTATTGATTAAAGGCGGAGCTTTTCAAATGGGGACAGATGATCCACATTTTTCAGATGCGAGTCCTATACATAGAGTTATAGTTTCAGATTTTTATATGGATGAACATGAAGTGACAAATGATCAATTTGAGCAATTTGTAAATGCGACTCATTATGTGACTATTGCAGAAAGACCATTAGATCCAAAAGATTTTCCCAATGTTCCAGTTGAGCAGTTAAAACCTGGTTCTGCTGTATTTACGCCGCCAAATCATCCTGTGGATTTAAAAGATCCATTACAATGGTGGAGTTATGTAGTGGGTGCAAATTGGCGTCATCCGAAAGGCCCCAATAGTACTATTGTCGGTCATGGTAAGGAGCCCGTAACGCAAGTGTGTTATTTAGATGCAACTGCTTATGCAAAATGGGCAGGAAAAAGATTACCAACGGAAGCAGAATGGGAGTATGCAGCAAGAGCAGGAGGTTCGCATAAGTATTATTGGGGTGATTCCATATTGGTAAATGGCAAATGGGCTGCTAATATATTTCAAGGTGATTTTCCTTATAATAATTTGGTGCAAGATGGATATGTTGATATAGCTCCAGTGATGTCTTTTCCTGCAAACAAATGGGGTATTTATGATTTAGACGGCAATGTGTGGGAGTGGTGTAGTGATTATTATAGTTCTAATTATTATGCGGTAAGTGATTCATTAAATCCTCTTGGTCCCAATAAGAGTTTGGATACAGAAGAGCCAACTGCTATTAAGAGAGTTCAACGGGGTGGTTCATTTTTGTGTAGTGACCAATATTGTATTCGATATCGAGCTGGAAGTAGAGGGAAAGGCGAGGAGAGTAGTGCCTCCAATAATCTTGGTTTTCGCTGTGTGAAAGATATTTCAAAATAAATATTTTCTCTTGATTTGAATTTTTAATTGGAAATGTATTATTTTTGTCTAGTAAAATGATAGAGTAATAGTATTTGTATTGACTGGCGATTTGTAAAAGTCGTCAGTTTTTTTATCTAAAAGAATGGAAGCAATTATACAAATTAAAAACATTAGTAAGCAATATAGCAAAGGGCAGAAAGCCTCGAATGATATTTCTTTGAATATAGAAAAAGGAAAAATATTTGGAATTATTGGATCTTCGGGTGCTGGCAAAAGTACTTTGTTGCGTTGCCTTAATTTATTAGAAAAACCAAGTTCTGGGGAAGTTTGGATAGAGGATAAAAATATTTTGACACTTTCTAATAAGGAATTAAATAGCGTGCGTAAGCAAATTGGAATGATTTTTCAACACTTTAATTTGCTAGCGTCTAAAACTGTATTGGAAAATATAGCATTGCCTTTGAAATTAGCGCACAAATCCAGTATTGAAAGAAAAGAAATTGCACTAAAATTATTAGAAAAAGTGGGATTGTCTGAAAAAGCCAATAATTTTCCCGCACAATTATCTGGAGGACAAAAGCAAAGAGTTGCGATCGCAAGAGCTTTAGCTTTGAGTCCAAAAATATTATTATGTGATGAAGCTACTAGTGCACTAGATCCTGCATCTACCGTTTCTGTTTTAAGATTATTGAAACAAATCAATCAAGAATTAGGAATAACTATAGTGTTAATTACGCATGAAATGCAAGTAATTAAACAAATATGTGATGAAGTTGCAGTACTGTCAAAAGGGAATTTAGTGGAAGTTGGAGCTGTTTCAGAAGTCTTTTTATCGCCAAAGTCGGAAGAAACAAAAGAATTATTGTCGTTAGCTGATTTAAAATTATAGTAAGTTATGGAAGATAGTTTAATGACTCTTTTAATAAACGGATTTTGGGAAACCATAGCAATGACTTTTATCTCTTGCTTTTTCGGTTATTTGATTGGCTTGCCAACAGGCATATTGTTATTTCTCACTAGAAAAGGCCAAATGCTCGCACATCCAGTCTTTCATTCTATTTTAGGATTTTGTGTAAATGTTTTTCGTTCGATACCATTTATTATTCTCATAGTTTGGATGATTCCTTTTACTAGAAATGTTGTAGGTACTTCGATTGGCGTACAAGCAGCGTTGGTTCCATTGAGTTTAGGTGTGGCTCCATTTATAGCACGTTTGACCGAAACGAGTTTGTTAGAAGTTCCATCTGGATTAATTGAAGTGGGTATTTCCATGGGAAGTTCTGCTTGGCAATTAACTAAAAATATTTTACTACCAGAGGCTTTGCCTTCTATCGTTCAAAATATTACGATTACCTTAATTACTTTAGTTGGTTATTCTGCAATGGGTGGTGCCGTTGGCGCTGGCGGATTGGGACAGATTGGGTATCAGTATGGCTATATAGGTTATGATTCTACGATAATGAATAGTGTAATTGTTATCTTAATCGCGATAGTAATTATGATCCAATTTTTAGGAAATTTTATAGCTAAAAAAGTAGATCACCGATGAGAAATTTTCGAAAAATAAATATTGCTTTTTTAATTTTTAGTTTACTATTATTGAGTAGTTGCTATAATAAAAAACGTCCCGCAGATACGGTAAAAATTGGTGTGGCTACAGGACCAGAATTGGTATTGGCTCAAACGGCTAAAAAAGTTGCGTTAGAAAAATATGGCTTAAAAGTAGAATTGGTGCCTTTTACGGACTATATTTTGCCCAATGTAGCATTAAGTCAAAAAGATCTGGATGCTAATGTTTATCAGCATAAACCATTTTTAGATGCTCAATCTTCTCAACGTGGATATAAATTTGCAATTTTAGGCAAAACATTTGTATTTCCTATCGCAGCTTATAGTCATAAGATAAAATCATTAAACGAACTACAACCCGAATCCAAAATCGCAATTCCCAATGATCCAACAAATGAAGGACGTGCACTATTATTATTTCAAAAATATCATTTGATTACACTAAGAAATGGCGTAGGTATTTTACCTAAAGTTACAGATATTATACAAAATCCTAAAAAACTTCAATTCGTCGAATTAGAAGCACCACAAATGACAAGAGTTTTGGATGATCCACAAGTGGTGATTTCTGTTATAAATAATAATTTTTCTTCTCAGTTAAACTTAAATCCAGTAAAAGATGGCTTGATGGTAGAAGATGGAAATTCGCCTTATGTAAATCTAGTAGTGTCGAGAATTGATAATAAAAATGATCCTCGCTTGGCTAAATTTACAAAAGCATATGAATCTGATGAAGTGGTGGCTGTTGCCGATTCTATTTTTAAAGGTGGAGCTGTAAAAGGTTGGTAAAATAAATTGTAGTGCATCAAAGTATAGATTATTATAATTAGACCTTGATGCAAAAAAATAGTTGATACCCGATCTCACTTCTAAAATATTAACTTTCTTACAGTGCTTCTAATGATTTTGTAATAATCGAGATAGAATCATCTATCTGATTTTTTGTAATGCATAACGGTGGTGCTAACCGAATAATATCACCATGGGTAGGTTTAGCTAGCATTCCATTTTTGGCCATAATTAAACATAGATTCCATGCCGCATTTTCATCTCCATTAGTATCAATTACTATAGCATTTAATAAACCTCTACCACGGATAGTTTTTATTTTTGGGTGATGAATTTGGTTTAATTTTTCGCGAAAGTATTGCCCTAATTGAAAGGCATTATTTGCTAAGTTTTCATCAATTAAAACATCCAATGCTGTTAAAGACACTGCACAAGCTAAAGGGTTTCCTCCATACGTAGATCCATGCTCTCCAGGATGAATAGTCAACATAATTTGATCATTGGCCAATACTGCACTAATGGGCATTATGCCGCCACTTAATGCTTTGCCTAAAATCAAAATATCTGGACGTATACCATCGTAGTCACAACCCAACATTTTACCTGTCCGACAAAGACCAGTTTGAATTTCATCACAAATTAAAAGCACATTTGCATTCTTACATAATTCTTTTGCCTTTGATAAATATCCATCTGTTGGGATTTTTATTCCAGCCTCTCCTTGTATTGGCTCTACTAAAAATGCAGCAACATGAGGGTCTCTAAGCGCGTTTTCTAATGCAGATACATCGTCATAAGGAATTTGAATATAACCGGGTACAAATGGACCAAAACCATTTTTTGCGGTAGGATCAGAACTGAAAGAAATAATGTTTATAGTGCGACCGTGGAAATTTTCATTAACTGTGATGATTTTGGCTTCATTAATGGGGATTCCCTTTACATCATACCCCCATCGTTTTGCCAATTTTATAGCAGTTTCAACGGCTTCAGCTCCTGAATTCATCGGAAGCACCTTGTCGAAACCAAATAATTCTGCTAATTTTTTTTCCCATTTACCTAAAATATTATTGTAGAAAGCACGTGAAGTTAATGTCAAATTTTGGGCTTGATCAATTAATGCTTTTACTATTTTGGGGTGACAATGACCTTGATTTACAGCAGAATATCCACTTAAAAAATCATAATATTTTTTATTTTCTACATCCCATACAAAAACACCATCACCTTTTTGCAATACTACTGGAAGTGGATGATAATTATGTGCACCAAATTTATTTTCAATTTGAATATATTCATCTGATAATGAAATGTTTTTTTCAAATGTTGACATGCTGATAATTTAAATATGTAAAATTAGGTAAGCTTTTACTTAAGATATAAAAATATATAATTATTGACACATAGTTTGATTTGATACTGTGCAATTTTTATCCTAAAACCCATTTTATAAATATTGTAAAATGATGACAATATCTTAGCAGAGTGATCAAACAACTAAAAAATTAAATGTAATACCCCTCTCATTCATTACAAATATTAAGTAAAATTATTTATTAATAGTTTTTTGTAATTAATTAATTTTTGATATTTTTTTTATCAATATAAAAATGGAAAATGAAATAAAATTGATTGCAGAATAAATGCAAAGTTGAATTTGATCTAATATCGTATATCCAACCTGGTAACTTAATGCAGAGTGGCTTCATAGAACACGTTAACGGGCAGCATGATTAAAAGTCTTTGGATATAGTATGAAAATGTAATGAAATCCATCTAGCTTTACCCTTAAACCCGATTGATAATACAACAAAAATTGATTCTATTGAATTCGTTCAAATAAAGAAGCTAGATTGCTAATTTTCCCTTTGCCGTGTGAAAAGCCCAATAAATGTACATTTTATTGGGTATTAATTTTTCTTAAAATTAAGATCTGTTATATAAATACCGATATAACTAGGCTAATTTTTATATAAAATAATATTATATTATATAGGACTTATTTTTTATAAGTAAATTATTTTAGTTTATGATCAAGAAAATGCAAAAAATAACTATGTTCAACTATAATTTTTAACTACTATACACTATTTGATATAAAAATTATAGTAACCCGATTTAATTTTATAGGAATGATCTGTCCTTATTTTTTTATTATTTAGATATACGCATTGTTTTTGATTCATAGAGAAATAAACTTTAGCAGTAGAATTGTGAGGAATCGTTACATTGTAAATAATCTCATTTCCATCTTTTTTCCAAGCTGAAATTATTTTGCCGTAAGGACCTATATGCTCTGAATAGAATTCATTCAATCCATCCACGAACTTTGGACGAAGAAGTACGTTTTTAAAGCCTGGCAAGGCCTCGTCTGGTTGTATACCTCCAAGCCCTTTATACAACCATGCTCCGATTTCACCAAACATGATGTGGTTCAATGAAAGATCTCGCTGCTGATCAATATTCCAGTTTTCGTATAAGGTAGATGCGCCATTGACCATCCACCATCCCCATGATGGATATTCTTTTTGGGATGCCAGTTTGTACGCTGTTTCTGCCTGCCCGTTTTCGCTTAGAGCACTCAAAATTGCTTTTGTACCCAATAAACCTACGTCAAGATGGAACTTATTTTCTTTAATTTTATTAGCAAGATTTGCTGCAACTGCTTTTTTTAAGTTCTCTGGTACGATACCCCAGTATAATGGAACCGCCAATTCAGTTTGAAAGCCTTCTCCATAAGTGGACTTTACCTTATTCAGAAATTTATAGTTAATGGCCTTTTTTATTTTTACTTTTAACTGACTATAATTGTTATAATCTTTCTGATAACCAAAAAGTTTGGACATCTTTGTTAAAATGTCTACATCCACGTAATAGTATATGGATGAGGTAAATTCTACTGGCGTTTTGGACTTTACGGGAATCCAATCTCCCAACCCCCAACTAGTCAAGCCGTCAGGAGCCGTGGTAGTAACACGATCTACATAGCGTTTGATATTGTCATAATTATCCCTTAATATTTTATCGTCACCATAAAACAAATAGATATTCCAAGGTATGATTGCAATTGCACTCGTCCAGTCTGGGCCGTTACCCCATTCATACCCCCACCCATCCGTAGGTACGATAGATGGCAAAGTTCCATTTGGCTGTTGCTCATCACGCATATCCTGCAACCACTTCTCATATATTGTAATTGCATCAAAATTGTAAAGCCCAGTTTCTATGGCAATATGCGCATCTCCAGTCCATCCATTTTTTTCTCTTTGTGGACAATCCGTCGGGTAGCCAAATAAGTTGGACAAATAGGACGCATTTGTTGCTGCATATATTTTGTTGATGATATTGTTGGATGTATGTATTTTTCCAATTGGCGAGACATCACTATGCATAAAATATGCACTTAGATTATCCTTTGTGATGGAAATTGGATTATTTGATTTTACCTCAACATATTGGAATCCTTTATAATTGAAATGAGGTCTAAATGTTTGTTCTTTTTTACCATTTAATACATAAATATCCGTTGCAAACGGATCTATTATTTTTGTATTTTTAGCTAGAAAATAGTCTATATTAGATAAATCCAAGTTACCATTTTTATCCAATCGTTCGGCATGGATTACCTTGACGACCGTCCCTGAATCTCCAGAAATTTTTAAACTTGTTACACCTGAGATATTGCGACCAATATCATATATATAGTCCGAATCATTAATCTTTTTACATGCTATGGGTTTTATTAGTTCTACGTATCTGATTGGCTCTAATGACTGTGCGGATATGTATTGGCCAGGAGCCTTTCGGTAGGACGCATTTTTCCAATTTTTATCATTGAAACTTATAGTATTCCATCCGACCTGCTCAAGACGGCTATCATAATGCTCGCCCGTATAGATACTATTGTACACAATCGGACCGGAAGAGGTCTTCCAATCCCTATCCGTATAAATATTTTCTTTAGATCCATCCGTATAAGTGATATGGATTTCCATACAAAACGCAGGTCTGTTACGCCAAGGAGCATGGTCGTAGTCCCACACTGCCTGGGACTGGAAGTTGTACCATCCATTGCCTAAAATAACACCAATCGCATTGGCACCATTGTTAATTTGGTTCGTAATATCATAAGTTACATATAAATTTCGTCGATCGTAACGTGTAAACATAGGTTCCAATTCATGGTTTCCAATCTTCTCTCCATTGATATATGTTTCACTTAATCCTGCAGCCGTGATATAGGCTCTTGCCGATTTAATAGATTTTGTTACATTAAATACTTTGCGGAAATAGGGTGCAAATTTTAGATCTTTATCTTCTCCGTCACTGATCCATGCGCCCTTCCAATCAGAGGGAGACAACATCCCCATTTCAAAGGATGAAACAGAAGATATTGTTTTTTGCATTTTATCTGTCCAAACTATTATTTTCCAAAAATATTTTGTAAACGGTTGTAAGGGATTGCCTTTGTAAGTAATTAAATTTTTATTTGAGTGCATTTGCAAACTACACCAAGAATTTCCCTTTCCTTTCGATACAGCAAGAGAATCGGTTCCAACAACGATACGATAGCACTTTTGATTAATATCCTCTAATTTACTATTTATTTTCCAACTAAATCTTGGTATAGTATTGTCTATACCGATGGGTATAGTTAAATACTCACATTTTAAATCCGTTATTTTTATTTTCTGTGCTATAAGAAGATTCTGTATCGAAAAAATAAAAAGGAATAAGATATTTATTTTTTTTAAGTAATTCATTTTCAAAGTCATACAGAGCTATTTTTAAATAAAAATACTTTACATTTAAGGAGATTGCATAATTTTCTTCCACGTTAACAAAATATTTAATTTCAAGTTAGTAGAAAAACTAAATAATTTTGATCTTTTATATTTACAAAAAATTTACAAAAATGCCTTCTAAGTTGCTTATTATTGACGACGAAGTAAAGCTCCGAACTTTGCTAGCAAGAATCCTGGAACGGGAAGGCTATGAAGTCAAGCAAGCTGGGGATTTTAAAACCGCCACGAATTTTTTATCTAAAGAAAAAATTCCGGTCATTCTATGTGATGTAAGATTGCCGGATGGCAATGGTGTGGAAATGATTCCTTCAATTTTGAAACTATATCCGGAATCCTTAATTATTTTGATGACGGCTTATGGCAATATTTCTGATGGCGTACAAGCGATGAAATATGGCGCCTATGATTATCTGACAAAGGGTGATGACAACGATAAGATTTTACCTTTAGTAGAAAGTGCGATGAACGAATCAAAATTAAAGGCTAGTTTAAATCAGTCATTCAAAGCCAATACCAAATTAGCGTTGAATGAAATTACGGGAAAATCTATTGCTATCAAAAATGCCATCGCCACCGGAATGAAGATCGCGGCGACGGATATCACAGTTTTATTAGGTGGAGAAACGGGAACGGGCAAGGAAGTTTTTGCACAGGCGCTTCATAGTGATAGCAAAAGAAAGGATCATAGTTTTGTCGCGCTTAACTGTAGTACATTTAGCCGAGATATTATGGAAAGCGAACTATTTGGACATGTTGCAGGTGCATTCACTGGTGCCATAAAAGAGAAAAAAGGGCTGGTGGCAGAAGCGGATGGCGGTACGCTTTTTTTGGATGAAATTGGAGAATTGCCATTGGATTTGCAAGCCAAATTATTAAGAGTTTTAGAATCTAAAGAGTATCTCCGAGTAGGCGATACGAAATCCAAAACTTCAGATTTTAGACTGATCGCCGCTACGAATAAAGACTTGAAAATAGAAGTCGAACAGGGGAATTTTCGGCAGGATTTACTGTTTAGACTTAATATTTTAGAAATACATTTGCCTCCGTTAAGAGAACGAATGGATGATCTAGAGCAACTTGCGCAGCAATTGATCGGCAAATTAGCACCATTGTATCATAAACAAAATTGTAGTTATGATGAATCCTATTTGAATAGACTGAAAACATGGCATTGGCCAGGGAATATTCGCGAATTGAGAAACGTTTTGGAACGTAGCATTGCTTTGTCCAACGACAATATATTAACGGAAGAAACGCTTCCTTTGGAAATGATTGCAACGACTATACATCCGGTCAAAATATTATCCGCATTTTCATTATCAAGTATTGAAAAATTACACATACAAAAAGTACTCAACTATACAAAAGGAAATAAAGCGGAAGCTGCCAGACTATTAGAAATCGGCGCGGCAACTTTATATAGAAAGATAGAAGAATACGCATTGTAATAAATCTAGAAAAGTCTCTCATTTTGATAAAAGTCTCTCATTTTGAGAGACTTTTTTTATGCTTTAGAACAACTATAAATATTATAATTAATTGATTAACAACAACTTGATGTCAATTAAATAAAACAGGAACGGCATTTGGCATACCAATAATGAAAGAAATAGTTATACAAAAAAGTATCAGAAAAATAAAATCAAACAATTTAATAACCATCTCCACAATTATTTGTCACTTTTTAAATTATAAATAATGCTCATTACAATCACATTAACTATAGTTGGTATTGTCTGCTATAGTCTATTTTTTAAGTTTATTTCCATTTTTGAAGAGATATGAAAAATAAGATATACGATATACCGAAAGCTGCTCGCTATCTAGCCTTCAGAATTCCAACTATAAAAACAGAGATATTAAAATTATCTGCCATGCGGAATTTTGCTGCCATTTTGCAATCAATTATCAACTATCAACATGAAATATTATCTGGCCATAAAGTCGAACAGTTAAAAGTCAGTATACAAGCAATAGGACGTATTTATGTAAAAGGTAATACGCATATACGTTACCTGATTAGAAATCTGTATTTGCGAGCGCAGGCATTTTATGCGGATAGATGCACTAATACCGAATGGATTTTGATTCAAAGTTATGTGCCTCAAAAAATTAAACTCATTTCAATTAATTTAAATAAGTAAAATCATGACAATCTTATTTGTCGTAGCCATCATCATGTTTTTGTATATGTGCTATGTCTTGATAAAACCAGAGAAATTTTAAAAATGTGAAAAGGGAGAGGTAATATGTAAGAAGAGAAATGGGAGATGTGAGAAAAATAAAATGGTAACACTTTTCACATTTTACATTTCACATCTTACCAAACTCATCTCACAAAAATCATTTCATATTTTACTTTTTACATTTCATAAGAAAAAATAATGAACATAGAAATAAACGGCGTTATCCTCATCATTGTAGCGACTATAGTTTTGGCGATTCCTTTAGGAAAATATATCGGCAAAGTTTTCTTACATGAACATACAATTTGGGATAAAATCTTCAATCCGATCGATGCATTTATTTTCAAATTTTCAGGCATAAATCCTGAAATAGAAATGAATTGGAAACAACAACTCAAAGCCTTATTAACTATAAATTTAATATGGTTTTTGATATGCATGTTTGTATTGACCAATATGGCTTGGTTGCCACTCAACCCGGATCACAATCCATCTATGAGTGGAGATTTAGCTTTTAATACAGCTATTAGTTTTATTACTAATACTAATTTACAACACTATTCTGGAGAATCTGCGTTGTCCTATTTGGGACAATTAACCTTGATGCTTTGGATGTTTGTCAGTGCGGCGACAGGTATGGCTATTTGCGGTGCGGTTTTTCTATCCATGAGAAATAAGTCTCTTGGGAAAATGGGTAATTTCTGGAATTTATTAGTCAAAACTTCCACTAGAATTTTATTGCCATTGTCTATTGTACTCGCTATTGTTTTAGTTTTTCAAGGCACTCCGATGACTTTCGAAGGAAAAGATACGATGATTTCAATGCAAGGAGATACCGTACAAGTAAGTCGTGGACCAGCGGCGGCCATGGTGGCGATCAAACAATTAGGTACCAATGGCGGAGGATTCTTTGGTGCAAACTCAGCGCATCCTTTGGAAAATCCAAATTATTTCAGCAATATATTGGAATGTATGTCGATTTTCTTAATTCCAATTGCGATGATATTTGCACTTGGTAGAGTGTTAAACAAAAAACGTTTGGCATGGATGATTTTTAGTGTGATGACTATTGGATTTTTATGTTTGCTTATTCCAACTATAAAAATGGAAATGGCGGGCAATCCTGCACTATCACAGGCGGGAATAACCGCACAACCATTAGGAAGTATGGAAGGAAAAGAGGTGCGATTTGGCGCTGCAGCTTCTAGTCTTTGGGCAATCGTAACGACTTGTACGAGTAACGGAAGCGTCAATGCGATGCATGATAGTTTGACTCCATTAAGTGGTATGAATGCTATGTTGGGAATGATGGTCAATTGCTTTTATGGTGGTGTTGGGGTCGGATTTTTGAACTTTTACATATTTATCATATTGGCCGTATTTATAAGTGGATTGATGGTGGGAAGAACACCAGAGTTTTTGGGTAAAAAAATTGAAGCAAAAGAAATGAAAATTGCGATGATTATAGCATTGCTGCACCCTTTACTAATTCTTACCGGAACGGCAATTTCTTCGTATCTATATGCACATAATCCAAATGCTTATAATAGTTGGTTAAATAATCCGGGCTATCATGGTTTTAGTGAAATGTTGTATGAGTTTACTTCTTCCTCCGCTAACAACGGAAGTGGTTTTGAAGGATTGGGGGATAATACGCCTTTTTGGAATATTGCGTGTGGAATCGTGATGATTTTGGCGCGCTATCTACCAATTATTGGTCCGGTTGCAATTGCAGGCATCCTTTCACAGAAAAAATATATTCCAGAATCTGCGGGCACTTTGAAAACGGATACGGCGACTTTTGCCATCATGGTTATCGCGGTGATTCTTATAGTTGCAGCTTTGGCATTCTTTCCTGCATTGACTTTGGGACCTATATCCGAACATTTGAAAATGTAATTATGTAAAATGAGAGATGTAAAAAAGGAAAATGTGTGAGATCTTTAACACTTTTCACTTCGAACATTTCACTCTCACAACGCGCCTCTATTCACCCAATTTTCTAATTAATCCATATAATAATTTTCCAATAACGTCTAATTCTTTGATAATGATAATTCCATTTTCTTTTTCCAAATATTCAAGTTCAATACACAATAAAATAAGTGTATCGAGTTCAGTTAAAGAGCCCAAAGCAATGTGCAAAAAATGTATAAATTCATTTTTACTTTTTCTTGCAGAACCTTCTGCTATATTGACGGGTACAGAAACAGAGGCTCTGCGAATTTGGGAAATAATGCCAAATTTTTCTTCAGATGGCAATGTTTGCGTTAATGTGTAAAGCGTTTTTACCATTTCAAAACTCTTGATCCATGCATTTAATTTTTGGTGTGGTTTCATAAGCGTAATATTTTAAATAATGGAATTTAAATTGATGCTATATCCAAACACACATTTTACATCTTACATATTCCTTTTTACTAAATTAAAAATAATGAAAAATAATACATTAATGACCAAGGATATTTTCAATAAATCTTTGAAGTCATCTTTTATCAAACTCAACCCCAAGATCATGTTCCGAAATCCGGTCATGTTTACGGTTGAAGTTGGAACAATAGTTATGTTGATCGTTTGTTTATGGACGGTGTCTGGCAATCATTCTCAAGGTAGTTTCGCATATAATTTTGTCGTTTTTATAGTGTTGTTATTGACGCTTTTATTTGCAAATTTCGCCGAAGCGGTGGCGGAAGCGCGTGGTAAAGCACAAGCAGATTCTCTCAGAAAAACAAGAGAAGAAACACCCGCGAAAAAAATGGAAATTATTGGAGAGATTTTCATGAATGAAGTCCACTTAGTTTCCTCTTCTCAACTGAAGAAAGGAGATTTTTTCCTCTGCGAAACAGGTGATATCATTCCAACAGATGGAGAAATCGTGGAAGGTTTGGCAACAATTGATGAGAGCGCCATTACTGGTGAATCTGCACCTGTAATCAGGGAAGCAGGTGGTGACAAAAGCAGTGTTACCGGAGGAACCAAAGTTTTGTCAGACAAAATTAAAGTCAAAGTAACTACAGAACCTGGAGAAAGTTTTTTAGATAAAATGATCGCGCTGGTAGAAGGTGCAAGTAGACAAAAAACGCCGAATGAAATTGCATTGACTATATTATTGGCGGGATTTACCTTAGTATTTATTATCGTTTGTACCACATTAAAACCATTTGGTGATTATGCCAATACGCCCATAACGATTGCAGCATTTATTGCGCTATTTGTGTGTTTGATTCCAACAACGATTGGTGGCTTGTTGAGTGCGATTGGCATTGCTGGAATGGATCGTGCACTACGTGCCAAGGTAATCACTAAAAGTGGTCGTGCCGTAGAAACTGCTGGCGATATTGATGTTTTGTTATTAGATAAGACAGGGACCATAACCATCGGAAATCGAAAAGCCACACATTTCTGGCCTGCGGAAGGCGTATCAGAAAAAGCTTTTATCAATGCCGTTGTATTTGCATCATTGGCGGATGAAACGCCAGAAGGTAAGTCCATATTGGAATTGGCCAATGCAGATCGCACCAATTATTCAACTACGGACGCTCAGTTTATACAATTTACTGCAGAAACTAGATGTTCGGGGATCAATATTGATGGTCGTAAAATTCGTAAAGGAGCGACAGATTCCATTAAAAATATAGTGGAGAAAGCAGGAAATATTTTTCCAAATTCTATAGTTGCAAAAACAAATGAGATCGCTTCAAACGGCGGTACTCCGTTGGTAGTTTCTGAAAATGGAAATGCAATGGGTGTTGTCGAATTGCAAGATATTATCAAACCAGGAATACAAGAACGATTTGAACGTCTGCGTAAAATGGGTGTAAAAACCGTGATGGTTACAGGCGATAATCCTTTGACTGCCAAATATATTGCAGAAAAGGCAGGCGTAGATGATTTTATCGCCGAGGCGAAACCAGAAGATAAAATGAACTATATCAAAAAGGAACAACAATCTGGAAAATTGGTTGCGATGATGGGCGACGGTACCAATGATGCGCCAGCATTGGCACAAGCAGATGTGGGTGTTGCGATGAATAGTGGTACGCAAGCAGCGAAAGAAGCGGGCAATATGGTGGATTTAGATAATGATCCAACCAAATTGATCGAAATTGTTGAAATTGGAAAACAATTATTAATGACACGTGGCACTTTGACTACGTTCAGTATCGCCAATGATGTAGCTAAATATTTCGCTATAGTTCCAGCTTTGTTTATCACATCTATTCCGGCTTTACAAAAATTAAATATCATGCATTTACATAGTCCACAAAGTGCAATTTTATCTGCAGTAATATTCAATGCGATTATCATTCCTATGTTGATTCCATTGGCATTGAAAGGTGTTACCTACAAACCCATTGGTGCAAGTGGATTATTACGTAGGAATCTATTTATATATGGATTTGGAGGTATTCTCGTTCCTTTTATTGGCATAAAATTAATTGATTTATTCGTAGCATTATTTGTGTAAGAATTGTAAACATGTGAAAAGTGAAATCAACAACATTTTACACCAACATCTTCCATTTCTCATCTATCATTTCACAAAAAATATTAAAATATGAAAAAAAATATTCTTCCAGCAATTAGATTAACCATTATTTGCGCCATTGTTTTCGTGGCGGGTTATAGTGCTTTGGTTTTCGGAGCAGCAAAATTGGCTCCTGGAAAAGGAAATGGACAAACTATCACAGTGAATGGTCATAAATATTACACCAATATTGGACAAAAATTCACAGAAGATAAATACTTCAATTCTCGTCCGTCAGCTGTAGACTATAATGCGGCAGGCTCTGCTGGTAGTAACAAAGGTCCTACTAATCCTGAATATCTAGCTACGGTTAAAGTAAGAGTAGAGACTTTTCTAGTGCATAATCCGAGTGTAAAAATAACGGAAATACCTTCTGATATAGTAACGGCAAGTGGAAGTGGACTAGATCCCGATATTTCTATTCAAGGTGCTACTATACAAGTAGCAAGAATCTCAAAAGTTAGAAACTTACCCGAAGAAAAAGTAATGAATTTAATTCATGAAAATATCGAAAAACCATTTCTTGGCTTATTCGGAACTGAAAAAATTAATGTATTGAAACTTAATATTGCTTTAGATAATTTAAAATAACAAATACTCAAAATTACTGCTTGTGGTAATTGTCTACCAATTACACACACTTTTAAAAAATTAAATTTTATTATGTTGAAACATTTTATTGCAGGCGCTGTCTGCATGGGGGCTTGTATTGCAGTTCATGCGCAATCCGATTCCATTCACCGAACTGAAAATTATCCAACTTTTGATTCTAGTCGAGTTTTGCCATCTCCATTGCCTGTTCCACCATTTCCTAGTAGTGATTATCCTTATGGAGAGCCGCTTGTTGGGATGCCAGAGGATGCAGCGGACGGCTTTTTACAAAAAGCCTTAGGAACGGCAAATAATAAAAGTCGGATCAAAATATATGGTTGGATAGATCCTTCCGTAACATTTGGAACTTCTAAAAAAACAAATATTCCTATGTCATACGCCATTCAGCCAAATTCTTTACAATTAAGTCAGGCTGTTTTACGTATCGAACGTGAACCAAATACAGTCCAGACAGATCATTTTGACTGGGGGTTTAGATTGAGCAATGTATATGGTATGGATTATAGATATACCGTTGCAAAAGGCTGGTTCAGTAATAATTATTTCGATAAAAATAGACAATATGGTTATGATCCGGTGGAAGCTTATGGAATGTTGTATTTTCCTAAAATTGCAAAGGGTACTATAGTGAAAATCGGGCGTTTTATATCTCCGGTAGATATTGAAGCGCAGTTGGCTGTAAACAACTATTTATATACACATTCGGTTATGTTTTCATACGATCCATATACCTTCACGGGTGTGCAAGCCAATTTCAAACTATCAAAAAGAGTGCAATTGGTGGCGGGCATACATGGCGGAAGCGATATGGCTGCTTGGGACAAATCTGCACAGTTGAATGGACAACTATTACTCCGTTGGGTCTCTGAAAATAACAATAATTCCTTATGGGGCGGTATCAACTCTTTGGGTAGTGGAAAATATAAAAACTATCATGACAATAAACAACATATTGCTATTACATGGAGCCATCGCTTTGATAGTACCTTTCACATGATGACGGAGGCATATTATCAATGGCAGCGAGATGCATATACGGGTGGTTCTCCTAGTTTCGGTCCTATTCGTTATGATGCAGGTGGTGGTCCTGGCGCATTTATTCCGGGTGTCAGCAGACAGATTGGTTTTGTCAACTATACACAAATGTTACTTTCACCAAAAGCCTTTTTATCATTAAGAAATGATTTTTTCGAAGATCCTCAAGGGGAACAAACGGGTGTAAAAACAAGTTATTTTAGTCATACATTTGGACTTAATTATTTTTTTACAAAATGGATTCAGATAAGGCCAGAAATACGATATGATTGGAATTCGACTTTTAGTTTGATTGGGGAGGACTATGTAAAAACAAAACCTTATGATGCAAACAGCAGTGATCCAAAAGGTCATCAATTCACATTTTCAATGGACATGATAGTTAGATTCTAGTCTTCTTATAGTCAAAACAATTTGAAATAACAACCATGATAGCAGAGCCTCATAGTGCAGCTTATTTTTTAGACTTAATCCAAAAATCTAGGCGTGGAAAATTTAAAATCTACATCGGCATGAGTGCTGGTGTAGGTAAGACTTTCCGTATGTTACAAGAAGCACATGCACTCTTGCGAAATAGTATTGATGTACAAGTGGGTTATGTGGAAACGCATAACCGAATGGAAACAGCGGCTTTGTTAAATGGGTTGCCCGTGATTCCTCGGAGAACTATTTTTTACAAAGGAAAAGAATTGGAAGAGCTGAACTTGCAAGCCGTACTGAATTTGCGTCCTGAAATTGTATTGGTGGATGAGCTGGCGCATACGAACATAGAGGGTAGTAAAAATGAAAAACGTTGGCAAGATATAATGGAAATTTTGGATTCGGGTATCAATGTTATCAGTGCGCTGAATATCCAACATATCGAAAGTCTAAACGAGGAAATAAAAAAAATTACACATATCGAAGTGCAAGAGCGTGTACCTGATAAGGTAATTGCGATGGCAGATGATGTGGTGAATATTGACCTTCCAGCTGACGAATTAATTACACGTCTTAAAGAAGGCAAAATCTATCCACAAGACAAGATACAAACGGCTTTGCAGAATTTTTTTCAAAGTGATCATATTTTGCAATTGCGTGAATTAGCTTTGAAGGAAGTAGCAGTGCACGTGACGCATAAGGTGGATAAAGAAGTGCTGCGCCAAAATCAATTTAGACAAGAACGTTTTTTGATTTGTATCAGTAGTAATGAAAAAATAGCACGAAATCTCATTCGAAAAGGCGCTCGTTTTGCTAGTTATTATAGTGCGGATTGGTTTGTTTTGTATGTAGAAACGCCAAAAGAAAGTCAAGATAAAATTGCCTTGGATAAACAACGTCACTTAATCAACAACTATAAATTGGCTACAGAACTAGGTGCTAATGTCGTTAGGGAAAAAAGCGCCAGCGTAGCAGATGCGATTTTGAAACAAGTCGATTTAAACAAGATTACGACGGTTTGTATGGGAAAACCGCATTTGAATATTTTAAAAATAATATTGGCTACCAGTATTTTTAATAAAATCTTACGTCAACTGTCTAAAATGCATGTAGATTTGGTAATACTTTCGGAAGATAAATAGGAGTGAGATGTAAGAAGTGAAATGTGAAAAGTAAAACGCATATCAAGTGTTGGTAAGTAATGAAACATTTCATATTTCACAGACAACATCTTACAAAATAATAAACTATGAAGATAAAAGTCAAATTAACCGTCTGGGTCGGACTATTGTTTGCGATGATTGTCGCTTTATCCGTCCTATCGACTATATATATCAATCGACTAAAGGATGATACTGGAAATATTTTAGTATCTAACTATAATTCTTTGGAATATAGTCGAAATATGCTGGATGCACTAGATAAAATACATAAAGACAGTTCGTTAGGAACCAAACAATTTATCCACTTTATCAATCTTCAACGTAAGAATATCACAGAGAAAGGTGAAAATTATTATTCGGATAATATTTCCCAATTTACTCCAGACATAGTTAAAAATGAATGGCAGATTCGAAAAGATATTTATGCAATCATGAATGTAAATATGAAAGCAATTACTAGAAAAAGCGAATTAGCACAACATACAGCCAATGAAGCTACGACTATAATTATTTTTACAGGCACACTTTGTTTCGTGATTGCCTTTACTTTATTGTTCAATCTTCCGAGTAACATTGCCAATCCTATCAAAGAATTGACGACAAGTATTCAGCAGATTGCGGCACACAATTATGAAGAACGCGTACATTTTGAACAACATAATGAGTTTGGTATTTTGGCTAAATCCTTTAATGCGATGGCGATGAAACTAGAGGAATATTCCAATAGTTCAGTTTCCAAATTATTGATAGAAAAGAAAAGAATTGAAACATTAATTAACAAAATGCAAGATCCAGTAATCGGTATGGATCAAGACTATAAGATATTATTTGCCAATGAAAAAGCATTGCAAGTCACTGGTTTGCATAGAGAAAATCTAATTGGAGCAAATGTGCAGAATATCGCTATGACAAACGATTTATTGCGGACGCTTGTAAAGGATTTATTTCAAGAAAAAGAAAAAATTGCGAAAATAGAACCTATTAAAATTTTCTTTGAAGGAAAAGAATCATATTTTGAAAAAGAAACTATTTCCATTGACATTCTTCCTACAGGAGAAAAGGAAATCAAAAAAGCAGGATATTTTGTATTACTGAGAAATATTACGCCATTCAAAGAACTAGATTTGGCTAAAACAAACTTCATTGCCAATGTCTCTCATGAATTGAAAACGCCGATTGCATCTATAAAAATGGGAACGGACTTACTATTGAGTGAACCGAATCAAACCGAAAACGAACAATCTTTGATAAAAGGTATCAATGAAGATGCGGATCGACTACTAAAAATTACTGGCGAACTATTAAATCTCACACAAGCAGAAAGTGGCAACATCCAAATACGAAAATCTAATTATGCCTTGGATGAAATTTTGGAATATGCTTTGGATACCGTTAGAGTAGCTGCAAAACAACGAAACATAACATTGATTAATAATACAGTTCCTCATCAGAGTGTTTCAGCGGACAAAGACAAAACAATCTGGGTAATAACTAATTTATTGACCAATGCCATTCGTTACTCTCCAGAAAATTCTGAAATTAAACTCAACACATCGAATGACAATGACAAACTAAAAATTGAGATTTCTGATGAAGGTCAGGGTATAGAAAGCAAATATCAACAACGCATTTTTGAACGGTATTTTAAAATTCCAGGAAATACCAATAGTGGTACAGGCTTAGGTCTGAGCATTTGCAAAGAATTCATGGAAGCGCAAGGTGGTTCGATAGAAGTAAGAAATAATGAATCGGGTATTGGGAGTACATTTGAGTTAGTGTTCCCCAAAATGTATTAACTTAATAGTTTAAATCTTTTTGGTTTATTAATAAGTTATTGTTGTAGTAAGCCTCATATATTTAATGCGGTTAAGAATTGAACATAAAAAGTTAAATTTTAAAACTTATAATTTAATGAGAAATAACACATATATACTAATTTAAAAGAAGTTTGTCTCTTATTTTACTAAATACTTAATTTTGTGTGATATTCGTGAAAATGTAAACTCGGAGAAAATAATTTTTTGGAGACAACTATTGATATTACAAAAACTTGGTATTCCTTTAAAGAAGGTAATAGCGAGGCATTTGCATCCTTGTATAATCATTTTTATCCTCAAATATTTGAATACGGAATAAGAAAAGGATATTCTAACGAAAATATCTCGAACGCGATCCAAGATTTATTTTTACATCTATGGGAAACGCGGAAAAAATTACCCATTCCAGAAAAACCGTTATTTTATTTATTCAGAAGTTTTTCTAATCATTTGATAAATATTCAAAATTCCAAACAAGGAAAAATCAATTATGTCAATGAAGAAATATTTTTATTGAAATATGATGCGACTTCTGAGATGGACAATTTGTTTAAAGATGAGCAAAACATTCAAATTAAAAAAGTAATTCAGGAATTGAACGAGTTGCCTGCAAAGCAAAAGGAATTTATTTTTTTAAAATATTTTGCAGAATTGGAATATGATGAAATAGCTGAGTTAATGAATATCACGACACGTGCAGTCTACAAATTAAACTATCGAGCACTTGATTCATTAAAAGAAAAACTCTCCACAAACAAAGAAAATCTACTTGCACTATTTATTTTAATGAAAACTCTGTATAAATTTTAATATTATAATAAAAAATATATAAAATTATTTGGGTCATTTTTAATATTAATTTTGTCTTATTTATGTGGGACAAAATATGGAGAAATATTATCAATATTCATTTGAAGAGTTTTGCGATGATACATACTTTTTACGATTCGTGAAAGGTGAGGATATTAAATGCAATAATGATTGGGAAAATTGGGTAACAACTACGCCATCAAACATAGATGCCTTTAAAAATGCAAAACTATATCTAGAACAAGTCATTCATCCAATTTCAATAGATATTGACTATCAATTACAAGAAGATAATTTTAAAATAATAGAGTCTAAAATTAGAGGAACACAAAAAAGAAATCGACGTAAAGCTGTTATCTATTCCATAGTTTCACTAGCGGCAATTATTACAGGCTTACTTATCGGACTTCGATGGTATTTGAATGATTTGATAACCATTCAAACCTCATATGGAGAGACAACTATGATTACATTGCCTGATAGTACACATATTGAGTTAAATAGTAATACAAAGTTATCCTATCATCGCTCATGGAAATGGACTAACAAGCGTGAAGTTTGGATCAATGGGGAAGCATATCTTAGCGTAAATCACATCAATAAAAATCCGAAAGAAATCTTACCAAAAGAACGTTTTAAAGTATTTGCAGGGACCTCAACTATAGAAGTTTTGGGTACTGAATTTAATGTCCGAAACCGCAATCAAAATACTTTAGTATCATTAATTAAAGGACATATTTTATTCAGTGATATTCGGTTCAAAAACAAATCAATTGAACTACAGCCTGGTGACAACGCTATAGCCAATAGCAATAAAATAGATCAAATACCAAAGGATAAGATAAAATCAGTCCCGCAAGCTTGGACAAAAAAAGAAATTATTTCCCAAGGATTAACTATAGAAAATATTATCAATTACTATGAAGAGCTTTATGGCAAAAAGATTATAGTAAGTGATCTTAATATATTAAATAAAAAAATTGATGGATCAATCTCGTTAAATAATCCATCTATAGCACTTTACACAATAGCCAATCTTCTAAATGCAGATGTGACTATAAAAGGAAATGACATTTACTTAACTATTAACTATTAATTTTTACTGCAAGAATGGACAAAACAATTCTTAGAAAGCTCTCAAAAGCAGCTTTCATTGCACTACTCATGTGTAGCCATCCAGCTATGCACACTTCTTTATTTGCACAGGAGCAAAATGATGGTAAGATTCCTTTGTCTCAAGCGGTTGAGACAATTGAAAAAAAATATGGTTACCATTTCGTTTACGAACATAATCTTTTGAAAGGAAAAACCATTTCAACCACCGCATTAAAAGGACGTTCTCCACAAGAGATTTTAAAAAATGTCTTGTACCCAAACAATCTTATTTTTTTATACATAGATGAAAATTCCTATGTAATCCAAAAAAGAACAGGAGAAATTAAGCGGATAGAAAAAGAAACTCCTCAAAAAGAAAATAAACAAGAAAGTACCACAAATAATGGGACTAGACCAATTGGAGGAATAGTTACAGATAATGATGGTACTCCATTGCAATATGTCAATGTATTTAATAAGTCAAAAAATATAGGCACACAGTCTGCAGAAAATGGAAAATTCTTTTTATCAGGAATGAGTGATGGCGATTCTATTGTTTTTAATATAATAGGATACAAACAAAAAATAATTACATTACAAAAAAGCACTAATTATATTGATCTTGAATTGTCTCCGATTGCAGCAAATTTAAATGAAGTAAGTGTTGTAAGTAATGGTTTACAAAACCTACCCAAAGAGAGAGCTACAGGAGCATATTCAGTAGTTACGGCCAAGGATTTAGAAAAAATACCAACAAACAATGTAATACAAAGATTAGAAGGTTTAGTTCCTGGACTAAAAGTCAATGTTTTAGCAGGAGATAGGAGCTTTACTTATGCAGGAGGGCTACAAATTGGACCAAACTCTGGAACGAGAAGTGTAGGCACTAATGACTACTCTGCAACTATACGAGGCACCAGTACAGTAAGTAGCGTATCTGAAAGTTCTCCATTAGTAGTTGTTGACGGCGCAATTGCCGATATCGATATCTCAGAAATAAATCCCAATGACATCGACAATATTACCTTTTTAAAAGATGCCGCTGCCGCATCTATTTGGGGTGTCAGAGCCGCAAATGGAGTATTTGTAATAACGACTAAAAAAGGAAAATCTAGCTCCCCTAAAATTAATGCATCAGTTAATTATATGATTGCCAACAGAGCGAAACTTTCTTATATGAAATTGATGAATTCCTCTCAAATGCTAGATTATGAAAAAGAATTAGTTGATAGAGGTTTAATTAATCAATACAATTTTAGTCCTATTAATTATTACTCCTCTTATTACCCTCAATATGGAGCTAAAATTGCATATGATCTAAAAACTGGAGCTATAAATCAAGCCACTTATGACCAACAAGTAGATTCTTTAAGCAAAATAAATAGCTTAGATCAAGAACAAAAATATTTGATGCAACCTGCTTCAAGTCAAAGTTATAATTTGTCTATATCTGGAGGTACAGAAAAATCGAGTTATTTCTATTCTGCATCATATAGTAAAGAATTGCCTAATTTCAAAAGAAATATAGGGCAAAGACTTACTGTAACGCTGAATAATTCATGGAAATTACTCAATTGGGCAACCCTTTCTACAAATATTAGAGGTGCATTTTTTAAAGTGAATTTAAATTCATTTACATTTCCTACTTTATTCAGACCTGGACAATCTACCTTGATGCCTTATCAACTGCTTAAGGATCCTAACGGAAATAATACGCATTACAATAGGGTTAATCCAGCTTATGCGCAAGCACTTCAGGCAACATCCAGTAAATATCAAGATTGGACTTATAGTTATTTAGATGAATTAAATAATAACGATAATACCCAGTCGTCAAATAATTATACAGTAAATATTAATTTAAAAATGCCGATTTATAGGGGCTTGAGTGGCAATGTATTATATACAAATGAAAGGCAATATATGAACTCTAATATTTATTATAATCCCCAAACATATTACTATAGAAACTTTTACAATTCAACCTATAACCCAACTGCAGGTAGTCAGCAATTTGATTTCATAAACGGTGGTGGTATCTTGACGCCAAGTAATACACAACTAAACAATTATGCCCTAAGAGGTCAGTTGGCATATGATGGTAACCTTGGTCAAGATCATCAATTAAATATAATAGCTGGTTCTGAAATTCGACAAACTAGAACACTCTATAGCACATCTACATTATACGACTATAACCCAATTTCAGGTTTTTCACAAGCAGTAAGTTATGCGGCCAATTCTTATATAAATGCGATGGGCTATGCAACAAGTTTAGGCGGAGCTCCAACCTATCAAAATATTCAAAGGCGATATCTTTCTTATTTTTCCAATGGTTCCTATACCTACAGAAATAAATATACCTTATCAGCAAGTGTAAGATATGATGACTATAATAATTTTGGATTGGATAAAAAATATAGAGCAACTCCATTATGGTCATCCGGTTTAAAGTGGGATGTATATAAAGAGCATTTTATGGAAAATATAAAATGGATAGACATGCTCTCTGTACGTGGTACTTTTGGTGTAAATGGTAATATTTCTACTACATTGTATCCTTATACTAATATTGGATTAGGTTCAGATTATACTACAAATTTATCTTCCGCTACTATTACCGCACTGGCAAATCCTCAACTTAGATGGGAAAAAACTTATGTTACTAACGTAGGAATTGATTTTAGTATACTAAAACATTTAATTACTGGAGGTATCGATTTGTATACTAAAAATGGGAGAGACTTACTTTATTCTTTTCCAATTAATTCCGCATATGCAGGAACCATTGGAGGTAATTTATTAACAAGAAATGCAGCCTCCATGAATGGAAAAGGGGTGGATGTTCATTTAAATTTTAATATAATTGATAGAAATGATTGGAATTGGAGTACTGGGTTGATATTATCTTATAATACTAATAAGATCGTAGATAACAAGTTTGATACTTCAAATGTAACGCCATCCTACATCAACTACTCTCCAGCTTATATAACTAATGTAAAAGGGTATGCAACTGATATGATATTTGCTTTTAAGAATGCAGGTTTGGATGCGAATGGGCAAACATTAGTATATAATAATGCTGGTGCAAAAGTACCTTATAGCTCATCACTTTCCTTTAAAGATTTAGTTGCAATAGGAAGACGAAATGCGCCTTATTTTGGCAGTTGGAATTCTACATTGAGATATAAATCGTTAAGCTTATATATTCTCGCAACGTATCAATTTGGTGGTCATTTTATAAGACCTGTTACAAGTAACTATATTACTGCATATTATAATTTAAATTATGACGATAATGGTATGATTGCTCAAAGATGGAAGCAAAGTGGAGATGAAGATAAAACAAATGTTCCTGGATTAAATGGTACTGCAACGGCAATACAATATAGCTTAGTTAGATATCAAAACTCCGATATCAATATTCTTTCTTCTGATTATATAAGATTGAGAGAGGTTTCTCTATCCTATCAAATTCCGACAACTTTAATTCCACGCAAAATTATCAACAGTACTAGTTTTACATTTGCAGTTAGAAATTTGGGATTGCTATGGAGGGCTAACAAATTCGGATATGATCCAGATTTCGTTGCTACACCAGGCACAGCTAATAGTCTACCTGCAGCAACTTCATATAATTTCTCACTGAATTTAAATTTTTAAGTAATGAAATTCTCTTCTAATATAAAATCCGCAATTACGATACTTACAATCATCATGGCAATGCTTGGTTGTAGTAAGTATACAGATATCAAAACGCAAGGACATCTTATTCCTGGATCATTTCAAAATTATAGATACTTATTAAATGGATCCTCTTTTATAAATTCTGGTTCTACATTAATTGATTACGCTTCAGATGATGTTTATTATATTGATAGTTCGTCCCAACTAAAATCATGGATAAGTGCCGGAGACTATTATGCTTATGCATTAAATAGCTATAAATGGTCTGATGTAATCTATCCATTAAACGGAAATTATTATCAAGACCAAGTCTGGAATAATATATACAATGTCATCACATATGCGAATGTGGTCATTACAGAAGTTCCATCAGTAACAGATTCTTCCGAAAATGCGAAACAAGAGTTAATTGCTGAAGCAAAAGTACATAGAGCCGATGCCTATTTTAATTTGGTCCAAATGTATGGAAAGCCATATGGTAATACATCTGCTACTGACCCTGGCGTACCTTTAGTATTGACAGAAACAACCACTCAATCTTTAGTTAGAGCAAGTGTTTCAAATGTTTACAATCAAATTATACAAGATTTAAAAGAGGCCATTCCCTTTCTCCCCAAAACCCAAAATCTGACGATATTACCAACAACGGCATCAGCATTTGGCGAGTTGGCGAGAACTTATTTGTATATGGGACAACTAGATTCTTCTAATTTGTATGCAGACTCTGCTTTATCAATTAATAGTCATTTGATTGATTTAAGTATCATTGATACGGTAAATGCATCAACCTACCCAATAAGGATTAATAATCCTGAACTATTATTAGGGAAAGGCATTGCTTATTATAATATTTCTGCATATTCTCCATATGCCATGCGTTTGAGTTCTAGTATTTTGAACGAATTAGGGCGCAAAGATTTAAGATATAAATACTTTACCTTAGGTGCATCGACAATTTTGTATGATAATACGGATACTGTGAGTCGTTTCTTTGCATTAGACAGAGCAATTGGGGAGAGTAGAAACACAGGACCAAGTGTTCCCGAAATGATACTTATTAAAGCTGAATATAATGCTCGTAACAATAATCCGAGCGAAGCAATGAATTGGGTAAATAAATTGCGTATCAAAAGATTCAAATCTGCGGATTATAGTCCATTGACTGCAACTGACGCAGCTACAGCTCTTAAAATTGTAATAGAAGAGAGAGATCGTGAATTCTTTTGTAGAAGTATAAGATGGTGGGATATGCGAAGATTAAAAGATGATCCTAATTTTTCAGAAACATTAACCAGAACAGTTAATGGAGTTAGCTACACTTTAACTCCGACAAGTAATAGATATGTATTTCCGATATCCGGATACAATATTCAATTAAATCCAGAAATAGTTCCAAATCCGTAAATTAAATTAGTTTTTATAATGAAAAAGAAAGCAACAATTTTCTTATCATCCCTTCTTGCTGGTACTACATTAATGGCACAAGAGCAAGATTCTCCAAGATTTAAAACGAAAGAAACTCTCGTAGTAGCTGGGTCTGAATTACCATTTACCTACATTATCCCATCTACTATTGATAAAACAAATAAGAGTAACCATTTAAAAATGTTTGTATTTGATACAACTTATCATTGGTTTTCACAGAATATCATTGGGAAAAAAGTTAACGATTCTACAATCAATGGCGCGATTAAAGTTCCATTGAATGCAGGAGCTATGTTTTTTGCATTTGCCGATTCTATTGGTAATATTTTGGATAACAACAATGATGACGGATATTTCGCATGGGTTAAAACTCCAATTGGAACACGTGCCGCCGGTGCAGAAGCGGGTTATGGATTAGGAAGAAGCCCTCAATACGGTTGGGAAATTCCGAACTATTTCCAAAATTTTAGTATTAGTGATACTGCAACCTATATGTGGTTGAGCAACGAGATTTTACGTCATCATGGATCGGCTGCAACATTAGTAATGCCTTACACTAAAGCCATATACGCATATAAAAAAGAGGCTAGTTATAATGAATTAAAGAGAGCTATTAGCTTTTTAACGAAAGCTCCGCTTACCGACGAACATTTGATGAAGGCTAGAATTATTTCAGATAATTATTTAAAAGATTCTTTACTGAGTGATAGTATTGCCCAATTAGAGACGGTTCATTTTCCGAATGGTTATCTTAGTAAGTGGGAAGCATATAAAAAAATTAGAAGTATATACAAACCTCAAGAAGTAGAAATAGCGTATACTGATTTTTTGAAAAAATATCCTTCTAACGAAACGAATAAAGATTTAGATAAAATTCTAGGAATTGAATATGGCAGTCTTTATCGAAAATTAGGAATGGTCTATATAGCACAGCAAAAAATCAATAGCGCCTTGAATTTATTGCCAAATGAGCCATTTATAAACATTCCAGAATTATTCTACAAAATCGTCGAAATTCCATATGCTGATTGGAAAACGATGCCCGCTGACACTGCTTATATTTATGCCAAGCCGCTCATGGATCGTTGGAATTATTTTATTAAAAATAAGCCAGCAGAATATTGGTATTTGACGGATGATGAGTGGAAAAACACAACGGACCAATATGGCAAACGTAATTATATTATTTACGCTGATATTTTAATGAATAAAAATAATTGGGAAGAGGCCAAATTATATGCAGCTAAGGCTCAATATTGTTATCAATATAAAAATGCAGAGTTGAATGAATTACAAGCTAAAATATTTGCTCATTTCAAAGAAGAAAAAAATCTAGATATTCTACTTGCTAATAGTGTAAAGCTTAATCAAGCGACTACAGAAATTATTAGTATGATGAAAGATAAATATGTAGCAAAACATGGATCTGAAAAAGGATTTGATGCTTATTTTGAATCTTTAAAAGATGCCAAAACGCTTGAATTAATTAAAGAGGAAGTTAAGAAGTCTTCTGTAAATATTCCTGCGTATAACTTTACTATGAAAGATCAATTGGGCAAAGAGATTACGTTGGAAGGCTTGAAAGGAAAAACTGTAGTATTAGATTTTTGGGCTACTTGGTGTGCTCCTTGTAAAGCTTCCTTTCCAGGAATGAACCTTGCGAAAGAATATTTCAAAAATGATAAAAATGTTGTTTTTTTCTTTGTAGATACGCAAGAACGTATTGACGATTATGTCGCTAAAACTGTTGCCTATGTAAAGTCAAAAGGATTTGATTTCCATATTCTATATGATAAAAATGGCGATGTGTATACACAATATGCCAAAGCGATTCATACTTCCGGAATTCCATTTAAAATCATTATTGACAAAGAAGGGAATATTCGCAATTCTAATGTAGGTTATAAAGGTAGCCCAACAGGGTTACGAGATGAAATGATAGATATGGTAAAATTGGCACAACAAGGAGGTACTAAATAATGAAGAAACCTTATATTGTAAGTTGTATTTTAATGACTATATTTTCTTGGAGTATTCTTGGAAATATATATGCACAAAGTACAGATAGTATACGTGTAAAATTTATCAATTCCCACCAAACTATACAGTTTGGTGGGACGCTATCTTATCCACAAAATACAAAAGCTAAAGTGCCTGCCATTATTATTGTATCTGGTACAGGACCACAGGATAGAGATGGCAATATGGGAGGTACGCCTATGTTCAAACTTTTAGCGAATCTTTTAAACAAAAATGGCTATGCCGTTTTGAGAGTTGACGATCGTGGTGTTGGTGAGACTACTGGAAAATATGATAGTGCTACAACGAAGGATTTTGCAGAAGATGCCTTAACCGCATTACATTTTTTACAAAAGCAAAAAAATATCAATCCAAATAAAATAGGACTACTAGGACATAGTGAAGGAGGACTGGCAATAGCTATTGCCGCAAATGAATCTAAAGATGTTAAATTTTTGATTAGTATTTCAGGTATTGCATCTAATGGGTTAGATGCTTTATTAGATCAAAATGATGCAATAGTTGATAAAGCACCTATACCAATAACAGACAAGAAGAGATATAATGAAATCAATAAATTGATGTTTGTTACAGCTTATCACAATGCAAATTCAACGAATATGGCAGAGAAGTTGGACTCAACTTATTCATTTTGGAAAACAAATGATGATGCTTATGTAAAAAGTTTAGGAATTGAATATGATCATTTTAGATTTCCAATATACATGTATGTACATCAAGCAACAGGACCTTGGTATCGCTACTTTGTTAGAATAAATGCAGAGAAAATAATTAGTAATGTCAAAGTTCCCGTTTTAGCACTTAATGGAGATAAAGATCCAATGGTAGTTCCAAGTAATCTATTACATTGGAAAGATTATGCTGCAGAAGGAGGTAATCATAATGTATCTACACATTTGATACATGGCGTAAATCATTTGTATTTACCCGAATCATCAGTTAAGAATCCCTCAAAAATACAACCAAGCGCTTTTAATACAGAGGCTTCTGATATTATCGCGCAATGGTTAAAATCATTAAAGTAATTATAGTTTGAATAAATTAAAGTTCATGATACTGTTGGGTTTGCCAATTTTAGGGCAAGCCCAATTTTCTAATAAGCAAGAGCGCATCAAGGAAATAGTGCAATTGATCAATCAAAAAGATGCGGCAGGATTATCCAATCTTATGAATGAGAATAGTCGATTAGGTGATTTTCCTTATCCTGGTAATAATGTTCGATTTTTAGACGCTGTTTTATTTCAATATCCAACAATTTCTGAGTATAAAATACAATCGGAGAATCTTATCGGAAATCAAAATGATAGTATAGTCTTATCCGCGAAATATTCGAATGGTAAGACTACATACCCTTCTATAGTTTTCGACAAAAATGGAAAAATAATTCAACTCAATATTATCAAGCAACCAGAAAATTGGGATGCCGAAAAAGCCTATCAATCGGTATGGGAAAGATCAAAGATAGAATCCACTAATGCAATCTCCATGATTCGCTTAAATGGATTAATCTATTTGTCTGCTATTTTAAATGGCATAAATGGATATTTTATGTTAGATTCTGGAGCTCCATTTATTATTTTAAATAAAAGATTTGCAGATAGTTCTGGTACTACGGCAATTAAAATGGAACTAAGAGGCGTCGGTGGAAAAAGCCCACAACCTATTAAAAGTGTAAAAAATCAACTTATTATAGGTAATCTTCATTTGGATAACCTAGATCTTCCTGCAATGAATATGGAATCCAATAGCACTTGGGAAGATTCTACTTTTTTTGGACTAATAGGACAAGCATTTTTAAATAATTATGCTTCGGAATTTGATTTTAAAAACAATAAGTTAGTACTACATTCATTAGAAGCGTATAGCAATTATCATGAAAAGAAAATGAAAGATTCTATTTCTTTTAAAATGGTCAGACATATTCCAATTATCCGAACTATTATTAATAATCAAAGTTTTAATTTTGGACTAGACTGTGGAGCCAACGCAAATGTCGTAAATAACAGTTTTGTAGATAACATTGGGGCGCAATTTGAATTTGATAATAAAGACGTTGCTATTAATGAGGTAGCACAAACACAACAGAAAAATCAAACTGGTTATATAAAGAAAATGCAAATTGGAAATAAGATTCTTTTGCCTCAATATAGTGTAGTAAGTGATGCGAGTCTTGGTTATGGTTTAAATTCTAAAAATAACGAAGTCTCGGGGTTATTAGGAATTCCATTTTTAGAACAATTTCATTTTATAATAAACTATAAATCTAAAAATATTCAAATATTAAAATAATTTCTTTAAATAGATGGAATAGGCGAATTTCAGAAGGAGTATTCAAATTGCTCAATAAAGACATAGTCTAATTTTTGCAACAGATAATTCCTTTTTCTTAAATTTAGCTGAGATAAAACGTTCCAGATAGGTTAGAGTAGTATAATAATTTTTCATAGTCCCATGGGCTTGCAAATGAATATTGTTCTCATTGTGATTTTATTACATTCAACACAATTAAAATATTTTGACTTACAAACTACAAATTACCTGATAATGTATAATCGTAATGGATTAAAAGCTATTATTGGCCAATAATAACCTATTTACTCCAAAATAAGTTATCTAAAGAAGGACTATTTGTTAGGGTAAAAATTGCTAAATTTAATAAAATAAGCTAAATAAGGACAATATTAACAACTATAGACCTTTTCAGCTTCTTTCTATCAAAATAATTTTGCATCATTAATCACAAAACAAATTTGATAAGAAACACTATCAAATAAAAAATCGTCATTTATGAAAAAAATTATTTTCTCTACAGCTATTTTCTTTGTAATTAGCCAAATAAACAACCAAGCAAAGTCACAAAGTTTAGTACAAACTATCAAAGAAAAATTAACTTTTGGTATTAAAGCAGACGGTAACTATTCTAACTTTATTGTAAAGGATAATAATGCACTCAAAAGTAAGATGGGGCCAGGCGGAAGATTTGGAGCATCTCTGCGTTTTGATATATCCAATCATTTTGCCATCCAAGAAGATATCCTTTTTGCATATTATACCACAGATATAGAAAGAAACAATATCAAAGATAAATTTGAATTTATGGGTATGGATGTTCCCATCTATTTTATGGGACAATGGAAAAATGCAACAAATGGTCGGTTGTTTGCGGGAGCAGGGCCTTATGTCTCTATGGGAATAAAGGGTAAATTTAAAAATGAAAACCTAGATGTATTTAAAAAATATGACGATCAAAAGTCAGAAATGAATAGGATTGTTGCGGGTGGTGCTGCTATATTAGGTTATGAATTAAGTAATGGTATTCAATTCAATGTTTCTTATCGTTATGGTATGAATATGATTAATAAAGATAAAAACAACTATAAACTATCGCCAAAATCAATCTCTGTTGGATTGGGTTATAATTTTTAAGTCTTTTATTAAATTAAATAGTCTTCTGATGGATAATAAAATATTCAGTTGAGGACTATTTCCTATTTATATGCTAATTGGTAATGTAAAGTGGACTATATATTACTTGAAACGGACGAATTATTTATTGAGCCGTTAAACTATTGAAACGATTCTGTTTTATGAGAATAAAACTTGATACGTTTCAGTATAATATTTGAACGCTTCAGCATATTTTAGCTTGTTTATCATCTGCCACTTTTTCATTTTTGCCTACTCAAACAAATTTATAGATGAGACTCATTTGGTTATTTCTAATCTTTCACTTTCCTATTTATATATATGCGCAGTCTGATACTTCCAATTGGGATTTAAAGCGTTGTATCTCTTTTGGATTACAAAATAATCGTAATCGAACAATTTACTATAACAAAAAACAAGAGGCGGATGCTAAGGCGCAAGAGTTATTGGCTGGATATTTACCTTCCGTTAGTTTGAATGGTTCTTTAGATGATAATCTCAAACTTCAAGAGACCGTCATTCCTGCAGGAGCATTTTCTCCAACGGACATAAAGATAGCTATGTCGAAGCAATTTGCAATGAACACAACGGCTCAATTGGATCAGACTATTTTTGACAAAAGCCTTTTGGTCGGCTTAAAAGCTAACAAGTTAAACAAACAACAAGCAGACTTAAATGTACGATTGAGTGAAGAAACGATTATATATAATATCTCCAAATCTTATTACCAGATTAAGGTTTACAGAGAACAACTATACCTATTAAATTCTAATTTAGAAAATTATATAAAGCAGGTAGATATTAGTCAACTTCAAGTAAATAAAGGCGTTTTACTACAAAAAGAATTAGATAAAGTCTCCGTAGATAGAAACAATACTATTTCAAAAATTAGAGTGGCGCAGAGTAATTTAGAATTATCGATCAATCAATTGAAATATGATATGGGTTATCCATTTGATGATACAATTTCCTTGGATACTACAACAGAAATCGTTGGTGTAATAGGGAAAACCGCATCCAATGTTTCTGACACTCCCTCATTTTTTTTACAAAACATAACGGACTATAAAATCGATGAGATTACGATGAAGGCAGACAAGATTAATGCTGAGAAAATAAAAGCACAAATGTATCCAAAACTTACTGCCTATGCTAAATATGGAACCGTAGGTTTTGGAGATTATTTGGGTCAAACATTCCAAGGAACATCTCCATTTGCAGGAGTGGGATTGAAATTGTCTTTTCCTATTTTGGATTTTTATAAACGCAATGCTCAATACAAACAAGCGAAGTTTCAAAGTATGAACTCCATGGAGCAACTCAAGCTTAATGCGGACAAATATCGATTAGACTACAAAAATGCGTATAATAAAATGGATCAGGAGCAAGGTAACGTCATTATGGACAAAAATAATATTCAATTAGCGGAGTCCGTACTTGCTACTACAAATCTTCAATATCAAAAGGGTGTGACAGATATGACAGATTGGATCAATGCACAAAATTCACTTAAAGAAGCTCAGACCAATTACCTCAATTCCCTATACAATTATTTGATGGCGAAAGTAGATATGGAAAAATCTGCAGGCACTTTAATAAAAAACTAAACGCGTAAATAATATATCTAAATGAAACGAAAAATTATTTTCATCGTGCTGATACTTCTAGTGGTAGTGGCGATCGTATTCAAACTTAGTAAAAATAAGAAAATTATTGATGCTAAAAATACTTTGGTAAACAATAAAGACCTTACTGTTCCTGTAAAAGTAGATACTGTTCAACTACAAGATTTCAATTCGGAAATGCTTAAAACGGGTAACGTATTACCATTTAAAGAAGCTAAAATTTTGGCATTAGGTAAAAGTGGTACAATAAAAAAAATGTTTATCCAATTGGGTAGTCATGTTTCTGCTGGACAAAAGGTGGCAGTTTTAGATAACAAATTAATGGTGTTGGATTTACAAAAAGCAGAATATCACGAAAAAAAATTGAAAGAAGACTTACAAACCTATACTGAATTATTAGCGGGTAAGGCTGCAACACAAGAAAAAGTTAATACTATTCGCCAAGACTATGAAGATGCATTGAATGAAGTGTATCAGGCGCGTAAGAATATCAATGATGCAAATATTACAGCTCCTACATCGGGCATTATTTCAGAAAAATCGGTGGAGGATGGTATGTATGTCGCGAGTGGAGGGGAAATAGCTACGATTGTCAATCTTTCTCGTATAAAATTAAATGTTCGGCTTACCGAGTCGGAAGTATATAAAATAGCCAAAGGTGACCTTGTTATCGTTACGGCTGATGTTTATCCTGGAAAGCGTTTTAATGGTGTAGTTGATTTTATTAATCCCCAAGCCGACGAAATGCACAACTATAATGCTGAAATACTGTTAGACGGTTCTACAACAGACTTGTTCCGTTCAGGCACATTTGTATATGTTCATTTTAATAACAAACCAATGTTAAACGTAATGGCAATACCACGTACATCGCTTACGGAAAGTATCCAAAATCCATTTGTTTATATAGTTCGCAATGGAAAAGTGCATTTGCAAAAAATAACCACGAATGGTGAAGTTAACGGTAAACTCATTGTTACCAGCGGTTTGCAAGTGGGTGACATTGTTGTGACCTCTGGTCAAATCAATTTGCGCGAAGGTGCGCTAGTTAAAATCTCAAAGTAAAAATATGTCCATAGCTGAAATTGCAGTCAAAAGGCCCTTACTTATAGTGGTTATTTTTGTCGTTTTATTTATATTCGGAATGCTGAGTTACTCGCGTTTGAACTATAATCTTTTGCCTAAAATGGAGATTGCAACGGTAACGGTAAATACCGTTTATCCAGGTGCTTCGGCCTCGGAGGTGGAATCTTCCGTAACCAAAAAATTAGAAGATGCATTTGCTTCTGTGGAAGGATTAGATAATATTAGTTCCAATTCTCAAGAAGGGGTTTCTGTTATTACCATTGAGTTTAAAAGTGGGACTGATGTAGATGAAGCCGAAAGGAATGTGCAGCGAAAAGCAGACCAGACGATTAATGATTTGCCCAAAGATATAGATCGTCCAATAGTCAATAAGGTAAATTTGGAAGAAATGCCTGTTGTCCGCGCAGGTGTGACATCCAATCTTCCACCCAAGGAATTGTACAATTTAGTAGATAAACGTCTATTGCCTACGTTGCAAAATGTAGAAGGAGTGGGGCAGGTAAATATTATTGGGGGAAATGAACGTGAAATTCAAATCAATATTAATCAGGAAAAATTAAAAGCCTATGGAATTAGTATTACCCAGTTAACCGAAGCGGTTGCTAATGCAAATACATCATTTCCTGCAGGTAAAGTAGAAACACAAAATCAGCAGCTTTCCTTGCAGTTCAATGCCAATTTGGATTCTATTACGCAGATGAATGACTTAATCATCATGCAAAAGCCAGGAATGGGAAGTATTTACCTCAAAGATGTGGCGGAAGTAACAGATGGAACTGCCAAAGAAACGGCGATTAATCATGTTAATGGTATTGCATCAATTGGGATACAGATTATAAAACAGAGCGATGCTAACGCCGTAAATGTAAGTAAAGGTGTGAAGCAAGCTTTTTCAAGTATTGAGCAGCAATATAAAAATGATAACCTTAAGTTTTTTGTATCTTCCGATCAATCTATTTATACGATGAAATCGGCGGATGCCGTAATGGAAGATCTTTTGATGGCTGTATTGATTGTAGGTATAGTGATGTTGGCATTTTTGCATAGTTTTCGTTCTTCTTTATTTGTGTTAGTTGCATTGCCGTCTTCCATAATTCCAACTTTCATTGCTATGTATTTTATGGGATTCTCCCTCAATTTAATGTCTTTGATGGCCATGTCTTTAGTTGTGGGTATTTTAGTAGACGACTCCATTGTTGTTTTGGAAAATATCTATCGCCATCTTGAAATGGGCGTTGATAAAAAGCAGGCAGCTTTAGATGGAAGAAATGAAATAGGCTTTACTGCATTAGCTATTACATTGGTGGACGTCGTGGTATTCTTGCCGTTAGCACTTGCAGGAGGACTGATTGGTTCAATATTAAAAGAGTTTGCGTTGGTGGTTGTATTTTCCACTTTGATGAGTTTATTTGTATCCTTTACGGTTACTCCTATGCTAGCAAGTCGTTTTGGTAAATTAACCATCCTTAAAAAAGATACAATATGGGGACGAATCAACCTAGGACTGGAAAATGGAATTGAGAAATTAAAAGAGCTTTATGGTCAGTTGTTGGACTGGACATTAACGAAAAAGCGTTGGCTATTATCGCTTGTAATAGTTTTATTGATTGGCTCTATTATGTTGGTAGTAAAAGGATTTATTGGAGGCGCATTTATGCCAAATGCAGATCAAGGAGAGTTGATGGTCAATCTTGAATTGGCGCCTGAAGCAACGATATACAATACGAATATGGCAACGCAAGATGCAGAAAAAATTATCATGGCACATCCCGAAGTGGTGAAAGCATTTTCCAATATTGGCTTTGTAAATGGATCGGTTGCAGGAACCTCTAACAATGCAAATCTAGCAGAGATTACTGTTGGTCTGATTGATAATACCAAAAGACAATTTACTTCCGATGAATTTGGTGTAACGCTTCAAAAAGAACTCGCAGATAAATTACCAGGTGTAAAAGTAACTGCGTCATCTATTGGGGTGACAGGTACAACGAATGGTGCCCCAATTCAGATTGCGATTAAAGGACTGGACTTGGAAGCTGTTCGTAGTGTGGCAGAAAAATATAAATCTATCATTGAAAATGTACCAGGAACAAAATTTGTAAAACTATCCGTGAAAGATCCCAAACAAGAAGTAGGTATCAATCTCGACCGAGAAAAAATGACATTGATGGGACTTAATGCTAGTATTGTTGGTAAAAGTATTCAAAATGCATTTAGTGGAAATGACGATAGTAAGTTCAAGCAAAATGGAGATGAGTATAAGATCTTTATAGGATTGGATGCCAATAACAAAACCAATATAAACGACGTGCGTAATCTCTCATTCAGCAATAGTGATGGTCAAAATTTTGTCTTAAGTCAGTTCGCCGATGTTTATCTTTCCTTAGGAGAATCAGTTTTGGAACGCAATAATCGGTTAAACTCCATCAAAGTAGAATCCAATGTAGTTGGATTGCCAACAGGGACCGTCGCAGACAATATCAAAGAAAAAGTAAAGAATGTCAAATTGCCTACGGGTATGAGTGTTGACTATGACGGGGATACCAAAAATCAGGGGGAAGCATTCGGAAGTCTTGGACTAGCACTTATTGTTGGAATTGTTTTGGTTTATTTGGTGATGGTAGCGTTGTATGATAGTACGATTTATCCATTTGTGGTATTGTTTTCCATACCTGTAGCCTTGATCGGTGCTTTATTGGCATTGGCATTGACTATGGAAACTTTAAACGTATTTACCATTATAGGTATGATTATGCTATTGGGGTTGGTATCAAAAAATGCTATATTGATTGTTGATTTTGCCAATCATCTGAAAAAAAATGGTAAGTCTGTACATGATGCGCTTGTTGAAGCAGGCAAGGAACGTTTGCGTCCTATATTAATGACTACGCTCGCCATGATACTCGGAATGCTTCCCATTGCCTTGGCCAAAGGGGCTGGTGCTGAATTTAAAAATGGTATGGCTTGGGTTATTATTGGTGGTCTTACAAGTTCCATGATTTTGACTTTATTTGTAGTGCCTGCGATGTATATGATCATTGAGAAAATATTTAATACAAGGGATAAGACGTCCATTTGAACAAAATGTTGATTTTGAATTGCTTTAATTATGGATATTAATTACCAATTTTTTTTATGTAATTAAAAGAGTGATTTATCAAAAAATAGATTAATGTAACCCGTTGTGCATTTAGGTAATATTAATTTTTAGATTGTTTAGATTTCGCTTAAAAACGGTTTTGTTTAAGAATTGTATGATAGTAGTGGCGGTTATTTTGTTCAGTATTCTAGTTTTGAATCCATTAAAAGATTTAGCGAAATTTCTTTGAATCATAAACTGTCCACATTGTTGAGAGAAAAAAGTTTCGATTCTTTTCCTAGTTTTTCTGATGATATGCGGCTGAGTATTATAGTTGTGTTGGTTGGTTCTCATGGGTACTTCCAACTGAATGTTCACCTGTCTAAACAGATCCAGTTGTTGAGTATTAGTAATGTATCCTTTGTCACCAATGATAGTACAGTCTTGCATTTCTGCTTGTACATCCTTCAAAAAATGAACATCATGTACCGCACCACAAGTCATATCAAAATGTTGTACTACACCGCCGGCAGAAATGATAGAATGGATCTTGTATCCGTAAAACCAACGATTCTGTGAAGCTCAGAAACCTTTGGATGGAGCAGTTTCGAATTCTTCTTTGCAGATCGTTGAACGACCAACCCTCGACATTTTGCAAATATCCAAGGGCATACTGTCTACAACAAAAAAACACTCACCGTCATTGAGTACACCCGCAATGTGCTGGCGGACTTGTTCTGTCAAAGCAAATAACATCTTTCTTCTTCTATTGAATACGGATCTATCAATTTTAAACTCTAAAATTGTGCCTTTTAACATCCTAAACAATGGATTTTCAGAGTCTATACTCATAAACTCTGCCGTTAATGCTAATGCGATGCATTCCATATTCGATAGTTTAGGATGGCGAATCTGCAAATAGGGCTGGTAGTTGATTGGAAAAGACGCTAAGGTTTTAAGAATTATTTCGTAGTTTTGAATGAGATGGTTCATTGTATTTAATATAATGATAATCAATTAAATATACAACCTTTTGTTGAAAAATGAACCATCTTTTTCTTGATTTTTCCCTAAATGCACAACGGGTTATAGTAAGTATAATTTAACTATAGAAGTTAAAAAAGTAAAAGTCATTATATTGAAAGATGGGAAGGGTTATAGTGGAATGATTAATTTAAATGGAGGGGCATTAAGTCTATAGTTCTTTTTCTAGAACATGCAAAACAATTTTTTGAAGATACAGAAGGCAAAAGAATACAACCTTCGAAACTAACTTATCTTACAGAATTCTAAAATATCATTTTAATTATTAGATATTCAGTGTTTTATTGGATTTTATACTAAACTAAACCAAGGAACGCTGTATATCTTCTATTGAATCATCTAAGATAACTGACACTATTACAATGTATCAGATATTTTATTTCGTTTTGCTTTGTTCATAGTAAAATAATTTATCTGATCTCTTTGTTATAATTCAACTTTTTCAATTTAAAAAGAGTTAATATTTAGATTAAGTTTATTCAAATCCGTACTTTAATTTATTTATTTGAATTTTGTAACTTTGTTGAATGATAAATATTGAATCTTTAGAAGAATTTTATAAGAGTAAGCTAATTTCTATCCCTGAAAAATTAAAGAATGGTATTGGTCATTTTGATGTCGTGCCATTCTCTTTAGATGCCAACTGTGCCATTAAACCTATTCCTTATCGATTTAGACAATATCTTAAAATAGGATTAATGTTTGGACAATATAAATTACACTTTTCTGATAAAACCTACGAAATTAGAAAGAATGCATTGGTATTTACCAATTCCGAAGTGCCTTATAGTTGGGTGCCAATTGGTTCAAATCAATATGGATTTTTCTGTTTATTTACGGAAAGCTTTTTTCACCATTTTGGAGAACCAAAGAAATATTCTGTTTTCCAACCCAATGGCATTCCTGTAGTTGAATTATCAGACAATGATGCAGATAAAATAAAGCAGATATTTGAAGAAATGATTACAGAATGGCGATCTGACAATATTCATAAGTATGACAAAATGCGTATTTCGGTATTTGAAATGCTCTTAGCTGCTGAAAAATTATTACCTAAAGAATTAAAATCCGTCTATTATTCTAATGCTTCGCAAAAGATTGCTTCCCAATTTTTGGAACTATTGGAAAGACAGTTCTCAGATGAAATTGAAGGGCCAATACTTTTACGATCCGCCAATGATTTTGCCGAAAATATTTCTGTTCACGTAAATCATTTAAATAAAGCATTAAAAGAAGTATTGCATAAATCAACTTCCGAAATCATACAAGAACGAATTTTAGTTGAAGCTAAAATTCTATTAAAACAGACACAAAAAGATGTTTCTGAAATTGCTTTTGAATTGGGGTTCAAAGAGAATACTCATTTTCATAATTTCTTTAAAAAGCAAACGCTGATGACTCCGACTCAATATCGATTAAATTGATTGAATTTCGTACTAATTGGATTGATTGTTGTTATTTATGGCCGTGTAATGTGTTCTAATTTTGCCGTATTAAAATTTTAAAAAATGGCAAAGACAATTTTTATCACTGGAGCATCGACCGGTATTGGGAAAATAACAGCGAAATTATTTCAATCCAAAGGTTGGAACGTAATTGCCACATTGCGAGATCCAAGCAAAGAAACGGAATTAACTCAATTAGCAAATGTTACAGTGCTTCCACTAGATGTTAAAAATACAACGCAGATACAATCTATAGTAGATAAAGTTACGTCATCAGTAAATATTGATGTTGTTGTTAACAATGCTGGATTTGGAATAGTGGGACCATTTGAAGGAACGCCGGAAAATGAGATTGAACGTATTGTAAATACGAATATTTTAGGTGTAATGCGCGTTACTAAAGCATTTCTCCCTCATTTTCGCTCTCAGAAAAATGGTGTTTTGATTACAGTTTCGTCTGAAGGAGGACTAATAACCTATCCTTTTTTCGCCTTATATCATGCCACAAAGTGGGCGATTGAAGGTTGGACGGAGAGTATGGTCTATGAATTAAAACCTTTGGGCATTCAGATAAAAACAGTTTTACCTGGACCCACTAAAACGGAATTTGGCAATTCGATATTTCAATCTTCACATTCGGCATACGAAAATACGTTTGATAAGTTTAGAAGTAGTTTCTTGTCGGAAAAGGCACGCTCCACCTTTCAATCCGCAGATGTTGTTGCAAATAGTATTTACGAAGCCGCAACTGATGGAAAATATCAAATACGTTATTTGTCTGGCGAAACGGCGAGAAAGCATTTTTCTGATCAAATCGAATTGGGGACAGAAGAATTTCACAATAAGATGGAAAAGAGTTTATTATAATATTTTCTTTAAATAAAAATCATTTACTATTAAATTTTTAAAAAACAATTCAAATGAATAAATTGCCAGCAATCGCATTAGGCACTTGGTCTTGGGTACCCGGAGAAGGTGATACAATATTTGGGAACAACATAACAAGCGAAAGTTTACAACCTGTTTTCGCAGCAGGAATTAAAGCCGGATTGGAACTTTGGGATACCGCTTTTGTTTACGGAATGGGGGCATCAGAAAGTATCGTGGGCGATTTTATAAGTCAGTATCCACGAGAAGAGATTACGCTTTCTACTAAGTTTACACCGCAACTTGCACCCAATACGGAGAATCCGGTATTGGATATGTTAGAAGGTAGTCTTCTGCGTCTTTGTACAGACTATGTGGATATTTATTGGATTCATAATCCTACGGATGCGCCCAAATGGACTCCCGCACTGATTCCATTATTGGAAAGTGGCAAGGTGAAAAGCGTTGGTGTTTCTAACCACAACCTCGAACAAATTAAGGAGGCTGATGCTATTTTAAAAGAAGCAGGATTTCATATTTCTGCTGTGCAAAATCACTATAGTCTTTTGTATCGTTCTTCTGAAGAGGCAGGCATATTGGATTATTGTAAAGAAAATGACATCACATTTTTCTCTTATATGGTCTTAGAACAAGGTGCACTTAGCGGAAAATACAATACCCAAAACCCGTTACCAGAGGGCAGTCTAAGAGGTGAAACCTACAACAAAATACTTCCTCAAATCGAAGAATTAACGAATGCAATGAAAGAAATTGGTGGTAATAGAAATGTATCAGTAGCACAAGTCGCTATTGCTTGGGCGATTGCGAAAAACACACTCCCAATTATCGGTGTTACTAAAGTCTCTCAAGTGGAGGATGCTGTGGGCGCTGTTTCTATAAAATTAAGTACTTCAGAAATTGAAAAAATGGAAAATTTAGCTGCAATGGTGAATGTAAATACTCGTGGATTTTGGGAAAAACCAATGGTATAGATTTATCAATTTTATGATCTAGTTAGAAATAAGCATAACTATTGTGTAAAACACTAGCAATAGTTATGCTTATTGTTTTTTAATCTACTTTCTCCATTGTTCACTAGTCAATACTTCTGCGTGTTTTGGGAAGATTTTAGTCACAAGATGTTCGTTCCTTGAGGAGTCGGTATCTTCGCAAGTATGGGACAAAATGATAATTGGTGAAATTCACTTATGGTTTTTATTTCCTCCAGTGGCTCAATAAAATGTTTTCGGAAAGACAAATGTGTTTGATTTGTCTTTCCGAAAATAACTGAACTAAAAACCGTGATGTTCACCATTATTGCAAACTATACAATTATAATTTTACATTTTAAAAAATAGAAAAATGAGTAATCAAGTAGAACATTTAGTATATCCTGAATTAAATACAAAGAGTCCTTTCAGCCAAATGAAAGCCGGACATATTGGTATTCGTACTTCGCACTATGAAGCCTTCATACAATGGTATGTGGAAATTCTTGGTTTTAGAGTGGTTAAGGAATGGATGTCTGGCGAAATGAAGCTAGCGTATATCGCGTTTCCTGGAAATGATAGTTTTATGATTGAAGTGTTGGGGAATGCAGAAGAATTGCCTAGTTTTGAAGATTTGCGGTTGGGCTACAATCATATTTGCTTCAATGTAGATAACATTCAAACTACAATCGCTGAACTAGAAAAGTTGGGCATTACCATTGTTAGACATTTCCCAATTGCCGCTATTGGAAAAGAGGTTGCTTTCATTGCCGACCCCTGGGGCAATAAGATTGAGTTTAGTGCGGATATGTAAAAAAAACAAGAGGTAATTTGAAATTAAAATTGCCTCTTGTAGTTGGGTAATCTTTTACTAAATGAATTAATGATACACTATGTTAACGCTCCATTATTTCTAAAATAGTTTGCACGAATATAAGTATCGCTAATGTGTATTAAGAAAACGGGCGTCAAGAACCAACACTGTAATTTTA
Source organism: Rhizosphaericola mali (assembly GCF_004337365.2). GTDB lineage: Bacteria > Bacteroidota > Bacteroidia > Chitinophagales > Chitinophagaceae > Rhizosphaericola > Rhizosphaericola mali. Next base: position 1,524,646 of record NZ_CP044016.1, on the reverse strand, counting down.
TTCCTAGTAATGTCACCCCTTCCGTAAGAAACTTAATTTTAAAATCATTTGCATCAACGAATTTTCGTTGCCATTTCCTCCAATGGAATTCTTACCTTTTTTGCATTGGCCAAATAATCATTTTCACTGTCTCGATATCCAAGTGATACCACAACTGTGCTGTGTAAACCTTTTTCTTTCAACCCCAAAATTTCATCTATTTGTTGCGGATTAAATCCCTCCATTGGTGTGGCATCTACCCGTACATTGGCGGCGGCTATTAAGGCAGTTCCCACTGCAATATAGGCTTGCTTGTCTGCCCAAGTTCCGTGTAAATTTTCATCTAAATTTCCAAAATGTGCGACTAAAGTATTGCTAAAGTCTTTCAAAGCTTCTACAGGGATCCCTCTCGTTTGCGCCATTAAATCAATCATATTTTGTATTCTCTGTGTTGTCACTTGATTGAATCCTGCAAATACCAAAAGATGCGAAGCAGTGGCAATTTGTTTATTGAAAGAGCCTTCGCCCAATTTCGCTTGTATTTCTTTATTGTCAATTGCAAACACTCGATAAGGCTGCAATCCACAAGAGGATGCCGTTAAATTGATTGCTTCTAAAATAAAATCTATCTTGTCGTCTGATACTTTTTGATCGGAATACGCCTTGACTGCATATCGCCAGTTTAGGTCTTCTTTTAAATTCATATTTCTTAAGTTTTAGGCAAAAGTAGTATGGTGAAATGACAAATTGTATCTTTGTGACAAAAAGTAACAGTGACAAAAAAGTAACCACAGTTATTTAAATACAGAAAAAAGAATAAATGCCTGAGATAAATGAAATCCGCAAAATAAGTTCAGCTACAAATTTTCTACATATCGCAGAATGTAAGAAAAAACTAATGGCAATTCATGATACAATGGACGTAATTAGTGGAAAATGGAAATTGTCCATCATTGCTTGCTTGTGTTACAAACCCATGCGCTATTCCGAAATTTTGCGTGAAATCTATGGCATTTCTGGAAAAGTCTTGAGCCGAGAATTGAAAGATTTGGAAATGAATCAACTCATCAAAAGAAAGGTATTAGACATTCAACCCATATCTGTTGAATATTCTATCACTGATTATGGTGCTACCCTTCAAAAAATGACAGAAGTTATTGCAGATTGGGGCATAGCGCATCGACAAAAAATTATTGGAGTCAAGTAACATTTCGGTTTCTTTTCTATTTTTTAATTAACCTTAAACATTGACTACAACATTTACCAATCTGGCTACTTTTAGATTGATGAACATTTTGAACTTTGCGTTAAAATAGAATAAGATGCAAAATTTAAAAGGTTTAGTTGTTGTCATTACAGGTGCAAGTGCTGGCATTGGTGAAACGATTGCTTTAGAACTCGCCAAACAAAAAGTAAAAGTAGTATTAGGTGCTAGAAGCGAAGATAAATTGGCTCAAATTGTAGACAAAATTACTAGTAATGGCGGAGATGCAATTTATTTTCCCACTGATGTAACTAAGAAAAATGAAGTGCAAAATTTAGTGAATGAAGCAGTTGAACATTACGGCAAACTAGATGTTGTTATCAACAATGCAGGAGTTGCCCAGATTGGTAAAATGGAAGAGTTAGATGTGGAATTTTGGGACCAAATGATTGATATCAACATAAAGGGAACTTTATATGGAATGGCTGCGGCGATTCCCGTTTTTAAACGACAGAATTATGGGCATATCATCAATATTATTTCCACCGCTGGCATCAAAATTGTTCCAACTCAAGCCGTTTATGCAGGCACTAAAAATGCGATTAGAACTATTACAGAAGCCTTTAGACAAGAATCAGATGGCAGTATTAGGATTACTGGTATTTCACCGGGATTTGTCCATACAGAGTTTAGCGTTAAGAGTGCTAAAACACTTGAAATGAAAAAATTGTATGCTGCAAAAGTGGAAGAGATAGCAATCAGTCCTAAGGCGATTGCTGACGCTGTAATCTATGCAATCAGCCAACCGAAAGAAGTTGAAATTGGGGATATTGTAATTCGTCCAGCAGCGCAGAATTAAAGTAATTAAAAATGAAAGAATCTAAACTTTTACGTTTGAATAGTATTTCACAATTAGTGCGTGCGTTAGGATTGCCAGGACCTTCGCATCCATTGATTACACTTGTTGATTATGCAAAAATTCCACAGGGTGCATTGACTAAAAATCAAAAAATCAGTCTGGATTTTTTCAAAATTTCATTCAAGCCAAACTATAAGGGACGAACAAAATACGGGCAAGGTTATTATGATTTTGAAGAAGGCGGATTGGCATTTATAAAACCCAACCAGATTGTTTTTTCGCCAGAAAATTTGGATCAATATGAAGGGGTTGCTTTGTATTTTCATCCAGACTTTATTCGTAGTTATCCTTTAGGAACCAATATACATAACTATGGTTTTTTCTCTTATAATGTTTCTGAAGCGCTCTTTCTCTCTGCTAACGAAAAAGAGATTGTCGGAAATTTATTTACAACTATAGCCTCAGAATTACAACGGAATATTGACCATTTCACTCAAGATGTGTTGGTTTCTCAATTGGAATTATTATTGAATTACAGCAATCGCTTTTATGATCGTCAATTTATCACTAGGAAAGCCGTCAATAATGATAAAATAAGAATACTGGATCAACTACTCAATGACTTTTTTGAAGACAGAAATGGTTCAAAAAATGGACCTCCTTCTGTTGCATTTATCTGCCAACAAATGCAGCTATCGCAACGTTATTTGAGTGATATGCTTCATTCTCTAACTGGAATGAATACGCAACAATACATTCAAAATGCCATCATTGAAAAAGCAAAAGAGAAACTTTCAACCACAGAATTATCCGTAAGCGAGATAGCCTATGATTTGGGATTTGAACATCCACAATCATTCAGCAAATTATTTAAAAAACAGATGAATCAGAGTCCATTGGAATTTAGGAATTCGTTTAATTAAACAATCCGTAATTCAGTGCTTGATAACTGTAATTTGACTACTTGTAGCATTTATTTTCTTTCGAATTTTGCCTTATAAAATTTTAGATATGAAAAAAGTATTTATTACAGGGGCAAATAAGGGAATTGGTTTTGAAACAGCCAAACAATTGCTCCAAAAGGGCTATTATGTTTATTTAGGAAGCCGGAATGTAGAAGCCGGTGAAAAAGCCGTAGCAGATTTAAAATCTCAAGGATTAAATAATGTAGAATGTATTCAAATAGATGTCGCCGATGAACAATCCGTACTTAATGCTATGAAAAATATTAGAGAAAAAACAAAAGTTTTAGATGTATTGATTAACAATGCAGGGATTTCTGGAATTCAATTTGATACCAATGGGGAAATAATTCCTCAAACGGCAATTGACACAAGCATTGATATATTCAAACAAGTATATGAAATTAATGTTTATGGTGTTATTAGAACCACTCAAGCATTTATAGATTTTCTAAAGAAATCCCCAGAACCAAGGATTGTAATGGTGAGTTCTAGTCAAGGTTCCATCACACTTCATAGTGATCCTAACTACATTTATTATAATTATAAAGGCGCCGTTTATCTCTCATCCAAATCGGCACTAAATATGTACACTGTGAACTTGGCGTATGAATTAAAAGATACTAACTTTAAAATTAATGCGGTTAGTCCTGGATATACAAAGACAGATTTCACCTTTAATCGAGGCGTAGGAACGGTAGAAGATGCAGGTAAACGTATTGTCAAATATGCCATTATTGATCAAAATGGCCCTACGGGTCAATTTTTTTGTGAAGAAACAAATCCAAATGGAGGCGAAATTCCTTGGTAGAAAAATAAAGTCTAGTCCATTCAATTTTGACTAGACTTTTTGTAATTTTAAAAAGATGAAAAAAGTTGAAAATCAATTTATAAAATACAATACAATCACGGAAGTTCACTACTCCTTTGGACTTCCCAAACCCTTGCATCCATTGATTAGTTTGATTGATAATTCTCAAAATACAGTAGCAATTCCGCCATTGCCATTTTTGCATGTATTGAGTTTTTACAAAATCGTATTATGGACAACCAAGAACGAAGGTTGGCTTCGATATGGACAGAATAATTATGATTTTAATGAAGGCGGAATGTTCTTTGGAAAACCCGGTCAGATTTTGGGTGCGCAACCAGACAGCCCAGATCATTCGGGTTATGTATTGTTGATTCATCCCGATTTTTTTAAATCATTTCCGCTGGTGCAAACAATTAAAGACCATCATTTTTTTGACTATAGCGTCAACGAAATGTTGCATCTTTCTGACAAAGAGAAAGAAACAGTTATTAATGTTTTCAAAAACATAGAAGACGAACTTAATAATCGTTTGGATGATTACACGCAAGAAGTAATTATTGCACAGATAGAATTGATTTTGACTTATGCCAATCGTTTCTACAAGCGTCAATTCATCACTCGAAAAGTGGTAAATCACGATATATTACTCCAAGTAGAAGCTATATTGGAAAAATATTTTAATTCTGAGGATATTGTCATCAAAGGATTGCCAACGGTAGCTTACTTAGCAGATCAAGTACATTTATCGCCCAATTATTTAGGTGATTTATTACGTTCCTTAACTGGGCAAAATGCACAACAAATTATTCACGAAAAACTTATTGAAAAAGCCAAAGAAAAGCTTTCCTCCACTAATTTATTAATAAGTGAAATTGCTTATGAATTGGGCTTTGAACATCCACAATCTTTCAGTAAAATCTTCAAAGCAAAAACCCATTTGAGTCCATTGGGGTTCAGACAAAGTTTTAATTAAAATTAACTATAATATCCCTAGTTTTATTTTTCCAATGGCGTTAGTAGATAATGAGTATTAGCTTTTAATGTTATTGCTCGTTTGAGCTTTCACTAAGAATTAATTTCATTTGAGATTAAATATAATAAATCCACACTCAAATAATATATACCGAATGCGTTCATTTAATAGTTTGTAATGAGATCAGAATATCAACCACCAACTATTTTTTGGATTGAAATTTTCGTTTACGAATCCGACTCAGAAAGATGGGGGTAATACCCAAATTGGAAAAGACGATCAAATTAGTGCTCTAATGCCAAAATTGATTTGATCCCCGAAATGTGTTGACAAACAATAAGTTGCGTGAGATTTATGAAATTGGCGGTATGGGTTAATTCTCGTCGTTTTTTTCAATTAATTGTACCATTCAAGTTTATGCATAAAAATCCTATTCCTTAGTTTCATCAGTTCATATTTTGGAATTCTTTTGGTGTATGTCCAGTTTTTTGTTTGAACAATCGAATAAAATGCTGGGGATACTTAAATCCCATTTCGTATGCGATCTGCGCTACGGACTTTTCTTTATTGAAAATATTCACTTTCGCGATATTGATGATTTTGTTCTGAACGTATTCTTGTGCAGATCTTCCGGTTTCCGTTTTGATTAGATCTCCGAAATAGTTGGCTGATAAGTGTAGTTGCTCGGTACAATAAGCCACGGAAGGAATTCCTGTTTCAAGAGGATCATCAGATTTATAATAATTATCCAAAAGCAATTCAAACTTTTCCAGTATTCCGGTATTCACATTTTCCCTTGTAATGAATTGTCGGTCATAAAAGCGTTCACAATAGTTTAGAAATAGTTCGATACTAGAAGCGATGAGACGCTTGCTGTGCTTGTCAATTGACCTTTCCAATTCGGTTTTAATATTTGAAAATATCTCCAAAACGAACTGTCTTTCTTTTTCCGACAGATGCAACGCCTCATTCGTTTGGTAGGTGAAGAAATGGTACTCGGACATGTTTTTGGCCAGCGAGGTTCCTTTGATTAAATCTGGGTGAAATACAATCCCATGTCCCATTGGTTGGTATGGATCGGTTTTGTTTTCCACATCTAAAATTTGCCCAGGTGAGATAAAGACCAACGTACCTGCTTGATAGTCTTACGTTTCCCGTCCATATTTCAGATCGCCACATTTGACATCCTTGAGGAAAACACAATATAGGTTGAATGCCATTTTTGAACCACGGCGAATATGCGCCTGTGAGAAATCTATCACGTTCACCAAGGGATGCAACGTTTCATGGTTATTAAACACATGTCTCGTCCTGAAATAGGTTGACCAAAAATTCAACAATTACGGTCAACAATGGAGACAACAAACAATCCTGCCTGCCAAAAAGAAACGGCAAAAACGTATCCTTCAAGTTTAAGATTTTCGTTATTTTCCAAATCAATAACAGACAAATCTCCCTAAATCATGCTTCCCAGCAATACGATATTTCTAGAAGTACTATTGATTATTGGCGCAAAAAACTCAGTAATTTTACTTCTAAAAACAAAGCTATGAGCAAAGATTTGGAGATAAAAAAGCTAAAAGAAAAGCTGGAAAAATTGGAATTTATTAAAGATTTCCAATAAGATTTAATAGCCAATTTTGAGAAAGTAATAGGCAAAGAACTCTCAAAGGAGTTTTTACCCAAACACTTGGCGGACGAGATTCTAAGAAAGAAAAAGAAGTTAAAATAAAGCATCCTTACCAAGTGTTTGGGGTAAGCAAACAGGCATATTATAAACGCATAAAAGCTCAGGAAATAAATGCAAATCAGAATCAATTAATCCTTCAAATAGTGCAAGAAATACGGAAAATACATCCACGTACAGGGACTCGAAAACTGATGGAATATATACTACCGAAATTGATAATAAATAAGCTAAAAATAGGCAGTGCGCACTCTTTACCTTGCTTAGACACAATGGATTATTAGTTAAGAAAACAAAGCGCTTTCACATTACTACAGATTCTAAACACTTTTTCCATAAATCGCCTAATTTATTGAAAGACATTGAAATAACACATGCAGAACAGGCTTTGGTGACCGATATAACGTACATCAAAACCGATAAAGGTCATGCTTATCTTGCATTGGCAACGGATCCTTATTCGAAGAAGATCATGGGTTATGCTATAGAAGATAATATGCGAAAATGGCTTTAAAAATGGCCTATAAAAATAGCATTTTCCACATCAAAAAAACGATTCATTATAGTGATAGAGGCATTCAATTTTGTTGTCCAGACTATTCGGAATTTGCCGAAAAATTAGGCTTTGTATTAAGCACCACTCAGCAGTACGATCGTTATGGAAATGCAGTAGCAGAACGTGTAAATGGCATATTGAAATATGCGGATGGATTGAGGCATACACTACCAGATTTAGTTACCGCAAAGAAAATAGTAGCACAAGTGGTGTGGAGATTTACAATAGTCAAAGAATCCATTGGAGTTTAGGATTGAAAACACCCAATGAGGTTCATGTACATTTTGACCAACACAAGTATCAATACTATGGAAGCCGTCGAATGTGTGGGGGAGGAGTGTTGGAAACTTTTTTGGCCCCTTAAAAGGCCTAAAAAAAGTTTTCACTATTCTGGTTGCGGACAGAAATATTATTACTAAATTTGATTCATTAACCCAAAAATAGAGTCAACCTATAGTAGGACATGACAAATTTATAAATCCAATGCATCTAATTGTTTATCAATACATTTTGGGAATTAAATCAATTTTGGTATTAAAGGGCTAAATTGATCGGTTTTTCTACATAACGAAGACCGTATTCCCTACGATGTTGTATACTGTAACCTTAACATTATTAATTGAAATAAGTACTATTGATTTTAGTTGTCAAACATGAAACCCTAAAAGATATTGCCAACTTTCTTTTGCTGCAGATATCTACTTTATCAATAGGATTGTCCATAGTAAAGGAAATTTGTGTATTTCATAAATGGAGAATTGAATATTAATTTGTAAATTACTATAATATTCTAACTCTCTATTTTTTAAACTTGTTCTTAGTCGATATTACATAGTTTGATAATTTTTGTGGTAAATTTAAGACTAGAAATAAATGATCTATGCATTTATTTCTAGTCTATTTTTTCTAATAATTTCGCTCTGGCCAATTGACGTTAAGATGACTTTTTATAATTAACCATTGTCCATTTATTTTTTCGTATTCGTCTATATATACGCCAAGTAGCAGTAGTGGAAATTCGTCTTTTTCTCTTTGAGTCACCGTATCAACTAAATAACACTTACCAGTTGCTTGATAGTCATTTTTAAATTCTATAAGATGATTAGATACTATATGCATGAATGGATACGATCCATAGTTTTCTACATCATAATCCTTAAAAGCCTTTTCTAAACCTTGTCGTATGGCATTTCGACCTATCCAAGGATCCCGATCAGTTTGACAAAATGCATCCGCTGAAAAAACTGTTATTGCTTCGCTAATATGCATACTATCTAATGCGTGCGTATAGCGTATTCTTAAATTCTTTATGGATTCCATATCCAATAGTCTTTCTATATTTTTTTGTAAGTCCATGATTATTTATTTTTTTTCTTTTGCGTAAAACCAACCTGGATGATAAGAGAAATAGGAGATTTTCCAAACAGAATCTTCTTTTCTCATTTTCAATTCATAGTTGGCTCCGTACAAAATTGGTGATTGTAATACGGTTTCGTATTGTTGAGGAATAATCCTCCCGATAACTAACTCTGCTTCATTTCCATCTTCACTAATATGATAACTTATAGGCTCGCCAAAATGTTGCATCCAAGGCCAAGATTGTCTAAATGCTTTCATCGTGCCAATAACTTGTTGATTTCCCTTCAAATAACCCATTGGCGTAAAATCACCTTCAATATCATGCGTAAAAACGGATTGTAATAAATGAAAGTCAGCTTGATCAATTGCCCAGGCATATCTAGCATAGGTTTGCAATAATTCTTCCTCAATATTGGTGGAATGAAAATTACTATATTTATTCCAAGGAGCATCCACTTCACTTACTATAACACTTAAAGGATCTCCTACTTTCCAAAACCTATATCCCAATGGTTTACGCCAATTAGGAATAAGATCATCTTCCCCCTCTATCCAATTCAAAGAAAAAGTTAGCGACTTAAATTTTATTGTATTCGGTCCAAACTCAATATCTGCTAATACAGTGGCTCCAATTGTCATAACTTCATTTCTGTCATCCTTTACTATTCCGTATACATAAAATGTCAGCGTGTAAATATTTTCGGTCTTTGTGGCAAAATAAAGATTACTTGAAAATAAAGACATCGCATTGCCTACGGGTTGTTTTTCTAGTAAAAGTTTTACTATTGGCAAATCACAAGTTGCGCTACCATGTGCGGAGCTATTAAATACGGCATCTGCATCCCAAAAAGAACGTAATGCACTAGAATCTTCCATTTGCCATGCTAATAAAAAATTATCAACAAAATCCTTTATTGTATTTCTGTCTAATATTTCCATGATAATTATTTAAAGACTGGCACGATATATTTTCCAAACTCTTCTAAGACATCCAAAGGATTTCTTTGTGAGGACTTAAGGTTTAGTAATATATGAGAAATACCCAACACCCTTTGGCTTTCCCAATATTCAATTAAGCTATTGCGTCCTCCATAGGTAAATCCTCCATTTACCTGTACTGGCGTATCTGGATTTTCTGCTAATTCGAAGAAACTTCCGTATCCATAAGGACTGAATACATGGTTATTTGCTTGTCGCCATTGTTCTAATATATGAGAAGAACCTCTGGCTTGTAACCCATGCCATATCCAACCATCGGTATTTTTAGCAATCCATTCTATATTTTGCCCTGCTCGGCCGATATTGAGGATGGGAATTTTTGGGGAAAATGATTTTGGATACATATCCAGATCTCCAGACAGATTACCATAAAAAGTAGATTGATAAGACGGATAATTCTCTTCTATGACTTTATGAATGATATTTACCTCATCTTGAAACCGCTCTACTCTCGAATAAAAATTTACGCCAAAGGCTGGATATTCAGCGAGTCGATCACCACCCGCTAATCCCAATATAAATCTACCTTTGGTAAGGTTATCTAAACTCAAAGCTTGTTTTGCCAAAAGAATTGGATTTCTAAGCGGCAGTACAATTCCAGAGGTACCTATGACTATATCTTTGGTCATTGCTGCTAACCATCCAGCATATACCATGGCATCGTACATCTGACCAGTATCACCAAAATTAGGATCGTAAAAAGGTACATCACGCAACCATATTGCATCGATGCCGACCTCATCTGCCTTTTTTACCAATATCTCTTTGTCACTCATATCCGGAAAAGGAGATTGAGGATAGCCTTTCATTGGTGCAATCAAACCAAATGTCAACTTATTAGGTTGAAATAGTTTATTATAACCATAGTGTTGGACTAAGGTTTTAGGGTACGACAACATAGTCGTATCTATTCGGTTTTCTTTGTTCATAACGATATTTATTTAATATACGTTTTAGTTAAAAATGGATAATCGGTATATCCTTTTGTCGAACTTCCATATACATTTTCTTTGTCCATCGTGTTGTATGGTCCATTTTTTTTAAACCTTTCAACAAGGTCAGGATTGCTGATAAATGGCGCCCCAAATGAAACTAAATCAGCTAGATTGTCTTCAAGTGCTTTTTCTGCTGTGTCCCGATCAAAAGCTCCATTAATCATATAGTTACCCTTATATATTTGTCTGTATTTTTTGGCTATTTCTAGAATTCTTGCATGAGAATGAGCAATTTTTCTTGTAAAACCCGAAATATGCAAATAGGCTAAATGATAATCATTTAATCGATGAATGATATATTCAAAAAGCGCTTCCGATTCCTCATCGAGTTCAATACCAAAAGTTTGGTCCAAATCAGGCGCCAACCGAATACCGATTTTAGACGCATCCACTTTTTCAATCATTTTATCCAATACATCAAACAAAAAGCGCGCTCTATTTTTAATACTACCGCCATAAGCGTCGGTACGCACATTAGAACATTTCATGAAAAATTGATGAAACAAATAACCATTTGCGGCATGAATTTCCACTCCGTCAAAACCTGCTTCCATTGCATTTACCGCAGCTTTTTGAAAATCTAATATTGTATTGTCTATATCTTCTATTGTCATTGCCTTGGGCTCAATCGTTTGGGTAAATCCTTTTTCTGTATAACATTGAAAATTAGGATTGATTGATGATGGACCAATAGGCAATTTGCCATTCAAAAGATCTGGATGAGAAATACGACCTACATGCCATAGTTGTGCAAATATGTATCCATCGTTTAAATGTACTTTATCCGTTACGGTTTTCCAGCCTTCTACTTGTTGAGGCGTATAAATACCTGGAATATTTATATAACCAATAGCTTCTCCATTGATAGGTGTGCCTTCACTGATGATGAGCCCAGCTGATGCACGTTGCGCATAATACAAAGCAATCTGCTCATTTGCTTTTAATTCTGGATTATAGGCTCGCGTTCTAGTCATAGGCGCCATAACGATTTTATTGTTAAGGACTATGTTTCCCAACTGGAATGTTTCATTTAATTTCATTATTCGAAATATTTATAATTGTAGATATATTGTAGCAAAAAAATTATTTTAGGTAGTCGGTATATGCCTGAATAGTCTCTTCATTACGTAAAAAATAGGTCCATTTTCCTATTCTTTTATTTTTCAGCAAGCCACAACTTTCCATATTCTTAAGATACGTGGAAATCGTAGATTGGGACAAGCCACTTTTGTCATTAATAAACGTTACACACACACCATCTTTGTTAGACAGACCAGAGGTATTAGCAGGAAAATTTGCTTCTGGATTTTTCAACCATTCCAAAATTTGCAGTCTTACAGTATTGGATAAACACTGGCTTATTTCTGCTACTTGTTTTAATTCCATAAAGCAAAGATAATACTTCATATCGATATATATAGATATTTAAATTATTTAGAATATTATTATGAAATTATCAAAGTGAAATATTTTGCAATAAAAATTTTATAAGATTTTAATATATTAAATAAGATAGCCTTTAGTTACAGAAATTTCTTTTATTTAAGGAGTAGATCTGTTCAAAAAATATTAGAACAATATTATCAACTATTTTTTGGATTGAAATTTTCGTTTACGAATCCGACTAAGAAAGATGGGTGTAACGCCTAAATAAGATGCTATATGTTTTTGAGTGATTCTTTGTTCTAGTTTCGGGTAACGTTCTTGAAATAGGGCATATCTTTCTAGTGCTGTCAAAGAGACATTTGCCGTAATTTGACTTTGGTAAAAATTAAATCCATTCTGAATTAAAATCCTAAAAAAACGCTCGAACTTCGGAACCAATAAATATAATTTCTCCAAATTTTGAAAGGAATAATATAACAATTCACAGTCTTCTAAAGCATCAATCCCATAAAAAGCAGCAGACTGTGTGGAAAAGCTTGCAATGTCTGCAACCCACCAATTTTCGGGGCAAAACATCACGTTGTGCTCTAGGCCTTCATTGTCGCAACTAAAAAGTCGCAGGCAACCGCTGTCTACAAAATAAAAATTGCGACAAATATTACCTGCGATTAAAATTTTTTGATTTTTTTTAATACTACTAGACAGTAAAAGCGATATCGCAACTTCCTTTTCCTGATCGGTTAGAGCAATATGCATCGCAATATTATTAAAAAATTGGTCGTACCTTTCCATTACCGGTAAAAATAAAAACCAATCGACTTAATTGTATCAACGACTAAAAAAAACTTACAATTTTAGTAATCTTGTATTGGTTGTCAAATTCGAAACAATCGAAACCTTCAACAGTATTGCCATCCGAAAAAATAGCTTTCCAATTGTAACGACCTACGTTATGATGTGTATCTGGTTCTGTCAATACTTCAAATCTTCGACCCGGAAATTTTTCCAAAGAACTCATCGCAAGTTGTGCAATCGCATCTACTCCTTTTATGTTGTCAATTTGTGGATCAATATAAGTAGCCTCTTCGTTCCAAATTTTACTAAATGCATTTTTAAAATCTTTGAGATTGTTTTCGTTCCACGCATTTACATAATCGTGAATCATTTTCTGAACATTCGTATTCATATCATTATTTTTTTGTTGAAAGCAAAATTCAATCAACTATAGAACAAAAAAATAAACCTAGGTTTATAAAAAGAATAAAGAAATAATATAGTAACTAAGTGGTTCTAAAAATTAAAATTAGGCAAATGCTCCAAAGAGATATACCTAAGGATTGGAGTAATGACAAATACTTCGCAGTTTAAAGTACAATTTCTTAATTGTTTATTTAGTAAAAAGTTTGGATTTTTACTAAAAATTAGAATGCAGGATGTATTTACCAACTACTTAAAATCCCAGGTGGACATATCGGATGCGGAACTAGCGGAAATACTACAACTGAGTATCAATAAAACTATTAAAAAATCGCAATCCATTCTGCATGATGGCGAGACTTGGCGATTTATGTGTTTTATCACGAAAGGTTGTTGTCGCTTATATCGTTTCGATGAAAAAGGAATGGATCACACGGTACGATTTGGTATCGAAAATTGGTGGATGACCGATCAGCAGAGTTACAATCTAAATATTCCGTCAGAATACAATATTGAAGCCATCACGCAAAGCTCTTTACTATTGTGGAGAAAGGAAGATTGGGAAAATCTAATAGAAAAAATTCCTGCTTTAAAACAATTTTACACGGTACTTAGCGCAAGAGCTTATGAAGCTGGCTTGCAACGTATTTTTTCTCTTATTAGCAAAACTGCCGAGGAAAGATACTCCGAATTTCAAATAAACTATCCTACTATATTCAACAAAGTACCCTTGTATATGGTGGCTTCTTATCTGGGAATATCAAGAGAAACGCTCAGCCGTATTAGAAAAAATGCAACGATAATTTAAATCAAACTATAAAAAATAGATTTATTTACATTAATTATAGTTAAGAAAAAAGGTTGGCCAAAATTAAGTTTAGCCAACCATTTACTTTATAAATCAGGATGCAAATTAGGCACCGATCTCAAATTTTCTAACAAACTCGCAATATGCAAGATTTTGTATTCTTGATTCCAAGAACCTACAATCTGAATATTAATTGGAAGCCCTTCTCTGCTTGTGCCAAATCGCATTGATATACCTGGCAAACCTGTGAGATTCAAGGGGACAGTCGCCGCCTGAATGTAGGTGGCATCTACAATTTGGCCATCAATATTAAATGTTTCCATTCCGTGAGCATACGCTGGAATAGGCAACACTTGCGTGATAATTGCATCATATTTTTGGAAAAATTCCCAATAACCATCCTTAATTCTTTCCGCAGCGTGCCCTGCTTCTACATAGTCTTCAATGGATGTGTCAGGAGCGCTCAACATTGTTTGTGCCATTTTGTAAATCTTTTCTGGAGGAAATCCTGCTGTTGCTTTTCTAAACTCAGGTTTCATTTCCATTACGTGCAATTCGTTAAAAACCTCCAATGCAAAATCTTTTTCCAAAGCAGGAATATTAACCTCTTCCACATAAACACCAATACTTTGTAATGCTTCAGCAGCTTGCTTCACAACACTTTTTACTTCTTTATCCACAGGGCCTAAACCGGGACCTGTCATCCAACCGATGCGCAAAGGTTGGAATTTACTAAAGTTTTCCTTTTTGATATTTACCAATGCGTTAATGGTATTTCCATCCTGAGGATCAGGACCGAGCAAATCATTATATGCCAATTCCAAATCACGAATACTTCTCGCCATTGGACCTACATTCCAAAATTTGCGTGGCGTTCTAGGCCAAATTCCTGTCATGGGAATACGTCCCAAAGTCGCTTTTAAAGAAGAAATTCCAGTCTGAGCGGCAGGGCCTCTAACTGAGATTGCTAAATCCGTACCTAATCCAAGAGGAGACATTCCTGATGCGATGGCTGCGGACTCTCCACCACTGGATCCGCCTGGTGTTTTGGTAATATCCCAAGGATTATTGGTCCTGCCCGTCAATAAATTATCGCTTTCAATCCAATAAGAAAACTCAGGAAGGTTTGTTTTCGCCAATAAAATGCCACCCGCATTTTTTAACCGGGCAACGCTTGTTGCATCTTGTACTGGAAGTCTTCCTTGAAAAATGGGAGAACCGCGTTGCGTCAACACTTTCGCCGTATCAATAGAATCTTTTGCGGTAAACGGAACACCATGAAGCGCACCAAGTTTTTCACCTTTCATTACGGCATCTTCTGCTTTTTGAGCTGTTTCGATCGCAGTATCTGCAATTTGAACAATGGCATTAATCTTTGGATTAATCGCCTCAATTCGTTCCAAATGAGTTCTTACAATTTCCACAGGCGACAATTGTTTCGTTTTTACAAGTTTCGCCAACGTGTACGCATCAAAGAAGAAAAGAGGATTATCTTTTGTGCTTTGCATATTTTAAAAATTTATTTGCTGCAAAGTTTTGCCAAATAATAGCTTTCTTAAAAAGGCATATAACACAATTTTTATGTGACATTTGTCACACAAAAATTACTATAGAAAAAAAACTTTTTGCCCTAAGACAATTCTAAACTGAAACGCAATAATTATTTTTACTGTATGAAAGAATTTATTGATTATTTGTTGTTATTTGGAAATTTGAACCAACAACAAATTGATTTTATATCCAAAAAAGGTGTTGAAAAAATACTTCATAAAGACGAATATTTTGCAGAAGCGGGAAAAGTAGTAAAGCATTTAGCTTTTACGATTGATGGTGTTCTGCGTATTTGCTATTACAACAATCAGGGCGAAGAAATTACACGTTATTTTCTAGACGAAAACCATATTATTTATAGTTTTAAAGGCGAACCATTGTCGGAATATGTTCAAGCGGCAACGGATTGTCGACTATTGCTTTTCACCAACAGTGATTGGAGAGAAATTGAAAATACGATTGCGGGTTGGGACGCTATTTTTCAGAAAATTGTCAACAAAACTTTGGCAGAAAAACTCGATCGTAGAAGTCCGTTAATAGAGCAAGATGCCACAACGAGATATTTAATGTTTTTGGAAAAATTTCCGACGCTCGTCAATCGTATTTCTCTTGCCTATATTGCTTCTTACTTAGGTATGACGGCTTCTTCCTTAAGTAGAATTAGAAGAAATATTCGGTAAAAACACTTTTTGCCAAATGGTAAAAAAAATCATTTTTTGTTGATACACCTTTGTCATATTATCAATTATAACATTTAAAAATATGACAAAGACAGTATTAATAACTGGCGCTTCAGCAGGAATTGGAAAAGCAACTGCTATTTATTTGGCACAAAATGGCTACAACGTTTATGGTGCAGCACGTAGGATAGAAAAAATGCAAGAATTAAAAGCACTAGGTATAAAAACTATTTCTTTGGACGTTACAAAAGATGAAAGTCTCGTTGGTTGTGTTGAACAGATTTTGAAAGAGACTGCACGTATAGACATTTTAATTAACAATGCAGGTTCTGGCTATTATGGTGCACTAGAAGATATGCCTATTTCAGATGCAAAATATCAGTTGGAAGTAAATATATTTGGTGTGGCACGTTTGATACAATTAGTGCTACCAACTATGCGAAAAAATAACTATGGAAAAATCGTAAACATTTCTTCAGTTGGAGGCAAAATAACTTTACCAATGGGTGTATGGTATCATGCTAGTAAATTTGCGATAGAAGGTTTAAGTGATGCTCTTCGCAAAGAAGTAAAATCATTTGGAATTGATGTTATAGTTATTGAGCCTGGAGGTACAAAATCAGAAATAACAGGACTTGGAGCAGAATATATGTTGAGTGTCTCTGGCAATACCGCTTATAACACTTTGGCAAAAGGAGTTGCTAATATGTATGCAAAAGTAGAAAAAGATGCAGCAGATCCAATTGTAATTGCCAAACTTATCAAACAAGGTATTGAAGCAAATAATCCGAAAACAAGATATGTTGGCGCTTCAGGGGCTAAGATAATGTTATTTTTTAGAAAAATCCTGTCAGACAAATTTTTGGATAAAATGATAATGAGTCAAATGAAATAAAATTATGGAAGTACTTATTAATCATTTATTACAGTTCGGAAATTTAAATAAACAGCAAATTGATTTAATTAAAAGCAAAGCTGTGTTCAGAAAAATTAAGAAAGACGAATACTATCACGAAGCGGGAAAGACGCCACGTGAAGTTATTTTTTTGATTGAAGGAATTATGAGAGTTAGTTATTACAACAGAAAAGGGGATGAAGTTACAAAGTACTTCATTGAGGAAAACAATTTTGTAGCAGACATTAACAGCTATAATCAAGAAATTCCCTCTACTGAATATGTGCAAGCAATTACTGATTGTTCTTACTACTCATTTTCCAAAATCGCAATGAAAGATCTGTCCATGACGATCATAGAATGGGACAATATTATTGCTAAAATAATAGCAAAAGGCTTGGTAGATAAAGTGAATAAAATTAGTCCGATGATGTCAGAAGACGCTACGGAACGCTATCATTCGTTTCTTGAAAAATTTCCCAAACTGGCCAATCGTATCCCGCTTTCTTATTTAGCTTCCTATT
This sequence comes from Rhizosphaericola mali, assembly GCF_004337365.2. Taxonomy (GTDB): domain Bacteria; phylum Bacteroidota; class Bacteroidia; order Chitinophagales; family Chitinophagaceae; genus Rhizosphaericola; species Rhizosphaericola mali. The sequence goes on along the minus strand of NZ_CP044016.1, from coordinate 1,507,218 downwards.
TGGGTGTAACGCAATCATCATTGAGTAGAATTCGGAGAAATATTCGATAAAATTGTTTTTTGCAATATGACAAGTCTATAGTCCGAAATGTTGAAGTCCTTTGTGGTATTAAAATAAAGAAAAGGAACAAAACAATTTTAATTACCGGAGCGTCTAAAGGATTAAGTAAAGCAACCGCAAAATTATTTATTGAAAAAATTTGGAACGTAATAGCAACTATGCGTAATCCTGAAAAGGAAACAGAATTGACACAATTTCCAAACGTTTCCTTAATCAAATTAGACATTACTAATCCTGAAGAAATTATAGAAGCCATTGCCGCTGCAGAGTGCATTCATCCGATTGATCTACTTTATAACAATGCTGTTTTTGATTTTGCGGGTCCTTTGGAAGGTATTTCCCACGAAGAAATTCAAAAATTAGTGAACACCAATTTGATAGGACCAGTGATGGTAACGAAAGCGATGCTGCCTTATTTTAGAGAAAGAAAGGCCGGTATTGTGGTCACAGCAACTTCTGCGACTGCATTTATTTTCATATACGAGGCTACCAAAGCTGCGTTGGAATCTTGGTCAGCGGGAATCAGCTATGAATTGAATCAATTCAACATAAAAGTGAAAATGGTTGCTCCAGGTTATATGTAAACTGATTTTGGACAAAACGGACGATTTGCTTTTAACAAAAATTATGCTGCTTTTTTTCCAAACGTATGTTGCTGGAATGCAAGCGGAGATTCCAGTATTGGCCGACAAGCCAGAAGGTATTGCTGCAACTGTGCTAGAAGTATCCACAGACGGCACCGATAAGCATTTATACATTGCAGTAAAACACGCCATTGATGAATATAATCAGTAGCAAAAAGACGGTTTCGAAGCAATGTTTGACACAATGGAAAAGCGTTTTTTTTTTGCGTAATATAAGTTTCAATAGAAAAACTAATAAAAAGGCTGTCTGTATTGATCGGACAACCTTTTTAGCTAAATGAGATCTTTACTCAATGCATTTTTGACTAACACAAAAGTCGTTTAGGCTAGATCTGTTTTTTGACTTCATCAGAAATTTGATTTATCAAAAAAATCTTTTCTAAAATAAATACTTATTAAATTTTGTTTAAAAAACAGGCAATCAATTGTGTTAAAATTTCTGGTCGTTCCTGCTGTATCCAATGTCCCGCCTCTTTAACAAAATGAAAGTCTAACAATTTAGTACAAGCCTTTTGTTGCATTTGTTCTAATGCACCCATTGGGCGATAAGTTGCCCAATCGGCAACTCCAGTAATAAAGCAAGATGGAATATCAATAGTATGTCCTGAAAAGAGTTCCAAATCTGCTCTATTAAGACCTCCGGTATTGCATCTATACCAATTTAGTCCACCCTGAAAACCTGTACGCGTAAATTCACTTGTATACATGTCAAGTTCATTTTCTGGTAACCATTTACAAGAAGCTATTGAAATCTCTGAAGGCATATAAGGAGCTACTTCTTCCGGCATAGTTTTACCTTTATCTAAAACATAATACATTGGTTGTTTTGCAAGTTCCTCGGCACTTAACGAAGTCAATGCAAATGGTTTATTTTCTTTCCAATCAGCACTTTTAACATAAAAGTAAGCTCTTTGAAAATCATGCAATCCTTGTTTGCAATTTAACATATCGTCATTGGCATTACGTGTCGAAAAATAGGATGTACTATCTATTTTAGGTATCGGTAATGTAGAAAGGGGATCTACTTTGGGATGCGAATCTTTCTGATCTTTTGGAGTGTTATCTTTAATATCGAATGGTAATTCAGGCACACCTCCAAAGGGGCAACTTAGGAGAATTAAAGATTGGAAAACATCTGGCCTTACTAATGCACAATAAGCCGCTACCATTGCTCCGACATCATGACCAATTACCGAATGTACCGATTTAAAACCAAGAGCCATCACTAGACCTAATGCATCTCTAGCCAGTTCATGTGTTCTAAATGATGCATAGTCTCCATCATATCTATCGTCCCAACCTGTGGTACGGCCATAACCGCGCTGATCATAAGCAATGACATGGTAGCCAAGATCCGACAATGGAACCATAATCTTACGCCAACTATACGCAAGTTCAGGAAAGCCGTGTATTAGAAGAATCGAAGGACGATTTTGCGTTTCGAAACCAGCTTCTAAAACATGTATTTTGAGACCATTAACGTCATCAATATAACGTTCTCGAATTCCTTCTGGCAGCTCAATATTCATAAAGCTTTCATTTTTTATAGTTTGATTTAATTGTGCACCTAAGACCTTAGGAGGATTATACATTATTGTGCCGAAAGCAGTCAATGCTGTATTTATTACAAAACTTCTACGTTTCATATCAATTTTATTCTGCGTTAATTAATAACAAAATGCAAAATTGGAATGAATTAGAAATAATAAATTGACTAGATTATGCTTTTTATTGACCTAAGTATTCTTTGATCTATAAACTAGAGGAGTTTCATTTGTCCCATCTTTGAAAAAACGATTAAATGAAGTTGGATCAGAAAAGTCTAATTGATATGCAATTTCGGCAACGGAATTATCTGTGTATTTAAGTAATGATTTAGCTTCTTGTAATATCATTTCTTTTATTGCCTTTGAAGCTGTTATGCCCATATTTTCTTTTACAATTCTATTTAAATGATTCGCTCCAACGCCAAGCATTTGGGCATATTCTTTAACCAGTCTTTTAGTTAAAAAATATTCATTTACCAACTTAATAAATCTATTGAATAACTTATAATTGTCATAAGAACAATACTCATTATCTTCTAATTTTTGGCGCTCATAACTTCTTTTGGCTTCAAGTAGCATTAAGTAGAGATACATTTTAATGGCTGTATCTCTACCCGTTTGATGTTGATCCAATTCAAGATTGATATTGTTTACTATAACAAGGATTTTTTCCAACTCTTCATTTGTTATTTGGAAAGCAGCGGTTCCGGAAATATAAAAAAATGGAAACTCGTCAACAATTTTAACGGATGGAATAATGTCAGATAAAAAGGTATCACTAAAAAAAAGGTAATATCCCGTAATGTCGTCGGATACATTATAAGTTGAAAAGACTTGATTTGGGAAGGTAAACGACAAGGTACCTGGTTGATGATTATATTTGTTTAAACCAATTCCCATATCAAGGGAACCGTTTACAGTTATCCCCATTCGATAAAAATTGGATTTTAGAGGGCCTTTTGTATGCACCATACCCTCTCCAGAATATATTTCAAATCCTTCCACAAGTCTAGTCTTATCGGGAATATTATTCCCAAATGAAGAACTTGTATATGTTAGCCGATGAACATGCCTAAAATTGGTAATGCTATATTGTGGAATCTTATTAAATTTCTCCTTCATTGCTTTTTTCTTGTAATAAAAAACATATCATTTCTTAACAGGAAATTATATAGTTGGTTCAAATATCATTTTTTTCTTAACGCAAGTTGTTCGTACATTCTTAATGAATATAAATTTAAATACTTGAAATAAAATATCATAACACAAATTTGCGTCTAGAAAAGACCGTAATGTTTATTTTTATTATTTCAAATTACTGTCAAATTTATTAATTGTCTTTTAAAGTATAAAAAATGTTGTTCTATTGAATTTTTCCAATAGTTTTCATCATGATTACCTGGTTGTGAAATAAAAGTTATAGGAATTTTTAAGCTTTCACATAGTGATTTTAAGTTGATAGAAAAGGGATAAACCATGTCTTCTGTTCCACAATCGATCAGAAATGGTTTCTCAACTTTGTTTCTTTCTAAAATTTCAATAATATAATTTTTTTGCCATTCATTAGGATCGCCAAATGTGATTTCCACATGATTTATCAATCTATTTGATTTCCATACATATTGACTTATTTCTTTGAACCCGTTGTGCATTTAGGGAAAATAAAGAAAAGATGGTTCATTTTTCAACAAAAGTTGTATATTTAATTGATTACCAGTATATTAAATACAATGAACCATCTTATTCAAAACTACGAAATAATTCTTAAAACCTTAGCGTCTTTTCCCATAAACTACCATCCTTATTTGCAAATTCGCCACCCTAAGCTATTGAATATGGAATGCATCTCATTAGCATTAACGGTAGAGTTTATGAGTATAGATTCTGAAAATCAATTGTTTAGGATGTTAAAAGGCTCAATTTTGGAGTTTAAAATTGATAGATCCGTATTCAATAGAAGAAGAAAGATGTTGTTTCTTTGACAGAACAAGTCCGCCAGCACATTGCGGGTGTATTCAATGACGGTGAACGTTTTTTTGTTGTAGACAGTATGCCCTTGGATATTTGCAAAATGTCGAGGGTTGGTCGTTCAACGATCTGCAAAGAAGAATTCGAAACTGCTCCATCCAAAGGTTTCTGTGCTTGACAGAATCTTTGGTTTTACGGATACAAGATCCATTCTATCATTTCTGCCGGCAGTGTAGTTCAGCATTTTGATATGACTTGTGGTGCTGTATATGATCTATATTTTTTGAAGGATGTACAAGCAGAAATGCAAGACTGTACCATTATTGGTGACAAAGGATACATTACCAATACTCAACAACTGGATCTGTTTAGACAGGTGAACATTCAGTTGGAAGTACCCATGAGAACCAACCAACACAACTATAGTACTCAGCCACATATCATCAGAAAAACTAGGAAAAGAATCGAAACTTTTTTCTCTCAACTATGTGGACAGTTTATGATTCAAAGAAATTTCGCTAAATCTTTTAATGGATTCAAAACTAGAATACTGAACAAAATAACCGCCACTACTATCATACAATTCTTAAACAAAAACGTTTTTAAACGGAACTTAAATAGCCTAAAAATAAATATTGCCTAAATGTACAACGAGTTTCTTTGAATATATTATAGTCTAGTTCTAACGCACCACTCGTTGATGCTGCTGTGTTGAAATAGTCTTGATATAAAAAATAGTCGCAATGCACCATAACCACCCGAACTTGAACCAGTTATAAAAATATTTTTATTGTTTATACTAAATAACTCATGAATTTTTGGAACGAGATCTTGAAAAAAGAAACTTTCCCATTGCATTTTTTTATTGCTAACACTATTTGTATAAAAAGAATCAAAGCCGTCTGGAGTAACAATAATCATTTCATATTGATCTGCTAATTTCTGTAAATCAGTCATTTGTGACCATTGTAAAAATCTTCGCTATAACCATTTAGCAAATAAACCAAGGGATATTTTATAGTTTTATCGTAATTATTGGGCTTGAATATTAAAATGGTATTAGGTCTTGATAAATATTCCGATTCCAAAATTAGTTTGTCTGTTGTTGTATTCATAATGATTATTTTTAATGCAAAATTCATTAATCGTTTTGTCGTATTCAATAACGAACAAAATTGTGAGGTTAAATAGGAAAACAATGCGCAAAGAGACTTCAACCAATGCAGTGAATGAACGGTTTTTATTTAAAATATGTAAACTTAATTCGTCTTTAGCCATAATTGGTGGGCGTTGGAGGGCTCAGATTATATTTTTAATTTCAACAGGATATGATAGATTCCATTTATTGGAAAAAGAATTACCTAATATCTCACGGCAAGACAAGCCGTTTTTAAATTGTGGTTGATCTTCGACTATTGCAAGTAAGCCACTCAATAACTTTAGGGCAGGACTGAGGACCTTTCCAATAACTCCTTTAAGTTCGTTTTCTACTATACTAGGGGAGGGAGTAGGCATTTGTTGTAGACTACCTAGTTTATTAAACTCTGGGAAGTCTGGATGTCCAAAATAATAATCCAAAATCGCTAATTGTTTATGAAAACGGCCTTCTTTATCTGCGATACCGTAGAAAATTCCGAAAATAATAGAATTCATATGTCGCATTAGATAATGACCTATAACCTAACCTTCTGGATTAAAATGCTGCAAACCAGAGGATAGTAATAAATGTGAAGTTCCTAAAGCAAAAGACATTTACAAATGGGTAAAAACAAAATTACAAGACCCTACGGATTATTTATATTGGGATAATATGAGCTATGGATTGGATGGCAATGGAAACAAAGTAATTAATATTGGTAAAACTAAATATACCTATAATTCAGGACAAGCAATTCAAGCGGTAGCTTTGCTGTATAATATCATAGGCGATAATACTCATTTAAAAGATGCTCAAGATATCGCATCTTCTATTTTTGGACAATGGGGTAGTTATTTCCAGTCATATACTCTAGGTTCTGGATTTAATACAATCGATCCAGATGGACATGTATGGTTTCGTGCAATATTGCTTAGAGGATTAATTGAACTTTATAAAATAGACAAAAATAGAAAGTATGTAGATGCCTATGAAAAGTTATTAAATAATGCTTGGTTATCCAATAGCAGAAATAAAGAAACAAACTTGTTAAACTATGATTTTAGAGGGGGAACTACCAAAACAATTGGGAAATACTACATGAAGGGGCTTGTGTAGAGATGTAAGCTAGATTAGCGAATCTGAGAGCCAATGGACTATAATAAAAATAGAGTGCTTTTTTAGCATGAAGAAAAGCACTCTTATTATTTTTAACTTGTAAAGCCATAAATTAGTTCCATACTAGTTTTGTAGTATCATATCCATTATCGCTTGCGTAGTTTAAATATTTCTGTTTGATATTAGACGGAACATTTTTTTCTCTAGATAAAATCCAAAGATATTTACTGTTTTTGCCAAATATTAGTGCATATTTATAATTTTCATCTAATTGAACAATGTTGTAGGCACTATAAAATGGACCGAAAAAAGAAACTTTTAAACCACCATTACTTTCTTTACTTGTAAATTTAGTTTTCCCTATTGCTTGTTCTCTTTTGTTTTTCTTTTGAGAATAACCAGAATCTTGGACTCTGATAGTACCATTTTTCTGCAATTGATATTCCGCGGTTACGTTGTAAAGCCCTTTTTCAAATTTGTTCTCAACGCGGGCTATTTCATACCATTTACCCATATATTTTTTAACGTCCAAATGTTCTATCACATCATTTCTAGATTTTACTTGAGCCGATGCTATAGCGATTGTTGTGCCCAAAGCAAGGGTTCCCAAGGCTATATATTTTTTTTTATTTTTCATTTTATTGATAGTTGTTTACAAATACAATACTCAATACTATTCCTATGCAACAAAGAGTTGTAATTAAATTTATGTAGGTGTTTGTGCATTTTGGTAAATCAAACCCTCTTCTTTCAATTCCTTCCAAATTTCTATTGGAACTATATAATTTAATGCTCTTATGTTATCGGTTACTTGTTTTGTAGAGCTCGCTCCAGGTATAATCGTAGAAAATTCGGAAGCGGCTAGGATAAAATGCATGGCGAGCGTAACAATATCAGTATTGTATTTTTGTGCTATAGTAGAAATTCGATCTCTTTTACTAACCATTCCTTTAGGTATAATAGATTTGTAGTTATATCTATTTTTCCCATTAATAAAACCAGAATTATACCCTGCACCAGAAACTAGCTGAACACCATTCTTTCTTACTTCTGGCAATAATCGATCCACAGCATCTTCATGCTCTAAAATAGAATATTGTGTTGCAGAAAGACAAATATCTGGATCTGCTAAATTCATGCAATCCAAAATAGGTTCAATTTTGTTTACTCCCATGCCCCACGCATTTATAATTCCTTGAGATCGATAGTCTGACAATACTTTAAATGCACCTTTTTCTGCTTGTTGTAAAAAATAATCATAGCGATCTCCGACTTGATCTTCTGAAAGGTCATGTACATATATGATGTCAATAAAGTCTAAGCCTGTTCTTTTCAAACTTTCTTCGATTGATCTTTTTGTCCCATCTTCACTATAATCATGTTTATAGTCAAAATTTAAGGGGTTTTTCCACATAGTAGGAGGTACTAGACTTTCTTCAACTGGCGAAAAAAGTCTTCCAATTTTTGTGGAAAATAAAAAATCTTCTCTTTTTTGGGTTTGTAAAAAATTACCAAATCGTCTTTCACTTTTCGTTAAACCGTACCATGGTGAAGTGTCATAATAGCGAATACCATTGTCCCAGGCTTCTTGTAATATATTATTTGCTTGTTCGTCTGTGATATCAGCAAATCCGGTTCCTATTGCTACGCCACCTAATCCAAGAGATGGTATTAATTTGAAATTACCCATTATTACATTGATTTGATTATTTGGTTTTATAACAAGTATAGTGCTAGAATGTTGTCTATTCAAATATTTGAAAGAAAATACAATTCAAAATATCATCTTAACTGGAAAGAGGAATTAAATATTAACAACAAACTAATTATTGAAAATGCAAGGAATAGAATTTTAGATGCAGCGTACTTTGCTACATTCAAGTATGACTTGAAAAAACGAATTAAATTCATTACGAACTGGGTGCTGAATAATCTATGCTTAATGCTTTTTCAGTTTGAGCTTTTGCGGCGGAAAAATAAATTGTAAAATCAATTTTTTAAATTAATGATGCTACTACTATTGAATTGAATATAAAAATTAAAAGTCCGCAAAAATTGCGGACTTTTTAAAAAAATAAAACCTTAAGATACTAATTTTGCATCTAGTGTAATTTCAAAATTGAATGATTTACTCACTGGACAATTTTCTTCCGCATGCTTTGCTAATTTTTGAAATTCATCTTCTGATATACTAGGAACTTTTGCTTCTAGGCTTAATTCCGATCTCACAATTACTCCATTTTCAAATATGATAGTTGATTGAGTTTTCAACTCTTCTGGAGTATGTCCTGCTTCTGTTAGATTAGCACTAAGTTGCATAGTGAAGCATCCAGAATGCGCCGCTGCTAATAATTCCTCGGGATTTGTTCCTTTTTCGTCTTCAAACCTAGTATGAAATGAATATGGAGTATTATTTAGAACTCCGCTATCCGTTGTTAGATTCCCTTTTCCGTCTTTGAGTGCCCCTTTCCATACTGCAAGTGCTTTACGTTTCATAATGATATTTTTTTATATAAATTTATAAACAGCTATTTAGCATTTTAGTTGAAACGAAATGATTAATTAACATTTTTACAAATAATACACGTCATTTTTTCCTAAACTCAATTAATGGAAATTAATCTAGTATTAAAAATTGTAGATATCAAAATGAGTCATCACAAAGTATCTAGCAGTATATTTAATTAATCTTAGGGAATTAATTAAATGGAATTTTGAAATGTTTAAACAACAAACTTTATATTCTCCAAATAAAAATAAGATCTCCATTAGTTACCTCTTATAAAAAAATAATTATGTCTAAAAATATTATGAGTGATAAGAAATTTAATATTGCAATTTTAATTGACGGCGATAATGCACAAGCGAAATTGTTAAAAGAAACAATTGAAGAAGTTTCAAAATATGGAAAAGCTACAATTAGAAGAATATACGGAGATTGGACATCGCCAACGATGAATTCATGGAAAAATTTAGTAAATCAACATTCCATTAGCCCAATTCAGAAATTTTCCTATACATCAGGAAAAAATTCGACAGATGGAGCATTGATAATAGATGCAATGGATATTTTACATGATAAGAGTGTGGAGGGATTTTTGTATTGTTTCTAGTGATAGCGATTATACTGGACTAGCAAAAAGAATTCGGGAAGAAGGTTTATTTGTAATGGGTATTGGCGAAAAAAAGACACCTGAATCTTTTGTTCAATCCTGCGATATTTTCACTTATACAGAAAATATAACACCCAAAATTATTGACTCAATTGAAATTGAGTCAATAATAGAAACTAAGTTGAGAAATGGAAATAATAAGGTCCAAAAAAATAGCAAAAAGCATCTTCCCAAAAAGAATAGTTTCCTTAGTGAGAAAGATAGTAAAACAATTTCAAGAGCATTTGATATATCTACAGATGAGAATGAAACTGCCTATATTTCAGCGGTGGGAGCAAATATTCGAAAGATTGATCCAAGTTTTGATACTAGAACTTATAATATACCAACCTTATCTAAATTATTCGAAAAATTAGATAAATTTGAAGTTATTAAAAATGAAGTAGGATCCTTGAATCATCCATTGGTCAAAAGAAAATAAAATACTCAATTGATTTTCATAGAAAGGATTAATTTTAGGATTTATTATGGAAATCTAACTTTAATATCGAACTATATATTTCTTTATAAAAGTACAAACGATTAGTAGACTTTAAATAGTCCGTAGAATTTATTCTGACTTAGTTATTACAGATTATCAAGGTTCTTTTAGTTTAATTGATTGTTTTTTATTCAGTCTTATAATTTAATATTCTAATGTAGGCTTATTAAAAACAGACTAAAGTTATAAAAATCAAAGGATAATCCTCGATTTCGGTCATAGAGTATAATACCCCTACAAAATTGGACCACTTGTTAAGTAAAACTTTTGTGTAACTTTCAACAAGTGGATTATGAAAAAAAGTAGAAGAAAATTCGACTCGTCGTTCAAAGCTAGAGTCGCCGTAGAAGCCTTAAAAGAGCGAGAGACGCTCAGTGAGTTAGCATTGAGATTTGATTTACATCCTACACAGATATCGCAGTGGAAGCAAGAATTTCTGGAGAATTCAGCAATTATTTTTGACGGCACGTCCGTTGAAAAAGAAAATGAAGTTGACGTATCCAAGCTCTATGATAAGATCGGGGAACTGGAAATGGAAAAAGATTTTCTAAAAAAAAGTTTGCGCAGATTGGGGATCTCCTAGATAAGCGATTATTGTTAACTACTGATAGTAAGATCAGTATACGCAAGCAATGTGAGCTACTATCAATCAATCGTACGATCCAGTTATTATCATCAACCACTCGGTGAAAATAAAACCAATATAGCAGCCATGCATTTAATGGACAAACATATTCAGAGCGAGCCTACGGCCGGTGTGATTACGATGAAATGTATGCTAGCAGACAACGGACTGATAATGAGCTACGAGCGAGTCAGACGTTTGATGCGCAAAGCCGCCATAATGCCTATTTACCCCCCCGAAGACATTTAACAGGGAAAGGCTATAACGAATATCAGTATCCTTACCTGTTGAGAAATCTGGAAGTCACTCATGTCAATCAGGTATGGGAAATCGATATCACCTATATACCTATGCAAAAGGGCTTTATGTATCTGACAGCCATCATCGATGTTTATAGCAGATACATTGTAGGCTGGGGACTATCCAATAGTTTGGATGCAACAGAAAGTTTGTCCGTGGTAAAAAAAGCGGTAAATACGTATGGTGCACCAGAAATTATCAATAGTGACCAGGGCGTACAGTTCTCCTGCAAACAATATGTCGGATATCTAAAGGGCGAAGGTATTCGTATTTCGATGGATGGTAAAGGAAGGTGTTTAGACAATATTTACATCGAACGTTTTTGGCGTACGCTCAAATATCAATACATTTACTTACATGTAAAAACCGATGAAATTGCCCCCCTAATACCAAAATTAAATTGACCCCCTAAAAAACGCTTTCAAAGAAGCGTATTTTAGTATCCAAATGTGGCCCAAAAATTATCCAAAGAACATGTTGTATTTGTAGTGCAAAGTTACTTAGTCTATATCAGCCCAATTAGGACTGTATTTTCTTTTTCTTTCTTAGGGATTCACCATATAGTTCGATACGTATCGCTTGGTGTACGATTCTATCCAAAATTGCATCTGCTACCGTTTTCTCGCCAATGATATCGTGCCATTTTGCCACGGGTAATTGAGAGGTAATCATTGTAGATCTTTTACCATGTCGATCCTCAATGATATCCAACAGCAGATTCCTTGCTGCCGCGTCTAGCGGTTGTACACCAAAATCATCCAAAATGAAAAGCTGTGCCTTTTCTATTCTGGCAAGTTCTTTTAAATGAGACCCTTCGGCTTTGGCAACTTTTAGCTGTGCCATTAATTTGGAAGTAGTGGCGTAATAGACTTTGTATCCCAGTATACAAGCTTGATATCCAATGGCGGAAGCAAGAAAGCTTTTTCCTGTACCGGTACTACCGGTAATAAACACATCGCTTGCCTGATCGATAAAGCTACCCTCCAAGAGTCTTTGTACGAGATTACGGTCTAAGCCACGATCTCCTTGATAGTCCAACTGCTCTGGTTGGGCATGGTAACGGAAGCCTGCATTACGTATGGATCGTTGTTGAGCCCGGTATCTGCGATCCTCCCATTCTGATTGTATGAGAAAATGAATCAACTCATCTTGCGTATAACTGGGACCACTGGAGCCATCCTGTTCGATATAGGTTTTAAAAGCACTGACCATACCACTGAGATGCATGCTGCTCATTTTGTCTAAGCATTCTTTGTTTGTGTTCATAATTGTTGTTTTATTTTTATTATGGATGATGGATTTTATTTTTTAAACGGTTATTGGTAATACTTTCCACCGCGTATATTGTCATGTTCTGGCATAGAGATACCCGTCTGACTTTGAGGTGTATCTTCGTCCATAAAGTCCGCCTTGGATTTCAATATTTTTTCTATAATGCCATAGTTGTAGATACCAAATTCATGGGCTCTTTTGCAAGCATTGACGAGCCTGGAAGCACCTACTTTTCTACCGATATTCAAGATCCCTTGGCAAGCACGTAGGTTCTTGTCAGGGTATTCTGGCCGCGCCAATACTTTTTCCAGATACCGCTTCAGGTCCTCTGAGATCGCCTCTGCTTGCTGTAAAAAAGCTTTAGGATCCCACATGGACGCAGCCCCCGATTGCCAGCTGGCTAAGTGGGCAGGATCTTGTACGTATTTTTCTTTTTGGTAACTACGTGCGTGCCTGCAGATAAGCTCACTTCCTATAAAGAGTTCCACGCGGGTACTACTATATAGGATCTTTATTTTTTTACCAATGTATTTATACGGAACGCTGTAATAATGATAGTCCAGTGCCACGTATCCATTTTTACCTACGGTGGTGATACGGCTATCCAAAGGGTCGTATCGGTAGGCGTTTAAGGGCAGTAAAGTATCTTTTTCCAACGTCTCAAATTGCTCCCTGCGACTAGGTAATCCAGAGCTCATCGGATGGTTGTTATGTCTTTCCAAATGAAGAGCAATGGCCTCATTGAGGTTGTCCAAGGTGTGATATACACTTTTGTCTATTTGGGTAAATATGGAAGTGTAAATCAGTTTTACAGCCCCTTCCACCAAAGCTTTGTCTTTGGGACGGTAGACTCTGGTGGGGAATACATGCGTTCCGTAATGAGCCGCAAATGCGGCAAAGCTTTCATTGACCTTGGACTCATAACGTCCCGGTTTACTAACGGCAGATTTCAGATTGTCAGGGACGATCGCTTCAGGTACTCCACCAAAATAATGGAGTGCCGACTCACAGGCATCTATAAAATCTTCTTTTTTCTGACTAGCCACCGCTTGTACATAGGTCAATTGACTACATCCCAATATTGCCACAAATACTTCTACGGCTGTAATGGCTCCTGTATTAGGGTCTGTGATATAGAGTTTTTTACCCGTAAAATCGATATACATCTTATCGCCTGCCTTATGTACCACCCGAAGAGATGGACGGATCTTGCCCATGTATAAATTGAGATAATCCATAAAGCGAGAAGATTTATAGCCATCTGGATAAAGTTGTTTGTACTGCTCATACAACATCCATTTGGTTACGCCTCTGTTTTTGCGTAGTTGACGGACATAGTCTGCCAATAAGGGCTCGAGCGCCTTACTGCGCTGGCTGGGACTCCACTGTGGTCGCTGAGCTACACCCAATAGCGACAGCAACTGATCATCGCTCATCGCTGATAATTGGGTACCATCATAACCACTACCACGTAGTAATGCTAGGTACTTCTTAACCGTATTGCGCGATATTCCTACGCTGGCACTGATATATTTACTTCCCCTGCCTTCAAGTGATAGCCGTATCAATTGTCTAATCTTGTACATTTCTATTGTTCTGTTTGCCATCGAAAATCACCATTTGATGTAGTGGTAACTTCCGAGTTTTTACGCTACAATACAACATAGACTCCTAGATTTTTTAGGGGGTCAGTATTCTTTGGAAATAGGGGGTCAATTTAATTTTGGCGAATGGGGGTCAGTTTGAATTGGCGGAACGGGGTCACTTTCATCGCCTATTCAACAAAATGTACATTGATAAATGATATGAATAAATTATATACAGAATCGGGATATATCAACTAAAAATTATTTTTTTATTTTTAATAACCATACCTCATGAAATTTAAAATATTGATAATTGCATTTCTATTTATTTTTTATGGCAATCATCTACAAGCACAAGAAGAGAAAGATGAAATGTCAAATAATTATTTAGATTTTGGTGAAAGAAATTTTTCAAAAGTATTCTGGTCAGAGTAGGAAATTTTCTCAAGAACTGACTCAAATAGTAGCTGAACACGGAGAAAAAGCTGAAACGGGTACTAGCGTAGGCGGTTCATTACATCGTGCTTGGATAGATGTGAAAGGTTTATTTGGTGGAACTGATAGAAAATCAATATTAGAAGAAGCTGAGCGAGGAGAAGATGTAATTAAAAAGGCATATAAAGATGCTATTGAAAGCGGCTATTTATCTGGAAAAGCATTAGACGTTGTTAATAGTCAACAATCGGAAATAGTTGCAGAACACAATACGATAAGAGATTTGAGAGATGTTGCAAAGTAATTTAACAGGTAGGTTTTATAAAGACCTACCTGTTTTAATTGGTTTTTATTTCATAGTGTTATTATTTAATTAAATATTTGGTTATTTATTTAAGAGAGTTTTAAAACTTTTTTGATTTCCTAAACTTATTTAATATTCTCTAAAAGTGAACTTATTGTGTCATAGGGTTGTAAAATAGTACAAATAAATGATTGATAATATGAAAAAGCCAGTAAAAACTCCAAAGCTGGATTTATTACAAAAAAGTGTAATAGACAATACTGATAAGTTATTGACTACTAATGATGGAGTTCCTATTTATGACAATAATAATACTTTAAAAGCAGGAGAAAGAGGTGCATCTTTGCAACAAGATCATATTTATTTTGATAAGCTGATGCACTTTGATCGCGAAAGAATTCCAGAGCGTGTCGTGCATGCAAGAGGCAGTGGTGCGCATGGTGTATTTGAAATGAAGGAAGACATTTCTAAATATACTTGTGCAAAATTTCTCCAAAAAGGCGCAAAAACTTCAGTTTTTACGAGATTTTCTACTGTTGCTGGATTTAAAGGCTCAACTGACTTAGCAAGAGACGTAAGGGGCTTCTCAGTAAAATTTTACACGGAAGATGGTAATTATGATTTGGTGGGAAATAATATCCCAGTTTTCTTCATACAGGATGCTATGAATTTTCCGGACCTTATCCATTCTGTCAAGCCTGAGCCCAATAATGAATTTCCACAGGCGGCGTCTGCACATGATACATTTTGGGATTTTATATCCTTGATGCCAGAATCAGCACACATGATCATGTGGGTAATGTCGGATAGGGCTATTCCAAGATCATTACGTATGATGGAAGGGTTTGGTGTACATACCTTTAAACTTGTTAATGAATCTGGAAAAGGGACTTTTGTTAAGTTTCACTGGAAACCTAAATTAGGCGTACATAGTGTAGCTTGGAATGAGGCGCAAAAGATTTCTGGCTTTAATTCAGATTTTCATAGACAAGATTTGTGGGATGCTATTGAGAATGGAGATTTTCCTCAATGGGATTTGGGTTTACAATTAATTTCAGAAGAAGATGAACACAAATATTCATTTGATATTTTGGATGCAACTAAACTAATACCAGAAGAATTAGTACCAGTTCAGATTGTTGGAACTATGACACTAAATAAAAATCCCGAAAACTTCTTTGCGGAAACTGAACAAGTTGCATTTGATCCAGGAAGACTCGTGCCTGGTATTGATGTGACGGATGATCCATTGTTACAGGGAAGAGTCTTTTCTTATATGGACACGCAAAATTACCGATTAGGAGGGGCTAATTTTCATGAGTTGCCAATAAACCGTTCTATAAACCAAAAGCACAATAATCAAAAAGATGGTAATTCTAGAATAGATATTTTGAAGGGAAATGTTAGTTATTTTCCAAATAGTCAAGCCGACGGATGTCCGTATCATGCGATGCTAAAAGGAGAGGTCGGATTTACATCTCACAAACAAAAAGTTGATGGTGAAAAAGTACGCCAAAGATCTTTATCATTTGCGGATCATTTTACGCAGGCAAGATTGTTTTTCAATTCTCAAACTGAACCAGAAAAGCAGCATATAATCGATGCTTTAAGTTTTGAATTAAGCAAAGTAAATGATCCAAAAATACGAAATCGAGAAGTTGCTATTCTTCATCAAATCGACAAAGTTTTAGCGCAAAAAGTCGGCGAAAATCTTAATATTGAACCGAGTAATACACTTGATCCATTAACTATAAAATTTGCACAACAGATTTTTCCTGGATATCCATTTAAAACAGCTAAACCGGAAAAAGAAACTTCACAAGCCTTAAGTATGGTAAAATCAAACAAAAATGATAGTATAAAGACTCGAAAAATAGCCTTCTTAGTTGCTGATGGTGTGGATAAGCATAGCGTTACAAATTTAACAAAATTATTAGAATCCGAAGGTGCTGAAGCAATTTTGATTAGTACAAAAGTGGGAGAATTAAAATTTAGTGATGGAACTAAAACCAATATTCAACATACCTATTTAACAGACACTTCTGTTCTTTATGACGCGGTGTATACACCATCTGGCAAATCGGTAAAAATACTTTTGGATCATCCAGATTATTACGAGTTTGTCAATGAGGCTTATCGTCATTGTAAAGTTTTAGCTTTTGCTAAGGAATCAGAATCCTTATTGGAAAAGAGTCTGATAAAAGAAGATAAAGGTGTGGTATCTGAAAGCAAAAATAAAAGTTGGGAGCATACCTTTATTGATCTTATTAAGTTGCATAGAGTCTGGGATAGAGAAATTTTACGTAAAATTCCCTCATAAAAAGTTTGATAAAGTTTCAGTGATACTTTGTAGTTTAATAATTTAAGTACTTAATTGCGAATTTGATTGTAATAATCTTGAAAACTTACATTATTTATTTTAACTAATTTGTTGTTAATAAATAATGTAGTTTTTTTAAATATTTTTTAAACGATAATCCTGCTTCTATCGGAGATTCCAACAAAAGAACAACCCGGTTATTATGCATTTAAACCAGATTTAATTGTTAGTTCTATTGATAATGTAGAAATTCCATTAAAATGGTGGAATGATTATAATTAGAATTTTTCATTAAGCTATTAGATTATAATAAAAACCCCTTTATATAGAAATATAAAGGAGTAATTCTTTTGGCATAAGCAAGTTTTAGCATTTACTAAGTTAATACTATTTTTGCTTACTAGTATTAAGTTTACTTTTTGATAATTATTACCAAATTCATATAATAATTCGGTCGTTTATTTTGCATATTATAGTACATATATATTTGTATCTTTCAGACTCACTTCTAAGCCATCTTCACTTTCTCCAAAGAACATATTCATCAGGATTATCCCTTATGCGTTCTTTTATATTAGGCGCAATGTCTGCGCCATTGGTCTGTAAAAAATATTCTAATGCTTCTTTATACAAATTGTACTCTATCATATCATGTTTTTTACTTGTTCGTATGTCTTATTCATCGTCTTTCTTTTTTGTTATAAATTGATAAAGGATATTAGCTTTTCGTTTTGGAGTTTTTAGAAGGTTTTGTTAGTTTATCTGCTTGAGAAATTCCTATAGCTATTGCTTGCTTTGGACTTTTAACTATTTTTTTAGATTTCCCTATTTTTAATTTTCCTTCATGCATTTTGTGTAGTGCTTCTTCCACTTTTTCAGCACTCTTATCAGTGTATTTTGTTATGACTTTAGATTTTGTTAGCCATTTCTTTACATAAAGGACAACCTGGATAAATTTTAAACTCATTACAAATACCATTTAATGTAGCGGCATTGAAACTTTGGATTAATGGTATAGCAGATCCAGAGATGATAGATAAAACTTGGATGTTATTAACAATGGATGCCGATAGGTTCTTTTGGTATTATCGATGTTAGTGGGATGAACACGATAATTAATACATCTAAATTACAAGCTAAACAGTATCCAGATGATTCTTTTTTCCAAAAACTTATTGATAGGCTTCAAACGGAGTTTGTTGATAAAGGTAAACTACGTACTAGTAGTTGTGCAGGATTTTATAGTTATCCTAATCCAAAGTATAAAAATCTTGAGTTTTTAAAATCTAAGAATGACAAAATTATATCTATAAATTTACATATTATATAATTAAAAGAAAATGATCAAAATTCCATTTTTTGATTTCTGGCGCTGGTTGGGAGATCTTTAATCATCAGGGTAATAATGACTACCATTTTTTTTGGACAGATTAGAGACGAAAAGGAAATTGCTCTTCCAAATTTCGAAATAGAAACATTACATCACGTACATGGTGACGATGTCGCACAGGTGTTTTTTAAGGCAATTACCCATCCAAAGGCTGCATTGGACGAATCGTTTCATGAGACGGGTTCAGTGTCGATAACCTTATATGGTTTTGCACAGGCCTTATACAGATACTTTGGTCATGAGAAAATATCAAATTCATGCCTTGAGAAGCATGGTGTGTTCATATAAATGATAAAAAGTATAGTGACCATATCAACTACAACATTTTACGTAGTGGGCATTTCAGTATTGAAAAAGCCCAAAAGCTACTTAATTATTCGCCTCGGCATGGTTTACTTGAAACTGTGTATGAAAGTTTTGATTTAATGGTGAATGACGAATGGTTTGATAATAAATAATAAGATTATTTTTAAATAATTAATGAGGATAAATTATTTATATAGTAGTTGTATAAATAATATATCTGTATAGGATATTAAAATTTTATTATGATATAATTTTGTAATAATGAAGTACTGAATAATATAGATAATATCGAAATTATCTATATTATATTGGAAAAATATTTTATCTTCATTTGGAAAATTTGATTGATTTGAATATTTTGACGTTTTAAGTTCTGAATTTTTATTCGGAACTTTTTTATTTTTTAAATAAACTAAATAAATCTTAAAGTAGTCACTTTTTGTCGCAAGTCTTGATCAGTAAATTTCGGATAACTAAACCTTGTAATTTCCTTTTAAAGTATTCAATAGCAAATATTCTTCAATTGAATATAATAACAATATTTATATTTTAATATTATAAAAAAATAGAATGTAGCTTTTACTTACTTAAAAGCCATATCAAAGCTATGTTGATTATATCGATAGAATTTCACACAATAATTATATAAAGGCAACTACACTCGAAGACTTACGACACAATATGATTATATGGAGATTATGAGAACTAAAGGTCAAAGGTATTGAATACATAAAAAAATATTTCAATGTTTAAAATATTTTGCAGCCAGATTAAAAATGCCCGAATGTAGAAACATACAGGCAAGATTTTTAAATTAGGGAGTAAACTAACTACGTAAAAACAGCCCAAAAGTAAAAACAATCGGACTTAGATATTTTTTTAATTTTTGCTTTGTGAATATAGATTAATTATTTTACTAACATGTATTCGATGAAATTATTAACAATTATTAACAACTGTCAATAAAAATGGTCTGAATGTAGAAACAATCAGACCAACACTTAATGATTTAGAAGGTGCGCAAATATATAAATATTTATAATTATTTTTATTAAGCATAATTACGGTATTGTATATTTTAGCACTAGGTCTTGAAAATTCAGGAGCTTTTTTATTTCCATCATTTTAAATGAAAATATTCCATAATAAAAAATCTAAATGTAGAAACACTTGCATTTATCCATTCTGTATTAGGCTTGAGTCTTAGTGTAAATACACTATGACGTAAATTTTATATTTTCTTTCATGTAACTTACAATTATTATCTATTAAAAAATAATTTAATACTTTCATGACAAATTTCAAGGGTTTAGGGTTGAGTCGCTGTGTGTTTACTTAGCGACTATTATAGAAAGTAGTTTACATAACAAGTCTTCTACATAAAAATGCAAAGGGCAATAAATCGTATTCACTATTAATTAGTTCATTGAAGATATACATTTATTGTGTCTTTCAAAACTGCTTCAATATTTTGCATACCAACTATAGCGTTCTTAAATGTTGTGATTTGAACATTCTCAACACCCCTCAACAACAATGTATTGATTCTCTTTTCCAAAATCTTTAATGTTATTGTTGCATCAATTCTAAACTCTACTTTAAGAAGTTTTAATTATTCAAAAAATGACTTTAAAAGCTCCCGCTCATCCATTGAGAAGCAAAATAGCGAGATGTATGTTTTAGATGGTTCTACTTGTCCTATTTTCCTAATTACCAGTGCTTTTACAAGTGAAGTTGTTACTTGACAACTCCCTCAGGATAAGTTGTCTATCGTATGGATATAATTATTTTTTTAAGTCAGAGAAAATTCTAATTTAATTATGAAACTATTTATTTAGTAGTAGGCTTAAATTAGGTTAAGAAAAAAAGTTATACTTTTATTTGTATTGTAAAGAACGAAAGTTCCATTTTGAGGATGATGGATTAAAGATTAAAAAGATAGTGGATTCGAAGATTTCCTTTTCAAGGTTACCGATAATCTAAACGGTTTTGGACATGCTAATATTTTCTTTTTACAAAATCACAAACGTATATCTGTGTTATTCCTCAGATTAGAAATGTATGCATGTAGGTTTTTCGAAAGGATAATAAATACTTTTCTTTCAAACTGAAATATATCTTCACAGCACCACATTTTTAAGCAAATATTCTAGAAATATATTCATAATTCATTATTTTAATTTACCGAAGAGATAAATTAAAAACTCATGATAAATTTTTATATTTTAATATGGGCTATTACAATAGCTCTTTATTTAGTTTTGAATTACTAACATTATATAAATTATATAATTCATTATAAACCTTTTTTTGAATATCTTTTTCCCACTGTACATGTGTTAATGTTGTAAGCTCCCCCTTATTTAGTACGGTTAAGAATTGAACAAAAAATGTTTAATTTCAAATTGTATAATATGAGGAAGCAACAATTTACGGCAACACAGATTGCCCAGGTATTAAAAGAGTATTCCAACGGAAAAAGTGTGGAAGAACTTAACCGGGAATATGGTGTAAGCAAAGTGACCATTTATAACTGGCGCAAGAAATATGGAGGAATGGACGCTAGTGAAATGAAACGCATCAAGGAACGGGAGGAGGAAAATCAAAGTTTAAAGCACATGTATGCCTTATCTGGCAATGGAGTTGGACGTAGCCAAATACATCATCGAAAAAAAGCTCTAAAGCCTTGCCACTAGAGAGCCCTGATAGAGTAATTTCGTAAAGAATATTCTAGGGTAGTGAGCAAGGCATGTAAGTTGTTACATATAAGCCGAAGTGTTTTGCATTATAAGTCGGACAAGGACGAGAGGACTTATATAGAAACCTTGCGCAGCTTGTCGGAACGACCCACTAGGGAAGGTTTTGGGTAATGTTTCCATCGGTTTAGCAATTGAGGCGTTGTGGTGAACCACAAGAAGTTGTACCGTATTTATAAAGCCATAGGATTAACGCTTAGGCGAAAATGCAAGAAACGACTCCCGCAACGGGAAAAGTAACCCTTATTTGTTCCGCAAGGATTTACACAAGGATGGAACATAGATTTTACTATTGATGAATTATCCAATGGGAGAAAATTTAGAAGTTTTAATGTTATAGACGACTATAACAGAGAAGTTTTGTTTATCGAAGTGGACTATAGTTTGAAAAGTTGTCGAGTAGAATGGGTATTATAGCATTTAATAGCATGCGACGAAAAACCACAAAGCATCCGCATGGACAATGGCCCGGAATTGATTGCAGGTTTGATGCAAAGCTGGAGTCAGTCCAACGATATCCATTTTCAGTACATGCAACCAGGCAAATCAATGCAGAATGGTTTTATAGAACGCTTTAACAGAACCTACAGGAAAAATGTATTGGATGCTTATATATTTGAAAGTTTGGAAGATGTAATGGCAATTACAGATGATTTTGTGAAGGACTATAACCATGAACGACCCCATTATGCATTAGGAGGAATATCACCGGTAAATTATCGCAAAAATTCGGTCGCAAATTTTGAAGGGGCTCGTTCCGCTTCTGCTAGGCCTGCGCTACACTCACCCCTTCAAAATTCTTTGGCTGGTGAAAAGAAAATAGTTTAGTTTTAACTTGTACTAAAACGGGGAAGCCAACAACACATTTTAAGATATAGTACTTTTTATACACATCATTTACTTACTCTGAACAACTGCTCCTTCTGTAGTATATAGTAATGCGCCTAATTCTTTAACCACTCCAGAAGGAACACCCACTTGAGTAGTGGCTGCAGTAGCGATATCAGATACAAACTGATTAAAATCAGAACTGTCTGCTGTAGGCGTTGTTGTAGATCCAAAACGTACATTTGTACTATGGTTATGTGCAGCAGTCATGGACAAGCCTTTGTAGATTTGTTGACCACTAATTGCTTGTTCTAAAAAGTCGGTAAATGTTTTAGAAAGTGCGGTAAATCCAGTTAGATTTCCTGCACCTACTTCCGTTAAAAGTGTAGCAAAATAAGGATCCATTTGCGGATCACCTGCAATTACGAATATCGCGGAGTCCACTACCGTACGTATAGCTAATCTACCAGCTTGAATTGTAGTTCCCGAATTAGCTGGATCATTGATTAACTTAGTACCTTGTCCTGTAATAGACATACTAGAACTAGCACCCTGAACAAACCAACCTAAAGTGTCATATAAGGTTGCTGCCTGCATCGTGTCATCACTCTTCTTACAAGAAGAAATTACGTAACTGAATGATAATAATGATGCACAAATAATGAATAATTTAGACTTCATAATTTTAAATTTAAAGATTGGGATAAATGTTAATAAACTAGTTTGTAGATAATTTTTGTAATTTTTGAATAAAATGAATTTCCTCCCATTGCTGGACAGCCTGTATTTGCTTGTTTTGACGAGACGACATGTGGCTGGGCAATAACTCCATTGTTTTTAATAGCTAGGTTAAATATGTTTTTGGCATTATTTAGTCTATTATCATACCCATAAACTAAAATATTTGCCTTAGCGTTATAGTAGGTATTTTTAACACCTTTCATATTTTTTACTTTGTTTTGTATATTAATAAGTGAAGAAGAATCAATAGGTTGTCCAAAATCTACTCTTGCTAATTGCATTGTCGCATTTGGAATTTGGCCTTCCTTTTTTACCATTACTATAATGTGGATGATTAATACAGCGAACAACAAAACGGCGATACCAATTAGACTCAATGCGAATATTTTTAATTTCTTTTTCATACTAAAGGGATTTAAAATCAAACAATTATTTTTAAGCTCTAATTATTTACGAAAAATCTTTTCTTTTGGATTTCGGAAAATGACATTTTTTTTACAAAAAAGAATTCCAATCCATTATTCTTATAACTTTGATCGAAATAATACCACTTTATTTGCCTCTATCTACTAAATATTCTGAAAACGAACTTGTTTTATTGTTGCAAAACAAAGACGAGAAAGGCTATAGTTATCTTTATGATAATTATAGCGGAGCGTTATACAGTGTAGTAAGGCAAATGATAAGTCCAGAAGAGTCTGCTGCAGATGCGTTACAAGAGTCATTTTTGAAAATTTGGAAAAACATTCATCTTTATGATCCCAATAAATCAAAATTATTTACTTGGATGTTGCATATCACAAGAAATTATTGCATTGATATTATACGATCAAAGGATTATAAAAATGAAAAACAAAACCAGCATTTAGAAAATGACGTATTTAATGATGTACGAGACGCTACATCTTTATCTGTAGATCATATTGGGATTATTAAGGTATTGCAACAGTTGAAAGAGGAATATAAAACAATCATAAATTTGGCATATTTAAAAGGATATACCCATGAAGAGATTTCAAAAGAACTAAATCTTCCACTTGGGACTATTAAAACAAGAATACGAAATGCTATGATTGAATTAAGAACCATATTGAAGGCATAAATTGGATATTAAAGCATACATATTATCTGGCATAATTGAAACTTATGTACTTGGTATTGCAACCGAATCGGAAGTGAGCGAGTTGCTATCTCTTGCTGCTCAATATCCTGAAATACGTTTGGCTATAGATGCATGTGAATCGAATTTCGAAAATGCATTATTGAAAAATCCAATTGAGCCACCAATAGGATTGAAGGAAAAAATTTGGTCTGAAATAACGAAAGATAATATGGTTAATGAAAGTGATATATCTGTCACTTCAGAGAAAAGCGAAATATCTTCACAAATTCCAACTCAACAATCCACTGTATCGATTTGGAATAAATGGCTACTTGCAGCTTCAATTATTGGGATATTAATTTGTCTTGGTTTTATATATAACTATCAAAAACAGAATAAAGAATATGCTCTTCAAATAGGCAAATTAAAGTATAAAGGGAAAAAAATAGAGGAAGAAAATAATATATTACAGTTGATATCCTTGCCAACCGTCAATAAAGTCGTGTTGAACGGTGTAGCAACCCATGCTAATAATATGGCTACAGTTTATTGGGATAGTATATCAAAAGCTGCATATTTAGTTTTAAACAATCTACCACAACCTCCAACAGACAAGCAATATCAATTGTGGGCACTCGTTGATGGAAAACCAATTGATGCAGGGCTTTACAATAGTGAAACTACAATAAATCATATTCAAAAATTGAAAAATGTACTACACGCAGATATGTTTGCAATTACGATGGAGCCTAAAGGCGGAAGCAAATCCCCAACTATGGAACAAATGTATGTAGCTGGAAAACTTTAATATTTGTTTTATTTGTAATCAAAAAATCTAATATTTAGACCAATAACTGATTAAATTTTGACCCAGATTTTTCTGAATATATTGAGATTTTAAATTTATATTATTGAAAAATGTAACTATCGTAAGATATTGAAATTTGTAACTGATGATTCAAATACCTTATACAGACTCAAGAAAATTGCTATATGATTTGGTTTTCCTTGCCGACTAATTGGTCAATGTTGAAAATAAAGAAGTTATAAGAAATACTAGGGTAAAAGGAATGAAAATTCAGTACAAATCTAAACGTTACATTATAATAAATAAAATACTAATAATAGCGGGAAAAAACAATTGGTAGTGACAATTTAAACCAGCTAGTATAAGAATTTGGGTTTTGAATTATATCTTTTATTACGAAATCTTTATCTACCCATTTAAAATCTTGCACTTCTTCTTCGTTTATTTTGGGATTATATTCTGAATAACCAATATATACATGATCTAATTCATGTTCTATTAAATTATTTTCGACCGCAGAATTATATATAAAAGTGTGAGAAAAATTTATTGTACAATGTAAACCCATTTCAAAATTCAATCTTTCCACCGCACTTTCCATAATATTTTCGTCCATCTGTGGATGCGAACAGCAAGTATTGGTCCATAAGCCAGCGCCATGATATTTATTTTTCGCACGCTTTTGCAACAATAATTCTCCAGAATTATTGAAAATAAAAATAGAAAAAGCGCGGTGTAAAATCCCTTTTTTATGTGCGACAAGTTTATCCATCACTCCTAATTGACAATCATTTTCATCTACTATAATCACATGATTTCTATCCATAATTAATCTATTTTAGAGGTAATTTTTGATCTCGTTTTTTTCTAAATTGATAAAAAAAATAAATCACTAATAAGAATTGTGTATATCCATAAACAGCGTCCTCAATGGGTATTGTGAGTATGCGAATGTCCAAAAAAGTTTTAGAATTATAATTTACTACAGGATGATCAATGCCTGTGCCGGTAAGTATTCCATTAACAGGCAAAAAGCCCAACATTAAAATAAGATAAGTCAATGAAGCTTTACTAATCCAAGTTGCTCGTACTATAAAATGAAGAAATATCAAAGTTACAGTGGTTGATATCGCCGTAACCAATGTATAGGTTTGATGTGGATGTAACAAAGCAATAACTGAACAAACTATAATGCTAGT
This sequence comes from Rhizosphaericola mali, assembly GCF_004337365.2. GTDB lineage: Bacteria > Bacteroidota > Bacteroidia > Chitinophagales > Chitinophagaceae > Rhizosphaericola > Rhizosphaericola mali. The sequence goes on along the minus strand of NZ_CP044016.1, from coordinate 1,481,119 downwards.
AAATACCAAAATATTATTGAATCCAATTAAATGCTCCCAGCGAAAAAAATTATTCATACAATAATACGTAAATACACAAGCGAAAGGAATGCTGATAAAAAAAAGCCATTCTTCTATAGGCAAACCAAATAATTGAATGCCTAAAGTATAATCAAAATTAAACCACCAAATTCCTTTTAACGTAAACCAAATATCCCAAGAAATAAATGGAATAGCCACAATAATTGCGGCTTTCAAAAAAGGAAGAAAATATTGATCGAATTTAATTCTCTTGTCAAAAGATGCAATAAAACATACAATGACTGTAAAAAAAAGGATTAATATATAAGTATATTGCCTCATTTTTTAGATGAATTGTGATACATTTTCAAATATTTAAAGGGTACAAACAAAAAACCGAAACATTCGCCTTCTTCTTTTGATAAATGCTTGTGATGTTGCTTGTGTGCTCTTCTCATGGCTAAAAAATAACGATGATTGGTATTGGCAAATAATTTTATTCTTTGATGGATAAATATGTCATGCACAAAGAAATAGGCCATACCATACAGCATAATTCCCAAACCAATAAAAAACAAATAGTTGAAATGATGCAATGATCCAAAATACATTAACGCAATAGTTGGCAGCGCAAATATCACGAAGAAATAATCATTTTTTTCTAAAGCACCTTCATTACTATGATCATGGTGATCTTTGTGCAAAATCCATAAGAAACCATGCATGATATATTTGTGTATTAACCAAGTAGCGCCTTCCATCAAGCAAAACGTAAGTATCATTATTAGAATATTCATCAGCGTACTAATTATTGAACATTTTTTCTAAAACATTATATCTATAGTTAAAGATGGATTCCAACTTTTTACATACAAATAAACCATGCGCAATCGTACCTAAAAATCCAAATGGCAATTCATAAGTCACGGTATCTTTCATCAAAACTCCACCTTCTACGGCTACAAATTCATGAAAATGATTCCATAATTTATAAGGTCCTTTTTCTTGAAAGTCAGTAAAGCTTTTTTCAAAATCTACATGCGTTATTTTGGTAATCCATTTTAATCGAATTTTCAATAATGGCGATACTTTATATTCAATCAACATTCCTTCATAAATCGGTTCATTTTCATTGCTAGAAACTACTACAAAGCCCATGTCTGCAGGGGTAATTGTAGAAAGATTTTTAGGAGATGAGAAAAAATTCCAAGCTTTTTCTAAACTACAATTTAGTCGCTGTTCTCTATATAATTGATATTTCATAAAGCCTTATTTTAATAGTTGATTGATATTTTTTACGACGATGTTAGACTTAATTTTACACTTATTTTCTTCTAAACATTTTCTATCCATTTCTAAATTATCATGATATCCTAAAATAAGCGGTGCATTTTTCTGTACAGAATAACGTATATATTTTAATTCTACATCGTCATTATCTTTTAGAATAGCTGATTCAATATTTACCTTGCCTTGATTAAATGTTTTTAATTTTGAAAATGGATTACTATAATGCTTTGCCATCATCGTCTGAAAACCACCCAAATAACCTAAATATATCGCTTGTGATTTTTGAGTACTTAATACTTTTATCATTTTAATACATATCGATTTTTCGAAAAGCGCTATGGTATAATTACTTCTGATTTCATCTAAATTGATTTGAGCGCTTGCAATTATGGTACAGAAAAAGAACAATAAACAAAAAATAAATTTCATAGAAAGGCCGCTTTGTAACGAATATAACTTTTACATGCTATATATAACTTCTCTGCATTAGGTATTCTAATTCTTTTAGATAAAATTTCTTTAGATGATTTTTTCTTAATTTTTGCAAAAAGAATATTGTAATAACTATAGGCCAAATAAACACCAAATCTGGAAGTGTGTGGCAAATTTTTTATGCCAATTAAAGCTTCTTTAAACTCATGTTCTATTTCTTTTTCAATCTGATATTTAGTGTCATTATCAAATGAAATCATATTAATATTGGGAAAATAAGTACGTCCCAATATTTGATAATCCTCTTTAATATCTCTCAAGAAATTAATTTTTTGAAACGCAGATCCTAAAGTCATAGCATATGGTTTCAATAGTTCGTATTGTTCCTTATTTCCTTCTGTAAATACTTGAAGACACATCAATCCGACCACTTCTGCAGAACCAAAAATGTATTGGTTATATAAATCAGAGTTGTAATCTATTTTTTGTAAATCCATAGACATGCTATACAAAAACTGATGTATCAATGTCGTATCAATAGAATATTTATACACAATTTCTTGAAAAGATTGTAGAATTGGATTTAATGAAATTCTTTCAGATAAAGCTATTTCCGTTTCCATTTGAAATCTTTTTAATAGTTTTTCTTGATCATAACCAGCGAAACTATCAACAATTTCATCTGCCAATCGCACATAGCCGTAAATGGCATAAATACCTTTGTGAATACTTGGTTTTAATGCCAAAATACCTAAGGAAAAACTCGTACTATATTTCACCGTCGTTCTCTTACTTACATCGTATGCTAATTCTTCGAATATTTTTTTCATAGTTAGTTTTTTAGATATTTATAGATTTCGTCGGCTACAATTTTACCAGAAATGATGGATGGTGGTACGCCTGGACCTGGCACCGTTAATTGACCTGTATAAAATAAATTCTGTACCTTTTTATTAAAAATTTTGGGTTTCCAGACCGCCGTTTGTTGTAATGTATTTGCTAATCCGTAAGCATTACCACCAAATGCGTTGTAATCATTTTGAAAATCCGCCACACAATAACTACGCTTATATTCTATCTTATCTTTTAAATTCTTTACGCCAGTTAGCTTTTCAATACGACCAAGCATTTCACCTAAATATTGTTCTCTAATTTTTTCATCATCTTTTATTCCAATAGCGATAGGCATTAATAGAAATAAATTTTCGCAATTTTTAGGCGCCACTTTTTCATCTGTTTTTGATGGGCAACAAACGTAAAACAATGGTTTTTCAGGCCATTTTTTTTCTACATAAATGCAATCAATATGCGCATCTAAATCATTCTCGAAAAATAAGGTATGGTGCTTCAGATTTGGAATAATCTCTTTTATACCAACGTAATAAATTAAACAAGAAGGCGCAAAAGTTCTACTATTCCAATAATTTTCATCATAATTTCTAAATTTTTCAGGTAATAATTGCTCTGTATGATGATAATCGGAGGAAGCAATTATCGCATCAAAAGACAGTTTTTTTCCTTTTATTTCTATAGAGGTCACTTTATTCTTTACAATATTTATCGAATCAATTGCATGGTCGAAATGAAACATAACACCTTGATTATCTGCAATGTTTTTCATTGCCAACACCAATTGATAAAATCCACCCATAGGATAATGCGTTCCTAAAACATAACCACCATAATTCATCAAACTATATAACGCGGGAATATTTTGGGGAGAAGCTCCTAAAAATATAATAGGAAATTCCATCAAGGATCGCAGTTTAGCATCTTTGAAAAATTTTTGTACATAATTTCTAAAATTGCTAATCAAATTTAGCTTTACAGCACTGTTCAATATTTTTGGTTGTGCAAATTCTAACCAACTATAACAAGGTTTTTTGACAAATTCTTTCATTCCAACCGAATACTTGTATTTAGCCGAGTCCATGAATTTATCTAATTGTATTCCTGCACCTTTTTCAATCTTTTCAAATAGCCTTTTTAAATCCTCATAATTCTTGGGAATAGTTAATTTCTCATTTGAAAAAATCATTTCAAATTGTGGATTTAAGGATATCAATTTAAAATAATCCGCAGTGCCACAGCCAAAATCTTGGAAAAAACCCTCAATAATATCTGGCATCCAATACCAACTTGGTCCCATGTCAAAAGCATAACCATTGCTAGTTATAAATTGTCGCGCTCTTCCTCCAGCTTGATTATTTTTTTCAAATACATGCACTTCAAAACCTGCTTTCGCAGCATAAGAAGCCGCTGACAGTCCCGAAAATCCACTTCCAATAACTGCTATTTTTTTCTTCATGGTTTTTTGGTTTATTTGGATAAGATCAATGCTTCATTTAAAAGATGTTGCCTATCGATGTTCTTGTTATATATATCTAAGTGAAAATCATTTAGTTTGTTGAGCAAATAGATCAATTCTAATTTTTCATTTTCGGTAAGATTACCACTCACAATTTTAGTAGCTTTACGAATTTTGTCCATCTGTCGCGATAAAACTTGTAGACCTTTTTCAGTAATATTGATGAGTTTACTTCTTTTATCAATGGTAGAATTTTCCTGTTGTATCCAACGATTTTCCATTAATCGATTGATAATTAGCACTCCTGCTGGTTTTTCATGCACATTCTTTTTTATTAAATCCATTTTAGTCATCTTTCCAAAAGATTTCAACGTTATTAGGTAGATAAACTCTTCTTGAGTAGAAAATTCAGAATCAATAATTGCTGCTTTAGAATAACTTTTTGCATACCTTCCAAGATGCGTTAATAAAGTACTAATAACGCTTTCAGCACTTCTGCCAATTGCTTTTGATTCCCAATTAGTTTCGTTTATAATGCGTTTTTCATCATAACTATTTACAATCCATTGTTTAAAACCCTCAACATTATTGAGATATTGATTTTTGCTATTTGATAGTTCAAATTGAGCAATTAATTCAATGATATTTTGAACAAGATTATAATTTATCATAGTGTATATATATACTAATTAATAATAATAAAGATTACAAATATACTAAATTTTAGAATTATAGGTTACTTTTAAGTGTGATCAAAAAAAAAAGTTTTAACAGTCACTACTTAAACTAAATACACATACTTATTCCTAATATTAATGAATATGATTTTTTTGGAAAATATACTATGAAACGATAAATAGGTTGGACATTTTGAATTAATTGACAATTAAGTGTTTAGAGACAATAAATTCTTTCTTAGATTATTTTAATAGCGGCTTGCCGTTTAATACTTGTATAAAAGAAAAAAGTGCCAAAACTCCGTACATTGCTCCTAATATAAAAATCATCTTTACATTTCTAAAAACATAGAAAGCAACCAATGGTAATATTTGCAAGGCATACATACCTATAAAGTGGGCTATTCGCAAATCCCCATTTGCACGACTCTAGTTGAGGACCGTAAGCACCCATTATAGCTCCTTCAAAGGCAAATATGGCGAAGAAAAATATGCCGATACGTATGGCCCAAACATAGTAATCTGGAAGTTAGGAAAATCTACTCGTACAGAAAAAATGCCAATATAGCCTGTATACAAAGTAGCAGCTATCGCAGCTACAGCCATTGCTACGGTAAGGTATGTCTATAAAGTTGAACTTACATTATAATGGGATAGTTGACCGCGACCCGCTTGCAAGGTTATATAAAATAATTCAAATCCAAGTAAGATAATTATCGACCAGCGATATATTTCTGTTACCCTTGGAGTCTGAAGCTAGCCGGTATAGCAGCACATTGTCCAACTAAACGTGCCAATAGATAAAGCAAATTTTAATGGTTTATACCAAGCATTCACACCATTAATTTTGCAATAATGAACAGTACAACAGCGCCAACCAAGCATATAAGACCAAAATAAAATAAGGGCAAATTTTTTGATTTTAAAACATCCAAAAATTCAATCATAGAATTACATTTGATAATTAGTTCGAATTGAAAGTAGACCTGAACTCCAATGGTGAAAGTTTTGTTTTACTTTTAAATAATTTACTGAAAGATTGAGGATGTTCAAAACCTAAGTCATAGGCAATTTCACTTATCGATAAGCCGCTAATAGATAACTTCTCTTTTGCTTTTTCAATCAACCTTTCGTGAATATGTTGCTGCGTACTCTGTCCTGTCAGAGCCGTCAATAGTGTACTTAAGTAGGTTGGTGAAATATTTAAAGCAACCGCAATGGAGTGTACTGTTGGGATTTTTTTATTCTCTAATCTATCACTGCTAAAAAAATCATCGAGAATCTCTTCTAAACGCCTAAGTATTTGGTGGCTATTTATTTTTCGGGTCAAAAACTGGCGGTTATAAAACCGGTCGCAGTATTGTAACAATAGTTCAATTTGCACAATTACAAGCCCTTGGCTGAATTTATCAATATTGGAATGATATTCTTGTTTAACAAGTTGAACAATACTTGCAATGGTTGCATCTTCTTTCTCTGAAAGAAACAGGGCTTCATTCATCGAATAGCTGAAGAATCCATATTGCCTGATTGTTTTTGCCAAAGGAACTCCACAAAGAAAATCTGGGTGAATAAGCAGCATCCAGCCAGAGCTTTTGAAATTTTGGTCCGAATCAAATGAAAAGACCTGTTTGGGAGCTATAAAAAACATGGTGCCCTCATTAAAATCATAGGATTGCTGGCCATATATGTATTTTACTGTACCTTCTAAATTCTTTTTCAACGATATAATGTAAAAATCAAAAATGACGCTGATACGACGATTTTCTTCTGGAGGTCTGAAATCATCCAGACTGATAACACTAAATAACGGATGTTCGGGTTTAGATATCCCTAAAATCTGGTGATACTTGCTAATGGTTTTAATTCTATAAGGCTCCATGTTTTTACTTCATTTTAATTAACCTATTTTGAAAAGTAAACAGAGGCAAATTCTTTAGCAAAATCTATCATTTTTACTTTACCAAGAGCGGGTTTGTTTCTATAATAATCTTCAAATAATATTCCGCTGTTACGCATACTAGCATTCATTTCAACAATATCTCTTGCTAGCGATATTGGCAATTTTAATTTGATTAAAGCGTCCAACATTTGTTTATCACTGATGGCCACCCATTTCAGATAAGGTTTGCCTATGGCTGTACCAAGAAAAGTGGCGACCTGATGGCAAGTTAACTCTTCACTTGCTACGTAGCGCACTTTACGGCCAGTTAATATTGTCGTCAGTTCCTCAGCCACCGTGGTTGCAATGTCCATGGGCGAAACCCAGGGCATTTTATCTTCAGCACCATAATTGGATACAATAAGTCCTTTTTTACCTTTTATAAAACCTATTAAGCCATAATAACGGAGTGTCATAAACATACCGATAAAGCCTTTCAAAAACCCCTCACCTTTAATAATATCCTTAAATTGGTATAGGTTGTAATAGAATCCAACAGGTCGTATAAAGCTAATTGCAACATCGTTAGGCAGCGAATTTAATACCTGCTCTGCTATAAAATGAAACGCTAACAATCCATTCCCTTTATCTGTATGTGCACCAATACTACTGAGGTGAATTACCTTTTTGACCCCTGATCTCTGGATTGCCGTAACATAATTGTTTGCAAGCCTTCGTGCTTCTTCCCTTGCATCAAGACTCGGGTTTTCTTCAAATTTAAAAGGTGGAAGCATAGTGTAAACTGCATCTGCATCAGTAAAAGTTTTTGTTAAGAAATCAAGGTTTTCTATATTACCAATTGCGGCATTTGCACCTATTACTTCAATATTTTTTTGCTTGTCAGTATTGCTACTAATGACTGTGACTGAATGACCATTTTTAATTAAAGTCGTAGTAAGTGGTTTACTAATGTGACCCAAAGATCCAGTTATCACTATTTTCATTTTTTTTTTATTATTTAACAAATTTCAATTTAAATTGTAAGTTATATGTAGCCAAATCTTTGATTATCTTAGCCATTTCTTCAATTTAAACTAAATCTGTTTTGGTAATAGCGTGAATACATTACTAAAGCATCTTGCAAACGATTGTACTTTTTAAAAATTTCACTACAGTAATGTTAGTCTAAAAAACTGAAAATGGCATTTACGAAGAATGAAAAGGAATAAAACTATTTTTAGCCTTTTGATTTTCAAATGAGTGAAATTCGTCAAATACAAAAATTAAAATTAATGAATACTAAAGTGGAAAAACCGATCAGTTTAGCGCTCTAAAGCCAAAATTGATTTGATCCCCGAAATGTGTTGACAAACAATATGTTGCATTGAATTTATAAAATTGGCGGGAAGGGGTCATTGTCGTCGGTTTTTCCACATGATTACTACAATTTTGTCAGAGCAAAAGTGCTAAATTCGTGTAGGTTATATCACAAGGACGTCACAAGTTGGGATGTTAAAAGATGTTATCTTCAAGTATTTAGATAAAAATTTCTATTTGGTTTTTTAACACAAATAAGGTGTTTCTATTGCAATGAATGTAATAGATCTAAATTGCATCCTATATTTTTATGAAATTAATTTTTTAAATAAGGAATCAATAATCTCCAGTGTTAGAAAAATTTAGGTAAAATTTATATTTTCTTTTTTTTTATTTATTTGTCTACTATATTTGTAGACAAATAAATAACACTAGTTATTGACTAATTATTTAACAATAGGAAATACTTTAATATATATTAAAGTATGATATGGTTTGATTATTTATTCCGATTAATAAATATTTAAATCTTTAATCAAATTAATCTAAAACAAAAAATGATAACTAAAACAATTCTCGGCCTTATTGGTCTAGCGACGATTTTATCTACAAATGCGCAGGAAAAGAAATCTTTACAATTATCTGGAACCACTCCTCAAATTAAGTCTGAAAAAGTCTATTTACAACAGTTTAAAGACAAAATATTTAAGACAATTGATTCCTCTTCGATTGAAGATTCTAAATTTCAATTTAAAACTAAATTAAAACTTCCTGAGTTGTATGGTTTAAGTGTTGATACGACAAAAACTCCGTTATATATTTTTTTGGATAATAGTAAAACAATTGTCGATTTAGACTCTACCAAATTTTACTCAAAATCAGCCGTAATAGGTTCTCAATTGCAAACTCAATTTCAAGAATATAAAGAGCATTCTAAAGAGCCTATCAGTGATTATATTAAATCTAATCCATCGTCCCTTGTAACTGCGTACATTTTGTATAGAAACTATGCTTATCGACTTACCCCTGAAGAAATAAATACAAATATTGAATTGTTGGATGGGTCTTTAAAGAATTCGCAATATGTACAATTATTGCATAATTATGTAGGTATATTGGATAAAGTTAGCATAGGTAAAAAAGCACCAGACTTCACCTCACTCTCTCCTGATGGGAAATCTATCAATTTAGCGAATAATTTAACTAAATATACACTTGTTGATTTTTGGGCATCTTGGTGTGGTCCCTGTCGAAGAGAAAATCCCAATGTGGTTGCTGCTTATCAAAAATATAAGGCAAAAGGATTTAGTGTATTTGGTGTTTCTTTAGATAAAAGTAAGGATAATTGGATTGCTGCAATTAAAAATGATCATTTAGATTGGTTACAGGTATCTGAGTTGAAGTATTGGGGTAGTGAAATTGCCCATGACTATGGAGTGAGAGCCATTCCCTCTAATTTTTTATTAGACGAAAATGGTATTATCGTTGGGAAAAATCTTAGGGGCGAAGATTTGAATAACAAATTAGCGGAATTGTTGCAATAACAAGTTTTCGAGAAAAAATGAAATAGAATAAATTTTTAGAGCATTTCCTAAGAATTATTCTGTTGAGATTATATTTAAAATAATCTTCAGGAAACTAAACTAAAATAGATGAAATTTTTAAAATTACAGTATCATTTAATGATAGTGTTAGCACTACTATTTACGAATTTATCCCATAGCCAAAATTTAAATAAAAATCCAATTGAAGTGGATGATCTTTTGAAGATCAGAAGTATCACTAATATATCGACAAGTGTTGATGGGAAATGGGTTATTTATTCCGTAAAAAGTATTGAAGACGACAGTTTAAACAAAAAAGAAACTAAAAAAGAATTATTACCTTCCTATATTTTAGATAAGGTTTTACCAAATATGAACTATTCCTATAAAAAGAGGTTTTGGAATCTTAATCTTGAAGAGAATTCCATTCCATATTTATTAGATTCCGCAAAAAGTGAAATATCACAAGTAGTTTTTAGTCCGAATGGAAATGAAATTGCTTATTTGAAAAAAGTAGACGGCTTATCTCAAATTTTTAAATATGATTTAAAGACTAAGATATCCAAACAAGTAAGTTTTTTTTCCTATAATATTAATAATATAATATGGAATAGGGATGGTAATCGTTTAGTTTTTACAACTGCAATTCCCATAATGGCGTATTTATACGACACTACGTTACAATCAATACGCAATGTTGCAAATATAAGTTCTCGAGATAGCTTATTTATTTCAAATTATCTACATTATGACTCTCCAAATCCAGATGGAACGATAGAAAATATAAGGTCTTATTTGTATAGAAATGAATTGAGTCAAAAAGCAAAAGTAATTCGTAAAATTCAATATCAAACCGAAGCAGGTATAAACACAGCCGTCAATCTTTCTCATATTTTTATTTTAGATACATCTTTTGGATCGACTCCAATAGCATTGACGAAAGGTTTAAATAATTATAGTAGTCCTTATTTTATAAATAGAAATAAAATTATAGTTAATAGTACACCTGTCGTGGAAGATTCTTCATTATATGGGTTAACAAAATCAAGTATATATGAAATAAACATAGACTCGAATGAAATATTTCCACTAAAACAAGATACTCATTTTTCCTATAGTATAGAATCTGTATCTAAAAGTGGTAAATATTTAGCATATCAAAGAAATGTCTTGGGTAAGGTCAACATTCCAAAAATATACATCTATAATACTATAGATCAAAAAAGTAACGACTATCTTATAGAAATAGATCGAAATTTGAGTCAAATACAATTTTCCTCAGATGAAAATTATATCTATTTTATCAAAAGTGGAAATGGTGGCTCTGTAGTTTCAAAATCTAGAGTTGGTACTAAAACGTTTCAAAATCTTACAGACTCTGTTGATGGCGTTTTAAGTTTTTCTGTATTAGATAAAAAAATTATATACGCCAAAACTACGATAAGTAATCCTTCCGAACTATACATAAAGAATCTTGAAGAAAATAAAGAACAGCAACTATCTCATCTGAATGATAAATGGTTGGAAAATAAATTTATAAGTATACCCGTAAAACATAGTATAGTAAATGAACTTGGACAAAAAGTAGAGTTTTGGGTAATGAAACCAAAGGGATTTGAGTCAAATAAGAAATATCCATTATTGTTGGAAATGCACGGAGGTCCAGCTTCTATGTGGGGACCTGGAGAAGAAAGTATGTGGCATGAGTTTCAATTTTTTACGGGGAAAGGTATTGGGGTTGTTTATGGTAATCCTCGTGGGTCTAATGGTTATGGCGAAAAATTTCTACGAGCGAATGAAAAAGATTGGGGCACAGGTCCTGCAAAGGATGTATTGTCTTATTTGAATAAGACAATATCTGAGGATTGGGTTGATTCTTCCAAATTATTATTAAGTGGCGGTTCATATGCAGGATATTTGACTGCGTGGATTTTATCTCACGATCATCGATTTTTAGCCGCTAGTAGTCAAAGAGGTGTATATGATTTTAATACATTTTTAGGTGAAGGTGATGTCTGGAATATTGTTCCTAGATATTTCGGGGGCTATCCTTGGACTAACAAAATTGGAGAATTATTAAAAAATCAATCTCCTATCAACTATGTACAAAATATCAATACACCCTTATTAATATTTATAGGAGAGCATGATACTAGAGTTGGAACCACTCAAAGTGATATGCTTTACAAAAGTTTGAGATTATTAGGAAAACATGTTGAGTATGTTAGACATCCCAATGCGGATCACGAGTTAACACGTAGTGGGGATAATACCCAAAGGATAGATCAGATGTTACGAACCTATGAATTTTTTTACAGGTATCTATATAAATGATTGTACGACTCAAAAAAATTATATAAAAAATATTAAAGCTAAAAATAATCAATATGAGAAAGCTTAAAAGAAATTTACTATTTCTAAGTACTCTATTTACTGTGGGAATACATGCACAGATTGAAAATGCGGAACTTGAGAAAAAATTTGATAACCAATTATCTAAAGAACATATTGGCCAATTAATCAAAGAGTTTTCTGCTACTCCGCATCATCTTGGTTCAAAAAGAACTAAAGAAATTGCAGAAAAAATTAACGCATTATTTCAACAATGGGGCTGGAATTCCTCCATTGAAACTTACTATGTTTTATTTCCGACGCCAAAACATAGAGCATTGACTTTATTATCTCCAGTTAAATATAATGCCAATTTATTGGAAAAAACATTTGTAGATGACAGTATTAATCAAGCAAATGGAGGGTTGCCACCTTATAACGCATGGAGTGCAGACGGCGATGTTACAGGTAATTTAGTTTTTGTAAATTACGGACTACCAGAGGATTATGAAATCTTAGATCGTCTTGGCGTAGATGTCAAAGGAAAAATCGTCATTGCAAAATATGGAAAGGCTTGGCGTGGCATTAAAGGAAAAATCGCACAAGAGCATGGAGCTATAGGTACGATATTATATTCTGATCCTTCAGATGATGGTTTTACTAAGGGAGATACCTATCCCAAAGGCCCTTATAAAAATGAATGGAGTGTGCAGCGAGGGTCTGTCATGGACATGGTCGTTTATCCAGGAGATCCACTTACACCAGGAGAGGGTGCGGTAAAAGATGCCAAAAGAATAAAAAGGCAGGATGCTACCAATTTGTTGAAAATACCCGTTTTGCCAATAAATTACAGAGATGCACAGAATTTATTACAAGCCTTATCAGGAAAAGTGGTTCCAAGTGAATGGCAAGGTGCTTTGCCCATAACATATCATATTGGAGGAGAAAATGATAAAGTGCATTTAAGTGTTTCATTTGATTGGAAAATAGTACTTGCCTATGATGTGATTGCCAAAATAGAAGGAAAAGAATTTCCGAATGAATGGGTGATTAGAGGTAATCATCATGATGCATGGGTAAATGGGGCTTCGGATCCTGTCAGTGGTCTCTCTGCAATGTTAGAAGAGGCGAAATCTATAGGGCAATTACATCAAGCTGGCTGGCAACCAAATAGAACTATAGTTTATGCGGCTTGGGATGGCGAAGAGCCTTCTTTACTTGGTTCAACCGAATGGGTAGAACGTCATGCGGATGAATTGCAAAAGAAAACGGTTGCTTATATTAATTCCGATAACAATGGTAAAGGCTTTTTATCTGTTGGAGGTTCACATGCGTTACAAGGCTTTATCAATCATGTCGCAGACGATATAAGCGATCCTGTTCATCCAATTAGTTTATTGGAAAGAAAAAAGTTGCATTCAGAATTAAAAAGGCCTAAATCAGATACGACAGAAAAATTTTCAACGGAAATAGGAGCCTTAGGAACAGGATCAGATTATTCTGCGTTTTTACAACATTTAGGTATTCCGTCCTTGAATCTTAGTTTCCAAGGAGAAGATCCTGGAGGTGAGTATCATACAGATTTTGATACATATGCTGACTTTATAAGATTTAAAGATCCAGGCTTTTTATATGCTGAAGCGTTATCTAAAGTTGGAGGTCATGCGGTTCTTCAATTATCAGAAGATAGATTGCTTCCATTTAATTTTAAAGAATTAGGGCATGCTATTGAATCATATGTGAAAGACTTAAAATCGTATATTAATCGTACTCAAAATACCATTTTGAGACAAAATGAATTGTTGAAAGATAGTGCTTATGCCTATGCAGGCACGGATGAATCGATTTATCCTATAACTAGACAAGATACGTTACCCAAAATTAATTTCCATAAATTGGATTCCTTAATCGGCGCATTGTCTTTACATGCAGATCAACTGAATCAATATTTGAAAAATACCACTAATTTGTCCAAACAAGATTTAGCTATTTTAAATGAGAAACTTTATCAAGCGGAACAAGTATTGTTAAACCCTGGTGGTCTACCAAATAGGTCTTGGTATAAACATGTAATATATGCTCCTGGTTTCTATACAGGATATGGAGTTAAAACAATACCTGGAGTCCGAGAAGCAATTGAACAGAAAAAATGGGATCAAGCCAATGAGCAATTAATCGTACTAGAATCTCGAATTCAAGATTTTAATCAATATATATCGAATCTCACTAATAAATAGCATTCCCTTCTACTAGTATAAAACAAATATTTTAAAATTTTAAAACAACCAAATGAAGAGAAAACTTCACATGGCGATATCGCTCGCCCTGTTGGGATTTGTCGTCCCCAATTTTACCGAAGCGCAAGTAAAAGATTCCATTCAAATCCAGCTAACAATACGTGATAGTGCATCGAAAGAGCCTTTAAATAAAGGAACTGTAGAGTGGGATGGAGGCATTACGAAATTAAATGATTTTGGAAATGTTATATTTAAATCATTAAATGAATTTCCACTCAAGGTAAAAGTTTCTGTAAAAGGGTATCCGATTAAGAACTATTTGATTGAGCAAGCAAATACAACATTATGGTTAGATTCTAACTCACATGATTTAACAGAAGTGGTAATTGTGGGATATGGCAAACAGAATAGAAAAGACGTAACAGGTTCGATTGCCCATATTGATGGTTCTGCCTTGGAGAATATGCCCGTTCAAAGTTTCGATCAAACTCTTTCTGGTAAAGCCGCTGGCGTCAGTGTTGCTTTGCCTAATGGTGTTTTAAACGCACCTCCAGTTATAAGGATAAGAGGGATTAATTCCGTTTCTCTTAGTTCTTATCCTTTAATTGTTGTAGATGGTATACCCATAAATACTGGGAATGTTTCTACAAGTACAAATGTTGTAAATAATCCACTAGGAGATATTAATCCCGATGATATTGCTTCGGTGGATGTACTTAAAGATGCTGCTTCAACGGCTATTTATGGTTCTAGGGCTGCAGCTGGTGTTTTAATAGTGACTACCAAAAGGGGAAAGAAAGGACGAATATCAACCAACTATAATAGTTGGATTGGTATTACTAAAGCAGTAAGATTACCCAAATTATTGGATGCACAACAATATATGGATATTAAAAATGAAGCAGTAAATAACTCAAAAATTCTTACTGGCAACGCAAATAATAATTCTGTAGACTCTGCATTATTTTTTCCTTCATATAATTCAGATGGATCGCTTGTGAATACGAATTGGTATGATTATGTATATCAGACGGGTGTATCTGAGAACAATAGCATTAATGTTTCTGGTGCTTCTGAAAAAACGAATTATTATTTATCTGCAGATTATTCAAATCAAAATGGATTTTTAGTTGGAAATAATTTTAAACGTAAATCCATACGCTTCAATTTAGAACATAATCTGACTAGTTTTATTAAGCTAAAAGCTGGAGCCAATTATAACAATTCATTTAATAAATCCTATAATTCAGGTTCTTTACCCAATACTGCACAATTGTTGGTGGGTGCTGCCAGATTAGCAATGGCTTTACCTTCGAATGTTTCCGCTTACAATGAAGATGGTAGTTTTAATTTAAGTTCTACAGGAACTATCGGAATGGGAAATAATACGGCTACATCAACACTATATAATCCATTAGCATTATTTGATTATAGCAGATTTACCAGCGAAAATGATCATATAATTGCCAATGTTGGAGCTAATGTAAAATTTTTGAAACATTTTGAATTCGCTACATTATATTCTATTGATCGATTAAAAGTTGAAAATCAATCTTATCAAGGACCTGAGATTGGATCTTCTGCGTACTCAAGTGGAGGCTCTGCTGCCAATATCTCTACAACTATTAATAACTGGGATTGGACAAATACGATTAATTTTAATAATAGTTGGGGCCACCATGATGTAAATATTTTAGTTGGTACTGATAATCAACAAATTAAAAACTCCATATGGGGTGCGTCTGCTAGTGTAGCATCTGATGATTATTTTCAATATTACCAAGGTGGATGGACAAACGTTGTCGCTACTGGTAATGCATTAAGTACACAGGCTTTTGTATCTGGTTTTGGACGTTTAAATTATGATTTTGATCACAAATACTTTTTTACAGCAAATGTTCGTAGAGATGGTAATTCTGCTCTAGCCGATGGTCATAAATATGGAAATTTCGGAGGTGTTTCTGCTGGTTGGGCTATCTCCAAAGAGAAATTCTTTACAAATTCTAGTATAAGCAAAGTTGTATCCAATTTGAAATTAAGAGGTAGTTATGGTAAAGTAGGAAATGGAAATCTTAGTAGTAATTATGCTGCTATGAATTTATATTCTGCATCCTTATATGGTTCGAGTTCAACATGGTCACTTAGTCAAGTAGGAAATAATAATTTAAGTTGGGAAACAAGTAAACAAACCAATGTCGGAGCTGACGTTTCTTTTTTGAATAATAAGTATCAATTAGAATTTACATATTTTAACAATAATGTGGATGGGCTCATTTTAAGTGTACCACAGTCAGCATCGAAAGGTATACCTGATAATACTATTTTGCAAAATATTGGTTCTATGTATAATCGAGGAATTGAATTAACGATTAGTGGTCAAATTATTCAAACCAAAACTTTTAGTTGGAATTCTTCACTGAATTATTCGCATATAATAAATAAAGTAACTGCACTGGCTGATGATGCCGATATTATTGGATACACGCATACCTCTGCAAATTCAAACAATGTAACTAGGGTTGGTTACTCTATTAGTAGTTTATATGGTGCTAAAACGGATGGTGTAAACCCCGCAAATGGTCAAAGAATATTCATTAATGCAGAAGGAGAGAAGGTTCAATATAGTGCTGCAGTTGAAAATGGGCAAAGTCATTGGACTTATTTGGATGGGTCTACCGCTCCTGCTATTGGTACTTCAGATTATTATTTATTAGCAAATGCATTACCCAAATATTATGGTGGATGGAATAATTCATTTTCATGGAAAAATCTTGATTTGAATGTAAATATTACTTATGCTGGAGGCAACTATATTATGAATGGTACGAAAGCCACTTTGCGAGATCAAACAGCCTATAATAATTATACAGGAATACTAGATAGATGGACGCATGCAGGTCAACAAACAGATATTCCAAGATTAGTGTATAATGACGTTATTTCCAATGGAACGTCCTTTCCTGTTTCTTCTAATGTTGAAAAGGGTGATTTCATAAGATTGCAAAATATATTGTTAGGATATAGGTTTAGTAAGAATACCTTAAAAGCTGACTGGATTTCTAGTTTAAGATTATACGTTCAGGCCTCGAATCTTTTCTTAATTACAAAGTATACAGGTTTAGATCCAGAGATTTCTTCCAATGGAAATTCGAATACGTCTATTGGCGTAGAAAGAAATTCTGTAGGACAAGGTCGGACTTTCACTTTTGGAATCAATGCTAGTTTTTAATTATCTAAATTGTTATTTTATGTCTATAATATTTAAAAAAATAATTTTCGGAAGCTTATTTTCTTCTATACTTTTTTTTTCATGTGAAAAATCTTTGTTAGATACTACTCCAGAAAGTAGTTTAAGCTCCAGTACAATATTTTCAACTGCTAAAAGAATAGATGGTCTTGTCAATGGCGCTTATGATGCCTTAAAATCTGCAAGTCTTTATGGTGGTAGATATTTATTGTATTTGGATGTTCGTGGTGAGGATTTTATCAATGTTACTGGGAATGTTTATACAGCATATGAAAGTTGGACCAATTCTTACACCTCCGGTTCTAATGATGTCAATAATTTGTGGACTGCGGCTTACAGTACTATTAATGACGCTAATATTATTTTGAACGGTTTGGGAAGCTTATCTGAGGGTATTATATCTGATTCTTTGAAATTACAATATATAGGGGAGGCTAAATTTTTAAGAGCATTGTCATACTATAGTTTGGTTTCGATATACGCAGAACCGTATAATAAAGATCAGGGCGCTTCTGCAGGCTTACCTTTAAGATTAGAAGCAGAAGTTAATTCTGATAATAATAATTTGGCGAGAAGTACTGTAAAAGAAGTGTATACGCAAATATTGTCTGATTTGGATAGTGCAGAACTATTGTTGCCAAATAAATATAGTACAGACTTACTCAATACAACTCATGCACATAAAAGTACGGCTATTGCATTAAAGACAAGAGTTTATTTGAATCAAAATGATTTTGACAATACAATTAAAGAAGCCCAAAAATTAGTACCTCAGACATCAGCTCCATTTTCCACTACATTTGGGGTACTTCATGCATTACAAAGTGATATAACAAATATATTTTCCTCTAATTATACCACCACGGAATCTATATTTTCTACGCCATCTACGACATCAGATTCTTATAGTGGTCAGTCTGCAATTGGATATATCTACTATGTAAATAAAGAATATTATCTAAATCCATCTGGAATATTAAATACTTCCATTTGGAGTAGTACAGATAATCGACGAAATTTACTTTCTTTATCAGGTAGTCAGTATTTATTAAAAAAGTATTCGAAGTCAAGTCCATATGTAGATTATATACCAGTTATTCGCTTTTCTGAAGTATTATTAAATTATGCAGAGGCGGAAGCGCAATTGGGTAATCTTAGTTTGGCATTAAACCTACTAAATGCGGTACATCAAAGATCAGATGCTAATTATCAATTTGCAAATTCTTTAGTATCTACAAAAGACAGTTTAATTGCAACTATTTGGAAAGAACGTAGAATTGAATTATTGGGAGAAGGTTTTCGTTCCAATGACTTGTTGAGAAATCTACTTACTATTCCTGCAAAAGGTAGTAGTTCTTTGCAAGCCTCTTCAGTAGCGCCAACTGATGAAAATTATATATTTCCATTACCCAATAATGAAATATCCACTAATAAAGATTTATAAATAATTCAGTATGAAAAAAATAATTATCGTGGCTATTTTTAGTTTTTTCACGGCCATATTATCAGCTCAAGTATCTAAAGAATATGCTAATGAATTTAATTCATGGAAAAAGAAAAGAATTGAGGATTTGAAAGCTCCTCATGGATGGATAAATCTAGTCGGATTGTATTGGTTGCAATTCGGCATTAATACATTTGGAAGGGATACTAGTAATGATATTATATTTCCTAAAGATTTTCCTTTAGTAAAAGGTGGCGTTTTTAATTTGCATAATGGTATCGTTTCAATAAGAACACCATCTGATCAAATTAAGTTATTCAAAAATAAACAAGAAACAAAAGATACTATTTTATTCAATACTAAATATCCAAAAGATTATGTAGAGTCTAGGTTCAGTAATTTTAGTTGGTCTATTATTCAACGTCAGGAAAAATTTGGAGTTAGATTAAGAAATTTTGAACTAAAAAAACTAATTGATTTTCATGATATTCCGTCTTTTCCTTTGGATTCTAATTGGATATTTCCTGCAACATTTGTACCTGCTGAACAAGATGATATATATGGATTCGAAAATAAAATAGGGCAATCTTTTCAGAATAAGGCAGTAGGATCTCTTGAATTTATTATTCATGAAAAAAAATACTCATTGGAAATTATGAGTAAATCAAGTGATGGTTATTTTATAGTTTTCGGTGATATGACAAGTGGAGAGGAAAGTTACCCTGCAGGACGATTTTTAAGTGTAAAAAATGTAGATGCTAATAATCAAACTTTTATTGACTTTAATAAAGCAATCAATCCACCATGTGCGTTTTCTGATTTTGCTACTTGTCCATTGCCTCCTGATAAAAATATCTTGCCAATAAGAATAGATGCTGGAGAAAAAAATATTCATTTATAACAATTAAACTATCAAGTTTTCTTATTAATAGTATTTTATACAAAAAAATGGTTTAAAATTTTTTTAAACCATTTTTTTATTTGATATTTGTCTACAATTTTTATAGACTAATAAGTGAGAAAATGTGGAAGTGCGGGAACACTTCCACCAAAATCTAAAAAACAATAAAATGGAGATCTTACAATTTCTTAGACAAGCCAAAATTAAACAAGAATTATCAATGAAAATTCATTTCCAATTGATAAACGTTAAAATTAACACTTTATTTACCTCTTGTTGTTGCATATAATAGTGCAATTCAAACCGCGATTTTAATAAAATTCAAATAAAATTAAGTACTTACTTTTTGTGAGAAAGAAAGTAAAACTATAATGTATTTGCATAACGCAGGGTTGTATCCCAATTAATATCCTTACTTAACATTTTATACTGCAATTATGAGAAATAATTTTGCAAAAGAATTTTTATATCCAATCTCGATATGTTTTTTATTTTTTCTAAATTTTAATTGTTCGAAAAATAATATAATCGAAACAACTTCAACAGACAAAAATATAGTTGATTATTTAGTTGATAATTCCTCTAGATTTTCTTTGTTAATAAATATATTGGAAAAAACAAATACGGATGGCTATCTCAATGCATATGGAACTTATACTTTCTTTGCGCCCACAAACGATGCAATAAATCTGTGGTTAAAAGATAGTAGTTATAGTACTATTGATCAGGTTCCTGTAAATACATTAAATGATTTTGTAAAAATTCATCTAGTTAAAGATACACTTTCCTCTTCTGATTTTACAGATGGAAAATTGCCTTCTATTACTCTTTACGGTCAATATTTAATTACAGATGTCACATTGCAATCAGGTAAAGCTTATTATAGAATTAATAGAAGAGCTTTAGTGACGAGCGTAGATAATCGTTTAGGAAATGGTCTAGTACATGAAATAGATCACGTTATAGTTCCCGAAAAAAATAATCTTGCTGATCGTCTAAAAAACGATCCTCGTTATTCTATATTTTATGCGTCCCTCATTTCTACTGGACTAATCGATAGTCTTAATTTTTATCATTCACAAGACACAACAAGAGATTGGGTAACTGTTTTAGCTGAGTCTGATAGTGTATACAATAGTCTAGGTATCACTTCCTATGATCAATTATATAAGAAATATTCAAATACTGGAAATCCAAAACTCTATTATGATTCTTTACATATGTACATTGGTTATCATTTGATTCCAGGTCTAAGGTACTTGGCAGATATTGTTACATCCACTTCACTTCCAACATATACATCGTCGGAAGTAGTAACTGTAAAAACAGATGGTCAAACAGTATTACTAAATGAAGATGAATTTAATGGAAATATAGAACCTGGGATAGGAATATCACGAAATTATAGTGATGTGTTGGCTGAAAACGGTACAATACATGATCTACAGGGAGATTTATACATAAAAATACGTCAGCCAACAGCAGTATATTTTGATGTAGCAGATCAACCAGAGTTGAGAAAGATCGTTGCATTGTTTAGAAAGCAAGGTAAAAGTCAAGAATTCACAGATCCTACTCAATTTAGTGGTATTAATTGGAATGGAGGTTCTATTACATATACTTGTGCCCCATCTTCATCAGCAGATTATTTTGTTTATAATGATTATTTTGCTATTGAACTCCGCTCTTCCGTTGTACAATGGGTTGAATTTACTACGCCGTTTATTGTAAAAGGAAAGTATAAAGTATGGGTGTGTTATAGAAGAGGAGGACGTAATCAGACTACACAGACGCTTGTAGATAGTGTTTCATTACCAAAGCTTTTTGACTATGGTGAATATTATCCAGCTGGACTTGCGGAAGATGTAGCAGAAGCTCAAGGTTATAAAAGATACATGTCTTATCCATATACAGCGACTACAAATACATCCAAGCTTGTTGGTACTGTTGATATTACTACGTCTTCTACTCATAAAGTTCGCTTTGTTGCCATTTCTAATACTACAGGAGGTGCAGCTAATAGGTTTAATGTTGATATGGTACAGTTTATCCCTGCTGATCAAGATCAACAATGGCCAAGGTTCAATAAGGATGGTTCTGTATATTATAAATAGTTATTTATTAATTATTGATAATTAGCATTTTGAGAATCTTATTTAGTAGTAGGAGATAGTTATTGCCTACTATATAAAGTTTTATTTATAATTCTAAATTATGAGAAGTCTAATATTTCGTATGATATTCTTACTAAGTGTCATTGTGCAATTTAATGCTTGTAGAAAAGATGCTTTTGATAAATTTTATGGTCGTCCTGATAGTTTATCAGCACCTATTTATCAAGTGCTAGAGAATCGTGGCAATTTTAAAAATTACTTGAAACTTGTAGATAAAGCCAACTATAAAAATATATTAAGCGCTCAAGGTTATTGGACTGCATTTGTTCCTACAGATGATGCATTTGCCTCTTATCTTGCATCACTAAATTTGTCAAGCACTGACAATATTGATAGCAGTGCGGCGGTAAAATTAGTTCGATATTCTTTAGTGTATAATAGCTATGGGACGGATCATATTTCAGATTATCAATCGAGTGCTGGTTGGGTTACGAATAAAGCTTATAAAAGAAGAACGGCTTATTATGATTATGTTTATAATGATACGATAGATGGTAAGATATTACAAGTACTTGCTTCTAATAGGAATGGGAGCTATGTTGATGGGGATAATAACAATAAATATATTTCATATTTTACGGATGCTTACTTAGGTGCAAATAATCTTACTACTTACGACTATAATTATTTTTTTCCTAGTACATACTATAATGGATTTAATATAATGGATGCTACTGTAACAGAAAAAGATATAAATGCTGAAAATGGAATTATTCACACAACAGATCATGTCATATCAATACCGTTGAATTTAGACCAATATTTATCAGCACATTCTGAGTATAGTGAATTTAAACGATTATTAAATCTTTTCTTCGTAACATATGATTATAATGAAGCCGCAAGTTCCAACTATAAAATATTATCTGGAAGTGCGTCATCCGTTTACATTAAAAATTATAGTAGTTCGGTTGTATTTGCATTAAATAATGAAAATTATCTTAAGGCTCAAGATAATGATGGTCAACAGCAGGGCTGGACCTTGTTCGTACCAACGAATAATGTTTTACTTGACTATGAAAATTCTTTTTTGCTTAAATATTATCCAGGAAAAAAGATTGAAGAATTGCCAATCGCTGTAATAACCAATCTTATCAATGCACAAATGTGGGATAAAACGGTTTGGCCGTCCAAATTTACCTCTACGTTTAATACATTAGGAGAAGAAGTTAGATTGAATCCGAGTAATAATATAGTAGATAAAAAAATACTAACTAATGGTTTTTTCTATGGAACAAATGCACTTCAAAAAGCAAATATTTTTCATACTGTTTATGGTGTTCCTTTTCTACATCCTGCATATTCACTTTTTACAAAAGTATTAGATCAAGAATTATATGTATCGTTACGAAATCCCAATTTGGAATTTTCCTTATTAATAACCCCAGATAATGTTTTAAATAATTTAGGTTATAGTTGGAATCAACTAAATAGCACGTTTCAATATACATCTAGTAATGGTACAACAACTATAGGTGGTATTGCAACTACAAACTTAAAGTCAGCGGCTAATAATCAAACAGTTTATACTACTGGATCTAGTAATTTGGATTTAAGTGGCAAAGGGATTGTCGAATCCTATGATGGTGAATATATTAAATATGACAATTTTAAAGTTTATTCGTCTGGCACTTTAGATGCTATTTCTGCTGACAAAAAATACGTTCAAATAGATTCTTCCATTACTGATCGTACGAATGGAAAAGTATATTTTATAAATGGATTACTAACTTCTACAAGTAGAAATATTGGAAATCATATTTCTGATTATGCTTTAAATACAACTGCTCCTTTTTATTATTTTTATCAATATCTATTAAATTCATATTTATATAATTCATCCACAGGACAGATCACAGGTACATCTGTTGGGTCAAACTATACCGTTTTTATTCCTACTAATAGTGCAATATTAGAAGCCGTGAAAGAGGGTTACCTGCCTGGTACAGTTTCTTCAAATGGATTAGTTACTCCGACATTTAATCCAACTGCAACAAGCGATATAGAGCTTGTAACTAAATTTATTCAATATCATATCCTTGATAAAAATACTATCGTTCCTGATGGCAAGAAAAGTGGCACATATGTAACGTTACTTAAAAACACAGATGGAACGAATGCTACAGTCAAAATAACCAATTCCCTGAACAATCTTTCTATAGAAGACGCTATTCAATCCTCACCAAATGCAACTATTATATTGGATAATAGCAATATTTTATCCAACCGAACTGTCATTCACCAAATCGATCATTTTCTTCATTTTAATATGTAGTTCTAATCATGCAACTCAAAACCAATATATTCTCCCTATTTTTAATATTTCTTTTTATAATTTTTGGATTTACCAGTTTTGGTCAATTTGATTCAAGTAATAGCAAGCATTTTATACGTGGTTCTGTTTTAGATGGCCAAAAAAAATTCGTTTTGTCTGATGTTAGTGTGACAGAAATTAATGAAAATGAACGTGTAGTCAGTAGTGTTTTGACAGATGCGGACGGAAATTTTGCAATCAATGCACATAGTTTAAAAAATAAGTTAGTTGTATCTTTTATTGGATATATTTCTCAATCAAAATCAATATCTACTATAAAGGATACTGTAATTGTATTTAGACTAATAAATGACCATACTAAAAAATCATTAGAAGATGTTTCAATTGTTGCCATAAAAGATAATGGTATATCTAATGGCTCTGGAATGAAAATAAAGAAAAGAGATGTGACGACTTCTGTAGCGACGATCAATGCAAGTGTCATGCAGGAGATGCAAGCAGCATCAATAGATCAGATGCTTCAAGGACGTTTACCAGGTGTTGATATCGCTGCCGTCTCTGGCGACCCAGGTGTCGGTATGCAAATCAGAATACGAGGAACATCTTCCATTAATGCCGGATCAGATCCTTTAATTGTTTTAGATGGGATGCCATATAGTACGACTATTCCTAGTGATTTTAATTTTGCCTCTTCAGATGAACAAGGATACGCACAATTATTAAATATATCTCCAGCAGACATACAAGATATTACCGTACTTAAAGATGCCGCCGCTACAGCTGTGTGGGGTGCTCGAGGCGCAAATGGAGTATTAGTTATAAATACAAAGAGAGGTATTAAAAGTGACCCTCAAATTACCTATACTTTTAAAGGTACTATTTCAAAGAATCCGTCAGGGATTCCCATGTTATCTGGAGATCAATACTCTCAATTAATACCAGAAGCTTATATGAATAGGACTGGGGCGACTCTTAATACGCAAACAAATAAGGAATTTGCTTATGACCCAACAGATCCATATTGGTATTATAATTATAGTAATAATACCGATTGGGTTAAAGCCATCACAAGGACGGGTATATTGCAAGATCATGTACTTTCGATAAGAGGTGGAGGGAGTAAAGCGCAATATTATGCTTCCATAGGCTATTTTGGGCAGACTGGTACTACTATTGGTACTAACTTACAACGTATCTCTACCAGAATTAACTTAGATTATAACGTCGCCCAGAATCTAAAATTTTCGGCCGACTTTGCTTATACTTTTGTGGATAATGACCAATTATACGCTAGTACAGTTAGGAATATTGCCTATAGGAAAATGCCCAATATGAGTATATATGAATATAATGCTTATGGAGAGAAAACGCCCAATTATTTTTCACCAGAATCAAATATTCAGGGTCAATATCCTGGAACGTACAATCCAGTCGCATTTGTCAACAATGCTTCAAATAAACAAATCGGTAATAGGATTACACCACATTTTAATATCCAATACACAATTATTCCAAGATTATTAACAGTTGTCTCTGATGTCCAATTTGACATTAATAGCGGAAAAGTTAAAACAATTCTACCTCAAATTGCGACGGGGAGACCTGTTACTGAAACAACGGTCAATAGAGCCTCTGATGCAGACTATGATGGATTCACTTTAGCAACGAAAACAAATCTGCTCTATACTCCTAATCTTGGAGAAAAGCATTCTTTGCAAACTCTTATTTCATTTCAAACAAATGATTATAGTTTTTTAAACCAAGGATTAATGGCTTCTAATACTGCATCATCATATTTAGATGTCCCCATAGTGGCTTCTAGAACATCCAATGACGAATTAATCAATAATACGACCAATACACAAACACGATCCGCTGCAATTCTACTAAATGGACAATATGGCTTTTTGGATCGCTATCTTATAAATTTAGGTATTCGTCAAGATGGAAGTTCTCGTTTTGGAAAAGATCATAGATACGGTTACTTTCCATCGGCATCCGCAAGGTGGCGTCTTTCTGGGGAGCCATTTATGCGGAAATTTAGTTGGTTGGATGATTTTAGTTTTCGTGCAAGTTATGGACAAAGCGGTAATATGCCCAATGCAGATTATTTATACTATAGTACCTATGGTAACTATACTTGGAATTATCTTGAACAGTCTGGTTCATATCAACAAAATATTCAATTGAATAATCTTAAATGGGAGACCATTATTGGGAAGAATATTGGATTAGATATTTCATTGTTTAAATCAAGAATTTCTTTAACTGCTGATATATATCGAAATAGGACGAAAGACATGATCTATCCAAATCTATCACTCATGTCCTATAGTGGTTATAGTAGTATTTCTTATCTTAATGCGGGTACTATGGATAATCAGGGATGGGAGATTGGCTTTTTTTCTACCCCAATTAAGAGTAAAGATTGGAAAGTTGAATTTAATGTAAATCTTGCACATAATGAGAATATTATACGTACCATTTCTGATTTATATCCTAGAGAGAATATACAAGATTTGACACAAAATGGGGTGTTTAAAAGCATGATTCAAGAAAATAATCCATTCGGTTCTATTTATGGCTACAAATATGAAGGAGTATATAAAGATGCTTCGGAAACAATTGCTAGAGATAAAAATGGCAGCCCAATTATTGGACCAGATGGGGAAAATAAATATATGCGTTTTTATTATCCGTCTGTAGATTATACATTTCAACCTGGTGATGCCAAATACCAAGATATAAATCATGACGGAAATATCGATTATCGAGATATTGTTTACCTAGGTAATACCAATCCAAAATTAACAGGAGGTTTTGGTCCAACTATAACTTATAAAGACAGATTAAAAATTACTGCATTTTTCTCTTTCCGCACTGGATATAAATTAATCAATGCTACAGAAATGTATACTACAAATATGTACAGTTTTGACAATCAAAGTACAGCCGTACTGCGTAGATGGCGTAAAGATGGAGATGTGACTGACATACCTCGTGCGGTTTATGGGTATGGATACAATTGGTTAGGGTCTAGTCGATATGTTCAAGATGCATCTTATTTACGTTGGCGTACAATTACAGTTCGATATGATTTGGCTCCAAATACCTCTAGAAGATTGGGGTTGAATGCTCTTGGCTTTTATCTTACCGCAGAAAATATATTTACATGGACAAAATATATAGGTCAAGATCCCGAAGTTACTACAAGGATAACAAGCCCTTTTAGCGTTGCAACAGACAATTCTGTAACTCCACCAACAAGAACTGTCACTATTGGAATATCCGCTAGATTATAATATTAAAATCAGAAATTTATATGAATAATAAAATACTCCAAATATATTTAGTTCCGATTATTGGGCTATTGCTTTTGTCATCTTGCAATAAATGGATGGATCTTGAGCCTAATGATGGCATTGTGAAGGAAAATTATTGGAAAACCAAAGAACAATTGTATTCTTCTGTAATAGGAGCATATGCGTCTCTCTTGGATGATCCATTAGCTACAAATCTATTTTTATGGGGAGAATTAAGAGCAGATATGGTTGTTGCTGGTTTGGGTGCAACTACCGATCAGCAAAATATACTCAATGGAGATATTTTGGCAACCAATAGTATTACTTCTTGGGCAAAAGTCTATACCACAATTAATAATTGCAATGTAATCCTTGATAATGCCAATAAAGTACTTGACAATGATCCTACACTGACACAACTTGCATTAGATAATTATATAAGCGAAATAAGAGGATTACGCGCATTAATGTATTTTTATTTAGCTAGGAGTTTTGGGGATGTTCCATTAAAACTTAGAGCAACCTCTACAGATGAAGACATCGCTTCTGTTCCCAAAAGTACACAGTCAACTATTTTTGCATTTATAGCTTCAGAATTAAAATCTGTAGAGACTTCTGTGCCTACTGATTTTGGTGACAATGCCTCGAATAAAGGCAGATTGACACAATATGCAATTGATGCGACCTTAACGGATGTTTTTTTATGGGAAGAAAAATATGATAGTGCAATTATATATGCCAATAAAGTAATTTATTCAGGAAAGTATTCCTTAGTAAATGGGGATGCAACGTGGTTTAATACACTATATTATATTGGCAATTCTTCTGAAAGTATTTTCGAGTTTCAATTTGATGCACAAAAACTAAATGGATTTTATAGTCTGTTTACTACATCTAGACGTGCATTGCAAGCTGGAGAGACCGTAATGGACGATGTCTTTGGTATTGATTATGATAATGTAGATTCGGTTGATATTCGCGGAATGGATGCCGCTATTCGAAGTAGTGACAATGCAATTTGGAAATATACAGGTGTCAATGCTTCAGTCTCGAGAGCTTCTAGTGGTTTTTATGCACATTGGATCGTTTATCGTTATGCTGATGTATTATTAATGAAAGCAGAAGCATGTGCTCAAGTAGGACAAGGTACCGAAACGCTAAAAATTATTCGTCAAATTCGAAATAGAGCACATGCTCTTGTTACAACTGAAGAGTCTCCATCGGACGCTGATAAGGACGGACTTTCTGATTATGTTTTAAATGAACGAAAAAGGGAGTTTGCTTATGAAGGTAAACGTTGGTATGACATATTGCGCAATGCAAAAAGAAATAATTATGCCAAGTTAGAATTGTTAATAGACTTAGCATCTCGTACAGCTCCGGCTAATAAACAACAGTCCCTTATTAATAAATATAAGGATTATAATTTTCATTATTTCCCGATTAATTCTGCCGAATTGCTCGTAGATAAAAATTTAGAGCAAAACAATTTCTATAAATAAAATACGCGCTGAATATGACTAAAATACTATTTCGGATAGCAATCCTTTTGCTCATAATATTGATTAGTTGTCGCAAATCTGAAGATGCTAATGTGCCAGCATCATCAGAATCAATATATACGATTTTGAGTAGTAATACGGAATTATCACTATTCACTAACTTAATAAATAAAACTGGGTATTCTGATATATTAAAATCGTCTCAAAATTATACAGTTTGGGCTCCTAGTAATGATGCTATTGCACAAATATCTTCAGAGATTCCGACTGATAGTGCTGGACTTAGAGAATTTGTCGGTAATTATATATCAAGACAAATTTATACTCAAGTTGGATATAATGACAAGATACAATTGTTAAATGGAAAATACGCGACATTAGGAAAAGATAGTTTTCAATATATTCCCATATCACAAGGGGATATTCCAGGGGAGAATGGACTTTTGCATATATTGTCTAGGGCAATACTAACCAAAATGAATATCTCAGAATATCTCAACTCTTTAACTACTGATATAAAAGAAAGGGACTATTTAAACTCCATTACTTATACATATAGAGACTCAAGTATTCGGGAAGTTGTGGGTTATGATACTTTAAATGATAAACCCCTATATAATTATACTGGGCCTTTATTATCGGGGAATAAATTTACCGAACAAGTAAGAGATCTTTCTAATGAAAAAAGCAACTATACATTTTTTATATTAGACGATGGCGTATGGGAGACAAATCTGAGCCAATTACAACCATATTTTAAAACAAGCACAGAAGATAGTACGAATAATCTTGCAGCATTTCATAGTTTGAAATTTTTAACGATAGATAGTGCTTATACAAATTTGGAAAATCTTCCGGATAGTATAGTCGCTGTAAATGGAATAAAGTTTCATATTGATAAAAATGCGGTAACAAAATCATATAATGCGAGCAATGGAATTGTTTATCATCTTAATAATTGGACGGTACCATTAAAAACACTTTTACCTACAATTTATACTCAAGGAGAATATCCTACTGGGTTTACTGATTTATCTCATTCTTCCGCTATATTTTATAGAATAAAGCAAGATCCTAATGGGATTACATTTAGAGATTTATTAATCAATGGTGTAGGAGTAGCCCAATTTTACGTTCATTATTCAATTCCAAATGTTTACTCAGGAAAGTATCGTATATCATGGAGATCAGTTATTGGCGGTTACGATGGTTTGCTCTCATTTCGGCAACGTTTGGCTATTGGATATTGGAATGCCACAGATTTTAATTATACGACAGTTTCTGCTAATAACTATAATGAAGTATACATCGGAGACTATACTATAAATCATTATGGCACATTGGATGTATATATTGTTTCTGATAATGCGAATACGGCAGGTACAATATCCTTAGACTATCTTAAAATGGAATTAGATAATTAGAAAAAGTATAGAACTAAAAATGAAAAATATATATAAATTTTTACCACTTTCATGGTTGATAGTTGCTTTTCTTTTCTCTATAGATGGTATAGCACAACAAGATAAGATTGAAGTTACTGGGCAGGTAGTAAGTGCACGCTCTCATAAAAGTGTAGCCGGTGCCAATGTAAGTTTTGGCGATTCAAGTGTAACAATAACGGATATTAATGGAAATTTTAAAATAAAGGTTTCCAATTTATATGCTACGATTAGTATCGCCGCGGCAGATTATCAATCTATAGATTATGCATTGAGTGGTAAACAACAGTTAGTGATCAATCTTTGGGAAGCACATTTTTCTGCCATTGAGGATGAACATATTTTTCCATGGGGAAGATTAAAAAATAGATATTCTGCGTCTTCAGTTATAAATGAAGAAATGTCGGAAACGAGGAATTTGCCATTTGAGACCGTTGATAATTATTTACAAGGGAGAGTGGCTGGTTTGAAGGTAGTAAGACGTTCTGGAACTCCTGGTATAGGTTCAAATCTTCAATTATATGGAATAAATTCGCTATATGGAACCAATACGCCATTGATATTATTAGATGGAGTGATCTACAATAGTCCATCTAATAATCAACAATTGATTGAGGGATATTTTTTTAATCCCTTAAAAGACATTGATATACGCGATATAGCGTCTGTGACACTTGTAAGAGATGCATTGTCAACTTATGGAACTAAGGCGGCGAATGGCGTTTTATTCATTAATACAAAGAAAGCGAATCAAGAAGCGACAACTATAAATTTTGCTGTATCTGGTACCTATAATATTCAACCACAAAACCTATCTCTACTGAATGCAAAACAATATAGATTATATGCTGCTGATCTTGTACAATCTCAAGGAAATGATAATGAATCTTTAAATGATATATCCTTTCTGAATGATGAAGTTAAAAATTCAGATTATTATATGTATCATAATTCTGTGAATTGGCAAAACCAAGTTTTTCATCCTTCTTTTGGAAAAGATGTTTACTTGAGTGTTGCTGGAGGTGATAATATTGCTAAGTATGCATTGTCATTGGGATATCAGAAAAATGATGATGTATATACTGGCAATTTTGGATGGGGAAGGTATTTTACCCGCTTCAATGCAGATTTTAATATCTCAAAAAAAGTAAAAGCAACTACTAATATTGCATTTACACATAATAATCAAAATCTATTTGATCAAGGACTTACTTTAAAAACAAGTCCATTATGGTTAGCATTGTTAAAATCCCCATTAGTTTCGGTGAATGAACGCGGAGATAATGGGGAAGTTTCTCCCAATCTTTCTGGTGTAGATACATTTGGTATTGGTAATCCACTTGCTATTCTTCAAAATGGAAATACAAATTCCAAAAACTATAGATTTTTAGGTAATTTGAAAATTCAATATCAGATAAACGAACATTGGAATCTGGAAACACAGTTTGGAATTACCTTTGACAAAAGCCGTTCTAAATATTTTGTGCCACGTCTGGGCGTAGCAAGTGATACGCTTTTTAATGCTATTGCTTATAGTCGATTGGGCAATCAAGTACAGCGGTATTCATCCTTATACGATGATACTAGAATTAATTATGACAATCACTCTAGTCAAAAACATCTACAATGGATGCTAGGTATAAGATACCAACGCTTTAAAGATGAAAATATGTCAATTCGTTCTTATAATTCCAGTACGGATGATTTTACTTCCGTTGGAAATGGAACGAACGCCTTGCGTGAAGTATTCGGTGAAATTGGAAATGCTCATTGGATAAACAACTATATGCAACTCAACTATACTATACGTCAAAAATATATCTTTCAAGGGAATTTAAATGTGGACGCTTCCTCCCGTTTTGGAAAGCAGGTTGCTAATGCACTTCGAATAGGTGGTAACAGTTTTGCCGTACTACCCTCATTCGGTGCCACATGGATTATATCATCTGAACAATTTTGGAAAAAAATTACCTGGATTAATTTATTAAAAATTCGTTCGAGTATTGGTCTCGCTGGAAATGATGATATAGGAGATTATTCCTCTAAAGGATATTATACAACCCAAAACTTATTAGGTTATCAAGGTATTGTACGAGGAAACATTGCAAATAGTCATTTACAATGGGAGACAAATCGAAAGTTTACTATCGGCGTAGACTTGGCGGCATTAGATAATAAACTACAAATTTCCTTTGATTTCTATAATAATCGAACAAATAATTTACTTACGTACCGATCTCTTCCTGCAGCTAGTGGGCTTGAATATCTCGCTGAAAATCGAGGAGCGTTATCTAATAGAGGTTTTTCATTAGATTTTCAATATAGAATACTAAATAGTGCATTTGTATGGGATGCTGGAGTAAATATTTCTTCCTATAAAAATAAGGTACTTCGTTTGCCAAATGGAGCAATTGAAAATAGTTTTGCAGGGGGTAGCTTTATAACCTCTGTAGGGTATGCTGCCAACTCATTTTATGGCTATGAGGCAAATGGTATATTTCGTACTACGACAGAAGCCAATGCTGCAAGCCTACAATACTATGATGAAAAAGGCCATTTAAATTTCTTTCAAGCAGGGGATGCTCATTTTACAGATTTAAATGGAGATCATATAATCGATAATGCGGATAGAAAAATTATTGGAAATCCTAATCCAAAATGGGTAGGTGGCTTTACACAAAATTTTACCTATAAAAAAATTAGTTTGAATGCATTGTTTTCGTTTTCTCAAGGTAATGAAATATACAACTACGTAAGACAAGAATTAGAATCTAACCTAAACTATTCTAATCAACTAAGTACACTTCAAAATAGATGGCGTATTGAAGGTCAAAATACAGACATTCCGAAAGTTACCTATGGTGATCCCGCGGGCAATAATAGATTTTCTACAAGATGGATCGAAGATGGTTCCTATGTAAGACTTAGAACACTTAGCCTAGGATATGATCTTGATATATTTCAAAAGCAATTTAGATCATTTCATATTTATGCTAGCGCATCCAATTTATTTACCTGGACTAAATATAAAGGATTTGATCCCGAATTCAGTGCCTCTGAAAGTATATATGGACAAGGTGTAGATGCAGGCCTAAATCCATTGTACAAAACCATCAACTTTGGTATACAAGTAGGACTATAATTAATACTAAAAAAAGGAGAAAATGAATATACTATCTAAAAATAGAAATAGAATGAAAATAATTATAGGAATATCTATTATACTATTTTGTTTTGCGGGTTGTAAAAAAATATTAAATGTAAATCCAGAAGATCTTTTAAGTGAGGAAAATGCTTATCAAGATATTCATGATGCGGATGCCGCTGTCATTGGGATTTATGGTCAGTTAACACAACTTGCAGAACAATATATTGTCTTGAATGAACTACGTGGAGACTTAACAGATATTACCGAAAATGCAAATGCTGATTTATCCGAAATTGCTTTGCATAATGTTAAAAGTGGTAACAAATATGCCGATCCCCGACCATTTTATAGTGTGATTCTCAACTGTAATGATGCCTTATATCATTTTGAAAAAATGTATACAGAGAAAAGGATCACTTTAGAAGAATATCAAGCAAGATATTCCGATATCGGCGCATTAAGATCCTGGTTGTATTTACAATTAGGCATCCAATACGGATCGATACCTTATGTCACTGATCGGTTATCCAATATAGACTCATTATCAGATAATACTAAATTTCCAAAGATTGGACTAGATTCTCTTATTGTACAATTAATTTCCTTTACGCAATCGCTACCTGATTTAAATTCCTATTCAGCAAGCTCAAGTAGTTTGATTTTGACCTTGGATGGATATCCTACTGATAAGTTTTTTATTAATAGAAAAGCATTACTTGGTGATTTATATTTATGGAATAATGATTACATAAAAGCTGCTACGACTTATAGAGAAGTAATGGAAACGGCGACTCTTACTGGAGTTGGTGATGTATTTTCCTACTATAAAATTGGATATGCAGAAGTGGTAACTCATGAAGATCTTTCGGTAGGGTATACAAGATATCAAACACAGAATTATAATACATTAATCAATAGTACGACGCAAGGTTGGAAATCTATATTTGGTAGATCAATAGATGATTTATGGAATAGTGAGTGGATTTGGTCTTTGCCGTTTAATGCATCATTTACGCCCAAAAATCCATTCATTGACTTGTTTTCTATATCTGGTGGGAAATATCTAATTCGTCCATCGCAAGTTGCATTGGACAATTGGAATGGAGTAATGCAGCAAAATGGAGTTCCATTCGATGCAAGAAAAGTGTTTTCTGTTGATACTTCTTATGGTAAGCCAGCGATAGCAAAATATGGGTATTATTTCGATCCACTTACTCCATTATTAAAAAACGGTAAATGGTTTTTATATCGTGCTGCTTTACTGCATCTACGTTATGCAGAAGCTGCAAATAGAGCAGGTCGTACTAAAATTGCTTGGGCTGTGACCAACTGGGGTATTGGCTCCGCTTATGATGACGCAAGTCAATCGAATAAAACAAATCTAATGCAAACAAATGATGTAGCTCCTTTTGACTTTGATGCAAGAACGGGTGAATTGCCCTATTTTAGGTCCCCTTGGTATAAAAATGCAGGAATTCGTGGAAGAGCATATCTACTTTCATATCCCACTAGTTTACAATCACAACCATTGGCATTAGAAGATTCCATCATGTCAGAATCTGCTCGAGAATTAGCATTTGAGGGCAATAGATGGCAAGATTTAGTTCGTATTGCTCGCCGAAGGAAAGATCCTTCTTATCTTGCGGATAAAATATACGCAAGATTATTAAGGGATGGTAATGCGAATGCTTCGGTTATTCGCTCGAAACTTCTAAATGAACAAAATTGGTATTTACCATTTAGTTTGTAAATATTTATAAAATTACTTAATACATGTTTTTAAAAAAGAAACCATTTTTTAAAATTTTAGGAATCGCTGTAGCTATTACATTAGTTGGATTTAGCAGGCCTCATGATAAGCCGACTTTGTATATTATTGGAGATTCAACCGTAAAAAATACGACAGCTTCGGATTCCGATGCTTTGTGGGGTTGGGGCAATATAATTAACGATTATTTTGATACTACTCAAATTATTATTGAAAATAAAGCTATTGGTGGTCGTAGCAGTAGGTCTTTTGTAAATGAAGGTCGATGGGAGGAAATAAAAGAAAAATTGAAACCAGGAGATTTTGTCCTAATGCAGTTTGGAACCAATGATCTTGGTGGACTGTCAAGCGGTAGTAGTCGGGCATCATTAAAGGGGCTGGCAGCGGACTCTATACTCACTTATAACAAAGATTTGAAATATAAGGAGTTCGTTCACACATATGGTTGGTATTTGTCAAAAATAATTACTGAAACTATAAAATCTGGAGCTTCTCCCATAGTTTGTAGTTTGATTCCTCGAAATATATGGAAGGATGGTAAAGTAGGACGTAATGATACGGATTATGCTTTGTGGGCGCAGCAAGTGTCGAAAAATAATAAAACAGGTTTTATCGCATTAAATACACTTATCGCAGATACATATGATAGTTTAGGTGCAGAAAAAATAGCTCATTTTTTTCCTAAAGATCATACACACACAAATAAAGCAGGTGCTGATTTCAATGCTCAAAAAGTGGTGGAAGGGCTTCGGGTTTTGTCAAAGACGAATCAATTCGGAAATGAATTAGCCCATTATTTGAAAAAGACAAAGATCATTAAACCAAGACAATCAGAAAATTTAGGCAGAGGTTTAATCGCAATGCGAAAAAAAAGCGATTCTGTTTTTCTCAGCTGGAGATTATTTTCATATGATGATAAAAATATTTCGTTTAATATTTATCGAAAGACGGGCAATTTAAACGCAATAAAAATTAATGATTCTCCATTATCCGACCGCACATGGTTTATTGATCTAAATGCAGATTTTAGTTATTCGAATGCTTATTACGTCATTCCTGTATTAAATGGAGTCGAACAAACAAAAAGCCAATCTTCTATTTTTAAACTATTGGCAAATGCACCTATAAAATCTTATTTATCCATACCTCTGGAGCCACCAATATCTGCTACTTCTGACATTACTTATTCTGCCAATGACGCTAGTGTGGGTGATTTAGACGGAGATGGAGAATATGAAATTGTTTTAAAATGGGATCCATCTAATTCGAAAGATAACTCCCAATCTGGGGTTACCGGTAATGTATTTATTGATGCCTACAAATTGAATGGAACACGGTTATGGCGTATAGATTTAGGCAAAAATATAAGAGCAGGAGCACATTATACCCAATTTTCCGTGTTTGATTTTGATGGGGATGGTCGAGCAGAAGTGGCTTTTAAAACAGCAGATGGTACTGTTGATGGTGTTGGTAAAGTAATAGGCAATGCGTCAGCGGACTATCGTAATGCTAATGGATATATACTTGATGGTCCTGAATATCTTACTGTATTTGAAGGTGTTACTGGTAAAGCTTTAGATACGAAGCCATTTGTGCCTGCAAGGGGCGATGTCAGTAGTTGGGGAGATCGATATGGCAATAGAGTGGATCGATATTTAGCGAGCGTTGCTTATCTTGATGGCATGCATCCTTCTTTGATAGAAGGTAGAGGTTATTACACTCGATTAGTACGTGTTGCTTGGGATTTTCAAAACGGTAAATTATCTCAAAAATGGATATTTGATTCTAAAAATGGCCACAAGGATTTTGAAGATCAAGGTAATCATCAATTAATGGTGGCGGATGTAGATAATGATGGGAAAGATGAAATATTTAATGGCTCCAGTGCTATCGATCATGATGGAAATCCACTATGGGTTAATGGGCGTCAACATGGAGATGCAATGCATATTACCAAGTTTAAGCCGAATGATACTTATCAGAAAATATGGGAATGTTATGAAAATCCCCAAACGAATGGAAATTATGGACTAGGATTAAATAATGCGCAAACAGGCGCACTCATTTTTGGTATTCCAGAAACAACCAAAGATATCGGAAGGGCGCTAGCTGCAGATATAGATCCTTTGCATGAAGGTCTTGAAATGTGGGGTGCCAAAGGAAATTTGTATAGTTCCGATGGACAAATAATTTCAAGTAATAAACCGTCAATGAATTTTGCTATTTGGTGGGATGGAGATTTAAGCCGTGAATTGTTAGATGATATTAGCATTCGTAAATGGAATTATTTAACAAACAAAGAAGAGACAATATTCTCGGCAGATGGATGTGCTAGTAATAATGGAACAAAAGCAACACCATGTATAAGTGGTGATATTTTAGGTGATTGGCGAGAAGAAGTTGTATTTCGTACTGAAGATAGTAAAGAGCTACGTATTTATTCTACTACAATACCTACTTCACATAGATTGTATAGTTTAGTCAATGATCCACAATATCGTTTAGCTTTGGCGTGGCAGAATACGGCTTATAATCAGCCGCCATATGTTAGTTTTTATTTAGGTACTGGTATGAGCGAGCCACCAATTCCTTACATACTTCCTGTAAAAAATGATACACACAAGAAATAAGTGATGATAAAATATGGATTGTTTATATGGGTCTGTATTTTAAATGGATTTATAATTTTTTATATACTAAATAATTTGTATAAAGGATGTGTAAATTATTGTCACATATTATATTGACTCATAAATAATTAAGTATTTATTTAATTAATAAGTCTACTATATTTGTAGATGAATAGGGTCAATGTCTTTTAGATGTTTGTTGGACAACAATGATTTAAAAGTATTTGATTATAGTCACAGGTCTAATTTTAAGTAGATTACGAAAATCTATCAAGAGTAATAGTTGATATAGATTTCGGTGGGTTTGTAATCATTTCCTACTGAACAATTCCAAGGGCTGTAATACATTAATATCCCATTGACTTCCGACAAATAATGATGCTGCAAAATAATTAGGATGTGTGGCATTTAAATAAAAGGAAATCATGCCTCCCATAGATTGACCAGTTGTGTAAATTCGATTCGTATCAATACTATTGTTCGCCACTACATTATTCAATAAGCGAAATGAAATAGCCATCTCATCACTTGTTTCTTGTTTGTCATTAACAGCCCAATCTGGGCCCGCAAATGCGGTTACTAATACAAAACTAGGATTCGCTTTTTGACTTTCTTCTGTTGCCCAAATAATGCCGCCATAACCTTGCATCAACGGTGCTTTTGCGCCTTTACCAACGGTACTCGCATCTGCAATAAATTGTACTAATGGATAGCTTTTTTTCTTGTCATAATATTTGGGAATAAATAAATTATAGGTCATTGTTTTGCCCGTAACCGCATCTTTAAATTGGAGTGTTTTGAATTTTGGTGCAATTGCTGCGCGTAGTTTTAATAGATATTTGTCATACAATTTATCTACTCCGCCATAGGAATTGTCCCAAGCCGATGCTTTCGTTTGGCTTTATGCAATACATGCAGACATTAATGCAACGGATAGGATAAATATTACAATCTGTTTCATAGTGAAGATAATTTAAAAAATGTTATTCCAAATAAATTCCAAATAGCATAAAGGTGTAAATAAAATTACTGAAAATATTATGCAAATAAATGAATTATTTCCAACCGCCACCCAGCGCTTGATATAAAGTAACTAAAGCGGTCAACTCTTGTAATTTATCCGAAACGCCAGAAAGCTGTGCAGACAATAAAGTCTGTTCAGAAGTAAGTACATCGGTGAAATTGTAGGTTTGCGTATATTCCATCAAATCTTTAGTGAAATCAACAGATTTTTCCAAAGAGAAAATTTGCGCTTTTCTCGCTTTTTGTAATTCAAGGGCTGTTTGGTAAGAAAATAAAGCATTGGAAACTTCCTGTCCTGCGGTTAGCATTGCCGTTTGGAACGTATACAATGCTTCATTTTGTTGTGCTATTGCCGTTTTATATTGCGCTTTGTAAGTGCCTTTATATAATATTGGTGCCAACAAGCTTCCAGTCAAACTATAAAATCATGATTCTTTAAAGAAGTTCTTTAGTTTCAAAGTAGACAAACCTCCACTGGCCGCTGTAATCGCCAAACTTGGATACATACTAGCTTTTGCATAGTTGGTATTTTCAAAATAATAGCGATAGGAAAGCTCCGCTTGTTGCACATCAGGACGGTAGCGCAATAAAGACGCGGGCAAACCTGTTTGGATATTTTGATAAGGAATTTGTTCCGCCAATGTGCCTCTTTCAATGGGTCCAGGTTCTTTTCCTAGTAATAAACAAATGGCATTTTCTGTTTGACGAATATTTTGTTTTATCGTCGGCAATGTCACTTCTGCACTATGTAAATTGGCTTCACTTTGTACGATAGAGGCTCCATTTACCGTACCAGATTCCATCAACGCTTTGTTAGATTCTACATCTTTTTTATAGCGTTCAATACTTTCATTGGTGATTTTTAGTTGCTGATCGTAGGCCAATAAATCATAGTAGTAAGTTGAAATATTTGCTACGATTTGTGTTTGGATAGCACGCTGTGCGGCATCAGAAGCCAATAAATTAGCGAGGGCTGCTTTTTTGGAACTTTTTAACTTACCCCAAATATCGATTTCCCAAGTGGAGGTTAATGCCAATTGATACGTAACCGTTTTCAAATTAATATTAACGCCAACAGGATAGTTCATCGCCGCTTTAGAATTTTTAGTATCTGTAACTTGCGGGCCTGCGGTAAGGGTTGGCAAAAAAGCCATTTTACTTTCTTTGAACGTTGCCGCAGCTTCGTTTACCTTTTCTACATAGGTTTTTAAGTTCAGATTGTTTGCCAATCCTTCTGCAATTAATGCTTGCAAATGTGTGTCAGTGAAAAAATCATTCCACGCAATTTTTGCCATAGTAGAAGTATCTGTTACACTACTATCACGATATAATTTATTGACTATAGAGCTGTCCATCTTGGGCGGACTATAAGGTTTTACCACTTTGCAACCTTGGCTCATAGACGCGATGGTGGCAGCGGCAAGTATATAAGGGAAAATTTGTTTCTTTTTCATAACTGATATTTTCAATACAGCACTTAGTTTGTTCCACTAAATGCTGTTGTTTAGTATTCGATTATTCAGGTAAAGCGGCATTACTATTAGATACATCAACATTTTCTACAATCTTCTTTTTAGATACTTTTTCCTGTAAAGACTGAAACATAATGAACAATGCAGGAATCACAAAAATCCCAATCACCGTACCGATGAGCATACCACCAATAGCTCCCGTACCAATGGATTTGTTACCATTTGCACCCGCGCCAGTGGACAACATCAGCGGCATCAATCCTAAAATAAAGGCAAAAGAAGTCATTAAAATCGGGCGGAAACGTGCAGACGCACCTTCAATCGCAGCTTGTACTATAGGCATACCTAATCGACGACGATCTAAGGCATACTCAACTATTAGAATCGCATTTTTTGCCAATAAACCAATGAGCATAATCAAAGTGATTTGCAAATAAATATTATTACTTATGTCAAATATTTTGGCAAATATGAATGCACCAGACAAACCTATAGTTAATGGCAACAATACGGCAAATGGCAAAATATAACTTTCGTATTGCGCACTCAACAAGAAGTAAACGAAGATGATACATAGTAAGAATATATATACCGTCTGCGTACCAGAGTTTACCTCTTCTCTTGTTAAACCTGAGAATTCGTAACCATAACCAGAAGGTAAAGTCTCTGCGGCGACTTCCTTGATTGCTTTAATTGCATCACCAGAACTATAATTAGAATTGGGCGAACCATTCACGGAAACAGCTGTGTACATATTGAAACGGTTCAATGATTGTGGTCCGTAGATCTTTTTCAAAGTAACGAATGCGCTGATCGGAGCTAGAGAATCATTGGTATTTCTGATTTTGATTAAATTCAAGGAGTTGATATCTGCCCTATAGTCTGCATCTGCCTGATAAGTTACACGGAACAATTTTCCATAACTATTAAAGTTCGATGCGTACACTCCACCATAATAACCTTCCATCGCATCCAAAACATTGTTGACGGTGAAGCCTGCTTTTTTCACTTTAGCAACATCAATTTCCACTTCATACTGTGGGAAACTAGGGTTGAATGAAGTGGATGCATATTGAATTTCTTTTCTTTGATTCAATGCTGCTAAAAATTTCTGTGCAATCGTATTGAACTTTTGAATGTCGCCTCCTGTTTTATCTTGCAATTGGAAGGAAAAACCGCCAGATACCCCGAATCCATTGATTGTGGGAGATGGGAAGAAAATTACTTTCGCATTTTTTATAGTGGTCACTTTTCCAAATAATTGTCCAATAAGCGAATTTACATCTTGCCCTTTCGCACTACGTAATTTCCAATCTTTCAACTCGATAATTACCATTGCATAGTTACTTCCTTTTCCACTCAACATACCTTGTCCTACAATGCGCATGGTATTATTAATGCCGGGCAATGTTTTGGCTAATTTTTCTACTTCTGTTGCTACTACATTGGTTCTTTCCATGGAAGCATCCGCAGGCAAACTAATATCGCACATAATTGTTCCCATATCTTCATCGGGTACAAAAGAGGAAGGTGTGGATTTCATTAAGTAAAATAAAAGCCCACCAAATACAACTATAACGCCTAATGTCAATACTTTCTTTTTGGCAAAAAAGGAAACAGATTTTTTATATTTAGCCGTAGTTGCGTCAAAGGCAGTATTGAAAGAATCGTAGAATCTTTGTAAAAATCCTTTTTTCTTATGTTCGCCTTCTTCATGTGGTTTTAAAAATATAGCACATAATGCGGGACTCAAAGTCAAAGCATTAATCGCAGAAAGTATAATCGCAATGGCTAAAGTCAAACCAAATTGTTTGTAAAATACACCAGTGGAACCACTGATAAAACTTACCGGAACGAATACCGCCGCCATCACTAGTGTAATGCTGATGATCGCACCACTGATTTCGTTCATTGCATTTAATGAAGCATTCAAAGCAGATTTTTCGCCTTTATCCATTTTCGCATGAACGGCTTCTACCACCACAATGGCGTCATCTACGACAATTCCCACTGCCAATACCAAGGCAAAAAGTGTTAACAGATTTATCGTAAAGCCAAATAGATTCAGAAAGAAAAACGTACCTACAATCGCTACCGGGACAGAAATTGCTGGAATCAATGTTGATCGCCAATCTTGTAAGAAAATGAATACAACTATAAATACCAGGATAAACGCTTCTATTAATGTATGGATCACTTTTTCAATAGATGCATCCAAGAATTTATTGATATTAACCATGGTAGTGAAATGCAATCCTTTAGGTAAGTTTGGTGTCGCATCCTCTAACACTTTTAAGGATTGATCAATAACCTCTTGCGCATTGGAACCCGCAGTTTGGGTAACAGCGACACCGATAGCGGGGTGACCATTTATTTTTTGGAGAGAATTGTACGTTTGAGAACCCAATTCTATACGAGCAACATCTTTTAGACGTAAGATTTGTCCGTCGGATGTTTCTTTAACTATTATGTCACTAAATTCTTTTTCACTCGTTAATCTACCCTTATATTTTAAAGTATATTGAAAAGATTGTTTGCCTCTTTCTCCCAAAGAGCCTGGTGCAGCTTCGATATTTTGTTCTGCTAACGCCGTATTAATATCATCAGGAATGATACCGTAACTCGCCATCACATCTGGTTTTAGCCAGATACGCATAGAATAGTCCAACGTACCAAATGCAGAGGCGCTACCAACGCCGCTCACCCTTTTTACTTGAGGAATGATATTGATATTCGCATAGTTTTGGATAAATGTTGCATCATAGTTTGGATTATCACTATACAAACCAAAAATTAATACATTACTACTTTGTTGTTTTTGCGTAGTAACTCCAGCCGTAGTGACGGCCGCGGGTAACAAACTTGATGTCTGTGAAACCCTGTTTTGCACATTGACCGTCGCCATATCGGGATCGGTACCTAATTTGAAATAAATTTGAATTGTTGCGGTACCATCACTAGACGCTGTGGAGGTCATGTAACTCATGTTTTCCACCCCATTAATTTGCTCTTCCAATGGTACGATAACACTATTCATCACGACCTCGGCACTCGCACCTTGATATGTGGTAGAAACCTGAACTGTAGGCGGTGCGATTTCTGGATATTGCGCCACGGGTAAAGATATGATTCCGATAATCCCTAGAATAACAATCAATATGGAAATGACCGTTGATAGTACGGGATTTTTTATAAAAACTTTGAACATCTTGTCGAAAATTAATTTGAAATATATTTGAACAATTCCTAACTATAATGAAGTAGAATCTACTGCCAATGCTTGGCTTGGACCGACTAATTTAGGAGAAATTTTAGTTCCTTCTGCAACAATTCCCACGCCTTCGACTAATATTTTATCACCTGTTTTTAATCCTGAATTGACTACATAGTATTGACCTCCAGGCACTTCTTTTACGCTGACTTTTGCAGATACGATAGAACTGTCTTTTTGTAAAACATAGACCAAGATTTTTCCTTGAATATCATTCGTAGCACTTTGGGGAATGACGATGGCATTGCTTAATTGCTCGGGAATACGAATCGTACCCGTACCACCACTTCTTAAGGTATGTTGCGGATTGTCAAATCCTGCTCTTATATTGAAGGATCCAGTAGATGTATTAATCAAGCCACTCACCGTTTCCATCTTACCTTTTAAGGGATAAATGTCATTATCTGTCAATAATAAATTTGCATTAGGCAAAGGCTCTATTCTCTTTGCAAAAGATAAATTTTTGTCTTGACTCAAAAACAAAGGATCTTTTTCACTAATGCTGAAATACGCATAGATTTTATTGATATCCGAAACAGTCGTCAAAGGGTCAGTAGATGTAGCACTCACGTAACTGCCCAATTTCATAGGCAATGTGCCGACGTAACCGCTTACAGGACTCGTTATTGTGGTGTAACTCAAATTAACTTGCGCA
This sequence comes from Rhizosphaericola mali, assembly GCF_004337365.2. Classification (GTDB taxonomy): domain Bacteria; phylum Bacteroidota; class Bacteroidia; order Chitinophagales; family Chitinophagaceae; genus Rhizosphaericola; species Rhizosphaericola mali. The sequence goes on along the minus strand of NZ_CP044016.1, from coordinate 1,436,847 downwards.
TTTTTATAGGTAGCAACGGCCTCTGCTAAAAGCGCTTTTTGCGAAGCAAAGGTCAACTCATTCGCTTGTAAAGTATAGTTGCTGATAATGCCTTTTTTGACCAAAGGAATAGTTTTGTATACGGCTAATTTCGCAGAAGCGACTTGTGCTTTAGCGCTTTCTATTGCTGCAGCTGCAGAGCGCAATGACTGTTCGTACTCCGGATTTCGGATAGTGAATAACACTTGTCCTTTTTTAACGGCTTGCCCTTCATCTACCCAAACTTTATCAATATAACCATCAATTTTGGGACGAATTTCTATGTCTTGAACTCCTTTTAAAGTTGCAGGATATTCGGTGTATAATAGTGCAGAAGTATCTATCACGCTATAAACTTTATATTTCGGTGCTGCGGTAGTTGCATTGTCTTGAGCATTTTGTTTGCTACCACAACTCCATAGGGAAAAAACAGCTATAGCTAGCAGAAGGGCGATTTGGAATCGATAACTGTTGACTGAAAAACGGACTTTCATATTGTCTATATTTTTACGAATAGAGCGAAACTCCCAAAAAACTAAACGCATTTTGGTATTATTCTACCAACGAGCCTAATTTTTATAGCAAATTTGTTTTAGGTGCTACTATTTTTTATTTTGTATAAAGAAGAACTACTTTAGTATAATAATGGAAATATGCTAAGGGAATATTTCTATTTTTGTTAAAATGGTTAAGTTTATGGCTTTAACTAAAGTACAAACCGATGAAAGCAATTTTTTACAAAGTATCATGCTAGGAAAAACTTGGCGTGTGGCAAGACATATCTTTTGCCTAATTGTAATTATATTGTTTAACTATATAGGCAAACAAATATTTGTAGAACCGTTTGATACTTATCATCAGATATGGATGGATCTCTTCATGTTTGCGATGTTTTACGTGAATATGTATTTTTTTATACCGCAATATTTGTTCAAGAAAAAATATTCGCAATTCATTTTTCTAATCCTTCTTTCAACCTTTATTACTTATTTGGCCATGATCTTATATGATCAGACGTTTAAGAAATATATGGTGAATGCGGAAGACTCTTATAATCTTTTACACAAAGGATTATTTATGTTTCCATTTTTTAATTTGGTATTAATAGCGGCGACTACAGCGATCAAACTATTTCAACGCTGGTTGACCGATGCGGAAAGAATTAATGAGTTAGAAAAAGAAAATTTACATACGGAATTAGAACAATTAAAAAATCAAATTACACCGCATTTTCTATTCAATACCTTAAACAACGCGAATGTTTTAACCCAGAAAGATCCAGATAAAGCGTCAGAAGTATTAGTGCGATTGAGTAATATTTTACGTTATCAATTATATGACTCAGCAAGATCGCAAGTGCTGCTATCATCTGAAATTAGGTTTTTAAATGACATGCTTAACTTGGAAAAAATAAGAAGGAGCAATTTTACTTTTACAATTGGCAATGAAGGAGATATGGAAGATTTTCTAGTAGCCCCCATGTTATTTACCAATTTCGTAGAAAATGCGGTAAAATATAGTGCAGACATAGAGGCGGAGACCTTTATAGATATCAATTTTAGAAAGGAAGGAAAAGTGTTGTATTTTAGTTGTATAAATAGTTTGCCCTTGAATTTTAAGAAAGAAAATAATTCCGTCAATCATGGTATTGGGCTAAATAATGTAAAAAGAAGATTAGAATTAATTTACCCCAATAGATACCTACTCAAAAATGAATTGCAGGACAAAACCTATGAAATCAATCTAAAATTATTGTTATGAACTGTATCATCATTGATGACGAACCTCTTGCAAGAGAAGCGATCACGCAATTGCTGAGCGATTGTAAAGAGATCAATATTATTGGACAATTTAGCAGTCCACTATTGGCAAAAGAGGTTTTGGATAAAATAGATTTGATTTTTCTAGACATCAATATGCCGGGCGTAAATGGGTTGGATTTTGCCAAGCAAATAAAAGAATCAGACACCTTAATTATATTTACAACAGCTTACGAAGAATATGCTTTGGAAAGTTATGAGGTCGATGCGATTGATTATTTGGTAAAACCGATAGTAAAGGAACGATTTGAAAAAGCCATTCGAAAAGCCATCAATTATCATCAACTATTACATTCCGAAGAAAGTATATCCTCTATAGAAACGAATATTTCTGATACAGAAGATTATTTTTTTATACGTGCAGATCGTAAAATTCATAAGGTAAACTACAACGAAGTTTTGTATATAGAAGGTTTGAAAGACTACGTTATCGTACACACCAATAGTCAAAAAATAATTGCAGCAATGAATATCAAAACGATTCATCAGCAACTACCTCAGAATACATTTTTTAGAATCAGTAAATCTTATATCATCAATGTGCAACATATTACGGCACTCGACAACAATAGCGTTTTTATACAAAATGATGAAATTCCAATAGGAAACATTTACCGAGAGGCCTTTTATGAAGCTTATGTAGAAAAAAGAATATTTAAGAGATAATGGATCAATTGTAATAACTAAGACTTAATCTGACAAAAAGGGTTTTCTTAGGCATTTACAATGAAAAATGAATTTAGAAAATCAGATGCACGATTTGCATCCAATTTTTTATTTCCACTGTTCAGATTATCCCTAACGGGTTGCGCCCTGCAGAGCCCGTTTCCGTTTGGTCTGACACATTAATGTTAGGATTTTGTCCGAACTGTAATATTACTAAATTTGATTCATTAACCCAAAAATAGAGTCAACCTATAGTAGGACATGACACGACACTGACCAACGAATGAGTTTAAAAGGACAAACAATTAGAATAATAGTAAGCGAACCTTGGGATTGGAAAGAAAATCTTTTTGGAACAATTCTTTCTGACCGTGGCGGGGACAAACTTTTGGTCAAACTAACAAAACCATTGACAGGTAAGAAAATGACAAGCGATTTGCTTGAACTTAGACCAAGATACGAAAAGACAACATTTAAACCTCTTTCACAATATTACTCCGTAACAGTTGGTGGCGTACTTGTAAGAGAAAACTCTGACGACTTTGATTATATCATTATTGGTAGTGTAACATTGGACTAAAAAATGACAGAAAACGAATTGAAGTATAGAATTAAAAATGCAATCGTTTTATTGACGGACGGACACTCATTCAAAGTTGGCGACCTGACTTTTGGAGCAAAAGACAATTCTCATTTTTCAGTAACAGGTTGGACACGTTGCAATGAATTTCAATATTTGACAAAGAACAGAGCTTTGACAGAACTTGACGAAATAAAAGACCTGTTCCATAAAATGATTTCTGTTTCATCAGAACTTACAGACTTTGTAAAAAGTAGAAAAATTGAATATTGTTTTAGCTACGATTATGGAATGGGCGGTTTTGAAATTTGTAGCGAAACAGACGGACAAATAAAATGGATAACAACATTAGAAAAATAAAAAACGAACCGCTAACATCGGTTTGGCGCAAGTGCGGCTGGAGAATAAATGCTGAACATTTGTACTATTTTGGACGCAAAAACCGCTTGATTTATGCTTTTGGTTTTGTAATTTAGCAACATCAAGCGGTTTTGCTTGCAGTTGTACTGAATTGAACTTTTGTGCTTTCTTTTCCGCTCCTGCGCCAAGCCGCGGCACGTTAGGCGCAAGCTGACCATCAACTTAAACTTTCAAAATTTATGGGTTTAGATATTTACGCTGGGACATTTACAAGGTATTATTCAGGTAATTGGAAAACTGTTATTCAACAATGGTCAGATAGAACAGGAACGCCTGTAGAAGTGGTAAGACAAAATCAGCCAAAAGATGTGTTGACAAATGTTAGTGAGATTCAAGAAATAAGTGAAGTCTGGAGAGATCACTTAGCTAATGCATTAAAAGCACATAGTGAAACTTCAATATTTTGGATTGAAAGTAATGACTTGCCTTATCATACCGACAAACCAGATTGGGATTGTTTTGGCGCTGTTATTCTTTGGGCTTTGTACAATGAACAAAAAAATGTAATACCTAATGACTTTGATAAAGAATGGACATCATCAGAAATTTTCAAGAAATCTCTTTTAGAGGATTACAAAACAATTTATCCGAGCTTGACACAAGATTGTGAAATATGGCTACCAATAGACATTCAGTTTACTTTCCGTTATAGCGACCCGACAGAAAAGGAAGTTGGAATTGCATCATCACTAAGACTTTTAGAAGACCTTGACAAATTAAATAACGCCACATGGAAAGCTGATAACAATATTATTAATGAATGGAGAAAAGAAATTGACCCTAATACAAATTCGTTTGATGAAAAAGCAAAGTTTGGTTTTTCTATTTTATATGACTTGGCTAAATTTTCAGTTGACAATAAAACACCAATGAAACTTGATTATTAGAAAGCCTGCGCCCAACATTAGTTTGACGATTTGTGACGGGCGAAAGAATATCGGCTCAACTGAGTATCATTATTGAACTTTTGTACTAAATTTGAACTGATAATCACTATTTTCGTCACAAAAACATCAACCCCGAGAACGTTACATGTCATTGGTCGATCTAAACTCATAGCTAACTATAAAAAATTAAATGTTCGAAAAATTTCCAACTCTACAGACTAGAAGACTTAATCTTATTGAGATCAAACAAAATCATTTATCAGATATTTTTCAGTTATTTAGTGACGAAAAAGTAACTGAGTTCTATAATATAATAAGACTTTCTAAAATCGAAGAAGCTCAAAAAATCGTCGATTGGTTTCATAATCGATACAAGGATAATCTTGGTATTCGTTGGGGAATTTCTCTCAAAGACCACAATTCAATAATCGGAACAATTGGATATAATAACTTTACTCCAAAACATAGGGCAAACATTGGTTACGATTTACAATCAGAGTATTGGAACAATGGTTATATAACAGAAGCTTTAAGGACTGTAATAAAATTTGGTTTTAATCAACTTCAGGTAAACAGAATTGAAGCTGAAGTAATGGAAGGCAATATCATTTCCGAAAAAGTACTTGACAAAGTAGGATTTCAAAACGAAGGAACTCTTCGTGACTGGATGTTTTGGAACGATAAATATTTTAACATGAAAATGTTTTCTCTACTTCATTCAGACTTTGTAAAATTAGAAAACAACGACATGTAACATGAGTTTGACGATTTGTGACGGGCGAAAGAATATCGGCTCAGCTTAATATCATTATTGAACTTTTGTACTAAATTTGAACTGATAATCACTATTTTCGTCACAAACCGTCAAGCCCGGTGCGTTACACGCCATTACAAAGCGATTACGAATATGAGCCAAGCCGCAACCCTCTACAGAATTTCTCAAGTTACTTTTGACGAACTAAATAATAAGCAAGAATTTGATGCAGATTCTGCCAAAGGTTATTCAACATTTCAAGCTTCCTTTATGGCTCTTGAATATATTTTATCTAAAGGAAAAGACGATTCAACTATCCAAGTTGTAAACGAAATATTTAATCCTCAAAAACTAACTGCTCAGGAAGAGTTCGAAAGTTTAACGGAAGAAGAAAAATTTGAGGCTTATGAAAGTGGATTTTTTATTCCTTATTTAGACAATTCGGATATTTCGAAGTTGAATGAAATTATTACGGATATTTCCGAGACCGATTTGATTTCTTTATATAATGCAGATGAGCTAAACAACAACGGTATCTATCCTGAAATTTGGCATAATGATAACGAAACAGAACAAGCGTTCAATATGCGACAAATATCAGAAGATTTTGAAGAACTTAAATCAATCATTAAAAAAGCAAAGCAAGAACAAGATTACATTCTTGTCTTTGTAGGTTGATAAACCAAAGTCCCTATACACAACGGCGTGTAACATAAGTTTGACATTTTGTGACGGGCGAAAGAATATCGGCTCAACTAAATATCATTATTGAACTTTTGTACTAAATTTGAACTGAACAATTACTATTTTCGTCACAAACCGTCAAGCCAGGTGCGTTGTCTGCAATCTTATAAAACCGTTTATGAAATTGAATTTCATAATATTAAATTTACTTATTCTCTTTTTGACTTTTTCCAAAATTGTAAGTTGTCAAAGCAAAATTCCAAATGGAAATTATTTTGAAAAAATTGGAGATTTAAAATTAAACTACACAATTAAAGGAAATGGTCCGATAATGATTGTCGGACATTTAAGTTCTGGAAAAATTGGTTATGAATTGACTTTAAAACCACTGGAAAGCTATTTTACAATAGTATATTACGAACCAAGAGGAACTGGAAAATCTGAAACTCCAAAAACGATAGAAGAGTATAATCAAGATTCTATCGTACAGGAAATCGATGATTTAAGAAAGAAATTGAATGTTGATAAAATCTGGATATTTGGCCATTCGGACCAAAGTACAATCGCTTTAGAATATGCATTAAAATTTCCACAAAGTACATCTGGAATAATTTTAACAGGAACAAGCTATGTTGGGACTCAAAAAGAAATGATTGAAAGAAGAAAAAAAGCAGAAAATGAAAGATCCAAAGAATCTGCTTGGTTCGCTCAAGTAATAAAAGATTGGGATTATATGATTGAACATAAAACTCAAATAAATGAAGAAGGAAAAGACATTTCTGATGCTACAATAAAATGGTGGTGTTATGATGAAGAAAGTGCCCAAAAAGTAATACCAATCGTGAAAGAAAATTCGAAAGCAGGAAGACGAAAACCTATTAAAGATGTTTATGCTGTAGAAACAGAAGAAGAACGAAAAAAATATCTGAATTATCAAACGTTGTTTCCCAAAATTAAAACTAATATTTTGATTATAAACGGAAAATACGACACAAATAATCAGCCTAAATACGCTCAAGAATTACATGGCGTTTTACCAAATTCTAAACTTGTATTAATTGACAAGGCGGGACATTTTCCTTGGATTGAAAATTCAGAAGAAACATTCCAAGAAATTGAAAACTGGATAAAAATTGTGAAAAAATAAAGACAGCAGCCAATAACTAGAGTTTCGTTTTGCCCGAAGGGCTAGACATGAAACTCCCGTTGGACGGAACCGGTACAATCTTATGGACTTTTCAAATTGTGATTTTAGAGATGTCAGCAGGTTGTAGACCTGCTTTTTTCATTTATAGTCGTAGTTCGTTTTAGTTGGTGGGCTTTTATAGTCTGTATAGGCAAAACATCCCCCACCCACAAGGCTCACGCTTGTGCGGCAGATGTTTTTTTCACTATGTAAATCTTGGGAGGTCCTCGCTTGCCGAAGACTTCTATAGTGATCAATGTTCCCATTTTACAACAAGGGCATTTGCGTAGCATCGTTTTGGGCTTGACTTCGGGTCTCGCAACATATAGCATGGTTTGTAGTTGTTGCAGTTTGCCCCGTTTCCAACTACTACTCAAGATTCCATAATGGCGTATTCGTACAAATCGTTTAGGTAAAATATGCATTGAAAATCTTCGGATAAATTCATGGTTAGTCAGTATCATCTCCTTCGTCTTGCCTTGATCCTTATAGTCTTTGTAAGTAAAGTTCGTATGGGTAGGAGTGATGTTTTGTATTCTATGATTGCTGATCGCTACTTTATGTGTGTATCTACCCAAATATTCAATCACTTGTTTCGGTCCTCCAAAAGGACGTTTGGCATACACTATCCAATCTTTGGTAAATAAACTATGGAGGAGCTTCTTGTCTGTAATTCCATTTTGACGTAATTGCGATACATATTTTGCTCGAAAAACCTTACTCATCGCTTTTACGGGAAAAAGATATTTATCGCTTCTAGTTTGTTTTTGCCATCTTCTATTTGTGTCGATACCTCCACCAGGTACAATGCAATGCAAATGAGGATGCAAACTCAGGTTTTGCCCCCATGTGTGCAACACACAGGTCATACCCAACTGAACTTGCTGTGTCTTGCCAAATCGGTACAAGGTTGCCCACGCCGCTTCAAACAAAGATTTGTACACCAAACTCGGGTTGTACAGCGCTAGTTTGTTGAGTTCTGCAGGAAGGGTAAGCACTACATGGTAATACGTACAAGGCAACAGATCCTGTTCTCTTTTGTGTATCCATTCCAATCGTTTATGACCTTGACATTTGGGACAATGACGGTTCCTACAGCTATTGTAGCTGATGGAGACATTGCCACATTTATCACAGCCGTCCACATGACCACCCAATGCCGCAGTTCTACACAAAGACAAGGTACGTAAGGTTTTCTCGTGATGGACATTTAGATTAAGTTGAGATAAATTTACATGACGTATTACATCCGCTACTTCATGGTTCGACTGCATAAGGCAAATACATTGTCAAGTGGACTTTGAGGTAACTGTTCGTGTATTTGGCAAACATGTAGATATACCATTGTCGTTTCTATATGGGCATGGCCTAACATATTTTTCACCGTAACGATATTGACACCATCTTCCAATAAATGAGTGGCATAACTATGTCGCAGCATATTGGAAAAACCAAGGACAATGGACACATTCCGCCAATTTTATAGACCCAATGCAATTTATTGTTTATTAATACATTCCGGGGATCAAATCAATTTTGGTATTAAGGGGGAAATTTCATCGGTTTCTACACCCAATGTCCTGATGCTTTACTTTTTGAGTTTTGAGGTCAATAAGGACAAAACACTTCAGAATACGGTGATAAAAAACCAAGTCTATGTAAAAGTGTTGATTGTCAACGGTGATTTTAAATTGTCTAGCAACAAATGAAAACCCTTTTCCTAATTCAAGTAGAAATTGTTGAAGATTGTCAATCAGTTTGCTTTCCAATTTCCGCTCTTTTACAATATTTTGTTCGGGTAAACCTAAGAACTCAAAAATATAGGGATCTTTGATAATGTCTTTAGGTTCCGCTATTATTTGTCCTTTTTCGGCCAATGCCAATACGGCATCTTTATCTTTACTCAAAGCAAGCCGTTCAAAAAGGGAGGAATCAATTTGCCGTTTCAACTCTCTAAAACTCCAATTATCCATTTCGGACTGTTTTTCATAGAATGCACGTGATGTATCGTCAGAAATGGTTAATAATTCTGCATAATGACTCCAACTCAATTTTCCGGACAGTGTCTGGAAAATTGGAAACTTCAAATAAAATTGGCGACATAAATAGATGTTGCTTTTCCCAAATCCTTTACCATAAGCTTGTTTAAGGTCTTTGGAAAGATTAGTTAGTAAGGAGCTTCCGTATTCAGCTTTTTCTTTTCCATTTTGTTCAAATTCTACAATATGTTTTCCTATTTCCCAATTTGCCGTTAACAGTTCTTTATTTACAGCTCGAGCTGCGTTGTCACGGGTCCGTTGTAAAGTAGAACCAATATTATCTATAAGTTTTTTGTATGTAATGCCAATTTCAGCCATTTCTTTTCATTAAATGATTTTGGGCTAAGATACAAAATTTGAAGTGTGGATTTAATATTTCGCATTGCAATGGGCATTCATCGATTACAACTTCTATTTAATACCTCTGGGTTTATTTTTATTAAAATATGGGTACCAATAGTGCCTGTATACGGATTTATTTAAACCATTGCACTCCTTGTGTATCATCTTATGTCTTTAAATAATAATCCCCGCCATAAGACGAGGACTGTAGAAAATAGTAGATTAAAACTGGATTATTTCGTAGCTTTTTTCTTCTGCTTTGCATTTACGGCTTCGCTAACTACTTTACCGGCCTTGAACTTCGCAACTTTGCTGGCTTTGATTTTGATGGTTTCACCGGTTTGCGGGTTGCGACCGTTACGGGCAGAACGTTCAGACACGCTAAATGTTCCAAAACCAATTAAGGTAACAGAGTCGCCACCGGCTAAAGTTTCGGTTACAGTTTCGGTAAAAGCGTCCAATACTTTACCGGCATCGGTCTTGGTTGTGCCAGCTTTAGAAGCCAATAAGTCTATTAATTCAGATTTGTTCATAGTAAAATTTGTTTTAGACATTAAAATTAATCAATTAAATGAACAGAAACAATGCCAACCCTTTATTATTCGGTATTCTTACTCCTCAGCATCTTCTATCACAATACAATCCAGCATTCTGTCCTCCAAAGTCACCGACAGTCCGTAAGCTGCCAGTTCCTTGTTGAGCAAGGGCAGGTTATCCCAGTGGTTCATGTCGAAAACTAAATCCATTTTGGTATTAGGAGCTATTCCAGTTTCGTCAATAACCTGATGGGTGGGGCCATTATACTTATTGGTTATAATATCTTTTATCCATAACCATACAAAATTCTGTGCTGAATAAACATTTTGATTGGTTTTTGAGAAACGCTTAACATTGCCATTGTTTATATGCAATTTGCTTTTATCTGCCTTGATGACAAAACAAGGTCTTGGTATTTTTTCAAGATGAGACTGGGCCCCGAGGAACAAGTCAAGTTGAGCTTGCATATACCGGTAAATGGTTTTAGGGGATATGCTACTATCAGCTATCAGGTCATAAGTAAATTGTGCATGACTACTATCTGCCAGATAATACTTTTTAATACCTTTTATCCTACAGATAATCCGTTCATTAGAAAAGGCCAACTCATCTTTGGTCTCTGTACGGGACAAAAATGATTGGATATAAAGGTTTTGAATGGTGATAGCGTCATTACTAATCCTTGTTCGATGACCATAATCTGACCGAATATGCTTTGTTATTGATGACCCGGTTTCATATTCCTGTTGTTGAGGGGTAAAATAGCTATACACACCTATTTTCTTATAATACGGGTACCAGAAATTAATCAGTGGGATTTCAGAGTTAATCAATAAGTCTTTTTTCTCCTTTAGATCTGTCGTGCCCTGATGGATAAATTTATGAATGTTGCTCACATTAGCATTTTCCGCATTGGCGATGGATCGGATTACGCCATGTTTATCTATCCAGATATGCTGTGGTACAAATGTATAGTCAAAATATTTAGCAGGGGTATTGTCCCCAACGATAAATGGTAGTTGCACCGTTTGTAAGATTTCAGAACGTTTTTTCAGGGAGGCTACTTGTTCGGTAGGGTCACGGGTGACTAAGATGATTTGAATCGAATCCCCGAACTGCTTTTGTAACTGCTCCATGTGGGGCATTCCACTAATGCAGGAACTACAATGTACACCCCATAAGTCCAGTATCACCGGTTTTCCTCTAAAGTCCGACATCTTTGCTGCCTTTGTTTTATAACCACTAATGGCAAACTCAAAATCTGGTATCGTATCGCCAATATGGAGGTATTTATTTTTATCTTTTTGTTGAGTCTGCGCATGTATGAATGGATGGAAAGAAACGGTAATAAACAAAAGAAAAAGAAATTTATGGAACATGGTTATTGTCTTTGAATATTAAAAAATTATAGTTGTGTATGCTTCGTCCTTTTGAGTTCCCGATCCAGCAGATAGTAAAATACCATTTCATGGGTACGGGGATTTTCGGGAAACAAACGATTGATATGCATGTGCAATAAATCCCGAAACAAACGCACACGCCGCTCTTGTGGACATTGAGCCAATATTTGATACATGGAATGTTGAAACTGTATTTGCTGTTTTTCCTGTACCTCACTGAGTTTTGTTGGGTGGCTATTCCGGTAAACAACATATTCCTGATTCAATAGTTTGATTTCAGGCGGCGTGATTTTATGTTCTAGACGGAAGGACTCAAAAGCCTGACCTGCTATATCTTCCCATGGATCTTGAGGACAGATTTTCTTTTGTTTCAGATAGAAAACGGAACCTACGCAGTATCGATACAACTCCCGGTCATCTAACACCGTATCCAATAAGGAAAGGACGAACGTACTATCCTCCCTAAAATGCTGCTCAACTGCTTCCATTAAATCCATGCCATAACGTTCCATTTCCCGCTTATAGGTACACAATCGAAGGTCTGATACAATACCGGATGCTATGGCAGGTTGTAGCATGGATGTAAATGAATATGTCAATATTTGATAGTCCAATGGATTTTTTAGCTGAATACGAAACCTTAAATGAGCGCCGCCTTCATTGTAACGAATGAAAAACCAAGTGACTATTTGCGCTTTATGTTGTTGTATAAAAGGTTGGATGTAGTCTTGAAGTATTTTATTAGCTCTTGCCGGATGGCAGAAGATTTCCCAATACAGCCAGTCCTTACCGGGTGGAATGATTCTTTCTATGGGATTTTTAGATGGTTCCTGTGAAACCCGGGATATAACCGGCTCGTAAACCCGGTTTTCATGACAAAGAGTTACAACCAGTTCCCCATTGTACCCATTGCCTTTTAAGTCTTTAAATACGGCATCGTTCGGAATAAAAGCCTCTTTCAAAAACATCTTTTTCTTTTTAGCCAATTCCAAAACCAGCATTTGTAGATCTTCGGGACTTTCTTTATCAAACAGTAAAGTCTGGTCTGAATTGCCCACTGTAAAGTGTCGAGACAGCTGAATTTCGTTTAGATAATCGGTAAGACTTTTATCTTTTAAGAATTCTTCCTTGAGTGCCCATTGCGCAGGATTAACGATGATATTCTTGTACGTAATTCTGGGATAATAGCGTTGTTTAGGAAAATAGGTTTCCGGTACAAAACCTAATCGCGTGTTCAGTCCCTGAAATTGCAGGTCGCATAAAAACCGGAACAGCGATAAATCGGAACGGATATGGTTGTAGGCAGAGGCTATTCTTGGAACCAGCCTTTTGTTCCTACTTTTGGAACGGAGGACGATATTTCCATTATGGAGGCTAATGAATATATCTTCCAGTGTAAGTGGATGTTCGGATGTGTCAAACTGTAAAATGGAAAGCGTCAAAGGATAAAGCTGTTTTCTTCGGTTGATATTATCCACTTTTGCTTCTGCCATATAAGCGACATCGAAAAACAATACATCGGGATTGGCGTTACTTTCCAAAACTGCTATTTTCGTACAATGATTTTCAATACGTTCATCTGCCACAGAAAACCGCCCGAGTAAACTGTTAGCTGTGGCTCCGCCCATAGACTCCAATATGATTTTATCGTCGACTATTTTAACGAGTGCAGGAAATGTATTAGGCAAACGGACGGTCTCCTTTTCCGGTAGCTTTTGGAACAGTTTATCCAACTCAATTTCAATTACTCCGTTGAAACAGTTATTGTCTGCATGATCCAACAAAAAACGTTTGGCAATGGGTTCTTTTTCGGGCGCATTAAAGGGTAGTAAGAACTTTTCAATCAAGTCTTCACTATTGGCCGTTTGTTCCAGATTTCCATAACCAATACCGAGCTCCGGATCTAGTGCAACCATCAACGGCTCTTCATTTCCTTCAAACTTATGTTGGAACTGTTTTTTGAAATGGATTAAGTCGTCGGATTCTTTAATCCCGTTTAATGTAGCGAGTTTTAGGGCTAATTCAGGTAAATGTTTGAAGCTTTCTATTAGCACACTACCATGTTCGATTTTACTTTTAGGAATCAGATATTGGGGAATATTCACTTTGTTGTCCTCATTTTCCACCCCTCTTCTTTCAAAAAAGTCCGTACCTATTACGTTTGTATCGTTTTCGGTAAACAATAGTTGCAGGACAATCATCTCTTCGAGTATTTCGGGAATACTGCCGGATAACATGGACTTTGGTTGGCTTTCCAGATAGGTAATGACTTCATGGATCGGAACGGGTATTGTGCAGTATTTCAGTACAGTCTCTATAAATTCAGAATAGCCCACATCGGACAGTTCAAACTTTCCTTCCGAACAAGAGAGATAGCGTAAATCTCCTGCACTGCGATAATAACTGCTATTGGAAAATACTTTTTTGTTTTCCCGGAGGAGATCCTCGAATGTGTAGGACATTGCCTCATTATCCTTATAAGCCCAATCGATCAGGCTTTTGACAGCTTTGGTTTCTGATAAGGTAATGCCCTCATGATGTGCATTGTCCAATTTGGCCATGCCTACAGAAGCAAATAGACCATACGGTGTTGCCCGGAATCTTGCCCGGTTAAAATATTTCCAAAGCGTAAACTGTATTTTCTCAGGTTGCTTATCTAATTCTTCTAATTGTAGATCTTCTATAACTGCATAGAACTCCGGCGAAGAAACCTGGATAGCTTCTTTTAGCAGTTGCCAGTTTCCTTTCATTGTTGCTTTTATCGGAAATGCAGGTATCCGAAAGAGTATATCCGGCTTTAATTGAAGGCCTGTCTTTTGTTGGGGCACGTTTGTTTTTTAATAAAAACAACACAGCACCGCCTTTCCGTTAGCGGTCATAAAAAAATATTTTCCCATTTCCTGTTTTCCGTCCATGCATACTGCACGGTCCGTCTACCTGCGTTTTCCCTTATCGGTTTATTTGTTGCACAAAGCAAAGCCCGCGGCATTGTGCTTGCAAACAACTTTCGCGGCATATCCTCACTCGTTCCTCGCTCCGGTATTCCACGGTCTGTTCGCAGGCGAGGCACACGGGCTTGTGGCATTGTTACACAAAAACCGAAAGAAATGAAAACGTACATCAGTCCTCCGAACCCACAGGCAGCAAACCTTTATGAAAAAGGGGCTGGTGAAAAGAAAAAAATCAGGTCACAATTAAAATACAGTATCATGGAAATCACAGGCAGGCTGACCGCAAACGCACAGGTCAGGACAACAGAAACAGGCAAAGAGGTGGTAGGCTTTACCATTGCCATTAACGACCGTTACAAAAAGAAAGGCGATACCAATGTAACGACCTTAGTCACCTTCATTGATTGCAGCTATTGGCGCAGCACCGCCATTGCGCCCTATCTCACAAAAGGAACAATCGTACAGCTTACAGGACGGCTCAACGAACCCCGCATCTGGCAGGACAGGGAAGGCAATGCAAGGGCTAACCTTTCTTTTACCGTTAATGAAATTAAAATCTTAGGAGGTGGCAACCCCTCAAACGGTAGCAGCCCGCAGGAAACCAAACCCGGCAAAGGCAGCAAAGCACTAAAACCCGTAGTAGTCGCAGCAGAAGACGACCTCCCTTTTTAATTCATCATTCTTAATTCTTAATTCTTAATTCTTAATTCTTAATTCATAACTCATAATTAATAAAATCATGGCACATAATTTAAATTTCAACAGCATTACAGGTAAATACTCATTCTTTTCGGTTAAGGAAAAAGCATGGCACGGATTAGGGCAGATAGTCACAGATTCCCCCACCAGTGCAGATGCCATGCAGTTGGCAGGGCTTGATTTTGAGGTTATTAAATCCCCATTGTTTACCAATGGCAGAACAATAAGTATCGGAGATAGTGGCGAACTCTTGGAAGCCGAAGATATTTTAGTTCCCAATGCATTTGCCACGCTTCGCACCGACACCAACCAACCTTTAGGCGTGGTAGGCAATGATTATAGCATCATTCAAAACCGCGAAGCCTTCGCATTCTTTGACGCCATTGTGGGCGGTGGAAATGGCATCCTGTACGAGACCGCAGGAGCTTTGGGAAAGGGAGAACGCATTTTTATAACCGCCAAACTCCCCGACTATATCAAAGTGGGCAGTAATGATTATATAGAACAGTATCTTTTTCTCACGACCTCTCATGACGGCAGCGGTAGCATTACCGCAGCGTTTACGCCCGTGCGTGTAGTCTGCAATAATACGTTAAATGCAGCACTCAAAAATATGAGTAATGTGGTACGTATCCGCCATACCAATGGTGCAGCGCAAAGACTGGTGGAAGCGCACCGAGTTATGGGCATCGCCACCGCCAACAGTGAGGCGATGGAAGAAACCTTTAACCATTTTGCAAAGGTTCGTATTACGGACAAAGAAGTCAAAAGACTGATTGAAATGGCAATGGCTCCCAACAAAGAAACATTGCAGTTACTTCACAAAAAACAATACAGCGACCTGTCTACCGTATTCAAAAACCAATGCGAAGAAGTGTTTAGTTATGCGATGACGGCAGAAACGCAGCAGTTAGACACTACAAAGGGTACGGTTTTCGGATGCTACAATAGTATAACCGGGTTTTACCAAAACGTAAAAAGCTATAAAGATGAGGAAGCAAAATTAAAATCTTTGGTGTATGGCGGTACGGCAGCCATGAAAGCGCAAAAGGCGTTGGACTTGTGCAGCGCATTTGCAAAGCATGGTAATGAAATCCTACTCATGAACTAGCAATATTTATCTAACAGACAGCCCTCCAAAAGGCGGTTGTCTTAAAAAAAATAAAGTTATGACACGAAAGGAATTAACACAACGCTTTAAAGAACTGATGCAACAAAATCCGCCACAAGCGGAAATAGAAAATCTATTTAAAAAAGCATTGGAATGTGGCGCACTGGATTTGGAAAGTGAACCGCCCGAGGATTACCGACTGGCAAAGATTATTTACTACTGCATACTATAAATGGCGCAGCAGTGGCAACCGCTAACAGCAGAGAACAAACAGGAAGCAGAAAATTTAAAACTGTTTTTGTAGCAGACTATAAAAGCAACTATAAAAATTGTACAACAAATGAAAGTAACAGATAAAAACGGCTTCGAGTTGGAAGTCACCAATTTGGACGAAGCCATACGGCAGTCTGCGGCATTTGTCGCTTATAGTCAGGTCGGTGGTGCATATTCTGAGTTTAATGAAAAACAGAAAGTCTATTGGTCAGATTTGCTGGGTAAATTATTAACCTTAAAATCAAAACAGAACGATGAGCAACCTAAGCAATAAAACGGAATACAAAGCCTTGTCGATACTGGGCTCTATGGTCAAAATGTATGAACGGCTGCACTGTTTGAACATGACCAAAGACGATGACATGGATGCCACCGCAGCCAAAAACCTCTTGCAGGGAATTATCGAAACCAACGGCTATCAAGTCAACTATGACCGAAACAATAAAAAATCAATCCTTAAAACTATAAAACGATGAATACCCATTTTTTCAATCAGATACAGCAGTTGGACTTTACAGGAGTTTTGCAACTGAACATTTCCAAAGGAATAGAAAACAACCTAATCGTATCGGTTTTGCTCAACAACGAGCAATGCGGAGATAACGCCAAAAACCTTATTTCCCCATTGACATTTAACGCCACGCCCCAAGAGTTTGACGAGGGATTTTTTGAGCAGATAAAAGCACCTATCAAAACCGTTTCGGGTGTAATGGTGGATATGGAAAAATTCCTAAAGCAAATGGAAATTGTCAAACAACAATCGGCAATGGAGAAAGAAAAGACCGAGAAAGCCAAAAAGGAAAAAGAAGCCAAAGACAAGAAGTTTAAAGACGGAATGGCAAAGGCTAACGAACTCGAAAAAGAGGGCAAATTCCGTGATGCGTGGATGAAAGTTCCCGACATAGCAGAGTTTCCCGAAAAAGCGGACGAGATACGCAAACGAAAAACGGCATTGTCTGCAAAATTCGCCACACCAAACCTTTTCGGAGAAGCGGAAGAACCGCAACCCGAACCGCCACAAACGGAAGAAGTTACAGCCGATTATCCCATTGATGAAACGGACGAAGAAGAAACAGAGTATTAACGATTAAAAACGAGCATTATGTTATTAGCAACGCAATTAGAACGAGTGTTTATACTCAAAGATAAAGGACAGGACATCAGGCTGACCGACCCAGAACCCAAATGGAGCGTGGAAGCCGTCATGAATTTTTACGCCAATATGTACCCGATACTCACAACGGCAAAAGCATCTGCACCACAAATAAAAGATGATTCAGTAGAGTACAAATTTGAGAGCGTAATGGGAACGAAAGGTTAAACCAAATACTTAAAGCAATGACTTATGCAACGCAACATCATATCGGGAACTATCAAAATACCCGAGCAGCAACGACAACGGCAGTTGCACCGCCAATTGAACGAGTTCGCCCATTGGATGCAAAAGCCAAAGGACGCAAACGAAGTACGGAAAGACAAACGCAAATCAGTACCAACAGCGATGTTGCCAATGGTTTTCTAAAGTGTACGTTTCTGCCTAAACTGAAAGAAACGAAAACCGTACCCGCTTGCAGGAAATCAGACAAAACGGAAAGGGATTTTTATCAGTCCTTTTCCAAATTGGCAGAGCATTACCAAATTGAACCGATGCAGACCCGACAATTTTCCTATCCCTACAATATGGCTTTGGCTATATCGGATATGGAAGAAAAATTGAAACAAAAGGTTTTGGATTGGGAAGAAATCCGTTTGGTACAGAATAGTAAGAAAACCTATTTTGTGAGCGAGGAACGATACAATACAGGCTCAACACTCTTTTACATTCCCGTTGCTTCCTTATACCGAATGTTGCACAGCCGTAAACGGAAAAGAAACGCCCATTTGTTGTTATCTGTTTGTGCCTATCTGTACCATATAGCGGATATTCCGTATTACAGGCAGGAAGCAAGCTATCTGTATTGGATGTATGAAATGATGAACGATTGGGTGGAACAGGACGATTATACGGACGAAACAGCCGTTTATCTTACCGAGATAAAGCAAGCCGAATATATCGGGGATTATATAGAACAGAGGATTTATAACCGTATCAATCTGACCGTATTTGAACAGCGTATCAATAATTTTAAAGCCAAAGACGATTTTGATAATGAGTGCTTGACCGTAGCAAAAGAAGCCTTTGCCCTTTATCAGACCTATCCGAATGAAAACGTATTCCGCAATGCTAAACCCAACGGAGAAGCATCGGAGGAAGACAGGGAAAACATCATCGGTATGGAAAAGTACATTTCCTTTTATGCAGACCACAAAGGTTGGCTAAATGAAACCCTTATAGAATCGGTTAACAATGAAATGCAGGAGTACGGACAAATGCAAGAACCCATTATCCGAAAAGAGTTTGACGGCAGGGATATAACCGCCAACAACCTTTGTTTTGAAAACCGATTGTTTGAACTACTGCACAGGTTAAGCGACATTTTGCACACCTTTTAAAATTGGAACTATGGAAACGATTAATGATATAACACAGGACTTTGGCACATTGTACCACCCAAAATCGGCTTTGGTATTCTATGAAACCAAAGGAAGTAATACCGATGTTTATGTAGAGCATTTTGATATGGACAAAAACGGCAATCCTATCAACGCACACCCTTTGACCGTAAAGGAAGCGAATGTTTTGGCAAAGGCACTCAATACAGAACAGGAGAAACACAAAGCCTTTTTAAAGTCGAACGGAATATTGCCTACCAATATTCTACACATCAATCCCAATGCGGAAAAAGGTGCGGTAATTTGGTACACCAAAGCACAGCAAAAGCAACTGTACTTTGTGGAAAGTTTGAACATACCCAATGGAAAGGCACAAGTACCGCCTATGCTTTGGAAAGCGAGTAAAGACGGTTTGAGTGTGTTTGCCCTTTCAAGTGATAGAAGACCAACAGAAAAGACAAAATTATATCATACGCCTTATTTCAACATCTATGAAGACGGCAAAGTCTGTATGGGAACGGTAAGCGTTGATATTAAAAAGTCCGCTTCGGTAGAAGAATTTATACAGGCTTGGGAATATTATTTTTTCAATTCCTATTTCAGCCATTTGTTAGGCAATCATAATCCCATAAAGGGTAATTGTGTTATTGTATGGAAAGAGCTTGTAAATACTGATAAACCCTTCCCAAAAGAAGTATTGAAACCGAATAACAAAACGCTTAAAAATCTATTGTAATGGAAACAGTGAAAACAGCCGTTCATTTTACGGACAACTATTTAATAAGTCCTACCAATCCCATTGAGGTTAATCTGATTGGTGCAGGTGGCACAGGCTCAAAGGTACTGACCGCCTTAATGGAAATGAGCCACAGCCTAACAGAATTGGGACACGCAGGATTGCAGGTGCGTTTGTGGGACGATGATGTTATCACGGAAGCCAATCTCGGCAGACAGCGTTTTGCACCGAGTGAAACAGGATTGTACAAGTCGGTAGCTTTGATAAACCGTGTCAATCGTTTTATGGGTACAAATTGGAAAGCGGAAACCCAAAAGTTTGAAAGGAATAATTTCGGTGGATTGCCCGAAAACGCAAAGGCTACCATTTACATTACCTGTGTGGATAATGTACAGGCACGATTTGATATTGCCGAAATGCTGAAAGAAATGACCAACGATAGAAATTACAGAAATACGCCAAAGTATTGGGTGGATTTTGGCAACAGCCAAAACATAGGACAAGTTATACTATCCACTATCGGAGAAATTAAACAACCAAACTCTGAAAAATACCAAACGGTGGCAAGCCTGCCAATGGTTACCGATGAATTTGGAGAATTGCTCACACAGTCGGAACAATCGGACGACACACCCAGTTGCTCCCTTGCCGAAGCATTGGAAAAACAGGATTTATATATCAATGCGACATTGGCGCAGATGGGATGTTCATTACTATGGTCTATGTTCCGCTATGGGATGACACAGTACAGGGGCTTTTTTCTGAACTTAAAAGATTTTCGCTCGCAGCCATTGGGTCTGCCATGAAAATAGAAATTATAGTTCTAAAAAATTGGTTGCGGTATCCTTTCCTTCCTCTGGTCGGAACAGATACCGCAACGGGCTTTATCGCCACATGCCCCACACCGAGCCATACGGCAGCGGGATTATGGTGGAGGCAAGAGGCTGGAAAATTATTTTGTTTGACTTAATTTATTGCTCAACAAGGCCATATCTTCCCCAATCTTTTTATTGAGTAAACGTGCATACACCTGTGTGGTACTTAGCTTAGTATGCCCCATCATTTTACTGACCGTTTCCAATGGAACACCATTATTTAAAGTTACCGTTGTAGCAAAAGTGTGTCTGGCCATGTAAAAGGTCAGGTATTTCTTGATATTGCATAGTTCTGCTAGAATTTTTAATTCTCTGTTTATCTCCTGATTGGTGGGCATAGGAAATAATCGGTTATTCCTTACACTTACCACATGATCCCGATATTTGTCGACAATAGCTTTGGCTTTGGGTAGTAATGGAACATTGACAATAGTCTTGGTTTTTTGTCGCTCGGTATGTATCCATTCTCCACCATCCACACCAATAACTAAATTATCTAAACTTAATTTACCTAAATCAATGGGAGCCAATCCTGTATAACAACTAAAAACAAACAAATCTCGCACAATATTTAATAGCGGAAGGTTAATGTTGACCAATTCAATATTCTTTAGTTCCAATTCATTCAAATAAGGACGATCAAATTTTTGAAACTTAAGCTTATAATTTACAAAGGGATCTTTGCTGAGCCATCCCAATTTTATAGCTAATCCCACCATCTTTTTTAATCGCTCTATATGTTTCATAAGGCCGTTATTGTGACAAGGATCAAAGTCTTTCAAAGGCACTTGTTTTACAAATTGTTCAAATTCTAATAAAAACTGATAGTTCAATTCCGACAAATAAAGGTCATTGCGTTTCTTTTTCATTTTCAGGAATTTTAGCACATACCTTTTGGTAGAATAATAGTTTTTCAAAGTACCCTGGGTAAGTACATTTTGCATGTTTTCATTGTGGTAGTCTATGAGCTCTAATAAAGTACCCGTAGTTTCATCTAACCCTAAAAATTTTCTACGAAGTAATTCTGCTGTAATCAGTTTATTTTCAACATTTAGTTCCCTATAAGCATTCATTACCTTTGCTCTCACTTGTTCCAAGTAGGTATTCATCTCTTTGGATTCGGGCTTGTTACCTTTAGCGGCTCCTCTTGTTTCATCCCACGATGTAGGTAAAATCCATTCTTTTAAGGAGAATTCCTGCCTTTCCCCATCTACCGTAATACGGATATAAAGAGGCCATTTCCCATTTTTTGTCCTGTTTTTTCTTGGAAAAAAGAAAATCCCAATTGTTTGTTTTTGTGCAGCCATAACCTAAAATTTAAACTGTTATAAATTAAATTAGATTTGGAAACCGATTTTGGCCTCCAAAACAGTTCAAAACGATTCAAATTAAATTATATAAACAACTGTAATTCAAATATTTGCAAGACAAACTTAGTCCAAATTTTGGACACCAGCTTGGTCTCCGAATTGGCCGCGAGAATATTAGATTTAATTGGCTTTTTTTAGTCTAGAAATAAAGAAAAAAATGCCTGTAAACGTTGCATTTACAGGCATTTCATTGATAATCAATTAGTTACTAGTCGGGATGACAGGATTCGAACCTGCGACCTCTCGCCCCCCAGACGAACGCGCTACCGGGCTGCGCTACATCCCGTTACAATTTTTTAATTGCGGAAACAAATATAAATGCTAATTTCAAATTTCGGGTTATCTTGCGCCAAATTTATTTAATAGCATGTCCGTTTTATTCCGTAATGTTCAGATTTTAGATAAAAAATCCATTTATTTCCAACAGTATAAAGATATTTTAATTGAGAATGGCAACATTGTAAATATTGCCGATCGTATTGAAAATCAAGGTAATAATGTAGAAATAATTGAAGAAAAAGATTTAAAAGTGAGTGCTGGATTTGTAGATATTTTTTCACATTTTAATGATCCAGGATTAGAACAAAAAGAAACACTAGAAACGGGGGCAGCAGCGGCAGCGGCTGGTGGATACACGCAGGTATTTGTGCTTCCTAATACCAAACCAGTCATTGACAATAAATCTTTCGTAGAATATATTAGAAACAAATCAGCATATTTACCTATCAATATTTTGCCTTTAGGCGGAGCAACAAAACAGATCGAAGGAAAAGAAATCGGAGAAATGTTTGATATGTTTCAAAGTGGGGCAATTGCTTTTACGGATGGTTTGAAACCTGTGCAATCATCTGGTTTGTTCTTGAAAATTTTACAATATGTAAAATCATTTGACGGCATTCTCATTCAACAACCTTTTGAAACTTCTATTGGAGCGCATGGTTTGATGAATGAAGGTATTATTTCTACACAATTGGGGTTACCTGGTTTGCCTGCAATTAGTGAAGAGATTTTTATACAAAGAGATATAGAACTATTAAAATATACGGAGAGTAAATTACATATCACCGGCGTCAGTACCAAAAGAGGCGCAGAAATGATCTTACAAGCCAAATCTGAAGGTCTTAATATTACCTTCAGCGTTACGCCACATCATTTGATGTATTGTGATGAGGAGGTCACTAGTTACGATTCAAATTATAAATTTAATCCGCCACTAAGAACTAAGGAAGATAGAGATGCTTTGCGTGCTTTAGTTTTGGAAAATAAAGTAGACGCTATCGCAAGTCATCATTTTCCACAACATTGGGATGACAAAACGATCGAATTTGAATATGCTAAAAATGGTGTCATTTCTTTACAGACAGCATTTGCTGCCGTTCATACAGCGATCCCAGAGTTAAGCGGAGAGCAATTAGCAGATTTATTTGCGAACAATGTTAGAGCTATTTTCAAGTTAGAAAATGCAGACATAGAGATTGGAAAAAAGGCAGAATTTACCATTTTTAATTTGGAGGGAAAAACGATTTTAACAAAAGAAAATAACAAAAGTAAATCAGCCAATAGTTCGTTTCTGGACAAGGAATTAAAAGGCAATATTTTTGGTATCTTTGCAAAAGGAAAATTAGTTAAAAACTAAATTATAGTATGGAAAAAAAAGTAACCTCAACGATTACAAAGGGAACAATTATCGCAGTTATTTTGGTTTTATTTTATTTGGTAGTACAATTGTGCAACTTGAATCAAAGTAAAATTGTCACTTTTAGTTCTATTTTTATCCTTTTAGGTGGATTGGTGTGGAGTGGTAATTTATTTGCGAAACAAAATGATCACAATGTCACATTTGGAAATGTATTTGCCAATAGTTTTAGGGTAAATGCCATGATTGTAATAATCGTATTATTTTGGACCATTATTTCGATGAAATTCATTTTCCCAAATCAAATAGACGAATCTATAAATTTAGCTAGAAAATCAATGGAGCAACAAGGCGTTAGCGACAGTCAGATTGATGCAAGTCTTGTTATGTATAAGAAAAATGTGATTCCATTGACAATGGGTGGAACAATTTTATTTTATGCAATTTTAGGCGCAATTGGATCATTGATTGCAGCCGCTGTGGTGAAAAAAAATCCAACATCTAGCAATCCCTTTCAAGATAACAAACCTCAAGAATTATAATAAAAAGGAAATTCAACCATGGATATATCGGTAATTATACCGCTCTTTAATGAAGATGAATCTTTACCAGAACTAAGTGATTGGATTGTAAGAGTAATGCAAACCAACAAATACTCTTTTGAAGTAATATTTATTGACGATGGAAGTACAGACGAAAGTTGGAAGGTTATCCAAGTTATTCGATCTAAATATCCTGAGTTCAAAGCAATCAAATTTCAAAGAAACTATGGGAAGTCGGCGGCTCTAAATGAAGGATTTAAGGCGGCTCAAGGTGATGTCATTATCACCATGGATGCCGACATGCAAGACTCCCCAGATGAAATACCTGGTTTATATACCGATATAGTTGATAAAGGTTATGACCTTGTTAGCGGTTGGAAGAAAGTGCGTTATGATAATAAATTCACTAAAAATTTTCCATCTAAAATATTTAATGCAGTTGCGCGCAAAGTGTCCAAAATACAACTACATGACTTCAATTGTGGATTGAAATCTTATAGAAAAAAAGTAGTTAAAAGCATTGAAATATATGGTGATATGCACCGTAATATTCCAGTACTTGCCAAATGGGCGGGTTTTAAGAAAATAGGAGAGAGAGTTGTGGAGCATAGACCTAGGAAATTTGGTGTATCCAAATTTGGATGGGATCGTTTTATACATGGTTTTTTAGATTTAGCAACCGTAACTTTTGTTGGAAAATTCGGAAAAAGACCCATGCACTTTTTTGGACTTTGGGGTTCCTTATGTTTTATACTTGGATTTATAATTAGCATTTTTCTAGTTTTAAATAAACTATTTTCTAGTTATTTCGAATTATCCAACAAACCAGGATTTTATATTGCACTCACCTTGATGATATTGGGAATGCAACTATTTTTAGCAGGTTTCATTGGAGAGTTAATCAGTCGAAACTCCGTAGATAGAAATAACTATTTGATAGAAGAAAAAATTGGACTTTAATTTATATATTATTTCATATTCAAATCCGCAGTAATAACTGTGGATTTATTTTTAAATAGCATTTTAAGAAATATGGCAACATTAACAATTAGCGAAAGAGCACAAGCTATGCCTGCATCTCCAATTAGAAAGTTGGTTCCATTTGCAGAAATAGCAAAGAAAAAAGGTGTAAAAGTATATCATTTGAATATCGGTCAACCAGATATAGAAACGCCTAAAGCGGCTATGGACGCAGTAAGAAATGCAGATATTAAGGTTTTGGAATATAGTCATAGTGCAGGAATAGAATCTTATCGTAGAAAATTAGTCGAATACTATAAAAGAGATGAAATCTATGTTGATTATACGGATATCTTAATTACTACAGGCGGCTCTGAAGCTTTATTATTTGGTTTTTTAGCTTGCTTAAATCCTGGAGATGAAGTAATTATTCCAGAACCATTTTATGCAAACTATAATGGTTTTGCTACAGAAGCAGGAGTAAATATAGTACCGATTACAGCGAATATTGAAGATGGTTTTGCATTACCACCAGTGGCATCCTTCGAAAACGCTATTACGGACAAAACAAAAGCTATCATCATCTGCAACCCAAATAATCCAACGGGCTATTTGTACAGCAAAGAGGAAATGGAAATTTTGGCAAGGATTGTCAAAAAACATCAATTGTATCTGTTTTCGGACGAGGCTTATAGGGAATTTTGCTACACAGGTAAACATTATAGTGCTTTGCAATTAGAAGGAGTGGAGGATAATGTGATCGTAATGGATACGATAAGTAAACGTTATAGTGCATGTGGAGCTAGGATTGGTGCATTTGTTACTCGAAATAAAGAATTAGTAAATGCCGTATTGAAATTTGCGCAAGCGAGATTAGCACCACCAACATTAGAGCAAGTTTTGGGTGAGGCCGCGGTCGATTTGCCAGCTGATTATTTCGAAGCAACCAAAGCTGAATATTTAAAAAGAAGAGATACATTAATTGAGGGTTTGAATAAAATACCTGGTGTTGTATGTCCTAATCCAGGTGGTGCATTTTATGCTATGGCAAAATTACCAGTAGATAATACAGATGATTTTTGTCAATGGATATTAGAACATTTTTCTTATGAAAATCAAACTGTGATGCTCGCTCCTGGTTCAGGATTTTACGGTACCAAAGGTTTAGGTATGCAAGAAGTAAGATTGGCATACGTATTGAAAGTAGAAGAAATAGAACAAGCCGTTAAATGTTTAGAAAAAGCAATAGAAACATATAACAATAAATAACATATATATCATTTTAATGAAAATATATTATTTTTTGAATTAAATCAAAAAAATACAAGTGAATTGTTTTTTTGTTTAACTTTGTTTCAGATTAGATATTTTTAAATATATTTGATTAGAAGTTTGTTAATTTATAATAAGTTAACACAACGGCAAAGAAAATATCATTTATTTTTGTAATCAGAAAGACAGAATATATTATAACTTTTTTCATATGGCAAGCAATCGAAGACGGCCTGTGGTTTCTACCGCGGGTCTTTTCGTTTTATAGAAAAAAGTTCTCAACTTTACATTGAGAACTCTTTATTGTATTTACAAATTCACAAAAAAACTAACGTATTAAGACTACAGTCCCTTTTAGTGTATATATATTACCTTCTGTACATTCCAATTGAGCATAATATACATAAGTTCCTGCCGGAGCTAAATCTCCACTTGATCGGCCATCCCAACCTTGACTATAATCATTTGACTGTACATTGTTTTTTTCAAATAAAATTTTGCCCCAACGGTCGGCTATGTAAAAATGTCGAATACTTTTAATTCCATACCCCCTCACGTAAAATTTATCATTTCGACCATCATTGTTTGGCGTAAATGCGCTTGGGATAAATGATTTAGACGTACTACAAAGGACATTTACATCAATGGAGTCACTCGCAGCACAACCATAGCTATTTTTTGCAGAAAGCGTATAGGTAATATTATTATCTCCAATTATGCTAGGATTTTCGACTAAAGCATTACTTACTTGCGTCGTAGGAGACCAATTATATGTAAGACTTCCAATATTTGAAATGATAGTAGGATTCGTATAAAATTGCTCTCCTGCTGCAACGGTCATTTCATTTTTGGGAAAACTAACTACTGGCGATTCATGTGTTTCGACATGAACAGTTGCAGATTCATCAGCGCATGTATTCTCACTTTTGGCATATAAGAAATAATCAGTTGGATGAGATGGAGTAACGTAAATTGTTGAAGAACTTCTATCTGATTTTATCGTCTCAATATCATCTGGGGAAGTTGACCAATAAAATTCCTTTCCAATACTAGTGTATACTTGTAATTTTAGTGGACTAGTGGATGAATCTCCCATGCAATAAGTGTAGTTGTTAAGATATTTTAAATTAATCTTCGGATCTACTACAATTGAATTAGACAAACTTAGGTTATTAAAACAATGTCCAGTCGCTTCTGTACCTATAATTACGACTCTTGGGTCGTAACTTCCTGGATTATTGTATGTGTGCTCCGTTTGAAAAATGGAATCACTTGTTAATGTTGTAGTATCTCCAAATGCCCATAGATAATTTTGAATAGAATCTACGCTATTAACTTTTAACAAAGTCGTTAATGGTGTACAAGCCTTATAAATAGTATTAGACAATGTTGCTTTTGGACCTAATGACATAAATGAAAAACTTGAAGTATCTATACAATTATCATAACCATTAGTCTGTAATTGGATCGAATAGTAATCTGGTCTTTCTACATAATAAGTTATAGTATCATTTAAACTTGTATTATATATACTGTCGCTAAACGTCCATTTTAAATTGTCATATCCAGACGATTCATTTTTAATATGTAATGTATATGGTGGACAAGTGGCTATTAAATTAGAATCAATAATATGAAATTGAGCAATTGGCTTAATGAACTTAATTAAATCTTTGAAGGTCGTATCTATATTGCATTTTCCATTTGGACCATATTGTGCACTAATTTTGACATTAAAATTTTCAGGATAAATTTCATCTGGTTTTGTAAAATTTAATGCCTGTGTGTTCGCTGTATTGAACTCTTGATTATTAATTTGCCATTGGTAGTTATCATTTAAGAGATCCGCAATATTGGAATTATTATAAATTTGAACAGTTTTGGTTTGGCAATAGATGGGAATTGAGGTTGAAATATTTAGTTTGGGATTATACAATTTAAATTGTCCGGTTTTAGTAAGATTAGATGTACAACCTGCATTGTCTGTAATTCTTAAATTGATAGAATAGGTTACATAGCTATCGCTACCTGTATAGGAATAATAATGTTGAATTGTATCTGTATTAAGACTTGTAATTGTCCTTTTTTGCCCATCACCAAAATCCCAAACCATGGATGCAAATGAACTGTTGTTAATTTCGGATAGATTTTGAATAACTACAGTTCCTTTTGGATTACATAAAACGGAATCTCCACTAGCTTTAAAGTTACCTACCGGGCCTTGTGTAGTAATTAAGGAAGAAAATGTAGTAATACATGGATTTGTTCTTATATCATACATCGTTAGTGTAATTCTATATGTAGATACATCAGGTAGATTAAAATCAAATGAGCTAAGATTTGCTCCAGCATTTGAATAAATAGTATTTCCAGTATTTATATCTTCAATTTTCCATATAAAATTGGATATATTCGCACTGTTAACAAATCCAGATGTAGATATTGTATAATAATTCTGTGCGCAATTTAATGTGGCATTATCATTGTTTTTTACTGAAAATTGTGCGGTTTCGTCAATTATCGTAATATCTCTTACCCTATCGTATGTTCCATCTTTAAATCTTACTAAAACAGTATATGTTGCGCCTTTACTTTTGAACGGAAGTCGTATCGTTGTTGAGTCAGTTGTAAATGGATATACAACTCCATCTATACTTATAGATTGAAAAGGTTTTGATGGAACTAAATTTACAAATGTTACTAAATATTTATCATCACAAAGACTATAAAATTTGAATACTTGATTTAGAATAGAATCAATTCCTTTATCAACACAATCATTTGTTAAGGTAGCGGTATATGATTGAGAAGTAATCGAACATGATTCACTACTAGAGGTAGTAGCTGTTATATTATATGATCCAGAATTTTTAAAAGTATGAGTTAGTGTATCATTTTTTGAAAGTATTTCAGATGTTCCATCACTTATTTGCCATTTTATATTTGTTCCAATATCCGTGTTTGCAATAAAACTTATGGGAATTAAACTACAAATAGTTCCACTTGGAGTTACAGACACATTCAATGTTGGAGTTTGATTTACTTTAATATTAGATGACGCATCTGATCTACAACCAATATTATTATATACATTTAAATTATAATTACCCGCCACTGAATAACTTAAACTTGTAGAATCCGTTGAGAATATTCCATTATCAGTACTCCAGATAAGCTCAGAGGAACTAAAGTTGAAATTTCCCAATGAATCAGAGGCGTTTAAATTGAAACTAGTATTTGTACAAACACTATCTGGAGAATATATTTTTAACGATGGTTTTCCTACATATATATTATGCGTATATTTAGTATTGCAAGTCGAATTATCCGTGCTGTTCGTACTTAATGTAATCAAATATTTTCCTGGTTTCGCAAATGTATGAGTAATGGTAGTTTGTGTTCCTGTTGAACTTTGTCCATCTCCAAAATCCCAATTAAATTGCTGATTAGTGTTATCTGAATTCAGATTTAAACTGATAGAATTAGAACAACTATAATATTGTAAATTATCTGAATTAAAGGATGCATTACTAGCACCATTAACTGTCAGTGTTTTGGATTCGGAGGTAGCACTATAGCATCCATTAGCATCTTTTACATATAGATATATTTTTTTACTTCCCGATTTATTAAATATATAATTAATTGGATTTGTTTTTGTTGTCAATGCTTCATCATCGAAATTCCAGTAATAATTGCTGATAGTAGATGTTGTTGTGGTATTGGCAGTAAAGTTCATCGAACTACCAACACATATAGACGATTGTGATAAATCAAAATCAGCAGTAGGTAATTTATTTATTAGTATATTTTTAGTTATACTTATACCTGTAGAGTTGTCTGTTAATATGATTGGATAGGTTCCCTCCTTTGAAAAAATAAAAAATGTGGATGATGTGTAAATCTTAAAACCATTAATTTCCCATTGAAAACTATGAGTAGTATCACTAGATAAATTTTTAAGTATAACCGTCGATCCAGCACAGCCTTGACTGACTTTTTGGTTTTCATAATAAAAATCAAAATCTACAGTCTGGCCATCGCAAAATTTACATAAACAAAATAGCATGACAAAAAATGAAATACATTTTTTTTGCATATCTCTGTGTTTCTTAATTAGAAGTATATTAATGTTCCGTTAAACGAATTTAACGTTTTATTTTCATAATAAAAAAACTATTTTAAACTATCTAATTAGTTATATTTGAAGAAAATACATGAGATTTATATTAATATTTTTACTGAATTTCATTATTTGTAATATATATGCTCAGACACATATTCTTAATGGAAGAATTTTGGATACTAAGACGAATAAAGCCTTAGAAGGAGTAGCAGTATATATAAGCAATACTAGTATATATACAATAACTAAGGGTGATGGTAGTTTTCAATTACAAAATATACCAGTTGGAAATATGCAGATTATATTTTCCATGGTTGGTTATGAGAAGCTTGTATTAACTACTGATAAAATAAAAAATAATGATCAATATCATTTAACACCAAAAGTTAATGACTTAGATGCCATAGTCATACAATCTTATGATAAAAATGGATGGGAGAAATATGGGAAATTTTTTTTGGATCAATTTATAGGCACTTTAAGCTATTCTAATGAATGTATATTAGAAAATTATAAAGATCTCAAATTCAAATATTATAAAAAGACCAAAGAATTATCTGTCACATGTGAAGTTCCATTAATTATTAAAAATTACTATTTAGGTTACAATATTAGATATGATCTGATTGAATTTAGATTTAATTATTCAAGTAAATATTTATTTTTTGGTGGATATCCATCTTTTCAAAATATGGATGTCAAGGATTCGAAATATAAACGATTTCTAAAAAGAAGACAAGAGGCTTATATTGGCTCTCAGATGCATTTCATAAGATCTTTATATAGTCGATCTGCAATACAAGAGGGTTTTGAAATGCACCATATATGGGAAGAGCCAAATTATGAGAAACAACGTATCAAAATTATTTTAGACTCCATTTCATTTGTAAATGAAAATATTGATAGTTTTAGATTGATTAAACTAAAATTTGATTCCCTTTATAATAATGACTCTGTACGTTATTTTCATAGAATAATAAGGCAAGATGACTATTTAACATTAATGAGAAGGATACCATTGCAAATCAACCAAGTAATCCAAGATCATGATAGTACTTCTAAAATATTGATATATAAAGATCAACTATTAGTATTATATAAGAATAAAAAAGAGGATATCAATTATGCAAATTATAATGCAAATTATAGAACGGATAGTTGTATTATTTCCTTATTGGATTATCTACCAGATACTCAGACTCAAATTCATCAAGATGGTTCATTCTATCCATTTTCCAATATAGTACAACAAAAATACTGGGCATGGTCAGAAAAAATATCGAATCTATTACCGTTCGATTATGTACCACAAAATGTAAAACCATGAGAAAATTTATTTCTTTTTTATTCTTATTACTCATTTGTCAGCGACTCGTGGGGCAATATAAAAATATTAATATTGAAAAAGTAATCAAAGATTTGGGGCATTTTAAGAATATCCTTTTGATTGGATATTCACCTGCGGATATCGATACAAATTTAATCCAAACATTGAAAGAAAAATACAACTTTTCATTTGCATTTTTAGGATTTACAAGAGGGGAAAGTCAAGTCTCAATTTTAAAAAGTAATGCAAATGGACCGATTGAAAATGGGATTGTAAATGATAAATATAGCCACGAAATTTTAAAAAAATATAATACACCTTTATACTTTACTAGAGCGTTTGATTATCCTATAAAAGATAGTGTAGTTTTATCCAAACTTTGGAATGAACGAAAGATTAGCAATGATTTAATGTTTGCAATTGCGGATTTTTGTCCAGATATAATATTAATTAAAAGTGAAACCACTACCAACAATTTTGCAAAACAAAGTATGGAAAAATGTATTGAAAATGCATTCAATTTTGTAAAAGATAGTGTCGATAAAAAACAATTCAACTATATAAAAACTAGAAAAATATTTTCTCTAGCCTATTACAATTTAGACACAACAACGAACAATTATTCTTTTCGTAAAATTCTTGGAGATGATGTTAAGTTGGAAAATGAATATTTCAATACTTGGAAAAGTTTAGCCGTGTCTCCAAATTTAGATGAAAAAATTTCTCAAATACAAAAATTAAATTTTACTCATTTCGATCGTGTGCAGTTGGATAGCCTTATTTCCATATATGATGCGATTGAGGATATTAAATATTTAGATGATAAACGCATTGATCAAAAATATGCACAACTAAATTCTATCATAAAAAGATATGCGGGAATTAATATTCAATCTGTAGTCAATAAATCAAAGTATGTTATCGGTGATACGATTTCCATTACAAGTAAATTAACCAGAGACGTGAATAATTATAGTTTGGATTGCCATAATTTTGGTTTTAAGAACTATGATACTATATTTAATATTCATGTTAAAGATTCTTTAGTTTTCACCAAGTCTGGATCTGTCAATAAAAATGAAATTGTTTCCCAGCCGCCATGGTTATCTTACGGAATGGAAACGCCAGGCATGTATAAATTTGAAAATTCTAATGCAGTAAAGAGTCTCGATGAATACAATAGAGTGGTGTCTTATTATTGTTCGTTAGATAACCATTCAATACAATTTGATGCTCCTGTTTTGGATAGTTTGGGTCAGAATCCAATCATAACCCTTCCTTTGTTTATTGATATTGCTCCAGGGATTATTTTCCCAAATATAATTAGTGAATTAAAACACAAAAATGATTTGTTAGTATTGAACACGACGTCTAATATGGAACGTAAAAATTTTCCAATGGATATTCGAATATTGAAAAAAGGAGTGAAGATAAGCGGTCCCACAGGTGTTTTATTTGATTCAAAAGAAAAAATACTTTTCTCAAAAGATACGATTTTAAATTTAAAGACGAATCAATCTCAAGCCTATAAATTTACAGTTACACATAATACCATTTTACCCAAAGATGCAAGTCCTGAAAATAAAGTTTCAGCAAAGGTAGAATCTAAACAAGGTGGAGAAACTTTTGTTTATACTTCTTCTCTTCGGAAGATAGACATAGATTCTTTAGGTTCCGTCTATTACCATTATCAACCAAGTATTATCATTAATCCAGATACATTAACTATTGGAAAAAATGATAAGATTGGGATGATTGTTCCAGATTCCAATTATTATTCTGATATTGCAAATGCTTTAAACCAAATATATATAAAAAGCAAATTTTTTTATGCCTCAAAAATGAATTATGATAGTTTGACCGATATGCGAACTATAATATTTAATATTAGTAATTATAGTTATGAGTTAGATACTGTTCTATTAAAATATATTGAAAATGGAGGTAGCCTAATTGTCAACATTCAAAATCCAAAAACATTACCCAATTTTATAAAAGATTCGATTACTATTTCACCATTTTATTTAACCGAAAATGATGTAGATTATACAACAGAACTTGCACTAAATTCTCTGTTTAAGACGCCCAATCAATTGGATAATAATATATTGAAATCGTGGAAAAGTACCATAACAAATTTTTCCTTTATAGCTTCCCAAAATTCTAATTGGAAAAACTTGATGGCAATTCATTTAAATGATGAAAATAAAATTATCTTATTAGAAAAAAAGAGCGGAAAAGGCCGTATAATATTGTCAGGCTTATCAATTAACAATCAGTTAGAATTGGGTATTACCTCTGCTTATAGATTGTTAATCAATCTCTTATAATTGTAAAATTTGCCTATAAACTTTGATGTTCAACATTTTGGCTAATTTTTTGTTTAAGAAAATGAATTATATTGTTTGTAACTAAATATTCATCTTTTTATGCAATTGAAAGATCGTTATCAGCTATTTTCTGAATCTATCAATTTGGAAGACATTTTAGCTGAACCCTTAGCTTTTGAAAACTACAAGTTGGAAGATTTTGATAAATGGTTTTATTTTCTATCCGTATTTGAAAAATTACTAGAAGTTTCTAAGAATAAATCTGTTGACGCAATTTTATTAAAATCTATCTATGAAATTTTGATAAATAATTCGGCAGATTTTAGAGCAAGCGTTTATTTGAATGAAGAAGATTATACTTTCTTTCATCATAAACTTACACAGCAATTGGAACATTATGCTCAATTGAATACAGAAGCTTGGGTAGAATTAGGTTTACAATTCGTCCTGTCTAGAAGATTTTTACAAAATAAAGATTTAGCGAAAAAATATTTAGAAATAGCACAAGAGAAAGGTGAAAGCGTTGCTGCGCCTTTATTGAATTACTATAATTATGTAAGTATTTTCGATTTCACAGACAAAGATATTGCGCTTCAAAATTTAAAGGAATTGGCAGGAACGCAAAATCCATGGGGAATTATTTACTATAATTATATACAATCTTGGGGAAATGATTCCGCTTCCGTTCCTGCTGCCATAGAACCATTAAAAGATAATTCAGATAAAAAAGTCCAAAGACATTATTTCCAAATACTACAATCGTATTACAGATCGATTGGTGATCAAGAAAATCTAGATAAGACTTTGGAAATTGCAGTTAATCAATATGATTCATCCTATTGTAAATATCTACTTACAGAGATGAAACTTGCCAATACGCCACCAGAGGCAGATAAGACGGAAATTATTCAGGCATTTAAAGAGACATTTGAGTATGGCATTATAGAAGCCGCGACATCTATCGCTTTGATTCTTTTGCCACAACAATTATCTGAAAATACAGCCGACTATGATGAAGCTATTTATTGGTTGAATAAGTCGTGGGAATATGGTTATAGTTATGCGGCGTATCGCTTAGGTTGTTTGTATCTATACAATCAAACGCTAAACAATGCCAATTTGGGCTTGCATTTCATTGATGAAGGCGCTAAAGCAAATAGTGTCGATGCTGAAATTGAATGGGCGGAGTTGCATTTAGACGGTCGATTTATGGATGTAAATGACGAAAAAGCAATCTCTATTTTCAATAATTTAGCCGAAAAAAATGTCCCATATGCCAAATATAGATTAGGTAATTTCTTTGAATATGGAAACAAAGAAAGCGAACCTAATTATGAAAAGGCATTTGAATTCTATAGTGATGCTGCAGAGCAAAAACTACCACAAGCATTATATCAAGTAGGACGTTTTTATAAATATGGAATTGGAAATGTGACTCCAGATAATGAGAAAGCAAAACCTTATTTTCTAGAAGCAGCGAATAGCAATAACGTCCAAGCAATTACCGAATTGGGGTTATTAGAAGAGGTTGCTGCCGAACCAGATTATGCAAAAGCGTTTTCCTATTTCGATACAGCTGCGCAATTAGGTTACCCTTATGCTAATTATATCAAGGGTGTATATTTGGAAAATGACTATCATAAATCTGGAGCACAACAGCCAGCAGAAGCATTTAAATGCTATAGTTATGCAGCCGAATATAATGATATAAATGCCTTATACGAATTAGGTAGATGTTATCGTCACGGTATCGGTACAGATGTGAATCCTGATAAAGCAATTGAATTATATACAAAAGCTGCAGACGCCAATCATGCTAAAGCATTGACAGAATTAGGTATTTGTTATGAAATAGGTTTTGGCGTTAGTAAAGATTTGGATAAAGCATTAGGATATTTTACACAAGCCGCAGATCTAGGCTATTTCTATGCGCAATATATTTGTGGTCGATATTATATGCATGGATTTGTTACGCAAGATTCTCAAAAAGGATTAGAATATTTTCAACAAGCTGCAGCGACAAATTATCCTTATGCATTTATAGAAATAGGTGATTACTATTTCTACGACTATGATCAAATAGATCAACCAGAGAAAGCATTTGAATACTATAAAAAAGCAGAAGAACAAGGTGTAATTTCCGATGGTATTGGTATGTGTTATGAGTTTGGAATTGGGGTAGATAAAAATGCAGAAGCTGCATTTAACTATTATCAAAGAGCAGCGCAAGAAGGAAATATCACTGCGAAATATAGATTAGGCCGTTGTTTATATTTTGGTATTGGTACTAATGTGGATGCAACACAAGCATTTCCCTGGTTTAATGAAGCAGCGCAAGATGGTAATATATACGCGGCATATTATGCAGGCTTACAGTTATTGGAAGGGGACGGAGTTTTAGCAGATACAAATAAGGGGATTGAATGGATTCAAGCTTCCGCAGAGGCCAATTTTCCAGAGGCGCAATATAAACTTGGCAATTGTTATCTAATGGGAGAGGGCGTATCAGAAGATGATGAAAAAGCCATGCAATGGTTTGAAAAAGCTGCCGAAAATGGACATGAAGGCGCAATGAAAATTACAAAAAGAAAAAGAAGATAGAATATACATGGATCAAAATCAACCTTATTCCTTTCAAGTAAATTTACAAGGGATGATTTCCCTTTTGTCAGAACATTTATATAGCAACCCGAATACATTTATTCGGGAGCTATTGCAAAATGGAGTCGATGCAATTACAGCCAGAAAAAATCTAGATGAAACTATCGTTGGGAAAATAAAAATTCAATTACCGACAGACGAGGATGCTTTTTTCACTTTTCAGGATAACGGCATTGGTTTGAAAGAGAATGAGATTCATCAGTTTCTTTCCGTAATTGGGGAGAGTTCCAAGCGTAATGACAATATTGATGGTAAGGATTTTATAGGAAAATTTGGTATAGGCATGTTGTCTTGTTTTGTGGTTAGTGAAAAAATAATCGTAGAGACACAATCTATATTTGAAGACCATAGTTTTCGTTGGACAGCAAGTAGTGACGGAAATTATACAATTGAAAATTTGCCTCGCAATGAAAACGTTGGAACGAAAGTAATTTTATATTCCAAAGCGCAATACAAACATCTTTTTGGTTTAAATCATTTTTTACCACAGATTCGTTACTATGGAAATGCGCTGACAGAAGAAATTGTTATCGAAAATAAGAATGATACAATAATAGTCAACGAGACCAAAGCGCAGTGGATCAATGGTAATTTAGAAAAAGAAGATCTATTACAAATAGGTAGAGATGTTTTTAATATTAAGTTTTTAGATGCTATTCCATTTCACACAAAGGCAGGTGATTGTTCGGGTGTACTATATATTTTACCACAAAAAACTTCGTTTTCAGGTAAACAAAATCATCGTGTTTTTTTAAAACGGATGTTTTTGACTGAAAATGACAATGGGCTTTTGCCTAGTTGGGCTTTTTTTGTAAAAATGTTGCTTAATTCCAATGATCTAAATGCCACCGCATCCAGAGAATCTTTGATGCATAATGATGTTTTGCGCGAGGTAAAAAAAGAATTAGGGGAAATAATCAAGCACTATTTAGAAAGTTTAAAAACATTGAATCCTGAGATCTACTATAAAATTATTCAGGTACATTTTTTACATGTAAAAGCGATTGCATTGGAAGATACTGAGTTTTTACAATTAGTAATTAATGACTTGCCATTCGAAACAAATAAGGGATTTCGTAGTTTTAGAAATATCATCGAAACTGGACAAACGATCTATTATTGCCCGGATTTTGATGAGTTCAAACAAGTGCAAAGATTGGCAAATTTTCAGGGAAATATGGTTGTGAATGCCTCTTATACTTTTGACGAAGAACTTTTACGAAAAATTGCAAGCGCACATCCCGAATACAAAATTCAAGCGATTAATTCCTACAAACTATTGAATTCTCTTCAAAGTATTGATGAGAAAGAAGAGATAAGTTTGTTAGGTATTCGAACTAAGATTTTAGAAATTTTAAAGAGCTATAATATAGAATTAGAGTTCAAGAGATTTCAACCTTCTGATACTCCTACGTTATACACACGACCGGAAGAGTCTGCCTTTAACAATACAATTAAGCAGCTCAAGGAAAATAGCAATCCATTTGCCAGCGCAATACAATCCATACCGCAAGAAGTACAAAAAAAGCCTGTATTCTGTTTAAATTTGGATAATAGTTTGATTCAAAATTTAATTACCATTACGGATACAGACATCTTGACTCCAATAGTTCAAGTCTTATTTGTACAAGCCATGTTGATGGGAAAATATACGGTGAGTGAAAAAGAATTGACGATGTTTAATGATGCGTTGTATAGTCTTATTGTCATGGGAATGACCAATTTTATCAATATTTAATTTGA
Organism: Rhizosphaericola mali; assembly: GCF_004337365.2. Lineage (GTDB taxonomy): Bacteria > Bacteroidota > Bacteroidia > Chitinophagales > Chitinophagaceae > Rhizosphaericola > Rhizosphaericola mali. The sequence goes on along the minus strand of NZ_CP044016.1, from coordinate 1,398,409 downwards.
AAAAATGTACACACTTAAAATACAAAAATTACTTAATGAAGTTGATAAAATCAGTTTACCTGAGGAAAAGGTGAAATTGATTTTACAAGCTATTCAAATCGCCGATGAAAATCAAGATAAAGAATGGGGATATGATTTGCGTTTGGAATTGATTAATACCGAAAGGGATCTTGCCTTTGCTAACGAATCCATTCCGGCATTTGCTTGGTTATTGCAAACTTTTGATGAAAATCCAGATGTGTTTAATGAAAAGGATTTTTTATGGCAATATAAATGGATGATTTCTGAATTATATGAAAATCCCAATATTTCTTTAGCACAGATCGATGCTGCATTAAATGATTTTGTAGTTCGTTTGGAACGAAATGGATATGGCAAACGAGCTTATTATAATGAAAAAGTAAGTGAAGCTATTTTTCAAAAAGACAATTCCGCCATTGCCAAATCATTACAAGAGTTAAATAGTACTGATCGAGATAATATGAGTGATTGTCAGGCTTGCGAGATGGATGCTGAGGTGTCAGCAACTATATTGACGGATGGATTTACCAAGGGAGAAGAAATGGCATTACCCTTATTGAAAAAACAATACACTTGCGCACATGTACCAATGCGTACTTTGATTAACTTGTCCAACGAGGCAAGTCTATTGAGTGAAGACAAACTAGCAATTGACTATGCGAATAAGGCAGAGGAAGAACTTTCTCAAATGGAATATGATAGTAGCATTCTATTGTCTGTTATGAAATTGGCGAGGTTTTGGGCAAAATCAGATCTAGAAAGAGCTAAGTCTTCTTTGGAAAAATATATTCCCATTGCTGATGGTCCAGTAAATCGCACACAATTACTATTTTCCATATATCTATTAGAGACATTGGAATTTTTCCCTGACGGAACTATTTTCAATTTGCAATTACCTTCTTCACATTTGCTATATAAGGAAAATAAAAATCAGTATTCCAAAGAAGAATTACATGATTTTTATTTCCCATTAGCAAAAGATATAGCTGCGAAATTTGACGAACGAAACGGAAATAAAAACGTTTCAAGTCAATTTTCTATACTAAATCGGTAAGGTAAAAGAGGCTTTAATTTCGCTCATGACAAAAGTGCTATGCGTACTACCAATACTCTCAACAGAACCTAATTTGTTGAATACGATGTCTTGGTAGTGGTGCATATCTTTTGCATAAATCTTCAATAAGAAATCGAAGTCGCCAGAGATATTGTAACACTCCGCAATCTCTTCGATTTGCATAATATCAGATACGAAATTGTTACCAATCTCTTTATTGTGCCTTTTCAACTTGATGTTACAAAAGACAATAAACCCTTTATTTAATTTCTCAGCATCTAAAACGGCTATGTATTTTCTGATATAGCCTTCATTTTCTAACCTCTTGACCCGCTCAAAAACTGGAGTGGGAGAGAGCGAAACTATTTTTGCAAGTTCCTTTGTAGTTATGTTAGAGTTTTGGTTTAATGTTTTTAAAATTAAAATGTCTGTGTTGTCTAAAACGTCCATAATGATCACTTCTTTTTAAAATACAATTAAACTTATATAAGAACTATTAAGGCGCTAAATTAGCGCCTTATTTTGAATTATTCTTTTTCTTCTTTTTCTTGGAGTTTTTTATATGCCATTAAAAATACAGCTCCGAGATTATTATAGGGAGGAACATAATCTGCAAACTCTGCATTTCCATTTAATTTATTGGAAAATCCTTTCCACATATCTACCCAATTCAAGGTTTTACCATCTCTTAGATTATTGATAATACCAGAAATTACGGAGATATTTACCAAATTCGTTCCCGTTTGTCTAGAGGAAATAATATGTGCTTCTGGTGCGATATTTAATACATCACTCAAGCTTTGGAAACCTCCACAACTTCCTAACATTACGACTTTCGCAGATGGTACAAGTTGTTTGATGGTAGTAGGCAAATAATAACTATGTCCTCTATGAATCACTAAAGTTGGATGAATGTCATTCTCTTCCAAATACGCATCCAAATCTTGTTGTGCTTTATCATCCAAACCTTTTTCTTCATCCAATGGTTTATTGAAATAAATAATAACTGGCGTTCCAATAGTAGAGCTAACGATCGACCATTCTGCAGTGTGAGTTGTCTTCCAACCTTTTCCGCTAAATGTCGCTAAGAAATTATTGTAACCCGTTTGACCATCTTTATCTCCATAAAAAAATTGTTGAATGATAATGCGACCTTTATCATCTTTCAATTCTTTTATTGGCATATAATAAACGGGTTCAATCCCCAAAGATTTAGATACATCTATATTGTTTTTTGGATCCATGGATAAAAACAACGTATTCAAAATATCATAGATGTTGATTGCTTTTTTGTTTCCTGTAGCTTTCGCATGTTCCAAATTAACTTGCACCTCATCCAAAACCAAATTTCTAACTTTGGGATCTTTGATACTTGCAAAAGAACCAGCAACATCCACGGCATCTTCTAAGCTGTCTGTTCCTTGTGTTTTGTCCAAATTTCTAACAAATTGACGCATCAATAATTCCGAATTTTGCGGATTCATTGTAGCAAGAAAATCTTCCAATTTGTTGTAATTGGCAGCCATTTTGATCCATTTTTTGAAATGGTCAAAATAAACACTCATTAATAATTTGTCTCCCGTATAACCTTTACCACCTTTTTCAAATATTTGTTTGTAAACGCCATGCAAATAACTAGATGTGTACAATTCTTCCTCATTTAAAACCGCTAAATAATATAATTCTTGCGGAGTTAATGGCATAATTGATTTAAAACGTACAGCATCTGGAGACTCATGTAGACCATTAATGGTATTGACAAATGGATCGATCGATACATCTTTCAATCTGCGTCCCAATGCTTTCATTCCCATTGGCGTATCGCTTTCTAATATTCTTTTAGAATATTCAACTTCTGTATTGACCAATAAGGAATAATACTTTTGGTATGTAGGATCTTCTAAAGTTTTATCAATAGCATCAAATGTGATTGTTCCTTTATACAAATTATCTAAAAAAGGAAAATATTGACGACCTGTTTTACGTGTAGCCATACTACTGATCGTAGCAACTAATAAATCAGGATTTTTACGAATAACATTTCCCAATCTCGTAGTCGCAGCAGCATAATTATACAAATAATCTGGATCGCGATGCGCCACAGCTACAATAACACTATCTGTACTCTTATATTCTGGATGATTTTCCAAAATATCCAATGCTCTATGTGGAAAATCTCCACATTCTTTTGTAATCAAAATTTGTTTAGAGTCCTCCAAACCAGAATTTTGTCTAAACGCAAAATTATTTATTAAAATCTTTCCTACGGCTAACGGACTTTTATAAACTATTGGCGTGATCGCTTGATCCGTTTGCTCCAAAGCCATAGATTGATCAAATGCAGAAATCAACGTAGTTAATTGTCCCCCCTTGATAGAATGACTCTTAAATCCCATTATAAAAGATGACAATAAATCATTGAGACCACGTAGATATTTAATCTTCGTGTTACTATCCATGTTTTTATCCGATTCAATTTGACTTTGAATACTGTCTATCTGAGAAGTGGCAGCAAATGTTGCTTGTTCGTTTACTTTTTCGTCAGATTCTGAAGGCGTAAACAAACTATCATCCTTATGATCTAAATTGAGAATTCGTTTTTGACTATTGTCAATATTGTCATGAAATGAGGCTCTTTCGATAGGATAGTTGCTTTGTGCTTGAGCTATCCCAATACTCAAAACGATGCTGGATATAATTGGTAATATTTTATTCATAGAAATACGCTTCGTAAAAACTATTAAAGTCGTGACAATATATGCAAAAATACAGCCAAATTATGAGGATAATTTCAATTGTATTTTTTGGCTTAACAATAACTTAATATGAACAAAAGATTATCTTATCATGTTATTGATAATTTTGCAAGCAATTTATAAAGTGATGGAAAAAAATAAAATTCTAATTGCAGAAGACGAACCGGATATATTAGAGATCCTAAGTTACAATCTGAAAAAGGAAGGCTATGATATTATTCAAGCCGAAAATGGAGAAGAAGCATTAGATAAAGCAAAAGAATTTGTTCCAGATCTTTTGATTTTGGATATTATGATGCCCAAAAAATCAGGAACAGAAGTTTGCGAGATTCTAAGAAGTCAACCAGAATTTGAAGATTCAACAATTATTTTCTTGACGGCTTTGAATGACGAAAAATCACATTTAAAAGGTTTTGAATTGGGGGCAGATGATTATATCAGCAAACCAATCAGTCCAAAAGTGCTTACTAGTCGTGTAAACGCTATTTTCCGTAGAAAAAATAAAGAAAGCGAAAAGACGCTTCAAATTGGAAATATGTTGATCGATCCAGTGAAATATGTGGTAAAAGTGGATGATAATGAAGTTGTTTTAGCTAAAAAAGAATTTGAACTTTTATACTTATTAGCATCTAAAGCTGGTCGTGTATTTCTAAGAAATGAAATTTTACAACAGATCTGGGGCATAGACGTCATCGTAGGCGATCGCACCATCGATGTACATATCAGAAAAATCCGTCAAAAATTGGGAATAGATTGTATCTCCACGGTGAAAGGTGTAGGTTATAAATTTTCTAATTAGTAAAATGTTTCTCAATAGATACAAAAAGCTCATTCAATTTCGAATGAGCTTTTTGTATTTAAAACATCGGATGTGGATTTGCTGAAGAGTCTGGAACTAACTCATGTACATCCCAATGCTCTGCAATCTTTCCATTTTCCATACGGAAAATATCGATAGTGGATTGTAATTTGCCACCAGGTAATTTATTTTTCAAATGAATAAAAACTAAATCTCCATCGGCAGCAATATGTTGTACATCGATTTTGGTTTTCGGTGCACCTTTTAACCAACCAGAAGCAGCTTTTTCAAAAGCTGCGGCACCATCCGCCACATGTGGATTGTGTTGGATGTAAGTAGGCAATAAATATTTATCCAAATGACTTAAATCCTTATCTCCAAAAACCTGTTGGTAAAAAGCCAACACAACTTCCTTATTGTGTTTTAATTCGGATAGATAATTCTTATCTGTTGTTTTTTGACTAAATCCATGGAAAGCAAATGCCATCATTGCAATCAAGGAAAATACAATCCGTTTCATACTATATGTTTTTTATGAAGAATTAAATTTGTTCGAGTAGGTTTTGAATTGTAAAACCATTTAAAGTATTTAATAAAGACAATTCTGCATGTCGATTAATATCTGACATAAGCAAATTAATATTTTTACCTATGTTACAATTGGGATTGGGTGTGTTTTTATTTTGACCAAATACTTCTTGATTTTCATATAAGATTTTATATAATTGATCTAGATGGATTTCGTTTGCTGCTATAGCTAAAGTTGCACCGCCACTCTTACCTTCTTTGGTATGTACAAATCCCATTTTTTTTAGGATGCTCAATTCCTTTCTAACTAAAACAGGATTACAATTGGCACTACTAGCAATAAAGTCAGAAGTTAAAGGTGATCGATGTACAGCCAATAAACACAATATATGAATCTGAATTGAGAATCTACTATTAATCATCTTAACTGTAATTTTATTTATTACAATACAAATGTAGATATATTTTTCATTTTGGTACAAAGAAATTTTCATTCAAATAGAAAAATAACCATTCAAATAAATCGACGACTAGATTAATAGGATATTCATTTTATTTGCCTCAGATCCAAAAACATTTAAGCTTGTTAAATACTATTACATTGAAAAGACTAACATTATTATGCCTTATTTTGATGAGTATGGCTTTTAAAGTCCACGCTCAAAATACCATTAAAGGAAGCGTCACTGACACGATCAATCATGTCCCGTTGAAAGATGCGTCCGTTTCTGTATTGACGGCATCAGATTCCTTTCTATACAAATTTACTCGAACTGATAAGGACGGATCATTCCAAGTAAGTGTTCCAACAGATGGTAAATACTTTTTATTATTCGAATATCCTAACTATGTAAATTATACATCCGAAGTGCAGTCTCCAGGCAAAGACATTTCTTTAGGTCATATTGTAATGTTGACAAAAGCACATTTACTTGAAGAGGTTGTTGTAAAAAAACGTGTTGCAGCTATCACTATAAAAGGAGATACCACCGAATTTGCGGCTGACAGCTTCAAAGTACAACCCAATGCAACAGTAGATGAATTATTAAGAAAATTACCTGGGTTGCAAGTCGACAAAAATGGTAATATCACGGCTCAAGGAAAAAAAGTACAAAAAGTATTAGTGGATGGGGAAGAGTTTTTTGGTGATGATCCTAAATTAGTGACTAAAAATCTACGTGCAGATATCATTGACAAGGTACAAGTCTTTGACAAAAAAAGTGATCAAGCCGCCTTTACGGGCATCAGTGACGGAAATGATGTAAAAACAATTAATTTAAAAATTAAGGAAAATGCCAAACATGGTACTTTCGGAAAATTAGAAGCTGGAGCTGGAACCAAAGGATTTCATCAATCTCAAGGCAATTTCAACCAATTTAATAAAAATCAAAAGTTTTCGGTTACTGGAGCAGTCGGCAATACTTCTAAAGTTGGTTTGGACTGGGCAAATAATAGTCAAAACTGGAATATGAATGATGACAATTCTAATAACGATGCAGCAGATATTCAAACCGCGCAAAGTAGCAACAGTGATCTAATTGCTTGGGATGGTAACTATGGAAATAAAGGTATTCCTCTAAGTCAATTCGGGGCGGTACATTATGATAATTTGTTTAAATACGGCACAAAGCTATTAGGTGATTATAAAATAAATAATCTTAGTATCCATGGAAATACAACTACAGATATCCAAAATAATTTACCAGAAGGTGCCCAGATAACCCATACTGACAATCATTTTGATAATAAATCCTTTAGGAATAAATTAGATGGTCGTGGAGAGATATATTTTGACTCCACTAAGAATAATTCAATGATTGTCAATATGCATGGACAATTAGATCACCGTAACTCAGCTAGTAGGACTACAAGTACAACTGTAGACGAAAATGGAAATCCTGTTAATGACAATAAGAGAAATCTTACCTCAACTGGAGACATCAATACATTTACAGCCGATGCCTTATTTAGACATAAATTCAAAAAAGCAAGAAGAACTTTATCTATCTATTTAAATGAACAATACAATAAAAACAACAATGGTGGTTTTTTAAACAATATTAGTAATTTCTATACGAATGATAGTTCCTCTGTAATAGACCAGAGAAAAGATAATAGTAGTAATACACAGATATTGACTGCAAAGGCAACCTATTCAGAACCTCTAAGTAAAAATGCTTCGATCATAGTAAACTATGGTATTGTATCGAGTAATAGTAATTCAGATAATTTATCGTTTAATCAAAATAATATTGGTCAATACAATGCATTAGATTCTCAGTATAGTAACAAATATAAATTTAACCAATTTATGCACCGTACCGGATTCTTTTACTACTATAATACTAAAAATACAAACTTCAACATTGGTACAAATGTTGGATTTAACCAATACAAACAAACGAATGAATATACAACCAAGGAAGTTTCTCGTCACTTTGTAAACTGGTATCCACAAGCATTTTATCGCCATAATTATCCATCCAATTTATCTTTAAACATTAGATATAATGGAAGTAATACGCAGCCCTCGATGACACAAATACAACCATTGGCACAGAATACAGATCCATTGAATGTTTATTTGGGTAATCAAGATTTAAAGCCTTCTTATAGTAATAATTTTAGTATGTTCATTAATAAATTTGATTTGGTTACTTTCTCTGGTTTTTACGGTGGTTTCTTTGGAAGTAATCAATTAAATGCGATTACAACTAATACAACCACAGAATTATCAACGGGTAAAACGACGTATCAATATATAAATGCTAATGGCAACTATAATTTAAGTGTCTTTGCAGGTTATTTTGCCAAAGTTAAAAGTTTGAATGATTTGCAAATTCGGCCAAATTTGAATTTTGGACAAAATCGTGTTGTTAACTTTATCAACAATGCAAGAAATAATTCAATTACGCGTACGTCTAGCGTTGGGATATATATGAATATGGATAAAGAAAAAAAATACTTCCTATCATTTGACGGTACGGTAACTTACAATCAAAATAAAACGAGCGTTCAATCAAACTTAGACAATAACTATTTTTCTTATAATTTGAATCCAAATGGAAATGTTTATTTGACTAAATCTTTAAAATTAGACGTGGACTATAATTTCAATTATTATGGCAAATCCCAATCCTTTAGTTCTGCTTATACGATTGGCTTATTTAATGCATCATTATCAAAAACTTTCTTTGAAAATGAAGGATTGGTGTTGCGTGCAGGCGTAAATGACTTGTTTAATAAAAATGTCAATTTGCAAAGAACCAATTCTGGAAACCAAATCTATCAAGTACTCAACTCTACAATTAGAAGATATTTCTTGTTTTCTGTAATTTGGAATTTCAAAACCGGAATGGCTACTGCTTCTAAAAACTAATCTCAAAACATTATTAGTAATGAAAAAATATATAATAATAACCCTTGTATTAATAGGCTTTGCATCTCAAGGTTTTAGTCAAAATGCCAGATTTATCACCTCTGGTAAAATAGTATTTGAACGACGTACACAAATTCAAAAAACTGTCCAAGAGTTTGTGGAACTGACACCAATGATGAAAAATCAGTCCGAACAAATCATGCAAATGTTCAATGGAAAATACAAACCGTTCCAAGTAACAGACTATGTCATGAATTTTAATTCGACAGCGAGTTACTATACTCCATCTGATCCCCAACCAGATACACACCAGGAATTTGATAGAATGTTTAATATGCCAGGGCAAGATAATTCTGTGTTTACAAATTATAGTGACCAAAAAAGGTTAAGTACAAAAGGTATTTTTAATACCACTTTAAATATTTCAGATTCCATTGAACCTATTAGATGGCGTATTATGGATGAGACGCGTGATATTGCAGGATTTGAATGTCGTCGTGCCAATGGTTTAATTCACGATTCGGTATATGTTGTTGCTTTTTACACACCTCAAATTGTACCATCCATGGGACCAGAGTCATTTCATGGTCTTCCAGGGATGATACTAGGTTTATCTTTACCCTATTTACACAGTACGTGGTTTGCAACTACAGTTACTCCTTCCACTACACCATTAGTAGTTGATGATTCGAAGATCAATAAAAAAATAAAAACAGTAAACGAAAAAGAATTCCAAGCAACGATAAAACAAATTGCGTCTGCTTTTGGCGGTGGTGATGGAGGAAAATATCTGATCCAGTTTCTTAACTTTTAAAGTAATTGTAAATAACAAAAGCGCGGTAAATAAAATCTATTTACCGCGCTTTTGTTATTTACTAAATGCATTAGGATAATTCCTTTTAGTATATTCATGTAGTATGGCATTTTCTTTAAAAAAAAGAGTTAGCAATAAACTACTCATTGTATTAAGCACTAAATAGGAGGATATCAAATAAAAGTTTCCATTGCCATTTTGATAACTTATAAATTGTATTAATCCTTGTAAATTATTGAAAATTGTAATAACTAAAATACTTGCTTGCCATATTTGTGGAATATCTTCCATCATTATTTTTAAACGCTCCAACCCTGATCTAGTTTTATTTCTTTGCCTTTGAAAAATTGTTATTTGAGTTGTCCAATATATTCCAACAAAAACGTCTAGGATTAAGCATAGCATATTTAATTTTTTCATTATGGAAATCTCTTTATGGTAAATCAAATATATAGGCAAAAAGAGAACGCCTAATGTTATAAATAACATTGGAGGGGTGATACTTTTCTTTAAAACCTCTATTCGCTTTTTTCTAATATTTCTTTCTATACTTTTTTTCTTTTCAGAAAGAAGTTTTGCAAATCCGGTAGCACCAAACCCTTTATATTCTTTTTGCAAACAATCGTCAAATGATAAATTGGGATGATCCGACATTGCAGTTTCTATCGCACTAGCCAAATGATCAACCAACTCTACTTGCACATCATAGTATTTGATTCCATGTTTTTCGCAAAAACGAAATAATTTATCAATTTTATCTGGAGATAGTGTATAATTTTCCATAGTTCTATTTTATTTAAAGGCAAGCGGATATTCTTTTTTGGACTTTTCAAGTATAGATTGGTATTGATTATAACTAGCTATAGTTATAAGTATAAATACATAACCTATAAAAACAAGAAACAAACTAATGCTAAAATTAAATTTTGGCAAAACATCTCCTTCCGGTAAAAATCTTGCAAACAATTGCCCCGAAATATTGATAGATAATCCTAATAATACCGTTTGAACAGAATTAATTCCACTATCTAATTGATATAATTTATGTGATCTTTTCTTTTTTTGTTGGTATTGATAAATAACAAAAACAGCCAATACGATTGGAATGATGATACAAAAAGCAGCAGCAACAATTTGTGAAAGTAAAAGATTCATTGTGTAAAATGGATACATTAAAATCATCGCGATTACAAGGACTAAAAACACTTTTGGTGGTGTAAAAAAACGCATTAAAATCTCATTCCGTTCTTTTTGAAAACTACGTGTAATTTGTTTTTCCTTTTCACTCATATATTTTCCAAATCCGGTAGCACCAAATCCTTTGTATTCTTTTTGCAAACAATCATCAAAAGTTATATTAGGATTATTGGACATTTCAATTTCTATAGCACTTGCCAGATGGTCTACCAACTCTACTTGGACATCGTAATACCTGACACTATGCTTTTCACAAAATTGAAATAGTTGTTGGATTTGTTCAGAGGATAATGTTTTCATAGTTATTCTTTAATTCGTATGCTGTTGGATAATTTTTAATAGTTGCGTTTATAAGATTTCTACGAGTAGTCCGATAGGCATTACAAATAACAAATAAAACAAGGCTGGCAACTAACAATGTAAATATTTTAGTTGGGAACAACATTTTAAATTTATCACCCATAATATATATTATACCTGTCATTGCTAACATCATTGCAAGTGTTTGAAAATAAAACAGACTATTTTTGAATACTAATAATGGTTTGATTTGCCTATAATTACATTTTCTATATCCACCTGAAAATCCTTTCCTCATCGCTCTTTTTGAATCAACTTGACTCAATATCATATAATAAATAAAAAGCAACCAATAGCATATTCGGATAAGAACAGACATGAAGGAAATTGGTGCATGATATGCCAAATAGTAAAAGAATAAAATGACTAAAGTTGTTGCTAGTATAGTAGGCCATCTAAAATATTGCAAAATATATAACCACTGTAATTTACTAGATTGCCTTCGCAATAGTTTTTCTTTTGCTTTTTCAATTTTTTTAAATTCATTAGAGCCGCCAAATTCTGCTACAGCATCATTCAATTGATATTCAAAGTTGGACGAATTGAAATTTATTTTTCCTTCGATATTTTCCGCCAAATGATCCACTAATTCTACCTGTACATCATAGTATTTTACACCTTGCTGTTCGCAAAATAGAAATAGTTGCTGTATTTGTATAGAGGATAATGTTTTCATATTGTAGCATTAATTTTGGCTCAATTGAAAAGCTTCTGGATAATTCTTAATCGCATATTCAGTCAAATTTTTCTTTTGATGTAAAAACGCCAATAATGCAATCCAACTAAATCCACCCAATGTAAATAAAATGGAGCAAGCTAGCCATTTCGGATGAATATAATTTAACGCAGTTGATGATACTAATAAATTGGAAATTGCTAATATCAAATTCACTAAAAATAGACTATTATTTTTCCTATTAAAAATTAAAAGTTTTTGTATTTGAGTATACTTTTTTTCTTCATGATTAATCATTTTCTTTATGTAATAATTTTCCTTTCCGAAAAAGCTATTGGTCTGATAAATATTTAATAAAAACGCCGGCAAATAGATAATACTAGCAACCGCATATGCTTCTTTAATTGTTAGATTTTTAATCATAAAAAGAGTGAAGATGAAGTACACAATCGTCATTATCACTTTAGGAAAACTAAAGAAGGATTTTAAATAACTTAATTGCACTCTCTTATTTTTTGCAGCAATCGCACATTCCTTTTCTTTAATTATTTTTGTAATTGCTTTTTTGTCGAAATCAGTATTGGTACTGTAGAAAATAGAATCGAATGATAACCTTTGATTTTCATTTAATTGTTGTTCTATTAAAGTCGCAATATGATCCACAATTTCTAATTTTACATCATAAAAGATTACACCTTGTTGTTCACAATAGTTTTCAATTTTCATTATTTGTTCAAGAGTCAATTGACGCATAATTATATAGTTTGAGGTTTTAATAGTAGTTGCATCGTACGCATGAAATTTTCCAATTCTTCCAAGGCATGGCTTTTTTGTTTTTCACCTTCTTCAGTTAATTTATAGTATTTGCGTGGGCGATTGCCGATATTTTCCACCTCCGTTGTCAATACACCATCCGCTTCTAATCGGTGCAATAGTGGATAAAGGGCACCTTCAGTAATCTGTAACTCACCAACGGTTAGTTCTTTTACTTTTTGGGTGATTTCATAGCCATACATACGCCCATTATCATTCAACAATTTCAATAGGAGTGGTTCCAAACAACCTTTATACAAACTGTTCTTATTCATAAATCAAATATACATAATTTTCTTAGGTATAATAAAGTTATAAATAAAAACTAAACAATTATTTATTTTCGATACTTAAAAATATGAATCATTCCTACATTTTCGAATCAATTTGAAACATTCATTTGATTAGATTTTATAGAATATTTGTAAAAAATTACCTAATATATCTAGTTCCTAGATCTTAAAACCTATTTATTGTTGTGTGAAATACAGTTATAATTATATAGATAAGGCTTATTATTATTAATATTATGACATATTGTATAAAAATTTTTCTAATGAATATTTTAGTGTCGTTTCGGACCGATGGCAATACTATACAAGTGGTAAATATAGTACCAACTAATTATCAAAATAAATTATCCAAAATTCAACTTGTCCCTATTTAAAACAAATATCATATTACTAATTTGAATCTTTCACTGATTTTTTGAATTCTAATGGAGTTAAATTTGTCTTAGATTTAAACAACTTATTGAAAGATTGAGTACGCTCAAATCCTAGTTCATAAGCTATTTCGCTTACTGTTAATGTAGTCGTAAATAACATCTCCTTCGCTTTAGAGATTAATTTATCATGAATATGCTGTTGTGTAGTTTTGCCTGTTAATGAAGTTAATAATCCGCTCAAATATTTAGGGGACATCTGCATTGATGCAGCAATAGCTTTTACCGATGGTAATCCTTCGTTGATAATGTCTTCTCTATCAAAATATTCATCTAAATAGGAAATGAATTGCCTCAAAGTCTGATGGCTACTTTTTTGCCTAGTAATAAATTGTCTTTGATAAAATCGCTCTGAATAGTTCAATAAAGTTTCAATTTGAGAAACTATAATATTTTGACTAAATTTATCAATACTACAATTAGATTCATCCTGTATATCATCCATTATATTTAGTAAAATCAACTCCTCTTTTTCCGATAAAAACAATGCTTCATTGACAGCATAATCAAAAAATTCATAGTTCTTAATTGTCTTACCCAAGGATGTATTCCAAAGAAAATCAGGATGTATTAATAAAAGCCACCCTGTATGGGAAGCTTTATTTTCGGAAGCAGAATATTGGATATTCAATACCTGTTGGGGGCACATAAAAAATAATACGCCTGCGTCAAAGTCCAATTGTTGTTGTCCATACATTATTTTCATATTAGAGGTTCTTTTCAATGAGATAGAATAAAACTCTTGTACGAAATAATCATCACTTCCATCAGTATTGGGTTGTATCTGAGTAAAATCAATGAGGCTAATTAATGGGTGTTTGGGTGGCGGTAAAGTTCTATATTGGTGAAATTCACTAATTGTTTTAATCCTCCTCGGTAGTAGATTTTTCATGATCTAAATTTACTTATTTCTTATTGTAAACCATAGCAAATTCCTCTGCAAAATCCTTGACCTTTACTTTTCCTAATATGGGTTTATGTCGATTATAATCCTCTGCAAGCGCACCTGTATGGATGCTATTGTTTAGATCTACAATATCAGATGCAATACTTTCCGGCAAACCATTTTTTACTAGTATATTTTTGACGATTTCAACAGATAAAAGCTTCCATTGAAGATCTGGTATTCCTATTGCAGCACCTAAAATTTGGGCAGATTCGGCAGCACTCTTTTCGTCACTAGCAACATATCTTATCCTCAATTTTTCTGAAGAGGTATTTAACAACTCTTCTGATACGGCAGCTGCAATATCAATTGGATGCACCCAAACGATATTATCATGTTCTCCATAATTTGCACCAATATAACCTAAATGCTTGATCATATTAATAAATCCAAATGTGTTATAATAAAAGGAACCTGGACGAATAAAAACTAAAGAAATGGAAGGGATTTGAGAGAATATTTTTTCAGAATTATGAGACCCCAAAATTATACCTGTACCTCGATCCAAATGAGCACCCCAACTACTAAGATGAACTACATGTTTCACGCCAGATTGCTGTATTGCTGTTGCATAATTCGTTGCTATTCGCCTGTAATATTCAACTTGATTTATTTCCTTAAAATTAGGAGGAATAATACAGTATACAGCATCGACATTTTGAAATGTATTTGTGAGAAATGTTACATTTTCCAATGATCCAATGGCAGGAATCGCACCCATAGATTCAATTGCTTCAGATTTCTCTATATCACTACTAACAACAGTGACTTTATGTCCTTCTTTGATAAGATTTTCTGTTAAGGGTTTGCTTATATGCCCTAACGAACCAGTAATTACAATATTCATATTATTTCATTTTTATAAATACAAAATTGAAATGATTATGAATCTCTATTGTATCCAAATATCTTATTATTGTATCCAAAAAAGAATTTTTTTATTATTTATGCACTTTATGACCATTTAAGTCACACTTATTTTACAACGACAACATAAATTCTTTTAAAAAATACGATTAATTAAAGAAAAAATTTGAACATGAATTGCGAAAGAATTTTTTTGGATGTAATAGCTTTATGATTCCATACTAAAAGATGATTATCTAATAAATCTTTCAATAGATAATCATCTCTAAATTATATTTTTATTCTTACCGAATTAGAACTTATAACTAACACTTGCTACTAATTGCCTTAACATTTGTGGATTCATGGTTGTATAACCAGTCCAGTAATGTTTATTCGTTAAATTATCCACTTTTAAACCTAAAATAAGGTGGTTCGTTTCATAGGTAATGGCTGAATTAAGTACTAAATAGGAGGGTAAATAAAATACACCCATCGTTGTGCTATTTACAATTTCGTTATTATTAGCATAATTACCACCAAATCCAATACGCAAACCATTTAATACCCCATTTGATATCCTATAACTCATCCACCAATTTGCTTGCCATGGAGAGCTCGCGGTAGTTGGGCGTCTACCTAAAACCGTGGAATCTGCTTCTGTATATTTAGAATCATTATAAGAAATTCCCGATGTAAAATTAAACCCATCAAATACATTCGCACTTAATTGTAACTCTACACCTCGACTCACTTGCGTACCATTTTGAACACTTGCCAATGCTGGAAGATTTGGATCTGCACGTACCGTATTTTTTACGGTGATGTCATAATAACTTAACGATGCACTTACTCTATTTTTTATTAAATCTGTTTTAAAACCAGCTTCCCATTGATTTGCCTGTTCCGGTTTTGCTATAACAGTAACCAAACTATCTTGTTGCCCCTTCTTGTAAGCAGTGTAGGTATTTTTATTCGTAAATCCATTTTGATAGTTTGCAAAAATGGATACTTGATCTTTTATAATTTGATAAACGGCTCCGAACTTTGGAGAAAATACAGTTTGATTATATTTTTGATTACTACCTTGATCATTTATATTAAATCTATCTACTCTTACTCCAGCAGAGATATTAAAGCGATCAGTTAAGTTTATTACATCCGAAATATATGCACTATAAGTATTGGTAATACTTATAGATGGATAAGTTCCGACAGTACTTGATGTATCGTAATAATTGTTTAAGGAAACACCGTTCATCGTACTATAGTCATAGCCTGATGATAATGGTACAATATCAAAATAGCTACTCGGATAGTAAAATAAAATATTTGCGTTTAGTCTAGTATAATCCAATCCTAATACGATTCGATTTCGAACACTTCCAATTTTAAAGTCTCCATTGAAATTCTGTTGAATTTCTAGTGTTTTTCTTTTTCCATTTCTAGTAGATTGATCTGCCCTTGCTAAATAATAGTTATTAATATCGGTAGTATTGGGAACCAGATAAAAATAGGCAGCTCGACCATTGGAATAACTTTGTCCATAGGAGAAATTGGTTGAGGATGTAAAACTTTTAGAAATTTTATAATTTACTTGTCCAAAATAATTTGCACTATTCGATGTTTGATACATTCCATCTCCAACATATGCATTTTTGTAATCCATATTTATTTGCTTAGCATTCGTTACCCCAAGCTGAGCTACAGGATAATAGAAAAATAAATATGGACTTACCTGATTTTTTCCATAAGACAATTCCGCATCTAGGCTAATTGATAATTTCTCTGATGGTTTATATAATAAACTCGGAGCAACAAAATATCTTTTAGAAAATCCTTCTGTTTGAAAAGATCCTTGATTATTATAAGCCCCGTTTAATCGAAATAATAACTGCTTCTTCTTATCTAGTGGGCTATTTATATCAATACTTCCACGTCCAAACTGGTAACTACCTAAGG
This sequence comes from Rhizosphaericola mali, assembly GCF_004337365.2. GTDB lineage: Bacteria > Bacteroidota > Bacteroidia > Chitinophagales > Chitinophagaceae > Rhizosphaericola > Rhizosphaericola mali. The sequence continues at coordinate 1,381,534 of NZ_CP044016.1, read as the reverse complement.
ACATAGATACATTGCCACCAAAATGATCAAAAGGTTTTTTAGTTACACGGTTAATTAACCCTCCGTATGAAGTAAGTGTACTACCAAAAAGCGTAGCAGAAGGTCCTTTAATAACTTCCAATGTTTCTAAATTAGCAGCATCAATGGCATCTGTTACGACTCCCGCAATTCCATTTCTTAATGTCGATTGCATCGTGAAACCACGACTATTGTAATATGCGCCACCATCACCAGCACGACCAGTAGCCGCCCACATCGTTTGTACGCCTGGAGCATTGCGCATTGCATCATCCACAGAATACACCATCTGATCAGCTATGAGACTTTTAGATATTGTTGTATAAACTTGAGAATTTTCTAAATTGCTTAATGGTATCTTTGCTACGGTTTCGCTATTGTCTATTCCAAATTTACGTTTAGTAGAGGAAACTATAATATCTTCTAATTGTCGGCTAGTGATATCAAGCTTAAAATTTAGTTGTACTACACTTCCTGGTTGAATAGTAAACGTCTTTACTTGCTTTTGATAACCCGGTAGAAAAATTTCTATATCAAATATCCCAGAAGGTAGATGTTCGATTTTGTACATTCCTTTATCATCGGTTAACACACTTTTCTTTAAATTAGAAATTTGAACATTGACGTTTGGGGCATCTTTTCCATCATTAGAGGAAACCATACCATAGACAATCCCATTCAAACTATTATTTTGAGCATTTATTTGAGTTAAAAACAAGATCGAAAAAACTAAACATCCAAAGAAACGGAATAAGGTTTTCCTACCAAAATTATCCTTTTGCATCATCACAAATTAAAATATGTATGTAAATATGCATGCAAAATTGAACTTCATTAAGATGTGAATGCTTACGAATTTGGGAATTTTTTCATTTATACTAAAAATTAAGTCCATTATTAAATTGGATACGCTTTATATACAGCTAGTTCTATATTTTCTTAATAAAAAGAAAATTGGTAAATTATAATTCAATAGTATATCTATTTAACTTGCCTCATCTCATATATATTTCCTATTATTTTAGGACGGATAGGACTATTAATTAACCTAAATAGAATATTTTATACCAAATACTAAACCGAAATTTGTATCCTAATATTTTAGATAAATGGAAAATAATTATCAAGATGTATTAACACAGAATGGAATCGTAAGAGGATTTAACGCAGAAATAGACAACGTAATATCATTTAAAGGAATTCCTTACGCAGCAGCACCTGTTGGCCCTTTAAGATGGAGATCACCACAAGAGCCGAATAATTGGAACGGAATCAAGCTAGCAGATAAATTTAGTCCAGGTTCATGGGGTACATCCTTCCCAGGGCTTGACAATCCTAATTCCAATTTTGATGAAGACTGTTTAACCATAAACATTTGGAAACCAATTAAAACGGCTTCAAATATACCTGTTATGGTATGGATACATGGCGGGGGATTCCAATTTGGTTCCTCTGGCGAACCGTTATATAATGGTGCAAAGTTCGCATCCAAAGGAGTATTATTTGTAAGTTTCAATTACCGATTAGGAGTCTGGGGATTTTTAGCCCATGAAGATTTAGATAAGGAAGGAAATTATTCTGGAAATTTTGGACTTCAAGACCAGTTATTTGCATTGCATTGGATAAAGAAAAACATAGCAAATTTCGGCGGAGATCCTAATAACATTACTTTATTTGGTGAGTCTGCAGGAGCACATGCAGTAGGGCTGTTGATGTCATCTCCTTTATCTAAAGGATTATTCCATAAGGCTATTGGACAAAGTGGAGCCTTCTGGGATAGTGAACATGGATCTCTTTCAGATGCATCAGAAGCTAGAAGAAAAGGGGCTCAATTAGTAAATCAATATGCGAATGGAAGTTTGGAAGTCTTAAGATCCATGCCTGCATCAACCTTAAATGATATAGCTAAATGGGATTTTAGATTTGATCCAGGCACGTCTGCATTTTCTCCCAATATTGATAATTATGTAATAACGGATTATCCCGCAAATATCTTTGCAAAGGGTTACCAAATGGACATTCCACTTATTACAGGTATAAATGGAGCAGAAGAAACACTTTTTTTACATCGTTCATGGAAACACGATACCATAGAAAACTTTCAAAAAGTGGTCACTTCTAAAATTGGGAAAGAAAACATGCAAGCATTTAGTTCTTTTTATCCGTCAAACACAGAACAGGAGTTCAGTCGTTCAATTGGCCTTTTGATTGGCGATCTTGTTATAAGCGAACAAACCTGGGAGTGGGCACAATTACATAGACAAACGTCAAACAGTCAAGTTTATAGCTACTATTTTGATTATCGCTCCCCTTTAAATCCTGTACCCGAACATGCATCAGAAATAAAATTTGTTTTTGGTTTGATGAATGAAATAAATAATGTAAACTCATTAAATGAGCGAGATCTTGGTCTTGCAGAGGAGATGATGGATTATTGGACAAATTTCGCTAAGTACAGTGACCCCAATGGAGTGAATTTACCTCAATGGCGGAACTACACGACAGAAGATCCACATGTTTTACAATTTAGTGATCAAACAACCACAAAAGAGGAGCCTTGGACTGAAAGATTTAAGTTTTGGCAATCATTGCGTAGCAAAGGTAGTTTTCCAAAATCATGGAGAGTAGATGATTAAAATTTAAAAAAATGATAAATCATAAGATAATAGATGTGCATGCACATTTCATAACTGAAAAATATAGAGCTAAACTTATAGATGCCGGATATGAAAAACCAGATGGTATGCCTCGCATACCCGACTGGAACAAAGAAGAAGCATTAAAAATGATGGATCGTCATAATATAAGCACCGCAATGCTTTCCATATCATCACCTGGCGTACACTTTGGTGAGGATGCGCAAGCTAGATCCTTGGCAAGACTTGTCAATGAAGAAGGAATGGAGATTGTAAATGCACATCCAGATCGTTTTGGTTTATTTGCCTCCTTACCTCTACCCGATATAGAAGGATCACTTGATGAAATAGATTATGCAGTAAATACTTTGCATGTAGATGGATTTGTATTAGAGACTAATTTTCATGGTGTATATCTAGGAGATGATAAGTTGTTACCCATCTTTAGCAAGTTGGATACTTATGGAAGTATTTTATTCATTCATCCGACATCCCCTTATTGTTCTTGCAATGGACATGCGCACCAATATCAGCAACTTTCTTACCCCAATCCAATGATGGAGTTTATTTTTGATACTACGCGTTCCGTTATTAATATGATACTTATGGGTGTGACAAAAAAATTTAAAAATATCAAAATAATCATTCCGCATGCAGGTGCTGCATTGCCTGTAATTGCAGATAGAGTTGCAGGATTAACCCCAATCTTAGGTTTGGAAAACCCGATAACAGAAGGAGATATTTTTAATGAATTGCAGTCATTTTATTATGATTTGGCGGGAGCTCCCTTACCAAGATTACTCCCAGCGTTACGTACGTTTGCCAAGGATACACATCTATTATATGGCAGCGACTATCCATTTACAGCAGAAAATCTTTTGCAAAAGTTTTTACAAAAGATTAAAGATTCTGATTTATCCAGTGATATCCAAGAGGATATATTTCAAAACAATGCCATCAACTTGTTTAAAAGATTAAATAGTAATATTGTGTAAGAGTACTAAATTATAGTAGTAAATTTTTCATAGTATGTTATTTGAATTTGAAACAAGTCCGAGTTTTAATTTCCTCAAAAGCTTTTCTGAAAAACTCAATCTTCCTGTTGGGAATAATTATTTAGTTATTCCCAACTATCTAGGCAAAGGTTATATCAAACAGATAACACTTTCCAATAATTTAAAACTTATCATTCATAATTACACCCTTATTGAAGATTTAATTATTAAAAGATTGGCTCCTAATAAGCGGCACGACCTTATAAATATTGTTTTTAGTTGTAATGATTCAACAACCAACAAGCCTATTTCTGCGAAAGAACAGCAGTCTTTACCCCCAAATCGTTATGCAATACAAGTAGCATCAAGTGATCTGGATTTGGAGGTGCTGTTTCCTGCCAAAATGCAAACTTCCTACGTTGTATTAGGTATTAAAGCCAACGATTTAAAAAAATTGTTATTAATAGAAGCCCCTAATAAAGTAATTGAAAATATTTTAGAAAATAGAAACAGCTTTCTTTTTCACGAAGAAATGACGGTGGAAATTTTTCAAATATTAAAAGACATTACGGAAGGAACAACGATTCCTAGTTTAGAAGATTTCTTTTATAGAGTTAAGATACAGCAGCTGCTTTATAGTCTATTCAAAAAATTAATCCTTCGCAAAGATTATCAGCAGTTTAATTTATACAATAGTGACGTGGAAAAAATATACGCAATCCGTCATCAATTGCAAATAGATATTAGCAATCCTCCAAATTTACAAAAGCTCTCAATAAAATTTGGCATCAGTGAAACCAAAATGAAAGTGGCATTTAGACAAATTTTTGGAGATAGTATCTATAATCTTTTTCAAAAGTTGAGAATGGAAAGAGCCGCTGAACTTATTCGTGAGAAAAAGTTTTCTATAGCTGAAATTGGATATGAATTAGGGTTTTCCAATTTGAGTCATTTTGCCAGATTATTTAAAAAGTACCATGGAATTACACCTAAAAAATATTCTTTACTATAAACGAAAATAATCGATTACATCATCAAAGACATTATAGAAATATTTATAACCTTTCATACTATTAGCGACATTATAATTTATACTACTTGGGATTATGACAGATTTCTCAAAAAATAAATATTAACATCTAAATGGAAATCAATATTTTAAGATAGAATTAAATCTTCTTAATTTAATATTGTGCTAAATTCGCATCTATTAAAATTGAAGTTGATTACTATTTAAAAATTAAGAGATGTTCCTTTCTAAAAAGTTTTTTTCCTCTTTCCTTTTCATTCTCATTTCATTTCAAATACAGGCACAAAATAATGACCTTAAATTGTGGTATGATAAACCTGCGAAAGAGTGGGTTGAAGCATTACCTCTTGGCAATGGAAGACTCGGTGCTATGTTTTTTGGTGGTGTAGATAGTGAAAAAATTCAGTTAAATGAATCAACTCTTTATAGTGGTCATCCTATACCTAACTCCATTAATCCAGATGCGTATAAATATTTAAAACCAATCAGGGTTGCCTTATTAGAACATCAAGATTATTCTACAGCCGAAAAATTAGCCCATCAAATGCAGGGTTTATATACAGAATCCTATATGCCAATGGGGAATATTTATATACATCAATTTTATGATCATAAAAATCCTATTGTTTCAGACTACAAAAGAGAATTGAATATATCCAATAGCATTGCTTTAACATCATTCACTATAGATGGTGTCTCATATACTAGAGAAATGTTTATTTCCTCTGTAGATAGCATCTATGTTATACATATGACATCTTCTAAACCACATCAACTAAACTTGGACATTAGTGCCAATAGCTTGATTCATTACACAATATCACATGACACAAAAACTCAAATCTCATTAAGTGGCAATGCTCCAGCACATGTAGATCCTGTCTATTATAATCGTAAAGGAATATCTCCCATTATCTACGTGGATTCAAATGGACATGAAGGAATGCGCTTTCAATATAGAATTAATGTAAAAAATAATGGAGGGCATGTACGTATAGAGAATAATACATTACATGTTAAACAGGCTACGGACCTCACTATATTCATTGCCGCAGCTACAAGTTTTAATGGTTTTAATAAATTTCCAGACACAGATGGTCTTAATGAAAAAACAATCACCAAATCAAGAATTATTAACGCTAATAAGAAGTCATATGAACTATTAAAAAAAAGGCATATACAAGACTATCAGAAGTATTTTAATAGAGTTGAGTTTACAATAAAAGACACGGTTAATACAAAAGATGATCTTCGTAAATTTACAACAGATAAGAGATTAATGGAGCATTCTAATGGAAAATATGATCCATCTTTAGAAGCGTTATATTTTCAATATGGAAGGTATTTATTAATATCAGCTTCTCGCATTGGAGGGCCTCCTGCAAATTTACAGGGAATATGGAATAATGAATTAAGAGCACCGTGGAGTTCTAATTATACGATTAATATTAATACCCAAATGAATTATTGGCCATCAGAAGTTACCAATCTTTCAGAATTACACCAGCCCTTATTACGATTTTTACAAGATTTATCCGTTACAGGAAAACGTATTGCGCAAGAATTTTATCATGCTAATGGATGGGTAGCACACCACAATTCTGATATATGGGGTACCGCTAATCCAGTAGGAAATAAAGGGGACGGAGAGCCACTTTGGGCGAATTGGCCGATGGGCGGTAATTGGCTATGTCAGCATCTATGGGAACACTTTTTATTTACAGGAGATAAAAATTTTTTACAAACACAGGCATATCCATTAATGAAATCTGCGGCTCAATTTTCCATTGATTGGCTCGTGAAAGATCCTAATACAGGATATTATGTAACAGCACCATCAACCTCACCAGAAAATTTATTTAAAGATTCTACCGGCAAACCACAATCAGTTTCTGTAGCTTCTACAATGGATATGTCCATAATTAGGGATTTGTTTACAAATGTTATAGAAGCGTCCAAAACACTAGGGATAGATTCTTCATTTAAAGATTCACTAATAATGTATAAATCCCAATTATTTCCCCTTAAAATCGGTAAAAATGGACAACTATTAGAGTGGTATAAAGAATTTGAAGAGACGGATATTCATCATCGACATATTTCACAGCTATTTGGTTTGTATCCAGGAAAAGAAATTACTACGAATACACCACGGCTATTTAATGCTGCAAAAAAAACACTGGAGATTCGAGGTGATGAAGGTACTGGATGGAGCAAAAGTTGGAAAATTAATTGGTGGGCACGTCTGCTAGATGGAGATCATGCGTATAAACTTCTATTAGATTTAATGAAATACACCGGTCCTGGATCTGAATGGAAAGGAGGGGGAACTTATCCTAATATGTTTGATGCTCATCCACCATTCCAAATAGATGGTAATTTTGCCGGAACAGCTGGTATTGCAGAAATGTTATTACAAAGTCAAAATGGTCAAATACGCTTACTTCCCGCACTACCTAAAATATGGTCCACAGGGGAAGTAAAAGGTTTAGTTGCAAGAGGTAATTTTGTCATAGATATGCATTGGAAAAATCAAACACTTAGTACAGTTAAAATATTATCCAAAATTGGAGGCACCTGTAATATAATTTCAAAAAATGAATTAAAGTCTAGTCAATTTAAATTGAGTAGCAAAAAACAAAACGGCTTTTATTTGATTTCCTTTACTACCGTAAAAGGGTCCACCTATGAGCTACATTCATAAACTCACAAAAATAGCATTATGCTATTTTTACTTATTCAAAATAAAATGAATAAGAACAGAACAAATATTCATTCATTTTTTTAAACTAAAAAATTTAGTAATATTTTTGTCTTATGAATTCAGGAATGCCTTTAGCCGAAAGAATAAGACCAGAAACGTTGGATCAACTCGCTGGACAACAGCATCTGGTAGGGAAGGGGAGCGTGTTGCGTAAAGCAATTGAGAGTGGTCATATTCCGTCCATGATCCTTTGGGGACCTCCAGGAGTTGGTAAAACGACAATGGCAAATATTATAGCGCATACGATGCAAAAGCCTTTTTACCAATTAAGTGCGATTAGCAGTGGTGTCAAAGAAGTGCGTGAAGTGATTGAAATGGCACGCAAACAATTAGGCGCCATTTTGTTTATCGATGAGATTCACCGTTTTAATAAAGGACAACAAGATGCATTGCTCGGTGCCGTGGAAAAAGGAACAATTACCTTAATCGGTGCGACAACGGAGAATCCATCTTTTGAAGTTAATTCGGCTTTGATCAGTCGTAGTCAAGTTTATGTTTTGAAAGCTTTGGATAAAGAGGATTTGGAAAGTCTTTTGCATTATGCCTTAGAAAAAGATGAACTACTAAGTCAATTAAAAGTCGAACTAAAAGAAACCTCCGCATTATTAAAAATTTCAGGTGGAGATGCTCGTAAATTGTTGAATTTATTTGAATTAGTTATTCAATCTTTGAAAAAAAATGATAAACAAAAAATTGTCATTACAGATTATGCTGTAATGGAAATTGCGCAAAATAAAATTGCAATTTACGACAAGCAAGGTGAACAACATTATGATATCATTTCCGCATTTATAAAAAGTATGCGCGGTAGTGATCCTAATGCAGCAATATATTATTTGGCTAGAATGCTAGCAGGAGGGGAAGATATTAAATTTATAGCGCGTCGTATGGTTATTTTTGCTAGCGAAGATATTGGAAATGCCAATCCCAACGCGCTCTTGTTAGCCAATACTACCTTTGATGCCGTTAATAAAATAGGTAATCCAGAATCTCGAATCATTTTGGCACAATGTGCTACATATCTTGCATCTACTCCCAAAAGTAATGCTTCCTATAATGCGATCAACCAAGCATTAGCTTTTGTAAGTCAAACGGGAGATCTTTCTGTACCATTACATATCCGAAATGCGCCAACAAAATTAATGAAAGACCTAGGATATCACAAAGGTTATCAATATTCTCATGACTATGATAATCATTTCAGCGAACAGGAATTTTTACCAGATGAAATAGCTGGTACAAAATTTTATGATCCTGGTCACACGCCAAGAGAAGATGAATTGCGTCGTTATTTAAAATCTCTTTGGAAAGAAAAATATGGCTATTAAATTCTTATTTTACAGTGACGATACATTCATGTTTAACTTTGAAATTTAAAGAATTGGCAATAAAGCAATATTTATTTGCTTTTTCATGTAAGGATTGAGCAAAGTCGATTTTATCGTATTCTAGTAAAGTAATGGATATTTTCAATACAACACTAGTAAACATACCACTTCCATCTTTATTCTCTAACATCGTACCTAAAGGTTGATCCTGATAGCTCAATACAGTTATGCCATTTACAGCACATAAATGCAAATACCAAAGCATGTGGCAAGAAGAAATGGAAGCTAAGAACATTTCTTCAGGGTTGTATTTCGTTGGATCACCAAGAAATGCGGGGTCAGAAGATCCGAGAATTGTTGGCTTATTTTTTATTTGAATGGAAAAACTTCTTTCGAATGCATTATAGTTTTTTGTGCCCAAGCCTTTATTGCCCGTCCAATCCAATTGTAAAGTGTAAATGTGATTTTTTTCCATAAAAAAGGTAGAAAGTACGAATGTAAACTTTCTACCTAATATAAAAATAAAAATGAAAAATGCTTAATGCATACCAGATGGCACTTTAGCTCCTTTTTTATTTTTGACAACAATAAGTATAAAAGGTATTGTCGCTAAAAATAGTATTCCTAAAAACATCCAAATGTCCATATAAGAAAGAATCGCAGCTTGTCCCATCGTTTGCCCTTCAATTGCTTGCATCGCTGCTAAATGAGCTTTGTCTGGCGTCATTCCACTCGAAATAAATTTTTGTGTAAATGCTCCCAACCTTTGAACAAAAATTGGATTCGTTGGATTAAGATGGCCTATCATATCGACACGATGTTGTTGTGTCGTTCTAGTCATATAAGTTGTAATCAAAGCGACACCAAATGAGCCTCCTAACTGACGCATCATCCCTGTAAAAGATGCACCTTCTCCAATTTCTTGTCCCTTTAATGAACTTAAAGACAATGTAGTAATTGGAATAAATAATAAAGATAATCCAACACCTCTCACCATCAATAATTTGAAAAAATCTCCTTCTCCAGAAAAAGAAGTCAATTTCGTATACCCCCACATACTATACGCAAAAAACAAAAACATCCCTAATGAGGCTAATATTTTTTGAGGTACGCCCTTTTGAATTAAAGTTCCTACAATAGGCATCATAAATGCAGTTGCGAGAGAAGATGGTACCAATAATAAACCAGATTGAAGAGCCGTCCATCCTAAAGAATTCTGGGTATAAATAGGAAGAATAAAAGTTGATCCATATAATCCAAATCCTAAAATAAACATCAATACGGTACCGACCGCCAAGTTTTTATTTTTCAAAACTCGTAGATTCACGATTGGTTTTTCAAATACCAATTCTCTCCAAATGAATAAGTAAAAACTTATTACAGATATAATCGAACAAGTCAAAATAGGTGTACTTGAAAACCAATCTTCTTCTTGTCCTTTTTCCAATACATATTGTAATGTTCCTACTGCAAATGCAAGAAATATAATTCCCCACCAATCAACTGTACCTGATTTTTTATTATTAAAAGGAGGATTTTTTACATATCGCAAGGATAATATTGTCGCAACAATTCCTAAAGGAATATTGATATAAAAGATATCTGGCCAACTATAATTATCAATAATATAACCACCCAATGGAGGTCCTAACGTAGGTCCTACAATTACGCCCATACCATATAACGCCTGCGCAATACCTTGTTTTTCTTTTGGATAAATTTCAGTGATAATTGTTTGCGAAGTAACGAGTAGTGCACCGCCTCCCATACCTTGGATAAAACGGAAAGCAATAATTTCCGTCATAGACGTTGCATTACCACAAAGGAAAGAGCATAGCGTAAATATGACAATAGAAGTCGCAAAATATTGCTTACGTCCAAATTGTTGTGATAACCAACTCGTCATCGGAATGACGATTACGTTACCAATCGCATAGGCTGTAACTACCCATCCAATTTCATTCAAGGTAGCACCAAGACTACCTTTCATATCATTGAGGGCAACGTTTACAATAGTCGTATCAACGATTTCCAAAAGAGCACATAATATTACCGTGATGGTAATAATTACCCTTCTAGCACCATATTCAACTAATGCATTTTCGCCACTATTATTTGCCATGAATAAATAAAATTTATGTCAAATAGTTAAAAAACTATTTTCTATTAATTAAAATGTACATCTGCTTCTACGTTCATACCAGAACGGATTTTTTTGTAAATAGGATTGTTTTTGTCTTTGAAATCAATCCTTACAGGTACACGTTGTACCACTTTTACAAAGTTACCAGACGCGTTATCTGGAGGCAATAAAGAAACTGCGGCACCAGTTGCAGGAGATAATGAAGTTACTTCACCTTCCAACTCTTCATCAGGATAAGCATCTACTTTTATAGTTGCTTTTTGACCAACAGCCATCTTAGTTAATTGCGTTTCTTTGAAATTAGCAATTACCCATTTAGCATCAGATGGAACGATAGAAAATAAAGTTGTACCAGCACTCAAATATTGACCTGGTTGCAAGTTAACTTTTCCCACTTGTCCATCAGCTTGAGCAAGGATAACTACATAACTCAAATCTAATTTTGCAGCATCTAAGTTTGCTTGAGCTTGCTTAATTTGAGCATTTGCAACATTTGTTTGACTTTTATTTACATGCTCTTGAGAAGCTACTGCAGACACTTGTTTTGCAGCGGCGGATCTTTGGGCTTTTAAAACACCTAATTGTCTATCTGCGGTTTGTTTTGCTGCCAAAGCTTGTTCGTATTGCTGTTGAGTTATTGTATGGTCTTGAATAAGATTTGCATATCTTTCATAATCTTTTTCAGTTCTCCACGCATTAACTTCTGCTTCTTTGATTTGAGCATCGATAGTTTCGATACTTTGTCTTGAAGAGGAAACATTTGACATAGTTACTTGAGAACCAGCGGATGCAACAGATACATTAGTTTTAGCTGTTTCTAGTGCAGCTTCCATTGCTTCAACTTTTACTGCATAATCTCTATCATCCAAAATAACCAATGTATCGCCCTTGTGTACGTATTGGTTTTCTTTTACTCTGATATCTTTGATATAACCAGCAACTCTTGGGATTACAGGGCTCATATCTGAGGATACTTGAGCATCATCCGTAGATTGATGGATTTGGGATTGTTTATATAAATAAAAACCATATATACATCCAAAAACCACGATTATCCCAAAAATGATTGCAAACTTTTTGCTACTTTTCTTTTTTGGTTCTTGTTCTGTAGTTGTATTGTTATTTTCCATTTTATTAAGAGAATTAATATATTTATTTAATGAAATTATTTGTTGTCTAAATTGTATTTTGAAATGATCGTACCAGCAGATTCATTTATTTTGTTATAAGATATAATAGCATCAGCCTTTCCGTATTCAAAATCAATATTTGCTTTCAATTTTGCAACATCTGCATCCAAAAGGTCCGTAGTAGTTGCTAAACTATTGTCATATTTATTTTTCGTAACTCTATAATTTTCATCAGCCTGTTGTATAGCAGTTTGATATACTTCTAATTTTTTCAAGGCTTCAATATAATTTTGAATATTCGTGAAAATTTGTGATTTGATATTATCTTCTAATGCAGCTTGGTTCCACTTTAAAGTTTCTACTTGAGCTTGAGCTTGTTTAACTTTTGTTTTATTTTTATATAGAGATCCAATATCATACTTTACTCCAACTCCAAGATTTAAAGCATTAGTGATCGACATTGCATGTGGTACGTCCATAGCAATATATCCACCTGTCAATCCTATAGAAGGCAATTTATCGCTTTTAGCGAGATCTATCTGGGTCTGAGCGGCTTGTTCTCTTTCTAATAGTGCTTTGATATCTCCTCTATTAGTCAAGGCTGCCTGTTCTAAAGCATTCGCATTATCGGCATTAGGAAATTTAGTCATATCAATACTATCTGTAGCTACTTTAGTTGCATCATTTAACCCAATCAATAAATTGAAATTGTAATTCAACACTTTTTCTTGATTTTCTGCATCTAAAAGAGAAAGTTCCATATTACTCTCTTGTAATTGAACTTTCAAAAGATCATTTTTAGCAACAATACCATTTTGTTCCAATCTCACAAAATCCTTAACACGTTTTTGAGCGGTTGCAAGATTTTCACGAACGAGCTTTACAGCGGCTTGAGATTTGTACAAACTGTAATATGCTTCAACAATATTTTCAGCTATTTCTTCCTTATCTCTCTGCAAATCAAATTGGGATGCATTTTTTAAGAAATTAGCAGCTTTAATATTATTTTTAATTTTTCCACCAGCGAAAATAGTATAATTTGCAGTGACCATTCCATACATTAAAGAATTGACATTAGGTATGGTAGTTCCAGAACTGCTACCATCACTGCTGCTAGTTGGAAATTTCAAATCAATTTTTGGTTTATTGATTCTATAATATCCTCCGCTTGCAGATGCGTCAGGTAATCGTCCCATTTTTGCATCATCGTAATTGGCTATTGCCTCATTAATCTTAGAATTGGAAATACGAATACTTTTACTATTCTGCATACCCATTTCAAGAGCATCTTGTAATGAAAGATTTTTTTTCAAGCTCATAGAATCTTGAGCTTTGGAGTTTACATTAAACATGAAAAGGGCGGCGCCTAAAAATGTAAATGTTTTTTTTGTATTCATTGAGTCCATCAGTTGGATTTATACTTTGAAAAATATAAAAAATTTATCTTGTTATTGATGATATTTCTTGTTTTCGTTAATTATTTACGTTTGTATCTAAATTTCTTATAACGTGATTAGGATTACTATCATTTAAAATTGGATGCAAAGTTAAACCTTTTTTATTTTAATTAAACGATTGATTAATTTTTTTATTTTTATTGACGTAAAACAAAAATAGCCACGAAAACGTGGCTATTTTAAAACAATATCAAAAGCATTAAAGATCCGAACTGAGAATAACGGGTCCAGATGGCTGCCCATCACGTTGTTGCTCAGATGCATTTAATACCAACGTATCTTTTGGATTTAAATTACCAAAAACTTGCATTTTTTTGTCATCAGAGGTACCAATACTAACTGGAATAGCGACATACTTTCCATTGCTTACTTTTACAACTCTAATACCAGTATCTGAATTAACCACCGCACTGCGAGGTACTACATATGCATTGCTATTACCAGAGGATAATGGCATATTTACTTCAACTGTCATGCCTGGAATTAAAGACCTCTCACTACCCTTATTATAGACATCCATTTCGACTCTTTCTGATCTTAATTTAGGATCTAATGCTCCAGAAATACGAGCAATTTTTCCAGAAAATATTTGACCAGGTAGAGATGTTGTTGTAAAATTTAAAGCATCTCCCATTTTGAGTAAGTTAGTATATTGTTGAGGTACTGAAATCACTAACCTCATATGCCCTTGTTGTTGTAACACTAACATTGGGATCTGATCACCACTTCCAGAAGGACCAACGTAGGCGCCAGGATTGATATTTCTGGCTGTAATGATACCGTCAAATGGAGCTCTAATAGTCAAATAAGATTGATTTACTTGAATTTCTGAATAATTTGCTTTTGCAGACAACAATTGTGCATAATCAGAATTTCTACGTGCTAATGCTTGTTCCAAATCATTACTTGCTACAGTTCCAGGAGTTTTACTCGTTTCTAATAATCTATTGTAAAAAGTTTTACTAGCGAGATATGTCGCTTCTTGAGATTGCCATCTTGAATAAGAACCTGCTAATTGAGAACTAATTTCAGGGGCGATCATTTTGGCCAATAATTGACCACGACTAACAACACTACCAACATCTACCAATACGTTTTGTACGTAACTGTTGACTTTAGCATAAATCTCTGTATGTTGATAAGCTATTAATTCTCCAGGAATTTGTAAATCAGTAGAAACGGTTCCTTTTTGAATTAGGAATACTTCTTCTGGTGCAGATTGCGTTGCAGTGTCCGCTTTAATTTGTTTTTTCTCTTCTTTTGTAGCTTCATTATTGCCGCAGCTTTCCAAAAAGAACGAAGCACATACAATGCCGCCTGCAAGAGCGATTTGGGTTAGTTTTTTATAATTAAGATAAATCATTTTATTAAAATTTAAATCTAATATTTAGTTTACTATTCAGTTATTTGAATTATTAATGGGTTGCTAGATTATCTGGATGTTGTGCATTCTTACCATATAATTCAGCTTCAAAGTGTACACTCTCTTCATCCTCTGGATCAAGTGATACAGATTGCCTGCTTGTCTTATTCAATGCCCATGCAAATACTAATGGTAGTATTAATAATGCAGCAAATGTTGAAGAAAATAAACCTCCAATAACTGCTCTACCAAGAGGAGCGGTTTGATCCCCAGACTCAGATAGTCCAGATGCCATCGGTACCATACCTACAATCATTGCGACACTCGTCATTATAATAGGCCTTAATCTCAATGATGCAGCTTCCTTTGCAGCTTCCTTTGCAGATTTTCCAGATTTCCATAGATGTTCAGCATTCGTAACTAGAAGTACAGCATTACTAATAGAAACCCCCACGGACATAATCATTCCCATATAAGATTGTAGGTTCAATGTACAACCTGTTACTTTTAGGAATAATAGAGATCCAGCCAATACCGCAGGAACTGTACATAGTACAACCAATGATACTTTCATTGATTGGAAATTTGCAGTCAACATCAAGAATATTACAATAATTGCAACTAACAATCCCGCTTGTAAACTAGACAAGGTATCTGTCAAAACAGGGCTTTCACCTAAAACCGACATAGTAAGACCACGTGGTAATTGTCCAATATTATCTACGGCTTTAGTCACATCTCTTGTCGCTGTACCTAAATCCATATGATTCAAATTGGCAGTTACATTCAAAATTGGTAATGCTCCTATATCATCAACTTCACCTACGGTTGTATCCATGACAACAGTTGCTAGGTCTTCCAAAATTGGCCGTGATTGATTAGGAACCACTGGTATCTCTTTGATATTATCAAGACTTGTCATTTGATTAATAGGAATCTCAACCTGTGCATAATAAGAGTTGTTGATTTTAGGATCTAGCCAAATATTTTTAGCGGTATAACGTGATGATGATGTTGCTGCAATAATTGATTTTGATACTGTTTGAATATCAGTACCTAATTGTGCAGCTCTCACTCTATCAATATTTATTTTAATAGAAGGATAATGGATTGCTTCATCGATCTGAACGTCACGCAAATATGGAATTTGTTTTAGTTTATTTACAACTTTATTCGCATATTCTGCATTTTGAGCTTTGTTTTTACCTTTAATTTGAACTTCAATTGGCGTTGGTGACCCTTGTGCTAATATCTTACTTGTTAACTCGATTGGTTCAAATGACATTTTCATTTCAGGTGCTAATTTTTTCATTCGAGCTCTGAAAGCGTCTTTGAAATCGTCCATATTAACCTTATATCCCTCTTTAAATTCTACTTGCAATACAGCTTCTTGCGTTCCTGCCATAAACAAATAAACCGGGTTAGTAGAGAATGTTCCACCGTGCATACCAACCATTGCAGACGATATTTCGATATTCTTTTTTCCTACCTGGTCATATAATGCATTCAACGTTTTTAAAACGGCACTTTCAGTTACTTCTGCTTTTGTTCCATCTGGTTCACGTAAACGAACTTGAAATATACCAGCATTTGAATACGGTAAAATATCTTGACCAATATTTGCAACTAAAAGAATAATCCCACCAAAAGCAACAATTAAATAAATAATTACAACAGGCTTTCTCACCTTTAATAAGCGATCCATGAACTTAACAAAACGCGCATGAAATTTTTCAAATCCAGATAATTTTTTATCTGAATTGGTATCCTCTCTTAAAGCCATATCGCTTTTTTGATCCCATGTATCACTAGTAGCTTTTGCCGATGCGTCCTCACCATGTGGATGTTTATGTTCTTTCATTAACCAGTTAGCCAATACAGGAACCAATGTTTGCGCCATGAAATAGGAAGTAATCATTGCAAATGCAATTGCTAATGACAATGGTAAGAATAATGATCCTGGAATACCGCCCATAGTGAATGCTGGAGCGAATACCGCCAAAATACAAAATAGTACGAGCAACTTCGCAAATGCAATCTCCTTACAACCATCCCATATGGCGAGGGCTTTAGACTTGCCCATATCCATGTGCTGGTGTATATTCTCAATCGTCACCGTACTTTCATCCACCAGAATCCCAATCGCCAACGCTAATCCAGACAAAGTCATAATATTTATCGTTTGTCCAAATAAATACAAGAACAATACGGAGGAGATAATACAGGTAGGAATTGTTAAGATAACAATAAGGGCACCTCTTGGATCACCAAGAAATAAAAGTACCATCAAACCTGTCAATACTGCACCAATTGCACCCTCACTCATCAAACTCTTTACAGAGTTCATTACTTGTTTGGATTGGTCAAATTCATAGCTAACTTTTACATCTGACGGCAATTGCGCAGCAAAAATTGGAATTGCTTTTCTTAATCCTTGAACTACACTCCATGTAGAGGCGGTAGAAGATTTAGTAACTGGAAGATATACCGATCGTTTACCATTAACCAATACATAACCTTGTGTAATATCCGCTCCATCAGAAACAGTTGCAACATCTTTTACATACAAATTTTGAACACCATTATCCTTAAATAAAGGAATGTTTCCAAACTCTTGTACCGAGTTAATATTTGTATTTAAAGGTGTCTGATAATTGTAATTTCCTATTTGCACATTACCTGATGGCAATGCCAAGTTATTTGAAGTTAATGCAGAGACCAATTGATCTGGAGATATATTGTGTTGTCTCATTAGATCAGGATTCGCTTTAATCAAAATAGTTCTTGCATTACCACCGAATGGTGCAGGAGATACTAGACCTGGAATAGTATTAAAATTTGGACGAATATATACGTTCGCCAAATCCTGTAATTGGTTAACTGTTTTTGTTTGGCTACTTAATACCAATTGTCCCACAGGCAAAGTGGACGCATCAAACCTTAATATAAATGGAGGTTGAGATCCAGGAGGGAAGGACGCTTGGGCCCTATTAGAAAAAGCACTCACCTCGGCGGCCGCCTGCGCCATATTAGTACCTGGATAAAAAGTTAATTTTATCAATGTAAGACCTTGAATATTTTTTGATTCAATACTCTTAACCCCAGATACATACAACATCATGTTTACATAGTTCTTTGCAAAATATGCTTCCATTTGTTCTGGAGAGAAACCTCCGTATGGATGTGATATATATATAACTGGTAAATCGATTGCCGGAAAAATATCAATTTTGATTTTTTGCACAGCATTTATTCCAAAAAATACCAATGCTGCAACAAGTACCAAAATCGTAATTGGTTTCCTTAATGCGGTTCTTATTAATCCCATTGTAAATTCTTTATTTGGTTTAAAATATTCTCCTACTTAAAATTCATTTAAGAAGATGTCAAAATCACCTGTGGAAGCGGCTTTTAATAATAGCGCTTGCCATACATTGTTAAATGCAATGTATTTGTCCGTTTCCGCTTTGTTAATTGCATACAAAGCTTGTGTTACATCGATGATTGTATTTAAACCATTTTTGTATAAGGTGGTTTTTTGTATAAATGCTTGATTTGCCGCATTCAATTCAGTAGGAACTTCTTTATAATTAACTAGTGCATTTTTCACTTTCGCGTTGGCTAATGCTACTTGAGAATTCAATTGTTGGTCTACTCTTGCATATTCATTTCTCAAACCTGACGTGGTCATTTGTTGACTTAGCAATTGCTTTCTCAATCTGAATGGGGTAGAAAGATCCCAAACCATCCCAATACCAACCAAATAATTCTGACGTGTCCGTCCGACACCTTTCCAATAATTAGTTGTATAATCATCTAAATCGGTAGAACTATAGCCCGATCCAAATCCCGAAGCGCGACTTTGATAAGTAGAGAAAAATTTGAAAGTAGGATAATACTGTGTTTTAATATATTTTTCCTGTGCTCTACTTTGATCAATTTTGCTATTGTAAAATTGTAACAATGGGTGAGAAGGACCATATTGAATAGAACTATCCAAAAAATTAGAAGGTATACGTGTTATAAACATCGTATCTAAAAAAGGCTCTGATGTATCTCTAATTCCTAAATATTGTATTAAATAATTCGCCAATTGGATTTCATTATCTTTTGCTCGTATCATAGCCATTTTCGCGTTAGAAACTTCAGCTACAGCAAGAGATGAATCCACTCCTGGATTTAATCCACTGAGGACTCTTGGAACTACCGCATTTTTTACTGCAGTTGCTCTATTAAGATTGTCCGTTGCAACTTTAGTCAACTGTTGAGCACCTAAAAGATTAAGATATGCTGCACATACTTTGATTTTATCTTCAAATATCTCTTGGTTCAGATCACTTGCTTTATTTTTAAGATCACTTTGAGCTGCTTTTATTCCTGCTCTTATTTTACCAAAAGAATAGAAATCCCAGTTAATACTTGCTAAATATAAACCGCCATATGCCGCATTCCAATTTTGAGAAGCTAACATAGGTCCGGTAGAGTTTAATCCCCCTGTTCCATTTATCCCCAAAGAAAACCCTGGACCATAAATATTGTTAATTGTTCCATAGTTATTTTGTGCCGAAATTGTTAAATCGGGTATTGCTTGAAGTTTGCTATATTGAACTTGCGCTTCCCCAGCATTCACATAGTTCTTCTTAGCTTGAATAATTGCATAATTATTCATTGCTGTATCTATAGCCCCTCGCATACTTAATGTGTAGCTTTGGGAAAATGCCGTTATCCGCAAAAAAGAAAAAATAAATAGCAGCAGGCATTGGATTTTAATATTCCTGTAAACCATAAAAATTTTATTTATTTAAATTGAGTTTGGTTACTTTAACTAACAAAAAGTCATTGAAGAATATAGCTATTAAAATTAATCAAAATATTAAATATAATAACTATTAATTCTTATTTACTAAAAAGTTGTAAAGAGTATAAAATCAACAGTTTTCAGGAGGTCCCCGTAAGTTGTATTTATGACTATAAATCTCACTGTGAAAATTACTAATGGTGTTTAAAAATTTTTTCTCTTCAATATAGGTTACTAGCGGCTGGATAATAAAACTTGGGAAAATGACATCAAATGTGCTGTCATTTTCAAAAATTTTATTACACTTACCTGTTATATCGGGATTATGTAATTTTCCTAAATGTTTATAAGATTTATACTTTGAACAAGATTGTTCTTTATAAATATGTGTAGTAATGTAATTATTCACCATCATACAAAATCCTATCCTTTGTATAAATAATACAATTAAGAAGATGGATAAAACTTTGATTTTGGTATTAGATTTTCGCATTTTAAGGACAATTCTGATAAAGTACAGTTGTTAGACCGAAGATATTAAAAAACGTTTAAGCAAACGAATATAATCTTCAAAATTAATTCAGTTTTGGCTCCTTTAAATAGAAAGTGCTCACGATTGTAAGCACTTTCTAATATTTTATTTATTTGCGATACTAATCAGCTCAACATCAAACACCAATGCCGATCCAGGTTTTATAACAGGCCCTGCTTGTCTATTGCCATATGCCAGTGCTGATGGTATATATAATCTCCACTTGCTACCGACGGGCATCAATTGTAACGCTTCGGTCCAACCTTTAATCACGCCACTTACAGGTATATCCAATGGTTCGCCGCGATCTACTGAACTGTCAAATACAGTTCCATCAATTAATTTACCTGTATAATGTACCTTCACCGTATCTTGTAATGTGGGTTTTAAGCCCGTTCCTGGTGTCAGTATTTTGTATTGTAATCCGTCTGGCAAAACAACAACACTTGCGTCCCTTTTATTTTTTTCCAAAAATTCTTCCCCAGCTTTGATATTTCCCTCGGCTTTCTTTTCAGACATACGTTGGGCCGTTTGCATCATTACCGTATTCGCTTGATCTTCCGATAATAAAGTAGAATCTCCGTGCATACCATCCTCTATGGCTTTATTCAAAACTGGAATATTCAAGTTTTCGACCCCCTGTGCTTTATAAAATTTAGCCATACTAATACCAATAGCATAACTTAATGAATCAAACTGATTTTTTAAAACGACACTTTTAGTTGTAGGCACATGTTTTTTGGCTGTGGTGTGTATCTGTGAAATTTTCTTTTTTGTTTGGGCCAACGTACAAAGCGTTGATAATGCTCCAATTCCAACGAATATTAATCTATATTTTTTCATATCAATTTTTTGAGTGCTCGAAAATAGGGCAAAATTTAAGAATTTACTACATTTGCGCTTCTTAAAAAAGTTAAAACATTGGTTGTGACTTTTTATTAATTAAATTATTACAATGAAACATTCGCAAACCATCGGTTTCGTTTTGAGCCTTTTGATCATCGGTATTTGCTTTTTACCATGGAGTTTCTATACCACTTTGCATTTTAGTGCGACAGGCTTAAATGCACAACAATTAGGATATGGTAAGCCCGGTTTGTTGAATATATTTTTTAGCTTAGTAGCTGCACTCTTTTTTATTATTCCTAATGTTACAATTAAAAGAATTAATCTTTTCATAGCTGCATTAAATATTGCTTGGGCGATTAGAAATTATGTTTTGTTGAATACATGCTCTGGAGGAGATTGTCCCAAACTTCAATATGGAATGTATCTGTTAATATTAGTTTCTGCAGGTATTTTATTGATGTCCATGTTACCTACTTATCGTACAAAATTTGGAGAGGAATAGTTTTTAAATTTCCGTTCTTAAATAGTATTTGAATAGTTGGCGGCTGATCATCTCGGCACCCAAACTCTCTAAATGTGGCGTGTACACTTGGCAGTCGATCAATTGTACACCTTCAGATTGTAACCATTGGACCATATTGATAAATGCATATTTGCTTGCATTACTTTCTTTGGCAAACATACTTTCTCCGAAAAAAATATTTCCCAATTTAATACCATATAATCCACCAACTAACTCATTATTCAAATAAGTTTCACCAGAAATAGCATAACCTTTTTCATGTAAATTAACGTAAGCGGCTTTCATCTCTGGCGTAATCCAAGTACCATCTTGACCTCTACGTTCAATAGATTTACAATTGTCAATTACACCTTTGAAATTTTGATTTTGTTTAAATTGAAAATAATCTTTGTGAAGCAATTGCTTCATCGAGTGTGATATTTTCAACTTTTCAGGAAATAAAACGAAGCGTGGACTAGGACTCCACCAAAGTGGCACATTCTCCTCATACCAAGGGAAAATACCAGATTTATATGCTAATAATAGTCTTTGAGTTGAGAGATCACCACCCATAGCTAAAAGCCCATCTTCTAAAGCATCTTCGATAGGCGGAAACCATAAATTTTCATTTAATATATGCAGAGGCATAGAATATTGTAGCAGAAATGAAACAGATTAATCAGCTAATTGCTCGATAGTCACACCGATACCACGCTCTGATATTTCATCTTTCATAGGTTTTAAGGTATCGTAATCACCATTTTTGACCGCATATTTTCCTTTAGTGTGTATTAGAAGTGCACATTGCTCAGCTTGTACTTCTGAGTGACCACATACATCAATTAATGTTTCAATTACCCATTCAAAAGTATTTATTTCGTCATTCCACAATATCAATTGAAACGTCGAAACATTTGATACCAAAACATCGATATCTAATTCTTCTTCATGGAGAGGAGCCGTTTGAATATTTAAATGATTCATTTGCATCATAATTCAAAGTTAAAACATCAATTTTAACCTTCCAAAATTACACCATCAGAAACAGCGTTATTTTGACCTTCCCATAAAACTTTAACTTTTTGGGAAAAATAAGAATCTATAGTTCGACCGACATAATCTGCTTGGATCGGCAATTCTCTGTTAAATCGGCGATCAATCAATACACATAGTTCGACTTTTTTAGGACGACCAAAATCAATGATTGCATCCAATGCCGCTCTAATCGTGCGTCCAGTCCACAAAACATCATCAATTAGTATGACATTTTTATTTTCCAAACTAAAATTAATCTCGGTTTTATTGGCAATATGTAGTTCATTGCGGACATCATCACGATAAAATGTAATGTCTAATTTACCATATTTTATTTGATCCCTAGATATAAGAGAACCAATTTCCTCCACAATTTTATCACTGACAAAAATCCCGCGTGGTTGCAATCCTATTAGAACTGTATTCTCCAAATTGATATGATTTTCTAAGATCTGATGTGCTAGTCTTTTCAGACTCAACTTAATCTGATTATTAGAAAGTATAGATTGCGTACTCATAATGTGCCGTACTTATTTGTTTATAAAAAGTTATAAAGTTAGTGTTTTTAAATATTTTATCTAATTTTAACGTGTTTAAAATTAAAACTTTATGCTACAAAGAAGAAAGTTCCTAGAAATGGGAACATTGGGTATTGGAACTATATTTACAAAAAACGCGTGGGGATTTTCTGGCAAAGCAAATGGTAAAAAACCATTGGTATTATCTACATGGGATGCTGGCATTGACGCGAATAAAGAAGCATGGAAAATTTTGCGCAGCGGTGGCAGAGCCTTTGACGCTGTGGAAAAGGGTGTGATGGTTACAGAATCTTCTATTAATTGTTGTGTTGGATTAGGTGGTAATCCTGATCGTGAAGGCATAGTGACTTTAGATGCGTGTATCATGGATGAATTCGGAAATGCTGGTGGCGTTTTAGCATTAGAACGAATTTTACATCCCATCTCTGTAGCAAGAAGAGTAATGGAAAAAACGCCACACGTTTACCTTGTAGGAGATGGAGCACAGATGTTTGCAGTCGAACAAGGATTTCCATTAGAACCGCAAAAATTATCTCCAGATGCAGAGAAAGAATACAAAAAATGGTTAGAAAAATCAGACTATAAACCTCAAATTAATATAGAACAAAAAGAAGGTGGACAAACTGCTTTTGCACCTAATAAATTATCCAATGGTGCATGGAATCACGATACTATTGGGATGATTGCTATTGATGCAAATGGAAATCTTAGTGGTAGTTGTACGACTAGTGG
Organism: Rhizosphaericola mali; assembly: GCF_004337365.2. Classification (GTDB taxonomy): domain Bacteria; phylum Bacteroidota; class Bacteroidia; order Chitinophagales; family Chitinophagaceae; genus Rhizosphaericola; species Rhizosphaericola mali. The sequence goes on along the minus strand of NZ_CP044016.1, from coordinate 1,357,683 downwards.
TATGGCATTTAAAATGCGTGGTAGAGTAGGAGACTCTCCTTTAGTTGGAGCTGGTTTGTTCGTAGATAATGAAGTCGGTGCTGCCGTTTCAACAGGATTGGGTGAAGAAGTGATTAAAGTTTGTGGTACGCATTTAGTAGTAGAATTGATGCGACAAGGTTATAGTCCCGAAAATGCTTGTAAAGAAGCAGTAAATCGTATTGTAAAACACAATGGTATCGCGAAATCTAAAGAAATTCAAGTTGGATTTCTCGCTTTAAACAAAAAAGGAGAATATGGTGCTTATTGTATCCAAACCGGTTTTAGTTTCGCAGTGTGTGATTCTGATACACACAATGAATTAATCCCATCTAAGCACATGATTTAATGGGGAATAGTTATAGTATTAAAAAAGGTTCTATTTTTCAATAGAACCTTTTTTAATTTTTATAAAGAAACCGTTTCTTTTAGTAATAAATTATCCGAACTACTTCCTATACAGATCTCATAAGGGCCGTGTTCTACACTCCATTGTTCATTTTTACCGAAAGTTTGCATTTTTTCTTTATTCAAATAAAATACAACTTCTTTTTCCTCTTGGGGCTGTAATAAGATATGACTAAAATTACGCAATTGTATTTCAGGTTTTACAGTTGAACTGACAATAGTATGAACATATAATTGCGGAATTTCAGTTCCTGCAATATTGCTTACATTTTTAATTTTAAAGCTAACCTTTAGCAAATTTTCTCCATCGTTTATATGTTCAACATGCAAATTGCTATAGTCAAATTTGCTATAACTCAAGCCATAACCAAATGCAAATAGTGGCTTTGCGGACTCTTCTACATAGTTATGCTTTACAGGGCGATCATGATTATAATATACAGGCAATTGACCAACAGATCTTGGAATCGTTATGGGTAATCGACCAGATGGATTATAGTCTCCAAATAATACATCCGCAATACCATTGCCACCTTCTTGACCAGGATACCAAGCTGCCAATATAGCAGGAACATGTTCAGATGGCCAATTAATATTCAGAGGTCGACCTTCTATAGTTACAAGAACGACAGGCTTACCTGTTGCAACTATAGCTTTAATCAATTTGTTTTGTAAACCCATCAAATCAAGAGATGTACGATCATAACCTTCGCCACTTTCCATATCACTTAGGATTTCATTTTTACCATTCTCTTTAACAGTAGCAGCTCCAGTGGCTTTGTATTCTGTTTTAAAATCACGCGCACTAGACCCTCCAACTACAACGATTGCGACTTCAGCATTTTTAGTTGCATTTACTGCGGCCTCAATATTTTGTTCAGTAGTATCTCTAATATTACAACCTTTTACATAGTTGATGTTGGCATTGGGTAATTTATTTTTAATACCTTTTAAGACTGTAATAATTGCGTTTGGATCTTGTGGTGCAGTATAGTCTCCTAATTGGTTATACATATTGTCCGCATTTGGTCCAATGATCGCAATATTTTTCAAAGATTTAGAAAGAGGTAAAAGTACTTTTCTATTAAATGGTTCGTTTTTCAATAAAACCACAGACTCTTTCGCTAAATCTCTAGCTATCTGAATATGCTCTTTACTACGAACTATTTTCTCTGCAATTTTTACATCTACATAAGGATTTTCAAATAATCCTAAATCTATTTTTGCTTTTAATAATCTTCCAACTGCTGTATCGATTTGAGCCAAACTTACCCAACCAGAATCGTACGCTTCTTTAAGATTTTTTCCAAATCCATTACCTCCTAGATCCGTATCTACACCAGCCTTTAATGCTTGAGAAGCTCCATCTGCAAGACTTTTTGCAGTATTATGTGTTGTGAAAATACCTTCAATACTACCCAAATCAGAAACGGTAAATCCATTAAAATGCCATTGCTTACGCAAAATATCTGTAAATAATACCGAATCTGAAGTACAAGGAATTCCATCAATGGAATTATAAGAGGTCATTACGGAACCAACTCCAGCTTTAACTGCGGCCTTAAATGGATACAATATATTTTCATTCAAATCTCTTTTTCCTAACGTTACACTTCCTCCATTTTGTCCAGCATCAGACATGCCATATGCGGCGAAATGCTTCAATGTTGAGATGGTTTTAAATGGGCCATTTTGTAAACCTTGTACCATGGCAACGCCCATTTGCATTACTAGTTCTGGATCTTCTCCAAATGTCTCTTCCACTCTTGACCAACGCGGCTCTCGTGCTAGATCAAGTATAGGACCATAAACTATATGTGAACCTTGACTTCTAGTCTCTGCTGCAATAGCTTGTCCCATTTTCCGAATTAATGCCGTATCCCAAGTAGATGCTTGACCAATTGCTGTCGGAAAAACGGTCGTTCCTATTGCCATTACGCCATGCATTCCTTCCTCTGCAAGCATTATAGGAATATGATTATCATCATGTTGTGTGGCATATTTTTGAATGGCATTTGTAACTTCCACCGCCTGTTTTACCGTCAAACCTGTTTTTAAAGTAACACGCGTCCAAGGATCAGCTCTCAATGTACCCCAAAACATCCCGGGTAAATATTGTTTAGATTTTAATTTCTCTGAAGTGGCAACAGTATTTCCTGTTTTGGAATACATTTCCCAACCAAAAACGGCAGAAAGTTCATTGATTTTTTCATCCAATGACATTTTCGATAAGAGTGTTTGAACCGTAATTGGCGTCGATGTAGAAATCGTTTTTTGACCAAATACGCCAAACTGGGTACAGGATAAAGATAGAAGTAGAAAAACCTTTCGCATAATTGTAGCTTAAATGTTTACTGCCACAAGTTACGAACCTATTTTATATACTTTTAAAAAAGTAATAAAAAGTTTTTAAAAAAAATTAGTAACTCTAATGAATACTTTGTAATGGTTGCATATTTTCATAAATAGCGCCTTGCTGGTAAGCATTTTGAAAATATTGTTGGATCATCTTATCTACGACCACTTTATTATCTGCACATTGAATCAGATTAGCGTTCTCATTTTTTTGTTCCAACCAACTATAAAATCTATTTGAATCAATTTCCTCAATTTTACCCAAAATTGGTACGCCAAAAGATTTGAGACTTTCCGCATTGCATAATTGTTCGTATTGCTTTTTAATGGGAATACACATCAATTTTTTACCTAAATAAAGCGTTTCTGCAGGCGTTTCAAATCCTGCACCGGTAATCACACCTTCAGATTTAATCATACTTTTAGAAAATCCAACATTATCAATAGGGAAAAATTTCAAATTTTCTTCTTCGTATGGTTTAAATATAAAAGGAGAAAATATCTCAAATGAAACATCTTTGAATTTGGAAAAAGTATCTCTCAACGCGAGATTTCCATAGTGTGGAAGGTAAACGGTAATATGACCTTCATTTTTCACATTCGCTTTTTTGATTGATTCTTTTACGATCGGAGGAAAGATAAAGTCATCATAATTTTTGAAATGAAAACCAAGATATTTATCTGCTTTCGCATAGTGCCTCAAAACCCATTCACCTAAAAGGTCTTTACTATCGGGACGAGGTGTCTTATTAGAGAGAAAACTAGCCTGATGTCCTAATGCCACAGAGGAGCATTTTTTCAACTGACAAGCGAGCGCAGTGATGGATTCAAAATCGTTGATAATTAAATCGTATTTCTCCAAAGGCAATTCTTTGGCATCTTTCCACACGCCATATAAACGTAGGGATTTGATTGTTTTTTTATAGTCTAATCCTCCAGATGGATTGTAAAAAAAACTCAAACCTTTACTTCTGTATTTTACAGGAAATCCAGGTTGCAAACTACTATTGGCACCACTAAGAAACACATCAACATCGGCGTATTGCGATAGATACGGTAAAAGTTCCTTTGCTCGAGCAATATGACCATTTCCAGTGGCTTGTACGGCGTAAAATATTTTCATATATGGTGATTTGAAGTGTTTAATCACTTATACCAAAATTCTACAACTAATATTACTTGACTATTAAGGAATCGTAAATAAAATATTAATTATTAACTCTTTAGGAATTGTCGGAACCAATGTGCAGATTGCTTTAATGTACGTTCTTGTGTGACCCTATTGACATGAACTAGTCCAAATGTAGGAGTATAACCAAAACTCCATTCAAAATTATCTGTCAATGTCCAAGAAAAATAACCATTTATGGGAAGACCTTTATTTTTTAATTTTAATAACTCTTTCAAATGTGTATGATAGTAAGCAATGCGTTTTTTGTCATCTATGACACCGTTTTTCATCGTATCTTTAAATGATGCACCATTTTCTGTAACTATAATATTTTTGATATTCTTGTATTGAGCAAATTGCTCGATGATAGCTCCGAACATTTGACTATTGACTTCCCATCCCAAGCTGGTTATAGGAACTTTTCGAACCAAAGGTTTTACTTCACTTGCAAATAAATAGGGGATAAATGCATTATATTTTACTGTAAGTGGAAAATAATTTTGCACGCCAATAAAGTCAAAATCAAATTGCATTTTCTCCTTATGACGCCAACCTAAATTATGCAATTCTAGTTTTTCTAATAGTTTAAAACCCGGCACTTTGGGATAACCTAATCCTAATACGGGTTCTAAAAATAAACGATTCATCAATGCATCTACTCTTTTAGCAGCATTAATATCTTCAATCGAATCTGTATATGGTACTATTTTCGAACAAGAAAAAGTTGTTCCTATAACTGCATTGGGAACTAAATCACGAATAATGCGACCACCTTCTGCCTGACACAATAAAGTGTGATGAACAGCAGGGAAAAAATTGGAAAATCCTCGTTTACCTGGCGCATGTTTACCTAAAAAATAGCCCAAAGAAGTATAGCCCATAGGTTCATTTAGAATAATCCAATGTTTTACACGATCACCAAATGCTTCAGCACAAGTTTTTACATAATATGAAAACCAAATCAACATTCTATGGCTTGTCCAACCACCTTCTTTTTCCAATATTTCAGGTAAATCCCAATGATATAAAGTGAGATATGGCGTTAAACCTTTTTTAAGACAATCGTCTATGATCTTATCATAGTATTCAATAGCTTTTTTATTGACCACCCCAATACCTTCAGGTATGAGTCGCGACCAAGATATAGAAAAGCGAAAAGCGTTAAATCCAATATTTTGGACGATACTATGATCTTCTTTGTAACGATGGAGGTAATCGCACGTTTCACCGATGGTTTGGCTATTTTTAATTTTACCTTTTTTATCGGCAAATGTGTCCCAAATAGAATCCGAACGACCTAATGCATGTCTTCCACCTTCATTTTGTTGGGCTGCAATGGCTACGCCCCACACAAAATCTTTTCCAAACTTATGCGCAAATAACCCGTCGTCCTTCATTGTTGCGTATCGATTAATATTTGGAAAATTAATCGCTTTTGCTTGTCAATCAGGACTTTGTAATATTATCTTTTTATGAAATTATTGCCACTATAGTTCCAGAAATGTTTGAATCGATTGATTTAATTGATCTGGAGCTTCAAACATGGATAAATGTCCAACATTTGGATAAATATGAACTGAAGAAATATTCGGAAGGGAAACTTGTGGTATTACTTGCGCCAATGGAGCCGCTTTATCTTCTGTACCAATGGCAAAAAATACAGGTTTGCCCGTATTCAAAATTTTCGTTCGATCTTTTCTTTGAATCATGATACTTTGAAAATTTTGCAAACTTTCTACAGTTGATTTTTCCGCGTAGCTTATCAATTGGGCAATAATTGTTTCGTTTTTATTAGCAAAATCAGGTGCAAAATTACTTTTGATAGCATTTTTACAATAATTAGTAACACCCAATTTTTCAATATTCTCTATCGCTACAAAACGACCTTCAATCTTTTCATCCGAATCGGCAACTGCGGTTGAATGAATCATTCCAAATTTGGATAAAAAATCAGGAAATAATTCTGCAAAAGCCAAAGTAATATATCCGCCCATACTATGTCCTAGCATAGTTACTTTTTCAATATTTTCATGGGAAATGATCGTGTGTAAAACCTTTGCATAATCTTCTACGGTAGCAATATTTTCATTAAATGGAGAATTACCAGCACCAGGAAGATCTGGAATAATTAAACTATAATTTTCTTGTAAAAAGGCAATTTGATTTTGAAAAATGTGTTGATCTTCTGGATAACCATGCACTAACACAAGAAATGGCCCACTATTTTTTACAATAGAATAAGCAACATGTTCACCTTCAATTTCCAAATATTTTTCTTCCATTATTTTCTCTTTTGTAGTGAAATAATTCGGTATGCATCTCGATAAGTTATCAATAAAATGATGGGAAGTAATGCGATATTAAACTGTTGTGGCAACCAAAACCAACCGCCAATAAGTACTATATTTAATAGAAAACAAACAACAAAATAAGCTTTATGCCATTTTCTATTTTTGATCAAACTAAAAGCAACAATAATATTAAAAGGCATTGCCCAAAGCAAATTATAGTTTTCCTTACAAACGGTATGATCCGTACAAGTCCACATTACAAACAATAATACACCCAAAAGCCCCGTCAAAAACAAAAACAAACTATCTAAAATATTATTGACTGCAATATTTTTTCTGAAAAAATAATATACAACTACAAATGCCATTGCAAGAATAATCGTAAAAATAAGTGGCGCGTAATTGTTGCTTGGTTCAATAGGAGAAGGAAGATTAAGCACCGTAGATGTTGATTTTACCAATTTCTGATTGCCAATATTGGCATTATCCAAACCTAATTTGAAATAATCAGGTAAAAACATGGCGCCATAATCATCTATTGGTTTATCCATCAAACTTCCTAACAATAAATCAATACCCAATTTGCTCCAACTTTGTCCAGCTTTATCCAAATAATTATGAATGAGCATTCTTGGTGTAGTACCCTTCGCAATAATTGGTTTGGTTATTTTTATATTAGGGAAAGTTTTTAATAAAATATCTCGTGGACGTGTGGAGCAATTATCCAACCAAAAATCATATTTATAAAACTTATTTGCACCGATTAAGTTTTGAGTTAAACGATCTAAAATTGTTTGTTTCTCAATTTCAGTAAGGTTTAATTCTTGTTCCCATACGCTGCGTTGCTCCATTTGATATTCATTCAAAAAATCGCTGTAACTATATGCATCTAACATATATTTCAACTTGCCGCGCATAAATCGAATATAAAAAACAGGATCATCATAGTTCAAAACTTCTCCGATAACACCATAATTATACACAATATCACTGCCTTGAGTACTATCAATAATGCGAATTGCAGTATGTCCGAAGGTAGAATATAGCTCTGGTCCCGGCGCACAAGTCAGAATACTAATGCGTAATTTTCTAGTTTGCGCTTGGCTAGGAATTGCGAACAAACATATATTTGTAAAAAGAAAAACGAAGACTTTTTTAATCGACATATAGTTAATTTATATCAAGCGAAAATAAGTCATCCAAATGCTTTTGAATATAATCTTCGCAAAAATCATGGAGAATTTTATATTTGCCACGATCAGAATCAAATATTATGGACAAGAAAGCGCTCGTTTCAGAAATTTTTCAAAAAAAATCTTATTTGTGTGTGGGTTTGGATACCGATCGTAGCAAGTTGCCCGCACATCTAAAAGAAGAAAAAGATGGAATAATTATTTTCAATAAAGCTATCATTGAAGCGACGAAAGAATATTGTGTTTCTTACAAAATCAATACGGCGTTTTACGAAGCGAGAGGCTTGAAAGGTTGGGAAGAGATGCAAGAAACTTTGTCATTTATCCCAAAAAAACATTTTACCATCGCAGATGCAAAACGTGGTGATATTGGCAATACCTCGGCACAATATGCCAAAACATTTTTCGAGACTTTAGATTTTGATTCTATCACAGTTGCGCCATATATGGGCGAGGACAGTATCCGTCCCTTTTTAGATTATGAAAATAAAGTCACCATCGTATTAGGATTGACTTCAAATAAAGGTGCAAATGATTTTGAATTGCAAAAAATGGGGGATCAATTTTTGTATGAAAAAGTGTTGCATACGGTTTCTAAATGGGGTAATGAAGACAATCTGATGTTTGTTGTTGGTGCTACACAAGCCCATGAATTAGCCAATATTCGTAAAATTATTCCACAAAATTTCTTGTTAGTTCCTGGTGTCGGAGCACAAGGTGGCAGTCTGCAAGACGTGACACATTATGGGAAAAATGAAGAAATTGGATTGTTGATCAATTCTAGTCGAGGTATTATATACGCAGACAATTCCGAAAATTTTGCAAACGTAGCAGGTGAAAAAGCGAAAGAATTACAACAAGAAATGTCCGTATTATTTAGCTAAAAATTTCTTCAATTTTAGCCTTTCTAAATGCAAATATGCGTTCCAATTTTTTACGAACAACGAAATGAAATAGATTGGAAATAGGAGAGAAGGGCAGTGCATACTCCACTTTGTCAATCATTAAAACGCCATTGTCTTTTGGGTAAAATAGATGCTGATGATGCCAGCGTTTATATGGACCTTTTTTCTGCGTATCAATAAATTCCGATGGATAAATAACTTTTTCAATTTCCGTTTGCCAATAAAATTTAATTTTTGAAAATGGTGTAATCGTATAATCGATCAACATACCATCCGTAATCGTAGCAACATTAACCTGTTTGGTTAATACTATAAAATTCAATTCCTCAGGTGTGATAATTTGGAGATTATTAGGATTGGAAAAAAAATGCCAAACCGTTTCTATATCTTCCGCAATAAATTGTTCTTGATATATAGAATACATGGTTATTGTTTTTCGGTATAGGTAGCTGGATTTATTGCTTCTGGGCTCCAATCTTTCAGAAATGCGAATACTTTTTTCGGATCATGCCCCACTTTTCCATCACCGGTTTCCAAATAAGAGGAATTTTCGGTATTCAAACGATGACCATTTTTATCTAAAACAACAAATACCGGAAATCCAAATCTTTGCGGATAGCCTAACTCTGCCAAAATAGGTAGATTTTTATTTTCCTTACTATAATTGAGATGTACGATTTCATAATTTTTATTCAAATAATTGTGAATCGCAGTATCCGTATTTGTTAAATTATTAAATGCTAAACACCAACTGCACCAATTTCCACCTATCTGAATTAGAATATTTTTATTTTCCTTTTTTGCGAGCTCTTCGGCTTTTTGAATATCTGCTTTCGCATCCGCTTCAGGATGATAAACTAAAACTTTTTGAGTTTGAGCAATTGCAGCCAAACCCACTGTTTGAAATAAAATAACTAGTAAAAATTTCATATTTAAATATTTAAAACCAACCTTCATTGAGGCATTTTGATATTAACTCATTTGTACTTTTAGAATTTGTTTTGCGTAGAATATTTTTTTTATGATTATTGACCGTATGTACAGAAATAAAATATTCATTTGCAATATCCGAGGTACGTTTTCCCAAAGTTAATGCCTTTACTATAATTTTCTCTCTTACGGTCAACTCTGGTTGATATTTATTACGAACTAAATTGGCTTTCAAATCAATTTCATAAAAGTTATTTTCTCCCATTATCCCAATAGCAGTCAATTTGTAATTATTATCTTTTGTAAGATGATCAATTTTGCAATTGACATTTAAGGCTTGTAATGCCTTACCACTCTTATCTGTATTGATGATGATAAATTGATGTTGAAAAAGTTCATACGTCCCATCATGTAGTTTTTGACGATAATTATAGCAAAATTTATATTTTGATACATTGTTAAAGCCAATTTCCTTAATCATTAAATCTACCATTTTTTCTTCTGCTAATTGTACAAATGCCAGATCGTCTGGATGAATAGATCTTATAATATCCATAAGAGACAATTGGCTTGCTAGATCACCCAAAATATGATAGGGTTCATCATTAACGAGAATAATTTTATTTTGAATACAATCATATATAAATAAATAATTGGGACCAGGGCAAAACAATGTAGACAAAAACTGCGCTAAGTCCAAGTTAAAATCTTCGTGTTTTTCTGATACTGAAAAATATCTTAATGCAGAATTGTAAATATTAATAAATGCGTCGTTTTCTATTTTCATACAATCAATTTATTATTTCATTCAATTAAAGATAAAATATTTTGAATAAATTTTAAATAAAAAATTGATTTTATAAATATTAATTAACACAATGAAACTATTAGTAAATATTATCAAATTATAATTAAATCCATAATCTTATTAAATATTTTAATCAAGTGAATATTTTTCAATAAAATCAATATTTTTCAATCTTTACACTAAATAAAAAGCCTTTTTTGTACAATTTATTTATATTCGTGATTACAAAATTCAAAACGATGAAAAAATTGAAGTACGGAATTGTTGCCTTATTTGCATTAATTCACGCAAAAGGCTTTAGCCAAAATATGTATGAGTTAAATCAACATTGGGTATGTAAAAAAAATAGCGACGTCGCTTCAATTAGTCCAAATAAACTTTCCACTACAGAATATTCTTTAAAAAATTGGATTCCAGCAACTGTTCCCGGAACTGTCTTAACGACGTTAATCAATAATAAAACCGTTCCTGATCCTTTTTATGGAATGAATAACAATAAGATTCCTGATATTTATTTCACTGGAAAAGGAGAATATACTTATTGGTTTGTCAATGATTTTAATGAAAATAAACCCAAAGGCGAAGAACAGGTTTGGTTAAATTTTCGCGGCATCAATTATGGTTGTGATGTTTATTTGAATGGAAAAAAATTAAATAAAGAAACATTCAAAGGAATGTTTTTGCGTCAGCGATACAATATTACCTCTTTACTTAATAGTAATGGGAAAAATCGATTAGCCGTAATTGTATATCCGCCAGATGCAGTTGGCAATCCCAATGGAGGACAAGGCGGAGATGGAACTATAGCCAAAAATGTTTCGCATCAATATGTGGCAGGCTGGGACTGGATACAGCCGATCAGAGATAGAAATACAGGAATTTGGGATAAGGTAACTATTGAAAAAACGGGTGCCGTGGATATGCAATATCCGCACGTAATAACTAAAGTGCCTGGCGTAAGACAACCTGATGTAACAAATCAAGCACCTGCCAATGTATTGACAAGTGTAACGTTGCATAATAATACAGCCGCTACAAAAAATGGAACAATTAAATTTGAATTAGCTGGAAAATCAGTAGAAAAATCCATTGCTCTTCAACCCAATTCAACACAAGAAGTGGCATTGCCAGAGTTAATCGTTGCTAACCCCAAACTATGGTGGCCTAATACTTATGGCCCACAAAACTTATATACCGGAAAAGTAATTTTCACGGAAAATAATGGAGTTATTTCCGATAGTAGTTCCTTAGAGATAGGCATTCGTCAGATGCGTCATGAATGGAATGCACATACAAGAAGTATGCAAGTTTCTGTCAATGGGCAACCAATTTTCATAAGAGGTGGTAACTGGGTAATTTCGGATGAATTGTTACGATTCAGTAAAGAAAGATATGATGCTGAAATTCGTTTTCACAAAGAAATGAATTTGAACCTTATTCGAGTTTGGGGAGGCGCAATTACAGAAAGACCAGAATTTTACGAAGCTTGTGATAAATATGGGATGTTAGTAATGCAAGATTTCTGGGGCTCAGGCGACTGTAATGGGCGTTGGATCGATCCTATGAAATTAGAAGATCAATGGACGCGCCGCAAATATCCTGATGATCATAGTTTGTTCGTAGAGTCTGCATCCGATATGATTAAGATGATTCGTAATTATCCTTCACTGGCTATTTGGTGTGGTGGTAATGAAATTACTTTGGTGGATGATATACAACACGCGCTCAAGGATAGTTTGATGCCAAAATTGGATGGTACACGTTGGTTCATAGATTATTCTAATTCGGATAGTATGTCTTATAATTCCATTGGAGGCAATGGCGATGGTCCTTATGGAATTCAAACGCTGCCTTATTTTTGGAGCTATAGAACTTGGCCATTTAATTCCGAAATAGGTTCTGTTGGGGTAGGAGATATCGTATCACTTCGTCGCTTTTTGCCAAAAGAAAATCAAGTTATTCCTATAGAAATACCAGGTAAAGAAGCTGTGGATGATTCTGTAATTACTTACCATAAATATATTGGTTACGGTAACTCTGTAGAGAAATATGGCAAACCAAAAGATTTGGAAGACTTTGCTAGAAAAGCACAATTAGTCAACTATGATCAATATCGTTCACTAATCGAAGGATTTATAGGGCACCAATGGGATTGGTATTCTGGTATTATGATTTGGAAAACTCAAAACCCATGGACAGCACTTCGCGGTCAGATGTATGATTATTATTTGGATCCCAATGCTTGTTTGTATGGTTTACGTACTGGTGGGCAAGTTTTGCATGGTATGTGGAATCCAGCCGATAGCAGCATTTATATTGCCAATAATAGTTTCAAAAAAGCAGACAATATAATGTTGAGTGTAAAAGTGTATGATATGAACGGAAAGGATTCTGTATTGACAAATGTATTTAGCGAAGCAATACCTCAAAATAGTAAAAAAATCATGTACATCAGCCATGCTTTAAAAGAACTTGGTAAAAAGGATGGCTTATTTTTAGTGGTAGAATTGAAAAATGACAAAAAAGCTTTATTAGATCAAAATATCTATTGGCTGCCCAATAAAGAAGGCGATTATACAGGCTTAAATAAAATGCCTACTTCTAAAGTCGATGTAGCTTATAAAAAAGTAAAAGATGGAAAAATTACCGTTACATTTTCCAACCCCAAAGATGCAACTGTATCTTTCTTTAATCGCGTCTCTGTTGTAGATAAGCAAACAGGAGACCGCGTCTTGCCTACCTTTTATAGTGATAACTATGTTTCAATTTTACCTGGTGAACAAAAAACGATAGAAATCGAGTATCCATTCCAAAGTGGAAAAAATTATAGTCTGGAAGTCGATGGTTGGAATAAAAAAGCCACGCAAATCAATCTAAACTAATCAAAAGGCTTCCTAAGTTAGGAAGCCTTTTGATTAGTTTAAAATAAAAATGCAGATATAAAAAGAAAGCAATACCTTCGCAGAGTATTTTGAGTTTTTACAGTTATTTGTAACGGCAGTATTTTTGACTTTTTAATTTTAGACAGTTATCTTTCATCAACCTTCCTTACCTCTGTTTTTTCTCATTTTTATTTATCATTTATTTATTTTTATGAACATTTATGTTTCAAATTTAGATTATCTAGTAGAAGATGATGATCTAAGAGGTTTTTTTGAAGAGTATGGTGAAGTTGAATCTGCTCGTGTAATCACTGATAGAGAAACTCGTCGTAGCCGTGGATTTGGTTTTGTTGAAATGCCAGATGCTGAAGCTGCTGAAAAAGCTATCAAAGAATTAAACGGAAGCCACGTAAAAGGTAGAGCTATCAACGTTACTGAAGCTAAACCACGTGAAGAAAAATCTAACAACAATAGTAGAAATTTTTCTTACCGTAACTAATCTTACGCTATAAAGCAAAAAGCGTCCTGAATTATATCAGGACGCTTTTTTTGTAGTTCTCTTTGTATTTATTATTTGCTTAAATGAGCTAAGTATACTTGTAAACTAATTAGTAAAAAATTGAGTACCAAGAATAAAATAATTGCTCTGCTTTTAGTAACCTTCATAACCCGATAATTTAAAAATGCTGTAATATGTGTCAAATATAAATTGGTAATATTAATTTAACAAACATTTGTTAGCAATTTTTTAATATTTATTTTTACAATTTTTAATCATTTGAATTACAGCAAATTATATACTATTTTTATACTAGACTTCTATAATAGTTTTATCTTGTGTAGGGTGTCCTGTACATATTAGAATGCGTCCATTGACAATTTCATCTTCAGTTAAGATTTCATTATAATCCATCCTTACATTTCCCGAAATACAATTAGAAACACAGGTACTACACATACCCGAACGACAAGAATAAGGGAGAGCAATTTTATTTTTCAGTGCCACATCCAAAATAGAATGGTCGTATGGTATATCCAAATGATAGATTTTGCCCTCAAATCTTAATTCAATATTATAGGTGTTCTTATCGATCACTTTTTCAGTAGTATCATCTTCATCCATCTCATCCTCTGGTAGCAAAAAGGTCTCCTTGCGAATACTAGCGGAATCATAACCAGCTCCAAGTAATACAAATTTGCAAAGGTCCATGTAAATAATAGGTCCACAGGTATAAAATATAGCATCATCCTTATTTTTTGGTGCATAAGAAGCAATAATATCTAGCAAATAATCTCTATTCAGATGAGCTTTAGACAAATTTTTGCTACTAGAAAAAATCCAGATTATAGTCAATTGATCATGATACTTAGATTCCCAATCTTTTAAATCAGCCAAAAATGGTGTTTTCTCAATAGATGAGTTGCTATATATCAAATATACTTTTGCCGAAGGATCTTGGGTTAACGCCGTTTTCATTATAGAAAAAAGAGGAGTGATGCCAATACCCGCAGCAAATAAAAATATAGTTTTTCCTTTTTCCAATTCTGGAACATAGATACATTGACCTTGTGGTGTATTACATTGTACAATATCCTCTACAGCTATTTTATGATGCAGGTGCTGACTAATCAAGCCATTTTCGACCGCTTTTACTGCGATTGTAATCGGTTCATCAAGATAAGGCGAGTTCACTAAAGAATAGGACCTCCTCACTTCTTTTCCATTAAACTGAAATAGTAGAGTTATAAACTGACCAGCTTTAAATGGAATTTTTTGTCTGTCAACATTTTCTAATAGGAAAATAAGATTATCATTGACTTCTGGGATGATATGAGTTACTTTCAAAGAATACATACACAAATATAATCATCACTAGAACTAAACAATAGTTATATATAAAAAAAATAGCTCCTGCATAAGGAGCTACAATCAATTTAATCCTAGGAAAAAACTATTTTTTAGGAGCAGCTTTTTTCTTCGCTTTTTTCACGGATTCAGCAAGCTTAGTACCAGCTTTGAATTTTGCAACTTTAGTCGCCTTAATTTTCAAAGGTTCACCAGTTTGAGGATTACGACCAGTTCTAGCAGAACGAGCAGAAACTGAAAAAGTACCAAATCCTAATATTACTACAGGTTCTTCTTTTTTCAAAGTATCAGAAACTGTTGCAGTAAAAGCATCCAATAAGGTAGCGGCTGCCACTTTGCTTGTTCCAGCTTTGGAAGCTAGTGCCTCGATTAATTCTGTTTTATTCATAATTATAAGATTTTAAAGTAAATGTATTTAAAATTGTCAAATAACAAATAGTTTGTATAAACAACTATATCAATTTTAGTAAAAATGTGACTAAAATGTTGATATGTGTCCCCAAAACAGGCTGTAACCCCTTAAAAATGAATATCTCTAGACAATAACATCACAAAACATAAGGGCTCTAAACATGTTTCAAATATCAACATGGCCTTATTTTTTTGCTAAAAATTCACAGTATTCCAATGCTTTAGAAAATCCTAATGAAAATGTATCACCATTTTTTAAATGATTAACTAAATTTTCTGTCACTCCACCTACCGTAGACATATTTTTAATAATTGCATGCTTATCCAAATCATTCAGATCAAGTGGTGTTGCTTTTTTTGCCCACTGATAGACTTCTGCAAAATGAGGGATCCATTTCTTATATACATCTATAAATACAGTTTCCTCTTCAAAATTGGGATACTCATTCATATATAAAAAAGCTGCAGGCAGACATAATGCCGTTGTAAATAAATAAAATGCTTTTTCAGAATCCACAGAGAAAACCTTTATTTTTAATGCTTGCATCAAAGTTTGAACAGATGCATTTACTGGATACAATGCACAAATACCCTTTTGATCTAATAATGTTTCAGGACCACTTGGCATCACATTATAAATATTTTCTACATGTAATTCCTTTCTTAATTGAGATATTGGGTGCCCCGCTACAGTGGAGATAAATATTTTTTCTTCTGATATTTTACTTATGGCACTATCTTCTCTAAATGCATTATAATCCTTAGGCTTAATTGTTAGAAAAATTATATCTGCATCTGATATAAGGGTTTCATTGGGTACGATTAAAGTATCCAATCTATTTTTTTTCAATCGCGCATAAGTCTCAGAATTCCCTTTAAAACTAATTTTTAAATGTTCCTTATCAACTATTTGATACTTCAAAAGCAATTTGGCTAAAGTTAATCCAATATTTCCAGCTCCAATAATTCCGATTTTATTCATTTATGCATAACATTTGATGAACAAATTTAGTTGTAAATTTTGGGGTTTATATTTTCTAAAATCATAATATTATTTTGTCTGACAAAATGTTTAAACCTTTAAACTTTGTCCAATTGTTAATGCCAGATGAGCAAATGAACATTTGTTATTACTTTCTATCTTTTTTTAAAAAGATTATCCTACTTTCGGCGATAGTAAAATTTTAAAATTCGTAAATGGCAAGTTTTAATCCTACAAGTAGTATAGCTAGTACAAGTTCCGTATCTACAAATCAAAAAACTAACATCGTACCTCTTATCACACTAACCTTGTTATTTTTCATGTGGGGATTTATCACCTGTATGAATGATATATTAATTCCTTATTTAAAAAAACTTTTTACCCTTTCTTACACTCAATCAATGTTAGTTCAGTTAGCATTTTTTGGTGCATATTTTATAGGATCATTAGTTTATTTTCTAATTTCAAAATTTAAAGGTGACCCTATCAACAAAGTCGGATATAAGAAAGGAATTATTTTTGGAATTATGTTATCAGCAATAGGCTGTTTGCTTTTCATCCCTGCATCAGCAACTAAATTGTATGGTGTTTTTTTAATAGCACTTTTCGTTTTAGGTTTAGGTTTCACAGTTTTACAAATTACAGCGAATGCGTATGTAACCTTATTAGGCGCCCCGGAAACGGCTTCTAGTAGATTAAATATGACACAAGCATTTAATTCGCTAGGTACGACATTGGCACCTGTCATTGGCGGTCACGTTATATTTTCTATATATAAAAACGCTGATGGAACTTTATCTGATCAAGCTACCAAAATTCCGTATATTGTATTTGCTGCAATCTTAGTTATAGTAGCTTTGGTTATTTCAAAAGTCAAATTACCCGAATTTAACCAAAATAACGACGTAACGGAAACAAGTGAGCCAAATGACTCCATGGGGGCTTTGAAATTTTGGAATTTAAAATTGGGCGTCTTAGGCATTTTCTTTTATGTCGGAGCTGAAGTAGGTATAGGAAGTTTGATGATTTCTTATATTGAGCATACATTGAATATGAATGAGGATGCGGCGAAAGGATTTCTGGCTTTGTATTGGGGTGGAGCAATGGCTGGACGATTTATGGCTACATTTGCTTTTAATGGCACCATCAATCTTGTAAAAAGATTGATCTATATGATACTTATCTGCGGTGGCATATTTGTTTTGCTTTTCTATATTTCCAAATTACAATTTGAACAAATGTCTTTCTTCGCCTTAATGATGGGCGTAAATATCATTGGATTTTTAATTGGAAAGTCAAGTGCATCATTTTCATTATCTCTATTTGCTATCGTAAATATTGCCTTAGTGGCCATTGGTCTAATGGTACCTGGAGCCTTGTCTGTACACTTATTATTAGGAATAGGATTGTTTAATTCCATTATGTTTTCCAATATTTATACTTTGGGGGTTTCTGGTTTGGGTAAATATACAAGCCAAGGATCTTCTTTATTGGTTATGGCCATCTTAGGAGGTGCAATTCTACCACTCTTGCAAGGTTGGATTGCAGATACGTATAATTTGAAGGTTTCTTATATCATTCCTGTTTTGTGTTATGTTTATATTGCATTTTTTGGAATGGTTTGTAATAAAAGAAAAATAGGATAAAGTTTTATACAACAATATAAAAAAGAGCATTGAAACCAATCAATGCTCTTTTTTATTTTAATGAATCTTTCTCTTAAAATTGCAAATGCTTTACAGTCAAACCATTATTGATTAATTGTTTCAAAGAATCAATACCAATTTTCAAATGCGTATCTACATATTTGGATGTGACTTTTTTGTCACTCGCTTCTGTTTTTACCCCTTCAGGAATCATAGGTTGATCACTTACAAGTAATAGGGCGCCCGTTGGAATCTTATTATAAAAACCAACAGAAAAAATCGTCGCCGTTTCCATATCAATTGCATACGCGCGTATTTTTTGCAAATAAGCTTTAAAATTCTCATCATGCTCCCACACGCGGCGATTCATCGTATAAACAGTTCCTGTCCAGTAATCGACCTTATAATCACGAATAGTAGTAGAAATTGCCTTTTGTAATTGGAATGCTGGTAAAGCAGGAACTTCTGTAGGAAAATAATCATTAGATGTTCCTTCGCCACGAATAGCCGCAATCGGTAAAATCAAATCTCCGATATTATTTTTCTTTTTAAGTCCACCACATTTACCCAAAAAAACAACCGCCTTAGGTTTGATCGCAGAAAGCAAATCCATTACAGTAGCCGCCCCAGGACTACCCATACCATAATTGATGATGGATATATCGCCCGCAGTAGCGCATTGAAATGGACGATCAATTCCTTTCACTTCTACGTCGTGCATTTCTGCAAATTTGTGTACGTAATTGCTAAAATTAGTGATCAAAATATACTCTCCAAAATTTTTAAGTTTCTCTCCTGTATATCTTGGTAGCCAATTTTTTACGATTTCTTCTTTTGTCTTCATAACTTGCGCTTCGTTTATTTCGATAAATTACTCAAATTTAATGATTTAACCACTTCGTTTAAGCATATTTTTGAGATTATAACAATTTAATTATTTGCATTGGTAGAGGTAGATTTTCCTAAGGTTCAGCTAGAATTTTCGTATAAAGACGAAAAAAGATTGGTATTTGACAATTTCAGAAAAAAGTGGGTAGTATTAACTCCGGAAGAATGGGTAAGACAGCATTTTCTTTATTTTCTCGTCAGAAAATTAGAATATCCTTTGAGTTTGATTGCTATTGAAAAAGAAATTATGGTCGGCGAATTAAAAAAGCGTTGCGATATTTTGGTGTATAGGGACATCAATCCTTGGCTTTTGGTGGAGTGTAAAGAGTCGAATGTCAAATTGGATGAAGAGGTTTTGATGCAGGCACTACGATACAATATGACCGTAGATGTTCCATTTATATGCATTACGAATGGAAAAGAAACATTTCTATGGCAAAGAAATGAAAATGAATTTATTGAATTAAACCAATTTCCGGTTTGGCAATCTTAATATCGAAGGTTACAAGCAAATTAAATAAGGGAATAATAGTACATTTGCGTGCAGTTTTCAAATAGGCAAATAGATTCTTATGATGCGACAAATTTGGTGGAAAATTATCACCTTTCTTATTTTACTCTATGTAGGTACGATGGGCTTTTTAGTTGCCGTTCCTAAGTTGGATGGACGTTTGCAACAATCTATCCGTAATTTATTTTTCCATGTTCCTATGTGGATCTGTATGATGATCTTGTTTACATTTTCCGTGGTGCATGCAGTAAAATATTTAAAAGATGGTAAAGCAGATGCAGACATATATTCTTTAGAATTTGCTAGAACGGGTTGTGTATTTGCGGTTTTAGGTTTAGGTACTGGCATGATTTGGGCGAAATATCAATGGGGCGCTGCATGGTCAAGTGATCCTAAGCAAAATGGAGCAACTATAGCTTTACTTATTTACTTCGCTTATTTTGTGTTACGTGGCGCAATTACAGATGACGAAAAAAAGGCAAAAATCGGAGCGGTCTACAATATTTTCGCTTATTGTATGCTTTTCCCTACAATTTGGATTTTACCAAGATTGACGGAAAGTTTGCATCCAGGCGGTCAAGGAAGTGAAGGTAATCCTGGATTGAATCCTGATGATACAACCGCAGCGATGAAAACCGTGATGATTCCTGCATTTATAGGTTGGTCTCTAGTCGGAATTTGGATTGCGACTTTGCGGGTTCGTTACAAACTTTTATTGAATAAAGTAGAAGATAGAGCCTTAGAAAACCAATAATTTTAAAATATTTATATTCTTATTTATATGAAATTTCAAAAGATAATTCTCGCTATTTTATGTTCATTTATCACCTTTAGTTCTCTTTTTGCGCAAGCTGCAGCGAGTGCAAGTGGAGAAAAAACAGATTTTATGAATAGTAATGGCAAAATATTTGTTGTTATGGCTGTTGTTGTCGTGATAATTTTAGGATTATTCATTTACCTATTTAGTTTGGATAAAAAATTATCGCGTTTAGAAGATTTAGAAAAAGGCAAATAAACAGAAACACATCACATATTTGGCTTTTTCTAGCAAAATCTAATGCAAATGAAAAAAATAATTTTACCTGCATTTCTATTGCTTACCACAATAAATCATGCAAAAAGCCAAACCAACACGATTGCTGCTGACTCTATTAACGATAAAAATATTCGTACAAAAGTCTTAAGTGAAATTCAATCTGGCTTTGAATCACGCACCAGAATGTTGGATTCTACAGTTGAAAAATTGGATGCGCGCGTTTCTTATTTGGATAAATCTATTTTGGATACCAAAGATTCTAAGGAAAAGTCAGAAAAATTAATTTTACGCGTTCAAGCGATTGAGGACAAACAAAAAACCATTGATCAGACGGAACTTAATCTATTACAAGCCAATTACCAATCTGCGTTTGTCAATCTTGTTTCGATGGACCGAGAGATCAAACCATTGGTTTTATTTAATTCTACGAAAACTTTTTTTAGTTCCTTAAGTGATGCTGGGAATCCGATGAACTATGATGGCTATACCAAATGGTACAAAGGTTTTTCGGACTACTTACAAGCAGAAAAATCAAAAAGTCCTTTATTATCTGTCACAAGTAATCTGATTGGATTTGCTAACGGTTTTACAAAAGGAGTTCCTATCACAGGACCGATTACAACAGCCTTGTTTACAGGCATGAATTCCTATATTGACAATATGGGAAAAAAGGAAAAAGACTTGAAAGCGCAAAGCGAACAAATGCTTACGCTTACGATGAAAATCAGCCAATTTGATTATGACAAAGATCAAATTGAACATGAGTGGGAATCTATCGCCAAAGAATTACAAGAACTTCAAACTAAATATGACAAAACGCTCACGACCAATCTCAAAATGGTCGGAGTAGATAAAGTCGCTTTCCAAAGAGATTTCAGTGCAGAAAATGATGCAGAAATGCGTTATCAATATTTGACAAATTTACGAGATAAAGCAGCCAAATGTGTGGCAGATGAGCGTCAAAACAATCCCAAAGATTGGAAGCAAAGCACTTTTGTACAGATGGGCGATGTACAGAATTTGCGATTAAGATTTGGACAAATTACTTTGCGTATCAGTCAAAATATCGTGAAATACAAAGAATTATTTGACAAATACCAAAATGATCCACAGCTTGGAAGCAAGATCAAAGACCTACAATTTAAATTGAAAGATTTACAAGAGTCTTTTGACAAGACATTTGACCCAATGGATTATATCAACTCCGCCAATAAAATGTATAAAATATAATCGTAACGGCAAACGATACAAAAAACGGGTTGCAAATTTTTGCAGCCCGTTTTATTTTTACACATTAAAATCGATAACCAATAGAGATGGTAAAGACTCGATTTCTCGCAGCGTCTGAGGAATATGCAGTTTTATAAATATTCGTAAAACCCAATTGATATTGGGCTGAAATTCCCAATCCAAATTTTGTATAATATTCTACTCCAAATAATCCAGAAAAATCGTTTTTTCGATAGTTTTCCTTAATATCTACACTTGTTCCCATTGGTTCAATTCTGTCGATAGCAGATGTCAAAAGTCCATATTGCGGCCCTGCAAATACGCCAAGTCCTGTATGAGAAATTTTATATTTTAATAAAATTGGCAAATTGAAATAGTAAAATCTGAATTGATCACCTGTTTTAGATTTGAAGCCTGCGACAGAATGATATAATTCGGGTTGCAGATAAAAGTTATTTTTCAGGTAAATTTCTGACGATATCCCAAAATGATAGGTTGTATTACTCTTAGAATCTTTTTGGAATGTAAATGGTGCACTTCCTGAAATACTAGCAAAATTGACTCCACCAAATACACCCCAATGGACATTTTTCTGGGCATTTGATTTTATACTAGCAAAAGTGAAAAGTAAAAGAATCGACGATAACTTTAAGTTAGGCATTTTAAATTGATTGATATACCTAAATGTAAATGAATATCTCTTATAGTTTAGGCAAAAAAATAATACAACCTATGATAAATGCTGCAATGGCAGTAATCAAAACGCCCCCAGCCGCAATATCCTTAATCAGTTTAATGTGAGGATGTCTTTCCTTTGTAATATGATCGGCAATTAGTTCAATACAAGTATTGAACATTTCTGCCATTAGAACAATTGCAATAGTCAAAATAAGTATCAGCCATTCCAATTTGGATATATGTAAATAAATACCCAAAAGAATCGCAATAATTGCCGCAACCAAATGCACTCGCGCGTTGTGTTCTGATTTAAAAAATTGCTGCAATCCTTCAAATGCATATCCAAAACTTTTAATCCTATTTCTAATAGAGAATGGTTGTTTTTCCAATTGCGTAGTTTTTTAGTGTAGAAAGATAAACAAAAAGGTTGCAAACTTTCGCTTACGACCTTTTGTTATTTACCTAATAAAATAGGTGGTTCTATTTATTCAAATGAGCTGCAATTACATCTTCTAATTTTTTGAATTCATCTGGAGAATATCCAACAGATTCATAAATAATTTTCCCATTCTCATCAATTAGAAAATTACGTGGAATAAATGACTTCGCAAATTTGCTAAAAATGGAACGATCTACATCTGGTAAAATAGGGAATGTAAACCCTTTCTGAACTTTGAAATTATTAAGCTTTTCCCAACCTTCTTCTCTTCCAAATACAAACAATGCAAAATTCTTATTATCCTTATATTTATCCCAAATATCTTTTTGCATAACGGGCAATTCCTCATTGCATGGAGGACACCAAGTAGCAAATAGATTAATCAGAATTAGTTTCCCTTTATAATCGCTTATATTATTTATTTTACCCTTCGTCAATTCAAAATTAAAGGAGGGTAGATTGTCACCCACTTTTAATATCGTTGCTTTTTCTTCATCAGATTGTGCAAGTACCAAACTCGATGTGAATAGCAATATTGCCAATGTGGCAAATAGTTTTTTCATAAAGATTTATTTATTTAAAGTTATAAAAAAGGTCGCAAACTTTCGTTTACGACCTTCCTATATTTATGTTCTAAATAAAGGGAATCCTTATTTAACTTCTTCAAACTCAGCGTCAGTAACGTTATCGCCACCAGCTTGTTCGTTTGAAGTTTGTTGTGCTCCTGCATCAGCACCTGGTTGTGCACCAGCTTCAGCTTGCGCTTTGTACATTTCTTCACTTGCAGCTGTCCATGCTTGATTCAACTCTTCAGTCGCAGCATCTACATCAGCAATATTTTTAGATTCATGTGCAGCTTTCAATTTAGCTAAAGCAGCTTCAATTGGCGCTTTTTTATCAGCAGCAACTTTGTCACCAAATTCTTTCAATTGCTTTTCAGTTTGGAAGATCAAACCGTCTGCTTGATTTAATTTGTCTACTTTTTCACGTTCTGCTTTATCTGCAGCTTCATTTGCTTTAGCATCGTTTTTCATCTTTTCGATTTCTTCTTTGCTTAAGCCGCTACCAGCTTCGATACGGATTTTTTGTTCTTTACCAGTTCCTTTATCTTTTGCACTTACGTTCAAGATACCATTGGCATCAATATCAAAAGTAACTTCGATTTGAGGTACACCTCTTGGAGCTGGTGGAATGTTTTCCAAATTGAACATACCTAAGCTCTTGTTATCCTTTGCAAATTCACGTTCACCTTGTAATACGTGGATCTGAACACCTGGTTGATTATCAGAAGCGGTAGAGTAAACTTGAGATTTCTTAGTTGGGATCGTTGTATTTGCATCGATCATTTTAGTCATTACACCGCCCATAGTTTCAATACCCAAAGACAAAGGAGTAACATCTAACAACAATACATCTTTAACTTCACCAGTTAATACCGCACCTTGAATAGCAGCACCAATTGCTACAACTTCATCAGGATTAACACCTTTGTGTGGTTTTTTACCGAAGAATTTTTCTACGATTTCTTGTACTTTAGGGATACGAGTAGAACCACCTACCAAGATTACTTCGTCGATTTCAGAAGGGCTGTAACCCGCATCTTTTAATGCAGCTTCACAAGGTTTCAAACATCTATCAAACAAACTATCTGCTAAACTTTCAAATTTAGCACGAGTTAATTTTTTAACTAAATGCTTAGGCACACCGTCAACTGCAGTGATATAAGGCAAATTGATTTCTGTTTCGTTAGAAGAAGATAATTCAATTTTTGCTTTTTCAGCTGCATCTTTCAAACGTTGTAATGCCATTGGATCTTTGCGTAAGTCAATGTTTTCTTCAGTTTTGAATTCATCAGCTAACCAATCCATGATAACTCTATCAAAATCATCTCCTCCTAAGTGCGTGTCACCATTTGTAGATTTAACTTCAAATACACCATCTCCTAAATCCAAAACGGAAATATCAAAAGTACCACCACCTAAGTCAAATACAGCGATTTTTTGTTCTTTATCTTTTTTATCCAAACCATAAGCCAACGCTGCAGCTGTAGGTTCGTTTACGATACGACGTACATTCAAACCAGCGATTTCACCCGCTTCTTTGGTCGCTTGACGTTCTGCATCATTAAAGTAAGCAGGCACTGTGATGACAGCTTCTGTTACTTCTTGTCCCAAATAATCTTCTGCTGTTTTCTTCATTTTTTGAAGTGTCATAGCAGAGATTTCTTGTGGAGTATAAAGACGACCGTCGATGTCGATACGTACTGTATCATTTTCGCCTTTTACAACTTTGTATGCCCAATGGCTTACTTCGTTAGCAACTTCATCATAACGACGTCCCATAAAACGCTTAACACTCATGATCGTGTTTTGCGGATTAGTAATTGCTTGACGTTTTGCAGGATCACCTACTTTACGTTCTCCATTTTTCAAAAATGCAACGATGGATGGTGTCGTACGACGACCTTCATCATTTGCGATAACAACTGGTTCGTTACCTTCCATTACGGCTACGCAACTATTAGTTGTACCTAAGTCGATTCCTATTATTTTGCCCATATCTATATTTAATATTTTAATTGTTGAATAATGCTGCTCTATGTTCAATCATTGTGCCATTTGGTGTAGGTGTCAAATTGACTGAAAAAATGTCAGCGCAACAATTTGTCAGTATAAAAAAGGAAAACAATTTGTCAGAAACTCATTGATTTATAAGACGAAACGACATTTTTTCAGAATTAGATACACAAAAAAAGCTGGTAAAATTTACCAGCTAACTATTATGCAAATTTATTTAAATCTTCACTTTTCTTTTAGCATAATCAACCATTCCATCCAACCAATCTTGATGACCATTAATCATGGGATTCGGTTTGGTAACGGCAAGATCTTTTGCAGGTTTGCCAATTTGTGATTCTTGAGTTAAAATACGCACCCGATTTTCCGAAAGATTTTCAATCAACCAAGCGTGAATCACATCCAAACGAGTTTCTTCATTACCCTCAGCCCAACCATGCCAAGAAATTCTTCCAGGATTTTTATCTGTTGGCGTTTGATATTCTGTAATTTCAGCTTCAATTGGAAAGCCAAAGGTTTTAAATCGAAAACGAGCATTTTCAAACAATT
Source organism: Rhizosphaericola mali (assembly GCF_004337365.2). Taxonomy (GTDB): domain Bacteria; phylum Bacteroidota; class Bacteroidia; order Chitinophagales; family Chitinophagaceae; genus Rhizosphaericola; species Rhizosphaericola mali. The sequence goes on along the minus strand of NZ_CP044016.1, from coordinate 1,331,909 downwards.
CTGAACCTTCATTAGAATCAAGAAATTCAATATCCGAAGCATTCTTATAGTATTGCGGCCAAGCCGTTGTATTATTCAAATATTTCCAAACTTCTTCTGCTGACAGATCTTTTACAATCAATTCATTAGAGCAAAAGTTATCTGTGGTTCCTGGTAAGTATTCATTTGGCCAATTTATTTCGTTTAACATATTACCATATTTATTTTTTCAAAGCATTCTTTATTGCCTCACCAACCGATGCTGCAGATTGTGGATTCTGACCCGTGATTACTCTTTGATCTTCGGTAACATGAATCTGCCAAGGTGCAGATTTTTCGTAAATACCGCCACGTTCTTTCAATCTATCTTCCAATAAGAAAGGGACCACATTAGTCAAACCAACAATTTTCTCTTCTTCATCGGTAAAACCATTGATTTTTTTACCGTTTACCAAATAAGAACCATCCGCTAATTTGATATTCACCAAACCTGCTGGGCCGTGACAATCCGCAGCTACAATTCCGTTATTTTGATATATAGTTGCGGCAATTCTTGCCAAAGCAGTGTCATTGGGCAAATCCCACATAGCGCCATGTCCGCCGGCATAATAAATAGCGGAATATTTGCTAGGATTGATTTCACTTGGCTTTAAAGTATGCGTGATTTTGTAATGATATTTTTTATTGTTCCAAAATTCATTATTCACTGAATCTTTCAAATTAAAACCATCCACAGGCGCGTCGCCACCTTTTGGACTTACAAAATCAATATCGTAACCGGCATCTGTCAAGACCTTCCATGGATGGGCAACTTCACCCAGAAAATACCCTGTTTTTTCTCCCGTATTACCTTTCTCTCCATGACTCGTCACGACAAAAAGAATTTTCTTTTTACCATTTTTGCGTTGGGCATTTGCAAGGGAATAGGTGAAAAATAAGCTAATTCCGATGAATGCTAATTTGCTCCAAATTTTCATAACTATTTATTTAAAAATGTTTTATTCAAATGGTTTAAGTATTCTGTATGAAATTTTTCAAGTTTTTCATCCGTGAAATTTTTCTCCACATCATGAAAATGGAAACTTTCCAATGGTTTCAAACTCAAAAATGCATTCATTCTGTGAAAAGGAAATAAAACGCCATCGTCTACGCTTCTTTCTTTGAAAAACTCGTCTGGCAGTCTAAATGCATCTTCCGGCGCATTCCAAGTAGTCGTTACCATATATTGACGACCTTCCATAGAACCGCCAGTACCATAATTCCTCGTTGGATTTTCAGATTTACGTCCATCACTATAATACATTCCTTTACGATGACCAGCTGTCAATACACGATCCAAATATTCCTTCACAGGAAAAGGCAAATACATCCACCAAATCGCAAAATGGTAAACAATTATATCTGCCCATACCCATTTCTCTATTTCATCAGATATCACATAACCATCTTCAATATTGGTCGTTTTTACGTCAAATCCATTTTCTGGTGTAAAAAAAGACAAATCCCATTCTTTAATTGTATGATTTAATCGTCCACCAGAATGTCCAAATTTTTTACCGCCGTCAATAATTAAAACTTTTTGCATGATTTTCTTATTTTGATGACACAAAAGTAAAATGTCATTTTGTATAATTAAAATAATATAAATTATACTTTGCTATAATAATAATTATATCAATACTTAAAATAGAAAATATAATTGTAGTAATTTTGATTTCATAATATTATAATTATAGGTTATGCAGACAAATTTTGAATGGTTTAGAACCTTTAAAGCGATATACGAAACAGAAACGATGAGCGGTGCAGCAAAGCAATTATTTGTATCCCAACCTGGCGTCGGTTTGCATCTCAATGCATTGGAAGCATATACAGGCTATCCATTATTTGAAAGAACAGGACGCAAAATGATTCCAACGGAAAGAGGACATTTATTATATGAACAATTGCAAAATTCATTGGAGACATTGGAAGATATTGAATCTAGATTTCGAAAAAAATCAGGTAAAGATCGACCAACGGTCAGTGTGGGAATGTGCGTCGAATCCTTTCAACAAAATTTGGAAAAATATATTCCAGAAATTGATTTCAATCTCATCATGCAGTTTGGTGAAAATGAAAAATTGATTGAATGGCTCGAAAATGGCACATTAGATTTTATATTGACTACGCGACCTCAATTTAATACAAATACAGTATACGAACCATTTACACAAGAACAAATGGTATTGGTAGCGGGGCGTGATACGGATTTGACGGAATGGAATACGTTGAATCTTTCTAATAAAGATGATGTAATGCATTGGTTAACAGGTCAATTGTGGTATAATACGGCTACGGATGTCAATCATCTAAAACAATTTTGGGAAGCTAATTTTAATACAAGGCCAGATTTTGTTCCCAATTTTATCGTTCCCAATAAGTTTTCAATCATTCGTTGTCTTTCATTAGGAAAAGGTTTAGCGGTCATTCCAGATTTTTTGTGCAAAGAAGCAGTTCAAAATGGAGACATCCGAATAATTTGGGAAGGCTACAAACCAGTGGTCAACGTGATGCATTTTGGCAAAAGAAAAAATCCCGTTGCCGCCAAACAAATCATTTGGTTGGAAGAACGATTGAGAAGTGAATTTAAAGAGCAAGCAACATCATTCCCACATACACTTGCGGTTGGGTAGTTTAGAAATTATATCCTAATTATTTTGTTTTGAATAATTCTAATAACTCTTTCGCATCTTCAATATTTAATTTTCCGGCTTGCAAAAGACGTAATTGACGACGACGAAGTGCACCATTATATTGTTCTATTTCTTCGTCCGTTTCTGGTTGAATTGCTGGGATTTTTTTGGGACGTCGATGTTCATCTAAGGCGACAAATGTAAAATAAGCTTCATTGCTTAAATACTTTGTTTGTTGTAATAAATCCTCGCCCCATACTTTGATGTGAATCTCTAATGAAGTGTTGAATGCACGCGTTGCCTTGGCTTCCAGATGTACATTATTACCTAATTTGATCGGATATTTAAAACTGAGATTATCCACACTGACAGTCATTCCCGGCAAATTGGTATGTTTTCCAGAAGCAATTCCTGATGCAACATCCATCCAATACATCAATCGTCCACCCATTAAATTACCAAAATAATTAGTATCATTGGGTAAAACTAATTCGTTCATTATAACCAAACTTTGCGAAGGTGTTTTAAAATCTACAGTTTCCATTTAATTAATATTCACTTATTTAGGTGGTCAATTTAGTAAATTTATATGATTTTGTAATTTCATGTTGTTGAATAAAATAATATTGTAGGTTTGTCGCATTCAAATTATGGCTAATACATTAAAAAAGAAAAGTAAAATTAGTACTGATCCATCTACAAAATTAATGGCAGATAAAACGCCAGAAGTTACTGTAAATGAGGTTGTTAGAGATGAAAGAACTTCCAAATTTATTGGAGTATTGAGTCTAATGATCTGTGTATTTTTATTTGTTTCATTTACTTCTTATATATTTTCTTGGCAGGAAGATCAAGACAAAGTGCAGCAGTTTGGTGCAAAAATATTTAGTACCACGGATATCAAAGTCGCCAATATGTTTGGCGTGTTGGGTGCCTATGTTGGCTACGCATTCATTTATAACGGATTTGGCATTGCGTCTTATTTACTTTGTACATTTTTCTTTGTTTTTGGAGTCAATTTATTATTTGGAAAAAAAGTATTTCGTCTAGCGCGTAATTTAAAATATGTACTTGTTGGTTTATTGGTATTGAGTGTCACATTTGCATACGTTACACAGTCTTTTTCCGGATTTAGTTTTGGCGGCTCTATTGGAAATATAATCTATCAATGGTTTGCCAAATGGTTGGGCAATTTCGGTACTGGTTGTATTTTATTTGCAACATTTTTCTGCTATATCATCTGGAGATTCAATCCGAAATTTTCATTTGCAAAATTGAAAAAAGGAATTTCTAATTCCATGAAAGAGGATGATAAAGAGGAAATTTTAGACGAAAAGCAAACAGAAAAATCTACGTCCACCTCAGAAAAAGAGAAGAAAGAAGATGGTGCTAAATTGATTATAGCAACGGGCAATACATTAAAAAATACGACAGAATCTAAATCGGAGGATGATTGGATCGTGCCGCCATCAACCGAACCAGATGAACAATTGGAATTGGTCGATTTGGACGAAGAGCCAATTGAAGAAGAGGATATTGAAGACGACGAACCTTTTGCAATTCCGATTGAAACAAATAGTCCAAAAGCAAATCCTGTAAATTTAGCAGCAAAAAATGCCAATGATTTAGTTTTAGATATTCAACCAACATTACCAGAAGAAGATCCAAATGAAGTGCCGTCATCAATTATCGTCAATCCCGAACCAACACAAGCGGAAGTGGAAGCTTTGGGTGATTACGAACCGACTTTAGATCTACGTGATTATCAATATCCAACTGTAGAAATGTTGGAGGCACACGGTTCGGATAAAACAATCCACGATCCGCAAGAGTTAGAAGACAATAAAAATCAGATTATCACTACGTTGAAAAATTATGACATTTCAATTCAACGTATTTCAGCTACTGTCGGACCAACAGTAACTTTGTATGAAATTGTTCCTGCGCCAGGTGTGCGTATTAGCAAGATCAAAAATTTGGAAGATGATATTGCGTTGAGCTTGGCAGCATTGGGTATTCGTATCATTGCGCCGATTCCTGGAAAGGGGACGATTGGTATAGAAGTGCCAAACGTGAATAAGTCTATCGTAAGTATGAAAAGCTTGATAGGGTCGGAAAAATTTCAAAATAATAAATTCTCCTTACCAATTGCTTTGGGTAAAAAAATCAATAACGAAAATTTCATTGTTGATTTGGCTACCATGCCGCACTTGTTGATGGCGGGCGCTACTGGACAAGGTAAATCAGTCGGAGTAAATGCAATCCTAGTTTCTCTTTTATACAAAAAGCATCCATCTCAATTAAAATTTGTCTTAGTTGATCCGAAAAAGGTAGAATTAAGCTTGTATCGCGTCATTGAAAAGCATTTCCTTGCTAAATTGCCAGGCGAAGAAGAAGCGATTATAACAGATACAAAAAAGGTAATTGCAACTTTGAATGCACTCTGTATAGAAATGGATAATCGCTACGATTTGCTCAAAGAAGCAGGTTGTAGAAATATCAAAGAGTACAATGAAAAATTTGTCCATAGAAAACTAAATCCATTAAAAGGACATCAGTTTTTACCATTTATTGTTTTGGTAATTGATGAGTTTGCGGATTTGATCATGACCGCAGGTAAAGAAGTCGAAATGCCCATTGCGCGCTTGGCTCAGTTGGCGCGTGCCGTAGGTATTCACTTGATTATCGCCACGCAAAGACCATCTGTAAATATTATTACAGGTACGATCAAAGCCAATTTCCCTGCACGTATTGCATTCAAAGTATCTTCTAAAATCGATAGTCGTACGATTTTGGATGCAGGTGGCGCAGAACAATTGATTGGTAAAGGAGATATGTTGGTAAGTTATAATGGGGAAATTACACGTTTACAATGTGCGTTCGTAGATACCCCAGAAGTAGATAGTGTTTGCGAATATATCGGCGATCAACGTGGTTATCCAGACGCATTTTTACTACCAGAATATATTGATGAAAAAGAATTAGAAAGTAAAGACAATAACGACTTAACGGATCGTGATAGTTTGTTTGAAGATGCAGCGAAATTGATCGTTGCTAATCAAATGGGAAGTACCTCCTTAATTCAACGTCGTTTAAAATTGGGATATAATCGTGCAGGTCGTCTAATGGATCAATTGGAAATGGCTGGTGTTGTCGGTCCTAATTTGGGTAGTAAAGCACGAGAAGTATTAATGAAAACAGAAGCCGAATTGCAGGTATTATTAGATAATTTGCCATAAATAAGAAATCATGTCTTCTCATAAAGAAATAAAGAAAATTACTGTACCTCTTATTCAAAGTTGGAAAGCAAAAGGGGAAAAAATTGCCATGCTGACCGCTTACGATTACACATTTGCACAAATTTTTGATCAGGCAAATTTGGATGTGATTTTAGTAGGAGATAGCGCGGCCAATGTTATGGCGGGTTACGAAACAACGTTGCCTATTAGTTTGGATGAAATGATTTATCACGCAGCTTCCGTAAAAAGAGCGGTAAAAAGAGCTTTGGTTGTAGCGGATTTACCTTTTGGATCATATCAAGGAAGTAAAGATGCAGCATTTGAATCAGCTGTAAAAATGATGAAACAATCTGGCGTTGAAGCATTAAAACTCGAAGGCGGAATTGAAATCGCTGAAAAAGTGAAAATGTTGGTAGCCGCAGGTATTCCTATAATGGGGCATTTGGGTTTGACACCTCAATCCGTAAATCAATTTGGTGGTTATGGTTTGCGTGCGAAAGAAACTGCAGAAGCGGACAAATTAAAATCAGATGCATTGACTTTGGAAAAAGCAGGTGCATTTGCCATTGTATTGGAAAAAGTACCCGCATCTTTAGCGGAAGAAGTTTCAAAATCTCTTTCCATTCCTACGATAGGAATTGGTGCTGGAAATGATTGCGATGGTCAAGTGTTGGTTATGCAAGATATGTTGGGATTGAATACCGCATTTCTACCAAAATTTGTAAGGAAATATAGTAATCTAAGCGAACAAGTAACTACCGCCGTTCAATCTTATTCGCAAGATGTGAAAGATGGAAATTTTCCAAATAATGAGGAGTCGTATTAGCTTAGTGTTCTTATTAATCCGCTATTAGGCAAAAGCAATCGAATTAAAATATTTCAACCAAGGTTAACTGCCTAAAGATGAAAAAACTATTAAAATCGATCTACACTTTATTTTGCTTAGTTATACTTGTAAAATGCGATGCACAAGAATCGGGAAAAACTATGGATATTGATTCAATCGTTTCCAAAATTAATAGTTCTGATTATTTCTTAAAAAGAGACTCGTTAAGCCAAAACATACTCGGATTGAATACCAATATGCAAAGAATTCTTTCCACCTACTTTAAAGGTAAGGACTTGATAAAGCATGTAAATTATGCCAATATCTTAAACTTAAAAGCAAACGATACATTACATACGGTTGGTGAAAATATCTTTTATTACGATCATAACTCATTAATAAAAGTAGAGGAGTATTTTACTGAAAATGGTAAAATGAAGATGAATGTAAGTTGGTATTTTTCTAAGGGGCAATTACTCAATTACATCGTACTAGAACCCAAATCTTCTGAAACTGCTGAAAGAACAAAACTTGCATCAAATACAGGCGCTAAGCAGTTATTAATTACTAGCAATGAGTTATTAAAAGATTTCCGAAAACAATAGAATTAGACACATTCACAATCTATTATCATTTTATCCTAAAAAAATATACTATTTACCGAAAAATAAATGCATAATTTTCTAGATTGTATATTTTCGAATATATGGACTTAGGAAAGAAAATATCGGCACAGTTAATATTCAATCTTCTGATATGGTTGGCAATCATTTTATTGCCATTTTTATTCTTTCCATATAATAGGGATTTTAGCCCATTTCATAGCTTAAGATTTATTTATTGGTATACATTTTCGGTATCATTTCTATTGATATATTATTTTTTGAATGGCTATTATTTAATTTCCAATCTTTTAGCTAAAAAGAAAATATGGTTGTATGTACTGATTACCTTAGCCGCTTTCTTTTTATTTCTATATCTATTTAACCAAATATCTGTTTTTTCTCCAGAAACAAAGAAATATATTGCCGAGCATAAACATGATAACGATAACCGTAAGCATTTACCTAAATACTTTTTCTTTTTTAGTTCTGGCCCGATCACGTTATTCCTATTATCATGGATAGGTAGCAGTATATCTAATATCGTTTCACGTTGGTTTGATGCGGAAAAAGTGAAAGAACAAATTACGCAACAACAATTAGAAACCGAATTGAGCTTACTTAAATCTCAGATCAATCCACATTTCCTTTTTAATACCCTAAATAGTATTTATACACTTGCAGTAACAAATAATCCAAATACATCTGATTCGGTATTGAAATTATCGCGCATTATGCGTTACACGTTGGAAGAGTCTAGAAATGATAAAGTACGCCTCACAGAAGAAGTAGAATTTATCCAAAGTTATATATCCTTACAACAGATGCGTCTCAATGATAATGTTAAGATCCATTTTGAAGTGAATGGTAATGTTGAGTTCATCACGATACCGCCTTTGTTATTCATTTCCTTTATTGAAAATGCATTCAAATATGGCATTAGCGCACACCATGAAACGCAGATTACCGTTACTATAAGTGTAAAAGACGGTCGTCTGATATTTGAATGTATCAATAATATTCACGGTACGGTTGGGCTTACAGAAAGTACAGGTACGGGAATTGAAAACGTAAAACGAAGATTAAATTTATTATACGGAGATATTTATAACCTAGACATTGTCAATGAAAACAATGTGTTTGATGTGAAATTGAATTTTCCGATTGGATCTTAATTTGAATGAATATGAATTGTATTGCGATAGATGACGAGCCTTTGGCGCTGCAGCTTTTGAAAAGTTATATTGAGAAAATCGATTTTTTACAGTTGGAAAATCTATTTACAGATGGATTACAAGGCAAAGAATATTTGGAAAATCATCCGGTGGATTTATTGTTTTTAGATATTCAAATGCCAGATATTACAGGTATTCAACTATTTTCTAGTTTGAAAGAAAAACCGCTAGTCATTTTTACTACGGCATTTAGCAACTATGCAGCAGAAGGTTTTAATCTAGATGCGGTAGATTATTTGGTTAAACCATTTCATTTTGAAAGATTTGAAAAAGCCGTAAATAAAGCCAAAGAATTACAAGAATTCAGACTCAATAAAACGAAAGAAAATGATTTTCTTTTTGTTAAATATGACTACCAATGGAACAAAATTTATTTCAATGATATCGTATTGATTGAAGCATTAGATGACTATATTAAAATTTACCAAAAAGATACACATCCCATACTGATACACATGAGTATGAAAGCAATTATGGAAAAATTACCAGAGTCATTATTTCTTCGTGTGCATCGCTCTTATATCGTTTCAATTGATAAAATCAAGAGTTGGAATAAGAATTCTATTCAAATCAGTGATCAGGAAATTACCATCAGCAATACCTATCAAAAACAAGTGCAAGAAGTATTGGAAAGTCGTTTAAAATAAATATAGAAAGTCAAAGCTTTTTTTGTTTTAAATTTGCGGAAACAGATCGGACAATTATGCAAGAAGATAAGATAAAAGGAATAGAAGCATTACTTCAACATCAGAAAGACGAAAAACTCCAAAAAATTGGTCAGAAAGTTTTAGATAAAATCAGAATTACACCAGAAGAAGGCGTTTATTTATTCGAAAAAGCATCCCTAGGATTTGTTGGTGCGTTAGCTAATTTCATTCGTGAAGCTCGTCATGGCAACAAAACCTATTTCAATAGAAATTTCCATATAGAACCGACAAATGTATGCGTATTTACTTGCGCATTTTGTTCCTATTCTCGCCTATATAAAAATAGGGAAGAAGGTTGGGAATTATCCGAAGATGAGATGATGGATATTGTCAAAAAATATGACAATGAACCCGTAACTGAAGTCCACATCGTAGGTGGTGTACATCCAAAATTGAATTTGGCATTTTTCATTGATTTAATGAAAAAAATCAAAGCACACCGACCAGATTTACATATCAAAGGCTATACAGCAGTTGAGTTAGATTATATGTTCAGAAAAGCAAAAGTTTCTGTAGAGGAAGGTTTGCAATTATTGAAAGAAGCGGGTTTGCAAAGTTTGCCTGGTGGCGGAGCTGAGATATTTGCAGAAGATGTAAGAAACAAAATCTGTCATGATAAAGTAGGTTCTGAAGGTTGGTTAAATATTCATAGAACCGCACACAAATTGGGAATGCACTCCAATGCGACTATGTTGTACGGGCATATTGAATCTTTCGCAGATCGTATTGATCACATGGAAAGATTACGCCAATTGCAAGATGAAACAAATGGTTTTTTCACATTTATACCATTGAAATTTAGAAATAAAAACAATGATATGAGTGATGTGAAAGAAAGTACAACTGTGGAAGACTTGAGATTGTATGCGATCTCAAGAATTTATTTGGACAATTTCCCTAACGTCAAAGCTTATTGGCCAATGCTAGGTCGTGAAAATGCGCAATTGACATTGAATTTTGGGGTAAATGATTTGGATGGTACGATTGATGACACAACCAAAATTTATACTATGGCGGGAAGTGAAGAGCAAACACCGTCTATGAATACAGAACAATTGGTTATGCTAATCCATCAAGCGGGTAGAGAAGCGATTGAAAGAGATACCAATTATAATGTGGTGAAAAATTATAGTGAAGAACCAATTGCAGAAAACGTTTAATTCTATATTATCATGAATTTTTATACTAGAAAATGGATCAAACCAGGTGACTTAAATCCCAATAAATCTTTATTTGGAGGTAGTTTGTTGCAATGGATTGATGAAGAAGCGGCTATTTATGCAATTATTCAATTAGGTAGCCAGCGCGTAGTAACTAAATACATGTCCGAAATTAATTTCGAAAACCCTGGTAGGGAAGGAGATATTATTGAATTGGGTATCAAAGCCACTCATTTTGGACGCACGTCTATTACATTAACTTGTGAAGTCAGAAATAAAATAACGAAATTGGTGATCTTGACAATTGATAAAATTGTATTTGTTCTTTTGGATGAAAATGGAAATCCAGCTCCGCATGGTAAGACCACTATTACCTACACAGACGAAAGATTAAAAGAAGAATAAAAAAGGGAAAAGTTTATAGCTTTTCCCTTTTTTATTCTAGTTATTTATGAGTAAACTTTTTCTATTTTTTGACAAATAATGAGCTTGGTCAAACATCTATAAAACTTAATATTGGTTGTACATTTTTCTCAATAATTTTAAGTAAAATTTGAGAAACATGAACCAAACTATTTTATTGCCAACAGACTTTTCTATTTGTGCAGACAACGCTTTGAATTATACAATAGAATTAGCTCAAAAAATATCTTGTAAAAAGATTATTTTATTGCATTGTTATGAATTTTCCTATGCCGTTCTTGCACAACCAATGATCCAAACATCCGAGCAAACTTTAGTTTCAGAATATCTACATGAACTAGAATTGCGAAAATCCAAACTAGAATCACAGCTTTCAATTGAAGTAGAAATTTTATTAGAAAATGATAAACTGGAAAAAACGATTACTCAATTAGAGACGATACATAATTTCAGTTTTATAGTCGTGGGTATCACTGGTAAAAATTCAATTGAACATAAACTCATCGGAAGTCATAGTTACGCCATTATGAAAAAAGCAAAATCTAACATCTGCATGATACCTGAAAAATCAACAACGAATATCCCTACTGGTAGCATTACAGTCGCGTTGGATTTTGCTTCATTTTCAACTGAAGAAATCCCTCAATTAAAAACTTTATTAGAAAAATTGTTGATTAAAGAATGTAGAATTATTTATGTAGGCAAGTTAGAAGATGACGATAAATTAAATATTATAAAAACTAGTTTGAGTAGCAATAATAATATAGCATTTGACTACATATCAATAGAAAAAAATGAAAATAGTATTAGTCCTTCTATAATTAATGATTTAAAGCAATATCCAGCACAGGCATTGGTATTAATGGAAAAACATTATAGTTTATTGGATTCCATTTTCCATAAAAGTGTAATCAAAGTAGTCACATTTCATACGAGCATTCCCATATACGTATTAGAAGGCAAAAAATAGAAAAGACTTTGGATAGAAATACAATTTTCCCCAAAGTCTTTAAATAAAAATTTAACCGATAGAAATCAATTCCACATCAAATATCAAAGTGCTATTAGGTCCGATCTGCGCACTTACTTGTTGATTGCCATAAGCCAAATCATGAGGTAAAAATAAACGCCATTTGCTACCAGTAGGCATTAATTGAAGCGCTTCTGTCCATCCGCTAATTACACGATTTAAAGGAAAGGTCGCAGGTTGACCTCTTTTCACTGAGCTATCAAAAACAGTTCCGTCAATCAATGTGCCATGATAATGACAAGTTACGGCATCGGTAGGACCAGGTTTTGGACCATTTCCTTCTTCCAAAATCAAATATTGCAAACCACTTGGTAAGGATACAACACCTTCTTTTGTGGCATTTTCTGCTAAAAATTTCTTGCCAGCAGCTTCGTTTTGTTCCGCCTTTTGCTTTTTTAATTTAAATAATTTATCCGCTACGCTCATAATTAAAATTTTGGCAAATTTAGGTAAATAATCTGGCAAGAAAGTGTCAGTTGTTTTCTCGTTAAAATGCGTATTAAATTTTCTTTATAATCACTTATTACCTATCTTGTATTTCGAATTAAAAAATTAAAAATTTAGATCATGGGGAAGTATAGTTCCGGAGTGCTATATGGTGATGAATTAGTTGCGCTTTACAACGATGCTAAAGAAAATAATTTCGCGTTGCCTGCCGTAAACGTAATAGGTACGAACACTGCTAATGCTGCATTAGAAACTGCAGCTAAAGTTAATTCACCAGTAATTATTCAAGTGAGTAATGGTGGAGCTCAGTTTTTTGCTGGTAAAGGAATGCCAAATGACAATCTTCAAGCAAATATTGCTGGTGGAGTGAGTTTTGCATTGCACGTACATAATGTTGCGAAATATTATGGAGTACCTGTAATTTTACACTCAGATCACGCTGCAAGAAAATGGATTCCTTGGGTAGATGGAATGTTAACAGCTGGAGAGGCGTACAAAAAAGAAAAAGGAATTCCTTTATTTAGTTCGCATATGTTGGACTTAAGTGAGGAGCCATTAGACAGTATCATATCAACCTCTTTACCATTTTTGAAAAGAATTGATGCCTTGGGTATGAGTTTGGAAATTGAAATCGGTGTAACTGGTGGAGAAGAAGATGGTGTCGATAATTCGGGTGTAGAAAATCACAAATTATACTCCCAACCAGAAGATATCTGGACTGCGGTAAAAGCATTTAAAGAAGTATCTGACAGATTTACCATAGCAGAAGCATTTGGAAATGTGCATGGCGTGTATAGTCCAGGTAATGTGTCTTTGCATCCTGAAATTTTGGATAATACACAAAAATATATTGCCAAAGAATTGGGCTTACCAGAAGGATCCAAACCTGTTTGGTTTGTTTTCCATGGTGGTAGCGGTTCTGATAAAGCAAAAATCCACGAAGCATTGCAATATGGCGTTATCAAAATGAATATTGATACAGATACGCAATGGGCTTTCTGGGAGGGTGTTTTGAATTTTTATAAGGAAAATGAAGCGTATTTGCAAGGTCAATTGGGCAATCCAAAAGGTGCAGATGCTCCTAACAAAAAATTCTACGATCCACGTGTTTGGTTACGTAAAGCAGAAGAATCTTTCACCGTAAGATTAGAAGAGGCATTCAAAGATTTGAACGCATTGAATAGAAATGCTTAACTTTTGAATCTTTTTTAGATAAATAAAAGGGCTATAATTTTTAATTATAGCCCTTTTATATTGTCAGAAATTCAAATTAATATCTATAGAATTCTGGTTTGAATGGTCCTTCTTTTGGAATATTCAAATAAGAAGATTGTGCATCAGACAATTCGTCTAATTCTACTCCGATTTTAGCTAAATGAAGTCTTGCAACTTTTTCATCTAAAATTTTAGGTAACATGTAGACTTGGTTTTCATATTTTTCAGAATGTAACCATAATTCTAATTGTGCCAATACTTGGTTGGTAAAGGAATTGCTCATCACAAATGATGGATGACCAGTTGCACAACCTAGATTAACCAAACGTCCTTCTGCTAATACGATGATTTCTTTTCCTTCGATAGTATACAAGTCAACTTGTGGTTTGATCGTATTTTTAGTATTGCCATAATTATTATTTAACCAAGCAATATCAATTTCAATATCAAAGTGACCTATATTACATACAATAGTTTTGTCCTTCATCAATCTGAATTCTTTTTCAGTGATGATATCACGACAACCAGTTGTAGTAACTACGATATCTGCTCTTTGTATCGCATTTTCCATTTTTTTAACTTCAAATCCGTCCATTGCAGCTTGTAAAGCACAAATTGGATCGATTTCAGTTACGATAACACGTGCACCTGCACCTCTCAATGAAGCTGCAGAACCTTTACCAACATCACCATAACCCGCAACAACTGCAACTTTACCAGCCATCATTACGTCAGTAGCACGTCTGATTGCATCTACTAAAGACTCTTTACAACCGTATTTGTTGTCAAATTTAGATTTGGTAACAGAGTCATTGATATTGATCGCAGGAATTGGCAAAGTACCATGTGCCATTCTTTCGTACAAACGGTGAACACCCGTAGTTGTTTCTTCACTCAATCCTTTGATATTAGCAACCAATTCTGGGTATTTGTCAAAAACCATATTTGTCAAATCACCACCATCATCCAAAATCATATTTAAAGGACGGTCTTCACTTCCAAAAAATAATGTTTGTTCAATACACCAATCCGCTTCTTCAATTGTTTCACCTTTCCATGCAAACACAGGAACGCCAGTCTCTGCAATAGCAGCTGCCGCTTGATCTTGCGTAGAAAATATATTACAAGAACTCCATCTTACTTCAGCACCTAACTCAACCAAAGTTTCAATTAATACTGCGGTTTGGATTGTCATGTGCAAACAACCCGCTATTCTAGCACCTTTAAGAGGTTTTGATTCACCATATTCTTTACGCAAATCCATCAAACCTGGCATTTCTGCTTCCGCCAAATGAATTTCCTTACGACCCCAATCCGCTAATTTAATATCCGCAACTTTGTACGGAATACTGAAATCAATGTTTTTCGAAATAACAGACATATTATTAAGTATAAATTTTTGCGAAATTAACGTTTTAATTCCGTGTGAAAAAATAGGGTAGACGTGAACGAATTATTCAACGATTTCTACCTTTTTTGTGGGTTTATTTTGAATATTTCTAATAGCTATTTGACGAGCCGTATTACCTGCAAATTCAGCAAATGCTTTTTGTGCTACATCAGATTCATTGGCCATAACAGGCTTTCCTTTATCACCACCTTCACGTATAGATTGTACCAATGGAATCTGTCCTAACAATTGAAGATCATATTCGCTTGCAAGTTTTTTACCGCCGTCTTTACCAAAAATATAATATTTATTATCTGGCAATTCTTCCGGTGTGAAATAAGCCATATTTTCGACTAAACCTAAAATTGGAACATTGATCTGTGCTTGTCCAAACATAGCAATTCCTTTTTTGGCATCAGCTAACGCTACATCTTGTGGTGTTGTTACTATAACTACACCAGTAACAGGAACGGTTTGCATAATAGTCAAATGAACATCGCCAGTTCCTGGAGGCATGTCGATTATCAAATAGTCCAAATCACCCCAATCAACATCTGTAATAAATTGGCGAATAGCACTACTTACCATTGGACCTCTCCATACAACTGCTTGACGCTCATCAACTAGTAGACCAATACTTAATAATTTAATACCATATTTTTCTAAAGGAACGATATAAGCTTTGTCATCGATGCTAGTCATTTTTGGACGTTCACCACGTACACCGAACATGATAGGAACACTTGGTCCATATATATCCGCATCCATCAAACCGACTTTCGCACCACCTTGTGCAAAAGCCATAGCCAAATTTGCAGAAACAGTACTTTTACCTACACCACCTTTACCACTTACCACTGCGATGATATTTTTTACACCAGGAAGTAATTTGCCGGTATCCTCACGTTTTGAACTTGTATTACTGGTAAATTGAATCGAAACCGTTGCATCTTTATTTACCAGTAATTTAACGGCGTTAGTACATGCCGTTTCAAACATATCTTTTAATGGACAAGCCGGAGTCGTCAATACGATGGTAAATGAAACATGATTACCATCTATCTTCATATCTTGCACCATATTTAAGGTGACTATATCTTTCTTAAAATCCGGGTCATCAACATTACTTAACGCCTTTAATATTTCCGCTTCTGTCATCACACATTTTTTTGTTAAAAAGAAAAGAACTCTGCAAAAATAATCTTTGATTGGCTTTCTTTGCTTAATAAGTATATAAAATTGAAATCTTACTTTTGCAAAATCATTTTTTATTAAAGAATTATATACTTTTAAACTGTCAAAGTCAACCTTATAGATGAAATTGGGAATAAAATTTATACAAAAAACAAAACTTAAATATTTTGTTCTATTGCTTTTGAGTATGGTCTTTTTCCAATGGGCTCAAGCACAAGAGATCAATTCTGACAGTTCGGAAAATCGTGTCGTTGAATTATTTGGAGTCATAATGACTGCAGATAGCTTACGCCCAGTTCCTGCAGCTAGTGTTATTGTAGAATCTGACAAAAGAGGAACCATTGCCAATGATAAAGGTATTTTTTCTATTGCCGTTTTAAAGGGAGAAAAAATTAAATTTTCCTCTATTGGATATAAAGATGTTGAGATTACTATTCCACAAAATATCAAAGGAAATCAATATAGTGTCATTCAATTGATGACAGAAGACACTGTTTATCTCCCTGCTACAATTATACGAGCGCGTCCAACTCCAGAAGAATTTGCAAGAGATTTCTTAAATACACCCGTCGATGAAGATATGTATGAAATAGCACGTCAAAATAATAACGAAGCCACACGTAGGGCATTAATGGATGTTTTGCCTATGGATGGAAAAGAAGCATATAGCGCACTAATGCGTCAAAAAACAGCTCAAAATTATTACAAAGGACAACTTCCGCCGATGAATTTGCTCAATCCTTTTGCATGGTCTGACTTCATTAAATCTTGGAAAAGAGGTGATTACAAAAGCAAGAACTATTAATCTTTGATAATAAATTGGAAAAAAGCACTCAAAATACTTATTTTTGCCATTTCCAATAAAGAACATTGATAAAAATATGGCTCTAAAAGAAGAAAAAAATAAAGTTTTAAACTTAGATGATACAACTCCCATTATTGACAACAATGGAGATAAAGATGGTTGGTTTAAAAGATTGCGCAAAGGGATTTTAACTTCTAGTTCCGAGAAAAAAGAAATGCCTGAAGGCCTTTGGACTAAATGTCCAGAATGCAGTTATATTAGTACCACATCTGAGTTGAAAGAAAATTTATATGTCTGTCCTAAGTGTAGCTTTCACCATAGAATAGGTAGTGAAGATTATTTCGAAATTATTTTTGATAATAAAGAGTTTACTGAATTATTTGAAGATTTAAGTAGTAAAGATATCTTAGGCTTTACGGACGTAAAGCCATATGGAAAAAGGATTAAAGATATGGAAGCTAAAACGCATCTTAAAGATAGTATGCGTGTCGCTACAGGGAAGGTAAATGGACAAGATTTGGTTATTGCTTGTATGGATTTTTCTTTTATCGGAGGTTCTTTAGGAAGCGTTATGGGAGAAAAAATAGCACGTGGCATAGATTATGCTATAAAGCATAAGTCCGCTTTCATGATCATAAGTAAAAGTGGAGGAGCTAGGATGATGGAGAGTGCTTTTAGTTTGATGCAGATGGCAAAAACAAGTGGAAAATTATCTGAATTGTCTGATGCTCAATTGCCTTATATTTCTCTTTTAACAGATCCAACATTTGGAGGTGTTACTGCAAGTTTTGCGATGTTAGGAGATTTGAACATTGCTGAGCCAAAAGCGTTGATTGGTTTTGCGGGACCTAGAATAATAAAAGAGACAATTAGGAAAGACTTACCAAAAGGATTCCAAACAAGTGAATTTTTGTTAGATCATGGTTTTTTGGATTTTATAGTTGACAGAAAAGAGTTAAAAAATAAATTATCTCAAGCCATTTTATTATTTAGGGGCTAGATTTGATTTTAAAAAATACATTTAACCGTTCTGTTTGTTTTTAACACGCAGAACGGTTTGTTTATATATGGCAAATACAAAACAAAAAAATAGGAATACAAGCTTTAGTAATAAGCAAGCTTTTTTTCATTATGCAATTGATAATACTTACGTTGCTGGGGTAGCATTATTAGGTACAGAAGTAAAATCAATAAGAGATGGAAAGGTAAGCTTTAATGATAGTTATTGTATATTGGACAAAGGCGAATTATGGTTACGTGGTGTATATATTGCAGAATATAATTTTGGCACCACTAACAATCATATAGCTGTTCATGATCGAAAATTACTTTTACATAAAAAAGAACTAAAAAAAATTGAATCATTAACAAAAGAGAAAGGTATAACAATCGTTCCCTTAAAAATTTTTATCAATGATAGAAGTTTCGTAAAAGTAGAAATTGGAATTGGAAAAGGTAAAAAATTGTATGACAAACGTGAAACAATTAAGCAAAGGGATAATGATAAAGAGTTGAAGAGATATTTAAAAAATTAATTTTAATTAGAAGAAACATACGCGAATTACTGCTGTTATTTATTTTACATGAAAGCTTTCTTATTCAAAATATTTACACTGTTCACACTGTGTATATTACTATTAAATGTTCAATCACAGGCACAAGTTGTCAATGATGACGACTCAACAGAGCTTGTTGATGAAGATTATATTCCTGTATCTCAAAAAGCCAATACGGTATCAGGTAGATGGTACGGCATAGGTAATGTCGTAACTGATAGAAATACCAATTCTTACCTTTGTGAATTAATTATTACAGAAAAAAAAGGTGGTTTAGTCACTGGTTTTTTCAATTATTTCTTTAGAGATGGATATTTTTCGGTTCGTTTAAAAGGATCTTATAAAAAAGACGCCCAGCAATTCAAATTCAATCCTTTAATAGTATTGTTCCATCAAACCACAAAAGCATCAATTGGGGTTGATGTAGCCATGTCAGGTAACTTTTTTTTAAATGTATTAAAAAATGATACCGCATTGACAGGATTTCTAATGCCAACAAAAAATGATCGTTATTTGGTTCCTCCAATTAATGTAAAATTCACTAAACTACCCAAAAACGCACCATCTTTAAAGCAAAGAATTAAAGATAAACCGCTTTTACTAGAAGGTACTGAGGATGAAATAAGGCGCATTGCTAATGGTGAAAATATACATGACGAGGATCATTCTTTGACATTTAAAGATAAAGAAACACATTTTGGTAAAGATTCTTTACACTTTAATAATTCTAATAATACGTCTAAGCTTTCTGATAAACTCACATTTAAAGAAAATAAACAGGAGCAATATCAAAATGACAGTTTACATTTCGATAAAAATAATCTTTCCAACAATCCATATCAAAACGATAGTCTAAGATTTGCAAAAAATAATGGCGTAACTAATCATCAAGGAGATTCTTTATTTTTCAAAAAAGCCAAAAATAACACACAAAGAGATTCTTTACATTTTGAAAAGAAACAAAATGCGATACAACCTAATATCGTTATTCAACAAAATACAACGATAGAAAAACAACTAGTAGATTTATATAAATCTAGAAAAAATAATATTGCAAAGGATTTTGTGGTTAAAGATGACTCGGTAACAGTTCAATTATATGACAATGGAGAATATGATAAAGATGTTGTAAGCGTATTTTTTAATGGAAAAATTATTGCTGCTCATAAAGAATTAAGCACCCGTATTCCAATAAAATTTGTTGTGCATTTATCGAAAGGAGACCCCAAGAAAAATGAGTTAACCTTATTTGCAGACAATCTAGGTGAAATTCCACCAAATTCAGCTTTGATGATCGTAACTGATACAAAAGGCACAAGATATGAGGTTAATCTTGATAGTGATTTTAGTAAAAATGCATCCATTTTATTAAAGGTACAAGACTAATGAAATGCTAATAAATGGCATGATTAATGTTAATATTTTCACCATACTTATTTCCCTAATTAATATACTATATAATGAAAAAAATTATCATTCTATCCTTGAGCCTACTGACAAGCGCTGTATTATTTACATCATGTAAAAAAGATACCGTTGTAAATCAAACATCCAGCAATATTTATGTTCAAGGGCAAATTTCGACCTCAGATTGGACAAGAGTTAGCACAACAGATGGCTCAATTGTTTATAAATACTCAATCGATGCTGATTCCTATGCAAATCTACTACCGTTAGGTAATTTTTCTAATAATAAAGATGGCTTATTAGTTTACGCGAGTTTGGACGATCAAACATATTATCCATTGATGGGTAATGGTACAAATGTAGATGGAAATTATTTATATTATTTTGAGACATATTATGATACGAATGCGAAAACAACAGATATCATAATTACAGCAGAGGCTATTAATTCCAACACAACAGTTTCTCCAAGCAATATGTATGTTAATTTAGTCTTTTTACAAGCTACAGCATCCTACAACTCGACATCTAATGTAAATACAAATGATTATAACGCAGTCATAAAAGCGTATAATGTAAAATCTAATGGGACATTTAAAAAATAGTCCTTTTATTTAATCTTACAAAAAGGTAAGTCAGTAATTGGCTTACCTTTTTTATGTTATAGATAGATAGGATTGACTATTTTTGTGGGATAGAAAATGGATATGAATATTAAATTGCTTTTTGTCGTAGCTGTAGCTATTTTATGTTGGGTAGTGTCAAGTTGTAATAAGGAAGTATTACAGTTAGACAGTAATAACACGGTTGTAGGAAATACGGCTACTAACACATTTAATATTGTCCCTACGGATTGGACGTTAAATATTGATTCTCAAGATTCTGTAGGATATTACTATCCTGTATTTATGGCGAATATGAACCCTGTAATGCCTTACGGAACTTTTCTATATGGTATACAAGATACAACATTTGTTACCGATTCAGCTGGAAACAAAAGTTATTACATAGATGAAACAACAAAAGATACTGTGCGTTGGACAAGTATTAAAACATTAAACATCGACACCTTAAGTATTTCAATGAAACTGCTAAATGGTAATTACATTCAATTAGATTCTAATTATACTGCTCAATTAAACAATATAAAATATAGTTTTAATTATAGGGGGTATGACAGTACGATTTTTATACGTTGTTTAAAAACAGGTATTACTGATACCACCACTTCAAGATACACTTTAACTGATACTCTAACAGCACAATTAATATTCAAACAAGTACCAAGTGCAAATGTCACAAGTAAATAATTTGTTAACACAAATAAATTTATAAAATAGGGTAGCCAAAAAAAATATTTTAGAAATTATATAAATTTCGAAGATATTGTTCATATTTGCAATATGAATAAGCTTACTCACACGGAAGAAAATTATTTAAAAGTAATTCATTCACTCGAAATTGAAACTTCGGGTAAGATTCAAAATTTAGCAATCGCTGACAAATTAGAAATAAATCCTGCCACGGTAACAGAAATGTTGAAAAAATTGCAGGAGAAGAAACTTATTGATTATACTCGCATTGATGGTGCATCTCTAACTAAAAATGGTAATCTTATTGCATTAAGCATTATAAGAAAGCACAGATTGTGGGAGACTTTTTTAGAAGAAAGATTGGGTTTTAATTGGGATGAAGTGCATGATATTGCAGAACAATTGGAACACATCCAATCAGATAAATTAATTGACCGTCTTTCCGACTTTTTGGGTAATCCAAAATTCGATCCACACGGAGATCCAATTCCAGATGCCAATGGTAAAGTACCAGAGACAAGCTATGTAGCTTTATCCAAAAAAGATAAAGTTGGCGTTTATCAATTGAATGCAGTCGCAAATGAATCCAAAGCATTTTTACAATATTTGGATAAAATCCAATTGAATATCAATGATAAAATAGAAGTAAAAGAAATCAATGATTTTGATAAATCTATGATTGTTACTTTAAATGATGGCAAGATGACCATGTTTAGTAATGAAGTTGCCAAAAATTTATTTGTCACCCCGTTTGAATAATATCTAATTAATTATACTTAAAAGGCTTATTTGGACAAACAAATAAGCCTTTTTATTTGATACAACTATTCTTTTTTTATTAATATGATATATGACATCAAATTTATTGGTAAGTCATTATCTTTGAGCCCCGAAAATTTATAATTTATGTATCGTTCTCATACTTGTGGAGAGTTAAGATTAAATGATGAAGGTAAGCATGTAACCCTGTCAGGCTGGGTACAGACCATCAGAAAGTTTGGAGCAATTACATTTGTTGACCTACGTGATCGCTATGGAATTACACAGTTGTTATTTGGCGAAAATTTAAATAATGAATTGGATGCCAATCCCTTAGGAAGGGAATTTGTTATTCAAGTAGTTGGTAAAGTTGCTGAAAGAAGTAGCAAAAATCCCAATATTCCAACTGGCGAAATTGAAATTGAAGTCGATTCTTTCAAAATATTAAATAAATCAGCGGTTCCTCCATTTACCATTCAAGATGAAACAGATGGTGGTGATGATCTTCGGATGAAATATCGCTATTTGGATTTAAGGAGAAATCCTATCCAAAAGAATATCGTATTGCGTTATGAAGTGAACCGCTCTGTAAGAAATTATTTACATGAAAATGGCTTCATGGATATTGAAACGCCATTTTTAATCCGTTCTACTCCTGAAGGCGCACGTGATTTCGTTGTTCCTTCTCGTATGAATCCTGGAGAATTTTACGCTTTACCACAATCGCCACAAACATTCAAGCAATTGTTGATGGTCAGTGGATTTGATAAATATTTCCAAATTGTAAAATGTTTCCGTGATGAAGATTTACGTGCAGACAGACAACCTGAATTTACGCAAATTGACTGCGAAATGAGTTTCGTAGAGCAAGAAGATATTTTACAAATGTTTGAAGGTTTGCTCAAACGTGTATTCAAAGATGTAAAAGGTATAGAATATTCGGACGAGATTGCAAGAATGACTTGGGAAGAAGCCATGTGGCAATTTGGTAATGACAAACCGGATATCCGATTTGAAATGCCACTTGCTAATTTGCAATTTCCAAGTGCAGCATTTCCAACAAAAACTGGGCATCCAGAAGTATTTGAAGGTGTTGATTTCAAAGTATTCAACGAAGCGGAAACCATCATCGCAATTGCCGTTCCAGGTGCTGGTGAATATACCAGAAAACAAATTGACGAATTGACCGAATGGGTAAAAAGACCACAGATCGGTATGATGGGCTTAGTCAATGTTAAATGCAATGCAGATGGAACCTTCAAAAGTTCTGTAGACAAATTTTTCAACGAAGAAAAATTAGGATTAATTGCAAAAGCTGCCAATGCGAAAGCAGGAGATTTGATCTTAATTCTTGCCGGCAGGGAAGAAAAAACAAGAAAAGCTATCTCTGAATTGCGTTTGGAAATGGGTAAAAGATTGGGATTGCGTAATCCAGAAGTTTTCAAATTGTTGTGGGTATTGGATTTTCCTCAATTTGAATATTCTGAAGATGACAATAGATGGTATGCCAAACATCATCCGTTTACTGCACCCAAACCAGAATATATCGATACGATGATTCATACAAGTCCAGTGATTGATGATCCAGAACATTATTTGGAACATCCATTTGCGGCAATTAAGGCAAATGCGTACGATATGGTTTTGAATGGTAGCGAAATTGGTGGTGGATCTATCCGTATTTTCCAAAAAGAATTACAAGAAAAAATGTTCCATGCTTTGGGATTAACCAAAGAAGAAGCAGACGAAAAATTTGGATTCTTGTTGGGAGCATTTGAATACGGTGTGCCTCCTCATGGTGGATTAGCATTTGGCATGGACCGTTTGTGTTCTATCTTAGGCGGAGCAGATTCTATTAGAGATTTTATCGCTTTCCCTAAAAATAATTCAGGTAGAGATGTGATGTTAGATGCACCAGCTTCTATTGATCAAGTGCAATTAAAAGAATTAGCTATTAAAATCGACGAGATTTCTAAAGCTTAGTTTGTAATTATAGATTTTAATCACCCATTAAAAATTAATTTTTAATGGGTGATTTTTTGTTTGCATACAATTCTTAAATTGCCTTATGGGACTTACTTTTCAGATTTCAAATTCAATTCAATCCTTATCCGAAAACCTTACGGATCACCTTAAAAATAGTAAGCGTAGCCTATTTACGCCTGATGTAATTGTAGCCCAAACAGAAGGAATGCATATTTGGTTAAAAGAACAAATTGCACAAAAAAATGGTATTGCTTCTAACTTAAAATTTTTACAACCTAATAATGTTATATTATTGGTTTACAAGTTACTAGGAGGCAAGTTTAAAAAAGATTTGAGCCGTGATAATCTTATTTGGATATTGTTTCAGTTATTGAAGGAAAATAAATTTTCAATTCAATATCCCGATCAAGCTAATTATATAGGAAAAAGCCCAACAGATGAACATTACAAAAGAATTGGATTAGCAACCAAGGTGGCTGATTTATTTGATCAATATCAAATCTATCGTCCTAAAATAATAGAAGCATGGAATCAGCCTTTTGATGGTGATTATATAATGGATTGGCAAGAATATTTGTGGCGTAGAGCAAAAGTATTGACTCAATCTAAAGTTCCTGACAAAACAGAAATTACCCGTTTTATCAAGGAAAAATTAGAGGAAAATGACGAACAAACAATCCAAAACCTAAAGGACAATCTTCCTGATATTTATTTGTTTGGATTATCAATCATAACCAAATTTCATATTGAAATATTTGAAAAATTGTCTGAAAAAATTGGCATTCATTATTTCTTAGTCAATCCTGCACCTGAATATTACTGGACAGAAGATAAAAATGAAAAAGCTGTTAGTAAATGGAAACTCCAACATAATAAATTAAATACAGAGGATATATATCTTATTGGAAATGATTTACTAACAAGTTGGGGGAAAGTCACAAGTACGACACTTCGATTATTGTATCAAAATGATATGATCTTTAATATAGAAGATGTTACTGCGATAGAACCGAACACAGATACACTTTTGCACGCTGTACAAAATGACATTTACCATAATCAAATAATATTTCCGGCAAAATATGATCCCAATTATTTCCAAGATCAATCCTTAACAATTCACGCGCATTACACTATTGCGCGGGAGGTAGAAGGTTTATATCAATATTTAATACATATTATTCAAAATACAAGGAAGCCAATACATGCACGCGAAATTGCGATTTTTGTAACAGATATAGATGCTTACGCTCCTTATATTCAAGCAATATTTGAAAATGGTCCGATAAAATTTAGATTTAAAATAGCAGATACAGAAGTTGTAGCTGGCGATTCAATCTTCAATACTTTACAGAAAATATTAGAATTAAATACCATCAATTTTACATCAGAAAATGTATTACAAATTATAGAGTCTAAATATGTAATAAAAATGTTTGGCTTTACTGATTTGGATAAAATACGCGCTGCTGTTAAAGCAGCGAATATTCGATTTGGAATTCAGGGTAATAAAGAAGACGAAACCTATTTAGTGAGTTGGTTGTATGGATTAAAGCGTATGATGTACGGTATTTGTATGAGTGGAGAAACTCTATATCAAGACGTTTTCAATGAAAATTTTTATCCAATTGATCTTATAGAAGGCTATGATAGTCAAAATCTTATATCATTTATTTATTTTATTGATTTATTAATTAAAAATATTCAATCCAGGAAATATGCAAGGAATTTAATAACCTGGAATGCTTTTGTTTTAGAAACTGTACACAATTTTATTTATTTTCCAGGTGAGGAAATGGATGAAGATTATCAGTTATTAGAGAAGAAAAACAAGGAATTAAACGAAGAAGATACAATCTATACGGAAGAAATTAATTTTGAAATATTTGCCTATAATTTTATTGAAACACTACAACACACCAGACGAAATGCTCTATTCTTAAAAGATGGTATTACTTTTTGTTCATTAATACCTATGCGTAGTATTCCTTTCAAAATAATTGGTATGCTTGGTATGGATGGTGATCATTTTCCGAGAAAAGAACAAAATTTGAGTTTTAATAAAATGCTCTATCCTCGAGAGTTGGGAGATCGTGATGTAAAAGAAAATGATAAAAATCTATTTTTGGAAACGTTAATGTCAGCTCAATCAAATCTATATATAAGCTACATCGGTAAATCAATAAAAGATAACAAAGATATTAATCCTTCTGTTCTGATAGATGAACTGATCAATTATCTTCAAAAGAGGGCACCTAAGGAAATCAAAGTAAAAGCGCAAATCGTATATCAACATCCATTATATGCAAATAGTGAAAAATATAATCGTAAAAATGATAATGGGTTATATTTTTATAATTACCGTTTAGCGAATTTAGAAGGTCTTGCATCCTCATTAAAAATAAATGATGCTCCTATTAATCATCAAAATGTTGAGGAGGACAAAGAACTTCAAATGATTGATTTAGTTCGCTTCTTTCAAGATGCTCCCAAAACCTATTACAACAAAGTTTTGGGTATTTACTATAATGAGGCTATTGATGTATTACCAGAAGAAGAAATCTTTCATTTGGACAAATTACAAACAATTCAGATTGAAGATACCATCTTACAAAGTGGAAAAGAAAAAGAGATACTCGTAAATGAATTAAAATTAAAGGGAGTTCTACCTCTTAAAAATCCAGGGCTTTTAACGTTTCAATCAATTGAGCAAGAATTACAACCTTTGCTATTAAAATTTAATACTTTAACTAAAAATGAGTCAAATATTAAAAATGAATTTTCATTTAAATTATTGAATTACAATATAAAATGTAATTTAATTAATATTTTTAATGATGAATTAATCATTATTTCAAAATCTAATAAAGCAATTGACGAAAAGAATTTAATTTATGCTTATATTTTAAATTTAATTACATTATATAATGAACTGAATATCAGTATAAATATAATAGGAAAAAATATATTTTTGAAATCGATAAAAAAACATATTTCCAAAGAAGAAGCCAAAAAAAGATTAGAAAATCTTTTGCATTTATTTAAAAAAGGAGAGGAGCGATTGTTGCCTTATTCTACCACATTAATTTTAAAAGGTAAACAGTATATTGAATTAGTAGAGAAAAATAATGGTAAAAATTTGATACGTATGATCTCAAAAGATACACATTCCTATGCTTCCCAATATTTGGAAATGGCATATAAAGATGGTTTGGAAAATAACCCCACACTCGACGAAGATTGGAAAGAATATCACGATCAATTGATCATTCCAATGCAAGAGGCATTTGAAGAAATTAATGAACCTCAGGATATGTAAAAATCTGTGCGACCAAAATACCGGTTGCTACAGCTGCATTTAAAGACTCTGCTTTACCATATTGAGGAATTGTTATCGCTTTTTGGATAAATGGCTGGATTGCAGATCGTATTCCTTTCGATTCATTTCCGATAATTAATTGAGCATCAGTAATTTTGGTAATTTTGTTTATATTTTCACCATGTAATAAAGCACCCAAAATAGGTATTTTTACGTTAGGCAAATAATCTAATAAATCGACGTAATGAATATTTATTCGAAAAATTCCGCCCATTGTAGCTTGAATAACTTTAGAATTATAACAATCTGCCGTATCATTAGAAGCAATTATATGCGCAATTCCAAACCAATCAGCTATGCGAATGATAGTTCCAAGATTACCAGGATCTTGAATTCCATCCAAAATCAAAGCACGTTCTTGAAATGGAAGTTTATCTAATTTTATGGGAGCTGTTACAATAGCAAAATAGGGAGATGCCGTTTTTAATTGGCTGATTTTTTTCATTTCAAATTCTGCAATTAATTCACTTGGTATTAATGGATTATTTTCTATCCATGCATCATCCGTAGTGTAAACTTTTTGAATGATGAAATTAGAAGTTAATAGTTCAGCCAATAGCTTAATACCTTCGACAATAAAAACATTCTCCTGACTTCTTATTTTCTTGTCTGCAAGTGATTGAATATGTTTTATTTCGTTCTTGGTCATTTTTTTTGATTAATTGGTGCAATATTAGGTTTTTAGTATCAAATTTGTTAATAGTAGGTTATTGGATTTAATTTTATGATATTTGCGTGAGCTCAATTATTTTCCAAAATAATCAACATTAATATAATTTCTAGTTCAAATAATATGGTTCGATACTGCAAGCAACTTATACACCTTATATGGATTTTGCTATTATTTTCTGCTTGCTCCGTGTATAATAATACGAGTGTAAAAAATTATCCAGTTGATACGCCGTTTGTGTTTGATAATAAGATTGTATTAGATGGTTCGCATCTGAGCGGAGATGAAAACGCACAGATGAATTTAGATCTTCCAAACTATTGGTCTGATAGTGCTAACGCCAACCGATTTAGGCGATATATGTTTTTGTATCGTATCAATAATCCCCCAAAGTTTGACACGTCCAATATTACGAAGTCGAAAAAATATATGAAAGGCTATCTACAAACGAAAGGCTATTTTCAACCAATTATAACGGATACCTTTTATTTTGATTCGACGTCTTTTCCGGGTCAAGATCGTACTTTTATTCAGGTCAATATTAATCCTAACAAACCAACGATTATAGATTCCGTTCATTATAATCTGCCAGATAGTTCGATCCTAAAAGTTATTGAGCAAAAGACAAAAATGCCTAATATCGTCGTCGGCAAAACGCATTTTTCCAACGCTCCTGTCTCAAATGAATTGGACAGAATTATCAAATTATATCGCAATAATGGTTATTACAGATTGCAAAAGCAAGATTTGATTGCGGTTGTGGATACAAACGATATCACCCTTCTTAAGATGACGATTGATCCATTCGAACAAGCAATGTTATTGGCTCAATCAGCTTCTAGTAGGAAGAATTATTTAAAAGCATCCGTGGATTTTACCAAACGTATGTCCATTGATTCATTGAAATATGAAAGTTCGAAAGAAGCATTTGTAAAATATAAAATTGGCCGTGTATACATTTTTCCAGAAACTAGTGTAACGGATATTCCGGATACGGTGATGAAGCATGGACGTGATTTTGATTCAATATTTCGTACGCGCAATCGTATGATTAATATTTATTCAAATGAACAAAAATTCAAACCTAGACCTATCTTAGAGCATTTATTTACCCATCCAGGAGATATATACAGTGACAGTATGTATCTTAAAACTATCAATAATATTTCCAATATAGGCGCTTGGCAATCTGTTGATTCCCGTGCTATTACGATACAAGATTCTACACTTGATTTATTTTATTTTTTGGTTCCCAACATTAAACAAAGTATGTCTTATGACTTTGAGGTAAGTAGAAATACTGGAGATTATATTACCTCTAGTTTTGGTTCCAATTTCTTGGGTTTAGCTGTAAATGTCACCCATAAAAATCGCAATACCTGGCATCGAGCCATTCAATCTTCTACGTCTTTGCGTAATGGGGTAGAGCTAAATTTAGCTAATTCTAATGGCTACAGTAGTATTTTGCAAACTATTCAAAGTTCCATAACACAATCTTATGTCTTCCCTAAATTCATCACGCCTTTCAGAATTCGAGATCGTACTTCTGATGGTATTAAAAGTGTTTTAAATGTTACTGGTTCTTACCAAGATAGAAGAGATTACTTTAAATTAAAATCAATAGTAGCCAATTGGGGCTATGAATGGAGATCTAAGAATATCACTTGGCAATATCGGCCATTGAATATTGAATTGTACTCTTTAGATACATTGACCTATTTGTACCAAGCTTTAGTAAATAGTCCATATATCCGGAATGCTTTTAATACTGGTGCTGTTGTAAGCCAACAATTAAATATGGCTATTGCATATTCAGATAAAAATCATCCTCAAAATGCCAATTATGTAAGTGTTGGTTTCGAAGAGTCAGGTACTCTATTAGGCCGTTTTAAACCATTAAAGGGAAATATTTACCAATATGTAAAATTGCAAGCAGAGTACCGCAAACAAGTAAATTTCCATAAAACACAATTGGCATTTCGTGCCATGGCTGGTGTTGCATTCAATTACAATGGAGATGGAAAATTTGGAGGTACATTACCTTTTTATAAGCAATTTTTTGGAGGAGGACCCAATAGTATGCGAGCATGGGGATTACGACAGATTGGTTTGGGCTCCTCTTTGTTAAGTGATACATCCAGTACATTTAGAGACCGCTACGGTGATATGCAAATGGAAGTAAATGCAGAATATCGCTATCCAATATTTGTTGTGGGAAGTATGAAAGTTAAAGGAGCTATGTTTGTGGACGCTGGTAACGTTTGGGATGTGCGTACAAATACAAGTAACCCGCAAGGTGTATTCAATATCAATAACTTAGGTCATGATATTGCTATTGGTGTAGGTACTGGGTTACGTTTGGATTTTGATTATTTCTTAATCCGTTTAGATTTGGGTATTAAAGTAAAAGATCCTGCACGAGACGAAAATGGAGGGTGGATGGATTTCAGTAAATTCTCTTGGAGAAATAAAGAATATACCATCATTAATCCCATCACCAATCAACAAGTCTATCGCAATAACTATGCACTACAATTAGGAATTGGATTACCTTTCTAATTCCTTATTATTTTTAAATTATTTTTTTTCAAAAACGATTATCTTGTATTATTTAAGAATAATATTGCGCCGTCATGCTAGGAACTAAAAATTTTTCCCCTAATCAAATATCTCTTTTCACGGCGATATTTATCGCTATTTTTACGTCATTACCTGTTTTCATTCTTGTAAATTGGAAGATTGGAATTCTTGCTTTT
Source organism: Rhizosphaericola mali (assembly GCF_004337365.2). Lineage (GTDB taxonomy): Bacteria > Bacteroidota > Bacteroidia > Chitinophagales > Chitinophagaceae > Rhizosphaericola > Rhizosphaericola mali. The sequence continues at coordinate 1,301,156 of NZ_CP044016.1, read as the reverse complement.
TTAGTAATTTCTCTATTATGTTATTTTCTTATAAAACAAGTATTTGAAAGATTTATCTATCGGAAAATCAAACTGATATACAAGATTATTAATAATACAAAAGCAGGTAAAAAAGAGGAAATGTATTACCAATATATTTTACCTCAAAAAAGCATGACCGAGGTCAGCCAAGATGTGATGAGCTGGGCCGAAAAAAGAAAAGCCGAAATTGAATCTTTAAAAGTTGTCGATAATTTTCGTAGAGATTTTATGCAAAATCTATCTCACGAAATCAAAACGCCCATTTTTGCTATTCAGGGTTATGTTGATATGCTTTTGGAAGATGATGTATTGGATGATGAAGAAGAAGCAAGAAGATTATTGAAAAAAGTACATAAAAACATTGAACGGATGACGCATATTTTGTCAGATATTGACGAAATTGAACATCTGGAAAATGGTACCCAAAATTTGAATATTTCTAAATTTGTCATTCAAGAATTAATTTTTGAAACTTTTGATAGTTTATCCATTCAAACCGTCAAAAAGAATATACAAACTATCCTAAAAAAAGGATGCGAATATCCTATTGCGGTATATGCCGATAAGGAAAAGATCAGACAAGTCTTAATAAATTTAGTAATTAATGCCGCAAAATATGGCAAAGAAAATGGCCATATAGTTGCCAGCGTGTACAAATTAGATGAAGAGAGAGTTCTTGTGGAAATTAGTGATGATGGTATCGGAATTGCGGAAGATCATGTACCACGCGTATTTGAAAGATTTTATAGAACCGACAAAGCACGTACGCGAAAAGTAGGAGGTAGTGGTTTGGGGTTAGCGATTTGCAAGCATATTTTGGAAGCACATGGCGAGTCCATCCATTTGAGAAGTAAATTAGGCGTTGGTTCGACTTTTGGATTTACATTGCCAACAACGAATAAATAATTTTTCCCTATCTATTTGAATTCTAAATCATTGCTTGATTTACCTCCAATATAATTGGGATTTTGATTATTTGGCATTAAGACACTCATTTTATCAATATCAGCTACGTATATATCAAAACCGTTTGCTGTTTTCTTTCCGGTATTATTTAAATTATTCGGAAGTTTTTGAACGAATTTACTTTCAACAAAGACTAACTTGGGAGAAATTGATTTAATAATAAAATTTTTGCCTCCAAATTTTAATGAGGGGATTGTATCGTGTTTAAATGGAAATTTGAAATTTTGGGCATTCAATTTAGTGACACAAATCATGCTAATAAGTCCTAGTGTAATCATTTTCATAGTAAACAATTTTTTAAATAAATATAATGAAAAATTAAAAGAATATGGTTTAGAATCTTTTGTCTAGCATCGTAATTTCAAGATTAAATCGGGATTGTAATAAATGCAATATTGGGAAATGTAGAAACATTTCCCGCTTTTACACATGAGAAAATTATTTAAAATCAATCGTACAACTCGTACAATTTAAATTTACTTTTAGTTGACTGGCATTGCCTTTTTTCACTTCATACGAACCGCTATCCTTACTGGAAAAAGCAACTTTCGTATTTTGATTCGTTAAGGAATTTTTCAATGGAATAAAATTTACATTGGAATTTTTATCCGAAACAATTTGCTTTTTATCCGTAAAATTGTCATTAGAGGTATTGAAACTACCATTTACAATAACCGAATAATTCTCCGCGTCATCCATTGGTATGGAAATATTTGCATATTTATTATCGATATCGATATTGGTAACCGTAGAAGCGAGGTTACGTATTTTCAAATCTGCACTACTTCCACTTAATTTCAATGTTTTACCCAAAGACGCGATACGGAATGAACCATAATTTTTATCTGCTTGCACATTTTGAAAAGCGTTGACATCCACATTGTCACTCACACTGTTGATATTCGCATTTTCTACATCCTCCAAATCAATTGTTGAATATTTAGAATTCAAATTTAGATTTCCGATGTTTTGCGCTTTTATCTTTCCATTTTTGATTGTAAAATCAGCATTTTCAATATTGCCGCCAGAGTAGTTACCGTATTCCAAATCTAATTGAAAATTTTTAAGGTTTTCTGTGGATACATTGCCGTATTTATTTTCAATTTTTACATTTTCTATATCATTGGAAATCTGAATGTTACCATATTTATTTTCAATACTTAATTTGTGATTTTTAGGAATATAAATTGTCCATTCTTTTGTCTCATTTGTTTTAAAATTTCTTGGGCCAAACCAACTTCCCTTACCAACTGCATTGGATGGGCCTGAGTAAGAAAAACTAGATACTGTAGGAGGAGTCGGAGGAGCCGGTGGTGTAGGAGGAGCAATATCTATAGTAATAGAATCTGCTTGTAAAGTCATATCATTTTGGGTATCAAATACAATAACACTTCCTGCTAAAGCTTGTGCAGCTAATTTGCTAGATAAATTTCCAATTTCTTGACTTAACTTTTCAATTTTATCAGATTCATTTTTTTTAGCAGCTATAGCTAATTCTTCACTCAATTTTTTAATCTTAGCAGTGATTGCTTTTTCTTCTGTTTTAGATCTAGAAATTTTCCAAGTTTGTGCTTTTTGAGCAGAAGCGGAGGCTTCTTGTTGTGCTTTCAATCCCCATTGGCGCATTTTTTCACCTTGAGCTCTTAACTTAATACCTTCGGCTCTTAACTTGTCGCCTTCCACTCTAAGTTTATCACTTTCAAGAACTAAATCACTTGTATCCACATCACTATCATCTTGATAACTTGAGGATACGGTAAATACATTTTTATCATTTGAAGATGCTAATATTTGAAAAGCATTTTTACTACTTTTTATTTGAATATTGTTCTTTTGGAAAATAGAATCTAAATCCAAATGACGATCTGCATCATTGAAATATTTGTATTTAGCAACGATTTTCACGTCATTTCCATCCCAAGATTCTATTTTTAAATTACGCATTTTAGATTCTATAAAAATAGGCGCATCTGGTTCAATGCTGTAACTTTTTTCAATGGTATCATATTTTCCGTTGTTGTTTTCTTCTTGATAGGAACTATCAGAATCTGAATAAGAATAGGCTACCACCGCACCATTTGTTTTCACAGTTGACTTTTGGGTTGTTCTGCTGTGTGATGTAGTTGCCGTTTGTGCAAATATTCCATTATTAGCTAATTGTGCTACGGATATGAATATTAATGATTTATATAAAAAATGTATCATGGTAATGAATTAGAGATTTAAATAATGAATGCTGGGTTTGGTCGGATGTACTTCATGTTGACTGTAGATTTTATTCGTACGACTTATTTCATCAGACAACTGTTTTAATACATTTATTTTTTGTTGGTAAATATTGATCAGTTGGTTAACCGCGACTTGACTTATTCCATTTTGAGCAATATCCATTCGAATAGATTTTTCATCTTGATCCATGGATTTTAATTGCGTTTTAAATGCGTTAAAATAAGAGGGTTTCACACCCAAAATTGGAATTGTATTGATAATTTCTTTTTGATAATCAATTAATTGAGAGAAATTACCTACTTCTATATTTTCCGCTTTTGCATATAAAACTTTGGAAGATTTTTTGGTCGGTAAAACTTGTTTTTCCTTCAGTTTGAATTCTTTCTTAACTGGAGTTTCCTCATTTTTTACTAAAATAGGCGCTTCCTTCGGTTCGATTTTCGATGTATCTTTTTGAATCACCAAAGTTTGCATCTGAGATTGCGTAGGAGAGTCCGTATTTACTTTTTTATCCAAATCATTTTTTGCTAATGATGGATGATTCGTTATTTCCTCTGTATTATTCATCATTTTCCAAGAGAAATAACCAACTATCGTAAGTAAACAAGCGGCTGCTAACCACGCAATACGTTTGATAGAAAATATAGGAGCAGCTTTTTTTTCCGTATCATTTTCCCCCAAATCCAATGCATTTTGGATATTTTCCCAGACAAAATCCTCTGGAATATCCAAATCCATTTGGTCCCGATTGGCTTGAATATGTTTTTTTAAATTATCCATTGAAATCCAATATTTTAACAAGTTTGTCTTTTAATAATTTTTTCGCTCTGTGATATTGTGTTTTACTAGTACTTTCCGTAATTCCCAGTAATTCAGCAATCTGTCTGTGCGAATAATCTTCCAAAGCGAATAAGTTGAAAATCTGCCGCGAACCTTCTGGTAAGCTTTTGATGGCTTTATGGATTTCCTCGATCGATCGATCATTCCACCACGTTTCTTCCATTTCATCCTCTGTATCTTCTTGCTCATCCATTGACAACCAGCTGCTTATCGCACCTTTTTTTCTTGTATGGCTGATACATTCACGTACGGCGATCTGCTTGACCCAACCTCCAAATCGCTCGGGCTGTTGCAACGAATGAAGATTTTTGAATACCTTAATAAATATCTCCTGCAATAGATCTTGCGCCGTATTATACTCGCCCACCATACGTATACAAATGTTGAACATCGCAACGGAATATTGCTTGTATAGCCGAGCAAAAGACGTTTTGTCGCCTTGCTTCGCCTTATTTACCCAATGTGTCAGTATATCCGTTGTTATTTCCACCAATTCGTTTGTATATAGTTAAGAGTACGCAATTGAAAAAAAGTTGTAAGATTGGTTATATTTTTTTTAAAATTATTTCAACTCATTGATATTTAAATAAATTCAGTTCATTTGCAAAGAAAAATTTTCCAAATACATGTGCATAGATTTTTTAACGACCATCGGAGCGGCAGAAGGATTTTTATCCAAATTAAATGAATGGGACACTTGGTTGTTCTTCAAAATCAATCGTGACGCTGCTTGTGGATTTTTGGATGGGATTGCACCGATTATCCGGACGCCAATGGCTTCTTTGCCATTATATTTCTTTTTATTAATTGCAGTTTTTGGAAATTTTGGATGGAAGGCTTGGAAATGGTTGGCTTTTGTAGGATTGACTATTTTGATCAGCGATCAATTAAGTAGTAGTTTTATGAAAAACTTTTTCAATCGTCCACGTCCTTGCAATGATGAAACGATTAAAGATTCTGTAAGATTTTTATTGGGCTATCGTCCGCAAAGTGGAAGCTTTACTAGTTCCCACGCGACCAATCATTTTGCATTAGGCACCTATTTTTATTTTACCTTAAAAGATTATTGGAAAAATTGGGCAAAATTATTCTTTGTTTGGGCTGGCTTAATTTCTATTGCGCAAGTATATGTCGGTGTTCATTATCCTGGTGATGTAATTGGTGGAGCGATTTTGGGTTACGGGATTGGCTGGTTAACCTCCAAAGTATTTATCCAAAAATTTGGTTTGCCTACCCTGTTACCTAAGCCGTTGTGGGCGTGATGAAATTTGACCTCAAGAGAGTTTTAAATTGATCATTACCTATTAAAGACCTGATCGAAAATGAATTTTAGAATTTTCTTATTCATGCTATTTTCTTTGATATGTTGGTGTAATTTTTCAATTGCACAAGCCTATCAAAGAGGAGATACTACATTAAATATTTTTATAATCAATGATACACTTAAATATTTTGAATTTTATTCCTCTGGATTTCTTCATGAAAATGTTGAAGTAGGTCTTTTAAGTAGAAAAAACGACACAACATATAGTTTAAAATATACGAATGAAGGAAATTTTACTCCTTTTGAAATATTCTTTCAAGAAAATTCTGTCAGCGTAAAAAAACTTTCTTCAAAAGGATACATGGCGTATATTATAAATGAAAAGCCTTTTCCTAAAATTAAAGATTCCACAAGTCAGATTGTTTCCCAATTTCATCTTAACTACCCAATTTTTTATAAGAATCTTAATAAAGCATTCATAAAAGTGTATGAATATCCTTGTTTTGAATCTAAAACAAAAACAATACTTTTTAGGAAGGGAAGTGAAATTGAAGAAAAATGGAAATATGGCTTGCGTAGAAGGTATGGTCCAATCAAAAATGTGACATGGATAGCTGCTGATTTCGGTGGTAAATTTATAGGTTGGTTGTTGTTGTCAGATGTGAAACAAAAGTTCAAAAAAGAATTATAAAATAAAATAGAAGTCGTCGGAAATGAAAATTTGTATTGCACAAACGAATCCTCATAAAGGCAATATTCCCAAAAACATTAAAGTTCATAAACAATTTATTCAAACTGCGACAGAACTCCAAGCGGATATAATAGTGTTTCCAGAACTCTCATTAACAGGCTATGAACCTGAGTTAGCAAAAGAACTGGCAACTACGCAATCAGATGAAAGACTTGATGAATTTCAATATTTAAGTAATAACAATAAGATAATCATTGCTTGTGGAATACCAACTAAAAAGGGAAACGAGGTATTTATTAGTATGATAATCTTTCAACCGAATAAAGAACGTTTAACTTATTCCAAACAACATTTATACCCAAGCGAGATTGGAATTTTTTCCATTGGAAATGCTCCTTTAGTAATACATTTTGACAAAGAATGTATTATAGCTCCCGCGATTTGCTATGAATTATCGAATCCAGAACATTCCCAAAACGCCAAACTTAATCATGCCAATATTTATATAGCAAGTGTGTTGAACTCTGTTAATGGCGTAGACGATGATATTAATAAACTCTCTAATATCGCTAAGAAACATAACATGACCGTATTTATGGCAAACTACATTGGAAATTCTGGAGGATATGTATGCGCCGGAAAATCTTCCGTTTGGGACGACAATGGAACGCTTATTGATCAACTTGATAGTCATACAGAAGGAATACTTATGTATGACACTAAAAATAAATGGACTAAAAAAATAAATCTAAACTATAACTAATTTTATTTATGTTTTTCCAACCATTCCAAGCGGCGTTGGTCGGGGAGGGGCGTCACGGAAAAATTATCAAATTGAGCATTGAAACCTTCTCCATCTGGACAAGCCGCCATCATCCCAATCTTTACAGGCGTATTGTCTTGAAAAGGCGCATTGCGATACATGATATAATTTTTGTCATCCAAAGAGTAAAAAAGCTCAATCGCATCCAAGCGCCGAACGGCTTTTACCCAAACAAATGGAACTTTTTTGCCTAAAGAAAGTACACTCCAATCACTTTTCTCATTGGTGACAACTGCACTGATATTCATATTTCCATCTACAAATTCAACACCTGCTTTGATCCAATGTTTTTCATCAATACGCACCATCAAACCCATTTGGTCAAATCTTGCTTTATAATCTCCTGTCAATTTTACTTTAGCCTCAAATTCTCCTCCATAATTTCCATAGTAGAAAGGTCCATCGTCCACGGTAAATCCATAGTGAGAAATACGCCAATAATCGGTTTTAGGAGTAACGAACATAGACAAACTATTGTCCTTTACTTCCCATTTTGTAGGTTCGTTGAACCATTGGAGTTTGTCCAATTTCTGCGCTGAAAGTTGTTGCAAACTGACAAAAAAAGCCAATGCAAATATGATTTTCTTCATTTTCTTATATTATGTTAAGTTGTTTTAATAACACGACATGGATTGCCTACCGCGATAGCATTAGCAGGAATATCTTTCGTAACGACAGAGCCTGCCCCGATAATCGCATTGTCACCGATCGTTACGCCAGGTAAAATAATCGACTGCGCACCAATCCACACATTGTTACCCACCGTAATCGGGCGAGCGGATTCCAAACCAGACTTACGAATTTCTGGATCTATCGGATGCTCTGCTGTGTAAAAACCACAATTGGGCGCGATCAAAACATTGTCACCAAAAGTCACTTTGGCCACATCCAAAATCGTACAATTGACATTGGTGTAAAAATTTTCACCGATTTCAATATTGTAGCCGTAATCACAATAAAATGGCTGTTCTATCAAAAAGTTATTACCTGTTTTTCCCAATAGTTTTTTTAATAAATCTTGTCTTTCATTTTGCAAAGAAGGACGCAAAGAATTATATTCAAAACAAAGGTCTTTACATCGTACTCTTTCCTCCATCAATACCTTGTCCGCTGCATCGTACAATTCGGATTGGAGCATTTTTTCTTTTTCCGTTTTCATTTTCCTACTTAATTAACCATTAGAAATTTATGAATTGCAAATATATTTGCTTCGTAATTGCTTGTCAATACTGAATAATAACCATGGGTATATATGAAACAAATCAAAAACACATTGAACGATACTTTATTGGAGCAAGATTTTTCGGAAGAAAAAGAGATGTTTTTGGATTTGGATAAATATAAAATAATGGCACAAACTTATGCCAATATTGAAAATGCGATTGTCGTATTGAGCGATATGAAAGAAAACAAAAGTTATATTTATCATGGGTTATTGGCACACGCACTAGGATTGGAGCATCCAGAAAATGAAATTGAATCGATCTGGGAAGAAGAGATTTTTGCCAAAATGCATTCGGATGATTTATTGGAAAAGCACGTATTAGAATTACAATTTTTCCAATATTTAAAAACCATTTCTCTAGAAAATCGTCCTCAATACTACACGACTTGTCGAATAAGAATGCGTAATGCATCAGATCAATTTATATGGATCCAACATCGAATGTATTATGTTGCCAATCTGCAAAATGGCAGCATCTGGTTGTCCTTATGTTTGTATAATGCAATACCCGAAAATGTGTTCAATGAAAATTTTCCTAACCAGATTATTCATTCCTTTTCTGGTAAAGCGATTATTCCAGATAAGACGCAATCGTCCACCATATTATCAACGCGCGAGATTGAAATCTTACAACTGATCCGTCAAGGAAAAATGAGTAAGGAAATCGCACATCAATTATCTATCAGTAACAATACGGTTAATCGTCATCGTCAGAATATTTTGGAAAAATTGCGCGTCGACAATTCTATGGAAGCCTGTCGCGTTGCAGAAAAAATGCAATTGTTGTAAAGGAATTTTTGCAAAACATTAGCACGAAAAAAGTAGTTAGAAAAATTAGGAGCGTGTACATTGCTCTAAATATTTCACCAAACATGCTTAACCGAATCCTTAGCTTAACTTTTGTATATTTTCTATTTCAAAATTCAATTTCCGCTCAGAGAACAGATACCACAAAATCAAAATTTCCAGACCCGAAAAAAGCAACTTTACGCTCGTTGATTTTACCAGGTTGGGGACAAGCATACAATAAACAATATTGGAAAATTCCAATTGCTGTTGGCGCTGTAACTATTCCAGCCGTTTTATTTTTTGACAATAAGTCAGATCGGAAAACTGCGCAAAAAAATTACGAAATCTTATTACACGCTGTTGACAATTCTGGGCAGATTGATCTTCAAAAAATCAACCAATTGGATGCAGCATATTTAACTGCATTTAAAAAATCAAATAATCGAGATGCATTATTAGGTGCAATTCAGAATCAAAGAAATCAATTTCGAAGAAATCAGGATTACGCAGCCCTGTGGTTTTTTATTTTATGGGGATTGAATGTTGCAGATGCCGCAGTTTCTGCACATTTAAAACATTTCGATATTAGCCCGAATCTTTCTATGCAAACTAATTTATATTCTAATAACTTATTGGCAACGTTGAAGTTACGTTGGAAATACTAGGAAAAATTGGTAATATTATTTTCCTATAATTTATATTATGTTAAGTATGTTATACTCCAACGAATGTTCATGAACAAATTGCTTTTGGTATTAGTGTTTTATCGAAAATAATTTAAGATGAAATATTAAAATGAACTAATTGAGATTTCATATATCTTTATTCATACTCATTTTTTATATCAAAAAGCGTTTTAATAATGCAAACAAAGCGTAGGCCAATTGCAATTCACTTTTTCTTTTTCATATTATTTATAGTATTGCCTGCGCTTGTTTTTGAACGATTACCAGGCGAATCATTTTTTACATTTACACGTGCAGTTGTGCAAGACATGATTGCCAACATTACTATTTTATCTTTTTTGTATCTAAACTATTACATTTTTATTCCCAAACTTTATTTTCTAAATAAAACTTTCTGGTATGTTATGGTGGTCATTCTTTATTTATTTATAATCCTCCCTATACCCCATTTACTTGGAAATTTTATAAATGAGGATATAGTTGGGAAACCTCCAGGACCACCACCAGGAGAAGATACAATTTCTCCATTACTTGCTCCTATTACCCCCAAGATAGATAATCCTAGGTCTATTTTATTATTTTCCATTCATGAATTAAGACGGCATATATACTTGTTTTTTACTGCATTTCTAATATCCTTTTTGATTAAAACAAGAGACAATTTAGCTAAAATAAAAGAAGACAATTTGCAGGCAGAATTATCACGACTCAATGCTCAGATTAACCCTCATTTTTTATTCAATACACTAAATAGTATATATGCACTTTCAATTAAAAATGATGCAAGCACAAGTAATGCTATTTTAAATCTTTCTGGCTTGATGCGTTATTTAATAAAAGATGTAAGTGCACAAAGAATTCCGTTACAAAAAGAATTAGATTATATTTTCAACTATATAGAATTGCAAAAAGCTAGACTAGGAAATACTGTAAATGTTATTTATGAATTAAATGGAAAACCCAGACATAATAGAATTGCCCCATTAATATTGATTACTTTTATCGAAAATGCTTTTAAATACGGTATCAATCCGACTATAAAAATGGGAGAAATCATAATTAAAATAAATATCCTAGATAACAAACTAGAATTTTATATATCCAATACAATTATGGAAATTCCCAATAAAAAAATGGAGTCTAATGGTATCGGTGTAGAAAATACAAAAGCTAGATTACAATCTATCTATCCTGGTCAATATCATTTGAATATTCAAAATAGAAACAACGAATTTAAAGTTTCCTTATCAATTGATTTAGTATGATGAAGGCAATAGCCATAGATGACGAGCCATTGGCACTTGACATAATAGAAACCTATTGTCAAAATATCAATTTCTTAACCTCTTTAAAAGTATTCACCAATACAGATTTAGCATTTGAATATATACTTAAAAATAAGGTAGATGTACTTTTATTAGATATAAATATGCCCGCAATTTCGGGTATTGATTTTTATAAATCATTACCCTATAAGCCACTTCTTATTTTCACAACTTCCTATAGTGAATTTGCCTTGGAAAGTTACGAACTTCATGCATCTGACTATCTATTAAAACCATTTTCGAAGGAGAGATTTATGCAGGCAATTTTGCATGTTAAAGAACAATTTTCAATAAATCAGCACGCTAATAACGGTTTTGATTCTCAATTCATAATTTTGCGATTAGACGCTGGAGACGTTAAGATATATTTAAATAAAATATTGTATGTCAAATCATTAGATAATTATTTGAAAATATTTTTAACAGATCAAACTTCGCATGTTGTTCGATTGACAATGAAGGGACTGGTGGAAAAGTTGGAAGAACCTAGTTTTGTTAGAATTCACAAATCCTTCCTTATTTCTCTAGATAAAATTGAAATAATTAAAAGTAAGAGTATTATCATAGATAAAGAAGAAATTCCTATCGGGAAGAACTTCGATAAAAATTTCAGACAGCAATTTGATCTTTTTCAGAATAAATGACTTTTAAATTTCACCACAAATAATTATCATTTCACCCCATTTTATCTTAACTAATTATACATAGTAATAAATTCATATACTGATTTAAATAATTCATCAAAAAAATCAACTCATGAAACGAAAATTTTTATTTTCTGTTACTATTGTTCTTAGTTTATTAGTTATTTCTTGTAAAAAAAATGCAAAAGACGAAAGTTCTGATACAGACACTGATACAACTACAAGTGATTGTTCATCATTAACAGGTTCGGCAAAAGTTGTGTGTCTTGCTAATACTTTTTTGGCGACACTTACGACATCACAACAATCGAGCATTATATTAGATTATACGCTTACAAACGCTAAGCGCTGGTCAAATTTACCTTGTGGATTAAGTTGTAGAAATGGTCTTTTAATGAGTAGTTTGACGACTGCACAACAGACAGCAGCTTTAGCCCTAATCCAAGCTGTTGCAGGTACCGCCTATTCTGGTGATGGTTATGAAGAATATCAAACTATACGTGCAGCAGACGATTATTTGAATGCTAATGGTGGAGGCAGTTCTTACGGATCAGGAAACTATGTTATCGCATTTTTAGGTACGCCAAGCACCACTGGTAAATGGATGTTGCAATATGGGGGACATCATTATGCCTCTAATGTAACTTTTGATGCAGATACGATAGTTAGTATAACGCCTTTACATGAAGGTGTTGAACCACATGGATCATTCACTGTTAATAGTACGACCTATTCCACTCCTCTTGCAGATGAATTATCAGTTTCACAAAATATGCTTGGTTCTTTCACCAGTTCTGAACTATCTTCTGCGAAGATATCTTCTACATTTTCTGATTGTTTGATGGTTCCAGGATCAACTTCTAACACAATGCCAACAACTAAACAAGGTATTAAAGTTAGTAGTCTTAGTACTACAGCACAAGCCAAGGTCTGGGCGGCAATACAACCGTGGATTAATGACCTTGACTCGGCTCAAGCTGCAGCGATACGCGCAACTTATTATAATGAATTAGCAAGTACTTATGTATGTTACGCTAGTAATTCAAGTGCGACTACGGGAAATGCTAGTTCCTTTTTCACAACCAATACGGACTATGTAAGAATAGATGGACCAAGTGTTTGGATTGAATTTATCTGTCAAACTGGCGTTGTATTCACAAGTCAAATTCACTACCATACGGTTATGCGCGATCACTCCAGAGATTATATTGGATTATAAATAGTTATCTATGGCTAAAAGCAGTTTTATAAATAAACACAATTTTGCATACAAATTGTGTTTATTTATACTCTTCAGTTTATTATCTATTGTATGTAGTAACAATACATATGCTCATCAAGCTCCATATAGTGTAGCTTATTTGGATATTAGTCCAAACAAAGTTGTTATGGAATTGCATATTCCTCTATCTGAATTGGAATTGGCGGTAGGCTATCGCTTATCCGAAAATCCTGAAACATTATACGAGGAAAAAAAAGATCAACTAAAATCCTATATTCTTCAACATACGCAAGCATTTATAAAAGGTGCTAAACCCTGGTCTGTAGATCTGAATAATTTAGAATTGATAAAAGATGAACAGGTTACAAGTGGACCGGCATTTTGGGAATTAAAGGCTTATTTAACATTAATACCTCCAATTGGAGAGAATACAAGACATTTTTTTCTTCACTACGATGGTGTAGTTCATCAGGTAGCAAACCATATTATTTTTGTAGTGGTACGAAATGATTGGGAAACAGGACGTTCTGATAGCTTGACTGCAGAAAGTAATCCAATGAATATTCGAATAGGAGGCGACAATCTTGTGCATCCACTCGAAATAAATCTTGACGAAGGAAGTAATTGGACTGGTTTTAAAAATATATTTGAGCTTGGAATGCGACATATCAAGGATGGTACAGACCATTTGATGTTTTTGTTAGTGCTCCTACTCCCCTCGCCTTTGATAGTTAGGAAAAAGAAATGGAGCACATTTGGAGGCGTTTCGTTTAGTTTAAAAGCTTTATTAAAAATCATTACAGCGTTTACTATTGGTCACTCCATTACTTTGTTATTAGGTGCTGCAGGATGGTTTATAGCGCCATCACAAATAATAGAAATTTTGATTGCAGTTTCTATTTTAATATCTGCCATTCATGCGATTACACCTTTATTTCCGGGGAAAGAATTCTTTATTTCTGGCGGGTTTGGACTCATTCATGGGATGGCATTCGCATCAGTTTTATCAGAAATGAATCTTAGTGGAAGTTCTTTAGCACTTAGCATTCTTGGATTCAATATCGGAATTGAAGTAATGCAATTATTGGTAGTTCTCATAGTTTTTCCTTGGTTAATTTTACTAAGTCGAACAAAACATTACAAATATTTCAGAATTGCAGGTGCAGTTTTAGCTATCACATCGTCTATTGCTTGGATTTTAGAACGGAGCACCGGAACGCCTAATTTTCTCACGGAATTTATCGCAAACGAATATACACATGCCATTTGGCTAATTATTGCACTTGCAGTTTCCTCAATTGCGCTATATTATCTTAATAAAAAAAATAATATTCACAGAAAAGTATATTCCTCTAATATTTGATGTTTTAAAAGACATTTTTAGAAGAGAAATAATAAGTTCCATGAGGTTTTATGTCCATATGATTAGTAATTAATAATAATTGGTTATTTGTTAAAAAAGATTAGACCTATAAATTAAACGACTCGCGAAATTCTAATGGGCTTTGCTGGGTTCTCTTTTTGAAAAGTCTATTGAAAGATTGTGGTTGCCCAAATCCAAGTTCATAAGCAATTTCGCTAACGGAAAGGTTTGTAGTGGAAAGTTTTTCTTTAGCTTTTTCAATCAGTTTTTCATGGATGTGTTGTTGTGTATTTTGTCCTGTAAGCGAGCGTAACATATCACTTAAATAGTTTGCGGATAGGTTGAGTTTATTGGCAATATAATCCACCGTTGGTAATCCTCGTTTCAAAGATTCTTCCTTTTCAAAATAATCCGTTAATAGTTGTTCCATTTTGAAAAGTAAATCATTGTTTACGGCTTTTCGAGTAATGAATTGACGCTCATAAAATCTATTGCTATAATTAAGGATTAGTTCTATTTGTGACAAAATAATGTCTTGTGTATGTGCATCGATGTGTTGATATTCCGCTTCTATTTTTCTAAATATTTCAATAATATCTTGCTCTTCTTTTTCTGAAAGATGTAAGGCTTCATTGACGGAATAGGAAAAAAAGCTACAAGATTTTATCTTTAATGAAAGAGGGCTTTTCGCTAGAAAGTCGGGATGAAAAAGCAACATATAACCTTTTCCACATTCAATTTTCATTTTTTGAATTTCCGAAACGGACAAGGATTGAATTTGCTTTGGTGCTATAAAATTCATCGTTCCCTTATTGAAATCATAGTATTGTTGCCCGTACTTAACAGTTGCTTTGACATCTTTTTTGAGTGAAATACAATAAAAGTTACCATAAAACTGTTGCCATATTTTACTCTCTTTTGGTTGAATATTTGACACATCATTCACGCTGACCAAAGGATGTAGCGGTGCAGGTAGGGATAAATGGTCATGGAATTCGGATATAGAATTGATAATATACATGGCGATTTTATTCTTTTACAAATTTACAAAAATGAAACGACTGCTTGATTTAGCAGTCGTTTCATTTCATTATATGGCAAACATTTTACGAAATTCCTGTTGAGATGCCTCTGTCCCGATTTCGGTGCGACGAGCATATAACTCGGTAGCATCGCTACCTGCCAAATATCTTAATTGATCATTTTCATCGGTAGCTGCCTGATAAACAACTGCCGCTATTTGGTCTGCTGTAGATGCATTTTGCATCATTGCACCCATTTGTTCAAATAATTTATTTTCAACGTCTTCATAATCAGCACTTTTGTTTATATCAAGCGATCGATCTACAAAGTCGGTGGCTATTGCTCCTGGCGCCACAGTTTTGATGCGTATACCAAAGGCACCTAATTCGAATGCCATACTTTCGCTCCAACCTTCCAATGCAAATTTTGTAGCATGATAGATGGAATTTAAGGGAAATCCCATAAAGCCCCCGACAGATGTTGTGCTTATAAATAAGCCATTTTTCTTCTCTCGGAAATAGGGAATAAATGCTTGTGTGACTCGTATCACACCTAGCAGGTTTGTATTAATTTGACGATTGATTTTTTCGTCGCTCAATGTTTCCAGTGCTCCCATTAAACCATATCCTGCGTTATTAAACACGACATCAATGTCGTGCAATGCTATGGCTTTTGTAACTGTTTCTTTTATTTGGTTTGCATTGCTCACATCCAATGGCAATAACGTAACATGCTCTAGTTGTGTTAATTCGCTTTCATTTTCTGGGTGACGCATAGTAGCGATGACATTCCAGCCTTTGGATTGAAAAAGTTTTGCGGAGGCTTTTCCCAAACCTGATGATGCGCCTGTAATAAAGATGGTCTTTGACATTGTATAATTATTTTTATTTAACAATGCAAATTTCTATTGATTTCCTTGAACGAAAGTGTCTAAACAAAGGTTAATTGTAACCAAAATGGGGAGAATGCTGATAGAAATAAAAGAGGCGTTATTAAGAAATTCTATCGTTAATAACACCTCAAATACTGATAAATTATATATCAAATACTTTGCCTGGATTCATAATATTCAAAGGATCAATAGCCTTCTTCAATGTCTTCATCAAGGCTATTTCATTTTCCGTACGACTAGTAGCCAACCATCTTTTCTTTTCCAAACCAATACCATGCTCTGCAGTCACGGAACCTCCAATGGATTTTAAAGGGGCAAAAACGATATCGTACAAATCAATTTGCGTTTGTTCATTATCTTCTCCACAACTGATATACAAGTGCAAATTACCATCTGCCATGTGACCAAAAACGAAAAATGGAGCATCTGGCCAGACTTTATTTACATCAGCATGAATCTTAGCAATATAGTTTTCCATTTCTGAAATAGGAAGACTCACATCGAATAAGAATACAGGTTTATACACAGAAAATACCAATTCTACATTTTCTCTAATAGCCCAAAATAATTCATACTCACTATGATTTTGAGCTGGAGCAGCATCAGCAATTAAACCATTTTCCAAATTGTCGGCTAAGAAATTTTCAAAATCATAAGTATCTTTTTCTGCATCTTGACCACGAACTTCCATCAAAATATAATAGGGATAATTTTGTGGTAATGGCGGCATATAAGGTGACGGTGAAGAGGTCATCAAACTATAATAATTATTCCAAAGTAACTCATAAGAAGTCAAATTATGATTCAAATGTTTTTTTGCTTTTTGCAATAATTGGCTTGCTTTTTCAAAACTATCCACAGCAATGAATGCAGTATTCGTCGTTTTAGGTAAATCTTCTAATTTGACCACAGCTCTTGTGATAATTCCCAAAGTACCTTCTGAGCCGATAAACAACTGCTTTACATCATAACCTGCATTATTTTTGATCATTTGATTCATAGAAGAAATAATCGTTCCGTCGGGCAAAACTACTTCTAATCCTAAAACTAAATTACGCATTACACCATAACGTACAGCCTCCAGTCCACCGGCATTCGTTGCGATATTTCCTCCGATCATACAACTTCCTTTTGCTCCAAGATTTAGGGCAAATAATAAATCTTGCTTTTCTGCTGCATGTTGCAAATCCAGTAGAACTACTCCAGCCTCTACAATCGCAATTTTATTCGTTATGTTGATCTCTTCAATTGCGTTCATTCTTTCCAAACTAATAGCAATTTCATTTGATTTCAAATGTGCAGCTTCGGTTACACTGGTCAAACCTCCTTGAGGTACTACGGGTTGATTATACTTACTGCATATTTTTAATGTTTGAGAAACTTCTTCGGTATTCGAAGGTAAAATCAAGGCTAAACAATTCAAATTGCCTGGATTTTTCCATTGCCCAGCAGAGCGTTTGCTCGCCTCCTCTCCTGTTAATACGGTGTCTTTTCCTAAAACTTTTATTAATTCTTCTACAACGTCTGACATTATTCTTTTTTCTATTGGATAATTATTATGAGGTTAAGTTTGTTTTTGAAATAAAAAAATCTACTATTTGCGGCGAATTTATGGTATGATTTTCAAAACATACATTGGGATAATGGGCTTAAAATCCTTTGGTAATTGCACCATCCAATCATCCGATTCTTTCGAGAAATTTATTTTTTTACTATAACCAATTAATGAAATTTTACTACTGGAAGAAATATTGTCAGCCAAAGATTTAATCCTAATTTGGAGAGATGCAGGATTATTTACAAATACAAAAATTGTCTTTCCAGAAGTCGTAAACCGATATTCTGGGTAAAGAGCTTTAGAGGTTCGATCGTTCACCGCGTCTAAGATATCTTTTTCTTTAGCCGTTAACGCCCTTTCAGGTATACGCTGTAAATAACTAGAATCTAATTCACCCGTAATTATCCAAGGTTTAGTTCCATAAATAGCCTCTTTGTTGATAGCTATCCATTTACCCAAAGAATCCATACGGACTTCAGATTGTGTCGCAAAAGTACCATCGGCTTTAGGACTCAAATTCAATAAATAATTGCCACCTTTACTAATAATTTCACTGAGTTGTCTTGCAAGCGTATTGGTAGATTTCCAAGCTGTATCATGTTTATTATATGCCCAATATTGACTAATAGTTACGCATGATTCCCAAGGTTTTGGATTGACGTTATCTTCAATTTTTTGTTCATTTACAAGATAGTCACCATAACCATTTCCGATGCGACTATTAACAATACAATCAGGTTGGTATTTTCTAATAGTATCCAAAATCCGTTTACTATAGGATTTTGGAGTGAGTTCTGGTGTATCAAACCACAAGACATCTACTTTTCCATAGTTTGTCACCAATTCTTTTATTTGAGGAATGGCTTTTCTATTGAGATATTTGGTTACATCTTTTGCATCTTCATTAGGAAAATCCCAAGTATTACTTCGCCCACCTTTTTGGGGATAATCTGTTGCGGCATCAGGATCTTCCCAATCTCTACCAAGAGAGTAATAAAAACCAAATTTCAATCCATTTTTATGACATGCAATGATTAAATCCTTTAACGGATCATGCGCATAAGGCGTCTTTTTTACAATATTAAAATCTGAAACTTTTGAATCATACATTGCAAATCCATCATGATGTTTGGAAGTTATAATAATATATTTCATTCCTGCATCCTTTGCCATTTTAACCCATTTATCTGCATTGAAATGAATAGGATTAAATGTATCTGCAATAGTTACATATTCTTTGATTGGGATACGCTCCACCATCATGAATTGTTCGCCACGACTAGTAGGGTGTCCTTTCCAATCACCTGCTGTAGCGGAGTATAGTCCCCAGTGGAGAAATAACCCAAATATGGCATCTTTCCACCATTGCATGTAGTTTGAATTCTGAGCCGATATATTATTAGCTATCAACATTGCACCAACTAATACATTAGTGTAAAACCTAATTTTTAGATTTTTCAATTTCATAGATTTCGTTTTAAAACATAGATCGAATTATTGCTCAATATAATTCAAATCCTTGCCATAGGTCTCATCCAATTTAGACCAACCCCAAAATGCTGCGATGAAAACGATTGTACCAATACCTAGATTGGCAACTATTGCTGATTGATGTAAATTAAATTTGAAAAAAGAATATCCTAAATTGACCAAAACAACAGCACCTCTTACAAAATTAGGGACTGTACCCGTTACTGTCGATCTAATATTTGTTCCAAATGATTCTGCAGCGACACTCATAAATACCGCCCAATAACCTGCACATGTACCGAGTATAAATATGGCGATATAATAGTTGGTTATATTCCCGGTAGAGATTAAAGCAAAAAAGATTCCGATCGCAATAATAGAAGTAATCATAGAACGTAAAACGGCTTTTTTGCGACTGCGAATTTTTTCTGAATGCCAACTACATAAAAAATCTCCCACGGTCAACCCGAAATACGTAAGCATAATACCATTAATAGGTATTTGTTTTCTTAAGTCACCGCTCAGCGTGTATTTTCCCGTACTTTCTAGCAATTCAGGGGAATATTTTGCATACATCTGTACGATATACCACATCGGAATACCGATCAAAATCAAACCAATATATTTCTGCCAGATTTTCTTTTTGGAAAATAATAACTTAAAATTGCCACGCATCACATTAGCTCCTTTGGATTCATTAAACATACCGGACTCCATTACGCTAAAACGTAACAAGAGTAAAATAATACCAAATCCACCTCCGATAAAATAACAAGTACGCCACGCTCCTACCCATTTTACCATAAATCCTCCAAAGACGGCTCCCATAATACCAATACTAGCCACCAGCATCGTACCATATCCACGCTTTTCTTTCGTCAATACTTCATTTACCAAAGTCACACCGGCACCTAACTCACCAGCTAATCCAAATCCTGCGACAAATCTTAATATCGCATATTGATCTACATTTTGTACAAATCCATTTAAAATATTAGCAATAGTGTAAGTAATAATTGATCCAAAAAGTACGGAAATACGCCCCTTCTTGTCTCCCATTATACCCCAAAACAATCCACCAAATAACATTCCGAGCATTTGACAATTATCCAACATCAATCCAAATCTTTCGATATCAACTTTGCTTGTAATGCCTATGTCTTTTAGACTCGCGGTGCGAATCATACCAAATAACAATAAATCGAATGTATCTACAAAATTACCCAATGCAGCAACCCACACTACCATACTAAATACAGAGTATTCTTTTGCTTTTTTGTCTATTTCCATTTTTAATAGCAGAATTTAGAAGAGACAAATGTATTTTATCCGCTTCGTTTTGCGTTAATTTATTTTTTCGCGTATTTGAATGTAAAAGAAAATTATAAATGAGCCACCACCCTAGTTCTATTTATTTTATTCTGTAGATATTCCTATTTCTAAGAAGCGTAAGTGATGTCTTATACGTTTTAATAGTTACTGGTATTAATACCATACCCGAAATAGAATCTAAAATTGTAGATTTTTTTACGCAAAACTGAAGATACAGATACCTAATAAATATTAATAAAAAATCTCATCAAGTATTGATTATTCTAATTTCTTAGTTGAATAAATATGTCTTATGTAAATAGATTATTTAATAGTCAAACAATAATTGCACCTATGTCTTGTTGATGTGTAACTTAGCCCCTTCCAATTTCCAGGTTGATTATCGTACCAATCCATTCTAATAATATACATTCCTTTTTGGTTGGGGTAAAACAGAGCTTTACCATCTTTATTTATATCCAAAGTCTTTTCCCAATTTTCAGGATTAAATACTCTTAATTTCGTATTAGTTACCGCTTTTCCATCTTGCATTGGTCGTACTTCAATCATATCCTTTTTGTGGGAAATTAAAATATTTAAAAATTGACTAGTTAATTTTCCATCCTTATTAGTACCAACATTATACTGACTATATAAATATTCAACTGGTCTTACATTTTTACCTCCTGTTGATGAACGATCAACCACCGGTAATGAGTCATTCTCTGCAATAATCGGATAAGAACCAGTCAATTTAGGTATAAATGTTGCATACCATGAGTTTTTCAATGGCATTAAAGTGAGTTTGGTTTTTTTCCCATTTTGATCCAATATAAAAAGTTGAAATTTTCCAATATATTTTAAATCATCTCCTGCTTCTCGTAGTCTATTATTATGATCATCAATTTCGCCATAACAAATTTCAATCTTTACGGGGCTATTGATTTTCCCCCTACCTGTTACTTCCATCCAATAACCATGTGCAAAAATTGTAATAGGACAAAATAGAAACAATAAGAAGAGAAAAAGAATAGAAAAATTACGCATAAAAAATTAAAATTAGAAGTCCAAATTTATAGCGAATTTCTAAATTTTATACTACAAAAGAATTTTTTAAGATTTGTTTTTACCTTAAATGTTTGATCTAGTCTATATACTTGAAAATTTGATAACAATTATATTAATTGCTAATAATTTCAATTTTATCTATTTATTTTAGACAATTATTAATTTTTTAATTTTTTATAAGAAAATATAAACAAATTCAGAATTTATTCAGATTTGAGGAATATCATTGTAATGTAAAAGTATCCAACCAATTGTAAAATGTATCACTGCGATAAATGCAAGTATTTCGTGGTGATATGTCCTAGGATATTATTTATATAGGATGTATATAATATAAATAATCTACTTTATGCTATTAAAATTTAAAAGTGCCAACTTATTTCTTATATTATTTGGATTATGGCTCATGATTTTATCAATCTTGATTTATTCAACATCTAAATATCAATTATTCACTTTTATCAATCATCATCGTTCTTATACTGCTGATATTATTTTTACCTTTTTTACAGAATTAGGAAGTGGTTATATTCTTATTCCTATAGGTATTTATTTATTATTTAAAAAAAATTACAAAGCCATATTAAGTTTTACTATTATTCTATTGATGAATTCTTTGATCGTATCAATCCTAAAACATTATTTCTATGAACCTCGTCCATTATTGAGTTATGGGAAAGCTGTAGTACAAACAGCACCGTGGGTAGAACTGTATCAAAAATATTCTTTTCCTTCTGGTCATACGGCGCTCTCATTTGCGATTGCAACTTATGTTGCGATTCTATTTAAAAACAGTAAAGTCCAGTTCTTTGCATTTGCTATAGCAGCATGCATTGGGTATTCAAGAGTTTATTTAGGAGAACATTTCCCTATTGATGTATGTTGCGGTTCTATTTTAGGATTTACAGTAGCTTGCTTGTATTTTATTATAAAAGAATGGATTATAAGTTTAATCTCAAGGAAAAAGGAAATCAAAGCAACCATCCCCGAACTATCTAAAAATTAATAAATTACACACGCTTTTTTCGGCAATTATATCCATATATCCACTCTATATAGAGCAATGATATAGCTTTATTCAATTTACATCCCCTTGTAAAACGAATAATTCATAATACTAGATGATATATTTTATTATTTTTGAACATTTATTGGAAATATAGGTCCGATACATAAAATTATTTTTCTTTAATCGTCTTTATACAAATGTTCAAATTCAAAAATGATTTTTCAGTAACACGCTTTGCGATTATTTTAAGTGTTATCAATTTTTTCTTATATCATTTACCTTTTTTTTCATTCGTACGTAAAAATGTTGATGCTGCAACATTTGGTGGCATTATCATCATACTAAGTTTGATAGTAATAATGTTGGCTGCCAATTTTTTTGCTTTTTATTTAGTTTTTTTTCTATCTAGAATAGCAGGAAAGATATTGATTCCTATTTTTTTTATATTGAATGCGAGCTGCGTTTATTTTGTTAACACCTATAGTGTAATTATAGATGAAAGCATGATTGGAAATGTATTAAATACCAATTATGCAGAATCAAGTAGCTTTTTCTCATTCAAATTAATTTTATATATTTTATTCTTAGGTCTCTTACCTGCAATCCTTGTTATCAAAGCAAAAATCCGTAAGGAAAAACCAAAAACTTTTTTCATACGAGCCTCAATCACTCTATTATTTTTGGTTGTAGTTGCTTTCTTAAATGCCAAAAACTGGACTTGGATAGATAAGCATTCTAAGCAACTCGGCGGACTTGCAATGCCTTGGTCATACACAGTTAATATAACTCTTTTCTATGTACACAAGCATCAAAAAAATGAAAAAGAGATACTTTTGCCTAACGCAAGCTTAAAAGACAATAAAAAAGAAATATTTATTTTAGTTATTGGAGAATCTGCAAGAAGAGCCAATTTTTCTTTATATGGATATAAAAAAAATACGAATCCTTACCTTTCTAAAACAACAAACCTCCATTGGTTTGATGCAACTTCTAGTGCTACTTATACTACAGCAGGGGTCAAAGCAATCTTGGAAGATAGAGAATCTAGTGATTTATATGAAATATTACCCAATTATTTAAATCGTTCTGGTGTTGAAGTTATATGGCGAACCACTAACTGGGGCGAACCTCCAGTGCACATAAAAAATTATCTTAATAAAGAGGCATTGGAAAAAGAATGCAAAGGCCCTGATTGTAGTTATGATGAAGTCTTATTAACTGGATTAAAAGAACAAATATTAGCAAGTACTAAAAATAAAATCTTTATCGTACTACATACAAGTACTAGTCATGGCCCTACTTATAGCAAAAAGTATCCTCCACAATTTGAAAATTTTAAACCCGTATGCAATAGTGTGGAGTTAGGAGAATGTTCTAAAGAGGAATTGATTAATGCGTATGATAACACAATTGTATATACCGATTTTATTTTGCATAAAGTAATAGAGGATTTATCACAATTAACAGAATATAAAAGCACCATGTTTTTTGTATCAGATCATGGAGAATCCCTTGGAGAAAACAATTTATATATGCATGGTATGCCCAAAAGTATTGCCCCCAAAGAACAATATGAAATTCCATTTATAGTCTGGACCTCTGACAATTCAGAACAATTGAAACAAAAAATAGATTTAACTCAAGCGAATGTTTTTCATAGTGTGTTATATTTTCTAGGAATACAAAGTCCTATTTACAATGAAGAGCTAAATATTTTTAAGAATTAGTGATGGACTAATAACTCCATTGTTTCATAAAATAAGCGGCATCCCAAAATTCAAATTCCATAATAGAGGCACGATAAAATACAGAAGTCATCTGATCTTTAATTTTTTTATTAGAAATATCAGCGACTTCATCACAAAGACGAATAGCTTTTGTTACAGAAATAGCAAAATCTTCACCTCCATAGGTATTTATCCATTTTTGATAGGGATTATTATTTACAGTTTTGAGATTAAGTAGATAATCTCCCACTTTTTTGTAAATCCAGAAACAAGGTAAAACGGCGGCCATGGCAATTTCAATTGAATCAAAAGAAACTATACTTTTTAAGAAATGCGTATAATGATGACAAGCTGGTTGTAAAATAAAATTATTTGTAATATTATAATCTAAAAAATAGGAAGCATGTAGTGTATTTTCAACTACCATCGCATTTTGACTAAATTGAATAAATGCCAATGCAATTTCTGTATTAGGTGCTTTTGCTGCAATCATTGCTAAAACACGTCCGAACTGCTCTAAATACAAGGCATCTTGACCAATATAATATTTAAATTTTTCAGTTGCTAGTTTTCCATTCGCCAATTCTTGTATAAATGGCATGGTGGTTATTTTATTATAAATTGGTTCTATTGCATTCCAACTATGATCTGACCATTTCATTTTTTACTAATTTCTGAGGTTTATAAAAGTGATTTAAAGGACCATTTCCTTTTCCAATCAATACATCTGCGCCATTGCTTATTGCATTAAATACATATTCCTGTCCAAGATAAACAGCTTCATTAGTTGGATATCCTAAAGCTAAATAGGATGCAATAGCCGATGACAAGGTACATCCAGAACCATGAGTATTATTCGTTAGTACTTTATCATAACTATAAAATTTAATCTCTTCTGGAGTGAGTAATATAGAAGTTAGTTTTTCAGTTGGTAGATGTCCTCCTTTTAGTAAAATATTTTTACAACCAAGTTTTTTAATATATTCTCCAGCAAGGATCATTTCTTCCAAATTATCAACTTTACAATTGGCAAGTATGGCAATTTCATCCATATTAGGCGTTATAATATCCGCTATTGGAAATAATTTCTCAATCATTACTTCAATTGTATCATCTTCTATTAATCGGTGACCACTAGTGGCAACCATAACAGGGTCAAATACTATTGGTACTTTTTTAAATTTTTTAAGTGTATCCACTATTGTTATAGCTAATTCAGAAGTGTGTACCATACCTATTTTGATAGAATCAGGCATGATATCTTCCATTATAGTTTCTATTTGTAGTTTTACGGCCTCAATCGGAATAGGAAAAATGTGTTTAACACCAGTTGTATTTTGTACAGGAAGAGCCGTCAATACAGAGGTCGCAAAACATCCAAGTGCAGAGATGGTCTTGATATCTGCTTGTATCCCAGCGCCTCCGCTCCCATCAAACCCTGCAATCGTCATAACCGACGGGTAAGTATATTTTTTCATTTTAAAATTTCATTTTTTAATTCAAATGCGGCTTTTTGAGGTTCAATAGCACTGCAAATAGCAGAAACTACTGCTATACAATCGGCGCCAGCTTTTATAACGGATCGAATATTTTCTTTATGTATATTTCCAATAGCAATCAATGGTAGATCTGTATTCTTTCTAATTTTTGTAATACCGGAAAGTCCCCACTCTGTAACAGTATCTTTTTTAGTTGGAGTAAGGAATACAGGACTGATCCCCAAATAATCTGACACTATGCAATCATCACTTTTCAGTTGATCCATATATTCAATCGAGTATCCTATTAATTTAGATGGCTCATTCCATATTTTGCGTATTTGAGTTGGTGCAATATCATTGTTACCAACATGCACACCAGCCGTGTCCAATTGAATTGCAATATTAATATTATCATTAATTATAAGGGGAACTCCATACTTCGTCGTTATTTCTAATAATCTTGCAGCTTCTTCTAAAAATAATTCATAAGATAATTTTTTTTCTCTTATTTGGATAAGATCAACGCCACCTAAAATTGCTTGCTCAGCGACATGCAACATATTTTTGTTTTTACAATCATTTTTAGATATCACAAGATATAGTTGATAAGGGAATGTTTTTTCTTTTCTGGTCATTTGGATAATTGAATAGTTTGAATAAACTCTGACTCTGTTAGATTATATAATTTGTCTAAAAGATTCAATTGTAACGATCCCGGACCAGCAGATTTGGCTGCGGCTAGCTCTCCTGCTACTCCCAACAGTGCCATTCCCGCTAAAGCCGCTAAAATTACATCTTTGGATATTGCTATCATTCCTCCGAGGATAGCAGATTGACTACATCCCAAACCTGTTACTTTTGTCATTAAAGCATGACCATTCTTCAAATAATAAATATCATTCATTGAAACTATAATATCAACTTCTCCCGAAATACAAACTATTGAACTATACTTATTATTTAAATACTGTGCAGCCGAAATAGCATCCAAACTATTATTACAACTATCTACACCTTTTGTATTTCCATTATGGTATTTTGCAAGTGCCATAATTTCTGACGCATTACCTCTAATAATAGTGGGGTTAAATTGTAATAATTGATCCGAAATATTGCTCCTGTAAGTAGTAGATCCTGCACCAACTGGATCTAGTATCCAAGGCTTATCCATCTGCATTGCAAGCTCTGCACCTAATAACATTGATTTGCTCCAATTTTCATCTAAAGTGCCAATATTAATAACTAATGCATTGGCAATCCGAAGCATTTCTTCCATTTCAGTAATGGCATGAGACATAATAGGCGAAGCTCCTATGGATAATAATGCATTCGCGGAATTATTCATCACTACATAGTTCGTAATATTTAAGATAAGCGGCGAAGATTGCCTTACGGAAGAAATCAACTCCCAAATTTTTTTATCCATTAATCAAGAATTTTGTGAATAATGGCTTTAGGAGAATTCCAAACAAAGAGGTACAAAAACTGACCTAATTTACTTTTCCCTACGTCGGTATCAACCGAATCAGGTTCTAAGGGACTCTCTCAATTCTTTTCAGAATACCCCTAAAGCTAAATCGAATGTACTGAATATAAATTAAAATGTAGCTTTTCTTAAAATATTTAAAATTATTTTAAGCCTTAATTAGAAATAGAGATTGTAAATTTATACCTATCTGATTAATTTTATTTCTTCTCCGTCAAGTAGCGCCAATACCTCTTGGGTACATGACGTAAGTGTAACTTCATGTTTTTCCGAGCTTCAATATTGGTGCTTTTAAAATAAGATTTCCAAAGTTGTTGATATTTTTGTTCTTCAAGATCTAACACCACCACTTCATTGGACGGAATTATAGCGTTTGCATCAAGCTCTGAAATTTCTATTTCTGAAATTCCCGTCTTATCATACAAGATCCCATAATGTCTTTTTTCATCATATATAAGCCAAGTTTGATCCGTATATCTTTTGGTGAAGAAATCTATAATTAAAGGCAATACGTTGAAATCAGGCGCAATAACCGCAAAAAACATTCCGTTCGAGCTTTTTTCAAACCGTATAAAGGCTTTCATTCGGTGTCTTTCTCGTCCTACTTTTTTCAACGTTTGGGAAAAATAAAGCGCTTTTTCCTCTCCATAATTTTCCAAAATATTTTCTTTTTTTTGAAATATTTGAATGATAAGACCCAATGCATTTTGAATCGCAATTGGGTCTTCGGAAAGAAAGACACGAAAAAAATCTTTTGCACGACTTGCGTCCAAACTTTTGGTCAAGCCATCCAATACACGTTTTGCTTTTGCTTTATCCGAGACTATTGTTTTGGATAAGGCAAAAAAGTCAGGTGCAAATACTTTTTCAGTAATCAATTGTACATCAAACTCTCTTCTTTCAAAACATTCAAACACACAACATAAGAACCCTCCAAAGCTGCCGTCGTATATATACTGTATCATACAAATAATGACAGTTGTTGTTGTGGAAGATATTTCTGACTGGCCTTTGACTGTTGCAATATTTGTGCTCTGACCCAATCCATGGATGTGTGCCCGATGTTAATAATAGAATCTGCACAAGTGATAAAGTATTGCGCACGATTGTAGGCTATGCCCATTTTACGTAATTGATATTCGTGTAGGCGACCAAATTGTCTTGCCTTGATAATTTTCATCGCGGATTGACGTCCAATACCTGGAATCCTAATAATAGTACGAAAATTCGCCGTATTAATGTCAATAGGAAACAATTCTGGATGCCGTAAAGCCCAGGCAAGTTTCGGATCAATTTCCAAATCCAATTGGTGCTTGCTCTCATGGACGATCTCGTCCACTTTGAAATCATAAAAACGCATCAGCCAATCCGCTTGGTACAATCTGTTTTCGCGGATCAATGGCGGTCGTGTACCGATTGCTGGTAAGAGATTATTATCGCTGGATATCGGAATATATCCGCTGTAATAGACGCGTTTTAATTTATAGTTTTGGTAAAAATCATCTGCAACTTTCAATATTTCCAGATCTGATTCTGGTGTAGCACCGACGACCATTTGTGTACTTTGTCCAGCTGGAACAAATAAAGGTTTGTGCTTGATTAATTTTGATTCAGATTTGAAATTGCTAATTTGGTTTTGCACAAAAGCAAGCGGTTTTCTTACGGATGCATGGTCTTTTTCGGGTGCGACCATTTTTAAACCTTCCTCAGTTGGAATTTCGAGATTGATACTCATGCGATCCACATACAATCCTGCGTCTTGGATTAATTCTCCGCTCGCACCAGGAATTGTTTTTAGATGAATATAGCCATTGTAACGCTCTTCCGTCCTGAGTTTTTTGACGATTCTGAGTAGGCGTTCCATTGTGTAGTCGGCATTTTTGAAAATACCTGAACTCAAAAACAAACCTTCAATATAATTCCGGCGGTAAAAATTCATCGTCAAATCAACAACCTCTTGCACCGTAAATGCCGCACGCCTAACATCGTTACTTTTGCGACTTACACAAAATGCACAATCGTAAATACAATGGTTCGTCAACAAAATCTTCAACAACGAGACACAACGCCCATCTTCCGTATAACTGTGGCAAATACCTGAGAAAGATGCATCGCCTATACTGCCATTATTTTTACGTTTGCTACCGCTGGAACTACAACTAACATCATACTTTGCCGCATCTGCCAATATTTTTAGCTTTTCTTCGATTCGTTCCATATTAATTCTTGTTTCGAAATATAAAAATACTAATATTTTTAGCAATTAATACTAAAAAATAATATTTCATGAATATGCTTGTAAGTTAAAAAATACTTTTAGAATGGATTATAGCCCTATTTAATCGTTGAATTTTTGCATTTTTTATTTTATAATATTGGAGAACAATAATGACCAATATTTAATAAAAGCCAATTATTTGAAAAGTTGCTAAATTCTATTATTACTTAAAAATATCTCCTATAAATTATGTAAATGTTGCTTATCACAATATTAATAATCACAATTGCAAACTCTCCAAATCTATCAAACTAATAGCTTCTTTTTTTTGTATTTCCGCTATATTCTTGTAGAACTCATTCTACATAATAAATAAAAATTCGATTCTAATTTTGCCAGTAAATCAATCAAAATATTTCGTAATACGAAATCATTCTTAAACATACTATTATACTTCTAAATTTTACACTTGTATCATGTATTTTGTAAAAAAAATTGCATTTATCATTTTTTTATTAAGTTTTATTAATAATTGTTTTGGACAATCAGATATTACTATTTCTACGACTTTAACCAATCCTAATTGTAATGGAACTGCATCTGGATCAATTGTTGTGACCGCTTCTGGAGGCTCTGGTATTTACCAATACGAATTAAATGAATCAAATGCCGGAGGCTGGCAAAAAAGTGGTACATTCAATAATTTAATCGCGGGCACCTATCCTGTAAGTGTCAAAGATGCAAACAATAATTATAAAACTATCTATGTTACACTAACAGACCCTACTGCAGTCACTGCTAATGTAACTTCGACAACTGCATCATGTCAAGCCACAAATGATGCAACCTTAACAGTAACTGCATCTGGAGGAGCGGGCTCTTATAATTATTCTTGGAGTTACGGTGGCACCCCTATTAGTTCTACAGATACAAGATTTAAAAATTATAATACATCTACCATTACAGGACCTTCAGGAACATATACCATATCTGTAACGGATAAAAATAGTTGTAGTGGTGCTGTTAAATATTATAACGCAAGTACAATTCCTTTAACATCTGCAAGTTTTAACCAAGATGTTGTGGTTGAAAAATCGGCGGCCTTCCCAGTAATTAAAAATGGAAATAATGCTTATAATGTTACTTCAAAATTAGATAATGATGGTACAGGCTATGTTTTTTTTGAATCTGGCTATCCGAGTAATGGTTCTAATACAGATGGACTACCTCAAAATAATACAATTACAAGTACACAAGATAATTCGTTAACATATACACTTCAATCATATAGTGCAAATAATTCTGCACGAACATCAAATGGAGGCTCATCAACACTTCAATTAGCTACTCCCGCAGCATATGGCAAGTTGCTTATATTAGGTACTTCTGGAAGTGGGAGTTCAACCTATAGTTATTCAATTAATTTCAATGACAATACCTCATACGTTGGCACATTGAATAATAATGCCATAAATTACAGAGATTGGTATTCATCAACTGGATCAGATATATCGCTTAGAAATCTAAATAGGGTAAGATTAGATGCTACCAAGCAAACTGGCAATAATTATTCAATTTTTGAAGCGCCTATCATTCTTCCTCCTTCTTATTTTAATAAAACAATAAATTCCATCACCCTAACTAATACATCTAGTAATACCTCTGCTAGAGGAAATATTTTTGCACTCTCTGGCTTCAAAGCAAATGCAACATCTGCAATTGTTGGATATGCAGCTAGCGGAGTTACACAACCGTCAGTTACTATAAGTTCCACATTAGACTCTAGTACCAATTATTATTGTAAAGGACAATCCATAACATTCACAGCGACAACAGTTCATGGAGGAACAGCACCAACGTATTTGCTAGAGCAGTCAATAAATGGGAGGGCTTATACTCAAGTTGCTTCTAATGCTACAAGCAATACATATTCTTACACTCCAGCTGACACCACAACAACTTTTTCAATTAGAGTTACGGCAACGGCAAGTTCAGATGCAGGTTGTTTAACTAACACAACAAGTAACCAAACCATTTACACCGTCACTCAACATGCAATAAGCCCAACTGTTACTTCTAATGGACCAACGACTATTTGTCAGGGGACAAATGCTAATTACACGGTTGTTAATACTACAAATGGAGGTAACAGTCCTTCATTTACTTGGTATGACGGCTCAACTAGCGTAGGAACTGGAACAAGCTTAAATATCAATAATTTAACAAGCGGGACACATCAAATACAAGTAAAAATGTTGAGCAGCATTAGTTGTGCGTCCAATAATCCTATCATATCTACAATTAATACTACAGTTAATACATCACCAACACCTACTATAACTATTTCAAATACGAATGCATCCATTCCAATTACTTATGCAATTGCATCATCTTCTAATTTGGGAACAAATCCAAAATACCAATGGTTTTTAAATAATGATTCGATTACAGGAGCGACCTCAACAACTTATACTACTTCTACGACAACTTCAAGTGGAGATATTTATTCTTTGAGAGTTACTTCTAGTGCCACATGTGCTAATCCCGCAATTGTTATGAGTAATTATAGAACTGTAGCAACGGCTCTGCCTATTGTATTAAAATCATTTATAGCGACAGCTTATTCCAATAATATAACTTTAAATTGGCAAACAGCAACAGAAATAAATACAGATCGTTTTGAAATCTTACGCAAATATCAAGATAGTTCGGATTTTAATACCGTAGGTACTGTTAAAGCTACTAATAATTCAAGTGGTAGTACATATCAATTTATTGATTACCCAAGATTTGCAGGTACTTACCAATATCGATTAAAAAACTATGACTTTGATGGTAATTATCAACTATCAGATATTGTGTCTGTTTATTTTGGATTAAATGGTGCAAATAGCACAAATAAACTGTATCCAAACCCATTCAATGATAAATTAATCATCAATGTTAATAATACAAAGTCACAATCTGTGAATGTTATAATATATAATATGAATGGAAGCATAATTCAAACAAAAGGTATTCAATTAGCAAGTGGAGTACAAAATTTTGAATTGACAAATCTTTCAAATATACCATCTGGAGTTTATATCATTAAAATAATTGACCAGTCAAATAATCCAATAGCAACCTTCAACGCAATAAAAAAATAATATTTATCAAAATAAATAAATACAAAATCCTGATTATTTACATAGATAATCAGGATTTTGTGTAGAATTAAAATACGATAATTTAAATATTAATAAATATCTTAACTTAGTCAAAATAATTAAATAGGAAACGCAGCAGAATAAACCAAATTTATAAATTTTAAGAACCAATCTTGCGTCATACAGAAGATATCAGAACTTTTCTTGTAAAATTATTATTCTTAATATTTTTATTTTGTAAAAGCATGAATGTTGCTGCCCAAAATACAAAGTATTTAATTCAGAACTATACATCTAAAGATGGTCTT
The DNA here is from genome assembly GCF_004337365.2 of Rhizosphaericola mali. Taxonomy (GTDB): domain Bacteria; phylum Bacteroidota; class Bacteroidia; order Chitinophagales; family Chitinophagaceae; genus Rhizosphaericola; species Rhizosphaericola mali. Next base: position 1,268,368 of record NZ_CP044016.1, on the reverse strand, counting down.
CCTCAAAATAGTGTTTTGGCAATACAATTTGATGTATTCGGATATTGCTGGTTGGCAACAGAAGCAGGAATTGTGCGTTTTGATAATCAGAAATTTCAAACTTATACATCCAAAGAAATAAAGGGTTTATCGTCCAATCGAATAAGATTTATTGTTCCAAGCAAGGCAGGTGCATTATATTTTTCCAATACAAACAAAGAATCTTATATAATAAATAACAATACCCAAATAAGGAGTTCATTTCCAATTAAAAGTTCCGAAAGACCAAGAATCTATTCCGATAACGGTTATAGTATACCTCAGAATCCATATTTAGACTCTATATTGATCGATGAAAAACCCAAAGATGAAAAGCCATTTTTACATAGTATAATCACATTATCCAATGGACAGATTTATTTTCATAATAACAACAATTTATTTTATTTATACAAAAATAAATACAAGAAAATACCCATTGATGATAAAGAATTTAGTAGTGAAACAGCTCTTAACGATACTTATTTTATCCAAATATTCAAATCGAATAGAATTCTACTTTGGAAAAATGGAAAATTAGAAAACAGAAAACAAAAAATATATGGGCCGATTTCAATAAACAAGCACTTTTTGAATGGCCGGTTTAAAATATTTTGGACAGCTCAAAACAACTATATAATTTCTAAAAATAATGTCTACGAAATTTATACAAAAAATGATTCCATTTTTTCTAAACTCATACTAGAAAATTTACAAATTCCTCATATAACTTCTTTTAATTATTTAAGTAAAGAAAATAAATATTTTGTAGGATCGTCAACCAATGGATTGTTTATTGTTACCCCTAATAAATTCAATTACTACCTATCAAAAAATGATAATAATTATGAAAATTATAATACGATAGTTAAGACTTCAAATGGTTCGATAATCGCAAACAATAATATTTTTAGTCCGAATGGAAACGCAAGCAAAATAAAATTTGATAATATTAGATATTTACATGCATATGTGAGTAAAAATGATGTAATATACTATGATGCTGATTTTAGATTAAATAAAATAAATATTCGGGATAAACAAAATATAGAAATTGACATTTTAAAAGGTCGTTTAAAAGCTTCCATAGTACGAAATAACATCCTTTATTTTCTTGAAAGCCATCGAGTTTTTATTTTAAAATATGACAAAATTGTTGAGCAGTATCACTTACCAAATAATATTGATGCAAATGGAATGATACCATACAACGGAGACACTGCAATATTATTTACTACAACAGGATTCTACAAATTCAATTTAGTAAATGGGAAAATGTATAAAGGTTGGCTAAAAAATCTACCTATAAGAACAATACATTTAGAAGATAAACATAGATGGTGGATAGCAACAGATGGCTTTGGCGCATTTTTATTCGATAATAATAATATCATACCTTTTTCTAATTATTTAGATAATTCCTTTAATTCCATTCATTCATTTATTGAAGACAAAAAAGGAAATTATTGGCTTCCTACTAATAATGGACTTTATGTTATCAATAAGCAAGTATTGTATGAAGGTCTAGTACATAATAAAAATTTATATTTTTTTCATTATAGTTACAAGGATGGATTAAAAAGTGATGAATTTAATGGATCTGGCAATCCTGCTTATTTATGGGCTAATAATGGAGAATTAATATTGCCAACAATCAACGGATTAGTACATTTTGACGCGAATAATATCCAACCAAATTTGCCTAAAAACAAAATATACATTGATAATATTATTGTTAATGATACTAGCTATCTTAGTATAAAAGATAAACTAGAGATTGCCCCAGATTTTTATAATTTAAGTTTTACCCTATCTAGTCCATATTTTGGAAATTTTGAAAATAACCCAATACAATATTTCATTGAAGGGCTTTCTAAAAAATGGGAGCCTGTCGACCGAAACGGTATAATTCATATCAATACACTACCAACAGGTAATTATACATTGAAAATAAGAAAGGCAACATCTATCGATGCTTTGAAATATGAAATAGATATAAAAATATCAGTACTTCCTTATTTTTATGAGACATGGTGGTTTAGGATGCTTTGTACAATAACTATAATTTTAATATTTTTAATATTTATTAGAATAAGAATACTTAAATTAAAAAGAATCAATAAAAAAATAGAACTTACTGTTGAAGAGAAAACTTCAGAATTAAGAAATAATATATTTACATTAGAAAAAACTAAAGAAAAGCTTAGAGTTTCTAATAATGTGAAAGAAAGAACTATTGCAATTGTACTTCATGACCTACGTTCTCCAATTCGATTTATTTCTATAATAAGTAAGGATTTATTGAAAAAAATAAACCAACAAAAAGATTCCTTTCCTCCAAATATTAGGAATAATATGGATGCATTGAACAAAAGTCTTATTTCTTTAGAGGAATATTCATTGCAATTTTTTTCTTGGGCAAAAAGTCAGCAAGATGATTTTCATGTAAATTATAGTTTCTTTTCTATTTATGGATTATTTAAAGAAATCGAAAACTTATACAAGGAAATTTTAATGGTACAAAATAATGAGTTAATCATCCCGCACACGGGCTTAATGGTCTATAGTGATCGTTTTATTTTATCCATTATTATTCGCAATTTAATTGATAATGCAAATAAAAATATGAAAGCTGGGGTTGTATATTTATCAGCTGAAATATTCGAAAATAAATTTCATATAATAATTGAAGATACAGGACCTGGAATTAACAAGATGGAATTAAAAAAATATTATAATAATGATTTTACAAATAGTAAAAAAGGAATGGGACACTCTATAATAATAGACTTGTTACCTAAAATACAAGCAACTCTAGATCTTGAAACAACAACTAAAGGAACTAAATTTAATATAACAATAAATCATCATCGACAATATGATATTTACGTGCAAGGTGACTCAACTCCATTAAACTAGTAACATTCAATTTAGAAAATATTCTGTTTTTGTATGTACTCGCTGTTGTTTTAGTAATATTTAACTTATTACATATCTCTAAATTTCCTAATCCCTTTAATAAATAAATCATGACTTCAAATTCACGAGAGGATAATTGAATAAAAAGGTTTTCTTCCATCTCCGTAGTTTCAATTTTATCCGCATTAGAAGAAACTCCAGATACAATATTTAAAATTGCTTTTTTTAATTCTTCATCAGATTCAGATTTTGAAATGTAATCACAAATGCCAATTTCTCTGAGTCTAGGAGCAAAAATCTCAGCAGGGTTTACACTAACAACTAGAATTTTTGTTTGTGGGTATTTGTCAACGATTTGCTTAATTAATTCAAAGCCATCCGTCATTGGCATATTGATATCTGTAATAAGTAAGTCGAAATTTTGATTTTCCATTTTAGTTAAAATTTCATACCCATTTGAGGCAAATTCGATATTGGGATTTGACTGTAATATTTCATTTACCAATATATCAAGGCCAATCCGAACTGGAAAGTGATCATCCGCAATAAGAATGTTTGAAGTCATATTATTAATAAAAAATATATAAAGTTTAACTTGACAATCAAAGATATTTAATATAAAGGAGATTTATCCTATCTAAAATTCAAAATACCGTTGATATATGGAATCAATAATTAGATACCGCTGTTTTAGGTTAACAAATGAAAAATTAAACGATTATGAAATATTGTCTTTATAATTTTTATTAATTCCAAATGATTTACATAGTAAAAATGCTGATAATATTTATCATTATAATACTTTAGTATTGGAAGTATTGTCTGGCATCTTTTAATTTTTAATACATTTGGAATAAGGTTAAAAAATTAAAATTTAATTTTTTAAGGTGTATTTTATCAATAGCCTTAGTTCATACAAATTCACCATTTTCTTATTTACTACTTTTTAGTTTATTGTTATACCATTTTATAAGAATACAATTTTGGGAAAAGCATAAAGGTGCATTTTTTGAACTAGAATTTACGTGCGCGAAATTTCGGAAATTTACTTGCAACTCAGAAGGAAAAACAAATAAAAAATTTGCCCAAAATATTATGCAATATTAAATTCAGTTAGGAATTACTTTATTCTTAATACTTTTTATATTAAATATGTTTTATTAATTTTAACAAATCTAATTGCCATATTTATGAACGAAAAACTCGTAAAATTTAACTATCATATTAATGAAATAGAAACTGAAATGTTCTTCAAAATGACAATTCAGTTATTAGAAATTAATATAGAAAACCCTGATTATACTATAGAAAGACTCATAAAAGATATACATTTAAGTCGTACCCAATTACATAGAAAAATTAAAGATAAAGTAGGAATATCTACTACTGATTTTATAAAAATATTTAAATTAAAAAAGTCGATTTCTTTTTTAGAAGAAGGTTATAATAGTTCAGAAGTTGCTTTCAAAGTTGGATTTGAAAGCCCATCCTACTATTCTAAGTGTTTCGGCGAATTATTTGGTTTATCTCCTACTAATTATCAAAAAAAACGTGTAAAGAATTTTTTTGCACCATTTCAAAATATAATAAAATACTAATTTTTTAAAGCTTTATAATCATTGAATAGATAAATAATCTCTTATAAGATTATACATATAGTCAATATTTCTATGATTACATTTTCATCAGAAATTTATTTTTTAGTATTAAAAAATGATAAATAGAATACTGGCTTTTAAAAATTATTTAGACTAAATAAAAGAATAGCAACGGCGTATTTAATCTTTTATCTTAATCTATATACGGCTAGAGTTTTCTAACTCTGGCCTCTTTTTATGATTAAAATTCAGTTTACGGTTTTCCGTAATATTAAGTAAAAAACCTGTCTTAATTTAGCAATTAGAAAAATATTAATAGTCGTTGACTAACCTGATTATATAACCCTAAACCTTTAAAAAACTAACTGCTTTCATTTATTCTATTTAACATTATTTTAGTGTTAAATAGATCCTTATTTAGATATTTTTGTTCGAAATGAATAGACTATGGCTTTAAAATTTAAAAATATCTCAGACGAAATATTAGATATATATAAAGACTTATTTGAGGCTGAGAAAGAACGAGAAGCAGCAATGATAACAGGAAATGTTGAGGTACTACAAAAATTATTGGCGGAGGATGCAATTTACATTCACTCTTCGGCTAAAGTAGACAATACTCAATCTTATATAGCCCCAATATTAGCTAAAAAAGTGCGTTATGATGTACTAGAGATTGAAATTTCTAGAATTATAAACATCAATGAAAATAAAATAGTCTTATTATATGGACAGGTACAGATTGAAGCTCTATTAGAAGGTAGTTATACCAAGCTCGACAATCTTTTCACTATGATATGGAAATTGGAAAACAATCAATGGGTAATGTATTCTTGGCAATCTACTAAAAAACTATAATAGAGTTTCCCCTATTATAATTGTAGAATTTTTCCATAAGCTAATGCGGCTTTATGAACTTGTATATTCCAATCTTCAGCTGCATTATCATCTGCTCCATCTGAAATATATTTCAAGCACAAAAATGGAATATTTTCTTTCATAGCAATCATTGCTAGAGCATAAGATTCCATATCAACGACATTGTAAATTGTTGGTTCATGTCCCATTTCAAAACTATCTCCAGTTCCACAGATCCCTATAGGCAATCCTGCGAAAGCAAGACCATATTCAATCACTATAGGCAATCCAGAAAGCGGCGTTTCGTATTGTGTATAACCTAAGCCTCGCACATCCATATCCCTTTGGACAAATTTTGTACAGCAAACAACTTCTCCTTTTTTAAAAAAATCACTACCCGCAGACCCCAAATTGATAATTAGTGATGGCTTTTTTAATTGAATCAATTTTGTCAATTCATAGGTAGCATTCACTTTTCCGATTCCTGTTATGAGTGTATTATATTGATCAAAAACGTCCGCGGCTTCTGTCGCTAGTGCAAATGAAAATAGGATATTATCAACGGGAAATTGATTTTCTGCATTTATATGAATCACGTGTTTCTTTTTATTTAGATTATTTTAAAAGTTGTTCTGTTTTGTCTAAAAATTTATCAATGGCATCTTTTATATTAATACCAGATCTTTCAGATAGTATTGTTAACCACCAAAAATTTTCACCTATTTTATGGATCAATTCATTTTCGGAATTCTCTTTTGGCCAACGCTTTTGCTGAGACATTATATTTCTACCAACCAAACCAGCATCTGTTAAGTAAGCCAACGCATCTTCTTCTATACTCCATTCACTTTTATGATGTAGTATTTCTAATTCATGATATTTTTTCCTTATTTCTAAAGATCGTTTAACTATTTCATCCAAATTATTACTACTCATTGTATATATTTTAATTTGATAAAGTAATCAATACTCCAGACTTTTCCAAAACTAAACGGCTTTCATCATCCAAATTTAGTAAATGAACCTCTTTATTTACCGATGCATATTTATTCAATATATTTTGTATTGCATCTATTCCAGACATATCCGCTATCCTACTCGATTTAAAATCAATTATAATACTTACTGGATCTGATTCAATTGTAAAAGCTTCTAGAAATGCCATGGTCGAGCCGAAGAATAAAGGACCTGAAATTGTATATTTTTTCTCGTTTGACGTATTTATAAAACTTGACACCCTTATTTTTTTTGCATTTTGCCATGCAAATACTAATGCAGATAAGATAACTCCAATCAAAACTGCTAGAGCTAGATTACTAAACAAAACAGTAATCAACGCAACGAGAATTCCGATGAATATATCTGCGAATGGCATTTTTCCAATAATTTTAAAACTTGTCCATTCAAAAGTTTCGATAGCAACCATAATCATTACTCCAGTTAATGCTGCCATAGGAACTTTGCTTATAAATGGAGCTCCTACTAATATAATGATTAAAATTGTTAACGATGCTATTATACCAGAAAGTCGAGCTCTAGATCCAGAGTTAAGATTGACCAATGTCTGTGCAATCATTGAACATCCTCCCATACCATAAAAAAAGCCATTGGTCATATTTGCAATACCTTGAGCAATGCATTCTCTATTACTATTTCCCTTTGATGCAGTTATTTCGTCCACAACATTCAGAGTTAACAAGCCTTCAGTAAGTCCAACACAGGCCATTACTAAAGAATAAGGGAAAATTAATTGCAAACTTTGCCAATTAAACGAAATTTTAGGAATATGAAAGGGGGGAAATCCGCCAGCAACTGACGCAATATCACCCACGGTCTTAGTTGGAATGTGAAATATATATACAATTGCAAATACCGCAAAAATGGCAACTAATGTTGGTGGAAATTTTTTAGTGATTTTGGGAAAAATCCACACTACCAATATAGTCAATATCACCAATGTCATCATTAGCCATAATTCATTACCATGCATCCACTGCGAATGTCCATCCACATTTATTTTAAACTGATGTATTTGGGCCATGAAGATTACAATTGCTAACCCATTTACAAAACCATACATCACAGATTTTGGAACAAGGCATATAAATTTACCCCATTTCATTATACCTATAAATAATTGTATCAATCCAGCTAGAACTATTGCAGCAAAAACATATTCCAATCCACTTTTTTGCATTAATGCGATTAAGACAATCGTTGTTGAACCAGCACCTCCAGAAATCATTCCAGGTCGACCACCTAATATCGAAGTAATTAACCCCATAATAAATGCTGCATACACACCCATTAAAGGTGGAAACCCCGCTAAAATGGCGAAAGAAAGAGACTCTGGAATCATAGTCATAGCGACTGCAAATCCAGAAAATAATTCATTCTTATAATTAATTTTTTGTGTAAAATCAAATAACCGGATTCCTGACATTATATTTATATAGATTGAAATCGCCAAAATTACAAAAACTTCAACTAGAAAGGTAAAGATCAATTTATGAGATTATAGAAAAACAACTGTACCTATTAAAAAAATTGACTGATTAGAACAACAAAATGATTGTTTTGCTCAACAAGGTAACTAACAAAGTATTTTAGTTTTGTAAAAAATTATATGAGTAAGTTAAAAGAGATCGTAATACGATTCAATAAAGAAGTAATTGAAGCGGGAAATCATAATTCTTTTAGTGAATTAATAGATCCTAATTTTATAAATCACTCAGCACCTTTAAATTCTCAAGGGCCAGAGGGTATGATTTATACCTTTAATCATATTCTTCGTCCTGCCATTTCTCAACTAACCGTGACTATTTTACAACAAATTGAAGAAGAAGACCTCGTTACAACTAGAAAACAAATAAATGGCATTTTAACAGGGCAATTATTCGATGTACAGCCAACTAATCAACCTATCAAGATTGATATTATCGATATTGTAAGAATAAAAGACGGTAGGTATTTTGAACATTGGGGATTAAATACCCTATCATCAATAGTTGCACAATTAAAAGATATACAAAAATCAAATACATTGGATTGAGTCTTTGTATTTACGCGGAGAAATACCATATTCTTTCTTAAATGCATTGGAGAAACTTGACAAGGATTCATATCCAATTTGTTCAAATATAGTAGACAGATTCTCTCTACTTAATTGTAAAAGTATTTTGGCTTTTTCCAATCGCTTTTTGAGTATCCATTTTTGAGGTGTCATATGGTAATATTCAATAAATTTTCGTTTAAATGTTGACATACTCATGTGACATAGGAAAGCCATCTCAGTTAAAGTTATATTTCTAAAAGTGTATAGTTCAACTATTTTTACTAAATCTTGAGCCTTATTTATTCTAGTTTGAATATTAAATGCCAACATTGTTTGAGGATATATTTGGAATAAATGGAGAAATAATTCATCAAACTTTATTTGTTTAACTTCTTTCGAAAAATAGATATCATTACTCAATAATAACTGAATGGACTGGCTAATACTTTTTAAAATTAAGTCCTGCTTTAAAACTGTAAAAGTTTTTTTTTCTGGAATAACATAGTCATTTTCTATATAGCGAGCAAAAAAATTATTGTACGTACTATCTGAAAAATATAATATTATACTTTCAAAAGAAGTTTTATCTGTAATAATATCAGATGTCAATATATGACCATGATGTAGGACAAATAATTCATCTGAATGAACAATCATCTCTCCATCACTACATTTAATCGACTTACTACCAGAAATAATCATTTGCAGCATATTTTTATTCAGTGATATTTTGCTATTTATATGAGCAATATCAGATGTATACCTTCGAATGATGATTTCATCTGGAGCATGCAACGTATCTTTTATAAAATCTTCTGGGAGTTGATATATAATATCCATCGTTCAGCTTAAATATGCAATAAAGAATTTCAATAAATCCAATATAAAACAATTCCTTGATTTAATCCATCTGCGATTCGTTTTATATTGGATTTTAAGATTCTATTCCTTTGGTTTAAAACTAAATATGTAAAATGGAGGATTTCTCAAGTCTTTTCCGTTAGACATCATTGGTAGACTTCCCACCTGCGCAATCGCAATGTAAAATGTTCCATCTTCGGAGATACTCAACGCATCAGGCCATTTAATCCGATCATCCTGTAAAATCCATTTGGTCTTTTTGTCCTGTCCGACACAACGAATAGAACCATTTTTAACTTCACCCAAATATAAATTTCCTTTTTTATCCATGATCAATCCGCCAATCGGATTCATAGTTATATAAACAGAAATACGCTTTTCTAGTTCGGGTGTAGTAAGCGTTTCATTACGCAAATCGGCAGTCGCAACTTGATATAAATTAGGACCAAATGGACTACTAAAATATAAAGTATCACCTGCTGGGTTCAGTTCTACTTGATCTGCATTAAGTACAGGTGCTTTACCAGGACTTGCTTCCAATATTCTACCAAAATATTCTGGGTGAATACTGGTATCTGCTTTTGTCAGTTTAGAATCCAATAATAGTCGTCTAAATTTCTTTGTTTTTTTATTCAAAACAAAAATAGAGCCTTGTGTAGATTCTGTAATATACACCCAATCTCCTTTGATGCGAATGTCATTAAAATGCGTATTTCCGGGCACCATTTCCGTTGGTACGATATAAGTTTGGATGACTTTGTTGGTATTCACATCCATTTCTACCAATTTCTCCGCACCTTTAATATTCGCACCGAAATTAGGATCTCCGGGATCAACCGCCCACAAATGGTTGTCTTCCTTATTGATATAAATGGCATTCAACGAAACAAATGCCTTCAGTGGATCATTTCCTTTTTTCCAACTATTCCATTCTTTATTTGGATAGGGCACTTGACTGCCGTCTTTCTTAATTTCTACAATCGACGGATAATCCCCTTTGTCAAATCTTGGAAATTCGGCAAATAATCGACCATCATTGGATATCGCAACACCATTCCAATTATTTTTATATGTTTCTGCAATGAGATTTAATTTAGGAGGATCTGTTTGCGCTTGAATGGTAGTCAAAAATACCATTCCAAATATGAGTGAAAATAGAGCTGTTTTTGAATTATAAATTATTTTTTTTCTCATAATGATTACTAATTTAAACTGAAAACATTTTCAGATAAATACAAAATTCTACCTAATTAAGTTAATAAAATAGTACAAATAAGCTTAAAATATGTATAATTCATAGTATCTAAGAGACTACATATAAAAAGCGTCAACAATTTGAAACAAATTGTTGACGCTTTTTACAAAATTTAGTAATACTATTTTTCGAAATCGTAGAAATTCAAACCTACATTTTCGTTTTTAACTTTAATAATTTTACTATCTACAGGGTAAACATATAATTCACCAGCGCCACGTATTTTCCCATCTAACAAATGTCCTGCTAATGCGGAATAATCACTTCTACCAAGAGTAACATGTAAGTGTAACATTGGTTTGTCTAAAACTTCAGAAATATTACCTGTTATATTGCTCACTTCCATTTGTTCGGAAAATTTTTTGTCTACATAATTTTTTGTTGTAGGATCAAAAAAGCGAAGTGTTGCTTCATTTATAGCTCCGATACCGACAATACTTCCTGCTGTAATTTTCTCACTTTTTACAAAATCCGTTAAATCTTCTAGTATACTCGTTTTATCATTAAGACTAACTATATAAGTTGTTCCTACTTTTCTAGCAGTCCAACCATTTCCTTTTATAAAGGATTGTGCATTTACTTGTGTCATAATCGTTAGAATTAAAATAGTGATAAATGTTCTTAGTTTCATAATATTAAAATTATTGATGAATAATCTGACGCTAAATCGTCACTTGCTTATCAGGAAATACACGACTCCATATGAAAATTTCCACCGATTTACGTAAACCATTTATCCTAAATGGATCTTGTAAACAAATTTTTTCTACTTCTTCTTTTGAGTCTGCTTTTATTATCCAAATAGAACCTTGAGCAGCACCACCTTCTTCTAAAAATAAGGTTCCTGGGATTAAAATTTGATCTGTATATTTAGCTAAAAAAGCTTTATGATCAGCAGTAAATTCTTGGCGAACCGCTAATTTATCTGCATGATCTTGGCTTCTGACTATAAAAAACATATAGATTAATTTAAAATTTTCAACACATCGATAGTAACATCGGCTTTACCAGTAACAGAGGCGATCAATTCTTTGAAATGCTCAGTGGAATTGTGAAAATCAATAGCTTCTTGTGATTTCCATTCTTCTAAGATAACTACGACATTTTCATCTTCGACACTTTCAGTCAAGTCATAGTAATTATTACCTTCTTCTGCCCGAGAGGGTCCTTGACATTTTAGTACAGCATCAATTATGGTTTGTTTCGTTTCTGGTGTTACTACAAATTTTGCTACAATTTTTAATGTTTTCATATTATTGATTTTAAAGATTAAATTTATTTTTTAATAGGACCATCACTGACTTTCTTACCATCTTTCCAAACTTGATATATTTTTCTAGTATTTTTAATATTATCAAGAGGATTGGCATTTAAAATTAGCAAATCGGCCACCTTTCCGGCTTCAATCGTTCCGAAATCTTGGTCAATATGAATGGCTTTTGCCGCATTGCCTGTAGCCACTTCTATTGCTTCCATAGGTGTTAATCCTGCTTCTGTCATTAATTGTAATTCCAAATGTTCTGAAAAACCCTGTGCTCTTACAAACATTGCTCCAGAGTCTGTTCCCAATGCTATTAATATACCGGCATCATACAACTTCTTCAAATTTTTCATTGCAATTTCTAATGCTTTTACTTTTGTATTAAATAGAGGATCATTCTTTATCTTATCTTGATAAGCTTGCGAAGTGATCAATTCATACACACCAGGCTCCAATGAGGCTTTGAAAAATGGATCATTTTGCCATTCAGTTTTTTTAGCATATATGAAAGCGAATTCATCTAACGATAATGTCGGAATATAAATTACACCTTTTTGCTTCATTTCTTGTATCAACTGATCATCAATAATGGAGTCTCTAATACTATGTCCTAAGATATCTACACCATCTTGTACAAGTCTATGTGCGTCGGATAAATAATATACATGGGCAGCGACTCTTAAATTCCGTTTATGTGCTTCCGCAATGATAGCCTTATATATTTCAGGTTTCATTTTAATCTTATAAGTACCGTTAAAGTCATCTAGCCACATCTTTACCAATTCTGGCTTATAAGCTTTTATACTATCCAACTCGCGAGGTATCTGATCTATTGCAGTAGGTCTGAAAACTTGATCCATAGCCATAGGTAAGGGAGGTGCACCATTCACCGCACCAAACCCAATAGCAGCAGTATGTATGCGCGCGCCCGGCAAAAGCCCGGCTGCACTTGAATCACGAATACCAGAGTCAAATAAAAATGGACGATCAGTACCCATGACCATAATATTGTTAACGCCGTAATTAGTATATTTTTCTAACTGATATAGAATGTGATCTCTTGTATAAAATTTCGCATTGGACTCTGTACCTTCTACATTTCCAATATGTACGTGATCTGAAATTAATGAAGGCATGATAGTTTTTCCTTTCAAATCGATTTCTTTAACGCCAGCGGCCGTCAAATTCGTACCAATTTTAATAATCTTCTTACCCTCTATAAGGATATCAGCATTCTTCTCGACACCTCCCTTTCCATCAATGATAGTTGCGTGTTTTAGGATTACATTATCCTGAGCATGTACAAGTTGACTAGCGCTTAGGAAAATGGATACGAAAAAGGGTAAATGTTTCATATATTTTATTTATTTTTCAAAGGTCATGATATTTTATTATAGTTATCTATTCTTTGTTTGTATAATATCTATCGTTAAAACCGATAATAAACTATCTTTATCACAAATAACAACAAAATGGAATTAAGACAGTTGAGATATTTTGTAAATATAGTGGACACTATGAGTTTTACAATGGCATCCAAACAACTTTATATATCACAAAGTACACTTTCTCAGCAAATAATTCAACTGGAAGATGAATTGGCAGTGAAGTTATTTAATCGAAATGGCAAACATATCTCGCTTACTGAAGAGGGACGTTATTTTTATCCTTATGCAAAGGATTGCATCCAAAAGACAAAAGATGCAATTACCATTTTGGAGGAGTTGAAGAAAAACAATACAGGAGAAATAAGAATAGGAGTGACTTATGCATTTAGAAAAGTTATTGCAAATGCGCTCATTGCCTTTTATAAAAAATACCCCAATATTAAAATCATAGTTCATTTTGGTTCTTCAAATGAAATGTTAGAAAAATTGAGTCGCGATTTGGTAGATATTCTAATTACGTTTGACTTTAGCTTGGATAGTATTCAATTTGATAAACAAGTTTTATTTGAAACCCCAATTTGTTTAGTGGTTCCAAAAACACACATGTTATCAAAAAGGAAAGACATTAGTTTGCGCGAATTGGCTAATGAGAAGTTAATAGTGCAAAGTAAAAATTTTCATACATGGGATTTTGTCCATCAAAGTTTTAGACAACAAAATCTTTGCCCTAATTTTATCATGGAAGTCAATGATAATCCAACGTTGTTAGAATTAATAAAAAATGATATTGGCTTTGGGATAATGGCACAAACTGCTATTGAAAAGGAGGAATATTTAATTGCTATTCCAATTGAAGGCTTAGATATGAAAAGAAAAGTCTCTGCCATTCGGTTAAAAAATATTTATTTGTCTGAAAAACTTCAATATCTGTGTAATTTAATTCAGCAGAATTTTTCCGATACCCATTAACATGATTAATATATCGCAAATACAATTGAGTGATACATCTTCTTAACTTTTTCACGAAATCGAAAGTTGCTTTCTTTTGAGATCCACAACCTACTGTAACAATTATTAAAGCAAAAAATGCAATTTTATACAACCCATTTTCTGGAAAAAAGACGGTACAATTAAGCATATATTATCTTTAAAAATCTAAATATTTACTATGTTCTATTGGTGAAATGGAGATCACTATCCAAAAATTGACTGCCCAAAAAAGTGAAATAATGATCATCAAAATCTAGGCGGGCAGCACATTGGCAAAATTAAATATATTTAGGCTTCCATTATTCATATACCTATACTCTATATCAAGCCCAAAAATAAGCAATGAAATATAAAGCAATCAACGGCAAAATAACTTGCACTAAGAACTATAAATACGTTAAAAAATTATTTAAATAACCCCTGACTACAATTTAAAATAAGAAATAAGAGTACCTTTTCCTTACTAAAAACTTTCCGTTGTTAATTCCATATTTACCATAGCGCCAACCAAATTACCAGAACCTACAGCATTCGCTACAGTTCTAGCCATAGAAGCACAATCGCCACAAGCAAAGACGCCTGGAATATTGGTTTTATATGATGTATCCACTTTTATATGTCCTATTTCTGTAAAGTCGCAACCTAATAGCAATGGTATATTTGAATTTTGTTCGAATGGAATTGCAGCATAGACCGCTTTAAATGCTATTAGTGAACCATCATTAAAAATAACGTTTTTTACTTGTCCATTCTCATGTTCAATTTCTACTATTTCATTTTCAACTATAGTTATATTATGTACTGCTAGTTTGGATAATTGTTCATTCGTAAAATTGGATTTTCCATTCGTCAATATAGTGATATTGCCTGTCAAATTATTTACTAAACTAGCCACATGAAAACCACGATCTCCATTCGCTATAATTCCAGTTTTTTCACCTTTCACCTCGTAACCATGACAATAAGGGCAATGAATAACAGAAATACCCCAACAATCGGAAAATCCTCGAATATCAGGCATTACATCTTTAATACCTGAGGCCAAAATAAGTTTTTTACAACTATAAATATTACCAATAGTCGTTTGAACTTCAAAGCCGAACTCATTTTTTTGAGCAGTAATAGCCTCTTCATATTTCAGTGTTACAGTTGCATATTTCAAAACTTGCTCTTTTGCCAAACTTGCAATTTTCATAGGCGCATCTCCATCATGTGTGATAAAATTATGAGAATGCGGCGTTTGTCTATTGCAAGGTTTATTCGTATCTAAAATCAATACCTTTCTCAATGAACGTCCCAATGCCATCGCTGCAGATAAACCCGCATAACTCCCACCAATAATAATTACGTCAAAATTGTTTTTATTCATCGTTTAAATTTTTCCAATCTTTTGCAAAGATAAAGAAAAACTATTAACCGCAACTTAGTTGCATTTATGAATTAAAATTCATTAAAAAATAATAAGTGTGGAAAAAATA
Source organism: Rhizosphaericola mali (assembly GCF_004337365.2). GTDB lineage: Bacteria > Bacteroidota > Bacteroidia > Chitinophagales > Chitinophagaceae > Rhizosphaericola > Rhizosphaericola mali. Next base: position 1,252,687 of record NZ_CP044016.1, on the reverse strand, counting down.
ATTGTTAAATTAAAAAAGTCTACTACTTTTGTAGACAATTAAAAGAGACACTTTTGAAAAAAATTGTTATAATTACTACGTACATTTTAAGCTCGTTAGTTTACAATAAGGTTTCGGCTCAAAAAATAAATATTGTTTTTGTTCTCGCAGATGATATGGGCTATGGAGACGTTGGATTCACTGGTCAAAAAAAGATACAAACGCCTTTTCTTGACTCTCTATCCAAACAAGGAATTTTATTTAATGACTTTTATGCAGGCGCGCCAGTATGCTCACCTTCAAGATTTATGTTAATCACAGGTAGAAATGCAGGGCATGCAACGATTAGGGGAAATGCAACGATTCAAGGTGGCACAATAGGTTATAAAGGAAATTCTATAGTTAAGCGTGCAAATATTTTACCTCAAGACTCAACCATTGGCAACATTATGCAGTCCGCGGGATATATGACGGCATTAATGGGGAAATGGCATATTGGAGGTTATGATTCTTTAGCTACACCCATCCAACATGGTTTTCAGACATTTAAAGGATGGTTAATCAATCAGCCAGAAACGTATGCAAGTACTTACTGGCCCGCTAAATGGATACATCAAACTACATTAATAGATATACCACAAAATCAAAATAATAGTAAAGGTTATTACACCTGTGATATTATAACAGATGATGCTATTTCCTATTTAAAAGAGAGAAAACAAGATCAAAAACCTTTCTTTTTAATGGTTAATCATTCCAATCCTCACTCTCCACTTGATGCGCCAGTCGCCCCAATTTATAAGGATAGTGTATGGACAAATGAAGAAAAAACCTATGCTTCGATGGTGAGTAACGTAGATGCTTCCGTCAAAAAAATCACAGATTACTTAGTATCCTCTGGTTTGGATAAAAATACGATTGTTATTTTCACTTCTGATAATGGACCAAGATCCGAACCGACGAAACAATTAACAGCAATAGCAGAATTTTTTAACTCTAGTGGACCATTAAGAGGTTATAAAAGAGATTTAACGGAAGGTGGAATTAGAGAGCCATTCATTTTATGGTCCAATAATAAAAATGTTGAAAAAAGAAAGCAAATCAATACTCCACTATATTTCCCAGACATACTACCGACCTTGGGCGGTATTGCAAACTATGCAAATACTAAAAGTTATAAAACAGAAGGTACTGATTTCTCTAGTTTAATATTTTCTAAACGTGAAAATAAAAAGCTGTCAGAGCGACCTTTATATTGGGAATTTTTTGAAGGTGGATTTGTACAAGCCATTAGATATAAAAATTGGAAAGCTATTATAAAAAATAATAATATAGAACTATATGATCTATCCAAAGACATACATGAAGACCATAATATTGCATCACAAAACCCAAAAATCATTCAAAAAATAAAAGATATCTTACTACATAGTAGAGAAGAATCGCCTTACTGGCCAACAAAAGAATCTTCATAAAATGAGAGGAAATAAGCGGCAACTTATCCCCTCTCCGATCTTAAATAATCTGTTCATTTAAAAATCTTTACGAAAATATGCAAAACTGCACAAACCACATTCAATCGTGTTGAATTAACAAATAATTTCCAACATACACACTTAGCAATCACACACATTTTTAACAATCGTATCATCTTTTAAGATGATATAGGAATTTTATTTTTTTATGAAAATAAAACACATTTTGATGCTCACGCTTGTGAGTAGTGGTGCTTTATTGTCTATACAATCCAAAGCCCAGCAAGATCATATCAACATACAATCGATTCTGAAAGGAAATATAGTTGATAGTGCAAGTCAAGTACCTTTAGAAGGTGCATTGATTAATATAGAAGGGACGACCAATCAAACATTTACAGATAACAAAGGTCAATTCCTTATAAAAACAGGTCAAAAATTACCTTATAAAGTTCGTGTTGAATTAGTAGGTTACACAACTAAACATTTAGAAATATATGATACGAGTACCACTATTACACTACAACAAAAAGTCGATTCTTCCAACGATGTTGTAGTCATTGGCTATGGTACGCAAAAGCGAAAAAATCTTCTAGGAGCACAATCGACATTTGACGCCAAAAATATTGAAGAAAAACCCATTAGTAGGGTCGAACAAGCCTTAATCGGGCAATTGCCAGGCGTACAAGTTAGACAACAATCTGGAATGCCAGGGGCAGGTTTGAGTATACTTGTTAGAGGAAGTGGCTCCTTATCTGCAGGAACAGAACCGTTATATGTTATTGATGGATTTCCATTAGATGTTGTTAGCCAAGGTACAAATGGATCCATCTCAAATAGTCCTTTGAATAATTTAAGTCCTAATGATATTGAAAGCATTCAAGTATTAAAAGATGCCGCTGCAGGTGCTATTTATGGATCAAGAGCCGCAAATGGCGTTGTTTTAATTACTACCAAAAGAGGCAAAAGTGGAAAAGCGCAAATTTCGTTTAATTCAAATACGGGCATAAGTAGTGTAGCCAAAAAGCTCGATGTTCTTAGTCCTGAGGATTGGATAAAGCAAGCATCTGCAATTGCTGACTCTAATTGGGTAAATTCAGCACCTGGTCGTTCTGCAAGTCAAACCGAAGCAGAAAGAATTGCTATATTAGGTACATTAAATACAAGTTTGGTAAAGGATGATCGTTGGGCTGAACCAGGTCACCCGGGCATTCAATTAGTTGATTGGCAAAATGCTATTTATAGAAAAGCGCTATTTCAAAATTATAGTTTGAGTGCATCTGGAGGTAATGACAATGTGCATTACTTCATTGCAGGTAATTACCTAAATCAAGATGGTACAGTTATCGAAACAAATTATAAATCGTATAGTTTAAGAGCCAATGTTGAGGCTAATGTGAGTAAAAAGTTGAAAATAGGAATTAATCTTGCACCGTCTTTTTCTCTAAACAATGCCCCACCATTGGAAGGAAAAGATAACGTTTTAATGCATGCAGCTCAATATACTCCGGTTGTAGAAGATTCTGCAGGATTATTTACCAATGCATATTCCAACGATGGGTATGCCTGGGGGAGTGTCAAATTAATCAATCCATATGCTTATTTAAAAACGTCAACTAATTTAAATAAGATAACTAGAAATATCGCTTCTTTCTACACAGAATATACCATCCTTCCAGGTTTGGTTGCTAGATCTACAATTAATTATGATGGTATCAATAGAACTTTAAAAACCTATGTTTCGGATCAAGTAGTTGTTGGTGCATTATCTGCCAGGAGTTCTCAACCCGGTTATTATTCCAGTGGTGGTTATAGTGGTGCGACAATTCAAAATTTAGTAAATGAAAATACTATAAATTATAATAAATCTTTCAATGGTGGACATGCGATATCGTTTATTGCTGGGGAATCTTATAATAAAGTTCATGCAGAAACCTTTGGATTATCTACCCTTGGCGGATATGCGAATGATATTGTTCAAACACTCAACAATGCAATTGTAAGCGCATCAGGCGAAACATTTTCTGGATCAACTACCGAAAGTAATTCAGTTTTAATATCGTATTATGGTAGAGCTCAGTATAGTTTTAATTCAAAATATTTGTTCTCTGCAAGCATTCGTAAAGATGGATCATCAAGATTCGGAAGCAATAATAAATGGGGAACTTTTCCATCCTTGTCCTTCGGTTGGCGTATATCAGATGAAAATTTCTTTAAGAACAACATTCATTTCATCAATGATTTAAAATTTAGGGCATCTTGGGGTAAAGCAGGAAATAATAGTATCGGAAACTATAATAACGTAGAAACCTATACCTCAGATCCATACAGTTTTGGTGGCAATTCATCAACTGCAGCACCAGGAATGGTTGTTTCGGGGATTGCAAATCCAAATCTCAAATGGGAAACTTCCAACACCTATGATTTAGGATTTGACTTAACTGCATTTTCACACAGAGTCAATTTAACCTTTGATGTATATAGAAAGAATAGTAAAGACTTATTGATGAATTTACCAGTGTTGGCAGCGAGTGGTTTTTCAACTTCCTTACAAAATATTGGCAGTATGCAGACTCAAGGTTTGGAAATTGGGTTAAATACTATTACTATTAAAAGCGGAAAATTCACTTGGAATACCAATGCCAACATAGCATTTAATGGAAATAAAGTTACCTCTTTAGGTCCTAATCAAGACCGTATAGAGATTTCTTCTGCATATAGTGGTAGTAATGCTCCCTATCTATTACAAGTGGGTAAACCTATTTTTAGCTTTCTTGTAACTAAAATGGATGGAATATTAACTCAACAAGATATCGATAATAAAGTTGCAACTACATCCAAAGAAACTGTTGGAGATCCCAAATATTATGATGCAAATGGTGATGGAAAAATTACCGCCGATGATCGTATTATTGCTGGACACCCCAATCCAAATTATACTTGGGGGCTAACCAATACGTTTCAATATGGGGAATGGGATTTATCAGTGCAAGCATATGGTCAGCAAGGCGGAAAGATATTATCTTACCTTGGTAGAGCTATTGATTTTCCAGGAAGTACAACAGCCAATTATTTAGCGGTTTGGAAAGATGCTTGGTCTACAAGCAATCCCAATTATAATGCACCTAGAGGAAAATTAAATTCTAGTGCCTCCGTTCCCTATGTAACTTCTAATTGGTTATATTCTTCTGATTTTTGGCGTATTCAAAATGTAACCTTGGGATATAGTTTTAGAAAATTAATCTCCACAGGCGTATTGAAACAAGCGAGAGCTTATGTAGCACTACAAAATATCTTTACCAAAGATCATTACGATGGAGGTGTAAATCCAGAAGCGCAAAATACTAACAATAGTGGTAATAGCTCCTACCCTCTTCCTGGAGATTATGGCGCGGCACCATTAAGTAAAACAATCACTCTTGGCTTTAATCTTACATTTTAAATCAACATCATGCGAAAGATTTTTTTAAATATATTTTTTATTGCTATATTAAGTCAATCAATAATTTCTTGCTCTAAACAATTGGATCAAACTCCTGTATCTAGTACTACGACAGGAAATTTTTATAGCAATGCCAATGATTTCAAACAAGCAGTTACTGGTGCTTATGCGCAATTAAACAATTTTCCCGAGCAAGCATTATGGTTAGGAGAAATGCGCAGTGATAATATTAACGCGGTCTCTGATGGAAATAGAGATTGGGACGGGATTAATAATTTCTCCACTAGTATCGGCAGTACGACATTTATTTCAGATGCATGGCAGGATAACTTCAATGGCATTTACAATGTCAATTCTGTACTAGAAGCCTTAGACGAAAAAGGTTCAATACTTACAAATACCAGTCTAAAAACACGTTATTATGGCGAATTATATTTTTTACGAGCATTTTATTATTTCCAATTAGTAAAAGAATTTGGGCAAGTTCCTATTGTCACTACTCCTGTTACTGTGAGTGAAATTACGCAAATACCCAGAAGTGAGGTCAGTGATGTATATAATCTAATTGTATCTGATTTAAAGCAGGCAATTAATATATTACCTGCAACTTATGATGCTGCTGATATTGGGAGAGCTACATTAGGTGCCGCCAACGCGTTAGCGGGACAGGTATACCTGACTAAATCTGGCCCTACTTATGATATAAATGGACCTGGGATAAATGCAAATCAATATGATAGTGCTTCCTATTATTTCGACCAAGTAATTAACTCCGGAACTTATAGTTTGCAAAATAATTACACAGATATTTTTTCATATACAAATGAAAATAATAGCGAAGTAATATTTGATGTACAAGCAAAAAGTGGAACAAATGGATCAGCCTTTCCAAGTTATCTTGTTCCTGTCGCTTATTGGGTAAGTTTGGGTATCTCAAATTCTTATGGAAATGGTTATGGTACTAGTGTATTCAATATTACTAATAATCTTAAAACAAGCTACGAACCTTCTGGCACAGTACAGGATATTAGAGATACATTCAATATAAATTACACTTACAAAGTATCCACATTTTTCAAAAAATATATAAACATTAACTATAAAGGAAGTAATGGAAAAGATTGGCCTATTAATTTTATAGTATTAAGATATGCAGATATTCTATTGATGAAGGCCGAAAGTATTTTAAATGGAGGTACTGGCTCAACTGCTGAAGCACTTGGATATGTAAATCAAATAAGAGCAAGAGCCGGACTATCAGCATTAACATCTCTTACTATTAGTAGTTTATTAGAAGAACGAAGAAGAGAATTTGCAGGTGAAGGTTTACGATGGAATGATTTAATAAGAGAAGGACAAGCGGTAACAACGATTAACAGTTGGATAGCAAGCGATGGATTGAGCTCGCAGATATCTAATGCAACAAATAATAGTATCTTATACCCTATTCCAACAGCACAAATCTCCACATCAAACGGACTATACACTCAAAATCCTGGATATTAATTCAAAAAATGAAATACATAATATTTTTCGTTTTATCTAGTGTAATTAGCTTTAAAATATTTGGGCAAACAAAACGCCCAAATATTATATTGATTTTATCAGATGATCATAGTTATCCTTTTTTAGGAATATATGGCAATAATGATGTACACACTACGCACATTGATAGTTTAGCTAAAAATGGTATTAGATATACAAATACATTTGTATCCTCGCCACAATGTACGCCTTCAAGAGCTACTTTATTTACTGGGCGTAACCCTTTAGATATTCGGATGACTAGATTTGCAGCCACATTACCTAAAGAGATAATTACCTATCCAGAATTATTAAGAAAAAGTGGCTACTATACTGGAATATTTGGACGAAATTATCATATGGATGGATCTGGAACAACAAAAGAAACGGATTCAATTTTCAATAAGTATCAGTTAAGAACATTTAAAAACAGAGTAGATCATTTGAGAATTGGAGGTAACAACACAGCATATCCACAATTGAAAGAATTCTTAAATCAGAGACCCAAAGAAAAACCTTTCTTTTGTCAAATATCCTATAACGACCCGCACTATCCATGGGATCAAACATCATTTACCCCTAATGCAGACAGCATAAATTATCCCAATTATTTACCCAATATAAAAGAAGGTAGAAATTTCCTTGCACGTCATTATGGTGAAATCGGGCGTATGGATTCTTTAGTTGGTTTAGTTCTCGGGGAACTTAAAAAAAGAAATTTAGAAAAGAATACGCTAATTATTTTCATGGGAGACAATGGTAGCGCTATCTTGCGAGGAAAGGGAACACTTTATGATATGGGATTACACGTACCATTAATCATTAGTTGGTATGGAAAAATAGAACCTTCCATTCAGTCCGATATATTAATTTCAGGAGAAGATATAGCTCCTACTATTTTGGATATTGCCGGAGTAAAAATACCTAAAGAAATTACGGGAAAAAGTATAAAAAACACATGGAGTAAGGATAGTGCAGAAATTCATAGTTATATTTTTGCAGAAAGAGGAGCTCACGGAACAAAGTTACCGAATTCAACCTTTGATTATGATGAAAGTCGCACGGTCTTCAACAAATACTATAAGTTAATTTACAATGCACTTTGGCAGCTTCCTTACACTCCAGTGGATTTTGACAACAGTCCATTATGGAATGAATTGATTGCTGAAAACAGACACAATGAATTGACACCAACATTTCAAAAGCTACTATTTACAACGCCTAGACCAATGTTTGAATTTTATGATTTGAAAAAAGATCCACATGAATTCAATAATTTAATTCAGGATCCTAAATATAAAAATGAAATAGATATATTTAAGTATCAGTTACAAGAATGGATGATATTAAATCAAGATTTTTTACCGCTACCTATCCCTGCAGGTAAATATTCAAAATAAATTAAAGGTTCCAACATGAAAAAAAAATATATCCTACTTGCATTATTCATCAGTTTAGTTAGCTTTTCTTTGAAAGAAAGACCGACTATTTATATAATTGGAGATTCTACAGTTAAGAATGGAAAAATTTTTAATGGACAAAAAATAGTTGGTTGGGGTGAGTTATTACAAGATTCATTTGACTCTACAAAAATATCTATTGATAATGAAGCGATTCCCGGTCGTAGTAGTAGAACATACATTACAGAAAACCATTGGAATAACGTATTAGCAAAAATTAAAGCAGGCGACTATTTATTGATACAATTCGGACATAATGACCCTGCAAATATTGCTGATACACTCAAACCAAGAGGCAGCATTAAAGGTATCGGAGAGGATTCCACTCAAGTCTATAACAATGTGTTTAAGAGAAAAGAATATGTACATAGTTATGGTTGGTATTTAAATAAAATTGTAACTGAAGCAAAACATAAAGGAGCATATCCAATTATAATTACACCTATCCCTAGACATATTTTTACCAATGGCAAAGTTGATAGAAATAATTTGGACTATGGAAAGTGGTCGAAAGAAATCGCCACTAAAAATAATATTCCTTTAATTGATTTGAACGAAAAAGTAGCTAAAATATATGATTCATTAGGATTTGAATATACTTATAAATTTTTTCCAAAAGATCACACGCATACCAATCTTGAAGGCGCTCGTATCAATGCCAATCAAATCATCCATAGTATAAAAACGCAACCAGATCTTACTCCATTGAGAAAATATTTATACTAAAAATTACATTATGCATAAATTCTTCTTTCCATACATCTTTTTATACTTTTTCACTATTAATAAGGTTAATGCGCAAGTCAAAATAAAGGAAACAGATTCATCGGTTTCACTTTCCAATAAATATGCTAGTTTCGAATTTGACAAAAAAACAGCGGATCTTAAATCTATATCTTATGAAAACTATAATAATTTATTGGGAGATAAAGGTTCCGCCTATCTTAGTGGCCCCAATTGGACAATGACACCGTCCACATTTAGTATAACTAGTCAGAATGATACTTTAATAGATATTTCATTTAAGCATACGGCAAAAAAATATTTTAATTATGATTTACACTATGTAATAAAATCTGACACAAAAGGAATCTATGTTTATTTAGTTGAAAACCATAGTAAAAATGATCCCGCTAGTATATATGAACAAACACGCTGGGGATTAAGAGCTGATCCATCTATATTTAATTATCATTTAGTTAGAGATACTATACAAGGCCCCATGTATAGTATGGATTCATTAGAATCGGGAAAAAAATTGCAAGATTGGACATATAAAATGAGCAATGGAATCATTTATACAAAATACAATTATGCAGACTATATTGACAATAGATATGTGCACGGTATGGCAGGAACACAGTCTCATGTTGGGATATTTGTTATTCAAGCAAGTCATGAATACTTAAATGGAGGACCAACTAAACAATATCAAACTGTTCATTCCAATCCATATTTGATCAATATGTTTAATTGTACACATTTTTTAAATGACAATAGAGTTACAGACGATACAATCAGTGGAGATTGGACTAAGTTAAATGGACCATTTTTATTATATGTAGACAAAGAAAAATCAGTATCTGAATTATGGAATATAGCTAAACAAGAAACGGGTTTACAGAAAAAACAATGGCCATACGCTTGGTTACAAAATAAATACTATCCACTTGAAAGAGGTACATTAGTACTTAATGCTAAGGACGAATTCAATAAAAACTTATATAATGTAACATTGGTATTAGCTGATAGCGGCTATGATTGGCAAGCTCAAACTAAAAGTTACATCTATTGGACTCACACCAATAAAAATGGATATTCAACTATAAAAAATATTAGACCAGGAGTATACACCCTTTATGCGTATGGGGCAAATAGATTAAAAGAAGGGAAAAAGCAAAATATTATCATAGTAAAAAATGAGTCTAAAAACGTATCTGTAATAATGCCCACTGAAGACAAAACGACAATTTGGCAAATTGGCGACGCAGATAGGACAACTAGAGGTTTCAAATATGCTGATCATAAACGAGCTTACGGTTTGTTTGATAGTATTCCTGAAAATTTGGATTATACAATAGGAAAAAGTATTATACAAAATTGGTATTATGCACAAACGAAAGTCGGTAATTGGAAAATACATTTTACGAATAAAAATATAAGTAATAAAGATTCTATAGAGCTAGAAATTGCCATCGCTGGTGTGGCGAGAAATCCTAAATTGACTATTTTACTAAATGATCAACCTATAGGAGATTTGAATAATTTAGGAAATGATCATTCGATTTATCGTTCAGCTATTCTAGGCGGATATTATATCTTGAAGAAATTTAAAATTCCGATAAATTTGATTAATTCCGATAATACCCTGGAGTTAAAATTAGAAAAAGTACCTAGAGGTGGCGGCTATATGTACGATGCCATTAGATTATCTAAATTAAATTAACGGTTAAATAGTTAATATGAAGAAAGTAATGAGTGGGATAATTCTATTTTCATTTTTATTCCTAGTTAAGATAAACGGACAAAAAATTGAGACTAATTTATTGAATCAAGAATATTGGAAAATAGAAGCAGAATTTCCAGATTCTACCTTTTTTAATTGGAATAATAAGAAAGTAAAAATGGATAGTAAAGGTGGCGTAACATTATGGCTAAACCAAAAGCTAAAAGGTCATTATATCATTGAGTATGATCGAAAAATAAATTTAACAGATTCCTATTTTCCAAGAATTAGTGATATCAATCAGTTTTGGAATGCACAACTATCCAACGATTATAGTTTTAATACAAATGGTAGATTTTCCAATTACGACAATTTTCAAATGATGTATTTCGGATTTGGAGGTAATTCTAATAAAACTACTCGTTTTAGATATTACAATGGACAAGGTGAAAGAGTTTTATTAAAAGAATATCTAGATAAACAACATTTGATAAATAGTACTAAAATCTATCATATCAAGACAGAAGTTAACAAAAATCAAACCTCAGTCTGGATAAACAATGTACTTTATTTTCAAGATTCTAGCACCAAGTTAAACTCGGGTTATTTTGGACTAAGAATGACTTGGTCATCCCAAACTATTTCCAATTTTAAGATTACAAAGTTCTAATTATGCGCAAGAATATTTCTAGAAGAAATTTCCTTAAGAATGCTTCCATCATCAGCATTGGAAGTCCTTTGTTAAAGAAAAATATAATTTCTCATAGTTCAGAAAATCATAAAATACAACCATTTCAATTAAATTGGTTAGATAAAGCGAATGGTTTCGATACTGGGACGACTTTCGGATTACCCTGGAGACAAGGTCAGATTACAAAAATTGAAACAATACATTTTTCTGAGAACGAAAATGTTATACTAAATGACAATTGGCCTCTAGCCTACTGGCCAGACGGAAGTTTAAAATGGACAGCGCATAGTTTGCCTATATCTCAAAAAAAATCTCAAAAAATAATAGTACAAATTAAAGAGACCTCTTCTCAAAGCTCAATAGACGGTATTAAAATTATAGAAAATAACAATACGATTGAGGTAAATACAGGCAAAATAGTCTGTGTATTTAACAAAAAAGGTAACGATTTAATTCAATATATAACCGATAATACACAACAAAATAAAACAATAGAAAATGGAAAATTGATTTTGATTAACAAAGAAAATAATCAGCCAATCAATTACCAAAGTCAAATAAATACTATAAAAATTGAAAAGACTGGTAACGCAAGGGTACTGATTAAGGCGGAAGGCACACATTCAACCGAGAATAGAAATTGGTTACCCTTTACGCTTAGATTCTATTTTTATAATAATAGTTCTGCTATTAAAATTTTGCATACAATTACCTTTGATGGAAATGAACAAAAAGATTTTATTAGTGGGCTAGGACTACAATTCAACATAAATCTAAAGGAAGAAAATTATAATCGACATATTAAATTTGCAGACATTGCAACGAATGGTATCTTTTCCGAACCTATACAAAACCTTACAGGTCTGAGGCGTGATCCATCAGAACAAGTAAGAAAACAGCAGATCAATGGTGAGTATATTAAAAGATCTGACATATCAGATTCTGTTTTAAAAAATCTACAATACGTTCCATTATGGGGCAGTTATAGATTAAATCAACTATTGCCAGATGCATATACAATAGAAAAAAGAACAGAAGAGGGCTATAGTTGGTTGAGCGCTCACTATAGTAATCAAGCATATGGCGTTGGTTTTGTAGGCGATACACATCAAGGAGTCACCTTTGGCATAAGAAATTTTCGGAAAAGTTTTCCATCGGGAATTGCATTAGAAAATTTGCATAAAGAAAGTAGCACAATTAAACTCTGGTTTTGGTCACCAGATGCACAACCCATGGATTTAAGATTTTATCATAATGGTTTAGGAGAAGACGCGTATGAAAAACAAAGAGATGCTTTAGATATTACTTACGAAGACTATGAACCAGGTTTTGGTACTCCATATGGTGTAGCTCGAACAAGTGAACTTTGGCTAAAACTAGAATCAAATATTCCGTCTAATAATACATTAATCCAATATGCAGAACAAATTCAAAATCCAACACAACTTCTTGCACCCTCTCAACATCTATACAACGCTAGTGCATTTGGAAATAATTGGACGATAAAATCAAATATATCCAAATATGAAAAAATAGAAAAACAACTAGAGCTATATACCAATTTCTATCTAAAAGAAGCGGAAGTTAGAAAATGGTTTGGCTATTGGAATTTTGGAGACGTAATGCATTCTTATGATTTTGATCGTCATAATTGGAAATATGATGTTGGTGGTTTCGCTTGGGATAATTCGGAATTATCAACAGACCTTTGGTTATGGTATTATTATTTGCATACAGAAAACAGAGACGTATTTCGCTTTGCTGAGGCTATGACAAGGCACACAGGCGAAGTAGATGTACATCATATAGGAAAATATGCACCATTAGGATCTCGCCACAACGTCATGCATTGGGGCGACAGTTCCAAACAACTTAGAATTAGTACAGTTACTAATAGAAGATTTTTATACTATTTAACTGCGGATGAAAGAATTGGAGATTTGATGCATGAGCAAATAGAGGGATTTAAAACATTACAAAAAATTGCGCCAGGACGTAAACTACCTAAAGGTTCTTTACAACAAGAAACACAGGATGTCAATTATGTAAATCTTGGTTTCGGTACGGATTGGGGAAGTATTGCTGCCGCTTGGTTCACTGAATGGGAACGAACTAGAGATAAAAAATATTTGCAATTACTTTCGAATAGTATGCAAACTATAGCAGACCAACCAAAAGGGTTCTTTACAGGTGGTGGAGCCATGAATATACATGATGGGAAATTCAAAATTGATAAAACTAGAAAAATTACTGTTTCCCATCTAAATTCCGTATTTGGTTTGCCCGAAATATTAACAGAAATTAATCAATCCATCCCCAATAAAAAGTTTTTGGATGGTTGGATAAACTATTGCACACTTTACAATGCTTCTCCAGAAGAGCAAGAAAAACAATTAGGAGAATCATTGAAAAAACTTAATTTACAACAAGGTCATGCAAGATTAACTGCTTATGCAGCATTTATCCAAAAAGATAAAAATTTGAATAAATTAGCTTGGGAAAAATTTTATGAAGGGAATGGAGGTATAAAAAAATGGGAGCAACCTATTCAAATCGAAGTACCAAATGTACCTAACGCGTTAGAAGAGATTCCTGACATATCCACAAATGCAGTTGCTCAATGGGGCTTAGCCGCAATCCAATGCATAGCTTACGATATATGATATTAACTGGAAAAAAAGCTAGATTTAATTGCCTTTTATTCTAATATTTTTTCGTTTGGATTGACTCTTTATTTATTTAAGAAAATGTATGATTTCTAATCTCTTAAAGTAAGTTTTACCTAGATTTGGATGGTTGGAAAATTGAAATCGGTTATATAAAAATCCTATAAATTACTAAATAATAATTGGGATAAAAATGATTTTCCATTCGTAATAGAAACCCTTAGATTTTGCCAAGACCTTCTTTGCTATTGTCAAAATCAGAAATGCAGCTCATTTTAGTGAATTAGCTTTTACATTTTATTTTTAAAGATTCTTATATTATCCATAATACTAATTATCGAATTTAAAAAACATGAACCAAATAGAAGCTTAAATATACCATTGTCGCTGTTTCTAAGTTCTCATTAAGACAATAGAAATTGCATCTTAACTAGAACTTAAACTCCAATATCTCCTTTAAATTAAATGGATAAAATACCACATTATTCGAATAATAATTCCTAGTATCCAAACCTGTAAATTGGCTAAATGCAGGTAAAATAAGACTGTAATCATCTACAACGAAACAGGGTAATGACTTTTTTGTCTTTCCTAACGTGAATTGAACTCCGGGATGAATATGTCCAGAAACCGTATTTTGATACTGTTCTTGTTGCAGTTCATGAATAAAGGAAATCTGATTCATCTTTAGTTCATTAGTAATAAAATCTATACCTAAACTATGTAAATAAGTATCAGAAAGACGATCATGATTGCCTTTTATTAATATAAATTGAGTTGTGGAATGATTGGCTTTAAATTTTATAAAATCTTCGATTTCTGTATTGGTTTGCGCGTGAACAAAATCTCCAACTATAATTAATTTTTCTGGTTGATAATGGACAATTAATTTGTTTAAAATATATAAATCCGTTTGAGAGATTTGTGTTGGAATAGCGATTCCATTTTTTCTAAAGTGAGCCGCTTTGCCAAGATGTAAATCTGCAATTATTAAGGCATTTTCTGCTGGCCAATATAGTGCGCGTTGATTATTTAAAATCAATCTTTCATTACCAAACTCAATTTCCAATTCTTTTAAAATCATTTCCTGTTTTTGATCGGCTTTAAATTATTTTCCTGCATTCGCCTAATTCTTTCGCCCAATTCTTCGCTGGACAATGCTTGGCGTAAACTATCTACTTTTATCGGAAAGCTCATTGGCGTAAATTGTTTAGACTCTATATAAATGATTTTACTATTGGAAATCCGTTCAAAAGCAGTGCTGAGTCTCGGTTCTTCCAATTGTTGGTTAAATACTTCATTATACGCTTGTCTTAACAAAAAGTTCTGCGGATCATAGTCTTCCAATACTTGAAAAATTATACCAGATGAAGATTGGAGCGACTTATTATTTCGATGTTGCCCATAGATATTTTGCAAAACCATTCCTGAAATTACCGCGATATCTCTAAATTTACGTTTGGCCATTTCCGCCGCATTGATACTAGCAACCACATCCGTCATAAGATTTTCTTTTCTTAAAATATGATGCAGATCTTTCTCGGACAAAACTATTTCTTTATCCGAAAAAAGTTCAAATCCATAGTCATTCATAGCCATGGAAAAACTAATCGGATATAGTTGACTAATACGATAAGCGATTAGGGAAGACATAATCTCATGTATTAATCGACCTTCAAAAGGATACATAAACAAATGCCAACCGTCTCTAGTCTTTATTTTTTCGACTAAAAATTCGTTTTCTTGCGGAATGTGAGAAACGATAGCTTGCCGTTCTAATAAAGGTTGTAAAAATTGTAATTCAGTATCTTGAACATTTTTTTTTCCAGAAGAGGCGATTTTTTTACGTAAAAAATAACTCAAATTGCTACTCATCGGCAATCTTCCGCCTAACCAACTCGGAGTGATCGCTTTACCGGTGGAGGCTTTTACCTGAACTGTCATTTCTTTCATGCGAACAAACTCCAAAATTCTTCCTGCCAATATAAATTTGTCGCCTTTCTTTAATTTGGATATAAAATATTCTTCTACCATCCCGATATAGCCACCAGAAATAAACTTCACTTTTAACATCGCGTCACTAACTATCACGCCAATATTCATACGATGCAGCATACCAATTTTTCTGCTCGTAATGACATATTTTCCACTATCATCCAAAACTACTTTATGAAATTCTTCATAGTTCTTGCCTGTTTTCCCGCCAATAGTAATAAAATATAGACACCATTTCCATTCGTCTTCGGTCATTTCTGCAAAAGAAAATGTTTGCTGAATAAACGGTCTCAATTGTTCGGAATAAAATCCACCACCTAATGCCACTGTGACTAAGAACTGCACCAAAACATCGAAAGTCAATAAGAGTGGTTCTCGATTTTCTATGGTTTGTGTTTTCACGGCTTCTTTTAGGGCGGCTACTTCTATCAATTCCAAAGAATGCGTTGGAACAAAATATATTTTAGACGTTTCAAATGGCGAATGGCCGCTACGACCCGCACGTTGCATAAAACGCGCGACACCTTTACTAGAACCAATTTGTATGACGGTGTCTACCGGTTTAAAATCTACACCTAAATCCAAGGAAGAGGTTGAAACCACAGCTTTTAGATGACCACTAGACAAATTATCTTCAATCCATTGACGGATTTTTCCATCAATAGAACTATGATGCAAGGCTATTTGTCCGGCGAAATCAGGATAAGCATCCAATAATAGTTGGTACCACATTTCACTTTGACTACGTGTATTGGTAAACAAAATTGTGGATTTACTTTGTAAAATAATCGGAACGACTTGATCTACTAGTTTCCCTCCTAGATGTCCTGCCCAAGGCAATATTTCCACGTATTCCGGGTATACTGGCAATATGTCTATTTTCTTCTTCTCTTTAGCTATAATTTTGACTTTTTTGGGAAAATTAGGAAGCAATACATCCATTGCCTCGTCAATATTTCCAATAGTTGCAGAAATTCCCCAAACTTGTATTTTAGGTAATGACATCCGTAAAAAAGCGATTGCCAACTCCAGCATTACTCCACGTTTGGTACTTAATAGTTCGTGCCACTCGTCAACAACGATACATTTTAGACTTTTGAAAAAAACATCTCTTGATTTTTGAGCGATTAATAAGTGTAAACTTTCCGGAGTGACCAATAGAATATCCGGCATAGATTTGCTTTGTCGTGCTTTTTGTTTGGCTTCCGTATCCCCATTTCTTACTTCCACCATCCAATCTAAACCCATCTCATCAATAGCCTCTTGCATCGCTCTTGCCAAATCTTTTGCCAAAGACCGCAAAGGAGTAACCCATAGTAGTTTCAATCCATTTTTATAGTTGCTAGGGTGATTTAAAAAATCCATTATTACCGCCAAAAAGAGCGAATAAGTTTTCCCAAATCCTGTTGGCGCAACCACCATACCACTATATCCCAATACAAATTTCTGCCACGCTTTTTCTTGGAAGGAAAAAGCTTTCTGATCTTTGGCTTGCATCCAATTTGAAATAATGGAGTAACCAATAGTATTTTTAAAATCTTCTTTCAAATTAATGGATCATTTCTTTTATCGTTTCAATATCGTCAATATCATTCACCCTTTTGTCTTTTCGCCAACGTAAAATTCTAGGAAAACGAAGCGCTACGCCAGACTTATGCCGATTACTAAAACCAATTCCTTCGAATGCTATTTCAAAGACCAACTCGGGTTTTACCGTACGCACGGGACCAAATTTCTCCAAGGCATTTTTATTGACAAATCTGCTCACTTCCTGAATTTCTTTATCCGTAAGTCCAGAATAGGCTTTTGCAATAGTTACTAACTGATCCTCTTTTTTTACAGCAAAAGTATAGTCCGTATAATAGGAACTTCTACGTCCACTTCCATTTTGCGCATAGATTAAGACGGCATCGATCGTCATTGGTTCTATTTTCCATTTCCACCAATCTCCTTTTTTTCGACCCACATGATAAGGCGAATCTACATTTTTCAACATCACACCTTCGCTATTAATTTCTCTGGCGTTGGCACGAATATCGGGTAATTTGTCCCATGTTTGAATGGAAATAATTGGGGAAAGTGAAAATTTTTCTGACTTGTTTTGCTGAAATAATTGTTCCAACTTTGCCCTTCTTTTGGATAGTGGAAATGCTCTTAAATCCATACCATTTAATTCCAACAAATCATAAGCAAACACAACAATTGGAATTTCTTCCTGCATTTTTTTGCTGATTGTTTTGCGATTCAATCTTTTTTGCAATTCACTAAAGTCTAGAACTTTCCCATCGTTGCAAGCCAAAATTTCCCCATCTAAAACAAAATCGCCTTGCCATTTTTGCAAATCTTCTAATAGTTCGGGAAACTGTGCATTGACCAATTCTTCACCTCTAGACCAAATGAAATTCTCCTCCTTTCTTTTAATGAATTGCCCGCGAATGCCATCCCATTTATATTCTATTTGCCACTGATCTATATTTCCCAATTCCGCCAAATCCTTTTCCAAAGGATATGCCAAACAAAATGGATAAGGTTTGGACAAATTTGTATTGGAATACTTTCCTAAAACCAAACTATCAAAATCTACATCTTTTATATCCCAATCGCCCATAATCGAATGTGCGACGGCGCTCGGTTCTAGTTGAAAATGTTTAGCGATAGCATTGATTAAGGTCTTTGCAGAGACGCCAATCCTGAAACTACCACCGATCAATTTATTAAATATAAAACGCTCCGTAAGATCCAAATGATGCCAAGTATGAATAACAAATTCCTTTTTTCTCTCTTCAGTTCCATCCTTTAATTGAGTAATTTTGTCCATCCATTCCGAAAGAGAAAATTCCCAAAAATCCTTTGCTGACGGTAAAATTAGCGCAATCGTTTCTCCCAGATCACCCACAGACAAATACGATTCCACAAACAACCATTCGGGAATGTTGGCTTCCTGCATCGCCCATTGTTTCATCAAGGCAGAATTCACCATTCGTTTCGGCCTTTTGCCCGTAAACAAAGCCAAAAACCAAAGTTTGTCCGCATTGCTCGCTTCTTCCAAAAAAGAAATTATGGCGTCTATTTTCGCATTAGTTTTATTGGTGCTATCTAGCGTTTTTATCAATGTCGCAAAGGTTTTCATGCTTCCTCCTGATTTTGATTTTCCGTACTTTCTTCCTCATTCCCAAACTCCGTATGCAACTCCACTGCATGTATGCCGATCTCATTGAGGTATTTGGTAAAAATCGCTGTTTGACCATGCGTCACATAGACTTTTTCCGCTTCTGTTGCCTTCACAGCGGTTAATAAATCTTGCCAATCGGCATGATCTGAAATGGCGAAACCCGCGTCTGCACTGCGCCAACGCCTTGCGCCACGCACTTGCATCCAACCCGAACAAATGGCTTCGCTAGCATTGGGAATTTTTTTAATCACTTTTGAGTCAAACAAAGCAGGTGGCAACAGTACAATTTGCTGGTCAAGATGCTTCACATTTTCACGTAAATCGACTGGTTGCCAATTGGGTAAATTGATGCCTACACTTTCATACGCTTCGTTCAATTTAGTGATGGAATAATGCACATAAATATTTCCCAATCCTTCTAATGCTTTCATGATACGTTGGGATTTACCCAAAGAATATCCTATAAAAACAGAAGTTTTTCCAATTTTTTGATTTTGAAAAACCCATTGCCGGAGTTGTTCATTTTGCTGCTCCACAGACAACCAATTGTAAATGGGTAATCCAAAGGTACTTTCCGTAATAAACTCATGGCATTTTACAGATTCAAACGGTGTGGTGATGCCGTCGTTTTGCAATTTATAATCGCCAGAAACTACGACTACTTTTCCTTTGTATTCTAGTCTGATTTGCGCCGATCCTATAATATGCCCCGCAGGATGCAAACTCAATTGAACACCATTTATGTTTATAGTTTGATTATAGTCAAGCGTTTCAATTTGAATATCAGGGGATATACGACTCCTCAAAATAGGTGCCGTATAAGGATGACACAGATATTTTTTCATTCCCCATTTGGCATGATCTGCATGTCCATGCGTAATCACGGCTAGATCAACCGGTTTCCATGGATCAATGTAAAATTTTCCAATAGGACAATAAATGCCTTCTGAACGAAAATTTAAAAGATCATATTTACCCATTTATTTTTTCCTTTTTCTTTCAAACGAGAAAACGTCGGCGCGCTCATCTTTTTTTCCTTGTAAAATATTGCGAATCACCTGCGCCGCAATCATACTAAAGGTAATGCCATTGCCACCATAACCCAAAGCAAAAAACATGCGCTTTTTCCTAGGCCATGTGCCAATATAAGGCAAACCATCTTTGGTAGAACTAAAAGTGCCGCACCAAGCCATTTCTGTTTCGAAAGGAATATCTGGATACGTTTTATGAAACTGTTTTTCCAACTTTCGGATTTTTTCTCTTAGTAAATCATCCCGCTTTATAGGATCTTTAAATTCTTCATCTTCACCACCGATCATCATGCGATTGTCGGCTGTAGTACGCATATAAAAATACGGTTCCTTGGTTTCCCAAATAAGTGACCGTTCAGGCCATAATTCTTTTTCATGTACGGGTTTTGAAATAAGCGCATACGTAGATTGTAATTGCATGACTTCCTTGGGTAAAAATTGTCCCGCCTCAAATCCGGCAGCAATTACGACATATTTGCATTGGATCGTATGGCCATTTTCGGTTTGTAGTTCGTACCCATTTTTAACTTCCTGCCATTTCACAATCCTAGTATGGGTAAATAATTCGAGTTCTGATTTGGCTAAATGATGTTGCAATAATCCCGTAGCTGCTGCATAAGCATCCATTTGTGCTGCTTCGTTATTTTTCAATGCCCCAGGAGCATCAATATGGTGTTGTTTTTTGAGATCTTTTTCTTCCAAATAAGATACAGGCAAACTATATTTTTCCCGAATAGCATATTCCTTTTCCAATAGTTTAAGATCTTTTTTGTAAGAAGCCAACCAAACACTAGAAACATTTTTATAGTCTGCATCTACCTTTGCATCCTTCAATACTTTACCAATATCATTTATGGACGCAAGACTTGCATGATAGGCCTTAACCGCAACCGACTCCTCAACAATATCCACCATTTTGCACAACGGAACGTCTATTTCATATTGGAGCTGTGCTGTACTTGCAACCGTACTTCCCGTGCTAATCGTTCTTTTGTCAAAAACAGATACTTTAATACCGGCTTTGCATAGTTCGTGTGCTACAAGTGACCCTGTAATACCCGAACCAATAATGGCAATTTCTGTTTTGTGTTTTTTGTCAAGTGGATGAAAATAATCATACATCTTATTTTTTACCAACCAGAATGCGAGACCTGAGTGTAAATCCATAAGTTAATTTTTTTGAACACTTGAATATTATATAATGATAAAAGAGATTTTTAAGTAATATAAAATAAGTTTTATCTTATTTAAAAAACAAATAAAATCTAATATCAAAGCTAACATTCTTTGTTCAAAAAATACGATCCATTAAAACTATATAAATGGAAAATGATGTTGAGTAAAGTTTAATACCATGAATAATGTATAGTTGTATTTTAAGCTATTTTTTAACCTTTATAACGACCAATTTACTAAAAATAGAATATAAGAGGATGATTGTATCTGACCATAGTTATGGATTTGGCAGATGGCAATATTATAAGCTATATAGGCCGAAAAATGAGCCAAACTTTGCATGTTAGAGAAATGACCATCGATACATTAAAAAAAGACTTTCCGGATGGAACAATAATGAGCGAGTTAAATAATAATCCGACAGAATTATAATAGATTTTAAAATGAAATATCAACATTAAAATTGGTAATTCTAGTGACACTAATAACATCAGCAGCACCAATCCAAATGGATTTATGAGAATAGTTTTTTTATATTTAATGATTCTTTAGGTCATAATAAAGTCGTATTTTATTAGCTCCAAATATTCTCAACCTTTATATATCCTAACACTTTTCTTGATCAATTTATAAGATGTACTAGAGATTCTATAATCACTTGAAGTCTGTAATATGATAAATAAAAAAGCAAATTTGCAACAAAGAATGCATTTATTTTCCTTAATACATACTACAATACATCATTAGATTTGTAAAGAAGTCTAAACAAAGAATTTACACCTCATGATAAATACTATACATTGTAAAAAATCTAGTTTTAATCATTTTGAGTCCATTGTTTTTCAAAACTAAAATAATCTACATCTTTTGGATTTTGACCATTTAAATGCTCCAAGCAATTGTCTACAAACATCTTCCAACGTACATAATAGAAAGTTTTCATCATTCCACTCCATTCCTTATTAGCATAATCGTGCAGATTTGTATTGGGGTTAGTAGTTGGACCCCAAATTGTGAGCTGCATTTTGGCATTATCGTTAATAAAATTATTCTGGTTATCTTTTTTACCCATTTTTTGCGCTTCCGTTAACCATTTATTCAAAGTGAAATATTTATTTGTTGACAATAGTGAATCTTGAGAAAGTATACCATTTAAAAATATGGTTGCGTATTTCTTAAAATTTGCGATACTCTTTGACTTATAAGCATCAATCATATTTTTGTAGTCAATTTCTGCTTTGTCCGAATTCATTTGACGCATAAAATCGACTTTATCCGTTTTGTAGGTTTCTGAGGACCCATTACTTTTTAGCGCATTTGCAAATAATTTAACACCTTTTGCAAAAAGTGCAGTGTCATAATTGCGATTTCTAGAACCCCAGGAGGAGGCACTTCCCGCTTCTAAAGATGGCCTGACGCAATAAATACATTCTGGGGGACCTTCTTGTTTTGCAGGAAAACTTCGATATACAGTTTCTGTAAAAATGGTCCACGCTTTTTGTAAATTTTGATTGTCAGTACCATATCTTGCCTTAACAAAAGAAGGAATCCAATCATTCACCTCCACTTTATTTTTGTTCCAGTTCAGATCCAATACGAACTCGTAAACAACAGGATTATTGTTGATCCCTTCAGGCATAATCCCGACGCCTTTCATATACTTCGCATATTCGCTATTTTTTGCACGATATACTTGATCTGCAAATCGTTGTAATTTACCATACAGGCCTTGCTTTTCTCCAAAATTTGTCACAGTGCACCATACAAATGGGGTATTATTATACCCCTTTCTGATATACCAATTCTCGGTATTTTCTCCAAATAACTCTTGAATCAATACATGAGATTTGTCCAATTTATCTAAAAGTTCATCCGTAGGATTTCTTTGCCAACCTTGCAAAACCCAAGTAGCATTTGGAACATTTTTCTGCATAGACACTTGGATTAGCTGCGCGCAACGCACAACATCAATTCCTTTTGTAATGCCGCCCTCATGAAAAGGTTCTCCACCAAAATAATGTATATTATTACCATATAATTCTTTAACAGCATCATAGTAAGCATTTGCCATTTCAGAAAAATGAATATCTGTTGGAAGTAAAATTTCTGGTCTTTTAAATCCACCAGCCCAATTACCTTGATCCACAATATTCCAGTCCGAATGTTTAGTTCTCAAATCATCTGGCACCATACCATAAAACCCTTGAACAATTGGCTCGATTCCAAGTTGGTTCATTCGTGTCAAAATTTGCTTTTCCAATACATATTGATTATCAATATATTGTTTGAATACAGGACCACCCCAACCACTCAAATTTCCCATCAACCACCATGCAGTAAAGGCTGGACCAGGAAGGAACTTCGCAATCTCTTGGTCGCTATACCCATATTTGTACAGCACTTTTTGCCAGACTTTTTCATCACCTACTGGTGCTAACATGAGGTTAACGCCATTGAGTGCCATATAATCCAACTCATGCGCCCATTGTTCCCATGTATAAAAAGGCATCGAATAGTTAATCGTGCAGTAATTCAATGCGTAACGTGTACTAAAATTTGATACAATAGTTTCTTTCTTTGTTATTTGGGGTATAAAACTCGGCGCACTTAGATTATCACCCATGTGTGACAAACTTCTACGGCAATACATTTTTAAATAATAGCCCAATCCTTTAGTCGCAGCGGAAGTCGACGAAGCTCCGATAACCACTTTTTTGTTTTTGCTTTCTAAGGTAAAAACATCATTATCATCCGCATTTTTGTCTATTTTTTTAAATAAAATTTTTCCATTTAACCATGGAACGCGACGTATTACCAAGTCTTGAGCCGCCTTAAAATCTTGAGCATTAAGCTGAAAGCAGAGAATAACGACTAATGAGGTAAGCAATATTTTTTTCATAAATTTAAAAGACTGTTAACTTGTTTATTTTGTTGTATTGATAATTTTGATAAATGCAGGAGCGGACATCCACATTTGTTGCCAGTCCTTTCGTCCCAAATAATCGGCAGCCAAATTACCTAATAAAATATCAGGATCTCCATCTCCATCTAGATCTTTTACATCCATACATACCCACCTTCCTAATGGTAAATCTTTAATTATCATAGGATCAAATTCGAGATTTCCTTTTCCTTCAAAGTATATAAATGATTCTTCAGGATGTCTTTCGTAATCTGCAAAATAGGAAATTGCTGCCATGTCTAATTTACCATCCATATTAAAATCTCTTACAATAGCTTTATAGCATCCATCCATATGAATAAATTTAGCCAATTTAAATTTCAAATTTCCTTCATTCAAATAGATATAAATACCGTGATAGGGTTTTAAAATAGAGGAATAATCATTGTTATCACCACAAGTATATATAATATCTTTCTTTCCATCACCATTTACATCGATTAACTCAAAATTAGTAGAGCCGTAAACGGACGGAAATTGCAGGATAACCTTCTCTTCAAAATATCCATTTCCTTTATTGATAAATAGTGAAATACCTTCTTTTGCCTGCCCAAATAAAGTCCAAATGTCTTTTAAACCATCCTCATTTACATCCTCTATATAAGATTTTAATGCACCAGGTGTAGGTCTTAGTATCTTTTTTGTATAATGTCCATCTCCCTTATTTTTATACCAAGAATAATTCCCTCTTAAAAAACCAAATTCATCCACAAGTATATCATTTTTCCCATCGTTATCTAGATCAACTATATGACTATCTACTGCACGATTAAGACTATCTAAAATTATCTTTGGATGTGAATCTTTTCCTCGATCCAATAACATAATATTTCCAGAAACGCTATTCGGTTCTGGTTTAAATGCGCCAATATTTGTAATTTGATAATCATTCTGATCAATTCTACAAGATGTCACCATATTTTGAACATCTATAGATCGCTGTTTTTCTAGTTGCGTATTATATACTTCCAAGGCACGTGATGTAGCACTTCCGATACAAATCGATTTACCAATACTATCATAGGCAATTGCCGTAGTAAAAGGCATACCTGCAGACTTTGGAGAGTATACACTAAAAACGTTTGTTGCCTCATAATTTTTATGTTGATCAATTTTGAAGCTATCAGGCGCATTTTCCAATATATATTTCGCAATTTTTTTAAAATCTTCAGGAGCGATTGATATACGCTGAGGAAGAGTTGCCGTGTCTTCATATTTTCTTTCCCCCGTCAATGCGACTATACTATCTCCGGAGTATCTTAGTCCCATAAAGTTAGACATTACAGGAAGTACTTTTTCCCAACTAGACTTTGTTAATAATGAGGGTGTAGGCGCTAAATGACAAGCACCACAATACATTTTGGTTAATTCTTTTCCAGAATTTTCGTTTTCTTTTTTATTTGTACAACTATTTTGTAAAACAACCACCATAATGGCAACAATAAATGCTAGTTTATTTTTCATTTCAAATTTTATAGTCAACGCTTTTCGGTATCTTTTTCCCTTTTTCATAGTTGCAACTATTCTATTATAAATAGATTATTAAGTCACGCCTAATTTTACTATTCGAAATCCGATTAATCAAGGTATAATTTTCCTATCATAGATTTATACATTTTAATTAATTGTCGATTCAAAAAAAACAAACTTTTCATTTTAGAATTTTGAACATAATCATTCAAAATATCAACCTATTATTTTCTAATTCAAAAAGAAAAATAATAGGTTGAAAAAATCACTATATACTAGATCTAATTTTAATAACCAGGATTTTGTTTTACTATTCCATTTGTCTCAGTAATTACTTTTTGAGGTAAGGGATATAATGTATCATTAGCTGTTGCAAACGCTGATCCTTGACTAGCTGCATAACTTACGAAAGTACCCCATCTAATCATATCTTCTCTACGTTGTCCCTCACACCATAATTCAAATAAACGTTCATCCATGATCTTGGATTTAAAACTTGTATAATCTAATGATCCCGAATTATAATTCGTAACCCCGGCACGAGTTCTCACATCGTTTATCAAACTATAAGCATCCGCTGTAGGTGCATGATTAACTTCATTTAATGCTTCCGCCAGTAATAGTTCAACATCCGCGTATCTCCAAACTACGATATCAGTACCCATATAACTTGTAGTAGAAGTCGGATCAACACCATATTTTTTGGGAATAGCACCAATAAAGGAAGCATAGTATGTACCATTTATAGTTCCTCCGGTCTTTGCATCAAATAATGTTCCTGCCGCATCCACTGCATATCTTCTAAATAAAACGCTAAGACGTTTGTCATTTGTTTCAAACTTGTCGTAAGTAGTCCAAGGCATTTTATAACCACCCCATTCCTGTAGATTCATACCACTTGGATCTACATAAGCAGGAGCTGACGGCAAGACATTAGCTAACCAGTTATTATAAGAACGAGTTGCATTTGCGTTACAAGGTATGGCTAATATTATTTCAGAATTTCCGCCTTTATTATCATAACTAAAGTTTTTAGAATAGTCAGAAATTAAGCTAAAACCAGAGCTCTTGATCTGTTCTCCAATCGTAACGGCATCGGACCATCTATGTTCTTTCATATATAGTTTCATCAAACCAACTAAACATGCAGATTTAGAAAATCTGCCATAATCACTTCCAGTGAAAGAATTCGGTAATACTGCGGCTGCAGCTTTATAGTCGTTTTCAATATATTGCACCATCGTATCATGCGAGGGACGTGGAATTGGAGTCGCTGTTGGATCCGCAGCAGCTACCGGATCTAAACGAATGGGTACAGGTCCATAAAAATTATACAAAATCTGTGAATAATGTGCTCTTAACGCTCTTAATTCTGCTATGTACTGATTTTTCAATTTAGTATCCATAGCAATGTCTTGTATTTTGCTAATATCTATAGTAATTTGAGATATGAATGGCATCATAGCCGTATAGATTCCCACAATGACTCCATCATCTATGGAAAACTGCAAATCATTCATCCTTTTCCAACCTGGCCAACCCCACGAACATATAGTTTCATCCGTTTCCATACTAGATTGTATTAGCCAACCATTATTTGAACCACCCCATCCAGCTTCATATGTATTTCCCATAAGCATACCACTATACATCGACGTAACAGCTGCTTTTGCATCAGATGCAGTGTTGAAAAAATTATTTTGTGATAATTGACTATAAACCGAAGGTTCAAGCTTTTTTTCGCAAGAAGAAAAAAGGAATATGGACATCATTAATAAAAGAACTCCAAATTTATTATATCCATTGCGTTCAATATAGGTCTTATTATGCTTTTTCATTTCAATGATTTTCAAATTAGAAAGTAATGTTAGCTCCGAGATTAAAGGATTTTGTAAGAGGATATGCCGCAAAATTCTGTAGTTCGGGATCCGCTCCTTTGTATCCTGTAAGGATAAATGGATTTTGAACTCCCGCGGTAATTCTAATATTTGAAAATACATTCTGTCCTTTTAACATTGAAGCGGGTAATTGATAGCCAAAAGTGATATCTCTACAACGTATAAAATCTGCTTTTTCATACCAAAAGTTAGAAGCACTCGTATAAGCTTCGTAGCCTGTATTTAATCCTGTTGGCCAAGAAGCATTCGTATTTTGATAAGACCATCGATCTTTTACTACTGATAGAGCATTCCATCCAAACTGCGCCATATTTGCTTCCATTAAGAAAGAATATTGATAGTCCGAATTAAGTTTTAGTGCACCCACATTACCATAAAAATAAATCGCTAAATCAAAATTTTTATATTTGAATGTATTACCAAATCCAAAACTTAACTTAGGTACATTGCTACCTAAATAGGTTTCATCCGCTGATGAAATTTTTCCATCTGGAGTCCCCGTCAAATTTCCATTTGTATCATAACCATTTAAATCCTTAATCATTAATCCTCCTGGAATTAGACCTGGCATCGCAGCTGGAGCGGCACCATTTCCACGATAAATACCATCATTCTGATAACCATATATAGCTTCGTTATCAAATTGACCTTTCGGATTTATATATTTAGGAAGTGTAAGTAATGCCGATGGTGAGCGGCGTATCCAATAACTATAATAATGAGATAAAGTTAAGTCTGTAGACCAAGAAAATCCACGATTCGTTGCTGGTACAATATTCCTTGAATGAAGACCTATTTCCCAACCATGTGTTCCTGTTTTACCTGCATTTCCAGCATAAGATGTTACTGGATAATCCGTTGTTAATGGGATAAATGTCAAAAGATTAGTAACATATTTTTGAAAATAATCAAATGATCCAGAAATTCTGTTGTTTAGTATTTGATAGTCTATACCAAAATCTAACTCCCTATTAGTTTCCCATGTCAGATTAGGATTAGAAATCTGACTTAATGCAACTCCAGTAGCAATTGTATTGTTGTAGACATAATTATTCAAACCTGCGGCATAGAGTATTAGCGCATTCTGTCCTATATTACTGTTGCCCGTTGTGCCATAACTTGCTCTCAGTTTCAATGAACTCACTACAGGTAATATATTTTTAAAAAAATCCTCATCCGAAACCATCCATCCTAGAGCTACGGATGGGAAATAACCATATTTTCTGTTCTGAGCAAAAATAGAAGAACCGTCTCTTCTTACAGAAGCCGTCAAGGTATATCTATTATCTAAAGTATAAATAGCTCTTGCAAAATAAGAAGCCCAAGTTTGACTCGATTTGAAGGATCCAACACTGGGTTTAGTACTTGCACCAGCGCCTAGATTATTATACAGAAATGCATCTGAAACAAAACTATTATTCTGCGCGTTAAATCCATCATTATTGTTCAATTGGTAGGAGTACCCTGCAATTGCATTGATACGTTGGTTTCCTCCAATACTTTTAGTATAATTTAAGGTATATTCAAGTAATTTTGAAGTTGCATTTGTTTCTCCAATTGAAGCATTTCCTCCGGTTCTTGCTCCAAACAAAAAAGTTGTAGGAAGATAAGCTGAGCGTTTTGCTGTTGATTGATCATAACTAAAATTTGCTCTTGCTTTCAATCCAGGAATGATATCCCATTCACCCCATGCATTCCCCAATAAACGTTTAAATTGTGTTTGATCTGTAACAGTTAAATAACTTAATGGATTAGGAATGGCTGGATAGTCTGTGTTGGCAGTAAATGACCCATCTGCATTTTGCAATGGTAAATTTGCTGGCCAGTACAAGGCAGCAACAATAATACCTCCACTTTGAGCGAGACTTGTACCAATAGACTGATTATTTGTGGTAGAATTAGAAGAAATGGCAGAAATCCCAACTTTTATTTTATCACTGATAGTTTGCGTCAAATTTACCCTAGCATTATACCTTTTGTAGTCAGATCCACGAATGACTCCTTTTTGATCCAAGTAATTGCCTGAAATGTAATACTGTGTTTTTCCACTCATTCCAGAAATTGACATATTATGTTGTTGGACAAACCCATTACGCGTAATCGCACGCATTGCGTTCGGACGATTGGGCGTAGTATCAATTTGTGTTTGTGTATATCTTGGAATAAAAGCAGCAACGCTATTTGCCTCAGCAGTTCCATAAGGAGCTAGTTTATTATCTCTTAAATATTTTTCATACAAAATACCGTTCCTTTCTTCCATATAATCTTTAGTATCAAAAATATCATAGAACTTACTCATTTTCTGAAATGCTCCATTAAAACTATATTCCACCTTAGCAGCACCGTTTTTACCTTTCTTCGTTGTTATGAGTACCACTCCCCCTCCAGCTTGTGCTCCATAAATAGCAGCTGAACTAGCATCTTTCAATACTTCAATGGATTCAATATCATTAGGATTAATAAAGTTCAGTGGAGATTGATTACTACCACCGCTTCCATAAACAGGATTGCTCGCAGGATCGGTTGCCGAGTTATTAAAAGGTACCCCATCTACTACATATAGAACGCCAGTAGAGGCAAATGATGGATTGTCTCGAATCTTAACACTAACTGCAGCACCTGGTTGTCCAGTTGTCTGAAATGCGGTCAATCCTGGTACTCTTCCGGCAAGCGCTTGTAATACATTCGTGTTGGATGTGGTGTTTAAAGCATCCCCTTTTATGCTAGAAATCGCTCCGGTCACAGTTTTTCTATTTACAGAACCATAACCAATTACTACAACTGAATCAAGCGAACTATTCACTTCTTTCAATATAATATTGAGTTTGCTCACTGATACAGGCACTACTTGTGTTTGATAGCCAACATGCGAGATTTCCAATTCTGAGGATTCGTTTTTTACTTGGATAGTAAACTCTCCATTTGCATCTGTAGAAACGCCGTTGGTTGTACCTTTTTCCAACACAGATACACCTTCTATTCCTATATTGTCTTTATTGACAATTTTGCCAGTTATAGTTGTTTCATATTGTATCGGAAATCCTGTCAATACTACCGTATTCGCTCCCAATAGTTTGTAGGACAACTTCGTATTTTTTAAAAGAATTTCGAGTCCTCTTTGCCAGGATAAATTTTGGAAATCAACATTCACATTGCGAAAAGAAGAAACTTGGTCGTCATTGTATACAAAATGTATAGACGTTTGATCTTCTATTTTCGCCAATACCTTTTTAAGCGTCGTTTTTTCTAGTCTTAGATTTACTCTTGATTGTGCAGAACCTTTGAAAGCGGACGCTTGTACACAAAAAGCACAAATCATGATTAATACTAATTTTCCCATTAACAAGGATTTTAATATGAAAGAAAAGGGCAGCACTTTTCTATCCACATTTATTTTTTTCATAAATTTGAATTAAGTAGTTAAAAAATTTTTGCTGTGATTACAGCTTAAGTTGTTTTAATGCACAGGGGATGTGGCAGCATTCCCTGTTTTTGTTTAGTTTATCACGTCATTTTCTCTCATTTTATTAATATAGATTTATAGTGTCCTTGTGTAATTCATAACTCAATTTTCCGGTTTCTTTTAAGGTTTCCAAAACAAATGAAATTGGTTGGTTCTCAAACTTCCCAGTGAACTTTACTGTGTTTAGTTTTTCATTTTTTATTACTAGCGTAACGCCGTACCATTTTTCCAGTTTTTTAGCAATCGTAATAAGTGGTTCGGAATCAAATGCTATCGTATTTTCTAACCAAAGTGTATCTTGAATAGCCTTTTTTTGTCCAAGATTAAATTTTTCTATAATGACAGAATCATTGGTCATATCGAGCTTAACTTTTTCATTATTATCTACAAGTATTTTATGGAAAATTTTTAATCGATCTCCAGGAAGAAGTATAATATTCTTTTTATTTGTACTTTTAAGAGATACCTCAATCTTGCCCCTCACCAGTAAAGTTTCCATACTAGAATCATCCGCATAGGATTTTACGTTAAAAGCCGTCCCCAAAACCTTGATATTAGCATCCTGCGTATGTATAATGAATGGATGTTTTGCATCTTTTGCCACGTCGAAAAAAGCTTCACCTAACAACTTCACCTGACGAGTCGCTCCTGTAAAATTTTCTTGGTAGGTTAATTTGCTATCTACGTTTAACCAAACTTTAGTTCCATCTGGTAATAATATAAATGATTTGCTTCCTTTTTTTGTAGTTACAACATTACTATTTTTCCATTCTGTATTATTCATATTATTATTGCTATACCATCCATATATTAGAAAACAAACTAAAATTGCAGCCGCAGCACTCGTAACAAATAATCTTATTTTTTTTGCTTTATTATTGGTCGGTATTAATTGCGAACTATCTGAAACCATCGACTCTTCTCCATCAAAATTTCCATTTGCATGCATTTTCGTAAATAATGCCGCGTACGCTAATTCACTTTCCTTAATATCGTTTTCCACCAATGATTCATTTTCACAGATAAAAAAATTATACAAGTTATTAAACTCTTCTTGGCTATTTCGAAGCAATTCTAACTGTCTCAATTCTTCTTGATCTGCCGTATGAGACAGTTTTTTGTACAATAATTTTAAAAATTTGTTTTCGTCCATGATATTGTCCTGTCTATATAAGACAATAAAAAAAGTAGAACTCCCCAATTGAATTCTACTTTTTTTAAAAATTTATTTTTGAATTTTATTCTTTAATACTTCTGAGAGTTTCTGCATGGCTATTTGAAGGTGTCTGTCCACGGTTTTTTCTGACAATCCTAATATATCGGCTACCTGTTTATAAGGAAGTCCATACTCCCTAATAAGCTTAAAGACAAGTTGACATTGAGGTGGAAGGCTTTCAATATGCGAAATTATCTTTTTATGGAATTCTTTCTCTATCGAAATAAATTCAGGAGAGTAATTGTCTACATTATGACTAATGGGTATATTATCAATATCCCAATGCGTATATTTCCTAACCTTAGTTAAATAATTGAGCGCTCTATTCTTGACTGATTTAAATAAATATACCTTGAGGTCTATTACTTCCATTAACTGCTCATTTTTTAACCAAAGATTCAGCATCACATCAGAAATAATCTCTTCAGATAAAGATTTGTCATTAATGTAAATAGAACAAAATCTTAAAAGCGATCCGTGAAATTTCATAAAAAGCGTACGGAATGCTTTCTCACTTCTATTAATTGCAATATCATATTTTAATTGATCAATCAAAAACATACATTTCGGTGTGACTAATTCTCAATTCATAACGATTAGTTAATAGACTAAATTAATATAAATTTAATTAGTAGCAATAAATAAAATAAGATTTTAGCATTATTAGTATTTATCAAAACTTGAACTAATTGTATAAATTACCAACAGAATTCATACCGACCTGCCTAATATATTAGAGCGTGTTTACATAAATAATTATTAAATTTAAATTATTATGAAAACTGGAAAAGCCGTGATTTACACCATCAATACCAATTTCAAATGCTCCACGACTTTCCTTGATTTACAATTCAGATTATAGGGATCTAGCCATTGAACCAAATAATTTGTTCTTGGCCCACAACATCCAATAGTAAGCGAGATTGATAAACCTTATCAATACTATTTTGGATAACAAATTATTTTCAATAGATTGTTTCTTGTTTCAAAATATATTGAAGTAGGGGGCCTATATTATCAGAAATGAAACCACTATACTTATATCTTGCCTTAATGAACGCTTTGATATTTCGTTTAATACTATTTTCATTTAAATAAAATAGATTACTCCTCGCTAATATTAACGTGTCTGCATTGTTTACTAAAATCATTTTTTTTACGCTTCCCAATCTTTTAGTGTAGGCAGAAATATCTTCAAGCCCAACATCACTAACATCATAAATTTTTATCGTTTTACTACTAACGATTAATCTCCAATAGTCCTCATTATGATAATTTATATATAAAGTTGAATTATTTAAGTTATATGGAGTTGATATATCATAGAATCTTACTGAATCTACACATAGAATCTTTAGTTTTCTAAAAATTGTAGAATCCTTTAGGTCGCCTAATGACAAACTGTTCCATGGTTTTGTAACAACCTCTACGATTGGTTTTATAGTACTTCCCTTAAAATATCTACTACATGGTTGTAGCCATACTAATCCTTTAATTAACAATCCATTACTCAAATATATACACCCAGGAGATGTAGGATAATTTCGTGACATACTTTTAAGAGGTCCTACCTTCTTACCTATATCATTGACTCCTATAATCGCATTTGGTAACATTTTAGGTTCTGGCCAATTAACCGTTACTGGCTTTAGTTCTCCACAACTTAAAAAAATAAATAATACCAAATATATACTTGCGCCTTTATTATTTCCTATCCTAAGCATAAAATCTATAAATTAGCAGTTATCATAAAGGTTTCAATGTTAGATCAATCTATTTAGAATCATTATTTTCTTGTTTCAAAATATTATTAAGAAGCTCACCTACATTATCGGAGGCAAAATCATGATTTTTATATCTTCGTTTAATGAATGCTTTAAGTTTCCTTTTGGCCATATTCTCATTTAAATTAATTATACTATGAGTTATGTAAATAGTATCAGATCCATCCACTAAAATTATTTTTCTAACATCATTTAATCTATTATAGTAGTTAGAAATATCGCCAAGCCCAATATTGCTTACATCAAAAATTTTGGAATGATTATTATTCGCAATCAATCGCCAGTAATCTTCATTTTTTACATTTATATATAGAGTATTAATGTCAAAGCTATAAGGAGTCGGTATACCGAACAATTTTACAGAATCAATTTGGCTTATATTGAGCTTTCTAAAAATTAAAGAATCTTTTAATTCAGTAACAGATACATCTTTCCAAGGTTTTGATACAAATTCAACCACTGGAGAATATTTGATTCCTCTTAAAGTAATTTCAGACGGTTGAATAAAAATTAAACCATTCAATATAATTCCTGTTCGAAGGTATATTATACCTTTGGAGATTGGATAATTTCTTGACATACTTAGAGGGTATGGCACTTTATTTCCAATATTATCTACTTCTAGTAAGGAATTGGGTAAAGCTATTGGATCTGGCCAATTAACAGTAATGGGCTCAAAAAGATTACATGAACCTATTACTAAAAACGAAAAATATAAAGTTATTTTTCTAAATTGTTTAATATTCAATTTTAATCTATTTTTTATCTGGCACATTGTTATCATAATTATCAACCATAAATCCATATCCTGCTCCATAAAAAATAATATTTAAAAAATATGGTGTGTAGCCAAAATTGGAGAAAAATGGTAGACTTGAATTTAAGTGTTCTCTCTTTTGATTATGTAAAAAAGTATGTCTGTAATAGTATTAAAATGCATGTCTATTTTTTCATTATATCGTTTAGTAATAAACTCTTCTATTTTCTTTTTAAGATTTTGTTTATTAAAGACACTTTTAATAAGAATAGTGGAATCCCCATCAAAATTAATCCTTATAATAGAGGACGAAAAATATCCTATTCCATAAGCTGAATTGTCATATATCTTTATATTTCCTTTAGAAATTAGCAGCCTCCAAAAAGAATTAGTAGCTGAATCTTTCACAAAACAGGTTGAATCGCCGAGGCTGTCTGGTAATGGAATCGCCATTGTAACAGAATCCACCTCTTTTGGCTGTTTAATTACCAAATATTGCCGAATATTATCAGGGGTAATATCGTTCCAATCTTTAAATACAATCTGAACTTTTGGATGACTAGATCCTCGTCCAAGCCTATAGTAATTCGGTTGAATCCAAATTAATCCATTTAACGTTATCATTTTTTTCAAATAGATTGTACCTTTCGCTACTGGAAATTGGATATATTCTGGTATAAGATGTTTTGCAAATTTTCTTTCTTTGCCAACCTTGTCTCTTTCACTAATACTATATGGCAAGTCATCAGGCCATTTTTGGATTATCTTCTCATATTTACAACTTATAAAAAGACAAATTAATACTACTATTTTATATTGATTTAATCTCATGATCATAAAATCAGATACCTACCGCATTCAATTTCTAAACAAATTACCTCTTTATATAACAATCGAACATTTTACCCACCTTTAATAGTACAAGATTTTAAGTAAGGAAATTCAAGTCACTATCAATGGTTATGTTCTTGCAACGCCTCCTTCTATCGAATTAGTGTTTTTGTATATTTAAAGAGTTGGCATTCATAACTATAAACTTGAGCATATTTGTAATTGAAGAAAAATCCAATTCGTTTTTGGAAGGAATTTGGTAATTAAGGAAAGAATGTCTTCTTTTTCTATTGTACCAAATCTCAATAAAGTCAAAGATAGCAGATTCTGCCTCTTTTTTTGTTCTGAAATTTTCATGATACACCAATTCTGCTTTTAATGTTTTGAAAAAGCTTTCAGAGGGTGCATTATCCCAACACCGCGAAGCAGCACCGAAGGTAATTTCCCTTTCGCCTCATGCTTTGTGTACTGTGTAATCCTTTTTTGATTAATTCTAATTTGATCCGTGGGCTGCCATATCTTTTATGACTTTTCTTATATTCATCAACGACTTGTTGGTCTAGTGATAGAAGCCTTTTATCTGGGCATTTTCTCCATCTGTAATAAGCACTAGTGCTCATAGGTAATACCTTAAACATCATCATAGCCGAATAATACTTTTCGTTAGATTTTATAAATTCTTAGTATTTCCTTCATTTCTGAAGAAATGCCCAGTGCTTTTTTAGTATTTCACTTTCCAATTTTATTTCCCTAAGTTCTTTTTCTAAACGACGTATCTTTAACTGTCCTTCACTTAATTTAGGATTGTCCGCCAATAGATAACCTGCGTTATACAAAGGATTATTGCGCCATTTACTTAGCAAGTCCGCTCGAATGTCCAATTCTTCTACTACTGATTTTTTCTTAAATTCTTCTGTAAATAATCTTGCTTTCATTGAATACAAATTTAATTTGATAATCTTTAAATCTGTCTACAGCTTTTGGGGTTAAGTTCAAATCTCAATAATATAGAGTTAAGGGACATATATTTTCTTCTTTCCTATGATCATATTATTACAATTTCGATAAATAATGGAATAATAATGGTTTGGTACTAAGAAAAAATGAGCAAAATCATTTTTATCAATTGTATATACCATATCTGCAGGAGCAATGTAATTAATTGCATAATTATTTTCTATTTCGTCTGCATAATAAGCTTGAATCATTACACTTTTTTTTTTGCATACACTTTAGCGCAATATGTTTTCTTAACCCACCACAAGTGAGCCAATAGGGTCTATTGTATAAGTTTTTATAGTAGGGAAATATGTAAAAATAATCCATAAAGGTAAATCCCATTCTAGTTTTCATTTTGTCTGGCTCATATATTCCACCTTTGTCTATTAGACCTTTTGTATGAATAACAATATCTGTATTAACTTCATTTACTAATCCTCTGAAAAGATCAATAGTTAAAGGATTTATTTTAAATTGCGTTTTTAAAATTGAACCCATTAAATCCGGCTTCATAGGAATGTCCTCTGCCATATGTGACATGCCGGAAAAGACAAGTAATTTTTCATTAGTTTTCAATTTTTGAATTTCTTTGAAGAGATTTAAAGCCTGTAAAGAATCCCTTGCCCCTTCAGTTAACGAAGAATAGTCATCATAAGCTACAAATTGAAAACCGAGCCTTTTCGCTTCTCTAAAGATTTCTGCCATTATTGGTTCTTGGAAATAATATCCTAA
Organism: Rhizosphaericola mali; assembly: GCF_004337365.2. Lineage (GTDB taxonomy): Bacteria > Bacteroidota > Bacteroidia > Chitinophagales > Chitinophagaceae > Rhizosphaericola > Rhizosphaericola mali. The sequence continues at coordinate 1,215,518 of NZ_CP044016.1, read as the reverse complement.
TTTGAACCCGGGCACATTTTCTGATAAGTCACTAAAAGCTTCCATCGCTAAATGTGTAAAACCGCATTCTTTGAATAATCTTAATTTACTCAAGAATAATGCTCTTGTTTCCATTCTATAATGACAATCATTTAGAATTATAACCTTTTCCTCTTTATTTTTCAAAACTAAAGTATCTAAGGAAATTAAATTTGATTGGAGGACAGTATCTTCAAATATGGGATGTAGATTTTTTTCTGTTTCTAAATATTTCTTTTTGTTGAAGGCCTCAATTTCATTAAACATTCCCAAAATGCTAAAATTCTGTATATCATTATAATCCAACTTATCATGCATCATTTCTTTCTCATAACAATACTTTAATAATTTTGTATAATTAATGGTGGAATCATTAGTTATTTGTAAAAAATCATTTTTACCTTTCAAATCGTGGGATACATTTTTTTGCTGAAAATTAGTCCGTAAATCAATTACTTGACCATTTGCTATACTTATAAACATAATAAGCGTATAAAATAAAATTTTAAACTTCATATTCATTGGTATATGGGTCATAATTACATGTTAACGGCTTTTGAAATGGATTGTTAATATTGGCTCTTCTAATATTTCCATATACTATTTTGGACTTAACCCCAAAAGCTGGAGACATTTATTTGTCTAAGAAAAGAAATGTTACGCATATTGTTTTAAATAATCCATTTCTTTTTCACAAGGAGTTTGGTAATTAAGGAAAGTATGTTTTCTTTTTCTATTGTACCAAATCTCAATAAAGTCAAAGATAGCAGATTCTGCCTCTTTTTTTGTTCTGAAGTTTTCATGATACATCAATTCTGCTTTTAATGTTTTGAAAAAGCTTTCAGAGGGTGCATTATCCCAACACCGCGAAGCAGCACCTTCAATAGTTAATGCCATATTGTTGAAAGAAAATACACAATTCCTCCAGCTTCCTCCACTTTTTAATATTCCTACTGAAGAAGGTAAAACGCCTATTGTATTGGATGCAAATGACTTGAAAAGTCCAGATGCACCAAAAATTGTATTTGTAATAGTTGCCATAACCAACATTTTTTTGTGGCTAAAACAGAAAAAAATTACTATTTTTATAACTGTCTTAACTTTGTGAAACGTAATGTGGATAAGCATTTCGGCTTTTCAGAGGTTAGCACAAGCTAGACAAAATGTTGCTAACCGATTTGCTCACCTTGGAGGTGATAATTATTCAAATATTTAAGCTAGCTAGGCTATCGACATTTAACAAGAAAGCCGTGTAATCTATTGATTTACACGGCTTTCTTAATTTTATTGAAACCAGTCTAATTTAATTTTACTGCTTTCTGTGATCCCGCTGGGACTTATTTATCGTAAATAGAGTTTAATACACTTTAATAGATATTAATACAATTAATTATTTACCAAATAGTTACAATATTTTTTGTTTAAATGGATTATCTTTATTGTAAGTAAATATTCAAAAAACTGTAAGTAATTGTAAGTAAAAAATTATCGCCATGGAACCTCGTTTTTATCTAAGTAACAAACTCAACAAACAAGGACGATCAACAGTAATGCTCTATTTGTATTGTCATGGTAAAAGAATTACCATAAGTACCGGCAAGGTCATAAAACCAACAAATTGGAATGAGAATGCACAACGAGCGAGGGGGACCTCTGCGGAAACTATGGAGTTTAATAATTATCTACAATCCTTTGGTGCAAGTGCAGTTTCCAAATTAACAGAACTGATACAGAATCAGGAACAAGATATACTTGTAAAATTCAAGCAGCAAATAAAGCAAATTGAGATAAATAACGCTGAAAAAGTCCGAATCGATTTGTCTGAAGGTGGTAGTCTTGTACAATTCATGGAAAAATTAATTCCGACACTCAACCGCACATCTGGTACATTAGCACAATACCTTACAACCCTCAAAAATCTGAAATCCTTTCAAAAGAACAGTTATAAAAGACCTGTACATTTTGAAAGTATTGATATGGATTTTTATAATGCCTATGTTTCTTATTGTCAAATAGAAAAAGAGTATTCTGTTAATACAATAGGTAAAGAAGTAAAACATATCAAATTTTTTATGGCAGAGGCGGAAGAAAGAGAACTGCACTCAAATTTCAAGTTCAAAAGCAAGCGGTTCAAAAAAACTACAGAGGAAAGCTTCTCTGTTTATCTGTCAGAGGATCAGATAAAAACCTTGAGTGTTCTCAATTTAGAAAATAATCCAAATGATGAAGTCATTCGAGATCTGTTTGTTGCATCCTGTTGGCTTGGTTTGAGAGTCGGCAACTTGTTGGAAATAACTAAGAGCCATATTCATGGTAATATAATTTCCATCAGAAGTGAAAAGACCTCTGAATTTATCGATATTCCACTACATCCGATAGTAAAGAAAACTATTATCAAATATGGAGGTTTGTTACCCAATGCCCTCACCGAATGGCAAGTTAATCGAAGGATTAAGGATATCGTAAAGATGGCAGGTTTTACCGATAATGTTGCTTACTCAATCACTAAAGGAGGACGAAAAGTTTCCATGACTGAACCTTTTTATAGTCTTGTTACAACACATACAGCTAGAAGGAGTTTTGCAACAAATATGTATAAAAGAGGTATCAATATACAAACTATAATGGCCATCACAGGTCACAACTCTGAAAGAACCTTTATGTCTTATGTCAAATCCAAAAGAATTAATGCTGTAAAAGAAATGGAGGATATTTTTCGAAAGTAAATTATATATAAAATTTTAGACATATTCTTGGATTAAGAACGGTAATGCTTATCTGTATTTTAAAGGGATCTTGGTTGGTGAATACATTTATTTTATTTAGAGAAATAGTTTAATTGAAATTCAAAACTACAACCCCATCCATTTTTTCAATTCAGGGACTTTGGCTTTGCTGACAATGATTTTTTCAGTGGTGGGTATAGTAAGATTAACAACCATTCGACCATTGAAATAATAATCTAAATCCTGCACAAATGTTTTGTTGATTAAAAATTGGCGATTGGCACGGAAGAAATCTTTGGGATCCAACAAATTCGCCAACTCTTCTAGCGTGTTGTCTAACACATATTTTTTATCCTTTGAAACGTAGGCAATACTGACTTCATTCACTGTTGTAATGTAGGCAATACTTTTAACAGACAATGGAAGCAATTTATTTCTAAAAGACACCAAAAATGCCTGTTTATATGACTGTAGTGACTTTCTTAAAAAATCAATATCAATTAGTTGATTGGACACTTCAGGTTTTGTATTCTGAAATAATTGTTTGTATTTACTAACAGCTTTTAGCAGTTCCTCTTTGTCAAAAGGCTTTAGTATATAGTCGATGCCCGTCGTTTTAAATGCAGACAACGTGTATTCCTCATAAGCCGTGACAAAAATAACAGGTACTGTAATATTTGCTTTTGAAAAAATCTCCAGGGACAATCCATCAGAAAGACGGATGTCCATAAATACCAAATCCAACGGATTATCATTCGTATTAAACCAATCAATAGCAGCCGTCACACTATCCAACACACTATAAAAATGCATAGATTCTATTTGAGCCAGCATGGATTGTAGTAACCTAGCAGTAGCGGGTTCGTCTTCTATAATTAAAACGTGCATCATCTCTAAACTAAAGGTAATTTTATAGTGAAATAGTTGCCATCATTTGAAACCTCAATTTCCTTTTTAAACAATAGTTGGTAGCGTTCCGCCAGATTGGAAAGTCCTGTGCCTGTGCCCGATTCAGGGAAAGGTTTCTTTTGCATATTATTTTTTACAATTAGACAGTTTCCTTCATCAAAAATATCCACCAATAAAGGATTATTTGCCGTGGCAATATTATGCTTTACTGCGTTTTCTATCAATGGCTGAAGGCTTATATGTGGCAAATGAGCTTTATATAGTTGTGTTTTGTCTATATGAATTTTGTATTGAAAACCATCTTCTAAACGCATTTGCAAAATACCACAATAGTTTTCCACGGCTTTTAATTCTTCTTCCAAATTGGATATATTCTCATTTTTATTTTCTAATGAATAACGAAAATATTGGGATAACTGTACTACATATTTTTGTGCTTTTTCAGGATTTTCATAAATAACACCAGACAAACTACTAAATGCATTGAAAAGAAAGTGAGGGCTAAGCTGAGATTTCAATAAGGACAAATCTTTCTGTGTATTGACGAGGCGCAACGCTTGGATTTCCTTTTCTTTTTCCTGTGTTTGATAATTAATCGCCATAATCCTTAATGCGATGATACTTAACAATAGTAAAGCTGTAAATCTCAATACATATCCATTCATCGGAAACATCTTACTATGTATAAATAGCCTACTAATAATTGCCCCAATAAAAACAAAGAGCAACCACAATCCAACATTCACAACTACGATGCGTAATGTCTCTTTTCTAGCTTTGTTACTATAAAAAACAAACAATTTTTTATCACTCAGATAAAACACAATTAGCACGTACAAAAAACTAAGTAAAATGCTGCAGAACCATTCTGCCCAGTCAAAGGGAAGCATTCTGCTCTCCGTAAAATGCTGGTTATTGACCAGAAGTCTAGGTAGATTGACGATTGCCGTCAACAAAATGGCATAGTAAAAAACTATTTTTTTATTCAATATACGAAACATATTACCTAAAATGGATTATTCAAATCCAGTGATTAAAAAATTACCAATACATAGTTGTGCATTCTCTTTCATATTGGGATCTGTGCTGATGAAAAAATGTCTGTTACCTATCAGTTGGAAAAAATCTTCTTTATCAAATAATTTCTTTCCATCCCAAAATACTTTTATGTTTTTGCCTTCCACTAATAAAGATAAGTGTATTTTGGAATTGGTATAATTGTCAAATTTAAATGGAATACGTCCATTGCTCTCTGTCTGTTTATTGACTAATAGTGCTTGGTTGGAAGATGTTGCAAATTCTACAAAACCGTTCACATTACTGCTAACCGCATATTGATAAGATTGTGCACTATTGTCGGGAGTAAAACCCATATCCAGATTTTTTATAAATCCAATATCCGTTGTATTGCAATACAGATCAAACTCCAATGCAAATTTGTTGGGCAAATTAAACACACTGTCTAACCTATAAGATGCAGAAGGTTCCAACAAGAACCATTTGTTTTCTTGATTAGGTAAAACTATTACCGAGCCTCCAATATTAGATTTCCAATGTTTTGGCATAGATCCTACTTTGTCATTGGAAAAATCATCTTTAAATAAAATACGGTTCCCAGATACCGAAAATACCTCTGTAGCATTAGGATTTGACAAAATCGAATCCTTCGCCACTGTGGCATGTTTTGTTGGATTAATATTTGTCAATTTATTCTGTATTTTCTCTTTGATATTATTGAGGAACTGTGCGTGACTATTTGTACCAAAAAGAATGGCAGATAACAAAATCAGTCTGCAAATATTTTTTTTCATTTCTGTTATTTTAAAACATACTAACCGCTTTTTCGAAATACAGTTAGTATGTTATTTAGGATGTATAACTATGGATTTTGTCTATTGGCTCGATTTTGTTGGGCTGTGGTTCTTCTACTTTGGGAATTGGATTGTATGGCATCTTTTTTTACCGCTCCATTGGTTTGCAAGGTTGCTTTTCTGTTGGCAGAGTTTTGCTGGTACAATGCCTTTCCGTCACCATTGGCAATAGCACTATCAGCATAAGCATCTTTACGTGTAGTACTATTAGATTGATAGGTGCTCACTTGATTTTTGTGCACGGTAGAATCGGTTGTTTTGCGGGTAGCAACATTACCTTGTCTACGTGCTGCACGGTTTGCTTGATTGGTGCTGTTCAATGTCTGAGCAGAAACAATTTGAGATTGAAGGCAAAAAGCAATGATTGCCACACTTGCAAAAAGGATTATCTTTTTCATATTCATTATTTTTTTAGGTTATTTAGAATCTTTAAGCGATTTCATTTGTTTACGTTTATCTTCTTTGTTTTTGAGATATAGTTTGTATTGGTCGTCAGACAAGATTTGTTTCATTTTTGCGTCTCTGTTTTCATCCAAGGATTTCAAGGATTTGAATTTTGAAAGTCGGCTTCCCTCGTCTGTTCTTAATTTCTGCATAGCAGTCAGAAAATCTTGATTGGCCTGCAACACTTGATTATATTGATCTTTGGAAAATTGTACTTTTGAGTTCAAGTTGTCTGTCATCACTTTAGCGGTGGAATCTGTTTGCGCATGGAGCACTGCTGATGTGGTTAAGAACAGAACACCTAAAACCAATATGCGAATTTTATGCATGATTCTTATAGTTTAATATTTAATTACTGAATGAAGTCCTTAATGGAATATTTCCAATTTGCTCTTTATAGTAGGCAATCAAAGCTTTCTTTTCGGTTTCCCATTTTGCCCATTGATCTTTTGTCAGAATAGTCTTTACTTGGCTCTGATATTTGTTACGAATACCTTTAAGCATTCTCCATTTGGAATATCTACTTTTATCTGAGTGTACAATTGGCTGGATTTCTGTCAAGCCATCCGTAATGATTTGATGCATTTGTTGCGTCTGTTTATCATTCAAACTAAGCATTATATGAATGCTATCAGTCAACCTATTGCTTTTTGTAGGAATATTCAATTTCCTAAATTCAGAGATGCTTTGTGCTTCTGATTTTGTAAATATTGCCATCAGTAGGAAGGCAAACATTAAGATTTTAATTTTCATAATGATTCATTTAAAAAGTGATGGAATAGGAATTGCCATTGTCTAATACAAGAGTAGCTTGACCATTTCCGTTAAATGTTAGCGTAGCACCACGAGTAGAAGATGAACCTCCCGATGTGCTTCCAACAAAGGAAACGCTTGCGACTCCAGACAAAATTGTATTAGTTGTTTTATCAACCGTTAAGGATGTAATCGTAAATTGTATGTCAGAGGTAATAGCCCTTTGAAGATTGACATTGGACTGTTGCGTACCTTTTCTTTCATAAGAACCATTGAAAATATAACTGGAATAAGTCGGTTGCAACTGAGTTACGATCAAAGAACCATTGGCACTATCGGATGATGACATTTTAGTAGAAGAATAACTGTTGGCGCCGATATAAGTTAAAGTCAAAGTAGATGGTATGTAGTTGGTACATTTAATAGTTCTAGACAATGCCAAACTATAATTATAACTCACATTTGTTCTTGTGCCAGAGGTTGCAATAGTAGTGTCTTTGCTTTCGCCACAGGAAATGCTAGCCTTACTGGGCACTACAATCACCCCCATCATAGAGACTTGATCTGTCAAGCCTCCACTGGTTGTGGCATCCGTAATGGCAGCTACGGTTTCTTCGTCTGTTATTGCAACGGAATTATCAGTTGCGTTATCACTTTTTTTGCAGGAGGATACAAGTAATGCGCTAGATAATGTTAGCGCGAGCCATTTTGTAGCATTGAATCTGAACTGTTGCATTGTTTTAAGTTTTAAAAATGATCGTTGAAATTTTCAAGACAAAATTGCAACAAGCCGCATTTTTAAACAATGCTCAGACCGGCGAAATGACTTTATTGAGGGGTGAATTACATCCTTTATGCTAAAAAATTCAAGATGATATCAGCAACTTTTTGAAGATTTTCTAACCATGGCAAATGCCCTGAATTCTCAATGGAATAAAAGGTTCCGTTGGGAATAACAGCCACAATTTTCCTCCCATTTTCCTGTGATAAAAAATTGTCGTTTGTTCCTAAAATCAACGCGGTTGGTTGATGTAATTTTTTCAATTCCGTCTCGACTATTGGAGGTATCATATTTTGCAATAAACTTGCGAAAGAAATCTTGTAATGTGGCAAATGATCGAAAGCAAAATAGGCGTTTCTAAGTTGGTTCGGCAATGTATTTACAAACTCCTTGCTATGCCCCATTATAGTGAGCACTCGTAAAGTACTTTTAGGTTTTTGAGGAAGCATTAATTTCATGACTATGTTGCTAAATATTGGTATTGCTAATAATCGAATAGGCAATGGTGGTTTACCACCCATTATATTGCCAGGATTTCCCAACAATACCAAACGTTTTACTCGACCTGATTTTTCCATTGCCAATAAAGTACTCCAATGTGCTCCCATGGAATGAGCAACGACATCCACATTTGTCAAATTTAATGCGTTCAATATGTAGTCCAATGATTCAAAGGCAAACTGCCTGATGTCTACTAAATTATGATCCATACCTTCACTCAAACCACCGCCAGGTCGATTGATGGCGAATATTTTTCTTCCCTTTAATGCCGCTATCAATGAAGTCTGTACAAAAACATCACCTGTATTTCCGGGTACAATAACGATTGGTTTCCCCTCGCCAAATTCTGAAATTCTAACTTTCAAATTAAGAGTTGGTAGCGTTACGAAATGATCTTTATTGATAATTCCATAAAAATCGAAAAGCTCTTTTTCTACAGCATATGCCTTTACAACTTTTGGATCTTTTTTATCAAGTTTTAAATTTTCATAATTCATATAAGTTTGTTTTTTGGTTGATTATTTTATCCCATTTCCACCCAATCCTTGAATGCTGTTACTTTTAGTCGACTGACGATTGGTTTTTCATTGGACTGAATGTGTAAATGCAAGAAAACCTTTCTGTTGAAAAAAGGCTCTATAGACAACACGTTGTTTCGATGGACAATCATTTGCCGGTTGATACGGAAATATAATTTGGGATCAATTGCGGATTCGATATAATCCATATTTTTATAAACAGGGAAGCGTTCACTTTTGAAAGTATATAAATAAACTGTTTCCATTTCCAAAGAAAAATGGGCAATTTGATCGTTGGGAATAACCACACTTTTTTCTCTTTGTTGTACCAGAAAGCTTTGTTGGTATTGTGTTTTTCCAGTTTGAGGGAGTTGGAACTGTAGTGCGTTTTTGCTGCGGATACCATCCACCATTTTTTTGTATTTGTGCAGCGAATGGATAATCGCAGCATCCTCAAAGGGTTTCAGGATGTAGTCGATACCGTTGTTCTGAATGGCTTTCAGGGTAAAATCATCATAAGCCGTGCAGAAAATCACCGGAACATAGATGTCTACATTTTTAAATATTTCAAAACTATAACCGTCCGTCAATTGGATGTCCATAAATATCACATCCATATTTTGCTGGTGCCGAGCAAGGTAAGACACCGCATCAACGATGGAATCCAGTATTTTCACCACGAGAAAATCAAGTTCTGTTTCCACTATTTCTTTGAGTAATGCTGCCGTCGGCTGCTCATCCTCTATGATTAATACATTCATCGCTGATTAGTTTTAGTTTTACTTCAAATTGCCTGTCCGTTTCCTCAAAATGAATGCCATCTGCAATTTTAAGCAGCATATAATTTTTTTGGATATTCTGAATGCCATAGCCTGATTTTTCCACCACCGAAATTTTGGGTAAGAGATTGTTGCGAATGATGATTTCATTATTTGCATCAGCCGTAATTTCAATATGCAAAGGCTCCGCAACACTGGTACGGTTGTGTTTGAAACAATTTTCAACGATAGTCTGTACACTCATTGTGGGTATGTGGTCATTCCAATAGGCATCGTTTATATTTTGGGAAAATTGTAGTCCTGTACCGCTTCTTTGTTGCATTAAAAATACATAGGCATTTACTACTTCCATTTCATCCCTTAACGTAACGGTGGCTTGCTCTTTCAATTTCAACATTTGCCGGTACAATTGTGAAAGATGGAGGATGAAAGGTTCGCTTTTGGGATCTTTTAGGTGTACCATTGAGCGAAGTGTATTAAGCGAATTGAATAGAAAATGTGGATCCACTCTTGTGCGCAATTCCTGTAACTGTAGTTTGTATATTTCTGTTATAGCCTGTTCTTTTTCCACCTTTAAACGACCGATATTATCACTTGCACGCAAACTGTACTGGATAATCAACTGTAAAGCCGCTGCAAACAATATCTTGATAATCAACTGATATCTAACCGTCTGTGGAATACGGAAAACCATTACCGCAAACAGTGCATACACGATCGCTACAATCGCCAGTGTTGCTGCAGTAACCCATAGCCATTTGTATTTTGAACGGAGTTTTGACGTCCAAAGCAATACGTACCAGAGAATATACAAAACCACACTCGACCATATCCATCGCAGCAAACTATCATACGAGGCAATAGGCCAGTCCGTATTATGGGAAAGAAAATTGATCCCAGGCAACAATACCGCAATGGCTATCGGCAAAAAATTATGGATTTTGTTCTGCTTCATTGGTAAAACTAATATGAATGTAAAAGTACTCCCTTTCTAAAACATAAAGGAATAGCCTATATTGAAATTAACGCCCTTGACTTGGGTCGTTTGTACTGCTTTGTTGTGATTGCTAAGATTAAATGTGAAAATTTTCCAGTCGTTGGCAGGGGCATTGTTGAAATAACTGATGTCCTGACGAAAATTATAGCCTATTCCAGCCGCGAACTGGTGATGTTTTTTAATGGTGTATTTCAATTGTGAAATGCCGCGCCAGCCTTTCGTTTGGATGAAGCCATTGTCATTATCTATTGCAGACAAACGGTAACTTTCTACTTTTGCATTGAGTTCGTTGCTCCAAGAAAAATGGTCGTTGATTTTGAACGTCAATATAGGATTGATGGGCAATAAACCGGCGAGTTTCCACCGGTCATTGATGTCATAATTAATAGCCACGAACGGATTGATCTGGTTACCGAAAAACTGACGGGCGTAGTTGATTCCCCAGCCTGTGGTAAGTCTTTCAGAATGTTTAACGGTGTATATACCACCCAGCATAAAACGGTAATCTTTGCCGCTAATGTCTTTGAAATCCGAATATATCCCTGCCTGTCCAAAGAAATGTAGCCATTTGTTGTCGGCAATTTTCCTGCGCCAGTAAATATTGGCGTCCACAAGTTGTAAACGATGGTCGAGCAAACTGCCAAGGCCACTTATCGTTTGGTTTTGATATTGAAGCCTGACGCCAACGGTTCTTTTGTCGGAATGTACAACCGGGATGTTCATAAAGGCAGAAAAAGCCTTATTGTTACCGTTACTTGTATCGTTTTTGAGTTTTCCCGTATTGTAATTCACTCCGAAAAAAGGTAATTCCTGCAGTTGTGCTTTTGCGGAAATTGAGAAGATCAAAAAGGAAATGAGTAGGGTAAATATATTTTTTAGATGCATTGTATTGCTTTATTTGTTTATGAAATAATTTTTCCATCCATCAACTCGATAATGCGGTCGCTTTTTTGCGCAAAATCATCATCGTGTGTAACGGCAATAATCGTTTGTCCGTTTTCGTGCGCTAATTGTTTAAAAATATCGAAAACAATCTGCGTGTTTTTACTGTCCAGATTACCCGTCGGTTCATCGCCCATAATGATCGTTGGTTCGTTGATCAAAGCACGAGCAATGGCAACACGCTGAGCCTGACCACCGGAAATATTGGAAGCTCTTTTATGTTCTTGACCTTTCAAATCCAGCATTTGCAATAGCACCAAGCTTCTGTTTTCTATTTCTTCCTTGGATTTTCTATTTAATTTTAATGCTGGTAGCATAACGTTGTCCAATAATGTAAACTCAGGCAGCAGATAGTGAAATTGGAACACAAAACCAATATGCTCGTTGCGGAATGCGGCCAATTCGTTCTGTCCTTTTCCAGTAACTGTTGTGCCGTTGATTTCAATTGTGCCTTCGTAATCCGTGTCCATCGTGGAGAGTAGATATAAAAGTGTGGATTTCCCCGAACCGGATTTCCCAATGATGGAAACAAATTCACCTTGGCTGACTTCAAAAGTCAAGTCTTTCAGCACTTCAAAAGGTTCCGGCGTGCGAAAATATTTGATGATATGGTTGGCTTTTAATGCGTTCATTTTTTATTGAGTGAGATGTGAAATGTTTGGCAATCTTTCTTAGCTTCTCATAATATCCACGGGATCAACCTTGGAGGCTTTAGCCGCAGGAAGGTAACCGGCAAAAAAAGTTACGATCAGTCCGAAAATGAAAGCCAGTACGTAATCTTTTGGTTCAAAATTGATGGGCAATGTATTCAGCGTGGCGATATGGAATGGTACATGGCTAATGACTATGGAAATCAAATATCCCAAACCAAGCCCGACAATGCCGCCGACAATACCGATTACCACGGATTGAGTCAGGAATATAACAACAATATCTTTACCACTATAGCCCATAGCTTTTAGTATGGCTATTTCCCTGATTTTTTCGTTGACGGTCATATTCATAATATTGTAAATGCCAAATCCGGCAACGATCAAAATGGTCAACGAAACCGCCACTGCCAGTATGTTCCGCAAAGTATTGGCAGAGTCCAATTGACTGTTGCCGTCCATCCAGGGTTCGATTTTATAGTTGGTAATGCCATTCATTTTTACCACGGCTTCCCGGGCTTTGTTATAGTCCTTGATATTGATCTGAATGTCCGTTACATAACTTTTGTTTTTGGAAAAAACCTGCCGCGCAGCATGTATGGAAATCATGGCTTTAGTGCGATCCGTACCTGTTGATCCCGTTTGGAACAAGCCACAAATCGTATAGTTTTTGTTCACACCATCAGCGGTCGTCAACTGGATATTGTCGCCCATTTTTACCCCTAAACTTTGCGCCAAACCCAAGCCCAATACAATGGCATCCGTTCTTTTTTCCAAGGTATAAATATTTCCCTCGGTCATGTATTGGGAAATGCCAAAAACCGCGTCTTCGTTGGGTACGTCAATGCCGGACAAGGACGCGCTGATTTTGGTAACGCCGTTTCGGATAAAGACATTCTGGTTGAGCTGTTCCGTTACATGCGCCACATCGGAGACGGATGAAATAGCTTTCACTATTGGATCCGCATTTTTGATACCGTCTGTATAACGGATGTTGTGCGCATTGCTGACTATTTGTATCGTACCGGTATTATTCGTTGTTGCAATAGGTGCCGGCGTGCTGTCCGAAAGATCATTATAGATGCGGATGTGTGCCATCGACGTGAAAGTGATGTCCGTCTGCGCATCATTAACGCCCGACATAAAGCTATTCATGAAAATGTACATCGATATGCCGAAAGTAACGCTCAACGTAGCGACCAGCAATTGACGGAAGCGGGAGGTGAGATGCACCCACGCTATTTTTAAATTGGTTTTCATCGTTAATTTTTAGGTGCGTTTAGCACATCGTTTTCTGACAATCCAGATAATATCTGTACCCAATGGTCATCTTTTGCACCAATACTTACCGTTTTTACGCTGCCATCTTTTAATTGAACAATATTGTTTTTTTGCAAATAAGCAGCCGGAATCACCAAGGCATTTCTGATCACACCGGTTTGGATATTTCCTTGTAATTGCGTGCCGGAAAACATTTTGGGCGGCAATTGGTCAAATTTTGCTTCTATCGTGTAAGATTGCTGGTCATTGTCAAATCCGGGATAAATTTTGGTAACAGTTGCCCAAAATACCTGATCTGTGTATGTATTGAGATGCACGGAAATTTTTTGTCCCAATGAAACCTTTACAATATCATCTTCCGAAATGTATAGTTTGATGATATAGCTTCCATTGCCGATTAACGCAATCGGATCACCGATTTTCAACACTTCGCCATTCTTACGATAGACGGCAATCACCACGCCTGCACCATCCGCCTGCGCCTTATAGTTGTCCAGAATAGCACGCTGGCTTTTGAGCTCGCTATTGCTGGTATTGGCATTCAGTTGCAAAGAGGTTTTAGTGTCGGTATATTTCTTTTGCAAGATATCCAAGTTATGGAGCGAATTGGTGTACTGCAATTTTGCGTTTTCATAATCCTGTTTGGATACGGAATTGGTGGCGATCAACTCACTGTAACGCTGGTAATTGGTTTTGTCCTGATTTAATTGCGAACTGGCTTGTAGTATTTGTTGCTCAATCTGTGCCAATTGTGCTGAATTACTCAAAGCATTTTGTTCTGCATTTTTGTAAACAAAAGTAGACTGTTGCACTTGGCTTTCCTGAGAATTGCTGTTGATATGGGCAATCATTTGCTTGGCGGAAACGCTATCACCTTCTTTGACTATTTGTCCGTAAAGAATGCCCGCAGCATTTGCAGCAATGGTATATTGGTTGTCAAATTCTAAAAAACCATTGGCAAATACAGATTGCTGGATGTCTTTGCGAAGCGGGGAAGTAGTCTGCACTTTCTTACAAGAGGCAGCACTCAACAGTAAAGCCAGCAAGATAACAGCCTTATGAGAAAATATTCTATTATTCATTGGATAATGGTTGATAGTTTAATTGTCGGATATATAGTTTATATGTGGAAAGTCGATAATCAGCCAGACTTTGCAAATAGTCGTTCTGTGCAGAAAGCAAATCTTTGTACTTCGTCAGTCGCACGTCCAGACTAATCAATCCGCTTTTGTATTGATTGGCATAATGAAAATCTGTTTTATCCTGTAAGTCTAAAATGACTTTGTTTTTTTGAAGTTTGTCAACGGACTGCCTATATTGAATGACTAAAATCTCATCCTGTTTGGCTTCCGTTATTTTTATATTTTCCAATTGCAGTTCTTGCTGCTGTACGGCAAACTGAGACTGTGCGATTTTCTGCTTAGTGGAAAAACCGTTAAATATGGGAACGTTTAGTTTCAACCCGACATATTGTTGTGGCAAATGACTGGCATTGCTGAAATCCACGAAACCCGTCATCGCCCAATTATAGTTGTACGCATAGTTGGCACTTAAAGACGGCAACCGCAATGCTTTGGACTCTTTCAGACTTGCATGAGCCAAATCAACCTGTGTCTGCTGCCACGCCACCTCTGGATGTGTCGCCCATAAAAAGGTAATATCCGTTTGAGGTGTATTGTTCCCGTTTGAATCTTCGAATGAAACAACTACTATCTCCGTCAGGTTGAGCTGCGTCTGCAATTGCCGGTAAAGCGTTTCGATATCCTGCTGCGTACTGGCAACGTCCCGTTCATTTTTCAGGTTTTGCATCGCCGCCTCATTAAAGTCGGCTTCACTTATGATTCCTTTACTATATTTCTCTTTGGCATTGGAGAGTATTTCTGTGGAAACAGCTTTGTTTTTCTTATAAATAAGCAAAGCATCTTTATCCATTAAAATAGAATAATACGTAGACGCCAATTGGTTATAAGTATTGAAACGGGCTCTTTGCGTATTGGATTGGTCTGCTTTTACCTGCAATGCGGCTGTCTTGCTGGCAAACTTTTTCTGAAAGTCTAAAAAGTTCCACTGCGCTTGCAATCCCGCTGAATACATATATTGCTTGCCAAATTTCATTTCCTTAAAACTACCGTCAGGAGCGGATGAATTAAAAAGCTGTTCGGGTACAAGTGTAGGCTGCAAAGTCAGATTGTCATTGAATCCTGAAGTGCCCGTGACATTGGGATACAGATAAGATTTAGATTCTTGTTGTTTAGAAACCGAAATATCTTGTTGCAAAACCGAACTTTTCAATACGATGGCATTGCTGTCCGCATAGCGAAGGAGTTCCGCAAGCGAATGAATCTGCACTTGCTGCGCATGGGCCGCAACGGATAAAAAAAAGCAAGGGATAAAAACTATTTTTTTCATCTGAATAGCATCTGATTAATGAGTCGGAAAACCTATTTTGTTCTTGTCCAGGTTTGACTTTTAGAAAAAAAGCCCATTTTGCCGGTAATGACCAATTGGTTATTGCCATTGATTTTCGCGGTGCAACTTGCCGTCTTGCCTTGTTTGATTACGTAAATCGTTCCGTTTTTGTAAGCATTGGAACCATTTATCTGTAAGCCACTAATCTGCGTTTTCCCGACCAGAGAACCGTCCTTGGCCTTTAGGATCACCGCATTGAAATGGTCGCCTTGTGCTACAAACTCAATAGTGCGGTCCTGCGCATCGTCTGTCCATTTGCCAATAATAGGATCTTTTGTGTTTTGGGAAAATCCTGCAATGCTCACTAACATCAACAGAAAAGAAAATAATACTTTGTACATAACGAATGTGTTTTGTTTGTACAAAGTTGTGCCGTTTAGAAAGGCTGAAAAAGACTTATTGAACTGTATTGAACATTTTGCCAGGTGAATTGAACATTGAGAACAAGCATAATGTGGAAGCTTGATTTAATTTTGCAGATAGCAAACGCAATGGATATGAATACAGAAGCAAACAAAAAAATAGTACTCCGCTTTAACAAAGAAGTGATAGAACAAGGAAATGTTGACAGTTTCCATGAATTGATGCATCCCGATTTTGTCAACCACTCCGCCCCCGAAGGATCACAGGGAGCAGCTGGAATGATTTATACATTTAATCAAATTTTGCGTCCTGCCATGCCGGACTTGAAGGTGACCGTCTTTCAACAAATTGCAGAGGGAGATCTGGTAACTACCCGAAAAACAATCAGCGGCACGATGACCGGAACTTTGCTGGTCATTCCACCCACGGGAAAGGAAATCCATATTTCCGTCATTGATATTGTTCGTATCAAAGATGGAAAATATTACGAACACTGGGGCATCAATACGTTGCCAACTGTACTGGACACACTAAAAAAACAGTAAGTTGTTTTCAAAAGAAAACACATAGTTCCCATAAGAACTATGTGTTGATGCAATAAATAAAATTTTCAGGCCTACTAGCGTCTGACGATTACAGTTCTGCTTGGACGTACATACACAGGGCGAACAGCCACTACCGGATGAACAACAACCCGAGGTCGTGGAGCAACCACTACCGCCGGAGCAGGCACTATAACCGCAGGTCTTACCGCAACAACAGGGGCAGGAGCTACAACAACTGGCGGTGTCTCAATTACCGTAGTGACAGGTTTAACCACTACAGGAGCAGGAGCAATCACTACCGGAGCAGGAGCCACCACTACCGGTGCCACGACAACTGGAGCTGGAACCCCAACTCGTACACTCAATGCCACTTGTGCTTGAGATTTTATGGATATTAGACTTATACAAAGTGCTAATAATCCGGAGATTTTCTTTATCATATTCCTTCGTTTTAGACAAAGTTGAAAACATTTAATGATGATAAATATTACAAATACCCTGAATTGAACAAATCTGAGGGTGGAATGACAGTTAAGAATGGAATTGTAAAACCCTCGCTAAAAAAGCTACATATTTGGAATGTCTAAACAGCATAATTATAGAAGCTTGAGTTTTATGCATCCAGCATCACCGTATTGCAATGGAATGGTAGTTACTGTGCTTTTCATAATCCGATGATGGAGTTTATTTTCGATACAACCTGCGCTGTCTTCAGGCAAATTTTTATGAGTATAAAAAAAACATAATCATCGTGCTTCATTCAATAGGAACCTTACTCATTATCGAAGACTGGGTTTTCAAGTTCTTTCTTAAATAAATAGGCAAATAAACTTAGCTTTGTTGAACTTTAAAATCGACTAATTTTTAAAGGTTTCTAGATTAACCATTTTCATTGTAATAATGTCTATACCATTCAAAAAGCTGAATTATCGCTACTACCGCCAATATCTGGATCGGTATTTTGGTAAGCATCCTTTGTTGTCTTATGGTAAATATGGATTTTTTGAGAACTTTGCACAGGAGGATTCTTTTGAGTTTTGGTGTGTTAATCTTGATAGTTTTATAGTTCGTTATGCCATAGAGGATATGGATTTCCTTTGTACTGATCGGTGTTTTCAAGATATTTTTGACATAGTTGTTCCTTACAGAACACCTCAACATATTGTACGAGATAATGGAACAGATTTAGAAATTACACTTGAACAAGCCAAAGAAATTATGTCCCATTTCCAAAATGGATACCATTTTGGGATGCAAGATTTTGCAGAAGAAGCTACTGCTCTCACATGGATAAATGATAGTGAAGGGCGGTTGAATTTTTTAAAAGATATGGGAGATGAACTCTTAAATCTTTACCATTATGATGGAGAAACTGTTCCCGAATGGATCCAATTTTTTGGTAAAATACAAGCCTATCTTATTTGCTGTGCGCATCTTTTTATAGATATTCAAACCGCTAAACTTTATAATAATACTGCAAAATCTTTGAGCTTTCAAGAAAAAAAGAAAGAAAATTTGACGCTCGTTGAAATAGAAAATAAGAGAATCTCCAAAAATTCTAACTCTAAAAATATAGAAGTTAAGACAGATTCATCCGGTAAAAATATCCCACAAAAGGTAACTTCTACTGCTGAACAAAAAGATCTTTTGTCCGTTTGGGAAGCTTACTTAAGTATGGCTCCACAATTAAAAAACGAAAAAAAATCACTTACGGCACTCCAAATAGTGGAGGGTCTTTTTACCCAAAGTTCAGCGAGTAGGGAAACTATAACCCTGCGTCCTGGAGATTTAGACCATGGCATCCGTTCCATTAATTTACTTTTAGGAGCGGCAAGAATCTGCTACGAAATCAACTTAAAAGGTAAAGGTAAACAGGAAGGAACTTTAAAGGATTATGAAAATCTCATACAATTTCTTTTTCCTCAGCAGGCAGATAGTCGCTCTATTGCCAATAGAATGCGTGATCAAAAAGATAGTTTTCTAGAAATTCTAGGTAGACAAGATACTAAAAAATATCCCCTTGTTTTACAGATGTTAGAAAGGTATAGATAAAATAACCTCCTGTCTGTTATAATCTATCGCTCGGAAACAAATTTGCTTGAATAGACTGTATCATAGTAAAGAAAAATACACCTGCCATACATCGTTTTACATTCAGTAAAGAACATTTTCATATAGTAGTATTTATCTACATCCATATACATAGATGTACACAGAAAATATAGTTTGTTTTCTTTTTCTCTTTGCAATACGGAGGAATATCCCTTCGCTACAGTAACAATATTCCCTATGACAAAGGAAATAACAAATGAAGAGTTTATCTCTCAAAAACAAATTGCCGATATGCTACATTATTCGGTACAGACCGTTATTAAAAAGCGCAAATTAGGACTGATCAATTCCAGACAATTTTGTCCTAGAGGACGTGTATTTATCGACAGAAAAAAATTCTTTGAAGAAGATATGCCCAGACTAATTTCACTTGCTAACAAAGATAAGCTGTAATCTAAAGCTATAGAAAGACCTTAGGATCAAGAAGGGAGCCAAAACAAATATATGCTCCGCAAGCCTCCTAAAAGGCATAGGAATGGGCTCTGTAATCCGTATTCTAAAACCTTGTCGTAGGAGCCCTTGGTTTTCTATAGCAAGCAGGTTGGGCGTACTCATGCGAGGCCCAAATTATCTATTCTCTCATGACTGTCGCATTCGTCATTTATTCATTTTCAAATCCAAGTATATGAAAAATAAAACACGTCGTTTAAATATACTCGTCACCCCTGAAGAGTACCTTAGTATTTCCTCGAAGGCGAGACAATGTGAATTACCCATTTCACATTTTTTGATTGAAGCTTCTAGAAAAGTTCATATCAAAATGTATCGTAAAACCATTCCCGCTTCTGTATCCAAGGTAGTTTTGGCGTTGACACTTACGGCCTCCAATTTTAATCAATTGGTTCGTCATTTACATCAGGGAAAGATCCAACACCTCACAGAAAATGAACTCAAATACTATGGTGAAAAAATTCTTTTACTGGCGGGTGAAATAAAAAACACACTGCAATAAGCAGATGTTTTTTTTATGCATTCCCCAAGGTTCAACTTTTAAAATCACTGGTATGATCGCTAAACAAACGACCGTTAAAGCTTCTTCTGTTTCCAATATGGTCTCCTATGTGCTTCGGGAAAATGGATTAAAACATCCGGAAGAAAAAGCTCAAATCATTTTTCAAAATGCACTTGTAGGAGAACATACCGATCAAATTGTGGCACAAATGCAGATGGCATTGGATTTAAATAACCAACGTTGTAGCCTGCCTCTTTTTCATGCAATCTTTTCTTTAAGTGAAGGAGAATCCTTAAATGAAAATCAGGAATTACAATTGGCCGCAATGATTATGAAGGAATTTAAACTAGATAAGAACATGTTTTTACTTTGTAAACACACCAGCCCATTAAGTAAAGATCACTACCATGCCATCATTGTTCGTCCTCCCATTGACGGTAGACAAGTAGTGAATCTTTTTCAATCCAAGCAAAGATTAATGAACATTGCCCGAAAGTGTGAAATGCTATTTCATCTAAAACAAGTCAAGACACCGAAGACCTGGAAACAGAAATTAAAAAGTTCTAATCAAGAAAAACAGCATTGGAATACTCGGCAGTTGCAAGCTAGGATGGATTTGAAAAATGCACTTTATAAGGCAACGTCCATTTTGGAATTTATCACACATATGCAAAACTTGGGTTATAGTTTACATAAGGGAAGAGGACTGGGAATTGTACATCAATCCTCTGGAATATATTTTAAAGCGAGTTCCTTAGGATGTAGTCTTTCTAAAATTGAGAAGATCATTACATTTAATAAAAAACAACAGAAAGCGCCAATGAGTTCTTCCCAAGTAGCACAATTAGAAAGAAATATTGCACTAGCAAAGAGAGATGTGAATAATGGCACTCTAAAATCAACCTTGCACCACAGAGATAGATTTATGCCTCGTGAAGTTCATCCAACATATAACAACAATACAAGTATAACTATTGAAACAGTGACAAAAGCTTTGATTGATTATATGATTAGTCCTCTTAAGGTAGATATAGATGACGTTTATTTTGGTGCGATGGGTATAGATGAGTCAGAAGAGAAAAAGCGACTCAAAGAAAAAAGAAAAGTAAAATTATCTATGTAAGTAACCCTTTAATATCCTCTAGTTATGAATCTTTCCGAAGTAGAAATCGTATTAAAAGATTTGGTAAAAGAAGTGCAAGAAACCAAAGCGCTTGTTGAAAAAGTAGAACCCTCTCAAGCACAAAATGAGCTTTGCGATTCCTTGTCTTATAGCCTGAGAATACTGCCTAAAAAAGTGGACCATATGAAAGCACTTTTAGATTTGGTGGTAAAAAAGGACATTAAAGAGGATAAGATGTTGCGTCCTGAATCCATGGAAAAATTGCAGCGATCCTTAGAGCGTACTATTCAACAACTGGCAGCACCTACGGCTCAAAAGATCCGACATGAACACAGTTTCAAAGAATGGAAATGGTTGCTTCTTTTATTGTTTTTCATTGGACTATCCATTTATCTGGGGTGGCGTAGTTTTACACGTTACAATCAATACAACGAACTACTCATAAAGTATGACTATGTTCAACAGGCAGCACCAAACTTTATCAGAGCTGTAGATTCTGTATACAATAGAAATCCATACTATTTTTTAGATCATCATCCTAGAAATTTGGAACAAAACAATATTCCCGAAAAAACCTCTTCCAAAAAACGTAAAGCAAAAAAGAAGAAATAACAAATAGCCACCTTTTGTTGTCACATATTTTATACAAATTGGTGATAGTTTATTTTGTATACATATTCCATTCTCTTTTCATTGTAATGATTGTTCTAGTTTAATTTTTTCCTTCTTCCGTTATAAGATTTTATGTACCGTTTTTAGTTTCACTAAGCTAATACGGTTCTCTTTAAAAAGCAGGCAGCTTTCGACGGCATATGCTCACTACGCTCCGCTATTCCACGTACTGCCTTCTTTTTAGAGAACCGTCTTTTATCGCGGTTACACAAAAACAGTACATCATGAAAACTTACAACTCAACAGCAACCAGAGAAAATGAACCTCATTGGTCCGCATTACAAGAAGTCCAACTATCTTATCGCAACAAAATAAAAGCTACGCAAAGACCTAAAATTAATATGGCAGAAGATGCATTAGCTCTTTTTAGATCCGTTTGGAACGAAGATGAAATGGAACTTGTTGAATCTTTCAAAATGCTACTAATGAATAATGCTAACAGAGTTCTCGGTGTATACCACGGATCTACAGGTGGTACTGCTGGTACTATTGTGGATATTCGCATTCTACTTACGGTAACTCTAAAATCTAATGCTTGTAAAATTATTGTAGCACATAATCATCCGAGTGGAAATCTTACGCCAAGTCCTGCGGATCTGAAGATTACAGAAAGATTGAAAGAAGCTGCCAGGCTAATGGATATTACACTATTGGATCATTTGATACTGACAACAGATAGTTATCAATCTTTTGCAAATGAAGGACTCTTGTGAGTTTTTCATTTAAATAATAAACAGATAAAGTTGTTATATAACATAAGGTTCATAACAAGCTTGCGTAATATAGGGAAAAAATTAGAAACATATTGGACTAAATTTTAATACAAATGTTTTAGACTAATACGTTAGCGACTATTACACCTGTGATTTTCACATGCAATAATATTTTAGAATGGCAGATCGTTATTTTCAATTATAGGTTTTGGAATAGGTTTTTCATAATACCAAAATTGTTACCTACACTAATATGAAAAGATGGCATTTGTTGATTTCTTCAATACAGGAATCTTGGACATGAGCTTCATAACTATAGAAAATGTCGTCAAATTCACTCATGACTGCGTCATAACCAAAATCTCTAATGAAATTTCGCAATTGAAATCTAATTTCTTGTAAGTCATAGCAAGTCGAGCTAACGAATAATCTTGGAATAGCCATTTATTTGTATAGTTTATAGTGCCGTTAAGAATTGTTGCTGCTAACCATCAACGATATTCGTCTAGACAATTTTGTGACGGATAAAATAATTATTACATTCAAATTTAGTATAAAAGTTTAATAATGATATTGAGTCATTATTCATTCTTTCATCATTAATCTTCAAACTTATTCAATGTTGTATCTAGTCTAAATTTATCAATTATCTTTCATCTTTTAATCTCCTTAAACAAATATTCCAGCGTGATATTTCTTGCCTTGCACATATTTTCAAGAGTATAAAGCCCAATTTTATATGGATTATTTTCAATGTCCATTATCTGCCTAACAGTCTTTTCATCAACATCATGCTCATCAGCAAATGAGCGAATAGAGCCGTTCCATTTGGAAATCCATTCTTTTATAATGTAATTGCATATGATTCTACTTAAATCGGACATTTAACAAATAAAAATCTTCTAGTAAAAAATATTGCGGAATGGTATCCGCAATTAAAATATTTTACCTATTTTTGATATGTTATATAAATTTGCGAATACTTCATTAAAATATTTGAAGCAATTCGCTTAGAGTCTCGACTTGAAACCTGAGAAATTTCTATGTACACGAGATGATAAGATGAATGGCTCACGTTCTCGGGCGTGGGCTCTCTTATCCGTGTACAGGCTTCTCAGGGCCTCAAGTCGGTAAGTTGAGCTCATGCCTTTCTTTTTTAGAATTGTAAAGTTCTCTCTTAACCAGACTCTTCTTTCTTAACTGGTCAATTAAGAACAATGATATCAATAACTACACACAAGCCAAAACAGAAGAGCGTACAAATAAATCAAAAACCGTATTGGCATATTGCCAAAGCTAATCAACAATATGCGTGCAAACCACGTAACCCAAGCTAATTAATGTTTTTTTGAATAGTTACAGTAAGTAAATTATCGGCTTTACTTTTTTACAACTATAGGAATAGACTTATTCAACTACACTACTTGCATTCCTCTGATTGAGGATAACTGCTTGTTTATATTTATTTACACAATTCCAAAATGTTTTTCCTAGCGTGAAATAACTCATTTTGTTGGCACTTATATAGCACAACATTTTTAACTAACTAACATATTTTCAATGAAATTCAAAACGATCCTATTCGTAATGGGGATGCTTTTGCCCATACTTTCTTTGGCACAGAAGATAAGAGGAGTTGTAAGAGCATCTAATGGCAATATTCTACCTCACACAACCCTACATCTAAAAAAAAGGAATACTTGGACTGAGACGGATATAAACGGGCAATTTACTATGGTATTGCATAGTTCAGATTCTATCATTTTCTCTCATATGGATTATATATCCAAATCTTTATTCCTAGAAGCTAAAGATACTTTCATTCATGTGCAGTTAAACCCTTCCTCTGATTTGGAGGAAGTAATCGTCTCTACAGGCTATCAACAGATACCAAAGGAACGAGCAACAGGTAGTTTTGTCTTCGTAGATAGTGCCCTATTAAATAAAAGAGTTGGACCAGATATTATCAGTCGTCTTGAAGGGAATGTCCCAGGGTTATTATTTAACAGGAATGTTTCGTCTACACTCAATAATACTGGAGGTTATAATCTGAGTATACGTGGTAGAAGTACGCTTTTTGCCAATGACCAACCACTAGTGGTCGTAGACGGATTTCCCTATGATGGGGACATCTCCAATATCAATCCCAATGACATAGCAAGTGTAACCGTACTCAAAGACGCCGCAGCGTCTTCTATATGGGGCGTAAAATCGGGTAATGGCGTTATCGTTCTTACTACTAAAAAAGGAAAGCAAAACCAAAAAGTAAATGTTGAACTAAATGCCAACACCACCATAGGCAATAGACCCAATCTATTTTATTCGCCCAACTGGATAAACGCTTCAGATTTTATTGATATCGAAAAATCGTTATTTGAGCAAGGTTACTATGATAATGATTTAACAAGTTCCTATCATCCTGTCGTTTCTCCGGTGGTAGCCTTACTAGATGAAGCCAAAAGAGGATTAGTTAGTTCAACAGATGCAAATACCCAAATAGATGCACTTCGTAGCAATGATTTTCGAAAAGATGTAAGAAAGTATTTATATCGAAATTCTATCGCACAACAATACAGCCTCAGTTTTCGGGGAGGAGGTCCTGCTAATGATTATTTTCTCTCTATGGGTTTTGATAATAATCAGTCCAATCAAGTCGGCAACAAAAACTATAGACTTACCCTCAATGCGAATAATAACTTTCATCTTTTCAAAGGATTTACTCTTTCGCTAGGCTATAACTATATACAGTCCAAAGCTACAATGAATAGTCCATTGCCGAACCTTTATCCAACAGCGTCCAAACCTAGTTATTATCCCTATGCAAGGCTAGTAGATCAAAATGGAAGGAGTGTTTCTCTTGTAAAAAACTATGCAGAAAGTTATACCGATACCGCTGGTGGCGGACAATTACTTAATTGGAAATACAATCCATTAGACGAATTAAAAAATGCCGATAATACAAGTAACGCCGTCGACAACCGATTTAACATAGGCGTAAAATATGCTTTTTTACAAGATTTCTCGGCAGAATTAAAGTATCAATATGAGCGGTTGAACACCAACACAAATTACTACTACAATGATTCTACCTATTACGGCAGAAATCTTATCAATCAATACACAGACATTACCGCATCCAATAGTTTAGGGCTGATTTACCCCATACCTGTTGGAGGCATACTGAATAAATCAAATTCCACCGTTAATGCTCATCGGCTGAGGGCTCAACTCCTTTATTCTATTGTAACAAAGCTTTCCTCTATCAACCTATTATCTGGGTTTGAGATCAATCAGGATGTACGTGAAGGAGAAAGTAATTCTACCTATGGTTATGATAAACAAAATGGTAGCTATTCTCTGGTGAATTATTTGGATTACTACTTAACGAGCCCATCTGGAGATTATAATGCAATTCCCAATGGTAGTGCATTTAGTAAATATATAGATAGGTATATTTCTTATTTTTTTAATGGCTCATATACGTACAACGACAGGTACATAGTTTCTTTAAGTGCACGTAGAGATAAAAGCAATTTGTTTGGTGTAAAATCCAATCAAAAGTCTGTTCCGCTCTATTCTGTTGGAGGAAGCTGGATAGTAAGTAAGGAGTATTTTTGGCAAATAAATTGGTTGAATTACTTGAAGCTTAGAGCCACCTATGGTTACAATGCCAATGTAGACAATAATATAACGGCTGTAACAACCTCTCTATTCGCAGGTAATGCGTCTTATTATTCCAGATTGCCCTACAGTGTTATTACTAACCCCGGCAACCCAGATTTAAGATGGGAAAGAATTAGGATGATAAACCTAGCAATGGACTTTTCTACACAAAACGATATTATATCTGGTTCATTTGAATACTACATGAAAAAAGGAACAGATATAATTGGACTCGCTCCGATGGCACCTTCGAGTGGACAAACCAATGTATATGGTAATTACTCCAATACAAAAGGACATGGGGTCGACATTTCTATTAATACCGTCAATATCAATAACCACCGATTTAAATGGACTACAAACTTTATATTTAGTACCGCAGTAGATAAGGTGACGAAATACGATGTACCAGCCTCTTCGCAAGAGTATTTACAAGGAGGAGATGGTGCTGGAGGTTCCATATATCCTTTAGTGGGTAAGCCTGCTTTTTCTATTTATGGTTATAAATGGGGTGGACTGGACAATCAAGGAAACCCACAAGGGTATAGCAAGGGTATATTATCTTCTGATTATACAGACATTATCAACAATACCCCTGTAGATAGTCTACAATTTATGGGAGCCGCAAGACCGCAGACTTTTGGATCATTTAGAAATACCTTTAGTTTCGGAAGATTTTCGATTTCCTTTAATCTTATATATAAGTTTGATTATTTTTTCAGACGCCAATCCATTAATTACAATAGTCTGTATCAATGGCAAGGTAACGTCGATTATTATAAAAGATGGACAAAACTAGGCGATGAAAACCGCACCAACATACCATCAATGCAATTGCCTCCTATAAATTATGATAGAGAAACTTTTTATCAGTATTCTTCGGTTTTAGTGGATAAAGGGGATCATATAAGATTGCAAGATATCAACTTGACTTACAACATGCCACTATCTCCCAAAAGTAAAAGGGTGTTTAAAGACTTAACGTTTTACGGATATTTAAATAACGTAGGCATTATTTGGCGCGCCAATAAAGATCATCTAGATCCTGATATTTATGCCAACAGTATGCCTTTACCATTTTCTGCTTCCATAGGTGTGAAAGCCTCTTTTTAATCAACAAAACAATTTCTAATGTATAGATCTATTTTATTTCTAATATTTTACTGCTTCCTTACAGCATGTAATAAACAAGATGATTTTTTGTCGGAAAAACCCAATATTGCACTTTCTACCTTAGACAACCTTACGGATCTGCAAAATTTATTAAATAATGAAAGTGTTTTCAATAGAAACGATCCTTCCTTGGGTGCATTGACCGCAGAAGATTATTATGTAACTGATAAAGTGTGGAATAATACCACTTCCCCCATTGCTCGTAACACCTACATTTTTGCAACGGACATTTATGGTGCCTATCCATTGTCTACTGACTGGACTACTCCTTATAATGCTATTTATGTAGCCAATACGGTATTACAGGCTTTTGACTCATTTGGGGAAACAGAAAAACAATCTCAGGAGGGTAGACAAGTACAAGGACAAGCATTGTTTTATCGAAGTTGGAAGTACTACGGATTATTGCAGGACTTTACACTTCCTTACGATACAATTACAGCATCCACCACACTTGGACTACCGTTACGGTTAAGCCCAGATTTGAACAGTAAAGTACAAAGAAGTAATCTTAAACTATGTTATCAGCAAGTAATTGCCGATTTAAAAAAAGCACTTGAACTTTTACCTCAAAGTTCTTTATATGTAACTAGACCTAATAAAACATCTGTTCGGGCTGCTTTAGCTAGAATTTATTTGGGTTTATCTAACTATGATAGTGCAGCAAAATATGCTGCAATAGCGCTGGAAGACAATCATCAACTCGTTGACTTTAATACACTTTCAAAAACGAGATATCCCATTGCTTCCAATTTCCTTTCAGAAGATATATTTCACAGCACGCTCGTGAATTCCACTTTCATTGCCTATAATTCCTCGTCCATAGATGGCTCCTTATATAATAGTTACGATCAAAATGATTTACGTAAATCAATATACTTTATTACAACAACGAGTGGTTTTAATACATTCAAAGGATCCTATGACTTTAAAAGATACCAATATAATGGACTAGCCACAGATGAGCTTTACCTCATAAAATCGGAGTGTGATATACGGCTAGGCAATACACAACAGGGGATTGATCTTCTAAATACCCTGCTACTTTCAAGATATGTAACTGGAACATTCAAGCCTTATGGTTCACTATCTCAAAATAGGGCATTGGAAGTCCTCTTGTCAGAAAGAAGAAAGGAACTCGTTTTTCGAGGAGTCCGGTGGAGTGACCTGCGAAGACTTAATCAGCAATCCGCTTTTAAATCTACGCTACAACGAACTATCAATGGACTAAGCTACAGTTTACCCCCTGGAGACCCAAGATTTGCAATGCCTATTCCAAATGAAGAAATCAAACTAAATGAAATAACTCAAAACATTAGATAAAATTATGAAAATCCTATATTGCTTTCTTACCTGTATATTTTGGTCTATGATAATCCTAAATGCGACACATCCAACTATAAAAAAGCATCGTCACTGGATTAAAATTTCTGGCAATTCTGAATATTATATCCACAGAAACGATAGTGTAGTTTTAACGGTAACTAAATATGGAATGTTTTTTACTAAATCAAGTTTTACAGAAAACTTCTATTACATATCTGATTCAAATAATTATCATTTTAGATTCAAAAGCAATATTGCTGTAAGTATATCCATTACTATATACAGAAATAAGGAAGTTTTAACGGATGGTATAGGTGGAAATTTTCTTGCAGAGCCTGGAGATGCCATAAGGATAATAGATAAGCGTACCGATTCTAGGGCTTACGCCATTCAAATGAAAGGTGTAGGATCTGCCAAATATAATTACAATATACATTTTACGGCGCAGGGCAATCGATTTAAAACAGAACGGTTTCCAAAATTTGCCAATTTGGATCATGATAAAGTAACTGCGATGGATAGTCTTTGCAATGCACAATTGGCGTTTATTAACGATAGAAGAAATAAATTGAGCCCATACAGCTACAATTATCTAAAACTTCTAGCACTCCTCTCGTGTGAAGGGACAAAATATCAAATTGCTAATCTATTTTTCAGTAAGAAGAAAATAGATGGTTTCCAAAATGACGGCTTCCAAGCGCAAATAAATTCAATCATACATAACGAAAATTCTGGCATGCAATATTTTGGACTTATATATAATTACATCATCAATAAATATCGCTATGACTATAAAAATAGTACATCCACAAATCTTACTGACCAATACCGTTATCTGAAAAAAATATTGCCATCCTATCTTAAATATGCCTTACTATGTAAGTTCTTAACCGAATCCGTTAACACTAACTTATATCCATTAATAGAAGATGCATTATCATTCATTAAAGTTCCTCCTTTCAGATCTTTACTAGAAAGACAACTTGACTATTGTAAGCCAGAAAAAATGGCTTATAATTTTGACTTACCAGATATAAATGGCGTCCATCATAGACTATCTGATTACCGAGATACGGTTGTTGTCTTAGATTTTTGGTTCACCGGTTGTGGAAATTGTCGAAGACTAAGACCGGTCATGGAAAAAATTGAAAAGCAATACTTAGGTAAAAAAGTAAAGTTCTTATCCATTTCCATAGATAAACAATATGTTCAATTCAAACATAGTGTAGAAAGCGGAGATTATACAGCCCCCTCGAGCATAAATCTTTATACCGACGCTCTAGGCGTGGAAGCAGAAGTAATCAAATTATTCCATGTTAATAAATATCCCACTTTAATAGTTATCAGTCCAAAAGGGTCAATAGGTAGTACACCTATTGACCCCAGGTTTGACTCAGGAGTAAGTCTGATTTCCATCATTGATCCATATCTCAAATAGTGCGTTATGGTTATTTTAACTTAGATATACGCATTTACTATTTGTAGATACTTCCATTGTCGGAATAATGATAGTTGCTTCCAGAGGGCTTTGTATTGTCTGATGGTCTTGAACCATTATCTGACAAAACTTCACATGCTGTGTTAGGATTGTTTTCTTGACAGGAAACATTGTCTGGAAGCTCCGATGCAGTGAGCCATGTGAACCCACTTGCTGTTTGTACTGCATAATAAGTCTCTGCTGCCGCAGGACGAATATGGATGCTCTTTGCCATGGCACCGCCGATGGCAAGAACTGCTGCCGCTGCCATGATGACGCTGCGGGCTTTGCTGTTTTTGTTGATTGTAAGCATATGCTTATTTTTTTAAAAATGAAATAATGATAAACCCCTTCCGGCCAGTCATCAGATCGTAGACTCGATTTTTAGCCTACCTATCCGCCATTAAATCAGACTCGGGAAATCCGGACCATTTCCCCTTCTGTTGGTTTGTCTTTATGCTTACCCACGGCCATGGTTAGATAAATACCTACGGTTGCTAGCAACCAAAAAAATAGATTAAATAATAAATGTTCTGTCCAACTGAGCTTACTAATAAGCTCCCCACAACTACAAGGCTTTCTGGGAAATTTTCCTGCCACTACAAGTGCTACATATCCCGTAAATACCGACATCAATAACCAACTGATATATAGTCCCGCTTTTTTTGTTCTATCAAAAACAAGTAACCCTGCTGCAATAATTTCTCCTAGTGGAACCATGTAAGTCACTATTGGAACTAAACTTTTGACTATCGGCTGATTGGACATATCCCGATAAAAACTATCCATACGAAATACTTTTTCTACACCTGCATACAGAAATAAGATCAGTAGTAATACTCGAATAATGTATACTATAATTTCTCTTTTCATAATTCATTTTTTTATATTTAAACACTTGCTTGCGCTGCATACTTTTAATTATTATTTAATAGTTTACCCTTTTCGATAATATCCACCGAAGTCTTTACCTATCTATGATCTAGGTCAATAAAATAATATTTTAAGGATCGTTTACCTGTTCATTTTTTGTAACTTTAAATTCAGTTTCCATTCCAGATTAATTACCTACTTACACATATATATTGCAGAAAAAGGCCCTTCGTACCAGTCAAAATCTAATTTTTTTTAAATTTTTATTTTGACTATATGTAACTGCCTTTATTACACAGTGTTTTCAAAACACTATTTTTTGACCAAACAAGCGTAGGAGAAAATGGAGGAGGATGAAAAATATAGAGTGAGACGACTGTTTCGACAATTATCGAAAGGAGATGAAAATGCATTGAGGTCTATTTATCATAGCCTTAAGCCAATCATTGACCAATATCTACTCCGATTTGATAATTTGGATAGTTATTTGTCTAATGCGATCAAATCTGAATTACTGGAAAAATTATGGGACAAACGCGGGCATTTCGCTCATGAAGATACACCGATTGCCTTGATGTTGGGGATGGTACATAAGATTGCTTTATACCGACTCAGACAAAAACATGACCATACCGTTTCTATTCTAAATGCCTACCATAAAATAAGTGATTTAGGTGCGGACGATATTTTGTTAAGCAAAGAATATCAAGAGCATTTGGAAAAAGCTATCGCGCAACTACCTCCAGGAGAAAAGAAAATATTTAAACTTAAATATGAACAGGGGTATTCCAATGACGAGATTGCATCGATGCTTCATTTATCCAAACAAACCATAAAAAACGAAGCGTCAAGAGCTACGATGAAAATAAAACAGTTATTGGGACTAATATCACTGATCACCATTATTGAAATTGTAAATTCCTTGTAATATGCCTTGGATTGAAAAAAGAAAAGAAATACTTTTTGACAAGCTCCTAAAAAGAACCATCACGGCATCCGAGTTGCGTGAATTGGATTTGTTAGGACATCTAAAAGATGACGATACCATTTTGGAACACTTAGATAAATGGCAAAATCAAAGTCTTAGTGAAAATGACGGCTTGCCGAAGACCTCAGATATAGACATTGAAAGCCTTGTAGGACAAATACGACAAAAAAAGACCTATCGAAAAAAAATACGTGTTCTTTTGTCTTGTGCCTGCATGGGATTGTTTGTTATTTTATTGGTTTTATTTTCTAATTATAATTTTAATGAGCAACAAGAGCCCGAAGTATTTATTGGGAAAAACTGTTCTATTCTTGCCCCCGATCGTGACCTGGACCAAAAATATTTTGCCTGTGATATAGAAATGAAAAATTTATTTCAAAAAAGGTTAGACAACAAATTTCTCGGAGGCGTCTTTCGTTTCAACAATCTTGAATTCTCTCAGCAACCGACAGGCATATTAAAACTGTCGATTCGCGCCAATGTTCATTTTAATTTTCCCCAAAATAGTTTTGTTACAATCAGTACCCCTCCAAAAAGGCAGGTGATCATCTCCCTTCCGAGTGGTCTGTACATTAGATTAGATGGGGGATCTAAATTACATTATCTAATTAATCCTAAAGATAGCGCTGTTATTTATTGCAGACTGGAGGGACAAGCATATGTGAAGTTCCCGGAAAATAATGGAGGTAAAATGCTCGCATTGGAAAACTATAATAGCCAAATATTAACCTATGGCGGAGAATTTATGGTACGATCTGAGTATGGTTATTCAAAAGCCGTTCGTTTAAATGGAGAGGTATCCCTCGCTACATTGCAAGAGCCTAAAGGCAAACCTTTGACCCAGCGTAAAAATATGATGGAAGTTTATCATATAAATGAAGCAAAAAATAAAATAAGAGATTCTTTTACCTATAGTTCCTTAGAAACAACCACCGCCCTTAACTGGACAAAGACTGTGCGTCATTATAACAACGTATCCATCAGAACCTTTCTGTTAGAAATGGAAAGGTGGTACGGCTTCACTATAGAAAGTGTAAGTTGTCTACCCAAAGATCGTAAAATCTCCGCCGCCATCTGCCAAGATGCTACACTTGAGGACGTCTTTGCCGCGGTATCTAAAAAAGGAATAACCATTTATCAGAACAATGGCATGTACACATTTTGTCCTCCAGCGGGAAGGCTAAAAAAACAAATCAATAATGTAACTTATATAAGACCAATTTTACAGATAAAGATGAATGATTTATAAATAAGAGCACATATTCAAAGTAATATTACATTTGGCCGAATTTATCACATGGTACTTTTTAAAGAAGTACCAGCAAATCTATTCTTCTGATCTAGCTATCTTATGAAAGACTCTGAATTTCTTTTTATCTTCCTTATAGGAGCTTATAAATGTTCTTCGCTCAAGTATTTTTAGCAAGGTTTCATTCAAACTATTAATATCAAGTGTAGCTCTTTTTGACTCATCACCTATTTGAGCATAATCGCCTCCCAAAATTTCTAAAAATTCATTTAGTTCATCATCTGAAAATTTAGATTCGTTCTTAGCAAACACCGCTAATCTATTATTATGATCTGTATTGCTATAATCCACTAATCGAACAGAATCAATATCAGAAATTCCAAAATCATGGAAAAAACTATCAATGTTCTTTGCTGTAATATAATTCCAGGGATGGGTTATAAGTTGAAGTCTCATAGGGAATATCATATATCTGCCCAGCCTTTTATATATTAGATGTAGCCACATATCTCCTTCAATATTGACATTGTTCTTCAAATAAACTTTACC
Organism: Rhizosphaericola mali; assembly: GCF_004337365.2. Taxonomy (GTDB): domain Bacteria; phylum Bacteroidota; class Bacteroidia; order Chitinophagales; family Chitinophagaceae; genus Rhizosphaericola; species Rhizosphaericola mali. Next base: position 1,182,101 of record NZ_CP044016.1, on the reverse strand, counting down.
TCCTTTGAAGATTGGCCCAGACATTGTTGAGCTACGGTAATTCGTCCAATCGGAAAACCCATTGGGGCAATTGGGGATAATGTAATTGAAAGTAAACTTTCTGGTTGTCAGACAATCTAAGACATTTTTGATTCCTCTTAAAGTAATTCCAGACGATTTATGAATCGCATAATATTTAAAATTTACCCTTCAAGTGGGAAAAAATTATTATATATTGCTCAAAAAGTTATAAAGGAGGGAATTTATAAATGGACAACAGATAGTTATCATATTTATCTAGATACCATCCATCTGCCGTACATGGAAAGATATTGTTTAAAAAGTTCAGTATATAGCCAAAATTGGAGAAAAATGGTAGACTTGAATTTAAGTGTTCTCTCTATTGATAATGTAAAAAAGTATGTCTGTAATAGTATTAAAATGCATGTCTATTTTTTCATTATATCTTTTAGTAATAAATTCTTCCATTTTCTTTTTAAGATTTTGTTTATTAAAGACACTTTTAATAAGAATAGTGGAATCCCCATCAAAATTAATCCTTACTATAGAGGACGACAAATACCCTACCCCATAAGCTGAATTGTCATATATTTTTATATTTCCTTTAGAAATTAGCAGCCTCCAAAAAGAATTAGTAGCTGAATCTTTCACAAAACAGGTTGAATCGCCGAGGCTGTCTGGTAATGGAATAGCCATTATAACAGAATCCACCTCTTTTGGCTGTTTAATTACCAAATATTGCCTAATATTATCAGGGGTAATATCTTTCCAATCTTTAAATACAATCTGAACTTTTGGATGGCTAGATCCTCGTCCAAGCCTATAGTAATTGGGTTGAATCCAAATTAATCCATTTAACTTTATCATTTTTTTCAAATAGATTGTACCTTTCGCTACTGGAAATTGGATATATTCTGGTATAAAATGTTTTGCAAATTTTCTTTCTTTTCCAACCTTGTCTCTTTCACTAATACTATATGGCAAGTCATCGGGCCATTTTTGGATTATCTTCTCGTATTTACAACCTATAAAAAGATAGATTAAAAACATATATTTATATTGATCTAATCTCATGTTCATAAAATTCATGTTTATTGCATCGGATCAAACATGTCCATCAACCATCCAGAAGAAGTTCCAGAGAACATTCCATTAATTGAGGCATTTATATTTCCAAAGCCGTTTAGAAAAGGAAGTTTAGCCATTATGTTTCCAATTGAATAACTAGTAGCTGAACTAAAATAATTTGATAATAAATTAATTATGGAATTATTGTGAATAAAAGTATTGGGATTATCTTCATCCCCAAGCAAACCGCCTATACCATTGTGGGCAAAATTTGAAACAGTTGATTGCTCTAATGAATTTGTTATTGAATTAAATGAAAATGCACTATTCCAGCTTTCTCCAGTTTCAAACATCTCAGTGGTGGATGCCAACAATCCGCCTATAGTATTTGATGCCAATGACTTTAAAAGTCCAGGTGCACCAAAAATTGTATTTGAAATATTTGCTGACAAAAACTTAGACATTCCATTCGACCCAAAAGCTCCTGTTATTGCGCCTGTTGTTGTAGCTACAAACTGATCATTCCAATTAAATTTAAAACCATCTGCAACAAAAGAGGAGGCAGAACCAACCAATACCCCTGTTGCCGCCCCTGAAGCTATACTTGCTCCTGCAGTTACTGTTCCCGCAGCAGTAGTGCCAAAAACAGAAGTTAACGTTGGTATTTCTGCACCTAAAATAGTTGAGCCGCCACCGAATGACATTACATCCACAGCTATTGCACCAGCAATGAGATCGCTTGTTAATGCCCCTTTCCACCAATCATGATTCCATCCCGATACATTCCAGTGACCTCCAGATTCCAAAGAGGCTCCAACATATCCGACAATTCCTGTTCCTATCATCGCACCTAAATCTTCAGCCCCTGTTAATATAGTTTTTCCAGCTTTTCCTAAAAAACTCCAGAAACTGTATCCGGTGGGGTCTATCATAATAAGTGGATTGTCTAAAGCATATGAGTAACCATTGTATGACTGGGTATATTCAGGGTAAGTGATCTCGATGTCTGGGCTCATCATTCTGCCTTGTACAGGATCATACATTCGTCCGTTCATATTGACTAATCCAAGTTCATCTAAGTGTTCGTGTCCATTGTAACCTCTATACAACCAGACGGGATTAGTGGATGGAATATTCGCGTATGAGCCATCTGCAGGATTACGCTTTCTTCCCCAAGCATCGAAATTTTGGGAAGCAATCACATTACCAGAACCATCAGTTACGGTTAAAAGACTACCTAGATAATCCTTGTAAGTATAATAAATGGCCGAGCCCACGAGAGTGGCGAATATTCCATTGCCATTGGATACATAGATGATATCATTGGTAACTCCTCCTTTGATCTGCTTTTCATATTCTCCCAAATAATATTTAGTTTCTAATATGCTACCGTTTTGAGTTAAAACACTTTTTATTCTTTGAAAATCTGATCCATAAGTATACGTTTCTAAATAACCATTATCAGAGACCGTGGCGGTCTTCTGAAATGCAGTATATGTGATTGTTTGTTCTGTGGTAGGGATTACTGCTGGAGGAGCCGTAGCTCCGGAAGGATTGGTAATATAAGCCACTGCATTGACTTTGTCTGTTTGGTAGGTATAATTTCCAGCATCTGTTTTAGATGCAATATTTCCCAAAGTGGAACCACTTTGACCATCATATGTAAGAGTCTGCTGTTGAATATTGTTTAATTTAACCCCTGTAAGTCTGTCGAGGTTATCATAAGTAAAAGTCTCATCTAAATTAGCAATAGCATCTTTACGTTCAGTCAGATTACCTGTCTGAACATCAAATGTAAAGTTTAAATTTTGTATACCATTTGTTACATATTGTGTTGGTGTACCCGTGGCAAGATTGTATGTTTCTGCAGAACTTTTTCCATTCCCTAAAGAATATGCTGTATATTTCCCTAGGCTATTCATAGCCGTTGCCGTAAAAAGGATAGTCGCACCACTTCCTGCACCTTTACTAATCTGAGTAACAATACCGTTATTATCAAATGTTCTCGATATTGTCGTTCCTGTGGGATAAGTGACCTGTACTGTATTTCCATACATATCATATGAATATGAGGTTGTATAAGATGCTCCATCAACTGTAACCTTTTCAGAACTCAAACGTCTATTAATATCATAGGTATATTCTTTGGCGTCACCACCAAAACCATTTATACTAACTATATTATCATTCGCAAATCCAGTGGTGGGATCCGACCAATATGTATAAGAACTAGTTCCCTCATTTCCTACTCGTGTAGATAAGCGACCAAAATCATCATAGGTTAATGTTGTAGTATGACCTAATGGATCTTTTTGGGTCAAAATTTCTCCAAAACCGTCATAAGTGTAAGTATAATTACCCGCATTTCTCTCATTACTACTTGTTCGATTTCCGTAAGGATCATATGAAAATGAGGAGGAGATAGAGCCATTAACATTTGTTTGCAAAAGTTTACCTTGACTGTTGTATGTATAATTTATGGTACCACCATTATCTGTGGCGGATACCACTTTTCCTGTGGCATCTGTAGTTTGAGAGGATGCTTGCCCAGACCCTTTGGTTCTTGTAACTTGATAATTTCCATTATTAGAAGAGTAACCAAATGCGAAAGATTTACTCCCATTATTAATATTTGTTGGTCGGCTGTAAGCATCATATATATAGGATGTTGTTACTGCCGTCTCATTGCTATAATGAGCTGCGACAGTTGCTGAAGTTCGACCATAACTATCGTAAGTTGTCGCAGATATCAATGATGCATTATTAAATCCGGTTATTTGTTGCTGAACATCTCTTCCTAATATATCATAAAAGCTTTTCACGTTGCTTCCTCCTCCCGGTCTTGTAACATTCAATGAGTAGCGTCCTGTGGACGATTCCCATCCAAGCGTTCTAGAAATGGTATAGCCATCGGGAACAACGATTGTTACAAGGTTGGCAAATCCATCATACGTATATTTGGTGATTCGTCCATCAGAAGAAGTGTATTGTGCTACTTTCCCAAATGTCGGATCATATGAAAATTGTTCTGTTTTATTTACACCATTTCCAGCTATAATACGTGTTGTTAAAAAGCATCCAGTATTATCATAAGAATATTTTGTTGTTCTGGTCGACGCTCCAGTTCCAGATATATCCGTTTGAATAATATTGCCAAATCCATCATAAGTAGTGCTTGTTGTGACTGTATTGGATGAACTTGGAAAATCAACTCTTGATATAGTATTACCTAAGGCATCATAACCAAATGTAGATGTTTTATTAAATACACTTTGACCAATTCGATTATTGGTAATAGTAACAATATCTGGTTTTGCTGGCACTGGAGTATTATGAATACCAAAACCAAAAGATTTGTCCAATATTTCAACAGGTGAAATTGTTCCTAATGAGATACTTCCTGTAACAAGAGTGTTATGTGTTATATTTCCATAATTATCATAGCTATTATCTGTTTCAGACGCTGCACCAGTCAGACCATTATAAGAAATATTTTTAAGTATTTTATAATTATAACGTTTATCTCCAAAATTATTTGTTACTAATTGTAATGTATCTGTAATCTTCGTATCATACAAAGTATCATTGTTTAATACTGAAGATACATGAATTGGATGAAGAATTAATAAATCGTTATTAATTGAATTCATAGTTATTTGTTGAATACCAGATGTTTGATCAGTTGCTGTTACAGATCGAAAACCTAAAAATCCCCTAGACTGTGATATAATAGCATCTTGGTATTGATATACTGTCGTATTTAAATTATTACTTCCTGTAAGTCCATTTGATTGTGTTGTGTAACTAACCAAGTAATTATTCATTGTAGGGACTAAATACGGATTTCCTGATATGCCCAAAAGTGGATTGTTGGGACTAAATGATGTTGTTCTTCCATATAAAAAAGGTAAACTTTTACTATAAACAAGACCCGCAAAAGTTTCCGATTGAGAACTGGCTAAAGCGTAATTGTAATTAAATTGTTTTCCGATACCGTCGATAGCGCTTATTAGATTTCTCTCATCTCTTAATGGACGTGGAAAAATAAATCTTTCAACACTTGTACTAGTATTTAATGCGAGAATATCAGGCTTTCCATCTCCATTAAAATCTCCAATAATATCTGATAAATTTGTAGAACCATTAACACTCCCAGAAGTTGGATATGTTTCTCTAACAAAATATTGACCATTACTGAAATATGCATTGTTTTGAGACGAACTACTTGATAAATCCATCGCTTGCCAAACGTCATCTCTACCGTCCCCATTTATATCTCCTACTACGATATGATGCGCGCTACCTGCACCATCTTGAGGTAAATATGGGCGATTTGTCCAAATGAAAGGTGTTGCAATAAAAGAAGCCCCGGTGCTCGTATAAATATTCCATGTTGAGGAGGGATCAGAATAACCAGCTCGAGATAATATATCCATCTTTCCATCTCCATTAAAATCACCAGGAAAGATAGTATTACCAACAAAATAATTAGAACTACTTGATGGAGTCACTGAAGGGGCCGTAATTGAAGTAGTAGTATATAGAATTTTTGCAGCATAACTATAGCCAGAAGTAGCAGAGATCGGATAAATGGAAAGTATATAGCTTTGAGTGGGCGTAACAACGAATAATTCTTGTTTTCCATCTCCATCAAAATCAATTGGGATTAGCTCAGACGCACTCGCTATAGAATTAGCATAAAAGGGATCTGTAGTTGTACCACTAACTCCAAAAGTTGCAATCTCAGCATTGATTACTCCACTTCTAGGATTGCTAAAAAAACCTTTAAACTCATTACTCGAATTTACCCCCAAAATTAGAATATAATCCTGGTAACCATCTCCATCAAAATCCCCAGCTATAAAATTATGGCCAAATCTGGTTCCATTTCTATAAGTATATTTAAAACTACCATATCCTCCTGAACTCGGAACGGAAGAAATTATTGTTGAATCATGTGTTAATTGTGAATACACAGATAAGGTTCTTGAAAAATTAATTTTAATACCATTGTAAACTAAATCACTGCCTGACGCTGTGTTATTAATCATTACAATATCTTGCTTACCATCCCCGTCATAATCATTTGAGAGATAATTTGTATAACCATTATTAGATGCATTAATTTGTGGAATGATATTAGTCGGTAAGTTAGAGGAACCTATGATTCCCATAGCGGGAGTGGACCCGTAAGAGGTAAAATTATTAAATACATCATATGATAAATCATGTCTAATGCCATTATTATCATAACTGTAGTTAACATTCATTAAATCCTGAAAACCATCCCCATCATAATCCCCAGCATAAACGTTGTTAGGATGAAACGCAGTTGTGTAATTTGCAGAGACCATCACATTTGAATCTGTAGTATCAGATCCATAAGTAAAAATTAAAGGATTTATTGCAATTCCACCACTTCCAGTTTCAGTAACAGAAGTTAAGAAATACTGTTCACGAAGTTCTCTATACGAAAAGCCATATGTTTTGACTACTTGATTACTTGCATTTTTAATGGCTATTTGACTTAAATTATATGGATTTTTTATTGACGCTCCACCATAATATTGAATATTTGTTTGCCATCCTTCTTTAGAGGAGTATGTGAATAATATTTTACTATAATGAGATGTACCTTTAGTAATATTACCTCCATAATCAATTTCTGTTAATTGATAATTTCTATTAGCTTGATCAATGGAATAGGAATAACTAATATAATTTCCATTAATATCTGTTACTTTATCTAAAAGCCAGATCATTGTAGAAGTGCCCGCATCAGTCAAGAATCTAAAGCCATTACCATTACCATATTCGAATACAGTTCCATCTTTTTGTGTAACTGTAAAATACGTTGGTCCCATAGTTTCAGAACCTCCTGTGCTTTGTATCTTAGCGAATTGCTCATTTTCTAAACCATAAGTTGAACCATCGGCACCGTTTGAACCTGATGTAACAAACATATGTTGTCCGTCAAGAACAAAAGCGTCATTTGTATTTGTATAGCTGATGGGAGAACTAAGTCCATTGTAATAATTAGTCTTACCGCTCCTAGTAATTGACGAAAGACAAGAGATACTCCAACCCCAGCCAGCCAATCCATCTCCTCGATGATTATTATAGTCTATAGTTATATTTGGAGTGAACGTGCCGTTTCCTTTCAGCAATTTTAGAGGTATCGTATATTGGCTTTCTGCCATAGGTCCAACAGACCCTTGAGAAGAACTACTTCCTACAGGTTTACTTAAGTCAATAGTTTGTGCGTATGCAGTATTACTACAAATTAGAATTATGGATAATGTCATTATCCAATTATTTCGGCAAAAGTTACAAAATGGCAATGTATAAGATTTAAGGTGGGATATGAATATTTTGTATTTGAACCTGTTATAATGTGAATTATTTAGCTTTAATCACTTTTAAATGAATTGGGTTATCTTTATCCTGAATATTTACAAGATACATACCACTTGTAACATTAGATAAATCCATACTTATGTATGTTCCACTTTTGTAGGTATGTATAATTGTTTTTCCTAACATGTCAGTTACCGTAATTTCTGCATTATCTAAAGCTTTAGTAAAAGATATACTGAATTGCCCCGTAGTGGGATTCGGGTATAGTTTCGTGTTAGACGGTAAAATTGTATTAAATGTTAAATTTTGTTGTTTAGTATCCATCATGGACGAATTATTACAGACATATTGTCTTCCAATTCTATTGCCTGAAAGATCGTAACTGTATATTATTCCACAAGTATTACTGGGAAGGTTTTGGGCTCTGGCTCCAGTTGTAATACAGAGCATTGCTATTGAAAAAGAGATAAAGTTAAATTTCATTCTTTATAAATTTAGTTGTGAACTTTTAAAAGCTAAGCAACCCTGTGGCAATGTCTATTTTAGTTGCAATTGGATGAGATGTACTAGGTAACAATTTCCCATTCATACTCGAAATAGAAATAGATCTTTTTCTTTCATAGGGATTGGCGTCTTGAGGCCAGCCTCTGCCAATTGTAGCTCTCCAATAAATTGCCTGATTTTTACGTACTTTAAAATCCACATATCGAGAAAGAACAATACCATTACTTGTTTTCTCAATAGGAATTAATTGAGTTGCATGATTAAACATATAAATCTCATTTCCCCCTAAGCTAAGTCCCCATGCGCTATTAACTTTGGAGATCGAACTGTCTCCTTTCATCACATAAAGAGCAACATTTCCATTTGTAGATGTTGTATCTGGAGATAACCAAAAGCTATTTGTAATAGATGGTGCATTTGATAAAAATTCCTGGAAATTCATAAAAATCCCCTTCGATATTTGAGATGAAATGTCATCTAAGATAGTTGAATGTATTATGGAAATACTATCAATAGCAGATATTGAAAACGTCCCATCATTAACCTGTATATTCTTAGATAAATTCGGTATATTTTGTACAAACGGAGTTTTTATAGTATTGGCTTTCTGACATAAATAATCTATAGAATTAACTATAGCTTGCAAACAAGCTACAGAGTCTGTTCCCTCTGCTAAAAATACTGTATCGATTGACATTCCTAAACGATAATTCATTTCTATTTTATAGTATAGATCAGATTTCAGATGTAGGAATATATTTGATGATGAAGAATCGGAGGATATTGACAATTTATTCAACGTACATACAATATTGGGATTCTTAATATCATAACTATAATTTGAAATTTGTTTGAATAATAAATCAATAAATTCTTTTTTTGTTCCTTCAGGAGAAAGTTGATAAATTCCATTTCCATTTTGAGCACTTAGATAGCCAAATACAGTGGAGTCTCTATCATAGTATTTTATCAAAATAGAATTATTTGATAATTTTTCAAGCTCATTTTTCTTTTGATAAATGCCTTTAGTAGGAAAGTGTAATATTTTTTTGTAATCGCTATTCGTTTGAGCATTACTTATAGTGCAAATAAGTATTAGTAGCCATAATAATTTCATAACAAGTTTCTTAAAAGTAGAGTCTAAAGTAGTAAATGCCTTGACCAAATTACACTATATTTTAAATAAAAAAAAACACTTTTTATTTATTTTTTTTAAATAAAAAATATTCTAATCTAAAGTAAAATAAGCTACATATTACAATTAAACCTTTTCTTTTTTTTTAAGTCTAAAGCCGATTTTAAATATGTGAGTATATCAGGTTTTTTATATAAAATGCGATTCCTTTTCTTTTTTAGTACACACTATAAAATATCAAACGCAAAAAGGAATTTATCAATAAACATAAAGACTCATTTTATAAATTCTAGACAGAGAGTATTACTGCATTAGTTCATAAAAAAATATCAAAATGAAGAAATGGAAACTATTTTGCATCTTCTAGTTTCTTAAATTTTTCTATCGTAATTATTTTACAAGTATTAATAATGAATTTAAGTAAGTTTGAATTTAAAATTATAACATCAAAATGAATAAACAGACCAAGCTGATTGTTTTCATGTTCTGTATCATTAAACTCGCGCCCTGAAACGGTTATCGCTTTTTGCTACAATGATGCGGGAGATGAGTTTTTTAATCCCTTTTTTGACCAAGTCATTCCTGTAAGAAATATTTACAGCGATTACGCAAGTAGCGAAGGCTGGGTGGTACAAACCATTTACATTTGTAAAAAACCGAAGCAAAATTTTAATCAGATGAAAGAGTTATTTAAGAATAGAATATTCGAATAACATTTTAACTAACTAAATATTAATCAATAATATTTGCGCAACAATTAGGCGTTCCATCCGATAATCACTAACAATTGATCTACTATTTTTTTTAATTTATAATCACTCTTGCTTATCTATAGTTTTCTAATACATCTATCATTACTGGAAAAAATAATTATACTTACATTACAATATCAACTTTTGAAAAATTGGCGGATAAGAGGTTAGTTGAATCGGGTTTTCTATCTTAAGTAGTTATAATAGATTTCAATCAACAATATTTTAAAAACTGTAAGTATAAGTGTAAGTATAAAAAAATAAGCATTGTAATCTGTTGATTATCAATGCTTAATTTGTATACAAGTGATCCCGCTGGGAGTCATACTATAATAACTAATGCCGTGAATAAAACTTTCTTAAATATTAAAATATTTATTTGCTAACCGAAATGCTAACCTATTTTTATATTATCGAAGATAAGTATATTAATTTGATCATTAATACACAAAATACAGGTATCCTTAAACTTTATAAAACGCCAATATTTTGAACGAAAAGATATAGTTATAATAGGCGTTAATATAATTTGTTTTTGCTTGATATAAAGTATTTAGTGCAGTTAAATAATCTGATAAAGTCGACTTGCCTATCTCAAATCTTTTTTGTGACATCATATAACCTTCTTGTGTTGCATTCAGCGTCCTCTTAGTTGACATATAAACGGATAAATTTGTGTGTGCCGTATTATATGCATTATAAATATCTTGTTTGAGTTGTTGATTGTCTCCTTCGTTTTGAAGTTGTTGTGTTTTTATTTGTACACAGATATTTTTATAATTGTAATAGGCCGTCTTATTATTAAAAATTGGGATGCTCAATGAAAGACCGACATATTGATATAAGTTAATATTGAATAGCTGGTTAAAATAACTATAGGGGTTTCCATAACTATTTGTATATGCATTTGAGTAATTAGAAGATATCGTAGCATTAGCTGATAGTGTAGGGTAAAAACTAGCCTTTGATATAGCCTTTTGATAACCCAATGCTTCTAATTTTAGTTTATCTTCTTTTTGAAGGGGTTGTTTTATTTTAGCGATTTCATATATATATTCAGGTTCTTCTAATATAGGCAGTTGATTTTCTACAACGGTATCTGCTTTATTTATTTCAAAGCCATCTTGAGGATCTATATTCAATAAAAGCATGACTTGTAATTTGGCTTGTTGTATTGCTGATAATTGATTAAAATAAGTAGTACTATCCGATGATAGTTCTCCGACGATTTGTAGGCGGTCACTTTTGGGTTTTTTCCCATATTCTACCTGTTTACTTGTTATGTCAAGTTGCTGTAATGTAAGGTCAATCTGCTGTTGGGAGATTTCTAATTGTTTTTCTGCAAGTAAAACTTGTAAATAGGCTGCTGCAATATTAAGCTTCAAATCATTTTTGAGTCTTTCAGTCTCCAGATTTGCTACCTCCACATTTTTACTATTACACTTAATCGTATTTTTAACCGAGAACCAGTTAAAGAGTGTTATACCAGATGAGAATCCCATACTGTTATAGGTAATATGAGTATTCGTATAAGAATTTGTAGTAGGATCAATTGAACGACCAAATTGTGAGGCGAGTGATGAAGAATAGCTAAGTGTTGGAAATCGATTATTACGTGATTGCTTATAGGTGTTTTCCATCGTCAACACCTGCATTTTAGCAGAATTAATGTATATATTATGTTCGTAAGCATAGTCGATACAATCGTCTAACGTCCATGTTTTTTGAGCCTTTCCTTGTAATGAAAGACACAAGAAAAAAATTATAATACAGCTCCATCCTATATAATTTTGTGTTCTAAGCATGATCCAAATCTTTATTCGTATCCTTTTATATTATTAAAAAAATCATTTATTGAGACTCGTTGCTTTTGTAATATTATAATATAGTCTGTTCAATAAGCTCATATTCTTTGTTATAATTAATGCATCCGCCTTAAGTCCGTCCTTGTATGGAAGGATTTGATGTTGACTTGTAAGTAAGCCATTATTGAGTCTTACAATTCCGAGGTAGCCACTATCCGATACTACTCTCGATATATATATAAGCTTGCCTTTTACTATTCCCTTTTCTTGATATGGATATGCATCAAAGCGCAACTGTACTTCCATACCAGTATCGGCCTTTCCTAAATTATTTTGAGGTAAATATAATTCTGTAAAGAGTTTATTGTTATCAGTAGCTATATAACCGATTGTTTTACCTGATTGTAGGTATTGATTTTTTTGTATGGGTTTTGAAAAATATACAGTACCATCCACTGGAGCAATAAGTACATATTGCTTTATCCAGGTATCTAACGCACTTTTTAGTGTTTGTAGTGCTTGCTCCATTGTTATACGCTGTTGTATTACATCATGATCCAGCTGTTCGAGATCTTTTAGTTTTTCACGTTGTTCATTTTGATTAGAAAATATGCTAGAATTCGTTTGTGGTAGTGCCATTTGCTTACTTAGCAATTGACTTTGATCTTGTCGATATTCTTCAGCAGATATAATTTTAGCATCAAAGAGTTTTTTGTTCATTTTATAATTCTCCTGCGCAAGCTCATTATCCTGTTCTTCAATTTGACGTTGTTGTCCAAGCGCATTATTCATTTTCTTTAATGCACCCAGATCTTGTTCTAACATTGTTTTTTTTCTATCATAAAAGCCGTTGACGTAATAGTCATTGAATTGTTGTAAGGCAGTCATAAAGGTTTGATAAGCGCTTTGATCTTCACCTAATTGATCATAGGGCTGTAGAAATAATGAAGAAATATCTCCGAGCTTATTATCTGTTAGTAATTGATTAGCTTTTTCTACCCGTTTAAATAGGGACAACATTTGATCGATATCTGCAACACTTTCTATGTAAGCTAATGTTGCTCCTTTTCTTATTGTTTGCCCATTTGTTACAAAGAGTTGAGTAATTCTTCCTGACTGATTTGGTACGATTTCTTTAGGGCCATCCAATGAGGTGAGTGTAGTTCTTACTTGAAGGATATCAGGATAGAGAATAAACCCAGAAGTTGTTAGTAAAAGTAATAATATACATAAAAATATCCATAGCGCCCATCTTTCTAAAGGGCCACTTTTATGATCGATTATTTCTTGTGCTTCTTCGGATCTAATGACAATAGATTCTTTTTGATTTATTTCTATTTCAGAATTACATCGTCCGCTTGCTATATCGTCTAATCTTGTTTCTATATTGTCAATATCCTTGTTTGGCATTTTTCCAGTTGAAGTTGTTGTTTAGTTACCTAATTCCAATTGATTTTTGACTAACTCGTAATAATAACCTTTGATTGAAATAAGATAATCATGTGTCCCCTCTTCCACAATATGACCTTTATGTAGCACGACAATCTTGTCCGCATTTTTAACAGTGCTTAATCTGTGTGCAACAATAACGACCGTACGTCCTTTAAAAAAACGTTCCAGGTTCTCTACAATTTCTTTTTCATTGTTTGCATCTAAAGAATTTGTTGCTTCGTCAAAAAACAAATATTGTGGATCTTTATAAATGGCTCTAGCAATTAACAGGCGTTGTTTCTGTCCCTGACTGAGCCCTGTACCCTCACTTCCCAGTTTTGTATAAAATCCGTTCGGAAGAGATTCTATAAAAGAATAAATATTAGCCGTTCTACAACTATAAGTAAGCCTTTCCATGTCTATATTTTCCTGTCCGACAGAAATATTGCGGGCTATTGTATCGTTAAATATATAACCATCTTGCATGACGGTACCACATATACTTCTCCAATAAGAATGATTAATATGGTCGAATCTTAATCCATTACTTTCATCTTGTTTATCAAAATTACCTTCTTGGCTTAATGAGTGATTACCTCCTATAAAAATATCACCGTTATATTGCTCGTAGATCTTAAGAAGCAATTTAAGTAGACTTGTTTTACCACTACCACTGATGCCAACTATTGCAGTCGTTTTACCAGAGGGGATATATAGGTTAATTTGTTCCAATACATTTTCATTTCCCGCACCAGGATAAGAAAAACTTAATTTTTCAATAGATATACTCTTGTCAGTTGGAAGCATAGAAGTATAGCTTCGTTCTGGAGATTCTTCATCAGAAAGACTATGTACTTCATTAAGACGCTCCATACTTATTTTTGCATCCTGAGCTGATTGCACAAAACCAACCCATTGAGAAATAGGTCCACTCATTTGTCCAATGATGTATTGGACGGCTAACATAGTTCCCAGTGTCAATTTACCATCAATGACGAGCTTTGCTACAATAAAACTAATCGCAATGTTTTGTACCTGATTGATCAATGTAGCTCCAGCCGATTGCCACTGACTATAATTGAGGCTTTTAAAACCAAGTCTGAATATAGTAGCCTGTATATTCTCCCATTCCCAACGTTTTTGTCTTTCTGCATTATTGAGACGAATTTCCTGCATCCCTTGTATCATTTGAAGGGTCGCATTGTTTTCCTTAGATGAGATATGAAATGTTTGATAGTTAATTTTTCTTCTGATTCGTAAAAACAGTTGTACCCATGAAAAATAGACAATACTGCCTATTAAAAAAACAAAAAACAACTCCACACTATACATAAGTAAAACGATAGAATAGACAACAAAGTTAACTGTTGAGAAGACTGTACTCAAGGCAGTTCCAGTTAGGAAGCTTTGTATGGTTCTGTGATCACCAATGCGCTGAAGCGTATCACCCGTATGGTGTGTATCATAATAAGACAAAGGTAGACGTCCCAATTTGATCCAAAAATCGGATAGTATTTGTATGTTGAGTAGGTTAGAAAGTCGAAGTAATATCCTGCTACGTATAAAGTCGATGACTGTCTGACTGAAAGTTAGCATTAACTGAGCCATCAATACAATTACTACATACTGGAGATTCTGCGTATTTATTCCGGTGTCAACAATGCTTTGGGTTAAGAAAGGAAAGACGAGTTGTAATAAGGAAGAGACTAAAAGCGCAACACATACCTGTCCGATTTTTCCTTTGCTGTTATATAGATATCGAACTATTAATTTCCAACTGAGTTTTTGTTCTTTTTTATCCTCCTGTTCGTTGAATTTAGGGGTAGGTTCCAGCAAAAGGGCTATACCTGCCTTGCTGCCATCATTTGTTTTACTACTTAACCAATGCGATAAAAAATCATCCTTTGAATAATCCATGATCCTAGCAGCAGGGTTGGCAATTCTTACACTATTCCTTTTATTTGATATTAGAACAACAAAATGGTTTTGGTCCCAGTGCAATATTGCTGGCAACGGAATCTCACTTATTTGTGATTCTGTTAATTGAACCCCTCTTGTACGAAACCCAAAATACTCAGCTGTTGTACTTATTCCCAACAAAGTAACCCCTGTTTTATTGAAGCCCATTTGCCGTCGGAGAAAATCGATAGGAATGCTTTTTCCATAATATTTTGCCACCATTTTCAAACAGGTGGGACCACAATCCATGGTATTCAGTTGTTTATAAAAAGAAAATTTCATCTTTCCAGATATTTTCACATATACAGAAAGAAATAATCTGTATATGAACTATTTATTTACTACTTATCCTTTTAGGTTAAAGCAATTATACGGGGATAGCTATTATGTTAAGATAATTTGATTCAAAATCTCCCCTCCATTTTTTTGTAGATTTTTTATTATTTCTATTAAAAATGGGTAAGAGAAGACTAGGCCAAAGAATTATTTGAACTATATATGAAAACTTGCATAAGATTATATGATCTTTTTCATAGTATCTACTCTAAAAAACAGTATTTGGACTATAATTGCAATTTTCGCCTTTTCATTTATTAATCAAGTTTCATTCTAATCTCTACAATCTGTTTATATAAATTCAAATTAACAAAACCTTCCAACCTTTATATTTTTTCGATATCTTCCAAAAAGACTTTAAATCAAGGATTTCTGAAATAGAAACTAAAATTTGTAAAAAAAGTGCAATCTTATATTACTGTACTTTGATAATTTCTGCAAAATGAAATATACGGTAAAAATGAAGCATCTACTTGTTTTTGTAGGAAGCCCCTCAACCCAAAGGTAAAATAGAATGCTATGGGAGATATATCAAAAATAGAGTGAAATTGGAAAATTATTTCAGCCCCAGAATTTGGAATATGCTATTGGTTGTTTTGTACAACTCTATAACTACCAACACTATCACGAATCTTTGAATAGCCTTACACCCTCCGACGTTTATTATTGCAGAGACTAACTCATTTTAAAACAACAAAACCTCATTAAAAAAAGATCTATAAGCCCACGATATTTTTTTCAACAGCAAAAACTAAATTTATTTCCTAACTTTTAAAACTAAAAAAACTCCTTAAAATTTAGTGTAATTTTATTTGACAACATACATCTCATATAATAAATAAACTGGTACAGAAAACAAAAAACAGTTTTTCTTCAATTTTCGTTTGATGAAGTTTATACCCTCCATAGTAAAAATACATTTTAAATTGATTCTAGAACTATTTTATAGATTATCTGCCTAACATGATATTTTTTAACCCATCATTTAACATTAAATCTCAAATAGTGGAGGTTTGAAATTATGTAATATTTCATTTTGAAAGATCTAAGTATCAACGCAACTAGTTGCAAATGTTAAAATATAAAATAATTATAATTTTAATAAAACTTTATTAAAATAAAGTATCAAAGTTTTAGTTTGATACTTTATTTTAACTTTTGCTTGTAATATTAGACAATTATAGGTAAAATTAGATAGATTTTTAATCACTTTTAGTTTATTTATTTTACCCTAATACAAATTAAACTTTAACTTACTTAGTTTCTTAATAATAATTCTTAACTCAAGTAAGAAATGTGACATTAAATTAATTAATGATCAATAATCCTTTTTTTGCTTCAAGCCCATATTTAAGTAAAGAATCAGAAGGTACTTTCCTCAGAAAATCAACTGAAGAGGGGTTGATACCAGATGCTTTTAGGTCAATATAAAGTAATGAATCATTTGGAGATAAAACCTTGCCTCTAAATACTACGACCCCATTAAAATTTTGACTTACAATGAAATCTCTAATATTTTTAAATTGCTTAGTAGAATCTTTTAGCTCTTTATTAGTCCTTATAGAACTATTAAACTTGATATTAACATTATAATTTATACGATTGAATCCATATAATGATAGAGACAACAAAATTATTGAAGTAATTAGCAGATTTTTCCTTACCATAATCATAAAATATTTGTTTAAATTTATTACTTATAGCGAAACTATATTAAGCGGTAAAATTTAACAACTCCAATCGCTATTGCAGGTATACCCCCCCGAACCGCCAACTCCCTGTCCTTCACAATACTTATTCGCAATTGCGGCCGCTTGTACTGCACTAGAAGCATTCACATCAAACGCTATATTTACATTTCCACCTGCATCACGGCAGGTGCACGCAACAGTGTTTTCAGGACACGTTGGTTCTGCAAGCCCACCTCCAACTCTTTTTGAAGAGTCGTTTTTGTAATTGTAACTTTTAACTCGTGGCAAAAAATGTAAGTGATATTCGCTATATTGGAAGTCGGACTAATTAAGTTATTAAATAGGTCTTTCATATAAGTCTTTTACAATAAAATCATATAACAAACTCATCAATGTTTTAATCTTACAAGGTACTAATTTTTTAGTCAAATAAGGGTCAATATTAATATATTTTACAATAAAATTAACATATATATTTTTAGATATTATTTGGAAAATTTTCCTTTAATTTCATACTTAATCCAGGAAATCTCCTTGCTTATTTCTTTTTAACAATCTTTAACTTCCCAACTTGTAAACACCTTGCGATCCTATAGTTCCTCATATTACAATTTTGTACAGACAAAAACACAGTGTCTTGAACAGAAATAATAATATACTTCTCAAATCTGAAAATCGCTTATTTACCAATTAATCCGCCGTTTAGATTTCTTTTTATCTTGTATGATATGTCCGAATAAAGTTTCAAATTGTTGAGCAAATAACCCATGAATGTAATCTTGTATTAGTTTTATTCCATTATCTTGTACATGATTATTCAGATGCGCACATAGTTCGGGCGTGATGTTACGCTCTTCAAGATAGGTTCTTGTTTTCCCATATAAACCAATGGAAGAATTACCTTTTTGATCCTGAAATGAAAGCCGATAATCAAGGTTTTGATATTTTCCGTTGGATGCCTCCAATTTTAAACCATTACTATAGATATAGGATAGCGCATTTGCAGCATTGCCTTGAGTCAGAATGCCCTTTGCATATGCAGATAATCTTTCTTGATCCAACATGTTTTGTTTTCTTTCCAGCAACCCTCTAATCCCTAATTGTTCTTGTATTCTCTTGGCGGAATAGTTTCTACCCAGTTCACTTCCATTGACCACCACTTTTGAGGTATGGTCTGTAAAAGCAATACCGTAGACCATTTGTTTATTTTGATAAATGACCATTTCTATTTGTTCCTTTTTTAATTCAGATTCTAATGCCTTTAAATTCGGTAGGTTGCTACTTATTGCTTTGTCAATAGCCTCCCTTATTTTTCGGTAGTAATGTCCGGTAAAATCTTTTTTCTGCTGAAATACTTTTTCCAAATTCTTTAATGTTGGTCTTGCGGAAAGATCACTTGCTTTCACAGGAACACCAATACGCTTTCCATTTCTATCCAGTACACTATAGGCTAATCCACCTTTCTCAAACATAGTCGTTCTCGGTTCTCCCCGGTAAGCTTGCACATTATATCCTTTGAGTACGGCATTGAATCCTGCCAGTGAAGTAAAGCGGTAATCTCTCATAACTGACTTTACTACATTTGCAATAGCCGCTTTTGTTTCTCCTTTGCCATAGATTACTTTTTGGGCAACTACAGGTTTTATACGCTGTTCTTCCTTTTTGTTTTTGTGATCTTCTGCTTTGACCAATCCAAACTCTAGTTCGGTTTTCTTTCTGGCGACTTCACTTTTGATTCTCCCAATATTGTGTAAAGAAATCGCAGTTCCATCTTCTTGAACATTGGTGGTTATAATGTGGACATGTGGATGACCGACATCTATATGTTGATAGACGAGGTACGGTTGTTCTCCAAATCCCAATTCTTCCATATAAAAAGAAGTTACTTCTGCCAGTTTTTGTGGGGATAGTTTTTCTGATGGATCAAAGTTCAGACTGATATGCAGGCAATTGGTTTTTATCCGTTCATTGAGTGCTACCTGCCTTTCCAGTGTCAACAATTTCTCGGAAAAGGAAAGTTGAAAAATCGATTTTGAATAACCATTACAGTCCAAAGGAAAAGCCTCTGCTTCCTTAACTTTCTTTTCATTGTAGTTTAAGGCTCCTCGGATGCTTTTTCCTGTGATGATCTTTGATACCATATCGAAGCATTTTTATTGATTTGTTGCTGAATGTCTTTGGTAATTTCCAATAGTATTTCCTGTTTTCTCTTGGCATCCTGTAACCAAAATTCATATCTGGGTAATTCTTTCAGCCCGTTGATGCGTCGGACGATCTGGTTGAAATTATTGCCAAGAGCTTTCAGTTCTTTTCGGAGTCTGGCCATTTCTGCGGTGAAAAGATCCAATGATCGATCCCGTATAAAAAAGGTCACGGGTTTGCCCAACAATAGTTTTCTTCCATAATCGCTGAGTTTATGGTCGGAGCTTTTTTGCCAGGAGGCTAATATCTTTTGGTGTTCTGCTTCTGTCAATCGAAAATTTATCCGGTGGATTCGGTTTGGATTATGAGCTTCCATAAGTGATTAATTAAATTTATTGAAAATGAAAAACAGGCGAGTTTCGAGCCTTTTTATAGTCTTCTCGCAACTATGGCAGCGAGTGAGCCAGGTCTGTTGTCATACAACAGTACATCTGGCTCATCGAACGAACGATGTCAATAGCTTACCAATCTCTCTTGATAGGAAGAAATGCAATGGATATTGCCAGAAACGATTTTACTTATAGGCGTATGCCCGCCATTTATTTTGCTAGTTGAATTTGAAGAGAATTGATTTTCTACTTTTTTGTCCCCTATAAAATCTTTAAAACATATTAGTGCAAAAGTTTAAGATGATAGTATCAGGATGTTTGTAAAAGAGCAACTATCACCTTACAACAAGATTCAATAAAATGAAAAGTATAAATTTGAAATTTCTTTTTCTTTTCACCCGCCCAATGAAACTTAAATACACTCAAGTAATTCAACTATCTTTCTTGAATATTTTGGGATTATCCAACCCATATCTTCGGATACTGTCTTTGAGTTCCATCCACAAACTAATGGCATAATCTGCCAGTTCAAAGATTTCTTCTTTGGAAAAGTTATTACTATTGATCACCAAAGCTTTTTTCTTAACCTCTGATTTGAATTCTTCTTCTTTGTTGGAGGAAAGATTTTTATTCATGATAGTTTCCTGATAGGATAACAGATTGGGAGCACCACCTTCTCCAATTTGTAGGTCGTTGCCGATGGAAAGACTATTGCCATAAAGTTTGATTTGTTTTCCGGTACTAAAGCCCAGAATTCTTCTTTTAATATCTGCCATAATATTTGGTTTTGAAAAGTTAAGCAATGCGATTTTGCAATTGTTTGGGATTTTTATCTTTCAAATAATGCATCACTTCTGAGCGCAGAAAGTAAACTCTTCCGCCTTGTTTGTGAAAAGGCAAGCCCTGATGCATCCATTGGTGTAGTGTCACCAAAGAGATTTGAAAAATACCTGCCACCTCTTTGCGATTGAGTAGTTTTTCTGGTTCATTCATGGGCGTTTTTAATATTTGTGGAAGTTTTCGCAAGGAGCTTTCCAATGCTTCTGCAATCCAACGTCGAAAGTCTTCTTCTGTGGGGATGAATAATTTTTCCATATTGTTCTGTGTTTAGGACTGCAATATGGCAGGTTCAACACTTTCAAACAAGGATAGATGCGGCGTAGATAATAGAAGTTAGACTTTCAATAACTTAGAATAATGTAAAGTTTAAGATTTGTAAAAAAGTATATAACTATATTTTATCCGAATACTCCATTTGAATAGCAATTCTATTTTGAATAGTAAAAACGCAACATCAAAACAGTTATAAAAATCAAATGAAGGACTTATAAGAGTCCTTCATCGGCAAAAGATTGATAACTATCAGTGGTAAGAATCAAATGATCTAACAAAGTAATGTCCATCAATTTTGCAGCCTCCTTTAATTTTTCTGTCATTTTCAGATCGGCTTGGCTTGGAGTAAGGTTCCCACTCGGATGGTTATGCGCAACAATCAATTTACAGGAATTACATTTTAAAGCTACCGTAAGTAAGATGCGAATATCAACTATAGTTCCTGTAGAACCTCCAGTAGAACTATGGTATACACCAAGCACTCTATTGGCATTATTCATTAAAAGCATTTTAAAGGATTCTACAAGTTCCATTTCATTTTCGTTCCATACGGATCTAAACAGGGTCAAAGCATCTTCAGACTGATTGATTTTGGGTCTTTGAGATGCTTTGAGTTTATTACGATAGGACAACTTCACTTCTTGTAGTTCTGACCAATGAGATTGTTCATTTTCTAATTCTTGGATGGTGCTGTACTTTTTCATTTTTATACTGTTTTTGTGTAACAGCGTCATAAGAAGGTTTGCAAGAAGGCTGGTAGAACGTGGAATAGCGGAACACAGTGAGCATATGCCGTCGAAAGCTGCCAGCATTCTTGATACAAACCTTCTTAGCTTAGTGAAACAAAAAACAGAATAGAAAAATTGTTCAGCATATTACTATAAGAAAATTACAGCTAATTCATAGGAATGAAAAAATTGGGATAAACAGTAATGTTATTATTCAAATACAGAACATATTTTGGAACTCAAGTTATGAGCGTTGTTTATTTAGTCTATAGGACAAATAATATCGAAGTTGATATGCTATTAGTATTACAGTTAGAACTTATGAAAAGAACAGCTTAGCGTCTAAAACCTCTACTTTTTTTAGGTTCATCGGGGTCGTCAGGGGGAGGTAGTGGATTACGGCGTGGTAATCTTTTTATTTGGGGACTCAAATCCCGAATGAGTTCTTTAAATTCTCTTTTAACCCAATCTGGAAGAGGTAGTGTTGGCAATGCTTTTTTGTTTTTGAAGTCATACTCCATGCTAATATATGTATTACCCGTTTTTTCTACATTCACAGCAATAAGACCACTAAAGCGATCTTTATATTTATTGAATAGAGGAAATATATTATCATACATACTTTGTATAACATCTGGAGCTACGAAATGTCTGCCATTTTCCGCTCTCATTTTTGCCCTATCCAGACAAAGATTTACATCATCAGTATGGAACAGTACAACTATTATTTCATTTTCAGAATTGACCTGTTTAATTCTTTTTACATAATTGTAATGGTGTTCAAACCCTAGATTAAGTTCTATGGCAAAATTCGCATTTGAGAAAAGTCGATTGTTAAATATCCGATTGAATTTAAGCTGCCCCATTTCTTTGAAATCTGTATAGCCAGCTATTTTATACTTTAGGGACATATCATCAGAGTCCAGAATTTCCAATCCCTTGGGTATGAAGAGTCTACCAGATGTACTTTTTCCCGCACCAGGAGCACCTGCGATAATGTAAATTCTGGCCATATAAGCTATATATTTACAACTTTTCCATTTTTATACTCTGCAACCATCACGCCGTCCTTTTCATAGACGAGTGGTTGATTAATAGAAAAGAGATATTCACGCACAAAGTCTTTACTTTTTATCTTCCATTCTTCATATTCCTTTTCAGACATATTCGAAGGGGACTTATCCATAGTTCCAAAGGAAACCAATTCTTCGTCTTTTAAATCTTTTAACGTTTCTTCCATAAATTAATATTTAATGATTATATTTTGTTTCTACCTATTCAAAATTAAACATTTATCTACTGATTTCCATAGCTAGCTAACTTCTCTTATGTAAAAACGAACTTGAACTAACTATTTTATAATGATTTATATTTCCATAATAGTATACTTCTTGCCAATACTCAATAAAAAAAATTAACCATAGCCTCTTCCAATTGTTTCACCTTTTCGTGTTGAGGTTTGATTCGCTCTTGTTGTGAGGTAATCATCTTTTGGAGCGTGCTCGTCTTGTAGCTTCGAAAGGCTTCAAAGTGCATTCGTAAAAAAGCTGCTAAATCTGTTTTAGAAAAATTAGCAAACAAATATTTTATAGATTCATTATTGTTAGAACTTGGAGCTTGTACTTGTTGTAAGAGGATAAAAAATCGTATTATAAGACCTTCGTGTTCTCGATTGGACAATTGGATATTTCCTGTGCTAAGTCCACTGGTTATTTGTTGTATTTCGTTTTCTGCGGAATCTATGACGCTATTCATTCTATCTTCCATTCGGATAGCTAGATTTCCAACAATTTCCTCCATCCTCTCTGCAGATAGAGCCTCTTTTTCGCTTTGAGCTAAAACCGTATCCAAATCTGCTCTTACAGACACTCTCATAGCATTTCTGTTTACCTCCAAACGTGTATCTTTTTGTGTATTTAGCCAATCGACAGCTATTTCGAGTTTCTTTCTGTATGCTTGAGAACCTGCATTTCTTATTCTGTGTGCTAATTCTAATGTCAGGAAATGTAAAAATTCTTCATTGTTGGTGTACGCCTGATAATGGTACGAAAGAAAATCAGACATCTCAATGGGTAAGTAGCCTGCCATCTTACCAAATGCTTCGTTGTAATACTGCTGCGCATTAGGCTCCTTGGAAAAGAACAAATCATATCCGGTACTATTCTTTCCTATTTGATACTGGAAATAGGATTTGAAGTTCCCAGGTTGATTAGAGGTTTCTGTTCTGCCAAATAAGGACGCCTTCATGGTACGCCAAAACAAGCTGCCTGAAAAATTAGGGATAAGTGTCATGATTGGGATAATTGATTGATTCTCTAATTTACGCATATTAACTAATAGATTTGAATGATGGAGCATCTTCCATTCTATCTGTACTTCTTTTGACTATTATGTACTAGTTATTAAAAAAAACATTGCTAATCTTGTCATTGTCTTTGATACATTCCAATTTTGTCTAGGCATTAATTCAGGTCCCGAAATTTTGGTTTGTTTTAGAAATGCCGATTTTCAACCTTTACATTAGAAGGATTCGTGTTTGGATGAATTATGAAAGGGAGACAGATGTGTTTGGATATTGGCACTGTTTGTGTAAATTCAAATTCTAAATAGAAATTTTAAAACTCATATCCTCATGAACAAATCTGAATTAATTGATCTTTTGGCTTCTAAATCAGGTACAACTAAAACTGATGCGGCTAAAGTATTAGATGCATTTACCCAATCAGTAACCGAAACATTGGCTGGTGGTGATTCTATTACATTAATTGGCTTTGGTACTTTTAGTGTATCTGAGCGTTCAGCACGCGATGGTCGCAACCCTCAAACTGGTGAGACTATCAAAATAAAAGCTAGTAAAGTGGCTAAATTTAAAGCTGGCAAAGCCGTCAGTGAAGCTTTGAATGTAAAGCCAAAGAAAAAAACTAAGAAATAATACATTGATCTTAGTAATAAGCTAGTAGGATTTTTTGTAGATTTAAAAAATCAAACAAAATGGTACTTATAGTACCATTTTGTTTTTATAGTATACAGAGCCAAGCCTATTTAGTCCTTTAAAAACTAAATACTTTTTACTCCACAGATTTCTGCACCTTGTTGTAATTAGCTGCCTTAAAAAACTATTATTAACCTATTGTGCATTTAGGAAAAATAAAAAAAGATACTTCAAACAGATCATATACCAATGACATTTTACTAAATTTTTTAATGGTTTCAAAACTAGAATACCGAACTTTCGTTCCATTCTTAAACAAAACGGTGTTTAAACGAAACTTAAACAATCTAAAAATCAATATTATCTGAATGGTCAAAAGTTAATTAAGAATACTTATTTATATAGTAATTCTGATGAATAAAATTATAAAATAGAGCTCCCAAAAAATAGAAAATTATGTCAAATATATCCGCAGTATAATTTGAATTAAAACATGGTAATATGAATTCAAATAAAATACCGCATATCAATGCAATAAGTAAAATTATTCTCTTGGGATAGATGTAAAAATTACATTTAGAACATAGATTATGTAAATAATAGGATAAGTGAAATATAAAAGGAATAAAGAAAAAATCAGTCAACCAGTTATTCAGAATTGGAATAGGGAACTTTAAAAATCTGAGTATATGTACACAAGACCAACTTAATACATACATTCTAAAATATTTATCACATAGCCTTATTTTCATAAAACGAAACTTATAGCAAGCACTACAACAGAAAATACGACTACTGCAAGCACCAATATTGCAGATGCTCCGATATTTTTAGAATATTTTTTTATTGTAGAATCCTTTTCATTTAACGGAAGTACAGACTCTCTAAAATTTTTATATAAATCTTTGAAATAATTTTTAAGTCGACTTTTTTCGTTTTTCATAATATTCGAATATAATAATTTTTACAAAATTAGAACATTTGTTCTAATTTTGGATGTGTCTACAAAAGAAAAAATATTAGAGAGTGCGCGATTTTTATATAACAAGTACGGTATTGACAACATCACAACTAGAGATATTGCTAAGGATATAGCTATTAGCGCAGGGAATTTACACTACCATTTTAAACACACAGAAGACATTTTAATACAGCTCTTTCATGCATTTGAGAAAGAATTTGATACGCTAATGGCAACGTTGCAAAATCAGCACCATTTTTCACTGGATTCTCTAAATCAATTTATTGTAGATTCCGTTGTTCTAGTACATAAGTACAAATTTGTTCCTTTAAATTTTCAATCTCTATCCCAAAAAAATCAAAAGATACGAAGTGCTTACATTGACATAAATAAGCGTAGGAAAGTTGAATTTTTAGAAATTTTCCTACAGCTTGTTCAGAAAAAAATATTCCGAAAAGATATACCAGAGAAGCAATTTTTATATTTAGTACGTCAGATTTTTATTGTAGGTGATTTTTGGATAGCTTATAATGAAGCAAGTTTTCGAAAAGAAGGAAAGGAAGCCGTAAGAGAACACTGTAAAATGTTAAAAAGTCTATTTTATCCATATCTAACCACGCCGCAAACTCTATTCTAAATTTTTATGTTTACAAAAGAACAATTTGTAGACTTCGCCACGTTAGTAGAAATTAAAATTAAGCTATTATGCATTTAAGCTAAGATAAACTCAACTGATAATAATATTGAAATACCTTTAACATGATGGAATCTAGAATCAATATACAAAATAAAGTAGTAAAAGACTCATTGTTAACATAATTAATTATGCTTTTTATATTCTTCTGGAGTAAAGCCACTATTTTTTTTAAAAAATCGGCTAAAATAAGAATGATCATTAAATTGAAGATTGTACGCAATTTCCTTGATTGTCAATTCACTTTCTACCAACATTCTTTTCGCTTCTAGTAACAGCCTTGAATGAATCTGTTGAGTGACAGTTGTATTCATTTTAGTGTTTAATATCTGATTTAATCTTTTAGCACTTAAACCTAAGTGGTTGGCATAAAAACTGCATTTCCTTTGAGTTATAAAATTCTCTTCCAATAACATTAAAAACTGATAAATTCTTTTCTGATGAACGTCCTGTTTTAAAAACTTGTTTTGAGACAATCGTATTAACTGCAATAGAAAGACCTTAACGAGTGGTTTTAATACTAAAAAACTTCCAAACTCATTATCTACCTCAAATCTCATTAATTGCATAACATGATTTAGATTATCTTCAACCTCTTTTGATATAATTAGTTTTCGATTTTGTTCATCTGAATTAAAGAGATTGAAGACATCTATTGAAAATTCTTTATCGTCTTCTTGAAGATATTCTCTGTCAAATGCGATAATAAACCCTTCCTCATAAAAAATAGATTTGTTTAACGTTTGTGAAGGAGGTACGAATAATATAGTATTAAGTCGGGAGGCATCCTCATTTCTATTAATATTCTCATGATACCAAAACATCTTAAACAATAGAACTTGATTCGTTTTAAATATTTTATTATTATGATTTTGGGTTAATTCTGAAACCACAAACTTAGAAGGATCTAAAAGGTGACTATAGTTAGTCGATTTGATATTTTGAAATTTCATTTAATTCAAATTATTTATCTAAAACTATACCCAGTTTATTAAATTTCCAAATTGTACTAGCTATTTGGGAAATAAGATAACAATAGGATAAGGTTATATAATGACCTTTGCATAAAATTTTAAATATGCAAAATTTAAAAGTGTCTAATACTGGAATCTTTACGATTCTTCTTATCAGTAGCTTAACAATTATGGTTGGTACTGTAATAGCTCCATCATTATACCAAATAGCCGCGCAACTTGGATTTTCAAAAAGTCCAGGATGGCTTGTCACTTTGCCATCATTGGGAGTGGTATTATTTGCACCTGTAATGGGGCGATTAATAGATCGAAAAGGTGCATATAATATGATGATTTTAGGTTTGATACCTTATGCAATATTTGGTTTTGGAGGTGCATTTTTAAAATACCCATCATTGGTTGTTATTGATCGTATTTTACTAGGTGGAGCTACAGCAGCAATACAGGCATCAGGGACTGTATTGATAGCTGAACTTTTTCAAGGGGAAAAGAGAATGAAAATGATAGCATGGCAAGGCATGGCTATAGATTAGGCGGCGTTGTTTTTCTTAGTGTTGGAGGTATATTGGGTGGAATGGACTGGTTTTACCCCTTCGCAATTTATCTTATTGCTTTTATTTGTTTGATATTGCAAAAAATATCTATTCCGCAAATAACTATAATTCCTAAAACAAGCCATGACTTAAATGTCAATAAAACAAATACAAAGAAAACAAGCATTGTATGCATTATAGTCTTATGTTCTTTAGTATCGATGATCTTGTTTTTTACAGCATTTGTTGGTTTACCCTTATTGCTTCCAGAGATGTTTAAGTTTTCGGAATCACAAACGGGTTACTTTATGGCTTTCATATCATTGGTTGCCGTGATATGTGCAAGTCAGATGCCAAAATTTGTTTTTAAAATTGGTACAGAGCCCACAATTGGTACAGGTTTTCTTTTTTTTATGATTGGACTTTTACTTTTTTATGTGGCTTCAAATGTACCTTTATTATTTTGTGGCGCGATTAGCATGGGAATTGGATTTGGAATGACCGTTCCGTTATTAAATCATTGGATGGTTCAGAGTAGCAGTTCAGAAGAAAGAGGAAAAAATCTAGGATATTATTCTATGGGAATTTTTGGGGGGCAATTCTTGTCCTCATTTTTTACAGAACTATTTACTCATATACAATATGCATTTTTAACATCAGCTATTATTGGGGCAATAACTTCCATATTTATATTTGCGATAAACTACCAAAAACGAAGCATGAAATAAGTTAACAAATCCATTTAATCAGACTCTTAAATGATTATCTCAAAAAATAATTATATTATCATTCTGTTATCCAATTAGGAAGTACAATGATAAGTAGTTATCTAGTATAGTTCTTTTAATTCTTTACTCAACTTGCTATTTGGATTAGTTTATAACTTTTCTATGTCTTTAAATATCCTATCAAAATGGCACTTTCATAGTACCATTTTATTTTTATAGTATACAGAGCCTAGCCTATTTAGTCCTTTTAAAACTAAATAAATACATGTTTATAATTACTATATACGTTTAATTTATACTTAGTGTGCTTCACTACCCATTTTAAGTTTGTCTTTTAAAGTGCGCATATTGTTGCTAATCTTCTTTCGGGTTATTTTCGCATAAATTTGAGTAGTCCGAATGCTTTTATGTCCCAACATTCGGCTAACTGTTTCAATTGGTACATCATTTTCGAGTGTAACGGTAGTTGCAAAAGTATGTCTTGCCGTATGAGATGTAAGATGTTTATCTATGCCACAGATATCTGCAATTTCCTGTAAATAACCATTAAAGCGTTGATTGCTACATAAAGGAAGTAATTGTTTCTTTTTCTGTAATACTATATTACAGCTATACTTCTCCAAAATTTCAAGAGCAACAGGTAAAAGCGGAACTTCTTCCAATGTTCCTGTTTTTTGACGATCTGTTATAATCCATTTTTCGCCATCCATGCCAGTTATAATATTGCTAGCCGTAAGCTGCATTACATCCGTAAATGCTAATCCGGTAAAACAACAAAATATATATACATCCCTCACTTGCGCCAATCTAGGTAGTAAAGATTTATTATAAATTCTTTCAATTTCTTCCATAGTTAGAATTTCCCTTTGTGGATTTTCATAGTTGCACTTAAATCCTCCAATTGGATTATAGGGTATCCATCCTTGATCTACAGCGAACTTCAAAACCTGTTTTGTGATTTTGATGTATTTCATGGCTGTATTGGAACCAATCTTGGTCACGTTACACAGGTAATGTTCGAAATCAGATGCTAAGCCAAACTGTATTTGAGACAACGGTAGATCGTCTAACTTATACTGTTCATTTAGGAATGTAGAAACTTTCTCTTTTGTTATTTCATATCTTTTGTAGGTACGATCACTGTTGCGACCAGATGCGACTTTTGCGAAGAATCTTTGATTATGCAAAGCAAAGACTTCCAGCAAACTTTTTTGATTAACCTTTTTCCCCAAATAGGTATTTTTCAATATTTCTAATGATATCGGACTTTCTAGTAGAGATAATTTTGTATATAATCCCTGCAAGGAACCTGAAATTTGCGTAAGAGAAATATTGATTTTACGAGATTGTTCTCCAGCCCCTTTCACACGCTGATTCTTTTGGTCCCATTGAGATGGATTTAGATACAAATGAGTGGATAATTCCATCCGCTTCCCATTCAGTGTAATACGGGCGTAAATTGGAAAAGTTTCGTTTTTACTTCTTTGGCGATTAAGCCAAAATAAGATGGATAAAGTGGGATTAAGTTTTGCCATAACCAACATTTTTTTTTGTGGCTAAAACAGAAAAACATTACTATTTTTATTACTGTCTTAACCTTGTGAAACGTAATGTGGATAAGCATTTCGGCTTTTCAAAGGTTAGCACAAGTTAGACAAAATGTTGCTAACCTATCTGCTCACCTTGGAGTTCTTAATTATTTAAATATTTAACTTAACGACACTTAACAAGAAAGCCGTGTAATCTATTGATTTACACGGCTTTTTTAATTTTATTGAAATCAGTTTAACTTTGTTCTACTGCTTTCTGTGATCCCGCTGGGACTTATTTAGCATAAATTGAGTTTAATACACTTTAACAGATATCAATATAATTAATTATTTACCAAATAGTTATAATATATTTTGTGAAAATAGATTATCTTTATTGTAAGTAAATATCCAAAATACTGTAAGTAATTGTAAGTAAAAAATAATCGCCATGGAACCTCGTTTTTATCTCAGCAATAAACTCAACAAGCAAGGACGTTCAACAGTAATGCTCTATTTGTATTGTCACGGTAAAAGAATTACCATAAGCACCGGCAAGGTCATAAAACCAGCTAATTGGAATGAAAATGCACAACGAGCAAGGGGTACCTCTTCGGAAACTATGGAATTTAACAATTATCTACAATTCTTTGGTGCAAGTGCTGTTTCAAAACTAACAGATTTGATACAGAATCAGGAACAAAATATACTTGTAAAATTCAAGCAGCAAATAAAGCAAGTTGAGATAAAGAAGGCAGAAAAAGTCAGAATAGATTTGTCAGAAGGTGGAAGTCTTATACAATTCATGGAAAAATTAATTCCTACACTCAACCGCACATCTGGTACATTAGCACAATACCGGACGACACTTAAAAATCTGAAGTCCTTTCAAAAAGAGTGTTATAAAAGACCCGTAAATTTTGAAAATATTGACATGGATTTTTATAATGCCTATGTTTCTTATTGTCAAATGGAAAAAGAGTATTCTGTAAATACAATAGGTAAAGAAGTAAAGCATATCAAATTCTTTATGGCGGAGGCGGAAGAAAGAGAACTGCATTCCAACTTCAAATTCAAAAGCAAACGTTTCAAAAAGACATCAGAAGAGAGTTTCTCAGTTTATCTGTCAGAAGACCAGATAAAAACCTTAAATAAACTGCACTTAGAAAATACTCCACAAGATGAAGTCATCCGAGATTTATTTGTAGCATCCTGCTGGTTAGGTTTGAGAGTTGGTAATTTGTTGGAAATAACTAAAAGTCATGTTCA
This sequence comes from Rhizosphaericola mali, assembly GCF_004337365.2. Taxonomy (GTDB): domain Bacteria; phylum Bacteroidota; class Bacteroidia; order Chitinophagales; family Chitinophagaceae; genus Rhizosphaericola; species Rhizosphaericola mali. Next base: position 1,151,071 of record NZ_CP044016.1, on the reverse strand, counting down.
TGGTAATGTAATTTCGCTAAGAAGTGAAAAGACCGCTGAATATATTGACATTCCTTTACATCCCATCGTGAAGAAAACTATTGTCAAATATGGAGGAGTATTACCAAATTCAATCAGTGAATGGCAAATTAATCGAAGGATTAAAGATATTGTAAAAATGGCGGGCTTTACTAATGATGTTGCTTACTCCATTAGTAAAGGCGGACGAAAGGTTTCCATGAACGAACCTTTTTACCGTCTTGTTACAACACATACTGCTAGAAGGAGTTTTGCAACAAATATGTATAAAAGAGGTATCAATATACAAACCATAATGGCTATCACTGGTCACAACTCAGAAAGAACCTTTATGTCTTATGTCAAATCCAAAAGAATTAACGCAATAAAGGAAATGGAGAATGTTTTTGATGATTAGAATGGAGAATTACGATTTAATTAGAGAATACAAACAAATTTATAAAGGGTAGTATCTCACTAACTGTGTAAGTTAAAAAGTTATTCTGGAATTTTTTGAGCCATTAAAGCTCAAAAAAAATTACGGAAATAACTTTTTTCTATTTTTAAACTTTACATAGATATGATGGACAAAGAAGAATTATTGAACAACAAGGATTTCTACAAATCCTTCAAAAGCGGGGAAGACTTGACCTCCTTTTTCAAACAACTGCATAAGAAGGCAGTAGAACACATGCTTGATGCAGAATTGGACGCCCATCTCGATAATGAAAAGCACGAAAAGACCAAAGCGGGCAATTACCGTAACGGACATGGAACCAAGAAAATAAAATCTTCTTTTGGTGAATCCGAAATCAAAGTACCCAGAGATAGGGAAGGTAATTTTGAACCTGCATTGGTTCCCAAGAAGCACAATATTATCGATGGTCTGGAAAATATTATCATCTCCTTTTATGCCAAAGGGATGAGCGTTTCTGATATCGAAGAGCAGATTAGGGAGATGTACGATTTTGAAGTTTCGACTTCTACGATATCCCGCATTACTAGTGCTGTTGCAAGTGAAGTCGTTGCCTGGCAGAACCGACCTTTAGAGGATGTATATCTTATTGTCTGGATGGACGGAATTGTCTTCAAAGTCAGAGAAAATTCCAAAGTCATCAACAAAACCATTTATCTGGCGGTTGGGCTTAATCGTGAAGGCAAAAAAGAAATACTAGGGATGTGGCTTGGAAAGAACGAAAGTTCCAGCTTTTGGATGAGTGTTTTGACCGATTTAAAAGCGCGTGGAGTCGAAGATATCCTCATCACCGCTACCGATAACCTGAATGGATTTACCCAAACTATTCGCTCGGTTTTCCCTGAATCGCAAACACAAATTTGTGTCGTTCACCAGATTAGAAATGCCTGTAAATACGTGGTTTGGAAGGATAGAAAAGAATTCTCTGCCGATATGAACACATCTATACTGCACCCAATAAGGACGCCGCAAAAGCCGCTTTAGAAGATTTTGCCGCAAAATGGGAAAGCAAATACTTATATGCTATTCAATCTTGGAGAAACAATTGGGACGAACTGACCGTGTTTTTTGATTTTCCAATCGAAATTCGTAAAATCATTTACACCACTAATCTCATTGAAAACCTGAATGGAAAAATACGAAAATACACTAAAAACAAGATGTCTTTCCCTACTGATGATGCAGTGATAAAATCTGTTTACCTGGCACTAAAAGAAGCCACTAAAAAATGGACGATGCCTATTCATAACTGGGGACTGATTTTAAACCAGTTTATCCTTATTTTTGACAAAAGGCTCAGATTATAAAACCTAAACCTAACTTTTTAACTTACACACTTGGTGGGATAGTGTCTTATAAAGATAAGTTTTGCTAAAATGTGTATCAAAATTACAATTCAAGAGATTTAGTAGGATCACCTACTCATATTACATTTAGAATATATAATATTTCTTTTTAAACCATAAACTTGCCCTTACCAACAGTATCATTACTGGAACTTCTACCAATGGTCCTATTACGCCTACAAATGCCTGTGGAGAACTAATACCAAATACTGCTATAGATACAGCTATTGCTAGTTCAAAATTGTTTCCTGTCGCAGTAAATGCAATTGATGCATTTTTATCGTAAGGAATTTTAAGCCATTTATTGATAAAGAAACTAAAGAAAAACATTAGTATAAAATAAATGATTAATGGTATAGCTATTTTGATAACATCCATTGGTACTTCAACTATTTTATTGCCTTTCATACTGAACATTAACATAATGGTAAATAGTAACGCATATAATGTTATCGGAGATATTCGAGGTACAAATTTTCTGTTATACCATTCCATACCTTTTGATTTTACCAACGTGTAACGACTTATAAAACCTGCTAAAAATGGAATGCCTAGATATATTAACACACTTTCTGTAACATCTTTTATTGATACGGTTACATTGAAATTTGCTAATCCTAATTTGCTCGGTAATACGTTAATGAATAACCAAACTAAGAAGCTGTAAGAAAAGACTTGAAAAACGCTATTTAATGCGACTAACATAGCTGTATATTCCCTATTTGCTTTTGCTAAATCGCTCCAAACGATTACCATTGCGATACATCTCGCTAAGCCTATCAAAATCAATCCTGCCATATAATCTGGTTCATCTCGTAAAAACAAAATGGCTAGCCCGAACATCAGCATAGAACCAATAATCCAATTGAATAATAAAGATATTCCAATTACTTTTTTATCCTTAAATGCTTGGGGTAATAGCGAATAATCAACCTTTGCTAAGGGAGGGTACATCATCAAAATTAAACCTATTGCTAATGGAATATTTGTAGTGCCTACGGTTAAAGCATTTGTAATTCTTGAAATACCTGGAAAAAAATATCCTAAACTTATACCCACTGCCATTGCAATGAATATCCATAAGGTTAGGTATCTGTCTAAGAATTTTAATTTTTGTGGCATTGGTTATTGACTGATTTTTGAAAAGACATAAAACATTTCTGTTGCAATCTGCAAACTTCTTTCTACATATACCTGAGATTGCTCTGGTGTGTTGTCTGAAACTTTAGGGTCTTCAAATGTGATAGGTATTCTTTTTTCGGCCCCTGCAATAAACGGACATCCTCCGTCTGCTTGTGAACAAGTCATAATAGCTGCAAATGCTGATACCGGATTAAAAGGGTTATCATATTTTTTAGAAAAACCAATTACAGGCAAAGCATTATCTTCATACTTAATAGCATATACAGGATTATTACTTTCTGCAATTTTGAAAATGCTAAAACCTTGATAAATCAATGTTTCTGCAACTTTTGGAAACAATGCAGTTTCTTCTGTACCACCCGAATAACAGTTTACATTTGGTATGTTAAAATGTGCTGATGCTACTCGTGCCCAAATTTGCGATAAATGGCTTCTGCGTGAATTATGCGTACAAATGAAATTGATATTTATATCCTGCTTATCATCTGTTTTTTGCTGTACAAAATCTACTAATGGTTGTAAAATTTTTATACGTTCTTCACTAATATTTTCTATTTGTAACTGATCAATTGTTTTTGATAATGCTGAATACATATTTTTTGATTTTTTTTGATGCTTATTAATCCATTCCGATGTTTTTACTTCTGTGTTCCATTAGTACATTGTCTTTCCAAATCCCGTTTTTCTTTCCTATTTTTTCTCTGTATCCTACCATTCTGAAACCGCATTTTTCGTGTAACTTGATACTACTTTGATTTTCAGAAAATATACCAGATTGCAACATCCATATTCCATTTGCTTCGCTTTGTTTAATCAATTCATTCAATAAGATTTTTCCAATGCCTTTGCCTCTTGTGTTTTGTGCTACATAAACACTTACTTCTGCAACTCCTGCATATACGCATCGGCTTGAAACTGGCGTTAATGCGGTCCAACCAAGCATTTTACTATTTTCATAAATACTAATCCTGCAAAAGTCAAGATGCCCTTTGTTCCATTCTTCCCATTGTGGTAAATCATTTTGAAAAGTGGCTATATTGGTTGCTAATCCTTGTTTGTATATTTCTACGACTTCTGAAAAATTATCTTTGGTAATTGTTCTAATTTCCATTGTTTCCATATTTAACAGCATCCCGAATTAGGTGTACAGCAAGCATTATTCAAGTCTGATAATTTTACTTTTTGTTTTTCGGCAGGAATACCGCAAGCATCTTGAGCTAAACAAGCGGTTTGTTTGTTTTTCAGTATAAAGTGATTACCGTTAAAATCTAAGTCGTATTTACCAATCGTTTCACTTTGGTATTCAACTTCTATTTCTGCATCTTCCATACCTAATTTTTCTTCAGATAGTTTGATGATGTTTAATAGTTTGGTTGGCTTTAATCTATGTTCAAAATCGTTTGCATTCCATAATTGGAAATTGACCACTTTTTCATTTCTAATAGTTCCTCCACAATCAATAAAATGTTTCGTGATAACACCTACTTCCGTAACGTGGAAATGCTCCTGTACATACGTTCCATTCTCTAATTGAAATTCAACATTATCTAATGCTGGTAAGATTTCTTTGATGTTTGATAGTTTCATAAAATTTCTATTTTATTATGATATTTTGTTACGCTTTATTATTCTGTATTTAAGACTCTATTACTACGATATGTTACATTGCAATATGACGATATTATGAGTTATAAAAAAATGCTTTTAACAGCATTGATTTACTTTTACTTCCTGCTCAAAGAATTGATTAAAAAGCCCTTGTATTTCTTTCCATTTCTTTTCTTCTATGCAATAACAAACTGATTTTCCTTCTATCGTTCCTTGTATGATACCGATGGTTTTTAACTCCTTTAAGTGTTGTGAAATGGTTGCTTGTGCCAACCCCAATTCATCTACTAAATCATTGCAAATACAGGCTTTCTGATTGATAATATATTGAAGTATCGCTACCCGTGCAGGATGCCCCATAACTTTAAACATAGAAGCCAATTTATTTTGTTCGTCTGAAAATATATCTGATTTAGTAAGTCCCATATCTTAAAATATAATATCGCAATATTACGATATTATATTTTGCCTACAAAATGTTTAATAAAAAAAGACAAATACGGTTACCTTCTAATTTTTATTAAACAGTGATATAGTTTTTGAATTAGAATATAAGAAATCTCTGTAAACCAACTTCATTTACTCATAAGATATAGTTTGATATAACATCATTCAGTAACATAACGTTCTATTTATAAGACCAAAACTTGTTGGATTCCAATGTCTAAATCTTTCCTTCAAATTATAAATTATAAGAACATTTTTAGCATAGCATTTCGATTCAAAGTAATATCTTTAAAGGTATTTATATTATTCCTACCATGTCCATTCCATTCAAAAAGCTAAACTACCGTTATTACCGCCAATATCTGGATCGGTATTTTGGTAAGCATCCTTTGTTGTCCTATGGCAAGTATAGACTTTTTGAGAATTTTGCAACAGAGGATACTTTTGAGTTTTGGTCTACCAATCTCGATAGTGTCATAGTTCGTTATGCAATAGATGATATGGATTTTCTTTGTACAGATCGATGTTTTCAAGATATTTTTGATAAAGTTGTTCCTTATAGGACTCCTCAACATATTGTGCGCGATAATGGAACGGATGTAGAAATCACCCTAGAACAAGCCAAAGAAATTATGTCCCATTTTCAAAATGGCTACCATATTGGAGTGCGTGATTTTGAAGAAGAAACTTTGGCGCTAACATGGATAGAAGATAATAAGGGAAAGTTATCTTTCTTAAAAGACATGGGAGATGAACTCCTACGACTATTCCATTATGACGGGGAAACAGTCTCTGAGTGGATCCTATTTTATGGAAAACTACAGGCTTATCTTATTTGCTGTGCCCATCTTTTTGTGGACATTCAAACGGCTAAATACTATAATGACCGCACCAAATCTTTGCTTAATCGAGAAGGACAAAGTACAAATGTGAATATTTCACCATCGGAAAATAGCAAGATACCAGAAGGTTCATCCTCCCAAAATATACAAGTTGAGTCTGATTCATCCGGTAAAAACATCCCACAAAAGGTAACTTCTACTGCTGAACAAAAAGATCTTTTGTCCATTTGGGAAGCTTACTTAAGTATGGCGCCACAATTAAAAAACGAAAAAAAATCACTTACTGCGCCCCAAATAGTGGAGGGTATTTTTACCCAAAGTTCAGCGAGTAGAGAAACTATAACTCTACGTCCAGGAGATTTTGACCATGGTGTCCGTTCCATAAATTTACTTTTAGGAGCGGCAAGAATCTGCTACGAGATCAACTTAAAAGGTAAAGGCAAACAGGAAGGAACTTTAAAGGATTATGAAAATCTCATACAATTCCTTTTCCCTCAGCAGGCAGATAGTCGCTCTATTGCCAATAGGATGCGCGATCAAAAAGAAAGCTTTCTGGAGATTCTAGGCAGGCAAGACCCTCAAAAATATACCCTTGTTTTACAGATATTGGAAAGATATAGATAAAAAAATCTCCTATTTGCTAAATTCAATCACTTAAGGCTAGATTTGGTTGAATAGACTACACTATAGTAAAGGAAACTACAACTCCTACACCTCGTTTTCCATTCAGTAAAGACCATTTTCATATAGTAGTATTCATCTACATCTATATACATAGATGTACACAGAAAATATAGTTCGTTTTCTTTTTCTCTTTGCACTACGAAGGAATATCCCTTCGCTACAGTAAAAATATCCCCTATGACAAAGGAAACAACAAATGAGGAATTTATCTCTCAAAAACAGATTGCTGATATACTGCACTATTCGGTGCAGACCGTTATCAAAAAACGTAAATTAGGACTAATTAATTCCAGACAATTTTGTCCCAGAGGACGTGTATTTATCGACAGAAAAAAATTCTTTGAAGAAGATATGCCCAGACTGATTTCACTTGCAAACAAAGATAAGCTGTAAGCTATATCTAAACAAAGGCTGTAAAATACCCTGTATTATCAGTATCTCAAAACCCTATCGTAGGAGTCCTTGGTTTTCTATAGCAAGCAGGTTGGCCGTACTCATGCGAGGCCAAATTATCTATTCTCTCATGGCGTAGCATTCGTCATTTATTCATTTTCAAAACCAAGTATATGAAAAATAAAACACGTCGTTTAAATATACTCGTCACTCCTGAAGAGTATCGTAGTATTTCCTCGAAGGCTAGGCAATGTGAATTACCCATTTCTCATTTTTTGATTGAAGCTTCTAAAAAAGTTGAGATCAAAATGTATCGTAAAACCATTCCTGCTTCTGTATCCAAGGTAGTGTTGGCGTTGACACTTACCGCTTCCAATTTTAACCAATTGGTTCGCCATTTACATCAGGGAAAAATCCAGCACATCACAGAAAAAGAACTCAAATATTATGGTGAAAAAATTCTTTTACTGGCGGGTGAAATAAAAAACACACTGCAATAAGCAGATGTTTTCTATGTATTTAATTAGGGTTCAACTTTTAAAAATGCTGGTATGATCGCTAAACAAACTACCGCAAAAGCGTCTTCTGTTTCGAATATGGTCTCTTATGTACTTAGAGAAAATGGATTAAAACATCCGGAAGAAAAAGCTCAAATCATTTTTCAAAATGCACTTGTAGGAGAACATACCGATCAAATTGTGGCACAAATGCAGATGGCATTAGACTTAAATAACCAAAGATGTAGCCTGCCTCTTTTTCATGCAATCTTTTCTTTAAGTGAAAGTGAATCCTTAAATGCAGCGCAAGAACTACAATTAGCCGCAATGATTATGCAGGAATTTAAACTAGATAAGAACATGTTTTTGCTTTGCAAACACAGCAGTACGGTGAGTAAAGAGCACTATCATGCGGTCATTGTTCGTCCTCCCATTGACGGTAGACAAGTAGTGAATCTTTTTCAATCCAAGCAAAGATTAATGAACATTGCCCGAAAGTGTGAAATGCTATTTCATCTAAAACAAGTCAAGACGCCAAAGACCTGGAAACAGAAGTTAAATAGTTCGAATAAAGAAAATGAAAGTTGGAATACTCGGCAGTTGCAAGCTAGAATGGATTTGAAAAACGCGCTTTATAAGGCAACGTCCATGTTGGAATTTATCACACACATGCAAAAAGCAGGCTATAGTTTGCATAAAGGAAGAGGACTTGGAATTGTACAAAAGTCCTCTGGAATTTATTTTAAAGCAAGTTCCTTAGGATTGAGTCTTTCTAAAATTGAAAAGATCATTGCTTTTAATAAGCTGCGACAGAAAGTTCCAATGAGTACTTCACAGTTCCAGCAATTGGAGAGAAATATCGCTTTGGCAACTGGACAAACTAATGACACCTCTCATACATCCTCCTTGAGTAACAAAGCAAGATTAATGCATAATGAAGAACCTTATTTATCTAAAGCAAATAATATGTCAACTGTTGAAGTCGCTACCATCTCCTTAATTGATTTACTAATGAGTCCGCTTAGAACAGATATAGACGCCGTTTATTTTGGTGCCATGCAGTTGGATGAAACAGAAGAACAAAAGAAATTGAAAGAAAAAAGAAGACGAAAATTATCTCTATAAAACCTTTAATATCCTTGAACTATGAATCTTTCCGAAGTAGAACTCGTATTAAAAGATTTGGTAAAAGAAGTACAGGAAACAAAAGCCTTAATGGAAAAAGCCGAGGTTCCAAAAGAACAAAACGAGATCTCCGATTCCTTGTCTTACAGTCTCAGGATATTGCCTAAAAAAATGGATCGGCTACATTCTATTATAGATATGGCATTTAAAAAGCAATTTCAAAATAATGGCTCAGACAAATCCGGTTTGTTTGAACAGCTTAAGCTTTCCTTAGAACGGAATATGCAACAACTGAAAAATCCGGAGAAGCAGAAAATACAATATGAGCATTCCTTTAAAGATTGGAAATGGCTCTTAGTGCTTTTTCTATTCATTGGTTCTACCGTTGTATTGGGTTGGTATGCTTTATACAATTACTATGCCTCAAGAGAACTCACTGTCAAACATTCCTTTACGCAAAAGATGATGCCGCGTTTTACCCATTGGATGGATTCTCTTTACACGGTGAATCCAGCATTCATGAAAACCTATCAGATACCGGAAACTAAGATTACTAAACCAAAAGAAAGAAAAGCTAAAAAGAAACAAAAAAAGAGATGATTGCCTAAAATACATCTTGTATTGTTGAAAACAGTATTTGTCCATATTTACGTGTACAGTTTGCTAATAAGACAAATTATAGTCATTGTTTATTATAGTATGTCATAGTTAGTAAAAGTTTTTCCGTACGGTTTTTAGTTCCACTAAGCTAAGACGGCTCACAAGAAAAGCCAACAGCATTTCGCGGCATATGCTCACTCGTACCTCGCTCCGCTATTCCACGTTCTGTTGTTTTTCTTTTCCACCGTCTTATCGGGTTGTTACACAAAAACAGTACATCATGAAAAATTACAACTCAACTACTCAAGAAAACGAACAACCGCATTGGTCTGCATTACAGGAGGTACAACTGTCCTATCGTAATAAACTGAATACTTCTCTCAGACCTAAAGTATGTCAAGCAGAAGATGCACTCAATCTTTTTAGAACCGTTTGGAATGTAGATGAAATGGAACTCGTAGAATCATTCAAAATGCTGCTACTCAACAATGCCAACAGGGTACTGGGCGTATACCACGCTTCAACTGGTGGAACTACCGGGACTATAGTTGATGTCCGCATTTTACTTACAGTTGCACTAAAATGTAATTCATGTAAAATTTTGATAGCCCATAATCATCCTTCGGGAAATCTTACACCCAGTACTGCCGATCTAAAAATTACTGAAAGATTGAGAGATGCCGCTAAACTGATGGATATAACACTGCTGGATCATCTTATCATTACTACTGATAATTATCATTCTTTTGCCAATTACGGACTCATATGAGTCCGTAATTAAGATTCTTCATGATTGATTTCTGCTAAAATATTTTTTAAATTTCGCCAAAGATTATAAGTTCGTTAAAGTAAAATAGATTGTATTATTGTAATAATAGTCCAAAAAATGAATATTACTTCTGCTGGAGTCAAAGGATATGAATATCAATACTATGCAACAATTTATATAGCTTTAAAAGTCGGTTTAGAAAAAATAACATCTTTAAGGATTGAAATGACAGGGAAGGAAGATGCTTATTTACAAATAGAGCATGGGGCAACTTCTATCAACATTGAAATCCAAGCTAAAATGGAAAATAATGTGATAGATATCACCAAGCTTTCCAATTGGTTAACCCATTTCCAAGAACAAAAAGTTGACAATAACCTATTGCATAGAATATCAACGACAAATGATATTGCTTTATTTATTAGTAGGTCTCGCTGTGATGATGAAACTGTTTTCTTAAAGAATTTTATTGCTGATATAGAGCCCCATAAAAACATTCACCTCAATAAACAGTGGAACTCTAAATTTAAAGTTGCGATTAGCGAATATTCTGAGAAGTCAAAACGTCTTGGTGATAAACGCAAACAATTTTGTGTTTCACAGGCCAGTTTATTTAGTAGTTGCCAAGATACTTCTGTTTTATTAAAAAAAGTTATTATTTGGGAAGAAGTCACAGAGGAGCAGTTGAGAAATGAAGTAAATTCTTTATTAAACAAAAAATACAAAATAGCACAATCAAGAGCAGATACAATTCAGTTATCATTATTGGAGCTCGTTCGAAGAGGCAGAGATGAGCAAATAGAAATAAAAGAGTTACTCCAAAATACAATTAATTCAAATAAGACAGCAGCCCCCTCTTTGACTTCTAATTATGTTATAAGGCCAGAAGAAAAGGCTTTGTTGCAGCAAATAAAATCAAACAATATATTGTTACTTACGGGATCCTCTTTATGCGGAAAGAGTGTATTGGCAAAACAGTTAGCATTTCATTTATTCGAAGATGGTTATAATTATACAATAGGTATAAATTTACAAGAAATCAGCTTATTCTTTTCTCAAAACTCAATTGAAGACAAAATTGCAATATTGGAAGATCCATGGGGTGGAATAGAAAAATCCTTAGATAGCCTGACTATTTGGAGGAATATTGAAAATTTTGTAGGCAATTTGGCATCAAAGCCCCAAGAATAATCTTTCTACTTAGTCCGGCTTATTTATAGTTGATTCATGAAACCGTTGTCCCTATTGTGTTACAGCGTATTTATATTTTATTTTGTTTCTGCTCTGAAAAAATTATTTCCTGAAAACATGTATCAAATCATGTATCAAATTTTCAACCATGAAACAAAGTATTCCCACGGTCTCCATAGTGCCGGACAAGAGAAGGGAAAAAGAAAACGAATCCTTTCCGTTGAAACTACGCATCACCTACAAAGGGGAACGAAAATACTACAGTACCGGCCACAATGCAAGTTTAGATGAATGGGAACGGCTGCAAACCAAAAACGTAAGGGGGAAATTAAAAACCTTGTCCAATACACTTTCGGAAATATGCGTGCAGGCACAGAAATGTTGTGAGGGACTGCCCGTGTTTTCCTTTGCGGCATTTGAAGCGGCCTTTTTTCCCAAAGCTGTGTCCAACATGAGCGTCCAGACCGCTTTCGACAATTACATGAAGGAACTCAGGAAAAACGGGCAGATCGGTACTGCGGTATCCTACAACAGTGACTGCGTCTCCCTGCACAGGTTCAAAGCCGGATTGAAATTCAGGCACCTGACGGTCGACTTCCTTAAGAACTATGAAAGCTGGTTCCTGTCGCAGGGAAACTCCATTACCACGGTAAGTATTTATGTACGGGCGTTGCGGGCGGTCATGAGAATAGAGGATGGTATCATGGATGTGAAAGATTATCCCTTCGGTAAAAGAAAATACGTGGTTCCGGTAGGTCGTAATATCAAAAAGGCCCTTACGTTAGAAGAAATAGCCAGGATATACAATTATCAAGCGGAGGAAGGCAGCATGGATGAAATGAGCCGGGACTACTGGATATTCATCTACCTGTGCAACGGTCTGAACATGAAAGACATGTGCCTATTGAAATACAAGGATGTGGAAGGAAACTTTATCGTGTACCAGAGGGCAAAGACGATGGGAACAAGACGTTCCCACCCGGAACCGATCACCATAGCACTGAAAGCGGATGCCAGACGTATCATAAAAAAATGGGGACAAAAACCTATACAACCTGAAAGCTATATTTTCCCCTGTATTGAACCCGGAATGTCATTGGAAGACCAAAGACTGAAAATACAATTGCTGATCCACCTGGTCAATGAGCACATGAAGAAGATCGCGGGAGAACTGGGAATTGGCAAGCCTGTCACAACCTACTATGCCCGCCATAGCTTTGCCACCATCCTGAAAAACAGTGGTGTTTCCACTGAATTCATCAGTGAGGCGCTGGGACATAGTTCCCTGAAAACAACCAAGAATTACCTGGCTGGATTTGAGTCAGATGCTATCCAGAAAACGACAGATGTGTTATTGTCGTTCAAAGAGAATAGGCTCCCAAAATAAATGAACAGCAACGGAAGTGAATGAGAATGAATTGCTCTATGTTAAAACGCCGGAAAAGAGGGAATAATCATGAGAATTGATGTATGGGGTCCTGGTATGTCCAATTAGATTAGGCAATGCTATTGTGGACTACAAATTTTGTTTATACTCCTTTTTACTTATAGTTAATAAAAATCGTCTAGCTATATTATAACAGGTTTAACAAAGAGAAAAACCATTTTCAAATTAAATACGTATCTTCATCAAGTTATAGACAGAATTTAAGTCTTTTTAAGTATCGAATTCCCTTCCAGTTTTCCATCCGGAAAAATCAGTAAGTCTTCTTCATTTATTTTTCTTACACTGTTTTTTTATCATTTTTTATTTTATTTTATGAACATTTATGTATCAAACTTAGGTTTTGATGTCAATAGTGAGGACCTGAGTACGGCATTTAAGGCATTTGGAGAAGTTACTTCCGCTAATGTCATTATGGACAAATTCACCCAGAAAAGCAGAGGATTCGCTTTCGTGGAAATGCCAAACAAGGAAGAGGCGGAAAAAGCTATCAAGGAATTAAATGGGGCCACTTTTGAGGATAGGGTAATGAATGTATCAGAAGCCAAAGAACGCGAGCCAAGAGAAGGGGGATTTAATCGAACCCCTTCCCCATTCAATAATGATAATAAAAGCTATCCTAAAAAACGCTGATGATTAAGTATTGCAATTACCGTTAAAGTAAGGCAACCCCAAAGTAGTGGTTGCTTTGCTATTATATATGCACCGTCTTTTGCTTAAACTATCGTAATTAATATAGGAAATAATCTCATTTTCCTGTCAGTACAAAGCCAATATACTGAATGTAAAAACAATAAGATGACCAAAGAAGAAATTAATGGAATAATTGAGAAAGCAACAAAAAACATGCAGACAAGATTCAGCTTTGCACTTAAAAAGCGTAACACCGTAATTGGATATTTCATTAATGTACGGGATTATTCCTATTTGAATGCCAAGAATTATTGGTATGTCTTGAAAGAGGAAAGAAGATTGGCTGGCTACCGGCAATAATGATTTGTTGTTAGTTTCCCCCGGAGATGCCTTCTGGAAAATTGCAATTGTGCATGACAACTCAACACTCAGCCATTAAGGTCACGGATATATTATTGTTGCCTGTTTTCTATACGCTTTCCGGTATGCCTTTTTGGCTACTTTAAAGATTGTCAGATCTCTTATTCTTAATCGTATATTATGGTGTCGGGTATCGGAAATTAGTCACTAGGGAAAACCTATTGCATTCATTTCCCGATAAGTCGGATGCACAACGAAAAGAAATAGAGAAAAAATATTATGCCTATTTATGTGACTTAATATTGGAATCATTTAAAACCATGACCATCAGCCGTAAAGCTATGCTGAAACGGTGCAGCATGAGCGAGTCGTCAATTCAACTCTTTTCTGGATTACAATTAGAGAATAAAAGTGCCATTCTTGTACTGTGGGCCATCACGGTAATTGGGAGTGGGCTGGAAATACGGTGGGAATTCTGTGCAAGCAACCACTTTATATTATATAGCAATGCTAGCCTGTCTTAAACTTACGTTATGGGATGAGGAAAAAGATGAAATGGCCGATATAGAAAATAGTATACGTATAAGCCCTTATTTTCATGGGTTTGGATGTATTATAGAATTACAATAAAATATACGTCCCATAATTGAATGAAGCATAAAAAAGCAATAATGTGAATACGGCCTTTTTATTATTCCAAAAATTTCTTAGCAGCTTTCTTGGACTTTTTGGCGGCTCTTTTCTCCATCAGATTTTTCTCTGGTGTTTTTTTAGTACTCTTTTGTGACTTTTTTTCTTTTGACATAATAATAATGATTTGTTGTAAGGTAAACTATATTCTATCAAATTCCTATTATTATTTCAACAATATTTAGTCTCAAAGATATTAAAATAAAAGATGTAAGGATTTATGCAAAGATGAACAACAGCCCAGGATAAATTAAAATATAATTTTTTGATAAGCCTTTAATTATTGATTCTACAACTATATCAATATATAATTCTTATTAATGAGTGCACTAATTAGTATATATAGTTTTTCATAATAATGTTGCAATTTCTATTGAATTAAGAAAACTTTATACATACTAAATTATGCTCCTATTAATAAATGCCAAACAGATATAAATAGCGTTTACATTATCAAAGGCGCTTTGATATTTATCGACAAATAAAAAGACGTATTTAGTTGAAAACACATTTGTCAGATAACTTATTCTTAGGCAGAATCGGGATTAGACCCAATATATACTAAAACTTTTAAATAAACTGAATAAGAAATCTTAACTTTACCAACAGTGGAAACATTATAGTTTTTCCATTTCTCCAATAATAAGGACACCTGCATAAAAACCACTTTTAAAGTGATAAGCAATGATGTCACATGTCACTCCCTCTCTATGTAGTACACATGGGGAACTGTAGTTTTTTTCAACATATAACATAAATCATTACACAACATGAAATACTATTTCATAGCGGGAACATTGTTTCTTTTCGTATTGGGCGGCAGCATAAATATGGCACTGGCACAGGAAAAGGGAAAGCGTTATCTGGGCATAAAGGGAGGTCTGAGTATCCCAAATCTTTCCGCAGGAGGTTCAGCCCAAACTGAACTTAATACAGGATATAGTTCTGCCACAGGAACAGATTTTGCCATTTTCTACGAAGTAAAACATTCCAGCCGGCTCTCGTTTTCTACCCAATTGGAGTATTGCACGGAAGGTGGGAAGAAAAATGGTTTTCAGGCACTTCCGACTCCTGACGCTTTAGCCCCCTATTTTACGGGCCAGCAAAGAGCCGTTCCGTCATTAGTCTATGCAGATTACAACTGCAAGGCAAAAATGAATTACTTGCTGCTAAGTGAGATGGCAAAGTACCGTCTTCCATTGGCTAAATCCTCCCCTTTGTCTTTCTATGCGGAAGCCGGGCCTTTTGTTGGATTGTTGTTGTCCGCACACCAGGTTACAAGCGGACAAAGTAACATCTATGCCGACAAGACACAACAGGAAAATATAACTGAAATATCAGGGGCTGGTGAACAGTCTTTAGAAAACGACCAAAACATAAGGAACCAACTCCATAAGTTTAATTTCGGCATTGAAGGCGATATCGGGTTCGCATATACCATCCGCAGATCTAAAATCTTCATAGAAGGCGGAGGAAATTATGGCTTTCTGAATATTCAGAAAGGGACGGCAAACGGAAAAAACCGCATCGGCGCAGGAATCGTAAGAATGGGATATGCGCTGGAACTATAAAAGGTGACAATCGGTTACGGAATTAGCCGCACCAATGCCAACCGGCAAAATCGTCAGAGCCGGTAAACTCTTTCGATTTTGTTTTCGTCCCCTGCCAAATCGAATGAATGTACGGAGTTCATTTGGAATACAGCCTAAACATATAACATTAGTCTGATAGCGCAAGGGATTGTTAACTACATTATCCCGGAAACATCTTCCTGGTATACATGCGATATAGTTTGCCACTTGGCATCCATCGTCTGTCGTGAGATAAGGTAACACACGGTTGATTCCGCTCCTTGGTTCAGGTTGACACAGTCTTCCTCAAGGCCGTCATAACATCCGCCGGTACAGGGATTGTATATAATATTGTACAGGAAATTATTCCCCAGGAACCAACTGAACGCTATGCCCATTTTATCTTTGTATTCCTGCCGGCGAGAAACAGCGTAAAAGCGGTCCAATGCCATGATCGTGTACGCAATATCGATAGGCTGTTCTCCTCCCGCAGTAAGCGGCAATGCCACTTTGTCCCTGTGCAACCAAGTCTTGTTGGATATTACCTTGATGGAACCGTCTGCGAAAGTCTTTGAAAGTAAAAAATCAAAGGACATTGTTGCTATTTTCCTATAGGCCGGTATGCCTGTTATTTCCCATACATCTAACAATGCTTCGGGAATAACCGCGTTGGCATAGGTAAGATAAGGCTCAAACCAGGGCCAGTCTGCTTTTTTTTCTTTTTCGAAAAGGAACACTAGCCAGTCGGACAGTTTTTTTGACAAAACCACATCCTGCACTTCGGGAAAAAGGAATTGTTTATAGTATATACCCTTGAGGATAAAGGCCAATGATCGGGGAGAATGATAGTCTTCCACACTTGACAATGCCGACCTCATCACCGAATTTGCCAGAAAGATGATTTCCTGGGGCAATATATTTCCAAGGGACAATAAATAGCCCAGCGCCCAGACGGCTCTTCCATTCGCATCTTCCAGATTTAAGCCCTCATTTTGAGGTGTAAATCGCTGTTTCTCGTCCACATAATTTAAAAAAGACCCGTCTTCCCGTTGGCAAAAATGGATAAAATTCATATATATCCTAATGAGTGATATATCTTCAGCTTTCCTGCTTTGCTCATAATGCTGGCATACCGCTATCATGGCGCGCGCATTGTCATCCAGCGTATAGCCGGAATTAATATCAGGATGGCTCAACATGGAAAACTGGATGAAGCCAAAATCGGTGGTCATTTTCTCTAAATAATCCAGTTTAACGGCCGGATAATTAAAGGATAAAGTTTCTTTTTCCTTACCCATTAGATGCCAGAACAGAAAAGCGTGGGCTAGGGCCGAATTTTCCCAGGCGGTGGACGCCGTCTGGTGCAAGGCTTCCGAACTTATCTTCGCACGCAGCGCTTCATTTTTCAATAAAAAATTAACCGCTTTGCTTAGTTGTCTGGAATTTCCAAAATCAAAAAGGAGTTCGGGATTGTTCCACAAGACTTCTTTGGCCTGCGGTATGGGAGTGGAAATGACCGGGCAGCCACAACTGACGGCATAGGAAAAAGTACCGCTGACGGCCTGATTCGGATCCTTGGACGTAAAAAGGTAAATATCGGTAAGCTGCAGGTATTCCAGCAATTCGTGTAGCTGTAGAAACGTATTTACAAACTTTACATAGGATGTAAGCCCCATTTCTGTCACCTTTGTTTCCAGCATATCGCGGTATTTCTCACCATACTGTTTTACGATAGTCGGGTGCGTTTTTCCAATTACGAGAAAAACAATGTCAGGATTTTGCTTTACTATACCGGGAAGAGCATCGAGCGTTGTTTCAATACTTTTCCCCGGGCTTAAAAGCCCAAAGGTAGATAGTACGGTTTTGCCGGCAAGACCATATTGTTTCTTTAGAAAATCCTTGTCTGTATGCTGGATTAGATGCGTACCATGCGGGATCACCGTAATTTTTTCCGGCGATATGACATAGTCCTCCACCAGAATCTTTTTAGAGGCCTTTGTCATGACGATAACGGACTGTGCCAGCAGGGAGATCGCATATACATTTTCCAGAACACTATCCACCGGAGCTGGCAATATAGTGTGGAAGACAACTACTACGGGAACTATAAGCGTTGCCATGAAATCCAGAAGCTCCGGTTCCTTTCCTGCGAACAGGCCAAATTCATGCTGGATGAGTACCATACGGATTGCTTCGTTCTCTTTTATTTCTCCTGCCAATTCATCAAATCTTCCGGGAACATCCACATTCAGTGTATATGGAACTTTGTCAGAATATT
This sequence comes from Rhizosphaericola mali, assembly GCF_004337365.2. GTDB lineage: Bacteria > Bacteroidota > Bacteroidia > Chitinophagales > Chitinophagaceae > Rhizosphaericola > Rhizosphaericola mali. Next base: position 1,132,978 of record NZ_CP044016.1, on the reverse strand, counting down.
GGTGCTGTTCATCCATGGATTCAAGTGCACATACCTTTACGGTAAATGACCGGCTGAACTGCCTGTTCAGGGCGGTTATCAAATCTTGCGAATAAGTGGCAATGCCGCACTCCCTTGGTGGAAAAGTGGAGATGCAAAGAATTTCTTGGCCAAAATTTTCTGTGTTGTGATTTTCATTTTTCATTTTTATATTGGTTTAATTCCGAAATTAATAGGGACAGCGTTACAGAAGCACAGGCAATCTGTTCATCCGCAGCCCCATAATAGATATATAATGTATCTTCAGATAGTAAGCAACCCGTAGGAAAACAGACATTGTTGATTTCTCCGTGTTGTTCCCAGGAAACATCCGGACTGAAAAGCGGATAGGGCAGGCGGGCCATTTCAATTTCAGGTTTTTTAAGATCCAGCATGGCCACGCAGGCAGAATAGATATAGCTGCCATTCCTTTCCTCCACTCCATGATATATCAGAATCCAGCCTTGTTCCGTTTCTATGGGCGGGCATCCGGCTCCCACATAGCTGGATTCATGTGCAAAACGGGGGGATAGGACTATATGCTTACTGAAATCAGAGAAATAATCTGTCCAGTAACTGTTGTTCAGTTGGGACAATTCAGAAACGGATGCTATCTGGATTTCCGGTTTGATGCGGTGTAGGAAATATAGTTTCCCATTGATTTTTCTGGGAAAGAATACGAGGTTCTTACCCCACAAAAGAGCGTCTTTGTTATTTTGCGCTGAACGTTCCCCGTGCCTGTTCCATCTTGAATATTTACAGGAAAGACGGTCACTAAAGTCCGTTAGCCTGCAAAATTCCCTAAATCCTATCTGGGGAACGATTACCCCTTTTTTGTCAAAATGGCTCAGGTCCGTTGAGGTTGCCAGGGCGCCCATGGCATTTACCCCGTCAAAAGCAGTGTTAAGGTAATACTTCCCGTCGACCATCGAAATGCGGGGATCTTCCATGCCACGGGATTCATAATCAAATTCAGGAACCAATACCGGTCTTTCATTACGGCTCGTAACTGTTAACGGGCCACTCAAAAGGGAATGCCCTATACGGGAAACATGGTCGTTGTCGACTGCACGATAGAATAAATGTACAATGTTGCCATCCTCTATTACGGCAGGATTCAATACACCCTTGGACTCAAAATCAAGAATTATCTTCTTTAACAGGATGCCATGCTTTGTTACTTTTATCATTTGTTTTTTTGCTCCTTGCAAACATGATTTACTATTTTTATGATGAGATAATACTGAGACGCAATCTGCGCCACATTTTCTTAATAATACTCAATGGTAAAGGTCTATAATAATAATAGCGGGACTATTCGGTGTTTATGGTAAACTTAGCCCTTCCGTTTTACTGGCAACAGATTTGCAGTTCTTACCATAAAGTCAATCTAGGCAGCAATGAGTCGGTATAGATGGAACCTTAATTCCTTGAAGGTAATGTATTTTCAGGAGAACTGAACTATTATTTATTAAACATCCACGAACCTAACAGGAAACGTGTTATAATAATCCATTTTCTATAAGGGCCTTGTTCACTTTGTTTTATTCCAACAACATTCCTTAAATATACCTATCTTTAGAGTGTGGCATATTCGGCCATGCATTATTTGACTTTTCGTCCATAAACAACCCTTTAAAACTACGGAGACCGTCATATGGAAAAGGATACCTTATTTATTTATACTATTGGTTAAATAATACGAGATAACAAATTTCTAATATGAGTTCGGAGGAAATGAATGTTTAGGATAAATATGGTGTATCTCGGATAGCAGTTATCATCTGCCATTTGCATCCTATAGGCTAGGGTTTTACAAGAAGCGTTTGCTCTATCTATACAGCGGGAAATGATGCATTTTGTCAAAAAAATTTCCTATCTCATTTAAAATCATTAAACTATAAATGCAAAATTTCGGTATCGTTATCTTTTTATTCTCTGTCTTAGTGTGTTCATCCTTCCTTATCAAAAAAGTTAGGATGCCGGCACCCATTTTCTTTGTATTGGCAGGTCTTTTCATTGGTTTTGTTCCCTTATTCCCCACATTGAAATTGGATCCGGAAGTTGTATTCGTTATTTTTTTGCCACCGTTGCTTTATGACACCGCTGTTAGGACATCGTGGAGCGACTTCAAGGCAGACATCCGACCCATTACCGCATTGGCTGTCAGCCTTGTTTTTTGCACTATGTCATTTGTAGCTTTGATAGCCCACTGTTTTATTCCAGGGTTCAGTTGGCCATTGGCCTTTTTATTGGGTGCGATAGTTTCTCCGCCGGATGCGGTAGCGGCTACGGGAATCATTAAGGGGTTAGGGCTGGACAAGCGTATCATTACCATATTGGAAGGAGAAAGCATGGTCAACGACGCCTCTGCCCTTATCGCCTACAAATACGCCCTTATAGCTGTGGCCACCGGAAATTTTATTTTCTGGAAAGCCGGGATGCAGTTTCTGCTGATGGCTGCCGGAGGTATCGTTGTCGGCATTCTTATTGGATATATCCTATATCTTTTCCATAAAAAGGTCAAAAACAAAGTAACGACAGAAACCAGTCTCACCTTGCTGACACCCTTTCTGTCCTATCTTTCTGCGGAGCAGCTAAACGTGTCGGGTATTTTGTCCGTTGTGAGTACGGGTATCTTTCTATCCTGGCATGCCCATGAAATCTTTGCCTATCAAACCAGGTCCAGTGTGCAGGCGGTATGGAAAACAATGATGTTTTTGTTGAACGGGTTTGTTTTTATCCTCATTGGAATGCAGCTGCCAGATATTTTAAGCCAGTTGTCCAGTTATACTTGGTTACAATTGTCTATTTATGGCCTTATCATCAGTATGGTGACCATTCTGTCCAGGATATTATGGGTATTTGCCGGAGCGTATGCATATCGATTGTTCCCATTTATAAAATGGAGAAAGACTATGAAATTGACTTCTAAACCGCATGAGGATGGTCAAACATGGAAAAGTGTATTTGTCATCTCCTGGACGGGCACCCGGGGTATCATATCCCTGTCTGCAGCATTGGCAATTCCCTTGACACTTGCCACTGGACACTTGTTTCCCCAGAGGGCGATGATTATTTTCCTGTGTTTTGTGGTGATATTCACCACACTGGTCGTACAGGGAATGTCACTTATGCCATTGTTGGATATGTTGGGCATAAAACCAATCCGTAAAATGGAATTGGAAATGCTCCGCCTACAATTACATATAGCCCAAGAGACGGTGGCTTTTATTGGCAACGAATATACTTCAGACTCACAGGTTATCTTTAAGAATATCCTGGAAAAGGAATACCAAATGCTGGCTTTGCATATCGAGGAAGAAATCAATCAATACGTGAGAGAAGGGGACATTCACCGCACAGAATCCCTGGTGCCCCTTCCCGCCATACAGAAAGCCCATATTGAGATCATTGGGTTCCAACGGGAATTACTTTTAAACCTCCATAAGAACAATATATTTGACAGTGATGTGATTCGAAAGGTCGAAAGCAATATTGATTTAGATGAAATGTTGTTTGACCGGCAAAACCCGTATAGCAAATAAAAAAACATAGGTAAAGATTACTACGTAAATCAGTATTGGTAGAACAAATATCCTTTATTCATGGAATATAATTTGAAATGAATTCGTTTACGAGGGTATTCCAGAGATTTCTCACAACTAAGCGTCTGCATTTTTACCACTCTTTTGTGCACTTTTTTCTTTGGACATTATTTATAACTTGATGCAAGTTGAAGCATAGTATATCTATTCCTATTATTCCAGACATAGTAATGCCATCCATATGATGATAAAAGAAAGATGGGTAAAGGTTCAATATATAGGTGTAAATTCGAACTGTTGTGTTTTTGAAAACATGCGATTTTTCCTAAATTGAAAATATATATCAAATATATGGTGTGCACCCGTTGCAAAATGGTAGTAAAGGCTGAGCTGGACAAGCTTGGCCTACACTATGGTGCCATTGAATTAGGGGAAGCTGATGTAATAGGGGAAATCGATACGACACAATTTGAACACCTCAGGGAAGCTCTGTTGAAATCTGGATTGGTATTGATGGATGACAAAAAAGCCATATTACTATCCAAGATAAAGAATATTATAGTAGAAATGGTGCATTACCGCGAAGAGGCGCTGACATTGAAAAACTCTGAGTATATAAGCTCTAAGCTGCATTATGACTATACTTACCTGGCCAATTTCTTTTCAGAAACAACCGGTATGACCATTGAGCATTTCATTATTATACATAAAATAGAACGGGTAAAGGAACTACTTTTGTATGATGAACTTAACCTTACCGAAATTGCCTACAAACTGAATTACAGCAGTGTGGCACATTTGTCCAACCAGTTCAAAAAAGAGACAGGACTCACGCCATCCTACTTTAAAAAACTAAGGGCCAAGCGTATCAATCTTGAAGATGTGTGAATCATGTAACTTAATATAAGCTTTGTGTAATATTATTACTTTTAAAGGAAGCACCTTTACACTTGTAACAATTAAGTTACAAATTAAATCACTATCATGAAAGATAATAAAATTGCCATAAAAATGGCTATTCCAGAGGATGTTAAAACCTTGACGGAACAGCAAAAGAGGTCTGCGGTGCCGCCCGCAATCAAAAAACGCAGACAAACTATATCAAGAGTGCATATACCACTACCCAAAGAGATAAAATAGTTTTCCTAATTCTATATATAGCAATCTATCAAAATGCCCGGGCACCATGCTTTCAGCATGATGCCCTTATTTTTCCCATTAAAAACATTGTCATGAATAAAATTATATGCATTTCCACTGTTGTGTTGGTCGTTTGCTGGTCCGTTTGTTTTTTTATCCTGTATGGCTCTGAAGCTATTATCCAGGTAATTGCAATCGGTATAGTAACTTATGGGGGCATCCGTGCATTTTCCAACATTAACGGAACAAAAAAAGTGTTACATAAACAAAAGAAAATATTACAGATGTCCGACTAGGATAATCAATTATATACAAACCCGGATAAAATATGCGCAGGCAAGGAAAATGGGTTACCGTTTATACCCAAAAAATCGGTTTTAATCTATGGGACGTACATAGGTATTTTCTTAAGAAATATTGGATGCTGTGGGGGATGGTGGGTTTTATCTCTCCAAAAGAAAAAGCATGGTTCTTGTTCATTAAAAGATCCGCAGGGCTTTAGCTGTACCATTATGAAAAAGAAGCTATTTAATTATTGAAATATTATGGATAACGTAGAAATAGAAAAATCAAGATTGTTTATAACCGTCGAGATCATCGAGTATATACCCAATTCGGTCGTCATTAAAACTATACTGAAAAAGACAACGGGCAACATCAGTGTCATGTCTTTTGACAGTGGTGAAGGCCTGACGGAAAAGACATCCCCATTTGATACTTTTGTGCAGATCATCGAAGGGCAGGCCGATATTGTCATCAGTGGGGAGTCTAACGTTTTATTGACAGGCCAATCAATCGTCATTCCGGCACATGCGTTGAACCTCATAAAACCCAACGGAAGGTTCAAAATGATATCCACCATCATAAAAAGCGGTTATGAGTAATCTGATTTTTCCTAAAAGGGTAGGAAACCTAAAAAGACGTAACTTACATACTTGTGAAAATTCTTTTCTTCTAAATAAACAAGCAACATCTACATGTCTGAAGATCGGGATTGTGTACTAATAATCAATAATGGATCATCCAGCATCAAATTTGCCGTCTATACCTTGTCCTTAAAAATCGTCTATACCGGTATGGTATCAGGCATTGGCGGGGAGGACATGCGGTTAAAAATTAAAGACGCACTGGGCACCACGACCGAAAAGCCACTGAATTCGCATGAACTAAAGGACGCCGCCAATAATATAATCGACTGGTTAGAGTCCGCCCTATCAATAGCGCAGATACATGCAGTGGGCCACAGGATCGTACACGGGATGCAACATATGCAGCCGGAAATAATCACGGACGCATTGATCAGTGAATTGGAAAGTTACAGTTGGTACGATCCGGATCACATTGTGGGCGAATTAATATTGATTAGAACAATTGCAACCCGATGCCCCGGGCTGAAACAAGTTGCCTGTTTTGACACCTCTTTCCACGCCTCGATGCCACGAATCGCCCGGCTTTTCCCTATACCGCGGCATTATGCAGAAGCAGGTATCATCCGCTACGGGTTTCATGGTATTTCATTCACCTATATTTTGCAAAAAATCCAGGCACTCATTACGGATACCCATGTCCAGGCCAACAAGATGATCTTTGCCCATCTCGGCAGTGGATCCAGCCTGGTGGCAGTCAAAGAAGGAAAAAGCATTGACACTACAATGGGATTTACGCCGGCGGGCGGATGCATGATGGGCACACGTTCAAGGGATCTTGACCCGGGTGTCGTGTGGCATATCATGCAGCATAACCACTTGTCTGTGGAGGAACTAAATCATGTCATCAACCACCAATCCGGTCTATTGGGCATTTCGGGGACTTCATTTGACATGGAAAAACTATTGGCACAGGAAAAATACGAAGATTTACAGGCCGGTGAGGCTGTGGACATGTATTGCTATTCGGTCAAAAAATGGCTGGGGGCATTGGCCGCCGTATTGAACGGAATGGACATATTAATATTCACGGGTGGAATCGGGGAAAATTCTGCCGAGGTAAGAAAACGTATCTGTGCAGATATGGGCTATATGGGCATAAAACTGGACGGGGCTAAAAACGAAAGGGGGGCAAACGCTTATATCTGCCGACATAAGCGCGGTACAGATATATGCCTTACCCACGAATGAAGAATTTATCATTGCCCAATATACTTGGTCATTAATACAGGATTAAATATTAAAAACGATTTGATTATGGAATACGAAAAAAATCCATTGCAGGAAGATGAATTGCAAAAAATAAACGCTTACTGGAGGGCTGCCAATTATTTGTCTGTTGGGCAGATTTACCTCCGGGACAATCCCCTTTTAAAAGAGCCTTTGCGCCCCGAACATATCAAGAAAATGCAGATGGGGCACTGGGGCACCACTCCGGGGCAAAATTTCATTTATGTGCACCTCAACCGTATCATCAAAAAATATGGCTTGAACATGATTTATGTTTCCGGTCCCGGACATGGCGGCCCTGCGCTGGTGGCCAATACCTATCTGGAGGGAACCTATTCCGAGGTTTATCCTCGTATCAGCCAGGACACGGAAGGTATGAAAAAGCTAATGACACAATTCTCTTTTCCCGGCGGCATCCCGAGCCATGTATCACCGGAATGCCCGGGGTCTATACATGAAGGTGGCGAACTGGGTTATTCATTGAGCCATGCGTTCGGAGCAGTCCTGGACAACGCTGATTTGATAGCAGCTTGTGTGATTGGCGATGGAGAAGCCGAAACGGGTCCCTTGGCTACGTCCTGGCACAGCAATAAATTCCTTAATCCGGAAAAAGACGGAACCGTCCTGCCTATCCTGCACCTGAATGGGTATAAAATAGCCAATCCTACCATTTTGGCACGCATTCCACAGGCTGAATTAGAATCTTTACTTAAAGGCTATGGCTGGAAGCCTTATTTCGTGGAAGGCGATGAGCCTTTTGCCATGCATCAAACAATGGCATCTGTTTTAGAAAATGTATGTAAGGATATCCAAGAAATACAATACCATGCGAGAATAGAGGAGAATAACAATTGCCCATGTTGGCCAATGATTGTACTCCGCACCCCCAAAGGATGGACAGGTCCAAAAGTCGTAGACGGGAAACAAATAGAAGGCACTTTTCGAGCCCACCAAGTACCTATCGCGGAACCAGATAATAACCCGCTTCACCTGCAACAATTGGAGGAATGGATGCTCAGCTACAAACCGGAGGAATTGTTTGATGACAATGGGCATTTAATCCCGGAATTGCAAGCTCTTAGTCCGGAAGGAGAAAAACGTATGGGTGCAAATCCTCATGCGAATGGCGGAATATTCCTAAAAGACCTTATCATGCCGGATTTCAGAGATTATAAAATTAATTTACCGGCACCCGGTAGCTTGGATGCATCGGATACGTTGACCGTGGGCGGTTTCTTAAGAGATATTATCAGGCTCAATGCCCATACATTCCGGCTATTTGGCCCGGACGAAACGCTTTCCAACAAGTTGGACAAGGTATTTGAACAAACAAACCGCCAATGGGAACCAGAAATATTGCCCTCGGACGATTTTTTGGCGACCGAAGGACGGGTGATGGAAATGCTTAGCGAACATCAGTGCGAAGGCTGGCTGGAAGGCTATCTATTGACCGGAAGACATGGCCTTTTCAACAGTTATGAGGCCTTTATCCATATTGTCGATTCCATGTTCAACCAGCATGCCAAATGGCTGAAAGTATGCGCCGGCCTGCCCTGGCGGCGGCCAATAGCTTCGCTTAACTATTTGCTGTCTTCACATGTATGGCGGCAGGACCATAATGGATTTACGCACCAGGATCCCGGATTTATCGATCATGTGGCCAATAAAAAAGCGTCCATTGTACGCGTTTACCTGCCACCGGATGCCAATTGCCTTTTGTCCGTCATGGATCACTGCCTGCGCAGCCGCAATTATGTCAATGTCATCATTGCCGGCAAACACCCGGCGCCACAATGGCTGACGATGGAACAGGCGGAACTGCATTGTACAAAGGGAATCGGTATCTGGGAATGGGCAAGCAATGATGCCGGCAATGAGCCCGACATTGTCATGGCCTGCGCGGGGGATGTACCTACGCTTGAAACTCTCGCTGCCATATCTATCCTCCGCGAAAAGATACCTTCACTACGGGTCAGGGTCATCAATGTGGTCGATCTGATGAAGTTGCAATCTTCTACGGAACATCCACATGGCCTGCAGGAAAAAGACTTTGACATGCTTTTTACACGCGACAAACCCGTCATATTTGCTTATCATGGTTATCCTTGGTTGATACATCGGCTTACTTATAAACATGCCAACAATGAAAATATCCATGTCCACGGCTACCGTGAGGAAGGAACCATCACTACGCCATTTGACATGACCGTACTTAACCACCTTGATCGTTTTCATTTAGTAATAAATGTAATAGATGTTCTGACTCAACTGGGTGACCGATATGCAGCGCTAAAACAGGATTTGCAGGATAAATTGATTTTGCATCGTCATTATATCAATGAAAACGGGGAAGATATGCCGGAAATAAGAAATTGGGAATGGAAATAACAAAAATGGTCATGGAAATTTTCGAAATGATCCTCAAAATACCACAGGCTTTCTATTTACAAACAGTAAAAAATATTGTTATAAGTTGCTATGCTACTATAACCTAAATCATAGGCAATCCCGCTTATGAATAATTATGTACCCAGTAGTCTTCCACACTCCTAATTGGGAATACACAGGTCTGCTACCGGAATGCTTTTTGAAATATTTTCCGAAATAATATATTCAAGACTATAAAATAAGGAAACAGATTTTCCCTGTTTTATGTTACAATTTCGGTTGGTGCATACCCGAAATGCTTTTTGAAAGCGAAATAAAAATGGGAAAGGTTTTCAAATCCCGATTCCAAATAAACTTCTGCGGGTTTTTGGTGCTTTTCGGCAATTTGGTAATGTGCCAGTTCCAGCCGCTTTTGCGTGAGCCATTTTTGTGGGGTTGTATGAAATGTCTTTCTAAAGTCCCGGTTGAATGTGGCAATGCTCCGGCCTGTGAGATAACCGAATTTTTCCAAGGGCATATTGAACATAAAATTTTCCTCCATAAAATCGGAGAGATTGATTTTGTACGGTTCTGAAAAGTCCGCTAAAAGATTATCAATGTTTTTATCGAGGGTGCGAAGTATGGTCAGGGCTTCTTCCACTTTTATTTTTGTCAGGTTCTCGGGAAGTTCATCTGTCAGGTCAACGTTCAACAAAACGGATTTTTAAGTTAAAATCAGATTTCGAAAACAAAATAATAAAAGACTTTAAGCAGACTTCAAAAGACAACCCTTTTTCAATCAGGTATATTAATAATAAGATAACTAATGATAAGCCTATTATTTTAATTGATGGAGAAAGTCCTTTTTGGGCTTTGATGGGGTATAAAGAGGCTTATCAAATTGTACAACAGACAATAGATAGTCCGGAATATACAAGTCTAAAATACTTGATGTTACAATTTTGGTTTTCGAATTTTTATTTCATCCAGACCATTCAGAAAAAAAGCCTAAACAATCAATGGAATGAAGTCAGATTATACAACATAAAAGATAAGTTGTTTGAAGAATTATCTTTGATTAACTCAATACAACAACCGATTGAGGCAAAAATTATTGAAAATCTGAATATAGAGGGATGGTCAAATTTATATCCGGAATTTAATGATATAACTAAAGCTACGGAAGCTTATGGGAAAGTACTTCTGTTAGCAGATCACTTTTACGATTTGAGATTGTTCGATGAAATTGAACTCACGGAATCTGACCAAGAGAAATTACAGCAATACATACAGAAAGTAGGTTTAGAGCTACAGCAATCTTTTCAAGCAGTATTAGATTCATTAGTTGAATGGATAAATATGTTTCCATTTGACGAAGACAGTTATACTAATAGTGACGAAGAGCAGGAATATTTTAAAGCAATGATCAATATTAAAGATCATATTTTCCCGGAACCGAAAGGAGATGAAGAAGATTATCAATTGGTAATGAATATGGAAATTGTATCTAAATGGGTTGAGCGATTAAAAATATGCACAGAGAGCTGGGGAATATTTATACTATTGCTCTATGGGAAGTATATAAAAAAAATTGTAGAACTCTATCATTAAGCATATATGAAATCTTAATTAGTTTTGTCCGTAAAAATAAAATACCAAATTTCTCGGAACACAGTTTTAAACCATTTGAAATAATTTTAATTTATTGAAATAGGATCTATGCTCAAGGCTTTCAGGAAGGCAGATATAGGGGCACTTAAGTATGATAAAAGAGAGCCATAGCTATATGGTTTTGGCATTCTTACAATAAATTAAAAAACAAATCAATTTTAAATCAAATACAAAGATTGTATATTTTTTGCGATTTTTTAAAAGTGTAAGTATAACTGTAAGTATAAAAAAATAAGCATTGTAATCTATTGATTATCAATGCTTTATTTTTAAAAAAGTGATCCCGCTGGGACTTGAACCCAGGGCCCATACATTAAAAGTGTATTGCTCTACCAACTGAGCTACGGAATCCTTCCCTTTTGAATTGGGAGTGCAAATATAGAAGCAATAATTTAACATTCCAAATAAAAGTATAAAAACTTCAAATTTTCTTCTTTTTCTAATCGTAATGTAGTGTAAAGTATATTTGCACATTGAAATAATAATATGATAGATTACAATAGTTTTACACTGAATAATGGACTGCAAGTAATTGTGCATGAAGATGACTCATCTCCTATGGCGGTGGTCAATGTTTTATACAATGTCGGAGCTAAGGACGAACAAGAAGATCATACTGGATTTGCTCATTTATTCGAACATTTAATGTTTGGTGGCAGTGTCAATATTCCTGATTTTGACGAACCTTTGCAAATGGCAGGGGGAGAAAATAACGCTTATACAACCAATGATTTGACCAATTATTACGAGTCTGTCCCTACCCAAAATCTGGAAACAGCGCTTTGGTTAGAAAGCGATCGTATGTTGAGTTTGGCATTTGATAAGAAAAGTTTGGAAGTGCAACGTAAAGTTGTGTGCGAAGAATTTAAAGAAAATTATATAAATAAGCCATACGGTGATGTGTGGAAACTCATACGTGAACAAGCATACAAAGTACATCCGTACAAATGGATGACGATTGGCAAAGAATTGAAACACATCGAAGATGCAACCTTGCAAGAGGTGAAAGATTTTTTCCATAAATATTACATTCCTTCCAACGCTTATTTAGTAGTAGCTGGAAATGTAAAAACAGAAGAAGTAAAGGTTTTGGTTGAAAAATGGTTTGGAGAAATTCCAGGGAGAAGTTTACCAGAAAGAAATATTCCACAAGAGCCTGCACAAACAGAAGCAAGGAGATTGACCGTAGAGAGAAATGTACCTGCAAATGCGTTTTTCAAAAGTTGGCATATGGGAGGAAGATTGGATCCTCAATTTTACACAATTGATTTAATCACTGATATTTTGGGTGGTGGTCCTTCATCAAGATTATATCAAACTCTGGTAAAAGAAAAAGAATTATTTAGTCAAATATCTTGTTTTCATACCGGAAGTGTTGATGCCGGTTTGGTAACGGTAGAAGGCCGGTTAGCAGAAGGAATTTCATTTGAAGAGGCAGAGAAAGCAGTGCAAGAGCAGATGGATATTTTTTGTAAAAATGGAATTGATCCAAATGAGTTGACAAAGGTTATCAACAAAACCGAAAGTATGATGGCTTTTGAAGATTTGAGTTTAATGAGTCGAGCATCAAATTTGGCCTATTATGCTTTATTAGGCGATACAGATTTAATCAATAAAGAATTTGGAATGTATCAACAAGTTACAGCTGACGCCATCCAAGCAATTAGCAACCAATTATTTCAAGAATCCAACAGCAACACAATCTGGTATTGTGCTACAAAAAATTAAGCTACATTAGAATGATTAATAGAACTATCGCTCCGAAATATTATGATGCCACTTCATTTGAATTGAATTTAAAACCCTACGAATTAGCATATTTAGATAATAACACACCCGTTTATAGTATCAATGCTGGTGCTGAAGAAGTGACCAGTATCGAATTTGTCTTTTATGCGGGTAATTGGTTTGAAAAGGAACATTTAGTCGCAGCGACCACTAATTTTCTTTTGAAAAACGGAACATCGACAAAATCGGCATTCGAAATCAATGAGTTATTTGAATTTTATGGTGCGTATTTGTCACGTAGCTGTTATAATGAAACAGCGTCAATTTCGCTTCATTGTTTGAGTAAACATGTGCAAATTTTATTGCCAATCGTCGCTGAATTGATCCAAGACAGTATTTTTCCAGATAAAGAATTGGAAATTTACCAAAAGAACAATTTGCAAAAATTGAATGTCAATTTATTAAAATGTGATTTTGTCGCCAATCGCAAAATTGACGAAATGCTTTATGGATTTGAACATCCTTACGGAACTTATACACGCAAAGAAGATTTAGAGTCTTTGGGAAAAGTCCAATTGGAAACTTTTTACCAAACCTATTACATCAACGGAAATTGTAAAATATTTGCCGCAGGCAAATTACCATCAGACTTTTTATCCATTTTGAATAATCATTTTGGTAAAATGACTTTGAAAAATGAAGTGAATCCTTTAGATAAAACAGCTCATCCAATTATTCGTGACATTGAGAAAAAGGCAGAAATTTTAAATGACCCTAACAATGTACAAGGAGCTATTCGTATAGCGCGACCATTTCCCAATAGACATCATCCAGATTTTCAAAAAGTCAATGTTTTGAATACGATTTACGGTGGTTATTTTGGTTCTCGTCTGATGAGTAATATTCGAGAAGAGAAAGGGTACACTTACGGCATCGGAAGTTATTTGCAAAATCATGTACAAGAAAGTGCTTGGATGATCAGTACAGAAGCGAAAAGAGAAGCTTGTCCTATGGTTTTGGAAGAAATTTGGAAAGAAGCCAAACTATTACAAGAAAATCTTGTTGATGAAGAAGAATTGAGCTTGGTAAAAAACTACATGATTGGTTCGATATTGTCTAGTTTGGATGGACCATTTTCCATTATTTCTCGTTGGAAAGGCTATATTCTAAATGGTATGGATGAAGAAACCTTTCAAAGAAATATATCCATAGTTAAATCAATAACTTCGGAGGAATTACTAGAATTGGCAAACAAATATTTAAAAGAAGAGGATTTTTATCAATTAACCGTAATTTAAAATAATATGCTTTTAAGATTTATCGGAAGAATTTTGGTAACCGCTTTAGCCGCTGTCATCGCAGCACATTTCTTGAAGGGTGTTACTGTCGCTGGCGGTACGACGCCTATCATTTTGGCACTTGTATTAGCAATTTTAAATGCTTTTGTGAAACCAATTTTGGTCATACTTACCATTCCTGTGACAATTTTAACGTTAGGATTATTTCTTATCGTCATTAATATTATTATCATTATGATGGCATCCCATTTGGTGGATGGATTCCATGTTGATGGTTGGATAAGTGCATTACTTTTTAGTATTTTACTTTCCGTAGTCAGTTATATATTGGAATTAATCATCGGAACTGCGAAAAAATAAATCTTAAATATATTATTAAAAAGCCCAAAAACGAATCGTTTTTGGGCTTTTTAATTTCTTCAAATCATTTTTTCAGAATATTTAAAGTTTCAAACCAAGCCTGCTTGGGTCTGTTATCTGGATAACCTTTTTTCATTCGAAACGTTTTTCGTGCTTCCGTAAAATCCCACCACTTTTTGGTAGCGTCTTTAGTATTGGCAAAATTTATGGCTAATCTAAATTGATCCTCAACACATGGATCAATCCAGTAACCTTTTCGCAATTCATATTCATCGGTTAGAATTGCACCGTCTTTGTTTTTTAGTTCATCAATTGTATAATAACCAAGAAAAACAAGATCTTGGGCAAATTTTATTCCTATAGATGGAATAGTTTGAAATTCAGCCAAGGCATAAATTTCCTTTGCTCTTTCACTCGTACTATTTAGCAAAACTTCTAGTTCGTCCATTGCAAAGTCCAGAATATTTGCAATTTTAATTTTATTCTTTCTCAGATTAGCTATTTCAATATCAGTAAGGGGCAATTTTATATTTGACTTCGTTTTCATTCTTACGATTAGATTGTACTGAAATATTAATAAAACCCTTCTCTAAATACAAAAAGGGTTCGAAAAATTCGAACCCTTTTTGTATATATTTCTATAAAAATTAGTTACCATATTCACAAAGGAATTTAATACGCATAATTTTCAATTGTTCCCAATTGTAATTGCTATCCGACATTTCCTCTTGTGCAACTTGCAAAGATGACGTCTCACATCCTTTGAAATAATCAATAATTTCTTCCTGTTCGTACTCATCTAACATATCGTCTATAGCATAGTTTAGATTCAATCTTGTACCACTTGCCGCGATAGTTTCCATTTCTTCCAATAAAGCATCGATACGCATATCTTTATTTTTAGCGATGGTTTCCAATGGGATACGTTTATCTACATTTTGGATGATGTAAATTTTGTTGTTGCTCTTGTTAGCAACACTCTTTACAACAAAATCATCTGGTTTTTCGATATTATTATCTTCAACATATTGCGCAATCAAGTTGATAAATGGCTTACCATATTTCAATGCTTTTCCTTTACCTACGCCTTGACATTTTTCCAATTCTGCAGTTGTAGATGGATACATGGTCGCCATATCTTGCAAAGAACTTTCTAAGAAAATTACAAATGGAGGTAGATTTTTACGCTTACCTTCTTTTTGCCTCAATTCTTTCAACATTTCAAAAAGTCGCTCGTCCGTTGCCGCACCGGCATTGCCTGTGCCATCTTCCTCATCATCTTCCGACTCTTCAAATTGATTGTTCAAAACAATTTCAAAGCTTGTCGGTTTCTTTAAGAACTTCTCTCCTTTTTCAGTCAATTTCAATAAACCATATTCTTCAATATCTTTTCTCAAAAGATCATTTAAAAGCATCTGACTGATCAAACTCGTCCAGAACAATTCATCTTTATCTTTTCCTATTCCGAAAATAGCAAGCTTCTCATGTTTGTACATGGTAATTTGCGGCGTTGCTTTTCCCTTCAAAATATTCAAAACATAATCAGTTGCAAATCTTTCATCTAAAGCGTTAATAACTTTCAAGACTTTAACGACATCCTCTTTCGCTTCAATTTTTTCTTTAGTATGTGTACAGTTGTCACAATTGCCACAATTTTCAGTATTCCAATCTTCTCCGAAGTAATGCATTAACACCTTACGACGACATACAGAAGTCTCTGCAAATGCCAATGTCTCAGAAATTAATTGTGCACCGACTTCTCTTTCGCTAAGTGGTTTATCTCGCATCAAATGTTCCAATTTAGAAACATCCTTATGAGAATAATACAAAATACATTTTCCTTCCAATCCATCACGTCCGGCTCTACCCGTTTCTTGATAATAGTTCTCAATAGATTTTGGAATATTAAAGTGGATTACAAAACGAATATCCGGCTTGTCAATACCCATTCCAAATGCGATGGTCGCAATAATTACTTGCACATCTTCATTTAAAAATTGATCTTGACGATCCGCTCTTACTTTGGCATCCAAGCCAGCATGATAAGCGACAGCCTTGATATTATTAGCCACCAATAATGCAGCTAATTCTTCCGTTGTTTTTCTATTTAACGTATAAATAATGCCACTTTTCCCTTTGTTTTGGGAAATAAAGCGAACAATGCTTTTTATAGTTTGATCTTTCTTCAATTTGGGTACTACTTCATAGTACAAATTGGATCTATTAAAAGAAGAAATGAAAATATTTGGACTACGTAAACCAAGATTTTTAACAATATCACTTTGCACTTTCGGTGTTGCTGTTGCTGTTAAAGCGATTACAGGCAAATCTGGATTGATAATCTCCATCATCTCACGTAATCGGCGATATTCTGGACGAAAATCATGTCCCCATTCAGAAATACAGTGTGCCTCATCTACGGCGAAAAAAGACAATTTCAAATCTCTGAAAAAATCTAAATTTTCTTGCTTGGTCAATGTCTCTGGAGCGACATACAGTAATTTAGTTTTTCCAGACAGCAAATCGTCTTTTACCTGTTTAATTTGACCTTTATTGAGAGAAGAATTTAAAAAGTGAGCGACATTGTCATTTTCACTATAACCTCTGATAAGATCTACCTGATTCTTCATCAAAGCAATTAAAGGACTTACTACTATAGCACAACCTTCTAAGATTAGTGCCGGCAATTGATAACAAAGACTCTTTCCGCCACCAGTGGGCATTATTACAAAAGTATCGTTACCATTCAACAAACTATTAATGGCATCTTCTTGTTTGCCTTTAAAAACTTTGAAACCAAAATGAGCTTCTAGCTTTCCCAGTATATCGTGATTATGTTGTTTAGAGCTCTTCTTCGTAGTAGAAATACTTTGCTTCTTTTTTGGCATTTTTTCCATTACTTCTTCTACAGCCGCAATATCTTCGCCGGCTTTTACTTTTTTTACACTTGTTGCCATTTTTGGAGGATATAAACCTTTTAATTGAATTTGAAACCGTCTTTAAAGATAATTCAAATTTTACTAAAATCTGCGATTACTAGATTTTATTTCTCTCTTTTAACGATTGATTTGTGTCCCATAAATTTAGGGGAAACGAAGTTACACAAAAATTTCCCTTTTATTGAAAAATAATGAAAAACAAAAGCCTTTTTTATTAAAATTTTATTAATCATTGTTAAATGTCAAATAACTTCCTGTTTCGGGATCATTTTTGACAAAAAGGGAAATGGGAATTTCTTGCTGCAACTCCTCTACATGGGAAATTACACCGACAATTCGATGCTCTTTTCGTAATGATTTCAAGGTTTCAAATACAATATTCAAACTGTTTTTATCCAAAGATCCAAAACCTTCATCCAAAAAGAAGAAATTTTGCTGATCTGATTTATTCGCTTGTACGCTATCCGCTAAAGCCAAAGCCAAACAAAGTGCCGCTTGAAAAGTCTGTCCACCGGAAAGCGTTTTGACACTTCGATATTTGCCTTCGTTCATATAATCAATGACGATAAATTCATTTTTATCATTGAGATCCAATTGTAAGTGATTGTTTGTCAATTGATAAAAACGATTATTGGCTGATTGACACAATTGCTGCAAATACACAGAGGAAATATAATTGACAAAACCTTGTCCTTTAAATAAGTTGAATAAAGTATAAATATTTTCCTGTCTCAGTTGCAAGGAATTGACTTCTTTACCAAGTGTATCCTTAGTTTGTAGGTCTTCTGTTAATTGCTTTATTTGCCCAGAAAGATTGCCATTTTGTTTCTGTAGTTCGGTTATTTTTTGATTTAATTCAGCCAATTCCAATTGTGCTTTTTCCAAATCATTCGCATTGAAATCCTTACCTTTTACTTGTTCATGGAAGGTTGCCATTTGTGTAGCCAACGCATGCAACTGCTTATTAAACGCTTCAATTATGGTTCGTTCTTTTGTAATATCAATCGCGGTATCCAAAATAGCAATAACTTCCTCCAAATTTTCAAATGTGCTTTGTTTCAATTTCTCATGAAGAGAGAATTCCACGTCCGTCCGTTCTTTTTCATTTTGAGTTAATTCTTGCTTTTGACTGATAAGCGAACTTTCCGCCTTTGTAAGTACAGTTTCATTTGCTTTTATCCTTTCCGAATAAAGCTTAAAATCTGCGACAACTTTTGTTATCTGTTTACTTAAATTTACTTTTTCAGCATTTAATTCATCCAAATCTTTTTGAGCGAAATCGTCCAATTTTAGTTGTTGCAGATGCGAAGAATCTTGAATTATTTGAATTCTCAAATTTTCAATTTTCTGTTCTATTTCAACTAAAGCAAGCGCATATTTATGTTTTTCGTCTTGTAATTTTTGAAAATTTAATTTTTCAGTATTCCAATTAACTCGCAATTTTTTCAAATTATCACTTGCCGATTTTACTTTTTCGAAAGATAATTGGAATGCGGCGATATCATCATTATCAAATTTATCCCAACTAAATTTGGTCAAATGCTTGGCTAAATTTTCCTTTTTGTCTTGTATTTCAAGTGTATTTTGTGTGAGTAGGTTTTCTTGTGATTTATAGGCAATAAATAATTGATTCAATTGATTTTCAATTGATTTCAATTCATTCATTTGCATATTTAATGTTTCGGCTTGCTGATTAATTACTTGTGAGTGTTTGGATATATTCTCCGCTTTCAAGACATCAGGATGATGCATTGCTCCACACAGCGGACAAGGAATTCCATCTTCCAAATTCGTCGCAAAGGTTTGTAATTCAGTACGGACAGCTATTTGATTCGCTTGCTGTTGATTTTCCGTAATCTGAATTTCCAAAGCTTGTTTTTTAGCAAAGATTTGTTCTTGCCAATCGGAAACTTTATAGCCTAATTTTTCAAATTCTAATTCATTTTTGAGTAGTTCGCTTTTAATTTTTTCGGATTTCTTAGTCAAAAAATCCAATTCTTTTTCAACTGAATTTCTAGTTTCCCACCAATTTTGTATTTGAAAATAAATATCCAAATTATCCGCATCTTTTTCTAATAAAGAAATCTGTACTTCCAGCTCTTTGATAGATTTTTCGTATGCTTGAAGTGCTACATCTTTATCATCTACAAATTTTTGACCTTTTATTTGGCGGCTTTTTTGAAGTTCAATTTCTTTTTCATTTTTTAGAATACTGAAGGCAAAATCATATTCATGCAAAAGCGATCTTTGTTCCTCTAAAGCATCATTTGCTTTTTGAATGGGAACAAATGCTGCTGTTAAATCTTTATTTTCGGATTGAATATTGGTAAAATCAAGTTGTAATTGTGAAATCAGTTTTTGACGTTCTTGTATTTTGTTGGCAATATTTCCCCTATTAGAAATCAAACTTTCAAATTCTAATTTAGCGGTTTCGTATACTTGCAAATTTTGTTTCCTAGTATCGAAATCAGACGATTGCGCTTGCAAACTTTCGTATTCCTTTTGCGTAGCGTGTAAAGCGTCAAATATTTTCGCCAAATCAACAAGTTCTTTAACTTGAATTTCTTTTGTTTTTTGAAGTTCGGAAAAAGTCGAAATTTCAGTTTGAACTTGTGCTGATTGTTGTTTTAATTCAACTAATTGTTCCGGATTTTTATTTTCATATTGAGATAAAGCACCATTTTTAATATCCAATTGATGTTTATTTTCATTCAATATTTTGCCAATATTATCACTCAAATCAAATCTTTCCAATTGAAAAATATCCAAAAGCATCTTTGTTCTTTCTCCTGCAGTCAATTGCAAAAATTCCTGAAATTTTCCTTGTGGAATAATAACCGTACGACGAAAATTTTCATAACTCAGATGAATATATTGCGCCGCATCCGCCGATGGCAAAGGCGTCCACTGATCATTTTCCCAAAGAAAAGCATTGCGCTCAATCGTACCAACATCTTCAAATCGCTTACTATTACGTCGCGCTTTTGCTTCAAACCTGTACAATCTCCCATCATAATTTTCAAAATCAAATACAATGGACAATGTATTGGATTTAAGATTCATCATATTGTAGGCACGTGTATCTTTCAGGCCTAATCGCTCTGTCTGACCATACAATGCAAAACCAATCGCCTCTAAAATCGAAGATTTGCCACTGCCAACTGCACCAAAGATTCCGAAAAGTCCAGCCGAAGTGAGATTTTCAAAATCAATTTCCTCTTTATTTTGATAGGAATAAAGGCCTTGAATAGAGAGTTTTTTGGGTAACATCGTCGACTAGTGCTTGATTTCTTTAAATAATTCTAATAGTTCGTCTGAGGGAGTTTGGCCTTTTTTGGAATAAAAATATTGTTTGAATAACTCCGTAATATCTTCATTCAGATTAATATTTTGTCGTTGCGATGGTGAAGCATTTTCACTCGTAATTTCGGGAATGATCATTATTATTCCATCGTGCGCCGTATTTAAGGCTTTTCTATTTTCTGCAGTCAAATAAGTTTCACTTTGGATAGTTAACTCGACCAAAGTATTTGTATTCTCTCTTAACCATTGAACCGCTAATGACACATCATCAAATTTTTTACGATGCAAAATGCGACCAGAATGCAAAGCAACATCTTTGACTCTTACAGGTATATTGGGCTCGATATCCAAAATGCGCACAAATTTCTGCTGACCAGCTTCTGCAAAGGAATAGGACAATGGCGAACCGGAATAATTAACCATCCCGACAGCACCTTTCACGGTATGTCCACGATGCAAATGTCCAAGTGCCGTATATTGAATTTGGGAAGGAATATTTTCGGAAAAAATCGCAGCTGCAGTTCCAATATTGATCGGTCGTTCATCCTCTGGTTCTTCTGGAGGAGTTGTGTCTTTTTGCATCACAAATAAATGCGCCAATAAAATATTTACACCATTTTCATCACAATATTTATCTGCCAAATTTTGCCATTGTGTATGTAAAATTTCATTCAAATGAGCATCCTCATTTTCCGATCCCAAATAAGTTTTTAGCCGGAATTCATTTGCATAAGGAGTTAATATGAGACGTAAAGGATAACTATAATTTGAAAGTTTTATTTCTATAAATCCTGGCGATGTGTTTGTAATTTGAAATTTTACCTCATCTGCCATACCACTGATTTCTGAATGAGGATATCCGGCAAAAATAATTCCGCAAGCCTTTGCCAATGGATCAGGAGCCTCTATCCTATCAGGACTATCATGATTACCGGCAATTGCAATAACGGGTCGAGTGCCGTTATTCGTTAATTTTTTTAAGGTAAAATACAGCAATTCGGTTGCTTCCACGGTTGGATTAAAACTATCAAACAAATCTCCTGCTACTAAAACAACATCAATATTTTCCGAATCGGCAATTTGTACAATTTCATCTAAAACTTGCCTTTGCTCCTCAATTCGGTTAAAATTGCCCAATTTTTTGCCTAAATGCCAATCACCCGTGTGTAAAATACGCATATAACAAAATTACAAAAGAAAGCTCCGATTAGAAAATCTAAACCGGAGCTTTCTTTTGTATAAAATAAATATCAATCGCTTATTTCAATTCCCATACCAATGCACTTGCACCCAAGATTGCGGCATCAGATTCATTCAATTCGCTCTTAATAATTTTCACCTTATTTTGGAAAATAGGAAGTAAATGTTTTTCCATGTGCTCTTTAGTAGGATTCAAAATATAATCACCTGATTTCATCAAACCACCAAATAAAACAATCGCTTCCGGAGAAGAAAACATAACAAAATTAGCTAATGCCAAACCGAGAATTTTACCAGTATATTCAAAAACCTCTTTAGCTAATATATCTCCTTGAATCGCACAGTCGTAGATCAAACGACTATCAATTTCTTCTGGTGAATAATGCGCTAACAAACTATTTTTTTCAGGATATTTAGCCAAAAATTCCAATGCCGTTAACCTAACACCTGTTGCAGAGGCATAAGTTTCAAGTGAACCTTCTGCTCCCGTTGACCAGTGCTTTCTACCACCAGGAATGGTAATCGTATGTCCTAATTCGCCTGCGAAACCGTCATGGCCATATACTACTTTGCCATCAATAACGATACCGCTACCTACACCTGTTCCCAAAGTAATCATGATAAAATCTTTCATACCGATAGCAGCACCATAAGTCATCTCACCTACCGCTGCAGCATTGGCATCATTAGTAAGTGCTGCAGAAATGCCAAAACGTTTTTGCACTAACTCTGCTAAGGGGATAAATCCTTTCCATGGAAGATTCGGTGCATATTCAATAGAGCCATTGTAATAGTTTCCATTTGGTGCTCCGATTCCGATGCCATGAATATAATCCCGACCTCCCACTTGCTCTATAATCGGCGCAATCGCATCATACAATGCATCCAAATATTCATTGATATCAGTATATTTTTTTGTACTTATTGCTCCTCTGTATGTAATCACACCTCTATGATCTACAATTCCAAAGACACTATTCGTGCCACCTATATCAATCCCGATAGCTAATTTTTGTGAAACAGGTACAGACATATTTAACTTAATTAATTTTTTTAAAAAGTTGTCAAATATAAACTACTCAATTTGATTTTTTGAATAAATCTCGATTAAAAGAAAAAAATAGAAAAATTATAAAAAAAACAGTTAAAATTTGATAGACTACTGTTAGTTAATCAAATATAAATATCGAACTATAAATAAAAAAATATTCTTAATTTTTTATTTATACTAATATCTCTGATTCTTTTTTCATTACTTTTAGCAATTAAAGGTTGTTGAGTACATATAAAGAAAAATTTATGAAGATTGTCCATGTTACGGCAGAATGTTATCCCGTTGCAAAAGTTGGAGGATTAGGAGACGTAGCAGGAGCTTTACCTAAATATCAAAACCTAGCCGGTGAAGACGCCAAGTTGATAATGCCCATGTACAAAACGCCATTTTTGTATAATCATGAATGGGAAAATGCCTATCAAGGTAATGCATCCATTGGTAACCATGCTTTTGAATTCACGGTTATAAAAGAAAAACACAATAGTCTTGGTTTTGATTTGTATTTATTAGACATTAATGGAGTTTTAGATAGAGAAAAAGTATATGGTTATAGTGATGATACATATAGATTTTTATCTTTTCAGATAGCCGTAGTGCATTGGTTAAGTCATTGGGAAGACAAACCTGATGTCATCCACTGCCACGATTATCACACAGGTATGATTTCATTTATGATGAAGCATTGTTATGCCTATCAAAATTTGAGTAATATTCCGAGTATATTGACGATACATAACGCACAATATCAGGGGCAATTTGGATGGAATCAAGTTGATTGGATTCCAGCATTTGATCCTACTGTTGGAGGCTTAATTGAATGGAAAAATGATATCAATCCATTAGCAACTGCTATTAAGAATTCATGGAAGGTAAATACAGTTAGTGATGGCTATCTACATGAATTAATATACAATAGCAATGGACTCGAAGATTTATTTGAGTATGAGAAAGGTAAATGTTCTGGTATATTGAATGGAATTGATGACCAGTTATGGAATCCAAATACAGATAATTACATTTCTCATCATTATAATGTACAAAATTATAAAGCTGGTAAAGAAAAAAATAAAGAAGCAATTTGTAAACAATTTGGAATTGATGGAAGTAAGCCATTATTTGCATTTATTGGGAGATTAGTTGGAGAAAAGGCTGCAGATTTACTACCTGATGCAATTTTATCTTCCCTTTATTTACTAAAAGGACGGATATCTTTCATCATTTTAGGAAGTGGAGAAAAAGAAACTGAAAATCAATTGAGAAGTATCAATAGTCTTTTCCCTTCATTTTATCATGCAGATATAGGATATAATGAAGCGCTAAGCCATCAATTATATGCTTCAGCAGATTTCTTATTAATGCCAAGCAGAGTAGAGCCTTGTGGATTAAATCAAATGTATTCCATGCGCTATGGGACCATTCCAATTGTTAGGCGTACAGGAGGGCTTAAAGATACAGTTAAAGACGTTGGAGATGGAGGCTGGGGTATTTGCTTTAATAATGCAACTTCAGAAGAAATTATATATTCGATTGGAAGAGCTATGGAAATATCACATAACCCAAAAATCATGGATAAAATGATCGAAGCAGGTATGCAAATTGATCATAGTTGGAATAAAACAGTAACTCAATATTTAGATCTTTATAGATCTTGTTTTTAACACTTTAAAATACACCTAAATAAAATGATTAAATTATTATCTAACGAAGTTGTTGCCGTTATTTTAGGAGGAGGAGCGGGTACAAGATTATATCCATTGACAGCAAATCGCTCTAAACCAGCAGTGCCCATTGCAGGGAAATATAGATTAGTTGATATCCCCATTAGCAATTGCTTAAATTCAGGTATAGACCGTATGTTTGTTTTGACGCAATACAATTCCGCTTCATTAAATCGCCATATTAAAAATACTTATCAATTTGGTGCTTTCAGTAATGGCTTTACCGATATTTTGGCAGCTGAGCAAACACCTGAGGGCGACTCATGGTATCAAGGAACGGCAGATGCTGTGAGACAATCCTACAAACATATCCGAAATCATAATTTCGATTACTTATTGATTTTAAGCGGTGATCAATTATACAAAATTGATTTTGCGGAAATGATTCAAAATCATGTGGAAAAAAATGCAGACATCAGTATTGCTACAATTCCGGTAACGAGTGATGAAGCAGAAGACTTTGGTATTATGAAAATAAATGAAGAAAGTACAATCACTTCTTTTATTGAAAAACCAAAGAAAGATTTACATGCTGATTGGGTAAGTGATACAGGTCTAGAGATGCAATCAAAAGGTCGCAATTTCTTAGCATCCATGGGTATCTACATTTTCAGTAAAAATGCTATACAAGATTTATTAGCTGAAAATCCAGCTGCGACTGATTTCGGTAAAGAAATAATTCCATTAGCGATTGAAAATAAAAAAGTTATTAGTTATCAATATAATGGTTACTGGACAGATATCGGAAATATTCCTTCATTTTTTGAAGCAAACATAGGTTTGACTGCAGATATTCCCGAAATAGATTTATACGATAGTGCGCAGACAATTTATACCAGACCACGTATGTTGCCTGCGGCCAAGATCTCTAATAGTTATTTGGATCATGCCATCATAGCCGAAGGAAGTATACTTCTATGTGAACGAATTGAACACAGTATTATAGGCATTCGTTCCCGTATTGGATTTGGTAGCGTCATTAAGACCTCTTACATTATGGGATGCGATTATTATGAAACATTAGAAGAAATTGTAGAGGAAAAAGACCGCGGTGTTCCAGCACTTGGGATTGGAGATAATTGCCATATTGAGAATGCTTTAATCGACAAAAATGCCCATATCGGCAATAATGTAATTATACGTGGGCATGAAGGTTTGGAAAATACAGACACTCCAGAATACATGGTTAAAGATGGTATTGTCGTTATTAAGAAGAATGCTTTTATTCCAGAAGGCACTATTATTCAATAGTAAATTATAATTCTATATAAAAGAGGAACTTTTTAATCATTGAAAAGTTCCTCTTTGCGTTATGATATTGTTATTTTGAATTATTTATAAAATAATTCATTAAACTTTATACGAATATTATAAGTCAATTCATTATAGAATTAATTATAACAACATACTATGAAATATCTATATATCAGCATTTGTTTGCTATTCATTCAGACGGAAACATCAGCACAAACGACTTTAAATAATACACTAAAATATTTTCTAATACAAAATCTATATTCTATTCAAAATCTAAATATTGAGTATAATTTACAAAGTAGAATTGATAAAATTGGAAATTTAGACATTAATTATAATTCAAAAGACAGAGTTGATAAAGTTGGAAATCTTCGTGTTTTATACAATACTGATGATCAAATTATTCAAATAGGAACCGCACCAATTGGCTATGATTCTGAAAATCGTATAAACGAAATTGGGAATGAAGTTGTTGAATACAACCCAGACGATCAAGTTACTAAAATAGGAGATTTGGAAATTCTATACGATATGAATGAACAAATTTGTCAAATTGGCTCTAATCAGATAAATTATGATTTAGAAAACCGTATTAGAAAAATTGGGGATTTGAATATTGAATATAAACTAGATGATCGAATTTCCAAAATTGGAGATCAAACTGTGGAGTATAATTTAAACAATGCAGTTGGTGATGTAAATAATTTAAACATTGATTCTAATCTTAGTGGATTGACTGATTTAATATTGGTGAAGATCGTCACCAAATTACAAAAAGACAATTCATCAATACAAGTTAGATAAATAAAAAAGCGACTTTAGAGTCGCTTTTTTTAAAGTAATATCGTACCAATAGAATGCGGAGAACTAGTCACCTCAACTACTTTTTTATTTAAAAGTAATTTATATTTAAGCGTTTCATCACTTTGGTTTAAAACTATCGTTGCAATGCTTCCATCAATATTTTGAAAAGATGTAACTCCTAGTTTTGCTACATTGGTGGAAGTAGCGATGCGCTTAGCACCAGGTTTGATATATTTGGAAAATTGCCCAATATAATAATACGCCAAAGTATAAACGACTTCTTTTTTATCCAAATCTGCGATAACTGGCGCAAAACAATAGTTACCGACATGATTAGGCCCACCATTTTGATCTAACAAGATATTCCAATCGGTCCACGCTTCTACCCCGCTATTCAAATCATTTAAAATATTATTTCCATACAATTCGCCTAATTTTTTATCCATGATTTTGGAATAATCAAATTTTTCCAAACAACCTTCTGTGAATATCAAATGTTTATCAGGGAAAGATTGTTTCACCGCTACTTCATTTTGAAATAATTGCACTTTAGAATTCCAAGTTTCATACCAATGAATCCCAGTACCCCAAACATATTTCGCAGCTTCTGGATCATTCAAAATTGTTGATGCATATTGATAAATCAAATCACGATTATGATCCCAGACAATCATTTTTTTATCTTTCATTCCATTTTTCCAAAGAGTGGGTCCAAGATTATTTTTGATAAAATCCCTTTCCATTTCAGCAGAGAATTGGCAAGATTCCCAAGTTTGTACAGCCATTGGCTCATTTTGAACCGTCAAGCCCCATACTGGAAGATTACGAGATTCTAATGCTTGAATATATTTGACAAAATAATTGGCCCAAGCGCCATAATATTCTTTCAATAAATGACCGCCTTTTACAACGCTGTTATTATCCTTCATCCAAGCTGGAGGACTCCAAGGACTAACAAATAATTTCATTTGATCTTTGCCGATGTATTGTGCTGCTTGTTGCAAAAGAGGAATACGATATTTCTCGTCATGTGCAATAGAAAATGTTTTTAAATCTTTGTCATTTTCCTGTACATAATTATATGTGTCACTCGAGAAATCACAACTTGCTATATTGGTACGAACGACATCATAGTTTAGTCCATCATCATTCTTTCCATAATATGCTTTGAGAAATTCCACTTGTTGCGGTTTGGATAATTTAGCAAATACTTCCGCAGATGCGTCCGTAATAGCTCCACCAAAGCCAATTAATTGTTGAAATTGATGTTTCGAATCAATAAAAACAAATGCATCCACTTCTTTTGGTTGATCAATCGTTTCAGAACTATAATTGATAGGAACTTTTTTCAAAAGCGTGTCCGTTCCGGCAACCGTCCAATAAGAAATTGGCGTCTTTGTTTTCTGTGCTTCTATTGTGTTAAAGTGTGCAATCGACAGCAATCCAATACTTAAAAAGTATTTGTAATTTTTCAAATTCATATTTCTATTTATCGTTAAACAATCGAAACAAAGAACGGATATTTCATTGGATTTTAGCAAAAGAATTTGGATAAAATACCCCTACAAATACACTACAAATGAACCACTTACATAAAAAAAGCAATACTTAGAAAGTATTGCCAT
This sequence comes from Rhizosphaericola mali, assembly GCF_004337365.2. Taxonomy (GTDB): domain Bacteria; phylum Bacteroidota; class Bacteroidia; order Chitinophagales; family Chitinophagaceae; genus Rhizosphaericola; species Rhizosphaericola mali. The sequence goes on along the minus strand of NZ_CP044016.1, from coordinate 1,104,792 downwards.
CATATCTTGGTTTTCTAATCTTCGGTGCTTTCTCTTCTGCCTCGATATCATCCAGACGCTCTTGTGATGGATTGCTTGTTATTGCAATAGATAATTGAAGTAATAATATATAAATCACTATACAAGCTAATATCTCCTTCCATCGAACCCAATAGCCCCACATACGATAAACAGAAGCTTTTTCAGGATGTGCGTCCTCGTATATCACTTTTACTTTTTGACCTCTAGTATATTTATTCAAAACATATGCAGGATCAAAAGTTTGGTATTGATGCAAGCTATACTCATATTTTACTCTAGGGAAATGCTGATTGGTTTTGATATTCAAAGAATCCACTACCACACCTTCTGTATACTTTCCATCAACAAAATCAGGTCTTCTGCTAAATGGCAAATAGCACGCAAAACACACTAAAAATAAAATGAGTACAGTCTTATACAAAATGAAAATTTACAATTTTACAATTTAGAGAAATCCTAATTCTAGTTTAGCTTCTTCAGACATCATATCCTTTGTCCATTGTGGCTCAAAAGTCAATTGTACGTGTACTTCTGTTACGCCTTCAATAGCCTTGATTTTATCCTCCACTTCTAAAAGAATATCTCCTGCAACTGGACAACCTGGAGCTGTTAATGTCATCGTTACAAAAATGACATTATTTTCCTTAATCTCAATCTTGTACACCAACCCCAATTCCATAATATTTACTGGAATTTCAGGATCGTAAACAGTATGAAGTGCCAATTCAATTTTATCTCGAATGGTCAATCCATTATTATTCAAAATATCATCTTCGATTTGTTCACCCAAACTATCCAAAGGTTCTTGCGTTTCATTCTTAATTTCTTCCGAAGCCTTATTTTCCATTGATTCTTCTGACATAACTACCTCCTTATTTGACACACCATCATCTTGTTTGCTTTTCGGTTGAGAAGAGCATTTAGACTTTGGATCATCCTTACTTTTGTTCCAATTTTTGAAGAGCGAAAGCATATTCTTTTATTTGTTTTACCATGGAAGACAATCCATTAGATCTTGTTGGAGACAAATGGCTATGAAGTCCAATCTCATCAATAAAATGTAGATTATTATCCAAAATCTCCGCAGGTGTATGACCTGAATAAACTTTGATAATCATGCTAATCAATCCTTTTGTAATGATTGCATCGCTGTCTGCAGTGAAATCAATTACGCCATTATTGTAATCTGCATGTACCCACACTTGAGACTGACAACCTTTAATTTTATAATCTTCCGTTTTATATTTTTCATCAATCAGTGGTAATTCTTTACCTAACTGAATAATCATTTCGTATTTGTCCATCCAATCAGTCAAGAATTCAAAATCTTCAATAATTTCTTGCTGTTGTTCTTCGATTGTCATCTTATTAAATCCTATTTTAAAATTGCAGCAGCTTTTTCGATACCCACTGCCAATTGATCAATTTCTTCTTTTGTATTATATATGGCAAATGAAGCTCTCACGGTACCTGGAATATGATAAATACCCATCAATGGTTGACAACAATGGTGTCCCGTACGAACTGCAATTCCTTGTTTGTCTAAAATTTCACCTAAATCAAATGGATGAATATTTCCCACCAAAAAAGAAATGCCACCAGTACGATTTTTCGCTTCGCCTATAAATTTCAAATCAGGAATAGCAGAAAGTTGTCCTAATGCATACGTCATCAGTTCATGCTCCGCTTCTTGGATTTGTTCAATTCCAATTTGTTCCAAAAAATCAACAGCATACCCCAATACAATCGCACCAGAAATATCAGGAGTTCCTGCTTCAAATTTGAAAGGTAGATCGTTATAAATCGTTTTTGCAAATGTTACTTCTTTGATCATATCACCACCACCTTGATAAGGAGGTAATTTATTTAACCATTCTTCTTTTCCATAAAGACATCCGATCCCAGTAGGACCATACATTTTATGACCAGAAAATGCAACAAACTCTACATCCAAATCTTGTACATCCAATGGCATGTGTTGAATTGCTTGCGCAACATCTAACATCACAGGTATGTCTTTTACATGTGCCTTTTCAATGATTTCTTTTACGGGATTTACAGTTCCCAAAGTATTAGAAACATAGGTCAAAGAAAGAAATTTCAACGTTGGATCATCTAAAAGTTCGTCCAATTTTACTAAATCCAACTCTCCATTTTCCAAAATAGGAATCACTTTCAATTGCGCTCCATGTTCTTCACATGTGATTTGCCAAGGAACAATATTACTGTGATGTTCCATTGCAGAAACAAGCACAGAATCGCCAGGTTTCAAAAATTTACGACCGAAACAATTGGCAACCAGATTCAAACTATCTGTCGTTCCTTTTGTAAAAATCACTTCATAATCATGTTTTGCATTGATAAATGCAGCGATTTTTTTCCTAGAAACTTCGTAAGCTTCCGTTGCTCTTTGGCTCAAAATATGTACGCCACGATGTACATTGCTGTTGATCGTGGTATAATATTCTTCCAAAGCATCTAAGACAAGTTTAGGTTTTTGCGTTGTCGCAGCATTATCCAAATAAACTAAAGGTTTATTATATACCTTTTGGTCTAGTATGGGAAATTCCTTCCTTATCTTTTGTATGTCTAATTTTGTTTCAATCATAATGTTGTGCTTCTACCCTTCTTAAAATCCTTCGCGCGCTATTGTCTATTTTACTTCTGCATTGCTAATTATATAGCTTACTTTTTCTTCTACATATTCACGTAAAGCTTCATTCGGAATTTTGCTCGTTACATCATTTGCAAACGCATTTACCAACATCGCTCTTGCTTGCGACTCTGCCAATCCACGTGCTTGCAAATAAAACAATGCATCTTTATCATATTGACCAATTGTTGTACCATGACTACATTTCACATCATCTGCATAAATTTCCAATTGCGGTTTGGAATTAATTACAGATTCATCAGAAAATAACATGTTATTATTGGATTGAAATGCATTGGTTTTCTGTGCATCTTCATGAACATAAATCCGGCCATTAAATACAGCTCGTCCACCTTCAATCATCACCCCTTTGTACAATTGATTACTTTGGCAATTGGGATTCAAATGATCTACTAATGAATGATTATCAATCACTTGTCCTTTACCAGAAAGATACAATCCATACATGTGCGTCTCTGTATTCTGACTTTCCAATTCCACATTCAGATTATTTCTGATAAGTTGAGCCTCAGGAATACTGTAAATATAATTTTCGTAACGACTATCTCTTTGTTGGGATACTTGCGTATTGTTGATATAGCGTTCTGTCGTTTTTCCATCTTGAACGATAGAATGTACTAATAAAGCATTTTCTGCTATTTGTAAATCAGAAACACTATTGATAAAATATACATTTTCACCTAAACAAACTCCAGTCTCAATAATTTCAATATTGGCACTTTTATTTACCACTACCAAGTTTCTTGGTTGGATAAATACATTGGCATTTGCTTGAAATATCTGAAAAATATGGATAGGTTTATCCAAAGTAAAACCACTTTTTACTTCGATACAAAAACCATCTTGGAAAAGAGCAGTATTGATGGCAACAAATGCATCTTTTGCATCTTTAACATCCATTCTGTTATTGATAGCATTTACAAAAAATTCTGTATTTTTTGCAGCCGAAACAGGTTGGATAGTTACGTTGTTGCTATCAGGTAAAATGGATAATTCAAAATTGATAGCTCCATTTACCAAAACTAATTTATAAGCATCCAAATTAGGAATAGCATTGTCAGAAATGATGGTTTCCAAGTTATCTTTTTCAATGGAGACAAAAGCATCATTGAATTGAAAATTGTCATTCAAAAATGGTTTGACATTGGTAAAACGCCAATATTCATTTTTGATAGTTGGAAAACCATTTTCCTTAAATGCGTCTAACGCTTTTTCCTGCAATGCAGCAAGCGCAGATCCATCTTTGGATTGTAAGTTGAAAGATTCAACTAATTGATCAAAAATATTTGCTGTAGCTATTTGATTAGACATAATTAAAATAATTTTCTATTTCCGTATTCGGATAAATAGATCATGAAACAAACTAAATAAATGAAAACGAAGCGATTATTCCACTTCGGCAGTTTGTTTCTTTAACCAGTCATAGCCTTTTTCTTCTAATTCTAAAGCTAATTCTTTCGTTCCCGTTTTTACGATACGACCATTCCATAATACGTGTACAAAATCAGGAACAATATAATTCAACAATCTTTGGTAGTGCGTAATCATGACAAATGCATTCTTTTCACTACGTAATTTGTTTACACCGTTAGAAACAATACGCAAAGCATCAATATCCAAACCAGAATCGGTTTCATCCAAAATGGACAACATTGGATCTAGCATCGCTAATTGCAATATTTCGTTTCTCTTTTTTTCACCACCAGAAAATCCTTCATTCAAAGAACGATTCACCAATTTGGCGTCAAATTCTACTAGTTTTTGTTTGTCTCTTGTCAATTGCAAAAACTCTTTAGGAGTCAATGGAGCCAGACCACGATGTTCGCGAACATCGTTCACAGCAGTTTTCAAAAAGTTAATATTGGATACACCAGGTATTTCTATAGGGTATTGAAATGCTAAAAACACACCTTCACGAGCGCGGATTTCGGGAGCCATATCCAATAGATTTTTACCATTGAAAATAACCTCACCATCTGTTACTTCGTAATCCTCTTTTCCTGCCAATACAGAAGCTAGAGAGCTTTTACCAGAACCATTAGGTCCCATGATAGCGTGTACCTCACCAGCACCAATTTCTAAGTTGATGCCCTTCAAGATTTCCTTATCTCCTACTTTAGCATGTAAATTTCTTATACTTAACATCTAATCGCTATTTAACTATGTTGTATTTGATGCGAATAAAAATTCGCTTTTATAAATAATTTTTAATTCTAACCTACACTTCCTTCTAATGTCAAGGACAGTAATTTTTGCGCCTCAACGGCAAATTCCATGGGCAAATTATCCAAGACTTCACGAGCATAACCATTGACAATCAATGCTACAGCTTGTTCGGTATCGATACCTCTTTGATTCAAATAGAATATTTGATCTTCACCTATTTTGGAAGTAGTTGCTTCGTGTTCCAATTTAGCTGTCGGATTTTTTGAATCAATATATGGAAATGTATGCGCACCGCATCTGTCTCCAATTAATAAAGAATCACATTGCGTGAAATTACGTGCATAATCCGCTTTCGCTCCCAAAGAAACAAGACCACGATAACTATTTTGACCATTGCCAGCAGAAATACCTTTGGAAATAATACGACTGCGTGTATTTTTTCCGATATGGATCATCTTCGTTCCAGTATCCGCTATTTGTTTGTTCTTTGTTACAGCAACAGAATAAAACTCACCATTGGAATTATCTCCTTGCAAAATTACGCTAGGATATTTCCAAGTAATGGCAGAACCTGTTTCTACTTGTGTCCAAGATATTTTAGAATTGACTCCACGACAAGCACCACGTTTTGTAACAAAGTTATAGATACCACCTTTACCATCTTTGTCACCAGGATACCAGTTTTGAACCGTGCTATATTTAATCTCCGCATTATCTAAAGCAACCATTTCAACAACCGCCGCATGTAATTGATTTTCATCACGTTGCGGAGCTGTACACCCCTCTAAATAACTTACATAACTACCTTCATCAGCGATAATTAAGGTACGTTCAAATTGACCTGTATTTTCAGAATTAATACGGAAATAAGTAGATAATTCCATCGGACATCTTACCCCCTTTGGAATATATACAAATGAACCATCTGAAAATACCGCAGCATTTAATGCACTGAAAATATTATCTGAATGAGGAACTACTGAACCTAAATATTTGCGTACTAAATCAGGATGCTCCTGTAATGCTTCACTGATGGAGCAAAAGATAATTCCTAATTCATTCAATTGCTTTTTGTATGTTGTAGCCACGGATACGCTATCAAAAACCGCATCCACAGCAACACCCGCTAATTGTTTCTGTTCATTTAAAGGAATCCCTAGTTTAGCGAAAGTCTCCAACAATTCAGGATCAACTTCATCCAAACTTTCGTATTTCTTTTTCTTTTTTGGTGCCGCATAGTAAGAGATTTTTTGAAAATCAATTGGCGGCATTTCAAAATATTGCCAAGAGGGCATTTGTGCTTTCAAAAAAGCACGATAACCTTTTAATCTCCATTCCAACATCCATTCTGGCTCATTTTTCTTTTCAGAAATAAAGCGAATGGTGTTTTCGTCTAGACCAGCTTTGGCGATATCCATATCGATATCTGTCACAAAACCATATTCATAGTCTTGTGTGGCCAGTTTTTCTAATATATCGTCGTTATTGTTACTCATTTCAAATTTTATATCAGCATCTCGCTGCTACTTATAAAAATATTTACACGGCAAAACTTTCCCCACAGCTACAAGTACGTGTAGCATTTGGATTGTTGAAATGCAATCCTTTTCCGTTTAAACCACCTGAAAAATCCAATTGTGTTCCGTATAGATATAAAAGACTTTTCATATCCACTACGATTTTAACTCCTTTATCTTCAAATACTTGATCCGTTGGTTTCATTTCTGTATCAAAATCCATCTGATATGTCAAACCAGAACATCCGCCACCTTTTACACCCACTCGTACAAATGAATCTGCAGGTTTCTTTTGATCTTGTATCAATTGACCGATAAATTCTTTCGCAGATTCTGATACGGTGATTGCGCTATCTACTACATTTTCCATAATCGACCTTCACTTTTCTTTAAAAAACTAATTTCCTATCTTAAAAATACAAAGTTAAAACATTAATTGACAATTGGCATTCGTTCCAAATGTATAAATTGCTTTGCATCATGCATTAAGGTTACCATTTTCTCAAATTTATGTTGATAAATAGTAGAAAAACTGCAAGATTGTTCCACAAAAAGATCATTTTTTACAATCGGAATACTATATGGTAAAACCCAAGCACGTAATGATTTGGCTACATTATCCATAGAATTAATACCCATCATCGCTTGTGCACCGTCCGCCCAACAAATCAAACCAACCAATTTATTCGTCAAATAAGGAATGGGATTTTTACTGGTAATTTCTAACCAGTCTAGGCAATTTTTCATAGCTCCCGGCATGCTTCCATGATACATTGGCGCCAACCAAATATGCAAATCAGCAGCTTGAAAAGCCTCTGCCATATTGATAACTGCATCTGGAATGCTTACCAACTCAGTATCTAATAATGGAATACCAGAACTAGCGACATCAAATATCTGAACTTGATATCCTTTCTTTTCAAATTCTTTAGATATAAAATTAGAGATTCGACCTGCTGTTGAGATTCCATTTTTACCTTCTGCTCCTACGCCATTAAAAACCAATACTTTCATCACCTTAACTTCAGAATAAAAATGAATACAAAGATAATAATTAAAAGGGTAGAAAAATTTTCAAATTAAACCTTTACGAGGATTTGACAATCAATGCTTTTGATCTCGAATTAGAGAAACTCTATAATAGTTATAAAATTGATTATTCTACCCCCAAGATTAAGCCCCAATTCCCCAATAATATGAAACAATATTTATATCATTTGATACAATATTGATATTTTCTTTTTAGCAATTAAAATAACTTTACGGAAGATATAATATATCTATTCTAAATTTTAATAAAAACATATTTAATACGGTTAATCTGCCCTTGGATTACCCATATCACTTCTATTGCCAAAACGGGCCATTAATGTTATCTATCACTAAATCTATATTTTATGAAACACGTTTACACATTAATTATGTCTCTATTTCTATGTGCCACTACATTTTCACAAATTACGGGCCCTGTTGAAAGAGTATATGCGTCTAGTCAAACCAATTCAACTTGGGGATTAGGATTAGGAGGAATTGCAAATGCAAATAATGCAATTGATAACAGTAGCCTGACCTCAAGTACTATATCTATTGGATTATCACTTGTCGCGGGAGGCTATCAACAAACATTAACATTTACAGATCCAGTACCGGCAAACTCAACACTTCATTTAAAATATAGTACCTTAGCTTCACTAATCAATATTGCTGGGTATGTTATAATATCTGCATATGATGTTAATAATAAGGAAGTATTTACAACAAGTGACGTAACTGTAGTTGGACTACTTGGTGGTGAAAATGTTTATGACTATTCTGCATTGACCAGTATCCCTATCAAAAGTGTACAGTTGAGTTTGGGATCCACCGTTGGCGTTGCAGTATCTGCAAATATTTATGGATCATATTACGAAAAATCATCCACAACTAGCACATTATCAACATCACCAATAGATGTTTTATATGGTACAGAAACTACAACTTTATTAAACGCAGCTAGTGGACTGTCTGTGGTTGCAAATCCTTATAATTGTATGGATGGTAATCAATCTACCGCAGCGACTTTGTATGCAACAGCTAATGTTGCTGCACAACAACAGTTAACAGGAATTTTTTCCGGGCTATATCCTACAAATTCTTATGCGCATGTCTTAGTTGAAAACCCCGCAGCAGTATTAAGTTTGTCTTTATTAAATGGACCAGTAACTATACAACTATTAAATGACGGAACATTAGTACAAAGCACAGCAACTAGTGCTGCTAATTTATTAGCACTTCAACTACTATCAGGCAGCACAAATAAAGGGTGGATTAATGTGCAATCTACAGGTGCATTTAATCAAGTAAAAGTAATCAGCAATAGCAATGTAGTTGGCTTATTACAAACTTTTAATGTTTACGAAATCTCGAGGGATTATTCCGCATTGGCATTGCCGGTTCAGTATACCAATGAGTTATCAGGGATTTATAATAATGGAAATATTGATCTATCCTGGACAACAAGCAACGAGATAAATAACAAACAATTTGATATTATGAAAAGCCAAGATGGCGTTAATTGGAATATTCTAAAGTCGGTTCCTAGTTTTTATGCAAATGGTAACGGCAGTGGGCATACTTATAGTTATATAGACAACCAACCTTTCAGAGGTATTAACTACTATAAACTTATACAGTATGATCTAGATGGAAAATCCTCCACGGGAAAAATCATTTCGCTCAATATTGATAACAATAATACTAATATAAAAATATATCCAAATCCTACAACCGATAGAGTTTATATTGACCAAATTCCAATAGGAACCACATATAGAGTCATAGATCTTTCAGGAAAAATTATTTCAAGTGGTATCACTAATTCTATTCCAGCCAACATTTCTGTTACCAATGCAAATAGCGGAATTTTGTTAATAAATCTTACTGACAGCAAGTCTAATAAAATTGGGACCTTTAAAATAATCAAATCAAAATAGAATGCGATTCCCTAATCCAAAGATTTAACCAGGTTTCATTATTTGACAAATACTTGATTTTAATTTTAATATAAAAAAGTGATTTTCAAATTGAAAATCACTTTTTTATATTATCTACAAAATAAAACCCCTATTTCACTGCGGCTAAAGCTGCTGTATAATTTGGTTCTTGTGCAATTTCAGGAACTTGTTCTTCATAAACAACTTTTCCTTCTGGATTTAAAACAACTACTGCGCGACTCAACAATCCTTTCAAAGGACCATCTGCCATTTGCACGCCATATAAATGTCCAAAATCATTTCTGAAATCAGAAAGCATTACGACATTTTCAATGCCTTCTGCTCCACAAAATTGGGATTGTGCAAAAGGTAAATCTTTGGAAATACACAATACAACCGTATTGGTAAGACCAGCAGCATCTTTATTAAAATTTCTTACAGAAGCAGCGCAAACTCCCGTGTTTACACTCGGAAAAATATTTAAAATAACATTTTTTCCTTTGTATTTATCCAATTTTTCATCTGCTAGATTTACATCAACTAAAGTAAAATCTGGCGCTTCACTTCCTACTTGAGGTAATGTACCTACGGTGTGAATAGGCGAACCTTTCAATGTAATTTGACTCATTTTTACGGTATTTAAACTATTATTTTGGGCAAATGATTTTTGGGCAAAAAATAGAGACATTGCCATTGCAACGCCTGTCATACTTTTTATTATTTTTCCCATGTTTCTATTATTTGATTATAATGATCTTTTGTTTTAGGCTTATCAATGATATGCGCAATAATACCTTTTTCATCTATTAAAAAAGTCGTACGATGCGTACCATCAAAAGTTCTACCCATAAATTTCTTTTCGCCCCAGACACCATATTGCTCCACGATTTTTTTATCGATATCTGCAATTAATGGAAAAGGTAATTCAAATTTTGTTTCAAATTTTTTGTGACTTTCCACCGAATCAATACTAACGCCCACTACTTGATAACCTTTTTCCGCCAACAAAGTATTGTTATCTCTCAAGTTACAAGCTTCTGCTGTGCATCCAGGTGTGTTGTCTTTCGGATAAAAATATAAAACTACTTTTTTGCCCTTGTAATCTTTTAGGGAAATTTTCTTTCCATTTTGATCCAATCCCTCAAATATAGGTGCTTTATCTCCTACTTTTAAACCATTTAACATTGTTGTTTATTTTCTAATAATAGAATACGTTTCTTCCTTAACATTTCCCGCCAAATCTTTAACACGGATCTTCAATAAATGTTCTCCCATAGGGAAATGATCATCGACTTTGTACGTAAATGTATTACTTCTCTGGACAAATAACAACCAATCTCCATCAACGAAACCTTCTACACTATCCAACTCTCCATAATTGTCCGTTACGCGAAATCTTAATTGACTATTGGAACTAATAACTGTCTGATTTTTAAAATTTATAGGAATAATTTTTGGCGCAATTGTATCCAAAACAATACTCACATTACCCAAACGATTAAATTTTCCAATCAAACGATTACCCGAAATTTGTCCTTTTGCATAATACACGGCATTTTTACTTAATAATTTCAGTAAAGAATTTTGTTTGAAATTATCTGGTACACCATTATTGAAAGCAACGCCAATCGTATAAAAATCATGTATGGGAATCAAACCCGACTCCACCTGAATTGTAGAAGATAATTGCGCAGTATTTGTTGACGCAGCTTCTTTCATCTGAAAAGGTAAAATATCATAAAATGCTTTTTCCGAATAAATAAAATCTGCATGTGGCGTAGAAAATCTACCAGGACGATTGGGCTCGATCATTTTATCACTTGTAACTATATTTTCATCCGTATGCATTTCAGGATCAAATTGCACCTCCAAATTCAAATTTGTCTCATGTCCCTCGGCATCAAAAACGTTTACGATAATATGATGAACGTTAGTATCTGATAGCGAAAGAATTCCATTATTGACAGTACCGCCAAATATATTTAATTGATTACCAGGCAATTTGTATAAATATTGAATATTACCACCACCGGACATTTTACGTTTGTAATCAATACCCGCATTTACATAACGAGATTGTTCGTTATCAAAATCATTTAATGTAAATTGGAATATTTGTTTGCCATCCGCAATTAATTGCGCTTTGTAAATACCAAAATAAAATGGCGAATTACTTGTTTTATCCTCCGCTCGTAATCCAAATCCAATCAAAGGAGTTCCAACTTTTAATACAGTTTTCGCCTTATATTGACCATTGCCACCCAATATACCAATTGTGTTTGGCCCCGATTGATAAGCACTATATCTTTTGTCATACCAATAAAAAGCTTGAATATTGGGAGGAATATTATCAGGAACCGTAAATCCTTTTAGCATAGGATTATAATGCATTCCCGTTTTGGTATCTCTCACTTCAAAATGCACATGTGGACCTTGTGAACCACCAGTATTGCCACTCAACGCAATTTGTTGACCTTTTTTTACGGGAAAAGCGCTAGGTGGCAAAGTAAAATCTTGTTGCCAGCTTTTATCCTTGTATTGCTTACCAGTCACATAAGCCGCCAAATCTGGCATATAACTGTTCAAATGACCATATAATGTTGTGTAACCATTGGGATGCGTCACCATCAACATATTGCCATAACCATAAGGAGAAATGTACACACGACTGATATATCCATCTGCAACAGAAACAACAGGCAAATTTTCCCTTTGTTGTGTGCGTATATCCAATCCCATGTGATAATGATTAGTACGAATCTCCCCAAAATTCGCAGCCAATTGAATTGGGATATTTAATGGATTTTGATAAGGTATATTTCCAAAATCATTAGATTGAGCTTTTATTTGATTTGTACTAAAACCTCCGATACAAAGTGATAACAGTAAATATTTAGATAAGTGTAATTTCAAAACTTCAAATTTATGTTCACAAAAGTCGAATAATAATCAAAATCGAACAATAAAAAAATGTCACAAGCAAATATACTTGTGACATTTTTTATAAGATAAATATAGAATTAGAAATCAAAATCTCTTCTCGCCATATTCCATCTCAAACCAATGGAATAAAATTTGATATTATTGGTACCATTTACATCAGATTTGAAATCTCTAATTGAGTAATTGGCATCTATAAATAAATTTTGAATCAATTCGTAGGAAGCGTTGAAGGCAAATAATTTTACTTTTGCTCTATCTCCATCACCAATAGAGATTTTGTCACTTGGGCGATTATAACTCATTGGAAAAAGCAAATTGCCCCCATAATTATATCCAATTTCATCCAAACCTTTTGTATACATAATTGCTTTTGCATTCAAATACAATTTATTGATCGGACGGTAGGAAATCAAACCAATATATTCTCTAAAATTTGCTCCTAAGGGATGCGCTAATGGCATATTATATTGCGTATAATTATTCTCGACATAATTGGATGAATATGCATAAGGGCGTACGATATTGGTTTCCGCTTGCAAATTCAAATTAGGAATAGCGAATGCGTCCATATATTTCGCACCCAATTGAAATGCGTTCCTATCTTTCCAATTAGAAGATGCAACTTTAGTCAAGCCATCAATTAACCATTGTCCATATACTTCTACATCTTTTACTGGAATGACTCTTGCGTCAATACCAACTCGAGATCTTGTTGTTGTACCTTTTTCTGAGGTAGATATGGGACCTTGCGTAGGATCTGTTCCAATGATTGCAGTTGGATCTGTAGCTTTGATAGCGCCATTAATCATCGTATTTTCAAATGCGCCAACTTTTAACCAATCAGTTGCTTGCCAATCCAAGTAATGAAATACCATGTAACTTCTTGGGCGAGTACTATCTCTTGCATTAACACCACTTGCTGGATTATTTGAAAATGGCGCTATGGTCTGAGCGCCTACCGAGGTTAAGGTTACCTTATTCCCTAATTTAGCATTCATCCTTAAATAAAAAAATGGTGCACCATAATTAGAAATAAACAAACTTCTGTAACCGTCTCCTATTTGAAATTGATCAAATGCTAATTGAAAATCCACTTTCTTAGATACACTAAAAGAAACACCACCTCTAACATTAAAATAGTCAAAAGCTCCAGCATGACCATCAAATGCTTTATAAAAATTTGCACCAGGCAAACCGATGATTGATTTATTAGGATATGGATTGACTACTTGTTGTACATAATAGGGATCGCGTTCTTGGTTTTCTGTAAATATGGTGTAAAAACCAATTTTCCCATCAATCATACCGCGTAATCTCAAACCTCTCGTATTTTGAAATAATTTTTGATTAGCCGGACTAGTAGTATAATATTGAGAATTCAGATCTTCCAATGATTTTCCCATGGAAAGATTCAGCATTGGATCTACAATGACATAAGATTTTTCTTTTCCCTGAATATCTGCTAAATGTGCCTCAGTTGGATAGAAGAAGTTTAAAATGGGTTTTCTTACCTCAAAGGAGTCTTTAAAATTTTGCGTATAATCTCTATTTGTTCGTAATAAATTACGCATATCCCAACGATCCATATCCGTAAAAAGATTACCATATTTACCTTGTTGATCATTTAAATATACAGCTTCAACTGCTTCGGTTAATTGTTGACGACTCACTTCTTTAACCGTAGTAAAACTTAAAATTGGATCATTTTTCAATTTTACCTTGATACGTTCCAATAAATTATATTGCTTATCACCAAACTCTACAAAATCAGATTGGGCATATAATTTATTACTAAAAAACACGATACTGACCAATGTAATTAAGAAATAAATAAAAATACCTGTATTATTATTGTGATGTATTCTCATCAAATTATATTTAAAACGAATGGGATTATATTTTAACTAAAATTCAAAATTTCGCCTTGCCATATTCCAGCGAATACCAAACGAAAAATAGTTCGTATGATTTTTGGGCATACCTTGAATATCCGCTTTTCTGAACGTTATATTGCCATCAAAGAATAAATTAGGAAGTATTTCATAAGACGCTTGAAAAGATCCAAACAATCCATTTAAAGGAATACCATCACCCACTTTTACATAACCATTTGCTGCATGTGCATCAGTATATGGGCGCAATAAATCGCCACCGTTAAGAGGTTGTGTACTTGTTCCAAATTCTGCTGTGGTATCTAACCCTTTTTTATAACCAATAATTTTGGCGGTAAAAAATAATTTTGGAATAGGATGATAATTTGCGACACCTATTAATTCATGAAAGTTGGCACCTAACGGATCTGCTAACGGCATATTGTAGTGCACATAGTTATTGACATTCCATTTATCCGTATAGGTAAATGGTCTTACCCAATTATATTCCCCTAATAAATCTAAATTTTTCACATTAAATGCGTCCGTATATTTCGCACCGAACTGAATTCCATGTTTGTTACGCCAATCTCCAGAACCATAATTGAACACTTCTTTTGCTACAAATTCATTAATCAAAATCGTACCATAAAGTTGCACGTTAGAAGTTACATTGGCTTTCAAATCTAGTCCAATACTAGACTTGCCACTATTACCAACATTTTGTGACATAGCTCTATTGAAAATAAATGGATTCAACATTCCCAATTGAATTCCTCCATTTTTTTCATTGTTAAACATATTATTTTCAAAGAATCCCAGTTTTAACCATCTCCATGGTTGAAAATTGAAATAATGAAAAACCATATAATTTGAAGGTCGATTTTGATCATCTAAACCATTTGCAACAATCCCGTAAGGCGCATAAGTCCTTGCAATAGCTGTCGTATATTCAAATCGTCCTGTTTGAAAATGCATTTTCAAAAACAAATATGGCGCACTAAAATCACTTAGATATAAAGATCGATATCCATCTCCAATGAAAAATTTGTCATAGGCAAGTTCGAAATCAATGTGTTTGCCTACATTAGTTGTAATACCACCTGTCCAATAATTATAATTGATACGACCATTTTTACCATTGTTATAATATCCAATGCCAGGAACGGCCTGATATGCTTGGATAAAATCTTGTACATAACCAGGATCTTTTTCAATATTACCAGTGTATGAACCAAAAAAGCCAAAATGCGAACCAATATTTCCATGCATACTTAATCCCAAAGAATTTTGATATGTAGACATGGATTTATTCTTTCCATATTGGAAAGTCAACATAGGATCTACTACAATTCCAAACTTATCAGAATAGGATTCAAATAAATGTGCAGGAGTTTTAAAAAATGTCTTGTTTGATTGATTTACTTGATATTTATTTTCAGGACTCCAAGTGGCATTAACAGTAAGATATTGCTGTAAATCTGCCCGATCTACATCTGTAAGCAAACCATCAATTGATCCAGTACGATCTAGTGAATCAATTCGTAAATACGCTTCCGTAATTCTTTGACGACTATAAGGCCTAACAGTGGAAAATTGTAATTGAGGTTCATTTCTAAATTTAATTTCCATTCTTTTGATAAATGCCTCTTGAGGATCTCCTAAGGGAATAAAGTCACTCTGAGCATGAACCTTTTTATGAAAACAAAAAGCAAATAATAAAAAGGGCAATACTTTGCGTATTTGCATAATAAGCACAATATGGTGTGAATAAATTATAAACGAAGATAAAAATATTTGTTAGCTAAACGCAAAAATAAGACCAAGATGCTTATTTTTTTCCAGAAACAATTTGTAGATCAGACTCAAACTGTGTAAGTATTGCATCTTTGTCTAGATATTTTCTCGCATAATCTAAGGCATTTTGTTTTAGTTTTTCATTGGATTGTTCAAGCGCTTGCCTAATGCCATTTTCTAATGCGTCCACAGACTCAGGTTCTATTAAAATACCTAAATTGTTTTCAAATATGACATCGTAAAGAGAGGTATTTTCTACCGCAGAAACTATAGCTAAACCACCACAAGCTAATATACCCGTTAATTTAGATGGCATTACTAGATCTGATGCTGATTTTTTCTGTAAAATTAAATGAACATCTGCGATGGCAAGTAATTTTGAAAGATCTTCATAAGGTTGTAAGGGAAAGAAAAATAAATTTTTCAATTCAGCCTCTTTGGCTAATGCCTCAAGTTGATGTTTATTACCTCCAGAACCACAAATAACGAAATTAATTTTTTCATCCAAAGAAAAACGAGACGCAACATGTACCATAATTTCTAACCCTTGCTTTTCTCCCAGATTGCCTGAATACAAGAGTATTATATCCTCTTGGGAAAATCCAAGTTTACTACGTAAAGAATTTTCTTTAGAGATTGGATATATAACTTTATTATCTACCCAATTAGGAAAATTTAAGACTGGAGTATCTTGAATATTTTTCTTTTTAATCTTATCTATCATTCCTTTACTAATAGAGGAGATTATATCGCTATTTCTTAATAGAAAATTTTCAAGTCCAAACATAACATTTAAAACCACTTCATTGTTAATCATTTTCAACTCTTTGGCTGCATCAACTTGCAAATCCTGAATATGTGTCCAAAATTTACTTCTACGTAATTTGCAATAAATCAATGGCAAAAAGCCTAAATGAAAAGCTGGAGTGATGCAAATAACTACATCATATTTTTTTTGAAAAAAAGTACCAAGCCAATATGGAAGAGAATTAGTCTGAAAAGATAATTCATGCAAAATACGTTTAACGGAATCTGGTTTTGAAGGAACATACATAGGAACTCTGTTCACCATGATATTCATTTTTTTTTCAGACTTCCAATATCCTTTTTTATATTCCTCATTTACTTTCCATTGAGGATAATAAGGCTTGGCTGTAATGATCTTAATAAAGTGTCCTCTTTCATTTAGCCAATCCACCATCTCTCCAGTATATTTTCCAATACCGGTTAGTTCTGGTGTAAAATTAATTCCATAGATTAAAATTCGCATGATCCAAAAATGTAATAAATGATTACAATTACTTTCATAATTGTTGATGTTTCTTAAGCCGTTTAATTATATCAGGGTTGACACTCTTAACGATGCAAATACAAATAAATTGTTTTTTTTACACTTTTATATTAATATTTATTGAGAAATTGACAATAATCATATATTAATACATACTAATAAATATAAAACAAACTAAATTATAGAAAGTATCGTTCTATTGGCAATACTGTTAAAAAACCAAATGCTGCAAAATGAAACTTACTCCTACTTATTTGTTTAAACATTCGATAAACATATTAAAATATATATCATATAAGATAGAATTAATAAAATTTCCGGTTTTAAAAAATATGTTTCGATTATCTGTAATTGATTTAAAAGTAACACTACCAGAAAACCTAACATTATGTAATCCATCTATATTAAGTACCGAAAATGGTTGGAAAGTAATTATTCGAATTCATAATACCACGATCGATAAATTTGGAAGAAACTGGACTGTACATGGGCCAAATCTTATTAACAAAATTTGGAAAATTAATTTTGATAATAATTTTGCTATTCAATCCTCATTCGAAGTATCTCCAGAATTAACCAATATATCAGCACAACTTGTTCAAAGTGGCTTTGAGGATGGTCGTATATTTAAGCACGGCAATAACACCTATATTTTAAGTACAACTTGTAACCTAGAATTAAAGGTTAATACTATGATTTTAGGTCAACTCGAAGGTAAAATTCATAAAATTATTAAATATATCACCGCTAACAATCTTAATTCCACTGAAAAAAATTGGATGCCTGTAGTTACAACAAACTTAGAAACTGAAATGGCTGTAATTTATAGTTTACATCCCCTAAAGATATTTAATATCAACACATTAGAATTTATACACGCCAATGAATACCCTATCTTTAATGAATTAGAAAGATTCAGCGGTTCTTCACAATTAGTACAATATGAAGATGGTTATTTAGCTGTGATACATAAGCGTAATTATGCCAAACATGGAGGTAAATTTTATATTCATAAATTTATCAAATTCTCCAAGGACTTACAAATTAAGAAAATATCAAAATCATTTTTCTTAGAGAAACGTCAAAGTGTTGAATTTTGTGGAGGTATGGCCATTAAAAATCATAGAATAGTACTATCATTTGGCTCGATGGATAAAAAAGCTAAGTTATTAGAAATGAAACTTGCTCAAGTTGAAAAATTATTTAATGAAAAATAAAAGATTTTATTACTAACATAGCCCGCTTTAAACCACCCAATGTAAATATATATTTTCTATGTGGACCATCAAAAAACAAACTTATTGCTTCTTTAGAATTTCCATCTCTGACAGCCCTCACAATGGCTTGTCTTACAAAACGATCCAGACAAACAGATCTTGTATTTTCATTAAGTTCTTTGCTTTTCGGAATTTTTTTCACTACTGAATAAGCATAATTACTCCCATCATTGCCATTACGCAATAGAGATACTGCCGTCAATCGGTAATCTGATATATACTTGTTTACAAATATGAATTTGTATTCCATTTGAGCTAGCCTTACCCCAAAATCAAAATCAACAGCCCCTCCAATTTTTTTTTCGTTTTCAGGATAGATATACGGTTCTGTTTTAAAAAATATATTATCCATCAAATAGCCATTATTGGGAAATTGCTGAAATAATGCGGACTCAACTGAGGAAAATGGATGTTGCAGCTTTTCTAATGTTCGCCCATATAGATTATTATAATATTCGGTGTGCTCCATATCCTTTGAGCCATTTTCTTCCATTATGAATTGCTTTCCAAACGAAACACAAGGAGAAGTTTCATGCTCCACGGCAGAAAATAGATCTAATAAAGCGTTGGGTTCTAATAAATCATCATCATGTAAAAGCAAAAATTTATGCGAGACTGTATCTATTTGAGCAACTATTTTATTGATATTTTTACCCTGACCTAAACCTGGCCGATTGTGCACGTATACAATTTTAATATTACAATTAAGGTTAGTTATGTAATCTTCTGTTTCATCATTGCTTGAATCATCACCAATAATTATTTCATATGGTGTCAATGATTGATTTAAACAAGAATCTAATGCAAGTTTTAAAAAATTTAATCTGTTATATGTTGGAATGCCAATTGAAATTTTAACCTCTTTCACGCTCTATTTTCTTATAATTTAAAAATGAATTGGTGACGCCAATTTTAAATATAAATATGATACTTTTTATTCAAGTAATCTATGATTTTTGTTTTATCGGTTCCGCAATTCTTTTTTATTTCAAAAATTTTTGCATCCACTAAAGTACGATACCACCAACCTTGAAAAAAGTGCCACAAAAATCCTTCTTTTCCCTCTATAAATCCCAATTTGAAAAAATAGCGATAAATAAAATAATAAAAACTTCTCCAAAAAAGAGGCATTCTGTTATATTTCTCTTTTTTCTTTCTTTTTTCAGCTGCATCCTCAGACATAGCACCAGATATGTTTGAAGAAGCCTCTGGTAATATGTCGATGTCTACATTCAACAATTCTATCGCCTCGCGGATACTATAATTGTCATGTTTTTGAATCCACCACCCTAATGAATTTTGATTATCATCGTAAAAGCAATTATCAAAAAGTATTGATCGTCCTTCTTTTAAGACAATATGTTCATCCATCCACCGATCTTCACATTCACCTTTATTAAATTGGAACAAACGCAACATATTCCATTTTACATTTCCTTTATTAATTTGCCGCCCAAGAAAAATCATTTTTCGTTCCATAACGACGCCTGTTACATCAATAGACAATTTAGGAAGTTTTTCATGCATTTCCGCAATCAACGCATCTGACAGATATTCATCAGCATCAAGACGAAAAACCCATTTAGTATCGATAGGCAAGTTTTTTAATCCATAATTAAATTGACGAGCATGATTATTTTCCCATTTATTCTGAATCACTTTCGCACCTAAATGCTCTGCAATTTGTTTAGTATTATCTGTAGAAAAAGAATCTACAATAAACACATTTTTTGAAAATTTCAATGCGTTACGTACACATCTTTCAATATGCAGTTCTTCGTTATACGTTAATATTATAGTTGAAATATCTAACATTTATCAAAATTTAATCAACAAATAAACGCTCTTTTAATGGCTTACATGGATTACCAGCACATACCATCCATTTCGGTATATCTTTTACTACCACAGAACGAGCCCCGACAACTGCACCTTCTCCAATCGTAACACCTGGATGCACAAAAGCCTCTGCAGCAACCCACGCATGAGCGCCAACAACAATAGGTGCTGTGACTAATGGATGGCCGCGTTTCGTATAATCGTGAGTACCCGCACATAAATAAACTCCTTGTGAAATAATTGACCGATATCCGAGTGTAATTTGCCCTTGATTGTAAATCTGAGCACCATTACCTATACCACATTCATCATTTAAAATTAAATTCCATGGTGCCCAAATTTTGACAGCCGGATATACGTGAACATTTTTTCCAACTGTAGCCCCGAATAATTTTAAAAGGAAAGCTCTCCAACTATGGAAAGGCCTAGGAGAATAACGAAATAATAATGTATATACACTGTTCCAAACAACCCTTTTAATCCTATTATTTATAGAAAATGAAGCTCCGGTATAGGTATCTTTATTTACCTCAGTCATAACTTAAATTTTATTCATAAAATTATGTGCTGCATCTAATGGTGTATATAAGTCATCATAACATTGCAACGCATTATTACCTATAGTTGTTAGTTCTTCTTGGGAAACATTAATCAATTTATTTAAAACTAATTCAAGTCCAGCTTCATTATCATTAAAAATAAATCCCGCATTTGCTTTTTCTATTTCAGGGTAAATATTGACCTGATTGGTAATAGCAACAGGTATAGCACAAGCCATTGCTTCCACCACAGCTATACCAAAATTTTCTTGATGACTCGGTAATATAAAAACTGCGGCAGCGTATATAGCTCCCCATTTAGCATTTCCTAGTAACATTCCAGTAAATAAAATATTTTTTTCCCCGCCATACGTTTGAATCAAGTCTTGTGCATATGAACTTTCAATCGGACCAGCAACTACTAATTTTGGTAAATTACTATTATTTTGTGATAATTTTTTATATGCTTGTAGCAAAAGATCAATACCTTTTTTGATATCTATCCTGCTTAAAAATAGCCAATAAGGTTCGTCTTTTTTTAATTGGGCAATTTTCAAAAATTCATCCTGCATTTCTTGTTTAAATACAGGTGGCTTAGCGACCCCCATGCCAACATTAATTTTCTTTCTAGGGTGATAATTCTTAAATGTTTCATTTGCTAAGTCCATTTCTCGTTCACAAGTAAACAGCACACCAGTAGCATTATTGATCACTTTTTTCTCTAACATTGACCAAATAATTTCATTTCTGAAAGCTTTTAATTTACGATCAGCCGTTTTTTGAAAATATGGGTCTAGCATTCCATGTGGCATGACATACAGCTTAATATTAGGAATGTTTTTTAGGAAAAGATAGGTGCCATAACTATTATATAGCCATAAACCGTGTATGATGACAACATCAAACTTATCAATATTTTGTTTTAACCAACTTTGATATTGAGCAACATATGCATAGGGGGTTTTTGAAGGTCCAATTTTATGAACAAGAAAATCGTCCTTAACACCATACACCTCCCCGGAAGAATCAAAACATACAACTTCGTTTTGACATCCTAATTGTATTAAATTGGGGATTAAGTTTCTTAATGCTTGACTTACGCCACCAGCTTTAGGAGACATGGATGATATGGAATGCAATATGTTCATTATTGAAGCATTTGTTTATACAAATCATTATACTGAGAGGCGATTATTTTTGGATCAAAGCGACGGACATTTTCTTGACCTTTTACTATTAAATTTTCGCGAAATGTATCGTCTTGAATAATTTTTATAAATGCACCTTTAATTTCATCCACATTTTTAGGATCTACGAATAGTGCGGCATTATCGCCAACTTCTAATAAGGGCTCTATATTAGATGTCACAACTGGCCGACCTATCATTTGTCCTTCGATAATAGGCATACCGAATCCTTCATAAATTGAAACAAAACTTACTATATCGCAATTAATATATTCATTTTGAATTTCTTGATCAGTTAAATCCAAAACATTTGAATAGTTAATATTGGATATTTTCAAATAGTTAATCTGTTCTTGATCGAGCAAACCTACAATCCGTAAATGACATGAAATATCTTTTAAACTATCAATAGTAATCAATAGATTTTTATTCCACCCAGTGCCTATATGTAAAATTACAGGCTTCTCTTTATTAAACTTTTTAGGTGAATATTTATATGCAGGATCTATCGGATTATAGATAACAGAAAGCTTATTTGTCTTTACATACTTCAAAACATTGTTTTTTGTTTGGGTTGAAATACAAGTTATTTTATCTGCTAATTTCACTGGTAGATACAACCAAAATAGCCATTTATAAAAACGCTTAATTGGATTTTTTACATTATCAATAAATACCAGATCGTGAAATGTCACGACAGTCTTACATTTCCATAATCCTAAAATACTGTCATGAATATGCCCAGTTATATGATTAATTCCATTCTTATTTTTATTTTTAAATGTGAATACTGCATTTTTAACTACATCCCAAGGCATGCTATTAGGAGATGGAACATGAATAATTTCAATTTCATTCGTCTGTGCAATCTCAGGTATAACTGAATCAAAAACGTGCTGGATGGAGTAGCCACATTTAATATTTCTAAAAAAATAAGTAATCTTCATGTTTTAAGCATCATTTAAACTTGCCAATAATAGACCTGCACCTAAAATTGAAAATCCTAACGCTGTAGGCTGTGCATATTGGGCTTGTATTATGGTCATTCCTACATTTCCAAATATTAATATAGGTAAAATATTTCCCACTTTTAGCACTTGTAAAGATTTAAAAAACAATTGTATACTCAGTATTAATCTAGCACCAATAAAAACCATTCCTAGCAATATACCAGACTCTCCGACAATACGTCCCCATTCGGTTTCTGAAATTAAAAAATCACCGGCATTCCCCGTCAATATTTTTGCACCCGCATTGGTACCCATACCTAAACCTTGTCCCCAAAAATGATTAGGATCCGCCTTGACGCCTGCCACGATACCTCCAATAGCTCGATTTAGAAAAGTACCTTTAACACCACCTTCTGCTTCACTGGCACTTGTAAATCTGATTAAAAAAGAATCCGCGGCGGTCTTTACGAAAGGAATATTATAACATAAAATAAATGCGACAGTTGTGGAGGCTAGTAATACGATTATTTGAATCAAATATTTTCGATTATACATCGCAATCGGCATAGACAATAATATGATTATAAGTATGGAGGCGATTAATCCTCGACTCATTACCAATGGTATTGCTAGTAATAAACTACCCGTTCCTAAATATAATAAGAATTTGGGGATTAATACTCGTATACCAGACATCCAAAAATATAATACAAATACAGCAACAAGTCCAAAAAACAATGTCAATCCATTGGTAAATGAAAATGTACCTGGAACTCTAAAAAATCCATTGGCTCCACTAAAACCAGACCCCTCAGATTCATCCCCAATACCTTTATTTACCCAAGCTGATTGTGGCGAAAAATATTGAATACCAACCAAAAGAATCATTCCAATACTTAGTAACAATGTAACTTTTCCTAATTGAATAACATCATTTTTATTGAATATCTTTCCGATCAAAAAGATCAGTGGAAAATGAAATAAACTGATACGCGCCCCATAGAGTGCCACCCAAATATTATGATGTCCAAGAAACAAAGTAGTACCTATGGCTATCCCTGTATATAAGAACGCGGCTAAAACATAACCATTCCAAGGAAAATAATGCTTTTTGAAAGAAAGATAGATAATATAAATTGCGATCGGATCTCTTACAATTAATAAGGGTGTCGCAAGAAATGGTAATACCCACTTCCTTAACGCACCTTCAAAAATTAACAAGAAAAAATATAGCCAAACTAATTTTTTGTCTATACTGCACTGTTTGAAATATATTTTTAGATCAGAAAACATTCATTACTAATTTAAACCATTGACAATTAAATCGCCATAACCTTCCCAAGAATACAATGTCGCTTTTTTAATTGCATTATATTTCATTTCCAACAATTCCTCCTTATGTTCACTTAACCATTGAATTTTTTCGGCGATCTTGTTATGATCTCCACAATTCACTAAAAATCCAGTTTTACCTTCTTCTATCAAATCCTCGCCACCTGTATTAGGCGTAATAATCAATGGTAAACCTTGACTCATTGCTTCTTGTAAAACTAATGCACGTCCTTCCACAATGGAAGGCAAACAAAATACATCACACTCTGACATCAATTGTAATACTTCTGCGTGTGGTTTTAGCCCAGCATATATAAATGAAGGATATTGTTTTTTATAAAATTCTAAATCAACTAGAGGCGAACCTAAAACGATTAATTCAACGTTTTCTCCATTCAAAGTTTTCATAGCATTAAATAAATCTCCTAAACCTTTACGTTGCCCCATACCCCCTACAAAAAGCACTTTTAATTTTCTAGTCTTCAATTCAGACAGACTTGGCAATTTCAGTTGAGGATTAATACTTGGAGATCCAAAAGGAGACATAATTACCTTTTGCAAATCAATTTCTTTTGGTAAAGAGTCTTTCACAAATTTACTAGGAACGATTATTTTATCTGCTAAATTTAATTCCGTTGATTTCCTATTTAATTTCTCCTCACTATCCGCAATTCCACCTCCTAAAGTGATTGCCCACTCAGGCAACCTATCCGCTTCTTTCGTCAACAATGATTTCGCTGTAGCCCAATAGGCAATAGGCAATTCATAGTAACAAGACATACCATGCTCTTTAGCAACTTTAAAAGAGTTAAACGCACAATCTTCGTAAGAGTATATTCCTTGTATATGGAGAGATCTTTTAGCTAAAAATTTTGCGGTATGATTATCAATATTTTTATAAATATGGTCAACAGAAAAAATTCCATTTTCATGTTGAGTCAAATAAGGCAAATGAGCTTTATTCGCAAATATGCGCCCTAGTTCTAACCATGGAAAAGTTTCTGTTTTTTGATAAATATTTTCTGAATAGAGTCTCTTAATGGCTTCATTTTTTAACGGGCCCAAAAATTTGATAAGAGAAGTATTTTCACTAAAACCTACAGTTGTAAAATATTTATTCAATAAATTATTTCTCTCCAATGCGGCCAACAAAGCACGTACATTTTGATTTCCAGTTGGATGTGATACTACAATTGACATGCACTTAATTTACCCATTTTTTAAAATCTGCTGCAATAATTTCCCATGAATGACTGTTTTTGTACATTTTGTACAAATTTTCTGCACGTTCTTTTTTCGAAATTTCAAAGAGAGAAATGTCCGCCAATAATTCATTTTTAAAAAAAAGCAGCTGCTTTAAATTCTCACGATCATCCACTATGGCTGGGGATATAACAGGAATAGCATGCGCTGCAAAAGCCCAAAAACTGCTTGATTTTGATAAACTATCCACCGACTGTCCTATAAATCCTCCCTCAGCTTTTAGCATGAATGCGCTTACATCACTTGCATCTAATGCGCCTTTTTGTATGTATTCCAGTTTAGAAGAAATCTCTTTAGCTAAATTTATTTCTTCGACTGCATAATTATTACCCACTGGACCAATTCCAATAATTTTGGACACCAAACTAGCATCCACCATTTTTCGAATTAATTCCTTATTTTTTTCTAAAGTCCAAAGACGTGTGTGTGCTAGTCCGAAATTAATAAAAAGCCCTTTCTCACGTGCAATATTAAGTACGTCCAGATTCAAGTCTGGCTCAATATTAGGGGCAATTTTTTGTACAGTTATATTTTTATTATTCGCAATGTTCTTAATTCGTCCAAATTGTTCATCTGTTATTACAGAAACATTATTAGACAAATCCACACATTTTGTCGCAGTATATTTTGTAAAAAAATTTTTTAATTTATGATGAATTTTAAGTCCTGAATTATCCATCCAAGTTTCATGAAAAATAGTACTAATCTGAGCATTGGGATTATGCTTTTTATATATATTTAGGTCATTTAATAATTGAAGAGGTAATCCAAATTTACTATAGGCTGTCGGTGCAAAATTGAGAAATACATCTGCATTATCTCTATCATTTTTTAAAACCTCAGCCCATTGTCTTAATTCAATATTTTCTAATTTAAGCTTATTGTCTGTAGGTGCTTGATTGCCTCCAACTACAATCTCATCATACATTCCAATTTTTAGCAATTGGCGCGATAGCTTAATTGCATAATTACCTATACCGCATACGATCGGGGGTAAATTAGGAATTATAACTATAAGTTTTTTAGCGTTAGGCATGATTCATTATTGAAATTTAGAACGATAATATTCCATTGGTTTTAGAAAATATTTTAAAGACTCTTTTGCCAATTTTGCTCGTTGTAAGTACTCTTCCTCAGACATATTTATGACCATTGTCATTTTTTCATATAAGTCATGTACATCGCCAGGAGTGACCAATACCGCAGCAGGACCTGCAGCTTCAGGTAATCCTCCATCTCTAGAAACAATTGCTGGCAAGGATATATTTCTCGCTTCAATTGGAGTCAATCCTAGATCTTCATTTGTATTAGCGGGAGCAAGTAGCCATTTACTTAGGGAAAAATAATTTGCCTTTTCTTCATCTGTAACAAAACCAGGAAGAATAATTTCCCCTTTTAACCCAACTAGCTCAATCAAAACATCAATTTTATTTTTCAATCTGCCAGTTCCTAATATCGTTAAAGGAAACTTTTTTCTATCTGCTAATGTTAGCATACTATAAGCCTCTATAATCTCTTCAATTCCTTTATTTTCAATCCACCTACCAACAAATAAGAAACCACTGCGATTTGTAATTTCTGATGTAATTTGAGGTAACGCACAAACGGTGGGAATGACTTCACTATTTTTTTTCAACTGGGTACCTTCCCAAGATTGATGAACAAATGAAGAATTATACCATCGCTCCGTAGCCAATTGGCTACAAAAAGTCCAAATTTTGTAACGTAAATAGTTACCACTCATTTTACGATTATGAATGGTCAGAAATATCTTTTTTCTTCTAATAAATGCTGGAATTACTATATCAGGTGGCATATTCTGAATATGCAGTACATCGGCCTCTTTAATTAGAGAAAATAATTCACTAGACGCTTTCTCAACAAAATAAACTTTGTACGATTTATCAT
The DNA here is from genome assembly GCF_004337365.2 of Rhizosphaericola mali. Taxonomy (GTDB): domain Bacteria; phylum Bacteroidota; class Bacteroidia; order Chitinophagales; family Chitinophagaceae; genus Rhizosphaericola; species Rhizosphaericola mali. The sequence continues at coordinate 1,077,245 of NZ_CP044016.1, read as the reverse complement.
GTAGCATATCTTTTAATTCAGTATTCCAAGCATATCCATCAACCAATTTGTAACATAAACTTATTTCAAATTCAGACCATTGAGCAGCAGCATCCGCTATTGCAAGCATAAATGCTTCAATTCCACCATATACACCTTGCGATGATCCTATTATTAATAATTTTATCTTTTTATTCATTTATAAATAAAATAATATCGTAAACCTCAATTAATACTTATCGGCCTTTTGAAATAATTGTACTATAAAAGCAAAATAATGACTTAAGAAATACACCAATGAATTTAATATTCCGTACAATATAACATTAGGCAATGTATTTAAAGGTATTAAAATAGCAAATATTACCGTAGGTACTAGACTAATCAATATATCCAATAAGGGATGAATCACCCACCCCTTCCTTAAATTGAATTCATATGCATTACTAGATAATACTGTAATTATACCCTGTATAATAATTAGCAAAAAGGAATAATCCAAATTTTGATAATTAGCACCTAGAAAACGCAATACAAAACTTCTGAATATATACAACACAAATCCAACACTAATACTACCAATTAAAGATAACAATAATATAAAATGCGATTTTTTTAATAAAAGACTTCTATTATTCTCAGAACGAGCAAACCTCGGAATAAAGACCATATTTACAAACGTGGTAAATACAGTAAATATAACAGAAAAACGCCCCAAGGCACCTAATTGGGCAATACTTGTAGTCTTACCTAAAAATGATAATATAAATAGCGAAACTTGACTAGAGAATACAAAATAAATAGTACTAGGAGCCGTTCGTTTGATTATACGAGTTGTTTCCTTATTCACTTCCGTATCCTGAATATTAGATATTTCCGCATTTTTTAAAGCAATTTTTTTCAGCTTAATATTACCTAAAATTCTAGGTAATCCATTAGCCAACAAAATAACACAAGTAAATGGAAAAATAAACGCAGATAAAAATACCAAACATAACCTCAATAAAGCGACTAGAGTTTGATTTTTTTGTAAAATCTTTAGTTCTTGATTTAACTTTGGAACTACCTCAAATATTGCATCACTTAAACCGGCATAAAATGATGGTATTATTGATAATATAATAAGAAAAATAGATAAATTAGATGCATGTTGTTGATAAAGTAAATATATCAAAACTGGAACTGTAAAAACCAAGGTATAGATTGCAAAATGATTTCTTAATTGTAATCCTCTATGGAGTATAATTCCCATTTTCTTTTTATTTTGCCAATTTTGTGCACCTAAAGCATAGACACTTGTGTTAACGCCACAATCTGATAATAAGGTCATTGCTCCTAAAAAAGTGTTTGCAATAGTATAAAATGCGTATTCATTTACTGTTAATTGACGGACAATTATAAAACCACTTATCATCCCAAGTAATTGTATTATACTCTGAATGATAAATGTTGCTCCTGATAATTTCAGGAAATAAGAAACTTTATTTTTAGGTATATTAATTGTAAAAGGGTTTATAACAATACAAAATGTAATTCTTGATTAATTACCATTTACATAATTAGAGTAATATTTACTATTACCATACGATCCAGCAGAGCCATAGCTGCTATATTTATTATAGTCAATAGCATTCACTATTAAATTAAATTTACTAATTTTCTTATCCTGATAAAGCTCTTCAATTTCTTTTAATTGATCTTTTCTAGTATAATTCATCCTCACAACAAATAAATTAACATCTGTAAATTTAGAAAGAATCTGAGCATCAGTTACAATTATTGGAGCCGTATCTACAATTATATAATCGAATTCAGACTTTAGATTGTCGAAGAAATTAACGATATTTTCAGTTAATAATAATTCCGATGGATTTGGAGGTATATGTCCTGAAGGAAAAAAAGTTACACCTTTTAAAATATTTGCGTTGACCTTTATCTCGTCATAAGAAGCATTCCCTATTGCTAGGTCACTAATACCCTTTTGACTTAAAATATTTAATTTTTTCGAAATAGAGGGCTTACGCAAATCTAACTCCAATAAGGCCACTTTTTTACCAGATACCGCTAGAAATTGAGCCAAATTTGTCGCGATAAAAGATTTACCTTCTCCTGATGCACTTGAGGTGAGTAATAACGTCTTAGCTTTTTGATTTTGATTAAACAAATATTGAATATTTGTTCTCATTATTCTAAATTGCTCTGCTACTAAATCTCTACTATTATTTAGTTCTATTACACCAGAAGTATTATCATTTTGCTTCACTACGCCGATTTCTCCAACGATAGGTATAGTTGTAAAGTGTTTAATATCTTCTTTTGTTGCAATTCTCGTACGTACAAATTCAACTATATAAAATATAATAAAAGGCAAAACCAATCCTAAAATAAAGGCAAAACCTAAAAGAATGGTTTTATTTGGAAAAACAGGTATGTTATCCGTTGTAGGATCTTCTAAAACTTTCGCGCCTGGTTGAGTTGCAGATTTTGCAAGATAGGCTTGTTCCTTTTGTTGTAGCAAAAAGACATATAACTCTTGTTCAACATTTTGTCGCCTAGATAAATCAAGATAAACACGTTCTTGATTAGGGACTTTCCTTAATTGTGACTCAAAATTAGAAACAGCATTTCCTACGCCATTCACTTGAATTTCTAATGTTTTCTTTATAGTCTCCATATTGGAGATCATATCATTTCGAAGTAGTACAATTTGTTTGTCTATATTCTGTATGTTATCACTCTCAACTTGATAGTTTTCCACTAGTTTTTCTCTAGCCATCAACAATGCGTTATAGTTTGTTATTATAGCATTTAAAGATGTTGAGTTTACAGTGAGAGAGGCGGGAACCGCACGCGGATGCGATTCATTTTTTCTCATATAGGCAAGTAATTCATTAAGAATACTCAGTTGTATATTTTGATTTAATAATTCTTGATTTGCAACTCCAGTATTAGTAACTAAAGAAGAAGCTTGAGTCGGTAAATCTGCAATCGTATTAGATTGCTTAAAATTTTGAATATTTTTTTCTACAGAAGATAATTCGTTGCTTATGCTGCCAATTCTACTATTTACAAATGCAATTGTACTATCCGCAGATTGTTTTTTGGATGTAATATTAAACTCCAAATAGTTTTTTATAAATGTATTCAAATACAATTCAGCTAAATTGGAATTACTTGTATTTATGGACATTTCTATAATACTAGTATTTTTATCTGGAATGGAAGCTTGCAATAAATGTTTAAACATTATTATAGCATCCTGATAATTACTAATATTTATAATCAGTTCTTTTCCAATAAACTCATTCAATAAGTTTGTTGGACCACAATAAACGGTACCTTCAGGTATTGTTTTAATATTATTAAAAGGAATTTTAAACGTCTTTTCTTCAAATTCATTAAACAATGAAATTCCATCTCGCTGAATTGTAGCAATATATTTTACACTTTTACCTTTTAATGCCAAATCATTAAATGAAATAAATTTAAAATTAAAAGGCAGTTCATCCGCTCCAAAAAGCTGCCTTTTTAACATTTTTTGTTTTTGGAAAAAACTGATATTTAATTGAAGATCCTTTACTGTTCGTCCAACTATTTTTGTACTTTTTAAAACGCCTAATTCATTATCCACATTCTTAGGTCCAGAAAAAAAGCTAGCCAAACTTATATCTGAAGATCCACTAGACCCGACAGTTCCTCCACCAGAAGATGAATTTTTATCATCATCTATAATTATTTGTGCATGTGTGTCATAAATTGTTGGCGTTGATTTTAAATATAATGTTGTTAAACCAAGGCACAATAGTATTGAGGCTAGTATCACGATCCAAAATCGTTTTGCGATTGCAATTATACTCTTTAATGGATTTATTCCGCTATCTTTTTTGGGTTGAATTTCGAAATCTTGCATGTGTTAATAAAACTTATAATAAAGGGCAGGCTTATTTGGATAAAGCGATAACTGAAACTAATACTGATAAAATTGCAGCAAATCCAGCTACAAAACTTATTTTTTGGAAGGATTCTGCAGATGCTCTGAATTTTGTAGGTTCTATATATACAACATCATTCTGTTGTAAATTGTAAAAAGGAGAATTAAATATATCAGTACTTTGAAGATTAAAGCGACCAATTTTCTTTTTACCATTCCCTAAATCTCTAATAAGCATAATATTATTTCTTTTTCCTCCTATATTAAGATCTCCTGCTAATCCTAAAACATCAACTATAGTACATTTATCCTTATTGACAATCGTGTAAGTGCCTGGTTTATTGACTTCTCCAAGTACGGTAATCGTAAAGTTATCTAACTCCACTTGAACAATAGGATTTTTCATAGTTATCATTGCGAGATCCCCAATTTTTTTTCGGATCTCTGACAAAGTCAAATTGGTTACCTCAACATTACCAATAATAGGAATTTGGATAAATCCAGCCTCGTTAACCCTGTATATATTTTTACTCTGATTAGCATTATTTCCTATCGGTGTAGGGGTGGGATTAATTGTATTTTGAGGCATTAATGCGTCAGATCCATCTTTCAATAGAATTTTAATCGCCAAAATATCATCAGGTTTTATCGTGATAGATTCTTTATTTACCCCATCAATTGTCTCTCCATTATGATATACATAAGAACTATCTGGAATATTTTGAAAGTAAGGTATTTTTTTATACGATGTACAACCTATTAAGCAAATAACAAAGGCTAACATCAAGCAGGTTAAGCTAATTTTCATCTAAAGGTATTTTATTCTATTAAATTTAAAATATATTATAGTGCATCTAATTAATAGAAATTTAATTTTCCAAATGTAAAGTATTTCTCATAATTAACTAAATTTTAGACTTTAATTAGAAGGTGTTTGAAATTAAAAGCTAAAATCTTTTTTAAGTTATGTTTCAAATTTAGATCATTCAACGTCTATGAAACGCTTTTTTAATAAATTAATTGCAATCATCGAACATTTTTCTTAAAAAATATATTAAGGAGCCATAAAATAAGCTAGTGTTCTTTTCAATCCCTCAGAAAGTTGGATCTTAGGTAACCAATTTAATTTTTTCTTAGCCAATTCGATACTAGGTTGACGCCTCTTTGGATCATCAATTGGTAGCTTTTCAAATTTTAATTCTGAATTTTTCCCTGAAATATCAATTAACCTATTTGCAAATTCAATTATTGAAATTTCATCTGGATTTCCGAGATTAATAGGCAAACAATAATTGCTAATTAATAATTGATATATTCCTTCGATTGTATCATCAACATAACAAAAAGACCTTGTCTGTGAACCATCTCCATATACCGTCAAGGGTTCATTATTTATAATCTGTCTTATAAATGTTGGCAATGCTCGACCATCATTTAATCTCATTTTGGGTCCATAAGTATTAAAGATTCGTGCAATACGTACTGAAACTCCATGATATTTATGATATGCCATCGTCATTGCTTCTTGGAATCTTTTTGCTTCATCATAAACACCACGAGGACCGATTGGATTAACATTACCCCAATAATCCTCCGTTTGAGGATGAACTAAGGGGTCTCCATAAATCTCACTTGTAGAAGCTATTAAAATTGTAGCTTTTTTGTTTTTTGCCAAACCTAAACAATTATGTATACCTAATGAGCTAACTTTTAATGTTTGAATGGGGACTTTTAGATAATCAGGAGGACTAGCAGGAGAAGCAAAATGGAGAATATAGTCTAAATCACCAGGAATATGAATATAATTACAAACATCGTGGTTGTAAAATTCAAAATTATCTAAGGGAAAAAGGTGTTCTATATTTCTAATCTCACCTGTAATTAAATTATCAATTGCTATTACATGGTAATCTAATTGGATAAATCTATCACATAAATGTGATCCTAAAAATCCGGCGGCACCTGTAATTAAAATACGTTTTCTCATTTGGATATTTGACTTTAAATAAAAACTTCCAATATTTTATATTGGAAGTTTACTTAATTATTTCAACAATTCAGGTTTTTCCCTCTCAAGCCGTTCATAGACATTCTTTACATCCTGACTCATACTCCTTGGTAAAATCAAAATAGCATCATCAGTTTCAACAAAAACGATATTATCTACACCTAAAAATTCTACATGTTTATTTGTACCTAAAACTAAATTTTGTCTAGTTGGACCATCATCATGTGCATCAAAATATTCCCATAATGAATCGAAGGAACCTAAATCACTCCAACCAAAATCCGCACTTACAACCTTAATCTTTTTAGACCTTTCCATAACAGCATAATCAACACTCTTTGATGGAATTAAATTAGAATCCTCTAAATTAAGTTTATTTTCTAAAATATTCTCAAAAGCATTTTTTGAAAAATTATAGATTTCAGGTTCATACATTTTCAATTCCTCAAGGAAAATATCCGCTTTGAAACAGAACATTCCACTATTCCAAAGATACCTTCCACTTTTGACGTAATCTTCCGCCTTTTTTTTATCAGGTTTTTCTCTAAAACTAACAACATCATTGTCTTGAAATTCAATATATCCATATCCCGTTTCTGGTCGAGATGGCTTAATTCCAAATGTTACAAGGTAATTTTCTTTTGCTAATGAGATTGCTTCCAAAATCGAACGTTCATATTCTTTCTCACCAGTCACCACTTGATCCGAAGGTGTGACTAACATAACTGCCTCATTTCCTAAGGAAAATGCAGCAAAAGCAATGGCAGCAGAAGTGTTTCTTGGCGTAACTTCTACAATTTCATTAAAATTATCTTGATGAATTTCCTTTAGATTTTGTACGGATAAATCTCTATTACTTTCATTACCAACAATCAAAAGATCATTACAAATTAGATTATTTCTAAGTACACAAAGTTGAAATAAAGACTTTCCCTCAAATAGGGGTATGTATTGCTTAGGTCTAGACTTTCTGGATAATGGCCATAATCTACTTCCTACCCCTCCAGTTAATACAACATGAGTTACTGAATTCATTCAATTTTTTTTAGTATAAAATTAATAAGCTTCAGGTTCCCCTTTTGCTACATTTATCACTGTCATAAATACGATACGTACATCCAACATTAAAGACCAATTTTCCATATACCAAATATCATGCTCTACTCTTTTCTCCATTAAAATTAGTTCTTTAGTTTCTCCCCTAAACCCATTTACCTGCGCCCAACCAGTAATTCCTGGTTTCAAAAATTGGCGCACAAGATACTTGTCAATTAGAGTTTTATATTGATCTGTATGTTTTAACATATGTGGTCTTGGTCCCACAATACTCATTTCGCCTTTCCATACATTAAAAAATTGAGGAAGTTCATCTAAACTTGTTTTCCGCATAAAAGCGCCAAATTTTGTAAGACGTGAATCATTTTTGGTCGCTTGCATACTATCCGAGTCTTTATTAACCTTCATACTTCTAAACTTGTAGCAATAGAAAGGTTTATTATCTTTTCCAGAACGTTCTTGTTTAAATAAAATAGGTCCAGGAGAGGATAATTTTATAATTAATCCAATTATAGGGTATAACCATGAAAGTATAAACAGAATTACAAATGAGCTAAATGCAAAATCAAAAGCTCTTTTCTTAATTCTATTTCTTAAAGAATTTAACGGTTCATTGCGAAGGCTGTAGACTTTAAAATCACTGCTTGAAATATTATCAATATGTCTTACTGACAAGGAAGATCCTGACAATTCACTTTTACTAACAAAATGTAATTTGATACAATTATTCTCAGCTGCCGTATAAATTTTAGACATTAAAGGCGTAATTGGAACTGTGGAATACACTTCGTCAATACCTTGCAATTGTAATGTATTAACAAATTCTAATATGGAGGCACCAGAAACTTGCGATGCATTTGCATTTACCATTGAATTTAAGTCATCATCCAAAAAGCGTTTAAATGTATATAAATGTTCATTTTCTCCAAAAAAATGCTGCAATGAATTACCTAGTGAATTTTTACCAATGATAGCGCAGTTGCGATTCAAATTGGCTTTATCAGCCACAAATTCCATCAAATAAGTAAGATATATGCGACTAATAGTTACAAAAATCAAAAGTGATGCTATGTTTCCTATTAAAAACCACATGCGTTTTTCACTATAGAAATAGTAAACAAATAAAAAATAAAATGCAAACAGTACAAAGTGGGACAATACTACTTTAAAGGTTTGCCTCAATATAATTACCGTATTACGTAAAGTAGAAAAACTATACAATTTGAAAATAGAGGAAAAAAATAACCACAAAATATTATATACTAAAATATCTAATAAACTCAACTTAGGCAAAGTCGATTTTATAATATAAGTAAGCAATATACCAATGAGAAAACTCAAATTAAGTATAAAAAAATCACTAAGCCTCAAAACGAAGGCAGACAATTCAGTTTTTCTATCCTTCATCACTATGTTTTTATTTATGCTTAGTATCATATAAATTATTTAGTCTGTTAAAATATAGAAGCATTTCTAATCATTTGACAAGCACTAAACTTTTTTTCAAATTTAACATTTGTTTTAAATAATATCAAAAATAAATTCTAATTAATGAACCTTATTTGGAGTCTTTTTTAACATTTTAAAGATGACTGGAGCCGTTGTAATTAAAACTAATATCAATACAATAACTTCCAGGTGTTTAGTTAAATCAAAATGATAATTTTCCAAAAAGAAACGATAGAGATAATGGCCACCTGCTACCATTAAAAATACCCATGCCAAACAACCAATCAAATTAAATACCAAAAATTTAGATTTAGGCATTCCTACAATTCCAGCTATAATAGGAGCAAAAGTTCTAACAATCGGTAAAAACCGGGCAAAAATAATTGCCCCACCTCCATGTTTATCATAAAATTCTTTTGCTTGCAAAAGGTGCTTTTGTTTAAAATACCATGTATCTTTCTTATTAAATAGAAATTTACCACTTCTACGACCGATAAAATAACCAACTTCATTTCCGATAAACCCAGCTAACGTTATCAATAAAATAATAATCATCAAATTCAAAAAATCTGAATTTGTCTTATATAAAGATTCTACAAGTTTTTGACTATATATTCCGGCAACAAAAAGTAAAGAATCTCCAGGTAAGAAAAATCCTATAAATAAACCTGTTTCTGCAAATATGATAAACATGATTAACCAAAAGCCTCCATGTTCAATATAAAATTGTGGCTGGAGCAATTGCATCCAATCAAAACTCAACAAAATATTCATTATCAATTTTTTATTCTAAATTCAAATTTGGAGTATCTTTTAAATCTCCTTCCATTTTACTCACTACACTTGTAGCTAAAGCATTGCCCAACACATTTGTTGTGGTACGCAACATATCACAAAAATGATCAATGGGCAATATAAGCGCGATACCTTCCGGTGGAATTTTAAACATACCACAAATTGCAGCAACGACAACTAAAGACGCTCTGGGTACACCCGCCATCCCTTTACTTGTCACCATCAAAACCAACATCATTGTAAGTTGTGTTCCTATATCTAATTTTATGCCATAAGCTTGGGCAATTGCCATACTTGCAAATGTCATATTTATCATACTACCATCTAAATTAAAGGAGTAACCTAATGGTAAAACAAATGAAACAATTTTACTACTACATCCAAAACGTTCCAATTCTTGTGTTAATTTTGGAAAAACGGCTTCACTACTTGTAGTTGTAAAAGCAACTACAATTGGTTGAAAAATATGGCGTAATAATTTTGGTAATTTATTTTTCAAAAATAAATAGCCTACTAATAGTAATATCGCCCACAAACAAATAATTGCAATAGCGAAATACATCAGATATTTTCCATAAAAAATAAAGACAGACAACCCATTTGTAGCTATTACTGCAGCAATAGAGCCCAATACGCCGATGGGCGCAAAATTCATCACATAACCCACCATTTTTAAAATGACATGTGAAGCGGAATCTAATGCTTTTATTAACGGTTTACCCACCTCTCCGACAGCAGCAATGGCAACACCAAAGAAAATAGAAAATACTACAATCTGGAGTATTTCATTGTGTGCCATAGATTCTATAACACTTTTGGGAAAAACGTGCTCAATGAAAGTTTTTAAGGTAAATCCAGTTGTATTACTTACAATATCATGCGAATCTTTCAAATCAGAAAGAGATACATTAATACTATGTCCAGGTTGAAAGACATTAACAAGGACAGTTCCCAAGGCCAAACTGACCAAGGATGCAGATAGAAACCAGATCATCGCACGACCTCCAATACGACCTACCGCATTCAAATCACCTAATTTAGCAATGCCCACTGAGAGTGTACAAAAAACTAAAGGCGCGATAATCATCTGGATTAAGCGCAAAAAAATCGTTGTAAGTAGTTGGATTTTATCAGAAAACTCTTTTGTAAAATCTTTTACAGTTACAGTAGTATTAGCATTTAATGCTTTTGCAGCTTGTACTTTATGTAGTCCATTACTATAAACAAAATACCCTAAAATTACTCCGAGTATCATCGCTATGATAATGTACAATGTCAATCTATTGGATTTTTTCATTCACACATTTATAACAGGTGCTGCAAAATAAGAAAAACTATCTTACCCTGTTCATTAAATCTCAATAAATTATACAGCTATATTTATTCGTATGTTAATAGCCTTTGCTTCATCGCTTCATACAAAATTATTCCTGCAGCGACGGATACATTAAAAGAATCAAAATCTCCTTTCATCGGGATAGTAAATTTATCATCTGCAGCTTTCGTTAAGTAAGATTGTACACCCTTTTCTTCATTTCCCATGATAATACAACTTGGTTCTGATAATGGCAATTCATACACTTTAGACTTTGCATTCATTTCACTAGTGTATACTTTTATTCCATTCAAATGCAAGGTATCCAAAGCTTTTAAAAGACTGTCCACACGGCACACTTGTATTTGTTCCAATGCGCCAGCACTGCTTTTTACAGCATCTTCATTTAAAGCTCCAACACCTTTATCTGGTATAATAATGGCTTGAGCGCCACAACAAAGTGCACTTCTGGACATCGCCCCAATATTTCTCACATCAGTAACTCCATCCAACATTAGAAACAAAGGCGTTTCTCCTTTGGACAAAACCCAATCAATTACTTGTTGTAGATCTTGATAGATCACTGCAGATTTGAAAGCGATAATTCCTTGATGATTGATATTGGTAAGTCCATTCAATTTTTCATTGGGAACATATTGGATAGGGATATTTTTTTCACGAGCCAGAGTTCTAACTTGATCAATAGCTTCACCGGAAGCTTTTCTTGCGACTAAAATTTTATCAATATTAGCGCCAGTTGTTAATGCTTCAACGAGTGGATTTCTCCCAACAACCATATTTTTTTTAGGCAAATAGGAAGGACTTTTCTTTTTTTGGAAAGGCATATTTAATCAAAATTAGGATGCAAAACTAAGCAATAGTTCGGTTATCATAAGCATTTCTTACGCTTCCATATTTCAAAAGTAAAGATCTAGCCTGCTCATAATCAGTAATATGCATTTTTTGCATGAGCATTTTGGTACCACGATCTACTAATTTTTCATTCGTTAATTGCATATTGACCATCTTATTATCCTCCACTCGTCCCAATTGTATCATCACAGTGGTAGTAATCATATTCAATACCAATTTCTGTGCGGTGCCACTCTTCATACGTGTACTTCCGGTCACAAACTCAGGCCCTACGATGACTTCTATGGGAAAATCAACTTCTTTCGCTAAAGGTGTATGCAAATTACAAGTAATACAACCTGTTAGTATGTTATTTTCCCTACATTTTTTCATAGCTTCTATAACGTAAGGTGTTGTGCCGCTTGCTGCCAAACCGACAACAAAATCTTTATCCGTGATATGATATTTAGATAAATCATCCCAACCTTGCGTCGGGCTATCTTCTGCATTCTCAACAGCTTTCAAGATCGCAGTCTCACCTCCAGCAATAATACCCACTACTAAATCTGGAGAAACGCCGTAAGTCGGAGGACATTCACTTGCATCCAATATACCTAAACGTCCGCTCGTTCCTGCTCCAATATAAAATAATCGACCACCTGCTAACATTTTGTCTGCTAAGTGCTCGATTAATTCCGTTATTTGTGGTAAAGATTTATGAACTGCAATAGGAACTTTTTGATCTTCTTGATTGATATTGAAAAGGATTTGATCAATAGGCATACTTTCTAAATGTCTATACTCAGAAGGTTGTTCCGTAATTTTTACCAAATCGTTGTTTGACATCATAATTTTTTAATTCTTATAAAAACAAATCAGCTTAGTTTGTGAATTACAAATTAACATCATTTGCGTTTTTATGCCAAATTTTGCAACATTTTGATTGGATTAAATTTTAAAAATAAAGTTCTTCAAAATTTGTTCGCCTACTTTTGCACTCTTTTCAGGGTGAAATTGCGTTCCATAAAAATTATCTCTGTGCAATGCAGAGCTATAGTTTTGCACGTAATCCGTCTGTGCAATTGTGAATTCTCCCAAAGCTGCATAATAACTATGCACAAAGTAACAATCTGAATCATCCTTAACCTCTTCAAAAAGCGGCGTTTTTAAATTGTGAATTTGATTCCAACCAATCAAAGGAACTTTTTCTGAAGAACTAGCCAACGGTTCAAATTTTTTGACTTTTTCTTCGAAAATGCCCAAACAAGGTGTATCATTTTCCTCACTATGTGCACACATCAATTGCATACCCAAACAAATACCTAAAACGGGTTGTTTCAAGTTTTTAATAAGTATATCTAAATTCTTTTCTTTTAGATAATTCATCGCCGTTGATGCCTCTCCCACTCCAGGAAAAATCACTTTATCCGCATTTTCAAGCTTTTTGGCATCGTCTGTAACTTCCGCCTCAACACCTATTCGTTCTAATGCAAATAACACAGATCGAATATTTCCTGCATTATATTTTACGATAGCAATATTGCTGCTCATTGTAATAATTCTTATTTAATCGTTTCCAAAAATGCGTGCGTGCCTTCTTCAATATCATCAGATGCGGTTAATGCTTTGATATAAGCCGTACCGATGATGGCGCCTGCTGCATGTTTGGTGGCGGATTCAAATGTTGCTTTATCTTTTATGCCAAATCCTACCATGATTGGATTTTTCAATCCTAAGGTTTCTAATTTGCCTAAATATTTCTCAACATCCGTAAAATTTTTATCCGAACCAGTAGTCGATGAAGAAGAAACAGCATACAAAAATCCTGTACTCAACTCATCTAATTGTCTGATTCTTGCAATGGAAGTTTCAGGAGTAACCAAAAAAATGAAATCTAACTGATATTTTTTCACAATTTGGCGATAATTCGCTTCAAATTCATATTCAGGTAAATCAGGTAAAATCAAACCATCAATACCTAATTCGGATGCTTTTTTACAAAATTCTTCAAATCCATATTGTAATACAGGATTCAAATAACCCATTAAAATAACTGGAATATGAATTTTATCTCTAAAATTTTCCAATTGTTGAAATAAAACTTCAATGGTCATCCCATTTTCCAATGCAATAGCACCACTATTTTGTATCACTTCACCATCTGCCAATGGGTCACTATAAGGAATGCCCAATTCAATAATATCCGCACCATCTTTTTGCAATGCTTCCATTACTTCCAAGGTGCTATTTAATTGAGGATATCCAGCTGTACAATAAACGTTTAATATTTTTCTATCAGTATTATTACTGAATGTATCTTTAATTCTACTCATCACATTCTAATTAAAAAATTCCAAAAACGGAAAATAGGGATAATTTTTTAAATTATTGATTCAAAATCAACTAATTAAATTTATCAAAAACTTTTAAATAGTTATCCATATCCTTATCTCCTCTTCCACTCAAACAAACAACCACATTATCAGAAGGCTTTAATTTTAATTTTTTCAAACCAGCTAAAGCATGTGAAGATTCTAAAGCGGGAATAATTCCTTCAATTTTAGTCAAATTAAATGCTGCTGCTAATGCCTCATCATCCGTAGCATTTAAAAATGTACCACGTCCAGATTTGAATAAATGCGCTTGCAATGGTCCAATTCCAGGATAATCCAACCCCGCGGATAAGCTATAAGGTTCAATAATCTGACCATCTTTTGTTTGCATAACTAAACTTTTACTTCCATGCAATACCCCAACGGTTCCCAATTGTGTCGTAGCTGCAGACTCTCCAGAATCAACTCCGTAACCAGCAGCCTCAACTGCAACTAAATGAACATTTTCCTCATTCAAAAAATGATAAAAAGTACCTGCAGCATTACTACCACCACCAACACATGCCACTGCATAATCAGGAGTTTCTTTTCCTGTTTTTTCTTTTAACTGCCATCTAACCTCTTCGCTAATTACGCTTTGAAAACGAGCCACCATATCAGGATAAGGATGCGGACCTACTGCACTTCCTATGATGTAATGCGTATCGTGCGCATGATTAATCCAATAACGTATTGCTTCATTTGTAGCATCTTTCAAAGTTTTATTTCCACTTTCGGCAGCCACAACTGTCGCTCCAAGCATTTTCATACGAGCGACATTGGGGGCTTGTCGTTGAATATCCAACGCACCCATGAAAACAATACATTCCAAATTCCGCAGAGCGCACACCGTCGCTGTTGCAACACCATGCTGTCCAGCGCCCGTTTCTGCAACGATTTTCTTTTTCCCTAGACGTTCTGCCAATAAAGCTTGACCTATTGCGTTGTTGATTTTATGCGCACCGGTATGGTTCAAATCCTCTCTTTTCAAAAAAATATTTGCACCAATTTGTTCGCTCAATCTTTTTGCGTGATATAATGGTGTTGGTCGTCCAACATAATCTTTTAATAAATTATCAAATTCCTTTTTAAAACCTTCGTCTGAAATTATTTTCAAATAATTTTCCTTCAATTCCTCTACATTGGGATACAACATCTCTGGTACAAATGCACCACCAAACTCTCCATAATATCCGTTTTGATCAACTTCTATTTCCTTCATGTCCATATATAAATTGTTCGTTCTTGTAAAATTTTTAAAATCCCCAACCATCATCCATCCCCCAGCTACTCATTTGGTTGTAATTATTTTGTCGTGCTTGTAATTGTTGTTGAATATCTTCCACTAATCCATCGCACCAACCATATACCGCAGATAATGAGTAAGAAGTAAATCCACTACGATCCGTTAATCTTTTAATCGTGCCATTAGAATACTCCACTGTAAAATATATTGTATTTGCACTAGCATCATTATTTTGGGAAAGTAATTGAGACGGTAATTGGCTAAAATTGGTGTAATTAATTAGCGCCAATAACTTACTATATACATCCACAGTAACTCGACCTTTTAACGTAGAGGAATCTTTACCATTATAACTCGTCCATCGCCAAGTTGCTTGTCTATTTTCATCCATATTTAACAATACTAACTTGGATAAATTTCCAATAGAGCCTGCTTGTGTATAAGTAATCGACTTTATCCTCAATGCATCTGGATGCGTATTATAATTCAGAAAATAATTATTGGAAAAAGCTACAGAATCTACAAAATAAGGATATTCAGCATTACTTGGTCTATTGATATTTGGAGACCAATTAACAATACGTAAACCAGGAATACTTTTTTTCCCAATTAAAATTGCATTGGCATATAAGGGAAAGTTTGCCTCTTCGGAATGTTCCATATTGTATACATTGTAAGACCTATTCTTCTGAGAAACGAACACCAATAAGGTAAAGTTTGATTCTGGGGCATTTGGATCAGAAATATCTCCAGTTACAATCAAATCTAATTTTCCATCTTGATTCACATCTTCTGTAAACCATTTACTAAAATGCATATTTGCTTGAATAGAATCAGAAACTGTTTTACTTAGGTTGTAAACATTTTTCCATTCTGTACCATTGGCAAAATGAAAATCTTTCCAATTATGTTCATTATCATCCTTGAAATAATCTTTTACAAATTTTAAAACATCTTCATCTGTTTCTAATTTTTCTACTTGCTTTTGTGCAAAAACAATAGAACTAGCAAAGCTGAAAATGATCACTAAAAGCTTACGCATACGACTTAGTTTTTATTTTTATTATTCTCTTTTTGCTCATGTAGATAATGTACATAGCCATTTAATTCTATCAACCAAGAACAAATTGCATCAAATGTATATCTATTCCGGGTCGTAAAGTTACTTAATGAGACTGCTTTTCCGTTTAAAAATTTAATTGACAAATAATTTTCATCCATATAATTTCCTGTTACATTAATAGCAAAATCGGAAGTAGTCAATCCATAATTAATCAATTGATCTAATCCTATGTATATATCTGGATATAATTTTCCTATAATCTTATTCCATTTATTACCCCTTAAATATTCTAAATTAATCTTTCCAATAGAAACTGAATCCATGTCAGTAATAGACAACTTAGTATGAATCCCTTCTTGATTTTTAATATCCATCTGCACGGATTGAACCCAATTCGCCAATGGGTGAGAATTGTAATTAATAAAATATTTATCAAAATGAAAGACTGTATCAACAGCAAATGGTAAATTGTTCAATTTCATAGCATCAGGAGCCCAATCTATAAGCCTAATCATCGGAATTTTATTATCCATAAAAATTGTTTCTGATATGTATAAGGGATATGTTTTCTGATCGGAGAACTTCAAATCATGCACATCATAATATCCATCTTTTCTGGATAGAAATACAAATAAACCAAATTCCGGTTCAGGAATATCTTTATCAGAAAAATATCCGCTAACAATTAAATCCTCTTTTTTGTCCTCATTCATATCTAATTTTACCCAACCTAGATATTTTTGATTTGCAATTAAAGAATCTTCTAAATGCTTACTAATATTAAAAAGCCCAGTCCACTCATCTCCTTTTATTAAATGAAATTTGTTCCAATCGTAATTATAATCATCATAAAAATAATTTTTAATAAATTTAATTGCAGTTTTATCATCTTTTATAGACTCAACACGACGTTGGGCTAAAAGACTGTTTAATATAAAACTGAAAATAAGCAAAGCAAGTAGTTTGGTATTCAATTATTTAGAATTTAAATGGTTAGCAAATGTTTTAATTTTTTCCAAATCTTTTACGCCTGGTTCAACTTCGAAACGACTATTAATATCTAACGAAAATAAATCTTTTGCTATTGGAAATTCCATAAATTCTTTCACTTGCTCATGATCTTCCGGACCGATACCTCCACTAAGAAAAAATGGTTTTCCTATATTTAAATTTTTTAAGCCTTTCCAATCAAATTTCTTTCCAGTGCCTCCATATCCCAATCCTGGAGTATCGAACAAAAACATATCAGCGACATCTTGATATTCATGTATTCGCCATTCAATTTCTTCTGGCGAACTTACTTGAAATGCTTTTACGACTGTAATGTATTCCGAAATTCGTTCGCAATATTTAGGTGTTTCGTCTCCATGCAATTGCGCCACATACAAACCACAATCATCGATCGTTTTGAGTACTTCCTCTTGTGGTGCATTAACAAATACTCCAACTTTATTTATTTTACCTTTTATTTTTTTGATTTGTTGTGCTGAAAGTGAATTGAAAACATACCTCGGCGATCTCGGATAAAATATAAAACCACCAAATTGCATTCCCATTTCATCCAATTGAGCTACTTGATTCACATCCGTCAAACCACAAACCTTAATGCGCATTTTCCAAGCTTTTTAATTCATTTACATAATTAACAAATGCCTGTCCAGGATTGTTGGTTTTCATAAAATGCTCTCCCATCAAAAATCCTTTAAAACCTGCATTTTTTAATTCCATTACAACTTGCGGATTATCAATACCGCTTTCTGCAATTCCAGGTTTTTCTTTCGGTAATTTATTCAAAAGACGAATAGAATTCTCAATATTTACTTCAAATGTTTTCAGATTTCTATTATTTACACCAACCAAATCAACTTCGTCGTAATAACAATCCAACTCATCTTCCGTATACAATTCCAACAAAACCTCTAAACCTAAATCATGTGCCACATTGGTCAATTCTTTTACTTTTTGTGGAGTCAAACAAGCTGCAATTAGTAAAATCACATCTGCGCCAATTGCTTTTGCTTCGTACACTTGATATGAATCGACCATAAAATCCTTTCGCAAAATAGGAATTTGATTAAATCGGGCTTTGCCCAAATCTTCCATCGTACCACCAAAAAATGGATAATCAGTCAAAACGGACAAACAAGCCGCACCATTTTCAGTATATGCTTTTGTTACCTCTTCGACTTTTGCGCTTCCATTAATTATTCCTTTAGATGGAGATTGACGTTTGTATTCTGCAATAATTTTGGAATTATCACCATTCAAAATAGCCTCTTTTAGAGAAAATGTTTTTCTTTCAAATAATTCCATTTTAGTCAAATCATCGATCGACTTTGCTGCTTTATGTAATGCAACCTCTTGAACTTTTTCTGCAACTATCTTATCTAAAATATTCATATTCAATTTATTTGCATAAAATATTTCAATTCATTTTCTCCGACAATTTTCAATCCTTTTGACTGATACAATTTTGTCGCTCTGTGATTGATCTTCAAGACTTCCAATCTAACAATGAAATATTCTGCGATTAATTTATCCAATATATACGAACCAATTCCCAAACCTTGAAAATCGTCCATAATAAACAAACTTCCAATAAAAACTTCGTTTTCTTTTATTTTCAATTGTACAAAACCGACAGCTTTTTCTTCGAAAAATATCAATTGAACTTCCGAAATTGGCGTTTCATTTCGTAGAAACTCTTTTTGTACGGCTTCCTCCCAGCCCCAAATTTGGTCTACATAGGGCAGGATCGATCTTGTTTTTATTTGATATAAAAGCTCGAAATCCTCCTCTGCAGCATCTTGCAAACGAATATTTTCCATGCAATTATTGTAATGCAATTAAAGTATTTAATGCATTCAAAGCTTTGCCACTTTCCAAACTTACAACAGCAGCTTGATACGCATCTTCATACGTTGCATATTTTCCCGTGCAATGCAAACCAAGAGCAGCATTTGCCAAAACCACCGCATTTTGCGACCAAGATCCTTTACCCGAAATAATCGTTTTGAAAATTTCGGCAGCCGCTTCTGGTGTATCACCGCCATAAATATCCTCAGGAAAAACTTGTCTTTTACCCAAAGCTTCTGGTGTAAATATGCGTTCTCCAGCATTGGTAATTACCTTTGAATCTCCTGTAAGAGAAACTTCATCATAACCATCCAAACTATGCACAACTGCAAATTGACGTCCACTTTCTTGTAAAAAGTAATTATACAAACGCTCCGCTTCCAAATTATATACGCCTAACAATTGAAATTTTGGACGAGCAGGATTGACCAAAGGACCCAACAAATTGAAAAATGTACGAAATCCTAAGCTCTTACGTATCGCTCCTACAGCTTTCAACGCAGGATGAAATAAGGGCGCATGTAAAAAACAAATATTCGCTTCTGCTAATTCCTTTTTTAATAATTCGCTGTCATTTTTGAATTTGTATCCCATATTTTCAATGACATTAGACGAACCACTCACAGAAGAAGCTCCATAATTTCCTTGTTTAACCACTTTTTGTCCTGCACCGGCAACAATAAAACACGCCAAAGTGGAAATATTGAAGGTATTTTTCCCATCTCCACCCGTTCCGACAATATCCAAAACCTCATGTGTACCCAGATCAACTGGAACAGATAATTCCAATAATGCATCGACAAAACCTTGCAACTCCGCAATCGTAATGGAGCGCATCGCAAATACCGTTATGAAAGAGCTAATCTCAAAATCCGAATATTTCCCTTGAGAAATTTCGATTAAAATAGCTTTTGCTTCTTCGCGAGAGAGAGTTTTATATTTGAATAAAGACTGTAATAATTGTTTCATTGTAAAAAGTAAAATGTGCGTGTTAAGTTGTAACTATTCACTATTAATTATTAACTATTAACTATTAACTATTAACTATTAACTATTAATTACTTATCAAGCCAATTTCTAAGTATTTTTTCTCCAACTGGCGTCAAGATACTTTCCGGATGAAATTGTACACCTTGAACATCATAGGTTTTATGTTGCAATCCCATAATAAATCCTTCTGCATCTCTTGTTGTCACTTCCAAACTTTCAGGAAAATTTTCGTTATCTACGACCCAACTATGATATCGTCCCACCTCAAATGTATCTGGTAAACCTTCAAATAATGGCGCTTTTACTTCTGTTTTCTGGATATCGGTTGCAATACCGTGAAATACTTCGGATAAATTAGTCAATTTCGCCCCAAAAGCTTCACCAATTGCTTGTTCGCCCAAACAGACACCCAAAATTGATTTTGTAGGTGCAAATCTTTTGATCAAAGGCAAAAGTAAACCCGCTTCTTCTGGAATGCCAGGACCAGGAGACAATACGATTTTGTCATATTTCTCTACCTCATCCAAACTGATTTTATCATTGCGAAAAACATCTACTTTTTCCCCAATAATTCGCTCGATTAATTGTACCAAATTGTAGGTAAATGAATCGTAATTATCAAAAACCAATATTTTCATATCGAATTATAAATTATAAGTTATGAGTTATTTTTTGTCGTAATAATTGCACTTCGTGACATTTTCAACAATTCTGTTGCATTTATAGCAATACTTTCAAATTCCTTTTCTGTAAGAAACGCAATTTCTTTTAAAAGTTCCAACCAATAAAGCGTTTCATCACATTCCTTCTGAGCAATTCCTAATTTATGTATAAAATCTGCTTTACTTTCTGCATTCTGTGCTTCTCTAATTAAAGCACCAACAGCAGTACCACTTCGTAACAATTGTTTGCTTAAGATAAATTCATGAAATGATGTATTCAAATGCTGATACAATTTGACTATTCTAATGGCAAATTGAAAACTTTTCTCCTTTAGAAGATTTTCTTTCGCATTCATAATTCATCATTTATAAATTATCATTAATTAAACTTGCTCCGCTTTTTGAATCGCTAATTTCAATGCGCCTAATTTGTTATTTACCTCTTGCAATTCATTTTCGGGAATCGATTTTGCCACAACGCCAGCGCCCGCTTGATAATACAATGTATTGGATTTACTCAAAATAGAGCGAATCATAATCGCGTGTTTGAAATTACCATTGAAACCCACAAATCCAATCGTGCCGGCATAATAACTTCTGGAATTCCCTTCAATTTCATCGATTAATTGCATCGCTTTGAATTTAGGAGCGCCACTCAAGGTTCCAGCAGGAAAATTATTTGCCAAAACTTTGAATGGATTCGTATCTTTTTCCAAAGAACCCGCAACCTCACTCACCAAATGCAAAACATGAGAAAAATGATGCACTTCTTTGAAATAATTGACTTTTACATCTGTACAGTTTCTACTCAAATCATTTCTAGCCAAATCAACCAACATCGTATGTTCGGCTTTTTCTTTGGGATCATTTTGTAATAATTCGCCTAATTTCTTGTCTTCCAACAAATTGCCCGTTCTTTTATAAGTTCCAGCAATCGGATGAACAATGGCTGTTTGATCTTGAATAAGTAATTGAGATTCTGGACTCGAACCGAATAATTTGTAATTTCCGTAGTCAAAATAAAACATATATGGAGAAGGATTGACGCTACGCAAAGTGCGGTAAACATTAAAATCATCTCCTTCAAATTTCTGTGCATATCTACGGCTTGGAACGATCTGAAATACATCACCACGCTTGCAACTCTGAATGCCTTTTTTTACCATTTCGATATAATCTGCATCCGTTACATTGGGAATTTCTCCACCATTTAAACGAAATTTATATTGTGGAATATCGCGACCTTCTACCAAAGCTTGTACTTTCTCCAAATTACTTTCCAATCTGCTAATTACGTTTTCACATAAATACATTTCAGACTTGAAATGATTGATTACCAATACATATTGATACAAACGATAGCGCATCAATGGAATCTCTCTTTCAGGTTCTTTGTTATAAGATTTTAGTTGAATGGTATCAAAAAAATGAACGGCATTATAAGTCGCATATCCAAATAAACCCTGTGCACGACGTACAAAATCATCTTCGGAAGTCGTCACCTCGTAACCTTTCATATAATTCCAAAGAATATCCGTAACTTTTTGCGCATCTGAAATTTTGATTTTCTGTGTTTTTTTCAACGGATATTTCAACTCAATTGTATCGTCATCCGTCACTTCCACACCTCCGATCGCATTGATCCCAATAAGTGAAAATGCGTCCTCAGCAGATTGATAATCCGCACCTTCCAATAAAACGGTGTCGCGAAATTGATCTCTCAATCGTAAATAAATAGCCACCGGAGTCTGTACATCAAAAAGCATTTTTGTACAGTTTGTTTCAATCCTTGTCATGGGTTTATTTGAATATTTTAAAATAGTTAATTGCAATAAAAAAGCCCCGAATTATATTCGAGGCATTTTGTTTATTTTTAAATAAATACTGATTATAGCATGCTGCTACAAGCCCCGAAAAGAGTTTGTATGCCACCACCAAATCATATTTACATTATTTAACTTCATTGCTGTGCGAATATGCGAAAGAATTTTGAATTGAACAAAAAATAATTAGAAAGATTTACCCCATGCAGCAATATTAAATTCAATTTCAATATTAAATTGCATCATTTTTTTTACTATGCCTCTGCTCAATATGAAATTGCCTAATAGCTGGTTCTCATAATAATAATCTATAAAACATTGTATATTAAAACTTATTTCATTTTCAAAAAACAAACCAACATTCCGTGATTTCTCAATATTATTCAACAATAATGAAATTTTATCTTCTAACGAATCTGGTTCAGAATTAGGTTCATATTTGATACCACTGTTATCCATTAATAAGTCTGAAAAGCGAGGATGTTTATCTCCCAAATTCCATGTTTTTATTGGATTTAATTCATCTATAGATACTAATTCTTTTAAAGACAGCAACTCTGAAGTTTGCCATAAAAACAACTTTACACCGGGCTCAGTATCTACATCATGAATATCTTGTTGTTTTTTATTTAAACAAAATCTTAGATAAAATGGCTCATTCTTGATTGGTACATAAACAAAAATATTTTCGCCATCATCTCTATCTATTCGCTCAATTTTAATTTTCTCATTTTCATAGATTAGAGTAAATCTATCGAGAAAATATCTTGTAAATTCAAAATTTTGCTTCAGTAATTCTTCTGATATAATTTTATAAATATCATTATCATTCATAATTTTCTACAACACTCCTTTCGTACTAGGTAAATAATTGCTCAACAAATCTCGTTTCACTGCCATTCGAATCGCTTTGGCAAATGCTTTGAAAATTGCTTCTATTTTGTGATGTTCGTTATCTCCTTTGCATTCAATATTCAAATTACAATGTGCTGCATCGCTAAAGGATTTGAAGAAATGGAAAAACATTTCCGTCGGCATCTCTCCTACTTTTTCACGATGAAATTCTGCATTCCAAATAATCCAGCTGCGACCACCAAAATCGATTAACACTTTTGCCTCCGCGTCATCCATAGGAAGTGCAAATCCGTATCTTTCGATCCCTCTTTTATCTTTTAATAAAGCCGCAAAAGCTTCACCCAAAGCAATTCCGGTATCTTCAATTGTATGGTGCTCGTCAACATGCAGATCGCCTTTGGTTTTGATTTTTAAATCCATTTTGCCGTGACGTGCAATTTGATCGAGCATGTGATCAAAAAATCCAATGCCCGTTTCGATATCAGATTTTCCTGTACCATCGATATTTAGTTCGATATGAATTTTTGTTTCATTGGTATCCCGATCAACACTGCATTGACGTAAACCAAATTTCAAATAAGAAAAAATTTCCTTCCAATCACTTGATTGTAAGGCAATTGTATTGCTTAATTCATCTGCATTTGCAATTTCTTCCGCACCTAATTCTGGATCATTATTTAACCAGATTGCTTTTGCTCCTAAGTTTTTTGCCAATTGCACATCGGTAATGCGATCGCCGATAACATAAGAATTTGCCAAATCATATTCCGGATTATTGATATAATCGACTAACATTCCAGTTTGTGGTTTGCGTGTTGGCGCATTGTCTTTGGCAAATGTTTTATCGAAAAAAGAGGCACTAAAATGTATGCCTTCACCTTCTAATGTCCTTTCAATGAAATGTTGCACTGGCCAAAATGTATCTTCGGGAAAACTATCTGTACCCAAACCATCTTGGTTGCTTATCATCACCAATTCGTAATCTAAATCTTGCGTTATCAACGCTAGATATTGCAAAACTTTGGGATAAAAACTTAATTTCTCAAAACTGTCAATCTGATAAGTTGGCGGTACTTCGTTGATAATCGTACCATCTCTATCAATAAATAAAACTTTTTTTGCCATAATATTTGAAATTGCGCTACGCAAATATAAATGCTATACCTACCCTGATGTTCTTTTTTCTTGATAAAAAAGAAGGAAAAAATCAAGTCGACCATAAGGCGAATGCTAACGCACCGAAAAAATATACGCTACAGGCATTGTTTTGTTCGTTTATCGCTTTTGAAATTTTATAATTGCGGACGAACAAAAGGCCATTCCGCAATATTTTTTCTTTCGCGGTATTGTCGACATTCGGCGTGCTCAATTTAATAAGAAGATTCTATGATTGATTTGCAATAATAATCGCTCATTTTACACCGTTAAATCCGCCACATTTCCTTCGGTTGCTTGTAATATATCCACAGGAGTCGTACCAATTAGCAAACCTTGTTTGCCTCCACTAACAAAAATTTTATCCAAATGCGCTATACTTTGATCGAAAAAAGTAGTAAATTTTTTCTTCATTCCAATGGGCGAACAACCACCTCGAATATATCCCGTAATACTCAATAATTCTTTGACAGCAATCATAGCAACGTTCTTTTCTCCAGCAGCTTTTGCGGCTTTTTTCAAATCCAATTCTTTCAAAACTGGAATTACAAAAACACAGATCGCATTGTCTTTCCCTCTAGTTACCAAGGTTTTAAAAAATCCATCAGGTTCCATCCCTACTTTTTTGTATACGGAATGTCCATCAATATGTCCATCCTCAATGGAATAGGCAATTTCATCGTAAGCAATGTGTAAACTATCCAAAATGCGCATCGCATTTGTCTTGTTTATTTTTTTTGCCATAATACTATTTTTTAAAAATGAAATTCACTATCAATTATTTTCCTAAATAAATATCAGCACCAACAGGTGGTTGCCAATTAGATTTTGGTTCGAAATAATGCCACAATAATTTGGAAATAGCACGAGCCAATTGCCAAGCTTCATTATTGGATTGCCAGCTTTGATCTTGATTATTTTTCGTAGCAATGTAAAATACATAATCTCCATGTGGTGCATTGACCATCACCAATTCCGATCGAGACTCATCTACCATACCTTGTTTGGATGCGGTTTGTATAAATGGAGGTATTTGCGAAAGTGCGAAATTATCATAATAAACATGCGACATCGTGCGATACATGCTTTCACACGCTGCTGGATTCAATATTTTTTTTAGGTAAATATCTTTGAGTAAAGTTGCCATTTCGCGTGGCGTAGTTTGCCCCCAACCATAGATTTTGCGATTCGCTTCCCGATTGGCCCGAGAATTATCACGCGTATCTTTCAAACCTAATTTATCCAAAACCGCATTAATCGTATCAGAGCCACCAACCAATGATTGTAACCAAAGGGAAGTTGTATTATCGCTATAATCAATCATCAAAGCCGCCGCTGTCGCTATATCCATTGGTGTACTATCTTTGAAAAATTGAGCAAAACCAGAACCTCCATATTTCAAAGAATCCTTATAAATAAGCTTTTGATTATAAGTTAATTTTCCGTCTAAAATTTTTTGGTAAACTGTTGTAAGTATGGGAACTTTTACAATACTTGCCGTTGGAAAAATCGTATCAGCATTGATGGCTACAAATTTTCCCGTTTTTAGATTTTCAACATAAATGCCAGAGGTTCCATGAAAATTTTGAATAAGGGGTGCTAATTTTTTCTCTAATTTTCTATCTACTTTTTTCTGTGCATGAATCATTGTTACAGAAAAAAGTAAACACAAGCCTGAAAATTGATTATTTCTCAAGAATAGTTTCATTTCCTCCAATATTTAAAAGTGTTAGTTTTTAGCGAGATGATTGGTTGTCGGTTTGATCCAATCTTTCGCTTTAAAGAACAATAAAGCACCTCCAACTATCAAAACGGTTGCAATGATTTCTGCTTGCGTTGGATGAAATCCGAAAATATCATATTTAGTATTTACACGAATTTGTTCAATCAATAATCTTTCCCAACCGTTGACGAACAAATACAATCCAAATAATTTACCTGGAGTTGTAATTTTTTTGCGAACCGACCATAGAAAGAAAAATAAGATCACAGAAACAATGATTTCATATAAAGGAGTTGGGAAAACACCTTGTGGTAAATGTGTGCAATAATCATCCCAAGTACAATTGGGCAAAGGCACACCTTCCTTATTTACATTATGTGCATAGTCATAACTCCAAAACCAATCTGGCATCCAACTAAATGGTTTAGGTTTTGTATTTACAATGCCCCAATCTCCGTCTCCAGCTACTTGACAACCAATCCTACCCAAACCATAAGACAACATCAAAATAGGTGCTAGCGCATCCGCAACATCAATAAAACGCATATTATGTTTTCGAAAATAATACCAAAGAGAGAGTGACGCGACAATCAAGCCACCGTAATATGTCAAACCACTTGGCGACAACAAATTACCAATCGGATCTTGAATAAATCGATTCCAATTTTCCAAATTGTCAAAAATCTTCGCACCGACGAAACCTCCTCCGGCAGCAATCATAATTATGTCTCCCACTCTATCACTCGGCCAGATGCGAATTGTTCGAGTTTCGGGTTTAGCCAATTTGACTTTGTTCTTTTCTTGCCATTTCAAAAAAGCAAAAAGAGCACCTACTGCAATACCTGCAATGAAATTTCCTTGGCCGGAAAATAAAAATTCTTGTGGATTATTGAGTGCGCCTTTCGTTACAAAAACACCCAAAATTTTATATCCCATTGCAAATCCCAATACGAAATTTAACACCAATTCGGTTGTTGTTGCAGGTTCGCCTATCGTTACTTTTTTATCTTCATAGGTAAATATTCCTAACGCTTGTCTTCTTTTTAACTCTTTGACGATTAACGCTGCGCAAATAAGAAATGCAATCGCAACGAAAAAACCAAATGTATTGATCACCTTCAACGCAGGTAAATCAATGTGAAATAATTCTTTAAATACGTAATATAGATTAGGATACATGGATAATTATTAGGATAAAAATTATGAATTATGAATTATGAATTATGAATTATGAATTATGATTAAGAAAAAATTTTCATTATTACTAGTTACTCGCTTCTAATTACTATTTACAATAAAATTCCTCTCAAGAACATATATGCTACAGAAAAATAAATAACGATACCTGTTACATCCACCAATGTCGCAACAAATGGAGCTGAAGAAACCGCAGGATCGGCACCCAATTTTTTCAACACCATTGGTAACATGGAGCCAGAAAGTGTACCCCACATTACAATTCCCAAAAGAGAAACACCTACCGTAGCTCCGACCAATAACCAATGTGGCCCGTAAATATCTTCAAATACGCCATGAACCATCAGTTGATGCCATAGAAATATTCGGATAAATCCAATGATACCCAAAATACCGCCTAAGGTCAACCCACTGAAAAATTCTCGTCGCATAACGCGCCACCAATCACTCAAAGAAACTTCATCTACCGCCATCGCTTGAATAATAAGTGTAGAGGCTTGCGAACCACTATTGCCACCACTCGACATAATTAATGGAATAAACATCGCTAAGATAGTTGCTTTGGCTATTTCATCATTGAAATAAGCCATAGCAGTTGCCGTTAATAATTCACTCAAAAAGAGGATAATCAACCAACCCGCTCTTTTTTTCATTAATTTGAAAAATGGAGTATCTAAATAAGGCTCGTCCAATGCCTCGGTACCACCCATTTTTTGCATATCCTCACTAAATTCTTCATTGGTTACCCAAAGGATATCATCAATCGTCACAATGCCCAACAATTTGTCATTATCTCCGGTAACTGGAAGAGCGACGCGATTATTTTTTTTGAATACTTGACTGGCATACTCTTGATCATCCGTAGCTTTTAAGGAGATAAATCTTCCATCAATAATTTCACTTATAGGAGTTTCTGGGGAAGCAAGAATCAAATCACGAATACGCAAGTCATCAATTAGCTTTCCATCAAAACTAATCACATAAATAACATCTACTGTTTCAGAATTCTTCCCAAATTTTCGGATCGTGTGAAAGGCATCCAAAACCGTATTATCTTCATAAACATAGACGTAATCTGTTGTCATCAGACGTCCAACACTATCTTCAGGATATCCCAAAAGACTTACAGTGATCTTAACCTCCTTTGGATCTAATAATTTTAATAGATCTCTCAGCTGTTCATTTGGAAGGGATTCCAAAAATTGTGTACGATCATCTGGAGATAATTCATTTAAAAGTTCCGCCGTTTTTATGGGAGAAAGGCTATTAATGATTCTTTTTTGCACAGAAAAATCTAGCATTTTAAAAACACTAGACGCTCGATGCGTAGACATGGTGGAGACAATTTGAGTCTCATACTCCGGAAAATTATCTACCAATTCTACTACATCACTAATATTCTGATCATTTAGAAACTCTGTGATAAGTATTTTATCTCCGATTTCTAACAATCTTTCAAATTCATCGTCGATAGATAATGGTTCAAATTCGAAACTCATAGCTGCAATATAATAAATACACGTTTTAAATGAGGTTGCGAAAATACAAAAACTTATATGGCATATTAATTGAAGACAATTATTCTTTTTAAATGTCGTTAAGTTATTCAAAGAAAATCAATTATTAATGTTTCATATGAAAAGCATTTGCGCTTTAATTATACTTATATCCATTTCAAGTGGAATTAAAATATACGCTCAAGATGGATATTTTGAAAAAAATGATCATGATGAACTCCCTTATTATTTTGGTATTTCATTTGGATATAATTCTTCCTTCTTAAAAACTACAAAATCTGGTCTTTTTAATGAGCAAAGCAACTTCAAAAGAGCTGAATCTGGATCTAGTGGCGGAATTGAATTAGGCTTAATGGGAACATTAAAATTAGCTAGACATTGGGAATTAAGAACTGTACCAAAATTAATTATAGGTGGGTCTAAATATTTGAATTATTATTATGCTGATGGTGCCATACCTACGGATAAAAGCAATTTACTTGTATCAAGCTCTGGAGATTATTACGAGCAAATGAAATTACCTCAAACACTAATCAGTATTCCTTTGCACGTAAAATTCACATCTGACAGAATAAATAATTACCGTGCATATTTATTTGGCGGCCCAAAAGTTGATTTTAACTTATCAAGTAATTCTCAAGAATATACAGCAGAAAGGGATTTGGGCAATGCGACAGCTCCTTTAATGAGAAAAGTATCTTTTGGTGGAGAAATGGGAGCAGGTGTACACATTTACTTACCGTTTGCTGTTATTTCACCTGAATTTAGATTTAGTAGCTCATTCATGAATGATCATAGAAGAGATTTTTCAAATCCTTATTCGGGGGATACATTTAATAAGTTACAACAAAGGATGTTGAGTTTTTCTATCAATATCGAACAATAATCTGTAGCATTGCAAATTTTAATTCTGTTTTGAACAATATGAAGTCACTTTTTTTTCAATGTACCTTTGCCCTTTTATCAATGCTAATCATTTCTCAGGTACATGGTCAATCTTTTAGCGAAAAATTACATTTAGGTATTGGGTTTGGACCTATGCGTTATTATGGTGATATCTATAGTGAATATACTCAATTTTCTGTTGCTGGTAATATAAGATATGAACTTAATGATCATTTTTATATAAAAGGTCAAGTAACATTTGGTTCCGTTGGAGCGAGCGATCAAGGTAGTGAAAGACAACAATTACATCCATTTAGATCTAATATCCAAGAGATCAGCATCATGCCAGAATTTGACTTGCTTAATATGAATGAAGGTAGTAAATGGACTCCTTATATATTTGCAGGTGTTGGTTATTTTCACTACACCCCATTTTACTACGAATATAACGATGTTACCAAAAGATATGATAAGTATAATTACGACTTAGCATCAGTTCCTAGAAAAATAAATATACCATTTGGTGGTGGCATAAAATATGCTATTACGGACAATATACGCCTATTTGGTGAAGGTAATTTTAGATTAACTAATACAGATGAAATTGATGGATATCAATTTAAAAGTTCCTCTATAAAAAATGATGTCTATTATAATTTTTTGTTTGGTGTAACATTTAGATTAGGTGGCGATTATAGCAGCCATCGTTCTCAAAAATCAAGTGGACATAGCAGGCGAAATCTACAAAATTGCCCTCCCGTATATTTGTAAATATTTGAGTCGTTCTAACCAAGTGTATGTTTTTTAATCCAACATTTAAAATACTAATTTTTCTTTTATTGATCCAAAATATAAGTTTTTGTCAATCAGAATCTTTTTGGGAAAAAACGCATTTAGGTTTAGGCGTTGGGGTTAATACATTAGGTGGAGAAGGTGGTTTTCAATATAAAAAATATCCAGCATTTCAATCATACTTGGCTTATGAAATGACTAATCACATTATTTTAAGAGGTCAACTTTTTTACACCAATGCAGGAGGTTCATCTGAAGGATTAGGTTACGTACCCAGTTGGGAAAATAATGGAGAAATTGGTAAAATCGTCAACAGTGGAAGCGAACCAACAGGTACGACAGTCTTACCATATCAATTTAAATCTAGAATTGAAGAATTAGGTATTATTCCTGAATACGATTTTTTTGATATAACTACAGGTGAAAGAAAGTTTACTCCGTATGTATTTACTGGATTAAACTTTTATCATTATAATCGTTATTTTATTTTCCCCAAAGGTTATATCGATCCTATTACGGGAAAAGCAATTAAATCTGAAAATGGAGGAATTTTTTTACCTGATGGAGTACAAACAGATCCCAAAGGGTCTAGCCACTCCTCTACCATGTATAACATCCCAGTAGGTTTTGGAATCAAATATGCCCCAACTAAATTTATTGGTCTATATGCTGAATTTTCAAGACGTATTTTATTTACGGATTATATAGATGGATATGGATCTACCGCCTTATATGACAATAATAGCAATGATTATTATTATCCTATTATGATTGGTGTAAATTTTAGACTGGCAGGTTTTGAAACTTCTTTATTTAGAAAACATCCAAAATTAGATACTGGACCAAAAGAGAAGCGAACTAATTATGCAAAGAAAGGTTGTCCTCCTGTTTATCTTTAAAAACTACACTTTTACGTAATATTGCAATCCTATTTGAAAACTTGGAATATGGCGTATACTTCATTGGAGGATTGTTTAAATGATTTAGAAAAAAATGGACAGCTTACCATAATTAAGGAGGAAGTAGATCCTTATTTAGAAATGGCTGCCATTCAAAGAATTGTATACCAGCAACAAGGTCCGGCTATTCTTTTTGAAAAAGTCAAAGATTCCAAATTCCGCGCTGTTGCGAATATATTTGGGACACTTGATCGGTCGAAATTCATCTTTAGAAATAGCCTCAAATCAGTTCAAGACCTTATTCAAATAAAAAATAATCCGGCAGCGGCATTTCGTAAAATTTCTGCTTTATCCAAAGCCAGATTTGCACTGCCCAAAAAACAATCCTTATCCAAATTAAAGAATTTTGAAGAAATCCGAATTCAAGACTTACCACTAATTACCTGTTGGGAAATGGATGGAGGCGCATTTATTACTTTACCACAGGTATTTTCTCAAGATCCAATAAATAATGATATTGCACACTCCAATATTGGGATGTATCGTATCCAATTGTCTGGAAATGAATATATTGCAAATAAAGAAATTGGACTACACTACCAAATCCATCGAGGTATCGGGATTCACCAACAAAATGCCATAGAGCAAAATCAGCCTTTAAAAGTGAGTATTTTCGTAGGTGGTCCTCCTGCACATACAGTTGCTGCGGTAATGCCTCTACCCGAAGGTATGAGCGAAGTCAATTTTGCTGGTTTATTGGCAGGTCGTAGATTTCGATATGCAGTTGATAATGGAAATGTAGTGAGTTTGGATGCCGATTTCGTAATTACAGGAGAAATTAATCCAAATGAATTAAAACCCGAAGGTCCATTTGGTGATCATTTAGGATATTATAGCCTTGCGCATCCTTTTCCCGTATTGAAGGTATCCAATGTATTGGCAAAGAAAAATGCTATTTGGCCTTTTACAGTGGTCGGTCGCCCACCTCAAGAAGATACGAGTTTCGGTGCATTAATTCATGAAATTACTGGAGATGCTATCAAAAATGAATTGCCTGGAGTTCAGGAAGTGCATGCGGTTGATGCGGCTGGCGTACATCCACTACTCTTAGCTATTGGAAAAGAGCGTTATACGCCATATTTAGATATTACTGAACCTGCCGAAATATTGACACAATCCATGCGAATTTTGGGTACGGGACAATTGAGTTTGGCTAAATATTTATTTATTACTTCACAAGCAAAAGATTGTCCTTCAACGCATGATATTCCCGCTTATTTCAGATATATATTCGAACGAATTGATTTCAAACGAGATATTCATTTTATCACCAATACAACCATCGACACCTTAGATTATTCAGGTTTTGCATTAAATAAGGGAAGTAAGGTCATCTTTGCTACCGCTGGAAAAAAATTAAGAGAATTAGCTACCAATCTGCCAAAAGAAATTACCAATATTTATCCAAATGCAAAATTAGTTTTGCCTGGTATTGTTGCGATAGATATGGGAAAATATGATGCAAATATCCATCTTGATTCAGCAATTGAAAATATAAATTTGGATTGGGAAAATCTAGGAATTGCCATGATTGTAATTACCGAAAATCCAGACTTTTTGTGCGAAAATTTGAACAATTTTCTTTGGGTGACTTTTACACGTACAAATCCGGCTAAAGATATATTGGGAATACATTCCTTTTATTCCGATAAACATTGGGGTTGTGAAGGTCCGATCATTTTAGATGCGAGAATTAAACCACACCACGCTCCTGCGTTAGAAGAAAATCCTGAAGTATATAATCGAGCTTTGCAAATCTGCAAAAAATATCAACTTATCTAAAAAAATATGGGGGTAACTGAGAACAGAAACCCCCTTTCAACCCTAAACCCTTAAAAAACATTTATTAGTTCTCTAAAACCGTACCAACTTTCCATATATCTATATGAAATTTTATATTTGGTAGATTTTAACAAAATTATCTTGTGGTATATCCACCATTGGCAAAAATGGTCTGTCCAGTTATCCACCAACCATCTGAAACCAAAAATTCCACCAATGGAGCAATGTCTTCAATTTTGGTTAGTCCGCCCAATGCCGCTGCCGATTTATGATACGCAACAGCATCCGCATTTTCTTGTCCATAGAAAAATGGTGTATCCATCGGACCTGGTGCAACAGCCGTAACTGAAATACCTCTTTCTCCAAATTCTTTAGAAGCCGCACGTGTAAAATGTTCCACTGGAGCTTTCAAACCTTCATAAGTGGAATACAAGCCTGTGTACGCCGCCAAAAGAGAAGTTACAATCGTGCAGATTTTTCCATTATTATTTAATTTTTTGCCAGCTTCTTGTATGAAAAAATAAGCAACTTTGGAATTGATATCACTCATACTATCATATTCCGCTTCTGTTGTGTCTACAAAAGGCTTTTTCAATACTTTTCCTACGGTATTTATCGCAATATCAATACCACCAAAATGCGCAATTGTTTCATCAAACAATTTGGTAATATTTTCAATTTTGGTCAAATCCGCTTGTATTAAAATCGCTTCTGCACCCAAACTTTTCACTTCTTCTAGCGTTTTTTCCGCATCGTTTTTTGAGCTTTCGCTATTATAATGAATAGCAATTTTTGCTTGTTTTTTGGCAAAATCTTTACTTAATAATCCGCCAAGGTTTTTACCACCACCTGCGATCAGGATTACTTTTCCTGCAACATTATGAGACATAATTCATATTTTTTGGTTAGTACAAATGTTCACATTTTCAAGATAACAAAATGGTGAACTTTTAGGTTTTATTTTTTCGAAATTGTAAGGGCGTTTTTCCTGTCCATTTTTTAAAAAATTTGGAAAAATTAGACGGATCATAGGTAAATGTCAACGCAATCTTTGCCACGGTCCAATCTGTTTTTTTTAAATAATATTCAGCCTTTTCAATAATTTTCAAATCATAAAAATAGCAAGGATGATGTCCTTGCTGTTTTTGTACGATATCTGTTAAGTGTACATGAGAAATATTCAAAGCGGTAGCAATTTGGTTCAATTCGAAAAATTCTGAACATTTCCCTTGTATAACATCCTCAATATGTTGATCCAAAAATTGGAAATAGGAACTTACAATTTCTTCTTGGCGATTCATATTTAAATATAGTAAACATCTACTTATTCCGCACCTTTCAGCGTAAAGACAATACCAGAATATTTTTCTTTATCATCACCAATATATACGGCATCATAACTCATCTTATCACTTTCCGATAATTGGGATTTGAGGAAAGGATAACTAATTTTTTCT
Organism: Rhizosphaericola mali; assembly: GCF_004337365.2. Lineage (GTDB taxonomy): Bacteria > Bacteroidota > Bacteroidia > Chitinophagales > Chitinophagaceae > Rhizosphaericola > Rhizosphaericola mali. The sequence goes on along the minus strand of NZ_CP044016.1, from coordinate 1,042,526 downwards.
AGATTAGGTTCCCATTCTGATTCATTTTTGGGCTTAATCGAGGAAATATGCGACATTTCAAACATTGCTTTTACGGGAATTGTCTGCTTACTTCTTTGGATATATATAGTATCTTGATCAATTTTTACAATTTTGATCCAACTTTCTGGTAGTCCATTTACACTATTACCTTCTGCATCGGTAAAATTGGAAATGCCGTATAATTGACCAGGTTTCAAGGCTTGTAATTGTTCGGTTAAATGTGCAGATTGACCTTTTAAATCATTGGTTTTGATTTTATTTTTGATACTAAAAATAATGGCAGCTATAATAAGAACAACAATTGTGTACAAAAAACCTTTCCACAATTGGAAATAAGGAATTTTCAATTGTCTTTTAAAGTTTTTGACTTCATTTTTTATCTCATCAGAATAATTTCTCGCATGTATCAATTGGCCATTTACATCATATAATCTGGAAATTTTCACCAAACCACCACCATAGCTCATATACACAAACTTGCGTGCTGGGGTTATTATTTTTAATGTAAATCGTTGCGTATGCGTTTCATTTTTTAATGTGGCAATTATTTCCTTTTCTCCTAAGACATAATCATACATTTGGTAAAAAAAAATCATAATAAAATCTCTAATTAAAATTTAAAGTGTAAAAACAACCTTTTACCAAAAACCAAACCAATTTTATTGTAAATCAATTTTTTAAGCATAGAAGCATTTGTCTATATATGTAAAAAAGAGAATGCAATGCATTCTCTTTTTTACATATATTCCATAATTCAATTAATGAGAAAACTTATTTTTCAAAGCCGAAAGTGCATCACTTAGTGACAATTCTTTTGCGGGCTCTGCTGCCTTTTGCGGACGCTGATTATTAGGTTTATTACGTCTTGCATTAGGATCAACTTCTTCCGTTTGCTTGATCGATAAGGCGATTCTTTTTCTGTTCAAATCCACTTCTAAAACTTTTACTTTTACCTTATCATTTAATTTCAAAGCTTCATTTGGATCAGAAATATATCTATTGCAAATCTCACTTACATGCACCAATCCATCTTGTTTAACGCCAATATCAACAAATGCACCGAAACGCGTCAAATTAGTCACGATTCCAGGAACAATATCGCCGACTTTCACATCTTCAATTTTGTAAATATCCGCATATTCAAATTGCTCCAATTCACTTCTCGGATCCAAACCAGGCTTGGTCAATTCGGACAAAATATCTTTGATGGTTAATTCTCCGATTGTTTCGTTGATATAGTTTTTAGCATTGATTTTTTTAATAATTTCAGAATTACCAATCATCGCTTGAACCGACATTCCAAGATCATCTGCCATTTTTTTAACCAAAGTGTAAGACTCTGGGTGAACCGCACTTGCATCTAAAGGATTTTCGCCATCTTTAATGCGTAAAAATCCAACACATTGTTCGAATGCTTTGTCACCCAATCGAGCGACTTTTTTCAACTCATTACGATTTTTGAATTGTTTATTTTCATTGCGATATTTCACAATATTTTCCGCAATAGACGGTCCAATACCCGAAACATAACTCAACAAATGCTTACTCGCTGTATTTAGATTTACACCAACGGCATTCACACAACTGATCACCGTTTGATCTAATTTTTCCTTCAATCTTACTTGATTGACATCATGTTGATATTGACCAACGCCAATGCTTTTTGGATCTATTTTCACCAATTCGGCTAAAGGATCCATCAAGCGACGACCGATACTTACAGAACCTCTTACCGTAACATCTTCTTCTGGAAATTCTTCACGCGCTGTAGCAGAGGCAGAATAAACAGAAGCGCCATCTTCATTGACCAAGAAAACAGGCAAATTCAATTTCAAGGATTTGATAAATTGCTCGGTTTCGCGTCCTGCTGTACCATCGCCAATCGCAAAAACTTGCGTTTCATATGTATGTACATAAGCGCGAATTAAAGATTCTGCTTCTTGTAGTTTGTGATTTTTTTCATGGACAAATATCAAACCCGTTTTCAATAATCCACCGCTTTCACTTAATACAACTACTTTACAACCAGTACGATATCCCGGATCAATTGCAATTAATCTTTTGCTCCCCAATGGCGAGGATAATAATAATTGGCGGAGATTTTCGGCAAATACATTAATCGCTTCTTCATCCGAATTATTTTTTAATAAATTTCTAAATTCAGATTCCAAACTAGGTTGTAACAATCTACGATATGCATCTTTCAATGCTTTTTTAACTTGCTCAACGGAAGGGTTTAAACTGTTGGTGATAAAGTTTTTCTCCAAAATTTCAGTTGCGTATTCCTCTTCTGGAGAGATAGAAACACGCAAATAACCTTCCAAAAATCCACGCAAAATCGCCAAAACGCGGTGCGATGGCACTTTGGAAATCAATTCAGAGAAATCAAAATAATCTTTATATTTCTCCGCTTCTTTTTCTTTGTCCGAAATTACCTTGCTTTGAATTGTTGCTTCTTTTTCAAATAAATGACGGATTTTAGTACGAATATTTGCATCTTCATTAACCACTTCCGCTATAATATCACGTGCACCTTGCAAAGCTGCATCCGAACTTAATACATTGTCATTCAAATATTTTTCTGCTTCAGCGACAATGTCCATATCCTTTTGTTCCAATAACAATTGAGATAATGGTTCCAAACCATTTTCACGAGCCGTCTGCGCTTTTGTTTTTCTTTTTGGTTTGTATGGCAAATAAATATCTTCTAATTCATTGATGGTAATCGCTTTATCAATTTTAGCTTGAAGTTCCTCCGTCATTTTGCCTTGTTCGGATATTGTCTTTTCAATAAAAGCTTTTCTATCCGAAAATTCTTTCAACGATTTCTCTTCTTCTTGAATTTGTTGGATCTGAACTTCATCCAGATTTCCCGTACGATCTTTACGATATCGAGCGATAAATGGAATCGTCGCACCTTCTCCAAGTAACGCCAAAACAGCATCAACTTGATTGGGCTTTATATTTAATTTCTGTGCAATAGCATTGCTAAATTCCGACATATTAAAATCATTAGTTAGACGGCGAAGATATACTACCTTGGGTTAAATTAAAACATCGGTGGATAAATCAATTTTGGATAATTTTGAAGTAGAAAAAAATCAAAGATGACAGATGCCTTGTTGCGCCATATCCAAAAATTTATCCCATTTTCGGAGAACGATTGGTTAGAGGCGAGTAAATATTTCACAATCATTTCTGCGAAAAAGAAAGAAATCTTACTGCGCGAAGGACAGATCTGTCGATCTCATTATTTTGTTGCTGCTGGATGTATCAGAATGTATTTTATCGATAAAAAAGGAATGGAAAAAACGGTCCAGTTTGGCTTAGAAAATTGGTGGTTGGCAGATTATTTTTCCTTCATGCATCAAGAACCTTCTGATTTTTTCATACAATCCGTTTTGAAATCGGAATTATGGACCTTAACACCAAGTGCAGAAACCGAAATTTTGGATAAACACCCTTCTTTAGAAAAATATTTTAGGATTGTCCACCAAACGGCTCATGCAGCATCTCAGCGGCGAAATAAAGAATTTTACGCTATGAGCAAAGAAGAAATCTTCTATCAATTTTCCCAATCCTTTCCAGATTTTGTACAAAGTGTGCCACAGTATATGCTCGCCTCCTATTTGGATATTACACCAGAATATTTGAGTGAATTGCGCGCACGTAATATTTCTTAAACCAGTTTAATTTTTCCGTCCACCGCAAACAACAATTTTGCCTCATAAAATTATATATTATGAAGAGCAGAATGAATCTTGCGGCATTACAGCCCGAAGCTTACAAAGCAATGTTAAGTTTGGAAAAATACTTACAAACGGTTGACATCTCTCCCATTTTGAAGGAATTGATCAAATTAAGAACATCCCAGATCAATGGTTGTGCCTTTTGTTTGGATATGCATTCTAAAGATGCGATCAAATTAGGGGAAACATCTCAACGTATTTTCGTGTTAAGCGCATGGCGCGAAACAAATCTTTTTTCGGAAGAAGAAAAAGCAGCAATCTTAATGACGGAAGAAATTACATTAATTCAAAACCAAGGATTATCCGAATCAACTTATCAAAATGCATTGAAATATTTCAGTGAAATCCAGATCGCGCAAATTATCATGGCAATTATTACAATCAATGCGTGGAATAGAATAGCGATTAGTACACACATGGAGATTGTATAAAAAAATTAAAGCAAATATAAATTAAAAGTTCTTTGTTTTTCAAAGTGCTTTTAATTTATATTTGCTTTAAAAATCAACCATGCTTAATTCAATAATCCCGATTAAATCCTTTATAAATTCCTATTTCAAAGTTTGGTGGAAACCTTTGACAGGTTTTATTCCTATTGTAGGAATATTTTTCTTAGGTATTGTATTAGAAAGAGATTTTATTATTGATATCTTTTTAAGTTGTTTACTTCTTAATGCTATTTGCGTCTTAATATCTGCCGTTATTCAAATTTTTATTAGTAAATGGTTTTGGTTGTTTCCTCAGATTATAATAACAATAATGCTTCTGTTCTTTTTTGGATTTGTATTTTTATTCTCACCACCAGATTACTATGCAAATCACAAAACAATTCCATCAAACATAAAATATGAAATACCTATAGAACTCACGCCAAGTGAAAAACTGTTAAAAAAGCAACATGTTGTATTAGGTGTAGGCATGCAACCAGGTATATATTTATTTTTTACAGATTATAAAGAAACTGCTGATAGTAAGTTATATTTAAAAGCTGTAGATATTGATAATAATAATTTGTTATCTCCTGAAGATATTAAAAGTAGCACTTTATTAAGATCCCGATCCGGGTGGAATTTTCCCAAAGGAAACTTTACATGTGGTCAATTTACAATATATGAAGGTGATTGGGGCTACAAATATATTGCAAGGATTGAGTTATGGTCTTTTAATATAAAAAGAAATGAAGATCGAAAACTAGCTGAGGTAAATTATTTAATTGAAGGATGGCAGAGATAATTGAAATTGTTTATATAATAAAATTGGCTCCGATAGAAATCGGAGCCGCAACCAAAACTAACTGCTTATGAAAAATCTTTATATTTTAAACTTTATATATTTCCTTATTTGTTGACACAAAGATATAGCTCATTTTAAGACTATACTATAGAATATCGGTAAACGTCACATTTTTATCGAGGAATGAAAATATTTGCATAAATAACTCAAAACGAGAGAGAAACATATACAAAAAAATAGGCCCCGATGGAAATCGGAGCCGCAACCAAAACTAACTGCTTATGAGAAAATTTACTATTAAATTGCTTGTATATAATAGACTTGGAATGATAATTAAAGTTTAACGGGGTAAATAAATTTTTTTAAAAAATTTTATTTACCCCGTTAATTATATTAATAAATTGCTGAATTCTAGCTCAATAACATACTTCTTTCTCTTACTAAAGTTCTAAAATATGGATCTCTTAGATCTTTAATAAAGCGGATAGCCTCTCCTGTACTTTTCATTTCAGGTCCTAATTCCTTATTTACTTTAGGGAATTTGTTGAAACTGAATACAGGTTCTTTGATAGCAAATCCTTCTAATTTTCTTTCAATTTTGAAATCTTTAATTTTCGCAGAACCTAACATTACTTTAGTCGCAATGTTTAAGAAAGGAACTTGATATGCTTTTGAAATAAATGGAGTTGTACGAGACGCTCTTGGATTGGCTTCGATTACGTAAACTTTGCCATCTTTAATAGCGTATTGAATATTGATCAAACCTTGAATGTTCAAAGCTTTAGCTATTTTTTCTGCATATATAGCCATTGTATCTAATTCCAACGGAGTTAGATTAAAAGCAGGTAATACAGAGTTACTATCCCCAGAGTGAATACCTGCTGGTTCTATATGCTCCATCGATCCCATAATGCAAAAACTTTCGCCATCATAGATAGCATCAATTTCCGCTTCTTGACATCTTTCCAAGAAATGGTCAATCAAAATATGATTACCAGGGATGAAATTCAACAAATCTACTACCGCAGTTTCCAAATCTTCATCGTTTAAAACGATTTTCATTTTTTGACCACCTAATACGTAACTAGGACGTACCAAAACTGGATAACCTACTTTATTGGCAACTTCGATTGCTTCATCTGCTGTGAATGCAGAACCATATTCAGGATAAGGAATTTCTAATTCTTTCAATAAATCACTGAAACGACCTCTATCTTCTGCGATATCCATATTATCAAAAGAGGTTCCAATGATTTTTACACCATATTCGGTAAGATTTTTCGCCAATTTCAAGGCAGTTTGACCACCTAATTGTACGATTACACCTTCTGGCTTTTCTAAATCAATGATTTCTTTAATATTTTCCCAAAATACTGGTTCGAAATATAATTTATCTGCGATATCAAAATCTGTAGACACGGTTTCAGGATTACAATTGACCATAATTGCTTCATAACCACTTTCTTTTATTGCTAAAAGTCCATGTACGCAACAATAATCAAATTCGATACCTTGACCGATTCTATTAGGGCCACTGCCTAAAACAATAATTTTTTTCTTAGAAGACGGGATTGATTCGTTGGAGGAGATAGTATTGCTCATTTTTTTATAAAATTGTGCAAATTTACGAGTAAAAAAAGAAATTTAAAAATAAGTTTGTGTTTCTATTTATTTTGGGATAAATATGTGCATATTTTTTTCACAATTGCAGGTCCTTCATAGATAAAGCCTGTCCAAATCTGAACGAGTTTTGCACCTTTGTCTAGCTTTTCTTTAGCATCTTGTCCTGTAAAAATGCCACCACTAGCCAATATAGAAATATCTTTAGATAAATTTTTATACAAATAATCCAATATTTCTGTCGATTTATTTTGTACTGGTTTGCCACTCAATCCACCAGCGCCGATGGCATTGACCTCATTAATATTTGTAGTTAAATTGCTTCTATCGATCGTTGTATTAGTCGCTACCAAACCAGAAAGCTTCGATGTTTGCGCAATTTCTATAATATCATCCAATTGACTTTCAGTTAAATCTGGTGCAATTTTTAAAAACAATGGACGAGGATTTTTCTTTCCTTGATTGATGTTCTGCAAGTCCAGCATAATCTTTGAAAGCGCAGATTTTTCTTGCAATTCACGCAAACCAGGTGTATTGGGTGAGCTAACATTGACTACAAAATAATCTACATTATCAAATAAAACATTGAAACAAATCTCATAATCTTTATACGCTTCTTCATTAGGCGTAACTTTATTTTTCCCAATATTTCCACCTATAATCATGGCATTATTCCCCACATCTTTCCATTTTGCCACACGACTATTTGCAGCTTCTACGCCATCGTTGTTAAAACCCATACGATTAATCAAAGCTTTATCTTGAGGTAATCGGAACAATCTTGGTGCAGGATTTCCCGGTTGCGCTTTAGGTGTAACCGTACCAATTTCCATATACCCAAATCCCAAAGCTTCCAACTCACGTAAGTACAACGCATTTTTATCAAAACCAGCCGCCAAACCCACCGGATTTCTAAAATCTAATCCCCACAATTTTTGATTCAAATCAGTATGATTATAAGAAAACTGATTACGAACGATTGACTTTAAAGCGCCAATTCCGCAAATCGATTGTAATGCGGACATGCTAATGTGATGCGCTTTTTCTGGAGAAAATTTAAAAAGTAAATTCCTTGCAATGGGATAAATCATGGCGCGAAGATAATTTGAACTAAGAAAATTACCATTGATTATCACACAATTTTGAATGAAAAAAATGAAAAGTACAATAGTTCGTTTCAACATGCGTTTAAGAAATACGAATAAATTTAATATATGCATCATAAGGTTTGGATTTGGAGTCTTTTTACTATAGGTTTTCTATCGATCACAGCTTCGCCATTAAGTGCACAATCCGTAAATATTGTAAGTACCTCAGTTCCATTCCTCCGTGTATCTCCAGATGCTAGAGCTGGCGCAATGGCTGATGCAGGCTTAGCCTTAAGCCCTGATGCAAATGCAACATTTTGGAATTCTGCGAAGTCTGTATTTGCTCAATCTAATTCTCAATTGGGATTAACTTATACACCTTGGTTAAAAGATATAGCTCAAGACGTATACTTAGTTACCGCTGCAGGTTATACCAAGATTAATGACAACCAAGCTGTAACAGGAGGTATTCGTTATTTTAATTTGGGACAAATGCAACTTACGGATGCATCGGGCAATTTATTACAAAATACACGACCAAAAGAATTCTCCCTAGAAGCCGGCTTCAACCAAAAAATCACGGACGTCTTAAGTGCTGGCGTTACATTTAGATATATAAATTCTAATTTAGTTTCTGGAGCAATCAACGGATCTAATTACAAGGCAGGAACAGCATTTGCAGGTGATATTTCCATATTTTACAACAATTTGAATGAAAACGGAGCAGGTGTTACTGCTGCATTAACCGCATCTAATCTTGGTTCGAAAATTTCCTATACAAATGATGCTCAATCTAAGCAGTTTATACCTGCGAACTTGGGTATTGGTATTGCGAATACATGGGTATTAGATGATCTTAGCAAATTTACTGGAACTATCAATGCCAATCACTTACTTGTACCATCTTATCCATCCTACACCAATTCTGATGGTAGTACTTTAACAGATGCTCAACAAGACGCTTACGACAAATCGGTGGCAGACTACTATAGCTATGGAGTGTTTCAAAGTTGGAGCAAATCCTTTAGTAATAAAGCATACAGCATGAGTCTTGGTGGAGAATATTCTTATAATAATCAATTCTTTGCAAGAGCAGGTTATTATTGGGAAACAAAAGAAAATGGTAATCGTAAATATCTTACTGCTGGTGTAGGTTTGAAATACAGTACATTTGATTTAAGTTTTGCATACTTAGCACCATCAGGAAGTGGACTAAATAGAAATCCACTCTCGAACACCTTACGTTTTGGAGTAATATTTGATTTAGCGTCTATTGCAAATAATAACTAAGAATATTAAAATACTAGATTAAGCCTGCAATTTTATATATTTTGCAGGTTTTTTAATGAATACTATACATATCATATGAATTTAAGAATAGGACAAGGAATAGATTATCATCGTCTAGTTGAAGGTCGCGATTTATGGTTGGGTGGCATCAAAATACCTCACACCAAAGGTGCATTGGGGCATAGCGATGCAGATGTCCTTTTACATGCGATCTGTGACGCACTTTTAGGTGCTCTATCATTGGGAGATATTGGTGTTCATTTTCCAGATACATCCAACGAGTTTAAAGATATTGACAGTAAAATTCTTTTGAAAAAAACATATGATTTAATTACTGAAAAAGGTTGGAAGGTCAATAATGTCGATGCAACATTACTTTTGGAAAAGCCAAAAATCAAGAAATTCGTACCGCAAATGCAAGACACAATTAGCAAAATATTGCAAATTGACCTCGATGCGGTTTCTATAAAAGCGACAACTGCAGAGCAATTGGGCTTTATTGGAAAAGAAGAAGGCGTCGTAGCTCAGGCTGTTACACTCCTTGTAAAAGATTAATTTACAAGGAGACCATATCTTTTAGGAGTTTACGTACATCTTTTTGTTGTTCAACGTAATATTTAGCTTTAGAAAATTTTTGTCCTACTTTCACTGTTATCCGATCATCTTCTGACAGAGTTCTAAACATATCTTCATCTGTAACATCATCTCCAATTGCAAATACAAAATCAGGTTGGTAATTTGTCAGATCCAACCATCGCTGTATTGCCTTCCCTTTATTTATTTCAGCACTTTTTATCTCGACTACTTTATCGCCATACATAAATTGCAACCCTTTATTTCTAATAATAAAATTCAAATCATTCATTATTTCATTAGCTCGCAATTTACCTAATTCATTATCAGCATTCCTATAATGCCAAACCAATGAATGGCTTTTATCTTCAATAAAAGAACCCGGTGTTTTATCTGTAATTGTTTCGATTACAGGCAATACAGTCTTCTTCCACTCATTATTTAATCCATTAATTGTTTCCCAAGGTTGACTTGTTCCAATTTTGAACCAAACACCATGCTCTCCAATTAAGTCCATGTTCATTTTTCCAAACCATTTTTCCAAAGTTTCATGATTTCTTCCACTGATAATCACTACTTTATTTTTTGGATCATTAGTTATTTTTTCCAAGATATCAAAAAGCTCTTTATCTGGATAAGTCTTTTCTATATTGGAATTAAAGCCAACTAAAGTACCGTCATAATCAAAAAATAAAACACGCTTTTGGGCATTCGCATAACGAGCACGCAAACGTTCCATATTTTCTGCAATACTTTTTGTTTTGAAAGACGTTTGTAATTTTTTTACTTCTCTCAATTTTTCCATGAATATTTTAACCCAATGAACAATATTGAATTTTTCAATTATTTGACGCATTTTGACCATGCGTATTTGTTGTTCTTTGGGGGACATTTTGATAGCTGCAACTATTGCCTCTTCTATTTGCCCAATATCATTTGGATTAACAATTAAAGCGTCGCCTAATTCCCTAGAAGAACCTGCCATTTCACTCAAAATTAAAACGCCATCTTCTTCATTTCTACTAGCAACATATTCTTTACAAACCAAATTCATCCCGTCACGCATTGGTGTCACCAGACATATATCGGACATTTGGTATAATGCAGACAAATATTCCACAGGAAAAGATTGATAAAAATATTCTATCGGACGCCAATCCAAAGTACGGAATCGGGCGTTAATATCACCTACAACTTTATCAATTTCATCTTTCAATTCCTTATATCTATATATTGAATCACGAGAAGGCACTACTATCATAAACAAAGTAACCTTGCCTTTATATTCTGAATGTTTTTGTAGAAATTGTTCGAATGCATGTATTCTTGGCAAAATGCCTTTGCTATAATCCAATCGATCAATCGACAAGACAATTTTCGTATCACCAAATTGCCTTTTTAAATTAGCAACATCTTTTTGCGTAGCTTGTAATTTGGGAAGTTTAGAATTGAATTTTTCAAAATCAATCCCCATTGGAAAAGCATCAACAGAACTAATTTCGCCTTTATAAAAAATCACATTGGAATTAATCGTCGTATCTAATAATCGAGAAGCGCTATCAATAAAATGATTGACATCATCAATCGTATGAAATCCTAACAAATCAGCACCTAGCATGCCATCCAATAATTGCTTACGCCAAGGAATCAGTCTAAATATTTCAAAAGAAGGAAAAGGAATATGTTGAAAAAAACCTATCGATACATTTTTACATTTCTCCTTGATTAAACGCGGCAATAACAATAAATGATAATCATGTATCCAAATGGTATCGCCGTCTTCCACTAATGGAATAATTACTTCTGCAAATTTTTCATTTACCTCTTGATAAATTTTCCAATCTGCATCATTGTAGCGCGCATAATTAGTGGCATAGTGAAATATCGGCCAAAGTGTGGCATTGGAAAATCCCAAATAAAATCCATCTACTTGTTTTTTGGAAAGAAATATGGGTTTTAAATGCATTTCAGCTAACTGGTTTTCAATATCCAGTTGTGCATCTGTGTCTTTGACAACCATTCCAGGCCATCCTACCCATATATTATCATTACTTTTTTTGAAAACAGATTCTAAACCTGTAGCCAAACCGCCTTCGCTATGATGTAGTGTATTCTTATTTTTTTTTGTAACTATTTTGATCGGTAATCTATTGGAAATAATTATCGCTTTACTCATATTAAGATTTCCAACATTCAAATAAGCAAATTGTTCAATTTTTACTCTAAAAACATCAAAAACGACTAAATTAAGCCGGCATTTCCCAATATTTCTTTAATTGTTGGATAAGTATTTTCCAATTTTGATTTTATTTGATCTATTGGAATCCATTCTGCCTTTGTAATATCTTCGCTCGTTTGCGGAGTAGCGCCTGGCGTACCATCAACATACATTTTGAACCAATGTGTTTCTTTAATTACATCTTCATTGGTATATTTATTGAAATATTCATGATAAGTAAGACCCACCAATTCTTTTAATTGTATTTGATGAATATTTGTTTCTTCTTCCACTTCACGTACCGCACATTCCTCTATCGTTTCGCCTTCTTCCCATTTCCCTTTAGGTAAATCCCAATATCCCAATCGGAAAATCATCAACAATTCATTTTTACTGTTTAAAAGTAATCCACCTGCGGCGATAATCTTTGGTTTGTCCATTTCGAAAAGAATTTTTACAAATATTCAAAAACTAAAATGGATATACAAGATTAGATGTCAACATAGTAGGATAAATATTTACCTAAAAAAAGTCCGTTTTTATTACCTTCGTCACCTTAAAGATCAATAAGAAGATGTCCCTAACAAGCGAAAAAGTCATCGCCGAAAAATTATTACAGGCTGGCGCAGTAAAATTAAGTGTAGACAAACCATTTGAATGGGCTAGCGGTTGGCATAGTCCGATCTATTGTGATAATAGGAAAGTACTCTCCTTTCCGTTCATCAGAGATTTTATCAAAAGTGAAATGTGTGATGTAATTTTCGAATTATATCCAGAAGCGGAAGTATTGGCAGGAGTGGCTACAGCGGGTATTCCTTGGGGAGCGATGGCTGCGGATCAATTGAAATTACCTTATATATATGTACGTCCAAAACCGAAAGCTCATGGATTGGGTAATCAAATTGAAGGCGTATTTGAAAAAGGTCAGAAAGTAATCGTCATTGAAGATTTAATTTCTACAGGGAAAAGTAGTTTGGAAGTAGTCGAAGTATTGAGAAAAGAAGGCGTAGAAGTCATTGGCATGGTTTCTATTTTCAATTATGGATTTCAAACTGCAGTAGATAATTTTGCGCAAGCAAATGTTCCCTATAAATCACTGACCAATTATAATGCATTGATTGAATTGGCGTTGGAAAATGGTACAATTCCTGCTGAAGCAAAAGAAACTTTGCACCAATGGAGAGAAAATCCATCTGAATGGGGCAAATAAGGAAGTTTTACACATAACATCATTTATACTATATGGGATTTTTTGGAAATCTATTCGGGAAAAAAGAAAAGGAAAGTCTTGATCAAGGTTTGGAAAAAACCAAAGAAGGATTTTTCTCAAAAATAACCAAAGCAATAGCAGGTAAAAGTACAGTTGATGACGAGGTACTAGACAACTTAGAAGACGCTTTGATTACTGCTGATGTAGGCGTGGATACGACATTGGAAATTGTAAAACGTGTCGAACAGCGTGTGGCAAAAGACAAATACGTCGGCACCTCCGAATTAAACAAACTTTTACAAAGCGAGATTGAAGGAATTCTTGTAGATCACGCAGATACTTCCTATAAAAACTTTGGAATTCCAGAAGGCAAAAAACCTTATGTAATATTGGTTGTCGGTGTAAATGGTGTGGGTAAAACCACGACAATTGGAAAGCTTGCGCACAATTTTAAAAAAGCTGGCAAAAGCGTTATTCTTGGAGCAGCAGATACCTTTAGAGCTGCGGCAGTGGACCAATTGGTTATTTGGAGTGAAAGAGTTGGCGTTCCTATTGTAAAGCAAGCAATGGGCTCAGATCCAGCTTCAGTGGCTTTCGACACAGTACAAAGTGCTGTTGCACAAGGAGCAGATGTCGTGATTATAGATACAGCTGGTCGTTTGCATAATAAAGCATATTTGATGGACGAATTGAGTAAAATCAAAAGAGTTATTCAAAAAGTTATCCCTGATGCACCACATGATGTCATGTTGGTTTTGGACGGGTCTACCGGTCAAAATGCATTGGAACAAGCCAAACAATTTACAGCAGCAACAGATGTCAAATCTTTGGCAATTACCAAATTGGATGGAACCGCAAAAGGTGGTGTTGTTTTAGCCATAGCAAGTCAATTTAAAATTCCGGTTAAATATATTGGCGTCGGAGAAAAAATTGATGATTTAATCATTTTTGACAAACATGAATTTGTAGATAGTTTATTCAAATTGTAAAAAGAAGGGGTTATGTAATGATCATTTATTTTGATAGTTTGACAGGAAATACGAAAAGATTTGTAGAAAAAGTTAAGAAAGAAAGACCAGATTGGACGATACAAAAAATCAGCAGCAATCTTCAAATAAATCAAAAAGGCCATCTCATAACTTACACAATCGGCATTGGAAATATTCCTATTTCTACAACGCAATTCGTAAAAAAAAATAAAGATTTTTTATTATCAGTTTCCTCAACTGGAAATCGCAATTGGGGAGATAATTTTGGATTAGCAGCAGATAAATTATCCAAACACTATAACTTACCTATTGCGTTCAAACTAGAGTTAAGCGGCACGAATGCAGATGTAAAAAGTTACATAGAAATACTAGAAAAATTAGGTGAATAATTACCCACTTTTTCAAATAAAAAATAGCAACTATAAATTATAGTTGCTATTTTTTTGCTGATAATTTTAAAATAAATTTTGAGATTTAGATTTTAGTTCTAATTTTGCCTTTGTAAATAATATTGTGTAACCTTTTAAATACACAATTACCATGAAGAGTTTAACTACCATATCAACTATTCAGTTTATTGCAGCCTAAAGGTCGCAACAAATTCCCTTTTATTTTATCTCAATAATATTATTAGGAGTCGTTTACCCTTTATTATCTCTGCATACGTTTCAATTTAATTTATCATTTATTCCAAAAATTGGAATTATAACTCGTGCATGCAATATGCACATAGTAAACATATGGGCAGTATAAAACCAAAAAAATTAAGCCAAATAGGCTTTACTGACAATACTATAAAAAGTCAAATACTCGGAATCATTTCTAAAAACTATAAACATTCCGACGATACAACTATAGAAAATATTTTAAAATCAATATTAGAAAATCCAATAAAATTTCAATCAAATATCATTTGGAAAAATGTAGCGAAGAAACTTGTGGGGGAAGAAGAAACGAAGAACTTCAACGATTATAAATTAGAGCCTCAGCCCCTTCCCTACGCTATTTATGGAAAGAAAGACATCGATACTTTGGCAATCCAACAAATGGATACAAGTATGCGCTTACCAATTTCAGTTAAAGGTGCGTTGATGCCTGATGCGCATGCAGGATATGGACTTCCTATAGGAGGCGTTCTTGCCACAAAAAATGTTGTGATACCCTATGCCGTTGGGTTGGATATTGGATGTCGTATGGCTTTAACCATTATAGACGCCAATGACAGATATTTGGATCAAAATCATTTTTCAATAAAAAATGCAATAAAATACAACACGCACTTTGGTATGAATGGGACGATTGGAATTCGTCAGGAGCATCCAATATTAGAAGATCCTAGATTTCAGAATTCTGATTTGCTTAAAAAATTATTTCCTAAAGCAGTATATCAATTAGGAACTTCTGGCAGCGGCAATCATTTTGTTGAAATGGGAATTGTCGAACTAGAAGAAAATAATTTATTGAACCTTCCAGCCAATAAATATCTGGCGCTTTTAAGTCATTCTGGGAGTCGGGCATTAGGAGCTAATATAGCAAAACACTACACAGATATAGCAATGGATATTTGTCGATTACCCAAGCCAGCACAGCCGTTTGCATGGTTAGATTTGGATAGCGAACCTGGTCAAATGTATTGGACTGCGATGTCGCTTGCTGGAGATTATGCGAAAGCATGCCATGACCGAATTCATGAAAATATCTTACATGAACTTGGTTTACATAGTTTGGCTAAAATAGAAAACCATCACAATTTCGCATGGAAAGAAAAACTAGAAAATGGTGAAGAGATTATAATTCATCGAAAAGGTGCTACACCTGCACATCAAGGTGAATTGGGAATCATCCCTAGCAATATGATGGAAATCGCATATATAGTTAGTGGCAAGGGAAATCAAGATGCCTTAAACTCTGCATCTCACGGCGCTGGTCGTTGGATGAGTCGACAAAGAACGAAAGAATCTTTAACAGTTTCGGATTTGAATAAAAGACTCAGACAAGCGTACATTACATTGATCGGAGGTTCTGTAGAGGAACATCCTTTTGCGTATAAAAACATACAAACAGTTATGGAAGCACAAAAAAGTCTAGTCAATATTGAAGGTAAATTTTATCCTAAAATTGTAAAAATGAACAAAGAGTAACTATGGAAAATTTAATTATACATATCTCCTCTGGTCAAGGTCCAGAAGAATGTTGCCGAACTGTATTTCATGTAAAAAATCGTTTAGAAATATATTTAAAGAATTTAAAATTGGAAGTTCAAACTATAGGACTTTTTAAAAGCGTAGAAAAGAATAGTTTTCATTCAACAACTATTTCAATCAAAGGAATGGATTTGGAAAATATTTTAAAAGAATGGGTTGGAACAATTCAATGGATTGCGGCAAGTCCATTTCGCCCAAAACATAAAAGGAAAAATTGGTTTATAAGTATTTCCAAGTTTAAACCAATCACAATAAAAAATTGGAATGAAAAAGATTTCAAATTTGACACTTGCCGCGCTAGCGGACCAGGCGGACAAAATGTAAACAAGGTTGAGTCGGCCGTAAGAGCAATTCATCCAGCTACAGGAATTTCAGTTCAAGTTGCTGAAAAAAGAACACAATTAGAAAATAAAAAGATTGCGCAAGAGCGACTTTTAGATAAATTACAAAAGTTGAACGAACAAGAAATTGTCCAATTTCAAATCACACAATGGAATACAAACAAGCAATTAGAAAGAGGAAATCCAATTAAAGTTTTTAACGAACCACTTTAATCGAAAAAGACACTCAAATGAGTGTCTTTTTAAGTAATATTAGAATTCAGTTAAAAATGTCAACTTTGAAGGTTGAATCTTTTTATCACTTGAGAATTCAAAAAATTGTATTGCATGTTCGGTCTTTACATGCGCATCCAAAGCTTCTTTAGATGCATATACTTCAAAAAATATCAGACAATTTGGATCATCTGATTTATAAGTGAGCGTCATTGACTCAACGCCAGGTTCTTTGAATAATGCAATTCGGACAGATTTTATTGCTGCTTCTTTTACAGCCTCCAAAAATTCTGGCTTGACAAATATTTCCGCTAATAAAATAACTTTTGAATTCTTCATTGTATGCCATATTTATACTAACAAAAAGAAACTAATTATTCGGTTAAAGATGCTGCAGCCTCCAAAATTAATGCAGTAACTTCATTTGCATTTGAAGCCATAGATGCATGTCCTGCATCTAAAAATATGGTTTTTTGAGCCTTTATTCTCTCTGCAAAAAAAGTTTCCGTTGCAGGTGGAATCATTTTATCGTTATTAGATACTTGATACCAACTTGGTTTATTTTTCCATGCGGGTTCTCCTGAGGGCGCACCGAATGCGGCTCCTGTAATTGGTTTTTGAGATAAGGACATGACAATCGCATCGTCCTCTGATACACCTTGACAAAAAACATCATGATACTTGTCATAATTTACATACAAATACCCTGATGGACCTGGAGCGATTGCTGCAGCGCCCTCTGGAGCTTCTCTCAATTGAAGTAAACCTCCAGCAGACTCTCCGGACTCTGGTGCAAATGCGGCGATATATACCAGACCTTTGACACTAGGTAAATTGCCTGATTGTGTAATTACCATACCGCCATAGGAATGTCCAACAAGTAAAGTTGAACCTTCTAAAGAAGAAACCATATCGCTTGTTCTCTGTACATCTTCATCTAATGATGTTAGTGGAAGTTGCACAGCTCTAACATTATAACCATTTGCAACTAAAGTTGGAATTACATATTTCCAATGTGATCCGTCTCCAAATGCGCCATGAACTAAAACGATGTTTAATTTTGTAGACATTGTTATTTGTTTTAATAATTTAAAAAAGGAAGAGAATAACAAGAAAGCGAGGAGAGACTTTATTTTTTAGCCTAAAATTACTCAGTTATTATGCTCTTTAATTTCTAATCAAAGCAAAACAAATTTTAATTTTTAAGTAAAAAGTAAGAAATATTGTCCATAGTACATATTTTTATACCATGAAAGCTATAAGAAAAACAAAGGATTTTAATCCATGCAATTGTCCGGTTACTCATAGTTTTAATAAAATAGGCGGAAAATGGAAAATCACAATTTTTTACTTAATTAGCAAAAGTTATTTCCGATCTTCTGCTATGTTGAAAGTTTTG
The DNA here is from genome assembly GCF_004337365.2 of Rhizosphaericola mali. Taxonomy (GTDB): domain Bacteria; phylum Bacteroidota; class Bacteroidia; order Chitinophagales; family Chitinophagaceae; genus Rhizosphaericola; species Rhizosphaericola mali. The sequence goes on along the minus strand of NZ_CP044016.1, from coordinate 1,024,378 downwards.
CCCACTATCAGTAAACAAACGTTACTAAATCAACTTAAAGAACTAACAGAAGATCAATTAATTGAGCGTATTGTATTTCCAGAAATGCCTCCAAGAGTTGAATATCATTTAACTGAATATGGATTAACAATCATTCCTGCTATTAAAGGTCTTCAAGAATGGGGATTAAAGGACATGGCAAGAACAGTTATTGAAAAATAAAAAAGAAATGATTCTGTTCAATATTTGACTTATATTAAAAAAAAATTACTGCCATGCAATTGCAAAGCAATTTGATTAAATTGCTCTTACAATTGCACTATATGAATATAAATGAATTGAAAGAACGAGTCAGTTTGCCAGTGATTGTTTCGCCGATGTTTCTAGTTTCCGGAACTAAAATCGTCATTGAATCTTGTAAAAATGGTATTGTTGGAACTTTTCCAGCGCTGAATGGACGAACTTCTGAAGATTTCGAAAATATGTTGAAAGAAATTATTTCAGCATTGGAAGAATTTGAAAAAAGTTCGGGAATTAAACCTGCGCCATTCGGTGTAAATCTTATCGTTAATAAGACCAATCCGAGATTGTTGCCGGACTTACAATTATGTATCAAATATAAAGTTCCGATAATTATCACATCCCTTGGTGCGGTCAAGGATATTGTAGACGCTGTGCATGATTATGGCGGAATTGTATTACATGATATTGTGAAAAAGCGTCATGCCGAGAAAGCAATTGAGGCGGGCGTTGATGGTATTATTTGCGTAGCTGCTGGTGCTGGCGGTCATGCTGGCACAGCAAATCCCTTTGCACTGGTGGAAGAAATAAGAGATTTTTATAAAGGTTTTTTGGTACTTGCTGGAGCTATTAATAATGGAAAGGATATCGTTGCGACCACTAGCATAGGCGCGGATTTCGCATATATGGGAACTCGATTTATAGCAACTGAAGAAAGCTTGGCAAGTTCAGACTATAAAGAATTATTGGAAACTGCGATCATTGATGATATCATTTATACAGATGCCGTTTCAGGCGTGAATGCCAATTTTCTTTTGCCTAGTATTGAAAAATCAGGATTTGATTTAACACATAAAAAAGAAGAAGACTTTTCACAATTGTCCGGTGCACATGCAAAAGCTTGGAAAGACGTATGGTCTGCCGGTCATGGTGTTGCAGGTATCCACGAAATTTTGCCCGTTGAAAAATTGGTCAATAATTTAAAATCGCAATACAAAGAAACTTTATTGAAAAATAGTGAAACACTAAAGTCACTGAAATACTAAAATAATTATAATGAACCAAGAGCAATTTAAAGCCGTTATTACGTCTCAAATTCCGATAGCATGGATTGCAGGTGTACGTTTGGGAAGTTTTGAAAAAGATAAAGTACAAACCTATGTGGAACTAGATTTCTTAAATCAAAATCCATTCAAAAGTATGTTTTGGGCAGTACAAGGTATGGCTGCAGAGTTTTCTGGAGGTATGATATTATTGGAAAAAGTACAAATTACAGGACAAAATATTTCTACATTGGTGGTTGGTTTAGAAACTATGTTCACCAAAAAAGCAGTTGGGAAAATCACTTTCACTTGCGACCAAGGTGCTTTAATTGATGAAAAAATCACAGAAGCTATAGATACAAAACAAGGTGTAATGTTCAAATTAATCAGCATAGGAACCGACGAAAGCGGGGATCAGGTTGCAAAATTTCAATTTACATGGAGTATTAAAGTGAAATAGAATAAAGGGAAATAATTCCCTTTATTCTATTTTTCAAATGTATTTTCCCAATTTTCTACGGTCATCACTTCTGCATTTCGTGTAAATATTTTTGACATCAATAGTTGATGTACTTCTTCATCTCTATCTTTACAAGCATCCGAAAGAATAGTAATTTTAAAATCTTTATCCGCTGCCTCTGTATATGTGGATAACACAACTCCACTTGTAACTATACCAGAAAGAACTATGTGTTGTATATTTTTAGAACGTAAAATCAAATCCAAATCACTACCAGTAAAAGCGCTAAATCTTTTTTTGACAACAACAGCATCCCCTTTTTGAGGTTGAATCTCTTCGCTAATTTCTTTCCATTTATTCAAATCAACATTCGCTAGGTTTTGTGCGATTTTACTAAAACTTTTGTTATTCGGATGAATTTCATGAAATCCTTCATTAAATCCTACAACTACATAAATTATCGGAATCTGATTTTCCCGAGCAAATAATATAGCTTGCTTATTTTTCTCAATGATTGATTCTGGATTACTTAGCGTAGATAATAACATTTTTTGCATATCCATTACGAGCAATGCTGTACGTCCCATACTATAAATTATTTTTAGGTTTTCTTAATAAATAAGGTAAAAAAACAAATGCAATGATTATACAAATAATACCTTGTACCAATTGACAATTTTGCGCACTAAAATGCTTTGCAAAAAAGCCAACTACAATACTTCCCAATGGCAAAGTCCCCATAGTTGCCATAGTAAAAAAGCCAACGGATCGTCCACGCATCTCATCAGAAGACGCCGTTTGAATTATCGTATTACATATCGGAATTGCAGACATGTTTCCAAATCCGCAAACAAAACACATGAATAAATAAACCGGCAATTTAGTTACAAATGACATCATCAAAAGTCCCACACCTAGCAATATCATATTAATCAGAAGTATTTTTTTCAAACTCTTACCCTTCTTTTGCGAAGCGATAAAAAATGTACTCAAAAAAGCACCCACCCCTGTTGCTGTGTTGATATAACCATAAGTAGCAGCATCGCCATGAAATACATCTTTGGCAAAATAAGGTTGCAATGTATTATAGGTCGTAACCAAAAAACAAAGCAATGCCGATAGTGTCAATATTTTACTGATTTCTTCATTTTTACGAACATAAAGCCACCCATCTTTAAACTGTTGGTATATATTACTCCCTTTGACTGTTAAGTCTCGATGAGGCAATCTTAATTTAATCAAACAATAAATTACCGCTACAAAACTAATTGCATTCGAAGCAAAACAAAAAGTAGCTCCTAAAGTTGCCATCGCAATTCCTGCCAATGCAGGACCAGCCAAACGAGCAAAATTGTTTAAAGAAGAGTTCATAGCAATCGCTCCAGGAAGATCATCTGGAGAATCCACTAATTCATTGACCATGGACTGACGCGCTGGAATATCGTAAGCATTGGCAATTCCCAACAAAAGACTAAGTGATAATAAAATGCCAATATTATGCCACCCATTTGCATATATAAATGTCAATAATATCGCTTGGATTGCAGACACTGTTTGGGTAACTATAACGATTTTATGTCGATCGTATTTATCTGCGGTGATACCTCCGGCAGGAGATAATATGAAAGAAGGAAATTGCTCGGCAAAAGTAGTAATACCTACCCACAACACAGAATGCGTCATAGTATATACCACCCAGATTACCGCTGTTCTTTGCATCCAAGTTCCCATCCTGGAAATTAATTGTCCAAAGAAAAAATAGCGGTAGTTGCGCGAACTAAATACTCTAAATGCATTTCCTAATTCCATATAAATAGACTAATATTTAATTTTAGTCGAATAAATTTTAAAATTTTTATTTAATCCCTTTATAAAACACTTGACAGTGAAGTTGTAATATACCCTTCATCTCTTCATGCGAAATCCTATGATAAAATTCTCTATTTAATCCTCTCAATCCACACAAAAAAATCAATAACAAAGCATCCATTTTGATACTATCGATTTCATCTAATTCTTTATTTTGAATAGCTTCGATAAACACTTGTTGCAATACCACTTTTTCTTTTTCTACATACTTATCATGAACAGATCTCTTAATTTCAGTATATTTTGTAAACTCTTCTTGATCCATACCAATCTCTGTTGTAGCATATAGAGAGCGGCGTTTCCGTGTCATTTCAAATTTGACTTTCGAAAAAGTAAATAGTTTAGCTTCAAGAGTTTTCTCTTCTTTTATCTGCCTTATAGTTTCTAGGATAATTTCATTTATTTCCATATCCAAAACGGCAAAATAGATTTCTTCTTTACTTTTAAAATAATAGTATAATGAACTTTTTGCTTTTCCTATAGATTTGGCAACAACTTCCATCGTTATTTTACTCCAACCATTTTGTTGAAATAATTTCTGTGCTCCGACGAGAATCTGTAATCTTACATTTTCACTTGCCATTTTTTTGTGCAAAGATATAATATTTAGACCAATATTTATTTTCAGTCGAAATATTTAAAAAAATAGTTGATTACTATTTTTTATAAATTATCCAACTTGTCAAAATCAATCCCATATTTTGCTTTCAATCTTTGTTTAGATTTTTTAACTGCGTCATAGGAAACGCCCAGTACATTAGCAATCTCGTTATTGGAAAGATTTAATTTGGATAGAAATAAAATACGCAAATTAGACTCAGTTAATTTCGGATAATCTTGATGCAATTTATTTACGAATGATACATTTTCAACAACAAACGCTTTTTTAAAATTTTGCCAATTTTCTTCCGTAATCAAAGTATCTTGTATATAATCGTAGATGATTTGTTGATTTGATTTGTCAGGATGAAGTACCAAATTAGAATGCGTAAGTTTGTATTCCAAATCTTGAATTAGTTCATTTCGCTCATTCAAATAAACAATATAGGCTTTTAATTCATTATTAGCCTTGGCTAATCTAGCTTCAGATTGTGCACGCTCACGATTAATCTGATCCCAAAATTGAAGAATCTCTATATTTTTTTGAACCAATTTATTTTTATATTTCCAATATATTAACAGAGAAAGGATGCTAATAATTAAAAATAAAATCACGAATATCCACTTCAAGTTAATTTCCTGAGATAAATGAGCATTTATATTTTTATTTTTATTGAGCACTTGATCATTGAGATATTTTTGCCGAGTTAAGATCATCGCATTTTGCCCGTCTGTACTGTCTATAATATCTCTCAATGCATTAATTCTCAATAAAATACTTGTAGTATCCACTAGAAAATGGTGTGTTCTTATTAAATTGAGTTGTTTTTTTAATAATTCATATTCATCAGAATTTAATACTGGAAATTTTCTGGCAATAATAACTCCTGTATCAAAATATCTATAAGCTTTTTTCGGCTCTTTATTTTCCTCGTAAGTCTTCCCAATCAAATTATTGACTAAGACCATATTATTCGAATCTTTTTCTGACTTAACAATTTCTAAATCTTTTTGCAAAAGGGTTATTGCCTCATCCATATCTTCTCTAAACACTGCAATACGTGATTGATTTCCAAACAACTTGGCCAATCTAGAACTATCATGCAAATTTAATGCATCTTTCTCCGCTTGATCATAGTACAACTGTGCACTATCAAATTGTTTTAAATCTAAGAAATAGGTTCCGATATTGTCTTTGATTTCCGCACTATTCAATGTATTCTTTTTGCCATATGCCAATGCCTTCTTTAAATAAACAATTGAAGTTTGTTTCTCGTCTATGGTACCCAGAAAATATCCGATCCACTTGTAAGTATTCACAGGGTCAATTAAAGATAATTTTGGATTTTCATCCAGCGTCTGGATTACTTTATTATAAAAATCAAGTGCTTGTGTCGTCTTTCTAATACGATATAGATACCAAGCATAATTAACACGAAGCCATAAATAAAATCGTATATCTAAAGCTGAAATTTTAACGAAAGCATCATTGAAATAATATTCACTGCTATCGTTAATCGCACCAAATTTATTTAAGTAATAATTTCCCTTTAAAACATCGTAAATCCCCTCCTCTGTATTATTTTTAAAATCTTTATTGGCTAAATATTTATCTGGATTTTCTGAATGAATGGCAGTGGTGGGTATACATTTTAATATCAGTTTATCAAACTTGGGACGAGAGTTTTCTTTTACGTGCCTATTATCACAACTTGATAAAAAAATAAAGCTAATAAAGGATAATAAAATAAGAAAACGCATTTCCAAGATTCAAATATTTTAAGTTTTAGACTCGTAAAGCTAAATAAAAATATACTTTCAACGAGAATATAATCTTTATTTTTATCAACAATATGTTGATTTTCAATATATTAAAATGTCCCTTTTTTGTCCCTAATAAATATTTCTCGATATGAAAAGTAAAGAATACTTTAGCAATGAAGTCTAAATTAAATCAACAAAAAAGGAAAATATCAAACCCCACTTTCAACCCTGTACTAAATTAGGAATTTAAATTTCAAATAAATGTGTAATATAAAATGACAAGTATAATTTTAATTATTATAACAATAGTAATACTTACAATTATAGTTATTTGTGTAAGCAAAGAAATTATATTTAATTTCTTTGTATTAAAAAATGAGAAAAAAATTCGAATTGACTTATCTGAACTCGATTATAAAATTGAAAAATTGGAAAATTTCTTTTTTTTAGAAAATACGATAATTATACAATCAAAAAAAGATATCAAAGTAAAATTGACACCTAATAATTTTATAAAAAATATTCTTCAATATCAAAATTTAAACTGAGAACAGCGCCATTACCGTCCATACTATTTTTCTAAAATATGCCTAATTGCAACGGACGCACACACAGCACCAAATGTTGCCGGCATATAAGACATCGTCCCAAAAGCAGACTTTTTATAATTACTTCCATCTGTTAATACTAAAGAATCTTCTAACGGCTTTTCATCAGAAAATACGGCTTTAAATCCTTTATATATTAGTTTTTTCCTCAACATTTTTCTGATTTGTTGTGCAAATGGGCAATTAAATGTTTTACTAATATCTACAACACGTACTCGCGTTGGATCCAATCTACCACCGGCACCCATACTGCTTACAAATGGAATGTTGGCTTGGTACGCCAATTCTATAAATGTAATTTTTGGTGTAATGCTATCAATGGCGTCAATTAAGAAATCAAAACGAGAAGTTTTAAATATTTCAGCAACTCTTTCTGGTTCGATAAACGAATCAAATATTTGTAACTCAATATCCGGTTGAATATCGCGTATTCTTTCTGCCATAATTTCTGCTTTCTTGCGGCCAGTTGTAGAAACTAAAGCAGGTAACTGTCTATTGCGATTACTCGCTTCAACCGTATCTCCATCGATGATCGTCATCTTTCCAATACCATTACGCGCCACAAATTCTGCGGCAAAAGATCCTACACCGCCTAAGCCTACGATCAATACATGCGCATTTTGTAATTTTTTTATTCCCTCCGCTCCTACGATTAATTGAGTCCGCGAAAGCCAACTTGTATCTTTTGTCAAATCTGGAAAATTTTATGAAAGTTTGATTCTATTTGCAAATTAAAAGCTTCGGAGTCAATTGTCAATAAAGAAGCAGCCGTTTGATAAATACTTTGAATAGAAATGTCCGTATCATCCGTTTCCAGTAGCAATTGATGTATTGGAATTTGTGGAAGTATTTTTCGAGAAATACTATTTACTTTCAATATTGCTGCGCCAAATGATAAAAAATATCCGCGATCTACAAAAGCTGCAATTGAGTCCCATTTATTATTCACTCCGTGTATAATCACCGGAACTTTTGCCAAGCTTAATAATTGTAAACATTCGGAAAATGCCTTTACACAATGAACAATCAAAGGCTTTTGGTATTTATTAGCAAAAGTAATTTGTTGTTGAAAGACTTTTTTTTGCAACTCAAATGTCTCAAAATGTAATCGATCCAACCCGCATTCGCCCACAGCGATTATAGCATCTGACGTAATTTTTTCTTCTAAAATTGCCAATTCAGTTTCAAAATCTGCTTGCACATTCCAGGGATGTATTCCAATAGATTGATATTTACCCAAAGCAGAATCCTCAGATATTTGCACGTTTCTAATTGCAACAACATCCTCTATTTGCATATCTAAATAAGTATGACAATCGTAGTATTTCATGTAAAAAAGGAGAAAATAGCTTTTCTCCTGATAATATTATTTATGCGATTTAAAATTGGGATTTGCTCTTCTGTATTGATTTGGCCAGTCAAATTTTGCATGCAACTTATGCGCTGCATCTAAAATCCAATACGGATTTCTTAATAACTCTCTAGCCATAAATATGAAATCCGCATTATTTTGCAAAAGAATGGTCTCCGCTTGTTCTGCAGAATTAATCATTCCTACAGCACCAATTACTAAATTTGGAACTGCATTTTTGATCGCAGTTGCCAAAGGTAATTGATAAGATGCACCAACAGGAATCTTAGGTTGAGCAATGCTCCCACCACTTGATACATCCAACAAATCAATTTCTTTTTCAGATAATTTTTTTGCCAACTCAATGGATTCTTCAATAGTCCAAGCCTTTATACCTTCTTCTGCCCAATCCGTGCCAGATAGGCGAACGTATAGAAGTATATTTTCTGGTAAAATCGCCTTTACACCATCAATGATTTCTAATAAAAATCTAATACGATTTTCAAAACTACCACCGTATTCATCTGTTCTTTGATTGCTCAATGGACTCAAAAATTGGTGAATTAAATATCCGTGAGCGGCATGCAATTCAAGTATATCAAAACCTGCTGCAATCGACCTTTTTGCACCAAGAATAAAATCATTTACAATTCTCTGAATATCCGAAATACTTAATTCCTGTGGAGCAGCATAATTAGGTGCAAATGGAATAGCTGAAGGGCCAACAGTTTTCCATCCGCCTTCCTTTTCTGGGATAGTACCCGCACCTTTCCATTCCGGATACGAACTTCCTTTTCGTCCAGCATGTCCCAGTTGTATGCCAGGAACTACACCTTGCTCTTTAATGAAAGTGGTAATTTCTTTTAATTTTTCAACATGGTCCTCTTTGTATATCCCTAGATCATCTGCAGAAATTCTTCCCTCAGGAGATACGGCTACTGCTTCTGTAATAATTGTCCCTATTCCGGTTACTGCGCGACTTCCCAAATGCACCAAATGCCAATTATTGGCAAATCCGTCCACTGCAGAGTATTGACACATCGGCGACATTACTAATCTATTCTTAAAAGTCTTATTCCTAATCGTAAATGGTGAAAATAGAATGGCCATATTATATAAATTTTGCGCTGTAAATTACTACGTTGGTTTAAAATAGAAAGTACAATTTACCCTTATTTGACTTTTGGGATAAAAATCAGGTAGAAAATTATTCTTTTAAAAAATTAATTCGAAATTATATTTAATACAATAATCTACAAATATCAATTAATTAGAATTTTTATCTAAATAATTTTAATTTAATAGACATTTTGATCGAATAGATACTTTTATTGTCAAATAGTTGAATTATGGCATTACAAAATCAGGCACCTTTTCGTGCAGATATCGTGGGTAGTTTTTTGCGTCCGACAGTATTAAAAGCTGCGAGAAAAGCACAGTTGAATGGCGAAATTTCAAAAGACGAATTGACAAAAATCGAAGATGATTCCATCCTTGATTTGATCGAAAAGCAAAAAAATAACGGACTTACAGCTATCACCGATGGCGAGTTTAGACGTGGATTTTGGCATATTGATTTTATAGAACATCTGAATGGATTAGAAGGTTATATACCAGAAAATGGTTATAATCAACAGTTTAAAGGAGATAAAGCCCCTAATTATAACTTTAGGGTCATTGGAAAAATTAGCTTTCCCGAAAATCACCCATTTTTACAGCATTTTACTTTTTTAAAAACAGCGTTGGGAGATGATAATCTACATATTGCAAAAGCAACGATCCCAAGTCCAACAATGATCTTACGTCAAGAAATATTGGCAACGCAAGAACATTCTCATTTAAAAGAAATTTATCCCAATTTGGATGATTTTTATACAGATTTAGCGACCACCTATCAACAAGCTATTCAAGCATTTTACGCTGTGGGATGCAGATATTTGCAATTCGATGATACCAATTGGGCTTTTTTGATCGATAAGGAAAAAAGAGAAATGCTTTTGAATAAAGGCATAAATCCAGATGAAATCGCTGAAAAATGTGCGGATATTATTAACCAATCATTGGAAAATAAACCTACTGATATGACCATCACTACACATATCTGTAGAGGTAATCATGCTTCATCTTGGATTTTTTCTGGTGGCTACGCTCCTATCGCTCAAGCACTTTTCCGCACCAATTATGATGGCTTTTTCTTGGAATATGATTCAGAAAGATCTGGTGATTTTACCCCATTGAAAGAATGGAAAAATAAACAAAGTAAAATCGTTTTGGGATTGATAACCTCTAAATTTCCCGAATTAGAAAATCCTACTCAAATAAAAGAACGAATAAACGAAGCAACTCAATTTGTTCCTTTAGAGAATCTTTGTTTAAGTCCGCAATGTGGATTCTCATCCACAGAAACGGGAAATAAACTGACAGAAGAAGATCAATGGAAAAAAATCAAATTAATTACTGAAATCGCAAAAGACGTTTGGAAATAAATGATAAGCCTTGGAGCGATCCAAGGCTTTTTCAATTAGAAATATCTTTACATACTTAAATATTCAAAAAAACATGCATTCGTTTAATTTTTACTAATTGATTCATCTATTAATTAGACATTTTATTAAACAAGATTTAAACTTTTTCATTGGTTTTTAGTCCAAATCATAGGTCAAGGTTTTAGTAAATTTCGACTGAAAATACATTGCATTGATAATCATGCACTTATATTAAAAACAATACTAAAACTGGCTTACAAAAGAGAATGAAAAAATTTTTAATTAGTATAATAAGTTGTCTTTTTATCCTGCTGATTTGGAATGAAGCAAATGCTTTTCACGCCAAATCTGAGATAAAAAGCAATATTTATTCAAATAAATTAGATAATTTTTCTTCTAACAATCCTAGCATAGTAGACGTCTATTTTTTCAACAATTTAACCGTTTTGAAAAAATGTGCACATTATAAAAATTATACCAAATTAGCGCAGACAGAATCGGATGATGACGAAGATGATTTCGTACAAAACAACGTTTCTAGAACAAAATCCACTTTTGCATTCTTGTCCATGATTACCAACAATCAAGGCAACAAATACGCATTTCACTCATTGAACGCGGTGTTATTACCACCATGCTACCATTTATCCCAAAAAGCTCAGATAAAATATTTATTCATTCACGTTTTAAAAATTTGATTTTAATATTTATACCAATAACTAAATAAACTTATTGTGTACGGGACAGAATCACTCGTTATCCTATCACCGACACAACGTAAACTTTTATTCTCAAATTAATCACATCGTTAAAATCCTGGTACATTTTTATGAAAGGAATTTTTATTTCCATGAGTTTGTTTGCATTCATATGCTTTACAAGCTGCAAACAAAAGGAAGAAGCAAAAGAAGAAACTGGAAAGCTACTTGTATCTACCCCAATAGTGATGGATACAACAATTATTCAACCGTATGTATGCCAGATCAAATCAATCCGACATATTGAAATTCGCTCTCAAGAGCGCGGTTATTTAGAAAAAATATTCGTAGACGAAGGTCAAAAAGTTCACAAAGGCGAATTGTTATTCCGCATTATGCCTAAATTGTATAATGCTGAACGTGACAAAGCGGCAGCAGAAGCACAAGCAGCACGTATCGAAGTTCAAAATACACAATCATTGTCTGATAAAAATATCGTGGCGCCGAACGAACTAGCAATGGCTAAAGCTAAATTGAGTCAAGCAAATGCAGAACTCGCATTAGCCAATACACACTTAGGCTTTACAGAAATCCGCGCACCTTACGATGGTATCGTTGACCATTTATTGATGAAATTAGGAAGCTTGGTAGACGATGGAGATTTACTTACAACATTATCTGACAACAGTCAAATGTGGGTATACTTCAACGTACCAGAAGCACAATACCTAGATTTCAAAGAAGCAGAGAAAAATCGTGATAGCGTCATGAATGTAAAACTTCAAATGGCCAATCAACAAATCTTTGATCATCCTGGTATCGTAAAAACGATCGAAGCTGATTTCGATAACGAAACTGGTAATATCGCATTCAGAGCAACCTTTCCTAATCCAGAAGGTTTGTTGAGAAATGGCGAAACTGGTAATGTAATGGTAAGTCAACCAGTACACAATGGAGTAATCATACCACAAAGAGCAACATTTGAAATCATGGATAAAAAATATGTCTATGTTGTCGATGCTCAAAATAAAGTACACCTAACATTGATTACTACAAGTGCTGAATTACCAGATTTATACGTAGTAGGTAGTGGCTTAAAGGGAGATGAAAAAATCCTTTTGGAAGGTCAACGTAAAGTACAGGATCAAGATAAGATTCAGTACAATTTTGAAGATGCACGCAAGGTTATTTCCAAATTGAATCTTCCTACTGAGTAGTATTTATTCAACATTAAATTAACATTCCAAAGATATGTTTGAAAAATTTCTTAAAAGGCCGGTCATGGCCATAGTACTATCCATTGTGATTGTATTTATGGGTGTGCTGGCTATCGAGACCCTACCTACTGCGCAGTTTCCTGATATTGCGCCACCTGTGGTAGTGGTAAATATTGCCTTTCCTGGATCTAGTGCGAGAGTATTAGAGAACTCCGTATTGATCCCAATGGAAAAAGCAATCAATGGTGTTCCTAATATGAAATATATGACCTCAGATGCCACCAGTGCGGGTGAGGCTACCATACAGATCTATTTTAACTTAGGTACTGACCCTAACTTAAACATGGTCAATGTAAAAACACGTATTGAACAGGTGACTAACCGTCTACCTGAACTTGTACAACGTGAAGGTCTAATTGTAACATATACATCTCCTAACATGTTGATGTATGTAAACGTATACAGTAAAGACCCTCATGCGGATCAAAAATTCTTATACAACTTTGCTAATGTAAATATCATACCTCAGATACAACGTATTAATGGTGTGGGTAGTGCAACTATCTTAGGTGGTCGTATCTATGCAATGCGTGTATGGTTAGATCCAGATCGTATGCGAGCTTACAATGTGTCCACTGATGAAGTGATGAAAGCTATGGCAGATCAGAGTATTATCGGTACACCAGGTAGATTAGGACAAAGTACGGGGCAAAGATCACAGTCCATAGAATACACGCTTACTTATCAAGATAGGTACAATAAGCCTGAGCAATATGAGAATATCATTATTAGGTCTAATCCCAATGGAGAGATTTTAAGACTAAAAGATATTGCAAAGGTAAATTTAGGTAGTGAATTTTATGATGTCTATTCCAATATGGACGGTCACCCTTCCGCATCCATTACCCTTAAACAAAACTATGGTAGTAATGCGAGTGAGGTAATTACAGCCGTAAAAAAACAATTGGAAGAAATTAAAAAAGAATCCTTCCCTCCAGGAATGGATTATCAAATCAGTTATGACGTATCAAACTTCCTACATGCATCTATACACAAAGTTGTACATACATTAGGTGAAGCGTTTGTATTGGTGGCTTTTGTGGTTTTCATTTTCTTAGGAGACTGGAGATCTACATTGATTCCAATTATTGCGGTACCTGTATCCTTGATTGGTGCATTTATCTTCATGCAATTATTTGGGATGTCCTTAAATATGATCACATTGTTTGCACTCGTACTGGCCATAGGGGTCGTTGTGGATGATGCGATTGTGGTTGTGGAGGCAACGCACGCCAAAATGGAAGAAAAACATCTATCGCCTTATAAAGCTGTGGGTGAAGTAGTGAGGGAGATCAGTGGCGCCGTTATTGCAATTACTTTGTTGATGACATCCGTATTTGTACCGATTGCATTTATGTCAGGTCCAGTTGGAGTGTTCTTTAGACAATTTGCCATCACAATGGCTGCATCAATTGTCATTTCTGGTTTTGTGGCATTGACATTGACACCTGTATTGTGTGCTATGATCTTGAAAAATAATCATGGCAAACCAAAAAGAAAGACGCCGATTACTTGGTTCATTGATAAGTTCAATAACGCATTTGAAAGATTAACTGGGCGCTATACCAACTTATTGAAAAAAGTGGTAAATAGAAGATTGGTCACTTTCGCTATTTTGATCGCATTTGCATTTGGCATTGTTGGTATCAATAAGGTATTACCTGCAGGCTTCATTCCAAATGAAGACCAAGGTATGGTGTACGCCATCATCCAAACGCCTCCTGGATCTACACTAGAAAAAACCAATTCAGTCTCTGAAGAAGTACAAAAAATTGCGAAACAAATTAAAGGTGTTAGTTCTGTAACTGCACTTGCAGGTTATGAAATCTTAACAGAAGGTAGAGGTTCCAATGCTGGTACATGTTTGATCACTTTGGATGATTGGGAAGAAAGAAAAGGTGATGTCAATGATATTATAGCGCAATTGAAAGAAAAAACAAAAGATATTCCTGCAAATATCGAGTTCTTCGGACCTCCTGCGGTTCCTGGTTATGGTACTTCTGGTGGTTTCTCAATGCGTTTAATTGATAAAACAAATACAGGTGATTATCATGCATTAGGAGAAGTAAATAATGATTTTATGGCAGCTTTGAAAAAAAGAAAAGAGCTTGCTGGTTTATTTACCTTCTTTACAGATAACTATCCTCAATATGAATTAAAGATTGACAATAAAATCGCAATGCAAAAAGGCGTTTCTATTGAAAATGCTATGAACAATTTGGGTATACTTGTAGGTAGTACTTATGAACTTGGTTTTATCAGATTCAATACTTTCTATAAAGCATATGTACAAGCACTTCCTCAATATAGAGCACTTCCTGAGGACATCTTGAAATTGTATGTAAAAAATGACCGAGGTGAAGAGGTTCCTTATTCCGCTTTTATGACCATGACCAAAACCCATGGTATGAATGAGGTTACTCGTTATAACATGTATCCATCTTCTGCGATTAAAGGGGAACCCGCTGCTGGTTATAGTACAGGTGAGGCAGTAAAAGCAATTCAAGAAACAGCCAAACAAGTATTACCAAGAGGTTATGATATAGCATGGGAAGGTATCACATTTGATGAGGCTGCTCGTGGTAACGAAGCTGTGGTTATTTTCTTAGTCGTATTGGTATTCGTATATTTAGTTCTTTGTTCTCAGTACGAAAGTTTCATCATACCGCTATCCGTTATCTTCTCTTTACCAATGGGTATATTTGGTGCGTTCCTTTTAGTAAAACTATTTGGATTGTCCAATGACGTATATACGCAAGTCGGTTTGGTCATGCTGGTAGGTTTGCTAGGTAAAAATGCGGTGTTGATTGTGGAATTTGCGATGCAAAAACATAAAGATGGTATGACGATCTACCAAGCAGCTGTAGAAGGTGCTAAAGTCCGTTTCAGACCAATCTTAATGACTTCATTTGCCTTCGTCGCAGGTATGATCCCATTATTATTCTCACATGGTCCTGGTGCGATCAGTAACCGTACAATCGGTGCAGCAGCTGCGGGAGGTATGTTTATCGGTACTTTATTTGGAGTTATTATTATTCCAGGCTTGTATTACATTTTCGGTACGATAGCATCCAAACGTAAGATGTTGAAAGATGAAGAAGACGAACCATTAACAGAAGAAATCGAACACAATGACTAGAAAAAATATATTCAAATATTTGGGTTTGGTTTGTATTCCAGTAGCTTACATGGCATGTAAAGTACCCACTGTAGCTACAAAAACGGAAAACAAAGCAGTGCCAGTGAATTTCAATGATTCACTGCCTGCTGATACCCAAACTATCGCTAAAGTGAAATGGAATGAATATTTCACTGATCCTTACTTAAGGACTTTAATTGATACCGCGCTAAAAAATAATCAGGAGTTGAACATGACACTCCAAGAGATTGAAATGGCGCAAAATGATATCCAAGCTAGAAAAGGGGAATACCTTCCTTTTGTAAATCTTGGTGCTGGTGCAGATGTTGACAAAGTTGGACGTTACACTAATATTGGTGCATTGGAAGACAATATCGATATCAGAGATGGTCACAAAATGCCAGACCCAATGACTAATTTAGGTTTGGGAGCACAAGCAACTTGGGAAGTGGATATTTGGAAAAAATTGCACAATGCCAAAGATGCAGCGATTCAAAAATATTTGGCAACAGTAGAAGGTAAAAACTTTTTAGTTACCAATCTTATTGCAGAAATAGCTAATTCATATTACGAATTATTAGCGTACGATAACCAGTTGGATATCTTACAGCAAAATATCAAAATCCAAAGCAATGCCTTGGAAATTATGAAATATGAAAAAGCGGCAACAAGAGTTACTGAATTAGCAGTTAGAAGATTCCAAGCGGAAGTTTCTAAAACGCAAAGTTTGCAATACGATATCCAACAACATATTACAGAGACTGAAAACAGAATCAATTTCTTATGTGGTCGTTATCCTCGTAAAATCGAAAGAGATGACAAAACATTTGCAGATTCTTTGCCTTCACAGATTCATGTAGGTATTCCATCTCAATTGTTGGATAATCGTCCAGATATTAGACAAGCTGAGTATAATTTGGCTGCGGCGAAGTTGAATGTAAAAGTTGCTAAAGCTAGATTCTATCCATCATTGGATATCTCCGCAGCTGTTGGCTATGATGCGTTCAGTCCTCAATTTTTGTTCAATACGCCTAAATCATTAGTATATTCTCTTGCTGGTGATTTGATTGGACCATTGGTAAATAAAAATGCGATTAAAGCAGAATATAAAAATGCCAATGCGGAACAAATCGAAGCCGTTTACAACTATGAAAAAACAGTTTTAAACGCGTTTACTGAAGTATTAAATCAATTAGCAAAAATCAAAAATTTAGAAGGCACATACTCTTTCCAATCTAAACAAGTGGATGCATTAAGTCAATCTATTCAGATTTCTAATGACTTATTCAAATCTACTAAAGCAGATTACATGGAAGTGTTATTGACACAAAGAGATGCTTTGGAATCTAAATTTGATTTGATCGAGACTCAAGTGGCACAGAAAAAGGCCATCGTAAATATCTATCAGGCCTTAGGTGGCGGATGGAACTAGGGTTTTAATTTGAGATTAAAGGAAGGGGCGATACTATTCTTAGTATCGTCCTTTTCGTTTTTATAAAATTCAATTTTTCATTTATACATTTTAACAATACATTTGTGGCAGAGTTTCCTCGGGGTGCTGATGATATTGGCTGAGATAATACCCGTAGAACCTGAACAGGGTAATTCCTGCGAAGGGAAGGCTTCTAGAATCTTTTTTTTAAAAAAAAGAATATACTCTGCCTACCAAAGCATTTTACATCCTGTTCCATTAATTCATAATGTTTATTTAAAAAAATGAAACAAAAAATTATTGGAACATTGGCATTGATTTTTTCAATGGTTATTTGTTCCCACGCACAGATTCAATTGAGTGGAAAAGTATCAGACACGTCTCAAAACCTAGCTGGTGCGACAGTTACTATTTCAGGTTTGACTATAAAAAACAACCAACAAAATACCAACGACTCAGGTATTTATCGTTTTAGTCATTTACCCGAAAATACAGATGTGAAAATTAAAGTCAGTTCTGTTGGAAAAATAAGCGTAGAAAAAATTGTACATATTTCTACACAAAATATAGTGCTTGATTTTACCCTAAATGACAATAAATATTTACTTGAGCCATTGGAAGTCAAAGCCATACGTGCATCTGATAAAGCGCCATTTACCAAAACTAATCTGAATGCGGCTGACATCGCAAAAGTAAACTATGGAAGAGATTTACCCTTTGCGCTAAATCAGACACCCTCTGTTGTAGTTACTTCGGATGCTGGCAATGGTATAGGCTATACAAGTATTAGCATCAGAGGTAGCGATCCTAGTCGTACCAATATTACCATCAATGGCATTCCCTATAATGATGCAGAGAGTCAAGGCTCTTATTTTGTAGATATTCCCGACGTATTATCCTCAACAAATTCCATACAGATACAACGCGGGGTCGGCACATCCACCAACGGATCTGGCGCTTTTGGAGCAACTATAAATCTTAGTACAAATGAAATTAGAGAAAAAGCTTACGGCGAAATAAATAACTCCTTTGGCTCTTTTAATTCTTGGAAAAATACAGTTGCCGCTGGTTCAGGATTGCTTAATAATCATTTTTATGTTGATATGCGATTAAGCAATATCAAAAGCGATGGTTATATAGATAGAGCAAAATCTAATCTACAATCCATGATGTTATCAACTGGTTATGTAAGTGAAAAAACGTCCATCAGATTTAATTTTATTACAGGAAAAGAGCGTACTTACCAAGCATGGAACGGCGTACCAGAGGATTCTATTCTTGCGGGCAATCGTAGATATAATTCTGTCGGTTATATGGGCTTGGATAAAAATGGTAACCCAATGTACTATAAAAACCAAAATGATTATTATACTCAAACGCATTATCAATTGTTTTTTAACCACAAGTTTTCCAATAATCTTAATTTAAATATTGCGACATTTTTGACAAGAGGTAAAGGTTACTATGAAGAGTATAAACAAGATGCTAGTTACGCCGATTATAGTTTACCTAATTATGTACCTGTCGTAGGCGATACTATAAAAAATACTGATTTAATTAGACAACGTTATTTGGATAATTATTTCTATGGACAGACATTTTCTTTGCAATACAACAAGAAAAATGAAGATGTAACCTTTGGTGGTAGCTGGACAAAATATGATGGCAAACATTATGGCAACATCATCTGGAGTCAAAATGGCAATATCCCTTATGACGACCAATACTATAATTATCCAGCATGGAAAAGCGATCAAAATGTGTATTTAAAATGGTTGCATAGAATGAATAGTTTTTGGAATCTTTTTGCCGATGTGCAATATCGTCATGTCAAATACAATATGGAAGGATTTGAAGATACACCAGAAAACACACCTTTAGATACTATAAAAAGAACTTTTAATTTTCTTAATCCCAAAGCTGGTGTTAGTTTTACTAAAAATGGTTACAATGCTTATTTTAGTTACGCTTTGGCAAATAAAGAACCCAACAGAAGTGACTTTGAAGCAAATTTAGATAACCAACCAACTAAAGAAACCTTGAACGATTTTGAATTAGGCACAACGAAAACCGATAAAAAATATAGTTGGGGAGTAACTTTTTACTATATGCTTTATAAAAATCAATTAGTACAAACAGGGGCATTGAATGATGTTGGCTCAACGGTAAGAGTAAATGTCCCCAACAGTTATCGCGCAGGTGTTGAATTGCAGGGAAGTTACCAGATCTCCAATTGGATAAATACTACTGCAAATCTTACATTAAGCAAAAATAAAATTAAAAAATTTACTGGTTATTATGTTGCTTATGATGCTGACTGGAATCAGATTGGGACGACTTCACAAGAATATCATAATAAAGATATTTCGTTCTCTCCATCCATCGTAAGCGCTGGAAGTATCAATATTTTACCGGTAAAAAATGTAGAATTAAGCTTCATAAGTAAATATGTAGGCAAACAATATCTAGACAATACGCAAGATGATACAAGAGCAATAAGTAGTTACTATAATCAAGACATTCGTTTAATTTACACTATCCATAATTTCATATTTAAAGAATGGACAATTAATGGAATGGTGATAAATGTTTTCAATAGAAAATATAATTCCAATGGAGCAGCCTACCCCTCTGTCTATAATGGTACACTTTCCAACGATAATTATTATTTCCCTATGGCGGGAACCAACTATATGGCTGCAATTAACATCAAATTATAACAATTAGTCAGCAAGTCTGCCAATTTATCTAAATAGTGGACAATTTGTCCACTATTATTTTATAGGAATATTTGTTGCATCACTATTAAGCAAGAATAATTTAACAGAATGTTTACCTTGGTGTATAAACTAACCTTCGTTTAAATTGTCTTATATACATCTAATTAAAAAACCGATTAATTATGTCAACAGTAGTAAAAAAAGCATCCTCTATTAAGACAGTAAATCCATTCAACAACGAAACCGTCAAAGAATTTGACGTAATGAGTAATGAACAAGTGGACCAAATTATCGGACGTGCAGACCAGGCCTTTAAATCATGGAAAAAGACCTCTTTTGAAAAACGCGCCCAAGTATTACATAAAGTAGCAAGTATTCTTCGCACTAAAAAAGAAGAATTAGGTAAATTAGCTACCTTAGAAATGGGTAAATTACTTAAAGAAAGTATTTACGAAGTAGAATTATGTGCCAACATATTTGATTATTATGCAGATAATGGTGCTAAATTTTTAGCAGATCATCCATTAGACACTGCTCATGGAAAAGCATTCTTAGCTTATGAACCAATTGGTGTATTGTTAAGTGTACAACCTTGGAACTTCCCATTCTATCAAATTACCCGTTCTGCGGCGCCTAATATTATGGCTGGGAACACAATGGTATTGAAGCATGCATCAAACGTACCTCAATGTGCGCAAATCATGGAAGATATTTTCTTAGAAGCTGGAGCACCAAAAGGCGTTTATACCAATTTGTTTATTCCAGGTAGAGATGTTGAAAGATTAGTAGCAGATCCTCGTATTGCTGCAGTTTCATTGACTGGTAGTGAACCAGCAGGCGCAAGTATTGCATCTGCAGCTGGTTCTAAAGTTAAAAAATCTACTTTAGAATTAGGCGGTAGTGATCCATTTATTATTATGGAAGATGCAGATTTGGATGATGCTGCGAAAACAACAGTTTATGGTCGTATGTGGAATGCAGGTCAAGTATGTGTATCTCCAAAGCGTGTAATTTTACCTGAAAGTAAAAAAGCTGAATTTTTGGATAAAGTTAAAGCCATCTTTGGAACTTTGAAAGTGGGTGATCCATTAGAAGCCGACACCGATGTAGCTCCATTAAGTAGTGAAAAAGCTGCTGAAGATGTTGCTGCACAAGTTGCAAAAGCAGCTGAGCAAGGTGCAAATGTTGTAATCGGCGGTCATAGAATAGATCGTGCGGGAGCATTCTTAGAACCAACATTAATCACAGATATTACTCCAAAAATGGATGCCTATTTTGAAGAAATATTTGGACCAGTTTATATGTTGCATACTTATAAAAATGTTGATGAAGCAATTGAAATTGCTAATGCGACAGAATTTGGCTTAGGTGGTTCTGTATTCGGAAAAGATACAGATAAAGCAGTGGAAATTGCTCGTCAAATCGATACAGGTATGGTTTATATCAATCACGTAACTGGTATCGCACCAGAATTACCATTCGGAGGAACTAAAAACTCTGGATATGGTCGTGAACAATCTCCTGCTGGAATTTATGAATTTGTAAATGCAAAATTGATTCGCGTTACAGATTCTAAAGCGTTATATTAATATTTATACCGCATAAATTAAAAAGGTTGCCTAAATTTGGCAACCTTTTTTTATGTATAACTGGTTATTGCTTAATGAAATAAAAGAATTAAAAAATGGAAGTAAGAGAATTAGCGCCAAAAGTATTATGGAATCATTTTTCGGATTTAAATGCAGTACCAAGACCATCTAAAAAAGAGGAAAGAGTTCGTCAGTTTTTACTTGATTTTGGCAATAGCTTGGGACTAAAAACGACACACGACGCCATCGGAAATGTCGTTATCAAAAAAACTGCAACTACTGGTTTTGAAGATCGTCCAACAGTTGTGTTGCAAGGTCACATGGATATGGTCCATCAAAAAAACAACGATACAGTTTTTGACTTTGATAAAGAAGGTATCAAAATGTATGTTGATGGAGATTGGGTTAAGGCTCATGGAACGACTTTGGGCGCCGATAATGGTATCGGAGTCGCTGCGATTATGTCCATTTTATCTAGTAAAGATATTGCGCATCCTGCAATTGAAGCATTGATTACTGTGGATGAAGAAACAGGTATGACAGGAGCGATGCAAATTGATTCTAGCATTTTGCAAGGAAAAATTTTGTTGAATTTAGATACAGAGGACGAACGAGAATTGACAGTGGGTTGCGCAGGAGGTATTGATTTAACTACAGAATATGCTTATCAACAAGAAAACATTTTACCAGAAAGCCAATTTTTTCAAATAAATGTAAAAGGTTTAAAAGGTGGTCATAGTGGTGCGGAGATCAATCTTGGTCGTGCCAATGCCAATAAGTTAATGAATCGCTTATTATTTCAACTATGGAAAAAAATTCCTTTTCAGTTAGTGGAAATAAATGGCGGTAGTTTGCGTAATGCAATTCCTCGTGAATCAATTTCTACAGTTGCCGTTAAATGCAATGATGTAAACGCTTTTAAAACTGAAATTACTAGCTTTTTGACAACAATTCAAAATGAATTTAAAGCAGTTGAAAAATCATTGACAATAGTCGTCGAATCCACTCAAATAGACAATGTAAAAGCCGTTGCACCAGAGGATTTGAAAAAAATACTCCAATCTATTTACGCTGATCCAAACGGAGTGTATCGTATGAGTCCAGAAATAGAAGGATTTGTTGAGACTTCTTCCAACTTGGCGCGCGTTATTGTAAAGGATGGAAATTTCCATACAGAATCTCTTTTGCGTAGCGGAGTAGAATCTACCAAATACGATATCGTCAATGCGATTCAATCCAATTTTGAAAATATCGGTGCGACCGTTTCTTTATCTGGAGATTATCCGGGTTGGGAGCCCAATCCGAATTCTCCATTGGTTCATTTTATGGAAAAAACATATAAAGAAGTCTTCCAAAATGAACCACAAGTACAAGCATGTCATGCAGGATTGGAATGTGGTCTTTTAGGTGCAAAATTTGAAGGCATGCAGATGATTTCTTTCGGACCTAATTTGTTGTCGCCACACAGTCCAGATGAGAGAGTGCAAATTTCATCCGTGCAACGTTTTTATGATTTCTTGTTGCACATTTTGAAAGAAATCCCCGCAGATTTAGATAAATAAACTAATGGTTTCATGGTTTATTAACAAACTTTCGGTTCTATTTTACTTTAAAATATTACTTTTGCATTCTAAAAATTTATAAGATAAAATGTCAACAAAAGGACCTATTTCTCAATTTATTGAGCATCATTATAGACATTTCAATTCTGCAGCGTTAGTGGATGCTGCACAAGGTTATGTAAAATTATTAGACGAAGGCGGCAAGATGCTTGTTTCCCTTGGTGGAGCGATGAGTACTGCCGAGTTAGGTATTTCATTAGCAGAAATGATTCGCCAAGATAAAATTCATATTATCTCTTGTACAGGTGCTAACTTGGAAGAAGATGTGATGAACTTGGTTGCTCATTCTCATTATAAAAGAGTTCCTGGGTATCGTTATTTCAATGGGGAAGATGAAGAAGATTTAATCAAACATCATTTTAACCGCGTAACAGATACTTGTATTCCGGAAGAAGAAGCATTCCGTCGTTTGCAAAAACATTTGCATAATGTATGGAAAACTGCTGAAGAAAAAGGCGAACGCTATTTTCCACACGAATTTTTATATAAAATTTTGTTAAGTGGAGAATTGGAACAATACTATGAAATTGATCCAAAAGATAGTTGGATGTTGGCCGCAGCGGAGAAAAATATTCCAATCGTATGTCCAGGATGGGAAGATAGTACCACCGGTAATATCTTCGCAAGCTATGTAATCAAAGGTGAACTGCATCCACATACAGTTAAAACAGGTATCGAATACATGACTTATTTGGTGGATCAATACAAAGATTTATCTTCTGGTCCTCAAGGTTTAGGTTTCTTCCAAATTGGTGGTGGTATCAGTGGAGATTTTCCTATTTGTGTAGTTCCGATGATGGAACAAGATTTGGAATGGGAAAATACACCATTATGGGCTTATTTCTGCCAAATCTCTGACTCTACAACCTCTTACGGTTCTTATTCTGGAGCCGTTCCTAATGAGAAAATCACTTGGGGAAAATTAGCCAAAGAAACGCCATCATACGTAGTAGAAAGTGATGCGACGATCGTTGCGCCATTGATATTCTCCTATGTTTTAGGTAAATAATGGAGATTTTACTTTTTAATAAAAATCCCGAAGTTGAACACTTCGGGATTTTTTATACTAATTTTTTGTATAAAACTTGTTAGTTCGACCTTTATTTAATCTAAGTCAAATAAATTTACATTTCACCTAAAAAAACAAATATTTTTTTTTCATATATATTTTAATTGAATATTTTTAGCTTAGAATTGAAAAATTCGCCAAAATAACGATTGCTATAAATACCCAATTCGCCAGACAGTTTAATTTCAAATTATCTAGAACTTTTGAAACAATAAATGTTTAGCTATATGAAAAAATCCATCCTGCGTTATACGCAATTTATGGGAATCTGTACTCTTTTAGGATTTTCATTTTCCTGTCAAAAAAAAGAAATCATAGAAGAAAAATTTTCTACCACAACTGCATCCACAGAACAAAAAGAAGCTGTGAAAGTTGATCCAACAACCAGCTTAAGAGCCTATAGTGCATCTTCTTTCGCAGTTGTCAACAAAGCAAGTACAGTTGCTGCAAACGGAACCAAAATTCCAATAGTATTTACACAAGGATTATTCGGATTTGGAAGAGAAGAACTCCTTGGATTGAAATATTGGGGAGGAGGTTTTAAAGACTTACAAGAAATACTAAAGTCTAATGGCTATCCAACTTATACATCTAATGTAGGTCCTATTAGTAGTAATTATGATAGAGCGATCGAATTATTTTACCAAATTAAAGGAGGAAGTGTCGATTATGGAAAAGCGCATTCTGATAAATTTGGTCATTTACAAAAAGTGGGAAAAACTTATCCAGGATTATATCCTGAATGGGATAAAAACCATCCAATACACCTTATTGGTCATAGCATGGGTGGACAAACAATAAGGTATTTATTGGGATTATTAGAAAAAGGTAGCGTGATAGAACGATCCATTGATGGACATGCTCCGATTTTTGATGGCAATAGAAAAGGTTGGGTGAAAAGTATTACAACTATTTCTACGCCAAACAGTGGAACATCACTAGAAAACACACTAGGAACAGGGATTGTTAAATTAGTAAAAGATGTTGCTATTTCCCTAGCAAATCTTTCCAATACTACTGGTATTGATAAGGTATTATACAATTTTGATATAGAACAATGGGGTATGAATAGAGATCCTAATGAATCGTTTCTCTCCTATGTAAATAAAATCGGACAAAGCAAATTATGGGCGTCACAAGATGAGGGAGCTTATGATCTAAGTATTAAAGGAGCCATGGAGTTAAACGAATTCGCAACAACCTCTCCAGACGTTTATTATTTTGCACTTTGTACCAAAGCAACCAATACAGGTATACTTACTGGTTGGGAATATCCTAAACTGACTATGTTTGCTCCATGTATTCCTTTGGTATATCCATACGCATGGCCATTACCTCCAGGTGTTGGAAATTACACAAACTCAAATGCGAGTGCAAATGCAGGAGTTATCATTGATAAAAAATGGTGGGCAAATGATGGCTTAGCAAATACATACAGTATGCGCGGACCTATTGGTAGTAAAACGGTTGACTATACTCCAAATATGTCCATAGAGAAAGGAACTTGGTATGCAGAATTATTTAATGGGTATGATCATTTTGATATTGTTGGATTGACGATAAAAGATGTCACTCCATTATATCTAGAACATGCCAAATTATTGAGTCAACTTCAATAAATAGACTAAAAGTAAAAGGTCATCACGATCGATTACCTTTTACTTTTTCAAAACTTGTAATCCAATTGCACAAGAAAGACATTTTTTTGGAATACAATAGTTTTTGTATAAATGAATGAGCGATTGCGAATTACCCGCATTTATATTCAATTTAAATGGCAAATTATTCCAGTGCGCAGTAATTTGATTTTTTTCCGCAGAAATTACTGCCAACCAATCTAAAGCTTTTGTTGTATAAGCATCAATTCCCATAAATTTTCCATAACTAAATACAAAAGGAATAACAGTATTTATGACAATATTATCCTTCATACCTCGTCCTAATTTTTTAGAACTTACTTGTTCGGATATCTTTCCAAATACGAAATGATTGTTCCAATAATTGGAAGCTTCCACGTCAAATAATTTATATACATCTTTTACTGTATTTGCCTCTAAAATTTTAGAAAATAGAAAGGTTTGTTTGACGATCAAGTCTGCCAATTGCGCCAATCTTAAAGTTGGAAAATTTGTTGGACGCATCCGTAATAATTGGATATTTATATGAACTGGAGTTAAATTATATTTCTTTTTTAAATACGAATACTCTTGAAATAATTGCAATTGATTATCATCATTTTCTAAAGATTGAAGCATATTTACCTGTCCAAATAAAAGAGCTTCTACAGATTTGATATTGTTTCGTAAATGGGAAAGAATCTTATTAGGTAGTGAAATTGCAAGTAATTCAAATGCTTCCGCATTTACTTTTAATCCAAAATTATATGCAATAGCATGCCAAAAGATTTCTGCCCAATCGTTATTGTATTGCGACAATTTGGATATAATATGCTCGTATTTATATTCTAATCTTTCGAATGTCAATCGTTCTAACCAATTTTCCCAAGTAAATAATTCTATTTGATGCCAATAATTTTCGCAAGAAATATTGGAAGCATTTGCAAGCATTAAATTTTCATATTTTGCCAATAAATGCATGGAAACCAAAGGCTGTAATTCTAATGTAGGAAAAGGCAAATAAATGTTTTTATCTATCATCCACACAACATGCAAAATCACATTACTATAATTTTCATCTTGACTATGACGATGTTTTTCCCAATCGGAAGTATGAATATGCAATTCAATATTTCCGACAAATAAAGTGTCAGAAATTTGAATTTTTGCATTTATAAAATCAGGCCCTTGATTATCATTTAAACTACCTCTTTTTATAATAGTCAACGGCTCGTCATCAATTGTTTTGAGATTTATAAAATTATAAAATTGATGTTGCCAGATAAATTGTAGGAGTTTTTCAGTCATAAGCAGTTCGTTTGGGAGGTTAGAAATTATTCATTCAATCGGCTATTTATTTTATCATTAATCAATTGAAATAAATGTTCGGGTTTATAAATACGCCAGTTATCAATATCCATCAACTCGATATAATATTGAACCTTGCGTTTTTTAAAGTCTTGCAATGCGGCTTCCGACATATTCAAAAGCACAATCCAACCATTCTCCTCAGCAACTTCCTCATACCATTCTTCATAATAATCAAGATCTCCACTATGATAATTGAAAACATTTTCTCCAATTAAAATGAAATGAAAAATACCATGATGTAACATATTGTCAATCAATTCTCTTTTCAATGT
This sequence comes from Rhizosphaericola mali, assembly GCF_004337365.2. Taxonomy (GTDB): domain Bacteria; phylum Bacteroidota; class Bacteroidia; order Chitinophagales; family Chitinophagaceae; genus Rhizosphaericola; species Rhizosphaericola mali. The sequence continues at coordinate 997,173 of NZ_CP044016.1, read as the reverse complement.
CATTATATCATCTTCAATCGCATCATTCCACTCTCCTATCAATTCAATAATCGTAAAGCCTTGATCATAATCGATGAATAATATTTTCAAATACAAAGTCTTACTTCCAAACTCATCCCATTGCGGATGGATATAGTAATTGTAAACCGTTTGTGAATATTCAAATTCGCTATAAATCCTTCCAAAAAATGGGGAACGCTCATCCTCTTCTGCTGTGTACAAATGTCGCCAATTGTAAAATGGTTCTATATTTTGCATAAATCCTGCCTTTTCAATCTGATATAAAATTACTAAAATAAAAGACCTCCTGATAATCAGGAGGTCTAAAGAATATTTAATTTTTTAATTATTTATTTAGCAAAAGCTTCTTTGATTTTATCGACATAATCGAGCTTTTCCCAAGTAAATAATTCTACATCTTTAGAAATCTTAGTTCCGTCTGGAGCTTCGAATGTTTTTGTTACACTTTCTGAATCTCTACCCATGTGACCGTAAGCTGCTGTTTCACTATAGATCGGATTTCTTAATTTCAAACGTTCTTCTATAAAGTAAGGACGCATGTCAAATATCTGACCTACCAATTGAGCAATTTCACCATCAGTTTTGTTCACTTTGCATGTACCGTAAGTATTTACATAAATACCCGTTGGTTCTGCAACACCGATAGCATAAGAAACTTGTACCAAAACTTCGTCAGCAATACCCGCAGCAACTAAGTTTTTAGCAATATGACGTGTTGCATAAGCCGCAGACCGATCTACTTTACTTGGATCTTTTCCACTAAATGCACCACCACCATGAGCACCTTTACCACCGTAAGTATCTACGATAATTTTTCTACCAGTTAGACCTGTATCTCCGTGTGGTCCACCGATTACAAATTTACCTGTTGGGTTGATATGGTATTTAATATTGTCGTTGAACAGAGCGGTATATTTTGGATATTTTTCTTTAACTCTTGGAACAAGAATATTAATGATATCATTTTTGATTTTTTCCAACATTGCATCATCATTCGCATCAAAATCATCATGCTGTGTAGAGATTACAATCGTATCAATACGAGAAGGTTTGTTGTCATCATTGTATTCTAATGTCACTTGACTTTTTGCATCAGGACGCAAATACTTGATTTCATTATTTTCTCTTCTCAAAACTGCCAATTCTTTCAAAAGCGTATGCGCCAAATCTAATGCAAGCGGCATATAATTATCCGTTTCATTAGTAGCGTAACCAAACATCATACCTTGGTCTCCAGCACCTTGCTCTTCTTTTGTTTTTCTATCAACACCTTGGTTTATATCCGCAGATTGCTCATGAATTGCGGATAAAATACCACAACTATTTGCATCAAACATATATTCACTTCTAGTGTAACCAATTTTTGCGATTACTTCTCTTGCGATTTTTTGTACATCTAAATAAGTATTGGATTTTACCTCTCCGGCCAAAATAACTTGACCAGTAGTAACCAAAGTCTCACAAGCTACTTTACTAGAATTATCAAAAGCTAAAAAATTATCAATTAATGCATCAGAAATCTGATCTGCAACTTTGTCTGGATGTCCTTCTGACACACTTTCAGAAGTGAAAAAGTAAGGCATAATTTTGTTTTAGAATTTTTTAATTGCGGAACAAATACATGTCCAACAATACTTAATTTGTTTTAATATTTTGGGTTGTAAATTAACAACAAAATATCTTACAAAAATCAAATAATATTCTAATCTTCTGTCAATTCATTGTAAAGATTGATATATTCTGTTAGATCACTGTCCCATCCTGGGAAGGTCAATAATTTTTTGCCTTTAGCTTTACTAAATTCCGTAATTAAAGACTCTTCTACAGCATCGGAACCAAATATAACGGCATCTGAATGAGTAGCACCACCACGCAACATACTGTGATTGTCAGCAGGTTTAAATGGCTCCAAATCTTTGGCTTTTATTGCCGCTGAAATATGTGCATGTTTTACAAAATCAGCACCCAATGTTTCTTCAAATATTGGAGCACCTAAAGTGTAAATTACTTTACTGTGAGCAAAAACAGGTTCTTTTTTGTACGTAGTTTTCAAATATAAAGGCACTAAACTGCTCATCCATCCACTACAATGAATAATATCTGGAGGCCATCCAAACTTTTTCACTGTTTCCAATGCACCTTTACAGAAAAATATAGTTCTCAGATCATTGTCATCAAACCAATTTTCTTCTTCATCATGAAACAAAGATTTTCTTTTGAAAAAATCTTCGTTATCTAAAAAATAAACTTGTAATCTTGCATTCGGCAAGGAGGCAACTTTAATCTGAAGAGGATAATCATCACCGTTGACAGAGACATTGATTCCAGACAATCTAACAACTTCATGTAATCTGTGGCGGCGTTCATTTATGATGCCAAATCGAGGCATGATACACCTCACTTCAAAGCCAGAATCGTTGCTTTTAATAGCTAATTTGTTGATAATCTCAGCATATTCAGTCAATTCTAAATATGGTGACATTTCTGTAGCTATAAATAAAATACGTTTTTTTGTATCAGACATTTCTTTTACCTATTTGGTATTCAAACCTTAAAAACAGGCAGCAAAGGTACGAAAAATCATTGGAATACAGATTGTCGTATTATTGTGGTCCAATTAAATTAATTAAAATGATCATTTTCAAAAAAGTTGCGGATATTCAAAACTATATCTCCATACAAAAAGAAAAAGGAAAATCCGTTGGCTTTGTCCCTACTATGGGAGCTTTACATGAAGGTCACATATCCCTCATCGAATTTGGGAAAACACAATCCGACTTTCTAATTTGCAGCATATTTGTTAATCCAACACAATTCAATGATAAAAATGATTTTGAAAAATATCCGATAACCATAGATGCAGATATTGAATTGTTAGAAAAAAATCATTGTGATGTCTTATTTCTACCAAGTGTGGCAGAAATGTACCCCGACGGCATGGAATTAAAAACGCATTATGACCTCGGAAATATTGAAAACCTCTTGGAAGGCGCATTCCGACCTGGCCATTTTCAGGGTGTGTGCCAAGTCGTGGAAAGACTTCTTCGCATCGTTCTTCCTGATAAACTATTCATGGGACAAAAGGATTATCAGCAAGTAATGGTTTTAAAAAAAATGATTCAATTGCAAAACCTGGACACAGAATTGATCATGCTTCCAATAAAAAGATCACAAGCTGGGCTAGCTCTTTCTAGTCGCAATGCAAGATTAAATCAAGAAAATTTAGATCATGCATTAACGATCATTAGAGTATTAGAAAAAATAAAATCAAATATTTCAAAAAACACATTTGAAACTTTAAAAAAGGATGCAGAAGACACGCTTTTAAATAACGGTTTTGAAAAAATAGATTATATCGAGTTGGCACAACAAGAAGATTTACAGTCTTTACCAATTTGGATAAAAGATACACCATCCATTATCTTAATCGCCGCATGGATCGAAGGCGTAAGATTAATCGATAATATACTGATTGATTAGATTTAAAAAATTAAAAAGCCACTCAATACTAATTGAATGGCTTTTTTTGGTGAACTTCAAATATTAAATATTAATCTTTTTCAGGTGCCACAAATGCCTCTGGATCTTTATTTCCACGATGGCAAGTTCCACAAGTTACAATGTTTATTGTGTCTGGTCGATTTGATTTTTCAAAATTAAATTCGTTTTTATTTATGTTTTGTGTCATTGTGATCATATGGCGTGCATATGTTTTTTGAATAACATCATCACTTGCAAAGTCCAACCTTTTAGGATCTGAACTACTTTTAGCATGACAATAGCCACATTTTACACCTAATGCCGCACTATATCCCTCCATTAAATCATGCAAACTATCTCTACTAATCGTCGTAGGTAAAACTTTTAAATTTTTAAATCCAGGAGGTGTTGCATTTTTATAAGATGCAGTAATAACTAGCAAACCAAACACAAAGACACCCAATAATACAGTTTGTCTTTTATTTTTAATGAAATTGTTCATACACGCAATTTTTATGTAAATATAACCAATTGTCATAAAAATGCAAGAAAATTGTCATTTTTATGTCATATAAAATTATTTTACAAAAAAAGAGCGTAATCATGTTAATGATTACACTCTTTTTTATAGAATCTCAATAATTATTTTATCTTCTACCACCACCGCCGCCGCGGCCTCCTCCAAATCCACCGCCGCCGCCAAAACTACGACCACCGCCACCGAATCCACCTCCACCAAAGCTACGACCTCCACTATTAAAAGAAGGTGCACTACTCCTTTGGAAAGATTGTTGATTCATTGGTCTCGAGAAAGACTGTTGACTTCTACTAAATGATCCGGAATTATTATTAAAACTCCTATTAAATCCACTTGCCCTTGTGAATGAACCATTGGAATTACTAAAACGACTAAATGACGACCCTCCACCTTGGTTAACAATACGAGAAGATCTATTAAATCCATTGTTGCTAATCAGACGATTATTACTAGCATTAGAGGAAATATTTCTGACGAATAAATTATTGCCACCACGATTAAAACTTCTGCCACCCGCTCTATTGAAACCTGCAACATTATTACCCCTTGCAAAACTATTACCCGAGCCTCCTCTAGAAGTGAATCCGCGACTACCTCTAGCAAAACCATTACGAACTACATATGGAGAATAGTATCCGCCGCCGCCCCAATAGCCGCCGCCCCAGCCCCATCCAGAGCCCCAACCGTAATATCCAGGCCATCCGTACATACCACCCCAACCGTAATACATACTTCCCCAGCCATAATAGCCACCCCAACCATAACCAATGCCTATCCCCCAACCAAATGGAGAATAACCCATACCGTAAGACCAACCAGGATATAACCCTACTCCCCAAAAAGGATCACCGGCATAAAAGCCTGATCCATAATAATATGGATTATAAACATATCCATTGTTATAATAATTATTATTGAAATCAATCAATGGCTCATTATCACCTCCAGTTGTATCGTCATCTACCACCACATCATTGCTATTGCCATATTGGTTATAATTCTGTTGAGAGCGATTATATTGTCCATTGGAGGCATATGTGCTTCCAGTTCCGGCTGCAGGATTCTGATAAACAACAGTACAACTGCTTAATGCAGCAATTGCAATACCTGTTAAGATTAAACCCCTTTTCATAAATTTTCTTTTTAATATTTATAAGACACCAAAAAATCTAAAATGTTTAATAGTTTCTTTACTTTAAACAAAGTTACTACTTTTGACCTGCTTTTAACGAAATAGTTACAAACAAAGTGTACATAAATCTATACGTAAAATGTTAAAGTTTCGTTAATTGTTTTTGAAAATAAATTTTTACATATTCAATTTTAATGAACAAGGAAATCACTTCAAGGGAAATCGACTATTCTCAATGGTATAACGACTTGATTATCAAAGGTGGAATGGCTGATTATAGTGCCGTTCGTGGTTGTATGATCATCAAACCTTATGGATTTGCACTTTGGGAAAATATGCAAGGCGTTTTGGACAAAAAATTTAAAGAAACAGGCCATCAAAATGCTTATTTCCCCTTATTTGTACCCAAAAGTCTTTTCGAGGCGGAAGAAACGAATGCGGAAGGATTTGCCAAAGAATGCGCTGTCGTTACGCACTATCGACTTAAATCTGATCCAGATAAAAAAGGAAAATTAATCGTTGACCCTGAAGCGAAATTAGAAGAAGAATTGGTGGTACGTCCTACAAGTGAAGCGATTATTTGGAATACTTACAAAGGTTGGATTCAATCTTACAGAGACCTACCTATTTTGATAAATCAATGGGCAAATGTTGTTCGTTGGGAGATGCGCACAAGATTATTTTTGCGTACGGCAGAGTTTTTGTGGCAAGAAGGTCACACTGCACATGCAACCGAACAAGAAGCGATCGATGAAGCTAAAAAAATGCTTCATGTTTATGCTGATTTTGTAGAAAATTATATGGCACTGCCAGTCATAAGAGGAATTAAAAGTCCCAATGAAAGATTTGCAGGAGCGGTAGAGACTTTTTGTATCGAAGCATTAATGCAAGATGGAAAAGCATTACAAGCTGGAACTTCTCACTTTTTAGGTCAAAATTTTGCCAAAGCATTCGATGTTAAATTTAGTGATAATAATAATAAATTAGATTATGTATGGGCAACTTCTTGGGGAGTAAGTACGCGTCTAATTGGTGCACTTGTTATGGCGCATGGAGACGATGATGGCCTAGTGATGCCTCCAAAAATAGCGCCTATTCAAGTTGTAATCGTTCCGATTTTCAAAGGAGAAGACCAATTAGCAACTATTAGTCAAAAGGTAAATACTGAAATTATTCCTGCATTGACTGCATTAGGCATTCGTGTAAAATTTGACGATGACGCCACGGCTAGACCAGGTTGGAAATTTGCAGAATATGAAAAGAAAGGCGTACCTGTAAGAATGGCGTTAGGTGCTCGTGATTTGGAAAATAATGTAATCGAAGTGGCTCGTAGAGATACCAAAGAAAAACAATCTTATCCTTTGGAAAATATCGCAAATACGGTTGCGGATTTGTTAGAAGAAATTCAAAAAAATCTCTTTGGTCGTTCTTTAAAATATCGCGAAGAGCATATTACAAATGCAGATACTTGGGATGAATTTGTAAACTTGCTAGATACAAAAGCAGGATTTATTGCAGCCCATTGGGATGGTACACCAGAAACTGAAGAAAAAATCAAGGAATTATCCAAAGCGACTATTCGTTGTATTCCTTTGGATAACAAATTAGAAGAAGGAAATTGTATACTAACAGGAAAACCTTCTAAACAAAGAGTTTTATTTGCAAGAGCATATTAAAATAGTCCTATTAAAATTTAAAATGAGAACCAATTGGTTCTCATTTTTTTTAAACTAAATCTTACCTTCATTGTTGTAAATTAAAAATGACTTGTTATGCCTATACATGAATACAACAATTTGGTTGATGCTTTAAATGATTTGAAAGCGAGAGGTTTTGATTTAGATTTCAATCTTGCATTTGATAAAATAAAATGCGTTGAAAATGAAATCTGCCTTGCTCCTTCGCAATTTGAAATTGTAGAAACCTACCGTTTTGAAGGTGCAAGCAATCCGGATGATAGTTCAATTCTATATGCTATTACTTCCAATGATGGCACTATGAAAGGAACACTTATCAGTGCGTATGGTGTTTATAGTGACGAGTCCATTGACACGAGTATTATTGAAAAATTAACCGTGAATTACAACATAAAATAAGCCATTCACAATAATACCATTTTAACAACAAAAAGTACAATATCGAATTTAAAAGGCGAAATAACTTTGCATTCGAATCAAATACAATTATTGTTCAACAATGGTTAATTTTATTATGATCGCTGTCTGTATTATCGCAGGCATGATCTTCAAAGCTACCAATTCTATACACCCTGATGCCCACAAGGGTATAAATACATGGATATTATATATCGCATTACCAGCAGTTTCTCTAAAATACATACCACAGATTGAGTGGTCTGACCAGATGCTTTTCCCGATATTAGGCTCTGTTATCACGTATTTTGGCAGTACTATTTTTATGAAATTTTATAGTAAGGCAAAACACTATACTAGACACTCGGAAAGTGCACTTATATTATCCAGTGCATTCAGTAATACTTCTTTTATTGGATTTCCATTGATTATGGCATTTTTCAATGAATCATTAATAAAAATTGCCATCATCTGCGACCAATCCATGTTTATCCTTCTTTCTACGGTGGGAATCATTGCTGCTGTAAAAGGAACGCATAACAAAACTGCCGTTATTTCTCCGAAATATATCGTCAAAAAATTGGTCACCTTCCCTCCTTTTATTGGATGTATTGCTGCATTAATATTGTCTCGATTTGTAAATATAAAAGAAGGAACATTGGCTTATGAATTTTTTGATAAATTGGCCGCAACAGTTGGACCATTAGCGCTATTTTCCGTAGGATTACAACTAAAATTTAATGGTTGGAGGAAACAAATCATTCAAATTGCTATGACGCAATTTTACAAATTATTGATCGCACCAGCTATTGTTTTGGTCATAGCACTTTGTTTTCACATGAAAGGAGATATACCAAAAATCACCGTATTTGAATGTGCCATGCCTACACTTGTAACAGCAAGTATTATAGCCGAACAATATAAATTGAATACACGATTGGTCAATTTGATAATTGGTTTGAGTATTATTATAGCCTTCGCAACATCTGCGCTTTGGTTTGAAATAGTTCAAAGGATTTTTTAAAAATAAAGTTTTCAAATTGTAAAAGGTTTCTAATTGGACAATGAGTTCAAATTAGAAACCTATTTATTTATACAAACAATCCACATTAATTATTTTAAATATTTGAAAAAATCCTAACAACTTCCTTTCCGTTCCGGCGGTTTAATATGTATCTTCGCCCGTATGAACAAAGAGATTGTTGTAAGTGGCATTAGGCCAACTGGGGTATTGCATTTGGGTAATTATTTCGGTGCAATGAAAAATTACGTAAAAATGCAGGATGAATATGACTGTTATTTTTTTGTAGCCGATTGGCACAGTCTTACTACACATCCTGATACAAAAGCACTTAAAGGAAGTATTAAAAGAGTTTTAGCAGAAAATATCGCATGCGGTTTGGATCCTGAAAAAGTAGCATTGTATGTACAAAGTGACGTACCAGAAATCGCAGAATTGTATTTGTATTTAAACATGTTGGCGTACAAAGGTGAATTGGAAAAAGTACCCACATTTAAAGATAAAGTAAGATTAAGCCCTGACAATGTCAACGCGGGTTTGCTGACTTACCCAGTTCTAATGGCTTCCGACATCTTAATCCATCGCGCCAAATATGTACCCGTGGGAAAAGACCAAGAACAACATTTGGAAATGGCGAGAAATTTTGCCGAAAGATTTAACCACAGATATACTGAATTGTTTCCAGCACCTTATGCATTTAACTTCAAAACGGCATTGAGCAAAATCCTTAGTTTGGATGGCAATGGCAAAATGAGTAAAAGTGAAAATGCAATGGGAACGCTTTATTTAAATGATTCTGATGATGCGATCATCAAAAAGATCAAAAAAGCAAAAACGGACGCGGGCCCAGAAACGCCTAATTCGGAAAAACCAGAATATATCGAAAATTTATTTACTTTAATGAATTTGGTAAGTAGCAAAGAAGTTGTTGACAAATTTGAAAATGATTTCAATACTTGCAATATTCGTTATGGTGATCTAAAAGGTCAATTGGCGGAAGATATGGTCAAATTTATCGCACCTATCAGAGAAAAAGCAGCGGTCATTGAAAACGATGAAGTTTATTTAAGTAAAATCACCAAATTAGGTGCTGATAAAGCAAGAGCACGCGCATCAGAAACTTTGCAGATGGTACGGAAGGCAATGCACATGTTTAATTAAATTTTCCTAAAAAAATCAAGTAATTAATCCATGTCCAATACGAATACAAAGCCAAAACACATTGCTATCGCGGGGAATATCGGCGCAGGTAAGACGACGCTCACGCAATTATTGAGTAAGCATTACAAATGGCTGCCGCAATTTGAAGATGTTGATAACAATCCATATCTGAATGATTTTTATGAAGATATGCCTCGTTGGAGTTTCAATCTTCAGATTTATTTTTTGAATAGTCGTTTGAATCAGATTTTAGATATACAACGTGGCACCAATACGATTATTCAAGACAGAACCATATACGAAGATGCGAATATATTCGCACCTAATTTGCATGATATGGGCTTGATGTCTTCGAGAGATTTTAATAATTATTACAATTTCTTTCAGACATTAAAATCAATGGTTCAACCTCCAGATTTGTTGATTTATTTAAAAGGATCAGTACCTGCATTGGTTGGGCAAATTCAAAAAAGAGGTCGTGAATACGAAGAAAATATTCGATTAGATTATTTGAAAAAATTAAATATCTTATATGATGATTGGATCAGTAAATATAAAGATGGCCCGTTGATTACGATCAATATTGATGAGAATCATTTTGCGGAAAATGAAGAAGATTTGGGAGAAGTTATTTCCAAAATCGATGCTACTTTGTTCGGACTCTTTTAGTTAATAATTAATAGTGAATAGTAAAAAAGCTATTCATAATTTATAGTTCATAATTTATCATTCTTAAATGAATATCGTTCAAGATTTAAAATCCGCTGCAGTTCAAGCATTTGCAAGCGCTTACAATATCAATGTAGCTCCAGATTCTATACAGGTAAATGAAACCAAACCAGAATTTGAAGGAGATTATACAATTGTATTATTTCCTTATGTAAAAGAATTACGTAAATCTCCCGATGAAATCGGTAATGCAATAGGAGCTTATTTGAAAGAAAGTTATAATCAATTGGTACAAGACTATAATTTGATCAAAGGTTTTTTAAATCTGACAATCACAAATAGTTATTGGTTAGGATTTTTAAATGAAAACTATACGAATACTTCTTTTGGAAATGGAGTAAATACCAATCAAAAAGTAATGGTAGAGTACTCCTCTCCCAATACCAATAAGCCATTGCATCTTGGCCACTTGAGAAATAATTTCCTAGGTTGGAGTATTGCAGAAATATTGAAAGAACAAGGAAATACCGTTTACAAAACTTGTGTAGTCAATGATCGCGGCATTCATATATGTAAAAGTATGATTGCTTGGCAGAGGTTTGGAGAAGGTAAAACACCTCAATCCGAACATGAAAAAGGTGATCATTTTGTCGGCGACTACTATGTAAAATTTAATGATGCTTATAAAGCGGAAGTTAAAAACTTAGTTGCCAACGGCATGACTGAAGCGGAAGCGGAAAAAGAAGCGCCAATCATGAAAGCAACGCAAAAAATGTTGCTTGATTGGGAAGAAGGAAATGAAGAAGTTCGTGCTTTATGGGCAAAAATGAACGGTTGGGTATATGAAGGTTTTGATGCAACTTATAAGGCAATTGGCAGCGATTTTGACAAAACATATTACGAGCACAATACCTATTTATTAGGAAAAGATTGGGTGGAAAAAGGTCTTGCATCAGGTGTATTTTTCAAAAAAGAAGACGGAAGCGTTTGGATTGATTTGACGGCTGATGGTTTGGATGAAAAATTAGTGCAAAGAAAAGATGGCACTTCTGTATACATCACCCAAGATATCGGTTTAGCCGAACTCAAAGCGAAGGAATTTGGTATAGATCGTAATGTCTATGTGGTTGGTGATGAGCAAAACTATCATTTCAAAGTATTGAAATTGATTTGTCAAAAATTAAGCATTCCAGCTGCGGATGGCATGTATCATCTAAGTTACGGTATGGTGGAATTACCTACTGGGAAAATGAAAAGCCGCGAAGGAACGGTTGTTGACGCGGATGATTTGGTTGCTGAAATGATTCAAATCGCAGCTCAAAAAACAGAAGAATTGGGCAAAGTAGCTGATTTTTCAACCGACGAATTAAATGATTTGTACAATACTTTGGGATTGGGTGCTTTAAAATTTTTCCTTTTGCGTGTAGATCCTAAAAAGAAAATGATTTTCAATCCAGAAGAAAGTATTGAATTTCAAGGCTTTACGGGCCCATTTGTACAATATACGCATGCGAGAATCAAAAGTATTTTGAGAAAAGTAGGCGAATTAGATTTGAATATCGACGCTCCAACGCAATTACATCCTTTGGAAATCAAATTAATCACGACGATTGAACAATTTCCAAGTGTAATTAATGATGCGGCCAATGCAATGGATCCATCTGGCATTGCGATTTACGTATTCAATTTGGCTAAAATATTCAACTCATTTTATGCCGAACTTTCTATTGCGAATGCGGAAACAGCCGAAGAAAAAGCATTAAGAGTAAAAATTGCACAATTAACCGCTGCAACGATACAAAAAGCGATGCATCTATTGGGAATTAAAGTACCAGAAAGAATGTAAGTCAATCCTACTAAATTATAAAAAACGCCCAATTCAAAATATGAATTGGGCGTTTTTTACTTCCAAATTCGAAAATCAATCCATTTACAAAATCCTATAATTTCTGATGTCGTAATGCTATTAATTTTCCAAAAACAGTCTCTTACATTGCCCCAATGATCTGATTTTCGATAGACACCATCTTCCGTAAACCAATAATTGGAGGAGAGTCTCGGAATATCTATTTCTTCCTCTACGAAATATTTAATCCTCGATTTTTGAACTCGTTTGGATAATATTTTAAATTTTCGATTGGTTTTCTTTTCCAATAAATAATTATTCGACTCGACGTATTTATACTCATTTGAATAAATAATAAAAGTTTTTTGAGTAACGTAAGAAATATAATCTGGAGCAGATTCAAATAGTATAAAATCCTCTGATACTAGCGTCCAATCAGCAGATGTATTCTGATAAAAATTGTCTCGATTTATTTGATTTGATTCTAACATTAAGAAAAAATATATTTTTTTTAATATGCATTAAACTTCTTTTATCCATAGAAGTCTATTATATACAAGCAATTTAATAGTAAATTTTCTCATAAGCAGTTAGTTTTGGTTAGCGGCTCTGATTTCTATCAGAGCTTTTTTTATTTAGTCATTTCATGACTCATTTTTAGCCCAAATATCAACCCTTAAAATGAAAAGATTATTATGGCCTATAAAAAAAGAATGTCTAAAAGAGAAATTGAATATTGGAATAGGCAGAGAGAAATCAGACAATCAAATTTTTCAGATGGAGAAAAAAACAAAGAGGATCTCCAAGGAAATATAGCAATTATAATTATCGTAATAGTCTGTTTGCTCTGTGTATTTATAGGTGCAATATGTAATCCAAAAACAAAAGTTAGCGGTTATTATAGATCAAATGGAACATACGTAGAACCATATGAAAGGAAAAGATGAATTCAAATTATTAAGCAACATGCAGCCACAATAAAAAAGTCCCATAATTGGGACTTTTTTATGTACTCCTGAAGAGATTCGAACTCTTCTCTTCACATTGAGAATGTGATGACCTGAACCACTAGTCGACAGGAGCATTTGTATTTATGCGGCGCAAAGATACATATTAAAACTTAAATGTCCTTAATTTAAAAACATTAAATTAATACAAAATATACTTCAAATTTTTTATAGATTTACTGCCTTTATAGAAATTTATAATATATAACCCTTTAACTAAATTAGTTGGTAACTGAAAACTACTAGTTGTAATATTTCCAACATAAACGACTTGCCCTAGCATGGAAACGACACGCACTGAAGTTAAATTATTCCAATTACCTTTAATATTTATAGTTCCCTTTCCAGGATTGGGATATATGGATATATCCATACTAGAAACAATTCCTGAATAGTAAATACTTGCAATAGAGCTGTAAGTGTAATTACCATCAAAGTCCACTTGTTTCAATCTATAATAATTCGTCCCGCTAACTGGTTCATCATCCGTATAACTATAACTCAAAGTTTGATCAGAATTACCTGCACCTTTAACAGTCCCAATAGAGTCAAAATTATTACCATCTGTTGATTTTTCTATTACGAAATAATTATTATTGGTCTCAACAGCTGTCTGCCAATTCAATATATTAGAAGTATTATTTTCCGTAACAGTAAATGATAATAATCTAATAGGTAGAGCGGTTGATGAGGTGGTAATATTTGTTGACCTTGCACCATATTCGGCTTTATCTTCACTACCATCTTGTCCTATACCCTGAGTTGCATATCCATTCAGACTCAAACCAAGATCAACCGTAGTATATTTTAAGGTATCAATTAGGTCAGGATAGGTATTATTAGCAGTATAATTAGTTGTAGAGATAGAGGGTTCGTTCTTAGTTCCACCATCATATGTATTGACGTTTGAAAAAGAATAAGTACCATTGGTATAACTGCTTCCTGCAGCTAATTGATAATAGGCAGAATCTCCAAGTGAACTGAAAAATTTTATTCTTCCATTATATATAACGGAACTCGTAGCACCAGAAATAGTGAATGTATAATTAAAACGAACATAATAATTATAACCAGTTGATTTGGGTGAGCCATAAATCTGATAAATATAAATGCCAATCGGCGTTATATTGTAGGTAATCGTATAAGCACTATTAGAATTCTGTGCTGGAACATTAACCGTATATTTAATTGTCTTATAATTTTGAGAACTAACGGTATTGGAAAAAAAAACTAAACACATAAAAACCACTACCACAAAAAAGAAATACTTGCACATAATGAAAAAAAAATAACAGAAGCTATAATAATTTAAGCTATAATATTATAGCCTAATACAGAAAAAATTATTGAAATCCTTTAATTATGAGAATATCTTATTGCTTATAAAACTAAGAAGAGTCTTAGCTTTATAAATAGATTGCTTGTATTAAAAATTATTAACTTTATTATGCCTCCAAAAATTAGAAATAACCACCCATACTTAACTATGTGCAAAAATATAAAGCAGTAGAGGTTCAAAAATGGTCAGAATTTAATTAAAAGTTATCCAAATCTTACACTAAAAGAAGTGTTTTCTATAATCACCAGGTGTCATTTTCATCTGCTTTTGAAAGAATTTTATGAAGTTTGTATCCTCTGAAAATCCCAAATTATAGGCAATTTCTTGAACTGTTTCTTCCTCATTTTTCAACATTCTTTTAGCCTCACTCAATACTTTATCTTGTATCAATTCTTTGGGAGACATATGCAAAACTTCTTTGCATTTACGGTACAATTCCGCGCTAGATATACCAAGTTGTTCTACATAAAAGCCAATTTTATTCTCTTTGATAAAATGCTTATTTAACAATTGAATAAAATCAGAAACTAGTTTTTTCGATTTGGGATTTTCAAATTTTTTATGAATTGCAGCTTCACCTGGAACTCTTTTTTGCATATATAGAAAAGTTACGCTTATCAGCGTTCTGATCATTCGCCATTTTAATAAGGCATCCATTTCTGAATTATATTTATCCAAAAGTTGAACAAACATCTGTTTTACAAAATCATTTTCAGAATCTAAAAAGTAATTAGACGAATAAACTGGAGAATTAGAAGCCTTCAAGGTATCGAAGAAAAACTGATGATGCACTTTAGAAACAGTGTAAAATTGCTCATTAAATCCAATACAAATACCAGAAAGGTCCTCAGGAAACTCCATGTTATTAGAATTAAAAGGAGTCAAAATCAAAAGATCATATTTACTTAAATCATAATCTAATCCATCAATTTTCAGATTATTTGTATTTCTTAATACCAAGATTAAAAAATAAAAGTTACTCCGGATCGGAGTAACTTTTATTTTTTCAAAAGCGTCTGGAAATGTATCTACCCAAACGTCAGTTTGATTATATTTTTGTTGATATGTAAGATTGTCAGTGGGTGTTGTGTTCATAGTAGAAAAAAATATTATCGACCATCAAAGCCATTGGGCCAATCGTTTTTCAATTTTGTTATTTTCTCATTCACGCTAGATTCTAAGTCAACTTTATATTTATGAAATTTTTGTGAAATTACCATATCAAATGCACCTAAAATCTGAACAGCTAATAGTCCTGCATTTTTTGCGCCATTTAATGCAACGGTAGCGACAGGAACACCACTTGGCATTTGCAAAATAGACAAAACGGAATCCCATCCGTCAATAGAATTAGAAGATTTGATTGGCACTCCTATTACTGGCAATGTTGTAATAGCGGCAACCATTCCTGGTAGATGGGCAGCTCCACCAGCTCCTGCAATAATAGTTTTAATACCTCTTTTGGCTGCATTTTGGGCATAATCCACCATTCTCAACGGTGTTCTGTGCGCAGACACGACGGTTAATTCAAAAGGAATATCAAATTCCGTTAACACATCTGCCGCTAATTTCATAATAGGTAAATCACTATCGCTTCCCATTATGATCCCAACTTTGGGTTGATTCTTTGTACCTTCCATAAGGTACAAAGATAATTACTGATTTGATTTCAATTGAGAAATTAACATTCCGAATTTTGATGAAATTTTACCAATTTTTGCTTTATTACTTCGAGTTCGTCCTTTTTTTGTAAAATGAAAGCATTTTTATCAAATGCACCCAAAACTTCATCCATCTCTTGCTGATTATCATACATCATTTTTCGAAATGATAATTCGTAATCTTTTTGTCGAGATTGGATAACTGCTTGATTGATTTTAGACTCTATAGCAATGAAATCTTCAAAAAATCTAGACAAATCTTTTTCTATCCAGTTAGGATAGTCAGAAGAAAAATAATCTTTCAATATCACCAAAGCCAAGGATAGCTTTTGTTTAGGATAAATAGCAGCTTGCTTTTGGTAAAAATGATGCACATCATCCCAAGACTGTATTTTTTCATTCTCAATCTTTCCTATCAATTCAGATACTGAATTTTGTGTCATTAATTGGCCCCCGACGTTTAACCAATCATGCATATTTCCAACAATTTCCCATTGATAAATTGTATCCAAACTATGATTTTCTATAACAAAATAGCGATATAATTCATTCAAACTATAGTAATAAAGCATCTCACGAAATACATCATAGCCTTTTCTTACTTTAGTAAGTAATACTTTTCGATTGCTATGTTCTACGTTTTTTAAACAAATTTCTAATTCATCAATAACACTATTTCCCTCTGATAATAGTTGTTTACCAATTTTAGAAGAATTATTTTCCTTAGATTCATTTGGATATTTTAATAAATAAGCTTCACCAACTGCATTTTCAATAATACCTAAAGCAACTATAATTTCATTTACAGAATCTGGAGCTAAATAATCAAATTCCAACAATAAAGGTTTTTGAATACGAGCATCGCGATCTCCAGCTTTCCAAGCATTTCGGGTAAGTGCATACATATTATACAAAAACCAATAGCCCACCATAATATCTAGTCGGTTTTCGGATTCATTTACACTAACTAATGAAAATGGAATTTTTATATCTAAATCATATGCATAATTACCACGGGCGAGCATTGTAAAAGTCGGAAATTTAGAATTATGTTTGATATTGCTACATAATGCTGGCCAGAATCCACGTTTGGCAATAAACTCCCCATCAGCACTGCGACTATTGTGATTAGAACCAATAGTAGCTCCTGCAGGAATATTGCTTTGTCCCATTACTAACGCCGCACACAGAAAGGAATTATTGTGGTGCTGTTCGTGTCCTGGAAATATCAAGGAATTCAATACTTCACAACAAGAAATTGTCGAATTACTTCCTAAATAAGAATTGATCAATCGAGCACCATATTTCAATTGGGAATGATTTCCCATGACAAATCGAATCGCTTTCACCCCATAAAAAATACGACAACCAAATCCAATAATTCCATTCACAATCTCACAACCTTCACCAATCTGACTTATTCCTTCTTCACCCGAATTTATAGTTACATTTTTGATTTTTGATGCACCTTTAATATATGCATCCGAGCCAATCCATACGTCTTTTATTATCGCGGTATTTTTAATTACAGTTCGATCTCCGATTTTTCCATAGTAACCATTTTTTGTTTTGAATTCCTTTTCAGTGAAAATTTTAAATTTTTCCAAAAGTTCCGCATGATCACGATATTTGCTCCAAAGCCAAGCATCTCCAGACAACATACTATTAAATGGCAATACCTTACGTCCACCATTTTCATTACATATTTCTAACCAAATACGCACACTTTCATCTTCGCCATCTTTTACAATTCCATTTCCAAATTTGCTATGATTTGAAGTCACTAATTCATTGATATTGGAAAGAATGACCTCATCTCCTACTATAACATGCGACATATAATGTACATCATTCACGACTACATTATCTCCAAAATCACAACTAATAATAGTAGAATTATACAAACCGACAGGCATGGAAAGATCACTAAAATCAAGGCAAACATTTTCTAATTGTCCGATCCGTACTAATCCAAAAAACTTACAGTTTTTTACCAATTCGGGATTGAATAAATCTGAGACCAAAATTTTATTCCAATTATCACTCGTATTTCGATTACGAACTAAAGCTTCAATTTCGAAAGCAGTGAGCTGTCGATATTCAATACCACTACGATTTTGTGTATTTCTCAAATAATATTCATCCTTTCCATCAGGAATATAGGGCGCGTCGATAAAATTATATCCTAATTGATTTATGGGCTTTTTGATTATATTATTTTTCACGATACATCCTTTTATTCTACGGTAACAGATTTAGCTAAATTTCTTGGTTTGTCTACATCAAAACCTTTTGCAACACCAATATAATACGACAACAATTGTAAAGGAATTACATTTAAAATTGGAGCAATCAATTCATCAATTTCTGGAATTTCGATTATATCGTCTGCAATACCAGAAATCATAGTATCACCTTTTGATACGATTGCCAAAACCATTCCTTTTCTGGCTTTTATCTCTTGAATATTGCTGATAATTTTTTCATAATATGGATCTTTCGTTGCGATGAATACACTTAACAAAGATTCATCTACTAAGGCTATTGGGCCATGTTTCATCTCTGCAGCCGGATATCCTTCTGCATGTATGTAGGAAATTTCTTTCAATTTCAATGCGCCTTCTAATGCAATAGGGAAATTGTAACCACGCCCTAAATACAAGGCATCTTTTAGATGACTATATTTTTGTGCAATTTTATTTATATGGTCATTTTGAACAAATATTTCCTGCACTTTATCTGGCACGCCAGCTAATTCAATACATAACTGATTAAATCTTTCTTTAGTTATGGTTCCTTTTTCAAGTGCAACTTTCAAAGCAACTAATATCAAAACTGTCACTTGTCCTGTAAATGCTTTTGTACTAGCGACTCCGATTTCGGGACCAGAGTGTGTATAAACGCCTGTATCCGAAAGACGAGCAATGGTCGAACCTACTGCATTTACAACCCCCATAATAATAGCACCATTTTTCTTTGCTTGATCGATGGCAACTATAGTATCAGCAGTTTCTCCACTTTGAGAAATGGCAACTATAATATCTCCCGAATGAACTACTGGATTTCTATATCTAAATTCAGATGCATATTCTACTTCCACTGGAATCCGGCAAAGTTCTTCGATTATGTATTCCGCAACCAATCCCGCATGCCAACTTGTACCGCAAGCCAAAATTATTATTCTTTGTCCAGTTAAAAATTGTTCTTTGTATTTATCAATACCACTTAGTTGAATAGAAGGGTTTTGTGTTTCTAATCGACCTCGAAGACAATCAAAAATTGTAGATGGCTGTTCTAATATTTCTTTGATCATAAAATGATCGTAACCACCTTTTTCTATTGCTCCTAGTTGCATATCCAACTTAGTAATGTAAGGTTCTTGGCGTTCATTTCCGAGATTTTTAAGTATCAATTCATCCTTGCGAACAATTGCCATTTCATAGTCATTTACATAAACGACTTCTCTAGTATATTCAATAATCGGGGTAGCGTCGGATGCTAAGAAATGCTCCCCCTTCCCAATACCTATAACTAATGGACTGCCTTTACGTGCGGCATAAATCACTTCTGGTTCGTCCTCATGTACAACTAAAATACAATAAGCACCGACGATTCTTTTTAGAGCAAAACGAATCGCTTCTTCCACTGATTTATTAGGCAAATTTGTATAAATATCCTCGATAAAGTTTCCTAATACTTCCGTATCGGTATCACTATGAAATACGTAGCCTTTTGAAATTAATTCAGCTTTTATTTGTGCGTAATTCTCAATTATTCCATTATGGATAATGGCAAATTTCTTTGAATTCGTATAGTGCGGATGAGCATTTCGATCACTAGGTTCACCGTGCGTAGCCCAGCGAGTATGACCGATGCCAATATTTCCAGATAAATTTTTACCTATAGTAAATTCCTCTAGTGCGTCGACTTTGCCTTGTTTTTTGAATACAGACAAACGATCGTCATTGATAAGCGCAATCCCTGCACTATCATAACCTCGATATTCTAATCTTTTCAGGCCTTTTAATACTATAGGAAATGCGTCTCTATTACCGATATATCCAACAATGCCGCACATATTTACGAATCAATTTAATGATGATTAATGCGGCAAATTAAGTGAAAGCAAACGTTTGCGAAGCAAATCGGTCAAATAACGCAAATAGGCAAAATGTGGCAATATTTATTCACATAATTGATATAATTCAGGCAAGTTTCTGCCTAATTGATCATAATCAAGACCATAACCTAAGACAAACTTATTTGGGATAGAAAAACAACAATAATCTATAGTTATGGGAACTAATGTAGCTTCGGGTTTATGCAGGAATACGGCTAATTTAATAGACGCTGGATTACTTTTTTCTAATTCTGGCAAGAACTGAGCCATTGTATGACCCGTATCTACAATATCTTCAATAATAATAACATGACGATCTTTCAAGTCCGTATTCAAACCAATAGCTTGTTTGACTTTTCCAGTAGTTGTCGTTCCTTCATAGGATGCTAATTTAACAAAAGTAATTTCAGCTTCGATTGTTATTTGTTTGAATAAATCACTCGCAAACATGAAAGAACCATTCAAAATAGCCAAAAAGACAGGTTTCTTTCCCGCATAATCTTTATTAATTTCATTTGCTATTTCTGTAATACGATTTTGAATTTTTTCTGCAGATAAATAGGTTTCAAATGTCTTATCTAAGACTTTAATTTGCGCCATGTCTTTTTTTGTTTATCCGGCAAAAGTAGTTGTAATAATTAAAAAAGGCAACCTTTTTGAGATTGCCTTTTGGGAAATATATAGAAATTTTAGTTTTTATCTTGATGCAAATGAACTATTTCCATTCAATCTTGGTGAATTAGGCGCTACATTTTGCAAATACAATTTTTCACCTGTCGCAGGAATATCCGCTTCTTTTATATGATTGTATTGTGCCAAATATTGTATTTGAATTCCCTCTTTTTGAGAAATCATATCCAGATTTTCGCCATTTTCAACTACATGAATTTCTTTTGATCCTTTTCTTGGTTTTTTATTCAAATAAATCAATCGATCAGAAGGTAAAATATCTACATTCGTATGTAAATCATTGAATGCCAATAATTTACCATAAGAAATATTATTGTTTGTAGCAATTGCAAAAAGAGAACTTCCATTTTTTGCAAAAATTACGGACGTTTCATTTATTTTAAATACACCATCTGGATATTGTCCTGTAACAGAACCAATAGTTGCAGATGGAATCGTATTATTATTTGCAACAATAGTTGTTTTCTTTTCTTTTGTAGCGTTATTCATTGCCTCTCCGTCTGAAAACAACGCGACATTGCTAGCTTGACTATTCGTGTTATTTGTAGGTGTTGATATTGACGCGATTGCAGTGTTTGATTCAGGATAAGTTTGTCCTTTATCCATTAAAGCAATTGCTTCATCAGAATATTCTTCTAGATCATTTTGTTCAATTAACTTGATCAAATTACTCGCATAATCTCTTTCAGTTGCATAACCCGCTTTTTTCAAACCCTTTGCCCAACCTTTATAATCAGTTGGCTCAAGATCAAACAACTCCGTATAATAAGGACGATTTTTCAAAAAATCAGAATGATCTTTAAAAGACTCTTCAGGAGTACGATATACACGAAAACATTCGTGCTTTCTATCGTCATCGTGGTAAGTCTTATCTCCAGTCCACTCTTCTTTACATTTTATCCCAAAATGGTTATTGGAATACATCGCCAATTTGCTCTGGCCAGAACCTGATTCTAAAATACCTTGCGCCAAAGTGATAGATGCCGGCACTCCCGTGCGAATCATTTCATTAATGGCAGTTGCTTTATATTTATTGATATAGTCTTGAACGTTGGAATTTTGTGCTTTCGCATGTACAAATGCAAAGCTCGTAAGGGAAAGGAATAATAATTTACGCATTCTTTTTCTTTTTGATGAGTAATAATCCATCTCTTATGGTCAATAAAACCGTTTCTGTACGAGGATCATTTTTTACGTATTCGTTGAAAGTGTGAATGGCTTTTGGATTTTTTCCTTTGATAGGATTTTCAAATATTTGGCCGTGAAATAAAACATTATCTGCCAAAATGCAACCATTGTCACTCAATCGATCTATCAACAAATCGTAATACGATTGATAGCTCACTTTGTCTGCGTCGATAAATACTATATCCCATTGAACATTTAATGTGGGTATAATATCTAGAGCATTGCCACAGTGAACTGTAATCTTATTTGCTAATGCGCTTTTTGAAATATTTTGTTTGGATAATTTGGCATCTTCTTCCCGAATTTCAATGGTATGCAAATGCCCATTTTCGGTCAATCCTTCCGCCAAACAAAGCGCACTATAACCAGTAAACGTTCCGATTTCCAAAATATTTTGGGGTCGTGTCAACTGGCTGAAAATAGATAAAAATCGTCCTTGAACTTGCCCACTCAACATATGTGGATGCGCGTGCTCCGTATAAGTTGCTTCATTAATTTCTTTTAGAAGTTGATCTTCCTCTGACGTAATTATTGAAGCATAATCTTCAACTAAAGGATGAATTAAATCCATATTTATCAAAATTAGTGGAATTAAGTCATCATTTTGTCAATTATCAAAAAAAATGGACCATTTTTTAACTTTTAAATAACAATGTTATTTTTCTAATTCTACTTGTTTTTTGGAAAAAATCAACAATCCGACGTAAGTAATTGCAGCGTTGATTACCAATAATTCTAATCCGATTTCAAAGCCTCCAAATAATTTTTTTTGATTTTCATCAATCAAATAACATAAGATTGGCGCGACGATACAGATTATCGGAACAACTGCGTCTTTTACTTTTCTTTTTGTAAAAATACCAAAGGCAAACAATCCCAATAGTGGTCCATAAGTATAACCAGCTAATTTCAAAATGATTCCGATCATACTTTTGTCATTGATCCATTTGAATATCAAAACCATAATTAGAAAGGAAAATGCCGTGATAAGATGCACCAATTGACGTACTTTTTTCTTTTTCGCCTCACTCCAATTCTCCTTTCTATTCATTCCCAAAATATCAATACAAAAAGATGCAGTCAATGCAGTCATCGCCCCATCTGCACTTGGAAATAAGGCAGAAATCAACGCAATAATAAATATCACAGAAATCATAGGCGTCATATGATGTAAAGCTATTTCTGGAAATAAAGCGTCGCCAGATACAGCAATTCCTTCTTTTCCTGCATACAAATACAACAACCCTCCAAGAAATAAAAACAAACCTAAAACCACCACCATTATGACAGAAAGTGTCAACATATTCTTTTTTGAATCTTTCAAGTTGGTTACGGAGATACTTTTTTGCATCATTTCCTGATCAATTCCTGTCATGGTAATGGTGATAAATGCACCCGCAATGATCTGTTTAACGAAGAAATTTTTGCTATTTGGATCTGTATTGAAAATTCTTGTTAATCCTTTTTCACTCATTGCATGAAAACTTTCACCCAATCCTAAATGCATATGAGTCAATAAATAAATCGTACAAATTATTAATCCCAAAAGCATTCCTGAAGTTTGTAAAGTGTCTGTCCAAACAATCGTTTTCACGCCGCCTTCAAATGTGTATAGAATAATCATTGCCAAAATGATCAATGTCGACAACCAAAATGGCACACCAAAACTATCTAAAATCGTATTTTGCAAAATATTTACGACCAAATACAAACGAGCAGTTGCGCCAACTAATCTGGATAATATGAAGAAAGAAGCGCCCGTTTTGTAGGATAAAAAACCCAATCTTTTTAATAAATAATCATAAATAGACGTCAACTTCAATCGGTAATACAATGGCAATAAAACCAGCGCAATCGTCACATAACCAATCATATAGCCCAATGTCACCTGCATATATCCCCAAGCGTCCTTCCCTACCGCGCCAGGAACACTGACAAACGTAACGCCGCTCAAGGAAGTTCCGATCATACCAAACGCAACCAACATCCAATTACTATTGCGGTTGCCAATAAAGAAAGATTCGTTATTACTCCCCTTTCCCGTCTTCCAGGAAACAAATAAAAGAATGAGGAAATAGGCGATTACGAGTGAAAAAAGAATTGAAGCAGACATTTTCTATTTTTAAAATTTGTACGTAAATTCTTGACAAATATCGCAAAACTACGCAGAAACTTTATATTTGATTAAAAATATGATGAACTTTCGAATAGAATACAAATATTTTGATCAGCTTTCCTTGATAGAATTATATCATATTTGGGATATACGTGACGAAGTTTTTTTGGAAGAACAAAAATGCACGGAAAAAGAGACCGATTTTAAAGATTTACAATGTTATCATTTGATGATTTGGGACAAAGAAATTTTGGTTGCGTATGCAAGATTATTAGCACCTGGGCTTTCCTATCCAGAAGCATCAATTGGTAGAATTGCTTGTAGAATGACTTATCGTGGACAAAAAATAGGCAAACTCCTTTTGAAAAAATCATTAGAATTTTCGGAGGAATTGTTCGGAAATATTCCAATTAAAATCAGTGCACAAGCTCATTTGGAAAAATTTTATGGCAATTTTGGATTCCAAAAAATCAGTGATATTTATTTGGAATCAGGTATCGAACATATCAAAATGCTTAGAAATCCAGCTTAATTATTTACCCCAAATCCGATTCCAGTAAAAATCTTTAGTTGCAGTATTCCAACCGCGTACGCGTCCACGCTGAATCAATAATGCGTTATCCATTCCTGGATTGAGATAATAATAAAAAGTAAATTCAGCGTTTGGAAATTCCCAACCCAATATTTGCCCAAATCTTGGAATACAAAATTCGGTTGTATCACCATGTTTTTGCAAAACGTACACACTATCCGAAAATTCGAGTAGATTTTTCACATCTTCCCGATCTTTAAACGGAGTTAATAGTGTAGGATTTTTCGGATAAAATTGAAAGGAATTTTGTCTTTCTGGTTTATCCCAAATAGATCTATACGTCGTATAAATATCCCCATTTGTATCTTTGAATATTCCATACCAAAGCATGCTATTAAATGGACTAGGTGTTAATATATTCAAATGCGCAGTCGAAGGAAGATTATTTTTTACAATATTTGCTTCAACTTTTTCCTTTCCTATAAAAACTGCACCGATGTAAATTATTGGTATTAAAATTCCTACCCAAGCTATTTTCGTTGCATTTTTCCAATATTTTTTCTTTGCAAATAAAAAAATTGCCATCACAAGCGGTACGATCGTAAACAGCGGATCGACAACATATAATAAATGAAAAGAATATCTTTTGGATAAAAAAGGTGCAAACAATTCCGTCCCATAATTATTACAAGTGTCTAATATATCATGCAGCCCTATCAATATGAAGAAACAAAATGCCAATTTACCAAAATGATAACTACTATTTTTGTCTTTATGGAAAAATGCCGCGAAAACTAACGAGAGCAGAAAAGCTATAAAAAACGAATGAGACAATCCGCGATGAATCACCAAATCTTGAGATGCGGTATTAAAGAAAGAACTAATACCATCTATATCTGGGATACTATGTGCCAATGCTCCAAATATTAAAGCTTTTTTACCCATCTTTTCGGGTAAAATAACTTTTCCTAAACAAGCGCCTAAAACGATATGGGTAAGTGAATCCATTGGTGTCAAAGATAATATTTTAGATAAATTAGACACAAATACATTGTTGAAATGCATTTATATACAATAATTACGATTAAAATGTAATTTTGTATTAGATGAAAAAGTTTGAAGTTCCCAATATTTATCGAAGTGCGCTTATCAGCAATATCAAAAGTAGCCGATCTCGATTAGACAAAATGAAAAAAGATTTTTCACCAACACTTTTGGAATTAGGATCTTTGAAAATCTATTTGGCGCGTCATTTCGGATTTTGCTATGGTGTTGAAAATGCAATTGATATTGCATTTCGAACCATTCGTGAAAATAAAGGGAAACGTATTTTTCTTTTGAGTGAGATGATTCATAATCCTCAAGTTAATGCTGATCTAGAAGCAGAAGGCGTTCAATTTTTGCAAGATACCTATGGAAATCAATTGATCGATTTTGATAATTTGAAAAAAGACGACGTGGTCTTAATTCCAGCTTTCGGAACAACTTTGGAAATTGAAGAGAAGCTCGCGTCTATTGGTATCCAAACGGAAAAATTTAATACAACTTGTCCATTTGTAGAAAAAGTATGGAATCGTAGCGGACAAATTGCAGAAAAAGGATATTCTATTATTGTTCATGGTAAACCCAAACATGAAGAAACAAGAGCGACCTTTTCACATGCTTCGGATAAAACACCCACTTTAATTTTGAATAATTTTAAAGACGCGCAAGATTTGGCGAAATTTATCACAGGCGAAAGTCCTGCAAATGAATTTTATGAAAGATTCAGAAATTGCTATTCCGAAGGATTTGATGTTAATAATGATTTGAAAAAAATCGGTGTTGTGAATCAAACTACACAATTAGCGTCTGACACTTTGGAAATTGTAAATTTCCTTCGTTCGGTTTACAAATCCCATTATCAATTAGATGATAGCAATATCCAAACAAGATTTGCTGATACACGCGATACACTCTGTTATGCAACTAATGACAATCAATCTGCGGTTCAAGGATTGATGGAAGAAAGTAAAGATGCAGATTTTGCACTTGTTGTGGGAGGCTATAAAAGTAGTAATACATCCCATTTAGTTGAAATATGTGAAAAATCTCTTCCTACATATTTCATTAACAGTGCTGACAAATTATTATCCAAACAAAGCATTGTCAGTTGTAATTGGAAAACTAAAGAAGAATTTACTACCGAAAATTATATTGATCTGCATAAAGAAACGATTAAAGTCCTCATCACTAGCGGAGCAAGCTGTCCTGATGCCATCGTAGAAGAAGTCGTTTATAAATTAGCTTCATTTTTCAATGTAGAACCATTATTAGAAAATTTGGAAACTACATTTTTAAATAATTAGGCAAAAAATAACCGAAGCTTAAGCTTCGGTTATTTTATCAAATATCTCTTCGTATTCTTGATTGGCGAGTTTTAATTCTTCATTCAAATTCGCATATTTTTTTTCTACTTCTGCAAATTTCTTCGCATCCGAATACACGTTTGCATCCGCCATTTGGGTTTCCAAATTTTTCTTATCTTGATTGAGTTGTGCAATTTGTTTTTCTAATTTTTGAAATTTCTTTTGCAAGCGATCTTGCTCTTTAAATTCATCTCTAGAAATTGTAGTTACAGGTTTTTCTTCCTTTTTAACTACGCTTTTTTTTTCCTCGACTTTGTTGGAATTATTGCTTTTGCCATTTTCTTTGGCTTGCTTTTCCATACGTTCTTTCCACTCCATGTATTCAGAATATGGTCCGTCAAATTCTTTAATTACACCATCTTCAATTTCCCATATTTTATTCGCCATTTTGGAAATAAAGAAACGGTCGTGACTAACACTGATCAATGTACCTTGAAATTTTTTCAACGCATCAGCCAACAATTCCACACTGACCATATCCAAGTGATTCGTAGGTTCATCCAATAGCAAGAAATTTGATTTTGATGCGATTACTTTTGCCAAAGCAACACGCGCTTTTTCTCCACCACTCAATATTTTAATTTTCTTATCAACGTCTTCTCCGCCAAACAAGAAACAACCCAAAATCGTACGCAATTCTTGATCGGTCTTACCACTACCGCAAGTTTGCATTTCTTCCAAAACATTATTTTCCAAATGCAAAGATTCTAATTGATGCTGTGCATAGAAACTTGGTTCGACATTATGTCCCAAAATACTTTCGCCATTATCCAAAGGTTCTGAACCCGCGATAATACGTAAAACGGTAGATTTACCTTTACCATTGGCACCAATCAAACCAATTTTATCACCGCGATTGATCTCGATACTGGAATTTTCAACAATACGATTTTCACCGAAATATTTGGTAATATCTTTTAAGGTAGAAATTATTTTACCTGGTTGTTTGTCTACATGAAACGTAATATTCAAATTAGGTCTTTCAAGTGTCGTTTGCTCAACACGATCCAATTTATCCAAACGCTTGATAATACTTTGTGCTTGCGCTGCCTTAGAAGCTTTAGAACGGAAACGCTCAATAAAACGCTCTTGCTGGCGGATGTAATCTTGTTGATTTTCATACGCACGTTGCATTTGTTCAAATCTTATTTCACGTTCTTGTTCATAGTAGTCATAATCACCTGTATAGAAATGTAATTTTTGTTGATACAATTCCACAATTTTATTAACCAATTTATTTAAGAAAAATTTATCGTGGCTGACAATAACAACGCTACCCTTATATTTTAATAGATATTTTTCTAACCATTCAATAGATGGTAAATCCAAGTGATTGGTCGGTTCATCCAAAAGCAACACATCAGGAGATTGTAAGATCATTTTGGCTAATAATACACGCATACGCCAGCCTCCACTAAATTCCTTATAAGGCTTTTGCATTTGTTCGGTCGTAAAACCAAGACCTTGCAACACTTCTTCCGTTTTGTATTGGATATTATAACCATCCAACATATCCATCTCGTGTAATAAATCGGTGTAGGTTTCTAATAATTTTTCATCAGAAGTTTTTTCTAATTCATTACCGACACGTACCAATTCAGATTCAATTTCCTTAACTCTTTCAAATGCCGTCATGGCCACTTCTACAATAGAATCTTCGGTGCTGAAACTCAATAAATCTTGATGCAAATAACCAATAGTGACCGATTTACCACGTTCTACAGTTCCAACAGAAGGCGTATAAACATTGGTCAATACTTTTAATAATGTTGATTTCCCTTGTCCATTGTAACCTATCAAACCGATGCGTTCTCCTGGCTGAATATGCCAAGTTGCTTCCGAAACGATAACTCTAGAACCAAATTCAAACGTAACATTATTTAAACCTACTAACATATTTATATTTTCTTTAAAGAGTGCAAAAGTATTAAATCAAAGGTAAATTGCGAAGCTGTACCGCCTAGAATTAGAATTAAATAAAAACGCTGTCCGATTTTTCAATCTTGACAGCGTTGGATTATCTCATGTGTCTCTAATAATGTCTATTGATTACCCAAATTTTGTATAATGTCAAATTTTGTGATAATGTGATAAGATCCAGTTTCGTCTTTGGACATTACTGCACCCGTTTCTTTTTTAATCAATTTAGCTATTCGCTCAATTGGAGAATCGAAACTAACCAATGGAAAAGGTTCTTCAATCACATCTGATACTAATTTACTTTTTAAATCTGGATCATTGAAGATTTTGATAAATAAACCAGATTCACTAATGGAACCTATCAATTCGTCTTTCTCAATCACAGGAATATGTTCAATATCATATTGTTTCATCAATTCTACAGCTTCAGAAATATTACTTTTCGAAGATACAGAAATTAATGGTTGAGATTTCCTTCCACTGATAATATCTTTAAAAGTTTTTACTTCCAAAAATCCACGTTCCATCATCCATTGGTCATTGTAAATTTTTCCAACATAACGACTGCCATGATCATGGAAAATAACCACAACAATATCGTCTTTGGTTAATTCTTCTTTCTTTTGTAAAAGACCTTGCACAGCGCTACCAGCACTATATCCAACGAAAATACCTTCTTCCTTGGAAATACGACGCGCCATCACCGCACCATCTTTATCGGTCACTTGTTCGAATGCATCAATATTTTCCATATCATAGTTCTGCGGAACGAAATCTTCTCCAATCCCTTCGGTTATATAGGGATGCACTTGCGACATATCAATTTCGCCAGTTTTGAAATATTTAGTCAAAAGAGAACCGTAACTATCCACTGCCCAAACTTTAATATTGGGATTTTTCTCTTTCAAATATTTTCCCGTTCCTGTAACCGTACCACCTGTGCCAGAGGCAACGACCAAATGGGTAATTTTACCTTCTGTTTGTTCCCATATTTCAGGACCTGTAGATTCGTAATGCGCTTGTCTATTGGCTAAGTTATCATATTGATTAACATACCAAGAATTAGGTACTTCTTGAGACAGTCTTTTGGATACAGAATAATAACTCTTTGGATCTTCGGGTTCAACATTCGTAGGACACACAATCACTTCTGCTCCTAATGCTTTTAGAATATCGACTTTTTCTTTACTTTGTTTATCTGTAGTTGTAAAGATACATTTGTAACCTTTGATGATGGCACCCATCGCCAATCCCATACCTGTATTACCACTTGTACCTTCGATGATGGTACCTCCGGGCTTTAATTTTCCTGTCTTTTCGGCTTCTTCGATCATTTTCAACGCCATTCGATCCTTAACAGAATTTCCTGGATTGAAATATTCCACTTTTGCCAATACTGTACAAGGGAGACTTTTGGTAACACTATTTAATTTTATTAACGGGGTATCTCCTATTGTTTCCAGTATATTGTTTTTCCACATAACTAAAGTCTATTAATTTAATATAGAATTGCAAATATAGCGGAAAATTGGACTTTAGTCTATTAAATCAGTGTATTTTAAGAAAGATTAAGTGTTTCTTCTAGTATTTTTTTGACAATAATTTTGTCTGTAGGAAGCTGTACCGAATTTTCAGATAATGCAGTTAAAGGAATCCAACGCAAACTCTCAGCTTCACCGTTAGGATCTTGAATATCAGAAGGTTGGAATGCAAAAGGATTATTAGCAACTTTAAATGCTGAACTATCTTTTACGATAACTTTATAATATATTCCAATAAATTGTTGTCCCTCTCTAAACGCAGATGGTTGAAAATAATCCGTAGTATAAATATGTTCACCAATCTCTACCTCAACGCCAGTTTCTTCCATAAATTCACGTTTCAAACAATCTCGCGTACCTTCTCCCATTTCTAAACCACCTCCAGGGAATTTGGTAAAAAAAGAGCCTCGAATATATTCATCACTTACCAAAACACCTTTTATCGGATCTATGACAATACCATAAACGCGAAGTGTAATTTCATTTATCATATTAGAACCATTTCTTTTTCCAAAAATACCAACAGATAACTACAGAAATAAGTAGGGAAATTATAACAGGAATATAAAACGCATGAAACGAATGCTGCCCTGGAATCTCTACATTCATACCATAAGCACTCGAGACCAAAGTAGGTATAGAAATAATCAATGTGATAGAAGTCAAGCGCTTCATCACCGTATTCATATTATTATTGATGATACTTGCAAATGCATCCATCGTGCTCGTCAATATATTGGAGTAAATATTGGCCATTTCTGATGCCTGACTTAAATCAACGAGTAAATCCTCCAAATATTCACGCTCATCTTCATTTAATTTCAAAAAATTGGAACGCGACAATTTCATCAGCAACAATTCATTCGCTTTCAAAGAAGTGATGAAATAGACCAAACTTTTTTGAATACGCATCAAATTGAACAAATCCGAATTCTTATTGCTTTCGTATAATTGTTGTTCGTATTGATTGGTTTTTTGATTGATTTCACGTAAATATTCCATGAAGTTCTGAACGACTTTTTCAAAAATCTTCAAAACCATCATGTTTTTCTTATCTGGATGTCTATTTTGAAAGGAATTCAAAAACTTTTTAATCGCGCCATTATCGAACGAGTTAACCGTTACAATCTGCTGGTGCGTCAAGATGATACAAATCGGAATCGTAATATAATATGCATCACTTTCGTTAAAGGAATTGTTCTCAGTAGGAGTCTTTATGACGATAAATTTGGTATTATCCTCTTGCTCGTAACGCGCTCTTTCGTCGATATCGAGCGAGTCGCGCAAAAATTCAATCGGAATTTCCAAATTTTCAGATAGATCTATAAACTCTTCCTCTTTAAAAGGAGGAACTACATTCACCCAAGCGCCGTCTTTGGCATTGGCCATTTCGACGATATGTCCTTCTTTATTGAGAAAATATTGAATCATGTATTAGATATCTTCCTCAGGTATTTCGATCGTTCCAGAATAAACAAGCGTAGCTGGTCCACACAACCAAATATTTTCAAATTTATCTTCTCCGATTTTATCATATTCTACCGCTAAATGACCTCCTTTCGTTTCCACTTCTACTCTATTATAACCACGATCATTGTGTGCAACTACTAAGGCTGCGGCAGTAATACCCGTACCACAACTCAAGGTTTCATCTTCCACTCCTCTCTCATATGTACGCACATAGATATCAGAATCGCTTTCTTTTTCGACGAAATTAACATTCACACCCTCCGTAATAAAATCAGGACTATTTCTTATGGCTTTACCTTCATCATATACATCCAAATCTTTAACATCGTCTACCAATTTTACGTAATGAGGCACGCCAGTATTAATCAACCAAGCATCGAATAGTTTTTTCATACCATCGACATCTTTCATTTTTAAGTTTACCCAGCCATTATCGGAAATATTTGCTTCATGATCACCATCTACCGCAGAGAATTTGTAATTTTCTTTTCTTATACCCAAAACAGAGGCAAACTTTACAGTACAACGACCACCATTACCACAAAACGTATTGGAACCATCTGGATTAAAATAATCCATGGAAAAATCGTATCCCTCTTTTGCATTTAACAAAATGACGCCGTCCGCACCAATTCCAAATTTTCTTTCCGTTAAGAAACGAATAAGGTTGTTAGTTAACTTGATTTCGCCATTGCGATTGTCAATCATGACAAAATCATTACCAGTGCCTTGGAATTTGTAAAACGTAAATTTCATATTTAATTACCCTTCTACCTGTCTAAATTTCCAGATATTTTTCTTGTTAAACTGATTCGAATTTATTTAAAACGATTGCAAATATACTTCATTATAAATTGCTAAGTAATTCCAACGTATGAGTTATCAATTTGTTCATAGCTGAAGCCGCATCTTTGGAAAAAGTTTTTGCAATTCTATTGGCAATAATCGCATTCAAACTCAAACAATTATGTCCTAATAAATTACCCAAACCATATATCGCGCTAGTTTCCATTTCAAAATTAGAAATAAAATTTCCTTCATATTGGAAAGTCGTCATCATATCTACCAATTTTGGATACGTTAATTGCAAACGCAAAATTCTTCCTTGAGGTCCGAAAAATCCTGGACAAGTTACCGTAATACCATGATGATAACCTTCTTGAAAATGCGCCAATAATTTTTCCCCTGATTTAGTAATATAGGGCGTCAAATTATTGTCAATACCTGTGTGTTGTTTAAATGCATTTAAAATTGCAGTTTCTTCTTCCGTACTTGTTTTTTGGTAAAATTGAATCAAATTATCTAAACCCAAACCATAAGTTCCTGCTACAAAACTATCTACAGGAATGGATTCTTGAAGAGAACCACTTGTTCCAATTCGGATAATATTTAAGCTTTTTAATTCGGTATTGATTTCTCTCGTATCGAAATTAATATTTGCTAAAGCGTCTAATTCATTGAAAACGATATCGATATTATCAGGACCAATACCCGTAGATAATACCGTCACTTTTTTATTTCCAACTCGACCTGTATGTGAAACAAATTCTCTATGTTGGTTTTTATATTCAATAGCATCAAAATATTTACTCACCAATGGAACTCGGCCCGGATCACCTACGACAATCACATTATCTCCCAACTCCTCCGGTCTGATATCCAAATGATAAATGCCACCACGATCATTAATTATCAATTCACTTTCAGCTATACGGCTCATATTTTTTCGTTTTGGGGCAAAAATCGTAATATTTTTGTAAAAATTCCAAAGAAGATATTTTGTAATCTCAATGAAATGCTTATTTTTGCAGCCCCTCAAGGAAATAAGGCACCATGGCCGAGTGATTAGGCAGAGCTCTGCAAAAGCTTGTACAGCAGTTTGAATCTGCTTGGTGCCTCACAAAAAAAGCGACATAATTGTCGCTTTTTTTATTTTAAAAGGAATAATAATAATTTGCATTACATTATCTTCACTTTTTGTACCTAAAGTTCTGCAAATCTAACTTTAATGGAGGTAACGAAAACATTTATACTATTCTTGTATACAATTGCGCTTTACAACAGAATCAAGATCATATTACCTTCTTTAAATTTTAAACGATAAGATAGTACTAACTAATCCATTGCTCAATCTAGATTTTACTATGTTATTATATTAAAAATGCTTCGACATATCGAGGTATTTTTAATATAATAACATAGTAAAGTTTAATCATCATCCTCCATTGCGTTTTTAAGTGCTCCAATAAGACTATAAGCACCCACAATAGCTACTTTTGTTTGTAAATAATCGATTGTTTTGTTGGGCAAAATGGAAGTAAATCCATTTTGAGAATCTCCTATATTTACTTCTTGCATTTTAAATTTATGTCCATCTTTTGTAGTAAAAATATAGTCTCTACCATAATATCTCACTACTGCATCATCAGGAACCGCGATAGAATTACCACCATCTATATCAAATTTACCATTTAAAAACATCCCAGGAGCCATATGTGGCAATACCGATTCGAAATGACAATGCACTAAAGCTTTCCCTATACTATCCACATCTTTTGCCACTAATATTACCTCTACTGGATATAGTTTCGTAGTATCGTCATTTAAATAAACAACACCATTCATCCCAGGTTTAAAAAGTGGTAAATCTTTTTCAAACACAGCCATTGCAGCATGTAAATCCGATGGATTAATCAAACTAAACAAAATATCTGAAGGATTGACATATTGCCCCAGATTAACATTTACCTGTGATACGAATCCTGATATAGGCGCATATACGGGAATATCAACCGTCAA
This sequence comes from Rhizosphaericola mali, assembly GCF_004337365.2. Classification (GTDB taxonomy): domain Bacteria; phylum Bacteroidota; class Bacteroidia; order Chitinophagales; family Chitinophagaceae; genus Rhizosphaericola; species Rhizosphaericola mali. The sequence goes on along the minus strand of NZ_CP044016.1, from coordinate 962,421 downwards.
ATTTCCAGCATGCAAATTCTTTGGCGAAATATGTAAAATTTTTAATTTCTGTTCCAAACTTTTGAATATAGCTTCTTGCATTTGATATTGACTCAAAACCAATTGATAATTTTTTATAGTTGCGGCATCATTTTGACTCAATTTTTTTTGCCGCGCTACATCTGTTTGCAAATATTCCAATTGTGCTTTAGTAGTCAAAAAATCCTGTTGTACTTGTACATAAGACTGATCTTCTAATGTAGCGATTATTTCTCCTTTTTGCACTTTCATTCCTGGCAACAAATGAATGGATTTTACATACCCACCAAATGGAAAACTTACAGAAACTAGATTAGTTGGCGGAACATCGACTGTACCACTAACTTTAATCTGAGAATGTATATGTTGCATAGAAGGATATCCAACTTTAACGCCAGCATTTTTTAGTTGAATATCATTAAAAACAACCACATCCGACTCTTTGGATGGTGTTGTAGTTTCATTATTCGCTTCATTTTTAGCTTTACAAGCCATAAAAAAGCTAGCAAATAATATATAAATTAAAATATTTTTCATGCTAATTTTCATTTTGAGAAAGAAAATATTGTAGTTGTATTTGATCCAATTGAAATGCGTTTAATTGGTCTATATAAGAACTATAAATTGTAATTGCATTGCGCATCAATTGCAACCAATCCAAGTAGTTTATTTCTCCATTTTTATATTGCAATGCTGCATTTTTTGTAATGATATCCGCTTGATTTTTACCAATTTTTTGAAAATAATCTACAGCCTGAATATCTTTTTGATATTGAAAATAAACTTTTTGCATTTCTATTTTAAGGGACTGCTCCGCTGCGGCTGCATTTGCTTCTGCAAGGTTTTCGCCCATTTTTGCGGCTCTAATTTTATTCTTTTGCGCCTTATTAAAAATGGGAATTGCTAATCCTAATTGACCAGAATTAAAGCGCCTTCCTGCATTATAATAATGGTCCACTTGTGCACGATCAGCTTGCCACCCTACGAAAGATTGATTATTATAACCTAATGTAATATCAGGCGTAAGTTTGGACTTTTCTGCAACGGTTTGATCTTTAGCAAGTATTTGCAGACTTTTATAGTATGCCAACAAAGGATGAGATTGACTCATGGAAGTATCGAAAATAATACGACTATCATTTAATGTATCGGTCGCAATAGGCAATTCCTCCAAATTTAAAAGTGCGGACAATTGCGCTTGTGCAGATGTCTGATCTTGCAATACCAATTGATATTGTAACTGCAGTTGATGCACTTCATTTTCTAATGTCGTCTTTTCGAGTATAGTTGACTCGCCTTCTTGATGGCGCAATTGAGCCACTTTAGAAATTTGACTATAAATAGAATCAATCTGTTTCAGCAACTTTTGTTTCGACACCGTATATTCTATTTGTAAATATGCCGTACGCACCCATTGAGCAACGGTCGCTTGCTGGATTTTAGTTTGCAACTGACTAGCATTCCATTGATCCAACAATACTTGTTTTTGCTTTTTGTATACAGAAGGTAGGGAAAAACTTTGTGCTATGGAAAACTTATTATCGAATGCCCAACTATTCACTTGTCCAAAATCTCCCGTTATCTGCGTATTGGGAATCATTGCGGCAGTTCCAGTCATAGCTTGATTGTATTTTTCATTCAACTTGCTAGCCGAAATTTGCAAATTATTTTCTTTAGCTATACTTAGTGCTTCTTGCAAAGACAATTTACGTTGTGCATTTGCCTCGCTATTTTCCAAAAGCACAAAACTGCCTATCAATAATATAGGTAATATAGGAGCTATTTTCATTTTGTCTTTTTTTGCTTTTCTAGTTTCAATTAATAAATAGAGACAAGGCAACACTAGTAAAGTCAATAGTGTAGCTGTAATCAAGCCTCCGATAACAACGGTTGCCAAAGGCCTTTGCACTTCTGCGCCAGCACCATTACTCATAGCCATAGGCAAAAAACCTAAAGATGCCACTGCTGCCGTCATTAATACAGGTCTTAATCTTGTGCTTGTTGCCTGTAGGATAACTTTAACTATATCTTTTTCTGAACTATGTATCCTATTCATTTCAGTAATCAGCACAATTCCATTCAAGACAGCGACTCCAAATAATGCTATAAAACCAACCCCGGCTGAAATACTGAAAGGCAATCCTCTTATCCACAGTGCGACAACGCCACCTATAATAGATAACGGAATCGCAGAAAAAATTAAAGTACAATATCGCAATTGCTGGAACGCGAAAAACAAGATTAAATAAATAAGCAAAAGTGCAATAGGAACCGCAATTTGTAATCGTGCAGTCGCATGTTGCAGATTCTCATATTGCCCACCGAAAGTGATATAATAACCTGCTGGCAATTTTAATTTCTGTTGGACCTTCTGCTGCAATTCATTCACTATACTTTCTATATCACGACCACGTACGTTAAAGCCAGCAGTGATACGACGTCTCGCATCCTCACGTTGAATCTGATAGGGTCCATCTTCAATTTTTATAGTAGCTAATTGATTCAATGGAATCTGAGTACCATCCGACAATGGAATTTGCAAATTTTGTATTTCGTTGATATCCATTTTTTGATGGTCATTCATTCTAACAACCAGATCAAATCTTTTATCCCCCTCAAATACAAAACCTGCACTTGCTCCGGCATACGCTGTTTGTAAAGTCTGATTTACTTCCGAAATACTCACACCATATCTAGCCAACGCATCTCTATTATAACGAACAACAAGTTGACCAATACCTGTAACAGTTTCCTGATACAAATCTTTCGCTCCTTTTAAAGATTTGATAATGCGCATTAATTGGTCATTATAGTTGGAAAGTGTATCTAAATCATCCCCAAAAATTTTGCAAACTACATCTTGTTTGGAACCAGTCATGAGTTCATTAAATCGCATCTGAACAGGATAACTAAAACCGACGGCAACTTCTGGAATATTAGATAAAACTTTGGACATTTTATCCGCCAATTCTGGAAATGAATGTGCAGAAGTCCATTGAGATTTTGGTTTCAATATAACCATCATATCTGCAGCATTCATTGGCATTGGATCTGTAGGGATCTCACCGCTGCCTATTTTAACAACGACCTTTTGAACCTCTGGAAAACTATCTTTTAATAATCCTGCGGTCTTCTTCGTCACTTCCACAGTGTGCGTCAATGAAGTTCCTGATAAGAGTCGTGTGTCAATGGCGAAATCACCCTCCTCTAACTGGGGAATAAACTCTCCGCCTAATGTAGTCATCAAATAAACCGCTCCCGCAAAACATACAAATGCAACTGTTACTACTATTTTTGAATGTTGTAATGTTCTTTTTAAAACGGGCAAATATACTTTAGCTATTTTATTCATCCATCGGTCAGACAAGTTATCCTTATGATTGACTTTTTTATTTAAAACCAAAGAAGTTACTACTGGAATATAGGTCAAGGATAATAGAAAAGCACCAATAACAGCAAAAGCAACCGTCTGAGCCATCGGACGAAACATTTTCCCTTCAATTCCTTCCAAACTAAGAATAGGCAAGTAAACTATAAGAATGATAATCTGCCCAAATGCAGCACTATGCATCATCCTTTCCGAAGCGTGTTGCACATCAGAATCCATCTGTGCACCTGACAATTTCATCGCATGTTGATAATCCTTGCTATAACGAATGTGATGCATTACGGCCTCAACTATAATAACGGCACCATCAATAATCATCCCGAAATCCAATGCACCCAAACTCATCAGATTACCACTCACACCAAACAAATTCATCAAAATAATCGCAAATAACATAGCCAAAGGAATCACAGAAGCGACGATCAAACCTGCTCGGATATTTCCTAAAAACAAGACAAGAACAAATACGACGATAATCGCACCTTCCATCAGATTGTGTTCTACAGTACTAATAGCATTATTCACCATTTTGGTACGATCTAAGAAAGCTTCAATCTTAACGCCTTTGGGAAGCGTCTTTTGTATTTCTGTAACTTTTGCTTTGATATCTTTGATTACTTGACTACTATTGGCACCTTTCAACATCATTACAACAGCACCAGAAACTTCTCCTTCTCCATTAAAAACCATTGCACCATATTTAATGGCATGTCCATATTGTACATTAGCAACGTCACGAATAAGAATAGGTGAAATACCCGATTTCTTAACAACAATTTTGCTTATCGCATCCAGATTAGAGACCAAACCATCACTTCGGATAAATAAAGTCTGTGGGCCTTTTTCTATATAAGCACCTCCTGCATTTTGATTATTTGCTTGAAGTGCAGCATATACATCCTCAATAGTCAAATGAAATGCTTGTAACTTTTCTGGGCTTATGGAAACCTCATATTGTTTTAAATTACCACCAAAACTACTCACATCTGCAACGCCTGGCGTGCCCAGCAATTGTCTTCTTACAATCCAATCTTGTATTTCACGCAATTTAGCAAGATCATATTTACGTTCGTATCCCGGCAATGGACGCACAACATATTGATATATTTCACCCAACCCAGTAGAAACAGGTCCCAAAGTGGGCGTCCCCATACCGGAAGGAATTTCTTGTTGTACCTGAGCTAATCGTTCGGAAATCTGTTGTCTAGCCCAATAAACATCAGTAGACTCATCGAAAACGATCGTAACAATACTTAATCCAAAACGAGAGAAACTTCTTTGCTCTATTATGCCAGGAACATTTCTCGTTGCTTGTTCGATTGGAACAGTTAAAAATCGCTCTATATCAGGAGCACTTAAACTAGGTGAACTTGTAATCACCATCACTTGATTATTGGTAATATCGGGCACAGCATCAATAGGCAATTGCGTTACTGAGTAACTACCATAACCTATCAGCCCTAATACCAATAAAATAACGATCAGTTTATTCTTTAAAGAAAACTGAATTATTTTATTTAACATAAGTCTAAAATTCAATTCATTAAAATACTGAACACCACTTACCAGACATACCAATAGTGATACATCTTAGGAACGTTCAAATACACTTATCTGAAAATTAAACTATGCTTTTTGGAGGTTGGAAGATGGATTTCCCTATAGAAAAACAATAAGAATTATCATATTGACCATAGAATTTCTTTTCAGAAATGGTCAGTTTTCTAGGTGCCGAAACTTCGATAGGTTTGGGTACTAATAAATTAGCAAAAGACAACATAAAATGATTGTCCGATGATTTAAATGGCAACTGCATATCTTGATCGTAATCAGAATCTGTCTCTGGATCTTGGGAAATCAAATAATGTATTCTGAAAAACGCATAAAAATTAGACTCTGGAGATTTTTGCAAAAAATCTTCATAATGCTCAACCAATCGTGGCAACTTCATCAACTGATGTAATTCTGTTGTCCCGAATAGGTAAACCATTAATAATATAAGTCCAACGCACTTACGCATACAGCGAAGGTAATTTTTTTATAAATATATAAAGTTAAAACCTAGGTTAAAATAGATAAAACCTATAAAAAATCTAAATTTTAATATAAAATTTGACCTAATATTTTCGTAATAATAGAAACACGCGTTATTACAAATTACTTACAACCTTATCCGCCAAAATTTTTAATTGATCAAAATCCGATTTTTCCAAGTGTAATGCTTCAAAAATCTTTAGTGGAACACATGCCGCTTTTTCTTTTAAAGTATTACCTTTTTTTGTGAGTGAGATTTGCACCACACGTTCATCCGTTTTAAGACGTGATCGCGAGAGCAGCTTTTTCCCTTCTAATCTTTTAAGCAAAGGCGTTAATGTACCATTATCCAATTTCAATTTTTCACCTAATTGATTGACTGTTTGACCATCCTTTTCCCACAAAGTCATCATGGTAATATATTGCGGATAAGTCAAATCCAAATTTTCTAAAATTGGACGGTATTGTTGCATAATTTCTCTGTGTAATACATACACCGAGAAACACAACTGCTTGTCTAATTTTAAATAATCTTCCATTTTTTATTAATAAAAAAGATTGCCTCTTCCATTCGTCATTGCGAATAGAAAAAAGCAATCATATATTCTAAAAATTTATTTATACTCAATAACGAATTCCTCTTTTGAAATACGTACTTTTTTCATCGGAGCAATCCAATCTCTACTCGGATCAGAAACACCTACATACATCAAGGATACACTTTTCAAACCTAATTTTTCTAATTCCAAAACTTGATCTATATGTGCGTGATTAAATCCCTCCACAGGAGTAGAATCAACCCTTAACTCAGCAGCTTGCGCCAAAGCTAACCCTAATGCAATATAAGACTGTCGTGCTGTGTGCGCAAAATTCACCTCCGCATCTTCCTGCAAATAAATGGATTTTAATTTATCTGTATAGGCACTAAATCTTCCTTGAGGCAAACCTCTTTCTTCCGTAGTAAAATCGTATACTTTGTCAATCCTCTCTGCCGTATAGCGATTCCAAGCGGCAAAAATGATAATATGTGATGCTTCACGCATACATTCTGGATTCAATGCACCTTCAGACAATTTATTTTTGATTTCTTGGTTTTCAATTACCAATACTCTAAAAGGTTGCAAACCAGATGAAGTTGGTGCCAATCGAGCAGCCTCCACTATTTTTTCGATATTTTCTTGACTAACTTTTTCCGATGGATTATATGCTTTTACTGCATGCCTCCATTTTAAATCTTCGATTAATGCCATTTTATTATTGTGAATTTTAAATTAAACTATGTAGCCAAATACACAAATATCATCGCCAATATTGCTGGTACTCCTTGAATTAAAAAGATTTTTTTGGAAGCAGTAAGTGCGCCAAAAATCCCAGCAACTGCTACGCACCCCAAGAAAAACATCCTTACATTAAAGGACCATTCTGCATTTTCAATGAGAAATGACCAGACCAAACCAGCCACCAAAAATCCATTGTACAGACCTTGATTTGCGGCTAAACCTTTGGTTGGCTTAAACATTTCGTTGGGCAAAACTTTTCCAAAAGCTTTCCTGCCTGCTGTTTCCCAAGCGAACATTTCCATCCACAGAATATAGAGATGCTCTATGGCTACGATGGCAGTCAAAACAATAGCGATGTATTTCATAGTTGTTAATTAGTCGTTAGAAACGGTTAATTTCACTTCGATATTGCCACGTGTCGCATTTGAATAAGGGCAAACTTGATGGGCTTTTTCTATCAAAGATTGTGCATCTTCCAAACTCACACCAGGAATATTGGCGTGCAATTCAGCAGCTAAACCGAACCCACCATTTTCCAATTGACCAATACTCACATGCGCAGTTACCGTTGTTTCTCCAGCTTGAATTTTTGATTGTTTGATAACCAAGTTCAACGCACTATCAAAACAAGCTGAGTAACCTGCTGCGAATAACATTTCAGGATTAGCATAATCGTCATTTGCACCGCCTAAACCTTTTGGCATTCTGACATCTAAGTCCAAAACCCCGTTTTCACTTTTAACATGTCCGTTTCTTCCACCTTTGGCAGTTGTGCCAATCGTATATAATGTTTTCATTTTTTGTAATTTTTAATTTAGATTAGACAAATATATTTTACAAAATTATATTGTGCAAAATATAATTTCACTTTAACAAATTATTAAAACAGCTTTTTATGATTTCCTACCGTACATCAAGATTCTTTTGAACGCATAGATCGCGGGAAATTTAGGAAATGCTTGGACTATTTTATCTTTGAAAGCTTTAGTAAATTCTTTCCGTTGCATTTCCGAAAGTCTTTCACAATAAGGAATCAAGGCCGAACCAGAAATAAACTCAAACAATGTTTCCACATCATTAGCAATAATTGGATAAACTTTTTGCATTACATTAATCCTTTCCAAACCAGCTTCAAATAATATATTTGTATAGTGGTCTATTGATAATAATGGATAATCTCTGCGCCAACCTTTAAGATAAGTTTTGAAAGGTTCTTCATCTGCTAATAGTAACAATAATTGATTCAATATATTGTCGCCTTGCATTGGCATTTGCACAGCAAATTGTCCATTTATATTTACAAGATTCAATAGTTGTGGAAATAATTTTCCATGATTATCAGACCATTGCAAGGCTGCATTACTGAAAATTAAATCAAATTTATTACCTTCTTGAATAAAATCTTCTGTCATTTTTTGTTTGAAATGCAAATTGTCACTTTCCAAATTTTTCGATTTTACCAACATTTCAGCCGAAGCATCGATTCCGATGAATTGAGTATTTTCAAACTTTTCAGAAAGTATCTTCGTCTGCTCACCGGTTCCGCACCCCAAATCAACAGCGGTTTTCAATCCATCCGACTGAATCAATTCCGATAAATCGAAAAAAGGCTGAAAACGAATATTTTTAAACTGATTGTATTTTTCTGGATTCCACGGCATAGTATTTAATATTTTATTCAAGTTACAAAGATAAAATTCCTTTAGAGTTATTGCGCGAGACAAAATTTACAGTTATCTTTCGATAAATAAATAAATAGTTGAAAATTCTACACAAAACACTAACTTATCTAATCGCCTTAGTCTGGTTAATAAATGGTTTGTATTGCAAAGTTTTAAATTTCACACCAAGACATCAGGAAATTGTTGGGAGAATATTGGGAAATGAACATTCGAGATTATTAACTATTCAGATAGGTATTTCAGAAATTTTTATGTCTGTCTGGATCATTTCTCGATTCAAACCAAATTTAAATACCACGATACAGATCATCATCATTGCAACTATGAACGTCATTGAATTTTGTCTCGCTCCTGACCTGTTACTTTGGGAAAAGATGAACATCGTCTTCGCATTCCTATTTATCGTGATTATTTATCTCAACGAATTTATTTTAACTAAAAAGATGAAACCATTACCTGAACTATGAATTACTTAAAAAATCATCCGTTTGCAGTGGAAGCGCATTTTAATAGTTCTGTAATATTGACATTTGCGGTACCCAAAGAACAATTGAAAAATAAAATTCCAAAATATTTACAGCTAGATACATTTCACGAGAAATATGCTTTTATCGCTGTGGCAATGGTACAAACAAAAAGTTTGAGACCAAAAGGATTTCCGAAGTTTATGGGAAATAGTTTCTTTTTAATTGGTTATCGAATCTTTGTGCGTTACACTACAAAAAATGGAAAAAACATTCGCGGACTTCATATTATTAAGTCTGAAACAGATAAAAGGAAAATGAAATTTTTAGGGAATATTTTTACACATTATAACTATACGACAACAGATATTTCGATCTCGAATAATGTTAATATCAGAACTATAAAGTCAAAAAAATCAAAGTTTGAAATAGCGATTGAAAATATGAATGAGCCAATAGAATTACCTGAGAATTCGCCATTTGCAGATTGGAAAGAAGCCCGTCGATTTGCAGGACCTTTGCCTTTTACGTTTACCGTGAATGAAAAAGAAAAATCTGTTTTAATCATTGAAGGCGTTCGACAAAATTGGATACCCAAACCCATAAAAATAAAACATTTTAAATTCGATTTTTTGGAAAGTTTACATTTGGAAAATACAGTCTTGGCAAACGCGTTTGAAATTAATGATATTCCCTATTATTGGAAAAAAGGAAAACTAGAATTATGGAAATAAAGCGCAAACCTTTCCAAGGTGTTTGGAATATAGTTCGTTTCAATTGGCAATTTTATTTGATTGCAACTGCGATTTTCATCTTTGTTTTATTTTCGAAAAATTGGTTTCCTTTTTCTGTCAGATTGATTTTGAACATTGGTATGGCCATAGCTGCAATAACTATAATTGTTTCACTTTTAGCGTCTTACTATATTTATGACTATTCCAACTTATACCAACTTAACTGGATTCAAAATATAAATCTAAAAAAAACGCTCAACATCAATGCTGGATTTGATGAAACTAGCAATATTATTCAAAAAAAATTTCCGCAAACTCAGCTAACAATTTGTGATTTTTATAACGCACAAAAACACACAGAAGTATCGATTAAACGCGCAAGAAAAGCATATCCTCCAAACATCAAAACAATTGCCGTAACGACAGGAAATTTGCCGTTTGAAAGTAATTATTTCGATAAGGTTTTCGCGATATTATCGGCACACGAAATCAGAAATAAAAAGGAACGGATTATATTTTTTAAAGAATTAAATAGGATAACAAAATCGGATGGAAAAATTTACGTGACAGAACATTTACGTGATGTAAATAATTGTGCCGTTTATTCAATTGGATTTTTTCATTTTCATTCTAGAAAGACATGGTTGGAAACTTTCGAAAGCGCCAATTTAACCTTGCTCAAAGAATTCAAAACGACTCCTTTTATCACCACTTTTGTATTAAAATAAATGGAAATTCACTACAAAATCATCGGCATCATATTGATTATATTGGCCATTATTCACTTCGTTTTCCCTAAATTTTTCGATTGGAAAGAAGAATTAAAACCACTAAGTTTAATCAACCGACAAATGATGTATGTGCATACTTTTTTCATTGCGTTTGTCGTATTTTTAATGGGAATTCTCTGCTTGATTTCATCCAATGAACTCATCAATACACAACTAGGAAAAACCATTTCATTGGGATTAGGTCTATTTTGGACCATAAGATTTATCTTTCAATTTCTGGTGTATTCACCAAAACTATGGAAAGGAAAATACTTCGAATCCATTGTTCATATTGCCTTTTCTATTTTGTGGTTGTATTTGAGTGTTGTGTTTTTAAAAGTCGGCCTTTCTTTATAATCCTTTTTCCATCATCATTATCCTCGCAGCAAAATTTTGCATCAAGTTTTCAAGTAATCCGACAGTTTCTTTATCTAATAATCCATTTTTCTCAAATTTCCCCTTAATGCCTTTTATCAGAAGAGAAGTTTTATCGTCGAATTTTGCACCCAAAGTTTTTAAAATCAATTGCAATTCTTCATGTGCTTTTTCGCCACTGGAAGAAGCCGTGATAATTGCAACTGGTTTTTCCGTAAAAATCGTGGTAGATACGCACCATTCCAATAAGTTTTTCAAACCGCTTGGAATACTAAAAATATATTCTGGACTAGAAATAATAACGCCATCACTTTCCTCGATTTGTTGACGAATCTGCAGCACATTTTCTGGTGTATTTTCTATCGTCAATTCCGTATCAAAATGCGGCAGCTGTGCCAGTTCATCATAAATGATTACTTCCAAATCATTGGAAAAATGTTGAACCGCCTGCACCAATTTTAAGTTGGAAGAATGTTTAGTTGCACTTCCTATAATCGCTAATATTTTCATCTATTTATCTTTTAATTCTACGCTCATTTATCCTTTTGTGTTTCACTTTATTTAGGATTTATATTTGTTATTATTCACGAGTTCTTTCCTAATACGGCTCAATGATTGAGGTGTAATTTTTAAATACGAAGCCAAGTATTGTTGTGGCACCTGCCGCGCAAGCGAAGGATAGCGTTTTAAAAATTCTTGGTATTTTGTTTTAGCGTCGCCAAAATTTAGAAAATCATTGTCTTTTAATTTATTGAGTAATGCCGTTTCTGAAATACTTTTTATCAATACATACAAACTAGGAATTTCATTGTAGAGTCTTTCTAATACCTGCTTGTGAATCCTATAAATATCTGTTGCGACTAAGGCTTGAATGTTTTCTTTTCCTGGTTCACACGAAGAATAACTTTCTAAATCAACTACAAATTGATTTTCTTTTACAAAATATTTAGTGACATAGTTTTGACTCGTTTCATCACTTTTGAATAAATGTAAAATGCCACTTTCAACAAATCCAATTTCTTTGGCTATTTGCCCTTCTTTATGAAAATATTCATTTGGTTTCAACTTCGTTTGACGAAAACAACCCAATAGTTTTTCGATGTCTTCCTTGCCAAGAATACCGCCAAATCCAAGTGCTGATTTTAATTTTTCCATTACTTTACAATTCCATTTTCTAATATGCTTTTTGCGCAAGCAAGCACGGCGTCCTTTGTTGATATTGGATTCCAGTTCAATTCCTTGATCGTTTTTGAGGCATCCACTCTTCGCTGTACACCCAAATCCAATAACACAGGTTTCAGCGATTTTTCAAAATTAGAAAAAATCCTCACAATAAAATCAGGAAGTTCTCTTGACGGTATTTTACGATTCGGATAGGCTTCTTTCAGGATTAGCGCCACATCTTTCATCATCAAAAAACCTGTCGAGGCGATATAACGATGTCCAGCGGTAGGCGCTTCCATTGCTTTTATAAGCGCATCAGCAACAGATCGAACGTCCACAATTGGAAATCCAATACCAGGCACGGCAGGCATACTTCCGTCCATTAATTTGATCACGATATTCGCCGAAGTGCCAAAATCTTTTTCCAAAACAGGTCCCAAAATACCTCCAGGCAAAACAGTTGTCAACTCTAATCCTGAAGTGTCATTTTTTACAAAGTCCCAAGCCGCTTTCTCCGCAATGGTTTTACTCTTAAAATAAGGCGCAATATCTTTGGGATAGTCGAGATCCGTCCAAGTCGTTTCATTCATCACATTTTTTAGCTGCGCTTTTGTTTTTCCATATAGTATCGTCGCAGTTGAAGAAGTGATAATTACCCGTTTTACTTTATTCATAGAAGCTGCATTCAAAATATTCAACACGCCATCTCTCGCCGGAATGATTAATTCATTTTCATTTTTGGGTAATTCTATCGGAAAAGGAGACGCAACATGTTGTACAAAATCAATGCCTTTGGTGAGTTCGTTCCAAATAGTTTTATCCGTGATGTCAGCTTCTGCGAAACTTAAATTTTGGATATAGTTTGTGTGTTTGCCAATGACCTCCTGAATAGAGGAAATTCTGTCCTTGTTGCGTAAAGTCCCAACTACTTTATAGCCTTTATTTAAAAGTTGAATAGCGGTATGAGCGCCTAAAAATCCTGTAACTCCTGTGAGTAATACTTTTGTATTTTGCATAATTCTATTTTTATGCAAAGCACCGCAACTATTAAAAAAGCACAATTACCATTTGGTAAAAAAAGAAAGCCAGATGGCATTTTTTCCGGTTAACCTCCATCTTATTTGATCGACTATTTTTTTACATTTGCAAATAACCACCATCTACTAAATACGATGTTCCTGTTACGAAACTCGATTCATCGGACAATAGAAAAAACGCCACTGCAGCCGCCTCTTCTGGTTCACCAATTCTTTTCAGTAAAAGGGTTTCCGCTAATCTCGATTCTAATTCGTCTTTCATTTTTGGATCCAATCCAGAACGTAAATTGCTTTTTATTGGTCCCGGAACTAAAAAGTTAACTCTGATTTTTCGAGGAGCTAATTCGGTCGCCCAGCTTCTTGCAGCAGACAAAACCGCCGCTTTGGTTGCACTATACAAAGAAACGCCGGCCAATCCTTCGTAAACTGCAGTGGATGAAGTCACCAGAACAGCACTTTCTTCTTTTAACAAAGGAGATAAACGAACCATTTGCAACATCGGTATCACGACGTTTACCGCAAACATTTTCAAAATGGCGTCTTTATCCAAATCCTCCAAATTGCCTCCAGACGCATAAGCCGCATTGAGTCAAAGCCCGTCCAAAGCGCCAATGGATTCTATGTGTTTGTAAAAATGTTCTGTCGAAATTTCGTCGTCTGCGTCGTGTGAAATTATAGTTGCTTCATCGCCTAAAAGTGTTCTTGCTTCTTCTAAATGTTTTTGTGTTTTACCCGTGATAATGACTTTTGCGCCTTCATCTTGCAAGCGTCTTGCTCCAGCCAAACCAATACCACTACTGCCGCCAGTAATAAGAATAGTTTTGTTTTCAAATCTTTTCATATCTTTTAATTATTTACCAACTTCATCGCACCTTCTGGATAACGCTCGCCGGTATTGGGATATTTTTGCAAAATTTCTTCTAGGGATTTTAGTTCGGATGCTGACAATTGTACATCAACTGCAGCGGCATTTTGTTCCAAATATTTAACACGTTTTGTTCCTGGAATCGGAATAATATCTTCGCCTTGCGCCAATACCCAAGCTAATGCCAATTGACTTCCTGTAATGTTCTTAGTTGAAGCCAAATCATTTAAGGCATCCGCTAATTTTTTATTATTTTCTAAATATTTTTCTTGAAATCTTGGTAATACTCGGCGTGCGTCACTCGCTTCTAAATTTTCCAAAGTATTGATATTATTGAACAATCCACGTGCCAACGGTGAAAATGGAATCAAGGAAATACCTAACTCACGAACGGTTGGCAAAATTTCATTTTCTACATCGCGAGTCAACAATGAATATTCGGACTGCAACGCTGCAATAGGATGCGTCGCATTTGCTTTTCTGATGGAAGTTGGAGAGGCTTCGGACAATCCTAAATAACGCACTTTTCCTTCTTTTACCAAGTCCGCCATCGCTCCAACCGTTTCTTCAATCGGCACATTCGGATCCACACGGTGCGCATAGTACAAATCGATGGTTTCAATATTCAAACGTTGCAAACTCAACTCCACCGCTTTGCGCATATATTTGGGAGAGCCATCAAAAGAGGTATTAAATGAACCTGTATTTTGGTCATAAATAAATCCAAATTTTGTTGCGATGAAAATCTTATCTCGATTAGGTTTCAAAACTTTTGAAATGAGTTTTTCATTTTCGCCACCACCATAAAAATCAGCTGTATCCCAAAAATTGATTCCTAAATCTATTGCTTTTTCTAATGCTTTAATGCTTTCTACATCATCTTGATTTCCGTATGCGTGAGACATTCCCATACAACCCAATCCTATAGCGGAAAGTTGCGTGCCTGTTTTTCCTAATTTTCTGTATTGCATGATCTTCTGTTTTATAAATGCAAAATTCGAAAGAATATAACTTACACTGCAATACTATTCAAACCAAAAATTATAAATTTCAAATAATATAGTTTAAACAATCACTTTATGATTACGCGCATCTTTAGGTATTATTCCAGTATTTTTCTTATAAAAATTATTGAAATAAGAAGGTTCTTCAAAACCCAAAATAAATGCGATTTCTGAAATTGGCCAATTAGTGTGACGCAGCATGTCGTTGGCTTCTAAAATAATACGTTTAGCAATATGTTTCGTAGTTGTTTCACCTGTAATCTTTTTCACCGCTCGATTAAGATGATTGGTATGTACAGACAAACGCCCTGCATAGTCTTTTGCTGTCCGCAATTGCAATTGGTTGTCCATGGAATCTATAGGAAATTGGCGTTCTAATAACTCAAAAAATAGAGATGTGATTCTTTCCGAAGCATTATGTTGCATTTCAAAACTATGAACTGGTTGCATTTTCAAAACTTGATGAATGATTAAATGCAAATAGTTACGAAGCAAATCTTGCTTATGTTCATAACATTCCGCATTTTCTGCCATCATTTTTTCATAAAAAAAAGCAATTTGCTTTTCTGTGCTTTCATCCAAATAATATAGTTTATCTGTACCAACTTGAAACATCGGCAACTTGCTCAACAATTCATCTTGTTGTTTGGCAAACGCCTCATTGAAAATACAAAACCAACCGAGTTGCTCATCGGAATTTGGTCTCCAATTATAGGGAACTTTAGGTGTGGTAAACAATAAAACAGGATGATTTACGTGAAAAACTTTGTCAGCATATTCCAAAACACCACCACCACGAATCAGGGTCACTTTATAATAATCACGACATGAGAATGGTGAATGATTTTTACAAGATTTCCGTTCGAATACATTCACGTGCGGTTTTACTTGCGTAATTGTTTCTACTGAGTCGTAGCTGATGCGCTTATAAAACTGGGTAATATTTTCATTAACTACCATTTTACAAAGTTATAAAATTCAAATAACATACATAAAAAAGCCGAACTAAATAGTCCGACTTCCTCTCGATTATAACTAAAATTTTGCTTTTACACTATCCACCCAATCCTTGAATTTATTATAGTGTTCTTGTAAGAAAGATTCATGCTCTTCCTCCTCTGGAATCGCCGGTAATACATGTTCAAAATAAGTTCCTTTCAACACTTTTCGTAATAATTTCTCGCCAACAAAAGGTTCGTCATCATTCAATGTTGATGTTGCTTTAATCAATTGCCGTATGTCGTATTGCAGCGGATTGATGTCAGGAACTTGTTTGTTTAGATTCAATAGTTCGTAAACTGCCAAACGCGCGGTCCGAACGGAACTATCCATCGTAAATACAATATCATTATTCGTTTCTACAAATTGCCCAACCAATCCCAAATTTTTGCAACCTTCAGGTACTACTCTTGGGCGATCCCCCGCAGCTCTTGGCATAAACATAGACGTGATATAAGGCAAAAATGCAGTGTGTACAATTGTATTTTCAACCACATTATCAATTTGATCTTCGATGCCCAAATGGTAACACAATTCACTCAAAATCTCGTTACCAGTGCATGCTGGCATGGCTTTTTTGATGTAATTTCCTTCCTTGTCCATAAACAAAGCGTACACCCAAATCACCAAAACATCGTCTGGTTGTGTAGGAAAATGTGGTTGGCGGTTGCAGGTAAAACTCATCAACCAATTGGAGTCTGTAATCGTAATGATTCCGCCAGTTACCGTTTTGCCAGAATAAGGATCGTTGACCGAATATTCTTTCAGTTTTTCAGTGAATGCCGATGGTTTACAAGTCAAAGTTGCCGATTCCCAAGCTGATTTTTCGATATTGCCACAGAATTTTTCAGGTTTACCAAAAACTTCAGATTTGGCCGCTAGATTTTTCCATAATCTCCAACCTGCGCTCAATCCGCTTGTGGCATTATCGATACCCAAAACCGGAGCTGTAGTGTTGTTCCCATAAGCAGTATCTTCCGTCATAGAACCCGTTGTGACGATCACATAATCGTTTTCGGTAATCGAAATAAGCGTTTCTTTTCCATCTTGATCGGTAATCAAACTTTTCACTACTTTTCCATTGACATCGCTGTGAATTTCCAGATCTTTTACCAAAGTATTGAACTGCAATTTCACGCCTTTTTTCTGTAAAAATTCTCGTAAAGGCTTGATGTAAGTGTCGTATTGATTGTATTTAGGAAAGACCAAACAAGAGAAATCTCTCATGCCATCAATCGCGTGTAAAAATCGGTGCATGTACAGTTTGCATTCTAATAAACTGTGCCAGTTCTCAAAGGCAAACATGGTACGCCAGAAAAACCAAAAATTAGAGTCTAGAAATGTCTGACTAAAATATTGCTCAATCGTGATATCATTAAGTTCCTCTTTCTTTTTGAGTAACAATTTAATGATGGCCAATTGGTCTTTTTTGTTCAACCCAAATTTGCTAAAATCCTTTACGATTCCCTTGTTGTGAATCAATCGTGCGATAGAATAATTGGGATCGTTGTCATTGACCAAACGGTACTCGTCTAAAACAGAATAAGGCTCTGGCAATTCCGTTGCGGGAATATCCTGAAATAAGTCCCAAAGATTTTCGTAGGTAAAATCCATCTCTCGACCGCCGCGGATGATGTAACCATCTTCGGCATTTCCAGCGCCATCCATAGAGCCACCTTCTACTTGTAATTGCTCGATAAACGTAATATTTTCGGCAGGCACACGACCATCACGGATGAAATAATAAGCTGCGGAAAGCCCAGCAATACCGCCACCAACAATATAGACTTTGCTGTTGTCGAAAGATTTTAGTGGAATCGCTTTATTGCGTTGATAATTACCAATTTGGTCGGCAAACGGCAAGGTCTTTTGTTGAGTATTTCTAACGATTTCGGTACTAGCATCTGGCTCGTGAACAAATTTTCCGTTTTGCTCAGAAGCATTCAAAATTTTGTCGAATTTAGAAGTGTCTGGTTTCATGATAAATTGTTTTATTTTTCTATTAGCAAAATTATGGAGGCGTATTTTTAAATGTTTATCTTAAATTCGGTAAGTTTTACCTTAAATTTCCTGATAATTATCAGATCTTGTTACGGTAATTTTTAGGGGACATATTCGTCTTTTTCTTAAAAAATCGACTAAAAGATGCCACGGATTGAAAATTCAGATCGTAAGCTATTTCTGAAATAGAACAAGATGGATTACCTAATTGTACGACAGCTTCTTTTAATAACATTTCATCTATACATTCGTGTGGAGTCTTTCCTGTATTTTTCTTAATGATTTCAATTAAATATTTATTTGAAATACAAAGTGATTTTGTATAGAAGTCTACATTTTTATATTCTTTAAAATTAAACTGCACTAATTCCAGAAATTTAATAAATAAATCATTGTTTGTAAATATAGTTGCAGGTTTGGGTATACTTTGTAATATTTCTGCCAGTTCTAACAAAATATTGAAAATAATAGACCTAAGTATTTCATTGGTGAATTTGCCTTTCGACGCAGCTTTTTTTCCTAGGTAGGTTAATAGATTCAATATAGTCTGATATTCGCAAGTAGATAATTTAAATAAGGAATAAGATCCTGACTGAAATAAGTTAAATTTCTCAATTATATATGGATTAGACATATTTTTCAATAAAAAGTTTTTATCAAAAAACAACAATTTAAGGCTAAAATCATCACTCATTCTTACGAACTGTACGACTGTACTTGGTGCAGACAAAAGTACGTCCTGTCCATGAATCACATATCTTTCATTGTTAATAAGGAGTTCTATATACCCTTCTGTACATGTACAAACGGCATAGTAATCCATCCTAAAGGGTTTATTAGGAAAACTAGTCAACGGATTTCCAGTAGAAATATAGTAAGGTTTATTGCATAATATTTTATAATAGGATAGTGTTTCTTGAATTTTTTCTGTTGAATTCATAATAATGAAATGATAAATCTTTGTAAATTCATTTTAGAGATCTTTTTAATAGATAAACGTCATGATAAAGAAGTAAAAAAATGCGCTCTCCTATCGTATTTTTACATAGTCCATTTCTCTTACAAAATATTCAATTATTTTAAATTTGTTGAATATTTGCAAAACAATATCTGCGCATTCTATGTTAGCATTTCAACTATTCAATTAAAATTTTCCTTTATTCTCAACTTCATCCAATCTAACTCGTTCAATTTGATAAATACATAATATTTTTTTCATAAAAAGTCTCTGCATCCATTGAACTAGTTGTAACAATATCACAATGATCTGCCTAAATTAGAATAAAAAATATGCCAGAGGAGCTAGCTTTTTATTAACATCTAACTCTTGATCAATTTTTATTTTCAGCGAAGATGCATTCAAAATTTTGTCGAACTTAGAATTATCGGATTTCTTAATTATCATTTTGACATAAATATTCTCTGAACGAATATAGTTGTTGTTCTATCTCAATTGGGATGGAACCTCTTAAAACTTATTAAAAATCAATAAAATACCAAATTTGACATAATTATGCAATAACAAATTAAACAAAAAAGCGATAACTTGTTTTACCAAATTATCGCTCTGAAAAGTATATATGTAAAAGTCGAAAACTAAAAACTGTAGTTTAGCATCAGTGAGACAACCCTATTCCTCATAGGACTATTATCATTTTCTGTAGTATTTTTCAAATTATCCGAAAAGCCGAGTTGATATCTTGCTTCAACAGAAAAATAATGGTCTTTAAAGAATGGTAATGCATACTCTGCGCCTATTACCCCAGAAAAATCATTAGATTTAAAATCACTCTTAATATTTGTCTGATAACCATCAATATTTTGATTTGCTTTTGTCAATACACCGAACTGAGGGCCTGCCATTAAACTTAAAGCAGTATGATCAAAATGATATTTAGCTAACACAGGAACATTTAAATAATATTGAGAAATACTTAATTTACGATCATAGTCTTGATTTAGAAAAGCACCTTCAGTCTTGCCACCAGACATTTGATAATCTAATTCTGGTTGAATCGCCCAATTTTTATTAAAGGGTAAATAAAAGAATACACCACCAACATATCCAAATTTGTAGGAGTTAGAGTAGGTTGTACCTTCACTACCAGTCTCACTAAAAGTGGAATAAGTTCCACCTGCTTGCACACCAATACGAGCTTTGGAATAATCTTGAGCTTTTGCTATATGAAAACAAGCAATTGCAAAAATCAGGGTTACATATTTTTTCATAGAAATTTGGATATAATTCTACTTAAAAAGTTTAAACCTCGAATAATTTTTTTTTTAATTTAGGCAATATTTCGCCTAACGAATTTGACCATTGCCATGTAAAATCCATTTTTCAGTAACTAATTTTTCCAACGCAAAGGGACCTCGTGCATGCAATTTTTGAGTAGAAATGCCAATTTCTGCACCCAAACCAAATACTTCACCATCCGTAAATCTTGTAGATGCATTTGCATAAACAGCTGCGGCATCTACCGAATTTAAAAACAATTCACACACTTCTTTATTTTCAGAAACAATCGCTTCTGAATGTTTGGTGGAATGCTCTTCAATGTGATTTAAGGCGCCAGAAATATCCTTCACCACCTTAATAGCTGCTTTTAAACATTGAAATTCGCGATCAAAATCTTCTGGATTTGCAATATGTACAAATGGATAGGATTTTAAAATACTATAACTAGGTTTATCTGCAAATAATTCAACATTGTACTGCGCAATTTCTTCCGCCAAAGCGATTAGAAATTCGTTGGAGATTTTTTTATCAACTATAATTGTGTCAAGAGCATTACAAACGGAAGGACGAGAAACTTTAGCATTAATAACAATTTTCACCGCTTTTTTTAGATCTGCATCTTCATGAACATAAGTGTGGCAGACTCCTGCTCCTGTTTCAATTACAGGAATTTTACTATTTTCTCGTACATAATTAATTAATGATGCAGAACCTCTCGGAATGATTACATCAATATATTTATCTTGGGTAAATAATTGATCAACAATGGAACGCTCAGAAGGTAGTAGCATCACTGCATCTGCAGGTAAATTATTTTTTCGCAAGGCTTTTTTGATCAAAACAACAGCCGCATGATTAGAATTCTCCGCATCAGAGCTACCTTTTAATACGCAAGCATTTTTGCTTTTTAGACAAAGCGATGCTATATCATAAGTTACATTGGGACGTGATTCATATATCGCACAGACGACACCTAATGGAACCGATTTTTTTTCCAATTTCAATTTATTGGCAAGCGTTCTTTTTACCAAAATCTTATTCGTTGGATCTGGCAATTGCGCCACGTTTTTAACTGCAGCAGCTATATTTTCCAATCTTTCTTGCGTTAATAAAAGACGATCCACTTTAGGATCATTGGGATTCTGTTTCACCACATCAGAGGCATTCACTTTTAATAGTTTGGCACTATCTTGAAGGATTAGTTCGGATAAATCATTCAATACGTTTTGAATCACTTCATCCGATACCGACCTGAGCACTACAGAAGCCTGATGTACTTTTTTTAGTTGTAATGTTAGATCTTGTTGCATAGTTTGTAATTAATTTAAAATAACGATATCGTCGGTATGAGCAACGACTATATGTTTTTTGTCCGATTGTTTTTGTAATTCTGTTGAGCTTGCTTTAGTTTTAGCAACTGCTAATAATTCATTTTCTTCATTCAAAATTTTGACAACTTCGTTTGTTGCAAATTTTCCTTTTAACTCCTTCACTCCTACCAACAGCAAACTATGTCGCTTATGAATAGCATCTGCAGCACCTTTATCAATTATCAATTCTCCAATGGTAATAGAGCTACTTGCAAGCCATTTGTTACGTGCATTAATATTGACATTTTTAGGAATAAATTGCGTACCATTTTTTCCAGCTAATGCACTCTCAAAAGGTTTTTCAATATCTAAACCACAAATAATGACTTTAATGCCTAAAGAAAGTGCCAATTTAGTATAGGTTAATTTGGATACCATACCACCTAAACCCACACTCGATTTATCCAGACGAACCATCGACAAAATTTGTTTGTCAATTTTTTCAACTAAAGGAATAATTTTATTTTCTGTATCTCTAAATCCTCCAGCAGAGGTACACAAAAGCAAGGCTTCCGCATCAAAACCAACAGCAATCAATGTTGCCAATTCATCATTATCTGCAAATTTAATCTCATAGCTACTGACTAAATCATTTTCATTAACAATCGGCAAAATGTCATTTTTCCAAAATTCTAGAAAAGTTTCCTTCAACGAAAGAAAAGTAGAACGATCTGAAAAATGTCTTCTTTCACATAATACTTGAGCAACCGTAATCTCTTGCTTAATAAAATACTGTTGATACATTTTCATCAACAACGGATTACCAACTGCCGCCGCCGCCTTACGTTCAATAATTGTCGCTTTATAATTTTTAAGATACTTTTTACCGCTTCCAACAGCGCCACTAGAAACGAGCACAATATTGTATTTCTCCGAAAGAGATTTAATCTCCGAAGTGATATTACTAATTACTTTATTGTCAATTTCCCCTTTACTATTTGTCAAAATTGCCGTACCTAGTTTGATAACCAATACTTTCTTCGCCTTCATATTTGAAAATGTTCGGGTTAAAAATAAATTTTTATTATGATATATGCTGCATTTTATATATAAAAATGGGAGGAGCAAATAATTCCATTTACCTTTGCCATGTCTTTACACACAATCAAATCGTCGGAATGAATTTATTTGGAAATAATGCCAAGGCTGCGCGAGTAATCGCAACAAATTCTGCAACATCAATTGAAAAATCTCTTTCGCCTCAATTGCAAAAAACAAAAATTAGAGTAAGATTTGCAGTTGCTATTTTCTATTTTTTTCAAGGTCTTTGTTTTGCGTCTTGGGCTAGTCGCATCCCTTATATAAAATCAACGATTGGTATTACAGACGGTCAGATGGGAAGCATATTATTAGCATTGCCGGCAGGTCAGTTAATTACTATGCCAATATCTGCTTATTTGGTGGATAAATATGGAAGCAAAAATGTATTGAAATTTGGGTTACCCTTATATGCAATTGCACTGACTTTTTTAGGTCTTGCGCCTACTAAGCTATTGTTATCATTAGGACTATTCATATTTGGTGTATTTGGTAATTTTTGTAACATTTCGGTTAATACTCAAGGAGTCAATGCGGAAAGGATGTACCATAGGCCTATTATGGCAACCTTTCATGGGGCATGGAGTATTGCTGGTTTCACAGGTGCAATTATAGGTCTGCTAATGAGTAAATTTACAATTGTGCCAGAAATTCATTTTTGGATCATAGCCATACTCAGTATAATTGGAATGCTGATGAATGTAAAATATTTAATGCAAGATGGAATCAAAAAGATAACTGCCAACAAAGAGAAAAAAAGTATGCTTGCGAATATGGATAGTACCATTATACAACTAGGCGTTATCGGTTTTTTTGCCATGGCTTGCGAAGGTGCTATGTTTGACTGGAGTGGTGTATATTTCAAAGAAATTGTCAAAGTAAAACAGGGCTGGGAAAGCGTTGGATATGCTTGCTTTATGGTAATGATGGCAACTGGTAGATTTGTCGGAGATAAAGTAGTTGCCAAATTTGGACGTAAAAAATTAATGCAAGTTTGTGGCGTGTTAATTATGATAGGATTACTCGTTGCTGTCATATTTCCTTATTTCCTAAGTGCTTCCTTTGGATTTATCCTTGTAGGATTTGGTGTATCTACCAATATTCCAAATGTATACAGTGTAGCAGGAAACCAGACTAAAATTCCTTCTAGTGCAGCACTTGCAGCGGTATCCAGTATTAGTTATTTAGGATTTCTAATGGGACCACCACTTATTGGTTACACCTCGCAATTATTTAACCTTAGACTTTCTTATACGATTATTGCTATATTTGGGTTATGTATCACCATTATGGTGACACGTCTCAAAGTGATTAAATAGCAGAAAATGATTACTCAATTTAGATTAAAAAAAAGCCAGCAAGTATTAAATATTATTTTGCTGGCTTTTTTTATTATTTTTTATTCTTATACACAAGCACAGCAGTCTATTTGGCAATTTGAATATCCAGAAAAAGACACTATATACACAGATAATACCTCCATATTTTTTGGAGGAAACGTAAAAAAAGATGGAAAGCTATTTATTCAAGGTGAAAATGTAAAAATTTATAAAACTGGATCTTTTTTATATCAATTCAAAACACAGCCAAAGAATATAAATAGCATTACAGCTCAATTTATCATTGAAAAAGATACCTTTTCTCGCACATTCTACATCTTTCCTCAAAAAACTAAACTACCAAAAGCTATCGCAAAGGGAGACGTAAAAATCGTCCAAATCACACCAGCAGAAGCAGAATGGTTGCAACCTGGAAATATTTTGACAATTACCGCAGAAGCAGATAAAAATTCAGATCTCTATTTTTTCAACGCTAAAGTAAAACTTAAAAAGATTTCAGTATCTAATAGTATTGCCACATATCATGGTCTGTACAAAATAAACGAATCAGATACCAATAACATAAAATTATTAACAGGCTTCAATATTTTGAATGGCAACAAAATCTCTTTTTCCGCTCCTTCTACTTTAAAAATCAAGTCAACATCAGAAATTATCCTTGGAAAAACTATTGGTAATTATGCTTATATGATGTATGGAGATGGAGATGATCGCTTAGGTGGAGCAAAGATGAGCTATTTGGATACTGGCATTAATGTACAAATCATAGGAAAATACAATGGATTGTACAAAGTTGCATTATCACCTAATCATAGTGCATTTATCCCGGTAGATCATATCCAAATACAAAACACCAATACCGAGTACCCAGAAAGTTTAAGTGCCAATATAAACGTAACACCAAATAGTAACTTCGATCAAATAAAAATTAATTTGGACAAAAAACTACCTTATAGTTCAACTACAGAATTAGATGGAAACAAATTAAAAATTTTGATCTACGGTGCAACCTCAAATACCAATTGGATCACACAACTTGAAAATTTACAGTCTATAAAAAACATTTATTATGAACAAACAGAGAATAATGTCTTAACAATAAATATCAATCTAAAAACTGCAATCAATTGGGGATATGACATCCACTATGATCAAAATAACTTAATTATACAAGTAAATCATGCACCAAAATCAAACAAATTAAAAGATCTTGTTGTTGGCATCGATGCAGGACATGGAGGCTCCAATCTTGGTGCAAATGGATTAAGTGGTGTATTAGAAAAAGATATTACGTTACAAGTTGCGATGCGATTGGAAAAGAAATTAAGAAAACTAGGTATTACAACCATAATGACTCGAACTACTGATACAACATTAAGTATGACGGATAGAATAGACTATCTCAAATCAGCACATCCTAATATGGTAATTAGCATCCATTGCAACTCAGCATCTCCCCTAGTCAAAGGCAATTCTACGTATTATAGATATATCAGCTTTCGTCCATTGTCTCAATATTTACATAGTGAAATGCTGGCATTAGGTTTAGACAACTATGGTAATATTGGCAGTTTTAATTTCGGATTAAATGGACCTACACAATTTATCAATGCTTTAAATGAATTAGCATTCATTTCCAATCCAGAAGAGGAAGAAAAATTAACGAATCCTAATTTTCAAGATAAAATGGCAGATGCAATGGCTAAAGCTATCAAGCATTTTTTCAAGGATTTTACATCAGAAAAAAATAATTGAAAAAATATTTTGTAGTTCAAAATCAGCCCCCTATATTTGCACTCCCAACAACAATGGGAGCTTAGCTCAGCTGGTTTAGAGCATCTGCCTTACAAGCAGAGGGTCACAGGTTCGAACCCTGTAGCTCCCACTGATAATCAAGAAGTTATGAAGTTAATTCATAGCTTCTTTTTTATTTGATACATCATTTGATACATTACCTACTCAAAATAACTAACTGAAACTATTCATCTATTTAACAAAACATTAGCAAATTTAAACCATCACAAGTTGTGTTATTTCTACTTATTTGATCTTAGTATTACAATTTTAATTAACACACGATCATAAACTCTACTGTTTTATGAAAGATAGAATACCCAAAGTAAGTTGGACAACCAAGATGCTTTCTAATACACCTTACATTAGAGAAGTTTCCATTGATGGTAAAAAGGCAAACTTATTCCATCGCAGATTAGGCTACTACGATTTATATGTAGCACAAGTCATACGATTAGGTAATTGTCTTACTCTGTTAAGCAGTGTCCCTTCTTTTTCACTCGACAATTTCCGAAATACCAATTTGTTGGTGGATATGATACGTTTCGTTTATTGGACATTTAATGAGGCTTTTTTAATAAGGCTGGAAGAATATCTATGTAGCTTTTCAATAAATGAACTTAGTGGTATTCATCATCTTTTAGAAGCCTACCCCAAGCCTTTCATCTGTATTTCTGATAATGAAATGGATGAAGAGTTAATCTGGTGCAGCGCTAAAATGGAATAGGCGATGAAAGTGACCCCGTTCCGCCAATTCAAACTGACCCCCACTCGCCAAAATTAAATTGACCCCCTATTTCCAAAGTATACTGACCCCCTAAAATATCTAGGAGTCTATGTTGTATTGTAGCGTAAAAACTCGGAAGTTACCACTACATCAAATGGTGATTTTCGATGGCAAACAGAACAATAGAAATGTACAAGATTAGACAATTGATACGCCTATCACTTGAAGGCAGGGGAAGTAAATATATAAGTGCCGCCGTAGGTATATCTCGCAATACGGTTAAGAAGTATCTAACATTACTGCGTGGTAGTGGCTATGATGCCACACAATTATCCGCGATGAGCGATGAACAGTTGCTGTCCCTATTGGGTGTAGCTCAGCGACCACAGTGGAGTCCCAGCCAGCGCAGCAAGGCGCTCGAGCCCTTATTGGCAGACTATGTCCGTCAACTACGCAAAAACAGAGGCGTAACCAAATGGATGTTGTATGAGCAGTACAGACAACTTCATCCAAATGGTTATAAATCTTCTCGTTTTATGGATTATCTCAATTTATACATGGGTAAGATCCGTCCATCACTTCGGGTGGTACATAAGGCGGGCGATAAAATGTATATTGATTTTACGGGTAAAAAGCTCTATCTCACAGACCCTGATACAGGAGCCATTACTGCGGTAGAGGTATTTGTGGCGATATTGGGCTGTAGCCAATTGACCTATGTAAAGGCGGTGGCTAGCCAGAAGAAAGAAGATTTTATAGATGCCTGTGAGTCGGCACTCCATTATTTTGGTGGCGTACCCCAAGCGGTTGTCCCAGACAATCTAAAGTCTGCCGTCAGTAAACCGGGGCGTTATGAGTCCAAGGTCAATGAAAGCTTTGCTGCGTTTGCTGCCCATTATGGAACGCATGTATTCCCCACCAGAGTGTACAGTCCCAAAGACAAAGCTTTGGTGGAAGGAGCCGTAAAACTGGTTTACACTTCCATATTTACCCAAATAGACAAAAGCGTATATCACAGCTTGAACGACCTCAATGAAGCTATTGCTCTTCATTTGGAAAGGCATAATAATCATCCGATGACTGCTGGATTACCCAGTCGCAGGGAGCAATTTGAGACTTTGGAAAAAGATACTTTACAACCCTTAAACGCATACCGATACGATCCTTTGGATAGCCGTATTACCACCGTAGGTAAAAATGGATACGTGGCACTGGACTATCATTATTACAGCGTTCCCTATAAATACATCGGTAAAAAAATAAAGCTCCTCTATAGTAGTACCCGCGTAGAACTCTTTATAGGAAGTGAACTTATCTGTCAGCATGCACGCAGTTACCAAAAAGAAAAATACGTACAAGACCCTGCCCACTTGGCCAGTTGGCAATCGGGGGCAGCTTCCATGTGGGATCCTACCGCTTTTTTACAGCAAGCCGAGGAAATCTCCGAAGAAGTGAATTTCTATCTGGAAAAAGTATTGGCGCGGCCGGAATACCCCGACAAGAACCTACGTGCTTGCCAAGGGATATTGAATATCGGCAGAAAAGTAGGAGCTTCCAGACTGGTTAATGCTTGTAAAAGAGCTCATGAATACGGCATCTATAACTATGGTATTATAGAAAAAATACTGAAGTCCAAGGCGGACTTTATGGACGAAGATACACCACAGAACCTACCAGACTCGTCCATGCCAGATCACGACAATATACGCGGTGGAAAGTATTATCAATAGCCGTTTACAAAAGTAAAATCCATCATCGCTAATAAAAGATAAAACAACAGATATGAACACAAACAAAGAATGCCTAGACAAAATGAGCAGCATGCACCTCAGTGGCATGGCCAGTGCTTTTAAATCCTATATCGAACAGGATGGCTCCAGTGGTCCAGGTTATACGCAGGATGAGTTGATCCATTTTCTCATACAATCGGAATGGGAGGATCGCAGATACCGGGCACAACAACGATCCATACGTAATGCAGGCTTTCGCTATAGTGCCCAACCAGAACAACTGGACTATCAAGGAGATCGTGGCTTGGATCGTAATCTCGTACAAAGACTATTAGAAGGTAGTTTTATCGATCAGGCGAGCGATGTTTTTATTACCGGTAGTACTGGTACGGGAAAAAGCTTTCTTGCTTCCGCCATTGGATATCAAGCTTGTATACTGGGATACAAAGTCTATTACGCCACTACTTCCAAATTAATGGCACAACTAAAAGTTGCCAAAGCCGAAGGTTCCCATTTAAAGGAACTTGCCAGAATAGAAAAGGCGCAGCTTTTCATTTTAGATGATTTTGGTGTGCAACCACTGGACGGAGCAGCAAGGAATCTCCTGTTGGACATCATTGAGGATCGACATGGTAAAAGATCTACAATGATAACCTCTCAATTACCTGTGGCAAAATGGCACGATATCATTGGCGAGAAAACGGTAGCGGATGCAATTTTGGATAGAATCGTACACCAAGCGATACGTATCGAACTATATGGTGAATCCTTGAGAAAGAAAAAGAGAATACAGCCGTAATGGTGCTGATTTAGATTTAGTAACTTTGCACTACAAATACAACATGTTCTTTGGATAATTTTTGGGCCATATTGCGATACTAAAAATACGCTTCTTCGAAAGCGTTTTTTAGGGGGTCAATTTAATTTTGGTATTAGGGGGTCAATTTCATCGGTTTTTACAGCTTTCATTGAAGAAGGCGCAATCGTATGGATTACTGGCAGAAGTGAAGCAAATCTGAAAAAAGCAGCAGAAGAAATCAATAGTCCAAATTTAAAAACAGTTGTATCAGACACTTCAAGCCTACAAGGAATCACGGTTCTGGAAAAGGCGATTGCAGAGAGCGGAATAAGGATCGACGTACTTTACCTTAATGCTGGAATAGCCATATTTGCACCTATTGCACAGATTACTGAGGCAGATTTTGATTCCCAGTTTAGTACTAACGTAAAAGGACCATTCTTTACACTTCAAAAACTGATGCCACATTTAGCGGATGGCTCTTCAATTATCTTGACGTCTTCAGGCGTTGCCACAGGCGCAGCCATTGCGACAGCGGCTTATTCCGCTACGAAAGCAGCACTGAACAAACTTGCCCATGTTGCGATCAATGAACTTGCAGACAGAAAAATCCGTGTAAACCTCATAAGCCCAGGCCCAATCCAAACACCTGGTCTTGACTCTGTGGCACCAGGTGACGCACTGGCTTACCTCGCCTCATCTACTGCACTACAAAGACTTGGCAAAGCCGAGGAAATTGCAAGTACCGTATTGTTCCTAGCGTCCAAGTCAGCAGCGTATATCAACGGTGCTGATATTGCTATCGATGGAGGATTTATTCAATATCATCTAAAATAGTCTCGTAAAGATTTCATTACTAAAGTCAAAAATGGTTCTACATTTTTGACTTTAGCCTTTACGGGTTAAATGTTATTTGATCTCCGCTTTCATGACTCATTATATACATTATTTTGCCATTACTCTCCTTCGATGCTTTAATCCGAAATCTATCAAGGCTTTCAAAACAGGCTGACTTTCGACTGCGTGTTCAGTAAGGGCATAAGAAACCGTTACGGGTTTTGTACAATTTACGGTTCGCACAATAAGTAGATTCTCCTCTAGTTCCTGTAATTCTTTTGATAGTACTTTTGGAGATATGCCTTGGGAGGTTTCTTGTAAGTCCTTAAACCGCATTGTGCCGTAATTTTGAAGATTGTGAAGAATACAGAACTTCCATTTTCCTCCCAACAATTCGATGGCATCTTTTAGTGCCAATATGGTTTCCTTGTCTATATTTTCGTTCTTATTTTTCATGTATAGTTACTTTCCTAAAGGTAATGCATAACAAATATAAAGTTGATACCTAATAGTTTTACAAAAAGAAATAATGAAAGTAACAATTGTAGCAAATGTTTCTGCCAATGGAAGGATTTTATTGTCAGATAACCCGTACTATCCATTGCCTCCAGAGGTAATGGGATTTTATCTAAAGATGGTAAAACAGATAGGAACTCTAGTAATAGGTAAAAGAACCTTTGAGAATTTTCAGCGTTTTCCAGAAAACATCAAGACTCTTTTTGAGGGAATAGAAATCATTGTATTGTCTAATAATTCAATAATTACAAAAAATTACAGGACTATCGAAAGTCCAGAGAAAGCTGTAGAATTTGCGTCTGCAAAAGGATTAACCGAAATCGCAATAGGAGGAGGAACAGATACATTTAATGCCTTTATAGAAAGTGATTTGGTAACGGACATTTATTTAAACGTCAATCCTTTAATTACAGGAGTTGGCAGTACGTTGGGGAACAGTAGTGAATTAAACACAAGGTTTTCACTTAAAGATTATAATGCAGTGAACGGTTTTATGCAGCTGCATTGGGTCAAGGAACAATTCGGCAAAGAAATTCCTAGATATGGCAAAATATCTGGTATGTAAAAGATAGAATTTTGCGGTTTAGCATTCCAAATGAATTAGGAATGTTTAAGTAAAAACAAGTAAAATGAAAATTGGAATTTTAAACACTGGTAACATCGGTGGCCGTCTTGCTAGGGCGTGGGCCTCTGCTGGACATGAGATCGTAGTAGCAAAAGATGGTGATGATAGAAAATTGGAGCCTCTGCTAAAAGAATTGGGAGGGAATGTCCGTCTTGGCACTATTAGAGAAGCAGCAGAGTTTGGAGAGGTGATTTTGTTTTCGGTATATTGGCCGAGGGCCGAAGCTGTGGTATATCTTGCAGGAGATGCTTTCGATGGCAAAGTCGTTATCGAAACAATGAATCCCTTGGCCGTTACAGAAAAATTTGAGCACTATCACGATTTGGAATTTATGCGTGATAATTCAACTGCTGAAGTCCTGCAAAAATTGATTCCCAATGCAAGAGTCGTTAAGGCGTTTAACCTGCTGGCTTCCCCACTCCTCGAAGCGGCTGCGTGGGCTAAATCATCTACCCAGCCGGGCATTTTTTATGCAACGGATGACCATGCAGCAGGACAGGTCACTAGAAAGCTAATTACGGACAGTGGCTTTAAACCTTTGAATGCAGGCCCTCTTAAGTCGGCCCGGACAATAGAGCAAGCTGGTATTCTTATTCACGAAGTTGCAACGCTTGAATACGGAGGGGGTGATTACCTCAATCGTTTGGCAATTACCATTGTTGAGGCAAATCCTGGTCCAGTATATCGTGATAGAGTGGTTTAATGAATTGTCTCAACTTCCTTTTGGCAAAGCAATACCTAAAAACGGCAAAACTTACAAATTGCGGAACGTTGAACTTTGTCTTAACAAAAAGAAAAAACAATATGTCAGAAAAAAACAGATCAGAAGATAATTTCAGCGGTAAAACTTTAGCCAACAAAACGGCACTTGTTACCGGAGGATCGAGAGGAATAGGACGTGCAATTGCGGAACAACTTGCAATAGAGGGAGCTGTAGTTGCCATCACCTACAATTCAGGCAAAGATGCCGCAGATAAAGTGGTTGCAGATATTGAAAAATCGGGTGGTAAAGCGTTTGCCTTGCATGCAAATCTGGTAGAGGCCAGTACAATACCACAACTTTTCGAAATACTGGATAAAGAATTAACCGAACGCACTGGCAGTAACTCATTGGATATTTTGGTTAACAATGCTGGGAATTCTGGTTTTGGAAACCTTTCAGATGCGACACCTGAGAGTTGGGACACTATGTTTGCCGTGCATGCGAGAGCCCCTTTTTTTATAGTTCAGTCTGCAATTGGCCGCATTCCAGATGGAGGACGTATCATCAATATATCGTCAAACTTGGCAACACAGCCACAGCCTCTTGTTCCGATTTACTCGGCGGCTAAGGCTAGCGTTAATGCGTTGACCCATGCCTTTGCAATGGAGTTCGGTGCACGTGGTATTACTGTAAACGGGGTTGCACCTGGTTGGACGCGCACAGACATGAATGCGGCCGTTCGCGAAAATCAAAACATAGTTAAGGCTATAGAAACCGACACCGCCTTGGGACGATTTGGAGAAGCTACTGACATTGCCGAAGTTGTCGTTTTTTTAGCGTCTGACAAGGGTGGATGGATTACTGGCCAGGTAGTCGAGGCAAGTGGTGGTTACAGACTGTAAAATCCTTAGTTGTTTTAACGAAATGGTTAAACCGGTAGCTTGCTATCGGTTTAATTTGTAAATTTATAAATATGAAAAAGACTCATCCCATTAATATCAGATCATTGTCAGAAATACATCGTGACCATGATCTTTCATCACCCCAGCATCCACTCATTAGCCTTATTAATTGGCCAAAAAACCGTATTCCCGAAAATAAGTTTGAGGGTTCTGTGCTATCGAATTTTTACAGGATCTCTTTTGGTAGTGGCTTGAGCGGCATGTCCAAATACGGGCAGTGTCACTATGATTATGCAGAAGGAGGTATGACGTTTATAGCACCCAACCAGATTATCGGCAAATGTAGTTATGAATTCGCAGAGCAATGGTCTATGTATACTTTACTTATCCATCCAGACTTTTTGTTGAAATATCCATTGTCCAAAAAAATCAAGCAGTATGGCTTCTTCTCCTATAATACAAATGAAGCACTTCATCTTTCTGAAAAAGAAAAAAATACGATAGTTGGCATTATGACAGAAATCGAAGACGAGTTAAACAATAGGATTGACGACCTTAGCCAAGATGTAATTGTTTCTCAGGTTGATCTTCTGCTTACTTATGCGAATCGATTTTATAAGCGACAGTTTATTACTAGAAAGGTTGTCAACAGTAATTTATTAGAAGAATTAGAAGGCATATTAGAGGATTATCTTACGACCAGCAAAACGCTAATCGAAGGAACTCCAACAGTTCAGTTTCTGGCGGAACAAATGAATGTATCTCCAAGTTACCTGAGCGACATGGTACGTTCACTTACAGGGCAGAATGCATTAAGCTTTATTCACCAGAAAGTCATAGAAGCTGCTAAAGAAAAATTGTCGACCACGAACTTGTCAGTAAGTGAGATAGCTTACGAACTTGGTTTTGGACACCCTTCTTCTTTTACCAAATTGTTCAAAGCCAAAACAAAGGTTTCGCCCTTAGATTTCAGGAAATCATTCAATTAAATCTGTATTGATCAAATTTTCATCCTCTAAAGACATATAAATACGAATAGGCTTTATATAGTCAGCACATATTATTCATTCAGTATTTAGGTTCTAACAAATCCTTATATAACTCATTTGCTAGCAAAACAAATCATTACTTTGAGTTCAGTTATTGTACACATATAAGTTCATAACTTGTACAATACTATACATACACATAAAAATTTCGCTACTTCATTTTAATATGTCACCCAATTAAGATTAGTTACCTCTTCATTATTTATAAAGAATTTTTTATTTTTTGAACTGCAAAAGTAAGTCGGTATTCTTATGTATAGCCTCGTTCTCGAATCCAGCAAGGTAGTTTTTTGTTGTTTTCAATGAACTATGCCCCAAAGCCTCACTTATGAATTCCGTCGACACTCCACTGTTTTTCAGAACTGTAGCAAAACTGTGCCTTGCACAGTAGGTTGTCACAGGCTTGTCGATACCTAGTTCCTTAGCTATTTTTTTCATGTGTTCGTTGACAAGGTGCACGACAAGTTGAATTTTGAGACGCTGTGCTTCTAATGACATCTCCGACTTGATCCATGGAAAAATGTACGAGTCAGGATGAATAGGCTTCTGACCCCATTTTTCTATGGTATTTTTCACGTCTTCTTTTATTGCCATCCTTATCGGCTCACTGTTGCTACGCCTTGAAACTATTGTCTTTGCCCGTTGAAATGCAATAAAATCGCCTTGTATGTCTTTGTATTTCAATAGACACAGGTCTTTCATGTTAAGCCCGTTACATAAGTATATGAAAATCCAATAATCTCTACTCATTTCGTCCATGCTTCCGGCTTCCGCTTCGTAATTGTATATCAATCCGATTTCCTCTACTGTCAGAGCTTTTTTGATATTCCTTCCGATAGGGACAACATATTTACGCTTACCGAAAGGATAGTCTAAGTTATCCATAATCCCATCCTCGATGGCTATTCTGACAAGCGCACGAAGAGCTCTGACATATATACTTACCGTAGTAATAGAATTACCTTGGGACAAAAACCATTGTTCATAGCTTTTTAAAAATTCAACGGTAATATGGCGAAATTTAAGATTGGGTTTGAATTTATGCAAGGAGACACATGCACATTGGTAGGAGGAAGCTGTACCTACCTGTCCGTTCTTCTTAAGCCTATCCACATATTCTTCAAATGCACCAAGTACAGATGTTGTTGGTACTGATTTTGGGAAAAATGCCGCTTCAAAAGCATGGTAAGAAAAAAAGGACAGCGTGTCGCAACAATGTTGCGCACGTATTTTGACATCGTTTGTTGAATTGAGCAATGACTTCAGTTTTCCCCTTACCTGTCTTTCCTGCATGGCCTTCCAATCTTCCAAACTTGTTTCGTAACCGGTGGAATAATATTTACGCTCACCTTTGTAAGTGATTCTTAACTTTAATGGATACAGATTGTTATCTTTAGTTCTTCTCTTGTCTGGGACAATTGAAATGATAGGAAGGGCTTGTTTCATGATGGAAAATTTGATACATGATTTGATACATGTAATGATAAATTAGATTATCGCTTTCCGAAACAAAGTAAATACTAAAAATACTCAAACGCAATAGGGTAAAGGGTTTTGTGAACTAACTATAAATAATTTAAAACAACTTGCATGATTGTTTTTCGGGCTTACAAGCAGAGGGTCACAGGTTCGAACCCTGTAGCTCCCACAAAAAAAGAGTTGCAACTATTGCAACTCTTTTTTTCTTTGCAAACTATAGTTATTTTTCTTTAATTATTTTCTAATTCAATAGCTTGTTTAAATTTACCCAATAATTGAATCCTATCCAATGGCACTATATAGCAAGTTAATCATCATTTCTAGTTTTCTTTTTTCAATAGTTCATGCACAAGTTGCTGTAAAAAAAACAGCGACTTTGATGGGCAGTAAGTTTACGATTACGATTGTATCAAGTGATTCTAGTCAAGCATTGCAAAATATACAATTGGTAGAAAATGAAGTCTCTCGCATTGAAGATTTAATTTCTGACTGGCGTCCTAATACCTATATTTCTCAGATCAATAAAAATGCGGGGATCACAGCGATAAAAGTACCATTAGAAGTGTATAATCTTACCAAAAGAGCTATTTATTTTTCCGAAATTACACAAGGTGCTTTTGATATAAGTTATGCCGCCATGGACAAAGTCTGGAAATTTGATGGCTCTATGCAACAAATTCCGGATAGTCAAACTATAAAAAAATCTATAGTCAACGTAGGTTACAAGCATATTATTCTTAACGATAACGATACAACTATTTTTCTCGAGAAAAAAGGGATGAAGATTAGTTTTGGTTCCATAGGTAAAGGATATGCAGCGGATATGGGAAGGCGATTAATGCTAGGACTTGGAGTTATTGGTGGTATTGTGGACGCCTCTGGAGATATAAGTACATGGGGGCGACAACCCAATGGAAAGTCTTGGGTGGTCGGTGTAACCAATCCATTTAAGCCGAATAAAATAAAGAAAATTATAACCTTAAAAGACTCTTCCATTGTTACTTCTGGTAGTTACGAAAAATTTGCACTTATAGATGGTAAAAGATATTCCCATATTATCAATCCTGCAACGGGATATCCTGCCACAGGTATCGTAAGTGTAACGATTGCTGGTCCAAGTGCAGAATTTGCTAATGGTTTGAGTACTTCAATTATGGTTTTGGGAATTGAAAAAAGTAAAAAATTATTGCAACAATTTCCTAATTACCACAGCTATATCATTTCCGATAAGGGAAAGGTTCATAATTAACTTGTTACTAGCCTATAAACTAGCTCGATTGATATATAGTTTTTTTTAAATGTGATATTATTAGTTATTTTCACAGAATTATACGTCCTTATACAAATGACTAAATTCAAATGAAAAAATTAAGATTTATTCTTCCTTTATTGTCTTTTGCTAGTTTAAATGTATTAAATGCCCAGACGCAACATGGCAATAATTTGAATACTTTACTTGCAAAAGATACTTCCGTATTGACCGGGAAATTACCAAATGGCCTTACTTATTATATTCAACCAAACGCGAAGCCCGGAAAAAAAGTAGAATTGAGATTGGTTGTTAATGCAGGTTCCATTTTAGAAAATAATAATCAACAAGGTTTGGCTCACTTCATGGAACACATGGAATTTAATGGTTTGAAACATTTTCCTAAAAATAAATTAGTAGATTATTTGGAAAAAATAGGTGTCGGTTTTGGCTCTGACCTCAATGCCAATACGATGTTTGACCGCACGTATTATATTTTACCGATTCCTACTGACAATCCGACAAATTTGCCTACGGGTATGCAAATATTGAGAGATTGGGCTGATGGTGCACAGATTTCTGATGCGGAGGTAAAGGCGGAACGTAATGTAATTCTCGAAGAATTGAAAATGAGAAATCGCAATGCTAGTATGAGAATGATGAACAAATATTTAAAAAATCTTTTAAATAATTCTCGCTATGCCGATAGATTACCCAGTGGATTAGATTCCATTGTTGCTAATGCTAATCCTCAATTGATTAGAGACTTTTATCATAGTTGGTATCGTCCAGACTTGATGGCGGTAATTATAGTTGGTGATATATCCAAACAAAAAGGATTGGCTTTAGTAAAGCAATATTTTAGTTCCCTGAAAGCGCCTAATAATGAGAAAAAACGGACTTTTTATGATGTATTGCCCTACACAAAAGATGATGCGCAGATCGTTACAGATAAGGAAGCAACTAGATATAATATAAATATTTCCTTTCCTGCTACGCAAAAAGATACTACACGTAATCTAGGTGATATCAAGCAAGATTTGATTAAAGATATTTTTAGTACTTGTCTGAATAAACGTCTTAATCTATTGGCGCAGAAACCAAATCCTTCATTTGGATATGCATCTGTAGATCTTGATGGATCTATTAGTGGCTTCGCTATTCAACAAAAGAATACGGAAATTGATATTGCGCCAAATAAGGACATCAAGACGAGTATTGATAGTGCGATGTATGCAATTTTGCAAGTTAAAAATTATGGACTCACGGAAAAAGAAATTCAAATAGTAAAAAATGATATTCTTTCTCAATATGAAAATGCCTATAATGAACGCGCAAAACAATATTCTGCTTCATATACTGACGCATACGCAGCAGATTTCATGGGTGGTGAACAACCCGTAGGTATTTCTAATTTGTACCAATACATAAA
The DNA here is from genome assembly GCF_004337365.2 of Rhizosphaericola mali. Taxonomy (GTDB): domain Bacteria; phylum Bacteroidota; class Bacteroidia; order Chitinophagales; family Chitinophagaceae; genus Rhizosphaericola; species Rhizosphaericola mali. The sequence continues at coordinate 924,777 of NZ_CP044016.1, read as the reverse complement.
AGAACTACTTCCGACAATTACTACACAGGATATTAATAGTTTCGCTAAGACAAATCTTATAAATAGTCCCAATACATACACTTTGTTGACTGCACCAGATAGTGGAAATCTTGTATTGCCAGACTCTGTACAATTAAAAAACTGGGTAAATGAAGCAGAAGCGCAAAAAGTAAATCCTTATGTCGCTGCAGATTTTTCAGATAAGTTGATTAGTAATTTACCTGCTGCCGGCACTATCGTTAAAGAAGAAAAAGATGCTAAATTAAAGACAACCACATTTACCTTAAGTAACAAAGTAATGGTAACTGTATTGCCGACTACTTATCAAAATGATCAAATCTTGATGTCTGGTAGCAAACCAGGTGGCAGTAATGATCTTCCCGCATCAGAGAACTTCAACGCAACATTTCTTACGATGCTTTCCGGTATTATGGGATATGGTAATTTCACACCTACACAACTCAATGATTATTTAGCGGGTAAAAATGTAAGTGTTTCTCCAAACTTGGGAGATAATGTTATGGGGGTAAGTGGTTCATCTTCAGTGAAAGATTTGAATACATTAATGCAATTGACTTATTTGACATTGACATCACCTAGAAGAGATACTTCATTATTGGACAATTTTAAAGATAGGGTAAATCAAATCTTACCAAATCAATCAAAAGATCCAGACGTTTTATTTAGCGATTCTGTCAATAATTTTTATTATCATCGTAGTCCATTTGCGCCAATCGTACTTCCTACTGTTGCGCAGATTAATGCACTAAATGCAGATACTTTAGTTCATTTGTATAAATCTTTATTTAGTACAGTTGATGGTATGCATTTTTACTTTGTCGGTAATGTTAATATCGATTCTTTGAAGCCTTTATTATGCCAATATATAGCGACTTTGCCTACAGATGGTAAGATTGGTTCTTTGTATGCAGATAATCATTTACGCCCAATTGAGGGTACGCATAGATTAGATTTTTACAAAGGAGAAAACCAAAAAAGTAATATCAGTGACAAATATTATGGCAACATTAAATTTGCTGATGATGCTAATTTGAAAGCTGATTTATTAGGACAAATCTTAACCATAAAAGTTACAGAAATATTGAGGGAAAAACTAGGATATATTTATAGTGGTAATGTAAGTGCAGGTATGTCTCAATATCCTTATAGTAATTATTCTTTGGAGGCAAATCTACCTTGTGATCCTAAAAATGTGGATAATATTTTAAAAGCCTATGATGGTATTTTAAATGATATGAAAACAAACGGACCATCTGATGTTGATTTGGCAAAAGTGAAAAAAACAACTTTAGAAGGTTTTAAAGATCAACAGACAAGCAATGGTTATTGGTTAAGTGTTATTAAGGCAACTACATTCTTTGATAAAAATCTAGATTGGTTATTAAAGTATCCCAAAGAAGTGGAAAAAGTAACCAAAGAAGATATTAAAAAAATTGCGCAACTATTAATCGCAAATAACCATTTTACATCAATTTCTTATCCAGACAAAAAGTAATTAGTTAAACATTCATTTTTAAAGGTAAAGCGTAAAATCGCTTTACCTTTTTTTATCATAATTAGTTTTGTTTATTTTTACAAACTAAAAACTACATATTGGCTTCAATCGATCGACATATTTTAATTCAAATCTCTGAGGGAAATGAAGTTGCATTCAAGATTTTGTATGAGGAGTATGTAGATCGACTTATTGCTTATTTAACCACTATTATTAAGTCTTCTACCATTGCCGAGGAGATTGCCATGGATGTTTTTACAAAGATCTGGCTAGGTAGAGATTTACTTCCAAAAATAGAAAATACAGATGCATTTTTCTTTCGAATGGCCAAAAATAAAGCGATTGATTATTTTAGATCGATTGCCAATAAACCACATTTACAAGAAACAGTATTTGAAAATCTTAATTACCATTTAGATAATAGTAGTTCGGATGATTTGATCCGTCAAAAGGAATTTGAGAAGGAATTAATTGTCGCTTTAGATTTATTATCTCCACAACGGAAAAAAGCCTTTATATTAAGCCGTATTGAAGGTCTTTCACAAGAACAAATTGCAGAAAAATTGGGTATTTCCAAGGCTACGGTCAATAATCATATCACAGATGCAAGGAAATTTATCAAAGAATATTTAATAGAACATATTGATATTCTGACGATTATATATTTTATCCATAAAATTTAAAAAAAAATTCATAATAATTAGTTAATATGAACGCATATCTCGTCTTGTTATAAGATGATTCATATTTAGATTAATTATATATGGAAAATTATAAAAAAAATAGTCAAGAACTACTAGAAAAATATTTTAAAAATCAGATTTCAAAAGAGGAATTTAGTCTTTTGATGCAAGAGATTGCACAAAATACTATAGATTATCAATCATTAGATGGTTTATGGGAAAACAGTTCGACAAAATTATCTAATCACAATAAGGAAAAATTATTTGCCTCTATTTTACAAAATGCCAAAACTGTTTCTGAAAAGAGACAAATGCGTACAAAAAGAAGCAAACGGAATACTTTACTTCTCTCTACTTTAGGCATTTTTATAGTAGCAATAGTTGGTGTTTTTCTTTTTCAAATAAATAAGAAACAAACAAAATTTTTAGCAACTATACACGCTGATTTATTACCAGGAACAAATGCATCAGTACTTACGAGCCCAAATGGAAAAGTGATACAACTTAATGCCACAGCACCGACGAGCATTGTGGATGAATATGACTCTATCGTAAATTTACCCAAAGACGGATGGATAAAATTCTTACCTATAAATAATTTATCCAAAATCCAGCCGACCGTATATAATACGATTACTACACAGAATGCAAATACTTATAAAGTCACGCTACCAGATGGAACTATAGTTTGGTTAAATGCTTCATCTAAACTACAATTTCCGGTTGTATTTAAAGAAAAAAATAGAGAGGTTAATTTAAGTGGAGAAGGTTATTTTGAAGTAACTAAAGATGCGAAACATCCATTTATAGTTCATACGTCACACCAAAATGTAGAAGTTCTGGGGACGCATTTTAATATCAATGCTTACGATAATAATCCTGATGGAATAACTACAACTTTACTTTCTGGAAAAATAAAACTCACAGATAATAATATCAAGTCTTTATCGGCAATACTATTACCTAGTAATCAAATATCAATTCAACATAATCAAGCAAGTGCAATTAGAGAAAATATTGATACTACAATAGTTGTCGCTTGGAAAAATGGATTATTTTCATTCGATAATACGCCTATTCATGAAGTATTTGGACAAATAGGACGATGGTATAATGCCAAAATAATTTTTAAAGATCCACTTCCCAATAAATTAATTACAGGTCAAATATATAGAAATACAAAAGCCTCTGAGGTTTTAGAACTATTGAAATATGAAGGTATTCATTCTAAAATTGAAGGCAACTCCATCATCGTCTCCACACATTAAACTATAAAACTAAAAAATGAAAAGAATTCTTTTCTCTTGTGTTTTTTTATTGGCTCTACTTTGTACTATTACATTACATGCGCAAAAAATTTCACTTAATCTGAAGAAAGCAACCTTACCAAAGGTTTTGAATGAGGTTACAAAACAAACTGGTTACGTATTTATTTATGATCAAAACGAAATCGGTAAAAGCAAAATTGATATTCAATTAAAGGATGCAACTTTACAAGAAGTATTTGCCTATTGCGAAAAATTTTACCACATAACCTATAAAATTATTGGAAAAAATGTAGTCATAAAACGGAAAATTGAGGAAGGCGAGTTTAAGTTAAATGGCACCATTTCCACTGAAAACAATACGGAGTTACAAGATGTTTCTATATATATGCCGAGACTACAGAAATTTGTTTTTTCTGATGGAGATGGAAATTTTAGTATTCCTGACGTAAAAATTGGAGATTCAATCACATTAGCATTAGTTGGTTATAATGAATTAGCAGAAGTGGTAGATAATTCGAAAATGTTATTTTTCCTAACCAAAAAATCCAATGATTTAGAGGATGTGCAAGTCTTAGCTTATGGACAGACAACAAATCGCAGATTAAATACGGGATCTAGTGTAAAAGTTACTGCAAAAGAGTTGGAACGTACTGCAACTTTAGATCCGGTACAAGCATTACAAGGGCGTGTGCCAGGATTGGTAATTACGCCTAATAGCGGTCTAGCAGGTGCCAATTCTACCATAACTTTAAGAGGCGAAAATTCAACAAGTTTGGGTAATAATGGAATTAATTCTTACAATAAAGTCAATACACCATTATTTATAGTAGACGGAATTCCATTTAATAATAATTCCCTTACTAACATCGGAAATTCATATCAATATGGATATCAAGAAAGTCCCTTCAAGTCTATTGATCCCAATAATATAGAAAGTATTGAAGTCTTAAAAGATGCGGATGCTACGGCTATTTACGGAGCTAGAGGAGCCAATGGTGTAATATTAATCACGACTAAAAAAGGTAGAAAAGATGGATTAAATTTCAATCTTAATGTTGGAACTACCATGCAACATATACCTAAATATGTCAAAATGTTGAATACTTCCCAATATTTAACATTGCGCAGACAAGCATATGCAAATGATTTGGCAGATGGTAATGTATTCGAACCGATGGATGCAACGAATTCTCCAGACGTATTAGCATGGGATACAACTATTAACCACAATTGGGCGAAAGAATACTTTAATAAATGGGCACATTTGAATACAGTTGACTTTTCTGTCAATGGTGGTAATGCATATAATAGTTTTTCTGCATCCGCTAGTTACAACAATCAGACAACTATATATAATAGTCATTCAGGAATTGATCGAGGAAGCTTTATGTTGACAGGTAACCACTCGTCCAAAGATGGTAAATTCAGTATCAATGCGATGTTAAGTTATAGTGTGGATAGAAATAGAGTAATTCCTATGACTTTGGATAATTTTATCAACTTGCCACCCGACTTTAGTTTGTATAAAAGTGATGGTTCTCTTAATTGGGATTTGGCGAATAATAATGGTAATCCTATCGCTTCGCAAATGAATACCATGCGTAATCATACCAAATCCTTCAATAGTAGCTTTAATCTGTCTTATGAAATATTGCAAGGACTCTCTTTTAAATTAGATGCAGGTTACAATTGGATGTATTTGAATGAATATGGAGAAAATCCTATTGCAGCTCAAGATCCTTCTGATGGCGGTATTACGGGTTCTGCTCAAAAATCGTTTTCAAAAAATTATACCTTAAATGTTGAGCCTCAATTAAACTTTGAAAAGTATGTAGGAAAAAATCATTTTTCCGTTTTACTTGGAGGGACTTATATGAAAACATCTACTTTGCAAAATGCAGAATATGCAAGTAGTTTTACGAGCGATGCAGATTTGAATGATTTTTCCAAAGCGCCTGCAATTAACTATACCTACGCAGAAGGAACATACAAATTTCTTTCTGGATTTGCAAGAGTAGGATATGATTTTGATAGTAAATATGTTATTAATCTAACAGGTCGTAGAGATGGCTCTTCAAGATTTGGCCCTGGTAAACAATATGGAGATTTTGGATCAATCGGTACAGCATGGAATTTTTCTGATGAAAAGTTTTTTGAATGGATGAAGCCTATTGTAAGTTTTGCGAAACTTCGAGGTAGTTACGGTATTACAGGTAGTGATCAGATTGGCGATTATCAATATTATATCAATTATAATTTTGTTTACTCCCCTTATCAAAATCAACTAGGATATTATCCTCAGAATTTATACAATTCTGATTTTCAATGGGAATCTACTAAGAAATTGGATATAGGATTAGAATTAGGATTTTGGGATAATAGACTGTACTTTACTGGAGACTATTATAGAAATGTAACAGGAAATCAATTAACAGGCTATCAATTACCAGACTTTACTGGGAAAGATCAAGTTATGGCTAACTTAGGAGCAACAACGCAAAATACGGGTGTCGAGTTCACTCTTCGTTTTGATGAAATAAAGTCTAAAAATTTTAGTTGGACAACTAATTTTAATATGTCGATTGCGAGAAATAAATTATTGAGTTTTCCAGGTTTAGCCACTTCTGGTTATCAAACACAATTTTTTCTTGGAAAACCGATTGATAATATTACGGGATATACTAATGCGCATGTCAATCCTGCTGATGGCTCTACAATTGTCGATGATATTAATAAGGATGGAACTATTACTGTGGAAGGTGATTACGGCTATTTGGGTAGTCAATTACCTAAATATACAGGAGGAATAGAGAATACATTCACATATAAAAATTTAAGTTTAGATGTATTCTTTACTTTCAAAAATCAAGCATATGCGCAAGTTTATAGCTTCCAACAAGGAACGACATTCAATCAACCAGAATTAATCTGGGGCAACTATTGGCAAAATCAAGGAGATGAAAAGAAATTTCCCAAGGCTAGCACAATAACTACTAACAATAACTTTTATTTGTTCAACACATCCTTAGCATCCTACTATTCAGGTTCTTATTTAAGATTACAAAGTGCAACAATAAATTATAGTTTACCCAAAAATTGGATTAAACGATTTGGATTTACCAAGTTCGATATTTATGCCATGTCTAATAATTTGTTCACTTTTACGAGTAATCCAGGATTTGATCCAGAAACAGGTATGAGTATGCCCAACCTTCGGTCATTCACATTTGGCATCAGAACTTCTTTTAAATAATTTAAAAGCATAAAAAATGAAATTATTCAAACTATATATATATATCGGATTACTTATTGTTACAATAAGTTCTTGTAATAAGACTTTGGAAGTTACACCAAAATATATTCTCAATACAGAAAAGGCATTTGCAAATGATTCTATGGCGGCTTTGCAAATGGCGGGAATATATGCACAGTTCACTACAGGAACAACGGAACTAACTACAGGTTTTAATCTTGATTTAGGGCTTGTTTCTGATGAACTAATGCCGGCTGGTTATAATGCTACAGCAGGTTCCTCCGCATTTATACTTTATAATTATCAATTAAGATCTCAAGATGCGTCAACGAATACTTACTGGACTGATGTTTATAATTTTATTTATGGCGCCAACTCAATAATAATAAATGTTGCCGCATCATCAGGTATGACAGATGCATACAAAAAGCAGTGTACAGGAGAAGCGCTTGCTTGGCGTGCATTTTTTTATTATTATTTAGCTAATTTTTATGGAGCGGTACCATACGTTACAAATGGGGACTATAATCAAACTAGATTTTTGAATAGAACTTCTGTAGATAGTATTTTTCAATATTGTATTAGCGATTTGAAACGAGCAGATTCCTTATTAAGTGAGAATTATCCAACAGAAGGTAAGTTTCGTTTTAATAAATCAGCGGCAGATGCGCTATTAGCAAGAGTTTATCTTTCGTCGAGTGACTATCAAGGAGTTATAGAAAATGTAAATAAAATATTAGCCACGGGTGATTATAGTATGTCTACATTGGATAATATGTTTAATGCAGATAGTAAAGAGACTATTTTGCAAATCTGGTCGCAAATTAATTACACATCAATAGGAAACACTGCAAATTATGATTCTTATATTTCCTACATGGCTACGATTGGAAGTACTGGAAATCTATATGATGATTTTAGTAATGATGATAATAGAAAACAAAGGTTTCTTCGTCAATATGATGATACCACATATTTAGTAAATAAATACCAAAATAATGGTTTTGACTTAAATACAGATATTACAGAATATGAAATTATGTTCAAATTAGATGAATTGTATTTGAGTCGTGCGGAGGCTTATGCACGATTAGGCCAAAATAGTGCCGCATTGGCTGATGTTAACATGATAAGACAACGAGCAGGATTAGAAGATTTAGACGCTTCACTTTCTGGTGATGTGTTGATCGATTCTATTCTAGATGAAAGACGTAAAGAATTATGTTTTGAGTGGTCCGATCGATGGATTACTTTAAAACGTACAGGAAAAGTTAATGCAGTTCTTTCTCAATTCAAACCAAATGTTTGGCAATCCTATCATCAGTTGTTTCCTATTCCATTAACAGAAATTCAACGCTCATCCATTACTCAAAATCCTGGTTATTAATTTATATGAAATCAATTTTAATAACTATAGTTTCCATAGCTTTTATAGGTAATTATAGTATTGCACAAAAAAAGCAAAATAATGTATTGGTAAGTGGTTCTGTTACGAATGGTAAGATTTCATACTTGATATTTAACCGTTATACAGTGGATAATGTTTTCGCAGATACTATTAAGGTAAAGAATAATCTTTTTTCATATCGACAAAGCGTAGATGAACCTCAATGGACAAATGTTGAGATCCCCGAAATTAAACAACAAGGTTTGGATGACTTTTCTTTTTTTATGGAAAAAGGTACCATAAGCATTGAATTAAATGCCAATTCTATAGGAAAATCATTTGCAAAAGGAACATTAAACAATGATCTAAGAACTGCTTATTTAAATAAAAACAAAATACTTTTAGATAGCATTTCAGACTATACTTTACAATATTTGAATATTGAAGATCATACTTCTGCAGATGATGCAGCTCAAGATTCCTTAATGTATTTAAATGATAGATTAGATAAATTAGGAACTGTAAAAATGCTTTTAGATAGTGAATATGTTACAAAATATAGTGATACTTATTTCGCTCTTTCCTTATTGAAAGATGAATTGAAAAATGGCATCGCTATTGAAACTGCACAACCTCTATTTGACAATTTAGATAATAGTTTGTCAAAGACTATGTTGTGGGCAGAGGTGAATAAAACGATTACGCATTTGTTGCAATATAAAATAGAAAATAAGGTTACGGATTTGAACGCGCTAGACTCCTCTAATACTGCAGTGAATTTGCAAAATTTTTATAAAAAAAATAGCTATACCTTAATTGATCTATGGGCAAGCTGGTGCATACCTTGTCAGCAAGAATTTCCATATTTAAGAAATGCTTTTGCAAAGTATAAAAATCAAGGCTTCAATATTTATGGTTTGTCTATTGATTTTACAAAAGATGCGTGGATGAATGCCTTAAATAGACTCAAATTGCCATGGTTAAATGTCAATCAAGGTCAAAATTTACCAGATTTCTATATGGTTTCTGGAATTCCATTTAATGTTTTAGTTGATTCAAATGGCCGAATTGTAGCTCGTGATCTTCGAGGGGAAAAACTATCAGAGACTTTAACTCGATTATACAACAAATAATATTCCTACTCAAAATAAAAAACCCTCATTGAAATTCAATGAGGATTTTTTTTATTTTATAGTAAGGGTAAACTATAAATATTTAGTCAATGCTTCGTCCAATTCTGCACCTCTTAAATTTTTAGCAATTATTTTACCGGAAGGATCAATTAAGTAATTAGTGGGAATAGATGTGACCGCATAGTCATGGGAAACCTTTCCATCCCAACCTTTTAATTCGGATAATTGAGCCCAATCTAAGTGATCGTTTTTTACAGCATTTAACCAATTCTTTCGATTATCATCTAGTGATACACTGATTATCGTAAAATTTTTACTTTTAAATTTATTATAGGCGCTAACTACGTTTGGATTTTCAGCTCTACATGGAGCACACCAACTAGCCCAGAAGTCCACCAATACATATTTACCTTTATAGTCTGAAAGCGAAACTTGGTTGTTTGATGTATCCTTCAATGTAAAATTAGTTGCAATTTTTCCTATTGCATTAGTACGAGCACTTTGGATCAGGTTTTTAATATTAACAGCTGTGGGTAGTTTTTGTATTTGTGGTGATAGGCTATTAAGCAAATATTCAATCTTGTCGAGATGATTATTGTTATACACTAAAGTAAGCACATACAAGCTCACTGGAGAATTTGGATGGTTTATGATGAATGGATAATCGACTTTAGCGGCCTCAAATGAATCACTAATTATTTGTTGGTATTCCATTCCAATCTTTTTTATTTGTACGGAATCTTTGGTCTTAGCAACTTCTTCGTATTTTTTTAAAACTGGATCTATGTATATTTTTACATGATTATTCAAAATGTTGATGTAATTGTTATAGTCATTTTGATAATGATTAGTTTGTTGTAGTACTAAACTATTGTTTTTTAAATCAATTATATTATTTCCTGGAGTGCAGTAAAATTTCATTGTTAATATACTATTGGGGTCGATTTTTTTCTCGTAAGAGTTAAATACATTTACATCTTTATCATTTGTAGGTATATAAGAAATCTCAACAATACGTGGTTGCCCAAGTGTTCCTTTGATTAAAATATTTGTTGAGCTTTCCTTTGATACAAATTTTTCGATATTGTTTTCTGCGCTATCAAAACTTATAGAAAAAAAAGCTCCTTTATTTGCAATAAAATTTTTATTAATTTGAATTGAATATTTTCCGTGTAAAGGAATTGTAGGAATATATTTATTATTTTGGCTATAAGTAGTAATAGATAAAGTTAAAATGAAAAAACTTAAACTAGCCTTTTTAAAATTGAATTTCATAATCAATATTTTATAAAAGACGCTAATAAACAAGATTATAACTAATGATAAATACTAAAAAATAAGGTCCATTTTAAGATTTCCAAAACTAGTTTATATAAGTGAAGTTGCTCCTATTGATTGGTGGTGCACAGCTTTGCATATCTTTTTTTATGGTAAATTCATTCTATCTATTTAAATAGTTCAAATTGATAAAACACTTAATTAATTCACGAAGCTCTTTACCCTATAGATTTTAAGCAGTTTTAGTGATTTTTTTATTTGGGAATGTAATGACCTAATTCTTCATTACATATGGCACATCATGTATCATAATTTTATATTATGAAGAATGCTATTCCAATAATTTCCATTGAACCTAACTACAGACAAAGTTAATGTAACGATGTATATCCATTAAAGCTAAGAATATCCTTTAAGCGCTAGTGTAAATATTATTCAATTGATAAGGAAGTTAGCCTTGAGGATTGGGAAATCATGGAAAAAATAATGTTATGGGTTCTCTCATTACCTCCACCTGAAGTTTGTTTACTTATCCTCATTTCCAATAATCATTTTACGATGCCGAATTCCCCAATCAGTAAGATTGTTTATGATGGTTTTTAAGGATTTTCCGTGTTCGGTAAGATTGTATGACACCGAAATCGGCTGTGTATCCATTACAGTCCTTTTGATTAGTTGGTTGATTTCCAGTTCTTTTAATTCTTTACTCAACATCCTGTTGGAAATACCTTCTATATCATTCAATATATCAGAGAAACGTCTATTGTTATATAAGCAAATCGAGGATAAAATGTTAATTTTCCATTTCCCATTTAGCACGTCCATTGCATCTTGAATCGCTCGAATTTCTTTTTTATGTAGTTGCTTTTTCTCGCTTTTTTGCTGCTCCATATTGTTACTAGGTTACACCGAAGTTACTATTATTTTTAGGTACGAAGTTACTAAAAATAACAAACAATAAATACATTTGCTATAAATTAAATAATATCTAAATGAATTTCAAAAACAAAAACATCGTAATTACTGGTGGTACTACAGGAATAGGATTTGCAACTGCTCAGGCTTTTATTAATGCCGAAGCGAATGTGTGGATTACGGGAAGGAATGAATCGAATTTGGAAAAAGCGGCAGCAAAAATCAATAGTTCAAACTTGATAACTGTCCTAGCTGATACATCAAATATGTATGGAATTAATGCGTTGAAAGAAGAAATTGTTTCAAAGAAAATACTAATTGATACTTTGTATCTCAATGCAGGAATTGCAGTTTTTTCAGGTATCGAAGATGTAATTGAAGCGGATTTTGATGCTCAATTTAATACCAATGTAAAAGGACCTTTTTTTACAGTTCAAAGTCTTTTACCTTATTTAAATGAAGGGGGATCAATCATTTTTACATCTTCTACAGTAGCTACTGCGGCCAATTTAAATTCTAGCATCTACGCGGCTACCAAAAGCGCGTTAAATAAAATTGCTCAAGTTGTGTCCAACGAATTAGTTGACCGAGGTATTCGTGTTAATGTTGTAAGTCCAGGGCCAATAAAAACTGAAGGGTTTGACAAAGTTGTAAAAACTGAAGAAGCCAAAACTCATTTAGCCTCTTCGGTAGCTTTAAACCGGTTGGGAAATCCTGACGAAATTGCAAGAGCGGTTTTGTTTTTAGCCTCAAACAATGCGAGCTACATCACAGGTACAGAGCTCTTAGTTGATGGAGGTTATACAACATTTGCTAGACGATAAAAATCATTTTTGATTGTAATCTCCTATAATTTCAGGGGCAGTTTTTTTTAAATCCACTGATAATAATTATTTCATTGACGAATTAATAAAGGTGCATTTAAATATTATTGAAGGGAATACTAAGATTAGAGTTTGCAAAAATATAATACTAGCTAAAAGTGCCTAGAAATATCATAAATTGCAATGTTGTAATATTTATAATAATTTATTAAAATGAAGATGATTTAATATTGATTTATTATAGTTTGTAAACAAAAAAAAGAGTTGCAATAGTTGCAACTCTTTTTTTTGTGGGAGCTACAGGGTTCGAACCTGTGACCCTCTGCTTGTAAGGCAGATGCTCTAAACCAGCTGAGCTAAGCTCCCGTTGTTGGGAGTGCAAATATAGGGGGCTGATTTTGAACTACAAAATTTTTTCTAAAAAAAATTTACAATTGTTCGATTAAGCCTTTAAATATGGCTGTCATCTTAGGTTCAGCAGCATTTGCGGCCGCTAAAACTTCTTCATGGGTAATCTCATCATCATTATCTCTGATCCCCATGTCTGTAACTACACTTAGTGCAAATACGTCAATACCCGCATGTCTAGCAGCAATCACTTCTTGTACTGTACTCATACCGACAACGTCACCGCCTACGGCTTTAATCAATCTATACTCCGCATGCGTTTCAAATGTAGGCCCCGTTACGCCCACATACACACCTTCTTTTAAATCATATCCAAACTGAGTTGCTAAGTCTTTTGCTTTAACAATTAATGCTTTATTATAAGGTTCGCTCATATCAGGAAAACGAGTACCTAATTCTTCTTCATTGGGACCAATTAGTGGATTTACAGTAAAGAAACTTATATGATCTTTGATAATCATCAAATCACCTACTTTAAATGAGGTATTCACGCCACCACTCGCGTTAGAAAGAAATACAGTGGAAATCCCCAATAATTTCATTATTTGAATGGGGTAAATGATCTTACTTGGTGCATAACCTTCATAAAAATGAAAACGTCCAGCCATTGCAACAATCGTCTTCCCTCCTAGTTTACCGAAGATTAATTTTCCTTGGTGACCTTTTACTGTACTTACAGGAAAATTGGGAATTTCCTCATAAGGGATTTCTACCTCTACATCTATATCTTTTGTAAGATTTCCGAGTCCACTTCCCAATACTACGCCGGCAACTGGAGTTTCTGAAAATTTCGTTTTTATAAATGAAACCGTTTCATTTAATCGATTCATTAATTCTGACATAATTCTAATTTTGATCTTTAACGTGCGCAAAACTGCAAAAGATTTTGAATCTTTTGGCAAAAACTGCTATTTTTTTGTAAATTTTCGATAGTTAGATGCATCCGGTATTGCCAATAAAAATTGGGAACCTCTGGCCTGTTAATTATATCCGCTTCCATATTTGAATTGGTTAGATCAGATTCTAATCCAAACAAATCTTGTAATAAAAATATAGCCCATATCGCTGGAGATTGTAAATGCATCAAGATAATTTGCTCCGACAAAATAGATGAATATTGAGTAGGAACGGTTCCTGACAATCTCAATTCTTGATGATAATATTGCTCTTTTTTTAACGCGTCTAACGAAGTATACCAATTGCGTAGTGGCAAAGTATCATGTGTGGAAGGCATGACAACATTCAAATAAGAAACACTTAAAGGAGACTCAAACAAACGCTCTGGTTGCGTGGACATACGCTCAACACGCAGACCAAGAATTCCCAAATTTTGCATTACGGAAGGCACAATAGAAGGTACCATGCCTAGGTCTTCACCACAAACCAACATATTAGAAGCATCTTTCAATAATGGTAATTTTTCCAAGCCTAATTTTTGCCATAATTGATTTTGTCTTTCGTAGAAATATTGATTATGCAAATGATACAATTTATCTTTTTCATAGGCACTTAAGGCCTCGTAAGATTTGGTCTCAAATAACTGAAAACGACAATGATATATTTGTGGCAAATGGATATCTTGAATCAATATAACATTGGCCAGAAGCGATAATAATTCTGTTAAAATCCATTGACTATTATCCGTAACCTCTTTCGTTTTAAAATATTCTACGAGCTTTTTTTGTGTGTCCAAATGCGACTTAAATCGATATAAATCATCCCATTTTTGATCTAAAAATTCTGCCTTTATAGTTTCTTTTTGTTCATAGAAAGTAACATCTAAAATTGTCTCAGAAATAAAGGGTTGACAATATCTTTCGTAATCGAAATGAATTCCCCATTGTAACAATTCATTTTCCGAATATCCTAAAGCTGGTTGAAAATAACCTAGTAATCCTTGCGTATTAGCAACAGGAATCGACCAAATACGGAAAAATCCAAGTATATGATCTAGCCTTATCGCTTGAAAATATTGGGACATATGTGCCAATCGACCTCTCCACCATTGAAAATCATCTTTCCCCATATTTGCCCAATTATAAATTGGAAATCCCCAGTTCTGACCAGCTTTAGTGAAAAAATCTGGTGGTGCACCTGCTTGCATTTCGACATCAAACAAATCAGGATTTTGCCATACATCTACGCTATGACGATCCACGCCAATAGCGATATCTCCTTTTAAGACAATTCCATTTTGCTTGGCAATCTCGACAACAGAAGACAATTGGCTATGTAAAATATATTGGATAAATACATAAAAATCAATTGAAGTACCATCGCTTATATATTTTTTTTCAAATAATTCATCCGAATAAACGCTAGCATTTTCCCAAGTTTCAAATTCAACACTTTGTTTCTGATCTCTTAAAGTACAAAACAATGCATAAGACTTGAGCCAAAATTTATTTACCTCATAGAATTGCTTAAAATCTGCGGATGCGAATGTCGTTTTCTTCTTTATTGGGAATATATATTGTAGCGCATCCATCTTTAGTCGAAAAACAGATTCATAGTCCAATTTTTCTAGTGCATTTAATCGACATCTCTCCTTCTCTATTTTTTTTAAATAAGCAATATTCTTTGCCGATTTTCCAAACAAAGAAATAATGTCTACATAAATAGGATGCAATGCAAATACGGAAATTGCAGAATATGGATAAGATTCTTTCCAACCGCCTAATTGCGTTGTATCATTTATCGGAAGCAATTGCACCAGTTTTAAACCTGCGTTTTTACTCCAAAAGATAAATTTTTCCAAACCCGCAAAATCACCAATTCCAAAATCACACTCTGATCTAATACTAAAAAGCGGAATATTGACACCTGCGCCTTTCCAATGATCTGAAGCAAATCGGAGAAATCCATCATTTTGAACAACTGATATATCCGAAAAATTAAAACTATATCTGTTTTCTCCCGTTTCGACTTGTTTTATTTGTTTGGTTTGGGTATCGTAAACGATGTATTTGTAATGAAAATGTGCTGTTTCAAGAGGAAAATTAACTGCAACTTTCCACAATTTTTCTTGTTGATCATAGGCCATTGGAAGAAATCCGCCTTCTTTCCATGCTCCCAAATTATCAGCATCTCCCCAAATTCCAACCGCTTCATTTTCCGTTAAAATGGGTGCATTTATTTGAAAAAAATGGGTCGCTTTCGTTGTGCTTTTGGGCACAACATCGTTCCAATTCTTCTTATGTAGCAATACATCAAAAGCTGCGGTTTCAAAAGTATGCGCAAAATAGCCAGCATAATCCCAATAATCTCTTATAAATATCTGCGTATTGGTAAATTTATCATTAGTGACCGTTTTCGGTTTAAAGTCATTCAAAAAACTACCATCTTTTTTCTTTATATGATATTGATAAGTAATACTTTCAGGTATTTTATCCCATTGTATTTCTTTGGTACATTTCCAATACTCACTATTTTCAAATTGCATTAATTGAATCGCCGAGTCCTCAGTGAACCCACTTACATCTGTCAACCAAACAGATTCTCCATCTTCTGTATGATAATTTAGTTGAAAAGTAAGAAAGTAAGTTGGCTTTACTTTATCAATAGGTTTGGATGCTTTTTTGGGTATTCTTTCTTTCGCTGGCGCTTTTTCCACAGCGACAACTTTGGTTACAGTCTTTTTTGCTACAACCTTTTCTATTTTCTTGGGCTTTACCTCTTTTTTTATAGGAGATGCTTTGCTAGATGTCTTCGAGTCAACATTTGCCTTTTTCATTGTGCTTAACTTAGTAGGTAAAATAATCGTCCCTAAGTTAAGTAATTTTATTCATGTATGGTTTCCTTTAAAACGGTATGTGATGTTGTAGGTATTTTAGTATCACCTACTTCAATAGAACTATTCATCTGAATATCCATCGTGCGCTCCGTAATCAGACCCGTATTTTTATACAAATTTACTTTACCCGAAAAATTGCCTTCAAATAGTGCATTTGTCTTAAAATTTTCTTTTTGAATTTGTAAAATTTTATTTAATGTGCCTGATTGATTGAGTAATACATTTTGGTTAAATATTTTTTCTACCGTATAATTCGTTACACGTTGTCCATCAGGTGCATTGAGTGTATCAACCCATTGCTTGCCTACATCAGAAATGCTGTCTAGATCTTCAAACAAAATATCCAATTTATCTCCTGCTTTCATCCCATAACCATTCAGCAAGGTATTGGACATATACGTATTGGCTTTTTTTAACAACATCGAAGTATCCGCAGTAATAATAAATCCCTTTTTATTGATTATAAAATGAAAACTTTTACCCAAAATATCCGACAATGGCTTCGCAATGATAGAATCCGTGTTGAGCGAATCATTTTGAGAATCGAATTTCATATTCACACCATTCGTACTCACTTCCGTATTGATCACATTTAAAGAAAATCTGATATCATATCTATTTGAATCAAGCACATTTACAATTTCATAATTGCTCTCAAAATGCGCATTAATCGAATAATTATAATTTTGGTTATTCAACGACATTTGCGTCGTAGAAGTTACGTCGCTGATTTTGGTAAATTGATTATGTAATTTGAATATTGGATTAGTGAGAGAATCCTGCGCGCTTGCTATATTCGCTACGCAAATCATCCAAATCAGCCATCCAAAAATTGAGCATTTCATGTGTAAGGTTACAGTTGTAAAATTTTACTTTTCATAAATAAGCACGAATCTTGCCAATTTTTTAAAGTTCGACCCATTTATTTTTTTGTTTATCCTCTCTTTTTAAATAGTAAGTAGCAAAATCAGCGCAAATTTGCCCATCCATAGCTGCACTTATTATACCTCCTGCATATCCAGCACCTTCTCCACATGGAAACAAATTTTTGATCTGAGGATGTTGCAAAGTTTCTTTGTCACGTGGGATTCTAACGGGAGAAGACGTGCGACTTTCCGTCGCAACAACATTGGCATTTTCGGTAAAATAACCAGGCATTTTTTTTCCAAAAGCAGTAAAACCATCTGCTAAAGAATCATATACAAATGCGGGCAATACATCTCTCAAATCAGCAGAATTTAATCCGGGTATATAGCTATTTTCATTCAAAGAACTAGATACTTTCCTTTGTACAAAATCCGTCATACGCTGTGCTGGAGCCATCATTTTACCTCCTCCTACTTGATACGCTTTGGATTCAATGCTTTTCTGAAATTCCATCAAAAGCAATGGATTATTTATATCTATTTCTTGATTTTGTTTTTGGAAATATTTGAAAGCATCTGCATTGGTAATCTGTACGACCATACCGCTATTGGCATAAGGATTATTTCGTTTACTAGGCGACCAACCATTTACCACCAATTCTTTCGGACTAGTTGCGGCTGGAGCAATGATACCACCTGGACACATACAGAAACTAAATACGCCACGCTGATGTACTTGCTCCACCAAACTGTACGAAGCGGGAGGCAATACACTTAAATTATCTTCCATCCCGGCATGACGACAATATTGAATAGAATTAATTAACTCTTGCGGATGTTCTATACGTACGCCTAATGCAAATGGTTTGGATTCGATCAATATTTCCTTATCATGTAAAAGATGAAAAATATCTCGTGCGGAATGTCCTGTAGCCAAAATCATTGCTTCACATGGCAATTTATCCCCATCCGAAGTAATAATTTCCTGAATTTTTCCATTATCAATATGAAAATCAACTAATTTTTTTTCAAATAAAATCTCACCACCGCAATCAATAATTGCGTCACGCATGGCGCTGATAATATGTGGTAATTTATTTGTACCGATATGAGGATGTGCATCGTACAAAATGGCTTCATCGGCCCCGAATTGTACAAAAATATTCAATGCTTTTTCAATACTACCGCGCTTATTACTTCGCGTATATAATTTGCCATCGCTGTACGTACCTGCGCCACCTTCGCCAAAACAGTAATTACTTTCCGGATTGACAACACCTTCTTTGTTTAATTGAGCCAAATCTCGTCGACGATCACGTACATTTTTCCCTCTTTCAAGTACAATTGGTTTTACACCTTGCTCAATCAATTCCAATGCGGCGTACAAACCTGCAGGACCGGCTCCAACGACGATAACAGAATGTGTCGCATTGTGCACATCTTGCAACAAAGTCGGCATGATGGCTCTATTTTTAAAAGGCTCATCAATAAATACGTTCAAGGTCAAATTATACCAAATCGTTCTGCTACGTGCGTCCAATGATTTTTTTAATAAATAATAACCAGAAATGGTATTTTTCTTAATTTCCAATTCTTGTGAAATGGCTATTTTCACAGCATTTTCATCCAATAAATCCGCCGGACGTATACGAAGAGAAACTTTTTGTTGCATAAGATGTTGCAAAAATACTTAAGTAATTGAAAATGTTGAGGTATTTATCGACAGCTATATTTTTAAACAACACATTTTTTTGCTTATTTTGTCACTAATTGAGACAGATGGGAGCAAATATGGAATTAGTCGAAGTAAGGACGCCGCAAGACGAAAAGGATTTTATCGAAATCAATGTGTTGGTTAATCGCAATAATCCGGCGTACATCCGACCGTTGAACAAAGAAATCATAGCAACATTCCAACCCACCCAAAACAAACATCTCAAAAACGGAAAAGTAAATCGCTGGATTCTAAAAAAGGAAGGCAATGTTATAGGAAGAATTGCCGCTTTTATAGATCCAATTTATAAAAATTTCGGTACAGACTTTCCGACTGGAGGATGTGGTTATTTTGATTGTATTGATGATCAACTTGCTGCAAATCAATTATTTGATACAGCAAAAAAATGGCTGCAATCCAATGGGATGGATGCTATGGACGGTCCTATCAATATTGGGGATAGAGATAAAAATTGGGGATTATTGGTGGAAGGTTTTGAAACAGAGCCTTATTATGGCATGTCGTACAATCCGCCCTATTACCAACGATTATTTGAAAATTATGGTTTTCAAAATTACTACAACCAATATTATTTTTACTTATCTGTTTCGCATCAATTACCTGAAAAAATAAAATTGCGACACGACCGACTCGCCGCCAAACCAGAATACAGTGCACAACATTTGACTTTGGATAAATTGGACAAATTTGCACAAGATTTTACAGCGATTTACAATGTTGCATGGGCGCAACATAAAGAGAATAAATCCATTACGAAAGAGCAAGTTTTACATTTATTCAAAGAAATGAAAGCCATTATCGATCCCAAATTGGTATGGTTTGCCTATTATAACGAACAGCCGATTGCCATGTGGATCAATATTCCTGACGTCAATCAATATTTCAAAAAGTTAAATGGCAAATTCGGTTTATGGCAAAAATTGAAGGTTTTATATTTGAAAAAAACAAAACAATGTAAACGCTTTACAGGAATTGTTTTTGGTGTCATTCCCAAATTTCAAATATTAGGTGTCGATGCTTTTTTAATATATGAAGGTGCAAAAGTCATTCAACAAGATTCGCAATACGAAGATTATGAAATGGGTTGGACATCTGAATGGAATCCGAGAATGTTGAATCTGTATCAACATCTTGGTAGCAAAAGAAGTCGTCACATGATCACCTATCGCTATATTTTTGACCAAAAATATCCATTCGAATCTCATCCTGAAATCACGTATAAAAAATAAAAAATTATATGGAATCCAAAAGAGTTATCAGCACAAAAAAATCGATTGCATTAATTGCACACGACCATAAAAAAAACGACCTCATCGCTTGGGTAAAAGAAAATAAAGCAGCACTCGCGAATCATATTTTATTTGCCACTGGCACCACTGGAAAATTGATTGAATCCGAAATCAAACAACCTGTTAACCGAATGTTGAGCGGTCCATTGGGCGGTGATCAAGAAATCGGTGCATTGATCGCTACAGGAAAAATTGATTTGATGATTTTCTTCTCTGATCCGATGGAGATGCAGCCACACGATAGTGATGTAAGAGCCTTGGTGAGATTAGGCACAGCTTGGAATATTCCCATGGCATTGAATCGAGCATCTGCTGATTTTCTAGTTTCATCACCTTATATGGCTGGAGATTATGAAATTGAAATTCCGGATTATAGCAGTTATTTGAATAGAAAAATTAAGGATTAAAATATGCAAAGGATCTACAACAGTAAGGAATTATAATGTGGGTCCTTTTTCGTTATTTTAAATCTTTTTCTCGCTATTTTTTCCAATTTTCTATCTTCTATTTTTTTCATCAAAAAAAATAGGATTTGCTTTCCTTCTGCGCCTTCAGCTCTTGTTCCCATAGATGCAATAGAATCTTTTTTAATAAAATCAGCATCTTTTTGTGCAATACTTTGAATAAAAAACAAATCTTGTGGCGACAATATGGGTTCTGTATACCCACTTTTATCTTCTAATAAAATGGACTTAATTTCAGGGGAATTATTATACGTCAACGTCAAAAATCGTTCTAAATATTCTAATTTGAATTCGCTAGTATAGATATCTCGATATTGCCTTAATTTCTTCATATGCATACAAGCAAATGATTGGAAAATAAATAGAGTTACCAAAAGAATCTTGATATCTTTTTTCATATTAAGTGAGTTATAATTTTATAAATCAAAATGACTTAAAATGGATTTGGCATGCAACTAAACTTAAATATATAAGATATGTTTTTCTTAACATGGAAACCTTTCACATTTAACAAGACTTTCATTTACTTAAGAATTAAAATAATTATCTTTTAGGGTTTTATATAATTGCAGAGGTGTAGACCTGTTCACCTAAGCATTTGCCATTTATTCAAAAATATTAAACCTACCTATTGTCCATTTTTTCTTAATTAACCATTCAAATATTTTTTTTGATAGATACATTCCTAATGTAAAATATACTTACGGGATTGCCTTAATATATTTAATTAATAAGATAACAATTATCATTAAATTACTATAATTAAATTTATAAAATACAATTAAAAGCAAAAGTTGAAACATCTGTTATAACGATTATGCTTTTTTTTATAAATATTCGCAAAAGTGATAACAACAACCCATTATCATTATTGCACTTCTTAATTTTAGATGAAAAATAATACGCAACCCATAACAAACGAATACACTTTAACAGAGAATAGAAATATTACCTATTTCCCCATAGACCCATTTATTGAAAAAATTTATAACTTATTAGAAAGGAAAATAGATGATCCCTATCTAAATATCAGCAGTCTAGCGAAAAGTCTCAATGTGAGCAGGGCTCAATTGCATCGAAAAGTGAAACTTTCATTAGGTATTCCAGCAAGTGAGGTGGTACGAAATTATAGATTATACAAATCATTAACCTATTTAAAGAATGGATATAATAGTTCAGAAGCCGCTTTTATGGTAGGTTTCGATAGCCCGTCCTATTTTTCAAAATGTTTCAAAAAATTATTTGGCAAGAGTCCAATACAATATCTAAAATCAAATATCAACACAATTCATTAAATATAGTGTTCCTTTAATTTTTATTTATTAAAAATTAAAAACGTCCTGCATCTCTATGCGGGACTTTACTTTAACTGCATATGCCAATAGGCTTGTCCAAGAATCTTTTTTTCATCCTTGATATCAAATCCACATTTAAGATAAGCATTTATTGCAGAATTATTATTTTTTTCGACAATTAAACCTAATGGATGAGGAGACAAAAAAGTAATTTCCGCTTTAACATATTTCAATAATTTTCCAGCGATGCCCAATCCTCGATATTTTGGTAAAATAGCAATACAATCTAAATAAAACTCTCCCTCTTGTGTTTCATCTTGAATAGAATTTAAATTTACCGCATATTTTTCCGCCAAATATGCCAATAAAGGCTTTCTTAATTTATCCAAATTTTCGCCATCATAAGCTAAAATCATTCCTATTATTTCACTATCCAATTCTGCAACATATAAATTTTGATAACTATATTGATTATTTTCAAGAGTTACAAAATGTGCAAAGAGTTGGCAAGCCATTATATAATCCTGTTTCCCAATAAACTTGTACGCCAACTCTCCCATTGCGGCGACAATTAAAGGTGCAACCTGAATCGAATCACTCTTTTTTCCCTTTCTAAATTGTATTTCCATAAACAAAAAAACTACATCAGATTTTACTCTAATGTAGTCCCAATTTTTAAACTTACAGTATTTATTCGTTATTGCTATTGAATTTTTCTTGTATTTTTTCCTTTAATTCTGTTGCTTCTAATTTCGCTTTCCCGGCCAAAATCTGTGCTTCCGCATCTGCTTTATCTGCTAGATTAGAGGCTTCATTTTTCGCATCTTCTGCAGATGGTCCAAATTTTTCTTCAGCTTTATCTTTTAATTCCTCCACTTTATCTGCAGCTTTATCATACAACTCTCCTGCTTTTTCCTTTGCTGTGTCTAATGCATCAGAAGCTTTGTCTTTTAAATTGTTTAAACCATCTTTCAAATTGTCCATTAAATTACTCATAGATTATATGTTTTCCTAAAGGTAAAAAATGGAATTAAAAATCATTGTTAAAAACTACTTTCCTCTAACATTGGCAATCTATTCTCCATTCGTTACCTTTGCCGCGCATTAACCGGGAAGAATCACTTCCCGATTTTTCAAAAAAACGATTTTGAATGAAAAGAGACAAAATGTCCATTGCTGGGTTCGTCCTATTAGGTGTATTATTTATCGCCTTTTTTTGGGTAACCAACAAGCAACAGATGGAAGTCCAAAAGCAAGAAAAACAAAAGCAGGACTCCATCGCGAAAGCTGAAAAAGCGAAAATCAAGCCTTTAAGTACAGCCGATTCCCTTAAATTAGATTCTCTCACTAGAAATCAGATTGCTGGAAGTTTTACTTCTGCCGCAGCGGGAAAAGAAACTGAAATTATTGTCGAAAACGACTTAATGAAAGCCGTATTTTCTAATAAAGGAGGTCAATTAAAAAGTGTTTCATTAAAGAAATATGACTCTTATGACAAAACAAATACGCCTGTAATAATTGGTGGTGGTAACAATGATCAAATGGGTTATGCGATTAACACGTCTAACAATACAACAGCACAAACAAGTGATTTGTATTTTACAGCTGATCCAATTGTGAAAAACGCTGATGGAAGTCAATCTTTGACTTTTACACTTTTCTCTCCTAATGGTGAAAAAATTGTACATCAATATTTAATCCGTCCCGACCAATATATGATCAATTGGAATATTGGGTTGACTGGAGCCAATCATTTATTGACCGGTAATACGTTGAATTTCCATTGGAATACACAATTGCATCAACAACAACGTTCTGCGTCTTACGAAAAACAACAATCCAGAATTGTATTCTATTCTGACAATGATTTTGACTACGATAGAGCGAAAGAAAAAGGTAATGTAACGAAAGACTTTGAAAAACCTGTTGAATGGCTTGGATTTAAGCAACAATTTTTCAATGCGACAGTTGCACTTTCTAAAAATAGCTTTTCCAAGGGTAAAGCGACGATGGATGCTTTTGCTGACACAACAGGTCAATTATTTGACGCAAGTGCCAATATGCAATTGAGCGTACCTGCCACAGCTACAGCATCAATCCCTATGCAGATTTATTTTGGACCAAATGATTATGGTATCTTGAAACAATACGACAATGGAATGAAAAACATCGTTGATCTTGGTTCGGGTATGTTCTCTTTTGTAAAATATATCAATAGAGGTATCATCATTCCGGTATTTAATTTCCTAGCAGGATTCATTACTAATTTCGGATGGGTGATTGCATTATTGACCTTATTTATACGTATAATTCTATCTCCATTAACTTATTCAAGTTATTTAAGTGGCGCCAAAATGAAAGTTTTGAAACCAGAATTAGATGAATTGAAGAAAAAATATGGCAAAGACCAACAAGGATTTGCGATGGAACAAATGAAGCTTTTCCGTGAAGCGGGAGTAAATCCTATGGGCGGTTGTATTCCGGTATTGTTCCAGATTCCGATATTCTTCTCCTTGTATAGTTTCTTTAGTTCCAATATTCAATTGAGAGGTAAGAGTTTCCTTTGGGCACATGACCTTTCTGCCTACGATTCTATTATTAGTTGGCATACGAATATTCCTGTAATAGGCGATCACTTAAGTTTATTTACATTCCTTTCTGCTATTACAAGTTTATTGATTTCCGTTTATAATATCAGTGCTACGCCACAAACGCAAGATAATCCAGCATTGAAATACATGCCGTATATCATGCCAATCGTATTCTTGTTCTGGTGGAACAATATGCCATCTGCCTTAACTTGGTATTATACGGTAAGTAACGTCGTAACTTTATTAATTCAATTATTTATCCAAAAAGTGGTGATCAACCCACAAAAAGTATTGGCTTTAATTGAAGAAAAAAGAAAGGCACCGAAGAAAGGAAAAGGCAAATTTGCACAACGCCTTGAACAAATGGCGGAAATGCAAAAACAAATGCAAGATGCCAAAAATAGAGGTAAAAAATAAACAAAAGCAAAAAATTGCCTTAGCGGGGATCTTTCCTTAGGGAATAACAATAGAAACAAAAATCGGATGTAAATTTTACATCCGATTTTTGTTTCTATTGTTATATTATTCAATCATTAAGCAATATATAGATTCGTCTTATTCGCTATCCTTGATAATAATTCACTCTCATACGTTAAAGACATTCGCATTTCATAATCGCATAGAAAGAAAAAAAGTATGTATTCTAAAATCTATTGCATTACAAAAAATAGTTCATCAATATATGTAAATGATTGATCTGTATAAAAGTTTTGATAAATTAACCTTAATAGATTATAGAAAATCTAATTGTTAACAATATTATTTAAAATCAATTCGATGAATACACATGTCTCTATTAATGATATTCATCATATTTGAGTAGTACGATCAGGAATAGAATTATAATTTAATAGGTGTAGTTTTCTTAAGTCTCTACAATTGAATAATATTGAACATCTAAGGTTTAACCTAAGATATTGTAACTATTTTGATGTATTTAATTGTATATATGTCTTAACTCTAAAATAATGCCAACAAGCCTTCATCAGCAAACACCTGCATACCTATAATCTTCGGTTGGACATTTTGGAACAAAAAAATAACGCTCAAATTTTTCTGTATAATTATAATATCACAAAAACTTATTATAACTATCTAAACAATAAAATCGAAAATAAAAACTTTAATAAATTTCAATCCTTACTTATTTGTAAAAATAAAAGCTATCTCAATATATTATCAATCTATAAAAAAATTTTCTATATTACTTACTATAGATAATTATATAATACTTGGATGTACAATGGTATCGATTTTCTTTTTATGTTTCCAACGTCTATGCGACCATAGCCAAGTCTCTGGTTGACTATTAATAGAATCTTCCAAACATTTTATATGCTTTTGAGTTATAGTTCCAGTTATATTTTCAGTCGAAAAATCCTCAATAAGCTTAGCTGTAATAGAATAAAATCCTCTCTTTTTCTTAACAATATCCATATATACTACAGATTGCTTTAATTTCCTTGCCATTTTTTCGACGCCCTCAAACACTGGTGTGTCTTGATTTAGAAATCTTAACCAATAGGCATGCTCTGGCACAGGAGATTGATCCGCTACAAAAGCCGTCATTACAGTATTAGGCCTATTTTGTGACATTTGCCTAAATGTATCCTTCATAGCTATCAATTTATTGCCAAATCGACTACGCATCCGAATCATTAAGCGATTGAAAAATTTACTTGTAAGTGGATGATATATAATATAAACGGGTTGTCCGCAAACTATCCCTACCGTATTTCCCGCCCATTCCCAATTACCGTGATGACCGAGCACAAGAATAGCACTATTATTTTTTCGATTTAAATCTGCAAATAAAGCTTCCGCATCTTTTTCAAGATGGCAACGCTTTAACATACTCCTTTTGCTTATCGTTAGAGTCTTGAAAGTTTCTAAAATCAAATCACATAAATAAGCATAATATTTACGTTCTATTTGTTTTTGCTCAACTATAGTTTTGTTTGGGAAAGAACTTGCTATATTTTGCCTTACTATTTTTTTGCGATACCCAATAATTCTATATATAAGAAAATATAAACAATCTGATATTCTGTATACTATCCAAAAAGGCAAGAGAGATAGAATATAAAAAAAGGGGAGCAACAATAAATTTTTCTTCGTGATAATATATAAATTATAAATGAAAAAGGATGAAAATCTGCTTTGTTGAGAAATTACTCATAGCAAATCTATCATAAGTCGAAGCTAATATTAATTTGTTGCTCATGGTAGATAATGACTGTTATAATTTCGTTATGTTTACCGCTTCTGGCCCTTTTTTTCCTCTAACAACTTCAAACGAAACTCTGTCATTCATATTAACGGCATGAACTAGAGAATTAATGTGAAAAAATAGATCTATTTTATTGTTATTTTCTTGAATAAAACCAAATCCCTTTTCTTGATTAAAAAACTTTACAACACCTTTTTTAGTATCTACTAAAGCTCGATCTTCTAATTTTGGTATTGAGATTTGAATTTCATCAATACTTACATCTTTTTTATTTTTGAAATCAACAGGAGTACTTGTTAAATTCCCATTTTCATCAACATACGCCATCATATCAGACAATGGAGCGCCTTTTATTGATTGCATTTTTCTTTGCTCTTTGCGTTCTTGTTTTGCAACTTGCTTTTCTCTTCTCTTTTTTTCTTTTTCTTTTTTGTTAAATGTTTCGCTCATTTATAATATTCCTTTTTAATTATGATAAATAAGAGAAAGCAACTTTTAAAAGTTGCTTTCTCAATGCTTAAGATTATATGTAAGTTTTTTAAATACTTTTACCCAATTTAATATTTCGGATTTACCAGCGATTAGAAGATTTGTTTCCACGATAACCACCACCATCTGATTTAATTTGACGCTCTCTCGCTTGAGCAACATTTATGGAACGTTCTCCAAATTGTTTCCCGTTTAAATCTTTAATGGCAGCTTCCGCTTCTTCCTCATTTGAAATTTCAACAAATCCAAATCCTTTACTTCTTTGTGTAAATTTATCCATGATAATTACGCAAGAATTTACTTCTCCATATTGTTCAAACAATGATTTTAACTCCTCATTGGTAACAGAATAACTCAAATTAGAAACAAAAATGTTCATAATAAAAAATTTACATTGGTTATAACAGTGTTAGAGAATAAAAGAAGAGGACTTATGAATTTTTCCTATTAGGAAACAAGCAAAATTCTAAACTTGATAAACTTAATTTCTGTTGAATTAAGTAAAGGTACATAAAATTTATGACAAATTAAAATATCGCCCCCATCCATTTATACTATAGAATAAATGTGCTAAAAAGTGTTGTTTATCCACTAAATAAGTCATTTTACTTCAAAAGTTTACGAACTGCTAAGATTTCGGTTGAATTTTCATCCGCTAAAAAACGTCGATCAGCTCGCAACCCAATTACCCATACAACCACATCCTCTTTTGTCAATAACCAAATCTGTCCCTTTTCTACAACAGGAATTTTTTCATCAATAAAATATTTTGCCAATTTCTTCTTTCCTTTCATTCCATTGGGATAAAAGAAATCCCCATCTTTCCAATGACGAATCGTAAAAGGAAATGTCACTTTTGAAAGATCTAAATACAGTATGTCAGTCGTTTTTTCTTCAGGTAAATGTTTAAGTGTAGAGAAGGACAACTTGAGATTAGGAAGTTCATAGTTTTTTGGTTCATTAATTATGAACACATTATGATCATCTTCTACAATCGGTATCAAATACAATTCAGTGCGATCTTTCCATAGTTTCCATGTTGGCGAAACTATAGCACTTCCACTTTCACCATCCAATATTTTTTTCCACTCAGACACTTGCCTTGTGCCGAAATCAAATTTTTTTGCTAATTCAAATAGAATGGTATCCAACGGCTCTAAAACTAATAAATCTGCAATAGAAATTTTAAAACCGGCTCCATTTTGTAGAAGAATTTTATCTAAAGTTTGCCGAATAAAATCCAAATAAATATAGTTTAGATCTTTAAATCTATGAATATTTCCTAGTAAATTATCTTCAATAGTTGGGTAAAATGATTTCAATTCGGGTAAAACTTCATTACGCAAATAATTTCTAGTATAGTCCGAAGAGGCATTAGTAGAATCCTCTACCCATTGTAAATTATTTTGTAGTGCAAAATGTACAATTTCTTTTCTTTTGGCAAATAATAACGGGCGAAAGATTCCATTATTAACGGCTTGAATTCCCTGCAAACCAGCAATACCGGTACCTCTAAAGAAATTATTCAAAAGTGTTTCGATACTATCATTGGCATGATGCGCTACAAATATTGGGCAAATCTTACGACCTTCTCTCCTTGCCAATTGTCTAAACCAATCATAGCGCAGATTTCTCGCTGCTTCTTCGATACTTAGTTTTTTCGAATTTGCATATTGTATAGTATCAAAATTTTGAATATGAAGATGCACACCCAATTGTTCTGCAAAATTTCGAACAAATAATTCATCCCGATCACTCTCCTCACCTCTCAAATGAAAATTACAATGCGCCAACTCAATATTTAAATGTACAATTTCTTTGATTAAATATGCCAAAACGACACTATCCATACCGCCGCTAATGGCAACAATTATAGTCGAATCTTTATCCACTTGAGGTGCAAAATGCAATTCCCAAAAATGTAAAAATCGTTCTGTAAATGATAAGGATATTGATTTTTTTGCCATATAAAAAGGCAAGTTAACGAATTAACTTACCTTCTATAAATTGTTTGATGTAAAAATCAGATTTTACGTACTAAAATAACCTATTTCACATTTCTACTTTCAGCTACTACATTTTTTTCAATTCTTTAGCCCAAGAATCTTTCAAAGTTACCGTACGATTAAATACCAATTTTTCAGGTGTAGAGTCTTTAGAATCTAAAATAAAATAACCTGTTCTTATAAATTGATAATGATCTTTCGATGCCGCTTCTTTCAAAGCTGGTTCGATGTAAGCCTCTTTTACGATCAAAGATTCCGGATTGATATAATCGTGAAAATCTCCTTCTGCCTCATCCAAATTAGCCTCGGTAAACAAACGATCATACAAGCGAATTTCAGCCTTTACTGCATCTTTTACATTTACCCAATGAATCGTTCCTTTTACTTTGATACCCGCATTTTCACCACCGCTTTTGCTATCAGGAATAATGCTACAATTTACTTGTAAGATATTTCCATCTTCATCTTTATCCACACTATCACATTGAACAATGTATGCACTTTTCAAACGCACCATTTTTCCTGGTGTCATTCGGAAATATTTGCTTGGCGCATTTTCCATAAAATCTTCACGTTCAATATAGATTTCTCTAGAAAAAGGAATTTTACGGAAAGTTTCTACTTCTGCTTCAGGATTATTTTCCCCATCCAAAATTTCGGAATAATCTTCTGGTAAATTGGTCAAAACCACTTTTATCGGATCAAATACGACCATTCTACGTTCTGCAATTCTATTCAAATGCTCGCGTACACAGAATTCCAATAAACCAAGATCGATCAGATTATCTCTTTTGGCAATGCCAATTCTGCTACAAAATTCGCGTATACTTTCTGGGGTAAAACCACGACGACGCATCGCACTAATCGTCGGCATACGAGGATCATCCCAACCATCCACAACTTTTTCATTGACCAATTGCAACAATTTACGCTTGCTCATCATTGTGTACGTCATATTCAAACGTGCAAATTCATATTGATGAGATGGAAAAATGTCCAATTTTTCAATAAACCAATTGTATAATTCTCTATGCGGAATAAATTCCAATGTACAAACCGAATGCGTAATTTCTTCGATACTATCACTTTGTCCGTGTGCAAAATCATACATGGGATAAATACACCATGCATCACCTGTACGGTGATGATGTGCATGTTTGATACGATACATCAACGGATCACGCATGTGCATATTGATTGCTGCCATATCAATTTTAGCACGCAATACTTTTTCACCATCTTTATATTTGCCCGCTTTCATTTCTTCGAATAATTGAAGATTTTCTTCAATCGTTCTATTGCGGTATGGACTATCTGTTCCAGGAGTTGTCGGCGTTCCTTTGCCAGCAGCAATTTGTTCTGCTGTGCTGTCGTCTACATATGCCAATCCTTTTTTGATCAATTTTACCGCATAGCCGTATAACGTATCAAAATAATCGGAGGCATAATATTCATTTTTCCATTGAAATCCCAACCACTGTACATCTTGTTTGATACTATCTACATACTCTACATCTTCTTTCACGGGATTGGTATCATCGAATCGAAGATTGGTAGCACCACCATATTTCTCAGCCAAGCCAAAATTTAAACAAATACTTTTGGCGTGTCCCATGTGTAAATATCCATTGGGTTCTGGTGGAAAACGGGTCATAATTTCCTTGTACTTACCACTTTTTAAATCTTCTTCGACAATTTCTTCAATAAAATTGAGCGACTTCTCTTCTGCCATAATTTCTAATAATTCAATTGAACGCTATTCCTAAGAATACAAATGTTTCAAAAGAACAATAATTTGCTCGTTTTGAAACATTTATACAAATAATTATTTCTAAGTTATCAAAGATAACCTAAAATCTTTAACATACTCTGTGCCGATTGTTCTTTTTTAAATAACCAATCTGTGAGTTTGCCATTTTTGTCATAATCAACAATAATGTGCTTGGGAGAAGGGATCAAGCAGTGTTTGATACCGCCATAGCCACTGATCTGATCCTGATATGCACCGGTATGGAAAAAACCTACATATAGGGGTTCTTTATTTTCCGGTACGTCTTCTTCATTTTTTATTTTGGGTAAAAATACCTCATTAATATGCTCTTCCGAATCGTAATAATCATGTCCATCGCAAGTGATACCTCCTAAAACGACACGATGATATTCATTTTCCCATTTATTAACAGGAAGCATGAGGAATTTCTCTCCAATACCCCAAGTATCGGGCAACGTCGTGATAAATGAAGAATCAATCATATACCAACACTCACGGTCATTTTGATTTTTCTCTGCCAAAACACTGTAAATGTGCGCCATGCTTTCACCTACAGTGAAGCTTCCAAATTCTGTGAAAATATTTGGAACAGGCACTTTGGCTTTTTTACATGCTTTTTTGATATTATCAACGATCTCATTGATCATGAATTGGTAATCATATTCAAAACCCAAACTATGCTTTATCGGAAAACCACCGCCAATATTGATCGAATCAATTTCTGGACAGATTTTTTTCAATTGACAATACAGATTGATCGCTTTGTTTAACTCCGACCAATAATAAATATCATCTTTAATCCCTTTATTCAAAAAGACATGAAGCATTTTTAATTGAAAACGATCTTCATTTCCTTCGATTTCATCTACATAAAATTCCAATACATCACGCGCTCTGATACCCAATCGAGAAGTATAGAAAGGAAAACTAGGTTCCTCTTCCGCTGCGATACGAATGCCTATATTAAACGGTTCTTTCGATTTTCTTACACTTCTTTTATATGCTTGCAATTCCTCCTTATTATCTAAAACAGGAATTACATTGGTAAAACCGCTGTTGATTAACTTGGCGATACGCGAAGTGTACAATTTTGGTTTAAAGCCATTAGCAATGATAAAAATATCTTTGTTGATTTTTTTCTTCGCATGTAATTGCGTGATAATGTCTACATCATACGCAGAAGACGTTTCCAATTGAACACCATGTTTCAAGGCTTCCTCTACTACAAATGAAAAATGCGAACTTTTGGTACAATAACAATAATGATACTCGCCTTCATATTTATGTTTCTTAAATGCTTTATCAAAAAGACCTTTCGCCTTATTAATTTGCATGCCTATTTTAGGTAGGAAAGTCATTTTCAAAGGAGTACCATATTTTTCAATAATTGGTTTTAAATCCAAACCATTAAACTCCAAATAACCGTTATCACCAACTTTGAATCCTTCCTGTGGATAATCAAAAGTTTGTTTTACCAGATCAGTGTACGTATGTGTCATCTATACTATCTTGTAATGCCCCTCCGTTAAAAAGGGCCTTTTAAAACGATTGTAAAAAATTTTAAAATTTGCGCAAAAATAGGAGTTTCAACGAAATATTTGCGGTGTTGTTTTTTCAAATATTTTTTAAATTTCAAAACAAAAAAAAGCCCGAATAAATTCGGACTTTCAATAAGTATAAATCGTAGAAACTATTTTACAGATTCGATCAATTTTTTGAAACTTTCAGGTTCGTTCATTGCTAAGTCAGCCAATACTTTACGATCTAAAGTAATACCTTTCTTAACCAATTTATCGATAAATACGCTATAAGTCATTCCTTCGTTACGAACCGCAGCGTTAATACGAGCGATCCATAATTGGCGATATTCACGTTTTTTCAATTTACGACCTACGTAAGCGTAAGTCAAACCTTTTTCTACAATGTTTTTGGCAACGGTATAGACGTTTTTACGTTTACCATAATATCCTTTTGCTTGCTTAAGGATTCTTTTTCTTCTAGCCCTTGAAGCTACTGCGTTTTTTGAACGTGGCATAATTAAAAATGTTTATGATGCAAATGCATCTAAATGATTTAAATAAAATTTCTTGTTTTGAACTATTTCAAACGTAAAAGATGCAAAACGAATTTTTTGTGAGGAGCTGCAACAGTTCCATCAATTCTTAAAGCTCTTTTTCTTTTTTTGGATTTTTTCGTCAAAATGTGACGTTTGAAAGGTTTTTGGTAAGAAATTTCACCAGTTCCTGTTAGGTGAAAACGCTTTTTTGCACCAGAGTGCGTTTTAACTTTTGGCATGATTTAAATAATCAAATTGATTACATCCTGCTGGCGGTCCACACGGGTAGACACTTGTCGAGCCTTACGGATAAATTCCCAATTGGGGTTGCAAAGGTAATTAAAATATTGAAATAAAAAATTATTGGTTGATATAATATCCCAGAGTTCTTGCTTTAGCTCCAGAAGCTATTGTACCATTACCATAATAATAAAATGTATACACTCTTTTGCTAACTAAACCAGATACCGTAAAAGATTGAGTAGGAACGATTAATTTTGCTAACACAGTTCTTTTGCTCAATGGTAAAGTTTGATCTGATACGGTTCGAGTCACATAAAAAGTATCATTTTTGCTCAAATAGTTTGCCGCAGCAAAACTAGTTGAAGTAAACTGACTTTGATTAGAAAAAATAACACCATCATTTGCAGAATATAAATCTACCGCAGTTTGAGATATTGCACTGTCTTTTGAAACTGCATTTACAAATCGGATTTTAAACTGATTTGTATCTGACGTAACAGTAGACCAGTCATCTGTTAGAACCATTCGTTTTGAATTATCCGTAGAGTTGAGAGAATCAGTTAGTAGAAAAGTATAATATTTTCCTCCTTCAAAATTCATGTTATAGATTATTCTGCTAGAGGAGTCAGCATACAACAAAAAAAGATTTTGCTTACCAATCGTTGCTTGACTGTACAGATTATTAATATTGGTGGATGTTGGATTAATCGAATAAGGAAATAATCCACCGTATCCAATACTTGCACCAGTCAATTTACTTCCTGCTTGATACACATCTATACTGTCCGTAACACCAATTGAAGATGCATAATATGGAGCAGCACTTATCACTTTTATATAAGCATGATTATCATCTACATAATCATAGCCTGCATCAGAAATGACATCTTTCTTACATCCAAAAAATGTAAATAATGAAATAGCTATTAAACAAAATAAGTTTCTATAATTTTTTTTCATAATTCCTAGATTCTAGATAATTTAATTTTGTGAAAACCATGGTTGTTTGGTATGATAATCCGCAATTAGATTACCTCCTGCATCAACAGCCCCTACAGATTTTAAAGATGGAATATCATACAAATACTCTGAGTTATATCTAGGTCTAGCTCTATAAACATATTTACCAGCATTATCGACATATAAATTACCTCCAGCTGGATTAAAACCTGCATAAACTTGATTCCCCGTTTTGGGATCCTTATCTGTATAATGATATTTTCTCATATCGGTCCAGGTTTCTTGCATTCCCCAGCCATATAAGGCAATATACTTTTGTAGCATAATTTGACTTAAGGATAGAGATGATGCACTAGTAGGAACAATACTTGTATTTGTCAAATAAGCATTTTTATTATCCGACGTAATTAGATGAGCAGAAGGAACCATAGTTGCATATTTCGTGGA
Organism: Rhizosphaericola mali; assembly: GCF_004337365.2. Classification (GTDB taxonomy): domain Bacteria; phylum Bacteroidota; class Bacteroidia; order Chitinophagales; family Chitinophagaceae; genus Rhizosphaericola; species Rhizosphaericola mali. The sequence continues at coordinate 889,877 of NZ_CP044016.1, read as the reverse complement.
CAACATATCAAAATTCAAACTAATTCCATTTTGATATGCAGTCAAAGCTGATGTATAATCGCCTTTCAAATAAGATGCTTCTGCAATTAAAAATTGCATTTCAGAAGCAGTCATAATTGGAAATTCTGCATTATTTCTGAATATATATCTACCAGAATCTGGTGATGTAGCAACAGTCTTATAATATACATTACCCCAAAAATTATGTGGTTGCAAAGCTGAATCTAAATATTTCTGACCATCTACAGCAGGTGTCACACCATAAAACGTACTATTTCTGTTTTCTTGTAACATATACCACATTCTAGGATCTGTAACATTTGTAAATACTTGTGTATTTCTCCCAGACATTAAGTCTGCGATATATGCTCCTTGTCTTAAGGAACCCACATTACCTCTAAATGGACCATAGTAGTTAGACGTACCAGAACTTCCTGATGCTGCGAATTTACAAGTTGCATTGTCATCATTACTTGCTTGAGCTAGATTAGCATAGTAAATTACTGAATCTGCATTAAATGTAGATTTATAAGAAAGATTTGCATAAGATCTAGCTAAAATGCCATAGGTAAATTTTTTCCATTTGGCAATATCTCCATCTAAAAAATAAGCATCCGCAGCAGCGAAATCCCCTTTACCTACATTACCATCCGTTCTATTTAAATAAGCTAGAGCGTCATAGCAAGCTTGTCTACATGAATCATAAGCTAAAGATTGAGGATCATAGTTGAATGTTTGCAAACTTGTATTAAATGCTTCACTTACAATTTCTGCATCAGCATACTGATCAGTCAATTCTAACCATCCCCAAGCTCTCAATGCCCTAGCAGCACCCACATAGTCCCATTTTTCTTGCGCACTAGCATAATCTACTACTCTATTCAAATTTTGTCCTTGACCAAAGTAAAAGGCACCCCACATACTTCCTAAGGCATCGCTAGATCCAACTACTCCGCCCATTTGATCAAACTGAGACGCTCCATTTTGTGCAGTAGTCAATGTATAATTACCCCAATATTGAATGTATCGACCTAAATAAATCCCGTCACCAGCAATTCCATAGGCAGAACCTGCCGCAGCAGAACTACCGATAATACTACCAATCAAACTAGGAAAAATTGTTTCAACAGGCTCCACCACAGGAGAATTTGGATTCAAATAGGCATCATCAATTTTCTTATTGCAAGAAAACATCCCTGCTACCGCGACACATCCAAAAAGATATTTAAAAATAGTTTTTGTCATTTTAAATCGTTTCGTTCAAATTAAAAATTTGCTTTTAAACCAAAATTATAGGATACTGGAGTGGCAACATTTCCATAGTCCATTCCAAAACCACCTACACCTACAGTACCGGCAGTATTTCCATTCACAGCAGGATCTCCTCCTCTATAATTTGTAAATAATAGTAAATCATTACCTGTCGCAAATACAGCCAAACCTTTTAATCCTTTTATTCTATTAGTGATACTTTGTGGGAATTGATAGCTTAATGTAACATCTCTCAACCTAAACCAATTTACATTTTTCTGAACAAACTCTTCATCTGGCATCCCAGTGGTTTCTCCATAATATGCAGTACTATTATAATAAGGAACAATAGAAATTGAATTTTTTGTAGGATTATCGGAGTTTTGCAAACCATCATTTAACACGCCATTGATGACTCTAGCCTTCATTCTATCGGCAGTTCTTTCGCTTCTACCAATTTGAGTTAGGTACATATCTGTTGCATTAAATATATCTCCGCCAACTCTCAAATCCCATAGGAAACTTAAATCCCAATTTTTGTATCGGAAAGTATTGACAGTACCTAAAGCAAATTTAGGATTTCTATTTCCAATTGGTTTAAATGATTGATTTATTAAAGGCAAACCTGTTGAAGGATTGATCAAGATTTGTCCTTTATTATTTCTCTGATAAGAATAACCTGTGATAATTGTAGTTGGTTGATTTCTAACAAATCCACCTCTTGCATTATAGGCAATCCAAGTATCTGAAATATAGTAATCAGAATAACCATCAATAGATTTCGGAATTGCAATTACATTACTCCACATGTGGTTGAAGTTGAATTGGATATTCCAATTAAAATCAGCTTTTTTGATTGGATTTACATTCAAAGTAATTTCCACGCCCTGATTTCTAGACTCTGTAGCATTTTGTGTATTTAAAACATAACCCGTACCATAACTTGCTCTAAAGCCAACACTTATTTGGTCAATATTATGTGTATTGTAATAAGCAGCTTCTAAAGAAACTCGATTATTTAACATCTTCAACTCCGTACCAATTTCATATGTTTTTTGACGTTCTGGTCTTAAATCCGGATTATTGTTATAGTAAGAGTAAGAATAAGCCTGTCCAACAGCCGAACTAGCATAGTTATTTACAAATACAGATTGATTCAAATATGGAGGCATTAGTCTAGCTGTAGACGCTCTAGATGCTCTAATTTTCCAATAGTTAAGGAATTTACCTTTAATTCCAGGAAGGATATCGCTCATTATTGCACTAAAACTGATACCTGGGTAATTATAGTGACGGTTTGCAGTTGGGAAAACAGATGCCGTTTCAAATCTGTGTGTATAAGATATAAACAAAACATCATTATATCCCAAACTTGCTTCGCCAAAATATGCTAATTGTCTAGTTATAGATTCATTTGGCAGACCATTATAATTACGTTGTAGTCTACTTTGTACTACACCGATATTACTACTATCGGTGCTATGACCGGCAGTATTTGCATAGTCTTTAAGGTTAGAACCCGCCAATGCAAATTCTGATTGTTCATAATCTTGCCACATCGTACCTACCATACCTCTTAAATTGAACTTACCTACCTTTTTTGTAGCAGTAGCTGTAATTGTGTGATTATAACCTTTGTAAGTCAAATAGTAATTAGTCAAATAACCTTGTAATGCGGTTGCAAGATTAGATGAAGTAGTTTGAGGATCCGTAATGGTAAATCCATTTTGCTTGTATGTATCATAACCAAATCTACCGGCAACAGTCAACCAATCAAATGGATGATAGTCAATACCCAATGTAGCCATCCAACGATTCAAATTATCTTTTCCATAATTTCTATTTGCACTAAAAAATGGATTATCAATTAATTCTTGAGTAGGATCTGTAGCATATAATAATCTTTTATTACCTGCTGCGTCTTCATAATTACTTGCCATATCCGTAGTCGGCCAAGCATATAAATCCAATAAGTAACCACCAGCACCACGCATAGGCTTAACGTTGGATGTATTGATAAATGCGATAGACGGAGATATCGTAAGTTTATCTCCAACTTTAATAGTATTGGAAAGTTTTAAATTGTATCTCTTATAGGAATTGTTAGGAATCGTTCCACTATTATCAAAAAAAGAACCTGATAATCTAAATCCTACATTTTTAGAACCGAAATCTGCTGCAATATTTTGGGTATTTGCAAATCCCGTTTGAAAAAAGTCTTTTATATTATCATATGTTTTAACTCCAGATGCCAATTGTGGGCCAAAATAAGTAAAAGAGTTTTCTGTATTTGTTATTGGCATTCCAGATGCACCAGGAGCATAACCTCCAATTACTTTTTGAAAACGCGTTACTTTATTAAATCTAAAACTATTATCATATGCCAATCGAACACCATTACCTTGCGCATGTTTCGTAGTAATAACGATAGCACCAGAACTAGCTTGTGAACCATACAAAGCGGTAGCTTCTGGTCCTTTCAAAACTGTAATCGACGCAATATCGTTCGGATTCATATCTGACATTCTATTAGAATAGTCACTAGAACGATTCGGTCTATCATCCGCTAAACCAATACCAGAGCCTCCATTAGAAGTTTCATTAAATGTTGTATTATCCATGATAATACCATCTACTACAAATAATGGTTGGTTATTTAAGGAAGCTGAATTAAAACCTCTTAAAATTATTTGAGAAGATGCTCCAGCTTGGCCGTTGGTAGGCGTAACGGTTACACCTGCAACACGACCTTGAAGAGCATTAATAAAATTTTCTCTTTGTGTTTGTTGGATATCTTTGCCACTTACCGTTTGTACAGAATAACCAAGTTCTCTCGGCTTTCTCTTCATATCCATAGCAACAACGACAACACCTTCTTGATCTGCACTTTTACTAGAAAGTAAAATTTGCAAATTATCTGATGCAATAATTGTTTTAGGCGAGTAACCGATGAAAGAAACCAATAATTTTTGTCCATCAGTAGCTGAAATAGAAAAACTACCATCTCCTTTTACAGTTACCGATTTGTTGGTAGACAAATTTTTAATCGTAGCCCCTTCAAGTGCTTTATGATCACTTGAGTCATAAACAGAACCTGTTATTTTAGTAGTCTGCGCTTTTATCACATGCGCACCCAACATCAATAACAGAATTAACAGAAATCTTCCCGATTTGAGTTTATTCATATTTGATTATTTAATATTTAGGATTTTCTCGTTTAAAATGTCAATTTCTTAAAATACATATACATAATTTCGCAAAAAACTGCTTTAATTCTCTCAAACTCCCTCAAAAATAAGTAAGATATGCGTAAAAAAACGCATGCTTAAGCATTTTTTTTAAAAAAATATTAAATCTAATATTTAATTATTGTTAAATACTTAACATTCAAGCAATAAGCAGCAGGATAATTTTAAAAAACTTTTACGCCTTTGTTGATATAGGATTGTAATTTAGGATCAGAAGGATCCAATTCTGTAAGTAAATATTCAATTTCTTCGATTTTACAACATCTCAATCTCTGAGCAGTATTTAATTTTTGGGAGATAGTAAGTAATACTGTTTTTTCTGCAGAAGCAATCATGGCTCTTTTAACTTCTAAAACTTCCCAATCTACATCTGTCAAACCATGTTCTATATCAATCCCATTGGTACCGATAAAACATAAGTCCGCATGTAAATCATTTAACTTGCGTACAACCTCCACTCCAACCGCCATTCGAGCTGATTTATATATTTGATTGCCAATAAAAATCACTTCAGAATTAGAATGATTAATCAATTCTTGCGCAGCCGCAATGCTTGGTGTTACAAATGTTGCATTCAGATCTGGCGGCAATTGACGGATTAATTCCAATACGGAAGACCCTCCAGAAAGTAAAACAAGCATTCCATCTTTAATCAAGGACGCACCTTTATGTGCGATAATTTGTTTTTCAGGAAGCGCATAAATATTTTTATCTGGCAATGTACGGCCAAATGAATTGGACAAAGCCCCGCCATGGACTTTGAGTAATTTTCCATTATCTGAAAGTTCTTGTAAATCACGCCTGACCGTATCTTCAGATACATTCATTTGAAGACATAAATCCGTAACCAATACTTTATTATGAATATTTAACTGTTGTAAGATATAATATTGTCGTTCTTTTTTAAGCATATTGGTCCGTTTTAAGCCTATTTTAAAATGATAATCCGTAGATAAAGACCCTAAAATAGGTAAAACTTTATATTTTTGACCGGATTAAAATACTTTTTTAAAATTTTACTGTTGAAAAAGATCAATATTGCCATCGACGGATATTCGTCTTGTGGAAAAAGTACCATAGCAAAGCAATTAGCGAAAGAGCTTCAATATATATTCATTGATTCTGGTGCGATGTATCGGGCGATTACTTTATTTTTTTTACAAAAAAATATTGCAGCCAGTGATATCGAAGCGATTAGGTCCGAGATTTCCAATATTCATTTGCATTTTGAATTTAATACCACTACGCAAAAAAATGAAGTGGTTTTGAATGGAGTCAATGTTGAAAGTCAAATCCGAAATTTGAATATTTCTAATAATGTCAGTCATTATGCAGCGATTGCAGAGATTAGAAAGTTGGCAGTAGCACAACAACAGTCAATTGGAAAAAATAAGGGTGTGGTGATGGATGGTCGTGACATTGGCACAGAAGTATTTCCTGATGCTGAGTTGAAATTATTTATGACTGCCACACCTGAAGTGAGAACAGAACGTAGATATAAAGAATTGGTTGCGACACAACCCGATATCACTCGCGAGGAAGTACGCAAAAATCTTGAAGAGCGCGATTACATTGATAGCCACCGAGAAATAAGTCCGTTAAGACAGGCAGACGATGCTATTGTTTTAGATAATTCCAACTTGACTATGGATGAACAATTGGCATTGGTAAAAAATATGGTGAACGAAAAATTACAATAAATTGGAATATATTTTAAAGTCTGTAACCGAAAAGGACGAGCATTATTTGTATGACATTTTGGAATTACAACAAGATAATTTACCCAAAAATATTTCCTCCGAAGAAAAATCTAAAGAAGGCTTTGTAACGGTAGAGCATTCATTTGAAACAATTAGTCAATTAGCTAAAAATTTACCACAATTTGTAGCAGTTGATCCCTACGATAAAGTTGTTGGATATGTATTGGCAATGGATGAAAATACAAAGTCTATCATTCCGGTTTTACAACCGATGTTTAATCTTTTCAATTCATTACAATACAATGAAATTCAGTTAAGTACGCAAAAAATTGTTGTTTGCGGCCAAGCTTGTATTGGTAAAGAATTTAGAGGAATTGGATTGGTTGGACAATTGTATAATTTTATGCGAGCAACCTTAGACAATCAATTTGAGTGTTGTGTAACGGAAATTGCCACATCTAATATTCGCTCTAGATCAGCACACAAAAAAGTCGGATTTGAAGAAATACACTCTTTCAATGATGGCAAAGAAGATTGGGAAGTCGTGTATTGGAATTGGAAATAAAAAAGCGTTGAAGATATCTCTACAACGCCGGAATTGAAGTGTCTATTTTCTACGATATCTTAAGTAAAACTTTATAAAAACTAAAAATACTTACAAATGTAAGTATTTTTAGTTTTTATATACAAATTATTTATTGACCACCAAAACCGGCACAGACAATTTGTGTCTCACTTTATCTACAGTTTCACCATAAATCCAATCCATGATACCTTTATGATTGTGCGAACCAAGCACTAATAAATCTGCATTGTAGGTCTTTACCAGCCTTACAATCTCGTTGACACGATTTTTATAACCAATCAATCCCTCCGCTTCAAATCCCATTTCACGTAATTGATTAACATACAAGTCAATTTGATTTTTATCTTTTTCCGTTTCAAAATCGTCCGCTTTATAGCCGGAATATTTTGCCGAAGGCGTTTCAGTTATATGAATTAAATAATATACCGCATCCTTTCCTCCTTGTTTCAACGCATTGGCAATGATAATTTCATCATTCATGGCAAAATCTAAAGCTATCGCGATTTTTTTCAATGGATGCAAGGTCATTTCTGCTTCGATCAATTGTCTTTCTGGACCATGAATACTCATAGCACTTTCATCGTATCCAAATTTCTTTTTAATAATAGGATGAAAAGTCATGATAATAAATAAAATAACAAATCCAAGAGCAACAAAACCAATCAATAATTTTATAGGAATATTTCCTGGTGTTTCTAGATAGGAAGAAATCGAATCATATACCAATTTGCTATTTAGGTAAACAACCAAAATCGCAATCATCCAAGCAACGATTTTTGTTTTTGGACCAATAGCAAATTCGCCCATTTTTTTCTTATCACTTACAAAGTGAATTAAAGGTATTATGGCAAATCCCAATTGCAAACTCAAAATTACTTGGCTAAATACCAATAATTCATCCAAATCTTTTTCTCCAAAAAATATAATGGTGATATATGCTGGCACGATTGCTATAATCCTCGTAATCAATCTTCTAAGTAGAGGATTAATACGCAAATGCAAATATCCTTCCATCACAATTTGACCAGCTAAAGTACCTGTTACAGTGGAACTCTGACCAGATGCAATCAATGCAATTGCAAATAATGTGGGAGCCAAAAAACTTCCCATCATCGGCTCTAATAATTTATACGCATCTTCAATTTTGGCAATATTTTGATGTCCCGAAGTATAAAAAATAGCACCTGCCAATATCAAAATTGCGGCATTGACAAAAAAAGCAGCATTTAAGGCTATCGTGCTGTCAATTCGGTTAAATTTAATTGCCTTTAAAATACCATCTCTATCCGAACTAATCTTACGTGTTTGTACAAGTGCAGAATGTAAATACAAATTATGCGGCATCACTGTCGCACCAATAATCCCAATAGAAATATACAATGCATCACCAGATAATTTAGTAGGAATAAAGCCCTTAATTACATCCCCCATATGTGGCTTTGCAAAGATTAATTCTGTCAAAAATGAAAAACCAATGATGCTAATCAGTACAATGATAAAGGCTTCCATTTTGCGCATTCCCAATTTTTCCAAATAAAAAAGTAGAAATGTATCACAAACGGTAATCGTTACGCCCCAAATAACGGGCAAGCCGCAAAGTAAATTCAAACCGATCGCCATACCCAACACTTCGGCAAGATCACAGGCGGCGATAGCTAATTCGGCTAATATGTATAATAAAAAATTGACAACTTTGGGATATTCTTCTCGATTCGCTTGTGCCAAATCACGGCGTCTTACAATCCCCAATCTTGCAGCCATACCTTGCAGTAACAGGGCCATCAAATTACTAAGCAATAAAATCCAGATCAATTTGTATCCAAATTGACTACCGCCTTGTAAGTCTGTTGCCCAGTTTCCGGGATCCATATAACCAACGCTAACAAGATATGCTGGCCCAAAAAAAGCCAATATTTTCCTAAATCCTTTTTTGGGAATTGTGGTATCTATGGTCTCGTGAACTAGGCTAAGAGATTGTTTGTTTTGAGATTTTGTTTCCATTTACGTACTTTGCCATTGGTTTAGCATACTAATATTAGGACCAATATTTATTTTTAGTTAGACTTTGCTTTTAAATTATTTAGGCAAATCTAATTATATATTTGCACTTAGCATGAATATTTGGCATAATATTTTATTTTTATAGCTGTATATCCAAATAAAATGCATAGAAAAAACAAGTTAAGTTTCTTGATTCCGATTGTAGCAATATTTCTATTGGCAGCATGTCATGGAAAAAAGTCCGGCAAATCTGATAGCGTAAAATATAAAGCAGAATCATTTTTTGATGAATTTTCTAGTTTAAAAATTCCATACTTTGCTACAGATACTTCATTAACTCAGCATACAGATTCATTTACCATAACAAAAGAGGTTATTAGTAAGTACATTCCTGATACATTATTAGAAAAGCTTACCGCAAAATCAGGCAATGAATTGCATCCTGTCGGCAAAGTCGATATCAAAGATTATCGCTATTTATTGCTCGCGGTAACCAATCATGGATCAAACATTTGGTACATTTTGGCATTTGATAAAAACAATAAATATTTGGCATATATGACAGGTATCCAAAATAAGACAGATAATGGATATCGTTACAAACTAACTATCAATTCTGAACCCACATTTACTGTTGGCAGATCGAAAAAAGATAACAAAGGGCATGAATTATACACGAATACGGGATTTGGATTTAGTGCCGCAGCAAAAAGATTTACATTGGTAATAAATGATACCAATGAAAATTTACCAGATGAAGACGAGGTTTTCAATCCTATCGATACATTACCACAGAAATTCCCTTTCAGCGGTAATTACATTAAAGACAAACACAATCAATTGTTCTTGAGAGATGGCAAAAGACCAAGCGAATACAATTTCTTTTTACATTTTGATAAAACGGATGAAGATCCGAATAGTAAAGGTGAGTTAAAAGGAACTATAAAAATGGTTTCTGAAAATGCCGCGATTTATCAACAAGGTGGCGATCCTTGTGTAATCAATTTTGATATGACATCTAATACTGTTAAAATCAAAGAACAAGGCAACTGTGCCAACCACAGAGGAAGTATCACACAATTCAATGACACATTTAAAAAGAAGGTGTCAAAATCTGAGTCTAAAAAGAAATAATACCTAAGAAAAATGCAACCCAATAATTTTCAGGGATCCTATCCTATCAACGAAAAATATAGCAAACGTGTGGCTTATTTTTCAATGGAATATGCCATACATCAACCATTAAAAATCTATAGTGGAGGACTCGGCTTTTTGTCTGGTTCACACATGCGTAGTGCATTTGAACTACAACAAAACATGGTAGGCATTGGGATATTATGGAAATATGGATATTATGATCAAGGACGTAACGAGGACAATTCTTTGCAAGTTCAATGGATTGAAAAAGACTATAGTTTTTTAGAAGATATCAATCTAAAATTCACTATTAAAATACATGACAGTGATGTATGGGTAAAAGTCTTTTATCTCAATCCAGAGATTTTTGACACGGCGCCTATGTTTTTCATGACGACGGATATACCTGAAAACGATTATTTATCACAAACTATAACACATAGACTATACGACTCTAATGAAGCAACTAAAATTGCGCAATATATTCTTTTAGGAATTGGAGGAGCCACGCTTTTGGATAAAATTGGCTTCAATCCAGATATTTATCATTTGAATGAAGCCCATGGTTTACCCATGGCATTTTACCTTTTAAATAAGTATAAAAGTGTGGATGCATTAAGAGAAAAATTTGTTTTTACTACGCACACTCCTGAAGAAGCAGGAAATGAGAAACATGATATTCATCTATGTGCAGAAATGAGTTATTTCAATGGATTACCTATTGATGAAGTAAAACGAATTACTGGAATACAAGACGATAGTTTTAACCTTTCTCTAGTTGCATTAAGATTAGCCAAAAAAGCAAATGGCGTATCTCGTTTACATGGAGAAGTCGCTCGTAATATGTGGGGAAAATACGGAAATATTTGTCCGATTATTTCAATTACAAATGCACAAAATTGGAAATATTGGGGAGATAAACAACTTTATAGTCACAAGGAGAATCAAAATATCTTAGCTTTTGATGATCGAAAAAAATATATCAAACTACGTACATTTGAAATTGTAGGAGATCAAACAGGTAAAATATTTGATCCACATGTATTAACAATAGTTTGGGCAAGAAGATTTGCAGGATACAAACGTGCAGATTTCCTATTGAAAAATATGGAAAGATTTGAGAAACTTATTTCCAATACGCAATACCCCATTCAAATAATATGGGCAGGCAAACCTTATCCAAAAGATGAAGGTTCTATCCAAGTATTCAATAAATTGGTAGCATTAAGTAAAAAATATCCCAATGTTGCAGTACTTACAGGCTATGAATTAACTTTAAGTCGAAGACTCAAACAAGCTGCGGATATCTGGTTAAATAATCCACGTGTTCCGAGAGAAGCATCTGGGACAAGCGGCATGACTGCTGCGATGAACGGAGCTATTAATTTTTCTACGAATGATGGTTGGATTCCAGAATTTATAAAACATAACTATAATGGTTTCGTAATACCACAAGCAGACTATAATCATTTGAGTATAGAAGCTCAAGACGATTCAGACTATAATCATTTGTATGAAATTCTAGAAAACACCATCTTACCAATGTACTATGATAGGCAAGATGAGTGGCGTAACACTATTTTTCATAGTATGGATGATGTAAGATACGCATTTGACAGTAATAGAATGGCAGATGAGTATTACACAGAACTATATAATTAAAATAAAGATAATTGTTGGTCTAGAGAAATAGGAATCAATTCTACATTATTTTTACTTAAATCTAACTTATTTTCAAGCCATGCCGCTTCATTTTCTTGCGAGATAATGAGCGGCATTCTTTTTTTCTGATTATTAATTTCAGCCATTAAGGGATTGGCGTCTATTGTTAAGATAGTAAATGAGTGATACATCAAATTACCTAGTCTCCTTTCCGTCCATAAACCTGCTAGTGAAAATATTTCTTGAGAAACTACCTCTATCCTAAATTTTTCCTTTTTTGAGCCTGCTTTATTCAACCATTTCCATTCAAAAAATGCTTCTGCAGGCACTAAACATTTTTGTTGAACAACTGTTTGAAACGAAGGCTTATCATTTAAAGTTTCCAACCTAGCATTCAAAGTATGCATTTTATTAAAATCATCATTTGCCCAAGCAGGCCAAAGTCCCCAATTACTTAATAATATTTCATCACTATTTTCAATAATTATAGGCATTATAGGAAATTCAAAACCACTAAATTCCAATTGAGGAGAATATTCAGAAATCGTGGAGCTTCCTGATTTTTTATATCTCCTTTTTAAAGCCTCAATAGATTTTGTATTACTGGTATAATAGCACATAAGATTTTATTACAAAGAATAACGCTAAATTAACTTGCTTAAAATAATTTTTCAACTAAATGTTGTAATTTGAATGCAAACTATTTTTATGCCGAAGAAAAATAAACATTTAAAACAGTTACTTAAAAACCGTGAAATAATAGCTTCCTTAAAGCCAAGTGAAGGTGATCCTATTTATGAAAAATCAGATGACATCTATGCACACAGTAAAAAAGTCGCTTTAAAAAGCGATACAAACTCGCTAGCTTCAGAATTGGATGAAGGTTTGGATGTTCCTGGTGCCTCTTTGGACGACCAAGATGAGTTGATTGGAGAGGAAGATGAAGAGAATAATTATTATAGTTTAGGTGGTGAAGATCATGATGATTTGGAACAAGACGAAAATGATTAAACCTTAGAAGAAGTTTTAAACTGAAATAAGCATTTGAAATGTTATCTTTAAGGCAATATTCTAATTTTATTGCACATGAGTAACCGTTTCAAATGCTTATTTTCATTATTGACATGTATTCCTATATTAATATTTGCACAAAAAAAACCTTTAAATAATACCGTATATGACAGTTGGCAAAACACAAGTAATTTGTCTATCAGTGAAAATGGTCACTTCGTTTCGTATGAGGTAAATCCGCAAGAAGGTGATGGTATTTTATACATTCAAACACCAAAGGGAGATACATTATTCAAAATAGCGCGTGGTTATGATGGTGCTTTTTTGAACAATAAGGCATTTTTTATTTGTAAAATAAAACCTACTTATCAACAAATAAGAACTGCCAAAATAGAGAAAAAAACACCAGAAGATAGTCCGCATGATTCATTGGCAATTATCAATCTCAATGAACCCTTTATAAGCATACACCCCAATATCCAATCCTATAAATACAGTAAAAAACAAGGTGCATTAGTCGCCTTTTTAGCAGAAAAAACAAAGGCAAAAGCAGAACATGCACCTAAGGATTCTGTATCTAGAATTCAAATATTGCAAAAGGAAATTGATAGTTTACAAAATAATTTAACGAATATTCAAACGAAAGGATTTACCGCTATTAAACCTGCGAAGAAACCCAAAATCTTTAAAGAAGTAGGGACTGCATTAACAATAGTAAACCTAGAAAATAAAGATAGCGTTGTTATTCCATTTGCAACAGATTATGAAATAAGTGATAAAGATAACAAAGCCATAGCAATCGTTGGACATGACAAAACGGACTCAACTTATAGTGTGGCCTATTTTTCTAATGGAAAAATAAAAACAATTTTGAACAATGCACTGTCTATCAAAAATCCTTCTTTAAATAAAATGGGCGATCAAGCTACTTTTTTGGTGGATAAAGACAGTACGGAAAAAGCCTTGAGAAATTTCTATGCGGTTTACTTGTTTAATTCGGATAAAGATATAACCTCGCCAATATTAACTAGAGCGCATGATGGCATGTACAAAAATTGGATGATTAGTGAATTTGCAAATGCAACATTTTCTCCATCAGGTAAAAATTTAATTATTGGAACGGCACCTATTTTACCCTTAAAAGACACTACACTTCCAGAATTTGAGAGGGTTCATTTGGACATTTGGCAATATAATGAAGATGATTTGCATAGTTCGCAACTATATAATTTGGCTAAAGATGCAAAGAAAAATTACAAAGCGATTTATAATATTGAACAAGATAAATTTATCCAAATTGAAGATTCCACTTTCAATAGAGTCTTTCTCACTAAAAAAGGAGATGGCCAATATTTCTATGCGCTTTCAGATAAAGGTAATAGAATTGAAAAACAGTGGCTCGGTCAGACACACACCGATCTTTATTCTATAAACCCAGTAACAGGACAAAAAACAAAAATCTTTAATTCCTTATTAGGTATGGGAAGACCGTCCTATACTGGAAAATATTTCGTTTTTTATGATGAATTTGCGAAAACACTAAATGTTTATAATGCAGAAAGCACTCAAAAAAAAGTTCTCACAGGTATTAAATTCCCTATTTATGATGAAGATAACGATGTCCCAGCAGAGCCAAACTTGTATGGTCTGATGGGATGGACAAAAAATGATTCTGCATTTTATATATATGACAAATACGATATCTGGACAGTTAATCCATCAAATGGAAAAGCAAATCAAGTGACTAATTTCGGTCGAAATAATAAAATTATAGTTCGCTATGAAAATCTAGATCCAAACAAAGAATATATTAATACTCAAAAACCGTTGCCCGTAGAATTATACTATGATGTCACAAAAAACAATCAATATGCGACTATAGATTTAAAATCAGGAAAAATCATTGATTCCGTCACGCCTTTGGGTGCATATAAAGTCGCTAATATTCAAAAAGCAAAAAATAGCGCAGATTATATTTTTACAAAACAAAATTATCAAACCTCGCCCAACGTTTATTATACTGCGAGAGCAGACAATTTTATCCAACTTTCCAATATCAACCAACAACAATCAGAATACAATTGGGGCTCGGCCGAACTATACAAATGGAAATCTTATACAGGAAAATTGACAGAAGGTATTATATATAAACCAGAAGATTTTGATCCTAAAAAGAAATATCCAATGATTTCATATTTTTATGAAAGAAATAATGAAACCTTATATAATTATCTTGCCCCAGCGCCAACTCCTTCTCGATTAAATATTTCCTATTTTGTAAGTAGAGGTTATGTTGTATTTGTTCCGGATATTTGGTATACAACAGGTCATCCAGGGCTTTCTGCCTACAATTTTATAGTTAGTGGTATTAGATCCATACTCAAATTAGGTTATGTAGATAGTACTAAATTAGGCATTCAAGGACAAAGTTGGGGTGGTTACCAAACAGCCTATTTGATTACTAAAGTGCCCAATTTATTCGCCGCTGCTTGGGCTGGCGCGCCTGTGGTAAATATGTTTAGTGCCTATGGTGGTATTCGTTGGGAAAGCGGTATGAATCGTCAATTTCAGTATGAAAAAACACAAAGCCGTATCGGAAAAACCATCTGGGAAGATCCAAAATTATATGTCGAAAATTCTCCTTTGTTCAATTTACCTAAAGTAAAAACGCCAGTGGTTATTATGTCCAATGATGCGGACGGTGCGGTGCCTTGGTATCAAGGTATTGAAATGTTCACCGACTTGCGAAGGTTGGGTAAAAAAGTGTGGTTACTCAACTATAATGGTGAGGCTCACAATTTAATGCAAAGAAAGAATAGAAAAGATATTTCCATCAGAGAACAACAATTTTTTGATTGGTTATTGAAAGGTGAAAAACCTGCGACTTGGATTACTTCTGGAGTGCCCGCTTTGATGAAAGACAAAACCATGGGATTATAACTTAATGATAAAAATCTAACATTGATATGAAAATAAAAATATTCAGTCTATTCTTATTCTCGATAATTTTATTGGGAATAACAAGTAAAGCGCAGTATAAAATTGACAAAGAAAAATCCTCTATTGTAAGTACATTACAAAGATTTAAACAGGCTATGCTAGATTCAGACACCTCAATATTGTCTGATTTAACAGATAATCAATTAACGTATGGGCACTCCACAGGAAAACTGCAAGATAAAAAGGCATTTCTAGCATCTTTTGCCACGGGTCTGACAGATTTTACCAAAATAGATATTTTGGATGAAAGAATTCAATATTTTGATGATGTCGCGGTAGTTCGACATATTTTATCTGCAGATACTGATGATAACAAAACGCCAGGACACACTGATCTAAAAATTTTATTGGTTTGGAAATGGGAAAAAAATAAATGGAAACTGATTACACGTCAAGCAGTTAAAATATGAGTAGCTAAACAATTTCTAATTTTTGAGAAGATTTTCGAACATGTAAAACAGGATCTAAGACGATTGTATCATATTTCAATGGCTTTCTCTTTGCTTCCATTAGTTGTATTAATAATTCCGTTGCCTTTTGTCCCATTTCAAATGTTGGTTGTTCTACTGTCGTAAAGGATGGATCATAAGCTTCTGCTGATGCAGAATTGGAAAATCCGACAATAGCAATTTCTTCAGGGATGCGAATATTCTTCTTCTTCAAAATACGAAAAACAGTTGTACTTAATACATCAGAACCACAAAAGATTGCATCGGGAGGATTTTTTTTATTTAATAATTTATCTATTGCGTTATTTGCTTGGTCATATATATCATCCTCTTGATTACAATAGATGATATTAGACTCTTCGATAGGAAAGCTATAATATTTTAACGCATTGAGGTAGCCATCTTCACGTTCCTTGGAGTATGAAAGCGTAATATTACTCGTAATATGAGCTATATTTTTACAACCATTTTTAATCAAATGTTCTGTAGCTTCATAACCACCTTTATAATTATTACAGACAACTTTATGTGTATTAATCTCCTCAGAAATTCGATCAAATAATACAATTGGTAATCCGATATTACTTAATTCTTTTAGGTAACTTAAATCTTTCGTACCAGAGCTTAAAGATATCAATAAACCATCCAAGGAACGATCTGCTAAAGTCTGTACATTTTGTTTTTCTTTGTCGTAAGACTCTCTACTTTGTGTAAAAATTACCGAATATCCATGTTCATTGGAAGATGATTCTATACCATCGATAACCTTTGAAAAAAAATTATCATCAAATACAGCGACGACGACACCAATGGTTTTACTTGTTCCTTTACGCAAACCTTGAGCTAACGGATTAGGACGATAATTGTGCGAATGTGCATAGTCACCAACCATTTTCTTGGTTTCTTCACTTATTTCGTAACTATTCCGTAAAGCTTTTGATACCGTAGAAATCGAAAGTCCGAGCGCTTTTGCAATATCCTTTATTGTAATTGATTTAAAATGCATATATCCAAACCAAATATACATGTAAAGATTCATCTAAAACGTTTTCGTAAATAAATATCCATACTACCGTTATGGCAGGCAAAGATTTTTGTACTATTGTAATTCTAAACAACTTGCCATGAATTATTTAGATGAATTGTTTGACCTTTCTGGAAAAACCGCATTGGTAACAGGGAGCGATAGAGGTATAGGACAAGCAATAGCTGTCGGGCTTGCAGAAGCCGGAGCAGATATTGTGGGTGTTTCCCGTAATCTTACCCAAGATGGAGAAACTGGTCAGAAAATTAGCGCATTGGGACGCAAATTTACCGCGTACAATTGTGATTTTTCTGATAGGAATGCTCTTTACGGATTTATAGAAAAGGTTAAGAATACAACGGATATTGATATTTTGGTAAATAATGCAGGGATGATCTTACGACAACCTGCCGCAGAACATACAGATGAATTTTGGGATAAAGTCCTTGCTGTAAATTTAGATTCACAGTTTATATTAACAAGGGAATTTGGAAAAATGATGATTGAAAAAGGCGCAGGTAAAATTATATTTACGTGCTCCATGCTGACATATCAAGGAGGTATTAATGTGCCAGGATACACAGCTTCAAAAAGTGCAATTGGAGGTTTAGTAAAAGCATTTGCCAATGAATGGGCAAGCAAAGGCGTTCATGTCAATGGCATTGCACCTGGTTATATTGCTACAGACAATACCTCCGCTTTGCGTGCAGATGAAAATAGAAACAAAGCTATTTTGGAAAGAATACCTGCTCAAAGGTGGGGGCAACCAGAGGATTTTAAAGGTGCTGCCATTTTCTTAGCATCCAAAGCCTCTGATTATGTTGATGGTGCAATATTAAATGTTGATGGTGGCTGGATGGGCCGCTAATAAAAACAAAAATCATGGAAATACGATTTGCCAATAGCCCAAATGAAGTAAAAGGAATGACAACAGAAGCGTTGCGTTCCAATTTTTTGATTCAAAATTTAATGCAAGACGATAAAATCAGTCTTGTATATTCTCATTATGACAGAGTGATCGTTGGCGGAGTAAAACCTGTCAATCAATCAGTACATTTACCAAACGAGCCCGAATTAAGAGCAGAATATTTCTTACAACGTAGGGAAATTGGTATTATTAATGTCGGTGGTGATGGACAAGTTTCTGTGGATGGACAATCATATGATCTTGAAAAATTAGATTGTTTGTATATTGGATTGGGTAAAAAAGAAGTAGCATTTACTTCTAGTGATGCGAATAATCCAGCATTCTTTTATATTTTATCTAGCCCAGCACATAAAGAACATCCGGTGCAATTTTGCAAAAAAACAGATGCAGAAAACGCCGTTTTGGGTTCTTTGGAAACAAGTAATGAACGTACAATTTATAGATATATCCATGAAAATGGCTTGCAAAGCTGCCAACTTGTAATGGGACTTACTATCCTAAATACTGGAAGTGTTTGGAATACGATGCCAGCACACACACATACGCGAAGAATGGAAGCTTATTTTTATTTCGATGTAGCTACTGACCAACGTGTTTTGCATTTGATGGGTGAACCTTCAGAAACGCGACATATTGTAATGGGCAATCATGAAGCTGTAGTCTCTCCTCCTTGGAGTATTCACTCTGGCTGTGGTACCAAAAACTATGGATTTATCTGGGGTATGGCTGGTGAAAACTATACTTATTCTGATATGGATGCCGTTGATATAAATGATTTAAAATAATTAGATAATGGTTCGAAAATATTGGTCAAAAATTACTATTTCAGCCTTTATCCTGCTTTGTACAAATAATAATTTTGCACAAAGTTTATCCTTTTCGATCAAAAACAATTTGGATCTAGCACGTCAAAATGAGTTAGTTGAAATTCCAATGAATCAACTGCAAAATAAAGGTTGGGATATTTCCAATCTTACCCGCACAGATAATTTTCAAATATTAGTGGATGGAAAAAATATAGAAACCCAATTATTGGATAAAAATTTAGATGGAAAATATGATGCAATTCTATTTTTAACATCCTTAAACTCAAAAGAACTTAAACATTATCAGATAATATCGGCGTCCAATAATTCGGATAATATCATCCCAAAAGCGCATGTCAGGATGAAACTCAAGGATGACAAAGATAATTTTGGTCCAAGTGTAGCAAGCCTTGAGATGCCTTTTCAAAATGCGCCAACAGATTTTTCCAAAGCTGCATTGCCTCCTTATTTGACAGAAGGTCCAGCATGGGAAAATCAAAAAAATGCATTTAGACTCTATTTTGACACGAGAAACACCATTGATATATATGGAAAACGCATTCCAGGAATGGTAATGGACTCCGTCGGTGCAAATCCGGCCCATAGTTATCATCATTTAGCGGATTGGGGAATGGATATTTTGCATGTTGTCAAGTCGCTTGGCGCCGGTTCTTTGGCTATTCAAACCAAGGATTTAAATGGCAAAGACACATTGATAAGACTCGGTGGTAAACAAATCAAACATGAATCCTATCAGCAAATTGCAGATGGTCCATTGTACGCGGAATTACAAATGAAATATAGTTGGGAAGTGAATAACCGACCAATCACAATTACGCAAAATTTCTCTATTTGGGGAGAAGAATATTATTACAAAAGCGATGTAATTATTGAAGGTCTACCCAAGGGAAGTGTTTTATTTACTGGTATTGGAGATTTTTATGATAATGAAGTAAATAATTTCACTACCAAAAATTTCGCAGTCACTTCTTCATTTGGAAAACAATCTGAAAATAAGGATGAATTAGGAATGGCAATTGGCATACCTTTAAATAGTTTCTACAAATTTTTAGAGGCACCCAAAAAATATAGTGATATTACAGAAACACATTTAATCGGAGAAAAAATAATAAAATCTAAGCAGATATCTTATTATTTCTTTAGTTGTTGGAGTAAGACAGATACTAATTTTTTAAGTGAAAATTATTTTAATAATTACCTTAAAAAGACCTTTCTTAAAATCGAGCAACCGTTATTAATACATTGGGAAAAATAAAATTAGGCGTGAAAAAAATAGCATTAGTACTAAGTACATTTATTTTATATTTTCAAAGTTATAGTCAAATAACTGGCAAACATACATTTGCACTTGGCGATAGCGCATTCCTACTAGATGGTAAACCATTACAAATGATCTCAGGGGAAATGCACTATACTAGAATTCCTAGAGAAGCATGGAGAGATCGTATGCAAAAAGCAAAAGCAATGGGCATCAATACTATTGGCACCTATGTTTTTTGGAATGCGCAAGAACCAGAAAAAGGGCAATTCGATTTTAACGGTAACAACGACATCGCTGAGTTTGTCAGAATTGCCAAAGAAGAAGGGCTTTGGGTTATACTACGCCCCTCTCCTTATGTATGTGCAGAGTGGGAATTTGGTGGTTATCCCTACTGGTTACAAAATGAAAAAGGCCTGGTCGTAAGGAGCAAAAACCAACAATATTTAGAGGAGTATAAAAAATACATCATTGAAGTAGGTAAGCAATTAGCGCCTTATCAAGTCAATCATGGAGGCAACATTTTGATGGTGCAAATAGAGAATGAATATGGTTCCTATGGCAGCGATAAAGAATATCTTGACATCAACCGAAAAATGTTCCTAGAAGCAGGTTTTGATGGTTTGCTATTTACTTGTGATCCCCAAGATGCCATAGCCAATGGGTATTTACCCGGATTACTACCCGCAATAAATGGCGTTGATGATCCTAAAAAAGTAAAAGCATTAATCAATAAAAACCATGATGGAAAAGGTCCATACTATATTGCAGAATGGTACCCAGCGTGGTTTGATTGGTGGGGGACTAAACATCATACGGTTCCCGCAGAAAAATATACACCAGCCTTAGATGCGGTCTTAGGTGCCGGTATTTCCATAAATATGTATATGTTTCATGGAGGTACGACGCGAGATTTTATGAATGGTGCGAATTTTAACCAAAGTAATATACTCACTTCGGATCCTAATAACCATCCTTTCGAACCACAGATTAGTAGTTATGACTATGATGCCCCATTGGATGAGGCAGGAAATCCAACTGACAAATATGTGCAATTTAGAAATGTAATTGCCAAACATTTACCTAAAGGTGTTATCCTACCAGCCATACCAGTAAAGAAACCAACAACAATTATTCAAAACATAGAATGGAAAAGTAATGCCACTATATTTGATAATTTACCCAAACCAGTCAACAACAACACACCATTGACGTTCGAGGATTTACATCAAGCATATGGTTTTGTTTTATATAGGACTAAAATCAGCGAAATAGAAAAAGGTTATTTAAAATTAAACGAACTAAGAGATTACGCAGTAATATTTATCAATGGAATCAAGATAGGGACGCTCGATAGAAGACTATATCAAGACAGTCTATTGATAGATGAAAATATTAAGGATGCAACACTAGATATTTTAGTCGAAAACCTTGGACGTATCAATTTTGGACCTTTTTTACTAAAAAACAAAAAAGGAATTACTCAAAATGTTACTAACAATGGTAAAGAGATCAATAATTGGCAAATGTATTCTCTACCATTTGCAACTGAGCCTAAAATAACGAATAGTCCTACCGATAAAGAAAAACCAATTTTAAAGCAGGGCGTATTTATGTTAAAAGCAGTCGGAGATTCTTATTTGGATATGTCGCAGTGGGGTAAAGGTATCGTTTGGATAAATGGCCATAACCTTGGTCGTTATTGGAAAGTAGGACCGCAACAAACATTGTATGTTCCTATAGAATGGCTCAAAAAGGGAAAAAATAAAATTACCGTATTAGAATTAATCAAACCGCAACAAACGGATTTGGAAGGTATAGACCACCCCATTTTAGATAAACTACAATAAAATATATCATGGAAATTGCAGAAAAAATTCCAAGTAATTTACAATCATACATTAAGGAGAATAGCATTATCTCCGCATCACCAGGTAGAATCAATTTGATAGGTGAGCATACAGACTATAATAATGGTTTCGTATTACCTGCTGCTATTGATAAATATGCTTATATCGTACTTACACCTAGAGAGGACAACAAAATCATTTTAAATAGTTTAGATTTTAATGATAGTTATAGTACAGATACAGACACATTAAAAAAATGTGATACGACACTTTGGCCCAACTATCTTTTAGGCGTAGCAAAAGAATTTAAAGATAGATATATTACATTAAAAGGATTTGAGGCTACACTCACAGGCAGAGTCCCTGCTGGATCTGGCTTATCCTCTTCTGCTGCGATAGAGTGTGCAATGGCATTTGCATTAAATGATTATTTGCAAGCAAATATTGAGCGTATAGAATTGACAAAAATGTCCCAAAGTGCCGAAAATAATTTTGTAGGAATGAATTGTGGCATCATGGATCAGTTCGCTTCGATGTTTGGAGAAAATGATTCATTGATCCAATTGGACTGTAGAGATCTTTCTTATAAATACATTCCATTCAAGCTAGATCATTATTCAGTTTTACTTTTAGATACAAATGTAAAACATTCACTTGCATCTTCTGAATACAATACGCGAAGAAAGGAATGTGAAGAAGGTGTAGCTAAAATAAAAACAAATTATCCAGAAGTAGAATCGCTAAGAGATGCTACTATGGAAATGTTGAATAATAGTATTGAAGATAACACTTCCGCAGTGTATAGAAGGTGTAAATATGTAATTGGCGAGATTCAAAGATTACAAGATGCTTGTGAAGATTTGATGCACGATAATTTAAAAGCATTTGGCGAAAAAATGTTCATCACACATGAGGGCTTGAGTAAAGACTATGAAGTCAGTTGTGAAGAACTAGACTACTTTGTAGAATTCGTTAAAAATAACCCCGACGTACTTGGCGCTCGTATGATGGGTGGTGGTTTTGGCGGCTGTACAATTAATATAGTTGAAAATAAAGCGATCCAATCACTAGTTGATTCTTTGACGAAAGCCTATCATGAAAAATACGGTAAAGAATTGAAATACTATATAGCCAATATCAGCCAAGGTGCTCATATTATCGCTGATTAGCATAAAGAACAAAAGAACAAAAATGGAATTTAATTACAAAGAGCATCCACACAATAGATTTAATCTATTGACTGGAGAATGGGTTTTAGTATCTCCCCATAGAACAAAAAGACCTTGGAACGGAAAAGTAGAAGATATTTCTCACAATAATAGACCTCCTCATGATCCCAATTGCTATCTCTGCGCTGGCAATACTAGGGCTGACGGATCTGTTAATCCAGACTATAAAAATTCTTTTGTATTTGTAAATGATTACTCTGCCTTGCTGCCAGATACACCAGATGGAGAATATAGTGTAGGTGGACTTTTAAAAGCGACTAGTCAAAAAGGAATATGCAAAGTTATCAGCTTTTCGCCTAGACATGACTTGACTTTGGCACAAATGGAAGAGGCCGATATTAAAGCCGTTGTAGATGTATGGCAAAGTGAATTCAACGAAATATCAAAAAATAAGGATATAAAATATATTCAAATATTTGAAAATAAAGGTGAAATCATGGGTTGTAGTAATCCGCATCCGCATGGTCAAATTTGGTCTTTAAATTCTATTCCAGTTGAATTACATAAAGAAACCATCCAACAAGAAAACTATTTTAAAGAACATGGCAAGAGTTTATTGTCCGACTATATTCAATTAGAATTAGAACAAAAAGAAAGAATTCTTTTCGAAAATGACGATTTCGTTTGTTTGATTCCATTCTGGGCAGTTTGGCCTTATGAAACAATGATTGTAAGTAAACGTCAAATCAAAAACATCAGCGATTTTAGTGAATCCGAAAAAGTTAATTTAGCCAATATCATTAAAAAGTTGACGAGTACCTACGACAAATTATTTAATGTTTCATTCCCATATAGTGCGGGCATGCATCAGATGCCTGTAAACAGTGAAGATTATAAAGGATGGCATTGGCATATGCACTTCTACCCTCCTCTATTGAGAAGTGCGACCATCAAAAAATTTATGGTCGGTTATGAATTATTAGCAAATCCCCAAAGAGACATTACAGCAGAAGCGGCAGCTACCACTCTTAAAAATTTATAAAATGATATAACCATAAAAATAATTTTAGATTAAAATTTTTATGGTTATATTAAAATTATAGTTTATTTTGGATAAAATTTTACGTCAGAATATTTTTTTATGAAACATAACAAAGCGATTGCATTTATTTTATTTGTACTTTTTACTTTTATAAAAAAAGACAATTTTGCTCAAAATAAAGATAATACAAGTGCTTATTTATTTGTCTATTTTACAGGTAATGCTGTTACTGATGAGAGCATACATTTTGGTTTAAGCTGGGATGGTTACCATTATAGAGCGTTAAATAAAAATGAGCCTATACTACAATCAAATTTAATAAGTGAAACTGGTGGCGTCAGAGACCCTCATATACTTCGAAGTCAAGATGGACGTACGTTTTATATGGTGGTTACGGATATGACCTCTAATAAAGGTTGGAATTCCAATAGAGGTTTGACGCTATTAAAATCAGAAGATTTGATTCATTGGACAAGTTCCGTTATTAACATTCAAAAAAGATTTAAAAATCAAGATAGCCTTTTGCGTGTATGGGCACCGCAAACGATTTATGATCCATACGCCAAAAAATACATGGTCTATTTTTCCATGAAACATGGTATTGGACCAGATATTATCTACTATATTTATGCTAATAATTCATTCACCGATTTTGAAGGCGAGCCCAAACAATTGTTTTATAGTCCAACAAATAAATCTTGTATTGATGGGGATATTATATATGCGAAAGGATTATATCATTTATTCTTTAAAACAGAAGATGAAACTATCAAAGGTTTAAAAATTGCCACTTCGAAATTTCCAAATAAGGACTATGTGTTAGATGACAAATATGTACAGCAAACCGACAAACCCGTAGAAGGTGCTGGTGTATTTCCTCTAAATAATAACAAAGGCTTCATACTTATGTATGATATGTATTCCTCAGGAAAATATCAATTTACCTACACTAAGGATCTAAAAAATTTCAAGGTTGTTGATCAAGACGTTACTATGGATTTTCATCCTAGACATGGAACGATCCTACCCATTACAAAAAGTGAAGCAGATCGTTTAATTAAAAAATGGGGAGATAGTAGTTTTTATTATTCTTCAAGAAATCCTGTACTAAAAGGTTTTTATGCGGATCCTGACATTATTTATTCTCATCAAACGGATAGCTTTTACTTATACCCAACAAGTGATGGGTTTAAAAATTGGAGTGGAGTTTATTTCCAGACTTTTGCCTCTAAAGATCTCCGCCATTGGAAGGACGATGGTAAAATACTAGAATTGGGCAAAGATGTCTCTTGGGCCAATAGAAATGCCTGGGCGCCAACAATCGCAGAGAAAAAAATAGGAAATAAATATAAATATTATTTTTATTACACAGCAGCACAAAAAATTGGAGTAGCAGAAAGTGATCATCCCAATGGTCCATTTAAAGACTTAGGCAAGCCATTAATCTCCGAATTTCCAGACGGTATTCATAATGGACAGATTATCGACCCTGCAGTATTCCATGATCCTATTTCAGGTAAATATTTTATCTACTATGGAAATGGTTGGATGGCATGTGCTGAACTCAATGATGACATGACTTCTATTAAAGAAAACTCTACCAAAATCATCACTCCAGATAAGTCATTTCGCGAAGGCTCTTATGTAATTTATAGAAAAGAAAAATATTATTTTTTCTGGTCAGTAGATGATACAAGAAGTCCAGATTATCAAGTGCGATATGGATATTCCAATTCTCCATACGGACCGATTACTATTCCGGAAAACAATACGATTTTATCTAAGGATACAACCATCGGAATACTAGGAACTGGACACAATTCTATTATTCAAATTCCTGGTAAAGATGAGTGGTACATTGTATATCATAGGTTCAAATTTCCTGACGGACAAAAAATGGGAGACGAGGCTGGTTATAATAGAGAAGTTTGCATTGATGCATTATATTTTGACAAGGACGGAAAAATTCTACGAGTACCACCAACTACCAAAGGTATAGATCCTGTTAAGTTATAATTATTAGAATAAATTTATAATTTCATTCTATTAATTAAGCGATTATTTTTTACATAAAAAATGACATTCGATAATATTTATAAAAATAAAAATCATTTTCTTAAGGCATTTACACTTCTTTAACTATATTTGAAAGAGAGAAAATACGCTTATTACTTTGCCGCAACCAGACCTAACAATAAAGATTGCTTCTATATAAATCTTTAAGAGCTGCGAATACCGCAGCTCACTTTTTATTTCTTTTTTCTAATACCTAATCCATAACCTCCAGATAAGGATATTATTCCATTTTCTATATTTAACCCTTCCATATCATCCTCCTTCAACAATATCGGTCCATCCATATCTACATAATCTAATATAGGAAGAAATTGAGCGATAGCAGCAGAACCAATATTAGTCTCATTCATACTTCCCATCATTACTTTTAAACTTAATGATCTAGCCTCTTGAACCATTCTTTTAGCAGGTGTCATACCGCTACATTTAGTTAATTTGATATTGATACCGTGAAAAAAAGGAGCGCATTTTAATACATCATGTTCAGATACACAACTTTCATCAGCAATTAGCGGAATATTCGATTTTTCTTTTAATATTTTCATATCTGCCCAATTATCCTTTGCTAAAGGTTGTTCTATAAGTTCCACATCCAATTTTTCTAATTCTGGTAAAATATTCAATGCTTTTTCCAAGGTCCAGCCAGCATTGGCATCGATCCTTATTGGGCTAGAAGTGACGTTCCTTATTTCTTTCAGAATAGCAATATCATCCTCTGTTCCTAGTTTGATTTTATAGATGGGCCAAGGATGTTGTTTTAGTTTTTCCAACATTTTTTCCGGAGTATCTATTCCTATTGTATAATCGGTTAATGGGGTATTTTTCCATTCCAAATCCCAAATTTTATAGATGGGTTGCTTATCTAATTTGCCAAATAAATCCCAACCTGCGATATCCAAAGCACAAACTAAAAAAGGATTATCTGGAAATAAATGATGTAAAAAGTGCCAAAATCTTTCGGGATCTATTAATGCAAATTTTTCGATGACGTCTTTTTTGCATTCTAATTCCTCGATCATTGACTCGACTGTAACATTATAATAAGTAATCGCCGGAGCTTCCCCCCAACCGATAAAATTACCTAAATTAAGCCCTACAATCATTGCTGGTTGTGATGATTTAGTACGTCCACCAGAAATAGTAAATGGATATTCAAATGGTGTGTCAATTTTTTTATATAAAACTCTCACTGCTCTATTTTTTTTGTGCGCAAATGTACTTGGAAAATTTAAGGCTTGTAAGCAAAATGTCCATCATCTATTTTTTATCATAGACAATAATTTAACATTTTAACGTTTATATAAGACATATTCATTCTTCTAACCTATAATATGAAAGTGAGGCATCTTTTATTCATTCTATTTTCGTTTTTAATTTTACAAACTAGTAAAGCACAAGATCCTCATTTCTCGCAATATTTTGCATCTCCATTTACAGTCAATCCAGCTTTTACAGGAAAGTTTGATGGTGATTACCGTATTATGGGAAATTTTAGAAATCAATGGTCACAGATTGATAACGGTTACCAAACTTATTCGGCGGCAATCGATATGCCTATTTTACAAAATCAAATGAATGATCGAGATGTTTTGGGTATTGGATTCATGGGTTACAGTGACAAAAGTGCTAATGGTGCTGTCAGTTCTAATTATTTTTCCTTTTCCACTGCTTTCAATAAAGGTTTGGATGACAAAGGTTATCAGCAATTAGGATTGGGATTACAAGGAACTTATTCCAATATGATGGTCAACACTTCCAAATTGCACTTTCTTGATCAATTAACACCTTTGGGATGGACAAATCTGACAAGCGAAAATTTTAATAATTCTACTTTAAAAAATCACTATTTAGATCTGAATGCAGGGTTATTATATACATATAGCACGGACGAAAGCAATAATTATTATGTAGGTGCAAGTATGTATCACATCAATAAGCCCAAACAAAATTTTACAATTGGGGATTTTCAGATCAATCCTAGATACACTTTTAATGCCGGAGCCTATTTCCCTGTCGGAGAAGAACTCACATTGCACGTCAGTGGTTTGCATAGTATCCAAAGTGGAACCAAAGAAACTTTATTAGGTGGCGCATTGCAATTTCATTTGAATGATGAATACAATTCTGTCGCTCCTACAAATTTCTTTGCAGGTGGTTGGGTGAGATTTGGAGATGCAATTATTCCTTATGTAGGTTTGGAATTTTTGAATACAAAGCTTGGTCTGACCTACGACATCAATAGCTCTGGCTCTAAAACGGTAACCCAAAGTAGAAATGGTGTGGAATTGTCTTTACAATATATCATTAAAAGCAATAAAACCGTCAATCGACATACACCTCCACAGTACTAGAAGCGTAGATTTTTTGAGAAATTATTTTTTTTCAAATAAATCTTTTAATAGCTTCACCGTCCAATTAGTATCATGAAATTATTTAATTCTATACTCACACTTCTTAGTGTTTCTGTTCTTGGCTGCTCTCCCAAATTATACACGAAAGAAAACAAGACTTACAAACAGGAAGCCGCTACTTTTGCTGATACCATTAAGAATCCACCCGTGTTAAGAAAAGGCGCGGATTCTATTTTGCTGACAGATCATTGGCTGGGAACGACCAATTTTAATTTGCGTAAGCCAAACATGGTAATTATCCATCATACAGCGCAAAATAGTAGCGAAGAAACATTTAATACATTCAGAAATCCCAAAACACAGACGAGTGCACATTATGTCATTAGTAGAAATGGCGATGTGCAACACATGCTCAACGATTATTTACGTGCATGGCATGCGGGCATTTCTAAATGGGGAAATATTACAGATATTAATTCCGAATCCATCGGAATAGAATTAGATAATAACGGCACGGAAGTATTCAGCGATCCACAGATTAATAGTTTGTTGAAATTATTGGGTTATTTGAAAAAAACATACAATATCCCAACGGCCAATTTCATTGGACACTCAGATATTGCGCCAGGCCGTAAAGTAGATCCAAGTGCATTTTTCCCTTGGAAAAAATTGGCAGACAATGGTTATGGATTTTGGTATAATGACACGACGAATGTACAAGTTCCTATAGGATTTGACCCGATAGAAGCACTTCGGATAATTGGCTATAACGTATCTGACACAACGAAAGCATTCGATGCATTCAAGTTACATTTTGAGCATAAAGGTGTTCCAGAATCGACTTTGAACCCTGACGACATCAAGATTATTTATTGTTTATATAAAAAGTACTATTAACTTTTCAATTGGCAATTTGTAGATTATTAATTACCTTACAAGCACAATTGTAATTTTTAATCAAAATAAGCCATATGACTAGTAGACGTCATTTCATTAGAAACTCCGGCGTATTGACTGCGGGTGCATTTCTAAACAAGAAAAGTATTTTTGAAAAAAGTAAAGAATTGATCGGTGTGCAACTTTATTCCATTAAGGAAGATGCGGCACAAGATTTAAAAGCGAGTTTGCAATATATTTCTAGTATTGGCTATACCAATGTGGAATTGTTTGGATATAGTGATGGGAAATACTTTGGACACAGCATTGCAGAAGTGGCAGGCTGGCTCAAAAGTTTCAACTTAAAATCCACAAGTGCCCACTATAGTCTTGCAGATTATTTATATAAAGACAATGCTGATGACTTATCCAAAGTTATTGAGACGGCCAAAACATTGCAGCACGACTACGTTACCATTCCTTGGATTGATGAATCTGCCAGAAAATCCTTAGAAGATTTTCAAAAATTTTCCGAAAGATTAAATAAAGCCGGAGAAGCTTGTAAAAATGCAGGTTTAAAATTGGCGTATCACAATCATAATTTCGAATTTCAACAATACGGATTTTCTCAAGATAGTAAAGGCAATACGATTGGTTATGATGTAATGCTTTCGGATACCGATCCTAGTTTAGTTGATTTTGAAATGGATATTTATTGGGTAGTCTATGCCGGTCGCGACCCATTGAAATATTTCCAACAATATCCCAATAGATTTCCAATGTGGCATATCAAAGATATGCACGTCGTACCACCAAGAGAATCTTGTGTTGTTGGACAAGGAATTATTGATTTCAAAGAAATATTTAAACATAAAAAAGAAGCAGGATTTAAAAATTTCTTTGTAGAACAAGAAGCGTTTTCTGCAAACGTTCCACCCAAATTAGCTATTGCGGAAAGTATTAAATACATCAAATCCAATCTTATAACCAATAAATAACGGATTATGAATTTAAAATACGTAGGATTAAGCAGTTTATTCATGTTGGGAATTTCCACTAATATTTTTGCACAAAAGCCAGAAGATACAGAGGTTTATTCGCCCGTTCCGGCAAAAGTTACGCCCGGAAAAACAATTGGAAGTGCACCCTCTGACGCCATTCAATTATTTAATGGAACGGATCTGAGTCAATGGGAAGATGTCAATAAACCTGGACAACCCGCAAATTGGATTGTATCCAAAGGAATATTAACGGTCAACAAACAAGAAGGAAATATCCAAACGAAAGAAAAATTTGGCAATTATCAATTGCATTTGGAATGGAAAATTCCCAAAGATATTGATGGCACTGGTCAAGCTCGTGGTAACAGCGGGGTATTCCTTGCCTCGACAGGTGATGGTGACAATGGGTACGAATTACAAATTTTGGATTCTTACGATAATAAAACCTATACCAATGGACAGGCGGGCTCTATATACAAACAAGCCATTCCAATTGTCAATCCTGCGTTGCCCGTTGGAGAGTGGCAATTTTATGATATTATTTGGCATGCGCCTACTTTTAATACGGATGGAACCGTAGATAAAAAGGCAAATGTTACGGTTCTTTTTAATGGCGTTTTGGTACAAGATCACTACGAATTAACTGGTGAAACGCGTTATATTGGAAAACCTTATTACAAATCTCATGGAAAATCTGCTATCAAATTGCAAGCGCATGGTGATAAAAGCAAACCATTGAGTTATAGAAATATTTGGGTACGCAATATTCCTTAATATTTACATGTGGAAACTAGCCAATAAATGCTTCCAATGTTTGTAGTAATTTATTGGCTGGCAATCCCATAACATTATAAAAATCTCCATCAATTTTCTCAATTCCTATCAACCCAATCCATTCTTGGATACCATAAGCACCCGCCTTGTCATATGGTTGAAAACGATCCACATAATATTCAATTTCTTCCAAAGTCAACTTTTTAAAATAAACTTTAGTCTCTTCAAAAAAACGTTCTTCTTTTTCCTTACTTAATAGAAATACACCCGTTACGACAGCATGATTTTTACCAGACATAGATTCCAAAAACGCAATTGCTTCAGCTCGATCTTTTGGTTTGCCTAAGATATTTCCATCCACAATTACTACCGTATCTGCAGCAATTACAATAGCATCTTTTTTCGCATTGATTTTTTCCCAAACTGCAATGGCTTTATTTTTTGCAATAAAAACCGGTACTAATTCGGGCGCTAATTCTGATGGAAAATTTTCATCACTATGACTCACTACAACATCAAAAGGAACATTGGCCAATTCCAATATCTTTTTGCGTCGAGGCGATTGAGATGCAAGTATAATCGGAGGGAAATTGGAAATCATTAATATTTAGATTGAATAATTAACATAGAAAGTATACCGAGCAACATCACCCATTTTATTTTGGAACGTACCCATTTGAAATCTTTGCGATTTTTTGCTTTCAAAAATTTGAAAAACAAAATCAACATCGGTGCTATCAAAAACACAGCACAATATCCTGCTCCAATCCAACGCTTGATAATTAATAAATAAAAGAAAAAGGCTGACAATGCGCCGATCATCACAATCATCCAAACTATTATAAAAACTCTTGATGCGTTGACGCCCCATTTGATAGGCATCGTGTCATACTTCAATTTTCGATCAATATCAATATCTTCTAAATCTTTTAACGCCTCTCGTATTATGGAAATGATAAATGCAAATCCCGCGTACATCAAGGTCAATCTGGTAATCTTACTCGCATCAACGATATTTCCCGAATGATAAATACCCAAAGTTTCGCACCAAGTACATACGATAATCACCCAAGATGTCAATAAAGAAATCAATACATTTCCCAATAATGGTCGCTTTTTCAATGCGATGGAATATACAAATAGTAAAAATGTACAACAGAAATTAAATAACCCAAGAAAATAAATCGTACTCGTAAAATCCAAATAAAATCCCAAAGCTATACCAAATAAAGACATCGTAATATGGCATGCTAAGGCCCAATGTCGATGTATGTATTTACCGATGACGACACTTTTGGAACGACGAATAAGATCACCATTAAGGTCAAAATAATCATTAATGATAAATCCAGCAGCCGTAATGGAAATCGTAGCAAATATCAAAATCGCCAAATTATGTCCTCGCAAAGAAGAAATAATATGACCTTTATCCAACACTGGTCGAATGACAAAAAAGTGAAATAGTATTTGAGTCAGGGCTATAAAAACCAAATTTGGCAACCTAATCAGTTGAAAAAAGGCTTTGAATCTTTTCAAAATTCCTACATTTTAATTGAGCTATTCTTTATTAAAATTAAATCATTTATTCCAACTAATATTTCCATTTTCCTTGAGCAGTCAATACTTTTTTGATAATATGTCTTGCTACACCTCTCCCACCTAAAACCGGAATGATAAAATCCACTGCATCTTGCACTTCTTCCACCGCATCCAATGGACAAGCAGAGTATCCCACGGTTTTGATACATTCAATATCTGGAATATCATCACCTATATAAATAGCATTTTCAAAAGTATACCCCAAACTATCCAACACATCCTCCAATCTTTTGATCTTATTATGCTCTTGCATATACACATGCTTCACGCCTAATAGATTCAATCTCTTCGTCACTTCCGGAGAATTTCCTTTGGAAATAATAACAATTTCAAATCCCATATTCAATGCTTCTTGCAATCCGAAGCCATCTTTAACATTCATCACACGCGCTTGTGTACCATCTGGCAACAAGATCAAACTTCCCTCTGTCAATACTCCATCTACATCAAATACAAATACTTTTATCTTTTCTAATGCTTTTTCCTTCATCGGCTAAAGATAATGAAATACTATTTTACTTTTTTTGTAACCTATTTTTCCTTGCTGCGTCTTACTATATATCCGCATTTATTTAACTAAAAATTTACCCCAATTTCCATTTATCACGTTTTTAAACCATTAATACAATAAACCAAGTACTATGTTAAGCAAAGTACCTTACTTTGTATCAGAATAAAATATTAACACAATGAAAAATTTGCTTCTTACTATATATATATGTTGCTTTGGAATGCTTATTAATTATGCAAATGCACAAACAATCACAGGA
Source organism: Rhizosphaericola mali (assembly GCF_004337365.2). Classification (GTDB taxonomy): domain Bacteria; phylum Bacteroidota; class Bacteroidia; order Chitinophagales; family Chitinophagaceae; genus Rhizosphaericola; species Rhizosphaericola mali. Next base: position 856,287 of record NZ_CP044016.1, on the reverse strand, counting down.
AATGTAAAATCTGCCACTGGAAATGTAGATCACGCATCTATAAATTTAATTTCCACGAAAGACTCCTCTATCATCAAAGCTTCCTTGACCAATGATAGCGGCGTATTCAAAATACAAGCGCCAACTATTGGAGCATATAAAATACAAGTACAATCTTTGGGATACAAAGACTTTTATTCCGATAGTATTAATTTGAAAAAAGGATCAGTTTTCAATTTACCTGAAATCTACCTTACAAATACTGCCGCAGACCTTACGGCTGTTGCGGTATCCACAAAAAAACCTTTTATCGAACAAAAAATCGACAAAACAGTCGTCAATATCGCCAATAGTATTGTCGCAGTGGGGAATACAGTTTGGGATGTTTTGGATAAAGTACCAGGAGTAGTTGTAGATAACGGCAATAACAGAGTCAATCTGCAAGGAAAGAGCGGCGTTATGATATATATTGATGGGAAAAATACCTATTTATCTGGGGATCAATTAGCCAATTTACTCAAAAGTATGGATGCTAGTACGATACAAACGATTGAGGTGATGACACATCCGTCTGCACAATATGATGCAGCTGGTAACGCGGGCATTATCAATATCGTCACCAAGAAAAATAAAGCCAAAGGATTCAACGGTTCATTAACTACTGGTTATGGTCAAGGGCGTTTTGCTCGTCAAAATATAGGTGGAGATATGAACTATAGAAATGGTAAATTAAATCTTTACGGAAATTATAGTTTTTATAATGGAAAAAGTTGGAATAGTAATTATATAAATAGAGATTTTGCTGAATCAACCACTACAAGTGCAGTCAATAGCCCACAAAATGCCTATAATGTAAGCAAATGGAAGAGTCATAATTTCAAAGTGGGTGCGGACTATTATCTAGACTCAACGAATACTATCGGCGTGATGGTTAATGGTGTTATCAATCCTAATTCCGAAAAGGGAAACAATACAACTAAATTTTTATCCAATAATCAATTAGACTCTACTGCCGTTACAAACAGTAACTCTTCTGGGAAATGGAATAGTATGACTTATGACGTTAACTATAAACATGATCTGGATAATAATGGCGCATATATCATGGGAGATTTTGCCTACTCAAGATTTAATAGTAAAAGTGATCAATACTATGAAACGAGTAAATACGATGCAGAGAACAATCTATTACCTTCAATAGACGGACTCAATCCACTCAACAGAATTGGAAATTTACCATCCTTAATCAATATCAAAACAGGCAAAATTGATTTTTCCAAACCATTAAAAAACAAAGCAAAAATCGAAGCTGGTTTGAAATCTAGCTATGTCACTTCGGATAATGATGTCCATTATTACAATCAGATAGATAATAACTATGTAGTGGATAGTACCATCACCAATCATTTTAAATACACGGAAAATATCAATGCTGCATATGTCAACTATAATCAAGAATTCGAAAAAGGTTGGTCTATCCAATTAGGTTTACGTGGCGAGCAAACAGTATCCAAAGGACATCAATATAGCAATGACTCGACTGTGCATAGAAACTATTTCAAATTATTTCCAACGGTATTTATCCAAAAGAAAATCAAAGAAAATCACACTTTGGGATTTACCTATAATAGGCGTATTGATCGTCCAGACTATCAAGACTTGAATCCGTTTTTATACTATTTGGATCCGTACACTTATTCTCAAGGCAATCCGTTTTTACAACCACAAATTACCAATTCGGGTGAAGTATCTTACGCTTACAAAACATGGTTAGTAACTTCATTGAACTATACACACACCTCTGATGTAATTTCTGATGTTTTAATTCAAGATGATGCGACTAAAGTGACCTATCAAACCAAACAGAATGTCAATACAACAAAGAATATTACCTTGACAACTTCTTTAAATTTCAATGTAACGAAATGGTGGTCTACCAATAATTCAATCATTTTAATGCGTAACTATATTGATGGTTCTTACTTAGATGCGCCAGTGAATTTGAGAAAAAATACGCTTATTTACAACGGCACCAACACATTTACTTTACCTAAAGGATTCAAAGCAGAGTTAAGTGGTAATTATCATTCTGCATTAATTTGGGGATTATTTGACATCAAACCTCAATATCAAATCAATACAGGTATACAAAAAAATATTTTCAATAATAACGCAACGATTAAGGTAAATGTCAATGATATTTTCAGAATGCAAAAATCCAATGTCAATATCAATTATGGCAATATCAACACCTATGTTTCCAATAGATGGGATTCCAGAAGAGTCAATATTTCGTTTACTTGGAGATTTAAAAAAGGTAAAATTCAAACAAGAAGTCACAATAATACGGCTGCAGACGACGAAAGCAGCAGGATTAAATCGAAATAAAAATTTTCTCATGTGTTAATCACGAGCGGAGGTTTCTACCTCTGCTTTTTCTTTTTTAATAGATTGCTTATTTTTGCATTTTCACTAAATAGAAATTTATGCCATCATTTGATATAGCAAGCAAAGTAGACGTGCAAACTTTGGACAACGCCATCAACACAGTTAGAAAAGAACTAGACGGAAGATATGATTTCAAAGGCTCTCCAGTCGAGATTGAATTGGATAAAAAAGAATACTTGGTTAAAGTTTCTGTTGAAAGCGACATGAAAATGAAACAAGTAATTGATGTAATTATCAGTCGTTCCATAAAACAAGGTATCGATGCCAGCGCTTACAATTTTGATAAGGAATCTTATCCAAGCGGCAAAGTTGTCAAAAAAGAAATCCCTGTTAAAAATGGCTTGGAACAAAGTAAAGCAAAGGAAATTGTAAAATTAATCAAAGACAGTAAACTCAAAGTACAAGCAGCGATTATGGATGATATTGTACGCGTTACGGGCAAAAAAATTGATGATTTGCAAGAAGTAATCGCCTTATTACGCGGTTCTAATTTGGAAATTCCACTGCAATTTGTAAATATGAAATAATTCAAAAAGGCACTTCTTATAGTGCCTTTTTCATTAATTTTTTTTTAACAAAAACATACTCAACATTTCTATTTTAACAGCGTTAGTAATTTAAACCTTTAAACAAGAGATGATGAATAGAAATGAATTTATAAAAAATTGTACGATTCTTGTTTCTGGGATTTTTTTAACTAAAAATCTCTCTGCTATGCCGACAGCTCCAGTTACTTTATATTTCAAGGATGATGGCATGATTCCAAACAGCAAATTTCCTTTGTTGTTGTACAAACAAGCTTTCAACGCAAATACTTCGAATCCAGGAGATTGGATTGAGCAAAAATTTGCAGAAAATAATTGGACCAATACTTGGCGTTGGGGCGTCTATCCATTCCATCATTATCATAGTAATACACATGAAGTTCTAGGTGTATTTTCTGGTAACGCGCTTTTGCATTTAGGTGGTGAAAAAGGGCAAAAAGTCAATGTACAAGCGGGCGATGTAATAGTTATCCCAGCAGGAGTAGGTCATAAATGCATAAGTCACTCTGACAATTTTACCGTTCTAGGTGCGTATCCCAATGGCTTGAGTCCGGATTTGAATAGAGGAGAAAAAGGAGAAAGACCTCAGACAGATAAAAATATTGCCGCAGTAAAATTTCCTGTAACCGATCCATTTATGGGAAAAAATGGCGATTTGGAAAAACTATGGAAAGCTTAATTATTTGGGTAAATAGGTACGTAACGCATTGACATATTTTTCAAATGCATCCACTCCATTTTTAGTAATACGGCAATTGGTTTTTGGATAATTGTTTTGAAAAGTCTTTTCGATTTCAATATATCCTGCGTCTTTCAATTTTTGAACTTGTACACTCAGATTACCCGCTGTCGCACCAGTTTGCTCCTTCAAATAAGAGAAATCAGCTTCTTTTACAGAAATAAGCAAACTCACAACAGCGAGACGCAATTGAGAGTGTAATATGGGATCCAAATCTTTAAACATGTACTCCTTTCTTCACTTGTAAATATCTTCTACGTATCATTAATCCGGGAATTACCCAAGCGGCAATTGCTGCAAAACCTTCTAACATAATCTGGGTGAGACCATTGCAAAAGAAACCAATTATTGCCAAAATCCAACAGGAGATACCGCCTAAAATCAAAGGTTTATAGTTCATAATACCTCCAGTTATAAAGGTTGGAATGCCATATAACACCATAAAGGAAATACCAGAATAATTGGTTTGGGGATCAAACCCCATAATATTTATAGCTATAACATAGGCAATCCAAGTATATGCTATGGGTCTTTGAGAATGAGAAGATACATTTTTATGCTTGCTATTTTTGATAATAACAAAGATCATAATTGCCAAAGCAATGTAGGTTAAATAGAAAATATTAAAAGGCATTTTCCATTTAAACAATAGTTGAAAATATAGAAAAAAACTACAAAATGCAATGGTACAACCCCAATAAATCGGCCAAGTACCCTTGTCCATCACAGAACTCCTCGATTTATTGATCATATCTTGAATCAATTGGAAACTTTCAATTTCCGTCAATTCTTTATCTTCCATATTTTGCTTATTTACATTTTTCTAAAGTTTCTAACGCTTGTGTCTTTCCCCAATTTGGGTACATTTTTGCAGGTTTTTCCTTATCAAAAAGTTCTATTGATTTTTCCAAATAAGGTTTTGCCGCATCTTTTCCACCACCAGCAAATGTAGGGGTTTGTAATAAACCTGATCCTTTTAGGTAAAATAGTCTAGGATTCAAACTATCTAATTTCATTCCTTGACTTAATGCATCATTGGCCAACATACCATATGACTGATAGCGATTCATCGGATCGACCAACATTTGAATAATATACGCCATATATTTAGGTGCGTATAATTCAGAATTATCATTCAATTTTTGCGCTTGATCAATAAGCGCTAATGCCTTATCTCCTATTTCATCTTTTTTACTTTCTGGTGCTTGGAATCCGTATAAATCCAAGGATAAAGCGGCATAATAGAAAGGTAACCATTGTGTTTTTTCAGCATTGGCAATACGTTCAAATTTGCCGGATAAATCCAAATATGTAGACGCAGCTTTTGCGGTATCCATAATTTTCAGATTAGCTTCCATCGCAGGAAGATATTTACTAGATTGACTGTGTCCAAAATATGCAATTGCACATAAACAAATGGTGAAGATTAACTTTTTCATTGTAGTTGATTTTTGTATTAAAGATTATTGTTAATAGTATCTTGAGAGCGATCCACACCCCAGCTAATAAAAAGGGCGATAAAATAAAAACGTTTAGCAGTTGGTAATATGGGTTGCCTATTTAAGCCGTTTACAGAGTAATTATATCCAAAAACATTATTTCTATTCAATACATTATTCATCGATGCATACAAAACACCAAATCCCTTTCCAATTTTCATTAGATGATATACACTCATATTCAACGTTTGATATTGCTTGGTCTTACCTTGATCCAACAAACTATAATTAGCATCTCCAACTGCATTCAAATGTAAATTATAGTATGGTCGACCACTTGCAAAGGAATAGGTTGCACTCACACCAGTATTTATCGGAGCTATAAATTTTTTAGTTACCAAATTTGCTGTATGATTTGCTACAAAATTGGGTTGCATGGAAAATGGAAAATTTAAATAATTTCTTTTTGTATCTACATAGGAATAGGTAATCCAATAGTCCAAGGTTTTAATCGTATGATTGTTATCTCTCCAATAGACATCAATACCTTTGGCAAATCCATTACCATTATTGGTATAATTTGGATAAATCTTTACAAGATTTTCATATTGCTTATAGTAGGTTTCTAATCTCAACATAGTACCTTTTCCCGTATATAAATAAGTAAAAATATAGTGATTAGCTTGCGTCATTTTCAATTTTGAATTATAGATCAAATACGTATTCTCTGGTTTCTGGTAAAACATGCCATAGGCAAAATTTATTTGATTCGATGAACTAAATTTGTATGCCAAAGCCGCTCTCGGAGCGAGTTCATGCGTTCGCATTAAACTAGAATTTTCAAATCTCAAACCTGCTTCCAATGCCAGTTTGGGTAAAATATAATAATCCGTTTCTGCAAAAGCGGCGATATAATTATCCTTCAATTGATATTGTTTTATGTTATAGTTCAAACTATAATCATTGTACCAATATTCAGCCCCAAATCTCAATGCATTGTTATGTCGCCATTTTTTTTCCAAGACCAATTTAGTTTGTGCAAATAAATCTTTATTTTTTAAATTGAATTGCAATGTATCTAAATAAATATTGGGGATCGCTACCTCTTTATTCGAACTATCTTGCAATTGTTGCCAAATATTATTTTTATTCAAACTAAAACCTGCACTTAAAGTCATTTTCCATTGATGGTTAAAAGGTTGTCGCCAACTAACATTGTGATACCAATTGGATCCTTTCAAGTCAAATGCATTTTTCCAAATGGCACTATCCACACTTTGTCGACGTAAACCCATTTGATTATAGTCAAATGTTCCATAGTATTTTATCAAACCTCCGCCTTTTGTTTTGATACGATAATTCCAGTCTGAAGAATGAAATTGAGGCATTTTAAAATAATCAGGCGTTTGTTTTATCACTTTAAAATATAACCCGACATTGGTATAACTATAATCAAATCCGAAAGAACTTTTTTTATCCTTGGCAACCTTTTGGAGTCCACCGCCCCAAAACAAAGGCGTGACACTTACATTGCTTTCCGACTTTTCAGGTATATCTATGGTTTCCAAAATCAAAGCAGAGGACAATGCCTGTCCGTACAAGGCAGAATAACCACCTGTACTAAAAGCAATATCTTTGAATAAATTGGGCGGATATCTCGTGCGTGTTGGAATATTCGTCGCTCCACTAAAATACGGATGACTAACTAAGGTTCCATCAATAAATTGTTTTGTCTCGTACACATCACCACCTCTGACGGCCAATCCTTCTCTTTCGCCTAATTGTTGTGTTCCTGGAAGTGTACGCAAAGCGCTACTAATATCGCCATTTGCACCTCCAGTCGTATAAATATCTTGCGCATTCATTACCGAATTACGCTTTCCTCCTCCCAGAATAAAACCGCGAGAAGAAACAACAACGCCATCTTCTTCTAGTTTGGTTACTTTTAAACTTGTATCTATTTGTATAGCTTGATTTGTAATATTTATAGGAACAAATAAGGAATCAAAACGACTCGCAACTATAACTAAAATATGTGCTCCATTTTCCGTAGTAGAAAATCTAAATAGCCCATTATGATCGGTAATACCACCATCATAAGAATCAACTATCGTTATATTTGCGGACACAATTGGTCTACCTTTTTTATCTAATATTTTTCCGTGTATTTCTATCTGTGCTAATAGAGAATGTACATTTAAAATCATCAAAAATAATAGAATACAATATTTCATTTTATAGTTTTGCAACACAAACATAAACTAGTTTATATTATAAACCAAAATATTAAAATAAAAGAAAGAGGAAAATTTCCTCTTTCTTTTACCTAATTACAAGGAGATATTGATATTCAATAATTTGTAAAATTCTTTGAGAATTGCAGGATGTCCTGGCCAAGCGGGAGAAGTTGTCAGATTACCATCTGTAATAGCATCCGTTGCTAGAATATCTTTAAAATTACCCCCAGCAAGTGTAACTTCTGGTCCAACAGCAGGATATGCAGTTAAAGTTTTACCTTTTACAACATTTGCTGCAGTCAATATCTGAATTCCGTGGCAGATTGCAGCTACTGGAAGATTTTTTTCAAAAAAATACTGTACAATTTCAATAATGCGCGCATTAAGACGGATATATTCTGGTGCTCTACCTCCGGTAATATACAAACCATCATAATCATCCAAATTAACTTTATCAAAAGAATAATTCAATGTAAAATTATGTCCTCTTAATTCCGCATAAGTCTGAAAACCAACAAAATCATGAATCGCAGTAGCCACGTTTTCTCCACTTTGTTTGTCTGGACAAATAGCATGAACCTCCAAACCTACGGATTGTAATGCTTGAAAAGGAACCATTACCTCGTAATCCTCTACAAAATCACCAGCCAATAGTAATATTTTTTTTGCCATAATCTTTGTTTTATGTTTTATTTAGTTCAATATAAAATTAAATATACCGCTTGTGTAAAAAAATAGCGAAACTCTATTTGATCGTTACAAAAATTTAACTTTTATACTATATTTGAAGTTCACACTTTATATATCATTTTACATTTATGAATTCTAAAATTTTAATGCTGCTCTGTGGTACTTTTTATTTGACAACCACATTCGCACAAAAACCTGAAGTCCCTAAATATCCAAAAGACAGTTTACCGAAAAAAGATTCCTTACATTTAAAGGATACGACAAAATTAAAGAAACCTATTTTTCCTAAACCATCTGAAATAAAACCTTATAAAGAGGTCATTCCTGACTCTGCAATCACGCATAAAGGACTATTTACCATACATGAAGTCGAGGATAAATATTTTTTCGAGATTCCAGATTCTCTTTTTGGACGTGAAATAATGGTAGTAACACGTTATGTTTCCGTTCCTGGTGGAGCCGGTGTATATGGAGGTGAGATTGTCAATCAACAAACAATTGAGTGGATTAAAGGTCCGAATAAAAATGTTTTTATCAAATTAATTGCAGATATCAGCATGGCGGATTCAACCAACAAAATCTATAAAGCAGTAAAAAATTCTTATGCTAATCCATTAATAGCGGCTTTTCCAATTAAGGCATTTGGAAAAGATTCATCTACGGTAGTATTAGATGTAACAGATTTCTTCAAAGGAGATAATCAATTGGTAAGCTTAACTCCAGACAAAAAGAGAGGATTCAACTTAAGCATGTTGATGGCAGATAGATCCTATATCAACAGTATTCACACTTACCCAATAAATGTTGAAATTAAATCAACAAAAACATTTGGAGCTTCTCCGGCAATGAATATACCTGGCATGATGACTCGCAGAGGAGGTGGCGGTTTTACCGTTGCTAATGATGCGGGAGTGGTAACAATGGAATTGAACAATTCTTTTTTATTGTTACCAAAAACACCTGTAAAAAAACGATTATTTGACCCAAGAGTGGGTTATTTTGCCGATTCTTATACCGTATATGGAGACAATCAACAAAAAGTAGATGACCAAACTTTTATAGTTCGTTGGAATCTGGAACCCAAACCAGAAGATGTAGAAAAATGGAAAAAAGGACAATTAGTTGAACCCAAAAAACAAATTGTCTATTATATCGATCCAGCCACTCCAAAACAATGGCGTCCTTACCTTATCGCAGGTATTAACGATTGGCAAAAAGCATTTGAATCTGCAGGTTTTAAAAATGCAATTGTAGGTAAAGAATGGCCAGAAAATGATACTACAATGTCTATGGAAGATGCTCGCTATTCTGTAGTGCGCTATTTCGCTTCCAATATTGAAAACGCCTATGGTCCCAATGTACATGACCCAAGAAGCGGCCAAATTCTAGAAAGTCATATTGGATGGTATCACAATGTAATGAAACTTGTACATGACTGGTACATGATTCAAGCTGGAGCTATTGATCCAAAAGCTCGCAAAATGAAATTTGATGATGAATTAATGGGACAATTGATTCGTTTTGTTTCTTCCCATGAGATTGGTCATACTTTAGGATTGCGTCATAATATGGGAAGTAGTAGCAAAACTCCAGTTGAGCTTTTACGTAATAAAAAATGGGTGGAAGCCAATGGCCACACGGCATCTATCATGGACTATGCTCGCTTTAACTATGTCGCACAACCAGAAGATAATATTTCCGAAAAAGGTATCTTCCCAAGAATTGGAGACTATGATAAATGGGCAATAAAATGGGGCTACTCTTATAGTGGAGCAACCACAACAGAGGAAGACAAGAAGATCGTAAACAAATGGGTTGTTGACGCATTATCTAAAAATTCAAGACTATGGTTTGGAGGAGAAGGTCGTAATCTTGATCCAAGAGCACAAACGGAAGATTTAGGTGACAACAATGTTTTGGCGAGTGAATATGGCATCAAAAATCTAAAAATTGTAGCTAAAAATTTACTTTCTTGGACAAATGAAGAAGCAGATACTTATAATAATCTAGGGGATGTATATACGCAATTATTTGGCGAGTATAATCGTTTTGTAAATCATGTATTGAAAAACGTAGGTGGAATTGAAGAAACTTATAAAAGTGTAGAAGAACCTGGAAATGTATACTATCCAACATCCAAACAAAGACAAAAACAAGCTGTTCAATTCCTTAATAATCAAGTATTCAACAATGTTGATTGGTTAGATGATCAAAATATCATGAACAAAATTACCAATCCCGGATATGGAGATAAGATTGCAAACTTACAATCCACAACACTTTCTAATTTGTTATCTAGTTCACGTCTACAAAGATTGGAACTGTGTGAGAATAGATTTGGTGATACAACCTACACTCCTATTGAATTTATTACGGATGTACATGATGGTATTTTTTCCGAACTAAAATCTAATGCGGCAATTACTGCACCTAGAAGAAGTTTGCAAAAAGTATATGTGAATACATTGATTGATATTATAAGTGCAAAAAGCCCTGCATCAAGCGGTATTTCTCCAATGATTTTGGCATTAATGGGAGTTTCGTCTAGTGATATCAACACGTCAGACATACCATCCATTGTAAAAGGACATTTAAAGGATTTGAAAGCGGAGATTGATGCTACAAATTCTTCGGATAAATTAACTAAATATCATTTAGCGGATCTATCTGATAGAATTAAAAAAGCATTAGATCCGAAAGACTAATCGTTTTAAAATAAATAAAAAAACAGCGCAATGAAAAATATTCATTGCGCTGTTTTTCATTTAAAAATGAACCCCAACCTTTACTCCAACATTGCGTCCCATTCCATAGATACCATAATGTCCATTAGGAGACGAATTATAATATTCAAAATATTTCAACCGACTTAAATTAGACTGAAATGCTTTATCCAAAATATTATCTGCAAATACATTCACATCTATAGTTTGCTTTTCTCGTAATTGTATAGTGCAACCCAAGATTGCATTTAACAAACTATAACCTGGAGTAGCTGTTTCCGTATCATATAACCCAAAATACCGGCTTTGTTTTCCGTTAAATTCATATTCTAACTTTAATTTCAATTTATTCAAATGTTGACTCTTGAGTTGAAATACTTTTTCTATGCCACTTACCCATTTTATAGGTGGGATATACGCCAAATATTCCCCATTAATACCTGCATTTTTATATTTCGCACTCGTATTATTGCCATAAACGATTGCAATAGAAGATTCGACAACAATCCCATTCAAATATTTAGGTAAATATTGAAAATTAGATTCCAGTCCGTATAACCTAGCAGCACTCTGTTGATATTGATAGGTCCAGTTCCCTGGGACTAATTGTACGGGATTTCCATTAGCATCGGTTAACTGCATTAAAGAAATATAGTGGCTAATATGATTATTGAATACACTAAAATTAGCATTCAAATCACTATAATTCAAACTTACGCCAACATCTTCTTGAATATTAAATTCCGGTACAAAATTGCGATTTCCGATATAGTAAATATGTGCGCCAGGGTCTAATCCATTAGAAGCAATTTCGGTTATATTCGGCGCGCGATAACCTTTTGCAATATTGCCTTTTAGATGTATATTTTCATTTACTTCGTATGTTACACCTAGGCTTGCAGACATACCGCTATATTGCAAATGCAAAGCTGGAAATTGCAAATTAGCCCCCATTGTATCTTGGTTATTTCGAATAGCATATTCAAATCCAGTCACATCATTTGTCCCTATATAAAAATCCTTACTTCCTATCCAACGTTGATCCAATCTTACGCCACCCGAAATTGTCCATTTTCCCGACTCAAAATTCGAAAAAGCATATATGCCTACGTCTCCTAGTTTATAGTCTGGTATAGGGAAATCAGTTGCATTTTCATTCCGATTACTTTGATACATTCCATTCACGCCAATGGTATTGGTAAATTTCCCCATTGGAGAAAATTGATATTTTCCCGTAAAGTTGAGCGTATTTAATTTAACATACATCCCCGCTTGCTCCAGCATGGTTGGGTGATTATATTCTCTTCTGATATTTTGCTGAAATGCCACCAAACCAGAAACTTTTGCACCATTTTTTAAACTATATTCATTATCCGAATAAATTCTATAATGTTGAATATGCTGATGCAATGGACTCAAACGATAACTATTTAACTCACGATTGGAAACAATAGGACGATCTTTTATATTGTCTTCATCAGACTCATAAATTTGTTTAGTAAATTTTCTAGTAAGCGAATCTCTGCTCCCATCAGGAATACCTTGCAGATCATTGTATAAAGTAAAATTCAGATTAGAAAACCCATATTTACTTTGATAACTTGTTTTAAAAGAAAGATTTAATTCTTTAAATCCTGTGTTGTACACGCTGCCGTCTATTTTATTTTGATAGTTCTTGGCGATTCTGTAAGAACGCGCTCCAAGCCAATACCAGTGCACATTTCGTTTATAAATAGAAACACCATTTCCATATAAACCATTGTTGTTTTGATATTCAGAAATCCATTGTCCATGTATTTTACCATCTATAACTTGAGGTTGTAAGGAACGCAAACTCACCACTCCAGCCTCAGCATCCGAGCCGTAAATCATACTTGCCGGGCCTTTAATTACTTCCGTATTTCCAATATTATATGGATCTAATTCAATCCCATGTTCATCTCCCCATTGTTGCCCTTCTTGACGAATACCATCGAACAAAGTCAATACTCGATTATACCCCAATCCTCTAATAAATGGTTTTGAAATATTTGGCCCGGTTTTCACGGCATTTAATCCAGGTGTATTTTTTACTAAACCATCTATAAGGTTAGAGGAAATGGTATTTTCAACTTGCTTGGCAGACACAGCAGTAATCGCCACAGGATTTGCCCAAATATTTCTTTGATTTTGCAAATGATTTGAGACAATAATATTATCTAGTTGATTCGTATAATTACGAATATTTACAACTATAAATTTTTCATTTTTGACTATAAATGAATCTATTTTTACGTTCTTTTCTAGTAGGTAGAATATAGAACCCTTGGAATAAAAATTAAATTCTCCTTCTGCATTTACTTTTTCCAACTGCGATTGTTGACGATCACTGACACGCAGATATTCATATTTATTTTGCGCGATTCCAGTGATTTTTCCGTGTATTAGTTTTTGGCTGTATGACTCACAAGTTCCTAATAGTGCCATTACTACAAAGATTAGCTTCATTCTTATATTGTGTTTTTAAAATCCACACAAATATAATTATTTTATTTACATACACTAATTAATTATTTAGACTAACCTAATTTATACATTTTAAATATAAAAAAAAGCAACTCGAAGGAGTTGCTTTCAACTATAACTTTTATGTACTAAAATATAGCATATCCGATGCCAAATTGGAAAGCTTGTCTACGCCAAGTACTTCCATCATTGGTATTAGTATTATCTTCTGTCGCACTAGATTTTACACCCGTCAAGCCAATATTGTAACGCGCATAAGCTCTGAACTTAGCTACACGTAATTGAAAACCTGCCGCAGCATCCACTTCTCCGCTTTTAAATGCGCTCTTTACTTCATTAGACAACCCATGTTCTTTGGACGTAGACACATTGAATTGTGGACCAACTTGAAAATCCAGAATATTAATGATTTTCAAATTCACTAATACAGGTACACTCAAATAATTCAATTTCGCCTTCACATTTGGAATTAAGGCACTTGCGCCTACTTGACTCAATGCATTACCATCTTTAGTTTCCGTATTTGTTTGACTAAACAAAACTTCTGGTTGTATTCCCCATTTATCAAAACGAATTTCCGCAAATGCTCCTGCTTGATAACCAGCTTTATAGGCAGAGGTCAAAGATTTACCGTCTACTTTGCCAAATTCAGGACCGGCTTTAATACCGAAATGTATGTCTTGAGCATGCAAACGACTACAAAAACCAGTGAAAACCAACATTCCTGCAACGAAAACCTTATTCAGTTTTAACATAATAAATATTTTTAATGAGTATTGATGACAGTCAAATAGTGAACGAAATTTTTACGAATTAATTTTTAAAAATTGACAATTCCAATTAATTAATCCTTTTGCGCAAAAATTTAGCCAAATTCAATTAAGTTCGCATATAAAATTGGATTTAAGTGCGATTAAAACAACTTCAAGTAAAAGGTTTTAAAAGTTTTGCTGATAAAACGATACTCAATTTTGATGCTGCAATTACCGGGGTGATCGGGCCAAATGGCTGTGGTAAAAGTAATGTAATTGATGCCATTAGATGGGTAATAGGTGAACAAAAAATTTCTGCTTTACGTAGTGAAAATATGGAGGCGCTTGTCTTTAACGGAAGTAAAAAGAGGAGCCCTAGCGGCATGGCGGAGGTGAGTTTGGTATTTGAAAACACCCGCAATTTATTACCTACAGAATTTAGTACGGTAGCGATTACGCGCCGTTTTTACCGCAATGGCGATAGCGAATATAGACTGAATGATGTTGCTTGTCGATTGAAAGACATCAACAACCTTTTCATGGACACTGGTATTAGTTCGGATAGTTATTCCATGATTGAGTCTGGAATGGTCGACGATATCATCAAAGATAGAGATAATAGTCGTCGTAAAATGCTCGAACAAGCGGCTGGAATTACCGTCTATAAAACACGTAAAAAAGAAGCCAAACAAAAACTAGATGCAACTGCACAAGATTTAAGTCGAATTGAAGATTTATTATTTGAAATCAACAATCAGCTAAAAACCTTAGAAAGTCAAGCGAAAAAGGCGGAGAAGTACAACGAAATTAAAAAGGACTATAAAGATATTTCCATAGAATTGGCGAAAGCTGCTTTGGAAGGATTTAACGGCACTTACAAAGAAGTTAACCAACAACAAGAGTCACAAGCGGATTTAAAATTGCAATTGGAAACAGAAATTACCTCTCAAGAAGCCGCAATTTTAAAGGAACGCAATAGTTTTTCGGATAAGGAAAAAGCCTTGCAAGATTTGCAACAAAAATTCAACGGCGTACAAGGTAATTTGCACGTCAAAGAAAATGAGAAAAATCTGGCTTCGCAAAGTTTGCAGTATTTGAAAGAAAAAGAAAAAAATATCATTGACTTTTTAGCACAAGCAGAAGGTCAATTAAACACGATTTCTGATTCCATTGAATATTCCAAAATACAGGTTGGTGACGAGTCTGGATTATTAGCGGAATTGCAAGAAAAAATTGAAATTGCCAAAGATGCGATTGAGGATAAGCGCGCACTTTTAGATGAAAAAAGAGCAGAATTGGATGTCCAACGTCAATCATTTCAACAGATCCAAAGACAACAATTTGAAGCGGAGAAAAAAGTTGCCGTAGCGGACACATCGATCCAAAATCTGCAAAGATCTCAGATGCAATTGCAATCTGAAAAAGAAAACAGAACTGCGCAATTGCAAAATTTAGAAGGCGAATTGAAAGAAAAAGAAACAGTTCTTGCTGATAAAAAATCCTACTTAACTGATATTCAAAAAATCCACGAAGAAACCAAAGCCATCATCTTGTCCACGCAAGAAGAAATGGAAAAATTACGTGCTTCCTTAGCTGATGAAAATCGAAAATTGGATGCAAAAAAGAACGAACATGCGCTTTTGAAAAATTTGATTGATTCTATGGAAGGATATCCAGAGAGTATCAAATTTTTACATAAAAATAAAGATTGGAATAATGAAGCGCCGATACTTTCTGATATTATTTATGTAAAAGAAGAATATCGTGCAGCAGTGGAGAACGTATTAGAGCCATATCTTAACTATTACGTTGTCAATGATTTACAAGAAGGAATGACCGCAATTCAATTGTTGGATAACAACAAAAAAGGAAAAGCGAATTTCTTTCTTTTAGATAAATTTCAAAATTTCTCTTATTCAGAATCTCAAGTGAATAATGCGACAAAAGCATTGGATATCATTGAAGTAGATGAGAAATATAGAAAACTTGCGGAATATTTATTAGCCAATGTCTACATTGTGGATGAAGGCGCAAATGCAGAAGCCTCAGACAATACGATTTTACTTGAGAAATCAGGCAAATTTGTACAAGGAAAATATACGTTAACCGGTGGTAGCGTGGGCGTTTTTGAAGGTAAAAAAATCGGTCGTGCTAAAAATTTGGAAAAATTACAAGCGACGATATCCAAACAAGACAAACTTGTAAGCGAACTTAAAAACAACATTGAGGCGCTGCGAAATAAAGTTATTGGTTACAACGAACAATTGAAGGAAAAAGAAATACAATCCATTCAAAATGAAATCAATTCCTTAACCAACGGCGTATTTATTACCAAAAATAAAGTCGAAAATCTCATTTCTGCACAAGATTCTTCTCAACAAAAATTAGAAGATATTGAAGCAAAATTAGAACAGGAAAATGATGCAATTTACGATACCAAAAATCAATTAAATGAAATTAATAGTTCGATTGAATCTATCAACCAAGCGTTGAAATTGATTGAAATGACCTATCAACAAGCCGAACAAGATTACAATTTCGCATCCGTTTCTTATAATGATCAGAATATCCAATTAACCAAACAGCAAAGCAAAATCAATTCTTTGAAACAAGAATTGGCTTTTAAAGAAAAACAATTGCAAGATTTGGTGGCCCAAAAAGAAGGAAATAATAAGCAATTATCTGAATCAAAAGGAAATATCGAAGCCGAAGAAGTAAGATTGCAACAGCTTGAAAAAGAATTGATTGAGTTATTCCGTGCAAAAGAAATTGCAGAAAAAGAATTGAATGAAGCAGATCAATTGTATTATTCTTTGCGTAATGAATTGCAAGTTAAAGAGGATGAATTACGTCAAAAAACAAAACAACGCGAAGCGATTGACAATCAATTGAATGAGTTGAAAGACAAACTCAATGAATTGAAATTGCAATTAGCAGGAATGAAGGAGCGTCTGTACGTAGAATTTCATGTTGATTTGGATGAAATTTTGGATCAAGATCGCACGACAACTTCCTCAGTAGATGAATTGACAGAGTCTTCTGAAAGATTGAAAAAGCGTTTGCAAAATTTGGGAGAAGTTAACCCTACAGCGGTAGAAGCTTATACGGAAATGAAAAAACGTTATGAATTCATTTTGGAACAAAAAAATGACCTCGTAACTGCTCGTGAAAGCTTAATGCAAACGATCCAAGAGGTAGAAACCACAGCCAATCAGCAATTTTTGGAGACATTCAATAAGGTAAAAGAAAATTTCCAAGTGGTATTCAAAACCTTATTTACCGAGCAAGACACAGCGGATCTTATCATGGAAAATCCAGAAAATCTTGCGGAAACGGGTATTGATATTGTTGCCAAACCAAAAGGGAAAAGACCATCTTCCATTACTCAATTAAGTGGAGGAGAAAAAACCTTAACAGCTACAGCATTATTATTTTCCATCTATCTAATTAAACCTGCACCATTCTGTATTTTGGATGAGGTTGATGCGCCTTTGGATGATGCTAACGTCGGAAAATTTGTACAAATGATTCGCAAATTCAGTGAAAATTCGCAATTTATCATAGTAACACACAACAAGCAAATGATGAGCGCGGTCGATGTGATTTATGGCGTTACGATGCAAGAACCTGGTGTAAGTAAATTAGTTCCCGTAGATTTCAGAAGTTTGAAGGAAAATTAAGTAGTTCAAATTTTTAAATAAAAATAGGGATGTGTAAATTATTACACATCCCTATTTTTATGATTTCCTATAAACAAAAAGGCCCCGGATTAAAAAATCAGGGCCGTCACTTCTAAATTTTAAGAAACACACAAATTTCGTCGGAAATTAGTGTATCGGTAAAATCATATCTATATAATCTAAAAATCTAAAAAAAATGGAAAATTTAAGTTATTGCTCTGTTTTTCAATAAAATTCAGTTTGAAGAAAACCGAATTAGTGTTTTTTCATTTTTTTCATAGATAAATCAAAGATAGCGGAATATTTTGTATTTTATACCAAATTATTCAAAAAATTTATAATATCCATTGAAACCCATCTCCAATTTAAGGAAATTTAAAATAAACCGTATATCGCAAAATAAAATCTAATAAGATACAAATCAAACCGATAATTAATACGACCAAATATTGCTCTACATATCGGTTATAAGTCTTTACTTCAATCTTTGACTTTTCCAATTTATTGATACTTTCATATACTCCTTGCAATGTATTGTTATCCGCGGCATGGAAATATTGACCACCCGTAGATGCCGCCATATTTCTCAATAAACCTTCATTGAAATCCAATTTACGCGTACTTTTTCCACCAGAGTTCGGATCATTTGGATCAATTTGAACCTCTTGCGTACTCCCGATTCCAATGGTATAGACTTTAATTCCATAGGTTTTCGCCATATTAATCGCTACATCTGGCGAAATAGCACCACCAAAATCAACTCCATCCGTCAGTAAAATAACGATTTTTGTTTTGGATTTGCTTTCTCTCAATCTATCAACACTCGTTGCCAATCCTGCTCCAATCGCCGTACCCTCATCTTGCAACATTCCAGGTTGTATATTTTGAATTTGTTGCAAAACCAATTCATGATCTGTCGTCACTGGAGATAAGGTAAAACTTAAATTACTAAAAATAGTTATCCCAATTCTATCTCCTGGACGTTGCTCAACGAACTTGGAAGCCACTAATTTCGCAGCTTCTAACCGATTAGGAACGAAATCCTTTTCGGTCATACTTCCACTGATATCAAAACACAAAACAATATCAATCCCTTGACCTGTTGTTTCTTGTTCTACATATTTTTGACGCGGACGAGCCATCGCCACAATAAGAAAAAATAATCCGAAAATGCGCAACCAAAAAGGCAAACTAGCACTTTTCGCTTTCCAGTTTTGGTAATTACCTTGACCGATATAGCTGATTTTGAAAGTGGCTTCGCTCCTTTTTTGTTTTTTAAAATATGCCCATACCAAGATGGGAAGTAAAAAAATAAGTCCCAATACCCAAGGATAGGCAAATTCAATATGTCTTAACCAATCTGTAATCATTCCTATTTTATCGTATTTTGACTATGCTCTTGAAAATATTTTACAAATGCCAAAGCTGTATCTGCAGAAGATTTTTTCAAAGATTCTTCTGGTTTGTATTTGGCAAATTTCACAAAATCCATCATTCTCCAAGTTTGGAAAAATGTTGTTACGGTTTCGGCATCAGGAACGGTTCCTTTGATTTTTACCATAGCCTCATCCGTAGTCGCATGCAAAGTGGTCCATCCTTTTACCTCATCCAAATAAGTGCGAATGATATTATCCAAACGTGTATAGAACAACATATTAGCAGGATTTTCTTCCAATAATTTTTGAATTTCCTTTTGAGCCCATTCAATTGGAGCACCTTTGATGACCGATTTTGGCTGATTGGCTTTTTTCTGCTTTCTTTTTCGAATAATGTATCGAATTAAGAAAAATAGTAAAGTCACCACTACAATTGCCACCAAACCAATGATTACCCACGTATAATCTTTATAATTGACACCGATCACATCCTTGATATCATGGTAATCTTTCATCTTGCTGACATCCACAGTCAACACATCCAATTGCAAAGAATCTGTAGAAAATGGAATCTCGTGTACCGAACCATTATCTTGTATTTTAATAGATTGGATAGGTAAAGTCCAATGCCCTGAATCAAATGAGGTGACGTTCCACTTTTGGATATAAGTGGTCGTATTATCAAAATTGATAGTGTCGATTTTACCCTTATTTACGACTTCGGAATGGGTAGTTTTTCCATATTCAAACCATTGAGCTATGGATTGCGTTTTCCCTACATTTTCCACTTTTAAAGTCACCACAATCTGCTCTCCCAACACAATTTTGTCTCGGTCAGCTGTTGCAGTAACTTTTTGTGCATGAATAAATTGAGAAAATGAAAATAACAAAACACCCAAGCACATCATAACAATGCGCACAGATTTCGAATGGATATTATTCTGCAATTTTTTGTAAAAATCTTTATTAAAAATCATTTTTTACGGGTAAAAAATTCTTTAATGGTTTTCATATAATCATCTTCAGTGGAGATCTGCAACAAACCAGCACCACATTCCTTAAACATATCATTGACATGTTTCATTCTATAATCAAATTTTTCCCGATAAATACGTCTTTGCTGTGCATCTGAAGCGTCAACTAAAAGCAATCCTCCTGTCTCCGCATCTTCCAACGTAACCAAACCAAGATTAGGCAAAATGGCTTCTGCTTTATCATATACCTGAATCCCGACGACTTCGTGCCTTCTTGCAGTAACTTTCAACGCCTCTCTAAAATCATCGCTGATAAAATCACTCACGATAAATACAAGACTTCTTTGCTTTACCGTACCATTTAAAATATTCAAAGCATTTTTTAAATCCGTAAGTGCGCTAGAAGGTTGATAACCGATTAAGGTTTTCGCAAGAAATAATACGTGACTATGACTTTTTTTCGAAGGAATCACTTTTTCCATTTTATCCGAAAAAAAATACGCGCCCACTTTATTATTTTCTTTTACTGCTGCAAATGCAAGTACAGAGCAAAGATTGGCAATTTGATCTTTTTTGGACATGGTCTGCGTACCGAAAAGATTACTTGCGCTCACGTCTACGAGCAATATAATATTGAGTTCTTTTTCTTCTTCGAATACTTTGCTGTAAGTACTTCCCAACCTAGCCGATACATTCCAATCAATAAAACGCACATCATCGCCGGCTTGATATTGGCGTACTTCTTTGAAAGACATACCGCGCCCCAAAGCCGCAGATCGACTCTCACCAGAATACAATTGCATGGACAATTTCTTGGTTTTTAAATCCAATTCTTTTGCCCGAGCAGCGATCTGAGCTACATCCAATTCGGAATCGTCCTCCTCGATAATCGGAGTTGCCTTTTTATTTCTTTTGAATAAACTCATTCAATAAGACAGTTCAATTTGCCGACAGATTAAGGAATCTGAATAGCATTTAAAATTTCATCAATAATTTTTTCAGAAGTAATATCGTTTGCTTCTGCTTCGTAGGTCAAGCCGATTCTATGACGCATTACGTCTTTTGCAATTGATTTCACATCTTCTGGGATTACATAACCTCTTTTGGCAATGAATGCATTTGCCTTTGCAGCCAAAGCAAGATTGATGCTGGCACGAGGCGAACCTCCAAAACTGATATAAGGTTTTAATTTACCCAAATTATATTGATCAGGATAACGAGAAGCAAAAACGATATCGATGATAAATTTCTCAATTTTTTCATCCATATAAATACGACTCGTTAATTCTTTTCCTTTTTGAATTTGTTCAAGCGTAACAACTGGAGTTATTTTTGCTGATTCTCCACCATTCACTTGTTGGCGTATGATCAATTGCTCTTCCGCTTTGGAAGGATAACCGACGATAACTTTCAACATGAAACGATCGACTTGCGCCTCTGGCAAAGGATAAGTTCCCTCCTGCTCAATTGGATTTTGCGTAGCTAAAACCAAAAACGGTTCGGGTAATTTAAAGGTTTCTTCTCCGATGGTCACTTGGCGCTCTTGCATCGCTTCCAAAAGTGCACTTTGCACTTTTGCTGGAGCACGATTAATCTCATCTGCCAAAATAAAATTGGCAAATATCGGTCCACGTCTTACCTGAAATTGGTTGACTTGTTGGTTATATATCATGGTACCTACAACATCGGCGGGTAACAAATCTGGCGTAAATTGTATTCTATTAAAATGCGCTTGTACAGCTTTAGACAACGCTTTGATTGTTAATGTCTTAGCCAATCCTGGAACACCTTCTAATAATACATGCCCATTACTCAAAAGACCGATTAACAATCTATCAACCATGTGCGACTGTCCCACGACTACATGACTCAATTCTCTACGAAGATTTTCAATAAATGAGGCTTGGTCAGCTATCTCCTCACTCAATCGCGCAATATCCTCTCCAGTTTGCATATTTAATATTGATTTTTTGTGTGGCGAATATACCTATCATATTCTTTGTCCGAAAATAGAATTTAATTTTTTTTCCGAATATAAAGGCATTGCCGGTTATTTTAACGATACTTTTAAAAAATAGAGAAATTATTTTCCCTGATAATTATTCAATTATTATACCATTTAATTTGTGAGTGTGTATCTTCGCGCCCATGTCAAAATTTGCACACGATAATCTTACTCCGTACCAAGATAGTACTTTAACTAAAAAAGATCAAGTTGCCAGCATGTTTAATAATATCGCCGGCAAATATGATTTCTTAAATCACTTTTTGAGTATTGGAATTGATGTCATTTGGCGTAAAAATGCGTTGAATCAATTGAAATCTATCCAACCTAAAAAGATGTTGGACGTTGCAACTGGCACTGGTGATCTAGCTATAATGGCAGCAAAAAGATTGCATCCCGAATCCGTTACTGGGATTGATATCTCCACTGGGATGTTGGAAGTTGGGAAAGAAAAAATCAAGAAAGCGAATTTGGATAAAGTTATCACGATGCTTGAAGGTGATAGTGAAAACTTGCCATTTGATGATAATACTTTTGATGCAATTACGGTTTCTTTTGGCGTGCGTAATTTTCAGAATTTGGAGAAAGGTTTGAGTGAAATGTTTCGCGTATTAAAACCTGGAGGCAAAGCCATCGTATTGGAATTTTCCAGACCGAAACAATCCTTATTTAAAGGTATTTACAAATTATATATGAATGTCGTCACTCCCAATGTAGGCAAAATGGTGGCGAAAAATTTTGAAGCCTACGATTATCTAAATGAATCAGCGAAATTATTTCCCGAAAGAAATGATTTTACAAAAATTTTGGATGATTGCGGGTATAAGAATACTAAATTCATCCCACAGACGATGGGAATATGCTGTATTTACGTAGGAGAAAAATAAGTTAAAAAAGGACTTCATAATTGAAGTCCTTTTTTTAGTCTTTTTTGATATTGATATATTGTGGGGAAATCATATTGACATCGGCTTCTTTAAATAAATCCACAATATGATGTAGCAAATCTGAATGTATAAAAAACATTCGTTCAGGTTGTAAAGTGTAAGCATTCAACTGATAAGCCACGTTGAAATCATTCAAATTTTGTTGTAATACAAATGGTTCCGGATCACGCAAAACTCCCTCGGTTAACAATGCTGCTTTTTTCAACAATTCTGAAACCAATTTCCAATCCGTTTGATAGTCCAATGTCACATCGACTTTTACAACCAGCCCTATGGTATTGGGATCACGTATAGGTTTGGTATAGTTCACCGTTTGACTATTCAAAATAGTTGTATTGGGCAGCGTGATATCCTCATTTTGTAAAGTTCGTATACGTGTAACCAAAAGATTTTTTTCAATTACATGCCCCGTGAACTCTCCTACTTTTACCCAATCTCCAATTTTGAACGGTCGCATGTAAGTAATCACGACACCCGAAACGGCATTGGAAATCGCGGAAGACGAACCAATAGACAATAGAATACCTACAAAAACCGAAATGCCTTTGAATGCAATAGATCCACTTCCAGGCAAATAGGGAAAAATCAAAATTACCACCAAAACACACAAAACCATGCGTACCAAATTGTACGTTGGTCGGCTCCATTCAGAATAAAAGCCTTTAATTTTTAGCTGCCCGCGTTCTATTTCTTTGGTAAAATATTTTAAGATTTTGGTTATTAATCGAAAAACCAATACGATCAGCGCAATCGGAATTAGATTAGGCAAATAATGCAACATCGAACTTAAAATCTTTCGCAATGGTGCTTCTACAAAAAAGATAATATTGTTGGACCATTTTTGCGTAGCAGGAAAAATTCCAAATAAAACCGTCACCCCAATATATAAATAAACAATCACCAATACGATCCGAATGACCTTCAATATCTGAATCAATATCGACAACAGATGTGGTCGACTGAAAACCTTATAGTCTTTGATTTTGATTTCGGATAAGGTCTTACTCTTACTGCGAACCAATTTTTTGACGGAAGAGATAAATATGCGATTCGTTATAAAAATCAACAATAATATAGCTACAATCAAAACAACAACCAAACCGATTCGTTTCAGCGTATTGGTCCAATTATTTTCTTGTTGATACTTCGCTACAGCAATATTAATTTGCTGAACTAATTTTTCCGAAAGTATTTTTAATGAAGTATTTTCCCATAATGCGTCCGTAGCGCTCAAGCCTGCAATGACTTCATTTTTATATTTGATGGCGTAGATATCCGCATGCGCCTGTATCGTCAGTGAGTCTGGTTGGTAAGGATATTGTTTGTATAAATAATTTAGTTTTTCGGTTAAATCTTTCGCTCTCTGAGCAGCAGAATATTGACCAATTGAGGTATAGAATTGAAATACCGTATCTGAAAACAACAATACCGGTACGGGAAATGTATTAGCCCTTTCCGCATCAATCTCCGCCATTTCTTTGGAGATATCCAGAGAAGCATGCAACTGAATAGAGTCCAGTTTTTCCTTTAGTAATTTTTGTTCAGAGGTCGAATTACCTTTTTTGAGCTGCTCTTTTAAAATACTTAGAGTAACAGAATCCTTAAAATGCTGAATATCTTTTGCAGTGAGCGCCTCTTGTAACCATTTGTTGTGATGCATACCAGAATCTTGCTGAGATTGTGCTCCAACAAAAGAACCCACAAGCAATAACAATAATAACAAATAGCATTTTAGGTATTTAAACATAAGCTAAACCTTGATATAAATTTTCTTTTTGTCTAATATATAAACGATCGACCAGTAAAATATTATATTGATGATGGCATACATCAATGAGCCGTTTCGTTCATCGGCAAATACCGGTTGGCAAAGATGGTGATACAACCAACTCAATGGATTTTCGTATAGTGGTTTACCTTCTGGATTGGTGCCAATACTCCAACGAACCAACCACAAAACTCTAGGTAAAAATCCACTCAAACAAAAAATAAACAAGGGATTTTTTCCAAAAACATCAAAAAATTTGGTGAGCCAACTTTTATGTCCTTTGAATTCTATAAAGTAAATAATCACAGCAATAATCATAATCGCCAAGCCTGTTGTGTACACAACATAACTACTTGTCCATATTTTTTTGTTAAATGGAAACCAGTTATTCCAAATGATCGCCACCAATATAGTAAAGGCCGCGGCGACGAACAAATGCGTCAACATTTCGTACGTTTTCCCTAATTTTTGGATATAGTTTCCGACAAAATAACCGAATACGATTTGAACGATTGGCGTCAATCCGCTTGCTAATCCTTCTGGATCAAAAGCGAGTCCTTCACCATGATACATATGCGTTTCCCCTAAAATAGATTTATCGACATTAGTCCCAAACCAACCTTGAATACTAAACGGATCAGCCGCTCCAAATTGCACACAAAGCCACCAATAAAATAGCAATATAAACACGCAAATACCCATGGCAACTTTCGGTTTGCAGAAATAAGCGATAAAGGATGCGACCAGATAGGCAACAGCAGTACGTTGTAATACGCCCATGATCCGAATATTTTCCCAAACCTTAAAAACAAAATGTCCAGCATCATCATATTTAATAAACGGCGACCAGTTGAGAAACAAACCAATAAGAAAAATAAGAATAGAACGTTTGATTGTTTTTTTGAAAAAAGCCCCATTTCCCGCTTCTCTTAGTCGCGGCATCACAAACGCCATCGCATTACCTATTGCAAAAAGAAAAAACGGAAATACCAAATCCGTAGGCGTACAACCATGCCAAGCGGCATGATCCAATGGCGGATAAATATGATCCCATGAGCCTGGATTGTTTACCAAAATCATCAATGCGACCGTCGCACCGCGAAACACATCCAAAGAGTAAAATCGTTCTTTCTTCATATACAAATTATAAAAATAGTCTAAGTTTGTTCTCGTTAAAGGTAATAGAAATGCAAGATTATTTCGTACATTCTTCTTCTTTTGTTGACGAACCAGCCCATATCGGAGCAGGAACTAAAATATGGCATTTTTGCCACATAATGTCGCCTAGTTTTATTGGGAAAAATTGCAATATCGGACAGAATGTTTTCATCAATACCAATGTCAAGATTGGCAACAATGTCAAGATTCAAAACAATGTTTCCGTATATGATGGCGTGGAAATAGAAGACGATGTATTTCTTGGTCCGTCTATGGTTTTTACCAATGTCATCAATCCACGAAGCACGATCGAACGAAAAAATGAATTCAAAAAAACCATCGTACGAAAAGGTGCAACGATTGGGGCAAATGCTACAATAGTTTGCGGAAATGAAATAGGCGAATACGCTTTAATCGGCGCAGGTGCTGTGATTACGAAAAACGTCCTAGCATTTGCGATTATGAAAGGAAATCCAGCTCGACAAGATGGTTGGATCAGTGCCTTCGGAGAAAAATTGCATTTTGATACCGAAGGAAATGCCGTTTGTAAAAATACTGGCGATCGTTACCAACTGAAAAACAATCAAGTTCAAAGATTGTAATTGCCGGATTCATTCGAATATCGATAAATTGTTATAATTTCAGATTAAAAACAACTCACTATGAAAATTGTACAATTTATCCTCTTTTTACTTTGTGGATTGATGTTTCTCAATGCAGGTTTGGACAAATTTTTACACTATATGCCTATGCCCAAAATGGAAGGTGAAATGGCAAAAGTGTTTGATGCATTTATGACATTAAAATGGCTAATGCCATTCGTTGGCTTTTTCGAAATTGTAGGTGGATTATGCATCATCATTACCAAAACTCGTGTTGTTGGAGGATTGGTACTATTTCCCATTTTGCTTGGTATTGTCGTACACAATGCTGTCTTTATGCCATCTGGACTAACAATTGCAATCCCCTTGTTTTTAATTGATATTTGGGCAATATTTTTTCAAAAAAAGATTTTGGCAATACTATAGTTGGTATGGCATTGCGATTAGGCAGTAATATTTCGAAAGTCAAAATGTAACCTAATCCAGCCCCTTCCCCTGCAGGAGAAGAACAGAGCAAAGACATTTACATTGGAAGCCCCAAAAGTCCTCTCCTTGAGGAGAGGATTTAGGTGAGATATTTTTCTGGTTCTTCTTCGTTTCCAAATGCAAGCAATTACATATTTACACGATTTTGTTCTTCTGATGATGAGGTGCGACGACTATTAGCAGCTTTGACTTTTTGGTTACCAAATTTGTATACAAAACTGACATTAATCCTTCTTGCTTCCCAACGATTGATCCAATTAATATCCAGTCCGCTACCAATATAATGTGCTCGATACGCCGCTTGTGCAAATATATTGGTAGCGGCAATTTTGATCGTCCCCTTTTTGTCTAGAATTTGTTTTTGTACTCCTAAGTCCCAACCATAACTCGTTTTCATCCTTGCCAATCCGTCTACACTAGGAAATGAATATCGGAAAGAGGTTTGTATTTTTATGTTTTTTGGTAAAGAAAAAGTATGATCAGTATTAATATCTGTTCCAAATCCATGCGTATTATAACTATAATCTGGAATCGAGGATTTTGATCGATTATAGTTGATATTTAAACTAGTTTCAGAATTCCACCATTTGGCAATAGGAATACTTGCATAAATATTCAAATACAGATAATCACGAGAACTCGCATTGTCACTAGAGTTAACCACCTTTCCGGTAGTTGAGTCCTGTAAAATCGTATTGGTAATGATATTGGCGGAGTGACTATAACTTAAAGTTGTATATAAAAACTGTTTGAATCCGTGCCTCAATTCGAATGAATTACTGAAAGATGGTTTCAAAAATGGATTCCCAACAAAGGATGTGTACGGATCAATATAACGAACAAAAGGATTCAAACTTTCGTAACTTGGGCGATTAATTCGTCGACTATAACTAAAATTGAGATCATTTTTGTCATTGATTTTATAGGTTGTAAATAAAGTAGGAAAAAGGTTAAAATAATTGCGTTTTACCACTTTGTCAATCGTAATCGAGTTCGCATTACTTCTCGTCCACTCTCCTCTTAAACCTAATTGCAGCGACAAATCACCATACGACTGCGATACGGTCGAATAAAATGCGGCAATATCTTCTTTGTAAACAAAATGATTAGAACGGCCATAATCCATTTCCCATGCATTGTTTCGGATAGAATCCACAACAAGATTGTTGTCCGTATTGACAGAACTATACTTCAATCCTGATTCTAGTTTGTATTTGGAAGCCCAATATTTTGTGTAGTCTATTTTTCCAGATTTGATATCGATATTGGCAGGACGATTGTTTTTAAATATATAAGGATCACGAATAATTACACCATTAGGATCCGTGAAATTATTGATATTGTTATCGCTATCTTTTTGTAAGTATTTGGCATAATCTGCATCGATAACAATAGAACTACCTAATGAATCCAAGTTTGTTTTATAGTTGACGTTATAGGTAATATTATGGACTTTATTTTTTCCTGTCAATTTAGTTTCGATATATTGATACGGATCTTTTTTTGCGTCACACAAAATGGACGTATTGGTTGTAATTTGCTTTGTATTCTCTATATACCCCATCACAACAAGGCTAAGAACGTCTTTTTTATTCAAATTAAAATCGGCACCACCTTTGAAATTATTATAAGTTGAGGTAGGATGCCAATAGTTTTCTCGATCTTGATAAGAAGCTATTTCATTATTCATAATTTTACTATTGTAGGTTAATGCATTGTAGGATTGACTGTAACTTGTATTCCACGTCATATAAGTATTTAACCAGCCATTCCTATAATTCAAATTAAGACCACCACCAGACTTGATATATCTACCCGTTCCAATTCTAGCATTTACGATACCATTGAAACCATATAATTTATTTTTCTTTAGTCGAATATTAATAATACCAGCAGAACCGGCGGCATCGTACTTACTAGAAGGATTAGTGATAAATTCTATAGTTGCAATTGATTCGGATGGTAAGGATTTTAGATATTCAGTCAATTGAGTTCCACTCATATAAGTCGGTCGATCATCAACATAAATCAAGGGCGTTTGTGCTTTTAGCAAGAGATTTTGTTCTTTATCCAAACTCACCATCGGTGCTTTTCGGATAATATCATACACGGAATTACCTGCTGCTAAAATATTATTTTCAACATTCATTACCATTTTATCTGGCAACATTTCAAATAGTTTCTTTTTAGTTGCCACTTTTACTTCGCCCAAATTACTAACTGAATCTTCTAATTGAATATTTAAATTGGTTTTCGATTCAAATAAAATCGTATCCGAATGATACGTTTGATAACCTACCATGCTTATTTCGATCAAATATTTTTGATAAGGCAAGGAATCCAAACTAAAATGACCAGTGGAATCACTCAATGCAAAACGAACTACTTTTTTATTGATAGTTTGTAAAACAAGAGAAACATTAGAAATAGGTTGATTTTCCTTATTGATGATGGTCCCTTTAATTTCCGCCAATTCAATTTTTTGGGCATATAAATAAGAAGGAAACAAAGAGACAAATATCAAAGAGATCAATAGCAGTAAACGAGTCATGTAAATAATTTATACTGCAAGATTCTGTGAAAACTTTTACCTAAATATTTATAATCTGCCAACATGGATAAATGGAGCTTAAATTTCTATTTTTTAACGAAGAACCATTCATAGATAAAAATGACTGGTTAAAGGAATATTCATTCTTGTTGATCGAAAAAACAGCCTAATTAAAATAGAACGTTTTAGTTTTGATCTTACAATAAATGTTATGAAAAAACAGAATGTCATATTGCTACATGTCATATTTTGGTTGCTATCTTGGTTCATTCCTATGATGTACTATGGAGATTTTCATGTAATAAGTCGCAACTCCATACTATTAGGTATATCGGGAATATTCTTGAAAGCTGTTGTATTTTATATTCACTACTTAATTTTACTACCCTATTTTTTTCAAACAAAAAGATATGGTATTTATATATTTAGTGTACTGGTTTTAATAGAATTATTTACAATTTTACGTTTTCTAGTTGAGGAAAAACTATATCTTCATTTATTTGGATTTAGTAATTATTTCGGTAACTACAGTATTAAATTTTACGTTTGGGATAATATCTATTATGGATCATTTTCTTTACTTCCTAGTTATATTATCTGGAGTATTGTCAATAATTTTAATCTTGAAAAAGACAAAAAAGATCTTTTACTTGAAAAAGAACAAGCCGAACTACAATTTTTAAAAACACAAATCAATCCACATTTTCTTTTCAATACGCTTAATAATATCTATGCGCTAGTATATCATAATTCTGAAAAAGCGTTACCTGCGATACTCAAACTAAGCGAATTAATGCGTTATGTTGCGAGAGATTCAAATGGAGAAGAATTAGTTCCTCTACAACAAGAAATCAACTATATCGAGAGTTTTATAGATCTAGAATCTTTGCGTATTAAGCCAAAAGCAGAAATTGATTACCAAGTGGAAGGAAACGCAGAACATATTAAAATTGCGCCCCTTTTGTTGATACATTTTGTAGAAAATGGATTCAAACATGGCATTGTCAACAATCCTCAATCTCCCTTACAAATACATATCAAAATATTTGAAAATAGAATCCAACTACACACAGAAAATCTTAAAAACATGCATCAAAAACCGGACGGGAAAGGTATCGGCATGCAAAATCTACAACGTAGATTGGATCTTATTTATCCCAATAAACATCAATTGGAAATTATAGACGACAAAGAAAACTATATTTGTAATCTTACTATAGACTGTCAATGATGATTAGATGTATTGTGATAGATGACGAACCTTGGGCTTGTGCCTTATTGGAAGACTATGTGCGAAAAATTCCTTTTTTGGAATTGGTGGAAAGTAGTAGTAATCCGATTGATGCCATACACAAAATTCAAAATGGAGACATCGAATTGGCTTTCTTGGATATTCAGATGCCAGAGCTGACCGGCATTCAACTCATGAAAATTATTCAAAATAAATGTCGTGTCATATTGACAACGGCTTATAGTGATTATGCACTAGAAAGTTATGACTATAATGTGATCGATTATTTGCTCAAACCTATTTCATTTGAACGATTTTTTATTGCCGCAACCAAAGCAAAAGATATATTAACGGATAACCTTGAAACTAAAACAGCTTCGTCAGAACTACCACGAACAAACATCCATTTAAATGAATTTATCTTCGTAAAGACAGATAAAAAAACAGTCAAACTAGATTTTTCTGATATCATATATATAGAGTCGTTGAGAGATTATATTGCATTTCACACTACGAAAGAAAAGTTGTTGGTTTTAGATAGTTTAAAGGCAGTAGAAGCAACACTTCCGCAGCAAATCTTTATTAGAGTACATAAGTCATTTATAGTATCTATCAACGCCATTGGAAGTATAGAGCGTAATCGTATTTTCCTACGGGATCAAACAATTATCCCAATAGGAGAAACTTATCGGGATAATTTTATGCGTTTATTAAATGTAGGTTAATAAGTATTGATATTTTCTTCATTTAAAGCCATCCTTTTTAAAACATCAGAATATTCACTTTTAGTTTTATTTCTATTCGCCAATCCTGCGGATTCGACTGCTTTTGCTTCCCATTTCATTGCTGTTTCTTTTTTTCCAATTTTATAAAGCAAACGTGCATATGTGTCAAAAATGTCTGGATCTTGGTAAAAAGCTACTGCATTTTGTGCCCATTTTAACGCCAATTGTAGTTCACTCTTATTCGAGGAGAACATATAAAGATTCCAAGCTCCACGATTTAATTGCTTACCATAATATTCGGCCTCTGGCAGAAAAGTATAACTTCTTAATTCCATTGGAGCACCTTTTGTTGTATTTCTCTTCGCTATCATATCTAAATTCTCTTTTTTCTTATTATCCAATCTTTTAATTGAATCTACATTGATTGACATGAAATACTTATTGTAAAAAGCAATGGCCGCATTTTTATACTGTATAGTATCTTTTACACTATAAAAATAATCTAATAAATTTTTGTTTGCATTCTTCTCTCCTTCATTTGTATTTGTATTAATTGATTTTGAAAAAAAAGCAACTTTTTTTGCATAGTCAATATTCTTTTCCTTGATAGCTTTGGATAATGATTTAGCTATAGCGCGGTCATTTATTTGTATTCTAGTTTTTAGCGGAATATTGTACCACATTTCATTAAAAACTGGATAATCATTTCTAATGTAAATATAACTTTGAGAATATACATCAGGAGCGCATTCTGCGATAAGAGACAAAAAACTTATAGATTTAGCCGAATCTTGAGGTGCTAATTCCACGAGTGAATCAATTAATGGTTGCTTTACTTCTAAGGCAAAGTTATTAATAATGCGTACCAAATTCAATAAATTTACAAAATTATTATTTTGACGATAAATACTATCTAAATATTTAATTGAAACCCCTTGATGTTTGTTCACATTTATTGTATTTGCAATTGCATCTTCGTAAGTACTAGATTGAGACGTGGTTAATTTCATTATATTTAAAATTGAACCTTCTTCATTTAAAAACAGTGTACCAAAAAAACTATCCGAAAAAGAAAATGGACTATTTCCATTATATAATTCGTCAGGAATTTTATTCGTCTTTAGGCAAATAAACTTTTCATCCGTTAATAATTGTATAGTTTTTGACTGGAGTCCTTGTGCAGCTACTTCATTACATTGTAGACAATTATCACTCTCTATTTGTAGTAAAATCAATTTCTTTTCGACTTTTGCTAAATGCAAAGCCTGTGTGTAAGAAATCTTTTTAAATTCAATTTGTCCAAAGGATGTGCTTATTATTAATAATAAGGTTGCAGTTAATAGGTATCTAAGGCGCATGCAAAATATTTTTACAGTCTAAGATAAATAATTGTCGTAATAATGTATTTTCTTGGTTAGAAAATATTAGGAAATAGTATAATTCCTCTTACATTTTTTCCATTCTCCCTCATTTTTTACCATTCACACAAATCTTAAAAAAAATAGTACTATGTATTGCATAGTATCAACATTTACACATATCTTTGTATCACAAAATCAAAAATTATGGATATTCAAAATACACAAAGCCAAATGCGCAAAGGGGTTTTAGAGTTTTGTATCCTTTCTATAATCAAACAAGGTGAGGTATATCCAAGTGATATCGCAACGAAAATGAAAGATGCAAACCTCCACATTTTAGAAGGTACATTATATCCTTTGTTGACCAGGTTAAAAAATGCCAAATTACTCACTTACCGTTGGGTGGAAAGTGTCTCGGGACCGCCTCGTAAATATTTTAGTCTGACAGATGAAGGGTTAGAATTTTACAAGGAGTTGGAACTTACCTGGAAAGAATTGGCAGACGCAGTACAAACATTGACCACCAAATAATAATTGACATTACTAACAATAATATATTAACTCATGAAAAAGGTTATCAACATAAATTTTCAAGGCAGCCTCATCCCAATGGAAGAATCTGCATTTGCAATATTGACACAATATATCGATAGTCTAAAAATTCATTTTGCCAAAGAAGAAGGTAAAGATGAAATTATTGGAGATATCGAAAATCGTATTGCCGAATTATTTGGCGAGCGTATGAAAAAAGGTGCTGCTTGCATCACTGATGATGATGTGAACGCCATCATTGACAGCATGGGAAGACCAGAGGATTTTGATTTGGACGTAGAAGATGTACCAACAAGTAATGCGGAAGAAAAAACTACCCAAACGGAACAAGCAGAAACTTCCAATGAAGAATCGCAACAACAAAAAAGTACTTCTGAAGAAGGGCCAAAAAGATTTTTCAGAGATGAAAACAACAAAAAACTAGGTGGCGTCTGTGCTGGAGTTGCAAATTATTTCAATATTGATCCTGTTGTTATCAGAATATTGGCTATCGTATTTTCCAGTGTATGTTTTGTGCCTTATATCATTATGTGGATTGTCATCCCAAGTACTGCAACGGAGCATATAGGTTCTACACGCAAAAGACTTTTTCGTAATTCGGAAGACAAAAAAATTGCAGGTGTTGCGTCTGGTTTGGCTGCATATTTTGGCATTAAGACGAAGATAGTTCGTATTTTATTCCTAGTTCCATTGATTTCCTTGGTATTGAACAATCATAATTGGAATTTTGAATGGTTTGGATTTCCACATTTTCTCTCTTTGAGTTTTGTGCCTAGTATGGTGATGATCTATATAATTCTGTGGATCGTCATCCCAGAGGCTACAACAACAAGTGAAAAATTGATGATGCGTGGCGAGCCAGTGGATTTGAACTCAATAAAAGATACCATTCAAAAAGACTTGGAAAGTAGTAAATGGGGAAAAAGTATTAATAAAAGTTTCAATAGCGCTTTTAGTAAA
Source organism: Rhizosphaericola mali (assembly GCF_004337365.2). Taxonomy (GTDB): domain Bacteria; phylum Bacteroidota; class Bacteroidia; order Chitinophagales; family Chitinophagaceae; genus Rhizosphaericola; species Rhizosphaericola mali. Next base: position 821,854 of record NZ_CP044016.1, on the reverse strand, counting down.
AAAGAAAAAAAATCAACGTCACAAGGATTTACTTCCACAGAAGAGACCACCTCAACTGAAAATGCAAATAACAATAATACGACAAAGAAAGGCGGCGTAGGTGATACGATAGCTTTGCTTTTTAAAATATTTGCCTATTGTGTGATTGGTATTGTCTTGTTCGCCGTAATTGCAGCATTGTTCGGATTGGGAATAGGACTCTTGGCCTTTTTACCTGCGAAAACGTATTTCCTCAATAGCGGCTGGGAGTCTATTTTCTCTTGGGGTACATTTATTTTCTTCATTTGGGTACCATTCATTGCAATTATTACTTGGATCGTTAGATTAATTACCAAAAGAAAAGAAAACAGCGCAGCTTATCGCACTACATTTATTTGTTTCTGGGGATTGGGATGGATTTGCTTATTTGCCTTAATTTCCTTTGTAGGCAGAGATTTTAGTAATTCTTTCAAGACTCCAGAAAATAATTATACTTACGATAAAAAAATCGCGACCTTATACATTGATAGAATAAAAAATAACAATGAAGATTATTACAATCTAGATTTTACATCTATGCGTGATTATTTAGAATATTTTGGCAAAGATTCTATCAACATTCAAAATATCTACGTGAGTTACGAACCTTCATTTGACAGTTTGTATCACGTAACTTATTACAAATATGCCAATGGCAAAGATGAAGACGATGCGAAAAAACATGCCTATAAAATCAATTATGCATTAGTAACGAGAGATTCTACATTGAATATTCCTAATAGCTTTGCGGTAAGTAGAACAGATAAATTTAGAAATCAAAAAGTTATAGTTAAAGTTAGTATTCCAGTTGGAAAAAGAATATTTATTAAAAACAATCTCTCCTTCCAAAATTATATGAATTTTTCATTCGGAGAAGATGGTGTTTATGGTGTTCATTCTGAAAGAGGGCAAGATTTAAAATCCGGAACCTTATATATAATGACTGAAAATGGATTGCAATCTTTGAATTATGAAGACAATCCTCAAGATGCTAATACATCCGGCAAAGACACATCTTCTCACAGTCAAAAAGGAAAAGTGTACGAATATCATCCAAAGTCAAAAAATACCAATAACGACGAAGAGGATAATACAGATGACAGACAAACGAGTATTTCTACCGATGACCATTCATTTTCCAAATTAGGATTTGCTTCTTTATTTCTAAATAAATTAGCGATTTAAAAAAGTTAAATTCAAAAAAAAATCCTGCAAATATTGCAGGATTTTTTTTATGCATTTTTAACTACCATGGATGATATCGGTAAATTAATTCCGTTTTTATCAAACTCCACTTTCAACTTTTCCAATACGCCCCAATATACTTTCCAATAATCTCCTTGGGTTGCATAAGGTGCGAAGCCTAAATAAATCGCTCCGCCTTCAATTTTAGAAACTACTACGGAAGGTTTGGGATCTTGCATTACTTCAGGGAAACTTTGCATTACTTCCACGCCTATACGTCTTGCTTTTTCAATATTTTCTGATGCATCAATAGCCAATTCGATAGAGACTTTTAGATTGCCATATTCATTAAAATTGGTAATTACACCCGTAGACAAAGCACCATTGGGAAGAAATACGGTTTTATTTTCTGGAGTTCTTAATACGGTATTCACAATTCCTATTTCTGTAACTGTTCCAGTCATTCCTTGTGCTGTAATAATATCACCTACCTTGAATGGCTTAAATATCATCAACATCACACCTCCTGCCAGATTCCCCAAAGAACCATTTAAAGCTGCACCTACTCCAATAGCCAAACCACCTAAAATAGCAGCGAATCCTGTTATCGGGATGCCTATCTGCCCAGCAATTGTTAGAAACAATAACACAGTCAAACCCACTTTTACCATAGAAAGTAAAAAGGATTTTAATGTATCGTCGAATTTGCGATAACTGAAAAATCTAGTAATCAATTTTACTGACCATTTTATCAGCCAAGTACCTACCAGATAAATGATAATTGCTATCAATATTTTCGGACCGTATTCCAATGCTTTGGCTTCAAAAAAATCAAACCATTTAGAGGTATTGTGGACGATTTGCGTCTCATCAATCTGCAACAAGATGTTTTTCATTTGCTTATCTTAATATTAAATACTTATCCAAAAAAATGCCATTTTTTACAAAATAACTTTCCTTACTTTTACTAATTTTTCTAATAAGCCTTCCAATAAATCTAATTTCAACATATTGGCACCATCACTCAATGCGACTGCAGGATTGGGATGTGTTTCTATAAATAATCCATCTGCACCCGTTGCAATAGCAGCTTTTGAGATTGTTTCGATTAATTGAGGATTACCTCCAGTTACACCACTCGTCTGGTTAGGTTGTTGCAAACTATGCGTACAATCCATGATTACAGGCACTCCGATCTCTTGCATAATCGGAATATTGCGATAGTCAACCACCAAATCTTGGTAGCCAAATGTCGTTCCTCTTTCTGTCAACATCACTTGTGGATTACCTGCTTTTTGCACTTTATCTACGGCAAATTTCATCGCAGCACCACTTACAAATTGTCCTTTTTTTACATTGACAATTTTATCTGTTTCTGCTGCAGCCACCAATAAATCTGTCTGACGACAAAGGAAAGCGGGAATTTGTAAAATGTCAATATATTTTGCAGCCATCGCCGCTTCTTCATGTGCGTGGATATCAGAAGTGGTGGGTAAATGATATTTTTCGCCCACGCTTTTCACATATTCCAATGCTTTTTCATCTCCAATACCCGTAAAGGAACTCAAACTCGTACGATTTGCTTTTCTATAACTTGCTTTGAAAACATAAGGAATACCCAAATTTTTACAAATGGTTGAAACTTTATCCGCCACTTCAAATACCAATTCTTCACTTTCTACAACACAAGGACCAGCAATCAGAAAGAAATTATTTTCATCGTAAGATTGATGGCTAAATAAGGATTTTAAATACTCGGGAATCATTTATTTTAAATTATATTTTTACTAAATACTTTTGAATATATTTTCCAATAACGGGAAAACTACTGATTTCTTTGCGCTCCGCAAATACGATCAAACCAAGAAAAACCACCATTAAAATCGTACCTGTAATCAAATGAACAATGCTACTATTTATGAGATGCATTATTCCATTTTGAATAAAAAACAGAATCAACATGACAATTACATACGCACTCAATTTTTTCACATTATATGGAATAGGGAAATATTTATGTCCCCAGAAATAGGAAATCACCATCATACTTCCATAACAAAAAAACGTCGCCCAAGCACTTGCATACATTCCAAATCGAGGAATAAACATATAATTGATTACCAAGGTAATCATTGCGCCGATCAAGGTAATATACATCCCAGAGCGCATCTTATTGGTCAATTTATACCAAACGGATTGGTTGTAATACACGCCCAAAAAGATATTCGCCAACAGCAATATTGGAACTACGCCCAAGCCCGACCGATAAGAAGGTCCGACTATCAATTTCCAAATATCCAAATACAACATTGTCACCAAAAATGCGCAACAGACCACAATAACAAACCATTTCATCACTCGTGCATACAATTTGGGCGCTTGTTTGTCTTGCGATTGACTAAAGAAAAATGGTTCGGCGGCCATTCTAAACGCCTGAATAAACAAACTAATAATGATACTTAGTTTGTAATTGGCAGAGTAAATGGATTGTTCCAATTTGGCATGTTCGAGTCCACCAGGCATCCATTTTACCAACATCACACGATCCATCGTCTCATTGATCATACCACCTAAACCCGTGATTATCATGGGACTACTATAAATAAATAAATCACGCCAAAGCGGTTTATTTATTTTTATTTTCACACCTCGCCATTGTGGATATAAGAGTACAAATGCAAAAACTGCCTGTGCAATATTGGCATAAAGTAAAAGTTGTACAGTTGTATGCGCATTATACCAATTGGCAAGAAACGTTCCAGGATGGCTTTCTGCATATTTTGGCAAAACACCCACAAATAATACAGTCAAAAGGACATTAATAAATACACCAGAGACATTGACAAAAGCATACCTTTTGGGTTTATTTTCTTGTCGCAATCTTGCAAAGGGAATAACTGCAAGCGTATCAAAAGCGACTATTAAAATACTGTAAGTGATATATTCTGGATGACCGACCTGCTCTACAAATCTGCTCAATGGGTAACGAAGTCCGATTAGAATCAAACTCAGCCCTATCGTACTCATCACCATAGAGCCAAATGCGGTACGTAAAAGCGTCTCTTTATTTACTTCTGGTTTATTGGAAAATCTGAAATATGCCGTTTCAAAACCGTAGGTGAAAATGATATTTAGAATCGCAATACAAGAATAAAGCAAACTAAAATCGCCAAAATCCACCATTCCTTTTTCGGTATGTAAAACACGTGTCAGAAATGGCGTCAAAAGATAATTAAGCAATTTGGCAGCAATATTACTCGCTCCGTACCAAACTGTCTGACTTGCTAATTGTTTTATTTTACTCAAAAGGAAAAATTTGGATGCAAAAATAAGGATTTGTGAATAGTGAGAAGTGAAATGTAATGAGTAATATGAAAAGCTCATTATTCTTCTTACATTTCACATTCTATTCAAATTCAATATTTCATTCTGCGTTGTGCTTTGAGATCACCGTGTTTCTTTTTCGAATCCAAGCGTTTTTGTTTAGATGAAAATGTTGGTTTGCTCGCTTTCCGTTTTTTAGGCTCGATCAGGGCGGCGTTAACCAATTGCAATAATTTTTGAATGGCAAGGCTTTTATTTTCCAGTTGAAATCTGGAAGATTGCGCTGTTACAATAAATTCGCCTTCAGAAGTCAATTTGTTCCCCAATTTAAATCGAAGTAAAGATTTCTGTGCATCCGTAAATAATTGAGAATCATTGACATTCCAACGCGCTTCGACCATAGTCTCCACTTTATTGACGTTTTGCCCTCCCTTGCCTCCACTCCTAGCCGTCTTAAAATCCATCTCTGTGGAAAAATCTATCATCTTTACTTTTTTTGAAGAAAATAAAATTACTCGAATGTTTTATTTTTACAAAAATCAAGCTAGAAATTTACATGCGTTTATTAATTCAAAAAGTAAAATCAGCCAGCGTAACCGTTGAAAATGAAATCATTGGAAAAATCGGAAGAGGTTTGTTAGTTTTCGTCGGGATAGAAGATCGAGATACGCAAGAGGATATTGATTGGTTGGTAAATAAAACAATATTATTGCGTGTTTTCGAAGATGAAAATGGCGTAATGAACAAAAGCTTGTTGGATGTAAAGGGCGAATTATTATTGGTAAGTCAATTTACCTTGCAAGCAAGCACCAAAAAAGGAAATCGTCCATCCTATCTGAAAGCTAGCAAACCAGAAATCGCTATTCCGATGTATGAAAAAATGATTCAATCATTTGAAAAAGCATTACAACATCCCATTCCCACTGGAAAATTTGGGGCAGATATGGAAATCGCATTAATTAACGACGGTCCAACAACGATCTGGATCGACTCTCAAAACAAAGAATAAAATGACAATCAAAGAAGCGCAGTCTGATATTGACAATTGGATAAAAACTGTCGGCGTTCGTTATTTTAACGAATTGACCAATCTTGGCATATTAATGGAGGAAGTAGGTGAATTAAGCCGATTGATGGTACGCAAATATGGCGAACAATCCTTCAAGGAAAGTGATAAAAACAAAGACTTAGGTGATGAAATGGCCGATGTGCTTTGGGTTTTACTTTGCTTGGCTAATCAAACAGGCATCGATATGACCGCTGCACTACAAAAGAATTTTGAAAAGAAAAATATACGTGACGCAACAAGACATTTGAATAATGAAAAATTAAAATAACCGACCCACATGCCTAAGTTAAACATCAAATTATTTTGGAAAATACTTTGGACTACAATCAATGAATTTATTGATTTAAAAGTACCAAAGATGGCGGCTGCATTGGCATATTACACCATATTTGCCATTGCACCGATGATCATAATTGTAATAAAAGTATGTTCCATTTTTGCTGTTAACAAACCGGAAAATACCATTTTTAATACGATTAAAGATTATGTTGGCAACAGCGCCGCGGTGCAGATTCAATCTATGATTACGAATGCTGCCATTTCTCCAAGTGGAGGTATTGCATATATTGTAAGTATTATCGCATTGATATTTTCAGCAACGGGTGTATTTACAGAAATTCAAGATAGCATCAATATCATTTGGAAATTAAAACCCAAACCTAAACAAGGTTGGTTAAAATTGATTATCAATCGATTATTAAGCTTTTCTATTCTTTTAAGCTTAGGTTTTATATTATTGGTTTCTTTATTGTTGAGCGCAGTTTTGGATGCCATTTCCGAACAATTCACCAAATTATTTCCGCAAATCAATCTTAATATAACTTTACTTATCAATTACAGTTTATCCTTTTTAGTGACTGTTTTGCTTTTTGGAATTATTTATAAAGTACTTCCAGATGCTAAAATCAAGTGGAAAGAAGTCATACGTGGCGCAATTACAACAGCGATTTTGTTCCTCGTGGGCAAATTTGGGATTGGTTACTATCTGCAAACCAGCAAGGTAGGAACAATATTCGGCGCCGCTGGATCAGCCATGTTGTTATTAGTTTGGGTATATTATTCCGCCTTGATTGTCTATTTCGGCGCAACTTACACACGTGTCAATGCTAATCTTAAAGGGCGAAAAATTTCACCAAATGATTATGCCGTTTATGTAGAGCAAGTCGAAGTTGATTCCGCAGAACATGAAGATAAAAATGTGGAATCTTAAAGTAGATTTGGAGAAAGAAAAATTTTCTATTTTTTATTTTGGAAAAATATAAATCTTATCAAACTGTATTAGAATTTTCTAAATACAGAATGCTACTTACTTTTGCCACAAATTTTTAAATATGCGTTTGGTCAAATTTCTTTCTTTCTTATTGGTAATCATTACATTATCAAGTTGTCAGTCTAATAATGTTACCATCAAAGATGAATGGAGTAAATATTTTAAAGACAATGGTGTAGAAGGTTCTTTTGCTTTGTACGACAATGGACATGACCAATTTGATATCTATGATTTAGATAGATACAAAGATTCTGCATATTTGCCTGCATCTACATTTAAAATTGTCAATTCACTTATCGGTATCGAAACTGGAGCGATTGACAATGAAAGAATGATTATCAAATGGGATGGTATTCATCGCCGTCCGGAATGGGACAAAGACTTGACTATGGAACAAGCATTCAAAGTCTCTGCAGTTCCTTATTACCAAGAAGTAGCAAGAAGGATTGGAAAAGATACAATGCAAAATTGGTTAGATACTTTGCATTATGGATCCACTAAAATCACTTCAAAAATCGACACATTTTGGTTAGATAATTCCTTAAAAATTACTGCTGACGAACAATTAGGTTTGGTAAAAAGATTATATTTTGAGCAATTACCTTTTCAAAAAAGAACGATTAATATTGTCAAAAAAGTGATGGTGCAACAACAAAACTCCAATTATATTTTAGCATACAAAACAGGTTTGGGATTTGATAATGGCAGACCTATCGGTTGGGTTGTTGGGTGGATCGAAGAAAATAAACATCCTTATTTCTTTGTTTTGAATATTGAGGGTCAACCTGGAAAAGATATTTCTGCAACAAGATTGAAAATATTAAATGATATCTTAAACAACGAAGGTCTTTTCAAAGGCGACAAATAATTGGCACGAATTAAGATACAAGATGTTAAAATAAATTTTATCTCTTGCTATTGTAGGATTTTGCGAGTAGATTTGAACCATACCTAAATACAACATGATCTCTTTTGAAAATACGGATTATTTTTGGTGGCTGTTGATATTCATTCCATTGATTTGGATATTTATCCTTGCTGTAAAAAGGAAAAAGAATATTATCCAAAAACTCGGATCACACCGACTCGTTGCCAAGCTTATTAGAAATTATTCTGCAAAAAACTTCCAGATAAAGTTTATCGTGGGCACAATTGCTATCCTTTTACTCATATTCGCAGCAATTAATCTTCAAAAACCAAAAGATGGTGCTGGAGAAAAAAAAGCGGGTGTCGACGTTATGGTCGCTTTGGATGTGAGTAAAAGTATGTTAAGTAGCGATATCAAACCTACTCGTTTGGATAAAGCTAAACAAGTAATTAGTGCACTCATTGATCAATTGGGTGATAATAGATTAGGAATGGTTGTTTTTGCAGGTCAATCCATTTTGCAAATGCCTTTGACGGACGATATTGGTGCAGCGCAAATGTATGCCGACAATGCTAATCCGGATATTATTCCGCTACAAGGAACCGAAATCGGAGATGCATTAACCGTTTGCAATCAAGCATTTAATACTGGAGAAAAAAAATACAAAGCGATTGTTTTGATTTCTGATGGGGAAGATCATGACCCTAAAACAGATGATGCTTTAAAAACTTTGAAAAATAGTGGAGTCGTCGTTTACACGATTGGCGTAGGTACGGCAGAAGGTTCGACAATTACAGAACCTGGATCTAATGATGTAAAATTGGACAAAAATGGTCAACCTGTTATTTCAAAATTAAATCAGAAGGAATTACAAAATATTGCGAAAGCTACTGGCGGTCAGTACTATCTTCTAGATAATAATCTACAAGCACCAAGAGAAATTGCCACAGCTATCAATAACATGGACAAAAAATTAATCGAAACAGGAAAAATGCCCGGAAGGAAGAACTTCACCGACTTTTTCCCTTATTTGATTGCGTTGGCAATATTGTTGTTGGTGATAGAATTGTTTATTCCCGAAAGAAAAAGGAGTTTATCTTGAAATATATAGTTCTATTTGGATGTTTATTATTGGCGATGAGCCAAGTTTCTTTTGCACAAAAAGGAAATAAGCAAATTGCGCAAGGAAATAAGTTGTATCAAGCAGGGAAATACAAACAAGCTGCTGCTGCGTACGAAAATGCATTGAAAATTGTTCCTAATAATCAAACGGCAAAATACAATCTTGCCAATGCTTTGGAAAAACAAAAGCAAGAAGAAAAAGCTTCTGAAATCTATCAGCAATTAGCAAAGAAGGGGAATAAAAATATTCAAGCAAATTCCTATTACAATGATGGTGTGGCAGATGTAAAATCTAAAAAATTGAAAGAAGCAATTGACGCTTTCAAAAATACGTTGCGTCGTGCACCCAATGATCAAGAGGCAAGAGAAAATTTGCAAAAAGCACTAAACGAACAAAAACAAAATCAAAAGCAAAATCAACAAAATAAAGATCAGAACAAACAAAACCAACCAAAAAACGATCAGGATAAAAAACAACAACAATCTCCTAAAGAGCAAGAAAACAAGAAGCAAATGGATCAATTGCTCAATCAATTAAGAGATCAAGAAAAAGATTTGCAAAAGAAATTACAAAAGCAAAATCAACAAACAAAACAACCTGAAAAGGATTGGTAATAATACAAGATAATTACATTTTACAAAAACATAGCCCGATTTGCAAAAGACATTTTACATCGTAATATTGGTATTTTTAATACTTTTTGATGTCGATGTCGCACATGCTCAAAAAATAAATCAACCAGTTCCAAATAAAGAATGGACACAGGCATTTCCTCCGTTTAAGATAGTAGGCAATTTGTATTATGTAGGCACTTCTGATTTGGCATCTTATTTAATTACCACTGATCATGGTTATATTCTCGTCAATACAGGAGTAGCGTCTTGCTTTCCGATGCTTAAAAAAAATATTGCATCACTTGGTTTGGATTACAAAAAAATCAAAATCCTATTAACCAATCAAGTGCATTATGATCATGTTGGGGCAATGGCAGCCATGAAAATAGAAACAGGTGCTCAATTTTATGTTGATTCCGCGGATGCAGACGTTTTAAAATCTGGCGGAAAGACGGATTACGAAATGAATTATTTAGGCGAAAGTTTTTTGCCAGTCCAACCAGACAAACTTCTCAAAAATCTAGATACCATCCAATTAGGAAATACGCAATTGATAATGTTACATCATCCTGGACATACCAAAGGATCTTGTAGTTTTCTTATGACTATTCGGGCAAATGGTAAATCTTATAAAGTATTATTAGCAAATATTCCAACAATCATTACGAATAAAAAATTTAAGGAAATCACCTCCTATCCTACTATTCAAAACGACTATAGATATACGATGGATACGATGAAGAATTTGCAATTTGACTTATGGTTTGCCGCACATGCAAGCCAATTTGATTTGCATAAAAAATATCACAAAAACAAGGTGTATACACCAAACGTTTTCAGAGATCAAAAAGGATATCAGGATCTCATAGAAAGCATAACTACGGAATATCAAGAGAAAATAGCGAGAGAATAAACCTAATTATAACTTGCTGTCGGATTCACAACACAGTTGACAGGATTCACATTAGTGAACTAAAAACAGGTCATCAGTAAATAGATTTACACTATGAAAAAAATATTACTGATATTACTACTTGCTATTACTACGGCAGAATTAAATGCACAGATTAATTGGTCAAATTATTCAACATCTGAATTAGGTTTCGTAACTGTTGCTATTCCTTACAATGGAACTTATGACAATTTCGAGCGGAAAGAAGCAGGTTATTCCAATTGGAATCCTCAAGAAAAATTGAATATTGATTCTAGTATTGCAGAGGTTTCTCCTTTATTTTTCGTTTACGATACGTCAAAGGTGTATTTTCTCTCTCCGATTGTAAATAAGATTTTCGACAATAGTTATGAATACGAAGTTTTAGTGAATAATAAGAAAATCATTACACCTTGGAAAAAATTTACAAATTTTACAAATGAAGCAATTGGAAATATGGGTGTTGGTGTAGGTATGTCAGATGGGTATACACCTAAATTGGGAAATTATCTTGTTTTCCTTCTCAGAAATAAAACTCATCAAATAATCACTTCAACTATTATATATTATCAGAAGATTAAACCAAAAATTTCTTTTTTCGCGTCTTCTAATAATGCAAATCTTTTTGAAAAAATAGCATCAAAAAATTTAACAATAGAGGAGAACAATACTCATTTGAATCTTAAAGACACCATAAAAATGTCTGATAAAGAAAATAATCTTTGGCTTCAGCTAGATACTAAAATATACGAAAAAAAGGCTTTAGAATATACACTCTACAAAAACGGGGAAAATATAAATAAATGGAAAACAAATGATTACAATAACAATAATATCATTTTAAAAGATTTAAATCCTGGATTCTACAATTTACAAATTAGATTATCTCGACAGAAAGCGGAAATATTAAATATAAATTTCCTTATTGAGCAACCTTGGTATAAAACACCAATATTTCTAATTGGAATTTTACTATTGTTAATTATATTGATCATTCTAGGCATACTTTATTTTAAATATATTCAACAAAAAAAACTTGCAAAATCCATTAAAACAAAAGCCAAAAAATCAGAAAATGAATTGGATAATCTATATGCATTATTAAATCCGCATTTTACATTCAACGCGCTAAATTCTATACAAGGCATTATCAATAAGGGCGATATCGATAAAGCGAGTCAATATTTATACTCTTTCGGACAATTATTACGTGAATCTTTAAAAGAAAGTAAGTTGAAAGAAATTCCTTTGGAAATTGAATTGAAAAATCTACAGAACTATGTACAACTCGAACAATTACGAACTCAATTTGAATATTCGATTCAAATTGATCCCAATATCAATCTATTTGAAACAAATATTCCACCATTTTTATTGCAACCTTTTGTTGAAAATGCAATCAAACATGGCCTTAGTAATACAGAAATCCAAGGCAATATTTCCATAATTATCAAACTAAAAGGAGAAGATATTTTCATTGAAATAAATGATAATGGTTACGGTTTTGACACCATGAATATAGAAAAAGGGTTTGGACTAGAATTAACGCAAAAGAGAATTGCGCTTATGAACCAAGAGTTTAAAGAAGAACTGATTTTATTGCAAATAAATTCGTCCTCAAATGGTACAAATATTCTATTAATATTTAAAAACTGGATGTAAATGCCCCCAATAAGCGCAATTATAGTAGATGATGAATTAGGCAATATTGAGAATCTTCATCTTCTAATTCGAAAATATTGTCCTAATGTAAACGTCCTTGATTTCACACCAAATGTGGATCAAGCTATTCTAAAAATAAAAGAATTACAACCACAATTAATATTTCTGGATATTCAAATGCCCAATAAAAATGGATTCGACCTTTTGAAATCCTTTGCCAATCCTCAGTTTGAAGTAATCTTTGTAACAGCATTTGATCAATTCGCTATACAAGCGATTCGATTTTCAGCGATTGATTATTTACTCAAACCAATTAATATTTCCGAACTGCAAAATGCAATTGAACGAGCATCAAAAAATTTGGAGAATAAAAGTAACAATAGCAAATTGGAAAATTTGATTTTATCTATCAATCAAAAGGCATTATCCAAAATCGCCATCAATAGCAGCAGAGAAACTATTTTTATAGATCCTAAAGAACTTTTATTTTGTAAGTCTGACAATAATTACACACATCTTTATTTACAAGATCATACAAAAATCACATCTAGTAAACCCATATTTGAATACGAAGAATTACTTGAAAATCAAGGTTTTTTCAGATGTCACCAATCTTATCTTGTTAATCTCACACATATAAAAAGTTGGATCAAACAAGATGGAGATCGTTTACTTATCAATGAAGGATTTGAAATTCCTATTGCTAGAAATAAAAAAGAAAGACTTAAAAAAGTTATGGGTTTAAGTTAGTTATAGTAGCTTATATAACTTTTGAATTTACATTAGAATAGTAGTAAAAGGGTAAAATATTAACTGGACTATTTACTAACTGTTTGAATTTAAGAATATTAAATATTTGCTTTTCCTTCAATTGAAATGGGATATCATGAGAATTTAAAATAAGAGAATCCATATTTACCGTAGGTAATTCATCCAAGATTTCTTTAACACTTGAAGGCTTTTTGGATTTGTTTCAATAACTATAAATTACTGGTAATATGAAATCAGTTTTTGTTTTTCTTGGTAAGATTAGAGAATTATACTTCAATAACTGACTTAATGTACTTTGAAAAATCATTCCAAATGAAGTTAAACTACCTGCAGAATCCAAATTTATTTCGGAAATTTTCTTACCATCCGTTTTAAAATAAACAAAAAACAATCCTTGTTGAAAAACATCAGAATGTGAGTCTAATGCAATATTTTTATCTAATTCAATCTTTAATTTTGAATTTAAAACTTGACTATTTACCCAAGTTTGATTATCAAACTAAGCATGTATATTATTTGATATTAATACTATAATTATAGAAAATAGAAACTTCAACATAACAAGTTATTTATTTTATTTTGATTTACTCCACCTCCATTTTCTTCGCTAATTTACCAATTGTCAATCCTTGAACTATAATGGAAAAAATTACCACTACGTATGTTATCGCGATAATAATTCCTTGACAAGGTCCATCAGGTAATGAAAGTGCCAATGCAATGGACACGCCTCCACGTATACCACCCCAAACCAAAACTTTTACAGTTTGCGGTCCAAATTTTTCTTTGAATGGAATAATCTTCGTCGGTATCCAAATTGATATTAATCGGGCAAATAAAACTACAAAAATACATATAATGCCTGGCGCCCAATAATGCCATAAGTTGGGCATTAAAAGAAGTTGCAATCCAATATATAAAAACAAAATCGAGTTCAAAATCTCATCAATCAATTCCCAAAACTTATTCAAATAATCGCGCGTTTCGGACTTCATCGTGAATCTCACATTGAAATTTCCCATAAACAAACCCGCCGCAACCATCGTCAATGGACCAGAAATATGCATTGCATGAGCAATTAGGTAACCGCCCATTACTACAGAAAGCGTCGTCAATACGGAAATTTTGTAGTCATCTACTCTACGCATCGCACGCGAAGCGCCCCATCCCAATAATACACCCAAAAGCAAACCACCTCCTGCTTCTTTCAATAATAACCAACAAATATTTTTAAAGGTTAAATCAATTTCCGCCCCTTGAGCCAATTGCAATATCACCGCAAACATTACAACCGACATCCCATCGTTAAATAAAGATTCCCCTGCGACTTTGGTCTCTAAGGATTTGGAGACATTGGCTTGCTTTAAAATACTTAATACGGCAACTGGATCTGTAGGCGAGATCAATGCACCGAATAGTAAACAATAGATAAATGGTATATGCAAACCAATCAACGGAAACACATAATAAACAATATACGCTACGACAAATGCCGAAATAATCACACTCACCGTTGAGAAAATCATGATCGGCCCTTTTTCCGCTTTTAGATTATTAATATTGACATGAATACCTCCTGCAAATAGCAAAAAATTAAGCATCGCTCCCATCAAAACTTCCGTAAAATCAAATTGGTTTACCAAATTGAAGAACTTAAAAAAAGTTTTTGGAAAAAAACGATCTCCAAGCGTTGCCATCACTAAAGAGACAATCATCGCAATCACCATGATACCAATCGTCGCTGGCAATTTTAAAAAGCGATAATTGAGATATGCGAAAAAAGAAGCGACTACAATGAGTACAGAAAAAGAATAGTATAGTTCCATTATTAACCTAGCAATTTAAATTCGATTAGGTGGAAATATACTTAATTTTTGGCTAAAAATGGCATATTATTTTAGTCCAATTTGATTTATCGTAATATTTTAATCAAATAAATTTATAGGTAAAATAATTTCCCAACGACTCGGACCGGTCCCTAACAATTTGTGATCTTGCATGTAAGAATATCGAATTCCGAAAGTTACTGCTTCTTGATTCCACCATTTTGTATCGAAATAAATTTCACTTCCAATAGTACGAAAATGATAAACATATTTTGTTCGCAAACTTTTCACTTCTGTATAGTCATAGAATAGATTGCCTCGGATTCGTTGGAAATACACGATATTTTTATATCCCCAATCTGGATAAAATAAGGGTAAATGATAATTACCAGACACCTTCCACATTCTTGGAAAATTGACAACTTGATAACCTCTAGAAAACGGAAATATATTACTAAATAAATAATTACCTAGCGTATCTCTCAGCGAATAGGCAGCATTTACCACCAAATTATGATTAGTCATCAAACCTGGCAAATACAAAGAAGAATTAAATACCCATTGATAACTTTTTAGATTCAAGCCAGAGCGATAATTGGCCGATACAACATATCCCAATCTTGGATAAATATTTTGTGTAGCTTGTTGACTATAACTCTGAAAACTGATCGTATTATTCAAATAATAGAAAGAACGATTATTGAGATAATTTTTGGCGATACCATTCCACGCCACTTGATTATAGTTGATTACCGTGCTCACATTCAAATATTTGTACATTCTTCCTCTGGAAAAATTGAGTGGCAATTGCAGTCCAGCACTTGCGGTATAATCATTCCAACGAAAAATCGTATCCGAAATATCATTATATCGTACTTGTCGATTAATATTGGTATTAACACCAATAAATGGCATTACATACCAGCCACCATAATAAACGGACGCACCAAGCGAACTGAATTTTTCCGTACGATTATAGTTATAGTATAGTTGAGATTGTACCGTATTTAGAACGTTATTACCATAGTAGGATAAGGTATAGTTGGGATCATCCCACTCTGGATGCAAACTATGAAAATTAAATGGATGCGTCAATCTGGCGTATTTGGAAACTGTCGCAGTATCTTCCTGAGCTAAGCCAACTATATTTTTATATTTATCCGAAAAATCATTTAGATATAATATTTTGAAAGTGTCATTCGCCCAATTCGTTGTAGGATATCTTTCTTTAGGAATCATTCTCAATCGGTAACCATCCGCTGTAAAAACAGAACCTAAAACAGAATCTTTCCATTGCACACCACCATAAATCCCCGTTGGAAATGACGATATTTGTTTGGATGATTTATCCTTTACATCGTAGGAAAATAAAACATCCTTTCCGTCGCTCGTTGCTGTAAATAAAAAATTCTCTTTTTGAAAATAAGGAAATCCCATGATGCGATTACCAAATGGAATCAATTCTTTTTCCGTTTTCAAATCATCTGAAAATTGAACCAAACGCATTTTTCCATCAAAATCTCTTTCAAATACAAATATGGAATGGTCGATTGGGGAAAATTTTGGGAAACTATAAATATGATTTTTAGCTGCATCATGCTTAGACAATATTTTCCCATGATTATCCAACACAACTAATTGACTTTGTTGATTCGTATTGATAGATACTGCAGCGATTTCGTTTCCTTCCTTATCAATATCTGGCGTAAAATAACGCGTCTTTTTAGTCAAATACTTTTCCTTTTTCGAAGCAATATCCAAAACTTTTATATCGGAATATTCTACATTGCCCCAGCGAATATTGGGTACGCGCGCAGCATAAACGATTTGTTTACCATTGGTAGAAAAATAATTGTCATAGGTAATGGATTGTACTTTGATTTTCATTTCTTGAAAATTAGAATCCATCGTATAGAAACTAGGCAAATGCTTGTAACTTGTTTTTACATAAAAAATGTTGTTATTTTCATTTTGAAGATATTGCGCATTATCAATTTGCCATTTTTTTTGCATTTGCACAAATCGTCCCGAAGGCATTACAGAATCCCATTGCGATTGATAATAAGAAAACGCATTTTGTACAAATTGATCAAAATCTACACCTGCATATTTTTTCACTGCATTTTGTAAAGGATAAAATAAAGGCTTGTATGCTGCGGCGTCTTTGGTTACATTTTTCCAAAAATCCTCTCCATATTTTTGATAACCATAACCTACTAACAAATATCCCAATGGATAATGATTGGGAACATATTTGATATAAGAGCCATTACGTAATTGCTGATAATTATAGTGCTTTTTACCTAAATACAAACTATAAAAATCATTCATAAACAATGGTAAACGTCCTCTACCCTGTCCACTTAGTTTGGTTTCATTATACACAGCATCACCCTCAAAAAACCAATTGGGTACACTCATCGCATTGGCAAGATCACGACCATCTTGTCCGAAAATTTTGCCTACAAATTTGGACAAACCGACATTGAAATTATTGTATTGCAATACGTGTCTGAACTCATGTACAGCCAAATTAGAGGTCCAATTTTGACTACCTAATTCAAAACCCGAAAGCGACGGCATCAAGTAAAATTCACTTCGAAAGGGTCCCAATTGCACATATCCATTGGAATAAACGACATCTGGTTGGAGCACAATATCAATTTTTTTTGAAATAGAACCAATGGTAGATGTGTCATATTTTCCTTGCCAACGGATCAAATTAGACACCAATTGCGCCGCAGAATCTTGCCCATCAGGATAAATTATACGCGCATAAGGATTGTGCACTTGATGCCAATTTACGTGGAAAGGATTACCACCAAAAACTTGACTACGCGCAATCTGCACACTTAAAAAGAAAACAATTAGGTAAAAGATTACTTTCATTTATTTGCAATTATCAATAGTCGGTTTTATGTTTTGGATACCAAATTAAATAATAAAATGCAAGAATCAATACTCCAGTAAAAAATGGAATCAAAGCCAATTCTTTATACGTAATCTTACCAATAATAATTTTAGTATCAAAACCGAAAAATTCACTTAGCATCCAATAACTGTTGGCCATAATCCATACTGTGATTGCCAGATTGTGACACAACTCGCTCATATATTGTCTGGTACGCCAAGCAATGACCATCGCAATAGCCAAAGTAGGAATAATCATTAAAATGCCTAACCATTTAATCGTTAAGCACCATGAAATATCTTTAAATAACCAAAAGACAATATGGAGATTTTCCATCTTGCGATATCGGAGTGGGATGATGTAGTCTTTATCTTGCGAGTTGTCCTTATTTTCCATAAAAAAACCTCTTCTGTTTAAAGAAGAGGTCTAAAAATAAATCTATTTGAGATTTTAATCTAAATTCTTAAAAGATATCTTTTGGAAATACACCATCCAAACCTAATTGTTCTTCGATACGGATCAATTGGTTGTATTTTGCCATACGATCTGTACGACTAGCAGATCCTGTTTTGATCTGACCACAATTCAATGCAACCGCCAAGTCAGCGATAGTAGTGTCCTCAGTCTCACCACTTCTGTGACTCATGATAGTTGTATATTTATTTCTTTGTGCTAATTGTACCGCTTGGATAGTTTCAGTCAAAGTACCAATTTGGTTTACTTTAATCAAAATGCTATTAGCCACTTCATTTTCGATACCACGAGCCAAGATAGAAGGATTCGTTACGAATAAATCATCACCCACCAATTGAACTTTATCGCCAATTGCATCAGTTAATTTTTTCCAACCATCCCAATCATCTTCGGCCATACCGTCTTCGATAGAAACGATAGGATATTTATTTACCCAATCCGTCCAGAAAGCGACCATTTCATCTGCTGAAATAGCTTCTTTAGAACTTTTATAGAATACATATTTACCATCTTTGAACATTTCAGAGCTAGCTGCATCCAAAGCGATGGAGATTTGTTCACCTGGTTTGTATCCAGCAGCAGTGATTGCTTCCAATACAGTTTGGATAGCTTCTTCGTTGCTTTGCATATCAGGAGCAAAACCACCTTCGTCACCTACATTGGTACTGAAACCTTTTTTCTTCAATACTCTTTTCAATGTATGGAAAACATCTGTACCCCAACGTAATGCTTCTGAAAAAGAAGACGCACCGTGAGGAACGATCATAAATTCTTGGAAATCAATTTTATTATCCGCGTGAACACCACCATTCAAAATGTTCATTAATGGAATAGGTAATGTTGTAGCATTCACACCACCAACATAACGATACAAAGGCAAACCAGCTTCTTCCGCAGCAGCTTTTGCAGCAGCTAATGAAACAGCCAATAATGCATTTGCGCCTAATTTTCCTTTATTTTCTGTACCATCTAAAGCCAACAAAGCTCTATCCAATCCCACTTGGTCGCTCACCTCAAAACCTTTCAATTCTTTAGCGATGATTTCATTTATATTTTCTACAGCTTTCAATACGCCTTTACCTTGGTAAACAGCTTTGTCGCCGTCACGTAATTCTACTGCTTCATGAACACCTGTAGAAGCTCCAGAAGGAACTGCTGCACGGCCAAACGCACCGCTCTCTGTTACGATATCAACTTCAACTGTCGGATTGCCACGGCTATCCAAAATTTGTCTTGCGTGTATGTCAAGAATTTCGCTCATGATTATTCAATTTTAATAAAAAGTTCCGCAATGTTATCCATTTTTTTGCTTTTTTCAAAAAGCTAGTTTGTACGCCTAAGCGGTTTTCTTCTTTTTGGGTTGCCGATTGATCCACATCATAACACCCGTAATTGGAAAACTTGCAGCAATAATCATAAATATAAAACCCAAAATTTTTGTAGGAATACCGCCGATGGCAAATGTATGCAAGGGCTTCAGATACCGTCTAATCTTCCAGCCAGCGGGCGTTTCTTGATATCTATTTTCTTGAATGGTCGCTCCGTCTTTAGGATTCAAATACAAATTATCAAAGGCATTGCTATGTAAAGGCACCCTACTCGGAACAGTAATCGCTACGACATTTTGTTTTTTCGTTGGCAGGGATATCTGCCAATATTTAACATTAGGATAATATTTTTTTGCATTGGCTAAATATACATCCCAAAGCATATTTTTTTTCTCTTTTACATGAGAAGTGTCTTTTGCAATGATTGGCGCTTCAGCCATTTTGGGAGAGGAATTTGTCCAAACGTATAAATGATCATTTACCCATTTAAAAGACCAAGGCATACTTGTCACGACTATCATCAATAAGAAAAAAGAAGCATAAAATCCTAAAACAACATGCAAATCAAAAGTTACCCTTTTCCAATGCGCATCCGTTTTTATTTTGAGCCTAGTTTTTAGTACTTTCTTGGATTTTGGCCACCAAAGAATAATTCCTGTAATCAAAATTCCGAAAGTAAATAATGTCGAAATACCCAAAATGGTCTTTCCTATTTTATCTACCAATAAAGTTCGATGAATCGACAATATAGTTCCAAAAAAATTATCTTTATGTCCCTTATTGATTGCTAAAATTTCACCAGTATAGGGATTTACATAGGCAGTTTCTGAGCTTTTCTTTTTATCCTCTTTTGCTCCTTCTGGCTTTTTCGCAACCGATTTTTCTTCTTTATTTACTTTTGGAGAAAGGGTAAATTCGTAAGAACGATCTGCGTCCGCGTACATTTTTACCAAATTAATTTTCTTGTCTGCATACGTTGATTGTACAGTATTGCTCAATTGGGCCAAAGGCAACATTTGCGTTTTAGATTGAACAAAACGCTCATGTTTGTACATGGTATTTTCCATTTCATCTTGGAAAACAAGCAATAATCCAGTAATGCATTGGGTAAAAAATATCAATCCGGAAATCAGACCGAGATAAAGATGAATGTTTCTAAAAAGTTTATTTTTCATTCTTAATTAAAATAAATGAAGGAATGCATTGATTGATGCATTCCTTTTGTAAAATTGCTTTAATTTTTTGATTATTGCCAGAATATTTTATTCGTAAAAGGATCAATATTTCCCTCGGCATCCACATTTGCTTTATTAACGCTTTGTTCGGATGTTGGATATAACAATCTATTCGGATGTGATTTTCCTGTAGCATCATAAGAAATAGAACCAGGTAAATCTTTGGGTAAAGAAAGTCGTCTATAATCATTAAATGCCGCATGTCCATCAATGCTATTCAGTGCCAACCATTTCTGATCAATCAACAACCCTAACTTATCGCTACTAGCATCAATATCTAAAATTGATTGACTTAAATAAGAATTTTGATCAGCTGCACTTACGCCAATATAATTCATAGATGAACTAATCGCAGATTTAAAAGAACTAGATAACGAACCTGTAATCCAGCCTCTGTAAATTGCTTCTGATTGCAAAAAATAACTTTCCGCAGCCGAAAAATAAAGAGCACTAGCTGTTGCCGATTTCAGAACTCCTCCGACTTTAAATGAACTAGATTTTGTAGAGGTTTGATCTGTAGAACTCGTACCCAATTGCACACCAACTATATCATTGGTGATTAGATTATATATATTTTTTGCTCTTGGATCATTATAACTATTGTATTTGGCTACTAAAAATTTCGTAGGTCTTACTGCATTATACATGGTAGTTATATTACCAGAATAATTCATATAGTACGTATCCCAAAAAGGATTTTGTTGGTTTGCATTTTTGGAAAATCCAGGATTTAACAACGCATCTGTAGTAAGGAATCCACTACCCTCTTGAGTAATTTTTGTGATTTCTGAAGTTATAAAAGAAGAGGCCGCAGAGACATTACTCAGTTGCAACAAGCCTCTTAATTTGATCGTATTGGCCAATTGAATCCATTTATTCATATCACCTTTAAACAAAATATCGCTAATTGTAGGAATATTGACACTACCAGCACTTTTTATCAAGTCAATCCCTTCTGATATTTTATTAATGGCATTTTCATATACATCCAAACCTTTATCGTAAGTAGGCGTCGTATTGGTCGGAATTAATGAATTAGAAAATGGAACATTATTATAATAATCTGCGATCTGCATATAATGCATTCCCTGAATAATGTCGGCAATACCTGCATAAGCGGGAGCGCCTTCTTTTGCTTGATTGTAAAGTAATTGAAAGTTATAAATAGTCAAATATTGATTTTCCCAAATGCTATTGGCAAATGAATTGACAATCGTGTAATTAACCGTCATATCCAAACTAGACTGTGTTGCACCAGAAGATGTTCCTGCAATATCTGACGCTTTAGCCCAATATCCACCCCAAAAACTCCCTAGTTCATTCAACGTAGTGGATTCTAATCTTGCAGAGGTCAATAATGTTCCTGCTAGTTGATTATCATTGGTAAAAGAAGATATTGCATTTGGATTATCATTTATATCCAAAGATTTTACACAAGAGGAAAGTGATAGCAAACTACCCAATATTGCAGTGTAAATAATTTTATTTTTCATTATAGTAGAATAAATAAGTGAGTTAATTGAGTATGAATTAAAGATTAACACTTACACTAAAACCATAAGTGCGCGTAGATGGCAAGGTTCTCCAACCACTAAATCCAACGCCACTTTGATATATATTTTCAGGTTCTCCCCAAATATTATCTTTCGCTCTTATATTAATTAAATTTCTAGCAACGGCAGAGACACTCACGCCTTTGATCATCGTCTGTCCACCAAGCCATTTAGCAGGAAAACTATACGTAATATTTAATTCTCTTAGTTTAATATATTTACCATTGAATACGTTATTACTTAACACACTCTTGTAAGTATTCCAGAAATTATAGTCAGATGTAGCTTCGGTTGTATTTTCAGAATAAGTACCATCCGCATTTTTAATGACGGAATTTGGATAAATAAATTTACCTCTATCATAAGATGATGTGATAGGTGCTAAACCTTGAGCCGTTGTATTTTCTGCTGCTGCAGTATAATAGTTACTTCCCCATCTAGCATCCACCAAGGCAGAGAATGTAATATTTTTATAGGTAATAGATGTATTTACTCCCAACATATGCACAGGTTGGGATGTACCCATATTTTTCAATTCGGACGACTGTATTGGAATTCCTGTGGTTGCATTCACTACAGTTCTTCCTTGTGGATCTGTTTCGTATGCAGGCATTTCATAAGTCGGATATCTTTGTCCTGGCACGATATACAAACCTTTCCATTGATTAATCATCGCCTCATTTCCTGCAATACTTACTACTGTATTATCATTGTGCGTATAATTGGCACCAATGGTCCATAACCAAGTTTCATTACGTATAAGATCCGCTTGTAAATTTAGTTCTATCGATTTACTCCTCATCCTAGCAGCATTGGTAAATGTTGAAAGAAATCCGCTCGCTGCAGAAGAAGATATTTCCATAATTTGATCTCTTGAGTCCGCATGCGCATAAGTGGCTTCAAAACGAATCCTATCTTTCCAAAATCCCAATTGCATACCAGTCTCCCAACTATAAACAAATTCAGGTTTAAGATCAGGATTTGCATTCGTTGTAGTTATTTGCGTACCATTTAGATTTCCAAAAGGAAATCCTGCAACTTGAGAATACACATTTTGTAAGCGATATGGATCAACGAATGAATTGGCAGTCTTACTCCAAGATCCGTACACTTTTCCATAAGATAGTATTGAATTTTTCAATTCAGGAAAGGCATTCGTAAAAACAAAAGATAGGTTCGCACCAGGATAGAAATAACTTCTATTATCTGGACTTAAAACGGAAACATTCTCTTGACGTCCGTTTAATGTTAAGAACAAATAATTATCATAACCTACCATAAATTCACCAAAAAAGGAATACCGACGTTGATGATAGGAATTAAAATTACCTGATAAATTCCCTACAGCATTGGAAAGATTGTACACCTCAGGCATATTCAAAGCACTTGCAGAAGTACTACCTTCCGAACTTTTTTGATCTTGATAATTTTGACCTAATAAAAGTCTAGTACTAAACTTCTTAAATGTCTTCGTAAATTGTAGTAACAAATCACTATTTAATTGCTGATCAGAAGTCGTACCTTCTTGTACACTTCCCGCAGCACTCAACCTTGGACCAAAAGTTCCATTAGTCAGTTTTAATGTTTGTAGTTTACCATCCGCATCATAATAAGTATATGGAATGGCAGAATTATCCACTTTCGCATTAAAAGCATGTAATTTAGAATTAACAGAAGTAAAACCAAGTCTGTAAATAGCTTTAAACCAAGATGTAATTGGATATTCAAATGAAACGTTACCATTGATATTTTCCTGTCTTGCATCTTGACGCATATTGTCCAATCCCCAATATGGATTGATAGAATTACTCGCAAAATAATACTCTGGGTGAGCATAATACTTTGTTGGATTTTTATAGTCTTTTAAATCCTTAATAGGAATGTATAATGGAAGATTCCTTACATTATTCCAAGGCTCAGACGTCGTCGTACTCACATTCATTTGTGAATAAGAAACCGAATAAGAGGACAATAACTTGCCAAATTTACGACTGCCACTAAAACGAAAATTGGTTTTCTTATTATTATCGTGAGGAATCACACCTTCTACATCGGCATATTGTCCAGAAAGGTAGTAGCTAGATTTATCGTCTCCACCAGAGAGGGAAAGACTTTCTTGATTGGTAATACCAGTATTGAAAAATTGAGATTTTTGATTTTTGATGGGAGAATATTTTAATTGCCATTGTGTTCCATCTGGTAATATTGGACCTACGTTTACTGTTGAGCCATCATATTTCGCCCCCCAAGATCTTGTTTCGTAAGGTTGATATACGCCATTCCATCCGCCACCAAATTCTTCTTGAAATTTTGGCAACCAACCTACTTTATCGAATGTAGTGGAGTGTGTAAAATTAATCCTTCCAGCACCTTTAGAACCGTGTTTAGTAGTTACTATGATTACACCATTAACACCTTGAGAACCATATACGGCAGCGGCATTTGCACCTTTTAATACTGTAATACTTTCTATATCATTTGGGTTAAGAGAGGTAATTGCAGAGGCATCTCTAGTGGATCCTTGAGACTGTGGATTGTACTGCGTTATACTAGGCAAAGGGACTCCATCAACTACGAATAATGGTTCATTTTTCCCATCATCAATATTACGAGCACCACGTAAGGTAACTCTCACTTGAGGATTCACACTCGCATCAAACATATTAATTTGAAGTCCTGCAACCTTAGCTTGTAACCCTTGTAAAGGATTAATTACTTTTGTATTATTTACAGACTTACCAGAAACCGTAGCCACGGAAACACCCATTTCTTTAGCACTATATTTTAGTCCAAAAGCGCCAGTAACAACTACATCAGATAAAGATTCATTATTAGTAGGCAAATAAACTTCATAGAAAGGTTGATTATTTTCTATAGTTATCTCCTTAGTAGAATAGCCTATGAATGTTATTTTTAACTTATCGCCAGGTTGTCCATTCAACAAAAAATGCCCATCTGCATTAGTTAGTTTTTTAGTATGGGTTGTTTCATTTTCAACGACGGCACCGATCAATATGTGTTGATCGGCAGAGTCTTTTACAATTCCTTTTATAGTATTTTTCTGCGCATAAGCAACGATAGCAGAGAAACTACAAAAGACAAGAAATAATTTTTTTTTCATATTGAGTATAAGAATATAGGATAATATATTGCCACGATCAGTTAGGTATGGCGGTTGCAAATGTAGTAGGAGATCCAAAAGTTAAAGAATTGCAAATGTCTTTTATTTGTCATATAAACGTCAATTCATCATACCAATTAACTTTTTTTTCGTTTATTTACGCTCTAAAATGAATCTCAAACTATAAATAATAGTTCTAAATTCATCAGATGTTTAAACCATATTTCTGCTTAAATGATTATAAAAAATACGCTTACCGAAAAAATAATAAAGAAATTACAAGATGATTTGACATTTGGAGTTTACAAGCCCGGAAACAAAATCCCTACGGAACCCGAATTAATGAAATTATATGGTGCTGGAAGATCTACGATAAGAGAGGCTGTAAAAACACTTGAAAATGTAGGAATACTGACTGTAAAAAGAGGCTCTGGCACATTTGTAAATTTGCAAATAGAGCGAAATGTGACGGATGATATTCGTATGAATCGATTGCGATTAAAGGAAGTGAATGATGTAAGATATTTACTAGAAAAAGAAATCTTAATACAGGCTATTAAGTATAGGAATGCCAATGATATTATCGAGATTACAGAGGCGCTTACGGATAGAAAAAATTCAACTTTAGCAGGTAGGTTTCAACAAGCATTAGACGCGGACATTCGATTTCACGTGGGTATTGCAAAGGCGACACACAATCAGATATTGGAAGAACAATATCGATATTTTACAATAAGATTAAGAGAATATTTTCAAAATAGAGATCAGGGAAATATTTCTCATTTTGCTTTAGTTCATGGTCTACACGAAGTATTATTAAAAAATATCATTAAGCGCAACGAAGATGAAGGACTCAGAACTTTGGATAAATTATTAAACAACAACTATTGGCGTCTTGGTTACGCCAAATAGTTGTTATAAGACTATAATTGAGTCATAGCTAAAAATTCATCCTCTGATAAGATCTTGACGGTATTGAGTTTCTTGGCTTTTTCCAATTTACTTCCCGCATCTTCACCAACTACTAGATAATTCAATTTGGAACTTACACCACTTAATATTTTTCCACCACGAGACTCAACTAATGTTTCCGCTTCACTCCTTTTAAATTTGGTTAAAGAACCCGTAAATAGAAAGCTTTGTCCGTGTAAAACATCTTCGCCCTCGGCTACGCCGCTTTTCTTTTGATTGGCAAATGAAACGCCAACAGCTTCCAATCTTGTCAACATTTCAATTGATTCAGGTATAGCAAAAAAGTCTTGGATTCCTTTGGCCACTTTAGGACCAATATCCTCCAATGCCATTAATTCCTCCGAACTATAATTTTTTAAATCCCAAAGATTGGTGATTTTATTTGCCAATGTTTTAGCCGTTGTTTCACCTACGTAGCGAATTCCCAAAGCGTAAATCAATCTATTTAAAGTTTGACTTTTACTCGCCTCAATGGCGGTTTGTAAATTTTCTACCGATCTTTTTCCAAACCCTGGCAGATTACCAATGGCTTCATAGTCCAAACTATAAATCCCTGGAATGTCTTTCAATAAACCCAAACTAAAAAATTTGCGTACTAAAGCATCTCCTAGATTGCGAATGTCCATAGCGTCTTTACTACCGAAATGAATAATTTTTTCCAAAACTTGCGCTTCACAATTGGGATTGACACAACGCCAAACACTTTCTCCTTCAGGCTTGATCAACTCAGAATTACAAACAGGACAATGCGTAGGAAATACGATTTCAGTTTCCGTACCATCTCTTAATTCTGCCTGAGATTTAACAATATAAGGAATTACATCTGCCGCACGTTCTACCAAAACGGTATCATTTATTTTCAAATCTTTTTCCTTGATAATATCTTCATTAAACAAAGAAACAGACGAAACCGTCACGCCGCCAATTGCCACTGGATCAATTTTTGCAACAGGAGTAATCGCTCCTGTCCTACCAACTTGGAAAATAACTTCACGCAAATGGCTTGTCGCTTGACGTGCTTTAAACTTAAAAGCCATTGCCCACCGCGGATGATGTGAAGTGCTACCAAGAAATTCTTGCGTTTCGATATTGTCCACTTTGATTACCATACCATCAATTTCAAATGGCAAAGTGTCTCGCATCTCCTCAAAATCATGTACATGTTTGACAACATCTTCAATCGAACTATATACCTGAATTTGCTTTACAGGAGAAAGAAATCCGCAATCCCAAAGCATCTGCAAACAACCTGATTGAGATTTCAAATGTTCATCTAAAGGAACATTTTCGTCAATCAAAGTATAGTCACTGACATAGTACAAATAAGCAGACAAATTTCTTTTACCTACAATTGCAGGATCTTTCATACGAATCGTCCCACTAGCTGCATTTCTCGGATTCGCTAAAATAGCTTGCCCTTGTTCGGCTAGAGATTGATTGTATTTTTTGAAAGATTCTTTGAACATCAAAACTTCACCGCGAATTTCAATTTGTTGGATACCATATTTGGAAAATGGCGCAGATAGCGGAATGGATTTAATCTGTTTGATATTGGTGGTAATATCATCCCCTTGCACACCATCGCCACGTGTCGCACCACGTACGAGATAATCATTTTCATAAATAAGGGAAATGCCTGCTCCGTCAAATTTGGGTTCGACGCAATATTTCAATTCGGATACGTTCTTTTCACGCACACGCTCATCCCAATCTTTTAAATCTTCCGCGTTGTAGGAATTGCTCAAAGAAAGCATCGGCACCAAATGATCTACTGTCTGAAAATCCCCCGACAATTCCTTCCCGACACGCTGTGTAGGAGAATCAGGAGTTATCAATTCCGGATGTTCCTTTTCGATACGTTCTAGAGCTTTATACAGCATATCGTATTCCGTATCCGAAATCAAAGGATTGTCCAATACGTAATAACGATTTTCATGAAAATGCAAAACTGCCCGTAAAAGGGGCAGCTTGTCTACATCTAAATGCGCTGTATTTGCTAATAATTCTAAAGTATCTTTTTGTAATTCCTTTACTTGTTGCTCTACGTACATAAGGCAGCAATATATTTATTTAAATGAATTAAAACTAAAAATCATCTCCACCATCATCAAAACTATCCTCACCTCCTTCATCAGAAACGCCATCTTCATTTTCAGAACCAAAACCTTCGGCATCACCTTTGAGATCATATTTCTCTTCAATATCTAAAAATTTGTCTCCCAAAAGGCTTTTTGTACCATATTGTTGCGGTCCAATTCCTTCCAAACGAGCCACTGCTGGATAGGTAATTTTACTACTAATTTCTTTCGTTATTTTTATCAATTCAATCAAAAAAGCCCAATGTTTGGTAAAATCATACACATATTTGAACTTTTGATTGGTTTCCAAAATCTCACTTCCAATAGTCGTGTCCGCCATGATTAAAGGATCCGCACGATAAGATTTATCATATTTTTCCTTGGTAATCTCACGTCCTTCTAGCCATTGATCATTGCTTCGATAAAACGTAGATTCAAATTTGCTATCAAATTCGTATGCTTTTAAAATAATATTATTTAAATCCAAAAAGGTTTGATTGTGCAAAATGATCACATCCCTATATATCGAATCGTCTTCTTCTAAATAAACTCTAAATTTTAATTCTGCCACTTTCTTATTTTTTATGGGTGAATGCTATCCAATGACAAATGCTTGCACTGGAGTCAAACCTAATTCTTTTCCTTTTTCCAACATAAATTGAAAAGCTTCTTCATACTTATTTGGAATAATACCATCTAAAATTGCCTCACGTATAGCATCTTTAATCGTACCAACTTCACGTGATGGTGATAATGCAAATACATTCATTATCAACTCTCCACTAATCGGCGGTTGCCAATTTCGAATACGATCTTTTTCCTCGACTTCTTCCATGCGCTTTCTGACCAATTCAAAATTTTGCATGTAACGACGAACTTTTACCTTGTTTTTACTAGTAATATCCGCATTACAAAGCATCATTAGAGAGTCAATATCTTCGCCCGCATCAAATAACAATCTTCTGATGGCGCTATCGGTAATATTTTCCTTAGTCAAACTTACCGGACGCATGTGTAAAAAGACCAATTTTTTGACCAATTTCATCTTTTCATTTGTCGGCAATTTCAATTTGGTAAAAACTTTGGGAACCATTTTGGAACCCAAAACTTCATGTCCATGAAAAGTCCAACTACCAGATTCAAATTTCTTCGTTCCTGGTTTGCCAATATCATGCATCAATGCCGCCCAACGCAACCAAAGATCTTTGGTATGTTGAGAAATATTGTCAATTACTTGAAGTGTATGGTAAAAATTATCTTTATGTCCAATTCCTTCCACATTTTCCGCTCCGTGCAAAGCCATCATTTGTGGAAATATAATATCCAACAAACCCGAATCACTCAACAAAGCCAAACCTATAGAAGGTTTTTTGGAAAGCATAATTTTATTAAACTCTTCCGTAATGCGCTCTTGTGTGATAATATTGATACGTTTCGCATTTCGCTGAATTGCTTCAAATGTCTTGGAGTCAATTTCAAATCCTAATTGCGCTGCAAAACGAATCGCACGCAACATACGCAAAGGATCATCGCTAAATGTAATATCTGGATCTAATGGTGTAACAATACGCCCAATCGACAAATCTTTCAACCCATTAAAAGGGTCAATCAAACTGCCATAATCGTCTTTATTCAAACTAACTGAAAGTGCATTAATCGTAAAATCTCGACGATTTTGATCATCTTGTAACGATCCCGGAATGACTTCTGGATTGCGACTTTCTCTGTGATAACTTTCCTTGCGAGCACCTACAAATTCTAATTCTACATCGTGTATTTTAATCTGCGCCGTACCATAGGTTTTAAAAACTGCCACAGCTGGTTTGGGATTAAATCTTTTAGCAACGGCTTCGGCAAAGGCAATGCCATCACCAAGACACACGATATCGATATCTTTAGAAGGTCTATTCAACAACTTATCACGCACATAGCCTCCTATCAAAAATGCGGGCATTGCCAATTCCTCGGCAACGGCTGCGATTTTTTTAAATAGGAACAATTCTTTATCTGTGCAGGATATATCCATCTTCAATTCTGATTATTCTGTTGGTTGCGCGAGGCAACACTTTTAAAATTACAATATAAATTCAACATTTATATTGCGTCCAAGTTCTTATTGTAATTTAAGTTCGTATATATATGGCCAATCTTTTCCCGTAACATAAAATGTTTTGGTGGTAGGATTATACGCAATACCATTTAACACTTTATCTCCTGTAGGATCATTGACCAATGCGAAATCTTTACCGCTTTTTTGTTTGATATCTGACAAATCCAATACAGCAACAACTTTACCTGAATTCGGATCAATCTTTACGATAGAAGTCGTCTGCCAAACATTTGCGTAAATGAATCCATCAACATATTCCAATTCATTTAATTTACCCAAAGGACCATAATTATTACTTACACCAACAATTTTCTCTACAGAAAAATCTTTAGGATTTACATAATAAATATTGCTCGATCCAGTGGAAATGATCAAACTTTTTCCATCCGTCGTCATACCCCAACCCTCTTGTGGCCAAGAGAATTCACCTGTTTTTTGGAAAGTTTTCGCATCGTACACAAAAACCTTATGCTCTTGCCAAGTCAATTCGAATAATTTATCACCCAATATCGTAATTCCCTCTCCGAAAAAATTGGACGGAATATCCAATTGCTGAACAGGCTTAATATCTTTCAAACTGCGTTTGATAACAAAGCTTTTACGTCCATCATCGTTACCACCTGTACTTTCGTATAAAAATCCATTATCCCAAAATAACCCTTCTGTATATGCTGCCGTATCATGTGGATACACATTAACGACGGAATAATTAATATTTGCAGGATCTGTCGAGCTCTGATCAGTAATTTGAGTAGTTGTATTTTGATCTGTGGAATTGTTGCTATTGCAAGCCGCAAATACCGCAGAAGACAATAAAACGTAAAATATTTTTTTCATCTTAGAAATCTATTGTTAATAGAGAAATGCAAATTTAAGCATATAATTATACTAATCACAAATGAAACCTTATAAGTGACGTATAATTGGTAATGTATAGGATTGTTTATTGAAGTTTTAATTCGAATAAATTGG
The DNA here is from genome assembly GCF_004337365.2 of Rhizosphaericola mali. Taxonomy (GTDB): domain Bacteria; phylum Bacteroidota; class Bacteroidia; order Chitinophagales; family Chitinophagaceae; genus Rhizosphaericola; species Rhizosphaericola mali. The sequence continues at coordinate 790,439 of NZ_CP044016.1, read as the reverse complement.
GCCAATTTTTACCCGTGACAATCAATGTATTATGTATGCTATCATATGCAATTCCATTCAAAACTTTATTGTTATACAGATCATCGCCCAAGTTAAAATCCGTTCCACTTTTTTGTTTTATATCGGAGAGGTCAAGCGTCCCGATAACACTTCCATCCTTTAAATCAATTTTTACAATCACATCTTTCTGAAAAACATTGGCATAAATATATCCATCTACATATTCTAATTCATTGATATTATCCAAACGCTCACCATTTTCGGTAACGTTTATTACTTTTTGTACCGAAAAATCTGTCGGATTGACAATGTAGATTTTATCACTTCCAGTAGAAATATATAAGCGAACGCCATCTGTTGTCATACCCCAACCTTCATATGGCCAATGTAACTCTCCAAGTTTTTGGAAATTTTTAGCATCATATACAAAGACAATATGTTCGTCCCAAGTTAGTTCGTATAATTTGTTTCCTACGACAGAAATACCTTCTCCAAATATATTTTTCGGAAGATTAATTTGAGCAATCGGATGTAAATCTTTCAAACTTCGTTTAATGATGAAACTTTTATTATCATCATCTTTATTTCCCTTGCCACCCGTACTTTCAAATAAAATATTATCCTTTATAAATAAGCCTTCGGTAAAAGCTTTTGTATCATGTGGATAAACATTTATCACAGAATAACCGATTGTTTTTTGATTATTTGAAGTTGATAATTCGGATTCGATACTTTCAGAACCAGAATTATTACAGCTAAGCATGAATATAACCAAACTGAAGAAGGGTAATATTTTCAAATGTTTCATAGTATGTATCGTATTTCAATTACTTAAAAAATCTGCTAACATCGGCCAATTCGTTAATTGGCGTTTGATCTGTAAAATTTTCCACTAATTGCTTTGCAAAATAAGGTGCAAGCGAACAACCTTTTGTTCCCATTCCATTCAAAATCCCAATTTGTGGCGTATTTGCATTCCAACCAACAAAAGGTCGTCTTTCTGTATTTGCGGGACGAATTGAACTCAAATGATCTACAATTTCAAAAGGCAATTTCAACCAATTCGTCAAGGTTTCTTCCACTTTTTGTCTAAATGCCTCGCTTGGTTCGTCATTTTCAAATTGCCAATTATACGTGGAACCAATCCAAAAAAGATGGTTCTCTGGAGACCAAGGCACAATACTTAAACCTTTTTTGTAAATAAATTCAGCAGGTAAATCTGGAACTTTCGCTAAAATTGCTTCGCCTTTATTCGGGGCAAAGGGAAGATTGGGAAAAAATTGTTTGTTTGCATTCCCAACACCATCACAGAAGACAATTTTTTTTGCGTGTATATTTTGATAAACAATGCCATCTAATGCCAAGGCCAAATCTTCATTTGAGAATTCATTTTCCAGTAAAATATTCTTTGACATTAAAAATTGTCGCCAATCATGCAATAGTTCTCTCAAATTGATCCAATGCGCTGGACTCACCGCACCAATTCCATATTCAAAAGAAAATTTATTTTGCCAGTTAGCAGTATCTTCTTCGGATAAATAATCTACATTTTCCTCTTGCAATCTTTTTTGAAATGCGTCATGCATCTGTTGCGCTGGATGAAAGTCCAAAACTTTGACATTTTGAATATATTTTTTGCCTAATTTATTGCCTATTTCGAAATAAGCATCCCAACAAAAAGGCATCAATTCATCAATCATCCAAGTTTTGACAATACGACGACCAGTAACCGGATTGATCACGCCACTGGCTATTTGCGAAGCAGTATTTTCCCTAAATTGATCTACTACAATTACAGAGAATCCTTTTTCCAATAAATAATAGGAAAGAAATGTCCCACATACACCCTGACCGACGACTATAAAATCAACATTCATGGTCGCAAGTTAATTGAATTATTTATTTTTTTGTATCGGAAGGAATTACCTCTGAGCCTCCAGAACCAGCATTTCTAACACCAAACATTTGCCCTAATTTCCAGGTAAAAGAAATACTGAGAGTTCTATTATTTTGTGTCTGATGGATGTATAATCCATTTTGATAATCGGTTGCTCTATTACCTTTGTTGCCTAATAGATCATATACAGCAAAATAAATACTAACTGCTTTGCTTATTGATTTAGTATAGGAAAAGTCCAAATATACTTTTTCTCTTTTTTGAACAAAATAACTACGGTTCAAAGGATTCCAATTTGCCAAAAGAGAAAGGTCACCTACCTTACCAATGGTATAATTTGCCCGAACATCTCCTTCAAAGAAAAAACCTTTTTTAAAATTTGGCAATAAACTCTGATCACGAAAAGCAATATAACTAACTTTGGTATTTGAACGTATAGAAAAAAAGTTAGACAACTCATAATTCAAATTGAAAGAAAGTGAGTGTAGCAAATATTCACAATTGAGCCATGAGGTATAAAAAGTATAACCAGATGGAGCATCCTTACTAAACAAAGTAACAATACCATTTTGAAAATACGACCCTGTATAAGATGCTTCTAAGGATAAATTCTTTTCTAAAGTCGAAGTCAACAAAAAATCGGCCGTATATTCCTTCTCTGTTTTTAGCTGATCATCACCTCGGACAATCAACCAGTTACTATTATAATTACTATCGCTAGCTAAAGAGGACAAGTTTGGCCGGTATGTCGGGTTTGAGAATGACAATGTCAATGAATTATTATCATCAATTGTATAGCCAGCAGTTAATTTTGGATATACATAACCATGTTGATAATTAGGAACGCTGTATCCATTTATTGTAGAAAGATTCCCCACTATACTGAATTCTAAAGAATATTTTTCATTAGTAATGGCCGCACTATATCCTGTGAAAAAACTCGACTCATTAAGTATATTTTTACTAGCAGTATTTTCTTCTCCAATGGATCTTTGAATAGAATTCTGTTTAAATCTGAGACCACTGTTAAAACTCTGAGACCATTTCCAATCGCCCAAATTTTTACTTTTGGTTGTATATTTTAATGAAATATTTTCACTATAGTTTGTTTGTCTATTACTAGACAATAAATCAGTCACTATACTTTCACTCTTTAAAGAATTGTGGTTGTTAGGATTAACATCTACCAATGTCGATAGTCGAAACTTGTTACCATTGATCGTAGTCCATTGATAATTCATAAAGGCGGATACATTGAAATATCTAAATTTTGTATTAGTATACAGCGAACCATCATCAAGACTAAAAGAATGTACGTCACTATTGGACAACAAAATGTTAGATGTTAATCCAAATGTTAACAAACTTCCTTTTCGTCCCACCTTTGTGGTACTAGCAGAGAAAATGACCGTGGTAGATTTCGATTTGGTTGTATCCTTTTGAAAAACAATATTATCGTAAGAGCGTGCGGTGTACATGTTCGGAAAATCATAATGATATGCATTCAGAAAAATATTACTGCTCCATGCACCATTTTTCTTTGTATTCCGATAGGTCAGTGATGGACCAGAAACGCCAACGTCATACCCTCCAGTAATTTCTTGGAAGTGATAGGAATAAGCGTAATTGAGCGTTGTAAGGTATAATATAGCAGAATTGCCATCGGTCTCGCCGGCACTAGGAAAGGTTACTAAAGATGCCTTAGCGATAGACATCGAAGGAAGTGACAAAACCTCTGCATCAGACAATTCACGACCATCAAGAAAAACCTTTACTTTTTTCTTTCCAACCGTTTCGAGCAAAAGATTATTTGGGCTAAGGCTATTATTAACGACAAAAGGAAGTCTTTCAATCGTTTTAGATAAAGGACTAGCCCCATCCTTCATATATTTGTTCCAGTTAATCTTAATTTCGTTAGGAGCCAACGTAATCGCTTTGCGATGCCCGACTACTGTCACATTTTGAAGTCGTTTTTCTAATTGAGAAGACAGATTTATTTGTTTACCATACAAAGCTTTTACAATACCAATACCCTTACTTGTATCATATGCATCACTATAAATACTATAGTATATTGTAGATGCATTAGGCAAAAGAGATAAATCTATTAAACCTTTTTCATTGCCAATAATCTCGACGAATTTTCCATTCTGATCATTTAATGCATAACGCATCTTTGGATATTGTAGGTATTCACCAGTACTACTGTCTTTGACGATTATGGTTCGCTCTATCAATATCTGGGAATGAACTATGGTTTTTAAAAAAAGAAAAATAATGAAACAACAAAAGAATTTCATATACTCTTTTTTGGCATTTTTAGACATAAAATCAACAACATTAAACTGATTAATAAATTAATCCATATATGTTGTTTCCATGATAAGCTATTTATAATCCCTCCACATGAACATGGTAAATAAGGACTATAATTAAATAAGAAAAAGGTATAACAAGTAAAAAGTGACATTAGTAAAAATGATAGACTAACACCTAAATAAGTTGTCTTATTTATTATTAATAATATGACTAGACTAAATTCAATTACAGGAACAGCCACGCCGACCCCTGTAATAAAATGATCAGGTATGAATGGCGATTTATTAAGTGTATCTATAAATGTGTTAAAATTTAATACTTTACTCACGCCCGTACCGACAAACAAAAAAATAATTAAATAAATAGTTATTTTTTCGAAATAATAAAACATTAAAGATTTCGAATTACTCATAAACAATATTTTTTTCATAAACAATCAATACTGTAATTAATTTGCCATTTTACAAGTAGCCAGCAAGAACTTGTTACCACTTGTCAAAGCAAAATTCCCATCAAAAACACAAAAATCAGTTATTTCAATATCTGATATATTTTTTAATTCATATGAGTAAAGATATTTCAACTCAATAGAATACACATCTATGAATAACATCGCTTTTTTAGAGTACTGCTTTTTCCAATTATTTTTGAATGTGCTCAATATAAATACCTTGTTACCTAGTAGTCTAGACATAGGATGTATCAAAAATGGATTCCGCCTAAAAGAATATGTTTTGCCATTACGCGAATTTATTACATCTGGGTATTTTTCATGCTTTTCTATACTTTTAAAATTGGAAATATTTCCGTTAGAACGATTGATACATTTCACATTATTAGTATACTTAGAAATACAAAAAAGCAAGGAATCATTACTTAAAATAGAGCAGTCGGTACTTAAACCACCATCTTGGATATTTCCAAAGACACCATTATATTTTTTTAACAAGTGACCACTCCTATCTTCTAATGCAACTATATTTTTCTGTAGTGAAAAATCAAAATATTTTACAACCAGCAAATTATCGTCCGCAACAGTTGCATTGAGAGTATATATTGGAAGTTTGATATTCTTTTTTTCATGTTTTAATTCATTATTCTGTACAATCCATTGTTGTAAATTTTGATAAACATAATTAGTATAATGTTCTGTCTTTAATGTCGATAACAAATCAAACGAATTTCCAACAGGAAAAAACGAAAAATTAGACTCTTTGGTGCTTGAATATCCAGAATGTATATAATATGCAACTGGTCCATTTTGATTTCCAACATTATTTATTGGCAATGTATTCCATGCATTTTTATCTATATCAATAGAATCCAGAATAATCCTATCAAAGCTCTTTAATTCATTTCCAACATCTCTTTTAAGCTGATAAACTTTAAATATCAAAAAAAATACAAATGCTATTATAATTAAAACAGTAAATTTTAGATTCATATAATCAAAATATAAAACTCCACCTACTGAATAATTTTCAGCAAGTGGAGAATACTAAATTATTAATTCTCAATCAGCTAAATTACTACTAGGTGTGGATACACGTACTACACCTTTGATGCTCCAACCGACAGCATCACCATTATCACTTACTTCTACTCCCATGCAACACACGTTATTCTCTCTTTTTTCACAAGGAGAAGGGCAACTATGGGCTTTTATAGCATAGACAGAACCGAACGCTGAAATGACTCCACTTAAAACTAAAATCGGTAAAAGATACTTTTTCATGTTTAAACAGTTTAAATTTTTGATTAAATTAAAGATATTAACAATATTAACAATATTAACAATATTTTAACCATTTAAAAAATCATTCTTTAAGTATGGTTTTTTCTCAACATCTTCAATACTCGAATCATCCAAGTCTTGACAATACGTCGTCCTGTAACCGGGTTGATCACGCCACTCGCTATTTGCGAAGCGGTATTTTCCCTAAATTGATCTACGACAATTACGGAAAATCCTTTTTCCAATAAATAATAGGAAAGAAATGTCCCACATACACCCTGACCAACGACTATAAAATCAACATTCATGGTCGCAAGTTAATTCAAATATTTAGGGAAAATAAATGGATGATTTTATAACAATTTAACCAAACTCAGCCCGATCGTATTATTTTGGTAATAAGGTAAAATCATGGCACTTGCTTGCTTATCTTTTTTGGCAAACCATTTACTAATCGTTGGATATAACCAATAAGCCGCTTCGGTAGATAGTATTCCAAATCCTGCACCAGCAACCACATCTCCCACCCAGTGTTTATCATTGATAATACGATACGTACCTGTAAAAATAGCAATGGGATAACCTGCCAAACTCAACCAAAAATTAGAATCGTGATATTCTCTAAATAAGAATTGTGCATTTGCAAATGCCATCGCCGCGTGTCCAGAAGGAAAGGAATAATCATTAGATTGATCAGGTCTTTCTTCATGCGCAAAATGCTTGGCAGATAAAGTCGTAGCACCAAGAATTATTTGCGAGGTAGCAAATAGGATAGTTCTCTCTTTGAAATTATGTTTGCCATTCACCCCAAAAGCATTCAATCCATAAACCATTGCAGCGGGTAAATACCTAGTGTAGTCATCTAAATTATTTTTACTTGGATGATCTTCAACCACTTCATTATGTGTAGATTGATTAAGTCGCTCGAGCGGTTTTACATGCATACTTGCCACGCCATAAGCAATAAAAATCCCCGGAATTATTAATTTTTTGGGTGTAAATCTGTACATCGCACTATCTTGGCGCAGATGTAAATTCATCACAATTGAATCTTGGCTAAATGAATTGAATGAAATAAAAACTAATGTACAAATCAATAAACTATACTTACCTATCGACCTTATCATTTCCAATACCTACCTTTTATGTTTTCCTGTTAGAAATATCCAACATAAAGGTCTTTCTGAAAATTGTAGAAATTCTGAATTTTTAGGTTCAGAATTTCTATTTAAATCAAATATTAAGCAATGGATCTGAAAAACTTTCTTTCAAACTATCAATTCTTCCAGCAAAATGCCAATGAAAGTCTTTATTTGTATCAGATTCTAATTTTAAATCATACCATCCAAAACTCTTATCCAAATTGAGCGTCACTGAAATGGAATTATTGGGCTCTACCGTTTTAGTAATGGGTGCTTGACCATAAGCAGGATCTGTAATTACAAATTCTTGTTTAGTTTCGCTTGTATTGTTCGCAATCAATACAGCTTTACCATAACTATTTTTATCAATTTTATAGTTGAGTTCAAATTGCAAATTAGGTTTACCATTCCCTTTACAAGCGCGATAAAACCCATTGGGTCCATATAAATTGAAATGATAGGAACCATCATTTTCAGGAGTAAAATTATAGTCTAATTTATCGCCAGGAGCCACTGTAAAATTCCACAATTGAATATTCTCGGGATTATCAAAAGCATATACTGTAAAAGGCGCGCCAGCAGCTTTTTTCCCAAAAAGAGATGTTGCTGCACTCAAATTCAAAACAATTTTATCCGAATCAATTATAAAATTGCCATACAACTCATATGGCAAAATATTGGAATTACGTAGTCCATTTTCTTGAAAAAAGGTACGAACTTCACGCATTTCTTGGAAAGATTTTGCCTTTTTAATTTTTTCTATTTCAGTAGATACTAATGGATGTATGCCTTCTGGTACAGGTTTATATTTAGCCTCATCTATTTGTTGCACATATTCATTACGTTCTAAGAATTTTGGTAATTTGATTTTCGCTCCATTATATGGACGAAAAACAGAATGTAAATCTCCGCAAATTGCACGACGCCAATCTGTAACATTAGGACATTTGACGTCCTTTTTTACTTTTCTTGATACGAATCCTTCAATCAATTGAACTACGGAAGTATGATCAAATATTTGAGAATTTACATAGCCACCGCGAGACCAAGGAGAAGCAACTATAAAAGGTACGCGATATCCCAAACCGATCGGCCCAGAATGTGCATTCTTTTCACTTATACCTTTCTTCTTAAGTTCATCTTCCATAGTTACATATTCAGAAGATAGTTGTTTGATCGATTCGGAAACTTTACCAGTAGATTCATCTTTATAATCAGGAGCAACAAATGGGGGGAGATGGTCAAAATAACCATCATTTTCATCATAAGTCAATATAAAAATGGTCTTTTTCCAAACTTCTGGATTTTCAGTCAAAATATCCAATGCCTCAGATACATACCAGGCGCCAAACCAAGGCGCAGAAGGATGATCCGAAAAAGCTTGAGGAGCTACCAACCAAGAAACGGAGGGCAATTTACCAGACTTTACATCTTTTCGAAATCCTGCTAATACATCAGATTTGGGGACTTGCATTTTACGTTTTGTTCCTTTATCATCATAATTTACAGTTTCTATACTATGATAATTGGGATCAAAAGAATTGGTATAAAAAGCTTTATCATGCAGATCCTTTTCAACTGGAGATAAATTCTTCGCTAGATCAGCATTTGTCCGATCTAATTCTTCATTGTATTTTAACAGGTTATTTTTCCGACGATTTAATTCCACCTTCGCGTCTTTATCATCAGGATTAGCGATTAATTTATCTTCATAGTTTTGAATCTCCTTTTTTAAATTATCAATTTTAGCAACTATAATGTTTTTATATTTATCCGAACGACGAACATGATATTGTGTAAAAAATTCGAGTGGATTATCTGTAAAATTTCCTAACCAAAAATCTTCTTGGTAGTTCATTTCATTTTCTAAAGAAATTTCATTTTGATAGACCTTCCAACTAATACCATTTTCTTCCAACATCTCTGGAACCGTAGCCCAATCAACTTCCGAACTATAATCGGCTTCTTCATTTCTTACCAATGCCGGCTCATTAGGATCAGCATTTTTCCTCAATGCACCACTAAAAAAATACAGACGATTTGGGGTAGTTCCTGTCAAACTTGAACAAAAATGATGATCACAAACTGTAAATGCATCCGCCATTGCATAGTTGAATGGAATATCTTCTCTTTTATAGTAACCCAAGGTCATTGGTTTACCCTCAAATCCCTTATATCCAGTTCTTTTAGCATTTAACCAATTATCATATTTTCCATTATTCCTCGCACTCAACTGATCCCCCCAAGAGTGCGGCAAACCACCCATCCACGTAATTTTCGTATCTTTTATATCTAAATGGAAAGGCGTATATGTTTCGCCTTTTTTATTTGACTGTAACCAAACTGGATTACCATTCGGAAGTGCAATTGCGCGAGGATCATTGAAACCACGCACACCATTCAAAGCCCCAAAACAATGATCAAATGATCTATTTTCTTGCATAAGCAAAACAATATGTTCTGCATCTTCAAATGTCGATCCTAATTTGGGGTTAATTTTTAAAGCTTTTTGAATAGATGCGGGTAAGGTTGACCATAAGCCGACACCTCCGGCTAATAGACTTGTCTTTTTGATAAAATCTCTTCTAGAATCTTCTCCGTTCATATAGTATATTTAATAAAAATAACATTGATTTTTAAATGAAATATATTCATACTCCTGTTTCAAATTAATACAATAGTAATATAATTCTATAGTACTTATATTACTATTGTATTAATTTGGAACAAATAAGCAAAGGCTAACAAACAGATTATAAATTCTCACTACACCTTGCATTATTTGTATATTTTTAATCTTTAATTTTTAAGGATTCATACCAAACATTTAAACGTCCTTCAAAATAATCAATAATTCGATCTTCGATATGCTCGGGTTCCCATACTGCTGCACGTTCTAGCCCCAAACATTCAGATTTTTGAGACTGTTTAATTTCTCCAGTATTTGGATCGTAGAGTTCAATTTGATTATAATTAAATGTATCTTGGATAAACTCCATTGGCAATACTCTTAAATTTGGTTCAAGTTCAATTATTCCAATAATTATCCAGCGATTTTTTGATATAGCATATTTATATACGGAATTTATAAAAATAATCTCAGCGTTTTTAATGAATTCTAAATCCAATATTTTATTTTCTGAATAAATATTATAAAATGCAAAACTTGCTTTAGCTAAGATTCTACCATATGAAAACATTCCATTAGGTAATAAAATTTCTATAAAAGCACCTTCTTTCCTAATTGCCATGTTTCTAATTTATTTGAAGCTATCACAACAGCAATAGTTTTTAATTAATTTAGGATTTATCAAGTGTAAATTCATCATTTGAATAATTATCTTTCAACTGTACACCTGTCAATTTCCGTTGAAATGCCTCTTGAATTAGGTAATATATCTTATCTGCGGCAATTAGACTTGATAAACCACCGACTCTGATATTAGAAATACAATTTCTTACTTCATCTGTCAATCCTAGTTTAGGAGCATATGTTATGTATGCACCCAAACTATCAAAAGACTTCAAACCTGGCCGCTCTCCTATTAATTGAATTACAATCTTAGCTTCTAAAATTTCCCCAATTTCATCACCAATCGCAACTCTTGCATTTTCCACTAAAACTATTGGAGCGATCTTATAATTGGATTTTTGCACATTAATTTTGAATAAATTTTCAAGTAGAGGGATTAAATTTTCATTGATAGCTTTTGCAGACAAACCGTCACCAGCTACAATCAATATGTCGTATCCTTTAGGAATCGATTTATCTAAAATAATCGCTTTAGAAGTTGAAGAAAGTACACGACCTTTATCTGGTCTTTTTAGATAGGTATCACGATCCTCAGCTTGAGATTTTAGAACTATAAGATCTATACCTAATTCACTAATTTGTCTAGTAATATTGTCAGTATCTAAATGAGAATAAACCGCATCTCTCGCATGCGCATGAGCTAATTTAAAAGATAAAACTTCTTTCATCGGAATAGAAATCCCCGTATGTCCCAATCCAATGCGAGCACTAGTGAATTGCTGCATCTTTGACCAAAAATCCTCTTCCGTAATTTCCTTCCCTCCCATTTCCCTATACATTTAAAGCTTTAAAAAATGAATTAGAAAGAAATTGTTTGGATGATAATAAATTATAGTTTTCATCTACCCAGCCATGATTTAATAGCCAATTCTCAAACTCTGGAGCTGCTTTTAATCCCAAAACTTTACGTAAATAAAGCGCATCATGAAATGAAGTAGTTTGATAGTTTAACATTATATCATCAGAACCAGGAATTCCCATAATGAAATTAATGCCAGCAACTCCAAGTAAGGTCATTAAATTATCCATATCATCTTGATCTGCATTGGCATGATTGGTATAGCATATATCCATACCCATCGGTAGACCTAATAATTTACCACAAAAATGATCTTCTAATCCTGCACGACTAATCTGTTTACCATCATAAAGATACTCTGGTCCAATAAAGCCAACTACAGAATTCACCAATAATGGTTTATAGTGTCTTGCAACAGCATAAGCACGGCACTCTAATGTTTGTTGATCCACACCAAAATGTGCATTTGCAGAGAGCGCACTTCCTTGTCCTGTTTCAAAATACATCAGATTATTTCCAATAGTTCCTCTCTTTAAAGATAAACCCGCCTCATAACCTTCTTGTAATATTTGCAAATTAATGCCGAAACTTTCATTTGCTTTTTGCGAACCAGCAATCGACTGAAAAACAAGATCTACTGGAACTTTTTTTTCTATTAATTCTATCGTTGTAGTAATATGTGTTAAGACACAATTTTGTATAGGAATTTGAAACTTTTCCCGTAATCCATCTAACATATACAATAGCTGGGAAACATTTGCAGGACTATCTGTTGCAGGATTTATGCCAATCACAGCATCTCCATTTCCGTACATGAGTCCATCAACAATAGAAGCGGCAATACCTTGTTTATCATCCGTCGGGTGATTAGGTTGTAGACGAGTAGAAAGATGCCCACTAAGACCAATCGTATTTCTAAATTGTGTTACATTCTCACATTTCTTTGCGACTAAGATTAAATCCTGATTACGCATCAGTTTAGAGACAGCAGCAACCATTTCAGGCGTAAGACCTTTGGATATTTGTTGTAAAACTATAGTATTCGCTTTTTCACTCAATAACCAATCACGCAATTCCCCAACGGTAAGCGTTGAAATTTTAGCAAATGCATTTAAATCATGTGTATCGGAAATTAGCCTAGTGATATCATCAGACTCATAAGGAATTACCCACTCTTCCAAAAAATATTTCAATGGTACATCCGCCAAAATCATTTGAGCAACGACACGTTCCTCATTCGTCTCTGCTGCAATACCTGCCAATTCATCACCCGAACGATTCGGGGTGGCTTTAGCTAATAAAGTTTTAAGATCATGAAAAACATACTTTTTGGTACCAATGATTTGCGAAAATGCCATAATACGATTATTTAATCCATTGGATGAATATTTTTATATTTTCCCGTAAGGTAAAAGATTAGCAATAAAATCCCTAATCCAATAAAAAAGATAACACAAATTTTCCCATAACTAACCATCATCGCAACCAATGCAATTATAGATAAAATGAGCGCAATAGCTGGAAAAATGGGATAAAATGGTGCTTTGTAGGGTCGTTCCATTTCAGGTGCAACTTTTCTCAACTTAAACAAACCTAACATACTTACAATGTACATCACCACTGCTCCTACAGTTGCCATAATAACTAATTGATCCGTTTTTAAATATTTCAAAGAAAACAATCCAATCAATCCACCGAGCAACAATGCCCAATAAGGTACTTGCCTTTTTGAACTTACTTTTCCAAATATTTTGGGTAAATATCCGTCTCTCGCTAATGCAAATATTTGACGTGAATAACCTATAATAATTCCATGAAATGAGGCAATCAATCCAAACAAACCGATCCCTGCAAAGATTTTTGTCCATTGATTATTTCGCCCTAATACAATTCCGATAGACTCAGGTAAAGGATAATCCAAATGATCGAGCTGGTGCCAAGGTGCCGTACCTCCAACGGCAAACATGACACCAATCGCCAATACAGCTAAAGTAATCATAGCAGAACTATAACCACGTGCAATCGTCCTTTTTCCGCCTTTTACTTCCTCTGCTACCATAGCAATTCCTTCCAAACAGACATATAACCAAATCGCAAATGGCAAAGCGGCAAATACGCCTTTCCACCCAAAGGACATTGCATCTGTCATAAAGTTTTTGGATTCAAAATGCGGCAAAGTAATTCCCATAAATATCAACAATTCTAAAATCGCCAATATGGTCATGATTAAAGAAAAACATGCAGCTTCTTTTATTCCCAATAAATTTATTCCAGTAAATAAAAAATAACTCACAACCGCAACAGTCATTACTGGCAATTGCGGATGTAGAAAATGAACATAATTTCCCAATGCTAAGGCAATAGCCGGTGTTGCAAATAGAAATTCAATTAATGTAGCATAACCAGCTATAAATGCACCAATAGGACCAAAAGCTTTCATCGCATAAGAAAAAGGACCTCCGGCTTTAGGAATGGAAGTGGTGAGTTCTGTAAAACTAAATATGAAGGTGAAATAAAGTACTGTAATAATAATAGTGGCAATCAATAAGCCAACCGTACCCGCAACAGACCAGCCATAATTCCATCCAAAATATTCACCGGATATAACCAAACCAACACCAATACCCCAAAGGTGTAACGGTGTTAATGCTTTTTTTAAAGTAGTATTTTCTTGCGCCATTTGTAGTAATTAGATAGCTCAATATACTAAAAATGGTTGAAAATTAGAGCTTAATTTATTTTGAAAAATGCTAGCTCTTTTTCGAAATTTAAGTAAGGATATTTTTCCGCTAGTTCTTGACAAAGTTCATAGTTCTTTTGTAAAAATTTTTGATGGCTTTCACTTTCAGGATTAAAAGGTTTATGTTTTTTCGCTAAATAAATTTTATGCATTATTTCCGAAAATTTGATCGTTTCTTCGGACATACTATAATTTTTAAATAAGTCCAAAACATACGCTGTTCCTGCATAATTCGGATGAACAAGGTCTGCATCGTAAAATCTATAATCACGCAATACATCTATCAAAATTTCGTACGCAGGAAAATAATGAATGCGATCAAATTTGTCTACTAAATGATGGGCAGCTTCTAATAGTCGTGCTTTACTTCGATTATTTTCAACAATTCCATCTTTAATATGCCGAACTGGACTAATAGTAAAAATTACTTGCACATCTTTATTAAAATGAAATAATCGATAGAGCATTATATCAAATGCACGAATAATCTCTTCAATAGTCATCATATTTTTGCGAAACTGATTTCCAGGAACTTTATGACAATTGGCGACGGATCTATTTTCGGATAAAAAAGTATAGTTATAAGCCGTACCTAAGGTTATAATCAACCACTTTGTTTCTTTTAAGAATTGATACCCATTTTCAATAGAATTATTCATTTTTTCCAAAGCAATATTAGGTTCTAATGCAGAATATGCACTATGAAAATCCCAATGATGCCAAATTTCAGTCCTCTCAAATAGTTCCGATTTTTCTACCTTTCGGTTTTCGATTAATCGAATAACATTATTGGAAATTGTAAGTGGATCGAATATTATTCCAAATGGGTTTTGAAAAACATTAAATTTATCATTTTCCAAAAAACTACCAATATGTTCCGTAAAACAGGAGCCTAATAGCATCAGTTTATCTTCATAAGTTATAGTTGGTTGTACCTTCGGAATATTGATCGGAATTTGAAATTGCATTTGAAATACTTTTTTCTACTAATAATAAAACCCTGATTACTCAGGGTTTTATACAAATTTATAAACTATAATTTCTATTTAGATATCTAATTTTGCATATGTCGCATTTTCTTCGATGAATTGTCTACGTGGAGCAACTTCATCTCCCATCAACATACTAAATACAGAATCGGCACTTGCAGCACTTTCTAAAGTTACTTTTTTCAAAGTACGACGTGCTGGATCCATTGTAGTTTCCCACAATTGTTCTGCATTCATTTCACCCAAACCTTTATATCGTTGCACATTCACACTTTCATCTTTTCCTTTACCAATACGAGCAATAAGCGCTTTACGTTGCTCCTCATTGTAGGCATATTCCATTTCTTTACCTTTTTTAACTAAGTAAAGTGGTGGTTGCGCAAGATATACGTGACCTAATTCCAACAAGGTTTTCATATATCTATAAATAAAGGTCAAAATTAATGTCGCAATGTGGCTACCATCGACGTCGGCATCGGTCATGATAATCAATTTGTGATATCTAATTTTAGATGTATTCAAAGCTTTTGGATCTTCTGGAGTTCCGATGGTTACCCCCATCGCGGCGAACATATTACGAATTTCTTCATTATCGTAGATCTTATGTTCTAATGCTTTTTCCACATTCAAAATCTTACCTCTCAAAGGCAAAATTGCTTGATAGTTTCTATCACGACCTTGTTTAGCAGTACCACCCGCAGAATCTCCTTCCACTAAGTATAATTCACATTTTTCAGGATCACGCTCACTACAATCGGCTAATTTACCCGGCAAACCGCTTCCACTAATACCACTTTTACGTTGGATTTTATCACGAGCAGCTTTTGCCGCAACACGCGCTTGTGCAGCAAGAATTACCTTACTAATAATATTTTTAGCTTCTTTAGGATTTTCTTCTAAGAAATTTTCCAAAGCACGCGCAACAGTTGTCTGTACGACACCACTTACCTCATTGTTACCCAATTTAGTTTTCGTTTGTCCTTCAAACTGTGGTTCTGGTACTTTTACCGAAATAATCGCACTCAAACCTTCACGGAAATCATCCCCTTCTATCTGAACTTTTGCTTTTTCAAATAATTTTTCACGATCACCATAACCTTTGAATACACGTGTTAAGGCTTGACGGAAACCAGTTACGTGCGTACCACCTTCGATCGTATTGATATTATTTACATAAGAGTAAATATGTTCTTTAAAATCGTCATTGTAGGTCATAGCTACTTCCACAGCGACATTAGAATTCTCATCCAAACCTTCCACATATACAGGATTCGGAATCAAAGGAAGACGACTTGAACTTTCATCTAGTAATTTGATATATTCAATAATACCACCTTCACTATAGAATGTTTCTGTATAAGATTCACCCGTTTCAGGATTTTTCTCTCTTTCATCTGTTAAAGTGATTCTGATTTGCTTATTCAAATAAGCCAATTCACGTAAGCGATTTTCCAAAATAGATCTTTTGTAAACCGTTGTCAAGGTGAAGATGGACGCATCTGGCCAAAAATGAACCGTGGTACCTGTCGTGTCCGCAGTTCCAATTTCTCGTACAGAATATTGAGGAATACCGATACTATATTCTTGTTCGAATATTTTACCTTCTCTCTTTACAGTAACGTGAAATTTGGTACTCAAAGCGTTCACACAACTCACACCCACACCGTGCAAACCACCGGAAACCTTGTACGTATTTTTATCAAATTTACCACCCGCGTGCAACACAGTCATGACGACCTCCAATGCACTCTTATTTTCTTTAGTATTAATACCTGTAGGAATACCACGTCCATCATCCTGAACCAAGATGGAGTTATCTTCACATATAGTAACTTCAATATTTTTACAATATCCAGCTAAAGCCTCATCAATAGAGTTATCGACAACCTCGTAAACTAGGTGATGTAAACCTTTTTCGCCTATATCACCGATGTACATCGCTGGACGTTTTCTTACAGCTTCTAAACCTTCTAATACTTGTATACTATCGGCTCCATAACCACCAGACGCAGCATCGTCGGTCTTTTTTATTTCTTCGCTCATATTTTTTCCTTTCCTACGCATCGCGCGCAGACACGCGAAAATACGATTTTTTAGCCAGATTATCAAGTAAATCAGCAGCAAACATCCACATGTTTTCCCCAATTATTTTTCAGGGAAAAAGTCTAATTTTATAAAGAAATCGAGATTAACTTTTTTAGGCAAAAACTTTTTTGGTAGGTTTGCGCTTTACGTTAAAAATCATTCAAAAATGTCTTCATTTTCTTTAGAGAGTATCGCAGATTTTCTTGCGCCGATCAATATATTTGAAATTTCCAGCGACGAAGGTTTTCGCGAAACCCAACAAGGAAAACATATTCTTTGTAATACAGAGTCCTTACCAGATATTACTCATGCAGACTTGATTATATTGGGATGTGGCGATTCTAGAGGTGCATTCGAAGCTAAAATTGATGACGAAACCCCCAATAGCATTCGTACAGAATTTTATAATTTATACAAATGGCATGACGACGTACAAGTAGCCGATTTGGGAAATGTAAAATCAGGATTTACATTACAAGATACTTATGCAGCACTGTGTGCTATTTTGAAAGAATTAATTCCGTTGGGTAAAAAAATAGTGATTCTTGGTGGTAGCCATGATTTAACAGCTGCGCAATACGATGCTTATGCGGCTTCGCAAAAAATTATTCATATTTCTAATATCGACGCTCGAATTGATTTGGATATGGATAGCGCATTACCTGTAGATAATTTCCTATTGCCCATATTTACCCAAGAACCCAATTTTATCAAATCCTACAATCATATTGGATTCCAAAGCTATTTGGTACATCCAGGAATGTTGGAAACCATTGACAAATTAAGATTTGATTGTTATCGTGTCGGAAAAATTAAGGACAATATTGAAGCAATGGAGCCAGTGATTCGATATTCTGACATGGTAAGTTTTGACATTGCTGCGATTCAAAATGCGCATGCACCAGCAAATCATATTACCCCCAATGGATTTAATGGCGAAGAAGCTTGTACATTGATGCAATATGCAGGCTTTTCTAATAAAGTTTCCACCATTGGAATTTATGGCTTGAAAAAAGAACGTGATTTACATAACCTTACATCCAAACAAATGGCGCATATGCTTTGGTATATTATGGATGGTATACATCAAAGTAAAGAAGAAGCGACAATTGATGAAAGAGAACATTTCATGGAGTATCATGTAAGATTTGCCGAAATCGAATCTACATTTTTACAAAGTAAAATTACGGGGAAATGGTGGATGGACGTACCAGAAATTGGATTCATCCCTTGCAGTAAAGAGGATTATCTTATTGCCGCAAAAAATGACATTCCGGAGCGTTGGTTACGAACCATCGAAAGAAACTAATAAAAAAGCCGAAAAAATATTTTTTTCGGCTTTTTTATTTAATCTCAAAATTTAATATAATTTTGATATCAAATTGATATCATGGAAAAATTAATCAAACCTGTTTCTGGTTTTGCAGCTTTATCCTTTGGCATCTTACTAATACTAATTGCCATAGCTAACTTTATTTTAAATGTGCCTCACAATCCATTAATGATTATTATATCATTTGTGGCATTTATCATCGCCATATTCCTATTCAAAGGAATATTAGTTGTCAATCCCAACCACTCAAAAGTGTGCGTATTTTTTGGAAATTACGTAGGTACTGTTAAAGCAAATGGGCTTTTATTTGTGAATCCATTTTTCCGAAAATTTACAATTTCCTTACGTGCAGAAAATTTGGAAAGTTCGAGATTAAAAGTCAATGATAGCATGGGCAATCCTATTGAAATCGGTGCCGTAATTGTTTGGCAAGTAAAAGATACCTATAAAGCGGCATTTGAAGTCTCCCAATATTTGCAATATGTTAAAATACAAAGCGAAGCAGCCATTCGTCATCTTGCCACCAGCTTCCCATATGACAATTTGGAAGATGAAAATGCAACTATCACATTGCGAGATGGTGCAGAAAAAGTAACAGAAATGCTCGTACAAGAACTAAACGAAAGATTAGCATTTGCAGGTGTACACGTTTTGGAAGCGCGTATTAGTCATCTAGCATATGCAGCAGAAATCGCAGGTGCAATGCTGCAAAGACAACAAGCGACAGCAATTGTGGCAGCGAGAGCGAAAATCGTAGAAGGCGCCGTTGGCATGGTAGAGACCGCACTGGAACTTTTATCCAAAAAAAATATTGTAGAGCTGGATGATGAAAGAAAAGCTGCGATGGTAAGCAACTTAATGGTGGTTCTTTGTGGTGAAAAATCCGCTACTCCAGTGATGAACACAGGCTCTCTTTATCAATAATTTTCTCATTAACTTTTGGCATTGTGGCAGCGAAAAAATTTGTACTTCGGATAGACGATAAAATGTACGCAGCATTGGAAAAATGGGCCGCTGACGAATTTAGAAGCGTCAACGGTCAGATTGAATGGATCATACAGCAACAACTCAAAAGCACCAATCGACTTTTACCTAAATTACGTGATGAAAAAGAAATTAGTTCAGAAATAACAACGCACTCAGAAGATTGAGTGCGTTGTTATTTAAATAAAACATTCTTAATTATTAGAGATCAAAAACACCTTTATTTATAGTTTGTAACATTTGGATTTTATAGTCTTTATGTACTAAAAAAGAAATATTATGCAAACTACCACCGTAGCTAATCATGCGAACTGGAATATCATGAATGGTATCGAATATTTTTTTCAAAACATCTCTAGTTTCCGCTATATGATCCCCCACTACAGAAACTATAGTCATATCGTGATCTACTTCCACGGTTCCAAATGGTTCTAATTCTTTAACTATTGGTTTCAAATTTTCATCCGAATCTATAGTAACAGAGACTGCCACTTCAGATGTGGTAATCATATCAATAGAAGTTTTATATTTTTCAAAAACTTCAAATATTTTTCTCAAAAATCCATACGCCAAAAGCATACGACTACTCTTAATTTTGATAGCGATAATCCCATCTTTGGCAGCGACCGCTTTTGCTCCATGAGTAAATACTTTTTGTTGGATAGTAGTCCCTTTCGCACTTGGTTCCATCGTATTCAAAAGTTTCACTGGAACATGTGTTTGTTGCGCCGGCCAGATGCAAGTAGGATGTAAAATCTTTGCACCAAAATATGCCAACTCAGAAGCTTCATCAAAACTCAACTCCTCTATTGGATGCGTTTTATCAACGATTCGGGGATCATTATTGTGCATACCATCAATATCTGTCCATATTTCACATACACTCGCCTCTATTGCCGCAGCAATCAATGAAGCTGTATAATCACTCCCCCCTCTTTTCAAATTATCCACTTCACCCCTAGAATTGCGGCAAATATATCCTTGGGTTACAAAAAGTTTTTTGTCTGTATGTTTCTTGAGTAAAGCAGTTAATTTATTTCGGATAATAGGAAGATGCGGCTCACCTTCTTCATCAATACTCATAAATTCCAATGCAGGAATAAGCAAATGATCCACACCAATTTCGGATAAATAAATATCAAATAGTTTGGTACTCATTAATTCACCTTGCGCCAAAATATCTTTTGCCAAAGCCTCACTAAAAGATATTTTTAAAATGATATGCAAAAATTCAAAATGCTCTCCGATTATCACTAAGGCTTTTTGCCTATATTCTTCCTTAGTTAAAAGCTGATTGATAAATAACTTATAGTGAATATGTAAATCTTCAATAATTTTCTCTGCACCTTCCTTATCAAAAGCTGCCAACTTATCACTGATCTGAACCAATGAATTAGTCGTTCCACTCAAAGCGCTTAATACGACGATTTTAGGTTCTACCTCTTTCGTAATTAACTCAGCCACTTGATGCATTCTTTCCGGTTTTCCTACGGAAGTGCCTCCAAATTTCATCACTTTCATAAATAGATATTTAATTTCTATACATTTTCCGATCAAAATCGGGATAGCGAATATAATGTATCTAAATTAAATTCAACATGTACAAATTTGCAATTCATTTTTAAACATAAAAAAGCGGATCGTTTTGCAACGATCCGCTCTATATTTTAAACTAATTATTCGAAAATAATATTAGAATAATTTGAATTCAACACGACGATTCATTTGACGTCCTGCTTCAGTTTTGTTAGATGCAATTGGATTTGCCTTACCAAAACCTTCAGATACTATTTGAGATTCGTTTACACCTTGAGCAACTAAATATTCTTTAACTGCATTAGCACGTTCTTTAGATAATTTCAAGTTTGCTGCTACACTACCTACGTTATCAGTATAACCAGATAATTTTAAATTGAAGTTTTTAGCTTTCAACAAATCAGCCAAACGATCCAATGCAGCATCAGAGTGTTCACGAATTGTTGCTTTTGCGAAATCAAATTCAAGATTTTTAACCGCATCAGTTACAACTTGTTGATCTTCTTTAGTGATCACTCTTTCTTGTTTGATGATCGTATTAGTCAATTTGATTGGGCAACCAGATCCATCAACTTGAGTACCAGATGGCGTATTTGGACATTTATCAAATAAATCAGAAACACCATCTCCATCTGAATCAACTTTTGCTGCATCTAATTGACTTTGCAAATTAGCAACATCTGTATTGTGTTTTGCAGATTGAGCTTCTAATTCTTCTTGTTGAGCAGCCAATTGAGCTTTTAATGCATTGTTTTTATCCCAAAGATCTTGTGCTAACGCATGAGCTGGGTTATGTTGGATCAATTGAGGTTTATTTTTCTTACCAATAGCAAACTCAAGACCTAAATTCAATTGAGAAAATTGATCTCTGTTATTGTAAGTAGTATTGGAAACACCATCAAAATCTTTAGCATTTACTAAATTTACTTTGTAGTTCAAATCCAAATTTACAGTGTTAGACAATATAAATTTAGCACCAATACCAACAGGTAAATAGAATTCGTTTCTATAAGTGTTACCACCTGTAGTTGGAACCAACTGACCATCATTTTCTGTTTTAAATCTCATCGTACCACCACCAGCAGTTACGTATGGAATAAAGGCTGTTTTACCATGCAACCAGTTTACTGTACCAAAATTAAATACAGCATTCATTGAAATTGCATAATCAATACTTGTTTTAAAATCCGTAGCATCAGCAACACCGCCTCTAATTGAGCTTGTTGTTGTTTGGCTACCCTTAACACTCCCTTTAACTACACCGCGCATGAAATCTGCTTGTAAAGCGAAATTATGCGACAATTGCTTTCTTAAATAACCACCATAAAGAAGGTCTACAGTTTTAGGGTTGAAATTATTGAAATAATTTCCACTACCGTTTGGCAAACCAAATGGAGCAGAACCTCCACCATAGAAACCAAAAGACCAAGTGCGCATACCTTCTACACCACTGAAAGGAACAACTCTACCTTGTTCAGAAGCTTGTAAAGAATCGCTTGTAGCGTCTTGTGCAGATACTGTACCTGCAACTGCAGCTGCCAATGCAGCCATAATGACTTTTTTGTTCATTTTGTTTATCATAAGAATTTAATTTTTAAACCCTGAATAAAGTTTAAACTGTCGGCAAAAGTACAAATCCTATGCCAATTAGTTAACGTTTTAATAATCAACCTTTAACAAAAGGATTTTTTCTATATCTAATTTTTGAAAAAAAGTTAAACAAATGATCAAATCTTTAAACAAAACGAATTTTGACAAAGTATCAAGAATAA
Source organism: Rhizosphaericola mali (assembly GCF_004337365.2). GTDB lineage: Bacteria > Bacteroidota > Bacteroidia > Chitinophagales > Chitinophagaceae > Rhizosphaericola > Rhizosphaericola mali. Next base: position 767,795 of record NZ_CP044016.1, on the reverse strand, counting down.
TAATCATTTAATATTTAGGCAATAAAAATAGTTTTAGATTAATTTAATGTGAAATCTAGTTGACAAATCTTCTAAATCGGACCATACGATATCATTAATTGGAATACCATCTTTCATTCTAATTGCCGTCATTTCTCTCTCTGGATCACCAGGTATTAAAACTTTTTTGTCTGGCACAATAGGCTTTGCCTCGCGAAATCTACTAATCCAATGATCCATTTCCTTTTTAAATTCTACGGCAGGGCGAAAAGCATCTACACGCATTGCTCCTAAAAAATGTCCCAATCCTTCCCCTGGCATATTTGTAGGTAACGGCACATAAGCAGGAAAAGGAGGTGCCCATGGTCCATAAGACGCTCCACTTAGAACAGCAGAGAATATATCTACAACACTTGCCAGACAATAACCTTTGTGACTACCATGTTTTTCATCACTACCCAAAGGCAGTAAAGCTCCTTGATGCTTTAAAATATCAGATTGTATTGTAGGTGTACCGTCTAAAGTTTGCGCCCATCCTTCAGGAATATCATAACCCTTGCGTTGAGCTATTTCTAATTTTCCGTTTGCCGCCGCTGCTGTTGCCATATCTGACACAAATGCTGGCTCATTGTCAGCAGGTACTGCCACCGCTATTGGATTCGTACCCAACATCCTTTCTTTAGAATTGGTCGGAGCGACCAATGCACTTGCGTTAGTCATTGCTATACCGATCATGTCATTTTCCAATGCCATCATGGCGTGATATCCGGCAATCCCAAAATGATTACTATTTTTTACACTTACCCAGCCAGTACCAACATTATTGGCTTTTTCCATAGCTACTTTCATAGCAAAAGGTGCTACAACCAACCCTAATCCTCGATCTCCATCTACAACCGCAGTTGACGGAGTTTCATAGGTTATTTTGATTTGTGGTTGGGTATTTACTCTACCGACTTCCCATAGTCTAACATAACCAGACAAACGTGCCGTTCCATGGCTATCGACACCTCTTAAGTCCGCCTGCAATAAAACATCTGCCGCAAGTGCTGCATGCTCAGGAGAACAACCAATTGCTAAAAATATTTTTTCAGTAAAAGAATATAAAGATTTATAAGTAATTATTTTTTCCATAGATGCAAGGTAGGTACTATGTAAAAAATAAAAAAGCACAACCAATATTGATTGCACTTTTAACAAACTGTAATTTTTATATATTTAAACTATTTCTTCAATGGTTTTATTCCAATTCCTGGCCAATCATTTAAAGTAACTTTTCCATCTACGATTTTCATTCCGGTAAATGCATCATTTTTTATCAAAAGATTCCCATCCAAATCCGCGAAATCTACCATCGGCGCTAATTGTGCTGCAGCTGATATACCACAAGAAGTTTCTGTCATACAACCAATCATCACTTTCATCCCCAATGCGCGCGCTAACTCCAACATACGATGACCTTCACGCAAACCTGTAGATTTCATCAATTTGATATTGATACCACTATATACTCCATGACATTTGATTAAATCTGGTAATCTTTGAAATGCTTCATCCGCAAATGTAGGAATAGGACTATGTTCGGTTAAATAAGCATTATCTTCTACATTTTCTTTTGGCATTCCCTGTTCGATAAAAACCACACCTTTATCAGCTAACCAATGCGACATGTCCACAGCGAAATTTTTATCTTTCCAACCTTGATTAACATCTACGCAAATCGGTTTATCCGTCACACTTCTAATAGTTTCTATTAATTCTTTATCCGTATCACGGCCCAATTTTACTTTTAAAATTTTATAAGGTGCTGCTTCTTTTGTTTTTTGACGCACAACTTCGGGCGTATCAATTCCGATAGTATAAGAAGTATTGGGCATTTTATCTGTATCATAACCCCATATTTTCCACCAAGGTTGACCAATTATTTTTCCTACTAAATCATGCAAAGCAATATCAACGGATGCTTTTGCGGCTTTATTTAAAGGTTCGATACTATCCACATAATCCAAAATTTTCTCCATTTCCATAGGATCATTGAATTGAGACAAATCTACTTTAGATAAAAATTTGGTAACCGACTCAATACTTTCCCCTAAATATGGAGGCATGGAAGCTTCGCCGTAACCGATAATTCCGTCATATTCAATTTGTGTCAAAACATCTGGAGTAGAAGTACGCGAACTGTTTGCAAGTGTAAATACATGCGCCAATTCTAACGTGTAGGGTTTAAAAGTTAGTTTTAATTTGCCCTTTTTAGCTTTTCCATGAACATTTTGACCGAAAATCGCACCCAAACTATTCAATCCAAATGCACCAGTCGCCATACCTGACTTCAAAAGAAAATCTCTTCTACTATCCATTAAAATAAAAATTATATGAAGAAAAAGTAATCAAAACTCAAATATCCGCAAAAAATATCAAAATTCCGCATCTTTATTTGTCCATTATTTAAAACTTCTAAGTCGCAAACTCAATAAAATAACGAGAATCATTACGCCAACGTCAGCCAATATTGCCAAAACCAAACTGCTATAACCAGAAAATGCTAAAATTGCAACTAAAACTTTGACAATGATTGCACCGTAGGTATTGACCTTAATTTGTTTGACTGTTGCTCGACCCAATCTGATAATAAAAGGAATTAAAGATAATTTATCATTCATCAAAGCAACATTTGCAGTTTCTATCGCCACATCACTTCCCGCTGCGCCCATGGCAATACCTACATTACTTTTCGCCAATGCAGGAGCATCATTAATACCATCACCCACCATTGCGACCGATCCAAATTGCTGTTGCAACTCTTCTATTTTTTTGCTTTTTCCTTCTGGTAAAAGATTACCATAAACTTTATCAATACCTGCTTTTTGACCTATATAATTACCTGCAAATTGATTATCGCCCGTCAACATAATCGGCTCAACACCTATTTTTTTCAATTCATGGATGGCTGCGGCACTATCACTTTTAATCTCATCTACCAAACCCAAAATACCCGCAACACCTTTACCAAAACTGACCACAACACTTGTTTTCCCCTCATGCGAAAGTTTGGTTACAATATCCTTTTCTTCTTGTTGTATTTTTTCTTTTTCGCCAACAAAATCAAGGGTTCCTGCAGTTATCGTTTCATCTTTACAAATAAGACACTCCGCAATAGCACCTTTACCAGAAATGGATTTGTATTTATGTGCATGATGCGGTTGGAAACCTTCTTTTTCACTCGCAAATACAATGGCTTGCGCTACAGGATGTTCAGAAAACTGCTCCGCTCCCGCTGTACAGGCTAGCAATTCTTCTTTGCTTGTGCCGTTCAACATAATTATATCCGAAACTACCGGTTGTCCAAAAGTTATCGTACGCGTTTTGTCCAAAGCCAATGCTTTAATTTCTGCTAATTCTTCCAAAAATTTTCCCCCTTTAATAATCGCACCTTGCGAAGAGGCATTACCAATCGCGGCATATATGGAAACTGGTGTGGAAATTACCAACGCACAAGGGCAACCAATAACTAAAAGCGAAATGGCTTGATTCAACGCTTCTTTCCATTCATGATGCAAAATAAATGCGCTTACCAAAAAACAAATAACTGCCAAAATCAAAATGGCAGGCGTGTATTTTTTGGCAAATTTTTGAATGAATTTTTGTTTTTCACTTTTATTCGCGGTCGCTTGAAAAGTCAACTTGATAATTTTCGAAAATGTTGTATCGGCGGATAATTTGGTCGTTTCGATTTCGATATAACCTTCATTATTTAGCGTGCCAGCAAACACAAGATCTCCAAGCGATTTATTCTTAGAAATGGGTTCGCCGGTTATTGCGGATTCGTCAATTGAACTAGCGCCTGTAACAATCTTTCCATCCATTGGAATCAATTCACCTGGTTTGATTTTGACTATTGAACCAATTTGAATTTTGTCAATCTGTACAGGTTCTGGAATATCTTTGATATACACCAATCTTGGTGCTTTATTTACCAGATTTTCCAAGGCTGACTTGCTATTGTCGACACCTACATCTTCCAAAGTTTCACCTAAAACATACAAAACCATCACGACAGCGCCTTCGGAATATTCTCCCAAATAAAAAGCGCCAGCAACTGCAACAAGCATCAATAAACTGACGCTTCCAAATTTTAATTTGAATAAATTTTTAAAACCATTAATTATAATCTGGTATCCAAATCCTAATACAAATGCGGCATAAATAATGGCAGAAAAAGGAAAAGGAATTTCCCATCCCAATTGCGCAGCAATTTCCAATATCACAACCAATATAGCAGCGATAAAAAGCAGCGTAAATTTTTTATTTTGAAAAGGTAATTTCATATTTCAACTCCTAAATTTTTCTAAAAATTTCTAGATACAAATTTACCTAATAATTACACGGATACCCATTTTTTTACTGTTACAAGGTTTCAATTATCACTTCAAATGGAAAATTGTTCATTAAAATGTATAATAACTTACCTTTGAACGAATTATCGAGGGAAATTTAAATCAAATAATTACTATCAATTTAAAAGAAATTCGGTCTCCCTCCCGGCAAAAAAGATAGAACGATGGCAGATATTTTTGATAATCTGATTAAGAATTATGGCCCAATAGGTCAATATAGAAAAAGAGCACACGGATATTTCGCCTTTCCAAAATTGGAAGGAGAAGCTGGCCCTCACATGAAATTTAGAGGAAAAGACATGATCGTCTGGAGTCTCAACAATTACTTGGGACTTGCTAATCATCCTGAAATTAGAAAAGTGGATGGAGATGCAGCACAAGAATGGGGACTTGCATTACCTATGGGCTCTCGCATGATGAGTGGAAATACCAATTATCATGAAAAACTAGAGCAAAGATTGGCAAAATTCGAACAAAAAGAAGATGCTATTTTGCTTAACTACGGTTATCAAGGTATTATGAGTACAATCGATGCCATCTGCGGACGACACGATGTTGTTGTCTACGATGCAGAATGTCACGCTTGCATCATTGACGGTTTGCGCCTTCTGCCAGGTAAAAGATATGCCTACAAGCACAATGACGTGGAAGATTGTGAAAAGCAATTACAAAGAGCTGAAAAATTATTAGAATCTCAACCACAAGGCGGCATTCTCGTAATTACGGAAGGTGTTTTTGGTATGGCGGGCGATCAAGGAAAGTTGAAAGAAATCATTGAATTAAAAGAAAAATATGCATTCCGTTTATTGGTAGACGATGCGCATGGTTTTGGCACATTGGGTAAAACAGGTGCTGGAGCTGGAGAAGAACAAGATTGTCAAGACGGAATTGATTTGTATTTTTCCACATTTGCAAAATCAATGGCATCCATTGGAGGATTCGTTTGCGGTCCGAAAATTATCATAGACTATATCCGTTACAATATTCGCTCTCAAATTTTTGCAAAGAGCATGCCGATGCCTTATGTTATCGGTAATTTAAAACGTTTGGATATGTTGCAAACCAATCCAGAATTTAAAGACAAACTTTGGCACAATGCATTGTATTTGCAAAAAAAATTAAAAGAAAGTGGTTTTAATATTGGAAATACAAATACCGTCGTAACTCCAATATATATGAATGGAGGCGTAGAAGAAGCAACCACAATGGTTAAAGATCTTAGAGAAACTTACGGTATTTTCTGCTCTATTGTTGTTTATCCCGTCATTCCAAAAGGAGAAATCATTTTCCGTATTATTCCTACAGCAGCACATAGCGAAGAAGATATCCACACAACTATTGAGGCGTTCAAAGCGACCAAGAAAAAATTGGATGCAGGGGAATATAAATCCGAATTAATTCCTGATATGGCAGATGAAGATACTAGAATTGAAAATATTTTGTTTTAGTATCAAAAATCAACATTAAACATTTTGTAAATTATGAAGTTCGTTAATCTATATTTGGGTATATCTTTAATATGTCTTCAAACTATTAAAGCTCAATCACAAAAATATTGGATACGGACTTCTATTGATAGCGTTATTATAAGCGATAGTGATCTGCCACACTTTTGGAGAGCGTTTGATAGTTGCATGCAAACTACAGATACTACTAATCGCAAACATTTTATCCAAAAATATTACTTTGATTCTGCCACTGTTGGTTTAAAAGGATTGATTGAGCAGGACAGTAAATATTTGCCGATGCTTACTGAATATTCTAGAGCAATTAAACGAGATAAATATTGGAAATCTATTCGAGCAACTACCTATACGTTTATAAACAAATCCGATAGCTTACGTAACGCATACAAAAAATTTAAACGATTATATCCTGAAGCGACATTCAGTGATGTATATATTTTAGCAACCCCTTTTATGCATGGAGGTACTCCTGTAAATGGAGGATTTATTATCGGAGTAGATATGATAAGCAAAACTTCTACATCTGACTTTAGTCAATTTTCCAAAGAAGCGGCAGATTTCTTGAGTCGTCCAGAGTATTTTATACCTCTGATTATTCATGAAAATACGCATACTATGCAAAAGCAAGATGATGAAAGTACTTTATTGTCAAGATCACTCATTGAAGGCGCTGCGGATTACATTACTTATTTGACAATAGGTAAAACAGCTACTCAAAAAAATATTTATGACTATGGATTTGCTCATGAAAGGGAATTGTGGGATAAATTTAAGTTAGAGAAAGATTCTAGTAATTTTTCCGAATGGTATATGAGTGATGGAGGTAAAGGACCTGCTCCAGATTTAGGATACTTTATGGGATTTCAAATCTGTGATGCTTATTATAAAAATGCTAAGAACAAATCTAAAGCAATCAAAGACATTGTGGAATTAACTATTAACCCAGAAATATTTTTAACTAATAGTCAATACGCAAAAAAATTTAAACATTAAGAAAAGGAATAGCTATTATGGCAACCGTAAAAAATTACTTATCCTTAGTCAAATTTTCACATACAATTTTTGCAATGCCTTTTGCAATGATCGGCTTTTTCTTAGGTATTTGTTCACTTAATCGTCCACAATACCCCATGCAAGAAATTATTGGTAAATTTCTTTTAGTATTGGGGTGTATGATCACTGCACGTAGTGCTGCAATGGCATTTAATCGTTATTTGGATAGAAATATTGATGGAAAAAATCCAAGAACGAAACAAAGAGAGGTTCCTGCGGGAATCATCAGTGCCAAAAATGCATTGACATTTGTAATCATCAATTGTCTGTTATTCATGGTTGCAACTTGGTTTATCAATAGAATCTGTTTTTACTTATCTCCTATTGCTTTATTTGTCATTTTGTTTTATAGTTATACAAAACGATTTACTCCACTTTGTCACTTAGTATTAGGTTTAGGTTTGTCTTTAGCACCAATTGGCGCTTATTTATCCGTAACTGGAGTATTTGATTGGTTACCTATTTTATTTTCCCTTTCTGTAATTTGTTGGGTAAGTGGTTTTGATATTATTTATGCGCTACAAGATATCGATTTTGACCAATCTCAAGCACTCTATTCCATCCCAAGTAAATTAGGTAAAAAAAATGCATTGGCTGTGTCCATTTTATTACACATTGCATCCGCAGCTTTTGTTATTTCTGCTGGTTTATTTGGACATTTTCACTGGACATACTGGTTAGGTATTGCTGTATTTATTGGGATGTTGATCTACCAACATTCAATAGTGAAACCCAATGATCTTAGTAAAGTAAATATTGCGTTTATGACAGCCAATGGTATTGCTAGTGTCATATTTGGAATATTGGTAATTGCGGACTTATTAATTTACAAATAATGGGAAGAATTATAGCTATTGATTATGGTGGAAAGCGTACAGGTCTTGCAGTTACTGATCCTTTGCAAATTATTGCCAACGCTTTAGAGACAGTGGAAACAAGCAAATTATTTGATTATTTGAAAAAATATTTTGCAGTGGAACAAGTAGATCTTATCATTATTGGCGATCCTAGAAATTGGGATGATAGTGATACGCACGCAACACCATTGGTACGAAAGGCTATAGAAAGATTAAAAAAAGAATTTCCCAATATTCCATTAGAAACAGTTGATGAGCGCTACACTTCCAAAATGGCATCTCAAGCGATGGTAGAAATGGGAATGAAAAAGAAAGATCGTCGTGTAAAAGGTAATATCGATCAAATAGCAGCGACAATCATGTTACAGGAATATATGAATAGAATTTAAACTATTCATATATTCAAAATTTTTATTTCCCTAGTACAACGCCATCTTGATAATAACACAAGACATTTGCCACATCTTTTGAGATACAATATTCTAAATCATAAGAAAGTCCAAAATTAGCTAAGCGATGCCAATGTGAAGTCTTTTTCGCAAAACTCAAAAGATCGCCAGCGTTTGATTCATACATTTGCGTAGCCATTAAGGTACTATCACAATGAATTGTAAATGCATCTTGAATTTCAGAGGCTACCGCACCGGCAAATAAAGTATCTTCTATATTAAAACGATCTTTCCAACCAGAACATCCAAGAATTACATTTTTATTACTTTCTTTTAAATATTGACAAACTGCACTGAAATTGGGAAAGGAACCCGTAAGTATTTCAGAAGCACCATTATTTTTTGCCATATTCAAAAGTTTCGTTCCGTTGGTAGTTGTAATAACTAAAGTTTTTCCTTCGATAAATGAACGTGGATATTCAGCAGGCGAATTTCCAAATTGCAAACCAGGAATGACTTTTCCTTCGCGTTCTCCAGCAGTCACACTATTGGGAATACTATTTCCCTTTTCGATACATTCTTCAACGCTTGATACGGGCACCACTTGTACCGCTCCGTTGTACAATGCAGTCGCGATTGTACTTGTAGCACGAAAAACGTCAATAATTACCACTATAGAAGAAGATAAATCATATAAATCCAATAATCTAGGAGATAAAACGGTATGTAAAGTTGGTTTTTCCAATGTAAAAATTTTGAGGACAAAGTAAATAAAATTGTAGGATTTACATATTTTTTACCCGCTATTTTAACTATATTTACGAAGAATTGCCCAATATTTGATGATAGAATTTAATATGAATTATTCATTAAGACCATATTTTATAATCACGCTGTTATTTCTTTCCTTTGGAAAGTTGACACAGGCACAAGAAATTTTGGGAGATTGTAGCATTACTTACGCTATCGAAAAAATTACAGATACATCCAAACAAGACGTTTCCGAAAGACGCACTTTTTATTCTGGTTATAAATTCAGATCTGATTTTATAGGAAAAAATTATCACCAGACTTTCATTTATGACGATAAAACAAAATCTGCTAATATTTTTAAAGAAATTGGTGACAATAGATATTGCAGTACGATGGATTCCACGCAATGGAAAAACTACAACAAAAAGTATGACAAGTCCAAAACCATCTTAATGGATGATCAAAAAACAATCTTAGGATACAGATGCAAAAAAGCAACTATTCAGTTAAAAAATGGAGATAATTTTATCGTATATTATACCGTAGATGTACAACCGAGTATCAAGGAAAATAGATATGAATATAAGGATATTCCAGGTTTTGTATTAGAGATTTCTGTAGTTTCACCAGACAATGATTTAAAATATTTCGCAATTGCCAAGAGCATCAATTTGATGCCCCTTTCTTCCAGTCTGTTCAATATTTCGAATAAAGGATTTAGGAAATTACCACCCGAAGATTAATGTTTTTTGGGTTTATATCCATCTCCAGCATCTATTATGAAAATAGCTGGTTGTTTGTGTAAATAATCCAACTTTTCTTTTTTCCAATCCTTAATTGATTTGGTGATTATTTTTTCATTTTCAGCGGTAATATTTACAGCTACACACAGACGTGAATTGGGTTGACAAGTTTTCAAAATTTCCTCAACTAAAGGTTTATTTCTATAAGGCGTTTCTATAAAAAGTTGCGCGCAATTACGCTTTGTTGCATCATTTTCTAACTCTTTAATTTTTTGCCTACGATCGCTATTATCCACTGGAAGATAGCCCCAAAATTGAAAATGTTGTCCATTCATTCCACTCGCCATCAATGCCAACAATATACTACTCGGTCCAACTAAAGGATGAATATAAGCATTTAACTGTTGCGCTTTGGCAACTAGAAATTGCCCTGGATCGGCAATACCTGGACAACCAGCTTCACTAATGATGGAAATATTTTTTTCGGCCTTTAATGTTTTTTCAAATTGATTAAGAACATCCTCTTCTGCCTTTCCAATTTCAAACCATTGAAAATTATCAATAACAATATCTTTGTCCATTTTTTTCAAATGGCGTCTAGCCGTACGTATATTTTCTGCAAATATCACTTGACTATCTTTTACAAAATCAATTACATTACTTGGCAAAGATGCCAACGCGTTGTCATCATCTTGTAAAACTGTTGGCACCAAATATACTTTTCCTAACATCGCTAATTAATCTACTTTTTTAGTTTTTCCTCCGCTCCCAGTAAGATACCCCAAGGTTTCATACCGACAGAACCGTCGCAAATTACTTTTAAAATAGCAATTAACGGTACGGACAAAAACATTCCTGGAATACCCCAAATATTTTCTCCTAATATTACGACTACAATCGTAACCAAAGCATTTATTTTCACCTTACTTCCGACTATTTTTGGTAATAAAATATTACTATCAATCATGTGAATTATCGCTAGTATTAAAATCGCAAGTAAAGCGGTTGATATACCATTGGTCGAAATCGTAATTAAGAAGGAAATCAAAATCGCAGTAAATATCCCTAAATAAGGAATGATATTCATTACAGCACCTAGAATGCCTAATAATATTGCATACTTAACTCCTAAAACAGATAAGCCTATACATATTAATGCTGCTACAATCAACATCTCAATACCTAATCCTCCAACATAACTTCTGATTACAAATTTTGTATTTTTAACTATATTGGTTACATGTCCTTTGTATTTATCTTCAAATGATTCTTCTAGAAATTTGACTACTTGACCTCTATATATCAACATCAAAAAGGTATAGATAGGCACTAAGACGAAATACAATATTACGGTTGTCAAAGTAGCAAATGTAGTACCTACAACCGTAGAAGAATGTGATAACATAGTATCCTCTAATTCGGATAAATATTTTACTAAGCTGGAGTGGCTAACATTAAATTTATCATGTAAGAACTTCTCTCCCTCTGCTAAGCCTTGATTGAATTGTGTTTTCAGTTTAGGTAAATCTTCTTTGAAATTAGCCATTTGCATAGAAATAAAAAAGATGATTAAAGCCACGATTATCAGAGAAAGTAAAACACAAGTCATTGCTGCAAGGTTTTTATTGAAACCTTTCCCTTCTAACCAACCACAAGGAGTTGCTAATCCTAAAGTGAAAATACCTGCAAGACAAAGAGGCACTAACATACCTTTTCCGATATACATCAAAAAAAGTATAATTACAGCACTTAATAATCTCAAACTAAGTTGCAAATAAAAAGGATGTCTTTCTTTTTCCATAATTGACAAATGTTAAGTTGTAAGCAAATATAGTATTAGTAAAGCATTGTGTGTTAGTCGCTTACTCAAAAATAATTCCAATATTTTTTTCATTTGAGTTCTGAATTAGTCGCAGCTTTAAATCCTATATTCGCAATATGAATTTGCAAACAATTTATGAGCAATTTATGAATGGTGTAAAAATGACTACACCATTGGAATTTATTGCCGTAATCACCGGAATTGCAAGTACCTATTTTTCCAAAAAAGAAAAAATTTACGTATTTCCTACAGGTATTGTCAGCACATTAATCTATATTTTCATAAGTTTTAAAGGAAAATTATTCGCAGAAGCTGGACTCAATATTTACTATACCATCATGAGTATTTCGGGGTGGTATTTGTGGACCAACAAATCCTTTAATGATACACAAAAGCCACTACTCATAAGTTATAATAGAAACAAAGATTGGAGGAATACAATTTTATATTTTGTTATTATGTGGATTGCTTTGTATTTTATCTTACACAAATTTACGAGTAGTACGGTACCTTTTTTTGATGCATTGGCATCTTCTAGCGCCTATACCGCTATGTTTTTAATGAACAGAAAAAAGGTAGAAAGTTGGTACTTTTGGATATTGACAGATATAATATCCATGCCATTATATTTTTCTAAAGGGTATGTGTTTACGAGTGTTCAATTTTTAGTATTCCTTTTAATTTCCATATCGGGTTGGATAAGTTGGCACAAAACTTATACATTTAATCAAGTTTATAAATTGAATGCGTCAATCGATCAAATATAAAAATTCAACCATTGCATTTCAAAGATTTGGAAATGGAGAGAAGACCGTTTTTTGCTTTCACGGTTTTTCCCTTAGTAGTGAAGAATATGCAGGATTAGGAAAAAATATAGGAGAATCAGTTTCCCTATTCGCGCTTGATTTTCCCTTACATGGAGAAACTGTATGGAAGGAGAATGAATTATTAGTCGAAGATTTTATCCAAATTTTTCAATCCATTTACCTACAATCAACAGGTATTAAACTAGACAAATTTTGGTTAATGGGCCACAGCTTAGGAGGACGTATTTGTTTAACTATTTATCAAAATTATTCGGATAGAGTAGAGAGAATGATTTTATGTGCCCCAGATGGATTAGTTATCCCGATTTGGTACAAAATGATTTTCAATTTTTCTGCCCTGCAAGGCTTATTTTGGCTTTTGTGTAAATCGAGTAAAGCGATGAGTTTGTTGGGGAAAATTGTATACAAATTAAAACTCATCAACAAAAGCGCCTATAACTTAATTCAATCGTCCTTGGGTTCTAAAGAATTAGCCGATTTATTATTCAAACGTGTCATGTCCACCAAAAAATTTCAGCCTAATATTGCAACTATAAAAGAAAAGATTGCCACCAGCAAAACCAAAGTGTATCTATTCTTTGGATATTATGACAGCATTATACCAAAAAAATTATCCAAATTAATCATCGATAATCAAACGAAAAATTTCATTTATTTGGAAATACTACAATCAGGGCATATGATTTTGGATAATGAAAATACATTTCCCTATATCCGAAAATCCTTACAATCTTAAGGTTGCGCGGCTTTTTTGGGTAAAAGGTAAATCAAGCCGACTTGGATTAAATGGTTCTGAAATTTGTAACTGTAAGGTTTGGTTAGATTAGACGCAGAGATCTGTTGCGTCTGCGCTGATGTGAGGTCTTGCATAATTGTATAATGCAAATTGAATCGTACCGCATGGCTAATATGATAAGAGAAATCTGCACCTGCTTGCAGTCCAAAAACAAATGTCTTGGACTGCGCTTGTCTTGCAGCGATAGCAAAACTATTATCAGATAATTTAAAGTTAGCAACTGGCCCAACCTCAAAAGCAAAATTGAAATTACTGCGATCGAATGGAACCATATTTTGCCCAAATAATACAGGAACTTGTAAATAATTAATATCCAATTTATCAGGATTGGCAAATGCACTTAAACCTGCCTGAGGATCTAATCTCTTGTTGATAAACCCCAATCCTGTTTTAAAATAATACGTTTTTGTAAATTGTTTTTGTATATTGATTTGACCTGCATAACTCAATCTGTGATGATCTTTTACAGTATTTGCATCCAAATCAGCATTATAGGCATCTCGGTTATAATCATCCATTTTTCCACGAACCATATTGATATTTAAACCACCAGATATCGTAACCAAAATGGGCTTTTTCCCATAAAAATCATCTGAATATTGCGCTTTGGATGAAAACGCGATTAAAAATATGGCACAAAAACAAAGTAAAGTCTCCTTCATAAAAATTAAAATAGGTATAAGATAGCTAAATTAATGATTTTTTAAAAAGGAGAACTAAATTAGAAATACAGAATTATTTCGTTTTGACCTTAACTACCAAATATGGAGGTTGGCGTAGATCCTTACCATTATTAAATCCTGGCAATCGATTCCACTGCCCAAGCGTCATATATAAATATCCGTCATGATAGGCCAAACCATCTTGCCATGCAAATCTGATATCATGAGCCAATAAGGTATATTGACCATCTGGCGTCCTTTTAATAGTACTTAATTGTTCAAATGAACCAAAATACAAGTTACCTTGCTCGTCAGATGCCATCCCATCACAGGCAGGATGTTCCCCTTCAAAAGTGACGGCTTTTTCAATTGCTGATTCTTCTAAAGATTGATTACTCAAAGTATCCGTAGAAATACTATACAACTTTCTACTAGATATTGCAGTCCAATACAATTTTTTACTGTCAGAGCTCAGCGTTATACCATCAGGTCCTCCTATTGGAAATGTTTGCTTTTTAACATCCATCACATGTGGTTCCATTTCCAAAAATGCCATGAATCCAGGTTCTGGAGAAACACAAGGTTTGTTCAAAAGAACCTCTCTACATTTACCACTTGCAATATCAACAACAATCAAAGAATATCGCTCACCAAATCCACTATTAGCAATATATGCTGTTCCTTTTGCACCATGAGTCAAATCCACACGAAAATCATTTAAGTGCGTTTCATTACTCATTACATTTTTTGAGATCGGAACTGAAGCTATAATCTTTTTTGTTTTAATATCAATACCCACCACTTTACCTGCACCTTCTGGAATTTCCTTGATTCCGGCACGTTTTCCATCATCTAAAACCCAAAGCACATCATTTTTATCCATGAAAATACCGTGAGGAGAAACTAGCCAATCCGTGTATGGTTTCAAGGATGGATACACATACTCTTTGGATGGAAAAGGTATTAATTTTCCATCTAAATATTCCGCTAATGCAAAAGAAGTATGATTATCAGCATGCCTTGGAAATCCTAAAAATAAACGTCCTGAACTGCTCAAAGCAATACCAGATGGATCAGGATTGGGGGAATTGATTGCAGCCACTACAGATACCTTATCAGGTAGTGGTGATAATTTTTGCGCCTGTAACCTAAGCCCTAATAATGTTGTCGCCAATATAAATAAACCGAAAACTTTTTTTTTCATGAAATAAAAATTATTAATGTAAATAAATTTTAAAAATTAAAGTCTATGATTATTCTTATTTAAATGCTATTTACTTAAAGGTCCATGACTAACAATTTCTCCATTTTTCCATACTTCATCAATCTTTCTGGTATCTTTAATTTTTCTGGCTGGATTACCATCAACAAGGATAAAGTTGGCTAATTTACCTTTTTGAATGGAACCAGTTTCTTTTTCTATATGAAGTAATGTAGCTGCATTCAAAGTCGCCACTTTAATCGCCTCTATAGGGGTCAAACCGGCTTCGGTCATTAATTGTAATTCCAAATGTTCAGAAAAACCTTGCGCTCTCAAGGGCATCGCACCTGAATCAGTACCAAAAGAAACGAAAATACCTGCATCATATACTTTTTTCAAATTTTTCAATGCAGTTTCAAATGCTTTTTTATCTCTTTCGTGTCCTGGAGCCTTACCGATTTTATCTTGATAAGCTTTTGAAGTAATCATTTCGTATACACCTGGTTCAAGTGACGCTTTGAAAAATTCATTATTTACCCATTCTGGTTTACGTGAATAGATATACGCGAATTCATCCAAAGACAGTGTCGGTATATAGGTAACATTCTTCGCTTTCATTTCTGCAATGGTTGCATCATCAATAATGCTATCTCTAACACTGTGTCCAATTATATCCACTCCATCATTGACCAAATTGCGTAAATCATTTAAATAATAAACGTGTGCAGCTACTCTCAAATTTCGCTTGTGGGCTTCCTCAATGATTTTTTTATAAATAACCGGACTCATTTTGGCTTTGTATTTACCATTAAAATCATCCACCCATAATTTTACCACAAATGGATTTAATTTGACCAAACTATCCATTTCAGAGGGAATTTGATCCGGATCTGTAGGTCGATATACATTATCCATCGCAAATTCTACGGGAGGCGCACCCGCAGGCAAACCAAATCCATATCCTGCAGAAAATATTTTAGCTCCAGGCAATAAACCTACCGCAGAAGAATCTCGTAAACCTGATTCAAACATAAGAGGTCTATCAGATCCCATTACTAAGATATCTTCTACACCATAACTTTGATATTTATTTAATTGAGATAGGATATTGTCTCTTGTATAGTTTTCTGCTTTATTGGTTAATCCTTTCAAACTACCAATATGTACATGTGTGCTGATCAAGGCAGGCATCACAGTTTTCCCTTTACCGTCAATTACTTCTGCTCCTGTTGCTGGTAAATTTTTACCTACTTCAGCTATGTATTTTCCATGTATAAGTACATCACTTTCTTTTTGCTCAGGAGTCCCAGTTCCATCAATAATATTCACATTTTTAATCAGGTAGGATTTTTGCGCTTGAGATACACTCACACCCAGACAAAGAGTAAAAAGTGCACCCAGTTTAAGTTTCTTTACTATCATAATTTTATTTTTATAAGAGGATGAAATTCATAGGTTTAGTAAAATACATTTCATCTTTACAAATGATAATAGGGCAAAATTCTTGCCAAACCACCTACGTTTCATTGTACTTTTCATATAAATAATTGTACAATTACAACAA
This sequence comes from Rhizosphaericola mali, assembly GCF_004337365.2. Classification (GTDB taxonomy): domain Bacteria; phylum Bacteroidota; class Bacteroidia; order Chitinophagales; family Chitinophagaceae; genus Rhizosphaericola; species Rhizosphaericola mali. Next base: position 751,286 of record NZ_CP044016.1, on the reverse strand, counting down.
CATGAGATAACTTCAATGACAATATTGTATTCTAATTAATCTATTAGAAGTTGAATAGAACTATTAGCAGTTTTACCCATTGAACAACTATCTTTACAACCACAATTTTGGGAACATGCAAAAAATTAAACACATTCAAGTCATATATTATATTGTAGCTTTTTTGTCATTAGTGATTATTTTTTCAAATTGCGTAACCACTAAAAATGTTGACAATGAAGAATTAGGACATTATTACAAATATAAATTTGGATATAGAGTAGATGGTAATCTGATCAAAAAATCAACTTTAGAAAATCATTTATTTGAATTAACAATAACCCCCAATTATTCTGTTTTAAATTTTTCCATACTTAATAAAACCAATCAACCATTTTCTATTATTTGGGATAGTGTTAGATTAACAGAGAATAGCATCAAAACCAAAGTATTCTTGTGGGGTGCTAATTTTAATGAAAGGATTCAGCCTTTAGAATCAGCTATTGTTTATCCAAGTAAAGTGTATCATAACGGCATAATACCAATGGACCTAGTTGTCAGAGATAGTACAAACAAAGACCATTGGAAAATACATCCCATGTATCCTGATTATGATGAATATTCTGTGGCAAACTCAGATGCAATTATGAGTTTATTGGGACAAAATTTACTTCAGTTACATTTTGTCATTGCAATAAAAGAAAAAATACAAGTTTTTGAAATCAATATTGTACCGATTGAAATTGAACATGTAACTCAATCCCCTCTAAACACTAAATAAAGGATTAGAAACCTTTGACTCTACAACTTTGTTAAGCAGTTGTAATAAATGAAATTGATTTTTAGCACGATCTCTGTTTTGCATTTCATAATTTGTCCGATAGTAAATATCTCCATTTAGAAAATCAGTCAAAAATCTAAGTGCTTGCATATAGATAATAATGGGGCCACTTTTATCTAAAAATGCTAATTCTGCTTTCGTTAAAGCTTTACCCATTGCATCCAGATAACCATCTTTAATTGCTAATAAAAAATCTTCTCTTATTTCCATATTTTCAATATGGATTTCATTTTCAGATATATTAGGAACCATACTCCTAATCATATCCCCTAAATCAGAAAAAAACAATCCTGGTTGTGTTGTGTCCAAATCAATGGGACAAATAATACTATTGTCTATATCTGAAAATAGAATATTGGCAATTTTACAATCTTGATGGAGGATATGTAAGGGAAATTGTTTATTTTCTGTAACGATATAGTTAAATAAATCAACATATGATTCATACACAAAAGCCAATCTAATTTCTTCTTTAACGATAGATTTTCTACTTTCTGTAGCGGTCTGTAATGAAGACCGAAATTGTTGAAAACGTAAATTTAAATCATGAAAACCGGGAAGAATTATTTTTATTTTTGAAATATCAATATCTAACAAATCTGCAGAATATTTTCCAAAACATTGTGCAACAGTGAATGCTTCAGCCGAATTATTAGCAATCAAGGGACTAAAACTATGTTGAATAAACTCCATACAACGCCAATAATCATCTTGAATCTTAGTTATCAGTTTATTGTCATTGGTTAAAATTATTTCAGGAAGATGAAAACTATTTTTCTCCTTTAGATGGTTAGATATTGAGAGATAATTTTTTTGAATATCAATAGGTTTAGAAAATATTTGATGGTTTATTTTTTGAATTAAAAACGCTTTGTTTAAACCGTCTTTTACAACAAAACTATTATTTATCAAACCAGTATTTAGAGCAATAACTTCACATTCCAACGGTAGATCGAAATCTTTAAATACTTCTTTTTCAATCATAAATATCTTCTATTAAATTGTAACCTATACAATATTTTGTATTACTATTAAACTAAGTGCAAGTTATTTAAACCACAGATATTAAATTCAATTCACGCAATCGTGTTCACAGAGCCTTATCAAAATATTAAAAGAAATGAATAGCACTTATGCAATCGATTGTGTAGTAATAAAATTAAATATAATCAACATATTACATATTTAAATAATTTATAATATAATCAATAACCTAGATAAGAATGTATATATTTAGTACTTTTAGGCAAGTTATAGTCTGTAAGTGCATTATCAATACTTAATTATGGAAAAAACTACCACAATAAAAGAAATTGCAGTTAAACTCAATGTATCAACATCCACCGTTTCTAGAGCATTGAATAACCATCCAAGCATTGGTGAAATTACTAGAAATCGTATTAAAGCGACTGCAAAAGAGATGAATTATGCACCAAATTTAGCCGCCATTCAATTTAAAAAAGGAAAGTCGTTTACCATAGGCGTAATTATACCTGAATTATCTGAAACATTTTTCTCAGATGCTATCAGTGGGATTGAAGATGTCACATTTAAACAAGGCTATAATGTAATTTTTGGACAAAGCCATAATGATATTGATAAAGAAAAGGCCATTTTAGAATCTTTTAAAAGAAATCGAGTTGACGGCATTTTAGTTTCCTTATCAAAAACCACAAAAAACTTAGACCATTTCCATGATTTATCTAAAATGAATATTCCTGTTGTTTTTTTTGACAGAGTACCCAAAACTGCAGATTTTCATTATGTGAAGAGTGATCTTTACAAAGTTTCTGTGGAAATTATCAATTTTTTATGGGAGAAAAACCATAGAAATATTGCGTTGCTGAAAGGTCCAAATTGTATGGCATCGACTAATGAAAGAATGAAAGGTGTATTAGATGGTTTTATTAAAAAAAGAGTTAAGACAGATGGTTCTTTGTTTGGAATAACGGATTTGACTAAAGAAGGTACTTTCATTGCGATGAAAGATATTTTATCGCAAAAAAATCGCCCTACAGCTATTATTGCATTTAATGATTTTGTAGCCTTGGACGCAATGGAATATATTCAGGCATTTACATCTTTAAAAATTAATAAAGATATAGTCATTGTCAGCTATGCAAACAATCCATTATTAAAATATCTCAAAGTATTCAAACCTGCAGCCTCTGTTGAACAATTTCCATATTTGCAAGGAGAAAAAGCAACCAGCATTCTTTTAGATTTAATAAACAATGGTCAAAAATTAGATGAAAAAGGTAATATAATTTTAAATCAAATAATAATTGATGCGGAATTAGTTGACACTAGCAAATCTTACGCTTCTCCAGCTGTGGCAGTGTAATAAATGTCAAAAAGGCTCCATAAAAAAAGAAGACACAATTGTTATATTTTGTCTTCTTTTTTTATGACAGAGTCCTTTATTTATTATTCAAAATAATCAACTGATAAATCAAAACTATCAGATGTAATATTTAGTGCTTGTGCAGCTGCATCACTTAATCGAAATTTCAATCCACTATTTTCTTTTGTATCAATCAAATTCCATAAAACTTTTGCAAAAATAGAATTACCATTATAGGTAACTTTTACTATTGATCCAGGACCTACATTATTCATCATAATATAGTATTTCTGATCAGACCAGCCACTTTTGGACTTAAATATCTTTGACAAACCTTGTGCTTGTTCTAAAGAACGACCTTCTGTATCTTTTCCAAACATTTCTCCAAAAGCACCACCATTATTTCCTGCTAGTTGCGTAGTTTCCGTAGATAACACTTTTTGATTATTGTCTGTAGTTGAGCTAGTTGCTGCGGGCTCTTTAACTGGCGAACTAGCTTTTACTGGAGTCGTCGTTTCTGTTGTTGTCTGCGCGTTGTCTGATACAGTTGGAGTAGTAGCATCTGTCACGGTTGCAGGTTCTGCACTCAATTGTAATACCTGACCAACCTTAATATTGTTATCTGCGAGGTTGTTGTATTTTTTTAAATTATCAACAGAAACTTTAGATTCTTTACTTATTTTATATAAAGACTCACCAGCAATAACAGTATGCGTTTTACCTGCATTTGGATCTGAGGCTGCAGTATTCGCAACTTTTTCTGCAGAACTTGTTTCTACAGCATTGGATTCGCTTGCTACAATATGTACACCCGCTGGCGGTATTTTGATTTCTTGCCCTACAACCAATTTACTATTGGTATTCATTCCATTAAATCGCATGATATCCCCTACCGTAGTTTCATATTTGGTAGCTAATTTGGACAAGGTTTCTCCTGCTAAAATTTTGTGTTTTACAGGTGCTTCTTGTGCAAATAATACACTCATTAAACTTACTGCGAACGATAATGCTAAAAATCTTTTTTTCATGTAAACTGCTTCTATAAATCCAAAATACGTAAGACTTTGAAATCGTTCAAAACTACTTCTCCGCCTCCGAATATTATGTTAAAAATTATAAATATAAATAAAATTGATCTATTACTGCTTTAAAATCCGCCATTCCGTTGGATAATAATTATTTATTCTATTGGGAAGCGCTTTAATCCAACCTAGTCCCACATTACTATGTGTGATTAAAGTCCACCCATTTTCCATTTCTGGTAATCTTTCTAGGTTATTCTTGCGAAGGTATTGCAAAGATTGTTCCGTATTTAATTCAAATACATGGCAATTCGACCTATTCAGATGAATTGACAATGCGAGCTCATGTGCTGGTACGAGATCCTTTTTCACCTCTCCCACTTCGGTTCCTGCTTTTTTCAAATACAATTTGGAATGCAATAATTCCACATCTGCTTGCCATTTTTTAGCAATGCAATGAATAGAATCTTGAATTTTGAAAAAGAAATAATCTCCAAGTACTAACCATTTCTGAACGATTTCAACTTCCATTTTATTCGGTTGGGTATATTTTCCACCCAAAAACGGCGTATAACCGCTGCTTTCCTTTTTACGAAATACCGCTGCAAAAAATCCTTCTCCATCTAATTTATCCGGAAAAAAGCGATAACCAACTTGATCCGATTTGGAATTTGTTTCTACAATTCCCCAATTTTCATTTAGTGGTATCTTTAGATTTTCTACCTCAAAATCCGCTGAGAACCAATCCAAAATTGCTTCGTCTTCTTTTACGGAATACGAACAAGTGGAATAAATCAAAATCCCGTCTTTTTTTAGTGCCGGATAAATATCTGCCAATATCCGCTGTTGACGTTCACTACATAAATCCACATTTGCCTCCGTCCATTCTTCACGCCACGAAGGTTCTTTGCGAAACAAACCACTTCCACTACAAGGAGCATCCACCAATATCACATCAAAATAATCTTTCAAACCTGCAAATTGCTTGGGATCATTATTGGAAACAATAAAATTACCGGTTCCCCATTTTGACGTATTTTCTACTAAAATATTCGCACGGCTTTTGATAATTTCATTACCTACGACCAAGCCATTTTTAAAATACGAACCCAGCAAAGTTGTTTTTCCTCCCGGTGCCGCACATAAATCCAACACTTTTACTTCTGCATTTCTATCGGGAAAGACATTTTTCAAAATTTCCCAAATAAACATACTACTAGCCTCTTGCACATAATACGCACCACCATGAAAAATCGGATCAAAAGTAAAAAATGGTCTTTCTGGTAAATAATATGCATTTTCACACCAAGGAACAGGCGCTCCATCCTTTTCTGATTGTTTTTTTTCAGTATTCCAGCGGATGGAAACGGAAGGATTTTGCTGATGCACTTCGATAAATTTTTCTCTATCAAATTGCTTTATTGAGGCTAATTCTGTAAGTAAACTTTCGGGTATTTGTATATTGGACACTATGTAAATTGAGAATTTGAGCGGTAAAAATAAAAAAATAATTACAGAACTTTTTTCCCAATTGCGCAAACAAATTCTATGGTAAATTGTTACAACATGTATAACTTTAGCCACAAATATTACGTATGATTAAAAAATTAATTTTACCTGCTGTATTAGGCACTGCCCTTTTTGCCGCATGTAACTCCGGAAGTTCAGATAAAGGAAGCGCGGATAGCACTTCTAAAGATACAATGACAATGGAAATGCCAGATACTGCGGGTGTACCACCATTGCCAGCGATCCCAGCAGGAGCAAAAGTATTCTTCAAAGCACCAAAAGATGGCGCGACAGTAACGTCTCCAGTTAAATTGGAATTTGGTCAAGAAAATATCGCATTAGCGCCAAAAGGAGAAGTGAAAGATAGCTCTGGTCATCACCACGTTATTGTTGATGGTGAAGGTATCCCAGCTGGAACGGTAATTCCTGATGATTCAACACATTTCCATTATGGAAAAGCGCAAACAGAAGCGTCTATCAATTTAAAACCAGGCAAACACACATTGATTTTGCAATATGGCGATGGCATCCACCGTTCTTACGGTCCAGCATTGTCTGATACGCTTAATATCACGGTAAAATAAGTTTGCACTTATTTATACAAAAGGTCAGATTTATAAAATCTGACCTTTTGTATTTTATTCACTTTTCGCTGCGTGATAATAAATAGAATCTTGCTGCGGCAAACTGTATTTGTAATTATAATTGAAAAGCGCTCCTTCCCAATCACCATAAACCACATTTGGAAGTACAATAAATTTGCGTCCAAATAATGCATGCAAATTTGCTACATTTTTACTTCTTTCTGCTTCCGTTTTTTTGTCAAACATATCCGAAAAATCGGCTAAATTATCTCCACAGAAAAGTAAAATATCATATTTCGAAGCTACAGTTTTGCGCCTTGTTTCTTTAGAAGATGAACCTTCTCGGGTAATTAAATGCGTCTCATCTGCATAAGGAAATCCAAATTTTTGTAAATTTTTCAAAGTACCTGCACGTTCCGAATTCCCCCTATTGGTAATGTAAAAAACTTCGACATCGTTTTGTTTCGCTAAATTGTAAAATTGATATGCGCCCCACAAAGTATCTGCCATTGCTTTTGCAGTCCATTCTTCCCAAGATTTTTGTTCGTAACCTTTTCCTTTTTGTGTTTGTTTGACGGAATTTGGACTATTATCCAAAAACGTTTCATCAATATCTGTTACGACAGCTTTGGGACGATTGTCGGTATTTTCCTTCAATGCAATCATCAGACGATCAGAAGCCACGTTAAACGCTTGTTCGCACAAAGCTTTATATTCCGCAGCACGTTGTTGCCATACCGCACCATATAATTTGCCGTCCAAAGTCAATCCATGCGAATAAGGATTTTGTGTATTTGCATGACTTTTATCTGATTGTGCCGTTTTACATGCAGCCATTCCAATCAAGGACAATGCAGGTAATATTTTTTTCCATTCCATGAAACAAATATACATCGAGAACATTTTCCTTGAAAATGATTTACTTTGCTACTGCTTAAATTTTTACATGGAAGATTTTCAATATTCAGAAGCGACAAGAAATATTTTGGGGTTGAAGTTGCCCACCGATCCACGTTGGGTAGATTTAGCGGCGATAAAAATGGAAGCAATCTTAACAGATCACGCTTGGTGCGAACAAAAAGCCGCGAATACTTGCATTTCTTTAATCCAACGTTATCCGCGTAAAACGGAATTGGTGGATGCATTGGCTCCGATCGTTACAGAAGAATGGGGACATTTCAGATTGGTTTTACAAGAAATTAGAAAGCGAAATTTTGTATTGGGAAATCAACGACGCGATAATTATGTAGTCAAACTCATTGAATTTCAACAAAAAGGAGGAAGTGAAGAAGGGCGTTTTTTGGATCAATTATTGACCATGGCATTAATCGAAGCACGCAGTTGCGAACGATTTAAGCGATTAAGTGAAGGTTTGGAAGATCCTTATTTCCGTAATTTTTACAGAAGATTTATGGAAAGTGAGGCCGGACATTATGTATTATTTATAGAATTGGCAGAAACCTATATTGATCCAGAAAAAGTGCGAAAAAGATGGGAAGAATGGCTTAATTACGAGGCGCAAATATTGCAATCTCAAGAAGTTAGAGGAGAAACAATTCATTAAAATTATCAACAAATCACCATGATTTCTACAGCTAGAAATTGGTTTATACAAAATTTCACGCAAGAAAAATACCAACAATATCTTCAAATTTTGGGACGAGAACATCCTAATTCGATTAAATTCAGAATTGCGGAAACACCTGTGTTTATTCCAAAATCATTTGAACAACAAATGTTGGAAACGACAGAATATATTATATCTGTGATTGGAATGAAAGGTTTTAAAGCCATGACAGATAGTTCGGTTCCTAACTATATCAATAAAGAAGGAGAAGGTGAGCATCCGCATTTCATGGTTTTTGATTTCGGTATTGTTCAAAAAGAAGATGGTAAATTGGAACCACAATTAGTTGAGATGCAAGGATTTCCATCCTTATTTATGTACCAATTGTATCAAGAAGACGCATCCAGAGAGGCTTTTGAAATTCCTGAGGAGTACACACAATTTTTGAATGGATTTGACAAAGAAAAAGTCATCAAAAAAATGCGAGAAATCGTCATAGGAAATGAAAATCCTGAAAATGTAATTCTATTGGAACTTTATCCACAAAAGCAAAAAACAAAAATTGATTTTTACTATACGCAAGATCATTTGAATATTCCAATTGTATGCCTTTCGGAAATCAAAAAGCAAGGAAATCAATTATTTTATACAAAAGACGGCCACGATATTCCGATACATCGTATTTACAATCGGTTGATTTGGGATGAGATTATCCATAATGGTGACGAATTTATCCGAAACCAAGCGCAAATGATCATGGAAAAAGATTTGCAAGTCCATTGGGTAACGCATCCCTCATGGTTTTATCGCGTGAGCAAATTTACTTTACCATTTTTGCGCCACCCACATATTCCAGAAACTAGATTTTTATCCGAATATTTGGAGCCACCAAAGGATTTGGATAATTATGTACTCAAACCATTATTTTCTTTCGGAGGACAAGGTGTGAAGATTCATGTCACTCCTTATGATTTCTGGTCGATTGATGATCCCGAAAACTATATTCTACAGAAAAAAGTCGATTATGCATCTGTTATTGAAACGCCAAATTCGCCTGTAAAAGCGGAGATTCGATTGTTTTATTTTTGGGATGAAAATGGTGGCAAACCGATAGCTACGCATAATTTGGCAAGATTGACACGCGAAGAAATGATCGGCGTCAGTTATAATAATCAAAGTGATTGGGTAGGCGGTTCATTTGCCTTATTTGAAAAATAAACCTATGGAGCAAAAAGATTTTTTCCAAGATGTTTGGGAGGTTGTCAGATTGGTACCTAAAGGTCGCGTAACGACTTATGGCGCGATTGCCAAATATTTGGGCACGAAAATGTCGGCAAGAATGGTCGGATGGGCAATGAATGCAGCACATGGTCAACCCAAAATTCCAGCTCATCGAGTTGTCAATAGAAATGGGGATTTGAGTGGAAAAATGCATTTCAAAACACCCACCGCAATGGAAGATCTATTAAAAAAAGAAGGAATTGGTGTAGAAAATGATCGAATTGTTGATTTTCCAAATCGACTTTGGGATCCAGAAAAAGAACTTATTTGAATTTGCTATAAAAATATTTGACTATTGGATTTAACGACTCATTATAAGGAAATGTTTGACAATTCATTTCCAAAAATCAAACAAGGTAATTATCAAACAGACCCCTTGATTGATAGCAATTTGGATAATAGATTGGGAATTACTTTGGTGATACGTCCATCCTTAGAGGTAAAAAACAATATTCAAAAGCTACTCGATCAATTTAAAAATGTTGATCCAGCACAATACTATTATCGCAATTCGGATATTCACATTACCCTTTTGTCTGTGATTGGCTGTTATGAAGGTTTCGATTTACAAAATATTGAAATTCCACAATATGTAAATGCTATACAAAAAGCTATTCAAAATTTCCCTCCATTCGAAATTGAGTTTAAAGGAATTACCACATCCACTTCCAGCGTGATTATTCAAGGTTTTTTTGCAAATAACCAATTAAATGATTTACGAAATGCTATAAGAGATGAATTGAATCAACATTCCGATTTGGAATTAAAAATGGATATTCGATATCCAATTCAAACAGCGCATTCAACCGTTATCCGATTTAGAAATGCTATTCAAAATTTACCCGATTTTGTACAAATCATTGAAAATTATCGAGATTATGATTTTGGAAAATTTACATTTGACTCATTCGAATTGGTATATAATGATTGGTATCAAAAAATAGAAAGAGTAGAAACATTAGCTACATTTCACCTAAAATAAATAAGCCGCTTCAATGAAGCGGCTTATTTATTTTCAAGCAAAAGTCTTATTTCAATACTTCACTTAATTTTTGTTCGAGTGCTTCACCACGCAGACTAGAAGCAATGATTTTACCAGTTGGATCTACCAATACATTAAATGGAATACCATCAAAACCGTAAGCTGCAACAGCTTCACTATCCCAAAATTTTAAATCACTCATATGATTCCAAGTTAATTTGTCATGTTGGATCGCCTTGATCCAAGACTCTTTATCCTTATCCAAAGAAACCCCAACAATCGTGAAATTTTTATTTCTAAATTTCTGATACGCTGCAACGACATTTGGATTTTCCTCTCTACAAGGTCCACACCAGCTCGCCCAGAAATCCACCAATACATATTTACCTTTAAATTGGCTGATACTCATCGGACGACCATTTACATCATTCATTTTCAAATCCGGTGCTTGTTTGCCCAATAATTTGTAATTCTGATCAGGCACACTTGCCGCATTTTGTTTCAACATACTCATCAAAGCCGCCAAATTACCATCGCTTGGAAATTTCTTTGCCGTATTTTCTGCAATTGGTAGCAATATTTTTGGGTCCATTGTACGCGTACCTTGAACGATACCATAGGCTGCTCCAGCAGGACTTGGCGTATTTTCGATATAATTTTTGATTAGATCGTTGAGCGATTGTAAGGTTTCATTTTTGCGATTTGTAAGACTATTGATGATACTGTCTTGTTTTTTAACTGGAACATCTTGATTATTCAACGTATCGATCATCGCTTTATCCGCAGCAGCCGAAGAATCTTTTTTCGCATATTCATTCAAAAATTCATATAAAGCTGTGGAAGCTTCCGAACCTTGAATATCGGGTTTGCGTGTATTCTCAGGATCTATATTTAAAGTAATTTTATCATTGTCATTGATAAAGAAAAATGGATATTGTTGGTCTACAACAACGGCATAAAGATTTTCTCCTTTTGTAATCGTTTTTAGACTATAAGTTCCATCTTTTTCAACGGAAGCAGAATCCACAATTTCAGGATTCGGCGATGTAAAAGAAAGAGATTCCAAATACACTTTTTGTGCTTTAATTTTCTCCACTTTTCCAGTAACTTCCAAAGAGGAAGAGGACTTATGCGTCTGATTACAACTTGTCATCGCAACCGATCCGAATGCTAAACCACCACAAGCAATTATCCAATTTCGTTTCTTCATTTCCAATCTTATCATTTTTCTAAATTATAATATACGAGGTTACAAAGATGCACTTATATTTTTTAGTCAAAAAATTCACTTTTGAAAAAAGTACACCCAAAACGGATATTAACATTTTATATATATTATTTAGAGAAATCTGTCGTTAGATATTTGGTTAAATATTCAAGGCATGTTTAAGTTGAAAATTACATTTTTTGTTTTATTCTTTTTTGTGTTGCACACTTCCTTCCTCTCCGTAAATATCTTAGATAATTTTTTGATCGTCATAGATAAAGACAAATACGAACTAAATGTTTTTGATACGAAAGGCTGGTTAGTGACATTTCCTTGTGTTTTTGGAAATAAAAACCAAGGAGATAAAATGGTGGAAGGAGATCGCAAAACACCAGAAGGTACTTTTAGTATTATCTCTAAAAAGAAAAGTAAAAATTGGAATAGTTTCTTAATGCTTGATTATCCAACACAAGCAGATATCCAAAAATTTGAACAAAGAAAAGCGGAAGGATTGATTCCGAGTTCGGCCAAAATCGGAAGTGCAATCGGAATTCATGGCACGTGGCCACATGAAGATTATACAATAGATCAATACCAAGCCTGGACAGATGGCTGTATTGCATTGAAAAATGTTGATATCGAGGAATTGTATCGCATCACTCCTCTCGGTGCGAAAGTCATCATCCGAAAATAAATTACAAGCCTAATTCATTACGAATCTTAAGTCTCCAACGCGTTAAAGCTTCTTTATCTCCTCCAGCATTGGTTTCTGTAACATATTCATTTTCAGCTTTTTTGTAGGCTTCACCCAAACTATCATCTAAAGCTTTGATCACAATTGTTCGATTTCCTTTCTTTTTATTAGTAGTAAATTGAGTTTGCATTTTACGTGCATATAATTCGGTCAAATCAAATAAGCCTTGTTGAAAGGATAAAAAATCATTCTGATAATATGCATAAGGACGGAACCAACTTTTTTCGCAATCAAAGGAAGCAATTACAAAGAAATTAGGTGTTCCATAAAATTTTTCCATATTGGTCCGATGCTGAATACCTACATTACCATACGAACTATAATTTTCATCTTTAAATTCATCAGGAATATGTCCTTTAAAATCTTCCCAAGTCAATTTGCGATCAGGACTCCAATAAATACGTGTTTCATAATTTCGGATATCATTTACCTTAAAAAAGCTTGCATCGATTTCATCATTTTCCCCTTTAACTTGCGCATATTTCAATTGATTTATCTTAATCAAATTAGCGCCCATATGACGCGCACGTGTCATATAATTTTGAATAATTTGCGGATAAGCTATACCAAAAATTTCTTTTGATTTTTTGGATTGGCCGTTGAATATTCTACCAACTAAAGCGGTTGTATCTAATTTCATTTTTCCAGAACCACTTTGAACAATTCCCACTAATTCCTTATTGGATAATGAATCGTAGTTTTTATACACAGCTTCCCGCATGGGAACAGTTTTACAAGAAAAAAATGTAAAAGTTAATATAATAAATATATAGTTTAGTTTACCCATTTTTTGATTTTCAAGGTATTTAAAAATACAATAAATAATCGAATTTCAATTGTTCCTTTTTTTTAAAATCTAATATCAATACCAACCTACAGACACACAAGCACCGTTCGTTCCTCACTAACGCCTGCGCGAGATTCGAGTATTTTAAAAAATGGAGGAAGAGCTATTGTCTTTCCTATGTCTTGCATTATGTTTTAAGCATTCTGCAAATATTGCATCGTTCAAAAGATAGAACATTTAAAAATTATTAACTTTTTCATTTTGAATAGGAGAATAATCAGTTTTGATTTGACCATTCACTAAAATTTTAGAAAAGTAACATTTAACTCCAGTAGCAACATTCATATCTTCCACATTTTGGATGTGAAAATGTAGATGCGGTTCAGAAGAGTTTCCTGAATTACCACAAAGTCCCAATAGTTGCCCTTGTTTTACAAACTGCCCTTCTTTCACCACTATAGAATGTTGCTTAAAATGCGCGAAAAAGAGGTATTCGTTATTCTCTGTTTTGAGAATGACAGAATTACCAGTAAGAAATATAGGATTAAAAACGCCCGGAATATTGTCTTTTACACCATCGACGGTCAACACAATTACTCCGTCACATGGAGCACTTATATCTTTACGAAATGCGTAATAATCTTCGTTATTACGCCCATCGGTTTTGAAAGTATTGCCATTATTGCCTTTTACAACAAAGTCAAAAGCATTTTTTTGTGCTTCATTTTCTACATGATAATTCAACGCTTTGGTATCTCCACCCCAAGTAATATCCCATACGCCTCGAAATGGCAGAATCAAAGAAGTTTTATTTCTCGTTAATTTAGGTAAAGAATCTGTCTTATATGCGCCAACAAATAGTCCGGCTATTTTTTCATTATCGTCGATTGCTAGATTTACGGTAAAAATAGCTCTCTCAAATTTCGTTTTATAACAAGCATAAGCGTTCTCGTATTTTTCAAATTTCCTTTCTTTTATATTTCCTGCATCTTTTTTTAGATTACTCAAGAAATCTTTGGGTAAAACATTTTGCATTTCATTAGAACACATATTAAAAATCGAATCGTAAGCATTTTGATTATAGTATTTTCCAAATTGATCTGCGACTTTTTTAGATATTTCTGTTTCCATTTGTCCAATTGAAATGTGTGTAATCAAAATCAATCCGAAAAGTAACAATAACTTCTTCATCCATCAGTCATTTTATAATTGCTAATCTACAAAAATATACCTTCTTTATTTTATTCTTGGTAGATAAATGAGAAACAGTTTTTTGCCAGAATACAAGAATATTAATTATCAAAATAATGAGATTACTAAAATAATTCTATAATTATAAAGATCTAATTTTTTTTATAATATTACATTTTGACACTTTTTGTTTATTTGTCAATTATTTATATCTTTGAGTTAAATTTGAAAATAATATGGCTTCAATACAGGATGAACTGTTACAAGAGCAAATATTAAAAGCAGCTTTACAATTGTATCAGCAATATGGCTTAAAAAAAGTAACAATGGATGATGTTGCAAAGTTGCTAGGGAAAACTAGGACTTCGCTCTACTACTATTACAAAAACAGAGATGAGATTTTTGAAGCTGTGTTAGATATGGTTGTCAATGATTTTGTAAATGATATTGCTAATGCAATGGACAAAACAGAATCCATCAACGAAAAATTAAAAGTATTTTGTTTATCCAAAATAAAAATAACAGAAGAACGGAAGGCGATTTTCACTTCACTTGAAAAAAGTGTCGATCCCGATACACAGTCTACTCATTCTAAAACAATGATGGCAATTCATAAACGTCTTATGAAATTGGAAGCCACATTGTTGAAAAAAAACATCCTAAATGCGATAGAAAAAGGAGACATAAAAGAATTAAATCCCAAAAACCTAGACTCATTTATATTTATTATATTAAGCGGGACACGAGGCATTAAAAGAGAAATGAGTTATGACAACAATTTTACAAATTTAAATTATGTGGTAAATACTCTAGTTGAAATGTCTATGCGTTGGTTAAATTAAAAAATTTTATATCAATTTTGACATTTTAACACATATAGTCAAATAGTAATAATATATAAATAATAAACTATGATTTGGTACATGTATTTATTAAGCTTTTTAGCTGGAATATTTTTAACAAATGCAATTCCTCATTTTGTACATGGTATATCTGGGAATAAATTCCCAACACCATTTGCTAAACCTCATGGCATAGGCCTATCATCATCTACAACTAATGTAATCTGGGCTTTAGTAAATTTAATTGTAGGTTTTTTGTTATTAAAGCTATCCCATTTCTCGAGTAACAATTACTTACAAGACTTTACTTTATTTCTAGGAATTTCATTTATAAGTTTATTTTCTAGCAAACATTTTATGAAAAAACATAAAGAGTAATTAACAAAATGAAAATAAACAACATTTCTACTTTTAGTGCATTTCACAGTCGCAATTATACACTCTATTTTATAGGTCGTTCGGTATCGCAGTTCGGAACTTGGATGCAACGTACTGCCGTCGTTTGGGTAATATATTCGCTTACACATTCAGCATTCATGCTTGGAGTAACTGTATTCGCAGAACAATTCCCCTCATTTATTTTTTCTGCATTTGGCGGTGTTGCTGCCGATAGACATAACAGATATAAGATCGTTAATATCACACAGATCACCTCAATGATACAAGCTACATTACTAGCAGTACTGATCATGAGTAAGCATTATTTTGTATGGGAAATAATTGCACTTAGTGTTATACTCGGGATTATCAACGCCTATGACATTCCTGCTAGACAAACTATGATTAATGAAGTAGTAAGTAATGAAAATGACCTACCAAGTGCACTTTCTTTAAGTGCAGCAATGGCCAGTCTTGCAAAATTATTAGGTCCCGCATTATCAGGATTTATACTAGAAAAGTATGGCGCGGGAGTTTGCTTCTTAATAAATGCAGCAAGTTTTGGAGGTGTAATGTTATCCATAGCCTTTATGACAATTCCTAAAAAATCATTTAGTGTAAATCGTCCTAAAAAAAATGTATTTAAAGAATTATCCGAGGGTTTCATCTACCTAAAAAAGCAATCATCTATTGGCATAGTCATAGTAATGTTGAGTGTTACAAGTCTATTCGTATTGCCTTATGACACGTTAATTCCTGTATTTGCCAAAGTTATTTTCAAGGGAAATGCGCAAACATTTGGCTACATATCCAGTTTCATCGGCATCGGTGCAGTTTTAGGAACAATACTTATAGCATCCTTAAAAAAGGATGCGCCTTTAAGAAAATTGCTAATCTTTAGTACGATTATTTTTAGTATTGGCTTGATTTGTTTTGCGATGACTCATCATTTTCCATTAGCTATGTTATTTGCGGTGCTTGCAGGATTTGGAGGTGTAGCTCAGTTTACCATTTGCAATATTATAGTCCAGTCAGAGTCTACACAAGAAATGCGGGGAAGAGCGATTAGTATTCTTTTGACAGCCACATTTGGCATGTTACCATTAGGAAGTCTTATAGTTGGTTCCATTTCTCAGCGTATAGGAGCTCCTCAAACATTAATATTTCAAGGCATCGCAGGTATTTTAATCTCTATTATTTTTTACAGTTTATTGGTGAAAAATAAAAAACAAGGTGATGAAAATTTGCAAAGAAAAACAACACCATAGTATGAATTAAAAGACATGGTCTAGTATATATTCAATAACGCCAATTATGAATAATTAAAACGGAGGAAAAGCCTTCGCCTTTCCTCCGTTTTGCATTATGCTTTTAGCATTCCGCTTATATTACCACATTGATCATTTTACCAGGTACAAAGATGAATTTCATCACTGGTTTTCCATCAATCCATTTAGCGATGGTTTCGTTGGCTAATACAGTTTCTTCGATGAATGTTTTGTCCGCATCCAAAGCGAATTCAATATTGGCGCGCATTTTACCATTGATGCTTACCGGATAGTTTTTGGAAGATTCTTTTAAATATTTCTCTTCGAAAGTTGGGAATGTCGCATCTAAAACGCTCGTTTCATTGCCGAACGCATGCCAAATCTCTTCTGCGATATGCGGTGCATATGGCGTTAATAAAATCATCAAAGGCTCGATCACGCTGCGTTTGTGACATTTCAAATCTGTCAATTCGTTTACAGCCACCATAAAGGCAGAAACAACTGTATTCAAAGAAAAACGCTCTATATCATCGCCTACTTTCTTGATGGTTTTGTGCAATGTTTTCAATTCCGCTTCTGTCGCTGGTTCGTCTTTCCAAATAGCGCCTTTTTCTTCATCA
The DNA here is from genome assembly GCF_004337365.2 of Rhizosphaericola mali. Taxonomy (GTDB): domain Bacteria; phylum Bacteroidota; class Bacteroidia; order Chitinophagales; family Chitinophagaceae; genus Rhizosphaericola; species Rhizosphaericola mali. The sequence continues at coordinate 734,130 of NZ_CP044016.1, read as the reverse complement.
AAAATCAAACGCCATAATTTTTTCAAGAAACGGTGAACACCCTCAATACCTTTGGTTTCCCAAGGCTTGGATTGTTCTATCGGACCTAAAAACATTTCGTACATACGGAAGGTGTCTGCTCCATATTTTTGTGCAATATCCGTTGGATCTACAGTATTGAAATATCGTTTAGACATTTTTTCAACTTCGGAAGTAGTAATATATTTACCATTTTCCAAAATAAACTCTGCGTCTTCAAACTCTGGTTTCCATTTTTTAAATGCTTCAATATCCAATTCAAATCCGTCAACGATATTCACATTTACATGGATTCTATCCGTTTCGTAATCATTAATTAATCCAGCAGAAACGAAAACATTTGTACCTCTTTGTCTATATACAAATCTCGAACTACCTTGAATCATCCCTTGATTTACCAATCTTTTGTATGGTTCTTGGAATCCAATATATCCCAAATCAAACAAGATTTTTGTCCAAAGACGGCTATACAAAAGGTGTCCAACGGCATGTTCCGTTCCACCCAAATAAATATCCACTTGATTCCAATAATCGCTCACTTGTCTGTCGCAGAAAGTTTGATCATTATGCGGATCCATATAGCGCAAAAAATACCAACTCGAACCCGCATAGCCCGGCATCGTATTGGTTTCCAAATATTCGTCCGTCCATTCTTTCACATTTGCCAAAGGACCTTGTCCTTCTGGACCTGGATTGTAATGTTCTACTTCCGGCAATACTAGTGGCAATTGAGATTCATCCAAAGGAATCGCCACACCATCAATCCATTTGATCGGAATCGGTTCGCCCCAGAAACGTTGGCGACTAAATGCAGCATCGCGCATACGAAAATTGACTTTACGTTTGCCAATACCTCGTTTTTCCAATTCACCCAAAATCAATTCTGTTGCTTCTTTCATCGGTTTGCCCGTAACGAAATCGCTATTTTCCAAAATCGCATCTTTGGTCGCATTCGCATTTTCCCCATCAAATTTGTCGCCCAAAATATTGGTCACTGGCAAGTCAAATTGTTTGGCAAATTTGTAGTCACGTTCGTCACCACAAGGCACCGCCATCACCGCACCCGTACCATAACCCGCCAAAACATATTCGGCAGTATAAATAGGAATTTCTTTTCCATTAAATGGATTGATTGCATAAGCGCCTGTAAAACAACCCGTTACTTTCTTTTCAGCTTGACGTTCACGCTCGCTACGACTTTTGACATAAGCGATATATTCGTCCACCGCTTTGGTTTGTTCTGCGCTTTTGATTTTATCAATCAATTCCAATTCCGGTGCAACGACCATAAAATCCACACCGAAAATTGTATCTGGACGCGTAGTGTAAACGGTCAATATTTCATCCGAAGTTTGTTCGCTTTTGATCTTGAAATCAATCTCCGCTCCTTGGCTGCGACCGATCCAATTGGATTGCATTTCCTTCATTGCATCGCTGAAATCCACAGTCTGCAGACCTTCCAATAAACGATCGGCATATTCGGTAATACGCAAATACCACTGACGCAATTTTTTCTTTTCAACCGGATAACCACCACGTTCACTCACGCCATTGATGACTTCGTCATTTGCCAAAACTGTTCCCAAAGCCTCACACCAATTCACAATACCGTAATCGCAGAAAGCCAAACGGAATTGCATCAAAATATCGTTTTTCTCTTTTGGAGAATAATTTTTCCATTCTTCTGCTGTAAAAGGTGCAATTTCTGCACGACGCCCGTCAAAAATTTTGCTACCTTCTTTTTCGAATGCAGGAATCAAAGTTTGGTCGATATATTCCGCTTTATTCGTGTCTTTGTTGTACCAGCTTTTGAATAATTGTAAAAATATCCATTGTGTCCATTTGTAATAACTTGGATCGGAAGTACGCACTTCACGACTCCAGTCAAAACTGAATCCTATATTGTCTAATTGTTTGCGGAAATTTTGGATATTTTGCTCGGTGCTGATCGCAGGATGGATACCGTGTTCGATCGCATATTGCTCAGCCGGCAGTCCAAACGCATCATATCCCATCGGATGCAAAACGTTAAAACCTTTCAACCTTTTGTATCGTGCAAAAATATCAGTGGAAATATAGCCGAGTGGATGTCCCACATGCAAACCCGCACCGCTTGGATAAGGAAACATATCCAAAACATAATATTTAGGTTTGGAAAAATCATTTTTTACCTGATAAGCGTGTGTTTCATTCCACTTTTGTTGCCATTTTTTCTCGATGGCATTAAAATTATATTCCATTATTTACAAGAAAATTTCGATTAAAATTAAAAGGCGACAGTAGTCACCAAATAAATGGCTGCAAATGTACAGTTTTACAACGGAAACCTTAAATTTGCCGCTGTTGTTCAACAATTTTGTTTAAATTTTATGTCAGATACCGAAAAAATCAGTTCTCGTAAAGGCAAAACAGGTTCGATTTATAGTATTATCGGGGTTTCTTTAGTGCTATTGATTATGGGAATTATGGGTTCGATTTTCTTAATATTACACCAACTCGGTGATTCATTTAAGGAAGAAATCAGAATTAGCGCTTATCTAAATACTGCCAATAAAGATACTATTACACAGATACAAACGTATCTGAAAGGTCAGCCATTTGCCAAAGATGTCACTTATATCGACAAAGCGGCAGCAAAGAAAATCTGGAATGAAGACAGCAATGAAGATTGGGATAATATATTGGATTACAATCCATTACCAGAAAGTATCGACTTTTATGCCAAAGCAGATTATGTAAATAAAGATAGTTTGGCGGGAATTTCCCAAAAATTAAAAACAGCTTTTGGAGATAAATTACAAGAAATTACTTATCCGCAAGTTTTGGTTAATTCCATGAATGAGAAAAGTACCAAATTGGGATTTGTATTCTTAGTAGTAGCAGTAGTATTGTCTGTTATCGTAATTGTAAGTATCGATAATACGATCAAATTGATCATGTATTCCAATCGTTTCTTAATTAAAACCATGCAGATGGTGGGTGCGACACGTTGGTTTATTGCCAAACCATTAGATATGCGCGCCATTGTCAACGGTATTATTAGCGCAGTTATTTCCATTGCGATATTATTAGGTTTGATGAAATGGTCTGTATCTCAATTTCCACAAATGCGTATTTTGATCAATGATAAATTTAGTATTGTATTATTTGCAGGTATGGTAATTATCGGTGTTTTGATCTCGTTATTGAGCACACACAGAAGTGTAATGAAATATTTACGCACAAGATTGGACGATTTATATTAATTTTATTTTAACGAAACTTGAACCATATTTGCGTTTCGTTGTTTAATAGTAGGTTTTCGAAGAAATAACAAGTATTCGAAAATGATTTTTGAAGAAAAAAAATTCAACATGGCTGAAAATAAAAAGAAAGAAATGCCAGTTCTTTTTACAAAAGAAAATTTTAAATGGATGCTTATTGGCATCGTTGTAATAGCAATAGGTATGATGTTAATGGCTGGTGGCAAAAGTGATGATACCAATGTATTTAACTTCAAAGAAGTATATAGCACGAGGAGAATTACCGTCGCTCCAATTGTCATCTTACTTGGTTTAGCGATTGAAATCTTTGCTATTTTCAAAAAGCCTAAAAAGCAACAAGCAGCAAATTAAGTTATTCAAATTATTAAAAACCGCCGCATTTTATTTAAATGCGGCGGTTTTGTATTCGTATAAACTTGCTATTTTTGAATTTACGGTTGCCAGACGGCTTGTTTATTTGCATCTAATATCCCTAAATCAATGGATGTTGGCATATCTGCTTGATCATAAAGGGTAATGGTTGCTTTCTTAAAATCTGTTTCTTTCGCAGTATAAATATCTACAAAAGTTTGAGGATTTCTGTCCACAAGAGGAAACCAACTACTTTGTATTTGGATCATTATTTTGTGCCCTTTTTTAAAAGTATACAAAACATCTGGAATCGAAAAAGAAACTAAAGTAGGTTTATTAGGAACAAATGCTTCTGGCTTTTCAAAACTATTGCGAAATCTTCCACGCATCACTTCTGCTCTTACCAATCGTTGGTAACCACTGGCAATTACTTCTTTATCACCTTGCTTATAACTAGCCGATGTATCTGGCAAAACATCAATTATTTTCACTACAAAATCAGCATCTTCTGCAGTTGTACTTGCATAAATATTTGCTGTAATTTCACCAGCAAGTGTTGTATTCTCAGATAATTCCTTTCCGGTAAAGGTTGCAACATCTGGTCTTTTTGAGGCAAATCTTTGGTCTGCATTTAGATAAGTGATTCCACGATCGTCACTAACGCCATCTTCATAAGGAACCGGTTTGCTAGGATCCGAGATATATTCAACGCTTGATTTCTTAGCAATTGGTTTGAAAAAAGACAAACTATCTTTTCCATTCAGGTAAATGGCAGCTTTTACAATGTCCATACTAGGCCATGTATCCATTTTTTTCCATTCATTGGTTCCCGCATCAAATAACAAAGCCTCAGGCAATTTGCTTTCAGGTGCACCTTTTAAATAATGCATAAAAAATGGGAATTGTACATTTTTCTGAAACCATTCACTTGTATTACTTCCAAATTGTTGATCACCCAAATGATCCATTGTAAAGCCAGCCCAACCGCCATGATTCCAAGGTCCCATAACTAAGAAATTTTCATTCTCTTTATTTTTGGACTCGATATTTTTATAAACTTGTTGTGCACCCCACATATCTTCGGCATCATAAAAACCGCCAACAACCAATGTCGCGGGTTTAATATTGTACAAATATTTGCGAATATCTCTCGCTTGCCACCATGCATCATAATTAGGATGCATCATTATCGTGTCCCAAAATGGAATGCGATTATGGTAGTATAATTTGTTGACATTTGCCACCGTTTTCATTTGTAGGAAAAAATCATAACTATCGGTATAATGCGCATTTAGGCGAGGTAATTTATCCTTATTTGGACCATTCGTTGAATTGGCAAATCCGTAATCAAAATCAAATTCATCCATCAAAAAGAATGCACCATTGTGGTGTGTATCATCACCCAAAAACCAATTAGTAACAGGAGCTTGCGGAGAAACGGCCTTTATCGCAGGATGTCCACTCAATGCAAAATTAGTAGCAAAAAAACCAGGATAGGAAATGCCCCAAGCCCCGACTTTTCCATTGTTATGAGAAACATTTTTCACTAACCAATCTACGGCGTCGTAAGTGTCCGAAGCTTCATCATGCTGCAAACCTGTTATATGAGGAATAAATGGCGTAATTTCTGTCCAGACGCCTTCACTTTTATTTTTTCCTCGTACATCCTGATAAACGAAAATGAATCCTTCTTTCATAAATTCCAAAGAAGGCCCCAACAACAGTCTATATTTATCCTCTCCATAAGGACGCACGGAATAACAAGTGCGCATCATCATAATGGGATAGGATTTCGAGGTGTCTTTAGGCGTGTATATGGCAGTAAATAATTTTACACCATCTCGCATTGGTATCATGATTTCCTTTTTGTCATAATGCGCCCGCGCATAGGAAGTATCAAAAGGCAATTGCTTTTGTGCTTCTGCTTGAGCACACGCAAAGAAAATAAGGAGCAGGGAAATGCATTTTTTCATATTCCAAAAATACGCAAATGCAGATAGTAATATTATAAGAAAATATCTGTAAAATTAAAATTCCTAAATCAATTCCAACAACCTAACATAAATATCATTTTGTCCAATAAATCGTTCATTTCCCATGAGAAATAATTGTTTGCGTGCGCGGGTAATGGCAACATTTAGTTTGCGGTCTATAAGATTTCCATCCATTTCGATACAATTACTCGTCTGTTGTAGAAGTTGTTTTTCATTTTCAATACCGAAAGCAAATAAGATGATATCTTTTTGCGCTCCTTGATAACGTTCTACCGTATCTATATCAATTTCATTCAAATCTGCAATCCCCAATTGATGTAATTCTTTACGAATTGCCGCAATCAAATCTTTGTAAGGAGCAATAATTCCCAATGTTTTTTTCGGAGAAAATGTCCACTGATTTAACTGATATAATTCAAAAATTGTAGCACAAATATTTGCAATCAAACCTACTGCATCTTTTTCTACCGAAGAATAAGGGAAGAAATGCAATCGCTTATTTGCAATTATCTGCGCGAGATCATTATCCGGAATTTTCAAATAATTTAAAGTACCTTTTTGGTGGACAAGCGGAACACATTGCAATTGATTTTGGTAAAAAAGTTGATTGGCAAGGGATGCTATTTCTTCATGCATACGACCTTGCATCGACAACTCACCAATTATCTGCTGATTTCCATAAAATTGACGATATATCCGTTCAAAATAAGATTGCGTTAAACTCGCCCAACCATTTTCAATAAGTAAATTTTCCAAGGGTTCACTACAATCCTGCGCGACAACAGCTGGCAACTGCTTATGATCTCCAATCAAAATAAATTTATCAATAGCAGCTTTACCTTCAAAATCTTCTGCTGCAAACAAACTCAATATATGTGGTTCCAATATTTGCGAAGCTTCATCCACTATGGCTATATCGAAATGTTTGATTTTAAAAATCTCACTTTTACTCTGAATGGCAGCTAACGTCCCAACGTATATCCGACAATTGGCAAGTACATTTTGCACCCCAATACGATTGACACATTGACTAATTTTATTTTCTAATAAATGCGAACGAAATTCTGTCGCACAAGAAATACTCGTACCCAATCGTATAAAATCAATATTAGTTATCGAAGCAATAGCTCGACATATTTCATCTACCGCTTTATTGGTATATGCCACAAGTAAAATATCTTTTCTACTATCCAAAAAGATTTCTTTTACCAAATTATGTAAAGCAATGGACGTCTTCCCAGTACCTGGTGGGCCAACAATTAGAAACAGTTCTTTGGCCTGCTTAGCTTGTAATAACACATTATCTACCAATGGATTACTGGTATAATGTGTTAATTTTTTGCATTCATTTATCCCAATATTAGGTTGAAAAATCCAGCGACGACGTTCCTTTGACAATTGAAAAAATTCTGTCAAGGATTGAAACATAAATCCATTATTACTATCTAAGTAATCATGCTCAGCAGCAAACAAAGCATTAATTGGTAATGCCAATTCGCTTTGTTTATTTCGAATAAGAAAATCAATATTTACACCCTGCCATTTCAAAAGAGTCCCTTTAATAACTTGTTGGCAAATAGAACAATCTGTATCCAAATTGTATTGGTACAAAACGACAATATCTCCAATACGGAAATCCGCTTTTTCCAAATTTTCTAATAATTGAAAACGTAAAATCTCTGCACCATTATCTAGGATTTCAATCGACAATAATTGTAAATTAATTAGAATGCGACCATCCGCTTTCTTTTCCTCTAAATTTTGTAACCACAAACTAGATTGCGCATGCGCAAATATTTCTTGAGAGGGTAATTTGCAAGCGCGAATTTCCCGAACGATAAATTTGTAAAATGCCGTATAATATGCTTTTTCAAGAGGATTAAGTGATGTATAAATTTTACCAATTTTTTCAATCGGAGGCAAAATATAATTGGAAATAAAACGCGTATCCAAATATACATCTTCAATCATATTAGCGCCATTAATCCCGCCAAAATATCGCTCAGGAAGGATTTTATTTTGCCCAAAATATTTATCCACTAAGACAATCTGATTTCTGATATCCAACACCTTTGCGATAAAACTATCGCTAGCATTATTTTTCCGCAACAAACCTTTTTTTTCGCCATACCTAGAATAACAGATATACGTATCCAGTTTTGTTCCATCTATATTCAAAACCAATTGCACCATCGCTTGATATAATGCAGATTGTGCTTGATGATTAACGCCTATTAGATGGTAATCATTTTCGGGAAATGGTGCTTTGCCAGATTTCAACTCAATAATTACATTTCGATCATCGGACAATAGCAAAAGATCCAAACGACCTTGCAAACCTAATTGCGGACTAAGAAAGGATGGCTCCAAAATGGCGGCGTGACGATTAATATTGAAACGTGGAAAAATATCCGTAACCAAACTATATAAATGCTCGAAATGCAATTTCAAATCTTGAAAAAACGTAATTTCTTGTGTTTTATCTTGTAAATCTTTGCAAGCACTCAAATCCACAGCATACCGCTTGAAAAATGCACTTAAAAGATTATTATAAGAAATGTTTTCAATGGAAGAGGCATGAATAATTTCATCTAAAAAGAAATTTGCTGCATTTCCTAATAGAATTGGACGTGTATTTGCACGTTTTTTTGCTCGATTATACAAATAAAAAAAAGGGCTGGCGCCATACTCATGAATACATTCTGCAATCGAACTAATATCCAATAAAAAATCAGGTTCAATGATTACATATTTTGCAAATAAATCCTCATTTTCTCCCAAGCAATGCAAAAGATGCACTTTCTCTCCTATCTCTGCCAAACTGATGGATGAGATAAATTCTGCAGGAAAATCAATTGTATTTGTAAAAATCTTGTTATCCTCCGTAAAGCGAACAGTAATTTGCGTAGCTGATTTTTCTAAAAGGATTGCATTAAAAATATGTCTCATCTTCTTTGGCAAATATCAAAAATAAATAAGATCCGAAAGCCACAAATTGCTTTCGGATCTTATAAAAAATTTAGAAGTAACACCCTGCCTTTGGAAAAGTAAAAAATACTACTCTAACAAAGATAGTAGAGAAATGTTAAAATTAACATAGGTTAATCATTTATTTTAAAAATAAATTAAAAAATCCCTTACAAGATCATTGTAAGGGATTTATAATAACATTTATGAATATTAATGATGATGTTGGTGTTCTTGCAACATTTTAGAGAAAGCTTCTTCAGAGATAGCTTCTTCTTTTGCAGTAACTTGACCTTCTAATTTTTCGAATAATTTAGTAGCCATAACTTGACCATAAGCTTGTTCGATAAATTTTTGATCTTTCATCATTCTATCAGTATAATCGTTGATCCAAGAAGTATCACCAGAAAGATCCATTTGACCACCTAAGTAACCCATCAATTGTTGACGAGCAAAATCTTTTAAATCATTTGGTTCCACTTTTACCTCATTTTCTTGACTCAATTTGTTAGAGATAATACTCCATTGTAATTGATTTTCAAATGCTGGTAATTCTTTTTCAACTTCTTCTGCAGATTTTTCACCTTTATTGTTAGCGATCAACCATCTTTTCAAAAATTCTTGAGGGAATTCTAATTTGGTATGATCGGTCAAATGATGGAAAATTTGATCATGGATTTGACCACTAGCTTGTGCATTGAAATAAGAAGATAACTCTTCTTTTAATGCAGTTTTGAAAGCTTCTTCAGTTTTAATTTCTTTTCCAGGAAAAACTTTCTCGAAGAATTCTTCGTTCATTTCAGGACGCTCGATGCTTCCCAATTTCAACAAAGTCATTTCGAAATATTTCTTAGCTGAATTTTTATCTTCGGTATCCAAACCTAATTGGGCGATTATATTTTCTAAATCTTTATCTTCAAAAGCTTTGCTTAATTGGATAACCAATTTGAAATCTTTCTTTTGACCTTCTACTTTTTTACGAGTAGCCGCAGTAAGATTTTTCAACAAAACAGAGGTTCCTTTTTGGATACCACCCTCAACAAGATTACCGTCTTTGTCAGATTCTTTCAAATCTACATTCAAAACATCATCGTCGTTAGAGATCGTTTCTGGTTCGGAATATTTACCATGACGTAATTCCAATTTGTTGATTTCTTCGTTCAACATTTCATCAGTTACATCAATTTTGTAACGAGTTACATTGATTTTTTTCACATCTACATTTACTTCTGGTTCCAAACCAACTTCAAATGTGAAAGTGTATTCTTTAGGAGCATTTACGTCAACATTCAATTCATTGTTTTCCTCTTCGAAAGGAATAGGTTGAACTAAAATATTTACTTTTTCGTCCTGAAGGTATTGAGAAAGTTCTTTATCTACAGATTTGAATAATTCTTCTGTTAAAATTCCTTGACCGTACATTTTTTTAACCAATCCAGTAGGTACCATTCCCTTACGGAAACCAGGAATATTTGCACTTTTAGCGTAAGTTTTTAGGCTTTTTTCAAATTGAGGGAAGTAATCGTCCTTCGCCAACTTAACCACCAATTTATCATTTAACTTACCGATATTTTCACGAGTGATCGTTGCCATAAAAATCCCATTTCCCTGTCCCTAAATCAGAGAGATTTGATATAAAAAATAAAAATCCCCCTTATTTAGGGTAAGGAGGAATACAGTGCGGATGGAGGGAATCGAACCCACATGCCTTGCGGCGCTAGATCCTAAGTCTAGTGCGTCTGCCAGTTTCGCCACATCCGCGTAAAATCCCATTTGATTTGTCCCAAACGGGGCGCAAAGATAAGGAATGAATTAAATTTTCCAAATATTTATAAAAGAAAATTTATTTCAAATTGAGACAATTATTCTCATTGAAATGAAAGCCTGCATTTATGTCTTAAATTTTACTTTTCCCTTGAATGGAAAAGTAATCAAAAGATCAAGTCGTCTGACCGCGAAGCAGCACCGTAGGTAACGCAATCCTTCGGAACGCTTGAAAATAGCTCGTGTACATTTTCTGCTGACAGTTGAAATAAAAAAAAAGTTTTTATTCACGCAGAAAACACAACTCTGCTATTTTCTACACTTTGATATCAGACGAAATGTCAAGTTGTATAAATTCCAAAGATTCTAATTATTGTAAACAAAAACTTCATATACAATATTGGCATTTATTGGATTAACGTAAAGAAAATCAATCAGAGAAGTCGATAGAAAGAATATATGTTTGAGCGAAGCGAGTTTATATTCTTTCCGACGAAACGATTGATTTTTAGTTAAGACAATACAGCCTTGATCTTTTGTTTCTTTTCTATCAAGAGAAAAGAAAGTTAAAACATAATCACAACACACAAGCACCCTTCATACCTCACTAATGCTTACGCGAGAATAGGTTATTTTCCAAATATCAATGTCGGACCATCACAAGCGCCCCAATTACCATAAAAGCGTCCATCAGAATGCATATCGTAAATTTCCGTTAGGGCATTACTTGTACAACTTTCAATCAAATCGGAGCTTTCGTTGTATTTTAATGTCAGCGTAAAAAGGGCATTTTTATTTGTAATGTCTACTGATAAACTAAATTTTCCATTCGCTGTATTTGTAACGTTACCTTTTTTATAGGTTTTGGTAAATGAACTATCCGCAGATTTGAGTACAATTGTTTTTTGATAATCAAAAACAGTATCTGCAGGAATATTTGAAATACTTCCTTGAGATGATTTTAAAGTCCAAGTTCCAGCAAGATTATCCATCGGAGGATCAGTAATTAGCGTACTATCACTTCCATTTTTTTCACAAGCAGCAGCTATCAAAATTCCCAAAAGTAAAATACCCACAAGTTTTGTTTTCATAAGATTTTGGTTTTTATATAACCTTTTACGAATGAAAATTATGACTTGTGAGTATTTGAAAAAATTATAAAAAAAATTACGCCGGTTCTACCCAAGCATTACTTTCTTTTAAAATATTTATTAATTCATTGACCGCAATTTCACTTGGAATATTGCGTCGAACAACATCTTTTCCTTTGTATAAAGTAATTTTCCCAACACCACTTCCTACATATCCAAAATCCGCATCCGCCATTTCACCTGGCCCATTCACAATACAACCCATCACTGCGATCTTCACTCCTTTCAAATGATGCGTAACTGAACGAATTTTTTCTGTTGTTTCTTGCAAATCAAATAAGGTACGACCACAACTTGGACAAGAAATGTATTCCGTTTTGGAAATGCGTGTACGTGTTGCTTGCAAAATACCAAATGCAGTTGTATTGATAAATTGCTCTACACTTGTATTATTATTGTAGTTCCTACCACTGGCATTTTGAATCGAATTGGCTAGATTTTTATGACTTTTTTCTGTCATCGAAAGAGCAATTCCATCTCCAAAACCATCCAAAAGTAAGGCTCCGCATTCTGTTGAAAAATGAATTAAATGCTCATCAGAAGTTTGCCAATCACTATCTACCATAATTACACATGGTAATTGAATGTTTTTTTCTTCTAAATAAATAAAAAATCTACGAATTGCTTGTGTTTTCAATTTACCTGAATGACACAAACAAAGAACAACATTTTCCACATCCTTGATAGAATCCAAAATTTGCTCATATTGTTTTTGTTTGTCACTATAACAGTCAAACATCAAGAAATTCAATTCATCCGAACCATTTTCTGCGATATAATCTTCCGCTTCAAATATGGGAAAATATACATGTTTATCTTCTTGATTTGCCCAAATTTCAGGAGTTACAATAAGTTTCAAGGTTCCCGGTAAAGCAAAATCCAAAGTTTGTCCACCTAAATATGCAAAATCCGCCGCTTGATCACTTAAAGACCATTTATCTGTTGGCTCGTCATACGAATAACCAATTCTTTTCAAATCAGACGGAGTAATAGCATTCAATCTACTCAAATCAGCAACAACAACAGGTACTTTCTTTCCGCCAATATGTTGCACTTCTTTGGTTTTTCTTCTTTTATATTCAAATGGAGAATAAGGCAAATGTGTGATTTCTGCAATCGTATTTTCCGAAACTTCCTTTCCATCTGCAGGATAACGTTTTACTAAATCTCTACAAACGGGGATTTCGTATTCAGAATCTTCGGTCAAAGAAACTCGAATCGTGTCACCTATACCATCTTCCAATAAAGTACCGATTCCCACAGCACTTTTAATGCGACCATCTTCGCCATCTCCCGCTTCCGTTACACCTAAATGCAATGGATAACATTCGCCAAACTCCTCTTGCATGGTTGCCACTAATAAGCGATACGCCTCGACCATCACTTGCGTATTGCTAGCTTTCATACTAAGTATGATTTGATGATAATCTTCCGTGCGTGCAATGCGCAGAAACTCCATCGCACTTTCCACCATACCCATCGGCGTATCACCATATCGGCTCATAATACGATCACTCAGACTACCATGATTGGTGCCGATACGCATCGCCGTACCATGTTCTTTACATATTTGAACAAGTGGAATGAATCGATTTCTTATTCTTTCAATTTCCTCTGCATACTCTGCATCGGTATATTCCAACTGTTGAAATTTCTTTTTATCCACATAATTACCTGGATTGATACGAACTTTTTCAACGATTTTAGCCGCAATATCTGCCGCATTGGGTGTAAAATGAATATCCGCAACTAAAGGTGTTTCGTACCCTCTTTTGCGTAGCTCATTTTTAATATTTAAAAGATTTTCTGCTTCTTTATTGGATGGTGCAGTTATACGGATTAACTCCGCTCCCGCATCAATACATCTAATTGCTTCCTCGACCGTACCCATCGTATCCATCGTGTCACAAGTGGTCATCGTCTGCAATCTGATAGGATGATTATTTCCTATTAAAATATTTCCAACCTTCACTTCTCTCGTTTTTAATCTTTTGTAAGATGTAAGAGAAGAACAATATAGTAAAGACATTATAATTACAAATTATGTAGGCAAAGGTAATACATTACAATTGGGATAAAAATCCAAAAGCATTTGTATACAATTTTATAATAATATCCACACCCAGTTTTAATTTTAAATTTTAACCCTATTTTTACCCACAAATATGGTAACTAATGGGAATATTTAATTTATTTAAAAAGAAAGATTCGGAAAAACCGGAAGAAGCAAAAGCAGAATTTACGAAAGACAATATTCAAGAGGAAAAAATAAGTGCTCCAGCGCCAGCAGCTCCTGCACCCCAACCAATAGCGACAGAACAGCCGAATAATGCAGTAAGTCCAGAGCCGACACCGGCAAGCGAAAATAATGGAGAAATCCCCACCTATTATGGAGATCTTCACAAGACCGGCTTGTTAATGGATCTCTGTGAGACGCCAATTGAAAAAAGAGATGAAAATTGGGCAAAAGAATTTTTAGAAAATTTACCTAAAGCAAGTTTCAAAAGTGGGGAACCACAAGTGATTACAGGACCTGATGGTTTTCCTTATTTCCAATTATCCTTTCCTGAACCATGCGTTGAATTCCAATGCTTCGTTGTAGATAATATGGTATATGATTTCTTACTTTCTAATGGAATGGGATTTGTTATCAATCCTCAAAAAGAACAACCGGATTGGGTTTTCTCTTATGGTGACGTATTTAATTACGCATTGAAAAAAGATTTCTATAATACGGACAATACATTTTTCAGTAAAGAAACACCACAAGATGAAAAGATTGCAGAGGATGTACAAGTGATGGTCGGCTCTCCTTCTGAATTTATCTTGCCTGTTCCTGTCCGCGCAGTCATTAAAAACTTCTTACAATTCAAGGGAATTAAAGAACCCAAAGTTTTATTGATGTCTAAGGAAAAAGACGGCGTGCAAGTGCAGGATCTTGTATTCAACTTCACTCCTAAAAACTTTGAAAAAGAGGAAGAATTTAGAGCGACAGCACAGCAATTGATGTGGTTTTTACCAAGACATTACTCCGTCATTTTCTATGATGAAAATGAATCATTGAAAGGACATTTCGAAAATTTATAATAACAAAAAAAGCTTTGCAAAATTTGCAAAGCTTTTTTCTTCTAGTATAAGGGACTTCATTATTGTTTCCAAACAAAGGTGGCAACGGCTCCACTATTCAATACATATTGCATCGTCTTGCCATTGTATTGAATATTAAAAGCTTTTTTATCTCCTGTATTATTTAAATAAATACTTACAATATGATTATCAGGTGTTTTAAAGGCAACATTGGGAACACCACTTATCATATTGGAAGAAACACGTACAGAACCAGGGCGAACAAATTTGGACGCAGCGGCGATAATATAATAAGATGTATTTATAGTATAACTATTACCATTTACAGTCAATGCTCCCAGACAATTGGAACATCCACCATCCGTATGTGGCATTAGATTAGGATCAGAAGCAAGGTTCCATTCCAATACATTTTTACTCCAATTACGAGGTGCTCCGATAATAAGATTTTCTACATGCCATCCCAAATCTCCTTTTAGATTACTGGGAGCGCCTACCCACTGTTCTGTGAAGTATAAATTCTTATTAGGAAATTGATTGTGTACATCTGATAATGCAGAAATATTGCCCGCATATAAATGAAAAGCTGAACCATCCACAAATTGCGCAGCATTAGCATCATTTAAAATGGCAATTGGATAAGCCGCATCATCTGCATTGTGATCCCAGACTATAATTTTTGAGGTAATACTATTTGCTTTAAATTTTGCACCTAATACTTTTACAAAACTTGCCTGTTGATCAGAAGTCATCACCATGCTGGGGTTATTATTTCCATTCATAGGTTCATTCTGAGGTGTAATAGCGGCAATATTGATACCTAAATTTTTCATAGTTTGGATATATTTTACAAAATAATTTGCGTACGTATCCATATAATCATTTTTCAAGCTACCTGCTTTCAAACTATTATTATCTTTCATCCAAGCTGGTGCACTCCACGGCGAACCCAATATTGGAATATTAGGATTGATAGCCAATATTTCTTTCAATAAAGGAACAATCGTTGATGAATCTGGTCCCAAATTAAATTTGGACAAACTAGCATCTATAGCACCTGTACTTAAATCATCATAAGTAAAAGCATGATCGTTTAAATCTGATGCACCAATGCTCACACGCAAATAACTAATACCAATATTATTTCCCGTAGTGGCAAATAATAACTGTAAAACATTTTGGCGTGTTGTAGCATCCATTTTCATCAATAACTGCGCACTTCCACCAGTCAATGTAAACCCAAATCCATCCATCGCTTGATAACTCGCACTTGCATCAATTTTTATAGTTTCCAATGTATTATCCGCGACTTTCCATTGTATTTTCTTTTTTGCAAATAATACATTATAGTCTGGATCTGTCAAATACATAATCGAACTATCAAACCCAGGAATAAATACCGTTGAATCGTCTTGTGCCACATGTATAACTTGAGATGTAGTATCATAACCGCCATTCGTCAAGGCCAAAAGTTTAACACGATAATCTCCAGCTTCAGCATAGTAGGTCCTAAAAGAATCAACACCATTCACTTTGGGATCACTTTCGTTTTGCCACTGCCAGTTAAATGCGCCAGCAGTGGTACTTGTGGATAAATAGGTATTTATGGCATTATTAACTTGCTCTGTTGTAAACGAAGCTGTTGGTTTAGAACCAATAACTCCAGTTACTGATTCTTTACTACAACTTGAGAATAATGCGGCTAAAGCAATAATTGAAATCATAGTTTGCTTATTTTTTTTCATATAGCGTTTTTTAAAAAGGTTAGATCTAATATCCAGGATTTTGAACTAAAGAGGTATTGTTCAAACTTTGAAGCGGAATCGGTAAAATTTCATTTGTTCCACTTTTAAATCCTTTAAATGAGAGAACAGATGCAGCTTGATTAGTTCTAACCAAATCAAACCAACGATGACCTTCAAATGCCAACTCCAACTCTCTTTCATGATAAATATTATCCAAAGTTGCAGCCACTGGACTCAATCCAACACGAGCACGTACTGCCGTTAATAAAGCCAAGGCACGACCAGCATCCCCCCCACCTCGAATCAACGCCTCGGCTTCCATCAAATAAGTATCCGCCAATCGAATTTCAATTTCATCTTTTGCAAAATTCAACTCAATTTGACCAACTGTGGCCACATCTGCTTGTAACGGTGCGTATTTATTGATAAAATATCCTGTATTTTGATAACCAGCGGAGTAACTCCTACCGGCTACGGCATTGACGATACTATCAATATTTGCAATACTTGTACTAAATCTAGGATCACCTTTTAATGCAGCAACTTTATTAGGCGTTACAGGACAAAAGCCATATCCGCCTGTCCAATATAAAGGACCGACATAACTTCTAGGTCCGACCATATTTACTAAAACATTTGCCAAGTAATAAGGCCAGGTACCCCAATCTGCCTTTTGTTCAGAAGTGTGAACAATCTCAAAAATGGATTCTTTATTGAACTTATTGTTTGTCGCAAAAATATCTGCATAATTGGAGAGTAAACCATATTGTGATGATGTATTTACAATATTCAAATAGGAAGCTGCTTCTGCCATCCGAGCAGTATTGTTTTCTGTCAAGATTACTTTACCCAATAATGCATTGGCGGCTCCAGTAGTCGCTCTACCATTCTGATCTGCAGATACAGTTTCAGGTAAATTAGGAATTGCTGCTTTTAAATCCGCTTCGATTTGCAAATAAACAGAATCTGAGGAGGTTTGTTTTTGATCAAAAGCATTACTAAGTGTTGGTGGAATTAAGATTAATGGAATATTTTTAAATTCTCTGACAAGATCAAAATAGTAATATGCGCGTAAAAATTTTGCTTCTGCTACAAATCTTGTCACGCTATCTGCATTAATCGTGGTATTTCCTTCTAGTTTAGAAAGGATAATATTTGCATTATTAATTCCAGTATAATTTCTACTCCAAAGACCTGCCTGAGGGCCCAATGCAGAGGACATATTATAAGTATTCAAAGCTTGCCATCCAGGCATATCAGAGGCACCTCCCCCTCCTGCATAACATTCATCGGAAGCGACATCCATCACTCCAATTTTGGAAATATAAGTATTGTCTGTTCCTCCAACAGTCCAGCCTAGTGGACTATATGCAGCTATCAATCCTGAGAAAGCCTCCTCAACCGTCGAATAATAGTTGCTTTCTAAAAATAATCCATTTGGATCTTTATCCAAAAAGGACTTTTTGCATGAGGCAAATAATGTTACCCCAACTATATAACTGAATATTTTATATTTTGAAATTTTCATTTGAATAAATTTTAAAAGTTAACACTTGCACCTAGAATATAAGATTTAGCTTGAGGATAAACACCTCTATCTATGCCATAACTACTACCTCCTATTTCCGGGTCATATCCTGCATATTTAGTGAATGTTACTAGGTTATTACCACTTAAATAAACTCTAAGTTTCGTTATACCAGCCTTTGCCAAAATACCATCTCGAAAAGTGTAACCCAACTGTAAATTTTTTAACCTGAAATAATTACCACTGGATAAATAGAAATTAGAAGGATTAGAATAATTGTGATTAGGATCCGCATCTGTTAATCTAGGATAATCATTGGAAGTACCTTCACCAGTCCATCTATTCAAAGCTGCGGTTGAATAGTTTGCAGAGGCGATATCCAATCTTCTAAGCGCTTGATAAACTTTGTTCCCTCCAGCACCTTGACCTAAAGCAACAATATCAAAATTTTTATAGTTGGCACTAATTGTAATTCCATACGTCCAAGTTGGAGTAGGATTACCCAAGAATGTTCTATCCTTATCATTGATCACACCGTCACCATTTAAATCTTTCCAAATAAAATCACCAGGTTTAGCATTGGGCTGAATAATGGTTCCATTGGCTGATTTATAGTTATCAATCTGTTGTTGATTTTGAAAAACTCCGTTGGTCTCAAATCCATAGAATGCACCAATAGGTTGTCCTACTGTAGTACGCGCTATTTCATAAGAACTTGACTGTACAGATCCTGCAGTTAAGAATTCATTTTGTCCTAGATCAGTGATCATATTTTTTACATAAGATGCATTACCATTTAAACGATAATTGAAATCTCCTATGTTGTTATTATATCCTAGTTCAAATTCAAATCCTTTATTTCTCAAGCTCGCAATATTTCCATAAGGATTACCATAAGCTCCAACATAACCTGGAACTTGTACCTGTAATAACATATCAGAGGTTACTTTTCTAAACCAATCAAAAGTCAAATTGAACCTTTTTAAGAAATTAATATCAATACCCAAGTCTGTTTGGGTTGTTTGTTCCCATTTTAAATCTGGATTAGCTGGTGCATTTGGACGATAACCAATATTAATAGTACCATCACTACTCAATGGATAATTAGCACCTCCACTCAAGGTAGAAATATAATAGTATGAACCCAATGATTGTTCATTACCTACTTTACCCCAAGATCCTCTAATTTTTAAATAATCCACTACATTGTTAGTTGGCCAAAAGCTTTCTTTAGATGCGACCCATCCTAGGGAAAGAGAAGGGAAAGTCCCATATTTATTATTTGGTCCAAATTTAGAAGACCCATCTCTTCTAACTATC
The DNA here is from genome assembly GCF_004337365.2 of Rhizosphaericola mali. Lineage (GTDB taxonomy): Bacteria > Bacteroidota > Bacteroidia > Chitinophagales > Chitinophagaceae > Rhizosphaericola > Rhizosphaericola mali. The sequence continues at coordinate 714,942 of NZ_CP044016.1, read as the reverse complement.
GCAGTAACCAAGTACCTTCCATCATAGTCGTAATTCAACCTTCCAAAAAATGATTGTAATGTATACGGTTGGTTATCAAATCCCGCACCGATTCTATTGGTTGGCGTCAAGGCAAAATTTGGAGATGCATCTTGGTAATTATTAACTGGCAAACCTATAAAATTAACATTTAAACCAGAACCAGATTGTTGTTGGGAACTCTGGCCAGCCAAAATGGTAAAATTATGGTTGCCGAGTTTCAAATTATAATTCGCTGTATTTTCCCACAACCATAAAAATGTATTATCTGATTCACGGTACATATTGGCCGTATTCAAATTTGAATTTGAAGGGCTTAAATAGTATAGTGGTGTAAAACTATTGGAACCGTAAAAAGCGAGTTTTCCACTAATCGTAGATTTTAAAGTTAAACCTTCTACTGGTTTGATTTCTAAAAATGCGTTTGCAATAATATTATGAGACCAATTGTAGTTCCCCATTTGTGTTTGTACATAAGCTAATGGATTAGCCATTTCTTGCTGTACATACTTTGACAAGCCATAAACATTTCCATTCGCATCACGTACTACTGCATTAGGATGAGCAAGCAACTGTGCATAATAAGGATAATTAGTATTGCTCAATAATGTTGTGTCTGTTACAATTGCAGGTGTTATAGGATCAAGATTAATAGCAGAACTTAAAGGACCTCCAAACTCACTATTGGTATTACCCAAACCTTGATTTTTGATGTAAGAATAACTCAAGTTTTCACCGAATGTGATCCATTTTGTAGGTTTAAATGAGGTATTAATACGCATGGTAAATCTCTTATACCATGAAATATCAGGTGTAACAATACCTTTTTGATCATAATATCCAAAAGAAGAATAATAGCTATTTTTATCACTACCACCACTAATACTAATTTCATGATCTTGAATAGGTGCGTGATTATCAAAAATTTCAGATTGCCAATCTGTTCCTTTACCATAACTACTAGGATCAGCGAAAATTGGACTATTTCCGTCATTTATCTGTGCTTCATTTCTCAATGTTGCGTATTGTGTAGCATTTGCTAAAGACAATTTTTTTGAGGTACGTTGTAATCCATAATACCCATTGTAAGAGATTTTCATTGCTCCAGCACGTCCCTGTTTTGTCGTAACTAATATTACACCACTAGCAGCTCTGGAGCCATAAATTGCAGCAGATGCAGCATCTTTCAATACGGTGATTGATTCAATATCATTTTGATTTAAATAATCGATACCGCCATCTATTTGTACGCCATCAACAATATATAATGGATCGCTATTATTAATAGATGTCGTACCTCGCACTCTTACTGTGGAAGCACTTCCAGGTTGTCCTGATGCAGTAGAAATAGTCAAACCAGATGTACGACCTTGTAGAGATTGCTCTACTCTCATTACTGGTGCACCTGTCAAATCACTAGCTTTTACAGTAGAGACAGCCCCAGTTACATCGGCTCTTTTTTGCGTACCATATCCCACGACAATTACATCATCTAATTTTCCTAATGATTCTGTCAATATTATATCTAGAACATTTGTCGAATCAGAGACCGTTTTCGATTGAACGATATATCCAATTAATGTAAATTGGATCGTAGCACCAACTTTGGCTTTTATGTCAAATTCACCAGAATCATTTGACATGGTATTACCAATCGGGCTACTACTTGAAATCGCTACATTAGAAAGTGGAGTACCAGTTGGGGACGTAATTTTACCATGTATTGTTTGGACTTTATCTTGTCCATAAACAGCAGTAAATTGGAAAGAAATCAGAATTAAAAGCATTCTGAAAACTACTACCAGATTTTTTTTCATATACAAGCTTTATTCATTTAAAATCGAAAGCATTTTATTTACATACTTTCATAAACCGGAGCAAAAATAAAATTATTTTAAAACTGCTTTAACATTTACCCCCCTACAAATACCCTACATTTTAATAATTAATTATTGATAATCAAGATTTTATATTCCAACAAAAATTAACTAACCAACATTTGTTTATTTTATGCATTTTTACATTTCGTTAAGACTTATATAGACAAATGAAAAACTTACTATTATTATTTTTTCTACAAATTTATTGTGCACTTGGATCTGCTCAAGGATTTTCAACAGCAGATAATATCTTCCATTTTACCAAAGAAGAATATCGTGGAGGAAGTCAGAATTGGGGAATTGCTCAGGATAAAATGGGGCGCATCTATTTTGCTAATAATGACGGACTTTTAAGCTTCGATGGTCGTAATTGGGAATTACATCCTTTGCCAAATCAGACCATAATTCGCTCAATTTTCATTGGAAAAGATGACAAAATCTATATTGGAAGTCAAGAAGAATTGGGATATTTTTATCCAAATAAACAAGGCAAACTCGTTTACACCTCTTTAAAAAACAAAATACCCAAAGAAAAACAATCTGATTTTGCTGATGTATGGAGGATTGAATCCGTCGGAAATAGTATTTTTTTTATGTCTAATCGCCAAATATTCAAATATGAAAAGGACAAAATAGAAGCTTTTTCCAGTGAAAATTGGAGCTTTTTAGGTGCGGTAAATAACAAAATGTTTGCTTACAATGACAATATTGGTTTGCTTTATTACGACAACAATCATTGGAATACCTATATCCCAAATGCTCAATTTCCAGCACATATTCAGATGACTGGGATATTGCCTATAAATGAAGAAACCTTATTGATTTGCACTTTGACCAATGGACTTTTTTCGGTTAGTAATGGAAAAATGAGCCCCTTTAAAAATGAGCATATTAATGAAATCACCAAGCAAAACATTTACAAAATCCTACCTATTAGCAAGGATAAAATCGCCATTATTACCAATTTCAGTGGATGTTATATAATTAATTATCAAGGTAAGATCCTCACTCAATATAATCGTACGCGCGGGCTTCAGAATAATAATATCCTTTCCTCATTCGTTGATAAATCTCAAAATTTATGGTTAGGACTAGATAATGGGATTGACCTAATTGAAACAAGAAATCCGAATAAAAATATTATCCCTGATTTTATCAATATGCAAGCAGGCAATATTTCTTGCTTTTATCAAGGACATATGTTTCTTGGCAATTCTTCTGGATTGTATGAATTTGATTCTCAGTCACAATCTTATTCACTTATCAAAGGAACAGAAGGGCCAATTTTAGGATTAAATGTTATTCAAAATCATTTGCTTATCGGTACGGTCAAGTCTGCGTTTTCCTACGATAATCATGTACTTAAAAAACTTAATCAGCGTCCAACAGGTTTTTGGAATTTTACACTAATTCCGAATACCAATATTATCGTTTGTGGCACATTCAATGGTTTGCATTTTTTTAAAATTTCTGATAAGGAGATTTTGGAATTAAGTAAAGAAGCTATATTTGAATCCGCTCGATATGTCGGCGTAGTGAATCATTCCATTTTTGCCATGCATCCTTATAAAGGTCTGTATATCACAAAATTAGACAGCAACTTCACTCCTATTTCCACAATTCATATTCAAGATTCTAAGCTGATATCTTCTAATCAAAACCATTTATTTCAATATGACAGTACGGTCATTTTAAGTTCAAATAAAGGCTCCTTTATTTGGAATATGGGAAAAAACTCCTTCGAAAAATGGACGAATACTTCGTCAACTTTCTCTAAGTTAAACTTTTCATTTCTTCAACTTGACTCCTTAAAAAACATTTGGTTTATAAATAATAAAAAGATTGGCGTTTTACCTAAAATCAATAATTCTAATATTGTATGGTTCAATGAATTTCAAGGAAGAATCCAAAATGAAGAAAATCAAAATATTTCTATTGTAAATCAAAATAAAGCGGTCATAACGGGAGATCATGGATTCTACTATGTCAATCCCGATGTTGCTGAGATGCAACAAGATGCTGGACAATTTTACTTTAGCAAAATTGCCATTCAAAAAAATGAAAAATTAGATAGTATTCTTTTCGGAGGTTATTCCGATCTGCAACCTGCGACGCAATCAATTAAGCATGATTTTAATTCCATCACATTTGCATACCAACTCATTCATTTTAATAAATTATTGAAAATCAAATACAGTTATTATTTGGAAGGATATGACAGAAGTTGGTCAACTTGGTCCGAACGCACAGAAAAAAGCTACACACAATTACCGAAAGGGAAATACATATTTAAAGTCAAAGCCGAAAACGAATTGACTGGAAAAATACAAGAAATTTCCTACGCATTTTCCATATTGCCACCATGGTATGAAACTTGGTGGTTTTACACTTTTTGCTTCCTTGTGTTAGTGATTGCTATTGTTCAATTTTCTCGTTTTCAACATCACAGATATTTAAATATTCAACGTAAAAAATTAGAAAGTCAAGAAAAAGAATTTACGATCAAAAGAAATGAAGTCGATCTGCAACATAGACTAGAATTGGAACAAAAAAATAAGTCCATTATAGAATTGCAAAATGCAAAATTAACCAACGAATTAAAAACGAAAAATGCCACTATTGCGACCAATGCGATGGCGCTTGCGAAAAAAAGTGAAGCATTTATCCAACTAAAAGATGAATTGCAACAATATCCAGAAATGGGAAATAATTCGCAGTTTAAAAAACTATTGAAAAAAGTAGAATCACAGATCGACAATCAATCAGAATGGGATCAATTTCTCACACATTTTGATTCTGTACACGACAATTTCATAATCAAGTTAAAGGAAAAAATCCCGACACTGACCGCATCTGAAAAGAAATTATGCGCTTTGTTGAAACTAGAATTAAGTTCCAAAGAAATTGCAGAAATCTTAAATATTTCCCTAAAAGGAGTAGAAGTCGCACGCTATCGTTTACGCAAAAAACTCAATCTCGGTCAAGACATTAACCTCAATCAATACTTTCATCAATTAATTGAAAAAGGAGAAAGTTAAACTTTCTCCTTTTTACTATTTCTTCACTTTTTCTTTTGTCGTGAGTAATCCATCAATCTGATCCACCGTAAGTTTTTTCGCGATTATTCTTTTATCCTTATCCAAAAGATAGATCGTTGGCGTCTGATATACATCATATAATTGACGATAATTGGCACGATTGGAAGCTGCATCCGCTTCTCGTTCTGCCGTGGATTGTGTAACATTTATCCAGTCTCCGAGGTGATGATTTTCCACATATTGATTCCAACCTTTTACGTTGTCCTCAGCGGTATTTACCGCATAGACTTTCATACCAAGGCTTTTCCATTTTGCATTGTAAATAGAATCAATTTTAGGCACGATAACCTTACAATGACTACAATCAGGATCCCAAAATATTACTAAAGTATATTTTCCATTTACAGTATTCAAAGGCTGAACAGTGCCTGTAGAATCTTTCAAATCCAAACTAGGTGCTGGCTCTCCAATTTGATTTGCCATCAAACTATAAGCTCTTTCAAATATGAATTTTTTCTGTTTATCATTGAGCCAAGTTGTATCACCTTTGGAATAATAATTATCAAACAAATACAAGAAAACCTTGTCTTGGCCCATGATTTCAGGATTGATATATTTGTCGGTAAATTTTCCCAACAAATATTGATGTATTTCTTTGCCTTCACGAGAATATAGCAAAATATGATTCACAGATTTAATCACTGAATCCGGTTCTGGAGAAACATAATATTTGAAATATTCATCCATTTTAGGTTCGAAAAATGGCGTACGCAATAGTCGATCATCACTCAAGTCCACATTATCCCAATAGTGCTCTTGCACGTAATAAAAAGGTGCTGTAGAATCTTTTCCTACTATCTTAGGCGCAATAGGTCGCTGCATTGCCTGAAAATATGTCGCCAATAAAGAGTTAGGATGTTGCTTTACAAAATCTAAACGATATTGATTAAAAGCATTCATCTTTTGACTAATCTCTTGGCGTATTTTAGTAGAGTCTGCATTTGTTTTTGCAGAAGACAAGGACAACTCTAGTTGATGAATATTTTGACTATGTTGCGCTATATATTTGGTATAAGTCGAGTAGTATTCATTTTCCTTAGAACCTGTGATTGTGACATTTTTCAAATTGGTAGTATCTGCGACTATTTGAAAATGCTGCGTTCCGTCCATCAAGAACTCAAATAAAAGTGCTTTTTTGGGAGAAATGGCGAAATAAATTCCTTCCGGATATTTTTCACTTTTTTTCAACACGCCCGTGCTTTGTTCATTCAGATAAACAGAGTCCGTGAGATTGGTAAATTTTCCGAAATAATTACCGATATATACCCAAGTATTTTTATACGGTTTTATAGTCAAGGAAATCTGTGTATTTCCAGTCTTTTGAGCCAATAAATCTTTTCCCATAAATAAGGAAAATGCGCCGAGTATATATTTGAAAAATATCCGCTTCTTCATGCTACTATAATGTTTCTTTTAACCAACTAAAAAATTCTCTTTGCCAAACTTGTGCATTTTGAGGTTTTAACACCCAATGATTTTCATCTGGGAAAAAGACCAATTTACTTTTAATTCCTTTCAATTGTGCCGCTTGGAATGCTTGTTGACCTTGTTCAATAGGTACTCTATAGTCTTTACCACCTTGAACTATCATAATTGGTGTATTCCAATTTTGTACAAAATTACTTGGAGATTGGGAAAATGACCTTTGCGCTACTGCTTTATTTTTATCCCAATAAGGACCACCTTTTTCCCAATTTTCAAACCACATTTCGTCCGTTGTTCCGTACATACTACGGAAATCAAATACACCATCATGTGCGATAAATGATTTGAAACGACCTTCATGTTTGCCCGCTAATGCAAATATGGAGAAACCGCCAAAGCTTGCTCCTACGGCTGCACGTCTGCTCGTATCAACGTATTTTTCCTTAGAAACATTGTCAATCGCATCCAAATAATCTTGAATAACTTGACCACCCCAATCTTTACTGACGGCCTCATTCCATTTCGTGCCAAAGCCAGGCATTCCTCGTCTGGAAGGAACCACAACTACATAACCTTGGGATGCCATCAATTGAAAATTCCATCTATAAGAAAAGAATTGTGTCGTTGGAGATTGAGGTCCCCTTGGCAATATAATAAAGTAGGATATTTTTTATTTGCATCAAATTTTGGCGGAAATACCATCCAAACCAACATTTTTTTATTGTCACTTGTAGTTATCCAACGTCTTTCTGTAGTTATTTTATCTAGCTCATTATACGTAGTTTCATTTTCATGCGTCAATTGTTTCAACGCGCCACTTTTAATATCCAAACTATACAAATCTGAAGGATGTGCCATTGATTCTTTGGCTACAATCAATTGATCTCCGTTCTGAGCAACTATGGTATTAATATCAAAATCGCCTTTAGAAATCTGTCTAATGCGTGGCAACATTTTAGTTAAACCAATATCATTGACTTCAAATATCTGCATAGTTCCATCCACTGGCGCAACGAAAAACAAACTTTTGCCATCTGCACTCCACTTAAATCCTTCTACATGAATATTGTCATTATTCGCAGTTAGATTTACGGGATGACCGTTAGTCATTACAATCAAATCTTGTTTGTCAGCTTCATAACCGGCAGTTTTCATTTGTAACCAAGCCAATTTTCCTTGCGAACTAAAAGCTGGCGCCATGTCGTAACCTTTGTTATAGTCCGTCAAATTAACGGTTTTGCCACTTGCCAAATCATATTCGTACAGATCGGTATTGGTACTGATGGCATAAGCGGTGCCGTATTCTTTCTTAGTTACGTAAACTATTTTTTTGCTATCTGGCGTCCATATAAAATCTTCATCTCCTCCAAATGGTTGTTGCGGACTAAAATATGGCTCATCTTTCATAATGTCTTTTTTCTCCGTCTCTTTCCCAACTGGAGCATAAAAAACATGATTAAAATTTCCCTCAAAATACGTATCCCAATGTCTATAGTTCAAAGATGTAAATACAGACGCAGTCGTATTTGGCAAATCTTTGTATTTATCTTTTCCTAAAATATCTTTTAAATGCACTTCTTCATTACTCAAAATATATTTCCCATCTGGAGAAATGCGATCATTAGCCAACAATTCTTTGGTATCTGCTTCTTGAATCTCCGTAGGCGTACCACCGGAAAGACTGATTTTATAATATTTAGAATGGCTTTTATTTTCCGCTACATCAGGTGTAGAAACTTTGTAGACCAAAAATTGTTTGTCTTTGGAAATGCCCATGCCGCTTACGCGTCCCAATTGCCAAAGCAACTCTGGCGTCATTGTCTTTTGTGCTTGTCCTTTCATTGCTACGATAATTGCTAATGCTAGTAAAACTTTTTTCATCTGTAATTTATATTTGTGCAATTCATTTTACCAAATTGCCTATTCAAATTAAGCGATTAATTAGGAATTTGTAAAACTTGTGTATCTTTTCTAGTGGGTTCGCTCGATGGATTTGGATCTAATGAAATTGACGGCATTGAATCCTCTGCAGGAACATTCGTATCACCTGAAGGTTTTTCCAAATTCATCATTTTGATAATACTTTCTTTATCAAATGCGACTTTCCACGCTTTATTTTGTTTTTTGAGAGTTACGTTGATTGGATTTTTTTCGGTTTCTGTGCGTACATCCGCAGAGGCAACATCTCCATTGATCTTAATATTGCTGATAAAAAAGTTGTCATTTTTGGTTTGCGTAGTATCGTGTAATTCCATGATATGAGAACCGATCAAGGTCAATATTTCACTACTTTCACTCGTAGCATATTTTTTTGCAGTCGCCATATCTTTGTCATTAATCGCAGTAAAAAAATGTTTTACACTTGATTTGATCTGACTTTCATCCGAATTACAAGAGGTTATGGCTAATATTAGAAATATAAAAAGTCCTAAAAAAATGAGATTTTTCATTGAGTATATATAATTATTCGGTTCAAAAATACCTATAACGTTTTATTTCCCGGCAATTTGGGCTCAAAAAGATATTGTCCGGCGCCCAATAAATGATTTCCCCAATGGTATCTTTTGCAAATAATTGAGGATTTTGATAACTAGATTCCAACGCTTTTCCGACAAACTCAGCACAATACATACTAGAATCTGTATTCAAATCAAAATCCATATCAAACGGAAGCTTTTCAAAAAATTTCTTTTTCGCAAATAGAATCAGTTTCTTTTTCTGGTTAGAATCCAAATTAAATCGAAATATTCCAAAACCTTGATTGTTATTAGGATGAATAAAAATATATAATGGATCTCTACGCAAATGCGCATCAGGATTGGTCTCTCCTCCTATCGCATGGTATATATAAATGGAATCATTTTCCACGGAAGCAATTCCAATATGCGAATACGTGTCGTCTTTTTTGGCAAATTTTCGCAAAGCCAAACTTGTAAAGTCATTGCCCGTTCGCGTTATTATATCACCCGTTTTTAATATTTGCGTTGCGTTATAATAATCCTTCCAAACATTCTTTTTCAACGCATCATTTTTCGTTGCGTTTTGGCATGAAACGAATAACAAGAAGATCAAAATAAGTTTCCAAAATATTTGCACCTTACAAATAAAATAAAAAACCGGTACAAATAATTGCACCGGCCTGTATTTATTGCTGTATAAAAATTAACGATTTTCAAAAACACGCTCTTCCAAATGATATTCCTTGTCATAGGCTCGTATAATCGCCTTAACCAAGCGATGTCTCACAACATCTTCTTCGGTCAATTCCACATGACCAATTCCGTGAATACCTTTTAAAATACGTGCCGCTTTACCCAAACCACTTTTCTGATTTTTAGGTAAATCTGTTTGCGTAGGATCACCCGTGATGATAGCTTTTGCATTCGCACCGATACGTGTCAAAAACATTTTCAATTGCAAATCATTGGCATTTTGTGCCTCATCCAAAATAATAAATGCATTATCCAAAGTACGACCGCGCATATATGCCAATGGTGCAATCTCAATAGCACGTGTCGACATATAATAACCCAATTTATCTGCAGGAATCATATCATCCAACGCGTCATATAAAGGACGTAAGTATGGATCTATTTTTTCTTTCAAATCACCAGGCAAAAACCCCAAACTCTCCCCTGCTTCTACCGCAGGACGGGTAAGAATGATTTTCTTAACCGATTTATTTTTCAAAGCACGCACCGCCAAAGCCACGGCAGTATAGGTTTTACCCGTACCGGCAGGTCCGATCGCGAAAACGATATCATTTTTGTTAATAGACTCCACCATGGCTTTTTGGTTGGCAGTACGTGCGCGCACCGTTTTTCCATTAGGACCAAAAACCAAGATTTCATTTGGATTTTTGTCTACAAAATTATCAATCGTTTCTGCATCATCACCACCCAAAATCTGTTCAAAATAATTACTAGTTAGATCTCCATTGCGCTCCATGTATTGAATGATCAGATGGATCTTTTCCTTTGCAGCGTCTATTTGCTCAGGAGCACCACTCAATTTGATTTGTGTGCCACGAGACAAAATTTTGAGAAGCGGAAAGCGCTTCTTGATTAAATCCAGTTTTCGGTTATTTGCACCAAAAAACTCAATAGGATTTACCGTTTCCAATGATATTATTGTGTCTGTCAACGTTCGACTGTTTTAATGAGTTAAAAAAATTGTTGATTCAAAATTGCCTTCTCAAATTTAACCGTAACTTTTTCCAAATTAAAAAATCATTATGCACAATTTGGGGAAAAATTTTTTGAAAAAAGGATTGCCAATACTATTTTCGATGTTTAAACATCAAAAATTATTCCAATTAATTCTGGACACTTTTTTTCAGTCAAAACACCCCATTAAGCAATTTTTCGTAATTTGAAATCGCATTTTAAATTTTGATTACCGCTCCCATTCAACACTTTATGACCAACAATCTATCTTCAAGAATTTTATCTATTGACATAATGCGTGGGTTAACACTATTCCTAATGTTATTTGTAAACGACTTATACGAACCAGGCGTACCACATTGGTTAGTGCATGCAAAGGCGGAGGTTGATGGAATGGGACTTGCGGATTGGGTATTTCCAGGATTTTTATTCATGGTGGGAATGGCCATTCCCTATGCCATCAATTCTAGAATTAAAAAAGGAGAAACTTCCAAAAAAATATTCACTCATATTTTATTACGTACGTTGAGTCTGCTAACTATTGGATTTTTTGTCATGAATGGGGAAGAATATTTGAATGAAAACTTAACTGGTATAAATCATCTATGGTGGTTGACAGCAGCTTACGTATGCTTATTTCTCATTTGGAATAAATATCCAGCACCTAGCAAATATGCAAAATTATTTATAGGATTAAAAGTAATTGGAATATTAGGCTTGCTATTTTTAGCCTATATATTTAAATCTGGAGAGGCTCTTCATCCTAGTTGGATGCACATCGGTTGGTGGGGCATTTTGGGTTTAATTGGTTGGGGATATTTTAGTGCATCGGTAACGTATTTATTGGCAAGGGACAACATTGTTTGGACTGCTCTAGTGGGAATATTTTTTATAGTATTGAATATATTGTCACAACTAGGAAAATTAGATTTTTTACATTCCATACAACCCATATTTGGCGTAATTTTGGACGGAAATGTCCCTTCTATAGTGGTGTCAGGTTTACTATTAGGAAATATTTTGCGTAAATATAAAAAGATCTCTTCATCAAAATTAATCGTGAGTCTGACCGCTATAGGCATTTCTTATTTAGTAATAGGATTCTTCTTAAGACATTGGTTCATCCTTTCCAAAATACAAGGAACGCCAAGTTGGGCAATGGTTTGTAACGGAATTAGTATTATAGTATTGACAATTTTGTATTTTATAGTTGATATAAAAGGAAAAACGAATTGGACATATATGTTTAAGGAAGCTGGAAAAAATTCATTAACAACTTATTTAGCGCCAGATATAATATACTTTGTTACTTGGGGTGTCGGACTTCCAATATATTTCTATAAACAAATTGGTCAACCTTGGTTAGCCATAACTGGTTCTTTTTTATGGGCATTTATAATGATTTGGATGGCTATTTTTCTTTCTAAAATAAAAATTCAATTGAAATTATAGTTAGTAAACATAACTATAAAATGGAATAATTTAGTAATACAAATTATTCCATTTTATTTCAATTAAAAATAACCAATTCAAACTATAAATGTGAAAGTTTCCTTCTCTTTTTGATCGTTGAAAGAATATATTTTTGATAATAAAAATTTCAACCTCACTTTTTTAAACTAAAACAAGCTGTTAATTATTTGATAAACCAATAAACAAAATTAAACCTTTAAAATCTGCAATTCTCTTATATAAACAAAGTTTAACATATAATTTCATCGTATTTAATTACTAAAAAAAATGAATATTTTAACTTCACTTTTATAGTGCATTAAGCGAATACTATTATTAGTAATTACGATGCAATATATACTTGTTAAATCATTCTTAATCTAAATTTTATAACATGGATATATCCGTTATCATACCATTTTATAATACAGGGGAATATATTCATGATACGATTAAAAGTATTCAAGATTATAAAGGAAAATATAGTTATGAAGTAATACTTATTGATGATGGTTCGGACGATATAAATTCTATTGAAACGCTCAATAACATCATAAAGCAACATAAATTCAAATTAATACGCCAAGCAAATAAAGGTGCAAATGCTGCGCGCAATGCAGGTTGTAAAGTTGCATCTGGCGATTTTTTATTTTTTCTAGATTCCGACAATAAAATGATGTCCGCTTATTGGGACGATGCTATGCAAATCTTTGAAGCGAATCCTAATGTTGGAGTTGTATATAGTAAACCTATTTTTTTCGGAGATCAAAGCAGACCTGGTTTTGAAACAGATGAATTTGATATTGATAAAATTCTAAATGGGAATTATATTGATATGTGCTCTATGGTGCGCACGGAGGCGTGGAAATCCGTGGAAGGATTTGACGAGAATAAGGAACTGAATAGATTACAAGATTGGGAGTTTTGGTTAAATTTATTCAAACATGGGTGGCAATTTCACTATTTATCTCAACCCCATTTTGAATATAGAATTAGAAAAGACTCTATCGGTGGCAAGAGTTTAGTAACTCCAGATAATCGACCAGAATGGTATATTCGACGAAAACACGTAGATCTACTATTCAATCGTTTCAAGAAAATACAAACAGAAAATACTGATCTGTATGACAAACTTCAGGCTACAGAAAATATTATCAAAACGAAGAATCAACAGTTAAAACAAAAGGAGCATCTAATTTCAGCGATCAAGCATTCCGATTTTATCAAAATATATCTACAAATAAGAAATGCTTTTTCAAAAAATAAAATCGTTCTATAATTAAAAAGCCTTCCCATATCTCTATGGAAAGGCTTCTTAATCACTAAAACAAACAAAATTACATAGTCATACCACCATCCACAGCAATAGCTTGACCTGTGATATGTTTTGCACCAGCGATAAACAACACTGCTTCTGCAATATCTTCAGGACTTTGATCCACTCCTTGTGGTATCAAATTTACCTTATTTCTTTCCCAAGATTGCTCTTCTGTTTCTCCTTCCATTTTCCAACGGTCAGCAATACCACCTTCTCCACGCCACATACCTGTGCCGATAATTCCTGGACAGATTGCATTCACTGTAATACCTGTAGTTGCTACTTCTTTTGCAATACTATTGGTAAAACCAATTACCGCAAATTTGGAAGCTACATAGTGTGATAAATGCGACATACCCATTTTACCTGCGATCGATGCCGTATTGATAATTGCACCGGATTTATTGGGTTTCATATTTTCAACGGCAACTTTTGTACATACAAAAACACCTTTGGCATTAATACCTAATACGCGATCCCATTCTTCAGGAGTGATTTCTTCGATACTGCCGATACCTACGACACCTGCATTATTTACAGCGATATCAACTTTACCAAAAGCCTCGGTAGCTTTGGCATATACATTCTTTACAGATTCGTAATCTGCAACATTACCAGCAACGCCGATAACTTCTGCGCCTTCTGCTTTTACAGCTTCTGTAACTTTAACTAAAAATTCTTCTTTTAAATCTACGGCAACGATTTTTGCGCCTGCTTTGGCAAATGCAACAGCGATAGCTTTTCCAATACCGCCACCAGCTCCTGTAATTAATGCTACTTTTCCTTGAAAATTACTCATTTTACTTTCTTTTTTTAAAGTGTTTACGTCAGCAATTATAACATACAAATGTTCATTTGGTTGAATAAAATTCAAGGAAACATAATAAATATCAATTTAATCACAATCCTTTAACTATTTGCGTCCTTACTCGTATCTTTGCACGATGAAAAATGGAGAAAAGCGTAATATACGCCAGATAACGCTCCCAGAATTGGAAGCGTATTTTTTAGAAATTGGAGAAAAGAAATTTCGTGCAAAACAAGTTCACGAATGGGTGTGGCAAAAAAATGCGCAGACTTTTGATGACATGACCAATCTCGGCAAAGAATTGAGAACCAAATTGGTTGAATACTTTTTTATTCATGGTTTAGATATCGACACAACACAATATAGCAACGATGGCACGATCAAAACGCGCTTTCGTACACATGACAAGCATTTGGTGGAAGGTGTTTTAATTCCCACTGATGAACGTACAACTGCTTGTGTATCTTCTCAGATTGGATGTAGTTTGAGTTGCAAATTCTGTGCAACTGGATTTATGAATCGCGAGCGCAATTTGGACTATGACGAAATTTATGACGAAGTCATGAAAATTAATCAACAAAGTGAAGAATCATTTAACCGAAAACTTTCCAATATTGTATTTATGGGAATGGGTGAGCCATTACTTAATTACAGCAATGTATTGAAAGCGATCGAAAGAATCACCGCTCCAGATGGTTTGGCAATGAGTCCACGTAGAATTACGGTATCCACTGCCGGAGTAGCGAAAATGATCAAAAAATTAGGAGATGATAAGGTGCGTTTCAAATTAGCATTGTCGCTTCACGCTGCCAATGATCGTAAGAGAAATGATATCATGCCTATCAACGAAACAAATAATTTAAAAACACTTGTAGAAGCTTTAAATTATTTTTATAAAGAAACGGGCAGTGAGATCACATTTGAGTATATATTATTTAAAAACTTCAATGATTCTACAACAGATGCAGAAGAATTGATCAAATTATATCGACAGGTTCCTGTAGATCTGATAAATATTATCGAGTACAATCCGATTGACAACAGTGACAGATTTGCTAAACCTGATGAGGAAACGCTTAATAAATTCGTGGCTTTATTGGAAAAAAATAAAGTGAATGTAAGAGTGAGAAGAAGCCGTGGTAAAGATATCGATGCGGCTTGTGGTCAGTTAGCAAACAAAGGTTAATCGTCAAGTAAAACAAGTATCCAAATGGGAGCAAAAGGATTTGATAAGTTTATCAACAAAGAACTTTCCGGAGCAAAAAAGAAAGAAAAATTTAAGCAAGAGAAACGTGCGGCGAAGGCTGAATTAAAGGCCAAAGGTAATGCTGCACGCCAAAGAAATAATGAAAATTATCGTAAGGTTACGAAAGATAATTTTTCTTCACAAAATGCGACAAACATTCCTAATTTCAGATTGAAAAAGGGAAAAGATGAAGCAGCAGAAGGCGAAACAAAACTTTCTCACAAAGAAAAGTATGGCAATACCAAACATTTCATGAAGAGAAATATCACGAAATCTTTTGCACCAGCTATTATTGAAAATAAGGAAAAAGGAGAAATGCCTTTGAATAAATATTTGGCACATAGCGGCGTCTGTGGACGACGTGAAGCGGCAGATATTATCAAAGAAGGTGTAGTTAAGGTGAATAACGAAGTTGTTACCACTCCAGGATTCAAAGTATCTAGTGAAGACAATATTTCTGTAAAAGGGAAAAAGATTTTTTTACAAAAAAATCTAGTTTACATATTGATCAATAAGCCAAAAGATCATTTGACTACAGTGAGCGATCCTCAAGGTCGCCGCACCGTTTATGATTTGGTAAAAAATGTAACCGAAGAACGTATCTACCCTATCGGCCGTCTAGATAGAAATACCACAGGTGTTTTGCTATTGACTAATGATGGAGATATGGCGCAAAAATTAACGCACCCAAAATTCGGCGTTAAGAAAATCTATGAAGTTAAATTGGATAAAGATTTAACTAAAAAAGATGCAGAAGCAATCATCAATGGTATCACATTGGAAGACGGATTGATACAAGCGGATAGTGTTGGTTACGTAGATCCAAAAGACAAAAGCTTGGTCGGTATTGAGATCCATAGTGGTAGAAACAGAATCGTACGTCGTATTTTCGAATATTTAGGTTATGAAGTTAAGGCATTGGACAGAGTCATGTTTGCCAATTTGACTAAGAAAAATGTAGAACGTGGACATTGGCGTTTTCTTTCTGAAAAAGAAGTGCGTCAATTGAAATTTTTGAATCAATCTTTTGTCAAAAAACCGAAAGATGACGACGATGATGAAGGAGTAGACAAAAAGTCAAAGGTTAGAACCCCTAAAAAAACGAATTCATCTTTTGGCAAAATGCCTAAAAAGGAAAAAGGAATAGACGAATCAGGAAGCGCAGAAAAAAAGCAAAGTGCGAGAACTTCCAAAAAAACAAATCCATCTTATGGCAAAATGCCTAAAAAGGAAAAAGGAATAGAAGCATCAGAAGGTGGAGAAAAAAAGCAAAGAGCGAGAATTCCCAAAAAAGCAGATTCCTCTAAACCTATAGTCAAAAGAGAACGCAAAAGAAAAGAAAACGACTAAATAGTAGGATCGCATTATATGAAGTTAGATATTGTATTTGAAGATGAGAAAATCATCGCTGTAAATAAACCTTCTGGAATGTTGAGCATTCCAGATCGTGCGAATGTACAACCATCCTTAAAAGCCATACTGCAAAAAGATCATGAAAATATTTTTGTAGTACATCGTATTGACCGACCAACTAGTGGCTTAATCATATTTGCCAAAGATGCAGATACGCATAAAAAATTATCTGCACTTTTTCTTTCGCATGATATGGACAAGCGATATTTAGGTTTGGTAAATGGTACGATTTATCCAGAAAGCGGGACCGTAAACGCTGCGATCATGGAAAGTAAAGAAAAGACCAGCATTATGATTGTTCATAGTAAAGGAAAGGAATCCATTACAGACTATGAAACAGTTGAAAAATTTCCATTATATTCTTTAGTGGAGTTTAGAATTCATACGGGAAGAACCCACCAGATCAGAGTTCATACTAAGTATTTGGGACATTCTTTGGTATGTGATGAACTATATGGAGATGGTCAACCACTGAAAGTATCTTCTATCAGAAAGAATTATAAACTATCCAAACTAGAAGAGGATGAGAAGCCGATACTTAGTCGACTGGCACTCCACTCCTACAAATTAAATTTTGAATTGGATGGTAAAAACTATGCATTAGAAGCGCCACTACCCAAAGATATGCGCGCTTCCTTACAACAAATGAGAAAGAAATAATTCTTTCTCATTTTTATTTTTGGCTATTTTCAAATTGATTTACGAGTAATTCAACTTCTTCAGAAGTCACGGCTTTCGATGCATTATTTAGATTAATTACAAATAAGAAACCGCGTCTTTCAGGTGTTCTGTTAAATGTATTTACCAAACGTAATTGTTCGCTCTGATCTAAAGTTCCATCCTCTTCATTCCACAGTTCTGGTGCACAGAGGCAGCCATCCGTAGGTGCTAAAGGATAAAAAGGTTCATTTTTGAAATATTTAGGATCGATTGTTACACCATGTGCTATTATCTCACTACGGCCACATTTCCCTGCATAAAAAGATTCGAATATTGGACTATAATTTTGCCAGGAACCGGGCAATAGATTTTTATAGTTATCCAAAGGAGCTTCCGTACTATCATAACCTCTGAACCAGAACTGAGATTCCATTTCGAAAGGCAATATAGTTTGCAAATTAGGTGTCGGTCCGATAATCAAATTACGAGAAATACCCGTACCATTGATGCTAAAAATACCTTGCGGCGTATTGCCATTAGTTATGAAATAAGGTAAATTCGTACCAGCTCTTGCCAATTGCTTGAACGTCAATAATTTACCCGAAGAATCCCTTGCAAAACTACCATCTTCCAATTGAACAACTGCCATCCCTGGATAATTACGATTCCATCTTTGAAAAGAATAAACGGTCTTAATGTGTCCACCTTTTTCCCATTCAAATAATTGCAAAAGCGCTGGATGAGGTTGAAATGTCATGCGATCATGACTCGAAATATATTTATTCAATTCATGCAAAATCGGTAAAGTATCATAACCCCCGATTTTGCGTTCTTCATTTTTTACATTTTGGGTAAAATTCATAGAGCCATCCAAACGATACAGATATACAGCCGCAATAGAAAACAATTTTGGATTGGTTTCTGTCTTTAAAAACAAACGCATAACCGCTGCAAAATCATTGGGATACAAACTATAAATAGCCGACAATAAAGCTCGTTTTGTAGATCCAGAAAGCGTATTATAGTTGGCAACCATTTTATTCAAACCCTTTAAAACCGTTTCATTTTTTATCTGAAATTGAATCGCAGAAAGACAAGAAGACTCAAAATCAAATTCGGTATCTTCATCAAGATCGCCATTAAAAGTCTCCTCTATTGTATTATTCAATAAATATTTATCAAATTTTTCTCGACGTTCTTTTTTTACAAAATCAGTATGTATGGATTTGGCATTATACTGTGCGAAA
This sequence comes from Rhizosphaericola mali, assembly GCF_004337365.2. Taxonomy (GTDB): domain Bacteria; phylum Bacteroidota; class Bacteroidia; order Chitinophagales; family Chitinophagaceae; genus Rhizosphaericola; species Rhizosphaericola mali. The sequence goes on along the minus strand of NZ_CP044016.1, from coordinate 696,211 downwards.
ATGTAATTACCCCAACAAGTAAACAACAAAACCGTGATTAAAATACTTTGCTTCTTCATAATTTATTCCTTACAAAATTACTTACTCTTTCTGCCAATTCGCATATTTGTCTTAATTTAAACGTCAATTTCACATTATTTCAATTAAAACCAAGACAAATGAAATATAACTTGCTGTTAGTGAATTGCTTGTTATTTTTGGCTAGTTGCAAAATAGAAAATACAATGAACGAAAATCAATATAAATGGCCTGCTGTTCAAGCGCCAATTGCAGAGAAAAAAGAACATATTCGGGTAATTCATGGCGATACTGTCGCAGATCCTTATTATTGGATGATTGATTATTTCAAAAAAGGGCCAGATAGTAATGAAGTTGTCCAATATCTTAAAGAAGAAAATGCTTATTTGGATACCATGATGGCAGCTACAAAACCTTTACAAACTACTTTATTTCAGGAAATGAAAAGTAGAATTAAAGAAAAAGATGAGAGTGTCCCTGTATTCAAAAATGGTTATTATTACTACTCTCGTACTGAGGAAGGGCAACAATATTTTAAATATTGTCGTAAAAAAGGCAATCTAGAGGCTTCTGAAGAAATTCTTTTGGATGTGGATCAAATGGCAAAAGGACATGCTTATTATGCAGCCACTGGATTTGACATTAGCGACGATAATCGCTATTTGGCATTTGGAGTGGATACTGTTTCGCGCCGCCAATATACCATTCACATAAAGGATTTAGAAACGGGTAAAATATTAGAGGACGCCATTCTTAATACGGGTGGTGATCCAGTATGGGCAGCGGATAATGAGACTTTATTTTATACGTATAACAATCCAGAAACTTTACTTTCCGAAAAAATAAAACGCCATAAAAAAGGGGAAAAAACTGCGGATAAAATTGTTTATGATGAAAAAGATAAAAGCAACTATATTGGTGTTTTTAGAAGTAAATCCGAGGATTATATTTTTATAGTATCTGAAGCGACCGTCAGTTCAGAATATCATTTTATTAAGGCAAATGAACCCAACCAAGCATTTAAAGTATTCCAAAAAAGAATACCAAATGTCATTTACGACGTCGTAGCATTAAAGGATAAATTTTTAGTAAAAACAAATCAAAACGCAGAGAATTTCAAGTTGATGGAGACTTCGCTAGACTCCACTTATCAAGAACATTGGAAAGAAATTATCCCACACCGTCCTGATGTCTTGTTAGAAAGTATAGATGAATTTGCCAATTTCATAGTCATCAACGAACGCGAAAAAGGTTTGGTCCAGTTAAATGTTCGCAATCTCAAAACAAATGAAAACTATTATATCGATTTTGGTGAACCGGACTACATGGCATATACATCGGGCAATATAGAATACAATTCAGACACATTAAGATACAACTACACTTCTTTAGTTACGCCTAATAGTGTATTTGCTTATGATATGTCTACCAAAAAGAAAACTACACTCAAAACTCAAGAGGTGTTGGGAGGATATAATCCAAATGATTATTCAGCAGAAAGATTGTATGCAAAAGCGACGGACGGTACACTTATTCCCATTTCCATAGTATACAAAAGGGATTTTCAAAAAAATGGCAAAGCCCCGCTCCTACTATATGCTTATGGTTCGTATGGTCATAGTATTGATGCTACGTTTAATAGTTCGCGCTTATCTTTATTGAATAGAGGATTTGCTTATGCGATTGCACATATCAGAGGTGGACAAGAGATGGGGAGACAATGGTATTTGGATGGAAAATTAATGAAAAAGAAAAATACATTTACGGACTTCATCGATTGTGGGAAATATTTAATTCAAGAAAAATATACGGATACAGCACATTTATATGCGCAAGGTGGTAGCGCAGGTGGTTTATTAATGGGGGCTGTTGTAAATATGGCACCTAATTTATTTCATGGAGCTATTGCTCAAGTGCCGTTTGTGGACGTAGTGAATACGATGTTGGATGAATCCATTCCATTAACAACCAATGAGTTTGACGAATGGGGAAATCCGAAAAATAAACCCGCCTATGACTATATGAAAAGTTATTCCCCTTATGAAAATGTAGAAAAGAAAAATTATCCCAATTTGCTTGTAACGACAGGGTTGCATGATAGCCAAGTACAGTATTTCGAACCGGCAAAATGGGTAGCGAAATTGCGAGATTTGAAAACAGATCACAATGTTCTGTTGCTGCACACCAATATGGATTTTGGACATGGCGGTGCATCTGGTAGATTCGATTACTTGAAAGACATCGCATTGAATTATGCTTTTTTACTCGCATTAGAAAATAATGTGCAATAATATTTATAGTGCAAGATCCTTCATCTTGCACCTATTTATTTTCAAATATGACATTAAAAGAAATTTTAAATTTTCGTCGTTCAGTTAGACTTTTTGATAAAAGAAAATCTTTGGACATTGAAAAGGTCAAGAATTGTTTGGAGCTAGCCACCTTAGCACCCAATAGTTCGAATATGCAACTATGGGAATTTTATCATATTACCAACAAAGAAATAATACAAAAATTAGTACCCGCATGTTTTGATCAATCTTCCGTAAAAACAGCAGATCAAGTCGTAGTATTTGTGACAAGACAGGATTTACATCGCAAACGTTCAAAAATGATTTTTGCATTTGAAAAGAAAAATATTGAGCGTAATAGTCCAAAAGCAAAACATGAAAAACGTATAAAAGATGCCAATGGATACTATAATTTGCTCATGCCATTTTTATATAGTAGAGGATTTCGGCTGATCGGATTATTACGTAAAATGATTGTCTATTTACTTGCGCCTTTCAGAAGTGTCGTTTATCAAGTAACCGAAAGTGAAATGAATGCGGTAGTCCAAAAGTCTTGTGCGCTTGCTTCTCAAACCTTTATGATCGCCATGTCCGAACAGGGATATGACACTTGTCCATTAGAAGGATTTGATAGTCGAAAAGTAAAAAACATACTAAAATTACCATGCAAAGTTCGCATAAACATGGTCATTCCTTGTGGTATCCGAATGGGTAATGAAGGTATTCGTGGAGAAAGATATCGCGTCCCTTTTGAAGAAATTTACCATCAATTATAGTTGCAAACCTTTCACTGTTTCTACTATAAAAGCTTTGGCGAAATCAATTTCTTCCTTCGAAGTAAATCTACTCAAAGAAATTCGAATGGCACTGTTTGCAGCTTCTACACCCAACCCCATCGCTTCAAGTACATAGCTTGGTTCATTTTTAGCAGAAGTACACGCACTACCTGCTGACACCGCTAATTTAGAGCGAAACGCAGCTAATAACTGATTACTATTGGGTTCAAAAAAAGATATATTTGTTACATGAGGCAATCTATTTTTTTTACCATTAACATGGCAATTAGGAATATTTTGAACTATAAAATTTTCTATATCATCACGCAAATTTTCTAGTCGACTAATTTCCATATCCAAATTATCCATAGCCAAAGAAAAAGCCTTTCCCATACCTACAATTCCAGGTACATTCAAGGTACCACTTCTGCGACCGTTTTCATGATCACCACCATTCATTTGTTCGAGAATAGTTACACGAGGCGAACGTCTACGCAAATATAGCGCACCGATTCCTTTAGGTCCGTGAATTTTGTGTCCGGACATCGCCATTAAATCTATATTTAAATTTTGAACATCAATTTTAGTTTTGCCTATTGCTTGGGTAGCATCACAGAAAAATAAAACATTATTTGCGCGAGCGATTTCTCCAATTTTTTCAATGGGTTGTAATGCGCCAGTTTCATTATTGGCAAACATTACGGCAATAAGTATGGTTGTTGACTTTATATTTTTTTGTAAATCATCCAAATCTATTTGACCATTTTCATCTACATTCAGATAAGTCACTTCGCCACCATGCGCCTGTATGTAGGCACAACTATCTAAGACTGCCTTATGCTCTGTCGAGACCGTTATAATATGATTTCCTTTAGATTTATACGCTTCCCACACTCCTTTTAATGCCAGATTATCGCTTTCCGTAGCTCCGGAAGTGAATACAATCTCTTGAGGTAAGGCATTGATTGTAGTCGCAATTTCTTGTCGAGCTATCTTTACAGCCTCATCCGCCACCCAACCATAGGAATGTTGCACACTTGCAGCATTACCATAGTTGTCGGTTAAATAGGGCATCATCGCCGCTAAAACTAAAGGATCTAGCTTGGTTGTCGCATTATTATCCAAAAAAATAGGAAAAGAAATCATACTGCAATTTCCTAAAATATTGTGATAAATCCGAATACGCAATGAACCTTAACAATTGTAGTTTATATTTGAAAGGCAAAAAATTGATACGCATGAAACTAAAACATTTATTATTTGCAGCAATAGGTATGACTATTACGCAAATAAGTATGGCGCAAAAGCCAAAAATTATCGCTTATTATACGGGCGATAAAAATCTCATTGATAAATACGATGTAAACGAATTGGATGAAATTATTTTCTCATTCGGACACTTAAAAAATAATAAATTTCATATTGAAAATGCCAAAGATTCCGCAACAATCAAGCATTTAGTAGAATTAAAAAAGACGCATCCAAAGTTGAAAATCTTACTATCCATGGGTGGTTGGAGTGCTTGTGCACCTTGTTCGGAAGGATTTTCTACACCAAATGGCAGAGAAAGTTTTGCTAATTCAGTGAAAGAAATAAGTGAATATTTTCATTCCGATGGGATTGATTTAGATTGGGAATATCCAACAATTCAAGGATTTCCTGGACACAAATTTCAAGCTGCAGACAAACCAAATTTTACGTCTTTAATTGAAACTTTACGCCAAACATTGGGCAATAGTTATCAAATTAGTTTTGCAGCTGGTGGCTTTCAGAGTTATTTAGACTCTTCTGTAGAATGGAAAAAAATCATGCCCATGGTAGACAATGTCAATATTATGAGTTATGATTTGGTCAATGGATATTCCACTGTTACCGGGCATCATACGCCATTGTTTAGTACAAAAGCAAAAGAAGAATCCGTAGATAATGCAGTCCAATATTTATTAAAGCTGGGAATTCCTGCAGACAAATTAGTCATCGGAGCAGCATTTTACACGCGTACATGGAAAGATGTTCCTAATATTCAAAATGGTCTGTACCAAAAAGGACTACCAACGGATGGCGCAGATTTCCAACATTATGACACGAAATTAACTACAGCGAACGGTTGGAAATACTATTGGGATAAAAAAGCACAAGCCCCTTATTGGTATAATGCTGACAAAAAATTATTTGCATCTGGTGATGATCTTGCTTCAGTTAAAGCCAAAACGGAGTATGTAAAAAAATATCATCTTGGTGGAATTATGTTTTGGGAATTGGTCTTAGACAAACCCAAAAATGGGATGGTACAGGAAATGTATAATGTCATTAACAAATAAAAACCACAAGGTCCGCAATATTGCGGACCTTGTAGTTTTTATTGAACTTGAAAAGTAATTCTTTGTTTTTGGCGGTAAATAACTGGTTTGTTATTTTGAATTGCGGGCAACCAATTAGGAGAACTATTAATTACTCTCACTGCTTCCTCTGCCGTACCAAACCCTGGATTATTTAAGGCAAGTACACCTATAATCTTACCTTGTTTATCGACAGAAAACTGAACAATTACTACATATTCATGACCGCGTGGTGCACCGAATTTTTGGGGAGTATCTTTATTTAAATTTGCAGTCAAATACTGAGACCAACTTCCAAAAGCGCTATTATTAAAACTAGCTTCCCTTTGGCATACATATTTTGGAATTTCATTCCCTTCTTTATCCCAACCTTTTTGTTCCTTTACATCTTTGCCATTTGATGACATGATTGCATATCCTTCCAAATGACGACCTAATCTAGCTAAAATATTTACTTTTTGTAACTTATTATTTTTATAAATGTCTTCGTAAATTTCATTCTGATTATAATACCACGAAGTATCTTCTTTTATATTGAAACTAGAATCAGATGCTCGTTGTTCGTAATTGGTATCTGCACTATTTTTTTCAACTTCTACTTTACTCCATAATTTATCATTGAGTTTATATTTCTTAATGACAAAAAATGCAGAATCTGGAGCACAAAGTTGATGCGCTTTACTTACATAGAAAAAAGTCGTATCTGACAGTGCAGTCCTCGCAAAAATCGAAATATTGAGGCAAATTAATGCAACGATAAGGTTAAAGATTTTAGTTTTCATAAATAGCTAAAGGTGAATTTCACCTTTAGACTATAAAAATCAGATTTAGTTTAAATAAAATATACCTTCTTACGAATGAAACTTAATCAAACCCGGCATGGGTTCTTTGATTACACTACCCACATTTAATTCATAGGAATGACAAAGTTCCACCAATACATCTTTAAAGCCGAAAGCCACACTCCCTGAAAAATGTATCGGATATGACCAAGCTTCTTGAAATTTGTATAAATGCTCTGTAATAAAATCATTTAAACCGTCCTCTATGATGTTTTCAATCATATAATGACCACGATTTTCTGCTAGAAAAATAGCAAAACTTGCAATGTATTTATTTGGTAAAGGTTTGCGATAGACATTTTCAATGATTTCCAAATGAGAAGTTTGAAATTTGGCTTGAAATTTTGCCATTAATTCCTCATCAAAAGTTTTGTATAAAAAATATTGCAAGACCTTTTTACCTAAATAAGCACCACTGCCTTCATCACCTAAAATATAACCAATGCCCGTACGAATGGAAGTAATTTTTTTACCATTGAAATAGCAGGAATTAGAGCCCGTCCCCAAAATACAAGCCATTCCTTTTTCCGCTCCACAAGTCGCTCTGGCAACTGCAAGCATGTCATCTTTTACCTCGATGGTAGCGTCTGGAAATAATCTTTTAAGGACTTTTTTCATACGTTTTACGTTGTCGGGATTCAGCATTCCGGTACCGTAATAGTAGATTTCGTCAATTGCTTTTTTCTTCAAAGCGGGTAGCAAATTAGTTGTTAGTTCGTCTAATATTTGTTCATCCGTTAAGAAATAAGGAGAAATGCCGATTGTATCGATTTTTTTCTTCTTTTTTCCTTCTAAAAGACACCATTCACATTTAGTTGCACCGCTATCAGCAATTAATTTGACGGACATATTGATTCATTTTTGCGCAGTAAGTTACATTCAAAAAGTGGAATACAAAAGAAATCGAGCAACAAATTGGTAGATAATCTTATCCATTTTTATACACATAGCCTCGGTGCTTCTTTCAAAATTCTTAACTTGCACGCCTTATGCAAGATTATCTAAATGGATTAAACGAACAACAACGCGAGGCTGTATTAACAACAGATGGTCCGTTGATGATCGTAGCGGGAGCTGGCAGTGGCAAAACGAAAGTTTTGACAACTAGAATTGCGCATTTAATGGCAAAAGGTGTGGATGCTTTTAATATTTTGGCATTGACATTTACCAATAAAGCGGCGGCGGAGATGAAAGAGCGTATCGAAAAGATATTGGGAAATAATGAAGCGCGCAATCTTTATATAGGTACATTCCACAGTGTATTTGCACGTATATTGAGGGCGGAGGCGCATCGCTTGGGTTATCCCAATAGTTTCACCATTTATGATTCAGAAGATAGCAAGAGTGTCATCAAGGCGGTGGTTAGAGAAATGAATTTGGATGAAAAACATTACAAACCCAATATTGTTTTGGGTAGAATTTCTCAAGCAAAAAATGCCTTAGTTGGTCCTTTGGAATATAAAAATGATTTTCAATTGCAACAAGAAGACATGCGTTCGTCTCGTCCGGCAATTGCGGAAATATATAAAGCCTATGCTTCTCGTTGTTTCAAAAACGGAGCGATGGATTTTGATGATTTATTGTTGAAAATGTACGAACTACTCAACACGTTTCCAGAAGTACTAAGTAGATTTCAACATAAATTCAAATATATACTCATAGATGAGTATCAGGATACCAATCCTGTGCAATATCAGATTACCAAATTACTCGCTGCCGCAAATGAGAATATTTGCGTAGTGGGTGACGATGCGCAAAGTATTTATAGTTTCCGTGGAGCAACTATAGAAAATATTTTACAATTTAAAAATGACTATGACGACGTAAAAGTGGTCAAATTGGAACAAAACTATCGTAGTACAAAAAAAATACTACACGTTGCCAATACCGTCATTAATATCAATAAAGGTCAGATTCCTAAAGAACTATGGACCGACAATCTTGAAGGCGAAAAAATTCGCGTAGTTCGCAGTATGACGGACAATGACGAGGGGAAGTTTGTTGCAGACACGATAAGTGAAGAAGAATTACGTAATCATTTCAATCATGGAGATTTTGCGATTCTATATCGTACCAATGCACAAAGCCGTGCAATGGAAGAAAGCTTGCGTAGACGAGGCATTCCATATCGCATCTTTGGTGGCTTGAGTTTTTACCAAAGAAAAGAAATTAAGGATTTCATTGCTTATTTACGTGTTATTTCCAATACGCGAGACGAGGAAGCGCTTAAAAGAATCATTAACTATCCGGTAAGGGGAATTGGTAAAACATCTATAGAAAAAGCGTTGATCGTTGCTAATGAAGGGAATATTACCTTTTGGGAAGTTTTGACGAAAGCAGCGCAATACGGTTTCAGAGCTGGTGCGTTAGAAGCCATCAACAAATTTGTGTTGATGATTCAGTATTTCCAAAGTCTTTTGAGAGATAAAAATGCACACGAAGTTGCCGTTCAAGTAGGCAAGCATACTAATATTGTCAAAGACCTTTTCAACGACAAGACGACGGAAGGTTTGGCGCGTTATGAAAACGTACAAGAATTACTGAACTCTATCAAAGGTTGGGTGGATGATCAAGAAAATTTAAGTCAAATCGACGAAGACGGTATTTTATTAGATAATGTGGATAATAGAAATGCCCAAAATGCCATGTCATTGGGTGCCTATTTGCAACAAATTACTTTGTTAACTGATGCCGATAAAGACGAAGAAAATGACAATGTGGTCAAATTAATGACGATACATGCGGCCAAAGGTTTGGAATTTCCGGTGGTATTTGTAGTCGGTGTGGAAGAGTCTATTTTCCCCAGTGCAATGAGTATCAATACGCGGGAAGAATTGGAAGAAGAGCGTCGTCTTTACTATGTAGCGGTGACTAGAGCAAAATCTAAACTATGGATTACGTATGCAAATTCTCGTTATAAATTTGGAACCGTTACCCAAAATGATCCTAGTCGCTTCATTAGTGAAATGCCCGCAGAATATGTAGACAATAGTTACTCTGGAGCTGGTCATTTCAACGTGCCGCAAAACAATATGGGTAGTGCGTATGAACGTATGAATCGTACCTATACGAAGAAAAGCGATTTTTCCGCTGATAGTACGAACTACAATAAGGTAAATAGTGGTTTCTCCGCTCCGGCTAAGAAATCCGTATTGCCTACACAAGCGCCTAAACAATATACGCCTGTTCAAAAAATACATCAACCAACCGTAAATTTTGTTGCTAGTTCGCCTGCGCTAATAGAAGCAGGACAAACTATTGAGCATCAAAAGTTCGGATTCGGAAAGGTATTATCTGTCGATGGCGCATCGCATAATCCTATTGCGACCATTGCATTTGCCGCAAATGGAGAGAAAAAATTGATGTTGAATTATGCTAAACTTCGAATAGTAGAAGGGTAATTTATGGATCAAATAGGGAATATTTTTAATCAAATGAACGAATATTTTGAGCAAAATATTCCCTATTTCTTTATAGTGGACTATGATAAAAAATTGGGAGAAATAATTCCTTTAAATCACCTAGATCGCACTGAAATTCTGTTCAGCAGTCCCAATTTTCCGTTCAAAAATGCTACTCAATTTCCCAAAGAATTAACGTGGAAATTTAACGTAGAACCATTTTCTATTTATGAGAAAAAATTTCAACATGTAAAAAATGAAATTTTAAAAGGCAATAGTTATTTGGTAAATCTATGTTGTAAAACGCCAGTTGAGACCAATTATAGTTTAGAGGAGATTTTCCAATTAGGAAATTCGAAATATAAACTACTATGGAAAGATCAATTCGTACATTTTTCACCCGAACCATTTATAAAAATCCAAGAGGGGAAAATTCATACTTTTCCTATGAAGGGAACGATTGACGCAACAGTTCCCCATGCCAAAGAGATTCTTTTGAATGATAGAAAAGAGCTTACAGAACACAATATCATTACCGACTTGATGCGTAATGATCTGAGTATGGTTGCAGACGATGTATTTGTAGAAAATTTTAGATATTTTGAAAAAATCCAAACGAATACAAAAGCTGTATACCAAACGAGTTCGCACATTGTAGGCACTTTAAAATCTGAATATAAAAATAGTCCAGGAAATATTTTTGATAAATTATTACCCGCAGGCTCTATCAGTGGTGCGCCGAAGCCCAAAACACTTAAAATTATAAAAGATGTAGAGCAATTTGAGAGAGGGTTTTACACAGGAGTTTGGGGAGTATTTGATGGAAAAAATTTGGATAGTTGTGTAATTATTCGGATGTTAGAAAAAGAAAATGAAAATCTTTATTTCAAGAGCGGCGGCGGCATCACAGCAATGAGTGATGCTAGAAAAGAATATCAAGAAATCAGTCAAAAAATCTATGTTCCAATTTATTGAAACGATACACTATAGAAATGGAAAAATGCCTTTAATCAATTGGCATAATCAACGTTTTTTGTCTACACAAAAAGAAAATTGGAATGCGATTATTTATCCAAACATTTTAGATATTTTACAAAAAAAATTCGAAAATTATAGATTCGAAAATGACCTTTCCTACAAGATAAGGTTAGTTTATGGACAAGATTATTTACAGGTAGAAGCTGAAAAATATACTCAAAAAAGCATATCCGAACTATACTTAATACATGCTGACGAGGTAAATTATTCTTACAAATTTTTTGATCGAAGTAAATTAAATCAATTAAAATCTAAGATTTCTACGGAGGCAGAAATTATTGCTGTAAAACAAAATCATTTAACAGATACAAGTTTTACGAATATTGCTTTATATGATGGTGATAAATGGTACACACCTTTAGATCCTTTATTGAAAGGAGTGCAACGACAATATTTAATTGAAAAAAACATATTACACCCAAAAGAAATACTCGTTCAAGACATTTCAAATTATAGTCAAATAGCTCTTTTTAATGCGATGGTAGATTGGGAAAAAGCTTGGAAGTTTCCGATAAATCAGATCAATCCTGCTCTTTTGAATCTATAAATTGCACTTCATAATTATAGTACAAACTTCGGAACACTATAAAAGAAAAAACAATCAAAACCAATCCAAGCCATAAAAACAAATGGTATGGTGCCAAAAATAATTGTAGTATCAAAATCACCGCTGCAAAAGTTAAGAAACCCGAAAGATCTGTTCCTTTTTGCCACTGCAACATATATAAAATCGAACTGATCCCAATAGAATATAGGGCAATTTCCACAAATGTCAAGTTGGGTAAAAACTGTCTATATGCAGCTAACAATAACAACTCAGGCAAAATAATGACTATGATAGATAGTAGCATTACAATAAAATACTTCCCAAGATGAATGGGCATATTTTTCAACCAAGGCAAGTCCTTAATGTAAAACATGAAAAGATCATGTAAAACGACAATATTTGTACCTATTGCTACACTCCAAAATATTAGAAAATCACTTAATTCAGTTGTTCCGCTATTTCTAATTAAAGGAATAGAAAGTATTAATAAAGAAATTATTTTTACTAGAAAAAAATGTTTTGGCTTTTCAGTGATCACAGCACTTATTCCAAAACTATAAAAAGCCCGTTTTTTTACAAGTTTGAATTGAAACCTATCCCAAAAACCTGGAACATTTTGCGTATTAATTAATTGTACGATTTTCCAATTCAGACCAATAAATAACAATAATCCAACAAGGAACAATACGATGGGAATTAGATAATGACCATGCACAATTCCATAAATCACTGTGCAATTACCATATAAAATAACTGGCAGAAAAAGAATCGTTTCCATGGATAAAACAAGCGAATATTGCTGTCTCCGAGTTAATGCAACAAGCTCAAACAAAATCGAATTTTCCTTATTTTTCAATTGCGCCATTTGAAAATACAAACACTTCAATGCATAGACGCTCCAAACTAAAGTTGCTATCAAAAACCCCAAAGCCGAAGAGGTTAATAATTCCATCATCTGGCTATGAAACAAAATTGGATTTTGCATCAATCCAAACAAAACAAAAATCATAAGAGCCATCCAGCCCCCATTTCTTTTGTAAAATGGAATTACGATAATTTTATTTAAAAGATTCCAAGCTGCGTGCATTATATTAATTCAAGCTTTTTATTTTTTATTTCTATAGTTTGCGTTTGGACCGTTTCTAATGTGAATGGCTGATGCGAAGTCATTATAAACGAAGTTCCATTGAGAAACATTTGTTCGATTACTTGCAATAAAACTTGCACAGAGGCAACATCCAAAGTGATTAATGGCTCATCCAACAATATCCATTTCGGAGATCCACAAAAAGTTAAGATCAATGACAATTTCTTTTTCATGCCGCTCGAGTAGGTTCCTACCTTTTCATTCAAAGCGGATTGCATCTGAAATACGGTAGTCAAATAAAAAGCAAGTTCATTTGTACCATCCTTGACATCTTCCACAAAGGACAATAGTTCTTGCCCTGTAAGGAAATTGGGATAGGTTGGTTCCGCTTCTCCATAGTTGAACCAACGACGTTGCTCTAATTTATTTTTCCGAAGGGAAGTCCCATCTAACTTTACGTCTCCATCAAACGGGAAAATGCCACTCAATGATTTCAGAAAAGTAGATTTACCAGCGCCATTCTCTCCTTTTAACCAATAGATCCCCTCTTCCAATTTCCATTGATCCATTTGAAGGACGGTTTCCTTCTTAAATTTTTTATGAAATGACTCAAATTCGAGCATTTATTCTTGATTTTAAATAATATTGTAAATATATACGCATTTGATAATTAATTTCTTACATGGTAACATCTATTGACATTTTAAAAAAATTTTGGGGTTTTACGTCCTTTCGTTCGCCTCAGGATGTTATCATTCAGTCCTTAGTTGATGGTCATGATACCTTGGCATTGCTTCCCACTGGAGGCGGCAAGTCTATTTGCTTTCAAGTACCTAACTTAATGTCTGAGGGCACGTGTTTGGTCGTCACGCCACTTGTTGCATTAATGAAAGATCAAGTCGCACATTTAAAAGAAAAAGGCATTCCATCTGTGGCGATTCACAGCGGTCTCTCTCCTTTTGAGTTGCGCACCATTTTGCGAAAAGCTACAGCTGGAGATTATAAATTTATTTATTTCTCTCCAGAACGTATCCAATCTGAAATATTCAAAGACACATTGTATGATTTGGACGTCAATTATATTGCCGTTGATGAGGCGCATTGCATTTCCCAATGGGGTTATGATTTTCGACCATCCTATTTATTAATACATCAATTAAGGGAAGTTTTTCCAAAAATTCCCATGATTGCATTAACCGCCTCAGCTACACAAGAAGTACAAAAAGATATTATTGAAAAATTACAATTCAAACAATATCAAGTATTTCAACAATCTTTTGAAAGAGCAAATCTGTCTTTTAGCGTATTCAAAGTAGACAGTAAAATCAACAAAATAATAGAAATTCTCACCAAAATTTCTGGTACGGGTATCGTGTATTGTAAGACGCGAAAACTCGTACAAGAAATTGCGTATCTACTACAACTAAACAAAATAAATGCCGAATATTATCATGCGGGTTTAACGGAAGAGGCCAAAAATGATAAACAAGCACGCTGGACATCTGGACAGACAAGGATTATGGTGAGTACCAATGCCTTTGGAATGGGTATTGATAAGGCGGATGTACGCACGGTTATTCATCACGATGCGCCAGATAATTTGGAAAATTATTATCAAGAAGCTGGACGTGCTGGCAGAGATGGTCAAAAAGCTTTTGCCGTATTGTTGTACTATGCCGACGATTTGGTCGACTTACAAAAGATGCCCGCTATAAAATTTCCCGACTTTGAAATTATAAAAGACTGCTATCGCAAAATTTTCGATTTTTTGCAAATACCTGTTGGTTCGGGTGAAGAGCGTTTTTATGATTTTGATTTGAATGAATTTATCCGAATATTTGAATTAAATCCTTTACAAACCTTAGCTATTTTCAAAATATTAGAACAGCAAAATATCTTGGAATTTAATGAGAGTATTTATTTGCCTGCGAAAATAAATTTTACCATTGAACGAAAAGAATTAAGTGAATTCTTGGAATTGCATCCTGAATTAGAACGAATTACGTCTTGTTTACTTCGCTTATATGAAGGAATATTTGACTTTAAAGTTTCTGTTTTTACAAAGCAAATTGCACGCTATTGCCATGTAACAGAAGAGGAAGTGCAATATTTATTAGCGCAATTACAGCGATACAAAATATTGGAATATTGGCCGACAAAAGAAACGCCGCAAGTCTATTTTGTGCAAAATAGAGCCAATGTAGATTATCTACGTTTCGATCATGCATTTTATCTTAATCGAAAGAAAATTTATCAAAATAGTTTAGCTAAATTATTGGAATACATACAATTAGACACAGATTGTCGGATGCAATTTATTTCCAAATATTTTGGCGATGCAGCAGCCAAACCATGTGGTATTTGTGACAATTGTTTGGATAAAAAGAAACAAAACTCCACTGAAAAAGAAGTTCATTCAATGATGCTTGCCATCTTAAATGCCATTAGAAATGAAGGTTTGAGTTTGGATAAATTGGTGGAATTATTTCCAGATACCACACAATTATTTGACAAAGCATTTCAAATATTACAATCCGAAAGATTAATCAAAATTTCGGATATAGGTATCATTCATCCCAATTAATGAAGCAATTGATGAAAACAATCTTGTAATATTTGATCTTTTTTACTTAAAAATTCTATCATTTTATCTTTAGGCAGACGTAAAGGATACGGTTGTCCATTACTCACTATCTTATTAAAACCAGGATTATAACGGTCAAATAATTGCATATTCACACCTATTGATTTGGTAATAATCGTACTATTATAAAAACCTCTAATTGAGTCAATTGTGGTATTATTCAACTCCTGCGGCGTCAATTTAGACTCCTTTTTCTGTATGTAAAAGCTATTTTTAGATTCGCTTTTGGTCATGGTCGTCACACCACCACTTCCTTCGAAATAATAATGTGTACTGATAAATTTCTTTACGTGGTTGCGGGTTTCTTGAGGTAGATAATATTGCAATTTCCAAAAATCTTCGCTTCCCGATTTTCGAATGGCCTTTCTCACTGCGCCAGGACCGGCATTATATGCAGCGATAACCAATAACCAATCGCCAAATTGATGATGTAATTCGGTCAACAATTTTGCTGCAGCAACCGTACTTTTGTTGAAATCCATACGATCATCGCGATTTTCATTGACGACTAGTCCAAATCGCATTGCCTCATCAAACATCAATTGCCATGGACCAACGGCTCCCGCCCAAGAACGCATACTCGATTGTAAACTACTCTCAATCACAGAAAGATATTTTAACTCTAGCGGCAATTGATATTGGGTAAATATTTTGTCATAGATATCAAAATAATGCTTTCCCCAATGGCGCATATTGTCCATCTCATGCGCTTCTTTTTTGACATAATTGTTCTTAAAACCAAGAACTTGCGGATTTAGTGGCGCTTTTATTTTTTCAGTTTGCGTTACTATGGAGTCTTGTTTGGGTAAAAGATTTTTAAAAGCAGTATTTCCTTGTGCGAAATTTTTTTGGGTAAATGACAAGAAAAAAAGGACTGGAAAACCTAGCTTTAAACTATAATTTGCCCGTCCTTTTTTTCTATTTCGCACCTTTTTCATTCTATGACAAAGGTAAATATATTTCTATTTTTCAAACGTTAAAGATCCGTATAGAAGTTATGAATAATGAGTTATAAGTTAATTGAACTACATTTTTCATCACTTCAAGCCTACGCTTTAAGCGTTTTAGTCTCCATTATGCTATCTGATAATTGCAACAACAAAGTATCTTGCATTGCCGGCGTCAAGACTTGCAAACCAAACGGCATACCATTGGAATGTGTGTACAAAGGCAATGAAATGGCAGGAATCCCAACCAAATTGGCAAATACAGTATATATATCAGAAAGATACATTTCCAATGGATTTGTACTTTTTTCTCCAAATTTGAATGCAGGTGCAGTTACTGTTGGTAAAATGATAGCATCATATTTTTCGAAAATAGCTTTTGTTTTTTCGGATAAAATACGTCTAACTTTTTGAGCTTTGGTAAAATAGGCATCAAAATATCCAGAGCTTAATACAAATGATCCCAACATAATGCGATTTTTCACTTCTGCTCCAAATCCTTCTGAACGAGATTTTTTGTAGAAAGTATCCAAATCCAAATTAGGAATAGCCGTACGATGTCCATATTTCACCCCATCAAAACGAGATAAATTACTAGACGCTTCAGCTGTGGTCAACACATAATAGGTCGGCACTACATAATCTAAAAAGTCAAAATCAATCGCTTCTACTTCATGGCCACTTTCCTTAAGAGAGTCAATGGTTTGTAAAATATTGTCTTTGATTTCGCCATCTAATACCGATGCTTGTAACGCTTGATCAAAATAAGCTATTTTATATTTGCGATCCTTATTTGCTTTAAATGATTCAAAAGAAGGCACCGCTTCATTACTTACTGTACTATCAAAATCGTCTTCACCAGCAATTACTTCCAATACCTTAGCTACATCAGAAACCGTATTTCCAAATATCCCAATTTGGTCAAAGGAAGAAGCGTAAGCAATCAAACCATAGCGCGACACGCGTCCATAACTAGGTTTAAAACCGATAATACCACAAAAATCTGCAGGTTGTCTTACGGACCCTCCGGTGTCACTACCCAAACTCACCATACAAAGTCCAGCTTGTACTGCAACAGCAGAACCACCAGAAGATCCACCAGGAACACGCGAATTATCTTTGGCATTTAGAACATTGCCATAGGCAGAATTTTCATTGCTACTTCCCATTGCAAATTCATCACAATTTTGTCTACCGATTATGATAGCACCTTCTTGTAATAAATGTGCAACAGCAGTTGCATCATAGACCGACTCGTAACCTTCCAAGATTTTGGAAGAAGCAGTTAAGGAGTGATTCTTATACGAAATCACATCTTTTAGTCCAATAACAACACCGTGTAGTTTACCTGAAATACCTGATTGAGCTCTTTGTTCGTCCAAAGATTTTGCTCTATCTAAAGCTTCATCGGTATACACTTCGAGAAACGCATTCAGATGCGTATTCTTTGCTATTTGATCTAAATAATATTGCACGGCCTCCATACATGAAGTCTGACCGTGCAATAAATCTTTTTGATACTCCTCAATGGAATTAAAACTAAACAACGTATCCAATTAGGGGGTTATAAAAATTAATGGGTTGTGGTAGTTGTCGTTGTAGTAACGCTACCATCTTCATTTGTAGTAACCACTTTTTTTACATCTTTCTCTTTCGCCCCTTCTTCAATCTCACGACGTACATTATCTTTAGCATCGTTGAATTCACGGATACCTTTACCTAATCCACGCATGAATTCAGGAATTTTTCTACCACCGAAAAGTATTAATACTGCTAAAATTATCAGAATCCATTCTGATCCGCCTGGCATACTCATAACTAAAAAATTTATATTGCGAAATTAATATTTAAAAATAAGAAACCGAAGATTTATTTCTTTTGTAATGTTAAAAAAACACAAAAAGGCGGAGCTTATAGGATAAGGCCCGCCATAATATTTTGTTTTCCAGAAGAAATAATTAGAATCTTTTTTCTTTAATTCTAGCTCTCTTACCACTACGTTCACGTAAGTAAAACAATCTAGCACGACGTACTTTACCTACTTTATTTAAAACGATAGAATCTACATTAGGAGAAGCAAATGGGAAAAGTCTTTCCACACCTATTCCTTCAGAAATTTTACGAACAGTGAATGTTGCAGTAGCTCCATTTCCTTGGATTTTGATAACATCTCCGCGGAAACTTTGGATACGTTCTTTACCACCTTCCACAATTTTATAATTAACGGTAACGTTATCGCCCGCCTTGAATTTTGGAAATTCTTTTACTGCTGTTAACTGCTCGTGCACAAAAGTTACTGCTGCGCTCATTGCTAAAAATTTTAAGGACTGCAAAGGTAAGTACAAATATTTTTATATCAAAATTATATTTTCAGATACTTATCCTCACATTTCCCATTTATGTGAATAAATAATTATTTCTTAAGTTCTGCGTAATACTTATGAAAATATGGAATGGTTTCAATTCCCTTGTAAAAGTTCTTCAAACCATATTTTTCATTGGGACTATGCAAGTTATCACTATCCAAACCAAATCCTAATAATACCGTGCTGCATCCCAAAACGGACTCAAATAATGCCGTAATCGGAATAGAACCACCACCTCTTATAGGAATAGGCCTTTTTCCAAACGTCGCTTCAATTGCTTTTTGCGCAGCCAAATATTCTACACTATCAATCGGGGTTACGTAAGGATCACCACCATGATCTGGGGTTACTTTTATTTCCACAGAAGCGGGTGCTTTTTCTTTCAAATAAGCCACCACCATTTCTGTAATTTTTTCATTGCTTTGATGTGGTACCAAACGGAAACTAATTTTTGCAAATGCTTTGGATGGCAACACGGTTTTCGCACCTTCACCCATAAATCCACCCCAGATACCATTTACATCCATTGTTGGACGGATTCCCGTACGCTCCACTGTTGTATAGCCTTTTTCGCCATATATATCGCCAACACCAAGATCTTTGGTATATTCAGCTTGATCAAAATCTGCTTTATTGATCGCTTTTCTTTCCTCTGCAGACAATTCATCTACATCGTCATAGAAGCCAGGAATCGTAATATGATTATTTTCATCATGCATTCCTGCGATTAATTTTGCCAAAATATTGATCGGATTTGCCACCGCGCCACCATATACACCACTATGCAAATCTCTATTCGGACCCGTAATTTCTACTTGCAAATATGCCAAACCTCTTACACCTGCATCAATACTTGGATTTTCCAAAGATTGCATTGACGTATCACTTACCAATACGACATCTGCTTTTAAAAGATCTTTATGCTCTTGTAAAAATGGTTTCAAATGTGGAGAACCTATTTCTTCCTCTCCTTCAAATATGAATTTTACATTCAAAGGAATGCTGTCTGTTTTGGATAAGATTTCAAATGCTTTTACATGCATGAAAAATTGTCCCTTATCATCCGCAGTACCACGTCCGTAGATATTTCCATCTTCTTTTACAGTGGGTTCGAATGGATCTGTATGCCACAATTCAATCGGATCTACAGGTTGCACATCATAGTGACCATATACCAAAACAGTTGGCTTATTGACATCTACGATTTTTTCACCATAAACAACTGGATGCCCAGCCGTAGGAAAAATTTCCGCGTTATCAACACCGGCGTCTAATAAATATTTTTTAACCAAATCAGCCGCATTCAACATATCGGGCTTATTGGGTGTACTCGAACTAATACTTGGTATTCTCAAAAGTGCTTTCAATTCTTCCAGAAATCTTTCTTGATTTTCCTCCTGAAATTTTTTCCATGCTTCCATAATAATTGCTTATTTGAGGGACAAATGTAAATGATTAATAAGGAGAAATGAAAGATTCGCTTAATTAATACGATGTTGTTTGGAATCTACCATTGCTTTTAAATTCCATTCCAACTGACGTACAAATGGATGTTTACGTACAGGACATTCCGTTTTTGTACAAATAGCACAGCTACAATCCCGACAAGGATCTGTGTGAATATTGAATTCAATACTTTCAGAAAAATGTGCTGCAACCAATTTCTGCAAACGAGTTATTTCATCGTGCGCTTCTTGCACAGTTAGATAATACGGAACGGTAAAATGACAATCTATATGTAGCTTACTACCGTATTTTACCACTTTCAAATTGTGAATATCAATCCAATCAGGTTGACGATTGGAACTTAATACTGCAACTAATTCATTAATCAAATTTAAATCCGCTTCATCCATAATTCCCGCAATCGATTTGCGTAAAATAGAATATCCATTTACCAAAATGAAACACCCCATCACCAGCGCAATGACTTTATCTAACCAATAAAGATGAAAAATTAGAATAAAAATTAGCCCAATAATTACGGCAAATGTGCTGTAAGCATCTATTTTTAAATGATTACCAGAAGCAGTAATTGCCAATGAATGATTTTTCTCGCCTTGTTTTACCCATCGATATCCCAAGAAATAATTGAGTAACGCGGTTGCTAAAACCAAAATCAAACCTTTATCCAAAGATTCAACCGCATTTTGTTCGCCAAAATGAATAATTGCATGGTAAATAATCAAACAACCGGCAGCAAGAATCATCAAACCTTCCATTGCAGCAGATACAAATTCCGCTTTTCCATGACCATAAGGATGATCTACATCTTTGGGCTTCGCAGCCACATACAAACTATACAGACCGATGAAACCCGCAACTACGTTGACAATACTTTCTAAAGCATCTGCCAAGATAGCTACAGAATGGGTTACATACCACGCCAAGATTTTGAGTAAAAACAAAACCACAGCGAGACCACAAATCCATTTTTGAATCCGATAATTTTCTTTTGCGTTATCCAAGATATGTAAATTTGAAAGGTCTGCAAAGGTAGTCCGACTCTTTCAAATCTAAAATTAAATTTGAAGAATCTATGATTATTCTTCTATCTCTTTTTTCTTTTGAGGTAATATTTTTTTGATTGCTTTTCCAATTCTGAACCAAACTTCTTTACCCAAAATCTGAGAATCATTGAGCGCTTTTACCATTAGAAATATACCTACCGGTAACAAAATTGCGGAGGAAAGCCACATGCCTGCCCATACAGGTACGACACCTTGCTTAGCGATTTTTTCACCTACGGTATTAAATATGTAAAAAATCACGAAAAATATGATCGCAAATAATAATGGGGCACCTAATCCTCCTTTTCTAATAATGGAACCTAATGGAGCTCCGATCAAAAATAAAATCAAACACGCCGCGGAAAGGGTAAACTTGCGATGCCATTCAATTTTATATTTTCGAATTGTTTCTTGCGCTGATTTATTGTCATTTTGCGCAACATCAAGATTAGATTTTACACTCTGTAATGAATTATTAACACGCTGTACGACTTCTAGTTGAAATGTATCTTTTAAAGTATTGAAATAAGATTTTTTCAGCTTTGCTTTTGGATTGGCTTTCGCCCAAGTACTATCTTGATACCGCACAAAATAGAAATAAGGCGTCAAATCATTGCGTCGTCTTATTTGTTGCAATGTGTCCAATTTGTACAAACTATCAATAGAAGGAGACAATTGCCCAACAGTCAACATCTTCGGATCAGATTTAAAACCTTCTTCATTGGTTTCCGTCATTTTAAATGTCGAAAGGTCAAATAGCTTTTTATATTCCTTAAAACCTGTACGGGTAAATTGCGTATTAAGATCGTTATTGCGACCTTCTTCCTCATAGCGCCAACCATCATTTAGGGTAAATTGCAAAGAAGACTTATCAGGCGTCATCGACATCAATCCACTTTTGGCAACCATTAAATTATCTTGCAAACCCTGATTTTTTTCTAAGATAATTACATCCCTTATATGCATATTATCTTTATCCTTCTCTCCTATTTTGATAACAAAACCAGACATTTTATCATAAAAAACGCCCGCTTTTATATCCAATGCAGGTTTAGTTTTGACAATATCATAGCGCATTCTATTCATTTTTAGATTGGCTATGGGAATAAGATTATTGGCAAAATAAAAAGCGACTAAACTCAATAAAATCGTAACGACAGTCAATGGTCGCATGAATCGAGTCAATGGAACACCTGAAGATTTGATAGCAACTAATTCGAATGATTCTCCCATACTACCAAAAGTCATGATAGAGGAAAGCAATAGTGATAATGGCAAAGCGAGCGGCACACAAGTCGCTGCTACAAAACCAATCATTTTGGCAATGGTAAACACATCCAAACCTTTACCCACAAAATCATCGATCCACAACCAGAAAAACTGCATCACCAACACAAATAAGGAGATCAGAAATGTGGCGATAAACGGTCCAACAAATGCGCGAAGAATGAGCTTGTCTAACTTTTTAATCATGAATTCAGTACGATACGATGCTCGAAGATGCAACTTTTTAGGATATTTACAGCATTTTAATCGCTATTCCTCAAAATTGCTATTGCATGGCAAAGTTAGTTTTATCTGAAAAAGAATGGAGCATTGTTCAAAATTTCGACTTCCTTTTAACAAAAAATCAAATTATTGATCATATTCAACAGTTTTTTACGCAATTAGGATGTACCTATCGTGATATTGCAAAGAATACGATTCCAAAGGAAAACGAAAAATTGTTACAGACCTCTCCAAAAGTCTCTAAAGGAGAAAAATATGAAGGATTACCTTATCTCATGTTAGATTTTCCAAGAATATTTCAAAATGGAAATACGTTTGCAATTCGCAGTTTTTTTCTTTGGGGAAAAGCATTTTCAATCTCACTCTTATTAGAAGGAGAATATAAAAATCACTTACAAACCAAAATTTTTGAAAATCAAGTTTTGAGAAATTGGCAATACGAAACAGAAGATTCACCTTGGATTCATTTTCAATCAGACAGTTCGAAAAATCATTTTTCCACAATATCTAAATCCCAAATAAATCAACATCCATTTCTCAAATTAACAAATAGTAAACCGCTACAAGATTGGCAAACGATCGAAACATTTTTCCTAGAATCCTTTCAACAAATTATGGAAGCTTCCTTTTGCTAGCTTCCCAATCTGCGAAACAAATCTTTCACTTGATGATCCCAAACCAAGGTATCATCTTTGATATCATTTTTTTCCGCAAAAGCTTTAATTACTAAAATAGTCTGATTCGAAATCTCTGCAGTCTCTATGCTAAATTCAAAATATTCTTCAGGAGCCTCGTGTAACCATTGATAACGTACAAACTTATCCTCCTCTTGTTCTATAATTTTTGCTTGATCAGGCGTACCTCCACTCCAAGAAAAACTCATTACATCATCTCTTTCTGTTACCTTATCTGCAAACCACTCTTGCATTCCAGAAGCAGTTGATAAAAAACCATATAGTATAGTTGGCGAGCACTTAATAGGATATTCTATGGAGTACAGCTGTTTTTTAGCCATAATTATTTCTTATTTATTCATTATAGAATGATGACGCTTGCAATAATATACAAAAAAACTTATGATAAAAATTTTTATAGAACTATTTTTTAAAAAAATTTGTTTATAAGCATTAAAATATGTAATCATCATTCGTTCTTACTTTTAATTTAGTTTTTTCGTAACATTGCCCAAAGAATTTTACACATAAAATGAATTTGTTAAGTTCTGCTATATCAAGATTGGCTCGCCTAAGATACTGGCGTATTGAATCATGGATAGAACATCCATTAGAAGCGCAAATGGAGGTTTTAGACAATTTACTTTCACACGGACAATATACCGTATTCGGAGAAAAATATGGCTTTAATAGAGAATGGGATACTCAAGATTTCAAAAAAAATGTTCCCATCTCTGAATATGAAGATTTACAACCGTATATAGACCTGATTATGCACGGTCAGGAAAATATACTTTGGAACACACCTGTTAATTGGTTTGCGAAAAGTAGTGGTACAAGTGGAGGCGTTAGTAAATTTATACCGATATCTGAGGAAAGTCTTGACAAATGCCATTTTCAAGGAGCGAAAGATGTCCTTACTATGTATTATAACGAATATCCTGAAAGCCAATTATTAACAGGAAAAGGACTTGTAATTGGGGGCAGTCATCAGATCAGCCAATTATCAGAAGAAATCTATTATGGAGATCTAAGTGCTGTATTAATGCAAAACACTCCATTTTGGGGAGAATGGATACGCACTCCAGAATTATCCATTGCGTTAATGGATGAATGGGAAAGTAAAATCGAAGCGATCGCACATGCAACCATTTCCGAAAATGTAACGTCTATTTCTGGCGTTCCATCTTGGACATCTATTTTATTAAAACGTATATTGGAATTAACGGGTAAAAAGAATATCGGAGAAGTCTGGCCCAATTTAGAATTGTACATGCATGGTGGGGTATCATTCACTCCTTATAAAAATAATTTCGAAAAATTGATTGGTAAAAAAATCAATTATTTGGATATGTACAATGCGAGTGAAGGTTTTTTCTCTGCACAAGCGCACACTGATGATGATGGCATGTTGTTATTTTTACAACACGGTATTTATTATGAATTTTTACCGATCGATCAGTATAAAGTGCCTAATGCTAAAACATTAAGTCTAGACGAAGTTCAATTAAATACAAATTATGCGATAGTAATATCTACGAATGGTGGATTATGGCGTTATCTACCAGGTGATACTATTCAATTCTCTTCTCTATATCCTTTTAAAATAAAAGTTACCGGCAGATTGAAAGCATTTATCAACGCATTTGGAGAGGAATTAATTATTGACAATACAGATAAAGCCATTGCTATTGCTTCGCAAAAAATGAATGTTTCCATCAATGAATATACGGCTGGTCCTTGTTATTTTTCAGAAAATAATAATGGCACACACGAGTGGATCATAGAATTTGATAAAACACCTGAAGATTTGGAAAAATTTACCCAAATCTTAGATGAGGAATTACAAAAATTAAATAGTGATTATCAAGCGAAAAGATACAAAAGTATTGCTTTACAATTGCCAATAATTCATACCGTAGAATCCGGAACATTCAATAAGTGGATGAAAGAAAGAGGTAAATTAGGCGGTCAACATAAAGTACCACGCCTTGCAAATCATAGAAATTATTTAGAAGAATTATTACATAAAATCAACGCAATCAATAAAATATCCGCATAGAAATGGCAAAAAAGACGTCGAATAAATATCAATTATTAACCGTATTCTCCACAGTTTTGGCCGTTTTGTATGGCTGGCAATTTTACAAATCTTTTCATATTTATACAGATTCAAGGAATCATAAAATTCTTTTCAATGGTATTTTATTGTTTATGTGGATTATATTAGCAATCAGTTGGTTTAGACAATATAAAAAAACATCTGAACAAGAAAATACAAATCACGATAATTAACGACACACATGCCCAATAGCACGCGCTTTCGTATTAAAAACAGCTTTTTTTTTCTATTAAGTTTTTTCTTTTATTCAAATACCTGGAGTCAATCAGAAAAATATAACGGAGACTCTGTTCCAAAAAGGTTAACTGCCGAAGAGAAATTTTTGAGCCAACCATCATTTACTATTTTCAACGATAATTATTTCTTGACGGGTACGACCTTAAGGGAAGCTCCAAGTAAATATAATTCGGATGTGAAATATCAAATTAGTTTTAAGCAATTGTTATATCGTAATCCATTGGTAGCAAAAAGTTTCTTATTTGTAAGTTACACACAGAAATCATTTTGGGACATTTATAAAAATTCTAAACCATTTGCAGAAATCAATTTCAATCCTGCGCTTGGTTTGATAAGACCTTACGATACCAAAATGGGAAAATCGGGCTTTTTTACCTTAATGCTGGAGCATGAATCCAATGGGCGTGACAGTATTCAATCTCGTAGTTGGAATTTTTTGTCCGCGGGTTGGCAACAGAATATTTCGGATAGAATACAATTAAACGCAAAAGTATGGTTACCATTTGCCTATAAAGATGATAATCCTGATTTGATTAACTATGTGGGATACGGACAATTCGGTGCTGCCTATATTATCAAACCATCCAGATGGTATGCGGATGTTTTGGTCAAAAAAGGTAATCAATGGAATTGGAAAGGTAGTGTTATGGGACAATTGTATTATAAGCCATTCAAAAAAGGAAACCAATTTATTGGGATTCAATGGTTTCAAGGATATGGAGAGAATCTTATCAGTTACCAACAAAAGACGAGCATGGTTAGGATAGGATTGTTGATCAAACCAAATCTTACCAACTTTTTTTACTAATTATTCATCGCGAATTAGGAACTTTTATTTTCCCTACATTTGCTAATCAAAATAAATCAACTATAATGGGTATTCTTAATGGTAAAGTTGCTATAGTTACCGGCGGAGCTAGAGGAATCGGAGAAGCTGTCGTACTTAAATTAGCTGAAAATGGTGCAAATATTGCCTTTACATATGTAAGCGAAGGTAGTAAAGATAAAGCCGAAACCTTGGTTCAAAAAGTAAAAGAATTTGGCGTTGATGCTAAGGCTTACCAAAGTGATGCAGGCAATTTTGCAGCAGCAGAATCATTTGTACAAAGCGTAGTTAAAGACTTTGGAACAGTAGATATTTGTGTAAATAACGCAGGTATCAGTATCGACAATTTGTTGCTTAGAATTACACCCGAACAATGGGAAAAGGTAATTCAAACAAATCTTACTAGTGTTTACAATGTAACTAAATGCGTTATACGTACCATGATGAAAGCTCGCTCTGGTAGTATTATCAACATGAGTTCGATTATTGGCATCTCTGGAAATGCTGGTCAATCTAGTTATGCAGCATCTAAAGCAGGTATTATTGGTTTTACAAAATCTATTGCACAAGAATTAGGCTCTAGAAATGTACGTTGCAATGCCATTGCTCCTGGTTTTATCGAAACAGATATGACCAATTATTTGCAAGATGATGCGGCGACGGTTGATTATAAATCAAGAATTCCATTGAACAGATTTGGACAAGCGGAAGATGTGGCAAATGCCGTTTTATTCCTGGCTTCTGACATGAGTACTTACGTTACTGGACAAACTTTAAATGTTTGTGGCGGTTTAAATATGTAATCCATTTAGATTAAAATTTTCTAATATATGAAACAGCTTTTTCTTAATTAGAAAAAGCTGTTTTACTTTGCATTAAACAATCAAAATAAATTATCATGCATACCATTAAAAGTTTATTTGAAAAAAATGAATCTTGGGCAAAAAAACAAGCGGAATTAGATCCAGATTATTTTAAAAAATTGTCTTCTGGACAAAAACCAGAATTTTTATGGATTGGTTGTGGAGATAGTCGAGTGCCAGCAGAAGAAATTCTTGGCTTAGAAGCAGGTGAAGTATTTGTACATAGAAATGTGGCAAATCAAGTATTGTACACTGATATCAATGCAAGAAGTGTGATTGAATATGCAGTTCTACATTTGAAAGTAAAACATGTAATTGTTTGCGGTCACTATGGTTGCGGAGGTGTTCATTCTGCTTTATCTAATCAAGACTTCGGGGAGACTTTGAATATGTGGTTAAAAAGCATCAAAGAAGTTTACTCTGAAAATAAAGAAGAACTTTCTACAATCGCGACAGAAAAAGAGATGGAAGAAAAATTGGTAGAATTCAATGTATTGAAACAAATTGAACATTTGAAGAATACATCTACCATACAAAAGGCATGGAAAGAAGATGACGGTCCTACTTTACATGGCTGGGTTTTCAGTTTGGAAACAGGAAAAATAAAATCTCTAATTGCAGAAGAACCAAATAGTCCAATTGAAAAAGTATATCAATTTGAAAATTTGTGGTAAGCACAATCCATATTATACAAACAAAAGCAGCATAGAATTTGTAATATCCCCAAAAAGTCTGATACTAATTGGGGCTATTTTTATGAATAAAAGAAGCTGAACCTCCCCAAATTATCTCCCAAAGCTAGAGATTCTGTTTTTCTTTTGCGTGTAAAGAATTTGTTTCTCCATCTTGTCAAATCTATTTCAATTCTACTAAGTACGATTAAGAGAAAAGGATATGGTCACAAATGCCCAAGGAACTATCAATTTCAATTCTACTAAGTGCGATTAAGAGTTTCTTTACAAACTCCAACAGGGTTAAGTTCTGCAAAATTTCAATTCTACTAAGTGCGATTAAGAGTAGTTAAGCAATTCGGGATTGTCGTGTATGTTGCCGAATTTCAATTCTACTAAGTGCGATTAAGAGAAAGAATAAAATAACCAAGGTGATTAATCTTGCTTTCAGTTTGAGTAGAACAGAGATCAATTCATTGTCCTTATGGAACTTTAGCGGATCTGGCAAACTTTCCACGGAAGTAACTTTAAAAGCCACTTTCGATATTTTATCGGCAAGCTCAATCTGCTCCGACTGGAATAAACCTTTTACAAAGCTTTCTACTGCATGTGGCAAATGAAAGGCAATTTGAAAATAGGCTTCATTAGAAATCAGTTTCATTCTGCCTCTATCAATCTTAAAAGGCGTATTTAATTGCGAAAAGGTAAAGAATTTAAACTTCTTACCATAACCCTGCTCATGGAGAAATTGGGCATATTCCGCATCCTCCTTGGCTATTATCTTATAAATAGCCGCACTGAGCATGTATGGATAATTGAGCGATATCTCAGTATTTGGATGAGATGTTTGCAGTCTTATTAAAAAGTGCATGTTTAAGGTTGTATTATGGAGCTGATTTAATAGAAAAACTTAAATTAGTCTTGGTAAAATAATTTTTCAATTACTTTTTAAAGAAAATGATTTCTACGGCAATTACTATTTCTTTATAGAATTCTATACTTAAAAGTATTACCAATTCTAATACTTCGCTACTGAGAGAACTAAAGGCTACTTATTTTTGACTGGTATTTATAATCTATTTCGGTGTTTCTTTTCTTTGTAATTCAAAATATTCTTGGTTATTTGGATACATGGTCCAAATTCATGATAAAACATTTTAATGCGTGAAAAATGGTTTGTCATTTGAATAATAGGCAGGTTCGGCTTAACAGATTTAAAACCAATACTTTAGGCTATCATTCGGTTAGCAATGTTAATACGAATTCTATGCTAACCGAATTACGACCTTTACAATTGAACTTTTTTGTATTTACTTGGATCAGAAATAAATAAAAAAACCGTGTAAATCAATGATTTAACACGGTTTATATCTTTTTGAACTCCTTAATAGCGGACCGGACGGGATTTTCCCAGCCGATTTATAATTGTTCATAGTTGCCATCGTTGTTTATTATTTACTGATATTCAATATGTTGCATTTTTATTAACTGCCATAATTGCTATTTGAAGCCATTGTTTTTCAATTTTAGCTCGTCGAAAACTCGACAGCTTATTTAAACAAAAAAAATTATCAACAATGGCAACCGCAAAATTTGTAACCAAGAAACATTACGTCAAAAAATCAGGCAAGACGCCTATTTATTTGCAGTACATCTTTAATTCAGAAAATAAAGTCCTTATCAATACAGGATTTGAAATTTTTCCGAACCTATGGAATGTAAATACGCAATCCGTTAAACCTAGCTTTGATTTTGTCTGTGAAAAGAAAACGTATGCAGTCGTAAATGCTGAATTGTCGGATTTAATGGCAAAGTTCAAGGCTTTTCTTTCCTCTACCCTCTTAAGAAATCAAATTCCGAATATCAAATATGTAGTTGACCATTTTGACCAATACATCAAAAACAATAGTCAAAATGCTAAACCGATTCCTACAGAGCTTGTAACGCTCGAAGATCATTTTGTGGACTTTATTAAAAACAAGGAAGATGCCGTTGCAAAAGATACCGTGAAAGATTACAGATCTTTGATAAAGCATTTAAAAGCATATGAAAAAAGCAGAGGTTGCCATTTGAATTTTACTAGTTTCGATTATTATTTTTATGAGGATTTTGTTGATTTTCTCTTTTATGAAACGGAAAAGCCTAATGGTGAATGCGGACTATTGGCTAATTCCGTTGGTAAGCAAATTAAAAATTTGAAATGCTTTCTACGTAACCGAATCAGAAAGGGATATTGTGCCAGCCTTGACCTTTCCGGTTATACGACTATCACTGAAGAGGTTGACATGATCTTTCTCACATGGCAGGAAATCGTAAAAATTTATCGTTTCGATTTAGAAGCGCATCCAGAACTGAAAGACACTCGTAATTTATTAGTACTTGGTTGTCTTACAGGATTACGTTATTCAGACTTGTCAAGAATCTCCGCCAACTATATCCAAAACAATGTCCTTAAAATCCGACAAAAGAAAGTACAGAAGTTTGTGCAAATACCTATTATTAACGATACTTATGATATACTTCAAAATTATGACTTCAATGTTCCCAAAATCCACATTAATGACTTCAACGAAAGTTTAAAGGTAATGGGGAAATTAATGGGCTTTGATGAGATGATAGAAGTAACACATTTTAAAAAGGGCAAATCATTGCAAAAATCCGTACCCAAATACGAATTGTTTACCAGCCACATTTGCCGCAGATCCTTTTGTACCAATGAATATTTAAGAGGTACAGATCCTATGCTTATCAGAAAAATCAGTGGACACAAAACAGAAAGAGCATTTCTCACATATATTAAAGTAGATGAGTTGATGGCTGCACAAAAAATTGCAGAGTGTTGGCAAGATAGAAGACTTGCCTAAAAAATAATCATGGTAAACATTTTAATCCATTCTAAAAGTAACAAAGTAATCTTTTTGATATTTTTTCTTTTATATGTTTCAATGCCAAAAGCGTTTTAATAGGCAATTTAAGTTTTGATACTAGAAAGGCGAATTGTTAATATTTTTTGGCATAAATTTGACTAAAGATTCAATTTTAGATATTTAATTTTTTATAAATGAAGCATATTGTAATTCTAGTACCTACACAAACTTCTATTTTAGATGTTACTGGTCCACTTGAAGTATTGACAAAATCAAATGAATATTTTTCAAAATTGAATAATGATAATAAGCAATACTATAAGTGTCATCTTATTTCCATGGACGAACAAACTATAGTTTCTACTACTTCCGGTATGCCGATAATCACGGAAGGGGGTATTTCTTCTATTTATTATCCAATAGATACAATTATCGTAGCAGGAAGGGGGAAATATATTCAAAATGCTCCCGAAGAAATAATAATTTGGCTTAAGAAAATTTCAAAGAAAAACGCAGTAAAACGAATTACATCAGTATGTGCAGGAGCCTTTATACTTGCGGAGGCGGGATTATTAGATAAACGCAGAGCAACTACACATTGGTTGCTTTGTGATGAATTAGCAAAACGTTACCCCTCTATACTTGTGGAGAAAGAGCCTATTTATATTAAAGATGGAAATGTATATACCTCTGCGGGAATCTCAACTGGTATTGACTTAACATTAGCATTAGTAGAAGAAGATCTTTCAAGAATTATAGCAATGAACGTTGCTAAATTACTGGTTTTGTATATAAAAAGACCAGGAAATCAATCTCAATTTAGCCCGGTACTTATGGCACAGACTACAGAATATGGTCCAATTGCCAAAGTAATGGAGTGGGTGCAGCAAAATCTTCAATCTGATTTATCTGTAGAAAACTTAGCTGAGATTGCTCATATGAGTAATCGTAATTTTTCCCGTATTTTTTCCAAAGAAATTGGAGTCTCTCCAGCTAAGTTTGTGGAGAAAACTAGAGTGGAGGCTGCAAGACGACTGATGGAAGAATCTGATTTTAATTTAGAACAAATATCCTCCATTTGCGGATTAAGTAATGCAAATGGATTGCGACGATTATTTCACCGGCATCTAGCCACCACTCCTGGTTTATATTTAAAAAATTTTGGATAACTATAATTTAGAAAAATATAATAAAGTACGAACCATTTGTGAAACAAATGATATTTCATTATCATACCATGCAGCGGTTTTTACTAATTGTTGATTACCCATTCCTACAACTTTGGTCAACGTTGCATCAAATATGGAACCATAAGATGAACCAACAATATCTTGGGAAACTATAGGCAATTCATTATAACCAAATGATTCGTTTGCATTTTGTCTCATTATAGTATTAATTTCCTCTATTGTAGTTTCTCGTTCTAATATTGTATAGAGTTCTACTATAGATCCAGAGTGAACAGGTACTCTTTGAGACGCTCCATCTAATTTTTTATCTAAACTAGGAATAACTAAACCGATTGCTTTCGCCGCTCCTGTGGTATATGGAATAATACTGTCTGCGGCAGCTCTTGATTTTCTAAAACCATTTTTATTATCAGCAACATCCATCAATGGCTGCGAATTAGTATAAGCGTGAATCGTATTCATTTGACCAGTTTTAATTATAAAATTTTCATTTAGTACCTTTGCTAAAGGAGCTAAACAATTTGTGGTACAGGATGCAGCACTAATAACCGTATCCTCACTATTTAAAATAGTATGGTTTACGTTATACACTACAGTTTTAACATCATTATCAGATGGAGCCGACACTATTACTTTTTTTGCTCCTGCTTGTAAATGAAAAGATGCTTTTTCTTTGGTTTCAAATAGTCCAGTACACTCTATTACTACATCTATATTTTCGTCTTTCCAAGGAAGTTTAGAGGGGTCTCTTTCTGAATAAATAGTTATCTTTTCTCCATCTATATCCAAATATTGATCAATGGCTTGAATATCTTTACTATACACACCATGAATAGAATCAAACTTTAAAAGATAAGCTAATATCTCAGGCGTGCTTAAGTCATTGATAGCGACTATTTTAATATCAGAAAGCCCAAACAATTTCCTAAACGTCATTCTTCCGATTCTTCCGAATCCATTAATTGCAATATTTGTCATGATTTATATTTTTACAAATTTATTCAGTTTAAAATATTGCATAAATGACATTTTTAATTCAATTTATGCCAATCTATTTTCTTTTTAAAAAGATCATTAGTTAGGTCAATTATCAGTCAATTACGGCCAATTAATATATCAAATCAAGCTTAATTTTTAACTTTGTAAATAATAAATAAAATACCTTAACAATGTCCAACAATATTTATGATTCAGAAAAATTACTGCAAAGAGTTCCAGATTTTGAAAGCAAATTTATTTGTGTAAATAATATACAATTGCATTATCTTGAAGGTGGTAAAGGTGCTCCTCTAATACTAATACCAGGCTATCCTGAAACCTGGTGGGCTTATCATAAAATAATGACCATTTTAGCAAAAAAATACAAAGTAATCGTATTGGAAATTCGA
This sequence comes from Rhizosphaericola mali, assembly GCF_004337365.2. GTDB lineage: Bacteria > Bacteroidota > Bacteroidia > Chitinophagales > Chitinophagaceae > Rhizosphaericola > Rhizosphaericola mali. Next base: position 663,058 of record NZ_CP044016.1, on the reverse strand, counting down.
GGAATGGGAGAAAGTGAAAAACCTCAAAATGGTTATGAAAAAAAACAAATGGCACAAGATGTTCTTTCTTTGGTTAATCAATTAGAACTTGGTAGTATAATTATTGCTGGCCATGATATTGGTGCACACGTCGCATTTAGCTTTGCGGCACAGTTTCCAGAATCTACAAGTAAACTAATCATTTTGGATACGCCGCATCCAGATCCTAGTATGTACCAATTACCCATGTTACCGATACCCAATGCGCCGTATTTATATCCATGGTGGTTATCTTTTAATCAAGTTAAGATTTTGCCAGAACAGTTGCTTAATGGAAAAATGAATATCCTTATCAATTGGTTATTTGATCACTTATTAGCTAATAAAACGTCAGTGAGCGAATTTGATAAAGCTGTATATGCAAATGCCTATGATAGTACTGAAGCAATCCGATCTGCGAATGCTTGGTATCAGGCATTCGCACAGGATATTGATGATTTTAAAACATATCCCAAAATAAAATTGCCTGTTTTAGGAATTGGAGGAAGTGGATTTTATATGTTGCAAATGGCATTACCTGCAGTTGCTAGTAATTTGGAATTAAAGCAAGTGGAAAACGTAGGACATTTCTTAATGGAAGAAAATCATGAAATAGTCAGTCATTTTATAGAAAACTTTATTGGGGAAGAATAATTGATTATTCAAATAATTTTATAAGAAATGAATTAATTGAATTTATGGATAACAACAAACAATATCATATTACAATATCATGCATAATTAATATCGACATATTCATAATCAACAATCTTTTGTAACTTATATGCAAAATAGATCTATATGAGGTTGTATAATAATCATCGACAGAAGAAATTCGGAGCATTTATTATATATAATACCATCATCTAAAAATAATGAATATAACCAACATCTGGTATATACACGCCATACTGAAGTGCGTTTGAATACGTACTAAAATAAACAGCTAAGTATTCATCAGACAACAATGCATATGGAGGAGCCTTAGGAATACGATATTTAAGCATTTTGTGAGCCTCTACAATTGGGATTCCATAAAGCTTTTCGAATCGTCCAATGCGATATTTAGAAAAGGCTCCATAGTGCACTATTACTTTTAATGAAAGAGGAATATCCATCATAAGTTTTATTGACAATCGCTCTATCTCTGTTTTAAAGTTTTCATGTATTAACTTTATTTGTGAGATAATTTCGACAAATGTGGGAATATTACCATACTTGTAGAATAATACGGCATCACCTTCTATTTCTGAGATTTCAAAATGAAGATTATTTGTCCGTACAATCGAATGTAATAACTTGCAGATTATAAATTGTCCTAATAATAATTTGGTACTCATTACAAAATCAGTAAAACCTGAAATATCCGGAATTACAACTATTCCTTTTTTCAAAAAAACACGCTTTTGTTTCATAATCCATGGTTTAAGAAGTGGATCAATTTATTTCCTAAAAACTCAATGTATATTAATTTAGCCCAATTGACATTAACATATAAACAATCTATCTATCTAGCTATCCATTTCTCTCTGTTCTAATGTGAATTGGGAGACCTTTTTGTCGATCCTATAAAGATAGAATGCCAAGGAGGTAAAAATAATAACCAAAACACCCACCACAACATAAATTTTTCCATTCGATAGTAAAATGGAGTGTTCTGTTTGTACATTGTGACGAGTCGCCCTAGCATATTGAGAAAAAATAAAAAAGGAAATTATTAATAACTTAATTGTTTTTTTTAATATGGTCATATTGTTTTTTTGACGTTATTTGAATATCATTAGCAAATGGCTTGCTTTTTTAATAAGCTCAATCATTAGAAAGTTTTTAAATCACTCTCCTGAAGTTTTATAATTTTCAACCTGATGGAAGTAATCCAAAAACTAAACATAAGCCAACCTGGCACTGAACAAATCCAGAAAACAAGAAACATGGAAGAGTCTACATCCTTAGGATTTAAAGCTGGATTGCCTGAACTACCAGGATGAAGACTATCCGTTAGTCTCGGTAGTATAAAAATGGTCGGGAATAACATCGCGTAGGAAAAAGTGTTATATATCGCGGAAACTTTTGCTCGTTTCTCAATCTCCTCCATTGAGCCTCTCAAAACAAAATAGGCGGAATATATCAACAGTGCAATCGCTGCACTTATAAGTTTCGGATCACCTACCCAACCTCGCCCCCATGTATAATTTGCCCAAAACATACCTGTTAACAAGCCTACAATACCAAAGAATATTCCTGTGCTCGCATAACACCTCACAGCGATATCGAAATCCAGATTTCCACTTTGCAAAAACTTTATGGAATAGACTAATGCAATGGAAAAATCTATCATCATCACAAACCATAAAGAAGGATGAAAGAAATAGTTCCTTATGCTTTCTTCTACTATTGGTTTCATTGTAACCTGCATAATAAAACCTAAAAATATCGATGTGTTTATTAAAACAACACTAAGAATTTTCCACCAATGTCTTTTTACGTTTAGCTTCACGTTGCTCCTATTATAGATTTGTAACAAGGACTAAGTATTCCTACATAGCTTGGTCATTTTTAATTTTCAACTCTATCTTTTGTATTATAAATAACCCATATTGCAAAGGATGTAAAAACTTGGTTTGCTATCTCAACCGCAACATTTTGATCATCTCCTTTAATATGTAAATCTAAGACGGTAAGAAAACTTGTCCATTTGCTTAAATTATCCAAACCATATCCCGCAAAGAAGGACCCTCCTTGTGTAATTCCTTTCTTTGATAAAAGTTTGAGAATAATTGGACCACCCATTATAGACCCTTCTATTACATAAAGTGCAGCTAAAGCTTTGATTTTGTCGTCAATTATTGAGTCAAAAGAGACTAATTGAAGATCTTCAATATTTGCACCCAAACTCGTTAAATCATTCATAAGACAATCAACATGTCTACGGTTTGCGTAATCTGGAAGTATATCCGAAGTTATATAAGGTTCTATTGCTGATTCTAGCCCAACAAAAAAGGAGTAAAACAATTTCAAAAAGTTCACATAGTCCTTTGTATTTCTTATTTCTTTTAAGTTCGCCACAATCAGCTTTTCAAGTTCTTGGTGAGCTACTACAGTATTCTCTTTTAATATTTTGTGTGTCATATTTATGTTTTTATTTGTTTATTTTGAATAAGTTTATCAATAAAATATGCGTCCTCTTGCCTCAAAACACGATGGACTAGAATATACCCCCACCCAGACTTCGGTATAGATCAGCAATAGCAGATAACTTTTTCTGCTTGACAGACATCTGCTCAAGATCGCCATCCAAAGCATTGCTTTCCGCATTGATAACTTCTAAATAATTGACCATCCCGTTTTGAAATAATTGGTTGATATTCGAGGTCGCATCATGAAGCATCGCTACACGTGCCCCAACTATTTGGTCTTGCTGTTTTAGCTTTTCTATTTTTTGCATGGCATCAGAGACTTCTCCAACCGCACTCAATACAGTTTGCTTAAAATTAATAACGGATTTTTCTCGTTCAATCTTTGCAACGCTGTATTGCGTTCTTAATTCTTTGTGTTGTAGTAAAGGCTGAAGTAAAGAACCACTAACCAAACCAAAAAGAGAATTTGGCATACTAAACCAATTGCTGGCTTTTAGAGACTCAAGACCACCTCTCGCTGTAATATTTACTGCTGGGTATAATTGGGCTTTCGCAATACCGACTTTAGCATTTTCATTTAAAAGCTCAAATTCACATTTTCTAACGTCAGGGCGCTGTCGTATTGCAATAGTAGGAATACCCGTTGATAAGCTGTCTGAGAATTTGATCGCATCTAGTCTTGATCTATATATGTGAGTACCTGGCATATTACTAGAAAGTACGTGTAACGCATTTTCCTGTATAGCAATTTCCTGTTCTATTACAGGAATTAATTCAGCTACACTGAGTAGTTGAGCTTTCGCTTGCTGAACGGCTAATAAAGAAGCCTGTCCAAAATCATACATAGCATTGGCAATACTTACCGTCGTGTCGTTTAGGGCAAGGCTATTTTTTGCTATCCGAAGCTGTTCATCTAGCATGAGCAAGTTGATGTAACCTTTAGATACACTCGCAATAAGATCAGTCTGCAAAACATTACGCACTTCCTTGGTTTGAAGATAATTAGCAAGTGCCGACTTGTTTAGATTTCTGATCTTGCCCCATATATCTGGCGCCCATGAAACTCCCACTCCAATCGAATAGTCATCTATATGGTTTGTGCCCAAAAATTTACTTGCAGTTAAACCATTCAGACTATTTTTTGAAGGTCTATTTGAGGCAATAGTAGTATTAAAATCAACGGTTGGAATATTGTTCCATTTCGATTGTTTTATAATTTGGCTTGCCGCCTCTATATTCTTTAGGGCTATTGCCATGTCGTAATTTTTACGCAAGGCACTATCGATTAAAGCGCTTAGTATTGAATCTGAGAAAAAACGTTTCCATGAAATGGATCCGATTCCAACAGAATCTGTCGGCGCTGTCTGATCAAACGTAGTCGGTAGATCAGCTGACGGTAATTGAATGTCTTTCGAAACTTTACAACTCAACAACAAACCGAGTATAAAGAATATGAAAATTACTTTATTTATTTTTTTCATTGGATTATAATAGTCTTAAATATTATCAATTTGAGATTGACCGTTTGCCAATATTGGTTGAGGAACCAGGAATTTCTGTTTTACGGATATTTTTTCTTGTAAGCTTTGGAAAACCACAAAAAGTACAGGTATGAGAAATAACCCTAAAATGACACCTCCTAACATGCCTCCTGCAGCTCCAATACTAATGGAATGATTTCCCATCGCTGAAGGCCCCGTCGCCCTCATCATAGGTGTAATGCCTGCCACGAATGCAATGGACGTCATAATGATGGGACGAAAACGTAGTCTGACTGCTTCTAAGGCTGAACTTATTAATGTTTGCCCCGCATGTCTGCGTTGTACGGCAAACTCCACAATCAAGATCGCATTTTTGGCTAAAAGTCCAACAAGCATGATTAGGGCTACTTGTATATAGATATTATTGTCTATACCGGCAAGTCCAATTGCGATAAAGACACCTAAAATACCCGTAGGAACTGATAGAACTACAGCCAAAGGAAGAATATAACTATTGTACTGCGCACAAAGTAGGAAATAAACGAATAGTAGAGACAGGGTAAAGATGAGCACGGACTGTCCGCCTGATGCAATCTCTTCTCTTGTCATACCCGAAAACTCAAATGAATAGCCCGTAGGTAGTAGCTGTGAGGCGACCTCGTTAATGGCTTGTATCGCATCTCCAGTGCTATACCCAGGCTTAGGTATGGCATTCACGCCAATGGAATTAAAAAGGTTATAACGCGTTATAGCTTCAGGTCCATACACCCGTTTTAATTCCATGAGGGTATTGATTGGAACCATGTTTCCAATATTATTCTTAACGTAAATCTCTTTCAAAGAGGATGGATCGGCTCGCTCATCTTTCTCTGCTTGTACCATGACACGATAATATTTTCCAAATCTGTTGAAATCGGAAACCTGCGCACTTCCAAAATAAGATTGCATGGTGCTTAAAACCTCTTTTTCATCAACACCCAATTGCTCTATTTTTTCATGATCAAGTACCATTTCATATTGTGGATAGTCCGCTCGAAATGTGGTAAACGCCATGGCAATTTCCTTTCGCTTCATTAATGCCGCAATAAATTGATTGGCGATACCTCCAAACTTCTTCAGATCGCCACCGGTTTTGTCTTCAAGCACTAAGTCAAGCGCATCTACATTACTAAAACCAGGAACCGTTGGAAAGGAAAAGACAAAAAACTGAGCGCCGTTTATAGTAGATAGTCTTTTTTGCAGCTCTGCGATATTTTCCGTCACACTGTTCATCTCTCCACGTTCTCCATCTTTTTTCATTCTAAAAAAGGCCACACCAGAGGAAGGACTAGTAGAACTTGTCAAAACATTAAAGCCTGCAACTTCATTGAACGCAAATTTGGCTTTCATATCTCGGACTTTATTAGCTGCTTCGTCAAGAATAGCCTGAGTTCTTTTCATGGATGAGCCAGGAGGAAGATTGACTGAAATGGCTATAAAACCCAAGTCTTCAGATGGAATAAAACCAGTGGGTGTCTTTCGAATTAGAACGCAGGTCAATAATATAATAACAACCAAAGCGCCCATTCCTGCCCATTTGTATTTAATCAGTTTCTTGACGCCACCTACATACTTTTGCGTAATGTTTTCAAACCCTTTATTGAAAGCAAAAAAGAAACGCTGTTTGAAATTGGTTGGCTTTTCTCCATGTTTATGTGCTTCATTTTTTAGAAGTAAAGCGCATAAGGCAGGACTTAGCGTTAGTGCGTTAACAGCAGAAATAACAATGGCAATCGCCAAAGTGAATGCAAACTGCCGGTAGAATACACCTGCAGACCCTTTCATGAAACCTACGGGAAGGAACACCGCCGCCATGACCAGCGTTATGGAGATGATAGCTCCTGTAATCTCATGCATAGCTGAAAATGTAGCTTTCTTAGGCGTTAAATTGTGAGACTCCAACTTGGCATGTACCGCCTCCACCACGACAATTGCATCATCAACCACAATTCCAATCGAAAGCACAAGTGCAAACAAGGTCAAAAGATTTATGGAAAAACCAAAAACAGACATAAAGAAAAATGTACCTAATATCGCCACAGGAACTGCTATTGCAGGAATGAGTGTTGACCGAAAATCTTGCAAGAAAAGAAATACAACTATAAACACAAGAATGAAAGCCTCTATTAGAGTATGCTCCACTTGTTCAATAGATTGGTCCAACATATCCTTGGTGTTATAAAGCGTCTGTTGCGTAATTCCTGGCGGAAAATCCTTTGCCGCCTTCTTCATGAATTCGCCTATCTTGGTTTGTATTTCCCTAGAATTCGAGCCAGGCAATTGTATTACTTGAAATAGAATACTTTCTTTATCATGCACTTTATTGAGGGAGTTATAAGTGTAACTACCCAACTCTACTTTGGCAATATCCTTAAGCTTTAATATACTTCCATCTTTATTGGTTCGAACGATTATATTGCTATACTCTTCAGGTTTTGTGTATTTACCTGCATATTTCAGTACATATTCAAAAGATCGATCGCTAGATTCCCCAAATCTACCAGGAGCGGCTTCTATGTTTTTAGATTTGATAGCAGTCATAACTTCGGTAGGTGTTATGTTGTATGCGGCCATTTGGGAGGGATTAAGCCAAATACGCATGGAATAATCCCTATTGCTTCCATAGAGTGTTACTTGCCCAACGCCCGTAATCCTTTTTATATCTGGAATGACATTTATCTGAGCATAATTAGTCAGCCAAGTAGCATCATACAATTCTGGTTTATCGCTCATCAGATTGATCGCCATGACCAATGAGTTCTGCACTTTTTGGGTTGTAATGCCAGCCTGTACCACGTCTGTGGGCAATAAGCCAGTGGCGGATGATACTCTATTTTGCACGTTCACAGCAGCTTGATCCGGATCAGTTCCTAAATTAAAATAAACGGATATGGTCAAAGTCCCGTCATTACTGGAGGTTGAACTCATATAAGTCATATTTTCCACGCCATTGATAGCTTCTTCCAACGGGGAGCCACTGAACGAAGCATCGTCTCTGCATTTGCACCAGGATAGTTTGCCGTAACCTGAACCACCGGCGGAGCTATATCAGGAAATTGCTGTATGGGTAGCTCCTTTAGCCCAACTAGCCCCAAGATGACCAGCAAAATGGAAACTACGGTCGCTATGACAGGTTTATCTATAAATGTTTTCAACATAATTTAAAAATTGAGATTTAATTTTTAGTGAGATTTTCTTTGGCTATTTCTGGATGTATGGCAGCGCCATCTTTTAGTGCTTCCATTCCTTTAAGTACCAGGCGATCGCCATCGTTTAACCCTTTTGATATATAATAGCTATCTTCGGTTGTTCCAGTTATAGACAATGCTATTTGGTGGACTTTATTATTACGATCTACAACAAATGCAAATACTTTGTCTTGCATTTCAAACGTAGCTGATTGGGGAATTTTAAATATCCCGTTTTCTTTGATGCCCAGCCTTACTTTTCCTGAATTGCCAGAACGGAGAGATCCTTCAGTATTGGGAAATGTAGCGCGCAAAGTAATAGCGCCCGTTCTATTGTCAAACATAGCGTCCACCATGTCTAGTTTGCCAGCATGAGCGTATTCCAAACCACCCGGAAGTACCATAGTTACGGGAGGAGATTGCTTAAGTTTATCTCCGATCGCATTTCCCGTAAGGCTGTTCTTAAACGATACAAATTCTTTTTCCCCTATGGAAAAATAGGCACGTACATTTTTATTGTCAGAAAGATAGGACAATGGTTGAGGATCAGACGGAGCGACTAGACTACCACCTTTTTTTCCAATACGCCCAATATAACCATGCATAGGCGCTTTTATTTGGGTATAACCCAAGGTGATTTTTGCATTACCAACCTTGGCAATAGCTTGCTTTTTTCTTGCGGTGGCGGCATCGAAAGCCATCTCTGCAATCTTTAGTTGGTAATTGGAATAAACTTTGCTTTTTACCAAGGCGTTTAATTTTTCCAACTCAATTTGGGTTGTCGACACTTCGGCATTCGCCGCCCAAAGTTCTGCCTGAGCATTGTTGTAAGCTTCCAAATAGGGACGAGAATCTATTTGGAATAATAGTGTGCCTTTTTTTACAAAAGACCCTTCATCCACAAATACATGTTCCAATATACCATTCACTTGTGGACGGATTTCTATATCTGCCAAACCTTCCATCTTTGCGGGATATTCGGTATATACAACTTCATCTGATTTGTGAAGAACGGCAATAGGTATTTCTGGGGCTGTTGACTGTTGTGTTGGCTGTTCGCCTGAATTGCAGGATGACAATATGATTACAGTGATTGTCATAAGATACGATAGTCTTATTTTCATAAAATCGACTTTATTTGTGTGATATGTTTTATGCTAAAAATTAAAACCCAATCAAACTAGCTAATGATTAAGCGTAGTAAGGCGAAATGAGTATGTAAACGAGAACGCCGGTAAAACTGACGTATAACCATATAGGCATAGACCACTTTGCAATTTTGCGATGTTTGCTTATTTGATGAGTCAATGCCAATGACATTGTGTATAGCGCAAGAGGAACTATAACTGCCGCCAGTATGATATGTGTAAGTAAAATGAAGAGATAAAAAAGCTTCATGCTATCACTGCCGCCAAATTTTGTAGTGGGCATTGAAAAATGGTACAAAAGGTATAGCACTAAAAAAATGGAAGTAAAAGCAAAAGCTAAAAGAACGAAAAAACGATGTGTTTTTATTTTTTTACGCCGAATAGATATGAATGCCGCAACTAATGACAAAAAGGTCAATCCATTCAATGTAGCATTCGCCAATGGAATGAGAGAATAATGTAACGATTTGAACAAACTATGTTTAGGTAAAAAATATGCTAAAGCAATAAGCCCATTTATTGCTACGGTTAGTAATACTATCGTTTTCTTGTACTGTTTCTGTTGCATCTGATAAAAAATAGAGTGAATAAGATTGACCTTCATATATATGTTTTAATTAAATGAAGTAATTAATTTTAGTAAATTACAAAACATACTAAATGGTATGTTTTGTGACAAAAAAAATATTTACAGTTCAATGGTGTATTATAAACAACTATTCCAATGAGTCTAAGTATTTACGGAAATCTTTTAAAAATGAACTATAGCAAGTCTTTCCTAGTAACTTGCCCATATTTCGAATGCCATGATATAGTGTAATTATGTGTACTGCTATCTGCTTCGCATCATGAGAAGGACTTAATTGCCCTAACTGTTGAGCTCTTTTAATCTCTTTTACAATCGCTTTTTCCCATTTGTCAAAAGACTTTGACAGTGCATCCCGGAACGCCTTGTTTAAAGGCGCCATCTCTTGTATCAGATTTACTGCCGGGCACCCATTTTCTACCGTTAGAAACGGATGTTTTATTAGTAATCCACTCATCATCGCATATAGATTATTCCTAAAATCCTTAGTGGATGATAGCGATCTCTCTATATGAGGCCAAATCTCATCATGCATAGCCTCATCAATCATGGCTATACCCATTTCCTCCTTGTTGCGAAAATGATAGTAAAAGGCGCCTTTAGTGACATGTGTCGAAGCTAAGATATCATCAATACTTGTGGATTGATAACCTTGCTTGTAGATTAGTTCAAGTGCTTGTTTTAATATATCTGCTCTTGTTGTTTCTGCTTTTGACATAAAAGATACCAATTAGTATGTTGCAAACATAGTTTCAAATATTGAAATGACCTATTTTATTTTCAAATAAATTAGTTATTTCAATTTCTAATTCTTTACTATAGTTGTAAAGGTTAGTTATTATAGTTTATAAATGGCTATTTTACTACCTCTAAATCAAATAAACTTTTAGCACAAGATAGTATTGCTTCCTGACCAGACAATGGAGTCCAATCCAACTCTTTTGTAGCTTTGCTGGCATCTATCTTTCTTACTTTATTTTCCAATAATACGGGTCTCAATATAGGCATAAAGAAAGACAACAACTTGGAGAATGAATTGGGCAATTCTATAGTTGGTATTGTCCTTTTGGGATAGGCCACTTTTAGAATCTTAGCGATCTCTTTATATGTAAAATGTGTAGCAGCGGCAATGTATCTGTTGTTTGCAGCTTGCGGCAACTCCATAGCTAGTATAAGCAAATCGGCGACAGACCTGACATCAACAATATCAAACTCTATTTTTGGAATGACGGGGGTGCTTCCATTGAGCAAACTGACAATTATATTGACAGATGCACCGTAGTCATTTTCAAAAACAGGACCTAAAATAGCACTAGGACATACGGTTGTCAGTTCAAGACCACTTTTATCTGTCGCAAGAAAATCCCATGCCGTCTTTTCTGCGATGGTCTTGCTTCGATAGTAAGGTGTTGTGTCATCAAGGTTGGCAATATTTGTCCAATCCTTTTCGTCAAAAACAGATTGCAACTCTTCATTGGTTTTTCCGTAGCAAATAGCACCTAAGGCAGAGGTCATGACTACACGCTTGACTCCATTTTTCGATGCGGCATCCATTATACTTAACGTTCCTTTTTTTGCAGGACGAATAAGTTCGTTTTCATCTTTTGGCAATATTTTCGAAAAGGGTGATGCTATGTGTTGAACAAAATCCACGTATTTGGTTATTTCATACCATTGATTTTCATCCAAAAGATTGGTCTCCACAAAAGAAAGATTGCTAAGTTTGTCAGTGTACCTACTAATTGTTTGTTTAGTCGCATCTAATCTCTTTTGATCTCGAAATGTGCCTACCACTTTGTAGCCTTTCTCCAAAAGCTTAATAGCGGTGTGGCATCCCAAGAAGCCTGTAATACCCGTTAATAATACTTTTTGCGCCTCCATTGCTTTTATTTCCATTAAAAATTTTTTTTTAGAATAGTTGATGTTTTAAACATTCAAAAGCTTGCATATTGTTTTACCATAATTTACGAGTGAATGTTTTTTTATCAAAAAAATAAATTTTTACAAAGAAACATACTAATTGGTATCTTTTACTATTTTTGCAAAAAAAATTATGTTTTCATTTGTCTTATCACTACATTCCATTACACGATGGGCGGTACTTTTTGCATTGATTGCTGTTATAGTTAAGTCTACTAGAGGTTGGATATTTCATAAAAAATATACTAATGGAGATAATAAGTTAAGAATCGCATCCGTCATTATTTGTCATATTCAATTGCTGATAGGTGTGGTATTGTACGGTATTAGTCCAACTATAAAATTTTTATTTCACAACTCAGCATCTGCGATGAAAATTAGAAATATAAGATTTTTTGGCATGGAGCACAGCGTTATGATGATAATTAGCATTGTACTCATCACCATTGGTTCTATAAACGCAAAAAAAGCTAGCACAGACCAAAAGAAATTTAAAGTACTTAGTTTATGGTATTCTTTGGCACTGTTAATTATATTACTCATGATACCTTGGCCATTTTCACCCTTGGCACAACGTCCATTCTTAAGATAAATGTATTCAATGAAAAGTATAGCAATTGTTGGAATAGTATTGATATCACTTTGTTTTGGATTAGATTACATGTCTAATCTGAAAAAGAAAGACCAACTACAACAAATTATCTTACAACATCCAACTATAATAGATGTAAGAACCGAACAAGAATTTCAAGCGGCTCATATCAAAGGTGCGATAAACATTCCATTAGAAAGTTTAAATAATAAATACACTTTATTGAATAAAAACACAACATACATAACCACCTGTTCCCATGGGATCAGAAGTAAAAAAGCTCTGTACGTCCTACAGAAAAAAGGATTTCAAAACGTATTTGATGGAGGGGCTTGGTTAGGGTTGCAAAATTTACTAATCAAAAAATAATATTTCATGGAGATTGGGGTTTAGATATATTAATTTCTCTATGAGAAATAAGTTATTCTATATTTTTAATAGCGTTAAAATAAAGTTGTTAATATATCCAAAATTAAAACAGATGACTTCGGCAAGACGTATTAATTCATTGCTGGTAAAGTCTCCCAGAGACTTGATCTTTGCCTTAAAGGAGTTGTATAAATATCTTTTAGATGAATGAAAATAGGCCATATATTTGCAACGCAATTGTTTCCAAGCTTGAAAAGATTTCTCACTATATTGTTCTTATTTGCTTATTCTATGCTTTGCTTTAACAAAAATCTTGTTATACTGGACTTTTATGCGAACAGGAATGAACTTTCAGCCAAGTACTGTATCAACAAAGACAAGCCGATGTTGCATTGTAACGGTCATTGTTTTTTGATGAGGGCGTTAAAAAAAGAGGAGCAAAAAGAAAAGGATCTTGGGTTGGAATTCAATAAAGCAAACTATCAAATATGTGCTAACAATTTTCCTGTAATTGAAAATATAGCCAATCCTTCTATCAATAATACTATATCCAAAATTACTCCTAGAAATTTGTCTATGCTATATCATCAATATTATTTTCACTTATTGAAGCCGCCCATACTGCAATACACTTAAATTTCATCTTTTCAATTATAGAATTCTATTAATTAGTATGTTTATTTAACATTCTAGTAGAAGGTTATTGCCCAGTAATGTCTGGCAAAAATCATTCACTAAAGAACCATTTACATACATAGTTCTAAAGGGCGAATGCGTATAATGCTTAAGTGTTATAATTGTATCCGCTCCATAATAATTTTATAAAAAACAATCAATTTACATGATGGACAATTTGAATCCGTCATGCTGGAATTGTCATGCCAAAAGTTAGTGCAAATCAATAAGTGTCTAAGCATTTAAAATAAACATCTTTTGTCTTTATAGAATGGAAAAATCTTAACTGTAATAATGCATTACTGCAATAATAAAGTACTTATTAAATATAACTATATGACTCGAAAATATTTATTACTTTTCTTCTTAATCATATATAGCAAACTATACACACAAACGCTCCAAGGAGGAGTACATACAAAAAATGGGCAACCCATAGATGCCGCTACGGTTCATATCCTGAATACGGATAGAACCACAACTACAGATAGAGAAGGAAAATTCATTTTCTCTAATATTAAGGAAGGTCGCTATCAGCTCAACGTCACACGTGTTGGTTACGCCTCGTTGATCAACAGCGTGAAGGTCGGTGTAGATAAAACTTCAACTTCTATCATCCTTACTGAAAACGGAAAACAACTAGACGATATTGTTGTAAGCAGCGATAAGATAGAAACACGTTTGCAACAGACACCAGTGGCGGTATCGTCGCTAAGTGCTCAAAAATTGAATGATTATAGAGCATGGAACATTGCCGACCTGACGGCACTCGTTCCAAGTCTCTACGTGATTGAACATGGAAATAGTACGGGATCCAATTTTTTCAATATCCGTGGAACGATGGGATTCAGCAATGGCCAGTCGGTAGCAACCTATGTGGATGGCGTATATCAGTTTGACTACTATTCTGCGCCAATTAATTTCAACAATATTGAGCGTATCGAGATTTTACGTGGACCTCAGGGTACACTTTATGGTAGAAATGCATTCAGTGGTGTGGTCAATATCTTTACCAAAAAACCAACAAATGGTCTGCACGGATATGCAGAGGTCGATCTTGGAAACTATGGACAGCAGCGCTATACGGTCGGTATAAATACGCCTATCGTAAAAGATAAACTGTTCTTTAACGTATCGGGGCAATACAATGGTCGCGGAAGCATCTATAGTGATCCTACTCTGAACATGAAACATTATGATGGAAGAAAAGACTATAACATTAACGGTAACCTAAAATACTTCGTAAACGACAAATGGCAGATAAACATCAATGCTAAAACTGAACACGACGATGACCGGGGAGCCTATCCATGGGCAGCTAGTGATTCTGCTGCTCGTAACCACCCTTACCAATACTTTGGAAACTGGGAAAACATTGAAAAAAGAAACAATACAAACGTCTCAGCTACCATCAATTATTTTGGCAAACATTTTAATTTTACTTCCATTACTTCTGGTATAGATTACCATATTTGGATACCAGGGAGATATGACTTTGATTTTACCTCTGCCAATCTGATCAGTGGAAGCAATGCAACCCGCTCCCGTGAGCTCACACAGGAATTTCGTTTCACATCTCCAGCCAGTATCAGTAAATGGAAATGGACGGGAGGTGCGTTTCTTTTCGCAGAGAAAATAAAAACCAATACCAATACCTACTATGACGAAGACTATGCGGCATACAATCCTTCTGCACCTTATGGAACATTGACTTACACGGAAAGTAAAAACAGTGGTATTGCCTTTTTTGGGCAAGCGACTTATAATTTAACATCCAAACTGAACATCACAATGGGAGCACGCTACGACGTGGAAAGAAGACAGCAGGATCAGACTATTAATTATGAAAAAGATGAGGTCATTACACCTCTTAGTGGCTTAGAATCAAACCATAGGACATTCAATGCTTTTACACCCAAAGTAACACTCAGTTATAAACTTACTGACAATTCTCTAGTGTATGCATCCTTTGCTAAAGGATTCCGTGTAGGTGGTTTTAATATTGGCGCCACCACGGTTAGCCAACAGTTTTACAGTCCGGAAAAATCTGACAACTACGAAGTTGCCATCAAAAACAATTTATTTGACAACAGGTTGAAGTTAAATGTCACGGCGTTTTACTTACAGCAAAAAGACCAGCAGGTAGGGACATCGACAGATGGCGTCAACTCTTTGACATTGAACGTGGGTAACATGAATAATTTCGGTATAGAAACGGAAGTGACGGCAATACTCGTCAAGAACCTTTCTATAGACTGGAACGCATCCTGGTCTGATGCCAAATATGCCAAACTAAATTTGTATGACTATACCTCCGGGTCTACGGTCAACTATAAAGGCAATCGTCCTATCAACAACCCAAATATATCTAGCATGTTGGCGGTGCAATACAATTTTCCACTTACACAGACTAAACAGAGTTTATCTTTGTTTGTGAGAGGAGAATATAGATACATAGGCAAGTACTATCTGGATTTTGTCAATACTGATACCCAGTCTGGATATGGACTTGTCAATGCCCGAGCAGGCATTACCGCGAAAAAATTTGAAATAGCATTCTGGGGCAGAAACATTAACAATGTTCGCTACATTGCCTACGGATACGGATCCTACCTATTGGGAAGCCCAAGAATGTATGGTGTAACATTTTCAATTAGATTTTAATAAGTAAAAAATGATAAAAAGAATCATATCTCTGATGTTTTGCACGTTACTGGTGCTATCATGTCAGAACAAAAAGCAAGATAAGGACATCGAACCCTTTAGGTCACATCCGGAATCCATCATGGAACTTTTCCCGCAGCCAAAAGTAGAGATTAAGACCGTAGGCATATATCTGTACAATGGTTATTCTCCATTGGATGCAATGGGTCCTTATTCGGTATTTACACATATCATGGGTGCGAAAGTGTTTTTTATAGCAAAACAAAAAGAAATTGTCGAAGACGGTGCTGGATTGAAAGTAATGGTCGATACATCCATTAGTGAGGTAAAGCATTTGGATATACTACTGATCCCTGGTGGGCTGGCACAAACCTATACGGAGACGAAAGACACTTCTTTACTAAACTGGATTCGTAATATTGACCGTACATCCAAATATACCACTAGCGTTTGTACTGGTGCATGGGTACTAGGGGCCGCAGGTTTATTAAAAGACAAGAATGCCACCACGCACTGGTTTGCCAAATCTATATTAGCAAAAGAATTTGGTGCCAATATAGAGAATAAACGCTATACCCATAGTGGTAAATATTGGACGGCTGCGGGTGTATCTGCTGGGATAGACCTTAGTCTAGCCTTATTGAACGATATTGCAGGGGAGCACTTTACCAAAGCCACGATGCTGGATATGGAGTATAATCCGCAGCCTCCATTTCAAGGTGGTAGCGAAGGCAATAGCGACAAAAGCATGGTCGAGGGATTGCGTGCTATCTACAACGAAGGGGTGCATCCTGCGACACATCCAAATGAAAGCCTCAAAAACCTACACTACGACAGCCCAAAAGACCTAGTCTGTGGTATGTCTTTAGGAATGGGTATTGGTGTCACCGCTTATTACAAAGGAAAATTGTACGGCTTTTGTTCCAGTACCTGTAAGGAAGCTTTCCTTAGGAATCCTGAATCATATACTACAAAGTAGAAGTTGATACTTATTTTTGATTCTTATGCCGCTAGTAATTACTATAAAAACAAACAACAGCACCTTATTCCTATTTTTTAACTAAGAAGTAAGGAACTGTTGTTACCAGTACTAAAAATCATCTGCTGTTTTTACATACCAATGTCCAATAATCTTCAAGTAATCTGTATTTTGTTCGAATGCAAAAAAAGAAATATCTGTTATTCATTTCACTGCCTGGTCCAAAATTATGACTTCAATTTTCCCATAATCAACATTAATGACTTCAATGAAAGCTTAAAGGTAATAATAAATTAGATTGATTCTCAATTACTTAATAGACTGAAAGTATACTTTTACCAACTTACAAAGTATACTTTCAGTCTATTTTTTTTAGGCAACTATGAGCTTTGTGGAACAAAAATAAAGTACCATGAAGTTACATGACAACATGACCACCTATACCGCTAAAGAGGTGGCAATTATCCTAAAGGTATCAAAAACACAAGTCCAAAAACTTGAAAAAGCGGGAGTGTTAAAGCCTATTGATTGGGGAGACAATCTAAACAAAAATAGGGCAAGAAGAAGATTCATTCGTTACACAGTGGAAGCCGTTGAAACCTTTCTGAATGGTGGCAAAAAGGAGGTGGAAAATGGATAATGAAAGAATGACCTCTTATGAAAGATTGGAACAGTTTCTATTGGAAAACTACCAATTCCGATGCAACATCATTAATGGCATCATTGAATTCAGACATTCAGAATTGGAACAATGGGAAGAACTAAACGAGTTCAATGTTTTGCGCCAATTGAAGTTACAAAGTGTAAAAGCTTCTATGAATGATCTGATTAATATTCTAAAATCGGACTTTGTTCCATCTTTCAATGCTTTTCTAGATTACTTCAAGATGCAATTAATCGGATTTGATCACGACTTCGATTATATCGATCAGTTAGCATCTTATGTAAAAACAACTGCCAACAGGAGATTTAGAAGACATTTAAAAAAATGGCTGGTTCGAACAGTAAAATGTGCATTGGAAGATGACTATGTCAACAAGAACGCTTTGATATTGGTGCAAGAAAAGCAAAATGGAGGTAAGACGACGTTTTGCAGATTTCTCATTCCTTCATTGCTCAAAAGTTATTCCGCCGAGAATATCTCGTTTGATAAAGATAGTATGATTGCGCTCTGTGAGAATTACATCATCAATCTTGATGAGTTAGCTTCATTTAATAAATTGGAAATCAATATGTTAAAGGCAATCTTATCAAAAGCTTTTGTAAAAGAACGTCATCCTTTTGAAAGAAAGGCAAAGAAAATTCCGAGAAGAGCATCTTTTATTGGCAGTACAAACCGAACCGAATTTCTCACCGATGAGACAGGTAATGTTCGATGGATTCCTTTTGAAGTTTTGGATATTGATTTTGCCTATTCCAAGGAGATTAATATTGATTTCGTTTGGAAACAAGCCTACAATCTTTATCTATCTGGTTATCCTTGTGATCTAACCGCAGATGAAATCAAAGAAAATGAATTAGCAAACCAGTCCTTTACAGTCATCACAAAGGAAATGGAACTAATCATGAATTTGTATGAAGTGGGAACTAAGGAAGATCACGATCTTTTTCGATCCACAACAGAAATCGAAATTGGCATCCGGGAAACCAACAATGTAGGAATTACCATTAGCACCCAGCAATTGGGGAAGGCGTTAAAAGTACTTGGGTTCACCAAGGACAACCGCTATTCTGAGGAAAAAGGCTACCCGATCAAGGCATATTATTTAAAATTTAGACGGTGAAAATAAAAAATGCTTACTTATTTCTCTTTTCACTGCTATAACCTATTCAATTACAGTTATTTACAATAAGTAAGCATTGCTTACTTAAGCTTACTTATTGCTTACTTATGGTTACTTATCAGCGATTTCAAGTAAGCAAGTAGGCACAAGTAACTTACTTATCCAGTATTTATAATTTTAAAAATCATTAATAATGAATTTCCAAGAAATTAAAAGAACGCCTATCCCTTCCATCATGGAAAAATACGGTCATCCCATTGCTAGACGTAGTGGAGATGCACTATTTTACTTCGCTCCTTGGAGAGCAGAAAATACAGCTAGCGTGAAAGTGTCCATCCGTGACAATCTGTTTATTGACTATGGAGACGAAAAAAGATGTGGTTCTGTAATTGATTTGGTGATGAATCTAGACAACTGCAGCTTAATAGATGCCTCCAAAAAATTGGAACAAATATTTGGAATTACTGCTCCAATGGAGCAGCCCAATACCTCAATCATCAACGTTGATATAGCAGCCAATCCAAGTTTTCTAATCAACAGGGAAAGTGATTTAGCGGATAAAGAACTGTTGTCTTATGTTTCGAGCGAAAGAGGAATTCCAATCGAGATTGCCCAAAAATATCTGCGTGAATTGGAAATTGAACACAGAATTTTTCACAAAAAGCAGATTGTTCTGGGTATGAAAAACAATTCTGGGAGTTGGGAGGTGAGAGGCAAAAACGGAAATTTCAAATCCTGTATTGGACATAAAGACTTTACTTTCTTTGATGAAGGTTTCGACAAAGTTTTAGTCGTCGAGGGTATGTTTGACCTTCTTTCTGCGGTTAAATTGGGAGACAAAATCTGTTTCGAAAAAGTCAATTATTTGGTACTTCATTCCCTTAGTAATCTGGACAGATCCATTCCCAAAATGCTTGAACATAACAAAGTTTTTCTTGCACTGGATCTTGATTTTCCAGGGAGAATCAAAACAAAAAATCTAATAGAATCCGACTCCAAATTCATTGATTTATCTCCTAAATACCAAATGAAGGACGGTAAAGACTTGAACGATTTCCTGAAATACAATAAGGGACAAAAAAGGAACAGAGGACGGTCGTTGTAACACGACCTTTAAAATTAATCGTATAGGCAAGCAGGAGGCTGGTACGTACGCAGCCGGCCAAAATAAAATGCCTCATGCTTTGCATTCGTATTTATTCATCCAAAATTTTATAAAAATGAAAAATAAAACAACTAGGATATATCTCCGTGCTACCACCATAGAAAAAGCCATCATAAAACAAAAAGCCGCCAAATGCGAGATGACGGTTTCCGATTTTTTGATCGCCTCTGCACGTAACGTGGAGATCAAACTTTACAAAAAAACGATTCCGGCATCGGTTAACAAAACTGTATTGGCCATGCTACAAAGTGCCAACAATTTTAACCAGTTCACAAGGTATTGCCATTCGGACCGACTCAAAAACATAGCCGAATCAGAACTTCATTTTTACGCAAACAGACTGTACCAACTGGCGAACGAAATCAAAAATGCATTACAATGATAGCAAAGCAAACAAGGGGTTCGGCAGGGTCGTGTCCCAGAATGGTGGACTATGCCCTACGGGAAAAAGGACTGAAACACCCGGACGAAAAAGCAAACATCGTTGTCCAAAACGGATGCTACGGTTCCCATGCTGAAATAAAAGAGCAAATGAAGATGGCAATGGAACTCAACAAAGGCAAATGTCAATCCCCTATGTTCCACGCAATATTTAGCCTCGCAGAAAACGAAAGACTGACCAAGGATCAGGAACTTGCTTTAGCTGAAAAACTGGTCAAGGAATTTAAATTGGAGAATAGCATTGTGTTGGGCGTGAAACACGCTTCTTCTGAGAATAAAGACCACTACCACTTTATCGTTTGCCTACCTCCTATTGATGGCAAGGCCACACCTAATATGTTTAAATCCAAAATACGTTTGATGGAAATTGCAAGATCATGCGAATTGGAATTTGGACTCAAACAAGTTGAAACACCGAAAATTGGGATTGACCCAAAGCAGCGCTTGAGAAACAATGCAAGATTTGAAAAGGCCAGACAGGATTTGGGAAAGGCCCTCATTGGAACAAAGTCAATGTTGGAGTTTGTAGCAAAAATGAATGGGGTAGGTTATTCCTTAAGAAAAGGAAGAGGACTGGGTATTGTGGAAGACAAGACCGGTATTTACTACAAAGCGAGTGATTTAGGACTGAGTCTTCAGAAAATAGAAAAGATTATTGCCTTTAACAAGATCCAGGAAAAACAGTATGAAAATCCAGCTTTTCGGATGGACAGCATTTACCAGCAAAAAATGTCCTCTCCCTCCAATGGTAATACTACGAAGAGCCAAGAACTCTCATCTTTTAATATCATAGAGACATTGTTAAACCATATCGGTAAGACAATGCAAGCAGAAGACTTTTATGGTGGTTCTATTTCCCTTTCCGAAACGGAAGAGGAAAAACTCAAAAAACTCAAGAGAAAGCGTGGTATTCGTAGATAACATTTTAAAATACTCAAAATGAACAACACAGAAATAGAAATTATTTTACAGGAGCTTTTAAGGGATGTACAGACTATAAAATCGGAAATCAAACAAAGTTCAAATCCCTTCAAGCAAGAAAACGAAAATTGGGTAAACAGCCAACTAGAGTCCATACTTAAAGAAATGGGCTACACTTAAGGATAGTGTCAATATCGTGACACATAAAACATCACCAGATGTGCCAAAGATAGACTATACTCCTATTTTTAAGTTTGAGGAAAAGCTAAAAGAACTCAAGCGAATCCAGACGTTGCTACCACATACACAAGTCGTTAGTCATGAACACTCTTTTATAAACTGGAGATGGCTAATAGTCCTTTTTCTTTTCATCGGATTGTCGGTTTTGTTGGGATGGTATGCGCTGGATAACTATTATGAGGCCAAAGGACTAAAAATCAAATATGGATTTTTACGAAAGGAAATGCCGGAGCATATCCAAGAATTGGATAGCTTTTATCAAGTGAACCCTAAGTGGGTGGAAAAGCACGAAACCTCAATCCTAAATAAGAAATCTCATCACAATAAAAAAGAATAGCATGAGGCTTGGTAATAAAAAGTAATGCTTAATAAAAACTTAATTTGCATGATTTTTTTTAATCAGAGGAAAAGTCACTAGTGGCGATATGTCGGCAGATTTCAGAGCGTTATGAGATCCATTTTGTGGAGATAGGCTTGCACGAGAATCATGTTCATTTTTGGGTCCAAAGCCTCCCAGCTCTGAGCGTTAAAGAGATTGCACAGACGATCAAGAGCATAACGGCGAAAGAAGTCTTCCGTCGTCACCCAGAGGTGAAAAAAGAATTGTGGAGTGACTCATTCTGGACGATTGGCTATTATGTGAATACGATTGGGCAATATACCAGCGAGGACATTATATGCAGATATATATTCGGACAGGGTAAAAGCAAGGAGTCCAAAGAATATAAAAAGGTTTATAGTTCACAATTGAGGCTGTCCGAATAAAGCTTAAGGCCGGATACCTCGAAGCTCTGCTTCGGGGAGGTTCATTTATTTATTAAATTTTTATTTTAGCCATTTATTTTTTATACTCTTACAAATTTTTATAAATAAATTCGATTTACTTATAACTACATAGATTGGATAGTTAGTTTTTTTATTACGATTATCTTTAGACAATCCTGATTTAGAAATATTTTCAAATTTTACGAAACAAAAAGCTTGATTAATAGATATGTTATTTCTAACTCCAACAATTTCTGCAGTAATTAAAGGATTAGAATTTAAAACATTTTTATCTTTAAAATGTATCCTTATATTTTTTCTAAGATGAATCAATTTACTGTCCGACATCGGCGTTTCTATAACTGCAAATAACATTTTTTGTCGACCCATATTTTTATCATATTTACTTAGTTGAAACGAGGAAGAGTTCTGGTCTAAAAATTTTAAATTTGCATTTAATTTTTCCGGGTATCTTATTAGGGAAATTAATGTCAAAACAAATATTAACAAAACAATTGAAATATAAATTCCCCATTTTTCTATATAGCCAAATTTACCAAAAATGATATTATTAGCTAAATCTGACCTTTGAGTTCTTTTGTTATAATCTTCTTCTTTTAAAGAGGATTTTGTATTAATCTTTTTTATTGTGTTAATCATAATAAAAAAAAATTTAATTATCTAATTCCAGTTGATTTTTAATTAGATTATAATATTCACCTTTTCTTTGAATCAAATCGTCATGTTTACCTTCTTCTACAACACATCCATTATTAATGACAACAATTTTATCAGCTCTAATTACAGTACTAAGTCTATGGGCTACAATTATTACAGTGCGACCTTTAAAAAAAGTATCTAGCGCTTTAACAATTACCCTTTCGTTATTAGCATCTAAAGAATTTGTAGCCTCATCCAAAATTAAATACTTAGGATTTTTATAAATTGCACGTGCAATTAAGATTCTCTGCTTTTGTCCTTGACTTAAGTTTAGTCCATCTAAACCCAGTTTTGTTTGGAAACCTTTCGGTAAAGATTCAATAAATGAAAGAATATTTGCAATTCTACAACTGTCATATAATTCTTTTCGATTAATCGATCTAACATTTTGACCAACAGCTATATTAAGTTCTATAGTATCATTAAATATATAACTCTCTTGTAATACAGCACCAATTATTGACCTCCAATAATTATGTCGTATTTGATAAAAACCGAAACATTTTTCATTTCTATTTAAAATTGAACCTAATTCTATATTGCCATCATATTGATCATAAACTTTAAGTAATATTTTTAGCAAAGTGGTTTTACCACTTCCACTTTCTCCAACAATTGCAGTTACCTTACCATTTTCAATAGTTAAATTGATATTGTCCAAAACCTTTTTCTGCATTCCTGGATAAGCAAATGAAATATTCTCTAAGTATAGGCTTGCATTATCGGGAATTCTATTTACATAATTCACATCAATATCTTCTTCGGATGGAAGCTCATGAATTTCATTCAAGCGCTCTAAACTTATTTGAGCATCCTGAAGTCCTTGGATAAATGACACCCATTGATTTATAGGTCCACTTAACTGACCTATAATATATTGTATTGCCAGCATTCCACCAAGCGTTAAGTAATTATTAATTACCATTTGCGCAATTATAAAACTAATTATAATATTTTGAGTTTGATTTATTAAATTACCTCCAGCTGATTGTATTTGGCTATAATTTAATTTTTTAATATTTAATTTAAAAACCGAAGCTTGAATATCCTCCCACTCCCATCTTTTTTGTCTTTCAGCATTAGCTAAGCGAATATCTTGCATTCCTTGTATAAGTTGTAATGTTGAATTATTTTCATTAGAAGAGAGGGAAAATGAACTATAATTTATTTTTCTTCTAATTTTAAAAAAAATAAAATTCCACAAAAAATAGATGGAGCTACATAAAATTAACGTTGCAAATATAGAAATGTCATAAGTCATAACGACAACAGCATAAACTATAAAAGTAAAAATAGAGAAAAATGTATTTAATGCTGTATTTGTTAAAAAATCTTGCACTACTTTGTGGTCATTTATTCTCTGTAACAAATCTCCAGATTGCCTTGAATCAAAAAACGAAAGAGGTATTTTATTAAGTTTTATCCAGAAATCAGATAGTAATTGTAAATTAAGAGTACTAGAAATTTTTAAAAGCATTCGACTCCTAAAGAAACTCACAAATGTCTGGCTCATTGCAAGCATTAATTGGGCTAAAAGTATTACAAAAATAAATTGTATATCTTTAGTATCTATTCCAATATCTACTATAGTTTGGGTTAAAAAGGGGAATATTAGCTGAAAAATTGAAATAATAACTAAAGAAATTATTACTTCTATTAACTGCATTTTTCTAGGAGATAAATATTTAATAATTAACTTCCAATTTATTTTATTTTCTTTTTGATTATCAAGTTGAAAAAAAAATTCTGTTGGTGAAATACATAATACAAAACCTAAATTTTCACTATAATTATTGTTTAAAATTTGCTCCCAATGTACTTTAAAATCCTCAGGAGAATAACTTATTATGCCTTGAGAGGGATCGGCAATAGTAATTTTACGATGTTTAATGCTAAATAAAACTACAAAATGATCATGATCCCAATGAAGAATCGCTGGTAAATCAATACTTTGCAGTTGGGTATAATTAATTTGATATCCTTGAACGTCAAATCCAATTTCTTTGGCGGCATTCCTTATATTTAAAAAAGAGACCCCCAATTTATTTAATCCCATTTTTTTTCTTAAAAACTCAATTCTCAAATATTTTCCGTAATATTTTGCTATAATTTTTAAGCAGGTTGGACCACAATCCTTGACGTTAAGCTGTTTATAAAATGGATAATTCATTTTTATTAGAGTATATTATTCATAAAAATAGGGTCTAGCGTTAAGATGTCATTCATACCACAAAAAAGAAAACGTCATTTTCAGATGTGAATTTGATAAGCAAAGAAGCTGTTTAGCCAACCTCTTAACACATTAGATTTCTTACAATCCTGTTGATATCTTTTTTTGATTTCTGAATTACAATCTTACTCTGGTATATCTATTTTTAAATTAGTCATTAAAAAAATCTCAATGGTTTCCAATTTTATTCTTATTTTTTAAACACTATTATTATAGCAAGCTTTATCCTAATTTCCTATTCGTGAATCTTCCACGCCCTTGTATGCTTTTGCTCCTTTTAACCTTAAATTACCAAAATTATATTGAAAGGTCAAATATATTCTTCTAGTATCAGAAAAGGAAAGTCTATCGTATGATATATTATTTAAAATATAACTATTCATAATCCTTCTACTTTTGAATATATCGGAAACTCTAATTCCTAAAGACGTTTTTTTATTAGGAAAGGTATACTGACCCGACCAATCTATGAAATAATAGTGAGGTATCCTGTATATTTGGTTAACGGATGAAAAATTATATTTAAAATATACACCACTTTTAATAGTTTTTATTTTATTAAAGAAGAATGATGAATTAATTGTAAAAGCCCCGCCCCAACCTGTGATATCAGAATTGGTAAAATCTAAATCAGAATAAGTCTTATTATAGTAGTAAACTAAGCTACTACTACTTTGCAGCCATTTAAATGTTTTTAATATATATAATAGTTCAATATTGAGGCTTCTGACAGACAAGTAATTAAATTGCCGATTTATAACCGTCTTACTATCAGATTCTATAATTGGTATACTTCCTATTCCATGATTACTAAAAGAATAAGTTGTTGAAAAAATTAAATTATTTTTATATGTATCTGAAATTTCTATACTATTTGAAATAGTTGGTTTCAAATATTGATTTCCTTGGATATATGTATAATCATCTATATACCGTAAATTAGGATTGAAACTTGACATGTTCGGTCTAGATATTCTTCTTCCATAATTGATGTTCAAATAATGATCTCCTGCTTTGTATAATAAATAAATAGTTGGAAAGGCATTAAGATAATTATAAGAATATGAACTATCCTCTCTATGATTTGGAATACTTGTTGTAAAAGTATTTTCTAATCTTACTCCAGTTTGTAAAGACAGCTTTCGCGTTATATCTGTACTCATATTTGCAAAAAAAGCTTGGGTATTTTCATTATAATGAAAATAATTATTAAACGGGGGATTTAAGCTCATTATACTATTTGTATTTAGCTCAGTATTAATTTCACTTGAAACAAAACTAAAACGCAAACCAAATGAGAAATCAATTTTTTTTATTGGATAATGTATTAATGTATTAAGTGAAAAGAGTACCGTATTTGGGGTGCTATTAGAGTACTTTCCCTTTTTGGATATAATGTTTTGACTCACAAGTCCATTATATATTTCATTATCAATAAATACCGGAATTCTTGCTTTATTTTGAGACAAGTCTGCATCAATCGTTAATTTTCTTCTTGATATTGAATCAAAGGATAATGTATAGTGTAAATTTCCTGAAATTGTCTCTACCCATGTTTTGCTTATATTAGTTTGTTTTGATAGGGAATCAATTATATTTTCTTGATTGGTGAAAATTGACTGAATAGAACTACTCTGTTTAGGATATGATACCATGTAATTCATTGAGGCACTTATTGTATTAATTTTATCAATTTCAGTTTCCATTCCTCCCGATACCATTAAAAAATTCGAAAGAGTTTTATTTCTTTCATTTGTTACCCTATTGGATATCTGGTTTCTTAAATTTGAAATAATAACATTTTCTTGTGCTCCTATTCCTGGTGTTACATTTAGAAAATATTTATACTTTGAGGTATTGTAATTTAGATTAACGCTTGGCACTATATTTATATATTTTCCCTTAAAAAATGTAGATTGAATAGACCCGGTAATGCCTTTATCTTTATTTTTTTTTAATATAATATTGATAATTCCTCCATTTCCCTCAGCACTATATATAGAGGGCGGATTTGTCATCACTTCGATGTGATCTATTCTAGATGCAGGGATTGACTTAAGAAAAGCTATTAAAGAATTTCCATTCGGAATCGGAACGATTTTATCATTAATCATTATAGACACATCCCCTTTGCCTATTATAGCAATAGAATTTTCATCAACATTAATTTTAGGTAATTTTGATAGTACTGATAATAAATTATCGCCTATATAATTTACATTATCTGCAATATTAAATATAAGCCTGTCTATTTTCCTTTGAATGGAAGGTTTTTGTGAATTTACAACTACCTCTTGTAATTTATGATTATTTAATTTTAAATGTATTTCAATCGAGGTGTCTATGTTTAATCTTATAAAAAAACTATCCATAACATACAAACTGCTAACTACTTTTATTTTATAATCTAAAGGTTTTAAGCCGCTGAAGATACATATTCCAAAACTATCAGTGGTAGAGCTTCCAATTATTTTATTGCCGTTAAATAACTGCAAGTCTATCCCTGAAATAGTGTGTTCATTACTACTAACAATAACTTTCAATGATTGCCCTTTGCCCAATAGTGCTAGTCCTACAAAAATTAAAATTAATTTGAAGCTATTCATTTATATATAGACTTTTAACAAATTATATCTAACTCCAATTCGAAAAATTATAATTAAAACATAGTTCATTACAATATATTATAGTTATCTAAATTTCAAAACTGAAGTACTTCTAATACTTTCCTGGCAAGAAAAGCCAAATGGCTTCAATACAATTACATTTAATATAAAGAATCAGTGCAAAAGAATTTATTTAATAGTTTTAGACGAAAACCATTGAATTAAGACTAATTTTAATTGAGTTATAATAAACTATAACTATCTAAAAAAATATTTTTAAAGTTTATACAACTACGTATATATTATTCGATATTATTAATGTTAGATAATTAAACTAAAATCTTTAATAAATAGCTTTGTCCTATAAATAAATCAGGAATACAAATACTTTTATTATTTATTTTTCCCATGTTGATGTATATGGATTATACTTACATTTTTCTGGTTTAGAAAGTATATTTTTTGAATCAGCAGTATAGGCCCTACAATCTGAACATAAATATCTAAATTCACAGTCTTTGCAAATTTCAATTTCATCTTTATTTATATACCAATATTTTTTAAAGTTATTAAAACTTTCTTTTAGCAATATATCCTTAAATGTAGATTCTCCATATTTACCATAATCTTTATTCATAGAAGGACAATTCTTGATATTGCCATTCTCATCTATAGAAATTTTCCTATTTAAGCAACCATTAAATAATATATTATGCATCAACCCTTGAATAGAAGGAAAATTCAATGATTCCAAATTTATAATTCCACAATTATTACATGATTGAATGTTTTGTTTCACGAATATTATTCTACTATTACAATTAGGAACAGACCCCGATTCTTTTGAATCATATATATTAATTTGTATAAATGGAAATTTTATAACTAATTCTCTTAATTCACTTATTTCAATATGTTTATCAAATGGAAGAGTTAAATTAATGCTTCTAAATTTTTTATTCTTAGTCTTATTCAAGATTAGATTTTGAATCTCTGCAATAGTAATTGTACGACTAAAAATGCGTATTTGTATATGATAGCACCCTAATTCGTCCAATTCATTGAAAATATCTTCAAAATCATGAATGGTATTTCGTATATCTATTATTGCATTTTGTATAATAGAGGGATGCTCCCAAGCAATCTCAATAGGAGGAAATAACTTTATGTCCTCAACTAGTTCACAGAGGTTGGTATTGATAAGATCTTTCAATATTTTTTCAAAATTATTTATATCTTCTTTTTCAGTAAACATTTCAAGAATTTCTCCAATTGTATATTCCCTTGCCAATTTTAATATATTATACAATTGATTATCAATAAAAATCATTTTTCTCTTACTTATATCATAAATAAGACTTCGATTGGCACCTCTAACCAAGAAACAATCAGAATATATATATATGTATTTTGCTAATAATGAATTTTCAATCATAAAATAATATTTAAAATTTTTTACTTTTCAAATTTTTCGATAGAATAGTCAATAATTTTCGAAATCGGATTTTCTGAAGATTCATAATATATATAACTGTTCCAATCTTCTATATATTTGGATAAATCTAAGGGACTACTAAGTTGAGTTAATTCATTATATATAATATTTCGATAAAATAATGGCAAAGTGGCGAGTTGGCACTCATCAATTTCTAATTTATTCAATTTTGTTTCTGACATAATAACTCAGCTATTTTTTTTTCTAATAAATAGTTACAAGGAAGTGAAGTCATAGTAAACTGGCCAACAGGATTAACTTCTAAGAAAATATAATTATCATTTTTGTCGACTATAATATCAATACTTCCAGTATTAAGTTTCAATTCGTCATTCATAAGAATTAATAATTTTTTTTCGATTTTATCAGGTAAATTAAATGGTACATAACGATTTATTTTTTCATGACTATATTTTCTGAAATCAACCTCTGTTTTTTTATTTGACTGAGAGAATATTACCATCGAGTAAAATCTTCCATTTAAATAAAATGATCTTATTTCATATTTTTTTGTTATTTCCTGCTGTATTAATGAAGGCGGAAAAGAGTCTGGTAATTTATGGATTAAACTAGAAGTTATACGCTCAGTATAAGTATAGTAACCAAACTGCTTAGTTATTAAATAGACACTATCTTTCATTGCTTTAGTTATGAATGATGAGTTATTTTCCATTAATTTTATCAATTGTTCCTTTTGAGAGATTATATAAGTCTGTGGAATTTTCAATCCAACTTTTTGTGCCATATTTAAAACTTCTAATTTATTCAAGTTTCCTTTATTCGGATCTCCTAAAACAAACATTCCAGCACTATTTATTTTGTAATAAATAAAATTAATTAAAGTATCTATTTCTTTTTTTATATGCCCCTTTTGATAATCCATATTGTCAAAAAAAATTCTTTTATTTAGAGAATCATTTTTATTCAATAGAAAATTATCGATAGAAAGTGGCCTTCTTCTGTACCATATACTATTGAAATCCAATAAGTTAATTTCCTTTCCCAAATGCTCTATAATAGTTTTATTCTCATTTAGATTACAGAATAGCAGGGTCATATCATTTGGCTTATCACCATTAATTCTAATAACATCTTCTTTAAGCGACTTTAACCACTCAAGTACTAATGTTGATGAATGATCGGTTACTCGACTCAATATTAAAATCATAGTATAGTAAAGATTAAATTAAGAGGAATAATTAAGAATAATTCTTTTTTTGCTTCAATTAAAATAGGAGGTTGTTTATTAATAAAAAATTAAATATAACAACCTCCATTTAGAAAAGAATGCGATACTAATCACTGTCTGGATCTGGATCATCATCACTATCTTCTGCAACTGACGATACAGTAATCGTTATAGTCACAGTTACAGTTGTAGTGTCATCACTCCCAGAAACAGGTTTAGATCCACCAATGATTTTGTCTAAATCATTTTCAGACATTGCTTCCAATTCGGCTTTTTTTAATTCTAGCTTTTTCATGATACTGTAATGAAAGATTAACTCCTTACTTTTTCTATTAGGCTTTCAGGAAAATGGCCCTTGTTATTAACAACATTTTTTATTTGCGTTTTAGATTATCAATTAACTCTGGAAGAATTTTTATATAATTTTTTGCGTCCCATTCTCCCCCATTTTTTGACATATACTCTTCCATAGAAAAAAGCCCTACACTGAATCTACGCAGATTAACATTCAATGGATCTTCCATAGGAAATGGATACAATGCTTTTCCGTGTTCATCTA
The DNA here is from genome assembly GCF_004337365.2 of Rhizosphaericola mali. GTDB lineage: Bacteria > Bacteroidota > Bacteroidia > Chitinophagales > Chitinophagaceae > Rhizosphaericola > Rhizosphaericola mali. The sequence goes on along the minus strand of NZ_CP044016.1, from coordinate 632,147 downwards.
TTTTTATCTGTGAACCATAAAGTTGTAGTGACCTTTTCCGCCACAATACCCTATCTTGTAAATAGGCTAATTGCGATTTTTTAATATCTCCATTAAATGCAGCTTTTTCCATAATAGGCAAATACTTTTCTTGAACATCAAGGGGGGCATGCTGAATAACAAGAAAAATAGTTTGCTCTCCCTTTTCTCCAACCTCGACCTTAGAAGGCCAACCATTACTATCTATCAGTGATAATAAAGCAATTAGATTTAATGAGTCTTGCTTTAGAATTTGCTTGCCCAAAAAGTTTGCCTGTATTGATTTTACACCATACTTTTTGATAGTATCCATATATTGAAACCTAGGTTTTTGGTCCTTTTCCCGAATCGAATCAAGTTTTCCAATCAATTGTTTATTAATCTTTTGATTTTGGGTATTTATTATATTTTCAATTTGGGAACCATAAATTTCTTTCCATTTCTTATCTTTTCTTAAATCATTAAGGTCATTATCTGTTAATAATGAAGACATATAAGGAAAGTTATCATATTGAATTAATTCCTTGAGTAACTTAAAAGCCGAATCGTTTTTATTCCCTAATGATAAATTGCATAGTGCATCATATGGTACTGAAAAAAATTCATTAGTTTTTTCTAGTTGTCCAATTGACTTCAACCAATAATATTCACTAATATTAATATCCGCTGCCGCTATATAATTTTTACTTTTATAGAGACTATCCGCTTTTTGTACTGAATAATAAAATTGATTAATTCTCTTGATTGTTTGTCCTTGTAAATTCAAAATGGTTATAAAGCTAAAGAATACCACAAATAATTTTCCCTTTTTTAGTATCATATATATTGTTTTCATTTGCAATATTTATTTTATTACTATCATTATTCCAGGTTTATAATAATAAAAAACAAATCACAATTTGTCTCTACAGACAAATCATATGAAATATTTGAGTTTAGACTAATTGTTTTTGATCAACCTTTCTCAATACTTTTTTTGGTATTGTTCTTTTGGAATATCTATATATCTATTTTCGATAGTTGAGTGGGTACAATTTTTATTAACTACAAGTTATGAATACTGGAGATTTCAAATACAAGAATCCCCCTAAAAGCCCCAAAAACATCCCAGAATCATATTATTCCCTGCACGAAAACTTATTTTTCTTTTTAGCCTATACCATTCTTTTCACTACCTCACAATCCGAGGTTCCTTTTCCATGCCTTAAGCAGTTCGGTATGACAATTTCTTCGATGCTTTCGATGTCTTTTGGAGTCATTTATCATCATGCCTACCAATGTTTAGGTATTGCTAAGATGTTTTGGTTAGTTGAGAAAGTCCCGAGATAATACCAAATAAAACTTCAACAAATGATAATAGTTTTATATTTGAAAATATTCCTGACGAAAACAATAGCTATAGACTATTATGATTATAAAATCGGTAGAGATTGAAAAATTTAGAGGATTTCAAAATGTTCATTTTGACTTAGGTAAGAACATAACTATAATAGCTGGACAAAATGGTACGCAAAAAACCACTCTTCTTGGATTAATGACTCAACCATTTACTATAACTGAAATTCCTGAGTTTAAGGATGAAAGACCACTATGTGGTGGGAGTTATAGATCTTCTTTTATAGAAAAATTCAGATTGTCAAAAAAATTTGATAAAGCAGGAGAACATTTATGGAAATTAAATTTCTATAATAAAAGTGATCTTCCATTTGAACTCGAAAGTATAAATAGAGATAAAAGAAAAGGGCTAATTCGATTTTGGCAAAAAGGAAATAGGGAGCAAGGTAGCGGATATATGCAATATCCCGTTATATATTTAAGCCTTGGACGATTGTTTCCATTAGGTGAGATAAAAAATATAAAAGCGAGCATTAATCATTCCTTGACAGATGAGGAATTAAGATTTTTCAATAAGTGGCATAAGAATATCTTGATCAGTGCTGATGAGTCAATACAGAATGAGATGCTATTGAGTCCAAGTAAAGTAAGTATGGGCATCAATACCGATAATTATGATTGGGAGTCTAACTCAGCTGGTCAGGATGACATTAGTAAAATTTTGTTGGCAGTTTTGTCTTTCAGAAGGCTCAAGAAAAAATATCCAAAAGTTTATAAAGGAGGAATATTAGCAATCGATGAGCTAGATGCCTCAATCTATCCAGGCTCACAAATAAAGCTATTTGATTTTCTCAATAAATTTTCACAAGAATTAGGATTTCAGTTAATATTTACAACACATTCGTTAACAATTTTAGAAATAGCTTGTGAATATCAAGAAAAAAACAAATCAAGTTCCAAGGATATTAATATTCTTTATTTACGAAAAATTGATGGGCTGATAGATATAAGTGAGGGTTTACCTTTTTTACGAATAAAGAATTTCTTAAAGGTTTCCATTGATCCTGAAGCTACACCGGACAGAATAAATATTTTTACTGAAGATGATGAAGCTAGAATCTTTATCAATACATTAATTCCTGCAAAATGGAGAAGCCATTTTACTATTGACAAATCAAACATAGGTGGTAAACAGCTAATAGATTTAGCCAAACGAAAAATAATCTCATTTACATTCCCTAATGCTTTGATAATTGTTGACGGAGATACTGATGTTAAGTCTTTGCCAAACGCATTGGCACTACCAGGAGGAAATAGTCCAGAACGGGTTTTGGCATTATTTCTAAATGAAAAAATGGATGCTGATCCAATTTGGGCAAAAATACATAGTGATTATACGAAACAAATGTGCTTTAGCTCTCATGATATTAATGACATAATTAGAGATAGAGATATTGCGAAAAATTGGTTTAGAGAAAACTGTAAGCAACCCAAATGGAAGGAGAAAATCATACATGCTTGGATGCTGGAGAATGCACCAGATGTTGAAAATTTTAAAAGTCACTATAAGGTTATATACAATAAATTCGCAGCGAAAATAGGTTTTGATAAATTGATATGAAATATTCGCCATTAAGATATCCCGGAGGTAAAGAATTCTTAGCCCCATTTATAGAGGAAGTATTGTCTATAAATGGAATGGAAAATTATGCTTACGCCGAGCCTTATTCGGGGGATTTGGTGCTGGACTAAAATTATTATATGAAGGCAAAGTAAAGCATGCATTTATCAATGATGCAAGTGTGGGAATATTTTCTTTTTGGAATTATATTACAAATGAAAATGCAAGATTTGTTGAGACTGTTAATAACACTAAGGTTACTCTAGATGAATGGCAAAAGCAAAGGTTAATCTTTTTTTCGACCAAGCATCCCTGTTTTGAATTGGCTTTCGCCACATTCTTTCTATCAAGAACCAATCGATCTGGAATATTAGGTGCAGGTCCAATTGGAGGGCAGGATCCTAAAAATCAGGAGGTGGCAGAATATAAAATTGATTGTCGATTTAAAAAAGACTTATTAATCGAGAAATTACAGAAAATTGGAAATTTTAGAGATGCTATTTCTATTACAAATTATGATGCTTTAGATTTTTTGAAACAATTGAAATTAAAAAATCTGTTTGTTTACTTAGACCCACCTTATTTTATACAAGGAAAAGCTTTATACTTGAATTATTATAGAAATGATGATCATGTTTTATTGAGAAATTATTTAAATAAAAGAAAGGGACTCAAATGGATGCTGTCTTATGATTATACGCCTAATATTCTGGACTTATATAAAAGTCTTGAGTTATTCAAATTATCACTAAATTATAGTGCTCATAATGTAAAAAAAGGTTTGGAAGTAATTACACATTCATTAAATACTGTTTTCCCTGAACAATACTCTTGTAATAAAATCTCAATTTCTAAAATATAAAAAAGGTCATCCTGGATCAGCCCCAGATCCTTTCACTAAGTGGTGAACGTGCTATCTAATTACACTACAATACCCTGAATGGTAAGTTAACATTTCTATTAAATAAACACCCACCTCGACCTCCCAAATGTTGTAAAATAAATTTGTGGAGAGTCAGGGAGTTGCTCTATCAGGATAGCTGTTTTTGCGCACCATCCAATATCTTACCCATATGAGAATTTGTTCTTTCAAAATTTTCATTTCTCCATTCAATATTTCCAGCGTTTATATCTTGGATAAATTCTCTATCATAAATGTACATTTTTTCTCTAATTACACTACCAAAGAGCATGGAATTTTTTATTCTGTAAAGTCCGACAATTTTGATTTAACCCCGGTATTATTATCTTTTATTTGGTTAATTGTTTTTATAAATCATTGATAAATGCCACGGCTTGTTTTATATTCGTTATGCTTATCGTTTTTATATTGTCTAAAGTTTTCATCAAATTCTTTTGCTCCAGAACCTCCACTAAAGACTTTCGTTGAAAACGACGGCAAGTCAATTTCTTTATATTGAAATTCGTTTTTTTGTGATCATAGGAAAACTCGAACAGATAAAATTCTTTGCCAATTCTTGTTCCATATATGATTGTAAAGTTTTGAATTAAGGCCATTTGAGGGTAAAGTTTTACCGCTTCCGAGATGAACTCAGCAATTTTTTTGATTTGCTTTCTTTTGTATCTGCTCTCGCAAAGAATAATCAATTGTCAATTCGGGTAACTAATTAGTTCATTAAGTTGGATGAAAATATGACCGCCGGCCCAACTATATCTGCTATCAGATACTATGTATAAAGAGGCTTTTTGTTTCCGCTATTTTTCTGATCGACTTCGATCCAAGAAACGATTAAAGTTATTTACTTACCTTTTTTCTTAAAATATTTTTTATTGCATAGTTCTCCTAAAAGTACTATTGCGAATAGTCAATGCCAAACAGAATCCCGTGCAAGCAGGAATTTTACAAAGGAACAATTACTCAATCATTCTTATTCTCAATAACAAGACTACCTACTGCTTTAATAATCTCAATAATTTTATTTAAGTCGATGCTTAGAAATTCCGCAATAATTATCACATTTATGATACCCGAATTTCTTTTTGCCTTTTCAATTTCACTAATTTGAGTATGTTTTATCCCTGTATGTTTGGCTAGGTCTCGCAAACTGATACCTTTGCGACCTCTTTGTCTTTGATATCCATATGGACCATCATAATTAAGTCTTGCATTTTTAAATATTTCTGCAATCTTTTCTAAAATCGTTTTACTTTTTACGCTATCGAGCATATACTGATTTTTAAATCAGCGTGTAAAATCTATGAAAAAACAGAAAAATAATGTACCAAATATTTGGTACATTATTTTTCTGTTCCTATATTTGTTATGGATATTATAGAATACCGCATTTTAAATACGTGCTTACGAAGCCTGTAAACAGAAAAGGTCGAAATTTTTCAAGACACAGGTGTAAGTTTGCAGTCCAACTTCCTTCGGGAGGAAGGATTGCTTACTTATGCATACGTCTAAGGGCCTCGACCTCCCTCTGTTTGTATCATAAGTAGCAATCTGACCTCCCGATTTGTTATTTAAAAAAACAGGCTTGTTAATCAAAAGTTATGATTACAGGCAATTACTATATTAACAATTATACTTTTACCGACATCTTTTTTGCTATCGGCCAAAGCTATCTATTTGATGGCTGTCCAGTTCTATTTAATACCAAGATTTCTTATTATGTTTTGTATGCGCTAAAATTGCGTCATCCCGAATAGGCTATATAAGTACTTCGGGCCGCAGTTTTTGTACGACGATGATACACTTAATTTCCGTGCGGCCGGCATCTTTCAACCATAATAATTTACTGTTTTTAAATCATTGATTACCAATGCGAAAATTAACGCTCATGGGCGTATTGGGGATACTATTGTCTATAATTTCCCTACAAGCACAGACTATAAGGGGACGAGTAATATCCTCTACAGGAGATGTTTTACCCAATGCCACAATACTTTTAATAAACGCCACAACTATAAAACTCACGGATGATAAGGGATTTTTCACACTATACATTGCACAAAAAGATACAATGGAAGTTTCGCATGTAGGCTACCGTACCGAAATATTTGCCGTTACTTCTAAAGACACATTCCTGACCATACAGCTTTCAACAATTTCTGATCTAGATGAGGTTGTAGTCTCCACAGGATACCAACAAATTCCTAAGGAACGAGCGACGGGGAGTTTTGTTTTTATTGACAGTGCATTGTTCAATAAGGGAGTGGGCTCGCATGTTATCAGCCGTTTGGAGGGCAATGTATCTGGGTTGTTGTTCAATCGAAATGTTTCTCCCTCTTTGACCAATACGGGAGGTTATAACCTTAGTATCCGCGGCAGGAGTACCTTATTTGCCAATGACCAACCATTGGTAGTCGTGGACGGTTTCCCTTATGACGGTGACATCTCCAATATCAATCCAAATGATATTGCCAGCGTAACGGTCTTGAAGGATGCAGCAGCTTCCTCTATATGGGGTGTCAAATCGGGCAATGGGGTCATTGTGCTGACCACGAAAAAGGGAAAACAAAACCAAAAAGTGAATGTTGAAGTAAATGCCAACACTACCATAGGCAATAGACCCAATCTATATTATTCGCCCAATTGGATCAATGCTTCCGATTTTATCGATATCGAAAAAACATTGTTTGATAAGAGGTATTACGACAATGACCTGACAAGTTCCTATAATCCAGTTGTATCGCCCGTGGTATCATTGCTTGACGGGTCAAAGCGGGGATTGATAACAGATGCAAATGCCAATAGCCAGATTGATGCCCTACGCAACAATGATTTCAGAAAGGATGTTAGCAAATACCTGTACCGCCATTCCGTTGCGCAACAGTACAGTGCCAGTTTCCGTGGCGGAGGTCCGACCAACGATTATTTCCTTTCCATTGGGTATGACAACAGCCAATCCAACCAGATAGGGAACGAAAACTACAGGATCACACTGAATGCCAATAATAATTTCCACCTGTTTAAGGGATTTACCTTGTCTCTCGGTTACAATTATATACAGTCAAAAGTGACAAGTAATAGTTCCCTTGGCACTTTATACCCTATCGCTTCCAAGGCGTATTATCCGTACGCAACATTAAAAAATGCAGATGGAACCAATACCGGCCTTCCAAAGGATTTCTCAGCTTACTATAAGGGTTCCGTGGCAAATCAAGATTTTTTGCCTTGGGGCTATTCCCCGATATCCGAAGTCCAATTGGCCGACAATGGACAAAGATCGACAGATAACCGACTCAATGCAGGCTTGAAATACGCATTTGCAAGTGGCTTTACGGCGGAGGCAAAATACCAGTACGAACAATTAAAGACCAGAATGGATAACTATTACAGTGATTCCACCTACTATACAAGAAACCTAATCAACAGGTATTATAATTCCTCAACAGGGGAATATCCTATCCCCGTAGGAGGTATCCTAAGATATTCAAGCGGCGAAATGCATTCCCATCGCCTAAGGCTACAAACCGGCTATAACGGTCATTTCAACGGATTACACTCCCTGGATGCCATTGTAGGTGCGGAAATCAATGAGACTATAAACGAAGGCAACAGCAACACGATATATGGTTATGACAAAAACACAGGACAGCAGAGCTTTGTAGACTGGCAAACGCAATATTCAACCAACCCTACAGGGAGCATGGCCGTGATACCCAATGACGGCATAGGATTCTCGAAGACCACCAACAGGTATATATCTTATTTCGGGAACGCGGCATACGGTTACCTGGGGCGTTATGTACTGTCATTGAGCGGCAGGATTGACAAGAGCAACCTTTTCGGTGTACGTACCAACCAGCGTTCCGTGCCGCTCTACTCCATCGGTGCTTCCTGGGAAATAAGCAAAGAAGCTTTTTACCATTTTGACATACTGCCCTATTTAAGGCTACGGGCAACCTATGGCTACAATGCCAATCTGGACGCCAACCTGTCGGCTTATACCACGGCCATCTACACCGGCAACAGTTCTTATTACAACAACCTTCCTTACAGCATTGTCGCGAATCCGGGGAATCCACAGCTTCGCTGGGAAAAAATACGGATGGTCAATACGGGTATTGACTTTTCGAATAAATCAGGAATCGTCAGCGGCTCGCTTGAATTGTATTTTAAGAAAGGACTGGACGTCATTGGACAGGCGCCCCTGGCCCCTTCCACCGGACTCACTGTGCTGTATGGCAATTTTTCCAATACTTCCGGCAGGGGCTTGGACCTGCAAATCCATTCCCGTAACCTAAGCCTACCATATTTTAATTGGGAGACCTCGTTCCTGCTCAGTTTCGCCACTGATAAGGTGACCAGATATGACATGCCGACCACGGCTTCGGATTACATTATGCATGCGGACGGAAGTGGAGGCTCTGTTTACCCCATGGTCGGAAAACCGGTTTTTGCCGTTTACAGTTATGCATGGAAGGGACTGGATGATAAAGGCAACCCCCAGGGGCTATATGGAGGGCAGGCAAGTACCGACTATGCATCAATACTCTCGTCTACCTCCACTGACAGTATTGTATATAATGGATCGGCACGTCCCACAACCTTTGGATCACTGCGGAACGGCTTTACCTATCGGGGGCTGACGCTTTCTTTCAATATTATATACAAGCTGAATTATTTCTTCCGCCGGTCTTCCATCAGCTATTCCGGGCTGTTCGATGGTTGGCAAGGCAACCGCGATTATTACACAAGATGGCAAAAAGCAGGGGATGAAAAGACAACGGATGTACCGGGAATACCTTCCCTTCCCTTGGATGCGGACAGGGAAACTTTCTATAAATATTCGTCAGTATTGGTGGAAAAGGGGGACCATGTAAGGCTACAGGATATAAGTCTCAGCTATGACATACCACTTTCCCCAAGCCTGAAAAAAAGTATCAGGTCGGTTGCTGTTTATGGCTATGTGAACAATGTCGGTATTATATGGAGGGCCAATAAAAAACAACTTGACCCTGACCTGTACGGAGATAACTATCCCTTGCCCAAAACCTATTCACTAGGATTCAAAATTAATTTTTAAACTATGAAAAGATATTCTATATCGTATCTCACATTGTATATGATACTTGTTTTGCTATTTACTGCATGTAAAAAGCAGGATGAGTTTTTGGATGCACGGACAAACATCAACCTTACTGTACCGTCCACGATAAATGATTTTCAACAATTGCTCAACAACGAAAATTTATTCAATAACAATGACCCCGGGTTGGGTACGTTGACATCGGAAGAGTTTTATCCCATTAATGCGACATGGCTGTTGGCCTCCACAGTTGACAGGAATGCGTACATGTTTGCATCGGACATTTACCAGGGCTCGGGGGACTATTCAGACTGGACAGCACCCTATCAGGCAATCTATGTCTGCAATGTTGTATTGGACGGAATCGCGAATATGGATATTTCCAGTGAGAACAAGGCTACTCTTCAAGGTATAAAAGGAAGAGCCTTGTTTTACAGGGCATGGAAATTTTTCGGATTGCTGCAGACCTTCTCCCTCCCAGGTGATTCGTCAACATTCACAAACAAAGATGGTATTCCATTGCGACTTTCCTCCGATTTTAATGAGAAGGTACCAAGAAGCAAGATTAAGACCTGTTATGACCAGATCATTGCTGACACCAAAGAAGCTGCGGCTTTATTGCCTACGACGGTCCAATACCCTACCATGCCTTCCCAGGCAGCTGCATACGGTTTTCTTGCAAGGGTGTATCTATCACTGGGAAATTACGACAGTGCTTTCCTCTATTCAGACAATGCTCTTCAAATGACAAATAGTTTAACGGATTACAATGAAGTGAACACTGCCGCCTATCCTACGTTCAGTAGCGGATATGTAGCAGAGGATATTTTTCACAGCACGATCAATCCTTACAATTTTCTTACGATAGGATACACGTCCGTTGATTCCGTCTTACTGGCATCCTATAATGTAAATGATTTAAGACGGGAGGCATTTTTTACGGCCCGACCGATCGGCACCATAACATTCAAGGGTACGTATGATTACAAAAGAAGGGCTTATTCCGGTATCGCAACGGACGAACTTTATCTGACAAGGGCCGAATGCGAAGCCCGACGTGGTAACATCCTCAGTGCACTGGACGATATAAACCATTTACTGTCCCACAGATTTAAAACAGGCTCTTATGTTCCACTGTCCATAACGGATAAGGACGATATTATTGATATTGTTTTGATGGAAAGACGTAGGGAGCTTATTTTCCGTGGATTGAGATGGCTGGATTTACGAAGGCTAAACATTAAAAGTTCCACGGCGGAAACCTTGCTGCGCCATTTTGCTTCCTTGGCTTATACACTAGCCCCAAAAGATTCCAAATATGCCATGCCCATACCGCCGACTGAAATCGAGCTGAGTGGTATTTCACAAAATCAACGGTAATTACATAAACCAAAATAGTTCGACATGATTAAAAAGAAATTACTTTTATTAATAGCCTTGCTCTTGAGCCTGAATGACCAAACGGAAGCCAACAATGTCGTCACGATATCAGGAGTCGTCTGTTCAGACTATGATGTTGACAGTGTGTCGGTATTGGCAATGAAATACGGAATGGAATATTTGGATCAATTGGTATTGCAGAAAGGCTCTTCACTCATTGGAAATACATTTAAAATACGGCTATCTTCTATAGAGCACACCATGCCTATCGTCGTGAGATATTATAAAAGAGGCCAAAGAACATCCACACTTGTTGGGTATTTTATTGAACCTGGGGATAGTATTGGTTTTATTGACAGAAGATCAGACAAAGCTCCCTACGATATTGTTTTTAGGGGAAGGGGATCTGCTAAACTGAATATTAAGACCGGAATTACAAGCGCATTCAATGACCTTCAAATGTCTTTAGAACGTGATCGTCCGTCTCTTATAGTCGTTAGAAACCGTACGGATTCCGTGGGAATTCTCTTGCGGGAAACATTAAAGGGCAGGCGTTCACAGCTATCATCGGATGCCTATCAGTGCTTGTTGGGTATGATTCTTGCCCAAACAGAGGGACGCAAAGTCAATTATGTTTACTTTCATAGCGGGTTACTTTCCGACACTATAGAACTAAGCAACAATGTAATTAAAAAAGAGCTGGACAGTGTATTACATTTTAACAACACATTGGCAGGGTATTTCAGCTTCGGTTATCAAAATGCATTTTGGCAATACAAGTATGAAAGACTAAAAAACAACAGAAAAAGAGATTTACAAGATATCTATACGTTTTTCAAATATAGTTACAGCGGACTTTTAAGAGAAAGAATGGTTGTTCAACTATTGATTGACTATAAAGATAGTCTTACGCAAGGTTGTATCGGAGATGCCCTTTCCTTTATGAAGGATAAAGAACTTAGGGCTATCTTAAAACAAGCGGCAAAAATAACACCTGGGCACAAAGCATATAATTTAGCGTTCGAGGATATACATGGCAAACACTATAGGCTTAGCGATTTTAAAGATACGGTTGTTCTTCTGGATTTTTGGTTCAATGGATGTGGGGCTTGCACGCAGACAGTTTCTTATATTAAAAGTATAGGGGAGCGATTTTCTAGCGACGCCATGAAAATTCTTTCTGTCAACATTGATGAGGACATTGAAAAATGGCGAAATGGATTGAGATCTAAAATATACACAACGGACTATGGTATTAATCTACATCCAAAAAATATCAAGGAGATCGGTGACATATTTAATATTTACAGTTGTCCAACTATTATAGTAATAGACAAAAAAGGAGACATTGTATCCATATCCGAAGATCCCCGATCTGACAATGGTAGATCATTGGGTTTATTGTTGAATAACCTTGTTAAAAAGTAAAAAAGCGCACGGTTCTGCTAATAAAACTAGCGGAACCGTGTGCTACCATTACTTTAAAGGTCAGGCTTGTATTCCTTTCCCGTATCGGTATAATGATAATTTGAACCACTAGGCATCGTATTGTCTTCTGGCCTAGTTCCATTGTCAGATAAGACAGAGCATGCAGCATCGCCGCTTTGGCAAGAGTAGCCACTAGGTATTTCCGAGGCAGTAGCCCATGTATATCCTCCTGTCTGAGTTTGGACAGCATAGAAAGTCGTTGCCCCTGAAAAAAAGGCTGATACTCTTTTGCCAAAGACTGTCCCCACGGCCAATACAATGGCAACTGTCATAATAATGGATTTCATTCCCTTAAAATCCTTGATTTTCTGTAGCATAATGTTTAACTTTTAAATAAATATATTTCCGGTGATTTTTGGATCAACTACAGTCTCGATTTTTAGCCTGCCGGTTTGCTTACAATTAACCACGGGTAACCGGATAATTTGCCTTGGTCATGTTTTTATTTTTAGTACTATTGCTATTCTTATTCATATATATTACTATAATGGACAGTCCGGTAAATAGAAGATTAAATACCATATGTTCATTCCATGATAAGTGTTGGATTAAATCCCCACAATTACAAGGCTGTTTTTGGAAAACCCCAAGGATTACAAGAAAAACATATAAGGAAAAGATCGACATTAAAATAACTGATATGTATAAACCACTCCTCCTCGTTTTTCCTGCAATAATTAAAACAGCAGCAATAAGTTCAATTATAGGTATACTGTATGTGATAGCTGGCATCAAATAACGTGGTATAGCCTGGTTACCTATATAAACATGGAATTGATTGATATTTAATAACTTTTCCAAAGCTGTATATAGAAACATTAATACCAATGAGCCACAAATAAATTCTTCTATTAATTTTCGTATCATAAGATTTTATTGGAAATGATAATCAGTTTTCTTATAGTCCTCTTTTCTATACAAAGTTGAGGATTGCGCCAATCAAAAAAACAGAGGAAGTACATTTTTCCGTTTTCTTCAATTTTTATTCCCGTTTTTATCAGCAGTTTGCATTGATAATCAGTGCCAATAATTTTAGTCCTTTTTTAGTGGACAATCTTGCACCTGAACTCGTTTTAGTCAAGACCTTCAATCCAATCCTGGCAACAACTTTTATCCTCCCGTGCTTTCCTACGCCATTCCATGGGTGTCAAATGGCTTATCGAATCAAAAGCGTGATAGAAAGAGGTCGTGTCACCCATTCCCATATGATAGGCAATTTCAGATATGGAATAATCGGTGGTAACAAGAAGCCTTTTGATATTGTAGTTCCTGATGTATCGGTAATAGGAAAACGGGGTCACTCCAAATACTTTTTTAAAGTCCCTTTTGAGATATTTTTCATTGGTGCCGGCAATCTTAGATAGTTTTTTCAGGTTAATACGCTTTTCTGGATGCTCCTGTATATTTTTTTTAGCTTGGTAGATCTGTTCGATCCTATTCGGATCATTCACAATGTCAGCTACCGGATGTTCACAGATAAAGTCTATAATCTTCAGCATTTTTTCAACTATGGAATTATCATTTGGCCTAGACCGAAGGCAGTCAATACAGTCTAGTAAAAATATATGAGAGGGGGTGCCACTACATAGAAAAACGGCAACCTTGCTGCCTTCAATCATTTCCAGGAAAAGCTGGAAAGATTTTAGTTTCAACGGTTGAAGAAATTCTAAGCGTGGCAGCAAATAAAACAGAGTATAGGTATTGCCTCTTTTAAAATGGTATGTGGTCGATAGATTAGGAAAATAACCAAATTCAAATTGCCCTTGTTTCAGGAAACGAATGCTGCGGTCGTCGCAGATCCACAGGCTGCTTTCTATCTGCAAGTGCATACCCATCCAGGGTAGATTATCTTCAATGATCAGTTCAAAATCTTCCCTTGCATTTATATTTCCATACAGGACTCGATATTGTCCGGTATTTTTTGACTGATAAAGTACAGTACCATACTTACCATTGACAAAATAAGGTTCTGTCCCCGGTATTTTATAGTGGATATGTTCCCTGGGTATCTCTTTTAGGAAGTGAATTGTGCCATATGGTTTTATAGTCAATTGCAATACTATTGTTTTTTGTCATAAAATAAGGTCAATAATTTGTCATCATCTCGGTTCCCTTTCTTTCCTTGGGTATAAAAATTGATGACAATGAAAGTTTGAAAATTAATACTAAGTATATTCTAAAAAAAGAAAGGAATATTCGGGTAGTGAATATCATAATTCCGTGTCAAAAAGTTTGGATTTGGGGCTGTTAACTTTTTTCCCATTCAATTTTCAAATTTCTTTATCTATTCTTTTAATCGGGAAACAAACTGAATCTTAATAAAAGTTAGAAAATGAAAAGGGACTATGAAAAAAAAAATCAGCGATGCGGGCATTTTTGAATTTGCACCGTTGGTAATTCTAAGAACACCGCTACTTCCTTATTCCGAATGGAAAAGCAACACACAGAAACTATTGCACAGACCAGAATTCAGGACTGCTCTCCAAACTGCCAGCCCCAGCCTGTATGAAGAACTTATAAAAAAGGATTTCTGCTTTGAACAGCTTAGCGAAAAGGCAAGAAACAGCGTGGTAAAATACCATAACCGCGTTTGTTTCCGGCCTACACCATTCGGGATAATGGCGGGTTTTTCCGTCCTGAAATGGGAAACCTCTCCATTATCGGTTTCGTCATTTAATGATTGTAAGGTTCATTTGTTACCCGATTTCGGAGAATTGGCGGCAATTTTCAATAGTTGTTCCGTTGCTAGGCCACCAAGCTTTTGCTATGCCAACCCTACCATTTACAAGGCAGGCAATGAATACCGATTTATAACTGGCAGGAAAGAACAGGAACAATGTAAAACAAATTTCAGAGTGGACTCGATCGCTTGTTCCGATTGGCTGCATTCCTTGCTAGTTCTCTGTCTTAGGCCAACAGATATCCATGAACTGGCGTTCTCTCTTTCCAAAATCCTTGACCAGCAATTAGATTATGCACTGGATATATTAATGCAACTTCTATATGTCCAGGTACTCCTTCCTGAAGGATTGCCAAATATCACTGGTAGGGATTATTCCATACTATTAAACAGGGATAGCTTGGCTATTTCCAATAATATGCATAACGGTAAATATAGTATCCCTAAATTCAATAATTTGTATAATGGTTTTCAAAACAAAACGGTATACCTGAATATGGAAAGGCCGGTTCTAAAAGGGGGCTTGAGCCAAGAAGTTAAAATGGATATAATAGATGGACTGAAAGTGGGCCGTTTATTGATTCCTTGTCGGGAATTGCCTTCTCTGGAAAAATTCAGAAAGCGCTTTCTGGAAAAATTTGACAGGCGTTCTATGCCCCTTATGGAGGCACTTGACCCGGAATTTGGGATTGGTTATGGAGACCTCCTGCAAATACCGGCTGATTCCGTATTGACAAATGGGGTTAAATGGAATGGGCAATCCTCCAGTGAACAGACCCTTTTCTGGTCAGAAACTGTAAAATTTTTAATAAACAAATTATGCAGCGGGAACCGGATAATTAAGCTTGAAGAAGCGGATATTGCCATTCTTGAAGAAGAAGCGAAGGATAAAAATGGAATAGGTTCTGACGCCCCCGGGATATCGGTTCTTTTCCGTAGATGCAATGACGGTAAAACATATATAGAGAGTGCCGGAGGAGTAAGTTCGATGAATCTGATAGGGCGTTTTACGCCCTTTAATGAGGAAATTGGCCACCAGGCCATGTTACTCGCAGAAATGGAATCCAGCCATAATCCTGAGGTCATTTTTGCTGAAATCGTCCATTTTTCCGATTCCCATGTTGCTAATATTGAGCGCAGGAATGCCATCAGGGATTATGAAATACCGATTTTGACAGGAAGCGGTGTTGACAGCGGCCACAGGATTGCGGTCAATGACCTTTTTGTTGCCGTCAGGGGAAATGAAATTTTCCTTTGGTCCAAACAGCTAAAAAAGAGGATCATCCCTCGGCTGGATTCGGCCTATAACCATAGTATCAGTGATTTGCCAGTTTTCCGGTTTCTTTGTGATATACAGGGACAAGGACTTAGATCCGCTTATTCCTTTCATCTAAAGGATATTTTCCCCGGTCTTAAACATTATCCCAGAATAGAATACAACAATACGGTACTTTCTCTGGAAGAATGGCATATCGGTAAAGGGGAATGGAAAGATCTCGTACAAATGTCCAAGGATGCAATCAGGAACTGGATAGAAAAAAAGGGGCTTCCAAGATTATTTGCTATCACAGGCGCAGACAGGCAAATAGTAATTGACAGTAGCCAGGATAAAGATCTCGGGGTTCTTTCTGGCATATACAAAAACAAAATACCTGCGGTTACCATCCTTAGAGAATTTCCGTTTGCTGGCCCTCCGGCAGAAAAAAATATAAAGGATACTTCGGGCAACTACTACATTAACCAGTTCATTGCACAGCTGTATAACCGGCAAGAGACATACCGCCCATTGGACGGGGGGATATTAGAAGAAACAACAAGTACTTTACCCAAGCGTACCAATTATCCCCAGGACGGCTGGTTGTATTACAAAATATATTGCCATGAGGGTAGTGCAAATAATATCATTGGCAATTACATTTTTCCTCTTTCGACGGAACTGGAAAATGCAGATATAATCTCAAAATGGTTCTTTATACGTTACAATGACAATGGCTTTCACATTCGGTTAAGATTTCTGGTTAAAGAAGGGCAGTTGCAAGAGGTAATGGAAAAATGCCATGCTGTTTTCGCGGAATTGGAAAGCGCAGGCACCGTTTCCCAAATACAAACAGTACCTTATGAAAGGGAACTGGAGCGCTATGGTAAAAATATCATAAATGCAGAAACATTTTTCCATATTGACAGCAGGCTGGCCGCCTGTTATCTGCATTATTGTCAACGTAACTGGGACCAACCGGAATATTATGCGCTTGTTTTCCAATCCATCAATGTGCTTACCGATAAGATGGGGCTGGGGCTGAAAGAAAAAGCTGTATTCCACGAAAAGTCTTATGAAAGCCTGCGTGCGGAACTGCAGCAGCACACGGAAATATACAGGGAATTACAACCGGTTTTCCGAAAATTCCGTAACGTGATGACCCTGCTGCACCATTCACTTGATGGCAATAAAATCGTTAAGGACGAATTCCGCCGTTTTCAGGCTAGTTTGGAAAGCTTCGATTTTAATAAAGAAATATCGGATTTATTTTCCATCCTGCCTTCGCTTGTCCATATGCAGCTTAACCGGATCCTTGTCTGCGATTTCCGGCGGCAGGAAATGATCGTGCACTATATTATGTGGAAGCATTACATTTCGCTTTTTCATAGGACAAAAGACCATACGGAGTAGATAAGGAATAAATGAAACCAATAAGCAACAACTGGCTACAGGAGCCGCTTATTGAGATACAGCCTGGTTTCTTCCCTATATTCCTGACCACAAACGATAGGGCCTTTGACTAGACCTTCAAGGTAAATGGTATTTCCTTCCACTCTTCTTATCTTATCCATGTTAACCACAAAAGAGCGTTGGATTCTTTTGAAGTTGGAAGGAAGTTGCTCTTCAGCCTGTGCCAAAGACCGATAAATGGTTCTTTTTTCCCCGTTAAGAAAGAATAGGGTACAAAAATGCCTAGCTGCTTCAATACATACTAGATTTTCCAGATCTACTTTTTCAAGTATCCCTTTTTTCCCGGCTTTCATAAACAGACCTCCGAAGCCTTCTTGGTTAGACTCTTTGCAATTGGACTCCATAGCCTTATATTTCCTGATAGATCTCATAAACCGCTCATAGGAAAAGGGCTTTAATAGAAAGTCGACTGCGTCTTTGTCAAAGGCGTCCGCGCCATAATGACTGTATGCCGTAATGAAAATAATTTTACAATTCTTGGCAAACTGTTCCGCCATATCCATTCCATTGCAGCCCGGCATTTCAACATCAAGAAAAACAAGGTCTGGCTGAGTTTCCATTAAGCTCATTTTTTGAGAAGCCGATATGGAATTGGTTTCATAGCCGTTTAAGTGGAGCATTGGTGTTCGTTTAATATACCCTTCCAGAATTTTGATGGAGGTAATCTCATCGTCAATAATATAGCAATTGATCATAATAGGAAAATTTTTAATTCCGTTTCAAAAATACTATTCCGTACGCCTACATCAAGAGAAAAATGATCTTTGTAGTACATTGTTAATCTTCTCCGCGCAAACTCTATACCTGTATTTGGCCTGTCATCCCTTGTTTTGGCATTCTTTATTTTATTCCTCGTAATGAAAACCAGATTGCCATCATCAATGGTAATATAAATTTCCGCCGGTATTTTGGGATCGTATATGTCCCCATGTTTAAACACATTTTCAACAAGCGTACCGAGGATCATGGGAATAATAACATATCCGTTTATCTTGCCCGTGACTTTTGCGGTGAAATAGCAATGGCCCTCAAATCTTAGCTTGGCCAGTTTTAGAAGGTCAAAGATATTCTTAACTTCCCCTTTTAAAGGTACAAATCCAGATGGAGGTATGTCGGTAATATTATAACGTAAAACGTCAGAAAGTAATAACAAAGCTCGTGCCCTCTGTTCGTCTTTCTTTTCCAAACCATAATACAAATAATTAAGGGTATTGTATATAAAATGCGGATTGATCTGAGCCTTAAGGTATTTGATTTCAGCCAACGTCAATTCGCTTTCAAGTTCAAGTTGTTCTTCCCGTAAGGATGCATTTTCCTTTACTTTTTTGTAGGCAAATGTTGCTTTCCACGTAGCAAAACTAAGTCCCATAAATAAAGTAGCCCTCGCCGTATAGACTCCGAAATTTGTTTCCCGCAAATAGTTCCAATAGCCTTGCCGGTTACCAGCTTTAAGAAGCAGGTTATAGATTATGCCCCTGGCCAAATGATAACAAAGCAATATAAAAAGGGTTCCTGTTATCAGTTTAAGTACATAAAATTTATGTCCTTCCACTATCCTTAAAAGGATGTAGAAGGAATAAAACAATAAAATATAGACTATATAATAAGCAAGATAATTGAATATAGGACTTTTGGTGGCACCGCTAAATGCCAATAAAGAGGATTCATAACCTATGTATATTATCCAACCAATAATATGATTTCTTATTTCCCTCGTCATAACGAGAACCATTTATAAGTCCAAAAATAGTCCTCATGCCGCAAAAAATATAATCTTGTGCTCACTTCCATGTATTTGGGGGGATTTTTAAATTATATATATCAAAAAAATGGAAATTGGATTCAATTAAAACCATCATTTATGCAAAAAATTGAAGTGAACGTTGAGGTAAAAAGTGTGTTTAAATGCGCTAAACCCATAAATACGCATTTATATGGAGACGAAACTGATCCCACAAATAATACACAGGATCCAACCATCACATTGACCACAATTAGTTCCGAAATGACCATTGTTCCCACAATTTTTTTGGGGAGGCAATAAAAAAGCAGTTCAATCTAGCTATAGAATAGTCTTTCTTACGGAAACATAATTATTACCATCAACTACAACCTTAAGGTTATAACCGTTCAGTATCAACATGTTTCTTTAATCTATTTTCAGCCCTGTTATAGCCAGCTAGGATTAAATAATCCTGAATTTCTCTAACTTTTTGAGAATTGATATCTTTGTTTTTGGCTTTTTTATTAATGTTCAAATTAAGAAAAGACATTCTCCGTAACTTGCCCAACAAGGATTGTTCCTTATATTCCAGTTGATATTTTGTCATTATTGATGATACGATATCAGCATGCCTAAACCCATGAAAATTGATTTTCATCTCTCCTGATTTGTAATCCTTTACCTCATCCTTGAAATATTCAATCAGCAAGATTTCCTTGGAAGCAAATTCAAATGTTCTGTCATTAACGACTACAATGATCGCATTTTTGGAACGGGCGTTCTTTTCTTTCTGTAATTCAAACACTTCAACTACCTGACGTAAATCATGTGTTGATGATTCCAACTTCTTCGCCGCAAGGGTAGTATGTTCATTCATTACGCTTTCATGTTCTTCCTTTGCAGTCCTCCTGAACAATATATGAACGGTTTTCTTAAATTCACTTTCAATTGAATAAAAATAGGAAATATAAATAGAGAAAGCCACAGAAATAAACGTAAACAAGAATATATTCCAATGAGTAGGATCATTGTGAATATACCAAGCACAAACACTTAACAGGAATATAGAGAAAGCAAACTTTAAAAAGTTAATCCGCATTCTCCTTCCTATCAGTATCCGGTCCTTTATAACCGAAAACCTTGCTTTGTCATACCCAAACCGGTTTTCAATTACCTCAATATAGGCGTTGGTCGAGGCTACCGTAATAAACGGAAGCCCCAAGAATCGATAAAGGTTGATGTTCTCCTGCCAAAATGGGTGTAGTTTTTTGGTCCTACTCCATGCAACGTCATTATTGTTCAATATTTCCATGGTAAAGAGTTTTCCTAAAGTTAGTAAAAATTCCGACCTTTAACAACGAAGAAAAATAATGGATTTCTATAGCAGTCTGGAGCAACTCGACAATATGCTCGGCAGAAAATGAAATAAGCTCCTGAATATCAAGAGCTTATACTAAAAATAATGCGGACCGGACGGGAACGCAGTTGGCTTATCAGAGTTTACAACAATTTACGATACCTTACTTTAAGGTATTGATTTTTAAATACTTACAACTTTTACACAGAATAACATTTACGACCTTTACATGTGTTGGCAATAATTTGATAGACCAAAAAATAGACCAAACCATGTCGTTACCCATTAAGCTCATTTGTAAGAAAAGCAAAGTCCGTAAAGATGGCTCCGCTCCCATTTTCATTCAGTACTGTCATAGTTCTGAAAAAAGAACTTTATTGAAAACAGACGTTTCCATTCCTCCAATTTATTGGAATAGGAAAAGTTCCAAGATCTCAAAAGATCTCCCTATCATGTATGGGAAAGTGGAGGAACTGGAAACGCTTTTGCGTGGGCAGTTTCGAAAGGCAGAAGACCTAGTTCTGAAAGCGCAACATAGTGGTCAGGATCCAATTGTTTTCTTGAAAGCACATTTTCATGCGGGTGAAATAGTTGAGACTATAGAACCAAAGCCAGTCAGAGAAAAAGATTTCTTTGAACATATTGATGACTATATGAAAAGTAAAAGCAAAGTTGTCAAGCCCGTTACCATCACGGTAATACGTTCCATGTCCCATCATCTCAAATGTTATCAGGAGTTTTTGAAGAAACCTATCACTTTTGAATCTATTGATATACAGTTCTACGAGGACTTTGTGTATTTTCTCACACACAAGATTGAAATGCAGAGACGTAAGACACCTATCATCGGGCTAAGGATAAACACGATTGGCAAGACTATCAAATACCTCAAGAACTTTCTGTTGGACAGGATGCGCAAAAAGATCATTCCCTTCTTTGATGTCAGTTTTCTGAAAGTAATAAATGAAGAAGTGGATGCCATTTATCTTGGCTGGAAGGAAATTGCTAAAATTTATCATCTTGATTTGTCTGAGCATACCCATTTGGAAAAATACCGAGACCTGTTTGTCGTTGGATGTTTGACAGGGTTTCGTTTCAGCGATTATTCGGAACTACGTCCGGAAGAAATCAGAGACGGAATGCTACATGTAATTCAGGAAAAGACAAAAGCTATAGTTGTCGTACCTATGCGCCCTGAAATACAAAAAATCCTGATTGGTAAATACAATATGCAGATGCCACAGACTACCAATCCCGAATTTAATCGGTATATCAAAGAGGTTGCAAAGTTGGCCGGGCTTGATACTCCTATTAAAATTGTACACAAAAAAGGAAATCAAACCATCGCAGAAATCCGTCCCAAATATGCGTGGGTCTGTTCGCATACCTGTCGCCGGTCGTTTTGTACTAACGAATATTTAGAAAGCACACCTATTGACTTAATCATGGCAATAAGTGGTCACAAGACAGAAAAGTCATTCCGTCGTTATGTGAAAGCGACCCAAGTACAACAAGCAATGAAAATAAAAGATTTGTGGTTAAAACGAGAGCTCCTTTAAACAAAACTAAAGTAATCAACGTCCTTTTGGAAGGAGTCTACTTGTTTGATTCTTTTAAGTATTCGTTCTCACAACTATCATGGGATAATTGACTACGTCCTTTTGTTCCGTCTTTAATGCTTATGGCTATTAAACATAGAAGGCATGTTATAAAACCAATAATGAAACCTATAATAAATTGGATCATAAATGTTATTATCATACTTTATACAAAAAGTACCTTTGATCAATAAAGTCTCTAGACGCTCGTTTTGAAATATTAATCTTTCATTTTGTTTGCACGCCCTCTAGATTGAGAAGAACCAATTATGAGAGGTCTGCATACTGTTATTTTTCTAATTTTGTTGATCCATAATAAAATATTTGATCAATGTGTTTAACCTCAGTATCTTCTATTAATTTTATCAGTTCTTTATAGCTTTTTTCATCATTATAGACAAAATCAAGTATTTTCTGATATACAACATAGGAAAGTTTTAGAGTACTAATATTATCATGGCAAAATGATCCACTCTTACTTTGACAGCACAAAAGAGGACCTTCAATGTCGTCTTGCATTGCTCCGCAGGCCTTACATATGGGAATCGATGCGCGCTTAGATGTAAATAATTTTGTAATCAAGCCATTTAGTGCTTTAATATTTATTGTTTTTTTATTCATTTCGATAACTATTTTATTAAAATATCCTCTTCTTAGAAAGTAGTCCATTCTAGACCACTTTTGATATTTTAATAAATTAATTATCAATCCGTTATATTTTTTATACAAAAAAATGACAAAAATTGACAATAAACTATCCTATGCTACGTTTAATACCAAAGCAATTATTTGCTGTAAGTTTTAGAAATAATCGTTGATTATTATCAATAATTAAGCAAAAAAGTAGTCTAGAATGGACTACTTTTTGTGCTTGATAAAACTTTCTAAATTTTAAGCAGATATATGAAATACAGATGTTTTATCGATGATAATACAATTCACACACATAATGTTTTGATACAATTTTTTACAAATTTTGAAGATAAACCTATTAACCTACGATTGCCCTTTAACATTCTTAAAAAAGATTGGAACAAAACTTTGCAACATCCAACAGATCGATACAAGAAAAAACATCGATCTTTAATTGATTTAATTAATGATTTAAGAATAACATACTCACAATTTTCTGATACTATCCCCCCTCAGAAAATGAAAAAAGCATTATTAAAACTCGTTGAAAATAGACATAAAACAAATGTTCAGAATAATACATTTTTATTTTTTCTGCAACGATATATTCAAATCAAAAAAAAGGAACTATGCATCTCTACTATTAAAAGGTATAATGTCTTTTTAAAATTGATAAAACTTTTTGAAGGTAGTGAATGTAAACGCTTTAAAATATTAGAAATAAATAATAAAATTATCCAAAAATTTATTTCTTTCTGTATTTCAGAGCAATACAGCCAAAGTACAATCACAAGGAGTGTTCTTTTTTTTAAAACCATTTTAAATTTTTGCAGTTCACTTGGAATGAAAACAAAAAATTATGAAATAAAATGCCCTCGTTTTAAAATAAAGACGAAAGCTATTATTACTTTAAATGAAGAAGAAATCAAAAAGATTGAGGCAAAGGAGGTTCCTCAAAATCTATATTCTGCAAAACAATGGTTATTGATAAGCTGTTATACAGGACAGCGATTTTCTGATTTTATGAATTTTAGCAGTTCAAACTTTGTAGATATCCAAAATGAAAAATGTATTCAGTTTGTCCAAAAGAAAACTGGTAAAAATATTGTTTTGCCACTACATCCTTTTGTCCTTAAGATTTTGAATGAAAATAATGGTTTATTCCCTCCCAAGCTGGATTTGGTAAATTACAATTTACAGATAAAACGAATAGCTCAACTATCTGGTATCAATACTAATGTATTTTGCAATAAAAGAAAACATTTTCGCTGCTTTTACGCTGAGTTCCCAAAATGGAAGGCATTATCAAGTCATATAGGAAGAAGGAGTTTTGCAACGAACTTCTATGGTAAAATACCCACTACGCTGCTAATGTTAGCTACAGGGCACTCTACAGAACAAATGTTCAACAAATATGTAAATCTTTATTGTAATGAAAAAATTATTGAATTAAGCGAACATTTTAACGGAAATGTAAAAGACAAAGTTTACGTTAATTCTTAAAGGTATGATTTATCATGTTAAATATTTTTACAACATGTTCAAGATATTATCATGTCCCCTCTTATGGAATGGGAATAATTCGCTCATCAACAATTTTATTTGTATATTTTATAAGGAAATTATAGGTTAAAATATTATATAAATTTAGAAAATGAATGTATCTTTAAGATGCTTCAAAAGTTTTTGATAAGAAACATAGTTTATGCAAATTACCGCTAAAAAAGTATTGGTATTGAACGGTGGATCTTCGAGCATAAAATTTGCAGTTTACACTGTCAACGACCAAGAACTTATACTAGAAATCAAAGGACAAATCGACCGTATTGGAGACTATAATTCGCATTTGGAAATGAAATGGGCAAATGGACAAACATTCCTTTCTGAAAAAATTAATCGGTCCAATTATACCCAATCCACTATTAAATTGTTGGAATACTTGCAAAAATACGTCGGTATGGAAGATGTATCCACTATCGGACATCGTATTGTATTTGGAGGTCATCATCATTTTCCACGATTGATTGATGATACGCTTTTGCAGGAATTGCGTTCTTGGACTGATTACGATGAAGACCATTTGCCTGCAGCCATTAAGGTGATTGAGATTTTCCAAAAACATTTTCCTACAATTCCACAAGTAGCCAGTTTTGACACTTCTTTTCACACAAATTTACCCAAGGTCGCAAAGCTATATGCGTTACCAATTGCGTACTATGAACAAGGCATTAGACGTTATGGTTTTCATGGTTTGTCCTACACATTTCTGTTGCGTCAAATAAAAACTTTACAACCTGAACTAGTCAGTTTTGGAAAAATGATTTTTGCCCATCTTGGCAATGGTGCAAGCATCGCAGCGATCAAAAACGGTCAATGCATCGATACAAGTATGGGCTTCACACCTACGGCAGGACTCGTCATGGGTACGCGTTGTGGCGATATTGATCCGGGTATTTTACTGCATCTCATTCGTCAAGAAAAACTACCTGCAAGACGTGTCCGTGGATTGATTAATCACAAGTCAGGACTATGGGGTTTGTCAGAAATCAGCAGCGATATGCGCACATTGTTGGAAAAAGAAAACAAGAACGAAAAAGTAAAAGATGCGATTCATCTTTTTTGTTACAATCTCGTCAAATATATAGGCAGTTATGCAGCGATTTTGGAAGGCATAAACGCCATCGTTTTTGCTGGTGGTATTGGGGAAAATTCACCCGAAATCAGAAAACGCATTTGCCAAAAACTTTCCTATTTAGGCTTGAGTTTGGATGAAAATAAAAACAATAACAACGAAACTATCATTTCAACAGAACACAGTGTTATCAAAGTTTTCGTCATAAAAACAGATGAAGAAATCATCCTAGCCGAAAACGCCTTGGAGTTTACATAAGACATTTACTAAAACCATTAAATCCATCAATATGGACACTATAAAAACATGGGACGGTTCGGATATTACCCCCGAACTTTTACAGAAAATGGATGCCTATTGGCGCGCAGCCAACTATATGGCAGTGGGACAAATTTATCTCAAAGACAATCCTCTACTTCGTAAACCATTGTCCAAAGACGACATCAAAAGTTTGCGACTTGGTCACTGGGGAACGACGCCCGGACAGAATTTTATCTACGTGCATCTGAATCGTGTCATTAAAAAATACGATCTTGATATGGTTTACGTTTCCGGTCCAGGACACGGTGGTCCAGCATTGGTCGGCAATACGTATTTGGAAGGAACTTATAGTGAAACCTATCCCGAAATTACCCAAGATGAAAGCGGTTTGAAAAAATTATTCAAACGATTTTCTTTCCCTGGCGGGATTCCTAGTCATGTATCGCCTGAGTGCCCAGGTTCATTTCACGAAGGTGGCGAATTGGGCTATTCTTTAAGTCATAGTTTTGGTGCTGCGTTTGACAATCCAGATCTGATTGTAGCTTGCGTCGTGGGCGATGGCGAAGCAGAAACCGGTCCATTGGCAACGGCTTGGCATTCCAACAAATTTTTAAATCCCAAAAACGATGGTGTGGTTTTGCCGATTCTTCATTTGAACGGATACAAAATTGCGAACCCAACCGTGTTGGCGCGTATTTCACACGAAGAAGTAGAAAATCTATTCTTGGGTTATGGCTGGAAACCTTATTTCGTTGAAGGAAATGAGCCAACAATAATGCATCAAAAAATGGCCGAAACAATGGAAATTGTATTGGCTGAAATCAAAGCGATCAAACAAAAAGCCGCTGATGGCGATACTACAAGACCGATATGGCCAATGATCGTTTTGCGTTCGCCAAAAGGTTGGACTGGACCAAAATTTGTGGACGGTTTGCCTATCGAAAATTCATTTCATGCACATCAAGTGCCTATTGCCGATCCTATAGGTAATCCAGAACATTTTGTATTGTTGGAAAATTGGTTGAAAAGCTATCATCCAGAAGAATTATTTGATGAGAAAGGTACATTAAATCAAGACTTGCAAGACTTAGCACCGACGGGCACAAGACGGATGGGAAGCAATCCGCATACCAATGGAGGCCTTTTGTTGAAAGATCTTTTTATGCCTGATTTCAAAGAATATGGTTTACAATTAAGTCATCGTGGACAAACCGGACCAGGCGACACTTTAGTTACGGGTACTTTTGTGCGGGATGTGGTGAAAGAAAATATGGAAAAAAGAAACTTTCGCATATTCGGACCAGATGAAACTTTGTCCAACAAACTTAACGCTGTATTTGAAGTGACTAACCGTCAATGGGAAGGCGATACTTTGAATACGGATGAATTTTTGGCAAAGGAAGGACGCGTCATCGAAATGTTGAGCGAACACCAATGCGAAGGCTGGTTGGAAGGCTATTTGTTAACTGGAAGACATGGTTTGTTTAATTGCTACGAGGCATTTATCCATATCATCGATTCTATGTTTAACCAACATGCAAAATGGTTGAAAGTTACTAACGAATTGCCTTGGCGCAGAAAATTAGCGTCCTTGAATATCCTTTTGGCTTCCCACGTTTGGCGACAAGACCACAATGGATTTACGCACCAAGATCCAGGATTTATCGACCATGTGGTTAATAAAAAAGCTTCTATTGTGCGTGTGTATTTGCCACCGGATGCCAATTGCTTACTTTCTGTAATGGATCATTGCTTGCGTAGCAAACACTATGTCAATGTGATGGTTGCGGGCAAACATCCGTCTCCGCAATGGTTGAATATGGACGAAGCGATTTTGCATTGTACCAAAGGCATCGGCATTTGGGATTGGGCGAGTAATGATCAAGGCGGAACACCTGATTTGGTAATGGCTTGCGCAGGTGATGTACCAACTTTAGAAACATTGGCGGCGGTTTCTATTCTAAGAAAAAACTGTCCAGACTTGAAAATCAGAGTTGTGAATGTTGTGGATTTGATGAAATTGCAACCACACACAGAACATCCACACGGCTTGACAGATGCGGATTTTGATGCCTTGTTTACGAAAGACAAACCCGTGATTTTCGCTTTCCACGCCTACCCTTGGTTGATTCATCGCATGACCTACAAACGTGCGAATCACAACAATTTCCACGTGCGTGGTTACAAAGAAGAAGGCACTATTACCACCGCATTTGATATGACAGTTTTGAACGAAATGGATCGTTTCCATCTAGTATTGGATGCGCTTGACAGATTGCCAATGCTCGAACAAACGGCAGATTATCTCAAACAAGAAATGAAAGATCAACTCATTTTGCACAAAAACTATATCGATGAAAACGGCATTGATATGCCAGATATTAAAGATTGGAAATGGGATGTATAAAATAGTAAAGACTTTACAGTTAGTTTTGGTAATTAGTGAGTATTATATAAAAAAATTTATTTTTTTTCAATTAGAACTATAACTTTTTTGATATAATAATTTTCTATACATAGGTTTAAATAAAAATCCAAATGTAAAAACATTTGGATTATCTTCATTTTAAACTACTACAACCCTTTGTGTCGACACACATGAAGCATTATTCTACAATTTATGATTTATAAATTTAATATAATTATCTGAATTAAAATGTTAATGAAAAAGCCTGAATGTGAAAACATCCAGACTACTAACCTACTGTAAATATTTTTAATTTTACTTACTTTTTCTTGAATTAACCGATATATACCCCTCACCATTTGGTTAATAAACAAATCATTATTCTGGTTATAATATTCAGGTTATAAATTCGGTAACAAGTATGAATATTGCAGATATGGTAATTAGATTTGATTATTCAATATTAAATGATTATAATATAGTAGTTTAAAAATTAAAATTTACATATGATTGTATCCATAATAATTTGTATTTCAATAGCCATTTTTCTAGCAATAACTTCCAAACCTCAAAAAAAAGATAAATAAATCCATTCACATAAGTAGCCTCTCATTTTTACAAAAACTGCTATTGTTTTCTCTTTCTTTCTAATTGAAATCCTCCGACAATTATTTTTCTTAGAACAAAGAGCGTCAAAGAAAGAGAGTCAAAGAAAGAGATCATTTATTTACTCCTTTTTCATTATTATAGTCAAAAACGCCACACAATAAAGTGGCAAAATAATTAGTTTTACATTTACAGACCTAAAGGCAGAGTGATGATTTTAAGAGTAAAAAAAGCAATAAACGAAGTGTGGTTCGATCAGGGGCAATGGGAATATGTTGAAATAAATAGTGAAGATATTGATTATATAGAAGACGTGTCGGATAATGCTTTTAAACATTCCCACTCAAAAATATTTTGGAAAGATAAATCCAAAGACCCAATTTTTTTGGTTGAGTTCAAAGATGAACTCATTAAAAAATATAATATCCCATTTTAAAATTATCATTTTTATTCCATCAACTTATTTAAACAAACTATTTTCATCAGATTTAAGCTAAAATTCGTTCAAGTCAAAGTGTCGCATTTTCATATTTAAAACAGATAGGAGAAGTAAATTTCTAGGATTCAAAATACTGTTAAGCCTTTTTTTTACATGGTAAATTCTTACCTTTATAGTATTGTAATTAGTTATTTTCATAAACGGTTAGTTATTAGCCCCGATATCCATTAGGGCCTTTTTTATTTTTATAATAAATAATAAATTTGCAACTCATATTGATATCTAAAAGCTATTCAGGATCTTGGATTTCTATCTAGGATCCTTTTTATTTATAAAATAATCAATAACTTTACGCATTACATAGAAAGAAAAAAAACTTAAAGGGGCTCCATGTCTATGGAGACCAACATTAAAACGTATTTGTAACTTTGTTAATACATTCAAATAGGATAATTAATTTGTATATTATTTAAATCTTGCTTGATTTTAAGAAACTTAATACTAAGATGCCGTCCATTAAAAACTTTTATACAATAACAGAAACATCTTGGATTCAAATAATATTATAAGTGTGGCTATTCAGGAATTTTGGATTTTTAATCAAATTCATCTTTTATAATAAAACTAAAGTCTTTCTATATCCATATCTTCTTAAGTTATATAAATGCTGCGTAAAAATAAACAATTCCTAATTTAGTTTAATGTTTTGGATTGTAATAAAAAAGCCAGAGATAGACATCTCTGGCGGATCTTCTAAATTTTAATTTTCAAAACTAATTCTTAATTATTTTATAACTACCTATTTTTATTCCCTTCGGGCTAAATAATTCAATTATGACTATACCTGATTTAACATTTGATAATGAAATATACCCAGGAGATGTATTTAGTGTTCCCGTGAGAATAATTTTACCACTCAAATCAAAAACTTTATACAAGCTACCACTAGGTACATTATCAATATTCACTCTGTCAGTTGTTGGATTAGGATAAATTTTAATGGCGGGTTGAAGTGTTGATTGAATATTGATGGAGATTATTTTACTAAGAGCTGATTTTCCATCTAAGTCATATTGTATCAATCTATAATAGTTTACTCCACTATTAGGGGTATTATCTACAAAATTGTAACTTGATCCATTTCCACTACCATTTGAAAAATGACTGGCAACTTTTCCAATTTGAGACCAATCCGTTGCATTCAGACTTCTCATTACCGAAAAATAACTATTGTTTATCTCGACCCCGGTAATCCAACTAAGATTAACTTTGTTATCAGAATAAACCGCATTTAGCTCTTTACTATAGTCTACAGGTAAAACACTTGTATTATAATCCCTTGTTATTTCGTATACATTAAATGATTGAAGCAAGCCTGCAATATTACTATTGCTAATTACCTTAACTTGGTTAAAAGAAGCCGTTGCGGGAATGTTTAACCATCCTTTGGATGTATTGCTTCCCAGTAATTCTAGATCGATTAGACTCCAACCAGTACTTTCTGTGCTTTGAACTACGACTCCGTTATTTAAAAGTTGTACAGTTATTGGACCATTTATCAATGATAAGCTCAATAAAGTTCCTGGATCTCCTATCAATACATGTGCATAAGATCCGCTAGGATACAATCCAGCAAACAAGCCTGTAACCTGTTGTTGGGCGACAATATTTGCTGCGGCGAAAAGAGTAGCTGTTGTAGCGGTATCTCCATCTATGCAATTATATGGATTAAGTACCGATGATAAAGCGCTTCCTACATTAAGCAAAGAAGTTGTTTCGGTGCCAGCAAGAACATCAAATGGTGTCGTAGGTAAAGAACCCGTAGATGATATTTCATAATAAGCTCCATAAACATTTGCTGTAATACCAAGTCCTACTGTTGATCCTAATCTTACTCTTATGCTTTTTACTGCTACTGTATTTGTTATTACATATTCATTGGTATTTTCGCCTCCCAACAAGCCTATTACAGAAACATTACCAGTAGAAGATATCTGAGTCCCATTGGCATCGAGTGCTGCAACAATTGTATAGCCTCCGACATTAACGCCTGAAGCGACGGTTCCAACTTTTACATGAATTGCCGTATTTGCTGGCACGGCACTTGCAAATGTTAAAATCTGCTGATAGCCTCCAGCCACTAAGGCTAATCCTATTGTTAGTGAACTTGCCGTACTGCTTGAATTGTCTATTGCATTGTCCGCAGAACTTATACCACCTGCACCCAGCCCCCAAGAGCTATTTGTTTGGCTATTTGCATAGACCCTTGATACCGGACCTGAAATTTGTGCATTCAGTTTTGGCACACTAATTAAATAAATTAATGCAATTAAAATGTAAATGTGTTTCATTAGAAGTGATTTATGTTTGATGAATAAATTCTATTAAATCAACTAATAACCTTTCTAACACTATAATTTATTTTAGCATTAGCATTAAGTTCTACATCATTATTTAATTTTTATTCAAGCTAAATCGACAATTCCTAAACTGTTTCTTAATTCTAATCTCGGGTTATAGTTATGATTGTATCGTGAAATTAATATTATAATTCAATAAAATCTATCACTCCTGTTACATTGTATATAAATATTGTTTCCTTTTTGTATTATGTATTGATAATTATCAATTCACAATAGTTTAGTCCCTCACAACAATTGTAAAACAATCATAGTTTTACTTTATAAGAAAGTAAATGGTAAGACAAAAATATTACGCTTAATCGCAGTATATAAAAAATGCTCATGTGTTTCTACATATGAACCACGTTTTCTAAAATTCTAATTTCAGAAAAAAATGTACAAAAAATGAAAATCGATCAAAACCAAGCGCAGACACACTTAGATAAATTTATGGAACCATGTATTTGATAAAGATAAAAAATATTTTAATATTTTCAATGGAACGGTTCTATGATATATATTAAAATAGGATTTAATACAGTTATGAAAAAATGAAGGAATCATATGAGTCCTTCGTTTGCAAAAGATTGATAACTATTAGTGGTAATAATCAGATGATCCAATAGTGTAATATCCATTAACTTAGCAGCTTCTTTCAATCTTTCAGTGATCTTCAGATCAGCAGGACTTGGTGTAAGATTTCCACTCGGATGATTATGTGCCACAATAATTTTACAAGCATTAGATTTTAAAGCTACCGTAAGTAGAATGCGAATATCTACAATAGTGCCAGCAGTACCACCTGTAGATCCGTGGTATACACCGAGAACTCTGTTAGCATTATTCATAAGTAACATTTTGAAAGATTCAACAAGTTCCATTTCATCTTCATTCCAAACGGATCTAAAAAGAGCTAATGCATCTTCCGCCATATTGATTTTAGGTCTTTGCGTAGCTTTTATTTTGTTGCGATAAGATAGTTGAACTTCTTGTAATGCAGACCAATGAGGTTCATTCTCTCTGGTTGCTGTTGAGTTGTAAGTTTTCATGATGTACTGTTTTTGTGTAACAGCGATAAAAGGCGGTTCTCTAAAAAGAAGGCAGTACGTGGAATAGCGGAGCGTAGTGAGCATATGCCGTCGAAAGCTGCCAACTTTTTATAGAGAACCGTCTTAGCTTAGTGGAACTAAAAACGGTACAGAAAATCTTACAACAGAAGAAGGAAAAAATTAAACTAGAACAATCATTACAATGAAAAGAGAATGGAATAAGCACACAAAATAAACTGTCACGAATTTGTATAAAATATGTGACAACAAAAGGTGAGTATTTGTTATTTCTTCTTTTTTGCTTTACGTTTTTTGGAAGAAGTTTTATCGGGAATTTTGTTTTGTTCCAAATTTCTAGGATGATGATCTAAAAAATAGTATGGATTTCTATTGTATACAGAATCTACAGCTCTGATAAAGTTTGGTGCCACCTGTTGAACATAGTCATACTTTATGAGTAGTTCGTTGTATTGATTGTAACGTGTAAAACTACGCCAACCCAGAAAAATGGATAGTCCAATGAAAAACAATAAAAGAAGCAACCATTTCCAATCTTTGAAGCTGTGTTCATGGCGGATCCTTTGGTTTTCTGGATCTGCCAATTGTTGAATCGTACGCTCTAAGGATCGCTGCAATTTTTCTATGGATTCTTGACACAACATCTTATCCTCTTTAATGTCCTTTTTTACCACTAAATCTAAAAGAGCTTTCATATGGTCCATTTTTTTAGGTAGTATTCTCAGACTATAAGACAAGGAATCGGAAAGCTCATTTTGTGCTTGAGAGGGTTCTACTTTTTCAACAAGCGCTTTGGTTTCTTGCACTTCTTTTACCAAATCTTTTAATACGATTTCTACTTCAGAAAGATTCATAACGTGAGGATATTAAAGGATTACTTACATAGATAATTTAATTCTTCTTTTTTCTTTGAGTCGCTTTTTTTCTTCTGACTCATCTATACCCATCGCACCAAAATAAACGCCATCAATATCTACCTTAAGAGGACTAATCATATAATCAATCAAAGCTTTTGTCACGGTTTCAATAGTTGCACTTGTATTATTATTATTTTTAGATGTTGGATGAACTTCACGAGGCATGAATCTATCTCTGTGGAGCAAGGTTGATTTAAGTGTTCCATCATCCACACCTCTCTTTGCTAAAGCAATATTTCTTTCTAATTGTGCTACTTGGGAAGAACTCATTGGAGCTTTCTGTTGTTTTTTATTAAAGGCTATGATCTTCTCAATTTTAGAAAGACTACATCCTAAGGAACTCGCTTTAAAATATATTCCAGAGGCTTGATGTACAATTCCCAATCCTCTTCCTTTATGTAAACTATAACCCAAGTTTTGCATATGTGTGATAAATTCCAACATGGACGTTGCTTTATAAAGTGCATTTTTCAAATCCATCCTAGCTTGCAATTGACGAGTATTCCAATGCTGTTTTTCTTTATTAGAACTATT
Organism: Rhizosphaericola mali; assembly: GCF_004337365.2. GTDB lineage: Bacteria > Bacteroidota > Bacteroidia > Chitinophagales > Chitinophagaceae > Rhizosphaericola > Rhizosphaericola mali. The sequence continues at coordinate 598,322 of NZ_CP044016.1, read as the reverse complement.
TAATTTCTGTTTCCAAGTCTTCGGCGTCTTGACTTGTTTTAGATGAAATAGCATTTCGCACTTTCGGGCAATGTTCATTAATCTATGCTTGGACTGAAACATGTTCACTACTTGTCTACCATCAATTGGAGGACGAACAATGATCGCGTGATAGTGATCTTTACTCACCGGACTGCTGTGTTTACAAAGTAAAAACATGTTCTTATCTAGTTTAAATTCCTGCATAATCATTGCGGCCAATTGTAATTCCTGATCTTCATTTAGGGATTCACCTTCACTTAAAGAAAAGATTGCATGAAAAAGAGGCATGCTACATCTTTGGTTATTTAAGCCTAATGCCATCTGCATTTGTGCCACAATTTGATCGGTATGTTCTCCTACAAGTGCATTTTGGAAAATGATTTGAGCTTTTTCTTCCGGATGTTTTAATCCATTTTCTCTAAGTACATAAGAGACCATATTGGAAACGGAAGACGCTTTTGCGGTCGTTTGTTTAGCAATCATACCAGAAATTTTAAAAGTTGAACCTTTGGGAATGCATAAAAAAAACATCTGCTTATTGCAGTGTATTTTTTATTTCACCCGCCAGTAAAAGAATTTTTTCACCATAATATTTGAGTTCATTTTCTGTGATGTGCTGGATCTTTCCCTGATGTAAATGACGAACCAATTGATTAAAATTGGAAGCAGTAAGTGTTAATGCTAACACTACTTTAGAGACAGAAGCGGGAATAGTTTTACGATACATTTTAATCTCGACTTTTCTAGATGCTTCAATCAAAAAATGAGAAATGGGTAATTCACATTGCCTCGCCTTCGAGTGAATACTACGGTACTCATCAGGTGTAACGAGTATATTTAAACGACGTGTTTTATTTTTCATATACTTGGATTTGAAAATGAATAAATGACAAATGCGACAGTCATGAGAGAATAGATAATTTGGACCTCACATGAGTACGTCCAACCTGCTTGCTATAGAAAACCAAGGGTTCCAACAATAGGGTTTTAGGACACGGAGAATACAGCCTATTTTTAGGGCCTTCTAGGATACTTTCTGACCATATCTGACCATATATTTGATTTGACTCTAATAATATTGTTATGCATGTTTTCCAGAAATGATGCAAATCCAATCTCTATTTCACCTTATATTTCCAAGTACATCTTATATATAGAATCGGACTATAGAGGATATTTTGTATCCGGTCTTCCTTGGAAGGTATGATTAAGTGGAAGTATCTATACTCGGTCGAGTATTAACCTTTGTATGCGGATACCTGAGGTTTATTCAAGGTTTTATTTGGCAAATATGACCTCCTTTTTTCTTTTCATCCGCCACAAGTTCAGCTGACATAACTGGATTAAACTCTTGTATTCTCGGAAAAATTTGTAGTGGATATCCACCCTATGACCCATCTTTACTTTTAGAATTTTCAATGAGCCGTTGAATATCATCTGTCAGAAAATACACCTTTCCTCGTATCTTAACTTTTTTGAGTTCACCCAATTCGTGCCAATCATCCACCGTAGGTCTGGAAATACCGAAAAGATCACGAACCTCTTTAATAGATAAAAGTGGCTTTGTAGAAAGACCCAAAGGCGGTGAAACCAACGGTGTGACTGGACGGGTTTCTAAAATAATTTTACGAACGATTTCTGTTAAGTGCTGATAGAATTCTTTAGGATCTACCGGAAATAAAATTGGAGTTTCCATACCTTTAAGTTTTGAATTTTTGAAAACATAAAGGTGGAATCTCTAGTCAAATTAGGTAACAAAGATGCATTTCTGTTGTTACAAACTACTAGTTTACACTGTTTTACGACTATGACTTATTTTACTTCTTATCTGTCGAAACAAGTGTTCCGTTTGTTTTTTAAAATCTTCTTGGTTTATGTATTCCGGTAATTGCCTTATCCTTTCTAAATATTTTAAACAATTTCTGAGCCTTGTGGTGGGCTGGGATAATAACGATCCAATGGTTTTAAAGTTTTCCAGTTCAGTACGAATATTTTCAGGTTGACAGCCAATATTCCTAGCAACATTGGAAATTCGCTCCAGGTTTTTTACAGCATCTGAGATATCTATTATTGTTGAAGGTTCATCATTTATCCTTCTTTTAATTAAGTTAATCAATAATGCTTGTGGAATAGCTCCGTAATTGTCTCTTCTCTTTTTGGAGTCTCCAAACTTCTTTTCTAAAGAACTGATCCGTTCGCTTATGTGGCAGCAATCCTCTTTCAGATTCTTTTGCGCGTTATCTACTTTATTTGTGCATCCAGAATTTATCACTGCAGAAAAGTCGTTATATTTTTGCGTCATGTTTTGCTGAATACCTTCCAAATACTCGATGGAAAAATGATGATGGGCATACATTTTAGCGGTATTCAAACACATCTTAAACCGATGATAATCTCCTAATGTAAGGATATGTGGCATGGCAAAAAGGCCAACGCAGGTAATAAGCAGAGTGGTATTATGTGTGCTAGGATATTGCAATCCTAGAAGGAAAAACACTACCGACAAAGAGTAAAATACACTTCGAGGTAGTATATTGTAGAAAAGCGCTACTGGAGCTTTAATCGAAGCACACCTATTTTCAAGTCTTTGAAATTGTCCAATGTCTGCATAGTTATTTATTATGGGTAATTTATCCACCCAATACAAGGGATCTTCGAAATGGTTTGCGCATATAAAATCCATTCCTTGACGGCAGTTTCTAAGTAAACGATGTTTGATTGTCCTCATACAATGGCATTTTACTTAAAATTACAGCGTTTTAATATCTCTCAAAATAGAGGGAAACTAATTTGTACTATATTGGAATGATTTGGTATAAAAATTAAAATATCCTATAAGAATTACCTTGGATAAATTGAGTTGGCTGACATTATATCGAAAATATCCTTCTTACACGAATATGGTATTACCCTCTGAATAAAATATATTTAAAAGATTAAAATTATGGAGCAACGATTTTCAAGTCAAGTTATAGGTTATCTCCAAAAAGAAGCAAATCTGGGGGATGGTATGCTGTAGCGACTATGCGTAATATTTTCAAGATCTCTATCCAACTTTCCTGCTGGCGGACAAAAGGTCCACATCCCGGATTTATGATAAATCGCAACGCCGGATTTCTCAACGGCGGCAAACACTTCTTCCAACGAAGCCTCTTGGCATACGGATGAAGTAATATGACGGTCAGCAGGCAGACACTTCATACTTTCAATTTTGAATCCATACCATCTTTCCATTTCGAGCATAAACACCCTTACGGACACGTCATTGTAGCGTCTGATGGACTTCGTCCAATTGAGTGCCGTTGCCCTATCTATGGATGCTAAGGAGAAAGAGTCCTTTAACTCCCCTTATCCTTACCCTCCATGAGACTGTACACTTCCATAGCGCTACAGTTTTCTTCCAAAGCCACAGCTCTCGGATTTTGCCTTGTTGCCAGTGATACCTCTCCCCCTAATCTAACGGCTCTGGTATAACCAATTTCGGAGCGTATGGCATACTGTGCTCCCAGGGTAAATAATTGACTGTTGTAGTTTTCCAGTACAAAAGGCTTTCCTTGTTGCATTTTCGGTACATTCACTAAGGCTTGGCCTTCCAATCGGCAGTAGACCATGGAAGTATCCGAAGAATTAAGCAGGTATTGCAGCCTAGAGCCACCATCCAGCCGGATAGATATTCCGTCAGGCAGCAACAAAGTAAACTGTCTTTTGGGTGGTGTGTGTAAGGTCAGATATCTTTGCTCTGAACGGGATGCTCGGCGGTCTGTATGGTCGACTATTTGTAGCTCACCTTTGTGTTTTTGTAAAAATTCAATGTTATTGAAACGCAAGACAGTCCCCAAATCCTTACCATCCAGTTTTTTTTGAAAAACATCTTTAATCTCTATATCACAGGCAAAATAGCGGCTGTCCAGTTCTGGGTTGAATATTGCAGGGGAACATGGCCCCACTACGCGACGCTGCTCTTCCAAAACTAAATTGGAATTCTTTGTTACAAATAGTCCTGCCATGAGCACAATAAAAACTCCGAAGATGGCAGCAGCAGACCATAACATGCGTCTGCGAGTACGTCGTTTATCACTCCTTGCTATGATAGCATTTATATCCAAATCTTCCGATACATCTCCTTGCAATCCCTTTTGTTTGTTCACTTCATCCACAAAGCGGTAAAGGGCCTCTTCGTCAGAGAGCATTAGTAGACCATCCAATTCTTTTTTCTCGGCGCCATTTGCTTTTCCTGACAAGTATTTTTTCAGAAGTTTGTTGGTTCTTTTTTGATACCACTCCATACTAACTGTTTTTAAAAATTTCTAAAACGATATATACAAAACAGTAACCCAATAACTGCTCTATTTTTCGTCTGGCCCTGTACAGCTCATTTTTGACGGTCTGACGGGAAATACCCAATCTTTGTGCGATTTCCTCGTTGGAGAGCTGTGTGTCCAGTTTCAACAAGAACACTTTACGTTCCATGGGTGGAAGCTGCTTGGCAGCAATCCTTACCCTAACTTCTAGTTCTTTTCCCAGCACCAAATCTTCCACAGTTTCCGTATGTTCAACAAAGTGATTTTCTTCCAGCTGCACGAAATACCATCTTCCCCTTTCCAGACTTTTGAGTGCCAACTTGTGGGCGATGCCGAACATCCATTTTACAGGATTCTCCTTTTCTATGATCTGGTGGCGTTGCTCCCAGAGTTTCACCAAAAGGTCTGCATGAGTGGAGTCTACCGCGGATACATCATCCGTGATAAAATGGCGGATATAGACGTCAATAGCCGGTCCGAACACCTTATCGATGCGGTCCAATGCGCCAGGGACACCATCTGCCAGTGCCCTGAAATACATGCTATCGTCGTATTTAGTTCCTTCCTCCATTTTCTCAAAAGCACGGACTTTTTACCCCAGTTTCGCTCATAAACAAAACGTATGGATACAAAGACCTTACGCATGGTTAAAATTAATATTTGAAAAAAAACGATTTTTTATTGGTACCCGAGCCTCTTTTTCGGGAGTATATATCAGAAGGATGTAAAAAAACAGTATTCAGAAGTAATTCAAAGGTAATAAAAAAACAGCGATATGTAGAAGCCAAAAACGATATAATTTTTTGATGGATGTAGGTCTTTAATGGGTTTTATAATTATAAAACCCTACTGTAAACTATTTGCAAAAACAAAACTATTCAAGATGAAAAAACAAACAATTCTATTGACTATAACAGCATTACTTTTCATGCTTTTCTTGTATGCGGGACTAGAAAAAATATTGGAATTGAAAGTATTTGCAAAGGATATGAGTAATCAAACCTTACCACAGCAATGGGTGCCGCTTTTGACCTATGGCATCCCAACTAGTGAAGTGTTCACTGCCCTGCTACTATGTACAGAGCGGACTAGAAAATGGGGACTATACGGTAGTCTGTTACTCATGACGGTGTTTACGGCATATGTGGGGATGGTCGTTATGGATCTCTTTCCACGAAAGCCCTGCGGATGCGGTGAACTTTTACAAAGACTATCGTGGACACAACACCTTGTATTTAATATAGTCTTCGCGATACTCGCCCTATTGGGTATCTATATAAACAATCAATTGACAAAAAAAGATACTACAGCCAGCGCAACGATCCGGGTTGCTGCAAGCTGATTTTTCACCGGCCGCCAACCTAAAAATCAAGGTTGTGACCAACAGGATTACCGGAAAATATTTATTTTATCATTTTAAAAACAGTGTATCATGGTTACACAAAACAAAAACTACAGAAAATTCCGCAACGTCGTGATGACAACAGCGGCAGTACTTGCCATTGGTGGGGCAATGGCAAAAAACTTTAAGGCAACAACCTATTGGTTTCCTACAAATTCCAGTGGTGTAGCCCAGTCAACATCAACACTACATACGTCCAACTACCTTGGTTGTTCTGATGCAGGAGATGATTGCATTAAAGAATACTCCTCCTATTCCATAGTAGGAGGACAATATCAACCAAGTGGAACAGAATTGAGTAGTTATGCAAAAGCTCAATAATTTCCAAAAATTGGAATGGAAGACTGTCTAAATACATTGACAGTCTTCTTTTTACTCTTTATCTTTATATACAAGTACGTCCAACAACTGTCTTGAAGCTATTAACTTTAAGCCATATTCTTTTAGTTTTAATTGAAGTGAATCCAATCCAGCCATCTTTCTTATGCGAAAATTTACATTTATTTTTTTTAAATAATTCGTTGAATCTATTACCAATGGGATTGTTTTTATCGCATTTAAGGCTGTAATTAAATCAGACATAGAGGTACCAGAACATTTTATATAGTCATAGAGATCTTCATCCGGCTCGTGCATAAATTCTATTGGAGTAATAGTATCTCCTGCAATTTTATCTACGTTCGAAATTCTGACCAACTTTAAACAATTTATAAAATGAGTTTCCTTTCTTACAGAAATTTTAAAATAATCTTCTAGTTGCCTATAGGCAATGTCGAAAAGTACCTTATCTGAAAATTCAATAGGCGTTCTAAGTTCATAGCAATATTTGTTATGGATTACATAGTCATAGTGGTCAATGCTATCCATATTGATAAAAAACTTTTTAAATGTGATGCTATCCTTAAACTTATAAAGACACCTTTTATTATTAAAATATGGACTGTCATATTTACCCCTTAAAGCCCATTGAAATAGCCAACTTATAGGGGCATTTGTACACCTTAATATTTTCTGTCCGTTTTCTACTATGGGTACGTTTCTTCCATTTGGAAAATGGGGATCATATCTGCCCAAAAAAGAGCCGAATAAAGGCTCTGTTAATTTATTTGTACCTGAGAATTTTCCATCAATATTGGCTTGAAGAGGCTCCACCGTACTCCAATCTCCATTTAAAACTTTTTCTATAACAGATTCGGTTAATTCAAATTGGGAAGTAGTTCCCCTTAATTTTCCATTAGGATCTATCCATACTTCAAATGGATCTCCATTATGGGGAAACAATGCCCTTAAAAGTGTATCTTCTACGATTGTCGGCAATAACATGGGTCTATTAAGTGCCATTCTTGTTTTTCGGAAATTACATACTGAGCTTCGACTCTGAAAGGTGACCGGCAATATCAATATTTGATTTGCATATTTTTCTTGTAACTTTTCTAAGTGAGGAAAAGAGGCGATACAGCTTCCACACCATTGACTCCAAAAATCCAATATAAGTATCTTCCCCCTGCTGAACTTTTGAAGGATACTTTGATCACTTTGAGCCCCCTCTATGCTCACGGATATAGTTGGTAGCGTTTCTCCTATTGGAAGGTCTATTCCCTTTTTGGCTAAGGCTATATTAATGCACTGCTGGCTTATGGAGTCCAATGAACTTTGACTATAGCATTGCACACTACGCAATTGTAGTACGATGCTACTGAAAAACACAAACATAATAGTTCTTATATTTTTAGTATTCATTTTGTATTATTTGTGGATTTAATGAGACAACATTATCTGGAATAGGGAAAACATACCGACTATCATGGGGAGATAATGCATAAGTTGCTCCACCAATGATACGTTTTATAGTGATGCTATGGCTTTGTTTATTAAGCCTTCTTAGATCCTGCCAACGTATATTTCTAAATACAAGCTCTTTTCTTCTTTCTAGCAGTATTTTATTCAGTACGTCTTGGCTTTCGGAAGAGTAGTAAGCCGTATAAGTGCCTGATTTATATCTGTTGATAAGTAGCTCATTTAAATCATCCAAAGCACTCGTCAAATGTGCTAATCTTGCGTTACATTCCGCCCTAATCAAAAGCATCTCATTAACAGAAATGCCAGAAAATCGCAGGGAGGATCCTGTATAGGAACCATAAAACCGGTGATCAGATGTTGCTCCAAATTGTTTGAAAAACAAGGATTTACGAAGATCATTTGCCTCATACAAGTTATACAAGGTGGTATCTACTTTTTCCACAGAGTTGTTTGCATCATAAAAATTATGATCAATGACAACTTCTTGATTGTATTGAACGATTGGATAAGTACTTGAGGAACTGAGTGTATTGTAATCGATCAAACTGTGTTGTAAAGACAAACAACTATCAGCGTAAAGAAATGCATTTTTATAACTACCCATATTTAGATAAACTCGACCAAGTAATCCATATGCTGCGCCCATAGAAGGCCTTGTTTTATACGCTACCATTTTAGGAAGAAATCTAAGGGCTTCCGACAAGTCATTTAAGATTTGCTCATACGTTTTTTTAATATTCGATCGAGACAACGGCTCGTTGGCATCCGCACTTAATCTTAAGGGTAAGCCTAGGTCTGTTTCCATAGAAGCGGAATCATATACCGGGCAGAATAATTGGCATAATTCAAAATTGGCGAATGCACGAAAATACAAGGCACTTCCCTTCACATTTTCCCACGCGCTTTTATTATCTGAATTTGGGGCAATACCACTGATACCCTCCAAAGCACTATTTGCATAATAAATAGTCCTGTATGGATAATCCCAATCTGGAAGATCTACCCCTGTATATGGAAATGATTGCCAGAGATAAACATTTCTCATCCACTGGCTTCTCGAATTATAATCCGCATCCAGCATATAGTAATCGTCCGAGGCCATCAATCCTATCATGGGACGACCATATGTACCCTCCCCGTTCATATAATTGAGATTATCTAATATAGCCTGAAAATCAGAAATGGTTTGTGGAACCACAAGACTTTGGTTCGTCTTGGCAGACAAAAAATCACTTTTGTTGCACGATAGTGTGGCTATAATGGCCGAGAATATTATAAACAAGTCAGAAATTCTATATAAATTTTTCATTTAAAGAAGTTATTAGGTTAAAAAGTAATATTTACTCCCAATGAACTGTTCATACCGGCACTTGGGATATTGTTGTAATAATAGGGATCAATGCCATCCTTATTTGCTTTCCATAGCGTTCCAATATTGGACAAATAGATATATACTCTAATATTCTCAAAAGGAAGTCGGAGGCGACTGTCTCTGTGGCTCTCATAACCAAAGCTTATATCCTCCAATCTTATATTGTCGCCTTTTAACACATTTAGGCTGGAGTACTGATAGAAAAAATCTCTTGAACTAAGATCCTGGAAAGGATATTGCGGCAAGGAAGGAACATGGGTCATACGTTCATCACCAGGTTGTCGCCAACGATTTGAATACTCTCCACTTCCATTCCAAGTATCGAAAAGTGTTGAGTAACTCAACGAGGAGGTTTTTCTGAAATAGTACCCAAGTTTATACGAAATATTGAATGATACACTCCACTTGCCAATGGTTATCGTATTTCTTAAGGCTCCAAAATATTTAGGAGACGAACTACCGTTATAAACCATACTGTCCAACGGTGTCGTGCTGATGATCGAACTATAATCTTTACTAGGAGCACCATCCAAATAACCTACTGGATCTCCGTTTTCAGGATCAAGACCTTTCCAGTGGTAACTGTATATACTAAAAAGGGGGCGACCGACAATTGGATTAATCGTATTGGAATACAAATAGTTCGTGCCTGAACCAGAGGTAGGCATAAGAAATTGGGTCACTTTTGTAAACGCATATGAAAAAATAAGGGAGGTTGTCCAAGATATTTTAGAGCTTACATTGAGTGAATTTATGCTTATATCCCACCCAGAGCCTTTCATAGAAGCGACATTGCCATAAAAGTAAGCCCCGTTGCCTGCTGCATTGTTTTGGTAAAATCCCAATGTAGGATCCACGGGAGCCTGGGAAAGGAGGTCCTTCGCGCTTTTTTTATAATACTCTATACTGCCATATAGTATTCTTCCTTTTGTAGCAAAGTCTATACCTGCATTCCATATCCCATCACGTTCCCATCTTAATTTACTATTGGGGGGATTGTTGATTACCGCATATTGAAGTCCTAGGTTATTTTGATAAAAAGAGGCCGTGGTAAGTGCTGAGGCTACACTAGAAGTATTGCCATTGTATCCAAAGGTTGTCCTAAATTTTAGTTCGGGCAGCCATTGAACGGAATAGAATTTTTCCTTGGCGATGCTCCAACTCCCTCCGATAGACCACAAGGGAGTCCCTTTTTGATTGGTGGCAACCCCAAAAAGATTTGCCTCATCTTTTCGGAAACTACCGGAAAACGTATATCTATCTTTGTAACTGTATGCTGCATTACCATAGTAGGAAAAGAAGTTTGCCGTTGTTTTGCCTGTCGATTGTCCATTGGGGATATAACTCTGTATCAGCGCATTATTGTAATAACTATATAGCGTAGAATAATCGACATAACCGTTGGATGTTTCCAGACCCTCATCATAGCCGTAATAGCGGACACTGTTTGATTTATTTATAATGCTCCTCATTTCCATACCAGCTATAGCGGTTACTTTGTGCGCCCCCAAAAATGTAGTGTTATAATTCAACTGCGCTCTACCCTGATGAGACAGGATTTCTCCATAACTATAATCCAAGATCCCGCCACGAGCAACAGGATAAGAAAAATTTCCATTCACATCTTCTTGGGTAAACTTATTGGTAAGGTCTCTTGCATAATAAGAGGAATCCCGGTAAAGATTTTTAGTTGTCGATAATGAATTTTCATACTGGTATCTTGCCTCCGCAGACAAAGAAGGAAGTATCTGGTAATGAAAATCTGTGTTAATGACATAATCCTTAATGGATAAGTTATTTTTTTGTTCATATATGTCGGCCAAAGGTTTGTATGTCCAGTCTAAAAGATTACCTCTTCCAACCGTATCAAGATAGGTCTTCCTGTTAGTCAAATAAACTGGCGGCGGAGTCCCTGAATTATCTGCCAGCCTCATGTAGGGATAACTCTTTTGGCCATCACTGCCAACAATCGAATAACCGGGATTATTACCCGATGTACTCAGGTCTTGCGCATAACTTATGCCAGTCCCTATTTGAAATTTCGGGGAGAGTTTGATTTCATTTTTCGAGCGAATTGTAATACGATCCGTTTTATCACTAACAAGGTTGGAAATATTATGATCCCACCCCATGGATAGAAAGTAATTCAAATTTGGACTGCTTCCCCGGATATTAACCGCGCTTTGTCGGTTTAGCCCACCTCTATAAAGATATTTGGATACATCATTTCTCACATCATATTGTTTCAACTTTTCTATCTCGGCATCTGCATCGCTGGAAGAAATACTTCCAGCATCCTTTGCTAACAGTAACTCGACGACTGGCGTTAACGCAGGATGGGACGGATCTAGAATCTGACTGGAATAGTATCCGTCTGCATAAAGATTTTTTTCAAGATCAATGTATTCTGAACTGGAAATACGTGAAATATTAAACATATTAGGCTTGGGAACAAAAGTGAAATTATTAGTCAATTCGACCATTGGCTTTTTATTTAAACCTTTTTTTGTAGTCATTACGATCACGCCATTGCCTGCCCGTGCGCCCCAGATAGATGCCGCCGCCGCATCCTTAAGGATAGTAATACTCTCAATATCATTGGGATTGATGTTCTTAATGTCCCCGTCATATGGAAAATTGTCAATGACTATCAAAGGAGAGGCATTTGCATAAATAGTACTTCTGCCTCTTATCAACATATCATCGCCAGTATAAACCCCGTGATTAAATAGCAATCCTGGCGTTAAGTTTTCAATACGCTCTAGGATATTTGTCGTAATGCTTCTGTTAATTAGATGATTACTTACAAAATCATAGCTCCCCGTTGCCCTTTCTTTTGTGATTTGTTGGTAACCCGTGGAAACCACCACCTCATCCAAATCAGAGATCGATGATAGTTTTATAGTTAAAAAAGTGTCTTTAGAACTAACGGGCATTCTTTCTGTTTGATAGCCAATATGTGAAATTTCTAGTGTATCTTTTTGTGCAACATATAAAGTGAAAAATCCCTTATCATCCGTGAATTTTATAGTTGTGACTTTTATTAAATGTAGTCTGGTATTGGGCAAAACATCTCCCGTAGACGATATTACTCGTCCCCTAATAGTCTGCGCCTTTAGGAAAAGCATAGGCAAAAGCATCCCCAGTACGCCCATGAGCGTTAATTTTCGCATCGGTAATCAATAATTTAAAAACAGTAAAAAATTATAGTTGAAAAAGCCGGACGCACGGAAAGTGCCGTTGCTATTGACTTCTATGAATGCGTGGTCCGACGGGAATAGTTTATACTAGATGGGGTTACGCGGCTTACAGGCGTATTGTTGGTTGCATTTGGCTGCGAGCCAAATGCAAATTGTGCTTTCTGCTTTAGGAGCCGGTGATTTTGTAAGAAGTTGTATTGTTCTCATTGCTCTTAATTTGACCATGATTAAGAAAGATGAGTCTCAAGAAGTAGCCGATGTATTTAAAAAAAATTAAGCATGGGCATCTACTTATCGGACTTAGAGGTACTGGCATACCCACAATCACAGATAAGAGATAACCCATGCCCGTAGCATAGGAATATCTCCCTCTCGTCTCGTGATTGTTTGAAAATTTGCCAGTTTTCTAAGTTTGAGACTCAAGTTCGAACACCTCTAAATACTTTATGAATAGAAGTGCAAATTACGTTATTTCAAACCAAAGATAAGGACAATATTTAATTGTTAGCCAAATGGTTGACAATATTTTTAAAAGTTATTATCAATATTGTAGCATGGCAAGACTTGACGATATTGATACCGAGTTAAAAGAGAAAATAGCCCTAAGAATCAAGGCATTAAGAATGTCTACCGGTAAAATACAGTCAGCATTTGCAATTGATGCAGAAAAGGATAGGCAAACAATCAACAGATGGGAAGGAGGGCGAGGAATATCAATATATTCAATTAATAAGTTTTGTAAGGATATTGGAATTGAACTATGGGAGTTTTTTCGATATAGAGAATTTCTAAATTTTCCTGAGAAAGACTCAAATAAAGATATTATACCACTCAAAGAGAATCAATAGAGTTGGACAGACATTTTGTTTGGATGATTAGGGGAATTTGTTAAGTTTGGCGAGAAAATAAAACCTTTGGGAAATGAAAAAGATTGCCAAAATTAGTGATCAAGCGGATTATTCTTTCATTTGCCTTTTATTTTATGTTTAATTTATGAGAGAAAACAAGTACATTGTGTTTCAGTATATACATTTGCACCGTATGTAAATGTCTTTACAACAAAAAGTATGATAGAATATATAAATCCAATTAGACAGGATAGTGATGTCTCTAATGCTATAAAGTTAGCTAAAGTTGTGTTTTTTTTCCCTCAGGAGGTTATTTCTCCGGAAGAATTATATAATGGGATAAAAACAGAATTGGAATCTGAAGGCTATTCGAAAAATGCTTTGCATATCGAGAATAACTTAAATTTTAAGATCCAGAATGGCGCAGGTATTTTATCCAATACATTGAACCAAAAGATAAAGGGCTTTTTATTTGAAAAATATACAAATGGGAGTAAGGAATATGTCTTAAAATTAGAAAACCAGTCGGCTACTTTTTCTAGGTCATACATTTCATTAGAATTATTTAAATACGAAAGCTGGGCTCTTTTTAAAGAAGAGGTAAGAAAAGTAATAACCAAGATTCTTTCGAATGATAAGTATTCTTTTTATATAATAGCCACAACGATAGAATATATCGATGAGTTTCAATGGATAAGTGCCCCACCCGATACAAAGATTAAATTAGGAGATGTATTCGAAGAAAATTCGGGATTGCTTAATAAAAATTTTTTCGAAGGAAGTGAAATTGCAGGACAAATTATCCAAATAAATAAAATGGAAGATAAAGAAGTGCAATATAATATATCATATCATAATGGAGCAAGGATATTAACGATAAGACATATAGAAACATCAGAATTAGCAAAGCCTCAATATGCAAAAGATATAAATGGGGAATTATCGTCACTTATTGACACATTACATAATAATAATAAACAATTTATAACCGATTTATTAACAAGCCCTATGTTAGATAAAATTGGATTAAAAAAATAATTATATGCTAGATAGTGGATTATATTATCCTGAGAGCTATATAAAGCGAGAAATTCCAAGTTCTGCTCTATACATGTCGTATTCTGTAGGAAATACAAAGACGATATCAGATTACTATACTCTATATGATGAGGACAATGATGTGGATAACTCCTCAATGAGAGAAACTAATCATGAAGTTCAGGATAACAGTAATAAAATAGAGCAAAAACTTTTAGATATAAACCATCTTCCCTCATATTATACTCAGATTGAAGGAGACGATCGGGATATAGAATTGACTCCTATGACCATACAAAATGCTGCTAACTTATTTAACAATTTACCTGAAGATATAAAGGATAAACTAAAATACGAGAATGTTACAAAATCAGAATATGGAACAATAAATTTTGATTGGTTTAATGAGGATGATGGCCATTTTTCTTTGGAAATTGGTGATAATGCATTAGGATTTTATCTTAATACACCAAGCAAGACTATAGTAAAGAATAATTTGCGCATTGATTCCGCGAATGTTAGGATCATACTAGTTAACCTAATTTCAGAATTATACAAAGAAGAATTGGCATTCCGTGATTAATAGCATGAAATTTGAGGAAAAAATAGTAGATGAAGAAAAACTAACCCGTTTTTTATTCAAGGAAACCGTTTCTAAGGACAGTAAAACAGGTATACCTAAAGTGAAAAAAAATAAAGTATACGTTGACACTAGAAATGAAACCTCGCTTCAACGAAATAAGTATACTGACAATACTCGTTGTATGTTCCTAGCTAACAGAATCTTGGATATAAAAAAGAATATGGCCCCCCCTCAAACAGATATTCACTATGGATTCGCAATTTTCAAATGTTCTGATTTTTATCATGTAAAAAATGACCTCTTAAAAACTTTAAGAAAAAGTGAGTCCGAAGTCAAATTGAGTAAAGATGATTTTTGTAACGAATCGTCCCAACCAGATAGTAATATATCTATCTTTCTAGAAGCAAGTCCAAGTGATTTAAATGATAAACCTATTAGTAATGATGATGCTTCCGCAGACATTAACAATCCTGATTATCAAGTAGGTCATGCTCACATTCGTTTTTATAATCCAATTCCTCCTAATAACTATCCAAGACCTGAGGCTAGATTATTTTCTGAAAAATTATGCGAAAAATCTTCTATAGAATTTTTGTAGACACCTCTTCCTTTAGTTTATAAGTTGCCTATCTACCGGTCCAAAAAATCTTCCTTGCATAGTTTTTAGCAACGCCGTAATATCGGGACTATGCATGTTAAGCACATATTGTAACCTATGATTGGAGATGGATCCCTCAATCTGACAAAAGCTGAGTACCGTCAATTCATCTGGAGTTCACTGATAAATGACCACGTTAAGTGTCCAGACTCTGTCTGGACATCAGGATATTGCATATAAAACTTACGCATATTGAACAAGTTGGAACGTGAAAATTCGTTTCTTATTTTTTGTGTTAGCAGTTTTGATAAACCAATTATTATCTGTCTAGAAATTTTAGTATCAATATTATTTTTACGTTCCATTTCAATAATTTCTTTTCCTATTTGCCAATTTGTTAGAAATAGTTCGTTATTTAATTTTCTCGCAATATTTTTACTGGCAGACAAAACGATTGATTTGATATTTTCAATTAAACCATTGTCTACTTTTGCCAGTTCTTTACCTTCGCTCATACCTACAAAAGTAATGATTTATATTGGCTAAGGTTTACTGTAGACCGCCCTCAAAATTATCAGATAATTTTACATCATTTATTTAAAGAGGGTAAATTCAAAAAGGTCAAATGGTATTATGGAATACACTTTTTTTTGTAACTTTAATCAACACAAAAAAATAACAATATGTAATCATTGACTAAAAGAGGGAGGTTATCATGAGGATAAAGTGCGAAGCAACTGGCAAAAGCTTGTTTGAGACAAAAGAGGAGGCTTGGCTATTTATCTTCTCCGTTAAAAGACGGGTAAGGTACAAGATCAATGGTCGACGCCGTAAACACCACATAGGAAAGCCGGTAATGAAAAGAACTTACCATTGTCTATTTTGTGGCAAATACCACATCACCAAATGGATTCTGCAAGAATGGTTATCGAATTAGAGGACCTGAGAACGGGAATACCAGGACCTCCGCTTTATTTCATTTGACCAAAAATATGTTGAATCAATTTCGACGCTTAATGGAGCAATCCGATAAGTAGATAGCCTCTCTTTAGTAAACCCACAAGCGATTGAATACTAAATACATTACAAATGTATTTAAACGAAAGACTCCCAAGAACCCTTCGTTTGCAAATGAATAAAAACTTTCTGTTGTGAGAATCAAATGATCCAAAAGTTTTATATCCATCAGCTTGGCTGCATCTTTCAACCGCTCTGTTATCTTCAGGTCAGCCGGACTTGGTGTAAGGTTTCCACTCGGTTGTGAGTGGGCAACTATAATTTTACAGGCATTACTTTTTAAGGCAACCATAAGCAAAATGCGGATATCTACTATAGTTCCAGTAGTGCCACCTGTAGAACCGTGGTACACTCCCAATACCCTGTTGGCAATGTTCATCAAAAGCATTTTGAAGGATTCTACCAGTTCCATTTCATCTTCGTTCCAGACAGTTCTAAAAAGAGCAAGTGCATCTTCTGCCATATTGATTTTAGGCCTTTGCGACGCTTTAAGTTTGTTACGGTAGGATAGTTGCACTTCTTGTAACGCAGACCAATGTGGCGGTTCATTTTCGTTAGTTGGGATTGTGTTGTAAGCTTTCATGATGTACTGTTTTTGTGTAACAGCTAAAAAAGCCTGTTCACCTGAAAAATGGCAGAACGTGGAATAGCGGAACGCAGTGAGCATATGCCGTCGAAAGCTGCCGGTTTTCCAAAGGGAACTGGCTTAGCTTAGTGAAACTAAAAACAGGACAAAAGCTTTACAATCCAAACTAATAAGGAACAGATAACGAAATGAGGTTTTGGATACAACGATTCACCTACAATGAATTTACAAATTTGGCGACAATCATTAAAGTCTTAGGCGAGGTGTTTTTATATCGCAACTTTTGATACTGATCCCTAAATTTTTAAGAATTTTCCTTTTTCCTTATAATTTGTAAATCGCTGTAAATGCATAACTTTACAATACCAACTCATGTAAGAAGTTGTAAAGTTCTGTAAAATTGTAAAGGTGATTTTAGTGTTGATAGACTAACAGATAGACCAAAATAAAAAATCCCTTGAAAATCAAGGGATTAAGTTTAATTCTGCGGACCGGACGGGACTCGAACCCGCGACCTCCGCCGTGACAGGGCGGCATTCTAACCAACTGAACTACCGATCCTTCTATCTTATTGATTTACTTTTGATTAAGTAACTCCTTCAATAAAAAGGAGTGCAAAGGTAAAAGTATTTTCTCCATATAAACAAATATTTTTTAAAAATTATTGATATTGTAATTTTGCCGCTCAATAAAATAATTACTTAAGATATGCCACAATATCCTAATAGACAATTTTTGGATTTTGAAGAACCAATTAGAACGATCTATGAACAAATAGATCAAACGAAAAAACTTGCCTCTAAAAATTCAAAGATTGATTATTCTGCGACCATTAAACAGTTGGAAGATGCAATCGGTGAAAAAAGAAAAGAAATCACTACAAATCTTACGGCTTGGCAAAGAGTTCAATTGAGTAGACATCCAGACCGTCCTTATACTTTGAAATATATCCATAAAATGTCTACAGACTTCATGGAGCTTTTTGGTGACCGTAATGTCAAAGACGATAAAGCAATGGTTGGCGGTTTTGGACAATTAGATGGACAAACTGTAATGTTTATCGGGCAACAAAAAGGTATAAATACAAAAAATAGACAGCTAAGAAATTTTGGTATGGCCAACCCTGAAGGTTATAGAAAAGCCTTGAGATTAATGCGTCTTGCTGAAAAATTCAATAAACCAATCGTTACATTAATTGACACGCCAGGAGCCTATCCTGGTATGGAAGCCGAGGAAAGAGGTCAAGGAGAAGCTATCGCACGCAATATCTACGAGATGATGCGTTTAAAAGTGCCTGTAATTTGCGTTATTATAGGTGAAGGAGCGAGCGGTGGAGCCTTAGGCATCGGTGTGGGTGATAGAGTTTTAATGTTGGAAAATTCTTGGTATACCGTAATTTCTCCAGAAAACTGTAGTTCTATTCTTTGGAGAAGCTGGAGTATGAAAGAAAAAGCCGCAGAAGAGTTGAAATTAACATCAGATTACATGACCAAATTCAACCTAATTGATGGTGTTGTTCCAGAGCCTGAAGGTGGAGCACATTGGAATTATGATCAAGCCGCAGAAAATCTGAAGCAGATTTTATTGAAATCAATCAAGGAATTGGAAAAAATATCTCCAGAAAAGAGAATTAAACAAAGAATTGAAAAATTTAATAAAATGGGTCAATGGAATGGCAAATAATTATATTTGCTTTCAAATTTCAATGCATAATTAAAAAATAATGAATCTTAGAAATATTTTAGGCGGTACAGGTGTAGCAATTGTAACGCCATTCAACGAAGATTTTTCCGTTGATTACGATGCTTTAGGCAACTTTTGTGATCATTTGATCAACAATGGTGTCAATTATTTAGTAGTTCTTGGAACTACTGGAGAGACGCCTACTCTATCAAAACAAGAAAAAATTGACATCATAAATTATACTATTGAGCGAGTAAATGGTAGAGTACCTGTAGTTGTTGGTGTCGGAGGTAATAGCACACAAAACGTAATTGAAGATTTAAAGGTTATGCCTCTGGAAAAGGCAACCGCAGTATTAAGTACTGCACCATACTATAACAAACCATCTCAAGAAGGTTTGTATCAACATTATAAAGCGGTTTCTGAAGCGTCTCCGAAACCTGTTATTTTGTACAATGTACCAGGAAGAACGGGAAAAAATATGGAACCTTCCACAACTCTTCGTTTGGCGGAATTGCCGAATGTTGGAGGTATTAAAGAAGCAAGCAACAATTTTGCACAAAGCATCCATCTTTTGAGTCATAGACCTGCAGATTTCTTAGTTGTTAGTGGGGATGATGATCTAGCTATGCCACAAGTGGCAGCGGGTATGGATGGTGTTATTAGCGTTGCCGCAAATGCATTTCCTAAAGAATTTTCAACTATGGTAAATCATGCATTGAATAATAATGCAAAAGATGCGGCGAAGATCAATATTGATTTATTCGAAAGCTTCTTATTGATGTTTGCAGAAAATAATCCTGCTGGAGTGAAAGCTTTTTTGAGCCATCAAGGTTTAATTAAAAATTATTTGAGATTACCATTGGTACCATTGAGTCAACCAATAGATGAAAAGGTTCAAGCTTTTTTGAAAAAATAATCATTTTTTTCTCAATGAATACAAAATAGAGAAATGCAGTTTATCGCATTTCTCTATTTTTTTGTTAATAAATTACCAACCAAGAACCATTTTTATTCAAATAAGTTATATTTATTTTTTCGAATCTTTAATTTTTAGACGACACAATTTCATGATATATAACAAGATTATTACCGGCCTTACTTTTCTAGCGTCCTTTTTTTTTATCCAAGAGTCAAATGCTCAATTAGAAAAAGCCAATGCTGTAACAATCTTACCTAGTGATAACTATAAAACAATCATTGAGAAAGCGGCTAATATAGTTCCCTCCCAGCGACAATTAGCCTGGCAACAACGTGAATTAATTGCCTTTTTTCATTTTGGAATCAATACATTTTCGGACAAAGAGTGGGGAGATGGTACCGCGAGTCCTACCCTATTTAATCCAAAAAAATTTGATGCCCATCAATGGGTAAAAACCGTTAAAGATGCTGGATTTAAGGAAGTAATACTTACAGCGAAGCACCACGATGGATTTTGCCTTTGGCCAAGTGCTTATACTGAATATTCGGTTAAAAATAGCCCTTGGAAAAATGGCAAAGGAGATGTTGTTAGAGCTGTATCTGATGCTTGTCACGAATTGGGAATGGATTTTGGGATTTACCTATCTCCTTGGGATCGCAATAGTAAATTGTATGGAACTGGAAAAGCATATAATCAATACTATGAAAATCAATTACGCGAACTTTTAACTAACTATGGCGAAATAGATGAAATATGGTTAGATGGAGCGAATGGAGAAGGACCAAATGGAAAAAAGCAAAGCTATGACTTTTCCAAATGGTATAGTATCATGCGAGATCTACAACCACAAGCAGTAATATTTGGTATGGGGCCTGACGTACGTTGGATTGGGACAGAGTCTGGATATGGTAGAGAATCAGAATGGAGCGTAGTTCCTATCAACAACCTTGATCCGAATTCGATCGCAGAAAATTCTCAAACAGATGTTGCATTTAAACCTGAAGGAGACATGATGGGTGACGATTTGGGGAGTAGAAATAAAATTATTAGGGCTACGGGTTTAGCTTGGTATCCTGCAGAAGCAGATGTATCAATTAGACCGGGTTGGTTTTATCATGAAAAAGAAGATTCAATAGTCAAATCTGCAGGTAAATTGATGGATATTTATCTTAACTCTGTAGGAAAAAATGGTGTAATGCTACTTAATATACCTCCAAATATGGATGGACTATTATCCCAGCAGGATATCAAAAGTGTTAAAGCTTTCCATACTTTACAGGAAGAGACTTTTAGAAAAAACTATGCATTAGGAGGTATCGTTAGCGCTGCAGGATGCATTAATCCGCAAGGTTTGATAGATGATAATCCTAGCTCCTATATTATGCCGGAAAATAATGATACAACTATGAGTATCGTAGTTTCATTAAACGGCCCTAAAACATTCAATTTAGTGAGCTTGCAAGAATTCATTCCTGCTGGTCAAGAAGTGGAAAAATGGACATTGGAATATAATACAGGAAACCAATGGATGCTTTGCGCACAAGGAACGACTATAGGATATAAAAGAATGACAACGTTTCCGACTATAACCACTTCAGATGTAAGACTTACTATAGTCTCAGCGAGAAGTACGCCTAAAATTAGTGAAATTGGTTTGTATAAATTACCTGAAAATTGGAAAGAGAAATAAATAAAATCGTCATTATTGGATCGGGGAATGTCGCTACAATTTTAGCAAAAAAGATTCAAAAAAACAAGCACTACACTATCGTTGAAATTGTTGCAAGAAATATCCAAACAGGAAAATCATTGGCAGACGAAATACATTCGTTGCTTTGTACAGATATAAGTAAAATCTCCCAAATTGCAGATATTTATATAGTTGCAGTACAAGATAAAACCCTTCCTATATTGGCTAATGAATTAAACAACTATATACCAAAAGATAAGATCATAGTTCACACTACGGGAAGCGCGTCCATTAATATTTTAAAAAATATTAGTTCCAATATTGGAGTAATTTATCCATTACAAAGTATCAAATCTAGTTCTAGTTTGTATATAGAAATACCTTTATTTATCGATGCTAATAACGAAAAAACGAAGATTCAAATTTCCGATTTAGCAAATTCTATTTCTTCAAAAGTAGACATTGCTAATGATGAGAAACGTTTAAAACTGCATATTGCAGCAGTAATAGTTTCTAATTTTTCCAATTATTTATTTACATTGGGTGAGGATTTTTGTAAAACAGAAAATATATCTTTTGAATATTTACTTCCTTTAATTGAAGAAACAGTTCGTCGAATGCAAACTACATCTCCATCAATTATGCAAACTGGACCCGCAATTAGAGCAGATCAAAATACAATTGATTTACATAAACGTATTTTGAAAAAAGAAAACCTCAGTGAGACGTTAGATGTTTATTCGTTCCTTACAGAAAAAATCCAACAGCATTTTGAAAAATAACAAAGGGAAAATGAAAAACATTTTCCCTTTTAAGTATTGGTATGAAAATAATTTAGATCAATACATTTCCAGACATTTCATTTGGAATTTCAATTCCCATTACAGTCAAAATAGTTGGAGCTAAGTCTCCTAATTTACCGGATTTTATTTCTCCATTAAATTCGCCATCATTGATGATAAAGAATGGAACCAAATTCAAAGAGTGTTGTGTATTTGGAGTACCATCTTCATTTACCATAAAGTCCGCATTACCATGATCCGCAGTTAAAAATACAGTGTAACCATGTTGGATTGCAGCAGTAACAACAGATTCTACACATTTATCAACAGTCTCCGCGGCTTTAACTACTGCAGAAAAAACACCTGTATGTCCCACCATATCTGTATTTGCAAAATTCAAACAAATAAAGTCAGCAGATTCTGATTCAATTTCTGGAACTATTTTTTCAGTAATTCCAAATGCACTCATTTCTGGTTGCAAGTCATACGTTGCCACTTTTGGAGAAGGAACCATGATTCTTTTTTCTCCATCAAATTCTTGTTCGCGTCCACCACTGTAGAAAAATGTCACGTGTGGATATTTTTCTGTTTCAGCAATTCTGATTTGTTTTTTGCCAGCCTTTGCTACGACTTCACCTAAGGTATTTACCAAATTATCTTTTTCGTAGATGACATGAACATTATTATATGTCTTGTCATATTCGGTCATCGTTGTATAATACAATTGTAATTTATGCATTCCAAAATCTGGAAAATCTTCCTGTGTCAATACTTGTGTAATTTCACGTGGACGATCGGTGCGGAAATTGAAACAAATCACCGCATCTCCATCTTTGATTTTAGCATCTGATAGATCTTTCACAGAAGTATTTATGATTGGTTTCAAAAATTCATCTGAAACATTATTATTATAAGAAGCTTCAATTGAAGCCACCAAATCTGCACTTTCCTCTCCGACTCCATTCACCAAAGCATCATAAGCTAATTTTACACGTTCCCAACGACGGTCACGATCCATCGCGTAATAACGTCCTGTAATACTTGCAATTTCACCAACTGAAGATTTCATGTGTTCTTGCAATTCGGAAATAAAGCCTTTACCACTATGCGGATCACAATCACGTCCATCTGTAAAACCTTGTACATATACTCGAGCCAAGTCATTTTCTTTACATACATCTAATAATGCTTTTAGATGATTAATATGACTATGCACGCCACCGTTACTTACCAATCCGACGAGATGTAATGCTTTTTTATTGTCTTTCGCATATTTGATTGTTTCCAATAGTGCTTCATTTTGGGCAAATGAACCATCACGAATACCGACATTGATTCTTTGTAATTCTTGATACACAATCCTACCCGCACCTAAATTTAGATGACCAACTTCGCTATTACCCATCTGACCATCTGGCAATCCAACATCTTCTCCACAAGTTATCAAAGTGGAATGCGGATATTTTCCATAAAGACTATCTACAAATGGAGTATTGGCATTTTGTATAGCGTCTGATGCTTTGTTTTGTCCCAAGCCCCAGCCGTCCATTATCACGAGTATTACTTTATTATTTTTCATGGTCTAAAAGTACAGTTTTTCTTCTTTTTAGGTAAAAAATCAGACTATTTACAATATTTTAACGATTAAACTACATTTGGCTTAAAATTTGTTACTACATGCTTTGATATATTTTAATGATTTTTAGTGATGAAAAAGAGTTTATTAGTCATTTTAGGATGCATCGTTGCTGTAGCAATGTTTTCATTTACTTTTTTGGATAATGACCAACAAACAGTAATAAATGCGTTAAATACAGGTGATGCCAATAAGATAGTTTCTTATTTCGATGATGTGTTAGATATCAAACTTCCCAATAAAGATGAAGGGAAAAATATTGGGAAAAACCAAGCAGGCATGTTATTTAAGGCATTTTACAATGATAATGACATCAACAATTTCTCATTGACTTCTCAACGAGAAATGGGTAGTACTATGTATATCGCTGGTAAATTAACAGGAAAAGGACAAGGTTATAACATTACATTAATGTTACATAACCGTGGCGGTAAAAACTCCATTTTTTCGGTACGAATCAATTAATTTTTGCTTTTATTTCCCCATATTTTATAAGATTATCTAGGTTTGATTGTATGTTTGCAACAAATCATCAATCGTGGAAATTAAAGATTTATACGACATTTTTCAAAAGTATCCACACGTAACTACAGATACTAGAAATATACAAAAAGGAGATTTATTTTTTGCATTAAAAGGACCAAATTTTAATGGAAATAACTTTGCCGACCTAGCAATCGCAGACGGAGCAGCTTATTGCATTTTAGATGAAAAACCTGCTACAGAAAATGAAAAATTTATTGTAGTTGAAAATGTGTTAGAGACACTGCAACAATTAGCAAAATACCACAGAGAAACTTTTGAGATACCGTTTATTGCGATTACTGGATCCAATGGAAAAACAACAACTAAAGAATTAACCCATAGTGTTTTATCTCAAAAATATATTACCTACTTTACTCAAGGTAATCTAAATAATCATATTGGAATTCCCATTACCATACTTTCTATAAAAAAAGACGCAGAGATGGCAATTATCGAAATGGGCGCCAATCATCAAAAAGAAATTGAAGGATATTGCAAATATGTAAAACCTACAATTGGTATAATTACCAATTGTGGAAAAGCTCATTTAGAAGGATTTGGAGGCATAGATGGTGTGCGTAAGGGCAAAGGGGAATTATTCGATTATATCCGTGAAAATGGAGGTGCCATTTTCGCCTATGATGATTATGATTATTTTCATACCATGTCGCATGATATTTCCGAAATTCATTGGTATGGAAGTCAAAATGGAGAAGTTGTCGGGCAAGTTGTATCAAGCGACCCATTTCTCGATGTGAAAATTGGTATCGAAGATGAGGGAGGAATTGATGTAAAGACTTCACTTGTAGGTAGTTACAATTTACCCAATGTGTTATGCGCTACTGCTGTTGGCAATTATTTTGAAGTTAGCAAAGAACAAATTGTAAAAGCTCTTGAATCGTACCAACCGACTAACAGCCGATCACAATTAATCCAATATAAAGACGGAAGCAAAGTCATTTTGGATGCATATAATGCGAATCCAACAAGTATGAGCTTGGCTATTGAAAATTTTGCAAAAATACAAGGAGATAAAAAAATATTGATGATTGGGGGCATGATGGAATTAGGGGAGACCAGTATTCAAGAACATGAAAATATACTCGCCCTAATCCGTAAATATAATTGGAAATCAGTTGTGCTTGTCGGGGGGGATTTTGGAAAAATAAACATTGAACCTTTTCTATTTTTTTCCAATTCACAAGATGCAAAAGAGTGGTTATCAAAACAAGATATCCACAATACAGAAATACTAATCAAAGGTAGTAATAGTATGAAAATGAATTTAATTGTCAATTAATACACATTTTTTTGTTATAATTTAATTTTTTTCAAAAGAAAAGTTGGCTAATACATTAATCAAGATTAAATTTGTCACTCAATTTTTTAAACTTTATTTTTTAACGCCTATAAATTTCTATTTAAAATGGCAGTCAAAATTAGACTTCAAAGACACGGAAGCAAAAAGCGTCCTTTCTATTTTATTGTAATAGCAGATGCTAGAGCTCCAAGAGATGGTAAGTTCATCCAAAAGTTGGGAACTTATAATCCATTAACTGTTCCAGCGACCATTCAATTGGATCGCCAAAAATCTTTAGAGTGGTTGCACAAAGGTGCTCAGCCTACAGATACAGTTAGACGTATTCTTTCTTTCAAAGGTGTTTTATATTTAAAACATTTGTTGAGAGGTGTTAAATTGGGACTATTTGATGAAGTAGCAGCGATGACTAAATTCCAACAATGGTTTGAAAATCACGAAGCTTCAGTTAAAAGTCGTAATGATGAGCACAGAAAACAACAACGTACAAAACGTAGTGAGTATGTTGTAAAAAAAGTTGCAGCTGAGCCTAGTGCCCCAGTGCAAGACGCGCCACAAGCAGACAATGAAGCTCCTTCTACTGAAGAAGCTTAGTCCAAAATTACTGGCAACAATTTATCAGTCCCATTAGAATAATTCTAATGGGACTTTTTTATTGTCTCATATTTTATTATTTTTAACAGAATATTCACCAAATAAAAAAATTAAACAAACGTTTGAATAATTGCACTTTTAGTCTTTACTTTGCATTCATTTTCTTTTATCATTTATAAAATCAGGTAAAACCAATCAATTTAACTCGGCTTTACTTTAAATTAATTTTTTTTAATGAAAAAAATTGCTGCATTCATTATCGGCGCGCTGGCTTTTTCTAGTGGCAAAGTACACGCGCAGGCAGGAGCAGATACCATTTTACATGATGTAGAATTGGAAACATGTATCCAATATGCCTTAAATAATTATCCACTAATCAAACAAAATTTATTAGATCAAAAAATTACAGAAAGTCAAATTAAAGGCAAATTATCTGCGTGGTATCCACAAGTGAATACAACCAGTATGTACCAAAATACATTTCAAAAACTTACTACGGTAACTACCTTAGGCGTGTTTTCAGCTGGTACATATAATACATCTCAAGTTGCAGTAGCAGCCTCACAAAATTTATTTAATCGAGATGCCTTATTAGCATCTAAAAGTGCAGAAGACGTTAGACAAAATACGCGTAACACAACCATTAGCAACAAAATTGACTTAGTTGCAAATGTGTCTAAAACGTATTATTCTATCCTCACCTTAATGCAACAAATTAAAGTATTAGACGAAGATATTATTCGTTTACAACGAAGCCACAAAGACGCATTTAACCAATATAAGGCAGGTACGGTAGACAACACAGGTTACAAACAAGCGCAGATTAATTTAAATACATCTATCGCACAAAAAAGAGGGTACGAATCT
Source organism: Rhizosphaericola mali (assembly GCF_004337365.2). Lineage (GTDB taxonomy): Bacteria > Bacteroidota > Bacteroidia > Chitinophagales > Chitinophagaceae > Rhizosphaericola > Rhizosphaericola mali. The sequence goes on along the minus strand of NZ_CP044016.1, from coordinate 571,539 downwards.
ATGATCCCCTCCTATTATGAGCAACTTAGAACGTTTTTGAACTATCCAAATAGCAAAGAACTTACAATTCATTATGATTCTTTAGCATTGGAACAATCTGCCATTATCGATACAAATTCAACTGTAAATTGGGAAAAAAGAATTGAATATAAAACTTTACAAACTAATAAGAATTTGTTAATGGCAAATTTGAAATATGAAAAGTGGAGTTATCTACCAACAGTTTCACTATATGCAACTTACAATTTGAATTATTTCAATAATCGTTTTTCCCCCTTGTATAACAACAACTTTCCTCAGTCATATGTAGGTTTGCAAGTAACTATGCCAATATTTCAAGGAGGCCTCAGAAAACAAAATATCAGACAGGCTCAATTGAACCTTGATAGAAATGATTTTGATTTTCAGAATTTGAAAAATACAGTTAACCAACAATATCAAACAGCTATCTCTACTTACAAATCGGATTTTGCAAATTACCAAGCAAATAAAGAAAATATGGAATTAGCTCAAGAAGTGTACAATACTGTTGATCTTCAATATCGCGCTGGGGTTAAAATGTATTTAGACGTCATTACCGCAGAGACTACATTAAGGACAGCAAAAATTAATTATACCAACTCTTTATTTTTATTACTAAGTGATAAAGTCGACGTACAAAAAGCACTTGGAGATATTCAACCAAATTAATACAATTTTTAAACAAAACATATTATGTTCTTACAACAAACAAAAAATATAATTGGCTTATCACTTTTCGTTGTATTGGCATCCTGTGGTAACAAATCTGACAAAGCAGGCGCTGCGTCAATGATGCCAGACCCTAATGCACCGGTATTTGTTACAGATACAGTAGTTGGTGCATCAGATGCAACTTTTGGAGAGCAATATCCAGGATCCGTAACTGCATTCCAACAAGTAAACCTAACTCCTCAGGTAACTGGTTACATCACTGGTATTCATTTTAAAGATGGTCAAAGAGTAACAAAAGGACAATTGCTTTATTCAATTGACCAAGAAGTCTACAATGCAAACCTTTCTAATGCGCAAGCCACTATCGCAGTACAAGAGGCTGCTGTAGTTAAGGCTCAACAGGATTATAATAGGTATCATGAATTAGAAAAAAATGACGCCATCGCAAAACAACAAGTTGATTATGCAGATGCGGCATTAGTTTCTGCACAAAAACAATTAGCTGCAGCGAAAGCAAGTGCTAGAAGCTTAAACAGCAACGTTAGATTCACAAAAATCTACGCACCTTTTAGTGGTACTGTTGGCATATCTCAAGTACGTATGGGTATGGCTGTATTTGCTGGGCAAACCGTTTTAAATACAATTTCTACAAATAACCCAATTGCGGTTGATTTCAACGTTGACCAAACTTTGTTAAACAGATTTACCGAATTACAAAAATCACAAGCTAAAGCCTTTAAAATATCTTTAGGTGCAGATTCTGTTTATGGACAACTAGGTTCTGTGGCGTTGATTGATCGTGCTGCGGATATGCAGACAGGTACTGTTAAAGTAAGGTTGACATTCCAAAATGACAAAGACTTGTTGAAACCAGGAATGAATGCTACTGTACTTGTAGGCGATAATAAACAATCCATCCTTATTCCATCTAAAGCGATATTCGAACAATTAGGAGAATTTTCAGTGTACGTTATTGGTGATTCTGATAAAGTTGCTCCTCGTGCATTGAAACTTGGTGCAAATACAGGTGTATACACTGCTGTGTTATCAGGCTTAAATGCAGGAGATAAAATCGTAGTAGATGGTACGCAAAAATTACATGCGGGTTCTAAAATTACGACCACGCCTCCAACACCTCCTGCCGCACAAGGTGGAAAAAAATAATCGAGGATTAGTGTAAATGAGACATTGGAACTATTAAATGATGACCAATAAGAATTAAAATATGTTTGCAGATACTTTTATAAAACGCCCCGTAACCGCAATTGTAATTTCAATTGTGTTAGTAATCGTGGGTATTTTGGCAATGTTAAATTTGCCTATTTCTAAATTTCCAGACATCACCCCTCCGACAGTTTCGGTTACAGCGAGCTTTACGGGTGCAGATGCCATCACTGCTGAGCAGACAGTGGCTACACAGATTGAAACAAATATTAATGGATCTCCTGGCATGGAATACATGACAAGTAACAGTACATCCACTGGTGCGGTGTCTATTTCGGTTTCATTTGCCGTAGGTACAGATATTAATATTGCAACCTTGGACGTACAAAACAGGGTAAGTATTGCGCAACCATTTTTACCACAGGCTGTACAGAGATTAGGTGTGACAACACGTAAGAGAAATCCGTCTATATTTATGGCCTTAGGTATATACTCTCCTAAAAATAGTCATGATGCGGTATTCTTAGGAAACTATACAGATATCTATATCAAAGACGTCATTTTACGTACTCCTGGTGTAGGTGATGTATTGTCCCGTGCACAAGATTTCAGTATGCGTGTATGGATTAATCCTGACAAATTATCCTCATTTGGATTAACGCCTGCAGATGTTACAAATGCTATCTCTGCACAAAACATGCAAGTGGCTGTTGGTTCTGTAGGTAGTGCTCCTCAACCACAAAATCAAGCATTTGAATATACAGTATTGACCAATGGTAGGTTATCAACCCCCACTGAATTTGGAAACATCGTTGTAAAGGCCAATGCTACTAATGGTAGTTTAATTTACTTAAAAGATGTAGCTAGAATAGAGTTAGGTGCATTTGACTATACAGCACAAGGTAACGTTAATGGTAACCCTGCAGCGTTTATGTTAATTTATTTAGCACCAGGAGCAAATGCATTAGCTACGTATGATAACGTAATCAAGAACTTGGAAACAATGAAAAAGAATTTCCCAAGTGATATGGATTACGCTATTCCATTAGAAACAGCATCTGTGGTAACTGCATCTATTGATGAGGTTATACATACATTCGTTGAGGCTTTAATCTTAGTAATTATAGTTGTATTCTTATTCTTACAGAGCTGGAGAGCTACATTAATTCCCGTATTGGCGATTCCAGTAACGTTGATCGCTACATTTATTTTCTTCTATCCATTTGGATTTACGTTAAATACTTTGACATTGTTTGCCTTTGTATTGGCAATTGGTATTGTGGTAGATGATGCCATTGTTGTGGTGGAAGCAGTTCAACACTATTTGGATCATGAAAAAATTGATGCTAAAGAAGCTACGCACCGAGCAATGAAAGACATTTCTGCTCCGGTTATAGCAATTGCGTTGATATTGGCAGCGGTATTCGTACCTGTAAGTTTCATTCCTGGTATTTCGGGTAGATTGTACCAACAGTTCGCGATCACAATTGCAGTATCTGTATTGATCTCGGCATTTATCGCCTTAACATTAACGCCTGCATTGTCAGCCTTAATGTTAAAGCCAACAGAAGATACTTCTAATAGTAGAAATCCTTTATACAAATTTTTCAATGCCTTCAATAGATGGTTTGGACGAGTTACAGATAAATATACAAAAGCTGTTTCTTGGTTAATCAAGCACACAGTTACAGCCCTAGTAATTTTGATTGTATTTATTGTTGGAATGATTTTCTTATTCAAAGCAAAACCATCAGGTTTCTTACCATCAGAGGATGAAGGTCGTTTATACGTTGCATTCCAGCTACCGGAAGGTTCCTCTATGACGCGTACCAAAAATATGCTGAATACGATCATTAAAAGAGTACAAACTATACCCGAAATTAAACTAGTGGGTGGATTATCAGGATTTAACGCGATTACACAGTCTGCGAAATCCAACTCAGGTACTTTGTTTGTATCCTTGAAACCTTGGGATGAACGTTTGGGTAAAGGCCAAGACGCGACTTCAATATCTAATTTAATTTATCAAAAAACAGGAGATTTAACTACCCAACTATCCCAAATAGTTGCCGTTGCCCCACCTCCTATTGATGGTCTTGGTAGTGCTGGTGGTGAAACTTTAGAATTACTACAGACAACAAGTAATGATAGTATTCAGGTATTTGAAGAGTTAGCTAAGAAATTTCAAATGATGGCAATGCAACGTCCAGAAATTAAATTAGCATTGACTTTCTTTACCTCACATACACCAGTTTACAAATCAGATTTAAAAAGAGATCAAGTTGCAAAATATGGTGTAAATATTAGTGATGCATATGGTGTTATGTCTACATTAATGGGTAGTACTTATGTCAATGACGTTACCTTGTACGGTCGTAATTTCCGTGTGATGGCGATGGCAGATAGTGCATATAGATCTAACATTAATGATTTCAACAGATATTATGTAAAAAATAGTGCGGGTGGATTAGTACCAATGAGTTCTTTAATAGAAACAAAATTAACGGAATCTCCAGCCACCATTTTCCACTACAATATCTATAGAAATATTGAATTTACGGTACTTCCAAATGCAGGCTACAGTAGTGCTCAAGTTTTAGATGCGTTAACAGAAGTTGCTCAAAAAGTATTACCAAATGGTTATGATTACGCTTTCAGTAACATGAGCCGTGAAGAATTAGCCGCAGGTAATATGACTGTCTATGTATTTATCGCGTCATTTGTATTTGTATTCTTATTCATGGCGGCATTATACGAAAGCTGGGCAATTCCATTTGCCGTTATCTTGGCTGTTCCTATTGGTATATTCGGTGCTATTTTAACAATTACATTTACTCCAACATTGGTAAATGATATTTATTTCAAAATTGGGCTATTAACCGTAATTGGTTTGGCTGCTAAAAATGCAATTTTGATCGTTGAGTATGCGAAAGAGCGTATCGATGTGGAAGGTATGCCTATCATTGATGCTACATTGATGGCCGTATCTCTTCGTCTTCGTCCAATCATGATGACTTCCTTAGCATTTATCTTAGGAGTGTTACCATTGGCATTTGCATCAGGAGCAGCAGCTATTGCAAGGTCTACTTTGGGATGGACCGTTTGTGGAGGTATGATTGCGGCATCTTCTATTGCGATTTTCTTAGTACCAGTATTATTTGCATTAATTGCAAAAGGTGCATATAGTGAAAAAGAATTAGAAGCTTTGAGAATCAAACATGCAGAATCACAAGATGGTTCGGATAGATTAAGTCATTAATACTATTTTCAATATTTGAAAAAAGCTGGCAATTTAAAATTGCCAGCTTTTTTATTTTTTTGATATCTTGGCTAAAACTTGAACACATATGAATTGGAAATACCACCTCTTTTTATTTATAACAATAACATATATCGTTAACAAAGCGCAAGCACAAAATGATTCTATAAAGACCGACATCTTTCTAAACATGCAAATTGATAGTGCATTCAAATTTGACCAAGATGATAGAGCAAAAATTCAGCATATTCTATCGAAATTTGGGATACAATCAAAAGAAGCTCAGCATATATTTGATCAAACTGCATTACACGACTCATCCAATATTGTAGCTATTTCTAATATTTTAGATAAATATGGATGGCCAGATTCTAGTAGTATTGGGACAGATCGATCTATTGCTATATGGGCTATACTTCAACATGCAGATTCTGCAATTCAGGAAAAATACTTTCCAATCATGCAATTAGCAGTAAAACAAAAAAAATTAGCACCTAGATATTTGGCATTAACCGAAGATAGAAGGCTAGTTAGGCAAGGAAAACCTCAAATTTATGGTTCACAATTACAAATCGATCAGCAAACAGGTAAAAGAACATTTTTTCCAATTATAGATCCTAAAAATATAAATAAACGACGAAGATCAGTTGGTTTAGATACCATTGAAGAATATGCAAAAAGTTTGAATGTTCCTTATCCAAATTCTAATTAATCAACTATTTTATATCTTTTAAATAAACTTCCAAGTCTTCATCTTTATCCAAATTAAGTTTTTGCTTTATTCGATATTTAGTCATTCTTACGCTTTTAGGTTCAACATTAAATAACTGAGCAATTTGCTTTGTTTCAATATTCAAATGTAGATAGGCACAATATTTCAAATCTAAGTTGGTTAATTTTTGGTCGGATTTATCCATTAATATTTTAAAAAACGATGGATTAATGTCTTGTATTTGTGTTTTAACATCTTCAAAATCCAAATCTATATTACTTTCTTCTTTTAATATTCTTTGAAGGTTTTGAGGATTACCATCTTTAGCATTTACACTGATATTACGTAAGAGGTTATTTTTATGTTCTAAATGCAATGTATTTAGCATCAATTCCCGCTTCATTTGTTCATGTTGAATATCCAAATATTCTTTTTCTTGTTTCAACCTAGCTTGCTCTTCCAAATTTAACTTATATTTCAGTGCTGCTTCATCTCGTTCCAGTTTTAATTTCTGAGTTCGTTCAACTGAATATTTTAGTTTAAACCTATAAGATTTATAATAGCCCAAAAATGCAGCACCTCCCAAGATAAAAATTCCTAGATAAATGTAATTCATCTTTTTTTGCCACTCTTCATTTGCTCTTAGTTTTACAATTTCTGCATTTTTTTCACCCAATTCATATTGAGACTCGATTCGCTTATTATAAATCCCGGTTTCTAACTCATACAATTTTTCTGAATATAATTGAGCTTCTTTCTCAATTAAGAAGGCATTCTTGTAATCCTTTTTATTTTCATATAATGTAACCAGAGAATTTAAAATTTGTGATTTCATATTAGATGTCATAAGACTTGGAGTAGTCTTAGACACTGTATTATTTGCAACTTTTAGATAATAAATTGCAGAATCTAAATTATCCTTTATTAATTGCATCTGTGCCAAAAATGTATAACTTCCACCATATAAGAAATCCTTTTTTATGGTCACTAATGGAAGATATTTTTCAATAGAATCAACTCCTGATTTAAAGATTTGGGAACTAATGCTTTTATCATTTGTGGTATATTTACTCTTGAAGTTAGTTTCATTAAATAAAATGATAATAAAATCCGTAATTGGTACATATCCCGCATGAAATTGTTTGTGAAGATTATTATATAAATTAATAACAGAATCTTTCAATTTCTTATTAGGATTCATTTCATATTTCCATTTCAAATAATTGCTATACAAATAGTTGGATGAATATTTGCATTGCAATTTGTTAATCGAGGGTTCAATATCTCTTATCTTATCAATATATTTCTTTGCATCATCCCAATTATTAACCTGGCTAAAAACATTATAAATTATAGTATTTAACAATAGGGTTAGAATTAAATGTTGATTAGAAGGAATAAGGCTTAATGCCTTTTGAGAATCCGCAACAACATTTTTATGATTATTAGTAAAAAAATCAAGCCAAGTTTTGGCCATTAATACATAAGCTTTTTGAATTGGATTTCCTGTTTTTTCAGAAATTTCATTTGCTTTATTTAAATAATCAATTGCCTTAAAAATGCTATCATTTACTGTGTAAATCCTACTTTGAATTGTAAGAGCCTCAACCATTTCAGTGTAATTCTTTTGATTAGATACAACTTCTAAATATGTTGAAATAGCCTTTCCTGCCTCCTGTCTATTTCCGTATCTGTCTAATACGAAAGCATTTCTTAATTGCACTGGCAATTCTTGTCCAAATACTGAGTTAATTGATATAAATATGAATAAGATATTGATTATATATTTCACAATATCAAAAATAATTTAAAATAATAGCTTTATTATATTTATTATATTAAATATATATATCATTTAAAATCAATTATTTATAAATTTGTAGACATTTTGTAGACGTTATTTTTAATAACTTGTAGACATTATGTAACGATTTGAATTTCATTAACTATTTGACAAATCATTCCTTTGCACAAAGGAATAGAAAATAATAATATCCTCGGATTTTACATATTATTAGATGTGAATGCCGTTGCTAATCTGAAAATCTATTTGAATACACCTATATTTAGTTGAAGACTGTCCATATTGACAGTCTTTATTTTTTGAAATGAATTATCTTCGCGATCTATGTTTTCTAAATTTGAATTAGCGAAAAAATATATCGCGTACAAGTTAAACGCATTAAATGGTAAAGGTCATGGAACCCATTCTCCATTTGTATATAATTTTATTAGGAAGGTGCTGAATGACAAGGAAACATATCCATCATTTGCTGCCATAGAGGGATTACGCAACTGCTTAAAAAAAGAAGATACTGAATTAGAAATCAAAGACTTTGGTGCAGGCTCAAGAGTAGATGGAAATCATCATCGTAAAATATCGAATATTGCAAAGGCCGCATTAAAACCAGCCAAATTTAGCCAGTTATTTTACCGAATAATCAATTATTATCAATACCATCAAATTTTAGAATTAGGAACATCTCTAGGTATTACCACCAGCTATCTAGCATCTGCTGATCCTCAAGGTAAAGTGTTTACGATGGAAGGAGCTCCATCTGTTGCAAAAACAGCAAATCGAAACTTCGAAAAATTACAATTGACCAATATTCAAATAATTGAGGGAAATTTCGATGATACGCTACCTGTATTTCTTAAACAATTTCCTTCCCAATTGGATTTTATATTCATTGATGGCAATCATAGAAAAGATCCAACAATTCATTATTTCAATCTGTTATTACCACATATACACGATCATTCGGTGATCATTTTCGATGATATTCATTGGAGCCAAGATATGGAAGAGGCATGGAATCAAATTAAGGCAGATCCACGAGTAAAAATATCTATTGACTTGTTTTTCGTCGGTTTGGTATTTTTTAGAAATGAAAATTTAGAAAAAGAAGATTTCACAATTCGTTTTTAGTTATTTTTTTAACAAATGAGTTACTTTAGTGACAAAATCTTTGTATGAAAAAAATAACGATTTTAGCCATTACACTTTTCTTCAAAATGACGGCATTTACGCAAACAGTAATTCCCTTGTATGAAAAAGTTCCTAATGTAAAAGGAACGGCAACTAATTTGGAAAAAATTCCGGTAAAAGGAGAAGTGTCAGATGTAACAATACCGACGCTTACCGTATTTAAAGCAGAACATAGCAACGCACTAAAAACAGCAATTTTAATACTTCCTGGTGGTGGATATGCGCATTTAGCTATGGAGAAAGAAGGATATGACGTAGCTAAAGCTTATAATAAATTGGGAATTACTGCATTTGTATTGAAATACAGAATGCCATTGTCCCAGGAATTTGACAATTCTAAATTCGTTCCTTTGCAAGATGCAGAGCAGGCCATATACTTGATTCGTAAAAATGCGTCCCAGTATAATATCGATCCTAATAATGTTGGTATTATCGGATTTTCCGCTGGAGGACATTTAGCCTCTACTCTGTTAGTACATGCAGACACTTCTTTAATTTCCAATACAGAAAAAATAAATTTATATCCCAATTGGTCCTTGCTTGGCTATCCTGTAATTTCTATGTCCTTAGAATATGGTCACACAGGCTCTCGTAAAAATCTTATTGGCAATGAAGCACCTCAAAGTGATATTGATTATTTTTCTAATCAATTGCATATCACGCCAACCACACCTCCAAGCTTCTTATTTTTAGCGAGTGATGATAAAACGGTGAATCCAATCAATAGTATTTTATATTATGAAGGATTGCTTAAAAATAAAGTGAAAGCGGAAATGCATATTTATCAAAATGGTGGTCATGGTTTTGGGCTCAATAACAAAACAACCAAAGAAAGTTGGTTAGACGCGTCAGTAGATTGGTTACAGCAAAATAAATACATTCCATAAATGAAAAAGGGTAAGCTTTCGCTTACCCTTCGTGCTTCTCTAATTTAATCTAATTTTAATACGGCGAGAAAGGCTTCTTGCGGCACTTCTACGTTACCGATCTGTCGCATTCTCTTTTTTCCTTCTTTTTGTTTTTCTAGTAATTTTCTTTTACGTGAAATATCACCACCATAACATTTTGCAGTAACATCTTTACGCAAAGCGCTGATTGTTTCTCTTGCGATAACTTTTGCACCAACGGCAGCCTGGACGGCAATTTGGAATTGTTGACGAGGTAATAATTCTTTTAATTTTTCACATAATCTACGTCCAAAATCTTGTGCACGACTTCTGTGAATAAGTGCGCTCAAAGCATCAACTTTATCTCCATTTAACAAAATATCCATTTTTACGATATCGCTTGGGCGATAATCAATTGGAGTATAGTCAAATGAAGCATATCCACGCGTTTGGCTTTTCAATTTATCATAAAAATCAAATACAATCTCTGTTAATGGTAATTCAAATGTCAACTCTACACGTGATTGAGTTAAATAAGTCTGATTAATCAACATTCCTCTTTTACCCAAACATAAAGTCATAATATTTCCGATATAATCAGGAGAAGTAATGATCTGCGCACGGATAAATGGTTCTTCAATCTCAGCCAATTTGGTAGTTTCTGGCATTTGAGATGGATTATTTACGATAATATGTTCGTCTCTTGTAGTAACTGCATGAAAACTCACATTTGGAACAGTAGTGATAACAGTTTGGTTAAATTCACGTTCCAAACGTTCTTGGATAATTTCCATGTGCAATAGTCCCAAAAATCCGCATCGAAAACCAAACCCTAAGGCTTGTGAAGTTTCCAATTCAAAAGTCAAAGAAGCATCGTTCAATTGCAATTTTTCCATACAATCTCTCAATTCTTCAAAGTCCTCTGTAACTACAGGAAAAATACCCGCAAATACCATTGGCTTAACTTCAGAAAAACCTTTGATAGGTGTTGTTGTTGGTTGACTTGACAAAGTGATGGTATCTCCTACTTTGATATCCTTGGCATTTTTGATACCCGTTACAACGTACCCCACATTGCCGGCGCCAACTTCTTTCGTAGGATTTAAGCCTAATTTCAAAACACCAATTTCATCGGCAAAATATTCCGCCTTAGTCGCTGCAAATTTGATTTTATCTCCGGTTCTCAATTTACCATTAACCACTCGATAATAGGCGATTACACCACGAAAACTATTAAATACGCTATCAAAAATCAACGCTTGCAAAGGAGCTTCTAATTCTCCTTTTGGAGCGGGAATACGATTAATGATGGCATGCATAATTTCCTCAATTCCGATACCAGATTTGCCACTCGCAAGTAAAATATCTTCTTCTTTACAGCCGATTAATTCAATGATTTGATCTTTTACCTCTGGAATCATCGCTCCATCCATATCAATCTTATTGATTACGGGAATGATTTCCAAATCATTATCAATCGCTAAGTATAAATTACTTATTGTCTGCGCTTGAATACCTTGCGCCGCATCTACCAATAATAGCGCGCCTTCGCACGCTGCAAGAGCTCTACTCACTTCATAGCTGAAATCTACGTGACCGGGAGTATCAATTAGATTAATTGTATAAGTATCTCCATTATAAACATATTGCATTTGAATAGCATGACTCTTAATAGTAATACCTTTTTCTCTTTCGAGATCCATATCATCTAACACTTGGTTCATCATTTCACGTGAACCAATTGTCTGAGTATATTCCAACAATCGGTCTGCCAAGGTACTCTTACCATGATCGATATGTGCTATTATGCAAAAGTTTCTAATTTTATCCATAGATGGCAAAGATATAAAAACAGTTATTCGCTTTCATTTTATACAAAGAAAATATCTTAGCTTTGAACCAATCAATCTCGTTATTACACTAAAAACCTATTACACACTTTAAGTTATGGAGACTGTGTTCCTAATTTTAAATGGCACCATTAATTTTTTAATCATTTTTGCAATTATTGCAATAGTGGTTAAATTCATTTTGTTTTATCGATACCGTAAGTTAGATTTTGTTGCATTTGGCTTTTCTTTTTTTAAATGGTATAATAAACCTTCAATCAATGCAATATCTAGTTCTACCAGAAAGTTTTATATGAAGTATAATAATGTGGTAAATATTTACATTGTATTTGTGGTAGCTTCCTATATTTTCGTCCGATTCATAAAACATTTGAATTAATAAAAAAGCAGATTTTTCAATTGAAAAATCTGCTTTTTTATAGGAAATTATTTTCAACTAACTCAAATTAGCCAAGGCTTCTTTTACTTGCTTCCAAGCTTTTTCGATATTTTCCATACTTGCAGCGAAAGAAAATCTAACGCAAAGTGGTTCGCCAAATGCAGCACCATCAACAGAAGAAACATGTGCAGTATTCAAAAGATATAAGGTCATATCTTCTGCATTTTTAATCATTGTAGTTCCATCAGATTTTCCAAAATAAGAAGATACATCAGGAAAAACGTAGAACGCACCTTCTGGAGCAAAACATTTCAATCCTGGAATTTCTTTAATCAATTCCAATACACGTGTACGTCTTTTTGCAAATTCTGCAGTCATGGCTTTAGAAGAACTAATATCACCTGTGAACGCAGCTACCGCAGCTTTTTGTGCAACTGAGTTCGTAGCACTTGTAAATTGACCTTGAATTTTGATCATTGCTTTTGCCAATTCTGTATTGGAAGCGGTAAATCCAACTCTCCAACCTGTCATAGCAAAACCTTTACTCAAACCATTAATTAAGATAATCCTATCTTTCAAATCTTCAAATTGTGCAATACTTTCGTGCGCACCAACGAAATTGATATATTCATAAATCTCATCAGAAATAATATACACGTCCGGATATTTTCTAAAAACTTCTGCCAATCCAGCTAATTCTTCTTTGCTATACACCGCACCAGAAGGATTACATGGAGAAGAAAACATAAATGCTTTTGTTTTGGAAGTAATTGCTGCTTCTAATTCTGCTGGAGTGATTTTAAATCCATTTTCAGCAGTAGTTCTTACTAAAACAACTTCTCCGCGAGCAATTTTTACTTGTTCGGAATATGTCACCCAATAAGGAGTTGGAATTACTACCTCTTCCCCATCATCCACAATGGCTAACAATGCATTTAATAAACATTGTTTTGCACCTGTAGAATAAACGATCTGATCCGCTGTATAATCTAAATTATTATCTCTTTTCAATTTTGTGCAAGCCGCTTGTCTTGCATCCAAATAACCTGCGACTGGCGTGTAGTGGCTATAATTTTCATTAATAGCCTTTATTGCAGCATCCTTTATATGTTGAGGTGTATCAAAATCTGGTTCACCCAAACTCAAGTTAATTACTTCAATACCTTTCGCGCTAAGATCGCGACCCATCTGAGCCATTTTCAATGTTGCCGGCTCCTCAAAACGATTCAAAAATGAAGAAAGTGCCATAAAAGCTTTATTTATTAAAAAATTGGAAAACAAAGATAGTATCTTTTGCTTTGTTTCATATTAAAAAAAATGGGCAAATATTTTGAAAATATTTACCCATTTAACTTATTTATTTAATGCTTGTTCAATATCTCCGATAATATCATCGATAAATTCCAAACCAACAGATATCCTAATCAGCCCTGGCGTGATGCCCGTCGCAAGACGTATATCTTCAGGTACTTTGCTATGAGTTGTACTTGCTGGATGCGATGCAATACTTCTTGAATCTCCCAAATTAGGAGTCAAAGACAATATTTGCAAAGAATCCATAAATTTACGACCGGCTTCAACGCCGCCTTTTGCTTCGAAAGCGACAATACCGCCACCAGCGCGCATTTGCTTTTTAGCTATTTCATATTGTGGATGACTTGGTAATCCTGGATAAATTACTTTTTCAACGTGAGGATTTTTTTCCAATGCTTGCGCTAATTTCAATGCATTAGAACAATGACGTTCCATTCTCAACTCTAGAGTTTCCAAACTTTTACTCAAAACCCAAGCGTTAAATGGAGATAAAGTCGGACCGAAATTGCGGCAGAATAAATACACTTCGTGGATTAATTCTTTCTTTCCTACAACAACACCACCCAAAACACGACCTTGTCCATCAATCCATTTAGTTGCGGAATGTGTTACCAAATCAGCACCAAATTCAATCGGATTTTGTAAAATAGGCGTAGCAAAACAATTATCTACAAAATATAATAAATTGTGTTTTTTAGCTATCTGTCCAACTTTTTCCAAATCAATTATTTCTAATTGAGGATTAGTAGGTGTTTCCAAAAATACCATTTTGGTATTGGGTTTAATTTCTTTTTCCCAAACGTCAACATTGCCGGCAGGCACCATCGTATGCTCTACATTGAACTTTTCCAAAAACTTGGTTACGACAGTTGTCGTACCTCCAAAAATAGAACTTGAACATAAAATATGATCTCCCGCTTTCAACAAAGCAAACATTGGCGCAGCAATTGCCGCCATACCACTTGCTACCGCAAATCCTGCTTCTGCACCTTCCATCATTGCCATTTTTTCGGCAAACTCATCCACACTTGGATTACCATAGCGACTATAAATATAATCGTCATTTTCATCCGCAAATGCGGCACGCATCTCTTCTGCATCAGGAAAAGTAAAACTACTACTCAAATACACAGGAACGGAATGTTCCCTTTTACCAGAACGCTCAACTTGTGTACGGATGGCTTTTGTCTGGCGAGAACCAAATTCTTCAAACATTTTGCTTTATATTAATTGCGAGCAATTCAATGCTCTTTTGGAAAATACATTTCTGTTATATCTGAAAAGCAAAACGTTATTCATCCATTTCACTTTTCATATTTCACATCTCAAATTTACTTCTCAATCGTCACTTTCGTGGAAATCTCCGCTCCTGCGGCTACTAAAGTCGCTGCAACCGAGCAATATTTGTGAATAGACAAACTAACCGCTTTCTCTGCTTTTTGAGGATCAATATCGCCTTTCAATTGAAATTCTATTTGAATATCCTTCCAAAGACTCAAATCATCTTTCGCCGCACGTTCTCCATTTACCAAAACTTTCAAGCCTTGCAAGTCTTGTTTTTGTTTGGATAAAATACTTACTACATCTACACTGCTACAACCAGCTAAAGCCTCTAACAACAATTCCATAGGTCTTGTTCCAAAATCTTGGCCGCCCATTTCTGGTTTGGTATCCATTTTTGTTATGTGACCACTTTGATCTTTTGCCTCAAATCCGTACTGACCGTTTACCAAATTCAATTCTATACTTGCCATAATCCTGTCTGTTTAAGAAGGACAAATTTATCTAATTTTAGACAAATCCTCCGCGAATTAATATAATTTCAGATTAAATTAAAATTTCTGCGATTTATCTAAGAGATAAGAAAGATGAAGCTAATTTTTTCCTCTTTTTACATACATCTCCAGTCGTATATTCTTTTTACCAGCTTTGCGCTCGCCTTTCCAATATTGTCTTTTGGAAAATTTGCGTAAGTGTTTCGCCCATTCTTTGGAGGCTGTTAATTGTCCTTTTTTCTTGGATGCCATATTTAAAAAGTATTGACTAATGCGTCCATTTGCTTAGCGATAAATTGATTTTTATCTTTTTTTACAGATTCAATAATCGCTCGACGCTCCGGAGTCAAATCCACATATTTATCCGCCCATAATTGAATCTCTACCAAGATCGGGAGCAAATCAATACCTTTTTGTGTGAGTTTGTATAACACTTTTGCTTTGCTATCTGGATGTTCGGACTTAGAAATCAAACCATTTTCTTCCATCTGCAATAATCTTGCTGCCAAAATATTGGTCGCAATTTTTTCATCTGACTTTTGAAAATCTCCATAAGTACATGATCCTTTTAACATTAAATCCCTGATAATCAACAAACTCCATTTATCTCCAAATATATCAAGCGAACAACTTATCGGACAATCTGATCTTTTTTTTACCATATCAAAAATATTTTTTATCAAAAATACTTGCATTTTGAAAGTATTTTATAATTTTACACTTGCAAAACGAAAGTAAAATTAAATTATTTAACTGAAATAACATGAAAACAACAGGAAATACCATATTTATAAGTGGTGGAAGTGCTGGAATCGGATTCGCAATCGCAAAAAAATTAAGCGATGGAAATAATATTATCATCAATGGCCGCAATCAAGAAAGATTACAAAGGGCGTTGGCTGAGCTACACAATGCGATCGCCATACAAGGAGATTTGTCGCTCGAAAGTGATAGAATCCGCATTGCTAATGAGTTGAAAAATAACCATCCTGAAGTAAATATTATCATCAATAACGCAGGATTTGCCTATAGTTACCGTTTGGACCAAACAACTAATGTACACGAAAAAGCATTGCAAGAAATCAATACTAATTATATTGCAATTATTCATTTTACCGAACTAATGCTACCACATTTATTACAAAAAGAAACTGCTGCAATTGTCAATATTTCCTCTATCGCAGCATATAGAAGTCATCCATTAATTCCAACCTATAGCGCATCAAAAGCTGCTTTGCATGGTTATACAACCGCATTGAGAGCGAGCTATACGGAGCACCCAAATCTACATGTATTCGAAGTATTCCCTCCTCTTGTAAATACAGACTTTTCTAATGAAATTGGCGGTAAAGATGGTATTCCACCTTCTGAAGTCGCAGATGAATTGTATTTGGGTTTAGAAAAAAATCAAGTCGAAATACCCGTTGGAATGACCAAAAAAGTAACGCAAGTCATCCATGAAGCCATGGCAAAATTGAGTTAAATAATAACGCCCACATGATTAGATCATGTGGGCGTTATTGTTAGTTATGAAATTATGAACATAATATTTCTTAGAAAATAGTCGTACAAAACTATTATGTTTGCGAACCTATTATTTAAACCATTATTATGCTAACAAAGTCATTACTCACAATTTTTATAACCAGTATTTTAGTCATTTCTTGTTCAAAAAATCATGATATTTCGGGAGAAACTACAATACCGAATGCAGATAGTGTACCAACTGAAAAACCAACAAGTGTATCTTTTAAACTTACAACTAGTTCGGATACTATCACAGCATTTTCGAAATTACAAATTCTGAATAGAACTAACTATACGGGAAATATTGATTCCATTACAACCTATTTGACAGGTGCCGATACAAGTGTTTTATTACATTTATCAAAAAAAGGAGGAGGAATATATCACTTAATAAGTTGGGATAATTATTTTTATATACCTGGGGTATTCACTATCAAAACTATCGCATACAACGAAAACAAAGTAGTAGCAGAAGACTCTTCTTTTAAAATTACGATTCTAAAAGACTCTAGTTCTGATTTCTTAGGAATACAATGGTCTGATCAAGATAATGTCTATTACATTGGAAAACCAAATACTTATTATAAATATTATTTTAGCTATAAAAAAAGTAACAATGTGATTAATGTCATAACCAGAACCAATTCTATCAATAATACAATTGAAAATATTGATCAATATAATTTTCTTTACAACCTTATGTTAGCTAATTATGGAGAATCAACATACTCCGATTCCATTGATCAAACTGAATTAGCCAAACAATACTCCACATTATTTTCTAAACATAATGATACACCAAAAGCTATTTGGATACTCAAAAATAGTAAAGTTGTTCTAGCAACATATGAAGAAGGCTATCATTTATATGCGGAGAAATTGTAATTTATTTATCCAAATCCGCAATAAATTTTTCCAAAATATCCAGATCCACATGGTCCATTACCACAATTTTATACCAATTAGGTTGATCGTGTGAATCTGGAACCAAACCATATTTTTCGGCCACATCTTCTTTTATCGCATTGGCTTTTATAGTTACGATATTCATGGATGTATTTCTATAAAAGGAAATTTTTCTAGTGAGTAACTTGTCACACAAATAAGTCGTTCGATACAGTAATTTGTTGATTTTTTCCAACCATCCAAACGGTCCATAGGTATTCAAAATCATCCAAACAGCCACCGCATTGGTTCCACTACGACTACCATTGAGGGTAATATCCATCCCGTGAACATATTGCGCCTCCTCCGTATAAACATATTTCATCCAATTTTTCCGAATGAGAAATACGCCCGTTCCATAAGGTGCTTGCAACATTTTATGCGCATCTAAAGTGATGGAAATCACATCGGTACTATGAAAATTGAGTAAATTTTCGGGTTGACTAATCGGGTAAATAAATCCTCCAAATGCACCATCAACATGCATGCAAAATGGCAAATTCATTTGTTTGAATACATCTGAATAAATATGCGGATCATCCACACTTCCAAACATAGTCGTGCCCATATTAGTAACAACTATAAAGTATTTTTTACCTTGGGCAACGGCTTTTTGAACCAACGATTTCACTTCCTCGGAGCGGATTTCTCTTGATTCGGGATCAACAGGAACTGAAATCCAATCAATAGACAATAAATTAGACGCTTTGGGAATAGAATAGTGCGTATCCTCCGAACTAATTATTACGATTTCCACATTTTTTGCTCCAAATTCTTTGGCATAATAATTACGATAAATCCAACAAGCTTGCAGATTGGCTTCCGTCCCTCCTGCTGCAATAAATCCGTCGCAACTATTTTCTTCCGCATGCAAAACATCTACAGATAATAGTTCGATTACTTCCGCCTCCAATTTTTGCGTGCCCGCAAAAAACAATTCGGAATTGCCCATAGTATGACAGCCGATATGATTGGGATTGGCAACATAAGTACGTAAAAGCGGTGCATCTTTTAGAAAAGAAACCTTATCATCAAACACTTTTTCGTCCAATTGAGAAGCAGGAACGCCGAGCGAATAACTATTTTGCGCATAGCTGATATTTTTTTCCAATGCTTCAGTGATGATACGATCTTGTTCAGATGCAGATAATCTTTTCCAATATTTCATGTCTAATAATTTGGCTACGCAAAATAGCGCTTTCAAATGGCAAAGACACTGTTGTGAATATGATTTTTCTTTAAAATCTATATTTCCCATCATTTTGAAATAATTTGCACGTCGAACAAAATGATTCATTGGATGAAAGTATGTATTGCCGAAAAACCAAGTGTAGCCAAAGAAATAGCACAGATTTTGGGGGCCAAAACCCGAAAAGATGGTTATTTTGAGGGAAATGACTATCAGGTTACTTGGACTTTTGGGCATTTATGTACGTTGAAAGAGCCACATGATTATTCGGAACATTGGAAATCTTGGAATATTTCGGATTTACCTATTATTCCTCCCAATTTTGGTATCAAACTAATTAGCAACAAAGGAATTGAAAAGCAGTTTGACGTCATCAAGTCCTTATTAGAAAATTGCGAATTGATCATTAATTGTGGGGATGCTGGGCAAGAGGGAGAATTGATTCAACGTTGGGTCATCTTAAAATCTCAAAGTAAGGCGCCTGTAAAAAGATTGTGGATTTCTTCCTTGACAGAAGCGGCAATTAAAGAAGGCTTTGAACATTTATTTGAAGGCAGTAAATACGACAATTTGTACGCTGCAGGAAGTGCACGTGCAATTGGTGATTGGCTTTTGGGAATGAATGCAACACGTCTTTACACCAAAAAATATGGAGAAAATAAAGCTGTTTTATCCATCGGAAGAGTACAAACGCCTACCCTAGCCATGATGGTACAAAGACAAAAAGAAATTGATGCTTTTATCGCAGAAGATTATTGGGAATTAAAAACCATATTTAAAGAAACTGAATTTACCGCAACGATTGAACGCTTAAAATCAGAAGAAAAAGCCATCAAAGGCAAGGAATATTTGGAAAAATTTCCTTTCGAAATTGTCAGTTTTGAAAAGAAAGAAGGACGGGAAAAAAATCCCAAATTGTACGACTTAACAGGTTTGCAGGTAGATGCCAACAAAAAGTATGGCAATAGCGCCGAACAAACCCTCAAATTGGTTCAAAGTCTGTATGAGAAAAAATTAGTGACTTATCCGCGTGTGGACACGACGTATTTATCCGAAGATTTACACCCTAAAGTGCCTGAAATTTTGGCAAATATGACAATTTACACCAAATGGATTGAGCCGATTTTAAAAGCCCCCATTCCCATGTCCAAAAACGTATTTGACAATACCAAAGTCAGCGATCACCATGCAATTATTCCGACGGGAGAATATCCAGAATATCTTTCACAGGACGAAAAACGCGTGTATGATATGATTGCGCGCAGGTTTATCGCGGTTTTTTATCCGGAATGTATTGTTTCCAATACAACCGTTTTGGGTAAAGTAGATAAAATTGAATTCAAAGCAACTGGTAAACAAATTCTTTCCGAAGGCTGGCGTGCACTTTATCCAAAAGAGGAAAAAGATAGCAAGGATAAAGAGGAGGAAAAAATCTTGCCTTTATTTTCTGAAGGGGAGTCTGGTCCACATGCGCCATTTGTACATAAAGGGAAAAAAACGCCGCCTAAATTATATACGGAAGCAACGCTTTTGCGTGCGATGGAGACTGCAGGCAAACAAATTGAGGATGAAGAATTACGAGAAGTTTTGAAACAAAATGGGATTGGTCGCCCATCAACGCGCGCCAATATCATTGAAACTTTACAAAAGCGTAAATACGTCGAAAAGAAAAAAAAGAACCTGATCGCTACCAAAATGGGCATTGATCTGATTGATACAATTCACAATGAATTATTGAAAAGCCCCGAATTGACCGGTCAATGGGAATACAAATTGAATCTCATCGAAAAAGGAAATTACGAATTATCGACGTTCAAAAATGAATTAATCGAAATGGTTTCGGAATTGGTACAAACTGTCAAAAACGAAAATCAAAAGAAAATTTCCATCGTTCATACAGATAATAAAGAAGAAACTGCGACAGAAAAAGAACCTAAAAAGCCAGTTGTAAAAAAGGATCCTTTAGCTGAATTAACATGTCCAAAATGTAAAATTCATCCATTAGTAAAAGGAAAACAAGCTTTGGGTTGTAAAAATTTTCAAGTTTGCGGATTCAAATTACCATTCCAACTATTTGGAAAAACGCTCACTGACAAGCAAATGGCAGATCTTATTTCCAAAGGGAAAACTACCAAATTGAAAGATCTTGAACTCAATGGAAATAAAGTGGAAGGAAAAATAAAAATGAATGATCAATTTGAGTTTGAGGTGGAATAATTTTTATCGTTCCTTTCACTTAATAGAAAAGAACAAGGCTCTATTGTATTAATTAAAATCCAATAATGCCCATGAGAAAAATATAATTATAAAAATTTAGAGACTAGAGTGCTCCAATTTTCGTCTGGCAGCAAAGTGAAGAAAATGGTGGAGCTGTTTTTTTTGCATAAAGTTCGACGTTTAAAAATTATTATCTGCTAGCAAAAAATGTACACGAGCCATTTTTGAACGTTCCGAAGGGTTGCCTTCAGACGAAATTGATATTTTGTTTCTTTTTTATTAAGAAAAAAGAGAGAGATTCTTCGTTACTTTTTATCAAAAAGAAATTACTTATTTCTAAATGCAATCGAACTAATTAAAACTCCGAGAACAATTCCGATAATCATTCCGATTTTAATATTTTTAATCAAAAGTCCAAGCACCGCACCAATAATGATGAGTCCAGCCAAACTAATACGACGACGAGGATTATTTTTGGAAGGCATATTTACGCTTTATTTTCCTTAGTTAAAATGGATTGCATGATACGACCCGCATGATCTTTGGAATTTTCAATAAACCAAAGATGCGTTTCTAATCCACCACAAACGACACCAGCCAAATACATATTTGCAACATTGGTTTCCATCGTCGTTTCATCATGACTAGGATGTAAAGTCGCACCTTCTAATTGAATGCCTATTTTTTCCAAAAAATCAAAATTGGGACGATAACCAGTCAACGCCAATACAAAATCATTTTCCATAGTTATCACTCCATCAGGCGTCTCTATATCCACTTCATTTTCCCGAATCGCTTTGATATTGGAATGAAATAAAGCTTTAATACTTCCTTCTTTGATACGATTTTCCATATCAGGTTTTACCCAATATTTTACACGTTGACCGATTTCCTCACCGCGCACAACGATGGTAACTTCAGCGCCTTTGTGCCATGTTTCCAATGCGGCATCTACGGATGAATTACTTGCACCGACAACGATCACTTTTTGAAAAGCATATTCGTGTGGTTCTTTATAATAATGGCGGACTTTGGGTAAATCTTCTCCTGGAACATTTAGATACATAGGAATATCGTAAAATCCAGTAGCAATTACTATATATTTCGCTTTATAGGTTGCTTTGGCACTTGTTACAGTAAATGTACCATCAGCCTCTTTTTGTACGGAAAAAATCTCTTCGAATAATTGCACTTTTAATTGGAAAAATTCTACAACATTGCGGTAATATTCCAATGCTTCTTGGCGTCCTGGCTTGGGCGCAATGCACATAAATGGTAAATCGCCAATACCCAAACGCTCCGCCGTAGAGAAAAATCGCATGAATATTGGGTAATTAAAAATACTATTGGTAAGGGCTCCTTTGTCTATAATTGTATAATCTAAACCTGCTTTTTTTGCTTCAATACCACAACTCAATCCAATCGGACCTGCACCGATGATAATCAAATCTTTATTTACCATAATACTTGCAAAGATACTTGATGCAGGATTTTTACTAAAAAGTAATTTTAAAAGATATAGGTTACTTTTCCCTTGAATGAAAAGTAACCAAAAGATCAAATCGACTGACTGCGAAGTAACAAAGCAATTAACGCAATTATCTGGACGACGAATTAACTAAAATCTTAGATTTATTTGTAATAATATAACTGGACAAATGAAATCAAATTTCATTTCTACTTCACTTTATTGTGCGTCAACATATAGGAAGAAGTAGTGTATAACGAATTAGTCAAATTATGATAATATGCTTTTTTATTTGCGTCTAAATTGATTGGTTGGTTATTTTCAATTGAAACTGCTTTTTCAGGTAAATCACCTTGTATCCCAAAACTATAATAGACGGAATCCTTGACAACACCAATTGATTTGGAAACATAATCGTAAATCAATGCGCCATATTTATCCGAATTTTCCATCCAATAAGGACTCAGTAAATCGTGACCAAGTGTTGTATTAGTATAATTGATTTTAGCCAAACCCGCTGCTGTTGGCAATAAATCTACTTGAGATGCTATATGATGAATGACTTGTGGTTGGATATGCCCTGGAGAATAGAATAACAAAGGCACATGTTCAGAAGTTAATTCTTCCGTCCAAGCATTTGGATACATCGTGTTGGCATCACCACGAATACCATGATCACCTACAAATACGAAAATTGTATTTTTAAAATAAGGCTCTTTTTTCGCCGCTTCGATAAACGTTTCGTAACAAAAATCTGTGTATCTGAATGCATTATACTCAGGATTATTGTCAA
Organism: Rhizosphaericola mali; assembly: GCF_004337365.2. Classification (GTDB taxonomy): domain Bacteria; phylum Bacteroidota; class Bacteroidia; order Chitinophagales; family Chitinophagaceae; genus Rhizosphaericola; species Rhizosphaericola mali. The sequence continues at coordinate 548,378 of NZ_CP044016.1, read as the reverse complement.
ATCCATTTTCATGCAATTCTTTATCCGAAGCATTTTTTACTTTAAAAGTATTTTTATCCTCATCCGGAATTGTATAAGGACGATGGTTATCAGAAGTTTGGATAATTGCCATAAAAGGCTTTTTCTGTTGTGCAAAAACTTGATTGGCTTTTAGGAAAACATTTTTATCCGAAACGCCCCAAACATCAATCTTTGGTGCATCATAATCATCTTGTTCGAATGTATGCAGATCGCTCACATTGTTAGTAAGTACACCACGAATATTTGCCCAACTCAAACTACCTCCGATGAAATACATTTTATCATAACCTTTAAAATCATTCATGATCGAATGCTGGTTCACCGCCTTTGGATTGCGGCTAGAAGTATTTTGCAAATCTACATCAGGAATGCCTGTAAACACAGCCCACACTCCTCGTGCTGTACCATAAGAAGGCGTGAAACAACGATCGAATAAAATACCGTTTTTGCACATCTGATTAAAATATGGCGTTGGATCTAATTTGTTACCAGACATAGAACTTTTGTAAAAAGAAAAAGATTCGCAAATAACAACAACAACATTGGGCTTGTTCGCCGTATCCGCATTGGCAACTCTTGTATAATTTAAGCTGTTAGAGTCCGGATGCTCAATATTCAAATAATTCACCATCGCAGGATAGGCTTTACGCACATCTGCAATATTCAAATGTTCTTTGCGATATTTCAACGAACTAAAAAAGGATTGAAAAGGATTCAAAGAGACTTTGGCTGCGTAATCATTTCCAAAAGTAAATGCATCACTCCAACGCAAAGGATATTGTCCCAATCGACCAAATATGAAAAAAGCTATCACTAGGAAAAAAGCGATACCGCTAATAATTCTATTTTTCTTAGCAACAGGAAAATCAATTCCTTTCGCTACTTTTTTGAACCAAAATTTCGCAATTCCATATATCAAAACCACGCCGACAATCCAAAGAATCAATAACCAAATCACTGGATAGGTTTGCCAAACCATGCCAGCGGCATCCTTGGAATTTTCCATCAAAGTCAACAAATCAGCATTTAATCGCTCTTGCAAATAAGAATAATTGGCAAAATCTACAATATAGAAAAGTGAAAATAGGATTGCCGCCAATATCCAAATAGTAAAGGAAATCTTCCTTCCCAATGCTTTTTTAAATGGATTTAAAGGCGTGAATAATGCCAATAAAAATACCAACGTACTTATAATTGCAATATCCCGGCAATCAAATCTAGCCCCAAGAAAAAAAGTCGAAAATTTGGGATAATTGGCAAATGTTGATGGAGCTGAAAATACATTGACAAAGATGACGCGTAATAATGTCATCAATATCAATATGCTAATATCTACCAATAAAAGCCATTGTACGAGAAAGGAAACTTTTCTATTTTTCATTATTTAAAAATATGCGTTCTTTTTTGCGACGCCAAAAGTAAGTAGTTTCTGCATCTTTGATGCAAATATCTACAATTTAGCAAGTATTTAATATTTGAAGGAAAAGCACGTCCTGTCTTTGACTTCAAATATTAAATAAGGATTGCTTATCTTTAATAAAAATAAACCAAATGAAAAAAGTCACATATATTTTCGTCTCTATTCTAGCCATTGCGTGCTTATTTTATTTTCTTAATTGGTTTTCCTTTACTAATAGTTTACCCAAAACACCACATTCATTACAGTTGTTAGAGGTAAAGTAAATATTTAATGTTTCTAGCTACGACAATAAAACATGAATTTGTGGATTTTAAACGACGCCGTTCTATTTTGAGAAATAAAAAGTGCTTATGAAAATGCAGCCAATTATGAATTAACAAACACTGTTTTAACTCACAGATTTTAATATTACATTTGCGCCAATTGTTCACGACGAATAATTCGTTTAAAAGAGATTAAAATACATATTTCATGGCTTTACAAGCTGGTATTGTCGGATTGCCCAACGTAGGCAAATCCACGTTATTTAATGCATTAAGTAGTGCAAAAGCGCAAGCTGCCAATTTTCCATTCTGTACAATTGAGCCCAATGTCGGAGTAATCACCGTACCTGATGAGCGTCTAATTGCTTTGGAAGATTTGGTGCATCCACAAAAAGTTATTCCTACAACGGTAGAGATCGTAGATATTGCTGGTCTTGTAAAAGGTGCAAGCAAAGGTGAAGGTTTGGGTAATCAATTTTTGGGAAATATCAGAAATACTGATGCGATCATTCACGTATTGCGTTGTTTTGATGATGATAATGTCATTCACGTAGATGGCGTTGTAAATCCTGTTTCGGATAAAGAAGTTATCGATACCGAATTACAATTGAAAGATTTGGATTCGGTTGATAAAAAATTAGCCAAATCTGAAAAAGCAGCGAAATCAAGCGGCGATAAAGAAGCGATCAGAGGCGTAGAAATTCTAAAAGCAATGAAAGCGCATTTGGAATCTGGTAAAAATGCACGTTCGTTTGAAGTTTCTGTTGAAGACAAACAAAAACATTTGAATGACTTGGCACTTTTAACGATCAAACCAGTTATCTACGTTTGTAATGTAGACGAGAAATCTGTCGTTTCTGGTAATAAACATACGGAAGCAGTTAAAGAAAATGTCAAAGATGAAAAAGCGGAGATCTTATTTGTAAGCGCACAGATCGAAAGTGAAATTGCAGTTATGGATAGCTTCGAAGATCGTCAAGTTTTCTTGGAAGATTTGGGATTGACACAGAGTGGTGTTGCAAGATTGATACAAGCAACTTACAATTTGTTGCATTTGAGTACTTATTTTACCGTAGGTGAAAAAGAAGTACGTGCTTGGACCATTACCAAAGGATTTTTAGCTCCACAAGCTGCCGGCGTGATCCATACAGATTTTGAAAAAGGCTTTATCAGGGCGGAAGTCATTAAGTATGAAGACTTTATCAAATATAAATCCGAAGCTGCCTGTAAGGAAAATGGAAAACTAAATGTGGAAGGAAAAGAATACGTCGTACAAGACGGCGATATTATGAATTTTAGATTCAACGTATAACAAATTAAAGGAAGAAAAGTCATATAATAGTTTTTTACTATTTGAACATTTCTTCCTTTTTTTATCTATATTTATGCAAATTGACTATCTTTCACGCAAATTTTTTAAAAAACTAATTAATAATGGCTTTATTTTCTAAGAAATCTATAGAAGGCTTATTGGCAGAGTCCGCCGACACGCAAGGGATGAAGAAAACCTTAAGTGCAGGTGCTCTTGTTGCTTTGGGAATTGGGGCGATCATTGGAGCTGGATTGTTTTCTATTACGGGTATGGCTGCAGCAAATTATGCAGGCCCTGCCATCATGATATCATTTGTTGTAGCTGCGATTGGTTGTACATTTGCGGGTCTTTGTTACGCAGAATTTTCTTCTATGATTCCTGTTGCGGGTAGCGCATACACGTATAGTTATGCTACCATGGGAGAATTTATTGCATGGATTATCGGTTGGGATTTAGTATTGGAATATGCAGTTGGAGCAGCAACCGTTGCGTCAAGCTGGTCAGGATATTTGAGTAAGTTTTTCGAGTCATTTGGCGTATCACTGCCAGAATCCTTAATGAAAACGCCTTTTGATGGAGGCATCATTAATTTACCAGCAATTTTCATCGTGACAATCATGTCACTTGTATTGATGAGAGGAACGGGAGAATCTGCAAAGTTGAACAATATCATCGTCGTTTTAAAAGTTGCCATTGTATTGATTTTCATTGCTATAGGTATTAAATATGTACGTCCCGAAAATTTACATCCATTCATACCCAAAAATGAAGGTCCTGGTAAATTTGGTTGGTCTGGGATCTTACGCGCAGCAGGTGTAGTATTCTTTGCTTACGTAGGTTTTGATGCCGTATCAACGGCCGCGCAAGAGACTAAAAATCCGAAAAAAGCGATGCCAATTGGCATCCTTGGTTCTTTGGTTGCATGTACGATATTGTACATATTATTTGCGTATGTCATGACAGGTGTCGCTCCATATAAACTATTCGGAGAAGCTGGTAATGAATTGGCGCCTGTAGCTACGGCCATTAATCACATGGGGACTCCAGGAGCTGATGGCGTGATTGTACCTGCATATCCTTGGCTAAATAGAGTAATTATTATTGCTATTTTGTTAGGTTATTCTTCTGTCATATTGGTAATGCTTTTAGGACAAAGTCGTGTATTCTACTCTATGAGTAAAGATGGACTTTTACCTTCTGTATTTTCCAAATTACATCCAAAATTCAAAACACCAACGCGTTCTAACTTTTTCTTTTTATTGTTTGTAAGCTTATTTGCAGCTTTCATCCCTGGAAGAATTGTTGGTGAAATGACAAGTATCGGAACTTTATTTGCCTTTATTTTAGTTTGTGCAGGCATTATTGTCTTAAGAAAGACGAATCCTAACGCACCTAAGGCATTTCAAACTCCGATGGTTCCATTAGTTCCGATTTTAGGTATTGTGGTATGTTTTGCAATGATGGCATTATTACCATTAGATACATGGATTCGCTTAGTTATTTGGATGATGATTGGTTTTGATGTATATCTTGTAAGAGGTATAAGAAAAAGCCATTTAGCTGTGAACGACACTGCAGCTGATCGTAAAAAAGCGTTGAGAATAACGAGTATTGTTGGTTTATTTGTTTCCCTAGGATTATTAGGGTTAGCTATTGCGCATCATGTAACCAACGACGATGCAGACGGAGATAAAGGAATAATGATTTTATCAGGTGTAGTTTTAGTTTTCCATTTGATTTTCTATTCCATAAATTTATTAAAAGCAAATAAGGAAGCTTAATCATATTTGAAATATATCAAAAAGACCATTCGAAAATTCGAATGGTCTTTTTATTTTATCCAAAACATTCACTAGTTATCTTCTGTTTCTCGAATTATTTTGATTATTATTCGTTGCGGCTCTTTGTGGTCTTGAATTATTTGATGGAGTAGAAAAAGTCCTTGCCGGTGCAGATCTTTGCACTGGAGGGTTTACACTTCTCTGTTGTTGTACAGGCTGAGAACGTTGTTGTTGCATTGGTTGTGTACGAGGTTGTGATTGTGCGGCAGGCGCGCTATTGGTCGATCTATTTCCATTCCAATTTCCAAAAGAGCGATTCCTTGAATTGTTATTTGCGGGAACATTACTATTGCTATTTGAATTGTTATTATTTGGACGATTAAATGTTCTATTCGGTGCAGCATTATTCGAATTATTGGTATTTGTTGGCGGTGTATTATTCACGGCAGGAGTATTGTTGTTATTATTTCCTCGATTAAAACTACCTCCATTATTCGTATTATTATTGTTTGGGTTATTATTTCCAGATGGAGTTGAGTTATTATCTCCCCTATTAAAACCACCACGATTATTTACATTATTATTCGAATTATTGTTATTTGAATTGTTTCCATTGCTACTATTAAAACTTCCATTATTCGAATTATTATTGGAATTATTCGTATTTGAATTTCCTCTGTTGAAACCTCTACTATTGTTATTATTCGAATTGTTATTTCCACGGTTAAATTCAGGATTATTTCTTCCTATTTCTGCACTGGAATTATTTCCACGATTATTATTGGAATTATTTGAAAAATCCCTTCCTGGACGATACACGTTAAATTGACCATTTGATACTCGTCCATTATTATTTTGATTACGTGTACCTACGACATTGAAAGTTCGCACTGAACGACCAGTAAAACGGCTTACATCTTGATTTCTAGGACCAGAATTAAAACGCGTATTTCTGACGTTGCTATAATTGTTAATGATGGTCGTATTTCTGATAAATGTCACATTACGGCTATTATTGACATAATAATTATTGATATTTTGATAACCCATGTAACGAGCAGGCATGAATGTCCAGTAATTGGAAGGAATAGAACCAATAGTAAGACTTACGCCAACATTATAACCAGGAGCCATAGGAGCCCAACCATAATAACTTCCCGAATTACCCCAATTTACCCAAGCTGGCCCCCATTGGTAACCTGGCACCCAGTACCAACCGATATTAGATGCAAATCCCCAGCGACCGTAGTGAAATGGTGCCCAACCCCAAGAATAGGTACTATTCCAACTCCACCCATAATTGGTATTTACCCAAGAACCTGCTGAGGAATATGGTTGAAATCCAGGTACATTACATACCCACACCTGACCATAATTGCCATAATTCATCCAAGTGCCATAAGGAGACAACGCGCTTTGAAATGTATTGAAATTAACCTCAGGATTATTGGCATCATCATAATATCCATCATCGGCGTATCCTTGTGTATTATTGGCACCATCGATATAAGTACCATCATAATCACCATATTGTGGACTTTGAGAATAAACAGAACAACTATCTAATGCAATTACACTTCCGATGAGTAAAGCAGCAAAACCTATTTTATTATTGAATATCTTTTTCATAATTCGTTATTTTAATTGGTATAATTCAAGTTTGATGCCATATGAATAAAAAAAATCTACAATGGCGGTAGATTGGTATATTTTTTAGGTAAATATTATCACAAGTAAAAAAAGCAACAAATTTAATACGAAAAAAAGAAATTATATTCGCGATATGTTTTCATTTTTTAAGCCTAAAAAAGTAAAAGCAGACCTATCTTTTATCGGAGTGGATATGCACTCTCACTTATTGCCAAATCTTGACGATGGCTTACAAGATATCAATGACACAGTGAGATTTATAGAACAGTTACAAGAATTGGGATATGAAAAATTGATTTGTACGCCACATACGCTTGCTGAAGTTCATCCAAATACACCTTGGACCATTTTACCAAGATTACAAGACGTGCGCAATGAATTGAAATCCAAAGGGATCAATTTTCCGATTGATGCGGCCTCAGAATATATGACCGATATGTCACTTGAAGAAAGAATTCGGAATAATTATCCGCTATTGACTTTCGGAAAGGACAAGAAATATATTTTGATTGAAATGTCTTATTTGGCAGAATCTTCCAATATAGAAAATGTCATATTTGAATTGCAAGCCAAAGGATTTCAACCCATCTTGGCGCATCCAGAGCGATACAATTTCTATCATGGAAATTTTGAAAAATACCAAAGAATGAAGGATTTAGGTTGTTTGATGCAAAGCAATCTTCTCTCCTTTTTGGGATATTATGGCAAACCAGTACAAATGACCGTAGAAAAATTAGCAAAAGCTAAATTAATCGATCTTTTGGGTACAGATATGCACCATGAAAGACATCTAAAAGCACTACAAGAATTGGCGCAAAGACCTAGTTTTTACAAAATGATAGAACCACTTACCATTCAAAATCGTGCTTTATTTTGGGATGAAGGAAAAGAATGTATTAGTTCAGTAGTACCAGATTTGGCTTTAGAAAATAATTAGGACATTTCCATTGCTTGCCCTACATTTACCCTATCAAATCAATAGAGTATTAAAATGTATTATCCCTTATCCAAATTGCCCAACGTTGGCTTAACAATTTTTACAGAAATGAGCCAACTGGCATTACAAGAAAATGCCATCAATTTGGGACAGGGATTTCCAGATTATCCAATGGATAAGCAACTTATTGGTTTGGTAAATCAAGCCATGTTGGATGGCAATAACCAATATGCACACTCTAACGGAATTCCATTAATCCGACAAAAATTAGCGCAAAAAGTCGCAGATTTGTACCATTCCAATATAGATCCTGACACGCAGATTACGATCACTCCGGGCGGAACTTATGCTATTTACACAGCACTTACTTCTTTTTTGCAAAAAGACGACGAAGTTATTTTATTTGAACCAGCGTATGATTGCTATGTTCCAATCATCGAATTAAATGGCGCAAAACCTGTGTATATTCAATTACAAGCCCCTGAATATGCTATCGATTGGCAGGAAGTTAGAAGTAAAATAACGAATCGTACCAAAGCGATTATTATTAATTCTCCACAAAATCCAACAGGTTCTGTTTTATCCAAACAAGATATTCAGGAATTAATAGCAGTGACGGAAGGTACGGATATTATCGTTATCAGCGACGAAGTGTACGAACATCTCATTTTTGATGATTTGCAACATGAAAGTATTTTGAAATATCCCGAATTATTGAAACGTGGATTTGCATGTTTCTCTTTTGGGAAAACCTACAATTGTACCGGTTGGAAATTGGGATACGCCATCAGCGCTCCCGAATTAATGGCGGAATTTCGAAAAGTGCATCAGTTTAATTGCTTCAGTAGTTTCACCCCTACACAAGTTGCCTTAGCCCGATTTTTAGATAATAAAGCGGCATATTTGGAATTGGGTAAAAAGATGCAAGCTAAACGTGATTTTCTCCAAAATGCTTTAAAAAATGCACCATTTAAACCGTTGACAAGCCATGGAAGCTATTTTCATTGCTATGAATATCAAGGCGGTTTAAAAGAAACAGGAATTGACCTTGCTAAGAAAATCACCGCACAATATAAAGTCGCAACGATTCCAGTAAGTGCATTTTACCATGATGGAGGTGCGCCTAACCAAATTTTACGTTTTTGTTTTTGTAAACAAGATACAACATTAGAAGAAGCTGGAAGGAGATTGAGTATTTTTAATTGATTTTATTTAAGACTCTTCACTGCTGTAGTGCTTGGTCCATTTTCGCCAATAAAACCTTGAATATCCGTAATCGTTTTAGTATTGATTCGAACTAATAAAGTATTATCTTCTTTATTGACCGTCACATTATTATAGGGCAATATGGTAATTTTTCCAATCCTATCTATATTGACAAGATAATCTTTAAACTGTGTCGTTACTAATTTTCCATCAACGGTACAAATAACTTTTGAGGGATTCAATTGCAAAGAATCTTTAATTAAAGTAAGAAGAGAACCAGAAGTTTTTAGGTATTTTTTTGCACCTTCTTTTAAAGAAATACGAATTACACCTTTATAAACTTGATTATCAATAATTGTATCATTCTTAGAAATTACATTTACACTTTCAATACTGTCCGTCGGAATTGTATTAAACATCTCTTTTTTCACATCTCTTCCGTCTACTAAAATCAATGGAGAAAATTCTCTTGAAACAGCAGCAGTATCAAAATATACAGGAACTTTAGTGTCATCCGATTTTAAATAGACGATTTTACTCGACTGGGCAGTTACAAAATTGGCCATCAAACAAAGGCTCAAAAAGGTTAGGATATATTTCATCATTTAGTTTTCACTAAAATTAAAGAAATTTATTGAAATATGCATTTTGATAAATTAGAAATTATTCTATGCATATATTTAGATAAAATATGAGTGGTAATAACAGATTACTTCGCTACGCTCGAAATGACGTCATTGTGAGCGCAGCGAAGTAATCTCATTTATGCAAGACAATTGCACGGCTAACTTCAACTGCTATTTCCCTATAAAATCTCTTGCTCTTTCCAGATCTTGTGGAGTATCTATCCCAATACCCATTGCACTAACTTCTACCATTTTCAATTGAATTCCATGTTCCAAATAACGCAAACATTCAATTTTTTCAGCGGCTTCCAGTGGTGTAATATCCCAATTAGTAAAGGACATCAACGCATTTTTTCGGAAAGCATATACGCCTATATGATGGTAATAAGGAACTTCGATCGTGGTATCGCGGTGATAAGGAATAACCGAACGACTAAATAATAGGGAATTATTGTTCAAATCCACGGCGACTTTTACATTGCTTGGTTCTTTGACCATTTCCGGATCGGAAAATTTACGCATCAAGCTTGCCACTTGCACATCGGCACCAGCATCCCCGTCAAATACTTGTAATAATTTTTCCAAAGGTTCTTTTTGAACGAATGGTTCATCACCTTGCACGTTGAGTACAATATCCACATCCATATCTGCAATAGCCTCTGCAATACGATCACTGCCAGACTCATGCGGACGCTTATTCATCACAGCACGACCGCCGTTTTGCGTAATTTCGTCAAATATAATTTCGCTGTCTGTCGCTACGAAAACCTCATCAAACAGGCCTGTCGCTACGGTATTTTCATACGTATGACGAATGATCGTTTTCTCCCCCAAAATCTTCATCAATTTTCCAGGAAAACGAGAAGAATCATATCGTGCGGGTATTAATGCAAATTTTTTCATGGAATATTCTAATTTTCAATCAAAGCCTTGATATCTGGATCATCTTTTAGATTATTCATCTGTCGCATGATCCAATTGGCATGATGCTCTACATATCTGTCACCAGAAGTAGCAATAAATTTTTTAGGATTGGGGAGACATGCAATAATCAATGCTGCCTCTCTCCTCGTCAAATCTTTGGCTGGTTTGTGAAAATAATGCTGCGCTGCGGCTTCTACACCAAATAAGCCAGGACCTGTTTCTATAACATTCAAATACACATTTAAAATGCGTTTTTTACCCCAAATCCATTCAATGATTTTGGTAAAATAAAATTCAGGTACTTTTCTAATATATTTCATCACGCCTTCCCCTTGCCAAAGAAATACATTTTTGGCCGTTTGTTGACTTATAGTACTTGCGGCACCACCTCGCACACGATTTTTGTGTTTGGTGAGCATGCTTTTTTCCATTTGTTTCCAATCAAAACCTCCATGATCTGGAAATAATTGATCTTCACTTGCCATGGCTGCTAGTTTAAGATTGCTACTAATCTCGTCTCCACTGACATAATCTCTAGTCAAACCATAAGGTCCGAGCCAGCTACTTAATTGGGTTAGCGTAATTGGTGGCATCACAACTTTGCAACAAGCTGCATAAACAGTTGAAGCAAGAAGTAAGAAAAAACACCATTTTAGAATAGAACGAATCATTTTTTTATCCGTGTATTTGGCGGCAAAGTTAAGAATACGTCAGCCAATTTGATTGCATAATTTCATTTTTAAGTTTGGATAAACTTATGTAGGCGACCTATCTTTGTCGCATGACAGGCACGGATAGAGCAATTATTGAAAAAGTGATCGTACATAAAGTCGGCAATCCTTCTCGAGGAGAAGAACTCAAACTTTCACAAAATCCTTTGACTCTTAATGATGATTTGGTAAAAAGCATGCTGAGCAAATATTTTCTCGGCGCATTTAATGAAAATGATCGTTACCATTTCACCCATTTAAATGATATTGAACTCAATGAAGTCTACAATTATGCAACGCATATATTTGAAAAGCCAGATGATTTTTTAGCTTATTCAGCTCTAATTGCGCAGTTTCTATATAGTAAAAGCACGCATGTAAAAGTAAAAGAAGGCGAATTGTATGTGGCGCTATTTGATAAAATTTGGATAGAAGAGGACGAATTACAAGCGATTGGGATATTCAAAAGTGAAAGCAAAGAGACATTTTTGAAAGTATTCCCACATGGCACTAGTTACGAAGTAGTTCAAGAAGAAGGTGTAAATATTAACAAATTAGACAAAGGATGTTTGATTTTGCGTAAAGAAAAGGAAAATGGCTATGTTTGTTTGGCACTGGATGCGACGAATAAAAATAATGAAGCGCAATATTGGATCAAGGATTTTTTGCAACTAGAATCCATCGTTGATAGTTATCACAGTACGGATGATTATCTTACCTTGTGCAAACAATTTATCACCGAAGAATTTCCAAGTAAATTTGAAGTTTCCAAAAGCGACCAGATCGATTTGATGAATCGTTCCATGGAGTATTTCAAAACGGAAGAAAAATTCAACATCGAACAATTTGCAGAAAATGTTATCAATCACGAAGATGTCATTGATAGTTTCAAAGATTTTAAATCCAGATACGAATCATCCAAAGACATTGCGTTAGAAGATGATTTTGACATCCATCTTTCTGCCGTTAAAAAACAAAACAAGAATTTCAAAAGTGTATTGAAACTGGATAATAATTTTATAATTAATATCCATAGCCGTAGAGACTTGATGGAAAAAGGTATCGACGAAGCGACTGGACATCAATACTATAAATTTTATTATGATGAAGAAAAATAAATTAAAAATATTATCATTAGGAGCAGTTTTATTTTCTATAGTAAGTTGTCAAACTAATTTTGATGAGCAACTACAAGCAGATGCGAAAACATTACAAAAAAAATGTCCAGTCATGATGGATGACATTACACGCTGGGATAGCGTGAGCGTACTACCTGGAAATACTTTTCGTTATTCCTATACTATAGTTACATCAGAAAAAAAAGACATCGACTCTTCTAATCTTGTAAAGTCATTAGAACCTTCTTTTATCAATCAAGTAAAAACAGAACCTTCTCTTGCTAGATATAGGGAAAATAATGTAACTATGTCTTATAGTTATAAAGATAAAAATGGCCAATCTATCGCAACGATCAATATCTCTCCTAAAATGTACAAAGACTAAAAACTTATACTATGAAAATATTAAAACTAAGTATATTAGCTTTAATCATTTTATCAAGTTCTAAAATAAATGCACAATCCTTTAAAGTACTGCCATTAGGAATACACGGCGGATTGGAAGAAAGCAATCTTTCTGCTTATTTAGCAGCAAATGATACGAGTCAGCAATATGTTGCGCTAGATGCAGGCACTTTGTATAGTGGAATAAAAGTAGCCATGCAAAATCATAGTTTACCCACTGAAGCGCCCGAAAAATTCATCCAAAATAATATCAAAGCTTATTTTATATCTCATCCACATTTGGACCATGTGGCAGGTTTAATTCAAAACTCTCCAGCGGATAGTAAAAAAACGATTTATGGTTTGGGGAGTTGCATAGAATCCATAGACAAACATTATTTCAGTTGGGAATCTTGGGCGAATTTTTCGGATATAGGAGAAAAGCCCAAATTAGGAAAATATCATTTGGATACTTTACAAAAAGATAGTTCGATCATAGAACCTAATACAGGATTGAAGATTACGACATTCCAACTATCACATGGCGAGCCTTTTAAAAGCACCGCTTTTTTAGTAACGAACCAATCTGATAATTCAATTTTGTATTTAGGTGATACAGGAGCTGATACAATAGAACATAGTCATAGTTTGCATCATTTATGGGAAAATATCGCACCATTAATAACTTCCAAAAAATTAAAAGCAATTTTTATTGAAGTTTCTTTTCCCAATAGTCAACCAGATAAATTATTATTTGGACACTTAACGCCAAGGCTTTTGAATATGGAATTAGCGGATTTGGAAGAATTAACAAATGCTGCAGCATTGAAAAATTTACCTATAGTAATTACACATATCAAACCCGATGGCAATAACCCGGCAACTATAAAAAAAGAATTATTAAATAAAAATCCATTTCAGGTGAAATGGATTTTTCCAGAGCAAGGTAGATTTTTAAAATTCTAAACTATAAATTTTCATTATCAATTTGACTCCAAGATATATCTCTAATTGAAGTCATTATATACCAAATGGCTAGTATAACCAAAAGTAAGACAAGCCATACCGCCCAAGTGAAACTATAGATTAAATAATGCCCAACACCTAAAAATCCAATTAAAAGCATTCTCAACAAATTCTTAATATAATCATTTCCTTTAGCCGAATTATTTTCAAATATAGAAAAAGGTAATTGCTTTTTTCCGCCAAGCATCATTACCACCGACACTAATATTACATTACAAAATCCAAGTAATAAATTCGGGATGATTTTAGGTCCAACTATAATAAGAAATAGTAAAAAAATAATTATAGCAAAAGGCATAAAATATTTAACTAATAATCCCTTGAGTGCACCTAAAATAATTTTGCCTGGCCGATCAATCGGTTTTGTAAAATAAATCCATGCGGCTTTAAAATTTTCCGCAACATTCATTTGATACGCCAAAGCTAGACTCAACATAAACAAGGAATAAATGGAAGCCAAAACCATTCTTTTCCCATAAGAAGTTTGTCCTCTTAAATCATCTAACGAAAACATATGCCCTTTCTTTACGCCACCAATTATCACAGCATAAAAAATCACATAGCCAAACATTGGATAAACTTTCGTCTTAAATTCTCTTAATCGGCCACTCATTTTCCATACAAATACAAAGGCTCCACGCTCCGCTCCTTTCTTGGTAAAGATGGTTGAGAGTTTTTGAGCTAAACTCTTTTGTGTTTTAGTAGTAATCTGCTTTTTTCTAACTTTAGGCGTATCTACTGAGCCATTTATTTGGTATAATTTGCTCGCAAATGAAGGTGCTAAAAATTTTAAAATGATAAATAGAAAAATAAATGGAGATACAAATGTCAAGGCAAATCCAACCCAAGAAGTCATATTCATCACTCCATGATTGAAAAATCGAATAACCATCGCATACCAATAACTAGGAAAAAACACCATCCAATCTTGCAAACTGATAGAAAAATTTATTCCGTCATCCTCATTTGTACCTAAAAATCGAGGCAAAATTTGAAATCCCAAATAAATACCCACAAATGCAATTACTTGTAACATTCCTAATACAGAGGCCAACCTTTTAGGCGATAACCATTGCATCAAAATCAAGTAAAATGCAGAAACTATAAAACTAGAAAAGAAACAAGTAGAAAAACATCCAATCAACAGTCCCAAAGAGAAGAGCGGACTCCAACCAATCGCAACTAAAATCACTCCAGGCAAAAATAAAGGAAATGCCAAAGTCAATACTCGAATCAGAACATGAAAATTTCTACTTAATGCCACGGTTCCATTAGAAACTGGTCGTGGCAAAATGATAAAATTATCTTTTCCAGATAGTAGTATCTCAGCCAATCCAGAAAGCGTAGTAATACTTAATAATACAGTTAACATTACAAAATAAAAAAAAGAGATTTCCGTATAGTTTTTTCCTCCATTTAATACTGGAATCGCCATAAGTAGTCCCATAATTAGGTTGATAAAAAAATCACCCCATCGCGCATTACTTAGTTCTTTTTTCTTTTTTCTTCGCCCCATTTTCATCAAACTACTAGGCGTACGATCATCCATTTCTAACTTTGTCATTAAGATACATTCCAATTGATGTACATTGACATTCATTTTTTGATATAAACCCTTAGGTACTAATGTTAATTTCAAAAATAATTTATCTAAAATATTCATAGGTAGTCTTTAGTTTTTCAAAGCATCAATAAATTCATCCGTAGCTTCATTATTCGAAATATTGGAAGCTGTTAAACTAGCAAATATTTGTTCCAAATTACCACCGCCTTCTTTTTGTTTCAATTCTTCAAAACTACCATCTGCAACAATCTCACCATGATTAATTAAGATAATACGATCACTCACTTTCTCCACAACATCCATCATGTGACTACAATAAAAAATGGTCTTACCTTCCGCGGATAGCCTTGAAATTAGATTTTTAATCAAAATAACACTATTAGCATCAAGTCCACTTAGCGGCTCATCTAATATTATAATATCAGGATTATGCAATAGTCCAGAAGCGATTAACACTTTTTGTCGCATCCCTTTACTGAATGATTCAATACGATTATCTATCTGTTCTTTTAACCCAAATGCCGTCATAAATTTCTCAATACGTTCTTGGCAAAGCGCTGCATCCATTTCATACAAACTACCAACAAATTCCAAATATTCACGTGGGGTAAGTACTTCATATAACTCAGCAACTTCGGGTATATAACCTATCATGGATTTCACTTTCAAAGGATCTTCTTGAATATTAATACCATTGACAATCACTTCACCCGAAAAATCAGTAATCAAACCTGTCAATATTTTCACAGTAGTACTTTTACCTGCTCCATTTGGGCCAATATATCCCAAAACTTGTCCAGAAAGAACTTCTAAATTGATATGATTTAAAACTTTTTTAGTATCGTAGTATTTTTCTAAATTTCTAATAGTTATAGTAGGCGTTGGCATAACAGAAATATTTTGTATAAATATAACAAATTGGCAATAAAAAAGCACGGAATTTATCCGTGCTTATATAAATTATTTGAAAGACCTATTTACTCAACAGCCATTTTTTCACCGCATCAAAATCGGCATTGATTACAGTACTTTCCTTTTTCTTTTCAAATAAGTACTTTGCATCTTCTGGAATAGGGATCTGTCTTCCGATAACTTCTTCTACTACATTTGGAAATTTAACGGGATGAGCCGTTTCAAGTAAAAAGCCATTTCCTCCATTTGCATTAATATAGTCAGACAACGCTTTGTATGCAACAGCGCCATGCGGATCTAATACATAGTTTGTACGACTTTCAACTTCTTTAATAGTAGCTTTTGTAGTTTCATCATCCACACTTACACTACTGATGATCTCTGTAATAGAATTATAATCAGCATTAAATATTTCTAAAATTCGAACGAAGTTACTTGGATCCCCTACATCCATGGCATTGGAAATAGTTGCAACAGCCATTTGCGGACTATAATTTCCTGTTGCAAAATACTTAGGCACCTCATCATTTGCATTACAAGCAGCAACAAAATGTTTCACAGGAAGACCCGCTTGCTGTGCCATAATACCTGCACAAATATTTCCAAAATTACCACTTGGCACACAGATAATTGGAGCTTCATTGTATTTTTTAAACCACTTTTGTACTGCGAAAAAATAATATAGTTGTTGAGGCAACCAACGTGCCACATTTATAGAATTGGCAGATGTCAACGTTAAATGCTTATTCAAATCCTCATCCATAAATGCTTGTTTAACGATCGCTTGACAATCATCAAAACTACCATTCACTTCGAGTGCTGTAATATTTTGACCGCAAGTAGTCAATTGTAGTTCTTGTATAGGACTAACTTTTCCGGAAGGATATAAAATAACTACGTTCACTCCTTCCACCCCTAGAAAACCATTCGCAACAGCACCACCAGTATCACCAGACGTAGCAACGAGAACGGTCGTATTTTCTTTTTTTCCTTTATTAAAATACCCCAAACAACGACTCATAAATCTTGCACCAACATCTTTAAACGCTAAAGTTGGGCCATGAAATAATTCAAGAGAAGAAATATTTTCATCAATTTTCACTAAAGGAAAATCAAAATTTATAGTTTCAGCAACGATTCTTTTCAATTCATTATTCGGAATACTTTCCCCTACAAAATTTTTCATTACTGCAAATCCAATTTCTTCTTTCGACATGGTTGGAAATGCATCCCAAAATTCTTGCGATAATTTTGGAACAAATTCAGGAAAATATAAACCTTTATCTGGCGCCTGACCATGTACAGCCGCATATGCGAAATCTACATTAGGCGCTTTTTTATTTAAACTATAATATTGCATAATTTCTATTTTAACTAAAATTCGTTGATAACCTT
The DNA here is from genome assembly GCF_004337365.2 of Rhizosphaericola mali. GTDB lineage: Bacteria > Bacteroidota > Bacteroidia > Chitinophagales > Chitinophagaceae > Rhizosphaericola > Rhizosphaericola mali. The sequence continues at coordinate 531,129 of NZ_CP044016.1, read as the reverse complement.
AGCTCCTTCTTTATTAATAAATGTAACGTACGTATAATAGTCTATTCCTAATTTCGTAAATTCATCTTGCATTACCTTTTCCACATTCTTAGCAATTTCTTCCGTTTCACTCAACATAAAAATAGATGGTCCAGAGCCGGATATACCACCACCTAAAGCACCCGCAGCTATACATTTTAATTTAACATCCTTAAAACCTGGAATTAAAATACTACGAACAGGCTCTATGATTTCATCTTGCAAAGAACGACCAATCAACGCATTATCCTCCATCAAAATACCGGCAACTAAGCCTCCAACATTTCCCCATTGGCGTATAGCCGATTTCAAAGACACATCTCTACGAAGAATAGCTCTTGCATCAGCAGTGCGCACTTCAATCTGTGGATGTACGATAGTCACATGCAGATTGGGCGATTTCAAAGGAATAATATCTAAAGGAGCAACTGAGCGAATTAGCGTAACACCACCATAAACAACAGGCGCGATATTATCCGCATGTTTTACGCCACTTGCTACTTTTTCTCCAAACATAGCGAACTCAATCAATTGTTCTTTGGTAAATTTATTACCTAATAGATGGTTTACACCAACCACCGCACCCGCAGCACTTGCAGCACTAGATCCAATGCCACTTCCGGGCTTAATTTTCTTATGTATAGTAATTTCAAATCCAATAGTATTATCCAATTCTTTCATCATTTCGATAATAGGAGCTCCTGCTGTATTTTCAGCAGGATTTTCAGGTAAAGGATAACCATCCGCACTTTTAATTATTAATTTTGGTTCGTCCAAAATTCTAAAATCCATCAAATCTGCTGGTGCAGATAAGCACAAACCCAACACATCAAATCCACAAACCAAATTGGCTACACTACCTGGTGCAGCGACTGTACAACCATTCATGACTATAATTTCTTTTATTTTGGAATTAGATTCCTGCTTTAATTAAATCTGCAAATACACCACTCGCAGTAACGTCTGCACCCGCTCCAGCACCTTTTACTACTAAAGGTTGATCAGGATAACGCATTGTGTAAAAAAGTACAATATTATCCTTACCATATAAATGATAAAAATCTGAATCTGCAGGAATATGTTGTAAACCAACGGAAGCCTTTCCATTTACAAATTCTGCAACAAATTTTAATTTACAATTTTCTTTAGCAGCAGCGTTGTATAATGCTTTGAAATGAGCTTCATGTTTTTCCATCTCTTTGTAAAAATCTTCTACGCTTCCTTCAAAACAAGATGCAGGCAAAAAGGATTTATTTTTAATTTCATCCATTTCCAAAATATAACCAGCTTCTCTAGCTAAGATCATAATCTTGCGCATAACATCCGTACCACCCAAGTCTAAACGAGGATCTGGTTCTGTATATCCTTCCGCTTGTGCTTGTCTTACAACCTCAGCAAATGGTTTGGTTGCATCATAGTTATTGAATACAAAATTTAAAGTACCTGAAAGAACTGCTTGCACTTTATTGACAACATCGCCACTTCTTATCAAATCATTCAACGTTCCAATAACTGGTAATCCTGCGCCAACATTGGTTTCAAATAAAAATGGAGCATTAAACTCGTGTGACAAAGATTTTAGTTGTGCATAAGACGCATAACTAGACGATGCGGCGATCTTATTACAAGCCACAACTGCAATACTTTTGGAAAGTAATCGTCCGTAAACAGCAGCAACGGCGGCATTGGCAGTAACATCCACGACTATAGAATTACGTAAATTTTTAGAAATTACTGCATTAACGAATGTATCCAAATCACCTGCTTCAGCTGCCTCTAATTCTTCTTTCCACTTAGTTAAAGAAACACTTCCATTTTCTTTAATCAACATATTACGACTATTACTTAGTCCCACGATTCGTACTTCAACACTTAAATTTTTCTTTAAGTATTTTAATTGATGATGTATTTGCTCAAGTAAACGACCACCCACATTACCCGTACCAACGACATATACATTTAATTGTTTGTACACAGACTCGAAAAATGCTTCATGCAAAACGTTTACTGCTTTTTTCACATCTGCATTAGAAATGACTGCCGAAATATTTTTTTCAGATGAACCTTGTGCTATTGCTCGTACATTGATACCATTGCGACCCAATGTTCCAAACATTTTTCCACTAATATTTGGATGGCTTTTCATCTTATCTCCCACTAAGGCAACTATAGATAAATTATCCTCTTCAACTACTGGAAAAACTTTATTATTGACTATATCAAATTCAAATGCTTTATTGATGGCTTCGCTTGCCCTAGAGGCATCTACCGCATTGACCGCTACACAAATAGAATATTCAGAAGAACCTTGCGTGATTAAGATTACATTGACTTTTGCAAATGCTAATGCTTCGAATAATGTTTTAGAAAAACCAGGAATACCAACCATCCCACCACCTTCCAAACTCAATAAAGCAACTTCTGTAATACTAGAAATACCCGAAACTATATTTCCTTCATGTGATGCCGTTGCATTCATTAAAGTTCCTTTATCCTCTGGAGCAAAAGTATTTTTTACCCAAACTGGAATATTCTTTTGCATAACAGGTAAAATCGTTGGCGGATAGATCACCTTAGCACCAAAATGAGACAATTCCATTGCTTCTTTATACGAAATCATAGGAATTGGTTTGGCGCTTGGCACCCAACGTGGGTCAGCTGTCATCATACCAGAAACATCCGTCCAGATTTCTAAAGAGGGCGCATCTACTGCTGCGGCATATATAGCGGCAGAATAGTCTGATCCGCCACGTCCTAATGTGGTCGCATGTCCATTATTACCGCGAGCTATAAAACCAGGCGCCATATATAAATTAGCTGGATTGGATTTAAGAAAATCTTTAATTTTGACATTTGTTTTTTCAAAATCTACAGCAGCATAACTATAATTATTATTTGTTTCAATCACCGCTCTGGAGTCCATCCAGACATTTTTCACCTTGATAGATTCCAAATAAGCCGAAATTATTTTACTTGAAAGTAATTCACCATAACCAACGATTCTATCTTTCGTTGCAGGAGATAATTCTTGCAAACGAAATACACTTTCACAAATATCTTCTAGTTCGTTGAAGATTTGCATGATCATACTGAGACAGCCACTTCTAGTTGCTACAGGCAATAGTTCGTTTGCAGCTTCGATATGCTGTGTAGTAAGACTTTGTAAGATTTTTTCGTATTCTTTTTCAGGTTGACAAGACTTATCTCCTAGTTGTAAGAGCTTGTCGGTAACACCTTTCATAGCCGAAACAACTACAATTTGTTTTGCATAGTTGTTATGTGTAACGATTTGAACGACTTTCTTTATATTTTCGGCATTTGCAACAGAGGAACCACCAAATTTTAAAACTTGCATAAAATATTATTAGTAAAACTATTCAGCATGGAAATATGCTTTTCGTATAAATTTCTTTGAATGAAAACGGCGTATAGCCCAGAGGATGATATAAAAATTTGTTACCCTTTACAGGGTAATAATAATAGTAGTTGTGATGATAGAAGAAACTATCATAGTCGTATTTTTTGTGATAATATGTAAACTACTATTTGTCATTTGCTAAACTTCCGCTAAGGTATATTAAAAGTTCATTAACAACCAAAACATTTTACAAAATCTAACAATTCACTAATTTACAGAACAAAAGATCAAATTATCTCACAATAATTTGATCTTTTCTAACAAATAAACCATTTATATAAATGTCAAGCAATTAACAATTAAAATTCTTTTGTAAAATCAATTTTAATTCTCGTCTGAAAATTCTTAATGGATTTGAAAATTTCGACAATCGTCAATTTTTCAATTCTAGAAAATCTTTTTATTTGCATATAATTATCTGGATCGACTTTATCCACGATAATCTGTCTCGCTTGATGACGCAAACGCATTGTCATAAGTAAATAATAAGATTGAATCAATTCCAAATATTCCTCTTCTTTAAATACGCCAGCTTTATATAGCGCCTTAATACGCTCCCCTGTATTGACTTCTTGAATATGATTTTTCAAACTATACACGCGAACCAAATCTACAATTGGAGTCATCGCACGCTTAACATCAAACACTTCCAATGCACCTTTGGTAAATGTTTTTATTCCTTTAAAGAAGGTCAATGGCGGCTCGTATTGCAAGGCATTTTTTGCCATAAAGAAAAATATTCGCTCCAATGGTGCTTCAAGCGCTTTATCCAAAAAGGAATACAACTCGCTCATAATTGCTTTATCTCCATATAAATAGCGACAATCAAAAAAGGTCGTAAACTTAATTATAGTCTCCGGCACAGCGTCAGCCATCCATTCTTCATAGTTGCGTTTCCAATGCGAAAGTGAATGTGTCCATTTCGGATTTTGCGCCATAAAACCGCCTGTACAATAGCTAAATCCAATCGTATTCAAACTATCAGACACTCTTTTTGCAAAATCTAAAAAGTATGCACGCACTTCCTCTCTGTGTTCATTTGCCTTATCCTCATAAATAATTGCATTATCTTGATCGGTTTTGAAAGTTTGTTCCATACGACCCTCACTTCCCAAAACCATAAAGCAAAATTTTGCTGGCGGTTCACCGACCATTTCAATTGTTCTTTCTATTACTTTTATAGCAATCGCATCCGAAATAGTGGTAACGACTTTATTTGCAATTCCTGCTTGAATACCACGATCCAACAATTGGGTAATTATCTTTGGAACTTCCAACCATTTTTGGCGCAATTCCTCATCTGAATTAGCCGTTTTGATACTTTGGATAAATAACACAGGCGATTCGGATTGTTCCGCCAATAGTCGATTTCGACTCATAAATCCAATATATTTTCCGCCATCTTCAACCAATAAATAGCGTGAATGAGTACGCAACATTTTCAACACAGCTTCAAATACATGCGCATTGACATTAATACTATTTAACCCAAAATGCATAATCTCTGACGCAACCGTTTCATTGGTTTTCTGAGCGCCGATAACGCGATCTCGTAACAATATATCCGTTATATAACCAACAATTTTTTTGTTTGCATCTTTCACGAAAACACAACTAACTTTATTTTCAGACATGGTTTTTGCAACCTCATATGCGGGCATTTCAAGCGAAACCGTAACAATATTTCGATAAGAGATATCGCTTATTTTTTTCGAATAAAATTGATCCGCTTCTACAAAGCTGTCATCTTTCCAAGCAGGTTTTTTATAGAAATGTGCAAAATCAGGATCCAACATTCTTGAGGCAAAATCCGAGGTAAAAAATTTCAAAAACGCTGGAAATTCTGCACATAAAGTCCGAAAATATTTTCTATGCAAAAATAACGTTTGCGTATTTTTCTCCACGATTACCGTACGGATCGCCAATCGCTGATTCAATAAGATAGAAATTGCGCCAAAAATCGTCCCGGCTTCTTGTATTACTTGTTTGCGTTTAGTACGTTCACTATCATAAAAAAATGTATCAAACGTACCCGAAACAATAATCTCCACACCTCTTAATTTGGAAATTTCTTGTTCGTACAAAGTCTTCTGTTGATCATATTCCCGAACTTCAAATAAATCAGCAATTTCTTGCAATTTATCTTCGGGTAAAATATCAAAAGGTGCTATATGCTTTATGGTTTCTAAAATAGTAGAACGATCCATATTTTAATAAATTTCTTTTTAAATAACGCACTATAATATTGCCAATAAGATCAGAAAAACCATCCTTTTTTCTTTTTTGCATCTGTATTTTGAAACATTTTAGCCAATGGTTTTTGTTCTAATATTGAAGTTTCTGTCAAACCAAACCTTTCTTTCAATGTAAAAAAACATTCTGCCGTCGCCTTCGCATCATAAATTGCATTATGCGGATGCAATTGTTCTTTTCCATAAAAATAAAAATACAATTCGGTGAGTTTCCAACGTCTAGTCGTAAGAGTTGGAATCAAAGTACTTGAGCTCATCATCGTACAAAATGCTGGCTGATTTAACATATTCAATTCCAAATTGGCGCGCGCAAATTCTGCCGCAATTACAGATTCATCAAATTCAATAAAATGCCCAATGACGATTGGATCATATTTTGCAATATCGGCTTCTAATTGAGGTAAAATGGTTAAAATATTTTTGCCATTTTCAAGCAAAAAACTTTGGGATAAATGATGAATGGCAAATGATTCTTCCGGAATTTGGATAGCAGGATTGGATATATAATAATTCTCTTCCTTTACATAAGTGCCATCAAAAGAATAAATAACCCAAGAAACTTGTATTACATTGGGCCAATTTTCAGTTTCAGAATAAGGTTTTCCCCATTTTTTGGGTAATCCATTCGTTTCCGTATCGATGAATAGGTAATAGTTTTTCAATATTTGGGCATATATGGCTAATAATGTAGCATATACATTTATCCCAATTGCGTAACTTTTTTACTTAATCTGTACGCCAAATAAGTAAAGAATGGAGCCGCAATTACGTCAATTGTATAATGTACGTGCTGAATCAGTACAAATATAGCAATTGCAACGGTTGCACAAAGTGCAAATATTTTTTCTGGTTTTCTATTTAATAATAGGAAACAGATAAACATAGAGGAAGTGTGACCAGAGAAAAACAAATCTTTGGTTATATAATTTTTGTGGCCGTAAGTCAAATTACTTAATGGATCTCTCAAAGGAATTAATCGAGCAGGAGGATCCAACGCTACTAACGAAACAGAAATATATCTTAATGTCAACAAAAATAAGATAGCATAAACAGTCAAAATACACTGCTGTGGCGATTGAAACGCACGCAAAACACTCAAACTAATAACGCTCCACAATACCAAAAATACAGGAATAGATAAATCGTAAGCAGGTAAACTATCAACAATAGGATCATGCAAAATGACTCCAGAGCGAATCTGTATCACATGAAAAAATGCAGGCAAACAAGTCACCATCGCAATGGTAACGAATAAACCTACAAAAAACATGGTTTTGTATTGAGTGATTTTCATGGCAGTTTGCCAATCGATAGCAACACTCGTATAATTATCTCTGGTATCTTTTGACATCTATACAAATTACAAAATTTCCAAAATAGAAATTTTGAATTGACAAAATTAAGCAAATGAAATCTATATTAAGTATTTATTTCGATTATGGGAAAAATTTAAGATATAATAGCAAATTTTAACCTAAGCTTTTGAAAGCCATTCCCAAATATTGATTTAAATCACTCGGTAAGAGACTTTCGACAGACTGTTTGGATAATGCTAAATCCGCAGCTAAGCCATGTAAATACACACCCAAAATTGCAGCATTTTTTGAAATATAGCCTTGTGCAAGCAAGGAAGTTATAATTCCGCTCAAGGTATCTCCGCTCCCACCTGTAGCTAATCCGACGTTGCCCGTTGTATTGAAATATCCTACTCCGTCTGCTGCAATCAATGTATTATGTCCTTTTAAAACGATAACACAATGCAATTCTTGACTTTTTTGTAAAGCCAAATCAATCCGATCAAATTCATTTGCAGTCTTTCCAAATAATCGTTCAAATTCTTTGGGATGCGGTGTTAGTATCGCATTTTGAGGAATAAGCGATTTTAATTCGTCATTTGCCGCAATCATATTCAATCCGTCTGCGTCGATCAACAATGGAGATTTGGTGTGCGTCAACACGTCTTTTATAATATCAAATGATTCCATCCCCAAACCTGGACCGATCCCAATACTTTTATATTTATCCCAATCAATTGTCTCATTGCGTTTCATCGACATAGCTTCGGGCAAAGTGATTGCCAATGGCATGGCAATTTCTTCGGGAAAATTACAAGTTAACAAGCCCACACCAGTACGCAAACAAGCATGTGCCGCCATCAGTGCAGCACCATATTTACCTTGGCTTCCTGCAATGAGTAATGCATGTCCAAAAGTACCTTTATGTCCGAATGGATTTCTGGGTTGATAAATATTTTTTGCAAAATTGGCGTCGGTAATTTCAAAATTAGATTCTTGCGTATAGGGGAATTCAGCATCTAAACCAATATCCAAAACATGAATATTTCCCAAATATTGGGCATTCTCTGCGATGAAAAAACATTGCTTATATGTTTGAAAAGTCAAAATTTCATCCGCCTGAATGATAGTATTTCCATATGAAGAATGGTCCAAAAACATTCCAGAAGGAACGTCAATTGCGATGACCTTTTTAGGCGAAAAATTATTGAGATAATTCGCTAATTCAAGTGGCAATCCATTCAATGGCTTATTTATTCCACTTCCAAATAAAGCATCGACCACATAACAATTAGCTTCTAATTTGGGGAAATCATTTGCAGAATGAAGCTCATTTATTTCTAGAGAAGTTGATTTTAATGCCTTCAAATTTGCCTCAAAATCAGCGCTTGATTTTTCCCCAGCCAAAATATTTACCTGAATATTAAAATCTAATGACAGCAACAATTTTGCAATCGCCAAACCGTCTCCGCCATTATTACCACGACCACAAAAAATATAAATCGTACTTTTTTTATCCAAATTTTCAACGATCCAATCCACACATTTTTTAGCAGCACGCTCCATCAATTCCAACGATGTAAGTTGTTGGTTTTGAATCGTAATTTGATCCCATTGATGTATTTGTGATGCATTTAAAAGTTTCATTTTCAATTATTTTCTTAAAAAAACGACTTCACCATTATCCCATTTGATGATCTGACTGGGCGCACTTCTTTGCGTATCTTCTCTTCGATAATTCACCGCATAATCGACACCATCGACGATTTCTTTTTCAATTTCAGGAAAAATAGCTGGCGCAGGATGACCGCTGATATTAGCAGAAGTGCTCACGATAGGCTTTTTCAATCTTTGAATTATTTTTTTACAAAACTCATCTCTACAAAGGCGAATAGCAATCGAACCATTATCCGAAACTACGTTGTCCGCCAACCCCAAGGCATTGTCATAGATAACTGTTGTCGGACGTTCTTGCGCTTTTACAAAATCAAAAACCGCCAAATCTGGTGCCGCTACGTAATGAATTAAATCTCGCTCATCGGCTAACAAAGTGACAAAACTTTTATTGGCAGGACGATGTTTTAATTGAATGATTTTTTCTACTGCTTCGGCATTCGTCGCATCACATCCCAAACCCCAAACGGTATCTGTCGGATACAAAATAATTCCACCTTTTTTCAAGATTTGAACGCATTGTTCCAAATCATTTGTAAAGTCATTGTTCATAGGTGCTAAATTAATCCACTCTATACATTAAGTTTGCAAAAAATTTAAATACTTAATCACATTTATAAAATATGAAAGAATTAATCGAAGCAGCTTGGGCAAATAGAGAACTAATTAAAGAGGCAAGATATATCGATGCCGTTAAAGCGGTTATTGAAGACGTGGACAAAGGTCGATTAAGAACTGCTGCGCCTACGGAAAGTGGTGAATGGCAAGTAAATGAATGGGTTAAACAGGCAATTTTGATGTATTTTGGTATTCAAAAAATGCAAACTTGGGAAGCTGGCCCTTTGGAATGGTATGATAAAATGGAATTAAAACATGGTTATGAAGCATTAGGCATTCGTGCAGTTCCTCATGCTGTTGCTAGATATGGAGCCTATATTTCTGCTGGCGTTGTATTAATGCCTAGCTATGTCAATATTGGCGCTTATGTTGATGAGGGAACCATGGTAGACACTTGGGCTACAGTGGGAAGTTGTGCTCAGATAGGCAAACATTGTCATTTAAGTGGTGGTGTAGGTATTGGAGGCGTGTTGGAACCATTGCAAGCATCTCCTGTTATCATTGAAGACAATTGCTTTATCGGAAGTAGGGCAATTATCGTAGAAGGCGTACATGTAGGAAAAGAAGCGGTAATCGGTGCGGGTGTTACCTTGACAAAATCTACACATATCATCGACGTTTCTGGGGATGCTCCCGTGACAATCAAAGGTCATATCCCTGCAAGAAGTGTGGTTATTCCAGGCTCTTATCCAAAACAATTCCCCGCTGGAGAATATAATGTCAATTGTGCATTGATTATCGGAAAAAGAAAAGCGAGTACTGACGTGAAGACAAGCTTAAATGACGCTTTGCGTGATTTTAACGTAGCCGTATAATTTAACAATATAATTGTGGAAGATTAGCACGTTTTTTGTAAATTAGTTTTTGAATATTAGATCTTAAACCATTCATATTCATTGAAATGAAAAAATTATTTTTATTAGCAGTTGCTAGCGTTGGACTATTAAGTCTACAAGCGCAGCGTTTTAAGGGAAATACCGTTACAGAAAGAACGAAGATCGGAATACATGGTGGTATGAGCGTAGCTTATTTATCCTATGGAAGTGGTTACGATGGTTATGGTAATTATTATAGCAACAATAGCGATGCGCTTGTTGGGGGCACTTATGGTATAGATATAGAAATGCCATTGAAAAATGGATGGTATTTACAACCAGAAGTAAATTATACCAATATGGGTGGTAAAGATTGGAACACTCAGACGGATAATAATAACAATAGTTATTCATTTAAATATCGAGACGCATTAAACTATTTACAAGTTCCTATTTTGATTAAGTACAAACCTATGTTGCAAGGATTTGGTATTTATTTTGGACCTCAATATGGTTATCTTTTGAGTGCGAAAGAGCATTATTATGATGGTAGCCCTTCACAAAATGTTAAAGCAAGTTCCATTAAAAATGAATTTGCTTTAGTTTTAGGTTTTGAATACTACTTTCCTAGTGCAAATGATGGTCCATCTTTCGGTCTTGGTTTACGTGGTGTAGCTGGTTTAACTAATAATGTAAATAAAGATTATCTATACAACAACTTCTCCAATGTTGGGAATATTCCTTCAACACGTAACAATGGTATTTACTTAACTGCAGGAGTTAGATTCTAACGTTCCGATTCAGTTATATATAAAAAAATAGCCGCGTTTTAAAACGCGGCTATTTTTTTATTTTGGAGTAATCATGTAATAAACACAAGTGGTAAAAAAGTTTCTTACCCAAGGAATATCTTTAACGATGGGTAATTGTTTTTTTGCTTCCCATCCAAATTTCCATTTATAAATAGGATTTATCAAAAAATGTGTTTTTTCGGCAATCTTATATCCTGCGTCTTTGGAGATTTTTTCAAATCTTTCTATTGAAATACCCGTTTCCTTAATTTCCACCATTTCCTCTACATTTTCACCATATTTTTTCAAAATGGATTTGTAAATAGGCATCGGTAGTAAATGATAATAAGGTAATTTGGATAACCATTTATTATGACAGATTTGTTGATGGCCTCCAAATGGCATTTGCCAAGGTGGGAAACCAAAGAAAATATACCCATCAACTTTTAAAAAATGTTGCATACGTGCCATCAATTTGGCTTGATCGTGAATATGCTCAATAACATCTTTTAAAATAATTAAGTCAAATTTTCCTCCCAATGCATCTGCATCAACGAGATAAATATCCTTTGGAATAATTTGCAATTTACCTTGATCGATAAATTCTTTCATCCAAATAGCCGCATTATCCGTACGACTTGTATCAAACTCCACCCCTACACAATCACAACCTTTTTCCAAAAATGGTTGTAATACGCCGCCTTCGCCACATCCAATCTCTAGGACGCGCATACTCGGCTGCATTTTTTTTACTTGTTCAACAAAGGGTAATACATATTCTCTACAATTGACTATCTGAATATCAAAATACCTTTTCCTATCTCCGTGAAACTCAAACATGGTATATTATCCCTTATTAAAATAATTTTTGAAAAAAATCAATTGATACTGAATGGCATTATTCCAATACGGCCAGTTGTGTTCGCCTGGTCGTTCTGCATAATCATGATCAATTTTCAATTGTAAAAGTCTTTCGTGCAATTTCCTATTTACACCAATAAAAAAATCATCCACGCCACATTCAAAACTAATTGCGAGCGCTTTATTTTTCAAAGATTGAACAAGATAATAAACGGTATTTTCTTCCCACAATTGTTTATTTTCTTCATATTTCCCCAATCTTTTGGCGATATCCCAATTATTAGGAAATGGTGTATAATCTACACCACCGCTCATGCTTGCCGCAGCACCGTAAACATCTTGATGTTTTATGGCTAAAAATAAAGCTCCATGCCCACCCATGCTTAAGCCCGCTATCGCACGCCCTTTTCGATCTGCGATGGTTTTATATTTTTCGTCTATATATTTTATTAATTCTTTTGATACAAAAGTTTCGTATTTGAAAGTGGAATCTTTGGGACTATCAAAATACCAACTTCCAAACCCTCCATCTGGACATACCGCGATAATCTGTTGCTGATCCACGCCTTTGATAAGGTTTTGCGAATTGGCCCAATTGGCATAATTGCCACTATAACCATGTAAAAGGTATACAACAGGATACTTTTTCGTCTCTTGAGCTGAGGCGCCGTAACTATCAGGTACAGCAACCACACATTTGATATTTTTGTGCATGGCATTACTGAACACTTGAATCGTGTCCACTTTGGCAGCTTGACTAAAATATCCCAAAGAAATGCTTAAGACAAATGCAACAATTCGTTTCATGGCATAAATATAGGTATATACATAAAAAAAGAAGATAGAATATAGCACAAAATTTTACTACATCCTATCTACTATAAAGAAACTAATTTATCAATAAATACTAAGCTTCTTTTTTTTCTGCTGCTTTAGCCTTTACAGGTCTTGCAGGGCGAATTTTTCCGAAAGAACCCATGAAGATTTTACCCTTCTTAGATTTTTTATCTCCTCTTCCCATTTTTAATTTTTTTTACAAGAAAAATATGTATCTGTGCAAAAATGCAACTTTTATTCCATTATAAAAACAAAATTGCTAAAGTTCCCCAATTTAAAAGCCAATTATGTGGAAAAATCAACCTTATAACTTTTCTGCCAATTGCTTTCCTGCTTTGAAATGCGCTACTTTTTTTGCTTTAATTTTTATTGCCTCTCCCGTTTTGGGATTGCGTCCTTTTCTGGCTTTTCTTTTGGATACGGAAAATGTCCCAAAACCAACTAAAGTAACTTTTCCGCCTTTCTTTAATGCTAGTTCAATTGCTCCAGTCAAAGAATCAATTGCTCCATTTGCTTGCGCTTTTGTAATGCCAGTCTCTTCCGAAATCACAGCAATTAACTCTGCCTTATTCATACTCGCTTTATTTAAATATCGAAACAAATTTATCTAAAAATCTATTTTTCAAATAAATAAAATTTAAACTTTAAATGAGTACATTTTCCATGGTCGTTTCAAAACCCAAAACCAAATCACCCCAAAGCGCAGAGGCGATTCCGTTCAGATTATTTCTTTCTAATTCGATATATCTATTGTAATCTGATTTGGCATAGAACCCTAATTGCAAAGCATAAGTTGGTCCATCAGTTTCGTCCAAACCAACTAATTTCAACAACCGAACTTCTGTCACGCCTTCAATTTTTTTCAAAATTGGAATACGTTTTTCCAAAATCCAATCTTTCCATGAATCGTGTATTTGCCAATCAATTTTCAAGGTTTCATTGTGTATAAATAAAACTGCATTTTCCATAAATTCTAAAATTTTAAATCCACGGAGATAGGACAATGATCACTATGTTTTACATCAGGATAAATCTCCGCTCCTACAATATTTTTTTCCAAATCTTTTGTCACTGTAATATAATCGATCCGCCAACCCTTATTATTTAACCGAACGGATGGAAACCTTTGACTCCACCAACTATAAGCGCCTAAACGATCAGGATGTACGAATCGGAAACTATCGATCCAACCCGCAGCCAAGTATTTATCCATCCAAGCACGTTCTTCTGGTAGGAAACCACTCGATTTTTTATTACCTTTCGGATCGTGAATATCGATCTCCGTATGTGCAATATTATAGTCTCCTGTTACAATAATATTAGCTTGGGATTTTTTCAGATCATTTACATAAGTGTAAAATTCATCTAACCATTGATATTTATAATCTTGGCGTACATCACCACTTGTACCAGAAGGAAAATAGGCATTAATCAAAGTAAAATGTTCAAAATCTAAACGAATCACACGCCCTTCTGCATCACTTTGCAAAACGCCATTTCCTTTTTGGACAAATTTTGGTGCAGTTTTCGTAATTACGCCAACACCACTATAGCCTTTCTTCTCGGCAGAATACCAATAAGTATGATATCCCAAAGCCTCTAATTCTTTCTGCGGAATGTCCACTTCATGCGCCTTTGTCTCCTGTACACAAATTATGTCTGCAGGATCAGTTTGCAACCATTCGATAAAGCCTTTTTTGACCGCGGCTCGTATTCCATTGAGATTATAAGAGATAATACGCATATTCCAATTCTTTAAATAAAATCCAAAATAAACATAAGTTTCTGAGAGATGAGAGATTTTTCGTTTTTTTGCCGTTCATCGAAGTTTAAAATATGGAAAATGTAGCGAAAAAATTGCCAGGAAAAAAGAAAATCTACCTCAATGGAAATCAGAATAGACGCGAAGAATTAAAATTTGCATGGAAAGTTTTTAAAGAATTTATCAAGGGTTTTAGAAAATTATATTTTATCGGTCCAGGCATTACGGTTTTCGGATCTGCTAGATTCGATACGGAAAATAAATATTATAAAGTTGCCGTTCAATTTGGAAAAGAAATTGCAAAAATCGGCTTTACGACTATTACTGGCGGCGGTCCGGGTATCATGGAAGCCGCAAACAAAGGTGCATTTGAAGCTGTCGGTAAATCCGTTGGGATAAATATTGAACTACCACATGAACAACATCTCAATCCTTATGTGAATACATCCGTAACCTTTACCCACTTTTTTACCCGAAAAGTATTGTTGGTAAAATATTCCTATGCATTTATCATCATGCCCGGCAGATTTGGAACGATGGACGAATTTTTTGAAACCTTGACTCTTATCCAAACAAGAACGATTGAGCAATTTCCGATTGTATTATTTGGAACAGAATATTATCAAGATTTGTTATTTACCATTCATAATATGGCAGATAAAGGAACCATTACCAAAGATGATTTGAAATTGGTTCTGCTTACTGACAGCGTTGATGAAGCGATGCAACATATTCAAAAATATGTAGATGATAATTATAAATTAGTCCAAAAAAGAAAACCTTCTCGTTGGTTATTGGAAAAATAAAAAAGCGCCAATCGGCGCTTTTTTATTTTAAATATTTGAATTCGGAATATTATTTTACTTCTACTAATACTTCGGCTTTATTTAATTGAACGGGCATATCTCTTTGGATAATACCACCACCAATAACATCATCACCTTCGTAGAAAACAGCACTTTGACCAGGAGCAATTCCTTTTACATTTTCATAAAAACGAACTTTCACTTTACCATCGTCTGTTGGGAAAATTTTACATAAAGCACCTTTGTCACGATAACGAATTTTTGCAATTACATCTCGTCCTTCCGCTTCAACTCCAGCATATTTGATCCAATTCATTTTAGCTACTGTCATTTCGAACGCTTCTAAATCTTTTTCTTCGCCCAAAGTCACCGTATTGGTGTCCGGATCAATAGCAGTTACATAAGCAGGCTTACCTAAGGCGATTTCCAAACCTTTACGTTGACCAATAGTATAAAAAGGATAACCTTTATGTTTGCCTAATTTTTTACCTTCTTGATCTATAAACCAACCACCTTCAACTTTTTCTTCCAAACCATCTACGTGTCTTTTCAAAAAACCACGATAGTCATTGTCTGGTACAAAACAGATTTCATAACTTTCACTTTTCTTAGCCAATTCTGGATATCCAAAATCTAAAGCCATTTTGCGAATTTCTGTTTTACGATAATCTCCTAAGGGCAATAATGTACGACTCAATAATTCTTGACTTAAGCCCCAAAGCACATAACTTTGGTCTTTTGTTTCATCAACGCCTTTCGTTAAATAATAACGCCCCTCTTCCGTTTTGCCTATTTTTCCATAATGCCCTGTCGCTATATAATCACAACCCAATGCATTAGCACGTTTCAAAAGTGCAGACCATTTAATATGTGTATTACACATTACACATGGATTGGGCGTACGACCCGCCAAATATTCTTCAACGAAGTTTTCAATTACAAATCCGCCAAACTCTTCTCTGATATCCAAAATATAATGCGGAAATCCATGCTGCACAGCCGCCATTCTCGCATCATTAAAGCTATCTACATTGCAACAGCCCGTTTCCTTATGACCACCACCACTCGAGGCATAGTCCCAAGTTTTCATAGTGATACCTATAACTTCATATCCTTGTTCATTGAGCATAAGAGCGGTTACTGTACTATCTATACCTCCGCTCATCGCCACCAACACCTTTCCTTTGCTACTCATTATTCGCCTATTTGATTTTTGGGCAAAGATACATACATTTTAAAGCAATAGAAAAAAGAGGTATTTCACCAAAACATTTTTCACATATGATTGTATTTCAATTGATAATGAATATTCTTTTTATTATTTTTTTCAAAAAATTAGTGTTTGGCACAATTTTTTCCGTTAACATATCATTCTCTAATCTTTAAAATAATCTTATAATTCTATGAAAAAAGTACTTTTCGCCATTGGATTGGCAACTTTCGGTTGTATTGGAGCTGCAGATGCTCAACTTCAAAAGGGTAATACAACTTGGGGTGGAAGCATAACAGATATGAACTTTGGTTTAAAAAGTGGACAAGGTTGGAATATCGGAATTACCCCAAGAGTTGGTTATTTCATTAAAGATAATGTTTTAGTTGGTGGTTACGGAGACTTAAACCTTAGTAAAGCGGGCTCAGGCAATCCTACAAAATCAGAATATGGAATCGGAGCATTTAGTCGTTATTATGCAAAACCTGGTGATGTAAATAATTTATTAAACCATGGAAGATTCTTTGCTGAAGCAAATGCGGGTTTTGGTGGTTCTAGCCAAAAGGGGCAACCAACAACGAATGGTTTTGCCTTTGGATTTGGACCTGGATATTCTTATTTTTTGACACCAAGTATTGGTTTAGAAGGCTTAGTTAAATACAATGGAATCGTTGGTGGAGGTAATACTACTTATCAACATAATATTACATTCGGAATTGGTTTCCAAGTATATTTACCATCTTCAAAAATCAAAGCAATGGCTAAAGATCCAAAATCTCTTTAATCATTTAATGTTAAATTTATTTGAAAGGCTTGCTGAATAGCAAGCCTTTTTATTTTGTATTTTTGGCTTATATTGGTTAATTTTAATACTTGAAATATCAAAATAAACTATCTATGATTAAGTTAACAGCCATTGGAAATCTGGGACGAGATTGTCAAACAAATGAAGTCAACGGAAGACACGTTATCAACTTTAGTATAGCTCATACCGAAAGATATAAGGATCAAGAAAGAACGATTTGGGTTGAATGTGCTTATTGGACCGAGAAATTAGGCATTGCTCCTTATTTAAAAAAAGGAACTACCGTCTATGTGGAAGGTACGCCTGATGTGCGTTCTTTTCAAACAAATGACGGCAGACAAGGTGCATCTCTAACACTTCGTGTACAATCAGTACAACTTGTTGGCAATAGAAATACAGGTGATGGTTTTAATGAATCTTCCTCTTATTCAAATACCAACTCCGAGTCTAAAACAAACATTCCGGCAGCACCATCGATGAGCGAATCTCCGGAAGATGATCTACCATTTTAAAAATTAAAAAATAATTCAAAAGCTGTTTCAATATACATTTGAAACAGCTTTTTTGTTGGTTATTAGCAACAAACTTTTACTTTTGAACCTATTGAAAAATAATGAAGAAGAAAGCAATTGATTTCATATTTCTAGGTAACTATTATATTGGTTTACTTGCAATTGCACTTTCAATGGAAACTGCTTTTCAATTAAAAGTTCCCTTATGTGACGGCTTATATTATCTGATTGTAGCCTTAGCTACAATTATTTATTATACATATGCGTATTCCGATTTGCCATTTGC
The DNA here is from genome assembly GCF_004337365.2 of Rhizosphaericola mali. GTDB lineage: Bacteria > Bacteroidota > Bacteroidia > Chitinophagales > Chitinophagaceae > Rhizosphaericola > Rhizosphaericola mali. The sequence continues at coordinate 513,169 of NZ_CP044016.1, read as the reverse complement.
ATTTACGTCCTACAATTATCGAACTGCTTGGTATAATCGAAATAAAAAAATGATGCGCCGTAGTCAGATTATTTTGACTTCAATATTTCTATTAGCAAGTATTTGGTATTTTTTCAAATACATTTCTCACATTCATTATTTGGTATTTGAAGATTATTTTGTAGGATTTTCAATGCTATTTGCAGGTATTTTATACTATGGAATTTTACCAAAATCTTTTTTAAATTTACGTAAAACAGGTTGGCTTAAAGCTTTCACTATAGGCTTTGTATGGGCGTGTTGTGTAAGTATTCTTCCACTTTTAGCTATAAAATTGGAATATAATTATCCACAACCCTCAACGGATCTCATATTTTGGTACTTTCTAAAAAACTGGATGTTTTGTTCGGTCAATGCAATTATGTTTGACATTAAAGACTATGAAGATGATTCTAATAAACAATTAAAAACTTTTGTCGTCCGTGTCGGGTTAAAACGTACTATTAATTATATTTTAATTCCATTACTAAGCTTAGGTCTAGTGTGTTTTTCCATATTTGCTTGGAATATATCGATGCATTGGCAGACTTATCTGCTCAACCTGCTACCTTTTTTGCTTTGCTTTTTGATTACGCTTTCTATGAAAAAGAAGAAAAGCTTATTGTATTATTTGATTGTTATTGATGGCGTCTTATTTATTAAGGCATTTTGTGGCATTGCAGGTAGTTTAATACACTAAAAAACATTGAATATGTCCAGAAATAACTATGATTTACTTGCTCCATATTACGACTTTATTTGCACATTGGTTTATGGCAAAAACATACTTCGAATACAAGAAGAATTATTGCAATATATACCACCAAATATGAGTCTACTCCTAGTCGGTGGTGGTAATGGAAAAATATTAAAAAGTATAGAAAAATTATCCATTTCCAACCTTAAAATCACGTATATCGAAGCTTCCAAAAAAATGGTCGAACTTTCTCGAAAAAATGGAGCTGGTTTAGAAAACGTAGAATATCTCGCGCAATATTTGGAAGACGCACACCTTACAGAGCAATTTGACTATATATTTACACCTTTCTTTTTTGATAATTTTCAATTAGAAAAAATTGAATTTTTGTTTTCCAATCTTGATAAGCATTTGAAAAAAGAAGGCATTTGGTTATATGCAGATTTCAATGTAACAGCAACAAAGAAAAATTATTGGAATGCTTTTTTACTCAAAACAATGTATTTATTTTTCAAAATTGTTAGCAAAATAGAGACGCAAGAGCTCATTTATTTACGTCCAATCTTCGAAAAAAATAATTACCAATTACAAAAAGAAGTATTTAAATACGGGCAATTCATCTACGGGCAAGTGTACAAAAAATTGTAAGACGCAGATATTTCAATACTTTTGCGCTATAAAAGGAAACGTAGCGTGGACAATTTGGATATAGATTTTTTATTTTCGGGACAAAAAATTTCAGATGAAATAATATGCAACATTTTTAGATTTCAATATTCCAATAATGAAGTCTACCAACAATGGTGTAATCTTTTGAAAAGAACCCCAGAAACCATAAAATCAGTTGACGAAATTCCTTATTTACCTATATCTTTTTTCAAAAGTCATACGATTAAATCAGGAATTTTCGAACCTGAATTAACTTTCGAAAGTAGTGGAACAACGCAAACTACAAATAGTCATCACTATATTAAGTATGCATCTATTTATGAAAAAAGTTTCTTTTCTGCTTTTGAATTATTTTATGGTTCCCCCAAAGATTGGTGCATACTTGGCTTATTGCCTGCATATTTAGAAAGAAGTAATAGTTCGCTTGTCAAAATGGCGAATGACCTAATTGTCGCATCCAAACATCCAGATAGTGGATTTTATTTGTACGATTTTGAAAAATTGTCGGAAACTATAAAAAAACTTGAAGCGACAGGACAAAAAACCATTCTATTAGGTGTCACTTTTGCATTATTGGATTTTGCAGAATCGTTTCCGATGCCTTTAAAGAACACGATTATCATGGAAACAGGTGGAATGAAAGGTCGTAAGAAAGAAATCACGCGTCAAGAAGTGCACGGATATTTAAAACAACAATTTCAAGTGGAAAATATTCATTCGGAATATGGCATGACTGAACTATTAAGTCAAGCTTATTCCCATGGAAATGGAATATATGTATGTCCACCTTGGATGAAAGTGAGTTTGCGTGACGAGTCCGATCCACTAACTATAAAACATCAAGGGCAAGGAATTTTAAATATTATGGATTTGGCCAATATTTACAGCGTTTCATTTATAGCGACAGACGATGTAGGAAGAATTTACACTGATGGTTCTTTTGATATACAAGGTCGTCTTGATAGAAGTGATTTAAGAGGTTGTAGTTTACTTACTATAAGTGAGTAAACTACAACGATCCTTATTTATTTACTTATTTTTTTAGTCTCAATCATCCCTAAGTGGATTGGCAATTTACCTTTTGTATTAAAAGTTTTCAATGCTTTAAATTGAACCTTAGATTGAAGAGAGGAACTATTAGAAGAAACGCCTCCTTCTTTTAAGGAAGATATAGCATTTGTAAATGTCAAGACATTAGAATTACTTTTAGAGGATTTAGAACCAATAATTGTAGAGGTTGTCAAGAACGAGCCGTTGGTAATATAATTAATGGCTTGTGCAACTGCATCTTCTTTTGTATTGGTAAAATCATGTGAAAAATCGTCCCAATCAGTTACATCGCAGACCATACCATCGTAGGGTACTGCTGTATTGGAAGAATTTCTGGATTCAAACTCTGAAAGATATACATCATAGTCTCCAATTGGAATACCAAAAAAGCCAACAGGTTTACCATATGTTTTCGTGGTTGCTGGTAAATTTGAAGACGCAGTCAAAGTTGTTCCTATTAACTTAACTGTCATATGAGGTTTCAAATTATTCATTAGTAATTCACTTGCAGAAGCAGTACCATCACTTACAATAAAACAAACATTATTTAAAGACAAATTTCCTCCTGTGAACTTGTAAGTATAATCTGAAGCTTTCCAAGAATAGTCATAATATGTTTTAGAGGTATTATCTTCATCAACAATATTTTTTAACATAGTAGCATTACCAGCCTGCATTAAAGCATTGTAATTTTCCGTAAACATGGTTTGACCACTTAGAGAACTTGGAGCTATTAAATTAGCAATTTGTTGGCTAGTTGCAACATATCCACCGCCATTATATCTCAAATCAACTACCAAATCAGTAACTCCTTCAGAGCTAAATTTAGCAAACAAAGTATTCAAATTAGATTCAACATTATCAGGATCCGCAAAATTTAAAAATGCAAAATATCCAATTTTCTTACTCCCAACATTCCAAACAGTATCGGCAAAAATAGGATTAGAACTATATCTTGTTTGTGTTAATGTTATATCATGCGTTTTGCCAAGGGAATCATAGTAACTCATAGTAATAGAACTGTTATTTAAAGCGGATGACAAGGTGCTCAAATCGGAACTATTATCATAATCAAATCCTTTTCCATTGACTTTATAAACATAACAATTACCTCTTCTCAATCCTGCGTTATAAGCAGGACCATTTTCATAAAACATTCTAAAGCAAAAAATAGAATCCGTAATAAACACGGGACCATAAAAGCCTAAATCATTGCCCCACCCCGCCAAAGTCACATAGCTTTTTACACTAGTTCCAGCATTTTGATCAGCATCTTTACCCTCTATAAAAGAATATTTCGTTTCTGAAGTATCCCCATCATTATCATAATATTCATAAGACTTTCCTGTAGAAGAATTTATGGCATATCGTGTCAAAGCAAAAATCTCAGACGTTGCCTTTGTAGAATCCGTTCCACTGCCATTTGCATATTGTAATGGTTTAAATGAAGAAGAATCTGGTAATTGATCATACCATAGATATAATTGCTTAGCATATAAAAATAAAGAATCTATTAACTGAGTGGAGCTAGTTGTAGTTCCAGTTGTAGTTCCAGTTGTAGTTCCAGAAGACAAATCTTTCTTACTACATGAAACAAGTCCTCCAATTAGAACACATAATCCCAACAAGTAGCCTAAAAATTTTCTTTGCATCATAAATTTTTATTTAATTAAATGTAATTTTTTGTTAGCATAATCTTAAAATAAATAGATAAATGTCAATAAAATAAAGACAAAGTATCAACTATAAACAATATTAGACCAATTTTTTACCAAATTGTTAAATCAAATTAAAAGATATTTCAATATTTCACGGAAATTTATCCTCCATAAAACTATTTAACGATAGTTTTGTCTTAAATTTGTCAAACTTTAGCTCACATAAAAATTTTAATTCATGGCTTTTGATATTGAGATGATTAAAAAGGTATATGAAAATATACCAGCAAAAGTAGATGCAGCCAGAGAAAAAGTAGGTCGTCCATTGACCTTATCTGAAAAAATTCTATTCGCTCACCTACACGAAGACCAACCTTTAGAAAACTTTGGTCGTGCAAAAGATTATGTAAACTTTTCTCCAGACCGCGTAGCTATGCAAGATGCAACTGCCCAAATGGCGTTGTTGCAATTTATGCAAGCCGGACGTCCTAAGGTTGCAGTTCCTTCAACGGTGCATTGTGATCACTTGATTCAAGCTAGAGATGGTGCAGAAGAAGATTTGCCACGTGCAAAATCCGAAAGTAAAGAAGTATTTGACTTCTTAGCCTCAGTTTCTAACAAATATGGTATCGGATTCTGGAAACCCGGCGCAGGTATTATCCACCAAGTAGTTTTGGAAAATTATGCATTTCCAGGCGGTATGATGATTGGAACCGATTCACACACAGTTAATGCTGGTGGTTTGGGTATGGTTGCTATCGGAGTTGGTGGTGCTGACGCTTGTGATGTTATGGCAGGTTTACCTTGGGAATTGAAATGGCCAAAATTGATTGGTGTTCATTTAAAAGGTAAATTAAATGGATGGACAGCGCCAAAAGATATTATCCTAAAAGTATCAGGTATCTTAACTGTTAAAGGAGGTACAGGTGCCATTGTAGAATATTTTGGTGAGGGTGCGGAATCATTGTCTTGTACTGGTAAAGGTACTATTTGTAATATGGGTGCGGAAATTGGTGCAACCAATTCTAATTTCCCATATGATGAAGCAATGGAACGTTACTTGAGAGCTACAGACAGAAATGATGTTGCTGACGCTGCCAATAATGTAAAAAACTATTTGAAAGCAGATCCTGAAGTATATGCTGATCCTGAAAAATATTTTGATCAAATCGTTGAAATAGATTTAGACAAATTAGAACCTTATTTGAACGGACCTTTCACTCCAGATTTGGCAACACCAATTTCTGAAATGAAAACCACAGCTGAAAAAAATGGTTGGCCTTTGAAAGTTGAATGGGGCTTGATTGGTTCTTGTACCAATTCATCTTACGAAGACTTAAGCCGTGCTGCATCTATTGCTGAACAAGCGGTTACGAAAGGTTTAAAAACAAATGCTGATTTTGGTATCAATCCAGGATCTGAACAAGTTCGTTTCACTGCAGACAGAGATGGTTTATTGCACATTTTCGAAGAATTAGATGCAAAAATCTTCACCAATGCATGTGGACCTTGTATCGGTATGTGGGCTCGTGTAGGTGCAGAAAAACAAGAAAAAAATACGATCGTTCACTCTTTCAATAGAAACTTTGCAAAACGTGCAGATGGTAATCCAAATACCTACGCTTTCGTTGCGTCTCCAGAAATCGTAGCTGCTCTTGCAATTGCTGGTGATTTGGGATTCAATCCTTTGACAGATACTTTAACCAATAATAAAGGCGAACAAGTGAAATTCGACGCCCCTAAAGGTGACGAATTACCTACAAAAGGGTTTGCGGTAGATGATCCTGGTTATCAAGCTCCTGCAGCGGATGGTAGCGGAGTATCTGTGGTTGTTGCTCCAGATTCTAATCGTTTGCAATTATTAGAACCATTTGCGCCTTGGGAAGGTACAGACTTAAAAGGTTTGAAACTTTTGATCAAAGCAAAAGGTAAATGTACTACTGACCATATTTCCATGGCTGGTCCTTGGTTGAAATTCCGTGGACATTTGGATAATATTTCCAATAATATGTTGATAGGTGCAGTAAATGCATTCAATGGTCAAACTGATTCAGTTAAAAATGAATTAACGGGTGAATATGATCACGTTCCTGCAACGCAAAGAGCTTATAAAGCTGCTGGCATTGGATCCATCGTTGTCGGTGATGAAAATTATGGTGAAGGTTCTTCTCGTGAACACGCAGCTATGGAACCTCGTCATTTAGGCGTACGTGCTGTTTTGGTTAAATCATTTGCTCGTATCCATGAAACAAACTTGAAAAAACAAGGTATGTTGGGATTGACATTTGCAGACAAAGCAGATTATGACAAAATCCAAGAAGATGATATTGTTGATATCTTGGGATTGACAGAATTTGCACCAAACAAACCTTTAACTATTGTATTGCATCACAAAGATGGTTCTACAGATACATTCTCTGTTAATCATACGTATAATGCACAACAAATCGAATGGTTTAAAGCGGGTGGCGCATTAAACATTATCAGAAAAATGCACGCAAATTAATTTTGCTGTAATACGTTAAAACGCCAGATTAAGATCGCTTAATCTGGCGTTTTATTTTTTATCGAAGATTCATTCAAAAATTTATCTTTGCCCGGTTTCAAACTTATATAATTGATATGGCGGCGAATATTTTAATAGTAGATGACGAGCGTGCAATACGCAAAACACTAAGTGAAATTTTATCTTATGAAGGATATAAAATCACTGAGGCTGAAAATGGAGAAGAAGGTTGGGAAATATTTAAATCTAGTAAAATTATTGATCTCGTTCTATGTGATATCAAAATGCCCAAAATGGATGGATTGGAATTTCTACAAAAAGCAACGGAATTGAATCCTGACATTCCTATAATCATGATTAGTGGCCATGGCAACATAGAAACTGCTGTTGATGCAGTAAAAAAGGGCGCTTACGATTATATATCCAAACCGCCAGATCTTAATAGAATGTTGATTACCATTCGTAATGCCATGGAAAAAAATTCCCTAAAGGCAGAAACGAAAACGCTTAAGAAAAAAATAGCTAAATCCTTTGAAATCGTAGGTGATTCTGAAGGTATTCAAGCCATAAAAGATACGATTGCCAAAGTTGCCCCCACCGACGCACGCGTTTTAATTACCGGCGAAAATGGTTCGGGTAAAGAATTGGTTGCGCGTAATTTATATGCGTTAAGCAATCGCACATCGGCACCTTTAATCGAGGTGAATTGTGCGGCAATTCCTTCCGAATTGATTGAAAGTGAACTTTTTGGACATGAGAAAGGATCCTTCACTTCCGCAGTAAAACAACGTATTGGAAAATTTGAACAAGCCAATGGAGGCACTTTGTTTTTGGATGAAATTGGCGATATGAGTTTAACTGCTCAAGCAAAAGTTTTGCGTGCGCTTCAAGAAGGAAAAATCACACGTGTTGGTGGAGAAAAAGAAATTTCCGTGGATGTAAGAGTCATCGCTGCAACCAATAAAGATCTTTTGAAAGAAGTTGAAGAGAAAAATTTCCGTTTGGATTTATATCATCGCCTAAGTGTGATTTTGATTAAGGTTCCAACTTTGAATGATAGAAAATCTGATATTCCAGTTCTGGCGGATAGATTTTTGCAAACAATTGCAGATGAATACAAGCAAAAACCGAAAAAAATCGAACCTAAAGCGATGGAAGCATTGCAGACACATAATTGGACAGGAAATATTCGCGAATTAAGAAATGTCATCGAAAGATTAATTATTCTTTCCGGTAGCGCTATCACTTATAACGACGTAAAATCTTACGTAATTCCATAAATATCAGGCATTTGCATAAAAGTAAAACATTAATTGTAATTGCAGGACCGACAGCTTCTGGTAAGACTGCTTTGGCGGTACAGCTTGCGCAACATTGGCAAACGGAAATATTATCTGCGGACTCAAGACAATGTTATAAGGAATTGGGGATTGCTGTTGCCAAACCATCTTTGGAGGAAATGGCGGGCATTCCACATTATTTTATTGATTCGCATTTTATCCGAGAAGATGTAAATGCAGGTACATTTGAGAATTATGGTTTGAATACACTGAACAACATTTTTTCCAAAAATGATATAGCTATCATGGTTGGCGGTACGGGATTGTATATCAAGTCTTTATGCGAAGGAATTGATGAAATGCCGAATATTCCAATAGAAGTTCGCGAGGAAATTACGCAACAATTTCAAGTAAATGGCTTGTCTTGGTTACAAACTGAAGTTGCAGAAAAAGATCCCCTTTTTTGGGATAATTCTAAGGAAAAAGATAATCCGCAAAGATTGATGCGCGCTTTGGAATTTGTCAATTTCACGGGGGAATCCATCCAAAATTTTAAAACAGATTCCAAAATCGAACGACCATTCAACATTGTCAGATTTGCTATTGACTGGGATCGTCCGTCTTTATATGATCGTATTAATTTTCGGGTAGATCAAATGTTAGAAAAAGGTTTGGTCGAAGAAGCTAAAAATCTTTTTCCCTACAGACATCTAAATGCCTTAAATACAGTTGGTTATAAAGAATTATTTGATCATTTTGATGGAAATATAAGTTTGGATCAAGCTATCGAGCAAATAAAAATTAACACAAGACATTATGCCAAAAGGCAAATAACGTGGTTCAAAAAAGATACGTCCATCGAATGGATTTCTGCAACAGATTTGGATACAATTATTGATAAAGTCGAAAATCGATAAGCCGCAATGATGCGTTTTTTCTATATATTATTTACTCAAATTTATCCGGTCATTATCCGAATTGCCAGTTTGTTTTCTCCTAAAGCCAAACTTTGGATAGAAGGTAGAAAAAACCTATTTGAAAAAATACAAAACGCTGTCAACGACAATCAAGCACCGATTATTTGGATGCATTGTGCTTCTTTGGGTGAGTTCGAACAAGGACGTCCTATTATTGAAAAAATCAAAGTCAAATTTCCGAAGTATAAAATTTGCGTCACTTTCTTCTCTCCTTCCGGTTATGAAATTCGCAAAAATTACACGCAAGCAGATTACATTTTTTATTTACCGATGGACGGTGCCAAAAATGCGCATAAGTTTTTGGAAATCCTGCAACCCAAAATGGCATTTTTTGTCAAATATGAATTTTGGCATTTCTATATCCAAGAATTGAAAAATCGCCAGATTCCAACATTCTCCATTTCTACCTTACTACGTGCTGATCAGATTTATTTCAAATCAAATGGTGGGTTTTACAGAAATATTTTAAAAAATATTAGCTTCTTTTTCGTCCAAAATCAATCTACGATTGATCTTTTGCATGGAATTCAAATAAATAATTACATTTTAAGTGGAGATACACGTTACGATCGTGTATCTGAAATTGCAGCAAATTGGACGCCTGTTGCCAAATTTGAAAATCTACCTCAAAATAAAAAGATACTCGTTGCTGGAAGTATTTGGAAAGAAGATGATGATCAATTAGCGGATTTTGTCAATGCTCATTCCGAATATTTTTACATATTAGCTCCACACGAAATTAAAGGAAGTCGCATTGAAGAATGCCAAAGAAATTACCAACATTCCATTTTATATTCAGAAATTAAAAACAGTATTCCTTCGGATAAAAATGTATTAATCATTGACAATATCGGTATATTAAATCGCTTATATCGATATGCAGATATTGCATATATCGGCGGTGCATGGGGACATGACGGCATTCATAATATATTGGAAGCGGCGGTTTATGGCAAACCTGTTTTGTACGGCCCGAATCATCCAAAATCCTTTGAAGCAACTGCATTAGTGGATTTTGGCGGAGGTTTTTCCGCACAAACTAAAGAAGAATTGGAAACTAAATTATCCAGTTTGTTTACAGAAGATAATGAGCGATTGAAATATTCTGAAAAAGCCTCACAATTCGTAGCAACTCAACGAGGAGCGACACTGATTATATGGGAATATATTTCCCCAATTTTGCAACAAATCCAATAATCAATTATCTTCATTGCTCAAACAGTTGCAATGGAAAATTTGAATACATCAAACGAGTTCAAACCGAGTTTGGGCTTGATGGATGCGACGATGCTTGTCGCAGGTAGCATGATTGGTTCGGGTATATTTATCGTCAGTGCGGATATTGTCAGAAATGTGGGCAGTTCGGGTTGGTTAATGCTCGTTTGGTTGATCACAGGCTTTATGACTATTGCCGCAGCCGTGACTTATGGCGAGTTAAGTGCCATGTTTCCCAAAGCCGGCGGACAATACGTTTACCTAAAAGAAGCTTATAACCCTTTAGTTGGTTTTTTATACGGTTGGAGTTTTTTTGCAGTTATTCAGACGGGTACGATAGCAGCAGTGGGCGTGGCTTTCAGTAAATTTACAGCCTATTTATTTCCACAGGTAAGCGAAGATATTGTACTGTTTTCTATTGGTAGTTTGCATATTTCTCCCGCACAAATCCTATCCATTGTCACCATTATTTTACTTACGTATATCAATACAAAAGGAGTAAAAAATGGTAAAATCATCCAAACATTCTTTACAATTATCAAATTAGTGAGTTTATTCGGATTGATTATTTGTGGTTTATTTTCCATGAAATCTGGCGTATGGCATGCCAATTGGGAAAATGCTTTTGACATGCATAAATTACTACCAAGTGGTGGAGTTGAAAATTATGTAACATTCGCAGCATTAGGGGCGATTGCATCATCTATGGTTGGTTCCATTTTTAGTAGTGTAGCGTGGGAAAATGTTACTTTCATCGGAGGTGAAATCAAAAATCCAAAACGAAATTTAGGATTGAGTTTATTTTTAGGTACGTTGTTGGTGACGATCGTTTATATCGCAGCCAATGTGATGTACGTTTCCGTATTGCCATTAAATGAAATTGCCACAGCTCCCAAAGACCGTGTTGCCGTTTCTGCGACACAAGCCATTTTGGGCAATTGGGGTACGTATGTGATTGCCATTATGATTATGATCTCCACGTTTGGATGTAATAATGGATTGATTTTAGCGGGAGCTCGTGTGTATTATACGATGGCAAAAGACGGTTTATTTTTCAAAAAAACAGGTCATTTAAATAAATATTCTGTACCAGAGTTTGGATTGTGGATACAATGTGCAGTGGCAAGTTTACTTTGTTTGAGTGGAAAATATGGCGATCTTTTAGATATGGTCAGTTTTGTTGTGGTGATTTTTTACATTTTAACTATTCTTGGTGTATTTATTTTACGTAAAAAAAGACCAGATGTGGAACGCCCTTATAAAGCTTTTGGATACCCGATTTTACCGATCATTTATATATTGATGGCATTGGCATTTTGTATTTTGTTGATCATTTTCAAAACCAATTATGTAAAATGGGGACTAATAATTGTTGCAATAGGCATTCCCATTTATTATCTTGCGCTCCGAAAAGAAAAACAATGAGCAATTTCAATAGTCTTTTTGACGAATTTCCAAAAGTAAAAATCGCCGTAATTGGTGACGTTATGTTGGATACTTATTGGTGGGGAAAAGTGGATAGAATTTCCCCCGAAGCACCGGTACCCATCGCTTCTATTCAAAAAAAGGAATTTAGAATCGGTGGTGCAGGCAATGTAGCATTGAATACCGAAGCATTATTGGCTCCGACAACGATCTTTTCCGTTATTGGTGATGATGAAGACGGGGTTGTCTTGACGCAATTATTGAAAGACAAAGAAATCCATACCGAATATATTATAAAAGATACGCAAAGACCTACGACCAATAAAATAAGAATTATGGGACGTAGTCAACAAATGATGCGTATCGATTATGAAACTACGGAAGCGATCTCTGCACATATGGAAGAAATGCTGATTGATAGTTTCAAAATATATGTAGAAAAAGAAAAACCTGCCATTGCGATATTAGAAGACTACAACAAAGGTGTATTGACGCCACATGTTATTGATTCTATTATTGCGATTTGTAATGCAAATAATGTGTTCATTACCGTTGATCCCAAGAGCAAAAATTTCTTCTGTTATAAAAATGTACACATATTCAAACCCAATCTTAAAGAAGTGGTAGAAGCGTTGCATCTAAGTGATCGTTCTGCGGATTTGGATAATTTGAAATATGTACACCAACAATTAAAGCAAAAATTAAATCATTCTACCTCCCTAATCACTTTATCCGAAAGAGGGATTTTTTTCCAAAATGAAGAAGAAGCATATACACAGCCTGCTTTTTTGAGAAATATAGCGGATGTAAGTGGTGCAGGTGATACGGTTATTGCAGTCGCTTCTGTCGTATTTGCTTTATCCAAAGACATGAAATTGGCTTGTAGCATGGCAAATATTGCAGGTGGATTGGTCTGTGAAGAACTTGGAACGGCGGTTATTTCCCCTGAAAAACTTTTAAATGAATGTAATCTTTTGTTGAAAGACTAAATTATACTTGTTGAACATACAAGACATTCCCCAAATCATTGAACCATGTACAATGATTTGGGGAATTTGTTTAAATATTTTAATTTCTTTGCAAAAGAATACAGCTATTTTAAATATTATCTAATTTTACGAGCAACTATACTCGTTTTTTTAGATACATGGCAGAAAAAAGATTTACAATTGTAATTCACGGAGGAGCAGGTACTATTTTAAAAGAGGACATGACTCCAGAATTAGAAAAAGCATACGAAGCGGCGCTTCGTGATGCATTAGAAGCCGGATATGGCGTATTATCGGCAGGAGGCAATGCAGTAAACGCGGTAAAAGCAGCGATTGTCGTTATGGAAGACAATATTCTATTCAACGCTGGTCGTGGTTCCGTATTTACCAAAAGAGGTACGCAGGAAATGGATGCTGCAATTATGGATGGTGATTCCTTGAATGCTGGTGCTGTTGCAGGATTGAGAAATGTAAGAAACCCCATCGAATTGGCAACGGAAATCATGCGAAATAGCAACCACGTATTTTTAAGTGGAAAAGGTGCAACTGATTTTGCAATCAAACAAGGTGTCAAATTAGAACCTGACGAATATTTTTTCTCTCAATTTAGATACGATCAATGGAAAGCTATCAGAGATTCTGATACCTACTCTTTGGATCATACCAATACACACATCGAGGAATTGATGCGTGACAAAAAATTTGGTACAGTAGGCGCCGTAGCGTGTGATCAATATGGAAATCTGGCTGCTGCAACATCTACAGGAGGCATGACCAATAAAAAATATGGAAGAATTGGCGACAGCCCAGTCATCGGCTGTGGCACTTATGCTAATAATAATACCTGTGCAATTAGTTGTACTGGACATGGTGAGAAATTCATAGAAGCCGTTGCAGCCCATGACGTAAGTTGTTTAATGGAGTACAAAGGATTGACTATCCAAGAAGCCATGAATGTCGTTATTAATGAAAAATTAGTTGGCATTGGAGGCGAAGGTGGCATGATTGGTGTCGATCATGAAGGCACACCGAACATGGCATTAAATAGTGCGGGAATGTATCGTGGATTCAAATCCAGTGATGGTTCTGAACGCATTGCAATTTACGGCGATTAACATCCAAACTACTAACAGAAAAACATTCAAATCCAAATTCATCAAGTTGAATTTGGATTTGTTTTTTAAAGTCATTTAAATAATTATTTACCTAAAAATGGAATTAAATATTCTAAAAGTTTTGAAGGCTGTTCCTCTTGTATAAAATGTCCACAATCTTTAATTTCTCCTCCTGATACATTTGTACATAAAGGTTGAAATGAGTACAGCGTCTTCATTCCAAAACTTTTTTCTCCACCTAACGCTAATACTGGCATTTCCAATTTTCTTTTTATGATCTCTTTATTGATTTCAATATTTTTTATCATTGCTCGATAATAGCCCAAAGAGTTATGAAAAACTCCTGGTGATGCATAGGATTTGGCATAAACAGTAACCGTATTGTCATTAAATGCTTTTTTATTATACGCGCCATGATCGTAAAACCATTTAATATAAATGCGCTCTCTTCCCTTAACAAGTTCTTCTGGAAGATTATCGACATTGTGAAATGCAAACCACCAAAAAACGCGATTTTCTTTAGATAAAACAGGGAGTGTTTCCATTTGCTCCGTTGCAATTGGTACATCTAAGCAGGCAACTTGAGTTACATCTTTAGGATATTCAGAAGCATAACCATAGGCGATTTCCACACCTAAGTCGTGGGCAACAATCGCGGTTTTCTTATATCCTAACTCTTCCATAAAAGAATGTAATAGATGAGCTATAGATGTTTGATCATACCCCGTTTTTGGAGGCGCAGATTTTCCAATTCCAGGTAAGTCGATAGCGATAATGGTGTGCTTCTTTGAAAGTTCAGGAACTATATAACGCCAAGTATAAATGTTCTCAGGAAAGCCATGTAAAAGTAGGACAGGCGTACCTGTGCCTGTTTTTATATAATGAATATTTACGCCTTCAACAGTTTGGTATTTATCCTTATAATTCCAGTTCACATTTCCTTGTGCATACAATAAACTATTTCCCAAAATTAGAAGACTCAACAAGAGTCGTTTGATCATTTTTGATGTGCAAAAAATCATGTTTTTAAAATTTTATTTGCACGAAAATAGAATACCAATTACTTTTATGCAAGTACTTACCTTTAAGTAAGTTTATTTACTTCGAGTAATAAATATTGAAATTCAAATAGTTATAAATGAAAAAAACTTACGAGATTGGATCAAAACAATTTGATTGCCCTGTAGGATTAGCAAGTAATGTGATTTTAGGAAAATGGAAACTACAGATCATAAATCAATTATCATCCGTTGATAAATTGAGATTTAGCGAGTTGAAACTTAGAATCGGAAGCGTTTCTGAAAAAATGCTTATACAACACTTAAGAGAATTAGAAACAGATGGTCTCGTTAACAGGAAAGTCTATCCAGTAGTTCCTCCAATGGTGGAATATTCACTCACTAAAATTGGAGAGGATTTCGTACCCGTTATCATGGCATTAAAAAAATGGGGTGAGCAATTTACAATCTAAGACAATTTATTAACTCATTATAATTTCTATAAATGAATTAAGCAAACCATCTTAATGTCAATTTTAATTACTCAGAATAAAGATAATTGCTCACCAGGACGTTGAAACAAGGTACAATCTAGCGAATAGATTTCTTGATTCAATCCAAATGAAGCAGTGTATTTTTTAAATTGTTGCTTGACCATTTCAGCAATCGGTCCCTCTCCTTTCATTCTCGTACCAAAACGAGAATCATTGACTTGTCCGCCATGTCCACTTTCAATTAAATGCCAAACTTTATCTGCTCTTTCCGGAAAAACTTTGAATAGCCAATCTTTAAATAAATCATGTATTACACCATTTAACCGAACAAATGTATATCCTGCAGTTGTCGCTCCGGCATCTGCAACAGATTTAAGTATATTATGCATTTCATTATCATTCAAACCCGGAATTATCGGCGCCACCATCACTCCTACTGAAATGCCAGCGTTGGCCAACTTCTCCAGTGCTTTCAATCTTTGCAAACCCGTTGAAGTACGCGGTTCCATTTTTCCACGCAGATTTTCATCTAAAGAAGTTATTGAAAGAATTACGCGAACTAATCTCTTTTTTGCCATTTCTGAAAGCAAATCGATATCTCTTAATACTCCTGCATTTTTAGTAATTATCCCAATAGGTTGATTGAATTCAGCGCAGACTTCAATCATTTTTCGGGTAATTTCTAGTTTGCGTTCAACTGGCTGATAGCAATCCGTATTTCCACTGAAAGAAATTGGAACTGGATCCCAATTCTTATTCATCAGAAATTTGCGTAGCAAATCTGGTGCATTCTCTTTGTACAAAATTTTGGTTTCGAAATCCAATCCAGCACTATATCCCCAATATTCAAAACTGTTGCGTGCATAACAATAAATGCAACCATGCTCGCAACCTTGATAAGGATTGGCACTGTAATACATACCAACATCTGGACTCGTAACTTTATTAACCAATGAATTGGATTGAACAGCAATCAATTCCGTTTTAGGATTTATATCTTCCCAAATATCAATGCCATCAACACTCTCAAAATCAGTCGATTGCCGTATAAATTTGTTTGCTGTATTGAATTGCGCCCCTCTTCCTTTGATAAAATTATCCAAGTTAACCACCTTCTTTTGCGGTTAAAATTACTAATATTTTTAGTTATTTGCTAAATTTATTTGCTTTCCACTTGGCTTCTTTTTCTTTTTTCCTATCCAAACAAGTAATCCAGTAATAGGCAAACTTGTACAAATCAATCCACACAAAAAAGTACACAATTTTCCCAATTGTCCCATCCAAGTACCCATATGCAATTGCCAAACATTATTATCAATGTATTGTCCTTTAAGCACTTTATTATTTATTGCCACCGATGTTCCCGTGTATTTATCCACGACACTAATAATAGGAGATTCTGCGCTTTTAAGTCCAATCCTTTTCGCAACGGTCATGTAATAGGTACCTGCATCTTTCAATTTGAAAGTATACATTTGAATGGCCTTTTTCTCAGGATGTTGGGCAAATTCATTGGCAAATACAACATTAATTGGTTGTGCTTTTCTTAATGAATCCTTGTCAGCCTTCGGTAAGATTTTTTGAATAGGTTTGTCTGCATTTCCCCCGAATAATTTGACTGTAGCTTTTGAAACTGGTTGAAAAGCAATAATCAAACCCGTAATCGTCAAAGTCAATCCCAAAACAGAAGCATAAAATCCGAGAACATTATGCAAATCATAATTGACTCTTTTGAATTTTGCTTTCCATTTGATTTTAAAACTAGCGTCACGTGTGTGTTTGTTCCATTTTTTGGGCCACCAAAGAATGATTCCACTGATTAATTCTATTAGAAAAATGATCGTTGCAATATCAACAATCCATGATCCTGCACCATGTATCATAAACGCTGCATGCAAGTGTGCTACGATATAAAAGAAATTGGCGGTATGATCTTTTTTTAAAATTTTACCTGAATAAGGATTGACATACACATAAGCCAAGCCACCAGGACGATCAAAACATCTAAATCTAACGCTCCTATTTGGATCTTTGAACATCGCAATATCCGAAACCATTGTTGGTTTTCCTTTCGGTCCAGAATGCATGACCATGGACATTAATTTCTCGGCGGGGAGTTTTTCTTTACGTTCTACTTGAATGTATTTAGCATCGCCGGCAGTCATATTTAAAATCTCATCACAATACACAATCAAAGTCCCAGTCAATGCCACAAATACTAAAATTATCCCTGCAAAAATCCCCAACCAGAGATGTAACCAAGCATTTATTCGGCTAAATAAGCTTTTATTTTTTTTTGATTTTTCCTTCATCATCGCAAATGATTTGTAAAATAATAAAGGGAAAACTGCAAGAGTTTTCCCATACGTATGAAAATTTAAAGACTAGAATTTGTAAGCAATACTTGCTGTAATAGTGCGCGGTTGTTGTGCTGTCAAGTAAGAGTTATACATAAAATATTTCTTATTTGCCAAATTGTCTACTTTGGCAGATAGTCTAAATGATTGCGTATCGTAGAACAATGAAGCGGCTGCAACGATATAACCATTCAAAGTGATGGTATTGGCATCATTTGTAAAGCTTTTGCTCGCGCCATTGGCACCAACGCCAATTCCTAAATTATGGAAAATTCCTTCTTTGAATTTATAGCTCATCCAAAGATTTCCCACATTTGCTGGCGTACCATACGGCCTTTTACCTTGATTTGCTGTTGCTTTTACGATTTTAATATCGTTATAAGCATAACCAGCAGTGATAAACAAACCATCAATTGGATTCGCATTGATATCTAATTCAACACCTTGGCTGCGAATGTTTCCATCTTGCACGCCATATAATGAATTTGCTGGCGTACGTACAATATCTTTTACATTGATATGATAATAACTTACCGTTGCATTGAAACGATGATCCGCTAAATCAAATTTGGCTCCTCCTTCCAATTGATTTGCTTTTTGTGGTTTGAATGAATTACCCAAACTATCCGTTCCACTTACGTTTTGGAAGCCATTTTGATAGTTTCCAAATAGGGAAATGTGGTTAGGTAAGATTTCATATACTAATCCGAATTTTGGAGAATAAGCAGTTTGCATATAATTTCCTACAGAATTATAGCGATCGATTCGAATACTTCCCATCACCAATAAATTATCTGTCAAATTCAGTACATCAGACACATACGCGCTGTAAATATTATTAGTTGCTTGTGTAGTAGAATAAGTTGTTGTTGCAGCTTTTGCATTTGCTTTATCACCATTGAGAATCGGAACAGCGGTTGGCAATACTTGTGTATAGACCGTATCCATGATAATATTACCTCGTTCAGAATACGCATAAGTGCGGAAATAATCCAAACCAATCAACATACGATTACGCAATTTTCCGATATTGAAATCACCATTGAAATTTTGTTGAAATTCTTGTGTATTCAATGTACTAACTGGAACATCATACACTCTGCGGGCTAGAGAATCTTTTGCTGTAAATGTCAAAAAAATGTAGGGTGAATTATTATTGCTATTTGCTGTACTGAATATTGTGTGTGAAGTCCATTTATCTGAAAGTTTATAATCTGCTTTTGCAAAAGCGGTTACCGTTTGTTGATTACTTCTTAGATCTCCATTGTAGTAAGACATTTTTGGATCAAGATTCAATTCAGTTACATTATTTATCGTAAGACGATTTCCTAATCCCATTAATAAAATTGGACGATGCGTTTGATAATAATTCAAATTAAAATCCAATGTCAATCGATCATTTACTTTCAAACGTAGATTTGGAGAAAATGCAACCGTATTTTGTTTTACATTCTGTTGAAATGTATAACGATTATCATATGCTCCAGTAATTCTAAAAAGCGCCGTTTTGTTTTGATTGAGTGGTGTATTGAAATCAACAGTAGTACGAGAAAGATTATAACTTCCCGTAGTGTAAGTAATTTCACCCTTTTGATATTCAAATGGTTGTTTGGTTACCATATTGATAACTCCTCCATAAGAAGACGCAATACCACCACCAAATAAGGTAGAAGAAGGACCTTTGATTGCTTCCAACTTTTCTACATTAGACATATCCATTAAGGATACATATCCAGAGGAAATTCCATCTCGCAAAATTGTAGAGCCATTATTAAAACCACGCATCAAAAAGCCCACCATCGAGCCTCCGCCACCGCCAAGGGTTGCTATATTTGCCAATCCTGGCAC
Organism: Rhizosphaericola mali; assembly: GCF_004337365.2. Classification (GTDB taxonomy): domain Bacteria; phylum Bacteroidota; class Bacteroidia; order Chitinophagales; family Chitinophagaceae; genus Rhizosphaericola; species Rhizosphaericola mali. The sequence continues at coordinate 493,873 of NZ_CP044016.1, read as the reverse complement.
ATTTTGCAACGCGCCTTCTTGGGTTGTTACGATTTGTTCTGTTAATAACTCTTTAGGTACAACATTATACACTTGTGAATTCTCGAGATTACTCAAAGGCATTCTCGCTACATCAAATGTATTTTTATTATTTCTATGTGATTGCGTATAAACAATGACGTCCTCTAATTGTGCAGCTGTTTCATCTAAGTAAATTGTCGTCAAATCTAATTGTTCGGCACTTAATTCTATTGTTTTGCTTTGAGACTTAATACCTAAACCTTTGATAGTCAATTTATAATTTCCGTACGGAATATGCCTAAATACAAATTTGCTCGTCGTATCTGCAATAATTTTTTTATTATTTTGAGACAATTCAATTTCAATATTACTTACTGATTTACCGTCCGAACTGACGACCAATCCAGAAATATTACCAAAATTATCTACGTTTTGAGCTTGCAGTTTTGGAGTACATTGAAGCACCATTAATAACGTAAATACCGTACCCATGCACTTAATAAAACGCGCAAAAAAATGTTTCTTTTTCAAAATCAATTTTATTTTTATCAGAAATGAGAAATGAAAATGACCAAACAATTACATTAAAACGAGCACGTGTGCTTTGAAACTTAAAATTTGTTTGTCATTTTTGCGGTGGCGAAATTAACAGAGATATATAGTTGCGAGTTAACGCGAAACGGAGTATTAATAACGCGAAACGGATTTTACAAGAAACAGACAAAAGCAGGTTTTACATTTGAAAACAACTATCCACCATAAGGATTTGATTGAGCTCTCCAAAGAGCGCGTATTTACAGACAATTTCCAATTAAATGGAAATTATCTGATTGAAAGTCATAATATTATCAATATACATGGTATTCATATCAATGATTTTGAATATCAATTAAATGGTGTTTTGCTCACGCATCGGCAATGGAATCTGGAACAACAATTGGAAATGCAGGTAAAACATGATTTTCCATTTTTAAAAATGCATTTTGAATATGAAGGACATTCTACCTATGCACGCAACTCGCAAGGCAGTTTGAATGCCGACATACCTTCTGGTACGCATCGTTTGATGTTTTTTCCCGAGGTAAAAGGCACTTTGACCTATCCAAAAACCAAAAGATATTCCTTGGAAATATTGGTTTCCATAGAATTTTTTCAAAAAATATTCAATTACGATACTGAATCCGTTGGAAAATTTGGAAAATCTATCGAGGTGCTTTCTCCATCCATGTTGCATCCAAAAGAATTGCCAATTACTGCAGAAATGAAACAAATCATTTTTGCCATAATTAATTGTCCTTTGGAAAAAGGATTTAAACGTATTTTTTTGGAATCCAAAGTAATTGAATTATTGATTTTGCAGCTTACTCAAGTAAAAGAAAATAATCATTTGCTATGCGAATCTGTGTTAAGAAAAGATGACAGAGAAAAAATATATGAAGCAAAAGAAATATTAGAAAAGCAAATTGAAAATCCATGTTCGCTCCTACAACTTTCAGAGATGGTTGGGATCAACGATTTCAAATTGAAAAAAGGATTTAAAGAAGTATTTGGGACAACCGTTTTTAATTATTTGTCAGATTTCAGAATGCAAAAAGCGAAGGATATGATCTTGGAAAATAGACAAACCATTGCAGAAATTGCTTACGAAATTGGATTTAAAAATCCACAGCATTTCACAGCAGCATTCAAAAGAAAATATGGTTATTTACCTAGCGTGTTGAAAAACAATCGAATAAATTAACCATTTCGCGTCTAAATTGTCTATTATTGTAGCTATAAAAGTGAAATGAAATTTTCCTTAGAAAAAAATAATCATGGCAATTTTTGATATTAAATTACCAAAATCCATTGTAAGAGCGTTAAAGCTTCCTGTCGATGCCGCCCAACGTCAACAAAAAATTGTACTAAAACGATTGCTACGAAAAGCAAAATTTACCGAATTTGGACAAGCTTATGGTTTTGATAATATCTTAATGAATAACCAATCCTTGGTTAAAGAATTTCAGAAAAATGTTCCCATATATAATTACAATTCTATTTATAAAGAATGGTGGTACAAGACATTAGAAGGTAAACCAGATATTTGTTGGCCCGGCAAAATTAGATATTATGCATTAAGTAGTGGCACGAGCGAAGCTGCCAGTAAATACATACCAGTTACAAATGACCTGCTACGATCCAACAAGATCATCATGATCAAGCAATTGTTGAGTTTGCGTAATTATCAATACATCAATTTTAAATCCATTGGAAAAGGCTGGCTTACACTTGGCGGAAGCACAGATTTGCAAAGAGGTGCTGGGTATTACGCTGGAGATCTGAGTGGAATCACGACAAAAAAATCACCTTTTTGGTTTCAGCCTTTTTACAAACCAGGAAAAAAGATTGCCAAAGAGAAAGATTGGAATAAAAAACTTGAAGAAATTGTCAAAAAAGCACCCGAATGGGATATAGGATTTCTTGTCGGCGTTCCCGCTTGGACACAAATGTGTATGGAAATGATTATTGAAAAATATCATCTAAATACGATACATGATATGTGGCCCAATTTGGAATTTTTTGTACACGGAGGAGTCAATTTTCAACCATATAAAAAAGGATTTGAAAAACTTTTAGGTAAACCTTTGACCTATATCGAAACTTATCTTGCTAGTGAAGGATTTATCGCTTATCAAAGTCATCAATTTGCAGAGGCGATGCGATTAGCGGTTACTGGTCATATTTTCTTTGAATTTATCCCTTTCAATTTCGAAAATTTTAATGGAGAAGGGGAATTGATCGGTAAACCTAAAGCACTAACGGTACATGAGGTCGAGGAAGGAGTTGATTATGCTTTGTTATTGAGCACGCCTGCTGGTGCATGGCGATACCTCATCGGCGATACGGTAAGATTTGTCAATAAAAAAAGATGTGAGATCATTATTACAGGCCGAACAAAGCATTTCTTGAGCTTGGTTGGGGAGCATTTATCTGTCGACAATATGAATCGTGCGATTGAAATGACCTCTGAAGAGTTAAATATTTCCATCCCAGAATTTACTGTTGCAGGCGAACCGCATGGTAGTTTTTTTGCACATCATTGGTATATTGCATGTAACCAACAAATTGATAAACAATTAGTTGCAAATACAATCGACAAATATTTGAAAAAATTAAATGATGATTATTTAGTCGAAAGAAACAGTACTTTGAAAGACATTTACGTAGATGTTTTGCCAGAAGAGATTTTTATGCGATTTTTGAAATCCTTAGGAAAATTAGGAAGTCAACATAAGTTCCCACGTGTATTGAAAGGTTCTACGTTGGAAGAATGGACTAAATTTTTATCTTATGGCAAATGACCAAATATTTTAACTGTGTTAGAAATGTGGGTATAGTAAACAATTCGTAGATGGTAAGCGTTAAGAATAGCACAGAAAAAATGAAAATTAAATAAGATGATATCTGCCCTTATAAAAGGTATAGCGATGGGGTTGGTTCTGAGCATTTCTGTTGGGCCTATCATATTTGCAATTATTAGACAAAGCGTCCTTAATGGACATAAAAATGGATTATTTTTTGTTATTGGCGTTTCTATAAGTGATATTACGGTTGTCATGATTTGTAACGTTTTCAGTCAATTGTTTCATTCTGCAATGGCACATGAAAAAGTGATTGGAATTATTGGAAGTGTGTTTTTATTCATTATTGGAATTTATAATTTGTTTTTCAAAAAAGTAATGAGTGAACAAGAAATAAGAGCATGTGAAACCAAACAAACGAGTCGAGCATTAGTTTCATCCTTTTTTAGCGGTTATTTTATGAATATTCTCAATCCTGGAGTATTTATATTTTGGTTTGCCTCTTCTGCGGCACTGATGAGCGCTGCCAGTTCGTCTGAGCATCCTTTACGATATAGAGTTACCTCATTTGTTACCTGTCTAATCTTTGTATTATGTGGAGATATACTCAAAGTATTCCTTTCAGGTAAAATACGCAATCGATTGACACCGCACAATATTCATCTTATCAACAGGATTTCTGGATTAATAATGATTGTTTTCGCCGTAATATTATTGGTAGGAGTCATGTCTGGAAAGTTGATACAACATTGATCATTAATGAATTAGACATATTAAAAAAATAACTATATTTTATTTTTTTAACCACGTTTATACCTAAGCTAAAAAATATCAGTTTTTAAATTTTATTAAAAAGATTTACATCTGTGTTGAAAAATTACGTAAGTTAGCACAATATAAAAAAAAACTATATGCCTTCTGTTTCTTCGACTCCTTCTAGTGTTGAAAACACTAGCGAAAATGGGACAAAAAACTACTTAATTCCAACTATTATTATTGGAATTATATTCTTCGCTCTTGGTTTTATTACTTGGGTCAATAGCACTTTGATTCCCTACTTACAAAATGCGTGTGACCTTACTCCCAAAGAAGCCGTATTAGTAACATTTGCCTCTTATATCTCCTTCGCGGTAATGGCATTTCCGTCCTCTTGGGTTTTATCCAAAATTGGATTTAAAAATGGAATGGTATTAGGTTTACTTATCATGGCTTTAGGTTCCGTGATATTTATTCCAGCGGCACATTCTCGCACATTTGGTCTATTTCTAAGTGGTATTTTTACGATTGGTATTGGGATGGCATTGTTGCAAACTGCTGTAAATCCATACATTACAATATTAGGACCAATCAAAAGTGCTGCGAAAAGAATCTCTATTATGGGACTTTTCAATAAATGTGCTGGTGCATTAGCTCCATTGGTAATGGGCGCTATCTTGTTGAAAGATATGGGTAAATTTCAGAATTTGGATAAAGTAGCTCCTGATGTAAAAAGCAAATTATTAGACGAATTAGCAGGTAGAATTGTTGGGCCTTATATATTTATTGCTATAGCTTTTGCCATAGTTGCAATTGCTATCAAATTTTCCAAACTTCCAGATATCAAAAATGAAGTAGGCGAATCATTGAAACAAATGGAAGATGATTTTAATCCTAAAAAAGAAAAAAATATCTTTTCTTATACCTATTTGTGGTTGGGATTCATTGCATTATTTTTATATGTAGGCGTAGAAGTTATGGCGGGCGACATGATCCAAATATATGGAAATCAAGGATTGGGATATTCATTAGATGTTGCTAAAAACTTTACAGCTTATACAATGGCAGGTATGATCATTGGTTATGTGAGCGGTATTGTCTTAATTCCTAAATATATCAGCCAACAAAAAGCATTGAGAATTTCTGCGATTGCGGGAATTATACTTTCTTTAGGCATCATATTTTTACCCAGACAATATTCCATTGCTTGTGTGGCATTATTGGGCTTAGCTAATGCACAAATGTGGCCGGCAATCTGGCCATTAAGTATTCATGGTTTGGGTAAATTCTTGAAAACTGGCTCAGGCTTATTGGTTATTGGTATCGCTGGCGGAGCAATTATTCCAAAATTATGGGCAAATATCAGTGAATCCATCGGCAGCATGCAAAAAGGCTTTTGGATATTGGTACCATGCTATGCTTTCATTTTGTTCTTTGCATTGAAAGGACATAAAATCGGAAGAACAGAGGAAGAATAAAATCATTCTTAATACAAAGCAAAACGGTGAATTCTTAATCGAATTCACCGTTTTCTTTTACTTCATTTCTATTATTTCAACACATTCAACAATTGATACATTTTTTGAACTAGTGCGTCATGTCCGCCATCATAATTGTTGATGATAAGAGAAAATACATATTTCTTTCCTGATTTACTTGTTTGATAACCGGCGTAAGCTTTACATCCGTGGATCGTACCGCTTTTCATTTTCGTACCATTGTAATCTGGTAGGGCTTTGTAAAAAGCATCAAACCAATTTTGTTTTTGGGCAAATAAAAGCGCTTTGACCTCCGCAGTTGAGGTCACATAATTTTGCGGAGAAAGTCCACTCCCATCCATCATTTTCAAGTCATTATTACCAATATCTTTCTTTTCCCAAAAATCCCTAATCACTTGCACCCCAGCGTCAGTCGCCCCTTCTTTTGCTTCTTGATAGCCTAAATATTTGGCAAATGACTCGCCATAAAGATTAATGCTTTTATGCAAAAAATAATACATCATCTGGTCCATATTAGGAGAAAATAAAGTATCCAAAACAGTTTTTATTTCAGGTACTTTTTTATGTTGCATAACCAATTGATTCGCAGCCAAGAAAGATCCAATTGTATAGAAATTTCGTTTTTGCATCCAAGTCTGTAATTGTTTAGCAAATAACAATGGAGGATTGGGAACAGAACCCGAAGACGTGGTATTTTTTCCATAAGGAATTGAACCAGTCAAAACTGCCACATTCCCATACGGAGGCAAATAAATATAACTATTATCCCCTTCATCCGAATGCCCCGTTTTGATATTATTTAAAAAAATCACATTGGGCAAAGCGACATTTGTTCGAACAATAGAAACCGTATCACCCAATTTGGATGCAGGATGATAGGTGATATCATATTGATTTTCCAACCAATTAAATCCCCAATTGGGCGCTCCGTAATAATTGCCCATGTCATTCCAAGGCCAGCCGCCAGGTGTTGGTTGCATCGAAAATTTGGAATCATCGATAATAATATCACCATTTACCGCGCGAATATCATTTTTAGCTAAGGCCGCAAATATTTTTTTCTCTACATCTTCAGGTTTGTACCCATCATATCGCCAACTTCCCAATGTGGGATCTCCATAACCCGTTAAAATCAAATTACCGTTCAAAACGCCATCTTCCACTTTTCCAGTATATCCTAATATTGTTTTAAAATGAAAATCTTGTCCCAAAATCGAATAGGAAGCAATGGCAGTGAATATCTTTTGCGAACTCGCAGGAGACAAACCAATAGAGCCATTTTTTTGAAAAATTATTTTCCCCTCCTCTGCATCCGCCACTGTGAAACTAACGGAACCATGTGCCATTTGACGATCATTTTCTAATCGATCAAATGCAGAAGTAAGACGATTTTCAATGGTAGATTGTGCGTAAGAAGTGATACTTGTAATTAAAATAAACGAGCTCAACCATAATTTCTTCATGTTTCAAATGTAATATTGTTCGCCCTTTTTTCTAAAAATTTGGGTAAATATCTTTTCACTATCTTGCAAGTATGGAAAAGATAAAAGCATCCATTTTGACTATTGGAGACGAACTTTTAATTGGTCAAGTGATTGATACGAATAGCGCTTTTATAGCACAAGAATTGAATGCGATTGGCATTGATATCGTAAGAAGAGTGGCTGTCGGTGACGCTTGGGATGAAATGTGGAAAGCCTTGGACGAGGAACAAACACATGCAGATATTGTATTGATTACGGGCGGTCTCGGACCCACGTCAGACGACATTACGAAGCCGCTTTTATGCGAATATTTCCAAACGGAACTTATCCAAAATGAAGATGCATTAGTCAATCTGAAAAAAATATTTATCAATAGAACTTTGGCAGAAAAGCAAATGGGGCAAGCATTATTACCCAAAGCTTGTACGCCGATTCCGAATACTCGTGGAACTGCTTTTGGGATGTGGTTTGAAAGAAATGGAAAAATAATCATCAGTATGCCAGGTGTTCCATTTGAAATGAAAGGAATGATCACAGATTTTATAGTTCCAAAATTCAAACAAACATTACAATTACCTACGATCGGTTATCGCTATTTGCTTACTGGAGGTTTGGGAGAATCTGCAATTAATGATCGTATCCAAACATTCGAAGATCAACTTCCCAAAGGTATGGGCTTGGCTTATTTACCTGATTTAGGAAAAGTAAGATTGCGCTTGACCTTGCATGGAGACAATTTAGAAGAAGTAAATCGTGTTTTGGATGAAGAATTTGCCAAAATGAAAGCATTATTGCCTGATGTAATTATTTCAGATAATGGAGATAGTACGGAAGTCGCTTTGGGTAAATTGTTAAAATCTCAAAATCTTACCGTTGCCACCGCGGAAAGTTGCACTGCTGGAAATATTGCGCATATCATTAGCAGTGTTCCTGGCGCATCCCAATATCTATTAGGCGGAATTGTCGCTTATAGTAATCAAGTCAAACATGAAATTTTGCATGTAAAAAGTGAAACATTGGAAAAATTTGGTGCGGTAAGTGAAGAAACTGTCAAGGAAATGGTGCAAGGAACGCTTAATATTGTCCATTCAGATTATGCGATTGCTGTGTCTGGAATATTAGGACCAGACGGAGGTTCGGACGAAAAACCTGTAGGAACAGTTTGGATTGCAGTGGGAACAAAAGAATATATTACAACTAAAAAATTCCAATTTAGACATAACAGAGAAAGAAATATGCAATTGACAACCAATCATGCACTCAATATGTTAATTCAAATATTACGTCACGCAAACGCATAATCTTTTAGTTCTTAGGAAAAGCTTATTTTTGCGCCCGAGATTGCTTGAATGTAAGCAGGACAATTGCAACGCTGTGTGTAAATACGGCTTAAAATGATGAAATAAAAAAATGGCAATACAAGATATATTACTGCCTTCTCTCGGAGAAGGAATTACGGATGCGACAATACTTAAATGGTTGAAACAACCGGGAGATTTGGTACAAGAAGAGGAAGTGATATTAGAAATTGCGACCGATAAAGTGGACAGTGAGGTGCCGGCACCAGTAACTGGAATTTTGAAAGAAACTTTTTTTTCAGAAAATCAAGTTGCTCCTGTAGGTAGCATCATTGCAACTATTGAAACTGAGCAATCTGCAGAAAATCAAGAAGTTAAGCCATTAGAAACAATAATTGAATCGGCTCCTAAAGAAGAAATTACTGAAAATGTAGATATTCCCTATTTGCCTCAAACAAATGATTTTTCCAAATCAGAAGGAGCTCAAGTAAATGGAAATTCAGATAAAACAAATAATGGTTTTTATTCTCCTTTAGTATTGAATATTGCTCGCACGGAAGGAATTTCTTACCAAGAATTAGAAAAAATTGCGGGAACGGGGAAAGATAATCGCGTTTCTAAAAATGATTTACTAGCATACGTAGCAGCTAAAAAAAGCAATAATGTTCCTACACTGGAGCCGAAAATTGTACAACAAGAAGCAGCTACAGTTCAGGAAGTTCGAAAATTTGAAAATAGTACTCCTTCTAATAATGTTGAAATTGTAGAGATGGATCGCATGCGCAAATTAATCGCGCACCACATGAAGGAAAGTCAAAATACAAGCGCAACCGTAACTTCATTCGAAGAAGCAGACGTTACTAAAATTGTACAATGGCGTAATAAAGTTAAAGTCAATTTTGAAAAACAGGAAAATACAAAAATCACCTTCACGCCTATTTTCATGGATTGTGTAATTAAGGCGTTGAAAAAATATCCAATGCTGAATAGTTCAGTGGACGGCGATAATATTATCTTGAAAAAAGATATTAATTTGGGTATGGCTACAGCTTTACCAAGTGGTAATTTGATCGTTCCGGTAATTAAAAACGCCTCTTATTTGAATCTTGCTGGCTTGAGTCGAGCGGTCAATGATTTGGCAGATAACGCTAGAAAAAACAAATTAAAACCTTCTGATACGCAAGATGGTACATTTACCATTACCAATGTTGGAAGTTTTGGAAGTTTGACCGGTACGCCGATTATTAATCAACCACAAGTCGCGATTTTAGCAATCGGAACTATTAAGAAAAAGCCTGTCGTAATAGAATCTGAAACAGGCGATACTATTGGAATTCGTCACATTATGATGCTGTCTTTAAGTTATGACCATCGTATAATTGATGGTGCTCTAGGTTCTACATTTTTACATGAGATAGTCAAAGAAATGGAAAATTGGGATAGTGCCAAAGCTTATTAATCATTTTATATTTATACATAAAAAATCCTCCATATTTAGAATATGGAGGATTTTTTATATCATTATTTGGAGTAATAATTACAATATTTCATTCAAAATCTTAGCTAAACGCAAACCACCTTTTGCTAATTCCGTATTCAAATCTCCTACGAATAAATAATTATATCCAAAAGATAATTTTGCATTTTCTGGTGTATTTGCATACACTTTATCTGCCAATACATGAGATTCATAAAACCAATCTTCCACAGGCTCATCCACCCAAGTTTTCGCCGTATCCTTATTTACCACATCCAAAACGGTCGCATATTCCGTATAGCTATATTGTTGAAAATCAACCAATGCTTCATCCCAAACAGAATGCGCATTCGTAGGTTTTCCAAACCATGTGACCTTAATTTTATTACCACCTTGATCTTCATCACGGCCAACGTGCAAAGGTTGATGTAAATCTCCCACCAAATGAATTAAGAAACGTAAAGCAATTTCACGTTGTTCCTTTGGCAAGGATTTGTCTTTCAACTGGGCTTCCATAGCAGACATTTGGGTATACAAATTTTCTCCCTTCAATGATTTTAATTGAGAAATGAAATCCGTTTTATCCAAATTACCTGGAAGATCTACATAATGCCAACGACTAGATGACTTCCATTTTCCTGTCGTATCCGATTTGATAAAATCTGGCCAATTCGCCCAATATGCCAAAGGCTCCTCGCCTATTAATTTTTTCAATTCCTTTTTAGCATGACGAGACAAGTGTCTTTGCGCAATTTCTGCAACTACACGATGTCCAATCGTACCATAAGCCATTACTGCATTTGCTTTCAATAGCAAAGCGGCAACAACTGCTAAACCTAATTTTTTAAACATATATTTTATTTTTCTTTCGAATATACAGTGCTACGTTGTCACTTGAATGCGCCAAATTTAACTCCTTAATTTCTTTTGCAAATCTAATATCATCTTCATTAGAAAAGATACTCGCAGATGGATTTTCTATATAACTTTTCTCTTTGTCAGCAAGTGCGATTCCTTGTTTGTATTGTTCAGACGCTTTAATCGAAAACAAATCTGCGTCATAAACCGTATCATAAATTTCCAGCCCATGCATTTCTAATAAATATTGAATACTGTTAATAGAATGTACAAACAAATGTCTTGGCGGATCCAAACTCACAACATATTTTCCAAAACGCTCCATTAAAGGAATACTGACGATCGGAATTCTAATTAAGCCATGTCCATTTGGTTTTAATAATTTGCTAAACTGTTCAATAACATCATGTTGTCGATCCATATGTTCTAAACTATGATGCATCATCACTACATCAAATTGATCGTTCAGATCAAATATTTCTTTTTTTTCTATCGCAAAATTAGTGGCAATTTTTTGCTCCTTTTCTAAAAATGGATCAATTCCGAGTAGATTATTGAAGCCTAAACGAAAAATGCGTTTTAATAAATTCCCATTTCCGCAGCCAATATCTAAAATATGCGTATCAGTATCTTTTACATTTAGTTTTTTTAACCAATAATGAAAGCCAGAAGGTTTAAAAATTTTGGATATAAAAAACCCAGAAAATGGATATTTTTTATTTGCAAAATTTTGGTAATGAATTTTTCTCAAAAAACTCACATTTAACGGAATTTCCTGCAAATGAAAGGAATAATAATTTTTCGGATAGTATTTTCCAAGATCATCAGGAATTCTCTCTATCTGAATACAGCCACATTTAATACACTCAAAATAGGGAAAACTTGAATTAAACTGAAAATACAACTCGGTAAGAACAATGCATTTATTCTCTGCATCATTGCCACAAATGGAGCATTTCATATAGTATAAGGTAATTATAAAAAATATGGGTAAACATAATTAAGTTTACCCATATTTTCTATAATTCTAATTTAATCTCTTAATCGATCAACACTTTTTAACAATTTCCTATCACTATAAATTCCTTTCATTGCAAGCAACAAAAAAATAGGAACTGCAAAAACAAATATAGAACCTAATGCAATTTGCCCTAATTGTTGGTTGATCTGAACAAAATAAAATGCAATCAAACCCAAACTTAAAACAAGATTAAGCACGGTCAACCATAATTGCTGTCTTCTTTTTTTGTACAAAAAAATCAATAAAAAGGAAAATACACCGACCAAAATAGTCATCAACATTATAGGCGTATTAGTTGTACCCATAAATGGTGTAGCCGGTTGTCCTAAAACACTTCCAAAAAAGAAAGTCTGTTTTAAGGAAAATAAGGCCAACACTGTCGCTACAAGTAACCAAACAGATTGAATACGTTGAATCATTATAAATATTTTTCTAAATAGATTAGTGCTTACATACCCATGCCGGTCATGCGTTTCATCATTCCCATCGGCATTTTATTCATCATTTTCATCATCTGACGCATCTGGTCAAATTGTTTCATCAAAGCGTTTACTTCATTCACATTTTTCCCAGCACCAGAGGCTATTCTTTTTCTGCGACTTACGTCGATTGAATCAGGATTCGCTCTTTCAAATGGAGTCATAGAGTGAATAATCGCTTCTACACCTTTGAATGCATCATCACTTATATCAATATCTTTAATCGCTTTACCCACACCAGGCAACATACCCATCAAATCTTTAAGGTTACCCATTTTTTTGATCTGTTGCAATTGATCTAAGAAATCTTGAAAATCAAATGAATTTCTACGAATTTTCTTTTCTAATTTCTTTGCTTGTTCTTCATCAAATTGCGCTTGAGCACGCTCTACCAAAGAGGTAATATCCCCCATACCCAAAATACGTTGCGCCATTCTATCAGGATAGAATATGTCTAACGTATCCATTTTCTCACCACTACTTACAAATTTGATCGGTTTTTGAACCGTATATTTAATTGTAAGCGCAGCACCACCACGTGTGTCACCATCCAATTTGGTTAAAACAACACCAGAAAAATCCAATCTATCATTGAACGCTTTTGCCGTATTTACCGCATCCTGTCCAGTCATGGAATCCACGACAAACAAAATTTCGTTAGGGTTAACCGCCGCTTTGATATTTGCCACCTCGTTCATCATCATTTCATCAACGGCCAAACGACCAGCTGTATCGATGATTACAACGTTTTTGCCTTTTTCTTTTGCGTAAGCAATAGCATTTTGGGCAATAGAAACGGCATCTTTATTTTCGACTTCACTATAAACCTCTACTCCCACTTGCTCACCTAAAACTTTCAACTGATCAATCGCCGCAGGACGATAGATATCATCCGCTACCAACAAAACAGCTTTATTCTTTTTGGTTTTCAAGTAGTTAGCTAATTTACCACTGAAAGTAGTCTTACCACTACCTTGCAAACCGGAAATCAAAACAACTGCAGGTTTGCCATCGGCATTGAAACTAGCTTCTGTACCACCCATTAATTCGGTCAATTGATCTTGCACAATTTTGACCATTAATTGACCTGGGCTGATGGAATTGATTACCTTTTCTCCTAAAGCTCGTTCTTTTACTTTATCAGTAAATTCTTTAGCAATTTTATAATTTACATCGGCTTCCAACAAAGCGCGACGAATATCTTTAACAGTATTCGCAATATTTAATTCAGAAATATGCGCTTCACCTTTAATATTTTTGAACGCAGATTCTAACCTTTCACTGAGATTATTGAACATGAAGTTACACTTTACACTTTATAAGGGTGCAAATTTAATAAATGTATTGGAAACCACTCTTTTTTGTAAGTAGTTAGTTTTTATTCTTTTTAGATAAATCAGAAACTTGTTGTTGTAATGAGGTGACCATACCTGCTAATTGATCAACATCCCATCGTCTTTGTTGATTTGCTTTTGTCAAAATCATTTTAGCATTCCAAAATTCCACAATTTCAGAAAGATTTACTTGATATGGCTCATAAAGAGAATTATCACTTACCAACGTCAGCACCGCTTTATTTTTATTATTTCTTTGCACACGTTTATAGACGATACCTCCATTTTTACTAACGACGATATAGGAATCTTGACTGCGAATATCCTCCAAGCCATCTATCCTTTCACCGACGATAACACTGCCACTCGGTGTCGGCAACATACTATCTCCAGCGATTTCAAAAGCTCGATAATTGCCTGGTCCCAACATGGGCAGGGTAAAGGAATTAAGCTCCTCAATAAATTCAGGATCGGCATAACCGGCTAAATATCCAGCAGCAGCCTTAACTGGAACAAACTGAATTTGATTAGGCTCAGACGCCATTTTTAATGCGCGACGTTGATCAATATACGAACCACCACCGCGAGGTACAGCCAAATCATTGAGCAATATTTCGTCCATACTCAATTTAAATATTCGTGCTACTTCTTGCAAAACCTCGATCCTTGGCTCTGCCCGCTCCTCTTCGTAAGCGCCCAATAGCGATCTTTTAATATTCAACTTATTCGCAAATTGATCCTGCGTCCAACCTCTTAATTTTCTTAAATACCTCAAATTTTTGGATGCGTGACTACTCATATCAAATTCAGCTTAAAATTTAAAACTAATTCCATTTGCTAAATTACTAATTTTTTTAGTTTTAAGAAATATTTTTTGACTAATTTTTTGAGATTTTAATATTATCCCAAAAAATGGATTATTTCCTACATTTGCGCAACTTGGTCGTGTAGTACAATGGATAGTATAAGAGTTTCCGAAGCTCCAGATCCTAGTTCGATTCTAGGCATGACCACCAAACAAAATTACAACATAAATAATAATCAATTAGTTATGTTATTTATGAAAAAAAGCTAGTTTTTTAAAAATGTTATCATTGTAGTTTTTAAAAAAATATTTGATCAACCTATGATATTCTTTTCATGACTTTTTGTTAGCTATAATTCCTAAAAAATAATAATTGTAATAACCTAAATTAAAGATAATCACACCGAATAATACTTTTTAGAATGAGATTTTAAATACTTTTTTTTGTAAAAAATCTTTTGTCTATTTAACAAATATCAATAATTATTAAAATAATTTAAATATTATTAAAAAATAATACTCGATTATTTACATATGCACAAAACCAAAAAACTATTATTTTACCTGCTATTTTTTTAATAAATGATTCAATAATTTTGCGCGTGCAAACCAACAATCATTTTTCATGAAACACCTCTTGTTATCAATCATATTGGTCTTATTGGGATTAGCCACATATGGCCAATTTCCGTATTTTAATTCTTTGGCAAGTTCAAGTACAGATATCACCACTTTCGGAAATTCAAATGCTACAAGTGCGGGGTATCCCAAATTTGTAAATTCGTACCTTTACTTAACTCCCAATACAAATGGAATGTCAGGATTTGCCGTTTTCAATAAAGATGCTTTTCCGTCTAATGGAGGAATTCATATAGAATTTGAATTTTCAGCTAATCCCAATACAGGCACTGATGGAGCAGATGGCTTTAGTTTTTTTTTATATGATTCAAAGATAAATATCTCAGCTTCTAATGCAGGTCCATCAGGAGGGGCATTCGGCTATTCAACAAGTGGTGGGATTCAAGGTTTGCAAGATGCATATTTAGGTGTAAGTTTTGATGAATATGGCAATTTTAAAGCTTACGAAGCAGGCAAAAATGGTTTTTCCAAAACTTCTACTTTTTTTGGCTCAAATAACGCAAATTCATTTAGAAATCATGTAACAATTAGGGGTGCGGCAGGTAAAGATTTTAAAACATACAACCCTTCCTTATCGACTAGTTACAATGATTATTATTGGGGCTATCCTGTATTATATACATCCAGCACTCAAAATAATAATATCTCAAAATATGCAGGTTATCTAAAGACAGATGCAACAAGCCAAACAAATGCATCTAGTACCTCCACAGATATGACACCAGGAGGAACCAACAATCTATTATATGGATATTCAAGCAGCCCAATAAGTACATCAAGCTATACCATTGGCTCGGCAACATTAGCAACAGACTCAACAAATGCAGACTTTAGAAAAGCATACATAGATATTACACCCGTATTAACGTCAGGAACAACTACTGTATCAGGATATAGCATAACTGTAAAAATTAAACATGGAAACACTTTAGAAACGATGGTCAATTCGTTTTATTATCCAGTAGGTACGATCAAATATGTTGATAATAGAAATGATGCAAATTCAACGGGTACGGGAGTTGTTACAAATATTAATACAACGCCGCCAGCATCATTTAATATTGGATTTGCAGGTAGTACAGGAGGAAGCAGTAATAACCATGCGATTAGAAATTTGTTTATTAGTATTCCCAAAGCAGCCATTT
Source organism: Rhizosphaericola mali (assembly GCF_004337365.2). GTDB lineage: Bacteria > Bacteroidota > Bacteroidia > Chitinophagales > Chitinophagaceae > Rhizosphaericola > Rhizosphaericola mali. The sequence goes on along the minus strand of NZ_CP044016.1, from coordinate 477,737 downwards.
CCAATGATGATTATGCAAGTACTTGTATAAATACAAGTACTACAACGGTTGGAAGTACAAGCATATACCCTCTTTCAAATGATAATGCCTACGACAATGAATCTATTTTAAATAATTCTAATATAGAACCTTCATCATTTAGATTTAATGCCAATGCTGCAAATTTACTTGATTCAAGTAGTAGTACGACTCCACATCAAACAATTACTTACGATGCGAATGGAATAATGTCTACAATCACTACAACTAATACATCTGGTATATGGACATATACTACGTCAACAAAACAACTCATCTATACAAGAGCTGCAAATTATAAAGGAATTGCAACGGTCCAATATAGCATAACTAGTAGCTATACTGGACTTAACAATAATACCTACAGAAGTAAAGCATCTACAGTATATGTAGCACTTACAGGCCCTAGAGTTACAAAAGATAGCACAACAACATATCTAATTACATCAATAAATGGAGGCTCAAGCACAACTGGTAGTCAAAATGTAATCTCAAATGATACTTCATTCACCTATGTAAGTGGTAACAGCTCCTTGACTACAACTGGTGCGTCATCAATAAATACAAATTCATTTTATTTTTCAAATGGAGATGGCACAGTAAATCTTGGGGCAACTTCAATGACCAACACTTATGGAAATTGGGGATTTGCAAATAACAGAGTATCATTTACACCCAGTAGTTCTTTTTCTGGAATAGCAAAAACATTTTACAGGATATCAACCTCCGATGGTTGCCTTTCCGATGTAGATACCGTTATTTTCAATTATCCCTATTCGTTGCCCGTTGAATATTCTAAAGAATTAACTGGAACATTCACGTCTACAAACAATATATTATTAAGTTGGACAACAGGAGTAGAAGTAAATAATTCATATTTTGAGATTATGCGTAGTTACGATGCGAATACTTGGGATTCTATTGGAAAAATAAGTAGCAAATTTAGTAATGGAAACGGCTCCAATGCAAGTTATAGTTTTACAGATAATAATTTTAGTAAAGGTAGCATATATTATAAATTAAGACAAGTTGACTTAGATGGAAAAAGTACTTACAGCAAAGTAATTTCATTACAAGCAAATAATGAAAAGCAAACATTATTATTTCCAAATCCTGCCACAAGTTCGATTACAATTCAAAATGCATCCATTGGAGCTACTTATAAATTAATTAGTATGGCAGGAAAAATAGTAAATAGTGGTATTGTCAACAACCAACAACAAACAATTGACATCAGTACATTGCCCTCTGGAATTTACTGGATCCAAATAATTATTAATTCCAAATCAATAAGCAATTTAAAATTTATAAAAAAATAGCACTTTTTAATAATTGAAACTATCCGTTTTTTTTATTCTTTTTAACATTTTACAATTTCGTATCTTTGCATAGAGTTTTAGGTTTCCTTGAATAAAGAAATTAAAAGGGAAGTCGGTGTTATTCCGACGCTATCCCCGTAGCTGTGATTTTTCGAATAAATTCGTTGGAATATTTCCACTGTTTTAATCAACGGGAAGGAATTCCGTAAAAATAAGCCAGAAGACCTGCCTAATCCTCTCCATTCATTGTTTCGGGCGAAAGCAATTCGGAATGCAATCTTATATATATCCTATATAAGTGTATCTCCGTATTGACTCTATTCGAGAATAAAGTATTAAAGTGCGTAGATATATTTTTATAGTTATTTATATTCTTTTCACATTGGACATCCATCAGTCATTCGCACAGAATGCTGACCTTACTCCTGTGAAAGTACGTACAATAATTAACAGCCCAGCCTTTACCTCTCCCGTTCCACTTCAAATACTAAAAGATACCAACATCCAAAGACTAAACAGTTTTTCTGTTGCAGACGCTTTGCGCTACTTTTCCGGAGTACAGATTAAGGACTATGGTGGTATCGGCGGTATCAAAACTGTCAATACACGAAGTCTAGGAAGTAACCATACCGCATTATTTTACGATGGTGTTGCTATTGGCAATATGCAAAATGGACAGATAGATTTAGGTAAGTTTTCATTAGACAATATTGAAGAAATCAGACTGTACAATGCAGGCAATACTTCTATGCTACAGCCAGCTATAGCTTACGCATCTGGTGCAACAATATATCTACAATCTAAAACGCCTAACTCAGAAAACTACAAACCTTATCTAAAGACTACTGTAAAATCTGGAAGTTTCGGGTTATTTAACCCTTCCATATTATGGCAACAAAAATTAAATAATAACTATAGTCTTACGCTCAGTGCAGAACATATAAGAGCCGATGGACAATATAAATTTAGATACAAAACGACTGGCTATGACACCACTGCAACTCGAAAAAATGCGGACATTACCGCCGATAGAATCGAACTAGGATTCATCGGAAAATATAGAGATAGTAGCATTTGGAATACACATTTATACTTTTATAATTCGCAAAGAGGATTACCTGGAGCAATAGTTAATAATAATTTTTACAATTCACAGAGATTGTGGGATAAAGATATTTTTATTCAAACAAAATATGACAAAAAAATAAATTCATTTTATCAGCTTTCAGTAATAAGTAAATTTTCTTATGATTTTACGAGATATATCGATCCTGAAACCGTCGGAACTAATGGTATTTTAAATAATGTTTATAATAATCAGGAGTACTATATTTCCTTCGCCAATCAATTTAAAATCAACTCTTTTTGGACAGTTTTAGCATCCTTTGATGGAAAATACAATTACTTGAATGCTAATTTGTATGACTTTGCATATCCCAGTAGAAAAACAATATTAGGGCTTGTTGCTTCGCAATGGAAATGGCGTCAATTGGAAATACAAGCAAATGTTTTGCAAACTATGACTTTCGACAGGGTTAGTTTTGGACCAAGACAGCCTAACCGAAAAATCGCTACGCCAACTTTATCTTTTTCATGGCAACCATTTGATTGGAAAAATATAAGAATCCGCGGTTTTTATAAGGATATTTTTCGAATGCCAACTTTTAACGACTTATATTATACGAGTATTGGATACGTTAATTTAAAACCAGAATATGCAAAGCAATATGATCTCGGACTTAACTACGTAAAGAATATTTCAAAAATATGGGACTATATTTCATTTAATTTAGACGGTTACTACAATCATGTAAACGATAAAATAATTGCAGTGCCTTCAACGAATTTATTTCGTTGGAAAATGACTAATTTGGATAAAGTAGCTATTTATGGATTGAATGCAAATATCAAATCAAAATGGACAATTGACAATCATTGGTCCAGTTCACTTGGCATCCAATATACGTGGGAAAAAGCGCTCAATAAAACACCTGGAACAAACTATAATAATTTAATTCCTTACAGCCCCATTAATTCTGGTTCAGCTACTTTTAATCTCAATTATAAAAGTTGGTCTTTAAATTATAGTTATTTATATACAGGTTATCGTTATAACATTGCAGACATTACATTACCGAATAGCTATGTCTCTCCATGGTATACACATGATATTTCATTAATCAAAAACATTACTTATCTAAAACACAACCTAACATTCCTCGCTGAGGTCAATAATTTATTGAATCAACATTATGACGTCATCTTAAATTATCCCATGCCTGGTAGGAATTACAAGTTTAGTCTAAGTATAACTTTATAATATATGAAAATAAAAATAATACTCATCATATCCTTACTCCAGTTAATCATTGGTTGTAAAAAAGAAACAAATAACACGCAAGAGGTCAGCACTCAAGCCATTAGCGACACTTCAAATGTATATCAAAGGCTTTACATACTCAATGAAGGAAACATGAGCGAAAATAGAAGCACAATTGACTATGTAGACTTTAGCGCGCAGAAATACTATAGTAATATTTATCCTTATATCAACCCGACAGTAGTCAAAGAACTTGGAGATGTCGGAAACGACATTCAGATATATGGAAGTAAAATGTATGCGGTCATTAATATGAGCAATAAAGTTGAAATTATGGATGCTGCGACAGCAAAACATTTAGGAGAAACAACTATAAAAAATGCGCGTAATATTTGCTTTGCAAATGGGAAAGCATACATCACAGCATACAATAGAGATATTAGTACAAGTACCACTGGAGATAGTAATAATGCAGATGGTATAGTTGTAGAGTTGGATACAACCAACTACAATATAATCAATACAGTAGAAGTTGGAAGGCAACCAGATGGAATTGCTGTATATAATAATCAACTGTATGTAGCCAATTCAGGAGGATATAATCCTGATAATTACGACCACACAGTTTCTATTATTGATCTGAATACTTTTACGGTCACCAAAACGCTTAATGTAGCTATCAATCTTAATCAAGTAAAAGTTAACAACAGCTTAATCTATGTATCCTCTAGAGGTGACTATAACCAGATTAGATCTAAACTATTTATCATTAATGGCAATTCAAATACTGTACAAGATTCAATTGATGTATCTGTGAGCAATTTTGACATATATAATAATACAGCTTATATTATTGGAACGCCTTATAGTAACCAAACCGGAACTATAACAAGTATTCAATATTTAAAAATAAATTTAACCACCAATACTATCAATAGTGAAAGTTTTATCTCAGATGGAACTAATTCGCAAATTACTCTTCCATATGGTTTATTAGTCAATCCTAGTAATGGAGATGTATACGTTACTGACGCAAAAGATTACCAAACATCTGGAACGGTATATTGCTTCAATGCACAAGGAACAAAAAAATGGAGTGCTACAGGGGGGCAGATCCCAGGCCATTTTGCACTATTAAAAAAATAATCAAAAACAAATTATGAAAATCAAAAAATATTTATCACTTGCAACTCTACTTCTTAGTATAGGTATCTATTCCTGTTCTAAGGAAGATAATAAAATCACGCCAGAAACTACTACGCAAACATATACCCCCAGACTATCTAACGATACAAGCTCTGCATATATTTCTCAGGTGTTAGACTATACTCCTGCGCCAGGTCAATTTATCAACACGAGTATTGGTACTGACACTTCAGCAAAAGGAATTATCGGAAAACCAGTATCCAATATGATTAGTTTAGGAGCATTTGGAGGTTATGTTATTTTTCAATTTGATCATAGCATACAAGATACAACAGGAGCAGATCTCGCGATTTATGGCAACCCTTACAATGGCTGGAGTGAACCAGGAATAGTACTAGTAAGTTATGATGCCAACAATAATGGCATCGCAGATGATAGTTGGTACGAGTTAGCTGGAAGCAATTATGATAGTACCACTACCATTAAAAATTATTCCGTTACTTATTACAACCCTAACAAATACGCAAATGTGCCTTGGAAGGACAACCAAGGTAATAAAGATTCTGTTTTAGTCAATGCATTTCATCTACAAAACTATTATCCACTTTTTGCAAATAACCAAGATTCAATCACATTTACAGGATCCCTTTTACCCAAAACAATCACTACTAATGGATTTGTCAAGAATCTAGGTTTTAGTTGGGGGTATAGTGACAGCTACTCAACAGGATTAGATCCTAATGGATATGATAATTATAGCAAAAATCAATATAATAGTTTTGACATCGGCTGGGCGCGTGATAGCAGTGGCAAAAGTATAACATTAAAATATATCGATTTTGTCAAAGTGTATACTGGTCAATTGGCAAATGGAGGAAGTCTTGGCGAAGTATCTACAGAAGTAAAAGGAGCAGCAGATTTACATATATTAAATAAATAAAACAACTATGATTAAAAATTTATCCAAATTATTCCTGATTGGTGGAATAATCACTTTCGCGGCATGTTCTAAAAATGACGCTTCGAATAGTGCAGAAACAACAAACGATGGACCATATAAAAATGGTTTTTTTACGATTAATGAAGGTTCATATGGCGCTACGTTTGGAGACCTTAATTATTACTCTTACGATTCCTCCAAATTGAAATATGCGGTATACGATACAGCAAATGGAACTACCATCCCGAGCGACAACACACAAACTTTAGAGTTTGGAACCATATATAATCATAATATTTACCTCTCAGTTAAAGCTGATTATGGCTCCACAACTGGTGCTAATTTTGTAGTCGCGGACGAAAGCACATTAAAAGAAAAATACAGAATCACAGGTAAAGATTGGAGAGCATTTGTAGGTATCAATGATACATTGGGATTGGTGAGTACATCAGAAGGTGTTTATAGATTGAATACAACGACTCATGCATTAGGTAACAATATTTCTGCGATCCCGAGTTCTGAAATTGGAGAAATGGTCAATACAGATAACTATATTTTTGCAGCATCTTCTGCAGGAACTTATATAGTTAAAAAATCAGATTGGTCACTAAGCAAAACTTATACAAGTGTTTTACAAGGTTTTGCTACACTCCCTAATGGAAAAATTGTAGGAGAAACGGCTAGCGGAATTATAACCATCAATGCCTCTACATTAGATACTGCTAGTATAGCCTTACCATCTTCTCCTCTGTATAATGAATACAGCTGGACACCTAGCTCCATCACAGCCTCCACTAAAGAAAACGCCGTGTTTGTAGCCACTTCGGATAATAAGATTTACAAATATACAGATGGAAGCAGCTCTTCCATATCAAGTGCATTTATCACGTTACCAGACGGAAAATATTTTTACGGTTGTGGCGTAAGATATGACAAGTCAACAAATCAGATCATTGCTATTGCTGTATCACCGCAATATGGAAGCAATAATTTTCTATATTTTTATAACGCTTTTACGGGAAATTTAGAAAACACAATAGAATATAGTGGTTATTATTTTCCTTCGACTATTGTTTTTCACAACTAATTTTCTTTAAAACAATACCAGCTAAGGGCGGCAGATTTACTATTAGATCTTGCTGCCCTTCTTTTTTTTCACTCCTCACTATCGGATTAAATACATCTCCAGACCCCCAATAACTACGATCATTTGAATTAAATACTTCTTTATAGTCATACGTATTAAGAAGCGTGACATACCAATCATTCCTCACAACAGGAGTCATATTTAAAATCACAATAATTTCTTCTTCTTGATATTTTCGCTTAAAAGATATAACACTCTCATTTACATGATCAATATCCAACCATTCAAAGCCTTCTGGTAAAAATTGAGAGGAATATAAACATTCATTTTCAAGTAATAACTGATTCAAATCGGTAACACAATTTTGAATTCCTTTATGGAGTTCATATTGCAATAATTCCCATTGTAGCTCAGAACTATAATTCCATTCATTCGTAGCCCCAAACTCATTACCCATAAACAACAATTTTGCGCCTGGATGCAAATACATATATGTATACATTAACCGAAGATTTGCCGCTTTCTGCCATTCATCCCCATTCATTTTATACAAAATAGGGCTTTTACCGTGTACCACTTCATCGTGACTCAAAGGCAATACAAAATTCTCATCATAATAATACATCAAACTAAAAGTCAAATCATTTTGATGATATCTTCTTTCGATAGGATCTAATTGAAAATAATCCAAAGTATCATGCATCCAGCCCATCATCCATTTCATCCCAAATCCTAATCCCTCATCATACAAAGGTTTGCTAACTCCAGGCCAGTCGGTGGATTCTTCTGCAATAGTTTGAATATCTGGAAAATCTCTATAAAGCATTTCATTCAAATCTTTTACAAATTGAATTGCTTCAATATTACCATTACCTCCGTATTGATTACGTTCCCATTCCCCTTCTTCACGACTATAATCTAATTTAATAACAGAACTGACCGCATCTACTCTCAATCCATCTGCATGAAAAAGATCACACCAAAAGCGTGCACTACTTATTAGAAAACTTCGCACTTCTCCCCTTCCATAGTTAAATATATATGAGTTCCAATCAGGATGATATCCTTTTCTAGTGTCTGCATATTCATATACATGCGATCCATCAAATTTATATAGTCCGTGAGCATCACCGGGGAAATGTGATGGCACCCAATCTAATATTACACCAATCTCAGCATCATGAAAGGCATCAATCAATTGCATAAATTCCTGAGGAGAGCCAAATCTACTTGTCGGTGCAAAAAAACCCAAACATTGATAGCCCCAGCTCCCATCAAAGGGATATTCCATCACAGGCATTATCTCAACATGGGTAAAATGCATTTTTTTTACATAAGGAACTAATAAATGTATCAAATCTAAATACGAATTATATCTAGTTTCATCATGCTTATCTGGTCGCATCCAACTACCGAGATGCACTTCGTATATGGAAAATGGAGACGTCAAACTATTACGTTCTTTTCTTTCAGACATCCATTTTTTATCTTGCCAATCATAGTCCAAATTCCAAGTTAGAGTAGACGAACTAGGACGTAATTCCCAGAAATTAGCGAGCGGATCACTTTTCTCAATGAAATCACCGTCACTAGTTTCAATAGTATATTTATAGTTTTCCGAAAGATTCAAATTAGGAATAAATCCTTCCCAAATACCTGAATTATCCATCCTTGGATTAAGAGAATGTGCATTTTTATCCCAATTATTAAAATTGCCAATTACTGAAACACATTTGGCTGATGGTGCCCAAACGGAAAAATAAATACCATTAGTTGAAAGGACTGTAATTAAATGATTTCCAAATTGCTCATAAATACGATAGTGTGTTCCACCTTGAAAATTTCGAATATCTTCTTCTGTGAATAAGGAAAAGTTCCAAACTGATTTGGAAGTATCAATAAAATTTTCTTGTTCGTATTTCTGTATTTGGTTCATCGTTGTATCTTTTCAACTATAAATTAATAGTCCGTTTCTATATTTTTCTTATCATCTAATTCTTTCAGTATCTGTTGTACATCTTCTTCTGTAGAACTAATTTTTTCCTTACACACCTTGATTAATAAAGATGCACGTCGCACTTTAGAAGATAATTCATCAATGGAAATTTCTCCATTTTCCATATCAGAAACGATCATTTGCAACTCTTCAAAAGCTTCCGCATAGGAAATTTCATTTTCCATTTTTTACATTTATTTTATTTACAATAGATTCAATTTTCCCAAAATTAGTTTGAGTTACAATCGTATCGCCATCCTTAATATGAGAAACATCCAAAGTATTTCCTTCATTTAAGTATGTCATCGTAAATCCTCTTTTTAATACATTCTCGGGATTTAATAGTTTTACTTTTCCTTCTTCAATGAGTATTTTTTTAGTTTCTTCTTGCACCAACTTACTACTAACTTTAGTGAAATTCAAAGACGCCGTTTTCAAATAAATCTGTGTAGTTTGCAAAGACTTTTTTGCATTAAAAACATAATTTTTCCCTACACTATTTAATTCATTCTTGACGGTCTTCCAGATATTTTGAGACAAAATAGCGAGTTTTTCCTTATTTATTTGAATATTATTTTCTGAAATAGTCAAACTGCTTTTTGTAATAGAATGAAATAATCTTATGTATTCAGACAATTCGCTTTTATAATCTTTCAATAGTTGTGATGCTTGAGTCACTATAGTTTTTTCATAGTCTGCTAGAGGAACAGAAAAATTGTGAAATATTTGAATAAGCCAATCTGCTAACTCTGTCGGTGTAATCGCATTTTTATAGGATACAATTTCAGAAACAGTTTCATTGGTTGAGTGACCAATACCCGTTATAATTGGTATTGGAAAACGTGCGATAGCAGACGACAATTTATAATTATTATAGGAAGAAAGCCCCACATCTCCTCCACCACCACGAATAATTGCTACAATATCAAAATGCTCCTTAACTTTATAAATTTCCTTCAAAGCCCTTATTATAGAAGGCACTGAACGATCACCTTGCAACAAGGCAGGAAACAAAAAATGGAAAAAATTATAGTTAAATGGATTATTATTTAAAACTTTCAAAAAATCAGCAAACCCTTTACTTGTCTCTACACTAATCACTGCTATACGCTTCGGTAAAAGTGGCATTGGTAATTGCTTATTGAGATCAAACAATCCTTCACTCACCAACCTATCCATCGTTTCTTTTTTTTCCTTTTCTAACTCACCTAGTGAATAGGACGGATCAATATCTTTGATCCAAAGACTCATCCCATACACTGGATCATAATTGATCGATGCAAGAAACAATATTTTGATACCATTTTTTAAAGGTTCTTGCAATACATGGAGGAATTTTTGATTGATTCTTTCATAGTCTGCCTTCCAAAGATGCGCATTCATCAAGGCGACGACTTTACTATCTTGCTTTTCAACCAACTCAGGATATGCATGTCCAGAGTGTGTATAATGATTGAGTTTATTCATCTCAGCAGTCACCCAAAAGCTAGAACTATAACGTTCTACCAGTGTTTTTCGGATGCTTTTATTGACATCTAATAGGGAAAAAATCTTTCTATCTCCAATCGTTTCTGCCATAACTGAGATGGTTTGTCCGAAGTTAGCAAAATTCTATCAATATATATAAAATTTTTAACCTATTTTACGAATATCATTGAGCATGCTCTGAGCGATATTTTTCCAAGAAAAATAGGTAAAAAATGAAGATGGTAAATTTGGCGTGAGTATTAATTGTTGTTGTATTGCTAGCACCATCGCGTCGACATTACGATCCTCTACCACTTGTAAATTTCTACCAATCACGTTTGTAGGAATACCAATAGCGCCGCTAACAAAGGAGACTGCCGGTGTGTTAAATGACAATGCTTCTACTAATTTCGTCTTAATACCACCACCATCAAATATCGGATTGATGAATACATTGGCTCCTCCAAAATACATTTGAATATCGTCAACAAAACCTTTTACTATAATATTTTTTTCTGTATTTGTTGTAATAGTTTCAGGTATTGATTTACCGCAAACAACCAATTTAAAATCAATGATTGTTTGATTTAATTTAGGTAAAACATCCTCCACCAATAATATCAAAGCATCCAAGTTGGGTTTGTATCCAAAATCACCATTAAAAAGTAAAATTCTCGTGGAGGAACTTAGTTGATTTTCCGCCAAAATATTGGAATGTGCAGCAGTTTTCCATTCATTGGAATAATTGGAAGGAAGGTCCATTCCGTAAGTAATAACGCTCGATTTTTCTGGTTTTACTCCAAAATTTTGAATAGCAAAATTGCGATCTTCAGGCGTTATAAAGACGACCAAATCCGCCATTTTATACACCCATGCTTCATATAAATACAGAATCTTCCACCAAAATTTCCCTATAGATTTGAAACGTAACGCTTCTATATTATGCGAACGAACTATAATTTTTTTACTATAAAATATTCGAATCAAATACAACATCCAACCCAGATATGGATGCTCTGTCATAATATGCGTAATCTTCTCAGATTTTATAATTTTACCAATTTTACGAATTGAAAAAATATTAGCATAACGCAATACGCTATCACTCAAAATGGGAAAAGTTGAATATTGCACTAAGTCCGTTTTTTCATATTGGCTAACAACTGTTACCGCTTGAAAACTCGTTATCAGAGACAGATATTTATACAAAAAAGCTATCGCTTTATGTCCACCAAATCTGGCAGGAATAAAGCGATAGGGAGCTATAGAAAGTATTTTTATCTGAACATCATCCATGCGTTAAGCGACTTCTGATTTTCTTTTTTTAACTAAACCGACAATACTCAAAACTAAAACTATGTAGAAAATAGCATTGGAAGCGTAGATCACTTTTTGTCCTACGATGGCAGATTTTGGTTCAAATTTGAACTCAACAGTATGCTTACCAGCAGGAACATTGATACCGCGCAATACATAGTTGGCACTTACATAATTGGTTTCCTTTCCATCTATATAAGCGTTCCATCCAGCTGGATAATAAACTTCACTCATAACGGCAAACTGATTGGATTTTGCATTTGTAGTATAGCGAATCGTGTCGTTATCATATTTATCCAATTGTATCGTCGCCGTACTATCATAGTTGGGGCTTGCTGCATTTGCTTTATTACTATTTTCAATAATCGCTGTGGTTTTAGGATCAAACGTTCCTAATGCATTCAAGGCATCTGCAGAAGAATTTACATATTGAATATTCTTCACAAACCAAGCAGCGCCAAGTGCTTCTGGATTTTGTTGTACAACACCTTGACCACCTTGTTGTTGTGGATTTGCAGCAGCCTGCTGATCTTGCGTTAAGATATATTTAGTATCCAACATATTCAAAACCGCCATGTTCAAACCACCACTTGGTTTGGAAAATTGATTTTCAATAACGTCTTGATAGATACGCAATTTCGCAGGATGATAACCGCCAATGGATCTAAAATAATAAGAAGTAACAGCATCATTAAATGGATTACCACCAACCAAATTCAAAACTCTATAGTGTGGAGATTTATCCAAAAGTACCTGTTGCTCTGCTGGAGTTGCAGAGAACGCTTGACTTTGCAAATCACTATTTTCCACAAAATTTTCACTATTCAAATATTTGCTATCTATACGTAATAAGTCAATCATATTGATCACTAAAAATACAGCAATAATTACCGCTGGTTTCGCTATTTTTCTAACGTATAAGAAAATACCTCCTAAAGCAATTAGTCCAAATAATAAAGCATGTCCCAATCCACTTGCAAACATTCCTTTACGATCTTTGATAATGCCATTGATCAATGGACTTGCTTTGTCTGCTCCACCAAATGCAGATTTCAATTGCTCATCCATTGGACTTGTAAAATCATTAAATACATAAACCAATAACGCTATCGCAAATAAACCACCCGCTGCGTATAATATTTTTTTGAAATTTTTATTCAAATATTCCTGTTCGCCTACAGCGTAAAATATTTTTTGCAAAGTCACGCCAGCCATTAACGGCAATACAAATTGTGGAATTACCAATGCCATAGAAGGAGCTCTAAATTTGTTATACATCGGAAGGACTTTGAATAAAAGTCCATTAATCCCAGGTAAATAACTACCAAATGACAATATCAATCCGAAAATGATTGAAGCAAACATCCACCATTTATCAGATTCTTTATTCAAAACCGCCAAACCTATTACGGCTAAGAAACAAATCAATGCACCAGAGTACGGAGGTCCTGCAGTGGAGGGATTGATTCCACCCCAATATTTAGGTACTTGACTCGCTATCTGCGGATTGGCACCAAGATCACTTAAGGCAGATGCCAAATGAGAATCTTCATCAAAAGTTTCTATGGAGCTACCACCATAAGCATTGGGCATCATTAAAACCAAACCTTCTCCTTTACCTAAACTATAAGAAAATGCATAATCCAAATCCAATCCGGAAGTCTTGGTGGTTTCACTTTTACCATTTTCCGTTGTAGTCACAGTTTTACCTCCACGCATTGTATATTTTGCATACTCAGCAGTGGTCATCAAGCTTTTGGCAATATTACCTAAACCTACAGCCGTACCAAAACCCGCTAATACAAGCGCTAAAACAAGATGTTTAAATTCTTTATTTTTTACCCAAACATAGATATAATATAAAGTCATTATACCTACAATTAAGAACATGTAGTAGGTTATCTGATAGTGTCCAGCGGTAATCTCCAACGTAGAAAATATCATCGTAATGACCAGTCCCAGCAAGTATTTCTTTTTATAAATCATATAAATACCCGCAAACAAACCAGGCGCATAAGCTAAAGCATTCATCTTGGACTCATGCCCAGCGATAATAATTACGGGATCATAAGTCGCATACGCAAATGCTAAACTTGCTAAAATTGCAATAATCACATCCAAGCCAAAAGCTAAAGACAATATATAAAAACTAACGCACGCCACGAAAAAGAAACTGATCGGTTTCGGTAATCCCAAACTTATCCAACTTGTAAAGTCCGGAAGATAAGAAGTACTCTCTTGATCTACTTGATAGTTAGGCATACCACTAAATAGGTGCGTATTCCACAAGGGTAAATGACCATGTTGTTCCTTATAACTTATGGCATCTTGCGCCATACCTCTCCAGTGAATCACATCCGTCTGTTGTAAGACCTGACCTTCCATCGCAGGACGGCAATAAATCAGTGCTACGACCAAAAACACTACAATAGCAATGACATGTGGCACAATTTTCTTCCAAGAAAAATTTTTCATGCGAAAACATTAATTTTTAAAGCGCTAGCTTCATTTTGAATGAGTAGCAAACCTAATCATACTTTTTTAAAAAAATACAACTGACCGCTGCTAATTTACGGCATTACAATTTCATTCCTAAGAAAAGACTTGTAACTTTAGCCATTTTTGAGACAACGCGTAATATTCAAATGAAATTATCCTTTCTGGCAAAAATTACCAGCATTTACAATATCTTTTTTCTTGCGTCTTTTTTGTTGAAATATTTTCTATACACAACGCAACAAGATTTGGTTAGTCATATATTGATTGCAGGATGTATTTTATCTCCTATTATAAATGGGATCTTTTTCTTAATTTGTGTAACAAAATATATCCGAAAACAAAGTATTGAAGTATCCAAATGGATAATATTATTCAACCTTTGTCTATTTATTTTCCAAATCATCACATTTAGTTTCTCTCTCCTATGACCAATTATTTAAAAGATAAATCGAGTAAATTATTTCTCGCCTTTTCTGCTTTTTTTGTGGCGAATGCATTAATTGCAGAATGTATTGGTGGCAAAATATTCTCTTTGGAAAAATTATTTGGTTTTCAACCCGCCAATCTCACGATTTTCGGGCATAGCGGCTTGTCTTTCAATCTGACTTGTGGTGTGGTTTTGTGGCCATTAGAATTTATATTGACCGATATCATCAACGAATTTTACGGTACAAAAGCAGTAAAACGAATTAGTTACACAACCATTTCCTTGATTTCTTATGCATTTTTAATGTTTTTCATTTCCATGAAATTGCCTGCTGCTGATTTTTGGATTGGGACAAATAAAGACAAAGGTGTTGACAATATGCAAAATGCCTTCAGCGCCATATTTGGACAAGGACTATGGATCATTATTGGTAGTTTGGTTGCCTTCCTATTTAGCCAATTAACTGATGTATTTGTTTTTCATAAAATCAAAAAAATCACTGGGGATAAATGGATTTGGTTACGGGCGACGGGCTCTACTTTAGTTTCACAACTAATTGATAGTTATATCGTTTTGATTATAGCATTTAAAATTGGAAACAATTGGAGTTGGACGCAAGTCATCGCTATTGGTGTAGTAAATTATATTTACAAAGCTGTGGTTGCTCTACTATTAACGCCCGTAATCATGCTTTTAGAAAAAAGAATTGTAAAATATCTAGGGAAAGATGTCGCAGAAAAAATGAAGAAAAATGCCATGGGCGAACCAGAAGAATTGAATATCCCTACAGCGGGATGAGGTTAGAATTAGGAATGATAAGTTATGAAATATGACATAAAAAACGGTTAGAATTGTATTCTAACCGTTTTTCTCTTGAAAATTATCATTCATAATTTATAAATCACAATTCATCTCTTCTCACCTGATAACTCACACCTGCGCTTCCTGAAAAAACAGGAATCGGTGGATGAATTTTATTCACACGAACATATACTTCATTTGCCAAAGCAAATTTTTCTAAAATTTCAAATGCCAATTTGGTTACCAACGTTTCCAATAGTTCTTCAGGTTGATTCATTCTTTCTTTGACTACGTCAAATACTGCAGAATAATCAATGGTGTCATTAATATCTGTTACGGGCATCATTTTGGGCGAATACGTCAACCACAAATCCACCTCAAAAGAACCGCCTAATCGCTTTTCAGCTTCATATAATCCGTGGTTAGCTCTGAATAATAAATTTTTTAATTCTATTTTCAACATATAATTATCTTCCGTTTACAAATTCAGAAATTCTGCACTAGACTATGCACCGATTTCGGTCAAATATCTTTCCGCATCCAAAGCTGCCATACAACCACTCGCGGCCGCTGTAATTGCTTGACGATAGGTTTTATCTTGTACATCACCTGCCGCAAATACACCTGCAACATTGGTTTTAGAGGATCCAGGAATTGTATTGATATATCCTGTTTCATCCATATCAAGAATATCTTTGAATATTTGACTATTAGGCGTATGACCGATCGCTACGAAAAATGCGTTAACAGGTATTTCAGTTTCTGCACCCGTTTCTGTATTTTTTATTTTTACAGCTTCTGTTTTATCCTTTCCAACGACTTCCAAAGTTTCAGAATTCCAATAGATTTTGATATTTGGCGTATTCTTCACACGATCTTGCATGATTTTACTTGCCTTCATTCCATTTTCGCCCTTACGTACGATCATATGTACCGTAGTAGCTAATTTGGATAAATATAAAGCATCTTCACACGCCGTATCCCCTGCACCAACGATCGCAACTTCTTGATTTTTAAAGAAAAAGCCATCACAAACGGCACAGGCACTTACGCCATAACCATTTAAACGTTGTTCGCTTTCCAATCCCAACCATTTAGCGGTAGCACCTGTAGAAATGATGACAGACTCAGCTTCGATCCATTTTTCTTCATCGATTTCAACTTTGTGTATAGGACCAGAAAAATCAACTTTGGTTGCGATACCATAACGAATATCTGCACCCATTTTTTGCGCTTGTTTTTCCAAATCCACCATAATATCAGGTCCCATAGCGCCTTCTGGGTAGCCAGGGAAATTTTCTACTTCTGTCGTAATGGTCAATTGACCACCAGGTTGCAATCCTTGGTAAACCACTGGATGCATATTAGCTCTAGCCGCATAAATAGCCGCAGTATAACCTGCAGGACCAGAACCTATAATCAAACATTTTACTTTTTCTACCTTATTTTCACTCATAACAATTTCCTTTCTTTAATAAACTTTGCAAATTTACTTGAAAAAAGCCATTTTATACGATAGTTTCCACCTATTTTGGAATAGATGTTGATTATTAATATTTATATAAAATTTCATAGATGAAAAAACTCATTTTACCACTCTGCTTATGTTTCACAATTGCCTCTTGCGATTCTGTCAATAAATTACAAAGCAGTATTCCTGGCATCAGTACTAGCGGCACAATTACCCAAAGCGATGCGCAAACTGGCATACAGCAAACACTTTTAAATGGGATACTTGCAGGAGTTACCAATCTAAACAAAACCAACGGCTTTTTTGGAGATCAAGCGTACAAAATATTTTTACCTCAAGATGCTCAAAATGTTGTTTCTACTCTAAAATCAATTGGTTTGGGTAGTGCAGTGGATAAAGCTGTCTTGCAAATAAATCGCTCTGCTGAAGATGCAGTTGGATTTGCCAAACCTATTTTTGTCAATGCGGTGAAGCAAATGACGGTAACAGATGCTTTGAAATTGGTCAAAGGTGGCAACAATTCCATTACTAATTATTTCAAAGACAAAACTACGAATCAATTAATCACAGCCTTCAAGCCTTCTATTAATACGTCTTTACAAAAAACAGATGCAACGAAATATTATGACCAAATAGCCAATACCTATAATAAAATTCCTTTGATAAAAAACAAAATCAATCCTGATCTAACTGATTATGTTGCTCAGAAAACTGTTGAAGCTTTGTTTGACCAAATTGGAAAAGAAGAATTGAACATTCGAGAGAATCCCGTCGCAAGGACTACGGATATTTTGAAAAAAGTATTCGGACAAAAAAGTTAATGCAAATAAAAAACCATCCTTTCGGATGGTTTTTTATTTGCTAGTCTCTTATGAAACTGTTGTTATGCCATAAATCTCGATAAGATAGAACGACACCTATTTGGATATAATTTTCTTTGATTAAGCTATTCGCAGTAGTTCCTCGGCTTCCCACCTGCACATTAAATAAATATCCCAATGGTGTATATTTCGAATTAACGCCGAATCCCATTGTAACGCCAAAGTCATTTATTCTTCGGTCTCTTACGATAAGATTACCTTCATTATAAAAACCACCTAATTGATAATAATATTTTTCGTAGCTAAACACATTACCGTTTTGAATAACGGTAGTCATTTTAGCATATTCCACACCTCCAGATATTCTCTGTGAATTGGCAAATGTGTAGGATAGTCCGCCACTATTATTTGCTGAAGACCAATTTTGTCTTTGATAATCTGCATTAAATGTCCAAGCATTTTTGTATTTTACGGAAACACCACCACCTAACATTTGAGGCAAATAAAAATTGGAATTTCCAATGCCAGAATCACTTACTAATGTAACTGGTATAGTACCGACAGTTCCTAGATTTCCAGAGGTAAGATCGTATGTATCAATTCCATGTAATCTTGTTCTCATAGCACCTACTAAACCGACACCTAATGCTACATCTTTCGATAAACGTGTATGATATTGTAAACCACCTTTGAAATAAATTTTATGGAAATAATTCGTATTCGTAGTATTTAAATCGGAACTTACTACGGAACTAGAAGAAGTGGTTTTGGATAATTGCTGACTACCGAACAAAAAACTTGACTCTAAACCAAGATTTAATCCTTTAAATAATCTAAAAGCATTGGACCAATAAAATTGATGCAATCCTCCATTTCCACTCAAATTAATTGATTGTATAATGTTAGAACCTACTACATTTTCAGTGGTTGTATTGTTATAATTAATACTACTATAAGGCTTGAGACCAAATCCAATACCCCAAAATTTAGCACCCTTTATTCCAAATGACAACTTTTGAAATTGTAAATCACTCGAATTAACATTTGCATCAGTTCCTATAGATTGTCCTTTATAATTTACATATTTAAAATTAGCCGCTAATTCAGCAGAAAAATAATGATCTTGTAAATCAACGAAAGATGCAGGATTAGACATATACATATAATTGCCAGAAGATAAACTAAAACCAGCTCCTCCAAGTCCAGTGGATCTATCGTAATTATTATAGTTCAAATCTCCAATTCCTATCATACTGTATGGAGATGCGTTAGTCTGAGCTTGCACATTTTTATTTATGCCAAAACTGACTAATGAGATAAGGGAAATTAATACTTTTATATCGCGTTGGTTCATATAAATATTTTACCGCTTATTTCGCAGCGATGTAATAAACTTGTAATTGAATTTTTCCTGTTTGACCATTCAGATCAGGTATTACCATCCTATTAAATGTGGTTTTAAAATTAGTCGTAGGAGGACAAATTAATAATCCTCTTTGATTCAAATTTTCGGACGCTAATTCCGTACCTTGAATGTAAGTTGTTAAATCGTATGTATAAGTATTATAACCAGTTGTAGGATCGAGATACAAGCTACCGGTCTGCACACTAGAACTATAAGTTAGGGCGGTACCTAGACCATTTGCATAATCTGTTGTATATAAATATAAACTTGGTGGTAATGCATAAAATGGAAGATTTGTTCCAAATTGCGGCTGAAACGTCAGTGTTGCTCTGGATACTTGCAAGTAATTGGGTGATTGCAACAAACGACGAATTGTTGGAAATTGAATTTTAACTAATGAACTTGTAATTGGTTGCAAATATGTTAAACTATCTGTTAATGCAGAAGGAATACTATTATTATTGTGGCTAAAATTTTGATTCCCCAATAAGGTTCCAGATCTATCAACTGTAATATTATTAAACTGATAAGAACTGTTGTAAAGATCAAATGTTGTATATGTCTGTTGATTTATCGTCTGACCGGGTGAGTGATAATAAAGTCTCATTGCAATACTATCAGAAAAATTAATCATAAATCCATCGGTACCTGATCCTGAAATACGTAGCCCTTTAAAGTAATTTACAAATTGTGTAGCACTTTGAATGTTTGAACTTCCAGATTTTAGCATACTAAGAAATTCGTTTCCTAAGGCATCACTCAACCGGATGGACAATGTATCTCCAGTTAGTGGAGAACCTATTTTTAGTGAAAAGGTTTTTGTTCCCAAAACAGAAGTATTAAAGGGAAAACTCGTAGTATTATAGAAAGAAGTCTGATTGTTAAATAATTGAATATTTTGACTCAATTGATTAACACTCAATGTGAGATTCTTAGTAGTATCGCCATAATTTCCGCCCTTCATTTTCAATAATAATGTCAGAGAGTCAAACGTTGCATAACGATATGTGTCAATTGCAGAGGAAGAATACGTAGGCGGCTCAAACTGTGCAAAACAAGAAGCATTTACGGTTCCAAATTGTGGGTCTTTATATACGCCAGCAACGCCATATCCGGTACCAGAAGTACTGAACGAATCCAAATACACCGTTGATATATTGGCACTAAAAGTATCGACATATATCACTTTAGTATAATCATTATCTAGCCACTGACTACCAAAATCAATATTGGCTTTATTACACGAAAGAGCGACCACAGCAATAGCGCAAAATGCCACTGCAAAGTAAAAAAAACGTTTTCTCAACTTATTCATTCTATGATTCAATAGTAATTATCTAAGCAAAGTAAATAGCTAAATCGAAATAAAATAATTATGCTATTTAAATTTTGATAAATTCACTTTTATTTATGAAATAAAATTAAACAATATGCAATTCAAATATAAAAAAACTCAGATCTATATTAAAATGGAGGCAAATATCTCAAAAAAAAATTAAAAGTATCGTGTTTCTTGTTTTTCACGGAGTTTATTTAGCAAATATTCGATTATTTAACACTTTAGTTTTTTTTTTACATTTAATTTGCAGTCAAATTCAATAAATTTTTACATTTGCGGAACTTTTGTGTTCTATGTATTCAATTTTGAATGTATAGATATTGAATTTTATTAAATTGTTTAACTTAACATTTATTTATTTTACATTTTAACATTTTTGTAAAATTTTCATGCCTATTTTAGGCAAAATTTTTATTTTAATTTATGAGTAAACGTATCTTTTCTGCTTTCGCTGTTGCAAGTCTATTCTTAGCACTTGCATCATGTAACAAATCTTCTTCAACTTATGGTAGTGAGACAGAAGGAAACTGGATTAAAAAAACTAGTATTAGTGGTCCAGTAAGAGCATATGCAGTTTCTTTTGTAATAGGTAATTATGCCTATGTTGGAACTGGTAAAGGATCGGCAGCTAATAATTTGCGCTTATCTGATTTTTGGAAATTGGATATCTCTGCAAATGGCGGTTTAGGATCTTGGACGCAGGTTGCTGATATGAAAGATCAAGGTAGATATATGGCAGCTGCTTTTGCAATCGGAGGTGTTGGATATATTGGTACTGGATATAATGATTCTACAGGAGTTTATAACAATACATTTTATGGTTATGACACAGCTACGAACCTCTGGACAAGAAAGGCTGATTTTATAGGTGGTGCAAGAGGGGAAGCTATTGGCTTTGCTTTAAATGGCAAAGGTTATATGGGAACGGGTAGAGATTTATATCAATTGTACAGTGATATATACGAATATGATCCATCTTCAGATTCTTGGACTCAATCAGTAAATTACCCTGGAGATAAAAGATATGGTGCTGTTGCTTTCACAAGCAATGACACTGCAGCATTCGTTGTTACTGGTATGTCTGGAGCAGGAACAGACTCATATGATATGTATAGATTTAATGGTTCAGATTGGTCTGCAAAAAGATTAATTCGTAATGCAAATTCTGATGAAACATTTGATGATGACTATACTGATATTGCTCGAGATCATGCAGTAGCATTTGTTATTGGAGAATACGCATATCTTACAGTTGGTCAAATAAACGGTAGTGCAACTTTAAAAACTTGGGCTTATCATATTACTCAAGACCAATGGGAAAGAAGAACTCCATATCAGAGAGTTTCAAGAATTGGGGCCGTTGGATTCACTGTCCAAGGTATAGGTTTAGTCGGAACAGGATTGAATGGTTCTAGTAATATTTTGGATAATTTTAGTCAATTCGATCCAAATGAAAGTTATGATAGCAATGATGATGTTAACTAATACTAATAAACAATAGTAATCAAGTAATTGAAAAAGTTATTCATATTTTTATTTCCAATTGCGATATGCATTGGATGTAAAGAAAAAACAAAAACTTCTCCCTCTCATGAAGGAGAAGTTTTTGTTAAGGTTAGATCCGTCAAAGTGCCTAACGGTTGGGGCTATGAAGTTGTAAGCGATACGAATGTTTTTATTAAACAATATTTCATTCCCTCTATTTCAGGTCAACGTCCATTTAAAACTGAAGATGACGCACTAAAAACAGGACAATTGGTTGTGGAAAAATTGAAAGAAAACAAATTACCTAGTTTGGATTCTATGGATTTAGTTAGGCTTGGTGTCTTGGAAAAATAAAATATTAAGATTTTAGTATAAAAAAAGTCCTGCGAATATATATACGCAGGACTTTTTTATTTGAAAGCGAATTGAACGATTATGCCAATTCGCTCTTATGTATTTCACTTGTAAAATGAAATTGAATATCTGGATTATTGCTAATTTCAGTATCCAAAAACCATTGACTTTGTGCAAGATATACAGGCAATCCATCTTTATCTTCTCCAGAATTTGCTTGTTTGAATCGTAAAAATTCTTCTAATTTTTTGTTGTCTTTAGAAGTTAGCCAACATGCTTTAAAGAATGGTAAAGTTC
This sequence comes from Rhizosphaericola mali, assembly GCF_004337365.2. Classification (GTDB taxonomy): domain Bacteria; phylum Bacteroidota; class Bacteroidia; order Chitinophagales; family Chitinophagaceae; genus Rhizosphaericola; species Rhizosphaericola mali. The sequence goes on along the minus strand of NZ_CP044016.1, from coordinate 455,228 downwards.
TAAACTCTACAGATGCACCATATTCATGCAAAAGGCGATATTGAATTACTTCAAATTGTAATTCACCTACACAACCAATTATTTTCTTATTTCCCCCAAATTGCGTAAATAATTGCGCCACACCTTCATCAGTCAATTGATTTACACCTTTTTCCATTTGTTTTGTTTTCATTGGATCTTTATTGACCAACTCTTTGAATATTTCTGGAGAAAAGGACGGAATTCCAGTATAGTAAAAATCTTCCCCTTCTGTAAGGGTATCTCCTATTTTGAAATTACCCGTATCAAATAAACCAACGACATCGCCAGGATATGCATTTTCTACAATATCCTTACTACGAGCTAAGAAAGTATAAGGTGTACTAAAACGAAGATTTTTATCCAAACGAACGTGATGATAATACTTATTTCTTTCAAATACACCACTACAAATTCTCAAAAATGCAATTCTATCTCTATGTTTTGGATCCAAATTAGCATGGATTTTAAATACAAATCCACTTAATTTTTCTTCATTTGGAAATACTTCACGAGCTGTTGTTTCGCGTGGTAATGGTCCAGGCGCAATCTCGATAAATGTATCCAACATCTCATTTATCCCAAAATTATTTATCGCACTACCAAAAAATACAGGAGCGATGTCTCCATCTAAATATGCCTTTTCATCCAAATCGCCATAAACACCATCAATCAATTCTACATCTTCTCGCAAAATATTGGCATCAGCCTCTCCTACTTTTTGTTCTAAAGTGTGGTCACTCAAGTTTTCAATTTCAACTAAATCCTCATCATCCGCTTTGGTATTTGCAGCAAATAAGCGCAAACTTTTATTACGCAAATTATACACACCTTTGAAATCCTTACCACTATTAATTGGCCAAGTCATTGGATGCAAATTCAATTTCAACTCTGCTTCTATTTCTTCCAATAAATCGAAACGATTTTTACCATCTCGGTCCATTTTATTGATAAAAACGATTACGGGCGTCTTACGCATGCGACAAACTTCCACCAATCTACGTGTCTGGTCTTCTACCCCATTGACGCTATCAATCACCAATACAACACTATCTACAGCGGTTAAGGTTCTGTAAGTATCTTCCGCGAAATCTTTGTGTCCCGGCGTATCTAACAAATTGATTAAGAAATCTTTGTATTCAAATGACATTACAGACGTCGCTACAGAGATACCACGTTGTCTTTCTATTTCCATGAAATCACTTGTCGCACCTTTTTTAATCTTATTGCTTTTTACCGCTCCCGCTGTTTGGATTGCCCCACCAAATAATAAGAATTTTTCGGTTAAGGTCGTTTTACCGGCATCGGGGTGAGAGATAATGGCAAAGGTTTTGCGCTTATTGATTTCTTTGTCGTATTTCATATAATTAATATCGGAACTTCAAATTTTAAAGTTTGCAAAAATAAGCATTTTAGCCGCAAGGATTCAAGAAAAATGCTTGCAATCCTTTCTATTTGAATATTAATTATTTAAAAACATTCAATTATTCCAATTTTATTGTAATATTGTTTTAACCGTTAATAATTTAAATGACATCTGAGATAATTCTGACAATATTTTTAGTATTGTTGAATGGTTTTTTTGTGGCAGCAGAGTTTGCCATTGTTAAAGTGCGTGTGACCCAGCTTTCTGATACCAATTCTAAAGCATCTCCTAAACTTTTATCTGCATCTAAACAAGTCGTTGGTAATTTGGATAATTACCTGGCCGCTACGCAGTTGGGGGTAACCCTTGCCTCTCTTGGTCTTGGATGGGTTGGTGAAGATGTAATGACAGAAATCATTTTGAGAGCCATTCATCTTTTCCATTTCAATTTAAGTATGGAAATAATCCATAAAATTTCCGTACCTATTGCATTCATTTTAATAACCACATTGCATATAGTTTTTGGAGAATTAGCTCCCAAATCTATCGCTATTAGAAAGGCGGTAAATACCACTTTGGTCATTGCCATGCCACTAAAAGCATTCTTTTTCATATTTCGACCATTTATTTGGTTGTTAAATAAAATGGCAAATGGCGTTTTGAGACTTTTGGGAATTAATCCAGCGCAAGAACAAGAATCTCATACAGAAGAAGAGATTAAATTGATCATTTCTGAAAGTGGTGAAAGTGGTGTCATGGAAGATTCTGAAATTGAATTGATTCAAAATGTATTTGATTTTGATGTGCGTCGCGTGCGCGAAATTTTGGTACATCGTAAAGAAATATCCGCTATTGATATCAAGCAACCATTTACCAAAATCATTGATTATGTGACCCAAGAAGGGTATTCTCGTTATCCAGTTTATGAAGATGATTTGAATAATGTGATTGGGATTTTATACGTAAAAGATATGTTGCAATCGCTTCATCTGAACAAAAGTGAAGATGTTCGCAAAATGTTGCGCCCGGCTTTTTACATACCGGATAGTATGAAAATCAAAGACTTATTAAAAACTTTCCAAAAAGATCATAATCAAATGGCCATCGTAACCGATGAATATGGTGACATTGCGGGCATCGTTACGATGGAGGATATTTTGGAAGAATTGGTAGGGGATATTCAAGATGAACACGATGCGGAATTGCCTATTGTGGAGAAACAAGCAGACGGTACTTTCAGTGTTTTGGCACATCAATCCATTGACGACATCAACGAATTTTTACCATTAGCTTTACCTACAGACGATCATTATAGTACATTATCAGGCCTCATAACATATCATCATGGTTCTGTCCCTGTTGAAGGTGAAAGATTAGAATTAGAAGGTTATGAAATGATCATTTTAAAAATGTACAGAAGTTCTGTCGAACGGGTTTTATTAAAATTATTAGAACCTTTAGAAGAGAAAGAAAAAGAAGAAAATTAATTTCTTCTTTTTCTTTTTTTATAACTATCCAAAATATCTTGTTGCGTTGGTAGAACTGTCGGATCGGGGTTTTTCTTTATATAAATAGTTGTTGTTTGCGTCATGATAGGTTGGTTTAACAAAAAAACTTTGATTACAACCGAATCCTTTTTATAATCCGTCGGAATGATCAAGTTATTCTGCTCCCACCTACCTCCACTCGAACTATAAGATATCAAAGTCGTATCCAATGGAAACCAATGCCCATCAGCTTGCAATCCATCAACATTGATATAATTTTGAACTCCTTTTTTCAAACTATCGGTGTACAAATGAAATGCAATATCTTTAAACTCTTTTACTTGCCCATCACTATATTTGGAAAGGAAAAAAGCGAACAAAAGCGTTGCTACATATTTATTTAAGAGGCATTTAAACATAATATTTATATAAGTCAACTATATTTGTAGACTTTTAATTATACAGATAACACGAAATAAATCATTTTTTAAAAATTTAGATACACATGAAGGCTTTTTTAGGAATATTTCTACTTTTAATAGGTTTTTCATTGCAATCCAATGCGTATGATTTAACTCCGGGCAAATGGCATGCCGCTATTCATAGAGAAGATGGAAAAAATATTGTATTTACATTAGCCATTTCCAAAGTTAAAAACCAAACGACGTTTTCTTTTATCAATGGAAAAGAGTCCTTAAAAACGACCGATATTCAATCCAAAGGCGATTCTCTAATTGTGCATATGCCCGTATTTGAATCCTTTTTTCGACTAAAGATTATCAATAAAGATAGTTTGCAAGGCGATTGGGTTCGTAATGGTATTTCCGCTGAAACAAAGATCCCATTTACGGCAACGGCCAAGATTTCCAAAAGATTTCCTTATACCACGACTACGAATGCTGTAAATGCGAGTGGAAAATGGGCTTTGAATTTTTCTAATGATGACAATAAACCAAGTCCCGCGATTGGTGTATTCCAAGAGAAAAATCATATTGTAACAGGATCCATATTAACGCCTACTGGTGATTATCGCTTTTTAGAAGGAGTAACAAGTGGTGATTCCATTTTGCTTTCTACATTTGATGGTGTCCATGCGCTTGTTTTCGCAGGTAAGATTAATATTAAAGATTCAACAATTTCGGGTAATATGATAAGTGGAGCCAAAGGGTTGACTGCATTTACGGGAAAAAAAGATTTGAATCCACAATTACCAAATACTTCTGAAATGTATGTAAAGGATGGAGAATCTGGAAAATTGAATTTTACATTTAAAGATTTGAATGGCAAAGAAGTGTCTATCAACGATCCAAAATTTAAAAATAAGGTGGTTATCATTGACTTAATGGGAAGTTGGTGTCCCAATTGTATGGATGAAACGGCTTTTTTAAGTGATTTTTATAAAAAAAATAAAGCTCGTGGAGTGGAAGTTATAGGATTGGCGTACGAATACACAACAGACTATGAAAGATCAGTGAAAAGTTTGACCAAATTCCAAAAGAAGTTTGATGTACAATATCCGATGTTGATCACTGGCGTGAGTGTTGCGGATCCAAAACGTACAGAAAAAACCTTACCCGAATTAACTGATATAAAAATGTTTCCTAGTACGATCATTTTGGATAAAACAGGCAAAGTTGCTTTTATTGATACTGGATTTGAAGGGCCTGGGACTGGCGAATACTACACAAAATTTGTAAAAGAATTTGATGAAAAAATTGATAAACTCTTGAAATAAAATGGGGCGCACAGAAGTTTGGCTAAGAAACGAAAAAATAGAAAATTTAGATCCTATTTTACAACCAGCTGCTAATGCTTTGCTGGAAGCAAAAGAAGAATTATCTATTTATTTAAATGATTTTCCTGAATCTAAACTATGGACAAAACCAGCAGGTTGCGCTTCCATTGGTTTTCATTTAAAACATATTTCGGGCTTTCTTGACAGATTATTGACGTATGCAGATGGAAAGATGCTCGATGAGAATCAATTGGACTATTTGTCAAAGGAAGAATTTATAGAAGATATACAATTAGACAAACTACTTTCTAATACAATAAACAGTATTGAAAATACAGTTGAGCATTATAAATCTTACCCAATTTCCACCTTTACCGAATCAAGGTATGTTGGCAGAAATAAAATACCCACAACTACAATCGGTTTATTATTTCACGCGGCGGAACATACAATGAGACACATTGGTCAAATATTGGTAACTTCTAAAATATTAAAAGACAAAGATTTATCCATTTAATTCTTACTTTTATCTATTCAAATACATTAACAATTTTAAATGTAACATCTTTGAGTTACAGATTACAATTCTGAAACATATCCTTTTAAAATGGTAAAAAAAATCATTCTATCGGCTTTAATTGCCTTCGGTATTAGCAAAAGCTATAGTCAAAACAATGTAGAATTTGGATTAAGTGGCAGCTATATCAATTCTACTATTTCGAGTTCTTCATCTAACACTACATCTGGTAGTACAAACTATTCTAGCAAATCAGGCTTTGGATTTGGTGCTTTTTTCAATTTACCATTTGATAAAAATTGGTCGATCCAACCATCTTTGAATTATCAAAGACTAGGATCAAATATCACTGGTTATTTTTTTAATACCAGCTACAACGTTAATGTAAATTTTACCGCATCTTATTTCACGATTCCAGTATTGGCTCGCTATACTTTCACACATTCTGATTTCACCTTATTAGCAGGTCCGCAATACGATATATTATTAGATGCCTCAAAAAATATTGGAGGTTCAAGTACGAAAATTAAAGACAATTTTAAATCATCAGGATTTACAGCTGTAGGTGGTGCAGAATATAGATTACCATTCATGAATAAGAAATTTGGCATTGGAGCTAAATATCAATATGGGCTAAGCAACATCGTTAAAGATGAAACAAATAACGGAAATAAATCTATGAAAAATAGATCTATCGTTGCATCCATTTTCTACACGTTTTAAGTTTTTTTTCATACGCACACGTGAAGGCCTGAGCAGAGATGTTTAGGCTTTTTCATTACCATATATTGACAAACTTTAGGTTTATTTTTACTAATAAGAATGTAAATTGTAGAATGAATCTACTCGCACACGCTTATCTTTCCTTTGATCATACGGAAATTTTGATTGGAAATATGATTGGAGATTTCGTAAGAGGAAAACAATATCTGAAATACCCTATTGAAATACAAAAGGGGATTCTTTTACACCGCCAGATTGATAATTTCACTGACACACATCCAATTAATATAGCCACAAAAAAAATTTTCCAACCAAAAGTGCGGCTCTACGCTAGCGCATTTTTGGATATCGCATATGACCATTTTTTGGCGATTCAACCAGGAATATATAGTCCGAGTGAATGGAAAACTCATATACATGGTTGGTACTATTCAATTGGTAATGATGTAAAAGATTTGCCTATTCCATTCCAAAAAATGTTTCATTACATGGAAGCAGAAGATTGGTTATTCAATTACAGATATCCGCAACAAATAGAAGAAAGTTTTGAAGGTCTGGTTCATAGAGCGCAATATTTGCCCAATGAGTTGGACGTTTTTCCCCTATTTGAAAATAATTACGCATATTTACAGCAACAATTTCAAATATTTTTTCCTGAGTTAAAACAATTTGTTCAGGAGTATTTGGATAAAAATATTTCATCTTAAAATTTATTTGTTCCATGTGTGGCATTGCCGGAATCATATCTCCTTATCCACAACTTGTAGTCGAGTCTAGACTACACGACATGGCAAATTCTTTAATACATAGAGGTCCTGAAAGCGAAGGATTTTATCTCAATGATACGCATCAAATCGGATTCGCTCATCGAAGATTGGCCATCATTGAAAAAAATAGTCAAGGAAACCAGCCATTTCAATATTTGCATTATACACTAGTCTTTAATGGGGAAATTTATAACTATAAGGAACTCAAAATTGAACTTGGAAAGGTTGGTTATCACTTCCAAACAAGCTCGGATACGGAAGTCATACCAGCAGCTTACGACTATTGGAAGATTAAATTTCTAGATCATTTAGATGGAATGTTTGCATTGGCATTGTACGATGCAAATGAAGAAAATATTATAGTTGCAAGAGATCGATTTGGAGAAAAACCACTGTATTACTATGCAGACTATAAAGAACGTGGCAGATTCGAAAAATTTCTATTCGCATCAGAAATGAAAGCGCTTTGGGCTGCCGAAGTTCCCAAAAGCTTAGATGGAACGATGATGCTAAATTATCTTTCGCTAGGATACGTACAAAACCCGCACAAAAAAATGGCGACTTTTTATTCCAATATTTTGAGTTTGCCTCCAGGACATTATTTGAAAATTTTTCCTAAAGAAGGTCGTGTGCAAATGCGTAATTGGTATCGTTTGAAATACGAAGCCCCTGATTTGGAAATTTCCGAAAAAGACGCCATCGAAAAGTTTCAATTACTTTTAAATAATTCAGTCGAAAAAAGATTACGTAGTGATGTTACTCTCGGTGCTAGCCTGAGTGGCGGCATTGATAGTGCAAGTATTGTCAGTTTAATGCAAAAAAATGGAGCAAAAGATTTCAAAACATTTACCGCAATATTTCCAGGATTTTCAAATGATGAATCAAAAAAAAGCAAAGAGATCTCCAATCATTTGCAATTAAGTAACTATACAGTCACACCAACTGCTCCAGACATATATAGTGAACTGCAACATCTTTGCTATCATCAAGAAGAACCTTTTCAAAGTGCAAGCATATTCACGCAATACAAAGTGTATCAAAGAGCGCAGCAAGAGCAAGTAACCGTACTATTAGATGGTCAAGGTGCCGATGAAATTTTGGGTGGTTATTCGAAATATATTCAATGGTTTTTACAATATCTATTTAGAACAGATAAAAAACTATTCAAAAAAGAAAAGCCTTTATTTGTAGATAATTATGCTTCATTCCAATGGACATGGAGCAACTATGCAGCAGCACAATTCCCCAATTTAGTCGCAAAAAAATTGACAAATCGTACTATAAAATCTCAAAATTCGCTTCCATTTAATCAGGAATTCATAGCACATTACCAAAGTACGGATATACTAGAAAAGCCCAACATTTTTCGTCCAGAAGATTTAATGTACTATAATATTGCTAGGATGGGATTGGAAGAGCTTTTACGTTATGCCGATCGAAATTCCATGGCATGGTCACGAGAAGTAAGATTACCTTATTTGCAACACGAATTGGTGGAATTTTTATTTACCCTTCCCTCCCATCTTAAATTTCAAAATGGATTTACAAAAAGTATTTTAAGAAAATCAGTCGATAATATTTTACCCGAAAATATAGTATGGCAAAAGGGCAAAATCGGTTACGAACCTCCACAAAAGCAATGGATACAATCTGATCCGATGCAAGGATTACTATTCGCAGCAAAAGAAAAATTAGTACAAGAAAAAATATTTCAACCCAAAATTTTACAAACGCATTTACCATCCGCAGATGCACATAGTACGAATAATTTGGATTGGAAAATTTTAAATAGTTCCTTTTTCATTTAAGTTTAAATATTCTTAATTCTACAAATTCAATAGGATATTCTTTTTACATTCGTTACTTTTGGCACTTCAAATTGTAGAATATGTCAGAGAATACACACGGAATAGGTACACTTTATATACATGCAGGCACTGAGCCCGATCCAGCGACTGGCGCGATTATGACGCCGATCTATCAAACATCCACTTACGCGCAACCTGCGCCAGGTGTGAATAAAGGATATGAATATTCAAGATCGGGAAATCCTACACGTGCCGCACTAGAAAAGGCATTGGCAGAGATAGAATATGGCAACTATGGATTAGCATTTGCAAGCGGTTTGGCTGCGGAGGATGCAATTATTAGATTGCTTTCTCCAGGAGATGAAGTCATTGCAGCCAATGATATGTATGGGGGCACTTATAGACTTTTCACTAAAGTTTTTGCGAAATATGGTATAGTATTTCATTTTGTAGATTTCCAAAATTTGGAAAATATTGAAAATGCAATTACGGACAAAACAAAATTGATTTGGTCTGAAACGCCAACAAATCCTCTTTTGAATATTACGGATATTGAAAAAGTGGCGGCTATTGCCAACAAACACAATATTCTACTTTGTGTAGATAATACATTTGCATCACCTTATTTACAAAATCCACTCAAGCTAGGAGCTGATATCGTTGTACATTCTGCGACAAAATATTTGGGCGGCCACAGTGATGTAGTATTGGGTGCTGTAGTTGTCAACGATAAGGAATTGAATGATAAAATTCAATTTTATCAAAATGCTAGCGGCGGTGTTCCAGGTCCTCAAGATTGTTTTTTAGTTTTACGTGGTATCAAAACTTTGCATTTACGCATGCAAAGACATTGTGAAAATGGGGAAAAAATTGCGCATTTCTTACGCCAACATCCCAAAGTTTCCAAAGTGCATTGGTGTGGCTTTGAAGACCATAGCGGATATGAAATTGCTAAAAAACAAATGCGTGGATTTGGTGGCATGGTAAGTTTTGAATTGAAAAATGATAGTTGGGAAGAGGTAAAACGAGTGCTTAGTTCAACTAAATTAATCACACTAGCGGAAAGTTTGGGTGGTGTGGAATCCTTGATGAATCATCCTGCGACAATGACGCATGCCTCTATTCCAAGAGAAGAACGTATCAAAAATGGCTTGAACGATGGATTGATTAGATTAAGTATCGGTATTGAGGATGCGGAAGATTTGATCAAAGATTTGGATCAAGCAATCAACGGATAGATTTCTATATTTAATATTTTAATAAAGGTTCACTTGAAAAAGTCGAACCTTTATTTTTTGTTTATATTTAAAAAAATTACGATTTGAAAAAGTATTTTTGGCATAATGGAACGCACTCATACACTAAATTGTTACTATGTTTATTAATAGGAGCCATCGGCATGTTTATACCAATTCCTGCATTTTCGGAAATGCAGCATATTTTATTTAGTTGGGATATATTTTGCTTCATTTATTTAAGTCTGTATTGGATTAGTTTTTACAAAACTCCCACAAGTCAAATTAAAAAAGAAGCGAAAAAAGAAGATAATAGTCGGACTATATTATTTACGCTAGTGATGATCATTGTATTTGTAAGTCTGCTGGGCGTTTTTATGTTGATTATCAGTACTAACGTGCCACATCAATCGAAATATATTCCCATTAGTCTAACGTTATTTACCTTATTACTTTCTTGGAATATGTTGCACACGGTATATACAGTGCGCTATGCGCATTTATACTATGACAATGAGCAAAATCTTCCTGATTGCGGTTTGCAGTTTCCAGGCGATGAGAAGCAACCTGATTTTTTAGATTTTGCTTACTATTCTTTTGTATTAGGAATGACGTTCCAAGTTTCAGATATCAGTATTACAAGCAAAAAAATTAGACGTCTGACCTTATGGCATAGCCTAATCTCTTTTGGTTATAATATGGTTATTATCGCCATTACGATCAATATTATCGCTGGCTTAGGTGGTTAAATAGTTATTTATATTTATCCGAAAACTCATTTTCATCAAATCCAATCGTTACGATTTTTCCATCTTTTTCGATCAAAGGGCGTTTGATTACACTTGTTTTTTCTTGCATTAATTCAATCGCAGCTTTGGCATTCGTTACTTTTTCTTTTGTTGTATCGTCTAACATACGCCAAGTCGAACCTTTTTTATTTACTAAAGTTTCCCATGAAGATTGACTAATCCAATCTTTTAATTTTGCTGCAGTAATTCCACTTTTTTTATAGTCATGAAATTCAAACGGGATATTATTTTCCGCCAACCAAGTAGTTGCTTTTTTGACTGTATTGCAATTTTTGATGCCGTATAGAGTGTACATTTTTATTCAAATTTTAACTAAAAAATAAAGGGCAATTAACTGAATAATTGCCCCAAATATAATGTAAATGAAAAGTTTAATCGACTTTGAATGTGATCAATTCAGCACCCCAAAGCAAACTTACCTTGCCATCTTTAGAAATCGTATAAATTAATTTTTCAGATGGAGCGATTGGTTCTTCTTGCTCAACGGTTACTTGCAAAGCATCTTGATCTTTATTTTTTTCATAATTAGTCCCCCAAGTATTCCAAACTTTATTAAAAATCAAAGTCCACTCAACACCATGTTTTAAAACATAAAAGGCATATTTACCCGCTGGTAATGCTTGACCATTGATAGTAACATCTTTGTCTACTTCAAATATGGTAGCTTCATTTGCTCCTGCACGCCATACCGTATCTTCCTTTGGCTCTACATCGACACCTGGAGTACGCCCTTTTAAGGACGGTTGACTATAATCGATTGTTATTTTAGTACCATTAGCCAACTCACGACTCACAACGGCAGGAGGACTTGGTCTTTTAGACTTATCTTCTCTTGGCTTTTCAGTGCTAGTGGATTTTTTAGACTTCTTTTTTTGTGCATTTACATTATTAGAAATCATAAGCGTACCCAAACAAATAGCGGCCGCCGCAATGATTTTAGAAGTTGACAAGAAACGTTTATTTTTTTGCATATTGGTTATTTTTATATTTGAATTTGAATTAAGCAATTATTAGACCAATTGTCTTTTATACATCTGCACCGTATTTTCCAAACCTAAATACAACGCATCGCTTATCAATGCATGTCCGATAGAAACCTCATCCAACCAGGGAATATTTTGGTAAAAAAATGCCAAATTATTTAAGTCAAGATCATGACCAGCATTTAAACCCAAACCTACCTCTTTGGCTTTTTGCGCAGCGGCTACATATTTTCGGATGGAATTGGCTTTATTTTCCAGAAAATCCTTCGCGAATCCTTCCGTATATAATTCCACTCGATCCGTTCCGGTTTCCTTGGCGCCAATGATCATTTCCTCCACAGGATCGACGAAAAGACTTACCCGAATTCCTGATTTTTGAAATAAAGCAACCATTTCTTTCAAATAATCTTTATGTTTAATCGTATCCCAGCCATGATTGCTAGTCAATTGATCATCGGCATCAGGTACCAAAGTCACTTGATCAGGTCGCACTTCCAAAACCAAATCAATAAATTTTTGTACTTGACTATTGCCCTCGATATTGAACTCCGTCGTAATTATTTCCTTTATTTGACGCGCATCTTCGTAACGAATATGTCTTTCATCGGGTCTTGGATGCACCGTGATGCCGTCTGCTCCAAATTTTTGAATGTTAATCGCCGCTTGCAAAACATCAGGTTGACTACCTCCGCGAGAATTTCGCAACGTCGCTATTTTATTTATATTTACACTTAACTTAGTCATCGAATCAAATCCTGTTTATTGGAACACAAATATAATTAGGATCAACCTATAAACACTTTGATATAAGATCAAACTACATTATTTAATTACATTGTCTTTAATTTGCATTATGATACAGAAGCTATTGGGAACTTATAGTGGGGAAAATCAACATCAAAAATTGTATTTGGAAGTCAGCAAAGAACAATTTGCTTGCTGGACAGTAGATGAACATGATGGTAAATTTCAAAATTTTGAATTATTCCAATTTAAAAATGCGGAGGATTTTACTATTGAGTTTAAAAATTTATTGGCTCAATCTCAATTTTTGCAAAAATATGATGCTAATAAAAAAGTAATTGTTATTTGGGATAATGAAAATGCACAACTCATTCCAGCAGAATTTGCGCTGGAAGATCAAGCATGGGTACAAAATCTAGTTACTCCATTTGATGCCAATCTTCGTCAAATGTCAGCGACAACGGATGATTATTCTATCAATTTTGAAATGGATAAGAGCGCATTAGACACACTATCCACACATTTTAAGGAAATAAAGCACAGACACAAATTTGATTGCATTTCCAAAGTTTTGAGTAAAAGTGTGGCTAAATCTGGTCTGAATTTTCACCTATTATATTTTACCGAACATTGTATTTTATCCGCAGTAAAAGATGGAAAACTTCAATTCATTAAAAGAATTCAATATCAATCGCCTTTGGATCCCGTGTATTTTATTTTGAATGCATGCGAACAATTCGATACAAAAATTGAAGATGCACAAGTAAATGTTGCAGGTTTAATCACTTACGAATCACCTTTGTATCAATCTTTGATTAAATATGTTCCCAAAATTGATGTAGAAGAAGTGACAAAAAACATCTTTGATGCGGCACAATTCACAGAACAACCAGAACATTATTACGTACCATTTTTAAAATATTCAATATGAGAATTATATCCGGAAAATTTGGTGGCAGAAGAATAAATCCACCGGTAAAAATGCCTCATACTCGTCCGACAACCGATATCGCAAAAGAAGGTCTTTTCAATATATTACAAAACAGAATTGATTTTGAAGACATTAAAACTCTTGATTTATTTGGAGGCACTGGTTGTATTAGTTACGAACTAGCGTCCAGAGGTGCTGGAAAACAAATTATAGTGGAAAAAGATCCTCAGATGCACAATTTCATTGAAACAAACTTGAAAACATTGGGCGTTACCAATGCGATTGTATTGCGTCAAGAAGTGTTTCAATTTTTGGATGGATGTCGAGATTCATTCGATTTCATATTTGCAGGTCCTCCTTATGCATTAGGAACAATTGATGAGATTCCCAAAATTATAGTGGGAAATAACTTAATTGCAGAAGATGGTTATTTTGTATTGGAACATACACCACGTAATAACTATGAAGATTACCCAGGATTTAGTTTCTCTAGAAACTATGGTACGACTATATTTTCATTTTTCGAAAGAGTGGAGAAATAGAAATGCTAAAGACTGCGATACGTAAGGAATACAAAGGTTTAAGAGCACAATTATCTCATAGTGATATTTTGAAAAAAACAGATCTCCTGTTAATTCAATTTCAAAAATTAGGTTTCGAAAATATTCACACGATTCTCTCCTATCAACCGATATCACAGCAAAACGAAATAGATGTAGAAAATCTAGTTCGTTATTTGCAAATGCAATTTCCAGAGTTAAATGTCTGTTATCCGAAAAGCAATTTTTCGGATAACAGTATGGAAGCGATTTTGGAAGAAGAGGAATCCGAATTTCAGTTAAATGATTATTTCATACCCGAAATTACAACAGGAAAAATAATTGCACCGGAGGAGATTGATTTGATATTTGTTCCACTATTAGCCTTTGATACAGAAGGCTTCAGAGTCGGTTATGGCAAAGGTTTTTACGATCGTTTTATTCAAAAATGTCGAGAAGATGTTTTAAAAATTGGCGTAAGTTTTTTTGCGCCAGTTGATCAAATAGATGATAGAAATTCAAATGATATACCTTTGGATTTTTGTATAACTCCAGAAGATATTTATGCGTTTCAATAAATTAAAATATGTATTATTTCCCATTTCATTTCTATATGGAATCGTAATTCATATTCGTAATTTTCTTTTTGACAAACAAATATTACATTCTAGTTCCTTCAAGGTTCCCACAATTTGTATCGGCAATGTCGCAGTTGGTGGCACGGGAAAAACCCCGATGGCGGAATTTATCATTCGTCATTTAAAAGATGATTATAAAATCATTCTATTAAGTCGAGGCTATAAAAGATTAACAAAGGGATTTATAGTTGCAAATAGCAATAGTACCGCAGAAGATATTGGCGACGAGCCACTACAGATCTACAAAAAATTTCCAGATATAAAAGTTATAGTTTGCGAAAAAAGAGCGGAGGCACTCGCTATAATTGAGCAAGAAGCCGATAGCAAAACGCTCGTTATTTTGGATGATGCATTTCAACATCGAGCAGTAACAACAGATCAAAATATTGTCTTAACAGATTATAGTCATATCTACTACAAAGATTTTTTCTTACCGGTTGGTTCACTTAGAGATCAGCGCTCTTCCATGAGACGGGCTACGCAAATTATAGTCACTAAATGTCCCGAAAATCTATCCAAAAAAGAAAGACAAACTATACTAAAAAATATAAATTATGATCCCAATATTCCCGTTCATTTTTCTACAATGCAATATGGAAAAATCTATAATGCATTTACCCAAAATCTTTATGTACCTGAAAAAAAAGACACTATAATTGCTTTGACAGGTATCGCCAGACCTCAACCATTTATCCAATATTTACATCAATATTCAGATAATATACAAACGGAAATTTTCCCAGATCATCATGCATTTACGGAAAAAGATATTCAAAGTTTAATTGATAAATATCTTGCCCTTAGAAAAAATAGTAATACTTTTATTGTGACAACAGAAAAAGATGCTGTTCGCTTAGAAAAATACAAGTCAATCTTTCAAAAAAGTCACGTTGATTTTTTCATTTTACCATTGGAAAACTCAATACTTTTCCAAGAAGAAAATCAATTAATCGGGACCATAACCAAGCACTTGAATAACAATCAATGAGTAAGAGTAATAATAAAAAACATAAAGGATCAAAATATTTCGGAAATAGTCAAAGACGAGCGCACAATGCGCCACAGCGTAATACTCCTACCCTTTCATCGCACAAAGGATCTTTGCAGATCACTCGCTCCGGAATGGGTTTTGTCATTTTGGATAAATCAGAAGAAGGTGGTGACGTTTTAGTCCGTCCACAAGATTTTAATACGGCGATGAACGGCGACAAAGTTATTGTCGATATCAAAAAACAAAACCAACAAACTGGAAAACGCGAAGGAAAAATTGCTCGCGTATTGCAAAGAAAACAATCAGAATTTATAGGAACTATCGAGATTTCTCCCAAATTTGCCTTTTTCATTCCTGATGGAAATAAAGGCTTACCTGATTTCTACGTTCCGCTAAGTAGCATAAAAGATGCGAAACATCAAGATAAAGTGATCGTCAAATTGGTCAAATGGCCAGAAAATGAAAAGAAACCAATTGGCGAAGTTATTTCTGTCATTAGCCAAGAAGACTTGAACGATATTGCGATGAAATCTTTGTTGATGGAAAATGGTTTTCCGGTACAATTCGATGACGAAGTTTTGGCGGAAGCAAACAAATTTTCAGATAAAATCACCACGGCCGAACTTAAAAAGCGAAAAGATTTTAGAAAAGTAACCACATTTACCATTGACCCAAATGACTCCAAAGATTTTGATGATGCCATTTCCTTCAAAAAATTACGTGGCGGTTCATTTGAAATCGGAGTACATATTGCGGATGTCAGTCATTTCGTTCAACCTGGAACCAAATTGGACGAAGAAGCCTACAAAAGAGCGACTTCCGTATATCTTCCAGATCGCGTAGACCCGATGTTGCCAGAGCGTATTTCTAATTTTCTTTGTTCGCTAAGACCGCACGAAGACAAATACACGTTCTCTGCGGTATTCAATATCGATAGCAACGGAAAAATATCCAAAACTTGGATCGGAAGGACAGTCATTCATTCAGATAAAAGATTCACATATGACGACGTACAAGCCATCATTTTAGGCGGTGACGGCGATTTTAAAGATGAAGTTTTAACCATCAATACCATTTCTCAAGCCTTAAGAGCAGAAAGATTTAAACATGGAGCGATTAATTTTTCTTCACAAGAAGTAAGATTCAAATTAGATGAAAAAGGGTTGCCCATCGGTATTGAAGTAAATGAAAGCAATGAATCACATCAATTGATCGAAGAATTAATGCTTTTGGCAAATAAAGCCGTTGCTGAATTGGCACAAAAAACGAAAGTTAAAAAAGAGCCGATCCCATTCCCATATCGTATTCATGATCAACCAGATGAGTTAAAATTGACACCATTTATCGCATTAGCGAAGAAATTTGGTTATCAATTTGACACGTCCAATCCTGAAAAAATTGCACAAAGTTTCAATGCAATGTTGACGTCTTTAGAAGGCAAACCAGAATCTACGATGTTGCAACAACTAGGGATTCGTACTATGGCAAAAGCGGCATATTCGCCTCAAAATATTGGGCACTACGGTTTAGGATTCAAAGATTATTGTCATTTCACCTCCCCTATCAGACGTTATCCCGATGTTATGGTGCATCGTGTAATCGAGGAAATTTTGGAAGGTAAAAAGAATGTCGATGAAAAAATGGAGATCAAATGTAAACATTGTAGTGAGCGTGAACGCGCCTCTCTAGAGTGTGAGCGTGCGGCAAATAAGTACAAGCAGGTAGAATATATGCAACAATTCTTAGGTGAAAAGTTGGAAGGTATTATTAGTGGTGTTTCTGCATTCGGATTTTGGGTGGAGACTTTGGAAGCAAAATGTGAAGGTTTAGTAAGCATTAAAGATTTGGCAAATTTTGATGATTTCAATTTGATCGAGGAAGATTATGCCTTAGTAGGATTGAGAAGCGGTAGAAAATTCCGTATGGGAGATCACGTTTGGATACGTGTTGTTGCGACTAATTTGGAAAAAAGACAAATTGATTTTGAATGGTTACCAAACGCAAATATTCAAACTGAGACGAAGGTGGTTGCTATTGAAAATATTTTACCTAAAGAACATAAAGTTGCTCCTACGATTAACAATGCGACTAAAACAAAACCCAAACCTACATTTGATCCGAAAAAGAAACCCACAATTAAAACAGAGTCTAAAAAATTAGTATCTGACAATACAGCAAAAGCAACAAGCCTTCCCAAAAAGCCAGTACAAAAAGTCTCTGTTAAAAATATACCGATTGAAAAAGCCGTCACAAAAGCAGTTGAAAAATCAACAGTAGCAAATAAAACTGAAAAGAAAAAGGCGCCAACTAAAATTAGCAAGGAAAAGAAAACGCCAATTATTGATACTGTATCTGCTTCTACTTCAAAGAAAACGATAATTAAAAGCAAAAAGAGTTCTGAAAATAAAGAGATTATTGCCCCCGCATCCAAAGAGGCATTAGCCCAAAAATCAGTTACTAAAGCTCCAATTAAGAAAGCTAAAATTGAACAGACAACGAAAAAAGTGGTAAAATCTTTACCCATCAATTCGAAAAAAGTTGTCAAAAAAGCAACGCCAGAAAAAGAAAAAGCGATTACAAAAGCGGTCAAAATAAAAGAAACAAAATCTACTCCGCAAACAAAAAAAGCGGAGAAGCAAAAAAGCGCCGATAAAAAAGTAGTGGCAAAAGCGCCAGCTCCTAAAAAAGAAGCAAGCAAAAAAACTCCTACTACTACTAAAAAATTAAGTTCAACAGCGGCTCCAATTGCAAAAGTGTTAAAAACAAAAGAAACAAAATCTACTTCGCAAATAAAAATAGCAGAAAAGAAAACAAGCCCTGCTAAAAAAGTAGTAGACAAAACAAATAAAAAAATTGCAACGCCAAAAACGGAGGTTGCAAGCAATAAAACGAATAAAACCGTAAAAACAAAAGCAGGAAAAAAGATATAAAATAGTGTATAAATATTACAATCAACGCTTTAGATTATTCGATTGTGTACATCTTTCTATTTCAATGAAAATTATTTGTCTTACTTTTGCTGCCGGTTTAAGTTGAATAGGTGTAAGATGCGAGATCTTTAGCAATTTTAAAAAGATGCATTTTTCTCAAAAAGTTCGTACATTTATACATTTGAACCTATTGTTTGTTTAAAATTTTACATTTTTTTTTATAAATAGAGTTAATAATTATTTAATGTAATATTTTTGCGAGCGAATAATAGCATAAATATTAATTATCAACTAAAATATTGGCACTTGAATCTGAAATCATTTTCGAATTTGGGTGAATTAAAAGTTGTTGCATGCAAAAAGAGTTAAGGAAAAAGATTGCAGATTTTAAAGAAGCGAATGCTATCAGAGAAAAGGGCTTGTACCCATTTTTTCGCCCAATTGAATCTGCACAGGATACAGAAGTTATAATAGAAGGCAAAAAAGTTTTAATGTTTGGTTCTAATTCTTATTTAGGCCTAACCTGTCATCCGAAAATTAAGGAAGCTGCAAAGAAAGCCGTAGAAAAATATGGAAGCGGTTGTGCAGGCTCTAGATTTTTGAATGGAACCCTTGATATACACATCAAATTAGAAGAACGTCTTGCAGAATACGTCGGTAAGGAAGCAGCGGTGTTGTTTAGTACCGGATTTCAAGTAAATCTAGGTATCCTTTCTTGCGTAGTTGGCAGAAATGATTATATCTTTTTAGATGAGTATGATCATGCGTCTATTATAGATGGTAGTCGTTTATCATTTGCAAAAACATTAAAATTTGCGCATAACGATCTTGATGATCTTGAAAATAAATTAAGCCAACTTCCAGAGGAAGCTGTAAAATTCATCAGTGTTGATGGTATTTTCAGTATGGAAGGAGATATCGTTAAATTACCACGCTTAACTGAAATCGCTGATAAATATGGCGCTACTATCATGGTTGATGATGCCCATAGCTTAGGCGTTATCGGTGATAAAGGAGCCGGTACAGCTTCTCATTTTGGATTAACTGATAAAGTTGATTTCATCATGGGTACTTTTAGTAAATCTTTTGCTTCTCTTGGTGGATTTGTTGCTAGTGATGCAGAGTCCATTGATTATCTTAAACATAGAGCTAGATCTTTGCTGTTCAGTGCAAGTATGACGCCTGCTTCCGTAGCAAGTGTTGATGCAGCTTTGGATATTATTATAAGCGAACCAGAACACATTGAAAATCTTTGGCGTAATACACATTATGCTAAAAACTTATTAGATGATGCTGGTTTTGATACAGGTAAAACAGAAAGTCCTATTATCCCAATATTTGTAAGAGATAATGACAAAACTTTCATGTTGACTCAACAATTACAAAATGATGGTATTTTCGTAAATCCAGTTGTTTCTCCGGGTGTCCCTTCTGATGCATCTTTAATTAGATTCTCCTTAATGGCTACTCATACTTTGTCTCAAATAGATGAAGCAGTAGAAAAAATAACAAAAAATGCTAAAAAAATAGGAATTCCTTTGTTTAATAAACAAAATGTATCCTAATTAGCAACTATTCAAATAATTTAAAGGGAGAAACTCGGGTTTCTCCCTTTATTAGTTACACTAAATCCAACCTACTTTTTAAATAATTTATTCTAAACTAAAAAATTATGCCGCTGGAAATAGTTAAAGTCACTTCGAAAAAACAATTGAATAAATTTATTGACTTTCCTCATGATTTGTATAAAAATGATCCCAATTATGTACCCGAATTATTTGTGGCACAGAGCGACTTAATGAATCCCAAAAAAAATCCCTTTTTCCTTCATGGCAAAATGCAACAATTCCTAGCCATTAAAGAGGGTAAAATAGTGGGTAGAATTGCAGGTATTGTAAATGGAACATATAAAAAAGTAATTGGTCAAAATGACGGATTTTTCGGTTTTTTTGATGTAGTTAATAGCCAAGAGGTTGCAAATGCGCTTCTCAGTACTGCAGAATCGTGGCTAAAAACGGAAAATATTACAGGAAAAATGATTGGACCCGCCAATCCATCCTCCAATGACACTTGGGGTATGTTGGTAGATGGGTTTGACACTCCTCCGATGGCAATGATGCCATACAATTTTTCTTATTATAATGATTTAGTATCTAATTATGGCTTATATAAACAGACTGATCTATTCGCTTGGTTATTTGGTCGTACTGGCTATGATGATGTAAAAGTTAGACGCGTTGCAGGATTGATTGAGGAACGTATGAAGAGAAAAGGCATTACTGTAAGACCCATCGATTTAAAAAAGAATTTCAAACGAGAGGTAGAGAGGATTAGAGAAGTTTATAATAAAGCTTGGGATAAAAACTTAGGTTCTATTCCTATGACGGATGATGAATTTACACATTTGGCTAAAGATTTAAAAATGATCGTTGATCCTAATTTTGTACGCGTTGCAGAAATGGATGGTAAGTTTATAGGTATTTCGATTGCCATTCCTAACATCAACGATATCCTTATTCATATCAAAAATGGTCGACTTTTTCCAACTGGATTAATCAAACTACTAACTCAAAAGAAAAAAATAAGAGGCATTCGTATTTTAATATTAGGTGTATTAGAGGAATATAGAAAACTTGGAATAGAGTCTGTATTTTATGCCGCTATGATGGATAGCATGCTAGCAAATCCAAGAATTGAAAAAATAGAAGCATCATGGATTCTAGAAGGAAATGAAGCTATGAATAAAGCCTTAGAAAACATGGGTGCAAAAATTTATAAAACCTACCGTGTATTTGAAAAACAGATATAGCTATTTTTTTCAAGCTTGAAACAAAGAATATTATTAGTTAAAATTGATTTGATGTAATACTTTTGCACCACATCAAATCAATTTTACTTAGATAACAATTAAGTAAAAATCGATCTACACCATCCTCCTGTAAAAAGCGTTATATTTATTAATAAAATTTCTTCTAAAGAATAAAAATAAAACAGGCAGGAATTTATACATCAATAAATGAATTTTTTTAAAATTACTGCGTCATTTTTTGGCGTAGGATATATTAAAGGTGGAGGTACTATTGCAGCTGCAATTTGGAGTCTTTTTTGGTATTTGTCACAGCACAATACAAGATCGCATCCCTACATGCAAATAATCACAACCATCGTTGTAATTATATTAGGCATTTGGGGAGGCAATAAAGTTGAGAAAGATTGGGGAGAAGATAGTCACAAAGTAGTTATTGACGAAATCGCTGGCATAAGCATTACGTTATTATTTGTACCTATCTGTTGGTTGTACATTCTCATTGGACTGATACTATTTAGATTTTTTGACATAACCAAACCGTTATATATCCGAAAAATGGAGCAATTTCGTGGAGGGTATGGAGTAATGGCAGATGATATTTTGGCAGGGATTTATTCCTCATTAGTATTACAAGCAATTGTTGCTAGTGATTTAATAAGTGCTTATTGTAGGAAATAAAATTTTAAATGCTAAAAAAACAAGAAGTTATCCAATTTTTGAAAGCACAAGCCTCTTCATTAATTGCGACAATTGTAGATTTTTCTGTGACCAATCTACTAATCAATTTTTTTGTTATTGACAAGGTCATAGCAAGTATATCAGGAACGGTGAGTGGTGGGGTTACTAATTTTTTGGTAAATCGTTTTTTTGTATTTACTAAAGCTGAGCAATCTGCGAGCAAAAATGAGGCTGTAAGATATTTTATTGTTTGGGTTGGTAATTTATTGTTAAATGCAGGAGGTGTATATATTTTAGCCAAATTATTGAATTGGAATGTAAACGTTAGTAAAATTATCGTTAGTCTTTGTATAGGTTTTTTTTACAATTATCCACTACAGAAAAAATTTGTATTTAAAGAAAAACGATTAATTGAATAGATTATAAAATAAAAACTTTGAGAAATATTAAATTCTTATTATTTGCACTAATGACTTTCAGCTGTCTGCAAGCTTTTAGTCAAAATAAATACATTTACGGGAACATAATCGATGGGGAAACTAGCCTTCCTTTATCAGACGTAGGTGTGTTTTTCGAAAAAGGTCGTGGCACGCATACCGATGACAATGGAAATTTCAAATTAAATCTTCCTAAAAGCGCAGTTAAATCTAATTTAAGTATTGAATTGACGGGGTATATCAACCAAAAAGTAGCGATAGATCCCAATATAGACACAATTAATCTTGGTGAGTTAATTTTGATACATAATAAAGAAAATCTTGATGGTGTAACTGTTACAGATAAAAAGAAAAAATATCGCAACAAAAATAATCCAGCAGTAGAGCTGATACGACAAGTCATTGCGCATAAGGAAGAAAACCAAATGACAAATTACCAATATGCATCATATGATAAATATGAGAAAATGGTGGCTTCCATCAGTAATATGTCTGATAAATTAAAGGATAAAAAATTTTTCAAAAAATATGAATTCTTACTCAACAATGTAGATACTACCAAATTCCCAGGAATTGGTTTATTACCTTTATATTTAGAAGAATTATCCTCTAAAAATTACTATCAAAAAAGCCCAGAGAAAAATCGTCAAATTATTACAGGTCAAAATAAAGTCGATTTTGGAGAGTTTATAGATACAAAAGGAGTCACTACTTACCTTAAGAGATTGTATGAAGAAGTTAATATTTATGATAATAATATTTCCTTATTTACCAATCAGTTTTTAAGCCCGATTGCCGGTGCAGCACCAACATTCTACAGATTTTATATCAGAGATACTTCAGAAGTGGATGGAATAAAGGTGGTTAAATTATATTTTACACCTAGAAATCCTCAAGATATGTTATTTAGAGGTACACTATTCGTGACTCTAGACGGACATTATGCGATCCAAAAAGTATCCATGTTTGCCCCACCCGCGTCGAATATCAATTTTTTAAGAGAACTAAAAATCAATTTAAACTTTGAAAAGCAAGCAGATGGACGTTATCTATTGTCCACAAGTGATTTGATCGGAGATTTTAGTGTTACAAAAAAGGGTGCGGGTCTATTTGGAGAAAGGTTAGTCAGCTATAAGGATTTTAAAATCGGCATACCAATACCAGATAGCATTTTGAAAGAACAACAGGTAGTAATATTACCCAATGCATTAAATAGGGATAGCAGCTTTTGGATAGCTAATCGTTTTGATACACTGACTCGTGCAGAGTCTCTTACATATAGTAACATTGATTCATTGGTTAAAATGCCTTCATTCAAAAGGACAATGGACTATGTAACGCTTTTTGTAGCTGGGTATAAACAATCATTTCATAACAAATTTGAAATAGGACCTGCGAGTACTTTTTACAGCTTTAACCCAGTAGAAGGATTCAGGTTAAGATTCGGAGGAAGAACAACCCCCAACTTAAGTAAACGTCTATATATGGAGACTTATGGAGCCTATGGCTTCAAGGATAAAAAGTTTAAATACTTTGGGAGCTTCACCTATTCCATTAATGATAAATCCATTTACACATTTCCCCAACACTATATCAGAGCAAGTTTTCAACGCGATACAAAAATCCCAGGTCAAGAGTTACAATTTGTACAGGAAGATAACTTCTTATTATCATTTAAACGCGGTAATAATGATAAATGGTTATACAATGACTTAGCAAGAATCGATTACGTAAAAGAATTTGAAAATCACTTTTCTATTGCTTCAGATTTTAAATATTGGAAGCAAACTCCAGCAGGTACGATTGCCTATGTGATGCCAACTGGAGGTGTTCCAAATGGTCGAGATAGCATACAAAATATAAGAACTAGTGAAATTGGTGTTACATTAAGATATGCTCCACATGAAGCTTTTTATCAAGGTAAATTGTATCGTGTTCCTATTATCAACCAATACCCAATAATCTCACTGTCTTACATAGCGGGAATTAAAGGGCTTTTTGGTGGTCAATATAGCTACAACAACTTTGACTTAAATGTATACAAAAGGTTCTATTTTTCTCAATTAGGTTATTCTGATGTAGTATTTGATGCCGGTTATACGGGAGGAAAATTACCTTTCCCATTACTATTTGTTCATCATGCGAACCAAGCGTACACTTACCAATTTGAGTCTTACAATATGATGAATTTCTTAGAATTTGTAAGTGATCACTATGCAAGCTTAAATGTGGATCATTTTTTCAATGGTTTCATTTTCAATAAGATACCTTTGTTCAAAAAATTGAAATGGAGAGAAGTTATTGAAGGTAAAATATTGTATGGTGGAGTTAGAAATGAAAATAATCCAGCAAAAAACCCAGATCAAATGTATTTCCCTACAACAAACGGAGCAATCAGTACATTTGTCTTGGATAAAAAACCATACGCAGAAGGGGGGTTTGGTATTGCCAACATCTTTAAAATTTTGCGTGTAGATTATATTTGGAGATTTACGTATTTGGATCATCCAGGAATTCCAAAATCAGGAGTTCGCTTTTTTATGAAATTTGATTTTTAACTTTGTACAAAAATTTATCAAAATATCCCAATACAAGCTCGAAAAGCTATTGAGAAAGTAAGCAATAATTATGCGTTTAAGAGACCGTATTCAACAAGGAATATACAAAGTTATAGATCCATTTGTCCGTTTTTTGATAAAAATCGGATTCACTCCTAACCGAGTTACAATGACAGGATTTATTCTCAATGTTGGAGTAGCCGTAATATTTATCGTAGGAGCCGAAAAAGGCAATAGAGGTGATTTTCGATTTGTGGGTTGGGCTGGAGCATTGACATTATTCGCCGGATTGTTTGACATGTTAGATGGTCAAGTAGCACGTATTGGAAAAATGAGTTCTGTATATGGCGCATTATTCGACTCCGTATTGGATAGATATAGCGAATCTATTATGTTTTTAGGGATTTGCTATTACTTAGTCGGTCAACATTATTTTTTAAGTTCATTATTTGCCTTTATTGCTATGATTGGCTCAGTGATGGTGAGTTATACAAGAGCAAGAAGTGAAGGTCTCGGTATTCAAAATAAGGGTGGATTTATGCAAAGACCAGAAAGAGTTATCTTAATTGGCATTTCAGGTATTGCTTGTGGCGTCGCATCTTCTTTTATTGGCGATTATAAATTATTTATACCAGGAATCAAATATCATGTATTTGAAACGATGTCTATCTTCACTATTCCAATCACAATCATGGCTGTGTTAACAAATATTACAGCAGTTGGCCGTTTAATGTCTGCTAAAAAATCATTGGAATTAAAGGAAAAGGAAGGGCTCTAAGAAAATAAAAATATATTTTAAAGGAAAAATTAGCTGTATTTTTGCAAGTTCAGAAGGCGATTAGACTAGTTTAATATTATTTAGTATGGCAAAAAATTACATTTCTAATTCTACAGATTCTCCCAGAATCTTTAAATCTGGAATGCTTGAACCTCTTTCCAAAGTTCATTTTTCAATTCCATTATATATTTTTATTCCTATTATAGCGTATTGTATCTATAGAGATTTCACTTTAGAAAAAGTGCAACTTGTAGCTTTTATCGGCTATTTTATTGGAGGCTTATTTATTTGGACATTTACAGAATATTTTTTACATCGTTTTGTATTCCATTTTACCCCTCATAATGACTGGCAAGAAAGAATACATTTTATCTTTCATGGCGTGCACCATGACTATCCAAGAGATAGAAAAAGATTAGTTATGCCACCTTCTGTGAGCTTACCTTTAGCATTTCTATTTTATCTTTTATTCAAAGCTATATTTTCTTCTGCAGCATTATTTGCATTTTTTCCTGGTTTTTTGCTAGGGTATTTATGTTATGATATGATGCATTATGCAATGCATCACTACACATTCAAGACTAATGCATTGAAAAGAATTCAGCAACACCATATGTTGCACCACTATCAAGATCCACTGAAAGGATTTGGTGTAACATCTGATTTATGGGATAAAGTATTCCATTCCGAATCAGTGATGAAAAATAAGTTGACAAAAGAGAAAAAATAAGAGTTTGAGTTACAAAAATGTGGTGACTGTAAGTCTGATATCCATTGCTTATTTGGGGCTTGCAGCGATTTTGATCGGTTTTAAAACAGATCAATTATTTATCGTGGGAATTTTTAATTTGATGTATTATATCAGCAAACCCACACGTCAGCTTATTATCGCATTATCTGTTTTCATTGTATTTTGGATCATATTTGACTTTATGAAGGCATTGCCAAATTATAAAGTCTCTACTATCCACATTGCAGACGTTTACAATCTAGATAAATCCATATTTGGAATAAATGAAAACGGTCAAACTTTGACAGTGAACGAATTTTTATTCCAACATCAATCCAAAGTTTTAGATTTTCTTTCTGGCTTATTTTATTTGTGTTGGATGCCTGTGCCTATTGGTTTTGGTATTTATTTATTTTATACCAATAGAAGAAAAGCTTATTTTGATTTTTCTCTAACTTTCTTGCTAACCAATTTTATTGGCTTTGTTGTTTATTATACATTACCAGCAGCACCTCCTTGGTATGTAGCATTACACGGATTTAATTTTAATCCACACACGCCAGGCAATACTGCAGGTCTAGCTAGATTTGACCAAATATTTGACATTCATTTATTTCAGGGAATGTATGCAAAAAGCTCCAATGTTTTTGCAGCTATGCCGTCTTTGCATGCCTCTTATCCTACTGTAACGTTTTTATATGCTGTAAAAAATAAGATTAAATACGGATCTATTTTTTGCGGTATTGTTATGATCGGCATTTGGTTTGCGGCACTGTACACGAGTCATCACTACGTTGTTGATGTTTTAGCAGGTATTTCATGTGCATTATGCGGTTATTTTCTTTATCAATATTGGGATAAAAATTGGAAAGCATTTCAACGTTTTTTGCAAAAATTGGTCGGTTTGGTAACAAATTAATTAGCCCAAACCTTCTTTTACTAAGTCGTGCAAATGAACAAATCCTACGAATCTGTTTTGTTCATCCACCACAATCAATTGAGAGATATCATTTTTGCGCATTAATTCCAATGCATGAATCGCCAATGTATTTTCAACAATTGTTTTAGGTTTTTGAGAATAAAAATCTTTCGCAGAAATAATGGAAATATCTGTAACATTTTGCAATAATCTTCGGACATCACCATCCGTTATAATTCCCAATACATATTCCTCTTCATCAATTACTGCAACTGCGCCTAATCTTCCTTGAGAAATAGTATTCAACACGTCTTTCAAACTAGAATCCAATTGTACAAATGGCGCTCGATTATTGGGATAAATATCTTCTAAAGTCAATAATAATCTTTTACCCAAATTACCGCCTGGATGATATTTGGCAAAATCATCTTCACTAAAATTTCGCAATTTCATCAAGCAAATAGCAAAAGCATCACCAATTGCCATTTGAATAGTTGTGCTATTAGTTGGTGCTAAATTATTGGGGCAAGCTTCCTTTTCGCAAGGAACGTATAGGAAATGATTGGCATTTTCTGCTAAATAAGAATTTTCCTTATTTACCATACCAATGATCAAATTTTCCCAACTATGCAAAATATTTACAAGATTTTTTATTTCTGGACTTTCTCCACTTTTACTCAGTATTAAAATTACATCCTCATTTTGAATCATTCCCAAATCACCATGAATAGCTTCTGCCGCATGTAAAAACATAGAAGGAGTCCCTGTAGAATTAAATGTAGCGACGATTTTTTGAGCAACAATTGCGCTTTTGCCAATGCCACTAACAATAATACGACCTTTACAATTATATAAAATTTGGACTATTTCCGCCAAAGATTCATTCAAATAATCTGCAGTGGCAATCAACGCATTTGCCTCAGATTTAATTGTATCTTTCGCCCAATCGGTAATTTCGCTATTTGTAAACATTTGGGTGCAAATTAGCAATTGTTTGTTGAGTGGAAAAGAGTAATGTGATAATTTCAAGCATTTATCCTTCAAC
Organism: Rhizosphaericola mali; assembly: GCF_004337365.2. Lineage (GTDB taxonomy): Bacteria > Bacteroidota > Bacteroidia > Chitinophagales > Chitinophagaceae > Rhizosphaericola > Rhizosphaericola mali. Next base: position 427,053 of record NZ_CP044016.1, on the reverse strand, counting down.
CAATTACCACTTTGATTTATATCAATTAAGCAACAAACTTCCTCAAAAGTCATTTTTTTTAAGGAATATTGTAAAAGTAAATAGATTGATTATGGTAAAAAGTATGGCGGAAATGATGGCCAACGGAGAAACTCCCGAAGTTTTGTTCTGGGTTGGTTGCGCTGGTAGTTTTGATCAAAGAGCACAGAAAATAACGAAAGCTTTTGCACAGATACTTACAAAAACAGGAGTGAATTTTGCTATATTAGGAAAAGAAGAAGCATGTACTGGCGATCCAGCTAGACGAGCAGGTAATGAATTTCTTTTTCAGATGATGGCGTATAATAATATTCAAATATTGAATGGTTACGAAATCAAAAAGATCGTTACTACTTGCCCTCACTGCTTTAATACTTTGAAAAATGAATATCCAGAATTGGGTGGAAATTACGAAGTGATGCACCACACGACTTTTTTACAACAACTAATCGATGAAGGGAAAGTTGTATTAAAAGAAGGCGGTTCTTTCAAAGGAAAAAAAATAACTTATCACGATAGCTGCTATCTTGGTAGAGGAAATGATATATACGAAGCTCCTCGCAAAGTATTAGAAGCTTTGGATACGGAATTAGTAGAAATGAAACGTTGCCGTACCAAAGGTTTTTGCTGTGGTGCGGGCGGCGCACAAATGTTTAAAGAAGAAGAAAAAGGAACAGAGCGTATTAATTTTGATCGTTCGAAAGAGGCTATTGATACTGGCGCGAAGATTATTGCATCCGCTTGTCCTTTTTGCAATACCATGTTGACCGATGGTGTGAAAAATGAAGAACAAGAAGCCAATGTAAAAGTTTTGGATATTGCTGAAATTATCGCAGATAGTTTAGCATAATTTTGAATAGTATGTAATGTAATAAACAGGTCGGGAAATTTTCTCGACCTGTTTTCTTATTAGTACCTTTGTAAAAATTTATAGCATGGATTTAGACGTAAAGAAATATATACCAGAGGATTTTTCAGACGATTCAAGAGTGTGGATCTACCAAGCAAATCGCCTTTTGAATATCAATGAAACTTTAGAAGCAAATCGCATATTAGAGGATTTTGTCAATAGTTGGAATACACATGGCGCACAAGTCAAGGGTTTTGGAAAAATACTATTTGGACAATTTGTCGTCTTGATAGCTGATGAAAGTCAACAATTTGTAAGTGGTTGCAGCACTGACTCTTCCGTCAGAATTGTCAAAGAATTGGAAAATTTATTCAAAATAAATTTCTTTGATCGTCAATCTTTGGCCTTTTATGTAAATGACAAAATTGAATGTGTGAGATTATCTCACGTGGATTATGCATTGAAAAACAATATTTTATCGCCAGATACGCTTTATTTTAACAATACAGTTTTGACCAAAAAAGCATTGTTATCTAAATGGATTATTCCGATTAAAGAAAGCTGGTTGGCACAGAAATTAAAAATAGAAATCTAAAACATACATAGGATTATGCAAAAATTGAGCATGGACGAGCTCCATAGAATCTCAGTTGACGAATTTAAGGAAACAAAAAAAATACCTTTGGTTATTATTCTGGATAATATCAGAAGTATGCATAATGTGGGAAGCATTTTCAGATCTTCAGATGCTTTTTTGATTGAAAAAATAATTTTATGTGGGTTCACTCCTCGCCCACCACATCGCGATATCAACAAAACGGCTTTGGGTGCGACCGAAACGGTTCATTGGGAATATCAAGAAAATATTTTGGATGCAATTGCGTCTTTGAAAGAAGATGGATATAAAATATGGGGAATCGAACAAGTCGACAATAGCATTCCATTAGAAAATTTCAAAGTTACAAATACAGATAAAACAGCCATTATTTTGGGTAATGAAGTGGAAGGTGTACAAGAAGACGCTTTATTGCAATGCGATGGTAGTATCGAAATACCTCAATTTGGAACAAAACACTCTCTAAACGTGTCAGTTGCAGGCGGTATTTTAATCTGGGAAATTGCAAAAGCATATTTGTTGAAAAAATAAGTGGAAAAGTCGCAATTAGACCTTAATTTTGCAAAATTTTATTTTTTTCTATCATGCCTAAAGACAATTCAATTAAATCAGTATTAATTATTGGTTCTGGTCCTATTATTATCGGTCAAGCCTGCGAATTTGATTATTCAGGTTCACAAGCTGCGCGTAGTTTGAGAGAGGAAGGTATCAAGGTTATCTTGATCAATAGTAATCCGGCTACGATTATGACCGATCCGATCATGGCGGATAAAGTGTATTTATTGCCATTGACTCCTGAAAGTATTGAAAAAATTCTTTCTGAAAATGATATCGATGCGGTACTTCCTACTATGGGTGGACAAACAGCGTTAAATCTTGCAAAAGAAGTAGACGAACAAGGAATTTGGGAAAAGTACAGCGTTCGTATGATTGGTGTGGATATCAAAGCAATTGATAAGGCAGAGGATAGAGATTTGTTCCGTAAATGGATGTTGGAAATCGGTGTACCTGTTGCTCCAGCAATGATTGCCAACAGCTTTTTGGAAGGAAAAGAAAGTGCTCAAAAAATTGGTTTCCCATTAGTTATACGTCCATCCTTTACCTTGGGAGGTACTGGTGGTAGTTTTGTACATACCAAAGATGAATTAGATGTTTGCTTGACAAGAGGTTTGCAAGCTTCTCCAATTCATGAAGTCTTAGTAGAAAAAGCGGTTTTGGGTTGGAAAGAATACGAATTAGAATTGTTGAGAGATTCTGCTGATAATGTAGCGATCATCTGTTCTATCGAAAACTTTGATCCAATGGGTGTGCATACTGGAGACAGTATCACTGTAGCGCCGACACAAACATTAAGCGATCCAGCATTTCAATTGATGAGAAATACGGCCATTCAGATCATGCGTGATTTAGGAAATTTCGCAGGTGGTTGTAATGTTCAGTTCTCTATTAATCCAGAAACAGAAGAATTAATCATCATCGAAATCAATCCTCGTGTGAGCCGTTCTTCTGCACTAGCCTCTAAAGCGACCGGTTATCCAATTGCGAAAATTGCTGCTAAATTGGCAATTGGCTACAATTTGGATGAATTGAAAAATCAAATTACACAAACAACTTCTGCTTATTTCGAACCTGCGTTGGATTATGTAATTGTCAAAATACCGCGTTGGAATTTTGACAAATTTAAAGGGGCGGATGACACTTTAGGTTTGCAAATGAAGAGCGTTGGAGAGGTAATGGCAATCGGAAGAAGCTTTAACGAAGCCATTCAAAAAGCTTGTCAAAGTTTGGAAAACAAAGCCTTGGGTTTAGGTATTTATTCTAGTACCAAAATGAAAGCAGAAGAATTGATTGAATATATCAAAATTCCAAAATGGGATAGAATTTTCAAAATCAAAGAAGCTTTGATGCAAGGCGTAACCGTAAAGACTGTTTGCCAAGCCACCAGAATCGACAAATGGTTTATCAATCAATTATACAATCTTTGCGTAATTGAGAAAGAAATTGCAAATTACTCTTTAGATACTTTACCATTAGATTTGTTGAAAGAGGCCAAGAAAAATGGTTTTGGTGATGCGCAGTTAGCTACAATTTTACATGGAGATTGCTCTGAAGATGCTGTTTACAAAAAACGTACAGAAGCAGGTATCAAACGTGTTTATAAAATGGTAGATACTTGTAGCGCTGAATTCGAGGCCAAAACGCCTTATTTCTACAGCAGCTTTGAGGGATAATTTTTGAATAAATTGTTTTTTAAACTTATAAAAAGTCCAAACGCAGGATAATAATTGTTATTTTCGTTTGGACTTTTACAGTCTTTTTTACTTAATATGCAGACATTTAAGACAAAAGGGATTGTTTTAAACACCATAAAATATGGCGAAACAAGTATAATTTCCCATATCTATACAGAATTGTTTGGAATCCAGCATTATATTGTTAAAGGTATCCGCAGTTCTAGCAAGCGAAAAACCTCGCAAATATCCTATTTTCAACCCGCTTCTATATTGGATTTGGAAGTATATCATAATGAATTAAAAGAACTTCAATTTTTGAAAGAATTTAGTTGGAATACAATGTTTCGCTCTATTCATTTTGATGTGAAGCGCAATGCAATTGCTTTGTATTGTGCTGAGCTTTTAAATAATTTGGTATCAGAACCGGAAGCAGACATTGATTTTTTTGAAGAGTTAATAGACTTGTTTGTCTATTTGGATCAGGAAGAAAAAGATAGTAAGATAGCCAATATGCCCATTCATTTTACCATAAAAATATTAGAACATATTGGGATAAAATTTAATGGCGTATATGAAAATGAAAATTTGTTCGTTTTAGATTTCGTGGAGGGTGGATTTACGGATACCATTCCACACCATTCGCATTTTTTAGCGTATGAAAAAGCCGCCTATATCACTGAACTTTCTGATAATTTTCATTGGAATAATGTGGCTATTAATAGCAATACAAGAAGAGAAATATTGGATCATTTGCAAAAATTCATTGAAATCCATGTTTCTAATTTTAAAAAATTAAAAAGTTATATCATTTTACAAACCATTTTTAGTTAACAAAATCAACACAATTGATGAAAAAAATCCTTTTTACACTATCCATCTTAACCGCTATTGGGGTAAATGCACAAGACACACGTAAAGACATTCTTAGTGATGCATCTATGACTATTACCAAAGACAAAGCTGATACAACGAGCAAACCATGGCTATTAGGCGGTGTATTAAACTTGAATGGCGCACAAACAAACTTAAGCAATTGGTCCGCTGGTGGTGATGATTATTCATTATCCATCAACGCATTAGCCGATTTGCATGCTTATTATAAAAAAGGAAAACAGAATTGGGACAATATGTTGACCTTCAACTATGGTTATATCAAAACAACCAGCCTTGGGAATAGAAAAAATAGTGACCGTATAGATTTGCTTTCTAGATATGGTTACTCCTTAAATAAAAATTGGGAATTTGGAGGCTTGTTTAACTTTCGAACACAAGCATTTGCAGGTTACACCTACGGAACTACTGATAATGTAACAACAAAAACGTATTCTTCTAATTTCTTTAGCCCTGCTTACGTATCGATTGGACCAGGTTTTACGTACCATCCCACAAACAATAATAATTTGAATATTTACATTTCTCCAGCTTCAGCAAGATGGATTATTGTAAGTTCTAAATTTTTGAACAATCAAGGTTTGTATGGTGTTGATTCAGGTAAAACAATCAAAACTCAAATTGGCGCTTATTTGTCTGCCAATTACACCACTAATATTACCAAAACCTTGAGTTATATTGGTCGTTTGGATTTATTCTCTGATTATTTAGATAAACCTCAAAATGTCTATATGTATATGACCAATATGTTTGCATTGAAAATTTCCAAAATTCTCTCTGCAACATGGAACTATAACATGATCTATGATGATAAAACAAGATTATTTGGACCGACGGGAAAAGGTGCAAGATTACAAACTCAATCCATAATTGGAGTAGGTATCTTATATAAATTTGATAATAAATAAGTTATAAATATTTTTTATACGATTTTGAAAAGCCTTTCCTCTTTAGGAAAGGCTCTTTTATTTGTTTGGCATAAGATTTGAATTTTTCTATATAAAAAATAGATATGAAAAATTTAATATTAACCATAACAATTGCCACTCTTGGTTTCACTGCCTGTAAAAGTAATGATGACTCCACCAAAAATATTGGAAGAGAAGGATTAGTTCAATCATCGAAAGATACTTCCGGCTTTGCAGCGTTCAAGGAAGAACAAGCACAAAAATTACAAGCAGCAGATCGATTAAAAGCAGATTCGTTACAAATTTTAAAAGATTCTATTAAGGAAATTCATAAAGATATCGCGACTGAGAATACTACAGAAGCTAAAAATTCGAATGAATCTTCTAGCAGAGCCGTGGCAAGTTCTTCATCTTCAGAATCCTCTCGTACTACAACAGCAAAAAAGAAGAAAGGCATGAGTAAAGCGACTAAAGGCACAATCATCGGAGCCGGTGCAGGAGCTTTAACTGGCGCATTAGTAACAAAGCATAAAAGAGGTATCGGAGCTTTAGTTGGAGCAGCAGTTGGCGGAGGGACAGGCTATGTAATTGGACACAGCCAAGATAAAAAAGACCAAAATAAGTAATTATAATTCATTTAGTTAAAAGGAAAATACAAATTGTAATTTCCTTTTTTTTATCTACCACATTCAAATAGTATCTTTGCAGAATGGCAAAAGTGTATTTGAATAAGAAGATTGCTCCAAGAATTGCGAATGGTCATCCATGGATTTTTTCTAACGAAATTGCAAATATTGAAGGGGATCATAATCCTGGAGATATTGTCGATGTATATTATGCAGATAAAAGTTTCTGCGGTCAAGGATACATTAATCCAAAATCACAGATTACAGTTCGTTTATTGACTAGAACGCATGATACTATTGATGAGACATTCTTTTACAATAAAATCCTTAATGCTTGGAAATATCGCCAAAGATTGGGGTATATCGAAAATTGTAGGTTAATTTTTGGAGAATCTGACGATTTGCCAGCATTAATTATTGACAAATTCAATGATTATTTTGTCATTCAGACGATGTCTTTAGGTATTGAAAGATGGAAACCCGCTATTATCAGTTCTTTAAACAAAATATTCGCTCCCAAGGGAATCTATGAACGCAATGATGTACCTGTACGTGAATTGGAGGGTATGGAGCAAATTAAAGGTTTTTTATCTGATCCATTTGACACCAAAATTATCATTAATGAAAATGGATTGCAATTTGAGGTAGATATTGAAAATGGCCAAAAAACAGGTTTTTTTCTAGATCAGCATGATAATCGTCGCGCCATTGCTCCTGTGGTAAAAGATGCAGATGTATTAGGTGCATTTACCTATACAGGTACATTTGAAATACATGCAGCACATTATGGTGCAAAAAGTGTTTTAGGGCTAGATATTTCAGAAAATGCAGTTGCTCAAGCTAATAGAAATGCACAATTAAACAAATTGGATCATATCGTAAAATTTGAGGCAATTAATGCTTTTGATTGCTTGAAAAACTGGTCCAAAGAAGGCAAATTATTTGACGTTGTCATGTTGGATCCTCCTGCCTTCACTAAAAATCGTGCACATATCCAAAAAGCTGTTAGTGGTTACAAAGAAATCAATTTGCGTGGTATGAAACTTATCAGAAATGGGGGTTTTTTAGTAAGTAGCAGTTGTACCAATTTGGTTTCTCCTGATCTATTTTTACAAACGATAGAAGCGGCAGCACATGATGCAAAAAAACGTATCAGACAGGTGACATTCCAACCTCAAGCGGCAGATCATCCTATATTACCAGGGATCGAGAATACGCATTATTTGAAATTTTTCATCGCTGAAATCACAGATAAATAGGAAAATATGGGAGAGTATTCAATGGGCGATGCTATGAGAAATTATCTAGAAAAAAGTAGATTAAAAAATGGTCTTCGCACGGCTCAAATAGATGATATTTGGGAAAAAATCATGGGAAAAACCATCGCTAAATACACAGATAAAATTGAAATTATCCAAACGACATTGTTCATTTCGACAACGGTAGCGCCGTTGAAACAGGAAATACAATTTCGTAAAAAACAAATAATTGAGCGAGTAAATGAAGAGATGCAAGGAAAAGTGGTGGAAAATATTGTGATCAGATAACTACATAGTCCAATCTATTACAATCTTCCCAATGTGATTGCTACTCTCCATCAATTTATGTGCCTCTTCAATATCTGAAGGGGCAAATTTTTTGTATACAATGGGCTTAAATTTTCCAGCAATTAGAAGCGGCCAGACATGTAGTTCTATATCTTTTGCTAATGCTTTTTTGAAATCATAATCACGACTTCTCAATGTACTTCCAGTAATGTGCAAGCGCTTAATCATCATTTTTCCGATATTCAATTCCACTTTATTGCCTTGCATCGCATTGATATAGACTAATCGTCCTTCCTCCGCCAATAGATCAATATTTTTATTAAAATATTCACCTCCAATCATATCCAAAACGACATCAATTTTTTCAGTCTTTAATACTTCTTTGAAATCTTGCGTTTTGTAATTGACCACAATTTCCGCTCCAATTTCTTTACAAGCAGTGGCTTTTTCATCCGAACCTACAGTTGTAAAAACCTTTGAACCTAAGGCTTTTGCTAATTGAATTGTCGTGATACCGATACCACTAGATCCGCCATGCACTAGAATATTTTCACCTGATTTTAATTGTCCACGTTGAAATACATTGGACCAAACGGTAAAAACCGTTTCAGGCAAACTTGCCGCCTCGACATAATCAATATTTTCTGGAATAGGCAAACATTGTCCTTCTTTCACTGCTACACGATCTGCATATCCACCACCAGCAACCAATGCGCATACTTTATCACCTTTTTTAAAAAGTGACACGTCATCACCAATTTCAATAATCTCCCCTGCGACTTCCAATCCTGGAATATCCTCAGCTACACCTGCAGGAGCTGGATAGTTACCTTTACGTTGAAATATATCCGGGCGATTAATACCGGAAGCTTTTACATCAATTAAAATCTCATCAGACGCAATAGTTGGATCAGGTCTTATTTGTAATTTTAATACTTCAGGACCACCAAAACTTTCGATTACAATTGCTTTCATAATTTATTCAAATGATTTACCAACTATTACGAGATTTTATTCATCATTGTCTGATTTCGCCTTGTGGCGACGTTCTAATTCAGCCAAAACATCTTTTAACTGAAAACCTTTTGCTTGTAACAATATCAAATAGTGAAATAACAAATCCGCTGATTCACTTACAAATTTTTCATCATCGTTTCCTAAGGCTTCAATGACCGTTTCCACGCCCTCCTCACCTACTTTTTGTGCAATTCGATTCAATCCTTTGTGAAATAAGTAAGAAACGTAGGAATCTTCCGGTTGCTTTTCTTTTCTATCCTTGATAACGCCCTCCAAAGCGGTAACAAATCCCAATTCAGATGGTTTATTTTCCTCATTCCAACAAGTATCTGCACCAGTGTGACAAACAGGTCCAACGGGTTCCGCTTTGATCAAAAGAGTATCGCTATCACAATCCACTTTGATATCTTTCAAAATCAAAAAATTACCACTCTCCTCACCTTTTGTCCAAAGTCTATTTTTGCTTCTACTCCAAAAGGTTACTTTACCTAGCTCATTTGTTTTATTTAATGCTTCTTCATTCATAAATCCAAGCATCAACACTTTTAAAGTCGCTGTATCCTGTACAATGGCAGGAACCAATCCATCTGAATATTTTGAATAATTAACTGTCATTATTTGAATTTTATAAAAATATTACAATGATTTTCTAACCGGAATTCCTTGATCAGATAAATATTGTTTTAAATCACCAATCTCAATTTCTTTAAAATGAAAAATGCTCGCTGCCAAAGCCGCATCTGCATGTGCACCTTTGAATACATCTGAAAAATGTTCCATAGTGCCAGCTCCACCACTTGCAATTACCGGAACAGAAAGATTTTCGGATAATAAACGTGTAATATCCATCGCAAATCCGTTTTTAGTTCCATCATTATTCATTGACGTAAGTAAAATCTCTCCTGCTCCTAATTCAACACCTTGCTTTGCCCAATCCAAACATTTTGTATCTGTTTTTAATCGACCACCATTGAGATAAACATACCATTCTCCATCTTCTTCCTTTTTGGTGTCTATCGCAAGAACTACACATTGGCTCCCGAATTCTTTCGATAACTCACTAATCAATTCTGGCCTTTTGAACGCAGAAGTATTTACCGAAATTTTATCGGCACCATTGTCTAATAAAATACGAACATCTTCAACACTTGAAATTCCTCCACCTACTGTAAATGGAATATTAATATGATGAGATATTTTATATACTAATTCACTCAATGTCTTTCTCTTTTCTACAGTTGCAGTTATATCAAGAAAGACTAACTCATCGGCACCATTTTCCGCATATAATTTTCCTAATTCAACAGGATCGCCGGCATCTTTTAATTCTAAAAAATTGATTCCTTTTACCGTTCGTCCATCTTTAATATCTAAACACGGGATAATTCTTTTAGTAAGCATGTATAACTATTAAAATATGAGGCAATTTACTTCTGATTTTCGAGAATATCGACGATTATAGGCAAAAAAAAGGGCCTGCTTTAGAAAAAGCTGGCCGTTGCTAACCTATGAAAAACACCTATTTTTTTCAGTAAAACTGAAATATTTTAATTATTAAGAATTAACTGTTCGAATTTGAACGACCTATCAATTCTTTTTTTAATACTGATCTATATTTTCGTTCCAAAGTAAAAGTTTTATTTACTCTATTTGGATCTTTTAAAATTTTTAAGAACTTTTTGCTGTAGTTTTTTTTAACTTTAACTACATGTTCATCAAATTTTATTTCATCATTGGGAAACGTTTGTCGAATTGATTGCACATCATTTAAATATAAATTATAAGTGCTCCAAAAAGATTGTGTTTCCGAGGGTTGCAAATTTAAGACTTTAGTTACGTAAGCCATTTTAATAGTTTCTAACTTACTCTTTTGTCCATTGATCCCTTGTGCAGCACAAAGGTAAGTACTAATAACTAAACTAACAAGTAAAAATATCTTTTTTACCATTTTTTTAAGATTTTCTCCTTCTTTCAAATTAGAGAATATCATAGTCGTCAGTTAAGTATTCTTCAATCTCTTTAGGACTATTAGATTGCAACAAATTAGAATCAAAATCATCATACACTGGCAAAGAATATGTTTTATTAGAATTTGTTGGATTTATCAAATAATCAATATTTTTAGATGGTGTATCATTAAGATAATTAGAAATATCTTCCGTGCTTACTTGTGCAATCTCCTCCTTGATATTCATATTATTCATCGCTTCATAAAATTTTTTATTTTCTTTAAAACGAAGTAATACACCACTAGAAACACTAAACATCAACAGTAAAATTGCAGCAACCGAATATTTATTCAAATAAGAAGATATCAAGTTAACCATTTTACCTTTATCCTTGAGCGGAACGGTATGCTCGTTTTCTTCTACTAAATTTTCTGCTATATCTTCCGGGATATTTACTTTAAAATTTTCAAAATAACCAGTAGGTATACCGAAAGGCATTTCTTTGGCAGGAAAAGAAATCAAATCATCTTCATCCTCTTCTACTAAAGAGATTTTACCCTGTATGATACCAGGTAATTCTTCAAAATAATTATTAGGTAATTCAAATGGGACATATTTACCCCATCGCTTTATGTGCAAACTATCTTCTAGTCGCAAAATAAGTTCCAAGTCATATTGATTGGACGGTGTTGAGTAAGGAAGCGTAATGTTGCATCCTGCCAAAATCGGACAAGAAATAGCTTGTAACTCCTCTATAATTAAATCATTTCTATTTTCCATAACAAACTAACATTACTTATTAGATGGTAAAAAGTGTCGAATGTTTAATTATCGATTTCATTTTTTAAAAAAGTTTCTATTTTCTTGGCAGCATGATGATAACTTGCCTTCAGTGCACCTTCACTTGTATGCAAAATTTCACTCATTTTTTCATACGGCATCTCATCATAATACCTCAGATTAAATACAGCTCTTTGCTTTTCGGGAAGACTTTGAATGGCTAATTGTAATTTCCATTCAATTTTTTGAGATTCAAATCCAGGTTCTGCTTTGATTTTATTGGTAAGGTTTTCTTCCATATCTTCAAAACTTGCCGTGCTGCGTTTCTTTTGTTGCTCAATAAAAGTCAAACTTTCATTGGTCGCTATACGATAAAGCCAAGTATATAATTGGCTATCTTCTCTAAAATTGCCAAGTGCATTCCAAACTTTTATAAATACGTTTTGCAAAACATCATCAGCATCATCATGAGATATGACTAATCTCCTGATATGCCAATACAGTTTCTCTTGGTATTTTTTGACAATTGCATTAAAAGCGCTTTCTCTAGTTTTCTCTTGTCTAAACTGGAAAATTAAGCTGGAATCGTCTTGATGCATTAATGTTTGTTAAAAATTTAAAAAACAAACCCGTTATAATAAAGATATATTAAAACGGGCTTATTTGCACTTTATTTTTATAGAATAAATGCTTTAAAAATTAAGCATTTTTTCTAGCTAAAACTTTTTGTACTGCTTCGATAACATTTGGTGTATCCAAACCATATTTTGCTAATAATTGTTCTGGAGTACCACTTTCTCCGAAAGTATCTTTTGTTCCTACTAATTCAATAGGAACTGGGAATTTAGCAGCTGCTACGTGTGCAACGCTTTCACCCAAACCACCCCAAATATTATGCTCTTCAACGGTAACCGCAGCACCAGTTTTTGAGATAGATTTTACGATAGCTTCTTCATCCAAAGGTTTGATTGTGTGGATATTGATAACTTCAACACTGATACCTTCTTCTTCTAAAGCCATTGCAGCTTCAATAGCTTTCCATACCATGTGACCACAAGCGAAGATAGTAACATCTGTACCTTCTGCCATAACTTGTGCTTTACCGATAACGAAATCGCTACCATCTACTGGAGTCCAATTTGGCCATTTTGGACGACCGAAACGCAAATAAACAGGTCCTTTGTAATCAGCAATCGCGATAGTTGCTGCTTTTGTTTGATTAAAGTCACAAGGATTGATTACTGTCATTCCTGGTAACATTTTCATCATACCAATATCTTCTAAAATTTGGTGAGTTGCACCATCTTCACCTAAAGTAAGACCTGCGTGGCTCGCACAAATTTTGACATTTTTGTTACTGTATGCTACACTTTGACGAATCTGATCGTACACACGACCTGTGCTAAAGTTAGCAAATGTAGTAGTGAAAGGAATTTTACCGCCAATAGTCAAACCTGCAGCTATACCTATCATATTTGCTTCCGCAATACCAACTTCAATATATCTGTCAGAGAAATCTTTAATAAAAGGCTCTAATTTAAAAGAGCTTGCCAAATCCGCTGTTAAAGCGATGACATCTTTATTTTTTTTACCTAATTCGTATATTCCTTCTCCGAAACCAGCGCGGGTTTCTTTTTCATTTTGAACTTTGATGGTATCTTTTAGCATATTTCTATTTTTTGCGATTGCAATGTTACTGAAATCTTCGCATTTTTTTACCAACGATGCGAAATTTTATCTCTAAAATTTGGGATTTTATGATTTTTTTGTGGTGTAAATTGGCTATTTACCCAATTTTTGAAGTTTTTGCTCCCATTCCCACGCTGTACGCATCATATCATCCAAATCATATTTTAAATGCCAATTCAATTCTGATACTGCATGATGATTATTTGCATATATTGCAATGACATCTCCGGCACGTCTTGGCCCGATTACATAATTCAATTTTACACCACTAACTTTTTCGAAAGCTTTAATTACTTCCAAAACGGTTACTCCATTTCCAGAACCCAAATTGAAGATTTCGCAATTGGATTTTGATTTTCCTTCATCCATGTATTGGAATGCCAAAGTATGTGCATGTGCGATATCTGAAACGTGGATAAAATCACGTAAACAACTGCCATCTCTTGTATCGTAATCGTCTCCCCAAACTTTCATCTGTGGCAATTTACCGATGGCTGTTTGTGTAACTGCAGGCACTAAGTTTTGTGGCTTTCCTATTGGCACTTCTCCTAATTCTATAGAAGGATGTGCTCCTACTGGATTGAAATATCTTAATAAAATGACTTTGGTATCTTGAGATACTTTGGCAAAATCTTGTAAAATAGTTTCTGCCATTTGCTTTGTAGCGCCATAGGGAGATTCTGCAGGTTTAGTAGGAGATTGTTCCGTTACTGGAATCACATCAGGATTGCCATAAACAGTACAAGAAGAGGAGAATACAAATGCACCAATTTTATATTCACGTACGCATTTCAATACGTTTATTAAGCCAAATAAATTATTTTCATAATATTCCAATGGCAAATCGACAGACTCTCCTACTGCTTTATAAGCTGCGAAATGTATAATACCTGCGATATCTTGGTTTTCTTTAAATACCGCATCTACAGAAGGAAAATCTTTTAAATCTACTTTGTAATTTTTAATTTCTTTACCCGTGATTTTCTTTATTCCTTGCAAACTATCATCTGAAGATTTAGAATTATCATCAATGGATATTACTTCAAATCCATTTTCAATCAAATCTACTACGGTATGCGAACCAATATATCCGCAGCCTCCAGTTACAAGTATTTTGCTCATTTTCTTTTAATTTTTGCGAAAATAAATGAATAATATTTTTTATTTCTGATTATATCGCGAAATCGATTGCGACATTATATCATAGACTTTATCACGTAATTTGTCTAAATCATTTTTGGTATATCCTGTAACAGAAATACTAGGTAAATAAATAGCATTCATTTTTCCTGGATTTAATGAAAATACGCTTGAATAATGTAAACGATCCAATGTGTTTAATATAATAATTGGCTTAATCGGCGTCTGTGTCTCGATTGCCAATTTGAATGCGCCAATATAAAATTCTTTCAAAGGCTTACCCGTTTCATTAAATGTTCCTTCTGGATAGATTAACACCGAGAGTCCTTTTTTTATCGTATTACGAAGATTGATATAGCTTTCTGACCGACGCAAGGCGCTGCTACGATCCACCAAAATCACTGCTTTTTTATAAATAAATCCAAATAGTGGGATTTTGGACATTTCTATTTTTCCTAATATTCGAAAGGGTGTTCTGATCGCAGCTACTGATACAGGGATGTCCATATAAGATTGATGATTGGACACAAATATATAGGACGCATTGGCATCTTCGTTAGTCTCATCTTTTACCCTTAATTTAATACCTATTAAGGTAAACCAAGTTAATGCCCATACGCGCAAAACACGATAAATCAAATTACCGCTTTGAGGTTCAGGAAAAAATGCAAAAACGAAAACAAAAAATGCCACGAAAAGCATTAGAAGGAAAAAAACTGAAAATGCGTAGATGTTGTAAATCAATAGAAAAAAATTGACCAATGCATTGTTCTTTTTCTTCATTCTATTTGACAAATAATTTTAATACAAGGGCAATGACTGCATAGAAACAGGTAACGATAAAAATTCCCTTCGCCGTACTGTCCTTTCTCGTATTGATGTAAATGGTGAATAATACTGCGTTCGCTAATAAGGAAAAGCTGGAGATCGCAGTTATCAAAGGTTTGTGATTCATTAAAATCTGAAAGAATTCTCCTAATGAAAAGGTCTTTGCAAACTTCAGAAAATAATACAAAAAAAGACCGAATACCGGAGCTATAATCCCCAGAATCAGTCCTAATTTGAAATTATCTTTAGTTAAAAACACGTATTATAATTTAAAAGTTTTTTCCAATTTTTCCCTTAAAGGATAATTGGTCAGATCAAATGTTACAGGAACGATGCTCACATAATTATTTTCCAAAGCCCACACATCTGAATCTTTTTGTTTGTCAAAATTAACAAAAGCACCCGTCAACCAATAATAACTTTTGCCAGAAGGATCCTTTCGCTCTTCAAAATTTTCTTCATATTTGGCATAAGCTTGACGGCATATTTTTACCCCTTGAATTAAATTTTCTGGTACAGCAGGAATATTGACATTCAAGCAAGTATGCGGTTCCAACGTCTGTGCTAAAAATGCTTGTACAATTTTTTTCACATATACTTTTGCTGCAGAAAAATCAGCTTCTACACTGAAATCAAGCAAACTAAATCCAATACTTGGAATACCTTCTATAGCTGCTTCCAAAGCTGCAGACATTGTACCCGAATAAATTACATTGATGGAATGATTTGCTCCATGATTGATACCGCTCAAGCAAATAGTTGGATGACCATGTAATACTCTATCCACCGCCAACTTAACACAATCTACTGGTGTTCCATTCACTTGCCAAGCCTCAGCCACATCATCTCCGAAATAAGTCACTTGGCTCAGTCTCAAGGGGTGATTAATCGTAATCGCATGTCCCATACCACTTTGAGGCTTATCTGGAGCGACAACATAAACTTTACCCAAATCCTTGACTGCTTCTACCAAAGCTTTTATACCTGGAGCAGATACGCTGTCATCATTTGTAATTAATATCGTTGGTTTCTTCGCCAATGTATTTTTGTCCAAATTTCTTTTTATTCCTTAAAAAACGATGTTAATTTATAATTAATTATATCAACTGGAAATATTCTAGTAACATTTTCAGTTGATATTAATATCTACAATTAATTATAAATTATTCATTTTCAATTATTAATGATTTATTTATACATTTCTGAACGCAATTGTTTAACTCGTTCATCTTTCAAATACTCGTCGAAGTCCATCAAACGATCGATGATACCATTTGGCGTTAATTCGATGATTCGATTCGCAACAGTTTGCATAAATGTATGGTCATGAGAAGTCAACAACACGATTCCAGGGAAATTCTGACAACTTTCGTTGAACGCTTGGATAGATTCCAAATCTAAGTGGTTGGTTGGCTGATCTAATACGATCACATTTGGATTTTGCAACATCATACGGCTGACCATACAACGTACTTTTTCTCCTCCACTTAATACATTTGTTTTCTTCATGATCTCATCACCGGCAAACAACATTTTACCAAAAAATCCACGTAAAAATGGTTCATCTGCATCCGTTACATGTTCAGGCACATATTGGCGTAACCAATCCAATAAAGTCAAACCTTCTTTGAAAAACTCACTATTTTCTATCGGAAGATATGCTTTAGTAATAGTTGTACCCCATTCAAATTTACCACTATCTGCAGTTGAATTATTATTAATAATTTCGAAGAACTGCGTGATAGCCAATGGATTCTGACTCAAAAAGGCAATTTTATCACCTTTATTTACACTGAAAGATACTTTATCAAATAAGGTAACTCCATCATTCGATTTTTTAAGGTTTTCAACATTCAAAATCTGATTACCTACTTCACGCAACGGTTGGAAGATGATACCTGGATAACGTCTGTTAGATGGTTCGATCTCTTCAATATTTAATTTATCCAAAGCTTTCTTACGAGAAGTTGCTTGTTTCGATTTGGAAGCGTTGGCACTGAATCGGGCGATGAAGTCCAATAAAGCTTGACGCTTGTCTTCCATTTTTTTATTCTTATCCGCAATCTGACGAGCCATCAACTGGCTACTTTCATACCAGAAAGAGTAGTTACCAGAGTACACTTTGATTTTGTGACGATCCACATCCGCAACGTGTGTACAAATAGCATCCAAAAAGTGACGGTCATGACTGACAACTAATACAATATTTTGATATTCAGCCAAGAAATTTTCCAACCAACCAATCGTTTCAATATCCAAACCATTGGTAGGCTCATCTAATAATAGAATATCAGGATTTCCAAATAAAGCTTGTGCCAACAATACACGCACTTTCATATTGGAAGGAATATCTTTCATCAAAGAATGGTGCATATCAGAAGAAATACCCAAACTTGTAAGTAAGCTACCTGCATTACTTTCGGATTCATAACCACCCATTTCTCCAAACTCGGCTTCCATTTCGCCAGCACGCATGTAATCGTCTTCTGAAGCTTCAGGATCTGCATAGATCGCATCTTTTTCATGTTGCAATTTCCACAATTTCTCATGCCCCATTAGAACGGTATTGATAACTGTCTCATTATCAAATTCAAATTGGTTTTGTTTCAAAAACGCCAATCTCTCTCCTGGAGAAATTTCTACAGAACCTTTATTTGGCTCAATATCACCACTTAAAATCTTTAAAAAAGTTGATTTTCCTGCTCCATTTGCCCCAATCACACCATAACAATTTCCTTTAATGAAATTGATATTTACTTCATCAAAAAGCACGCGTTTACCATACGCGAGCGACACATTTTTTGCACTAATCATTCAGTAAAATAGTTTTTTTCGCCATTGAATCTTGCGCGCGAAGGTAATTGATATAGTTTACATTATAAAAGGAATGTCAAGAAGATAATATTTGGCATTTTTCCGATACTTTATCTTGATAAAAAGCAACCAAAAATCAAAGTCGTAGGAAGGCATGTTCCTATGGTATAGCAATTTTTATTAACTCAAAATAGAAATATGATTCATAATATTTAATTTTTTTAAAATCAAAGTGTTATGTTAAAATACCACGTTTTTTTTGGCATGGTATGGTTGTTGGAAAAATTCATTTTGGAAAACATTTTTTAACCAAAAAACATCATTATGGACAAAAGAGAAAAATATTCTTTAATGGCTAAAATAGTTCGTGAGTTAGAAGATCTGAAAAACAGCCAAACTGCAGTTATCAAAAAAATTGGTCAAATAGAAACGGACAATATCAATTTGGATAACAAAACCCTAACTAAATATTTATCAACCATTTATGAAAATGTAGATAAAAATCTTGAAGGCGTCGATGATTTGTTTACCATATTCAGTGAAGAGACTGAAAAATTCAAAAAAGATAATAATATCACAGACGAAGAACCTGTGAACTAATTTTTCTCCAACAAAACATGCTTTATAGCATGTTTTGTTATTTTAAAGTCTGATATTTTTTATCAAAAAATTGATGCGATCCCATATTTGCGGCAATAAAAGTCGAGACTGTTGATGTTCCTAACAACATGAAAACCACCATTATCTGAAATTTAATCGCTTTTATCGGATCGATACCTGCAAATATTAATCCCGACATCATTCCAGGCAAGCTTACCAATCCCATCGTTTTCGCCGTATCTAAAGAAGCAATTAAGGCGGAGCGAATGGCGTTTTTGGTTATTTGACTAGATACTTGTTTGACTGTACCACCTAAGGCTATTTTTTCTAATACTTCTTGTCTATGTGATTGGAAACCATCACGTAACTGATTAAATAATAATGCGACTGCAACCATTGCATTGCCCGCAATCATACCTGTTATCGGAATGACTTGTGAAGGCAAAAAATGAATACTTCCCGAAAAAATTAAGATCGACAAGGTCATCACACAGCCGACGGTAATCGACAAAAAGGAAATCGTAAAACTATTGGAGAGATTTTTACTACGCTTTTTTGCATTCCAACTTGCATTGAAACAAATAAATAAGAACATCGCGAGCGTCAACCAAAAATTATTGACTTGAAAGATATATTTCAACAAATAACCAACAGCACATAGCTGTACAATCGCACGCAATACGCTGATAATTATTGACTTTTCAAGTTTTAATTTCTGATAATTGGAGAGAATTATGGCAACTAATACTAGCAATGCTGCGTAGACTAACGCCATGTCACTCATATCGGTTACATTTTTCATATTTTACGATGAATATTTTGATTTTCTAGTGTAAATAATTGATTACCAGCAGCTGCAATTTCTTCGACATCATGCGTTACTGAGATTGATGCAATATTATTTTTGGACATGATAGATTGCAAAGCAGTTCGCATAATATGCTTGTTTTCCTCATCCAAATTGCTAGTAATTTCATCCAACAATAAGATTTTGGGTAAAAATAATAGATTGCGAATGAGTCCAACTCTTTGCCTCTCTCCTCCCGACAAAACATTGGTATCTTTTCCAATGGTATTTTCTTCTAATTGAAATATTTTCAAATATTTAAATACTTCATTTTCATCATATTGAACACCTCTAATTTGAAATGGGAATTGAAAATTTTCAACGACTTTTTCACCAAATAAATGTGGAGATTGAAAGCAATAAGACACTTGTCTCCTATATTCAAATGGATTAAGTTGATCGATATTTGTACTTTGAAAAAAAATCTCTCCTTTTTGAGGTATTTCCAGTAAAGCAATGAGTTTCAGTAAAGTACTTTTTCCTGTACCAGATGGTCCTGTTAACGTAATATTTTCACCCGGTTGTAATTGCAAATTAAGTTGATCAAACAAGGATTTATCCTTTATCCGAAAGCCAACATTTTTTAATTCTAATACCAAGTCAGCCATTTACAATATTTGAATTTTTAATTTATGTAATTGATTTTCATAAATATAGTCCAATTTTAGATGATATTGTTCGGCTATCAATTGCGAAATAGATAAACCTAGTCCCAACGATTGATTGGAATTGGTTTCTTTTTTGAATCTCTGAAAAAGCGCTTCTGGAGAAATATTTAATTTGGCACCAGGATTGGCAAATTCTATAGAATTTTTTGTTGCATTTATTTCAATAAATCCAGATTCCAAATTGTGTCTAATAGCATTCTTGATCAAATTGCTAATGAGTACTTCCGCTAAAACATCATTCATATTTACGATAGGATGTGCAATAATATTTTTCCGAATTTCAATATTTTTATTTTGTAATAATTCATCATAAGTATCTAATATTTCGTTTGTTACGTTCATTAAGTCCACTTCGCAAACATTAACAAATTGACGATTTTCAATTTTGGTAAGCAGTAATAAAGATGCTGTCATTTTGGATAATCGTTGACTTGCGTTTAATGCATTTTGAATATTTTTACCAATCGCTTCATTCATCAAATCGGTTTGCATTAAAACCTCCAAATTGGATTTTATAATTGCCAAAGGTGTTTGGATTTCATGCGAAGCATTTTCAGAAAATGATTTTAAAGATTCATATTCCGTTCTTGCTTTTTTTGCCATAACTAATAAAGCACTATTCAATTCATTAAACTCGTCAATATTGGAATTTTCCAATTGGATTGGCTTATCTCCTGCCAAATTAAACGCTTTTGCTTTATCTAAAGTATTCTGAAAAGGAACCCATAATTTACGCATTATCAATCTATTAGAAATTGACAAGGTAATAATTAAAAGCGCCATTAGTCCCAAAGTACATAATGCCAACAATTGTATTAAATCTTCCGTCTCAGCTTGAGAGCGAATAACTTTACCGCTATACCATTGATCTTTTAAGTAAATGGGAAATTCTATTTTGCGATATATATGAAATCTGGGACGCTTTTTCTGATCAATCTTTTCAAATCGATATTCATTTTTAATTTTTCTTTCAATTGGTCCATGTGTTCGTTCAAAAAATACAGACTCTCCTTTGAAAGAAATTGGAGCAGGTAAGGCTTGATTTTGGTGAACAAATTCCTTGATCTCCTGCTCCTCTTCTTTTAGTTCCAAATTGAGCTGCCTCATCAATATCCATCTGGTAATCAATGCAAAACAAATACTACCGATAAATAAAATGATCAAAGTAGACCAAATGGTAACCTTATTATATTTCTTTACTAATTTCACTTATTATGAATTTGAACCACTGATATCCATGGTCGCTGGCGTATTATCCTCATCTTCTTTTTTCTTATCACCCAAACGCAATCCTCCAAATTTATAGGTAAATGTGATACCAAATGATCTAAAAGGAATCTGACGCAATTGATTTAAGTTAAAATTAGTACCTTTTTGCACAACTCGTTGACTTATATCATTGGCAAATGGATTGGTCATATTAAATGCCAAACTTCCTTTGTCCTTCCATATTTGTTTTCTGATGGCAAATGTATAATTGGTGAAAGATGGGAAACGGCCTTGCACTTCATATCTCGCAGAACGGAAACTTCCGAAACCTTCTACCATCATTGTTTTGGTAATTTGATAATCTGCGTTGAAATTAATTCTGTATTCCAAATTATTGATAACATTCTGCGGAGGGAATTGATTTACAATGTGTTTTTCTAATAAAGTAATATTTCCTCGTATGGTCATTCCTTTAAATGGCGCAGCCGATCCGAACATATTCATACCATATTGATCTTCGTAACCAATGTTTTGATACGTGCTTAAGGCAACATTGTTATACATGCTATCTCCGATCTGGTAAGTGTCATAATAATTGATGTATGGTTGGATATCATTTTGATTATGTCTCCAGAACAAGGTTGCAGATAACATTGTCTTGTTGGAAAAATTATTAGAATAGGTAAATTGAGTCATCGTTGCTTTCTCAGGTTTCAAATAGGGATTACCAGAGGATAGATTGTAAGGATCCGTTGCATCAATCGATGGATTTAAAAACTTATAATCAGGCCTTTGAATTCTTCGTGAAACGCTGATTTTGATGCTTTGTTTGTCATTGTCAAATGGATGTTCGATCGTTACACTTGGCAACCAAGTATGATAATTGGGAATGCTATAATTACTTGCATTAGAATAAGTTGCGTCTATATTCGTTTGCTCGATGCGCATACCTGATTCCACATTTAACCAACTACCTAATGAAAAATTCAAAGAGGCATAGCCTGCATACACTTTTTGATGATAGGTTAAATGATTACTTAATGCTGTATTTAATTGATTATCAGAAATATCAGCATCTGTGCCATACACATCTGTTGCGCTACGCAAATTTCGGAAAGCAGCTTTACCACCTGTTAATAATTTGAACGTACCACCAAGCGGTTGTACATAATCCAAACTAAATTCGGATAAATTATCATGACCTATATTATTACTTAAGGTTCCTGTAAATGCGCTTGCATTCACGTCTGCATATCGGTTATTGTAGTAATCCAATTGATCACTTGCATTGGAAGCATTGTAGATAAATTCCAAAGTCTGACCATCCCTTTTGAAATTATGTTTGTAATCTACATTCCAATCAACTGTATTTCGGATATGGTTATTATAACTTCTGTAATAACTCCCTGTTTGACTTACTAAATCATTTGAATTCCAATCTGTTACAACGTTTTCTTGATCATAGTTGGACGTATTGGTACGCACTTGATGTTTGTATCCAAAACCTCCAGTAAGGACGTCATTTGCAGAAAGATCCCAATTCCATCCCATGCCCGTCTGATAGCCAAATTTCTTAAAAGTACCATTACCCGCTTGAGAAAGCGCCGTATTAGTCTTCGCTGTAGAGTCCCAAGAATTACGTACATTATGGATTTTGGTCGTTACACGACGTTGATTATTAGAACTAAAATAGACATTTGCCCCAAATTTTCCCTTACGCATATTTAGGTTAAATGCTCCATTTTGAAGACGTGTACCGGCACCAAGACTCACATTGCCATTGACACCTTGCATCTTATCGTCTTTCAAAATTATATTGATAATGCCCCCTGTACCTTCTCCATCATATTTGGCTCCAGGGCTAGAAATGACTTCAATACTTTTGATCTGACTTGCTGGAATCGTCTGCAACGCATCCGCAACATTAGAACCAAACATGCTGGAATTTTTCCCATTAATGAGAAATTTGATATTCGATTGTCCCAATAAATCCACATTTCCATCTGGATCTACAGATACCATGGGCACTTTTTTCAATACATCTGTTGCCATGCCACCTTGGGACGTAAGATCTTTCTCAACGTTGTAAACGATCTTATCCATTTTATTTTGTACCAATTTGGCAGTTGAAGTAACGACAACGCCAGATAATTGATTATCAGGTCCTAATAAGATAGGTTGCAAATTATTGACCCCTGTATTTAAATGAATATTTTGTGTAAATACCCGATAGCCTACAGCAGCAATTTTCAATAAGAAATTGCCGCTGTCTTTGGATGTAATTTGGAAATTACCCAAACTATCGGTGGATGTTATAAATAAAGGAGTTTGCTGATTTTTTATTTTGAACAAACGCACATCTGCAAAATTGATCGGACCGCTCATCGTACTGTCCACGACTTGGCCTTTTATTGTCTGTGCTTGTATTTTTTGAAATGTGAAAAAGATCCCGAAAAAGAAAACTAAATACTTCATTATCAGTGACATTATTTTGAGCAAAGAACCAACCCAAAACTGAAGACAATTGGTATTTTTACTGTTTTAATGCACCTTTTTTATATAAATCATAGGCAGTTTGGTAATAAGCAATATTCATTGGTAATATATTATTATCTGCTTTGGCATCTTTCTTTTCTTTTTCGAAATCTGTGGAAATTGAATATGTTTCAAAATTTTTCACAGGGCTTAATATTCCCATTTTTTGACCAACAACATATCCCAATTCTTGATATGAACCTGGCAATGCTCTAGGAACAAATGCATTATCCAAGACATCTTCTCCAAAAAATTTGCTTGTATAACTCCAATGCAACAAATGAAATAAGGTCGGATAAATATCTATCTGAGAACATAATTTATTGATTTTCATATTATTAAAATCAGGTAAATTATAGATCATACAAGGAATATGATATTTAGAGATATCGATCGCATCTTTACCGGCACTACTCGCACAATGATCTGCAACAATTACAAAGACCGTATTTTTAAACCAAGACTTTTGCGAAGCTTTTCCAATAAATTTTCGGATAGCGTAATCCGTATATTTCACCGCTCCATCTCTACCTGAGCCTGAGGGAATATCGATTTTTCCTGTGGGATAGGTATAAGGTTTATGATTTGAAGTGGTCATGATAAAATTGTAAAATGGCTTCCATTGTTTGGATTGCACATCTGCTTGCTGAATTACCGCATCAAATAAATCCTCATCATCAATCCCCCAAGCATTTTTGAAATGAACCAATTCATCTGGGATCATGGTACGTTTGGTTGGCAATTCATCACCTGGAAGATCGGTTCTACCGCGATCAACAATATCAAAACCATTTCCTGAAAAATAATCATTCATATTATCAAAATAACCATCACCGCCATAAAAGAATGTACGCGAATAATTCTTTGATTGAAAAACGGATCCTACTGTATATAATCCACCATTATCCGTACGTCTAACAATACTATTTCCCGGCGTTGGCGGTATTGCAAGCGTCAATGCTTCCATCCCTCGAACGGTACGCGTTCCCGTCGCATACAAGTTAGTAAACAAAACGCTCCTATCAGCCAAACTATCTAAAAATGGCGTAATCGCTTTATCGTTTCCAAAATGTTGCATAAAGCTTGCACTAAAACTTTCAATTGTAATCATGATTACATTGGGATGTAATTCCGTTCCAGAATCTTTTACAAATCTTGTAATATCTTCATTATTAACAAATTGCACATTTTTTCTTTGCATAGATTGACGTACCAGTCCAAGCGATTTTTTCTCATCTGCACTTATATAAAAGTTATCATAGGAGAGTTCATTTTGCCGATACGCAGCAAAAAAAGAATAAATTCCATTTTTCGTTAATTCTTGTTCATATCTATTAGATACCGTTTCGGCCCAACGATTGGGAACGAATGCCATAAATAAAATTGCAATGCCACTTATTAAAGCAAATGGAATGAGCTTATTGATGAATATTGGACGCGCAGCAAAAGTAATTTTGAAAGCTTTCATTTTGCCTAATAACCACATCATCGTTAATGTCATCAAGATCATACTCGCAATTAGAAGCGGTAATGGATAAGATTCATTGATATTATTAACGACTTCGTACGTGTATATTAAATAATCAACCGCAATAAAATTGAATCGACTTTGAAATTCATCCCAGAATGTAAACTCTGCAAAAAAAGAAAAACTCAAGATAAATAAACTAAGAAATACTCCGGTATAAACCAATATCTTATCTACTTTACTTCCGATATATTTTACCGGAAAAAGTAAGAAGTAAATAATTCCTGGAATAGCAAACAAAGAAGCAGTACCAATATCAAAAAATAATCCTTTTAGAAATACTTGAAAAATCTCAATAACATTCAAATCCGCCTTTTTCCAACAATAAAACATTAGCAGCAAACGAACTATAAACGAAAGAAATAGCATCAAAAACATGAAATTCCAAATCAAGGCAAATCTATTTTGAGGCTTTTTATAAAAAATATTCATTATCAACGTAGTATAAATGCAAAATTTCTATTCAAATCTGTAGAAAATCTGAATAGAAATTTGGTGAGTCTTATTTGATCGAAAGGAATTTTAAAAGTTTAAAATGCTTTAAAGAGAAAACTTATATCCCATTCCATAAACCGATTTAATATAATCATCGCAACCAGCTTTGAGCATTTTTTTTCGCAAATTTTTAATATGTGCGTAGATGAAATCATAATTATCGGCGACGTCCATATAATCTCCCCATAAATGTTCCGCGATAGAATTTTTACTAATAACCTTATTTTTATTGGAAATGAAGAACAATAATAGATTGTATTCTTTTTTGGTAAGATCTAGCAATACACCTTCCACTGAAACTGTTTTTGACAGCAGATCAATATGTAACATGTCAAAATCAAGTGTATTGTTACCATCAAACTTTTTCCTACGAATAATTGCATTGACTCGAGCTTTCAATTCGGGTAAATGAAATGGCTTTGCCAAATAATCATCGGCACCTGTTTCCAAACCAACAATTTTATCTGATAGAGAGTTTTTTGCAGAAATAATTAAAACCCCATCCAATTTATTTTCTTTTTTTAATTCTTGCAATATTTCTAATCCGCTTCCACCAGGCAATCCAATATCCAAAATGATACATGCATAATCATACAAAAGCACTTTTTCCATGCCCGTTTCAAAATCATAAGCAACTTCACACAAGTATTGATCTTCTTTCAAATAAGTACAAATACTTTCCGAGAGCGAGATTTCATCTTCAATGATTAATATATTCATTTCACCTATGTTAATTTTTAATATTCCAAAATTGATTCTAAATTCTGAATTTATGTTGAATTCAAACGCAAGATCTCTTCATAAATTAAACAAAATCTAAATGCAATTGAGTTGCAACTATTTTATTTAAACCAAATGTTATCATTTAGTGAATATTGTCGAAATCTTGTGTAGAGATTTCCATATTGTCAAAATTCAATATACCTTTGTGCTAAGTAGTCAATTTTCTCATAAGCAGTTAGTTTTAGTTTGCGGCCCTGATTTCCATCAGGGCTTATTTTTTAGACACAATGTAGATAAACTTATTGATATGACTCAAAGCTCATGCTCATTCAATATAATGAACTAATTTTGCACCGCAATTGTTATAAGCATTCTATGATAGATTTAAAGAATTTTGATCCCAACGCAGCAGGGAATCCTCAGTTGAATATTTTTGGTTTGCCTTTTAGTGAAGAAGAAGCACAACTTGTTATCCAGCCCGTACCTTGGGAAGCTACCATAGGTGTGTATCCAGGCACGGCACGTTGTATTGAAAGTGTAATGAGACACAGCATACACATTGATTTACATTGGAAAGAAGATCCAACAGCATGGAAGAAAGGAATACATATGCGTGAGATCAACAATAAACTTTTACTTAAAAGTGATTATTTACGAAAAGAAGCTGAATTATTGGTTGATTATACTTGCCGTGGACAAGAAGTGTGTCAGAATAGCTTCATGAACAAAAATTTAAAAGAAATCAATGCAGGTGGGCTCTACCTCAATGAATGGATTTACGACCGTGCTATAGATATTATCAATAAGGGTAAAATTCCTGGCTTACTTGGTGGTGACCATAGCATCAGTCAAGGAATCGTAAAGGCTCTTGGCGAAAAGCATGACAATTTTGCGATCCTACAAATCGATGCACATTGTGAATTAAGAAAAACTTATGAAGGTTTTCATTTTTCTCATGCATGTGTAATGCGTAATATCTTAGAAGAAACTCCCCAAGTCGAAAAATTAATACAAGTAGCTACACGTGATTATTGTGAAGAAGAATTTGATTATTTGGAAGCTAATAAAAATCGTATCAAAACCTTCTTTGATGATGATATTAAAGATGCAATCTATGAAGGAAAAACGTGGAGAGATATTGCACAAGATATTGTAAATCAATTGCCTGAATTAACTTATCTTTCATTAGATATCGATGGTCTTGATCCAAAATATTGTCCAAGTACTAATACTCCAGTGATTGGTGGGTTGGAATATAGTCAGATAAGTTATTTACTCAAATTAATGCGCCAACAAAACAAAAAACTCATTGGCTTTGACCTTTGTCAAATCGGCAATGGAAGAATTGGGACAGATGCACAGAATGGAGCATACATACTTTGGGATCTATGTAACCAAATTTTGAAAAATAATTATTTGAATTAGAATGGCAAAAGATTTTGATTACATCGTTACCTTAAAAAAAAGTAACACCACTCCTATCACTATCGTTTGTAACATCTTGATGTTGGCGGCCATTGGGACGTTTTTATACACAAGCGCCCAATCATTGCAATATGGTGTAAAGTTGTATGCACTTTGGATTATTACAGCTTTGGTTTTATTTTGGTGGATATTGATCATTTTTGGAAAAAAGAAAAAGCCCTATTTTAGAATAGGATTTTTCTTTGCAGCTATGGGATGGTTATTGGCTCCAATACACAAAATTGTCATTGGCGTATTATACATCGTGGCTGGACTATTAGAAAAACAAGTAAAATTTCCAGAAGAAATCGGTGTCGATGCATCAGGAATTTTGATCAATTCCCTTCCAAAAAAACATGTAGAATGGAAAGATTTAAAAAATCTAATGATCAAAGACAATATCCTTACGATCGATTATAAAAACAATAAAATTTTTCAAAAGGAAATACAAGATGATGTTCCGCTTACAATGGAGCAAGAATTCAATACTTTTTGTAAAAAATATTTAGGATAAAATAGTTACCTATTTTATTAGAAAAGTCAATTAACTTTAGAATGTTAATTGACTTTTTTATTTCCCTTAAACAAACCACTTTCTTCAAAATTGATTATGACCAACCTTTTTAAATTCAAATTTTACCTTTCAGTATTACTTATGCTTTTCGGTATTGTTGGACTTGTGTACGCATCTTATATCAAACCTGCATACATTGCTCATAAATTGTCGACTACCAATGGTATTTGGGCGTTGGAAAATATTTCAAAAATATCAGACACAACCAGCAATCTTGTACTTCCAGCTATATTCCTATTATCCGGCTCTATTATTTTAGCTTCTTTAAAAGAACCGAAAAGCCACTAATTTTAACTATACCTAAAAGACGTTTTGCATCTAACAAAACTTCTATATTCATTTTTTGTATTAAATATTTAACATATATGATTACCTTTGATATACCTATTTGATTGAAACGATCCTTATTTACTATTAACCGAACTTTATGCGAACCACTTTTGGGGCTATTTTAGCCATTCATCACATCTACTGGCGATACCTGGTGAAGCTCAAATAGACGCTATCAATTCAGTTATTGGAGCAATTGAAAGTGATTATATAAAAGAAGCCGTACCAACAAGTTCACTACCAATCTCTTATCAATTTCTTTCTAATTATATGCTTGGAGATAATTTCCAAATGTATTTAAATGAAGATAAAACCAAATTTATCTGGAAAGGTTTTAGATCCATTGTCCAAATAAATTTGACTAAAACAAGATAGGCATTAATATATAGGCTTAACTCTTGAAATACTATCTATTAAATTCAAACCAGTGTTTATTGAAGGATCGAGATTAAGGCTTGGACTTGGATACCTTTGCTGGTCCAATATGTGAATCATCAATATTTTGATTCCATTTTCTTTTTTCAACAATTCTTTAAAATTGACCTCCTTTTCAGTTTCGTCATATAATTTATTGAGCGAAGATCCGTATTTTTCATCATGGATTATTTTTTCCAAAACGCTTGTAAATATTGCAGCGAACACGGACATTCCAGCTATAACACCGCCTGTAACGATCCCAATTCCCGTCGTCATTACCGATAATAAAGGAGCCGAATAAGGAAACAATGAAGATACATTGATCACCATTGCTGTAGAAGAACCAAGAATGGCAATAAATGAAAGTGAGGAAGCTATGATCGCAGCCTGCTCATTACTTTTCAGCTCTTTCGGTATTCCAATCTGTGCATCATTCAAAAACTTGTCAGGAATACGTGTACCCCCTATTTGGAAATAAGGTAAAATCGGATTTTTAATTCCTTTCTTTCTAGCCAATTCTTCTTTTTCTATTCTGTCATTTTTTATCCAAGCATTAAACTCTTTTATAGCTTCATTGATGGCCAATTTTTTATTGTACCTAATTAGATTAGACAAACTTTTTATATAATCGGTTTCTATTCTGGAGGCTATATGATTTTGATATTTTTCATAAATAGTAGGAATGATCGCCAAAAATAAAGGTGCTATTTTCTGGTTGAAATCTTTTTGACTTTCACTTTCTTTTGCCCAAACGACTAGTTCATTTTTGGTAATAAAACCATTGGATAATCCTAATTGAGTTCTACTATCCAAAGAAGTAATTTCCTCATTAAGATTTTTTTGGAAAGAGTTAATCAACATGTAGTTGTACAATGGACTATGTCCAAATAATCCAAAAAGCAATGATAGTTTTGTAGAACCTGCATTTGGATGAATGATTTTATCAATATCACGATATTGAGGTTTTGCAATATTTCTAGCATCTAATGATTGATCGTATAACGCTGATGCTTCTTTTTCTGAATCTGCTACAATTACAACCCCTTCATAATCGAAATTGAAATGGAAATTTTCGATATCCTTTGTGGATGCATTGGGATTTAAGGCTGGTTTCACAGTATACTTTCCAACGTTGGCGGTATCTACATTTCCCACATAAATAAAAAGATCGTCTGGTATATTGAAAAACTCGACTCCATATCTATTTGTATAAAATCTGGACTGCTTCCAAGAATCATTTACAAAATTGATTTTGAATATAGGCAATGGTTTGGGATCATTTTTTAATACGACCATATCAAACAAAACCACCGTATTAGAATTGTTTATGATTGTATTTTCCACATTCTTTCGTGGTGCGGTTTCGATAATGGTACTTGTACTAATTTTATTAGGATCACTGATTACAGTTATGGGACTAGATGGAACTATAATAGTTTCATTTTGAGATGATTTTTCCTGGCTCATAAAAATATTTTTACATTTTAGCGAAAAAAACCAACAGCAAGTTAATTAAAAGAACAGTATCTGTTTATTCATCCTCTCTATATTCTAAAACATCACCTGGCTGACAATCCAATGCTTTACATATTGCATTCAGCGTTTCAATACGAATCGCTTTTGCCTTTCCATTTTTTAAAATGGAAAGGTTGGACAAAGTGATCCCAACTTTGTCGCTCAGTTCATTCAAAGACATTTTGCGCTTTGCCATCATCACATCTACGTTTACAATTATTGCCATGCCTTTAAATTGTGTATTCTTGATCTGTTTGCAATTTATTACCTCTAAAAAATGCAAGAAATAAGGAAAAATAAATCACCAATATTATCCAAAGTTTCCAATTGATGATATCCATCCAAGATTTCATCTCTACATATCCATTCAAGATTTTATAAAAGCAGAGATATAAACTTATCATTAAAATGTATGGTAAAAATATCAGAATTAGCAGCGTCCACACACATTGTTTTAATCGCATCACATTCTTCCATTCGAAAGGTTTATTATTGGAAATCGCAAGCAACAACGAACCAGAATTCCAGAATATAAAAAGATAAGATAATACAGTGAAAATTGTATATACTATATTTATCCAATTCCATATAGAATAATAGAAATTATCTTTAAGGGGAACATAAATATTTAAATTATCATAAGTAAGATATTTATGTAGCTCGTCATTTTCAGCCCTGATAAAGAAATTTATCTTTTTATAGTTGGTCTTATGATTTGCTAAATAGGTATATTTTCCATTGTTATAAAATCTGTAAGTAAGCATCGGAAAATAATTGTCAATATCTTTATTTTCATTGATTCTTTTGAGAGTTAACCATTGTAGTTTAATAAATGCTTGAGTATATCTAGGATAATAGTTTGAAGAAATTTTATTAGACTCCACCATTTTA
The DNA here is from genome assembly GCF_004337365.2 of Rhizosphaericola mali. Taxonomy (GTDB): domain Bacteria; phylum Bacteroidota; class Bacteroidia; order Chitinophagales; family Chitinophagaceae; genus Rhizosphaericola; species Rhizosphaericola mali. Next base: position 395,350 of record NZ_CP044016.1, on the reverse strand, counting down.
GTTACAAACATAATTTCACTTGCCAAACCAGTACCCAAGCTGTATCCGAATGTTAAAGAATTAAATTCGTCTCTTACTGAATCGCGTTCTGATTTCTTCTCAGCAAAAAGTTTCAACAAGGACTCTATTTTGCTGGACATAATATCCAATTTCGGCTTAGTATCAGTAGTATTCACTGAATCTACCTCTAATATTCTTTCCGAATTAGGAAATGAAAAATGTGTTACTACTCGTGTACTATAAATGACAAAAGCAAATAATCCGATACCTCCTAATATCACTGCCCATTTTAAAATCTTTTTTCCCATAACGAAAGTTTTTACCAAAATTATATTTACAAGTTCAAATTACAAAATATTTTTATTGAATTACGATAAATTTATTTTGCAATACGAAATAAAAAAGTTCAATTTATCAGTTCCTAATTTCGATTTACCTTTGCAGCATGCGATTAAAACATTCTCCCTTTTTAATGTATTCGGATGGACAAGGTAATATTTATGAAGACCAAACTTTATATACGGTTGGTCGTGAGGGCTGGGACGCGTTTGAAGTTCCATTAGAAGATTGGATTGAATTACCAGATGGTGGCAATCTGTACGAATTACCAGGTCGTCGAGGCATCGGTATTGATGTAAAAACGGGAGAAATGCGTCTTTGTGAGAAAGGTTGGGCTGTTGCAGCATTCATACCTCCTGCACATACGGGTTTGTTTTTAGCAGCGTACGAAACGATTGAAGATGCACCAACTTTGCCTTTATTTTGTTATACGGCTGCTGGTTGGTATAATGAAAAATATTTAGTTCCGGCAGTCCGCATCGAACAAGACATTCGCCAAGAATGTGAAGGTTACGATGGCGAATTGGTCAAAGAAGGTTCGCAATATCTAAAAGAAAAATATCCCAATAATCGTCTTGTGCAACACTTGATGCACAATTGTGTCGACACTTACGAATGTCCGGCAGCGCGTAATTTTGCGTTAAGTCGTTGGGAGTGTCCAATACCGTCCTCTCCTGCTTGTAATGCGAATTGTATCGGTTGTATCTCCTTCCAACCAGAAGAAGAAACAATCGTTTCGACACAAGATCGTCTAACATTCAAACCTACGGCGGAAGAAATTATTGAATATACCGTACCTCATTTGGAAAATGCACCTTATCCAATTGTAAGTTTTGGACAAGGTTGCGAGGGCGAACCATTACTTATGTGGGAAACCATTCGCGAATCCATCATTGCAATTCGTAGCAAAACGGATAAAGGAAGTATCAATATAAATACAAATGGATCTAAACCAGATGCTGTAAAAAAATTGTGCGAAGTGGGTTTAGATAGTATACGTGTAAGTTTAAATTCTGCTCAAAAAAGTATTTACACCGCTTATTATCGTCCCAACAATTACCAATTTGAAGATATTGTGGAAAGTTTGAAAGTGATGCGTCATTACAATAAATGGGCGAGCATCAACTATTTCGTATTTCCCGGCATGACAGACACCGATGCAGAATACGAAGCTTTGCGTACGTTAATTAAAGAAACGGGGTTGAATATGATTCAATGGCGTAATTTCAATATTGATCCTGATTGGTATTTAGGATTAATCGGAATGACGGAAACGGGCGAATTTGGTGGCGTAAAACAAGTATTGGAAGCTATACAAGAGGAATTTCCACATTTGAAATATGGTTATTACAACCCACCAATGGAGCGTATCAAAGGCGATTATAATTTGGATTTCGCTCATCGGTAATTGATTATTTATTTTTTAATATTTCTCTTATACAAAAGAATGTACTATTCTTCTTTAGTAATTTGATACGTTTATTAAATTCCAATTTGGTTTGAATATCTTCCCTTGAGTACATAAAATCAAATAACTCTTGAAATGATTTGCACATTTCACAAATAGAACTATTAGAAAACTGATTGTAGTCTTTTTCAAAAATTATTAAATAGCCGGCCAACATTGTATTCGTACCATGTAACATTTTCTTTAATCCATCTAATTGAATCTCAGTTGGATGGATTGAATCACTAAAGAAGTTGTCAAATTGCTTAAATTGACTTATTGTGAATTTGAATATAATTCCTCCTAATGAAGAAATTTCTTTTTCATATACCAATTTTCCATTTTTAGAATTTCCTACACGATAATAATTTGACATAAGAACAGAAAGTGGCTTGTATATCTGCATAATTGCAGAGATTTTGTCTTTAGGTTTCAATAAAGAATTTTCTAAAAACCAATATTCTTTAAACGTTGTCAATTTGTTTAAAATACTAGAATCATTATTCTCTAATATTGGTGGATGGAAATTTTTATCATTGAAATGAGCATTTAAACTATCAATTACTATTTGAAATTCATCAGGACTCCAACTTCTATTGAGTGAAAAAGAGGAATTAAAGGTTCCTTTTTGATTTTCTTTGGTGGAGATTGAATCATTAATTTGGGATCGCAAATTCTTAGGTGCTAAAAACAATAATATGATAATTAAATTGATTGCGGCTTTCATGATTATATAATTATATTCACATAAATGTAAGTATTAATCAAATTACTCTTTGAGGAAAAAATCTACAGAAAGTCTCTTAATTTCGCTAGATGTTTGATTTCCGATTAAAAGTTTTTCATACCGTATCCAAACGACTCAATTTTACAAAAGCCGCAGAAGAACTTTTCATAACGCAACCAGCAGTTACCAAGCATATCAAAGAATTGGAAAATCATTTTAAAGTCAAATTATTTGATCGAAATGGTTCTAAAATCCAGTTGACAGCCGCTGGTGCTACATTATTGCAATATGTAGAACAGATTTTTTCCATTTATAACAATATGGAAATCGAACTGGGTGCATTTACCCAAAACAAAACAGGTAATCTGCGAATCGGAGCGAGTACGACCGCCGCGCAATATATCTTACCTCCTATCCTAGCGTCTTTTCATTCCAAATTCAAAGATATTCATATTCAGTTAGTTACAGGAAATTCTGAACATATTGAAACAGCTTTACAAAATGGAGAAATCGATCTGGGCATCATCGAGGGCAAGTCCCAAAATACACATTTCCAATTCACGCCATTTTTAAAAGACGAATTGGTTTTGGTCGCGCGGCGTGGTCATACGCTATTTCAAAAACCACATCTCAAATTGCCAGATTTATTACAATGCTCTTTTATTTTGCGCGAACCGGGTTCGGGTACCTTAGAGGTGATTGCTTTTGCGTTGAAAAAAGTCGGAATCAATATTGCGGATTTACCTACGGAAATGCGGCTTGATAGCTCGGAAACGATCAAGTCTTATCTGCTTCATTCCAATGCAGTTGCGTTTTTGTCCGTGTATGCTATTTTGAAAGAATTGAACAATAATGAATGTGCAATTCTGGATGTCAAAGGTTTGGAAATTGACCGAACTTTCAACTTTATCCAAACACAAGGAAAGTCTGACTATCTACCTGACTTCTTTATCCAATTTGCGCTTAAGTATAACTTTAAGTAATCGCTTATAAGTATTTGCAATGTAAGATTTGTTATAAAACGACTGAAATTTGTACTGTTCAAATAAACAGTAATTATGCAAACAGATTTCAAAATCAACGCAACGACCAACAAATTTCAACGCTTTTTAGATAGGCGCATTAGCACAAGAGAATTGGTATTTTTATCTTTAGTCGTCCTTTGTTTGTCTCCACTCATTACGCCTCCGATGGCATTGTTTCTTGGAATAATTATTGCCCAATTTGTCGGTCATCCGTACTTACATCTCAACCATAAAGCCACACATATTTTGTTGCAAATTTCCGTTGTCGGTTTGGGTTTTGGCATGAATGTACAAACAGCCATTCACGCAGGCAAACAAGGAATTGTATTTACCATATTTTCCATTATTGCCACATTGACTATTGGTTATTTATTGGGAAAAATATTTAAAATCGACAAAAAATCCTCTTTCTTGATCTCTGCGGGCACAGCCATCTGCGGCGGAAGTGCGATTGCCGCCGTAGCTCCTGTCATCAAAGCGGAAGAAAAGCAAATGTCTGTGGCTTTGGGAACGGTTTTCTTATTGAATTCCGTAGCATTATTCCTTTTTCCAATGATCGGCCATAGTTTGCATCTGAGCCAAATACAATTTGGTATTTGGAGTGCGATTGCGATACATGATACTAGTTCGGTTGTCGGCGCCGCTAGTAAATACGGCACACAAGCTTTGGAAATCGCAACTACAGTCAAATTAGCCCGTGCATTGTGGATCATTCCCGTAGCATTTGGAGCTACATTTCTATTCAAAAACAAAGGTGGAAAAGTCAAAATTCCTTGGTTTATTGGCATTTTCATATTGGCGATGATTGCCAATACTTACCTTCCTTTTGTGCAAATGTGTAGTCACACAATTACCCTAATTGCCAAAGCAGGTTTGACATTAACGCTTTTCCTTATTGGTTGCGGACTCAATAGGAAAATGCTCGCAAGTGTTGGGGTCCGACCATTGATTCAAGGCATTGTATTGTGGATTTTTATCTCTTGCGCAGGGTTGTGGGCGGTGATGAGTTTTGTGTAGTTGTATGGGCAATTTTTTGAGTATATTGTGACGAAAACACCATAAAATTTGTAATAAAATTTCAAATCATGCATAGAAGAATCATATATTTTCTTATAATAATGTTATTAAATTTTGGATTTTGCTATAGTCAAAATAACATCCATATATTAAAGAGCATTTCTTCATTAGATACAAATTTTCAAGATTTGCAATTCTTGAACAAAACACTTCAAAATGTTAAAGTTGTTGGACTTGGGGAACAAAGTCATTACGACGGTTCTACTTATGAAGCAAAAGTGCGGCTGATCAAATATTTACATGAAAATTTAAATTTTGACGTAATAGCATTTGAAAGCGGTATATACGATTGCAATAAGGCAAATGATGAAATTCAAAATTCTCACGAAACCAACCAACAAAGTTTATTTAATGCGATATTTGGTGTGTGGCATACAAAAGAAGTCGCTGAACTTGCGAAATATATTAACGAAACCCAATCAACGTCTCATCCTCTTATTTTGGCGGGTTTCGATTGTCAATTTTCGGGAGAATATTCTAAAAAATATTTTGTTGAAGATTATTTTAAGGTTTTACAAAAAATAGAAAATAAAACGGGCATCAAAATTTTAAAAGATACAAGCTTGCTCGCAAGAGCATTGAGAAAGGAAATAAAATTTTCTAATTACTATAATAAGCTGCCTAAGGAGGATACTCTGCTCTTATACAATAATTTCAATCAATTTTATGAAATTGCGAAAAAGGATAGCACTAGAGAAATACTAAAATGGGTTAGCCTTTTACAAAATATGCAAATTGATTACAGAAGACATTTTAACATGAACTCGGGATCCCGAGATTCTATGATGGCAATAAATATTCTTCAACTTTGCAATATTACATTTAAAAACAAGAAATTGATGCTATGGTCCGCAAATACACATCTATCATTTGATCGTGATTATAGTAAAGTCAAAGCTAGAGCTGGAGTATCGATAAAGCAATCCCTAAATGATAAATATTATTGCATCTTAACAACCTCTATAAATGCTGGTTATAGAATATTTTTTGCAAAATTAAAATTTCCCAAAATAAAGAATAATAGTATAGAAAGTTGTCTAAAGCAAAACAATCAGCCTTATCAATTTATAGACTTTAGAAAGCAATATGATATGATTCCATCAAATTGGTTAGAGAGTAGCAGTGTTTACGGACATTTCATAACCGATCATAATGTTTCCAAAATTACAGATGGCTTATTATTTATAGAAACTATCAATCCACCTCAAGAAATCTCCAAATGATCAAAATAAATGCTAATCAGCGATCCTATTAATTAAAATCTCATTTCAATAATTTATCCAAATCGGCAAGTGAAATATTCTTTTTTATGACATACCCATTTTGATCAATAAGAAAATTGGTGGGAAACTCGATTATATATGCGGAGGATGCAATTGTTGCATTTTCATCCATATATTGCGGCCAATTCATTCCTAATTGCTGTAATCTTTTTTCCCATAGTTTTTCTTTTCTATCCATACTATTGTCAGTTGATATACTTATTACATCCAATTTGTTGGAGGGATGATCTTTGTTATACAATTGCTTAATGTAGGAAATTTGCGCCAAGCAAGGTTTACAGCGACTAAACCAAAAATCAATTAAAGTATATTTATAGCTTTTATTTAAGTTAAGGATCTTCTTATTCGATGTTGTATCTTCTAAACTCAATTTTGGAAAGAGATGTCCTTCTTTCACAAGAGACTTGCCAAGTTTGTTATATAAGACTTGCCAAGTTTTCGTTTTTTTTATTTTTGGAGAGAATAGATTAAGTGTTTTTTCGCGCATGTTAGCATAACCCATATTGGAAAACCTATCCACAAGCAACCATAGAGCAACATAGGACGAATTATGGGTTTTGGTATAATTATATATTATAGTATCATACAATTCAGTAGAATCCCAACGGATACTAGCATGATATTTTGAACTTGAATCAAAGTCTAAGTTTTTGGATAAAAATGGTAAAAATTTATTACGATATTCCGTTGAGGATTTCCCATTAGCATAACTTAGATAAGGATTCTTATAGTCTACAATTATACTATCCGTAGTTGCGTCAAGAAAAATAAATCCTGGTCTAGAAAAATAATGATTGACATCACTTTTGAAAAAGAGAAAATAGAGTTGAGGATTGACATAGTTATTGGCAAACTGAGTTTTATTATTCATAACAAGATTAGATTCTGAATTTTGCTTATTATAAAAATCAGGAGACATATCACTATTCATTATAGTTAAAGAATCCTTATTTACATTGCCATCTCTTATAGAAACCTTTATTACATTATCCCATTTATGCTTTTGGGCAAAGACTATCAAAGGAAGCATTATAAGAACTAATAGAAATTTTATCATTAGAAAAACTTTAATTACTGCAATAAATTTTCCTCATTTAGATACAAAACTGCCAAATTCTGTTATCTAATTATGTCAAATTTTAAAATAAATTATGGAAAAGTAAACGCTATAATTTAATTTTTTGCCTCATTGGCTTTTTGCAACGCAAGTATTTCATCGATAGTCATTTTTTTATTAAAAACAACGGTCTTTTTTGCCATCGATTTTACTAATCCAATGTATGATTCCATATCTGGCAAATCTACACTAGCTCTTCTTTTATCTACATTTTCTACATCGTTAATAGGCCAAACATATTGATCTTTCCCAATCTTCACAAATTGCGTTCCGTAATATTGTGGCTCATTTTTATACTTACATATTCTATCAAAAAATGTAGCATAATCTGACTTATCTAATTTACCGGCATCCGCTTTTTCTTTCATTAAAGGAGCATATTGTTCCATTATAGCTACATCTTTTTTGTTCATGTGATCTAGTACTAGAAAAATCACATGGTTGGATGACTCGTCTAATTCATACTTATTCCAGCCATTGTTTTCCAAAAGTTGCAATACATAGTTTTCGTTGATACTATCGACTTTATTAATTTGCTTTAACAAGGAGTCATTGGACTTTTTTTTCAATAGGGAAAACCTTAGATGTTGATCATCCTTTCCGATAATATGCAATCTTCTATTTACTTCTGCGGATGTACTATCAACATTTGCTTGACTATATCCATTTTTAATTAATAAGATGGATAAGAATACTAAGAAGATATTTTTCATTTTTAAAGTTTTAGATGTATTGAAATTAGAAGTTTAGAAAATCAATTTTGGATAAATATTTACCTATGGTTAATAAGTTATTTCTTATAAAGAATGAGTGTGATGAATGGTAAAATAAATGAGAGTTTTTTTCCAATATCAGTTCATCTTAAATACAAATGCCCCAATCTCTTGGGGCATTTGTAAGGTATAGTTATACTTCTATTCCGAAATATCTTTCGCTAACCAACGTTCAGACATTGGATCCACTTTAAATATTCCTGCTGTAGCTTTATCAAAATCTTTGGAATACGCTTGCGCCATGTGTGCATCGTGTGCAGCCGCGTCTTTCCAACCCTCTACCAAAACAAATCTGTCCGGATTAGCCACATCTTCATAAATATTAAAACCGTAATTGCCCGGCGCTTTTCTCGCATGAGGTGTCACATCCGCGATAGCTTTTAGAAATGCGTCCCGCTCTTCTGTTTTGGGTTCAAATATAACAATTACGTTTCTTTGCGGCGCTACACCATTTAATTGTACTGTTTTTGCAGGAATGGCCGCCACTTCTTTTAGGGAAATTTGCGTCACAGCACCATCTTTTACCTCAGGAACAGTTTTACGTACGGCTTTCAAATAATCATACGTAAAATGATTTTCCATAGCCGCTTGGTTGTGCCAGCGTTCCAACCAAATACCCACTTCTGCCCCATCTTCGGGTTGATATAAGGTAAAAGAGATATTTCCTTTTTCCTTTCTCGAACTTTTGACATTGTGTAACATGATAGGCAAATAAGTATTCCAAGTGCCTGGTTTTGTTCTGATGATGCCTAATTGTTCGACTGTATTGTCACTCATATTTTTCGGATTCGTTTGTGCATTGGAAAAATTTGCAAAGCCAATAGCAAGCATGATTCCAATTGTTTTTTTATTAAAAAAGTACATAGCGATGTGTATTTAGTGGCTTAACAAATGTACCTACTACAAATATTAAGAACAAATTGAAATTAGATTTTAACATTATGCAACTTGCATTTACTTATAGAAAAATAACTTTTATTTCTTTGGAATTTGCATCATTTTATCCCAAACTATTGTAATTTGAATGCAAAATATTCACCATGCCAAAAATCAATACACATCTTCATTTCAATGGAAATGCAGAAGAAGCTTTTACATTTTACAAATCTGTTTTCGGAGGAGAATTTGCAACAATTGTGCGAATGAAAGACATTCCAAGTGATCCTAATTTTCCGCCGATATCCGAGGAGGATGCCAACAAAATCATGCATATAGCTTTGCCTATAGGTGTGGATACCTTGATGGCAAGCGATGTTCCATCCTTTATGGGAACCGTTAACGAAAAAGAAAATAGAAGCAAAATCGCCATCAGTGCCACATCCAAAGAGGAAGCAGAACGTTTATTCGCAGGATTATCTGCAGGCGGAGAGGTCGAAGTTCCACTTTCGGAAAGCTTTTGGAATTCCTATTTTGGAATGTTTAGAGATAAATATGGTATCGAATGGATGATAGATTTCGATCTGAAATATCAAGAGGAAAATAAATAACAGGTTTATGTATACCCTTTCCCAAGAAGTTGCTCAAAAAATAGATGAATTAGCCATTGAAGGCAATCAATTGATGGACGATAAACAAGATTATAATGGAGCAATTGGTCTTTGGAAACAAGCACTAACATATATTCCTACCCCCCAAGAACAATATAATGAATCTATTTGGTTAGAAGCTTCTATAGGCGATGCTTATTTTCAATCTAAAGATTATGCTAATGCATTATTCCATTTAAAAAATGCATTAGAAAATCGTGCTTCAAATGCAGAAAACAATCCATTTATCATGTTGAGATTGGGACAAGTATATTTTGAAAATAATTCAGAAGAATGGGCACTTCATTATTTACACAAGGCATTCCAGCTTGAAAAGGAAGATATATTTAAAGAGGAAGAGAAAAAATATTTCAATTTCTTGATGGAAAATATTGAAATAGAAGAAGTTAGTACGGATAATCCTCACTATTTAAGTGATTTTTCCGATTTTCCACATATTGGCGGTTTGATCGTTTCAAAAATGGTTATTGAGTCGAAAATACGCCCCCAATTTATGTATCGAGAAAAGCCAATGAATCCAAAAGATAGCGGTTGGCGTATATTTTCAGGACAGGAATCGGATGAATATACGAATGATCCAAACAATAGTGGTATTTATAACCCATCTACTTTATTACAAATAGATCCATCCATTGCAGCTCTCCTTTTAAAAGGGATAGGGTCCGTTTTTGAAAGAATAACAGAAAATTCCGATTGGCACGGAATACATGATTTCAAGTTGGATAGTGATTATTTAATTTCCAAACAATTAACCCAAGAATGGTCATTTGATATCAATAATTTATTTGAAAGTAAATTAGAAGAAGACGGAAGCTTATATTTTACTACAGGTGATAAATCTGTGCGATTGATTATTTGGGATGATTTAGATAACAATGAAACGGATTTATATAAAATGTACAAAACCGATATCGAAAATAGAGATCAAACAATGGCTCCAACATTAGAATTATTTGAATTTTCTGAAGATGTAACTCCTCGTATAGGATATCGGATTAAAGAATCTGATAATTATAAAAGCTATGATGTCATCTATGGATTTTCAATAGCTGGTAATGAAATTGTCCAATCCGTATTTTATTACGATGAAGAAGATGATAAAAATTGGGCTTTAGAAACTTGGAAAAGTTTGCATTATAAAAATTAAATGTAACTATCAGTATTGGATTTTTTATATATATAATCGCTTCTTTTAGACAGTACATGATCAATTTACATTTTCATCTATTAGTGAAGAAAAAGATTTTTATGAATATGTATTGGGAATATTTGATGATTTCAAAGACAATGAATTTTCAATAAACAAGGTGCGAATTATTCCATTAAAAATGGGTAATGTGCTGGGAACTAAGAACTTAGCATTTGACATATATCCAATTGGATATAACACTCCTAGAAAAACTTTAGTTATTTCCAAAACTGGATGGATAAGACTATTTAAAAACTCCCAAATTCATAATAAATAATTTCGTTGGATGATAATTAAAAAATTACTCGTATTCTTTTTCCTTTTCAGTTTTCCGCTATGTTCCTTTGGGCAAGAAAATTATAAGAATTATTGCAATGCGAGATTTCAATTTTGCATAGATTATCCCAAAGACTTTACAGCGCAACCAGAATCGGACAATGGTGATGGTTGCGTTATTATTTCCAATGATGAAAAGACGGAAATCAGAGCTTATGGTTCATTGGAAAATGAGGAAATCAATAATCTCTCCCAAGAATTGAAATTTTTAAATAAAGAAGGTAAAATCACTTACAAACTAATTGGTATAAATGATTTCATCGTTTCTGGAATAACTAAAGAAGGAAAGATTTTTTACAGAAAAACCAAACTAACACAATTGAATAATTATTTTAATACTGGACCTGCAAAAGTATTGCAAACCATAACCATCACCTATCCGAAATCACAAGCAGATCAATATGCAAACTATTGTAAATTCATCGCCAATACATTTTGAAAGTAAACTACACAATGAATTGTATTTCAATTAATTTGCAATATCATCTTGCGGTGTAAATTTATATACATTTCCATCCTCCATTTTTAAGACCATATCTTTTCCTGCGTTTTTTAATTTTTCTTGATAATCTCTAATATCCATAATACCGTAAAAATCTTTTGCTGTTTTGCCATTGATAGATATAACTTTTTGCAAGAGATCTACATTTTTACCGTTTAGATTCGGATTATTGCTTAATCGACCAATGTACATTTCATTTCTTTTTTTTAAGACAAACACACCATATGCTTTTCTAGATTTGGACGGCAAGGCTGTCAACCGAGGGGACAAAATATATACCGAATCATGGTTATTAATTGTTACATTATAATGCATAAAATATCGGCTACCAATCTTGAATCCAGTCTCGCTACCACTTAATTCTAATCTAGGTAATTCTGACATTTTGTGTCCACTCAAGGTGTATTCATAATTATCTTGTATTGTATAAATTGTATCCACTCTATTTAGTCCTCCTGCCGAAATACTATTGTAACCCACAGAAGTGACTACAGGATGTCCCTCAAATAATGGCGCTAATTGATCTGTAGCACTGAAAACCTCTCCTACCATGCCAAAGTCTACTTGAGCATAGATATCTTGACCATTGATCGTCATGGGGAAATAATCTAAGTTATTGAATGTATCAATAATATATTTAAGTTGGATTCCTTCTTTAGGAATGGGCTTGGGAGAGATTGTTACCAACATTTTATCAAAATCAAAAGACCAATTGAAATGATTACTAAAACCTCCTCCGATCAATCCACTTATCTCATGTTCACGATTTTTAAAAACACCATGATCAATATTTAAATCCAAAACTGCCGCGTGCTCTTCTGAAAAAGCACCTACTTCTACCTTATCGGCATATTGAGCTTCTAGATGAATTGTTTTTTCATTCCCATCAATGATCGTCTCTTCTTTTTTCTTATGAAAATGAACTCCGGCTTTAATTGCATACATTGAATCTAACGCAATAAAAGACAAACCATTATCCCAAATAAAAGTACCTGGAACGCCATTTACTTTTGCATCTATCAATATAAAATCATTCCAGAGATGCATTGGGTAAGTTTTGGCAGTTGTTGGTGCTGTAATTTTTCCAGCTTTACGAAATGCATTTTCGGATACATTTTGCGCATTTCCCCAATAGCACATTAGACAAAAAAGGAGCAAGAATAGTTGCTTCATCAGATGTTTTTTTAACGAAAAAATAGAATTTTTGAACTAACAAAAATAAGGGAAATGTAGAATATTTAGTTTGAAATGGCCGCTAATCTTTCTTTCAATGTTGGATAATAAACATTTCCTTTTTCAACACCTCCATTTGTCATTTCATTCAATTTATTTAGCACTCCAGCATAATTATTTTTACCAAAATTTTGGGCAGCAAATTGATCTGCTTGAATTTCATATTTTTTCCTAAAATATTCAGGAATGATAACCATGACAACTCCTAGGAATCCGCCTAACAAAGCAACAAACAATGGAGCACAAGGTGAACTGTAAATTTTAGGACCCAATTTAAACCATAAAATAAAATATAACAAAGTACATATTGAATTGATTATAAACACTTTGCATAAATGATTATTTTTCAAATGTCCCAATTCATGCCATATTAATCCATGTAAAGTATCGATATCTGCTAATTCTAATAGATCCTTACCTACCAATATTTTCTTTGAGGAATCTAATACACCTGTCGCGTAGATATTAATGACCTTTTCATTTAATTGATAAATTGGATAAATGAAACCATTGTCCTTTAGATAATCCTCAAAGTATAATAATCGTCTCTTTCTTAGTATTATTGAATACAATATGGGCTTTATAACAAAATCATAGACTACATAAAGTAACAAAGCAAAGCAGCTTCCAATAATTGATTTAATAGAAATATGATCTTTAGATCCTGCATGAGAACTCAAATAAAATACAGTACCAATAATCAGCCCGCAAATCAGAGAATCCATTAAGATTTCCTACCAAGAAGTCACACTAAAATTAACCAATTTCCTTTTGGCAAAACTTTGCATAATGAATGGGATAATTCCCCTATTCATTAGATTCAAAATAAAAATCAACACCATGAATATGAGTACATTATCTTCCATTTGTTAGCATTAAATGTACCCTAAATTAGATATTTTTATTCAAAAATAAAGCCTCCGCATCGGAGGCCTTATTAAAACTTTATGCATCTAAAAGATGCTTTTTCTCTTTATATAATTTCCAAATCAATTCACCGCATAATGTATTTGCCCAGGCAAACCATTTACGCGAAAATTTCATGGGAATATCTTTATCAAAAGATTCATGCATGAATCCTGTCCCAGCGTGCGTCGTTTGGATATATTTTAATGCTTGCGCGATTTCTTTATCGTCGTTGCTCGTCAATGCACGCATTATAATCGCCAAATGCCAAATCTGATCTTTTCCTGTATGTGGACTACCAACACCTTCTGCAGCCTCTCCTTGGAAATAAAAAGGATTATCTCCAGAAAGCACATATTTCCTGGTATTCAGATAAGTTTGATCCGTTTCTTGGACCGCACCCAAATATGGAAGCGAAAGCAAAGATGGAATATTGCCATCATCCATCAAATTGAAACTACCAAAACCATTGGTTTCAAATGCATAAATTTTACCATATTTTGGATGAAAAGTAGTACCATAATTTTGAATAGCCTGCCAAACGGTACGAGCTAAATCTCTAGCAGAGGTAATCCATGCTGCGTCTTTCCCTGTTTTTTCCCATATTTCCGCTAATTGTTGTAAAGATGTGACTGCGAATAAGTTAGAAGGAATTAAGTATGGATAAATCGTTGCATCATCGCTTGGGCGAAACATCGAACAGATCAATCCATTGCCTTTCACAGGATAGCCATATCCATCCATTGGAAGGGTATCTGTCGCTTTATTGGTAACTCGTTGGAAATGGTAAGGTCCATCATCCAGAATGCGCTGTTGTTCTTTAAACGTCTGTATGATAGATAACATAGCTTTATGCCAATCCGGAGTAAATATGGAAGTATCTCCCGTTATTTTCCAATAACCATGTGCCAAACGTATCGTATAACAAAGACTATCAATCTCCCATTTACGCTCATGCACACCAGGGCGCATATCTGTAAGATCTGATTTCCATTCACTCACTTTCTTCGGATCATTGTAAAATGCATTCGCATACGGATCTAAAAGGATAAATTCTGTTTGTTTGCGTATAACCCCTTCAATCATTTTATGCAAATTTTTATCCTCTTTGCATAAGGGTAAATATGGCCAAACTTGCGCCGAACTATCTCGTAACCACATGGCATCAATGTCACCTGTAATGACATAAGTATCAGGCTTCTTGTCTTTAGTGGAATATTCTACAGTTGTATCTATCGTATTGGGAAAACAATTTTCAAATATCCATCCCAATTCTTTATTTCCGATACTTCCGCGTACCTCTTTGATCACTCGCTCTACAGCATCACTTTTAAATCGACGTTGAGCAATTGGTACACGTACCATTGGAAAATCTTCTTTTCCCAAACCTGCAATAGAATATTTGGAAGCAAGGACGCCGCCCATTGCTAAAATTGATTGTTGTAGAAATTTTCTACGTTCCATTGTAATTAATTATTATTCAGTTATTTATATTGGTTAGTTGATGTATTAAAACCAATTAATCCATTTGTTTTCAGCAGTACTTTGCATAGCTAATTCTATCAATCGGATGATGTTTCTGGATTCCGACGCTTGCACTTTCAATTGCGCTCCATCTGTCAAATGATCATAGATATTTTGGTAAAATAGTCGATAATCTCCTATTTCTGTTGGGACGACTTCTTCTACTTTTTTATTCTTATCGAAATATACCAATTTGCCATAATTAGCAGGATTTTCCACACCCCAGTTCGGATTTTCAGAAGGTTTTTCTCCTGTTCTCAAAGCATCTTCTTGAGGATCCATTCCATATTTTACATAACTCCCATTATCTCCATTGAGCACATAATGTGGCATATCTTGCGCTACTAACATACTTGCAGTCAATACGATACGCAAACCAGAATCATATTTCCAAATGACATTAAAAGCATCAACGGCTTTGCTAAACTTACGTTGGCAAAAGACATCGCCCATTATCGATTGTGGCAAACCAAACAGTTGCACTGCTTGATCGAAAATGTGTGCCCCCAAATCATATAATACACCCGAACCTGGAATATCTTCTTCTCGCCAAGCATTCAATTTTGGTTCATTTCTAAACCGATCAAAATGTATCTCAAACGTTGCAATATTTCCTAATTTATTGCTTTCCAATAATTTATGCAAAGTCTGAAAATCTCCATCAAACCTTCTGTTTTGATGAACCGTCAACATCAAATGCTTCTCATTAGCAAGCGCAATGAGTTCATCCGCTTCCGCAGTGGTGATGGTAAATGGTTTGTCTACGATTACGTTTTTTCCTTTTTCCAATGCAGCTTTTGCCAAGGAAAAATGTGAAGTATTAGAAGTTACAATGATAACTAATTGAATATCAGCATCGTCTAAAATATCATCATCCGTTGATACAACTTCCATTTCTGGAAAATGTTCTTTCGCATAATCAACACTTGTAGGGTTATTTGTCTTTCCTTTTTTTAAATTAAATCCTTTAACAGATTGAATTATAGGTGCATTGTATATCTGCGCACCTTTTCCAAAACCTAAAATTCCAACATTAATCACTTTCATAATTCGTCTAAAAATCAGGTTGAAAGATAAATGGATTCTAACGAAAACACGTTAAAATTGATTAAAAACTTCACAAACCGAAAAAATAAATTTCAGCCTTTCGTAAATTTGTTACGAAAGGATTCGTATCCTTTGGAAATGTGGAATCTTGAAAATTGTTTTTTATGAAATTGTTATCATCCAACAAGCCTTCAGAAGGGGAATTAGAAATATTGCAAATTCTTTGGAAAAAAGAAGCGGCAACGGTACGTGAAGTTTATGAGGAAATTTCTTTAAATAAAGAATGTGCTTATACAACTACATTAAAATTAATGCAAATAATGTTTGATAAACAATTAGTTGTAAGAGATAATTCTCAAAAAACACATATTTACAAGCCCAATGTATCCAAAGAGAAAACGCAAAAATTAATGTTGGGAAAAATGGTCAACAGCTTATTCGCCGGCTCTACTTCTCAATTAATATTGCAAGCTTTGGGTTCGGAAAAACCTTCGGATGCGGAACTCGAACAAATTCAAGACATGTTGGATAAGCTAAAAAGCGAATAATTTGAACCAGATATATACCATCCTAATCTCTCACTTTACAGAAGCAATTGCCTACAATCTTGCACTCGGTGCGATATTTTGGGCATTACTCCTATTTACGAGAAAATATGCTGCAATAAATACCAAATCAAATTATACAATAGGACTGTTCATGCAATCTATATTGTTTATTAATTTTTTGTATTTTTTATTGACAAATCCATCCTCAAAATTGAATGAAACTAATTCATTCAATTTAAATAATAATTTTAATATAAATAATTATATATCAATAATTTATGTATCATTATTATTATTTAAAATAGTAAAATTATCTATTCAAAATAACCGACAGATATCCTATAGCCAAATAGAAAATGATAAATTTTCGCAATTACAAAATTGGGTAAAACGCAAAAAAGAACAGTTTGGAATTACCAGAAATATCCAAATTCAAATTTCAGACAAACTTAAATCTCCATTTACAAAAGGCGTTTTTCTTCCAATTATCGTGTTACCATTGGCGGCGATAAATCAGATGAGCACTTATCAAATGGAAGCCATCCTTATGCATGAATTAACCCATATTAAACGTATGGATTATCTCTGGAATGCACTTCAATTGATCATGGAAACAATTCTCTATTTCAATCCTTTTATGTATTGGATTGGGAAAATGGTAAGAGAAGATCGAGAGTTGATTTGTGATAAAAATGTTATTCTAAATGGTTATAATTCAGTGGAATACATCAAATCTTTATTGTTTTTCACCAAAGATCAAGATCTCAAAAAATCTGATTTAGTTGCGTTGAATATCACCGGAAATCAACCTTCCGAATTTTACAACCGCGTAATTACTTTATTAGGGAAAGAAAACAAACGAAGCAATAATATTTGGAGTTTTCCTGCTTTGATTTTGGGATTTGTAAGCATATTTGCATTAGCCAAATCCAACATTCAATTTGGTAGCAATAACGCCAAAGTAATTAGCGCCACTTCTTCTCTCGTTACCCTAACGGATGGTAATAATAATTTTCAGAAATTTTATGCAGATAAAATAAATAATTCTTCAGAAAATATTGATAATCAAATTATTAATTCAAATAAAATAATAAGAAATAAATCTGTCACTATTACAAAACACATAAATATTCCTAAAAAGAGAGTATTTGTTTCAACTCCAAAGATCGCATCCAAAGAAATAGAACCAGCACCTATTGTAGCGAATAGTAATTTTAGTTTAGCGCGTTATTTACCTATTGATAATAGCAATATTAAAATCTTTAAGAAAGTCGTTTCTAAAGATAAGATTGTTTATCAAATTGATTATCAGAATAATACAAATAAAAATGCTTTATTCAATAAGCTTATTCAAGCTTTTGCTCAACAAAATACAATCATGGCTTCTTCTGTAAGCAATATCTATTATGCTCGCAATAATGTAGTTGAAGAGCAAAAAATCATTCAATTAAATACTGCTGAAAACAATTATGTTTTCATTTCAACTGGTTCTGCATTGCAAATTGTAGTTAGTAAAAATCCTTTAAATAATATCAATTAAAACTATTAAATTATTGAATTTTAATTAGTTATTATTTAATATCATTAAGTATGAAGTTAACTACATTTCTCGCGTAAGCATAAGTAAGGAAGGAACAGTGCTTGTGTGTTTGCTCTTTTTTAGACGAAAAGCCATTGCGTATTATATTTTAACTTTCTTTTCTCTTGATAGAAAAGAAACAAAAGATCAAGACTGTATTGTCTTAACTAAAAATCAATCATTTCGTCGGAAAGAATATAAACTCACTCCATTTCATTTCGCTCAAACATATATTCTTTCTCTCGACTCAACTGATTGATTTTCTCAACGTTAATCCAATAAATGCCAATTAGGAGGGATACTAGTTGTTATTTGAATTATCATATCATTTACATGAAAAATAAAACCTTTTAAAATTCATACTTCACCTTTCTCATTTCACCTCTCATCTCTCACATTTCATCTTTCATTTTTCTAATTTCCAATTTTCTATTTCTCTAGCAATTGTTTTGCATTAGGTCCTTCCATACATAACAAGTCTATAATAGAAACATTTCTTTGAAAGCCAACACGATCTTGGAATAATTGTTCATATGCTATAAATGATTGGTTATCAATATTATAATTTTTTGGAAGAATATTTTCACCAACAATATTGACTTTATCATTTTCAAGAGTTTCCAGTTCTAAAGATTCTTCCACTACTTTTTTCCGCTTGTCGATCAATTTCCACAACAATTGATTCATTTCAAAATTGAAATCATATAAAAATTCGACTTCTTTTTCAAAAAAAGGAGCGAAGTAATCTGCATAATATTCCCAGAATGGAGACTTGCGATAACAGCTTTCTAATGTTCTCCAATGTTGCTTTTGCCAAGCAAAATTTTTAGAGGTTTTAATGTCTTTAAAATTCGCTTTTTGATCACGTCCTTTTTCCAATGGAATGGAGAGATCAATTTTACCCGAACTACCCACTACGATGCAACGATTCCGAAAAGACATCTTTTTGTACAAATCATTTGAAAAAATTTTTATATATGTTTCATTACTTGAAATTTTAAACCAATTAATACATGGTAAATAATGATTTTCAAATAGTTCTATTGTATTTTCTTCCATTTTATGCTATTTTGTCATGTTGACATTTGATCTAATTTTTAGTATCATTTAGATGGTATTTAATATTTAATTTTTATACTAATTAATAATCATAAAAAATTAAAAATCAATACTTTGATAATATATTTTATAACTAATAATTTTAGCTATTGAAGAAATAAAATATACGCTATCATTTTGCTAAAAATTATAGTATGCAAAGAAAAGGTAAATTTCCCGATTGCGGGCATTTTAAATCAAATCTGATGTAATATTGCAGTTATGAAAAGAGGTAAAATTTGGGGCATTTCTGGGCTATTCAGCGCCATTTCAATTTGTATATTTTCTAGCTGCTCACAACCAAAAGCGTTAGTTTTTAAGGAGGTAAAAGGAGTCAAATTAGAGGAAGTTGGACAGGACTCCTCTACCCTATGGATGGATGTCGTTTATGCCAATCCCAATAAATTTGACATGCAATTCAAAAAAGTGGATTGCCATATTTTAGTAGAAAATGATACAGCCGGACATTATGTTCAAGACACGATGGTCAACATTCCAGCCTTGCAAGATTTTGAATATGCGACGAAAGTTCGCCTAAGTATGAAACCAATTTATAACAATGCACTTCGCTCCTTTTTTAGCAAAAGCATTCACTTAAAAGTGGTGGGAAAAGTAAAAGTTGGTAGACATGGCGTTTATATAAATATGCCGATCGATTTTACAAAAGAGCAAAAAATTAATTTTTAGCCTACTTTCTTTCTTGACAAAAAATGGCAAAAATTTATCGGCTCAATTCGTTCGCAGAGATGACAAATTCCCCATCGGCTAAAAATTAAAATCTTTTTTGCGAGGAAGCATAATGGAGGATATTCTTTTTCAGATTTTACCAGAAATGTTTTTTTGCAAAAAATGATCACATTAAGAGATTTTAAATTTTTAGTTACAAATTTGATTTGTCATTTGATTTTTGAAAAATGAATTAACTTAGAAGAATGGATACACAAAATATTAAGACTTTAGGCGAATTAAAGAAAAGTGGATATCAATCGATGTCCATCAAAGATGAGGTTAGAAAAAATCTAATACAACATTTAAAAGATCAGACAGATCCCTTTCCTGGAATTTTGGGTTACGAGGATACAGTGATTCCAGACACAGAACGTGCATTATTAAGTAGACACAATATTTTGTTTTTGGGATTGCGTGGACAAGCCAAAACAAGAATTGCGCGACAAATGACGCATCTTTTGGATGAATATATTCCAATTGTAGAGGGAAGTGAAATTAACGATGATCCGCTTGCACCGATGAGCAAATACGCCATCGATCTAATTGCAGAAAAAGGAGACGAAACGCCCATTCGCTGGTTGCATAGTTCGGAACGTTATGGAGAGAAATTAGCCACTCCAGATGTGAGCGTTGCTGATTTGATTGGAGACATTGATCCAATTAAAGCTGCAAATTTGAAAATTAGTTTTAGTGATGAAAAAGCAATTCATTATGGAATCATTCCACGATCAAATCGTTCGATTTTTGTTATTAATGAATTGCCCGATTTGCAAGCGAGGATTCAAGTTTCCTTGTTCAACATTTTACAAGAAGGCGATATTCAAATACGTGGATTCAAATTGCGTATGCCTTTGGATATTTTATTCATTTTCACTGCCAATCCGGAAGATTATACCAATCGTGGAAGTATCGTAACGCCATTAAAAGATAGAATTGAAAGTCAAATATTGACACACTATCCTTTGAAATTAGAAACGTCCTTGGCCATTACTGAACAAGAAGCTAAAATCTTACCCGAACAAAGTGAAGTTGTCGAAGTTGCGGATGTTTTAAAAAGAATTGTCGAACAATTAGCATTTGAAGCGAGAAATAACGAATATGTCGATCGTAAAAGTGGTGTGAGTGCGCGTCTTACTATTGCGGCATTGGAAAACCTTGTGAGCACAGCAGAAAGAAGAGCTATATTAAATAATGAAAACCATACGCAAGTTTGGATAAGTGATTTGGTAGGTATAATTCCTGCTATTACTGGAAAAATAGAATTGGTGTATGAGGGCGAACAAGAAGGACCTTACCAAGTTGCGCTCAATCTTTTGAGTAAGGCAATTCGTACTTGTTTTACACAGTATTTCCCCGATCCAGAAACCGTCAAAAAACGTAAAAATTCAGGTAAACCATCTGTTGCCAACGAACAAAACAACAATAATCCTTACAAATTAATTACTGCTTGGTTTGATGCTGGCAATTCTTTGGATATTCCAGATAATTGTTCAGATAAAGATCGAATCGCCTTATTATATCAAGTAGACGGATTATATGGTTTGGTTAAAAAGACATTCCCACATGCATCTGAAATGATTACCGCATTATTTATGGAATTTGTTTTGCATGGCTTGTCTTCTTACTCTTTAATTAGTAAAAAAGCCCTTTCAGGAGGTACACATTTTAATGATGTTGTCGGTGGAATTATTGGATTGAATTTAGACGATTTTGACAATGGAGATCCAGATTTTGATAATATGTAAATGAAAAACATGATCAAAATCTTTGGTGTTTTCTTCGGAATGATAATATGTTTTTTAGGTAAAAGCCAGCAAAATTTTGCCTTAAAAGAAGGCGATATTATTTTCCAAAAACTTCCTTGTGGCAATCTTTGTGATGCAATTATCGAAACCACACCATGCAAAGTTGGAAGATTATTTAATCATTGCGGAATTATTCATTTTAGAAATGATTCCGCAATGGTCATTGAAGCACATAGTCCAAAAGTAGAAGAAACGCCATTTGCAAAATTTATCCGAAGAGATAAAGGTGATTCTATTTATATCGGAAGATTGAATCATGGAAATATTTCCAATGCAATTCAATTAGCACAATCGCAAGAAGGTAAACCCTACGACGGTGTTTATTTACCCACAGATTCTGCTATATATTGTAGTGAATTAGTATGGAAATCTTATTTGGATGAAGATCAAAAACCGATCTTCCCTCCTACGCCGATGACTTTTAAATCCCCGAAAACGGGTGCGACGTATACAGGTTGGACAACGTATTATCAATCTATCCAAAAAGAAATACCCGAAGGACAATTAGGCACCAATCCTTGCGCCATCGCCAATTCGGATAAAATTCAATTTTACGCACTAAAAAAATCATTATGAGTCTTCATTTCCCTATAGTTGATTGGTATCGCGCTTCTAATATTTACGAAATCAACATCCGACAATATACGCCTGAAGGCACTTTTAAAGCCTTCCAAAAGCATTTGCCACGTCTAAAGGATATGGGAATTGAAATATTGTGGTTCATGCCCATCACGCCAATTTCTGTTACAAATAGAAAAGGGACATTGGGAAGTTATTACGCATGCAGCAGCTATACACAGATCAATCCGGAATTTGGAAATATGGATGATTTTAAAGATTTGGTACAAAATGCACATGATTTAGGATTTAAAGTAATCATCGATTGGGTAGCCAATCATACTGGTGTCGATCATGAATGGACCGAAACGCATCCGGACTATTACTTAAAGGATGCGCAAGGAAATTTTGTTGAGATAAACGGTTGGGATGATGCAATTGATCTAAACTACGAAAATCCCGCGATGCGAAAAGCACTTATTGATGCCATGATTTTTTGGGTAAAAAATGTAGACATTGATGGATTTCGATGCGATATGGCGCATTTGGTTCCGTTGGATTTCTGGGTAGAGGCACGTGAAGAATGCGATCAGGTAAAAAAACTATTTTGGTTAGCGGAGTGTGATTCAGATAATTATTTGGAAGTTTTTGATGTGAATTATGCATGGGGTTGGATGCATGCTACCAATGATTTGGCACAAAATCCAACCATTGGTTTGCATGGAATTTATCCCTTTTTACAAGCAGATTTGATCAAATTACCCAATGCATTCAAACTTTGGTTTACTTCTAACCATGATGAAAATAGTTGGAACGGTACAGAATATGATAAATATGGAAAATATGCATTGACTTGGGCAGTATTTTCTTGCTTGTTCCCAGGAATGCCATTGATATACAGCGGGCAAGAAATTCCCAATCAAAAGAAATTAGCATTTTTTGAAAAAGACACATTGGAATGGCTGACCAATAATTTGCCAGCACTACACACTTTTTACCAAACACTGTTACATTTTAGGAAATCCAATATTTGTTTCGATACAGATGCAACTTGTACTTTGATTTCTAATGAATATTCAGATAGAATTTTAGCATTTATCTTATCCAAAAACGGCCAAGCAGTTATCGCGCTATTTAATTTTTCCAACGAAAATATTGCGAATTATGAAATTTCATCCGAACATTTGAATAAACCATTTGTTTCTCTCTTCTCAGGTATGGAATATGTATTTCAAGCGAAAGAACAATTTGCATTAATGCCTTCGGAATATTTGGTATATTATTCTAAATAGTAACAATATGGAAAATCTATATGACGATTCAGATAATGATCGAAAATATTGGAAATGGGGGTTATTCTATTACAACAAATATGACAAACAACTTTTACCTAAACGACATCCCTTTTTAATGGGCTGGTATAGTGTAAATTTTGCAAATCCAAAATCTATATTAGTTTATTTTGGATTGATCTTATTTTTCATTTTGATTACTTTCATTTCATTCAGTATCTCTTCGAAAAACTAAAACATGATACCTAAATTAAATTAATAATTTATGGAAAATCTACATAATGATTCAGAAAATTGGAAATGGGGGATTTTCTATTACAATAAAAATGATAAACGTTTATTTCCTCCCAAACGTAACCCATGGCTAGGTTATACCGTTAATTTTGCGAATGCAAGATCCATATTTGCATTATTGATTTTGATCGCCATCATCATTACTATTACAGAATTATCTATGAGATATTTTGTAAAATGAGTGATTTTAGAAACAAAAAAGCAATCCAAAATTGGATTGCTTTTTTCTGAAATAAATTTCTAGAAATATTATTCAGCAACAACATCAAACTCAATTTCAGTGATGTTACCATTACCGAAGTCGATAGTTGCTTTGTGAAGACCGATTTCTTTAACTTCTTCAGGGATGGCAATACGTTTGCGATCCAATTCGTATCCTTTTTGTTCTTTAATTGCACGAGCAATTTGAAGAGAAGTAACACGACCGAAGATTTTGTCTGTAGTACCAGTTTTAGCACCGATTTTAACAGGGCTACCTTTCAATACTTCAACAACTTCGTTGATTTGAGCCAATAAAGCAGCTTCTTTTTTAGCTTTCACTTTCAACTTTTCGTTCAAAACTTTCAAGTTGGTAGGATTCGCTTCGATAGCAAACTTTTGTGGGATCAAAAAGTTACGAGCATAACCGCTTTTTACAGTTGCTAACTCGTGCGCTTGACCTAAATTGTCAACGTCTTTAATTAAAATTACTTGCATGATGTTAATGCTTAGTTCCCAAGACCCAGTCGTTAATTTTTTGGACTGTCCTTCCCGATGTGGGAGTTAGGGAGTGGTGACTAAAAACAAGTTGTAAGTGTAAAGTTATATGTGATAAGAAATACTTAAAACTTAAAACCTTGAACTTACAACTTTGAAAATTCTATTTCAAAAGATCTGCAACAAAAGGCAATAATGCCATTTGACGAGCTTTCTTAATTGCGATAGATACTTTTCTTTGATATTTCAAAGAGTTACCAGTTAAACGACGTGGCAATAATTTACCTTGTTCGTTAACGAATTTTTTCAAAAATTCTACATCTTTATAATCGATGTATTTGATACCATACTTTTTGAAACGGCAGAACTTCTTTTTAGGTTGTTCTTGTTTGATAGCGGTAAGGTATTTGATTTCATTTGCTTTTGCCATGATATTATGCCTCCACTTTTTCGGTATCAGTTTTTACGCCACTTCTCTTTTTAGCATTATACTCAACGGCGTATTTGTCAAGTACAGTGATCATGTGACGCAACACTTGGTCGTCACGTAAAAATTGGATCTTAAACTTCTCGTTGAAGTCGGATGGCGCACTATATTCCAAAACCCAGTATAAAGCTGTAGTTTTCTTTTGGATAGGATACGCCAGCGATTTTAATCCCCATGGATTAGTGTACGTAATAGTACCACCGTTTGCTTCTACGAAGTCGGTATACTTTTTCTGAATCGCTTTAAAATCGTCATCAGAAAGTACAGGGGTAAAAATCGCCATCAATTCGTAATTGTTCATTACCCTGAAATTTGATTAATTAATAAAAAATTTGGATGGCAAAGGTACGGAGAATATTTCAATCAGCTGAAAATATTTATTTTTTGGAAATATTCGCTATAAATATATGTAAATCAAATTCAAATTATCTTTGTAATTAAGAAACATAAACCAAAACTAAACAATGAATCCTAAAAAACATTTACTTATGGATATATGGAATAATCATCCAGACATTCATATAGCAAATAATCAAGAAGAATTAAATTTCCCACTTGAAAGTTTAATTGCAAATATTTTTTCAGTGGGAGATTTTTATTATTTTACTATCAATTTTACCGATCAATCTTTATATAAAATACATCCCAATATCCTGTCAACACATGGATTAAAAGAGTTGCCAAAAACAATTGGAGAAATATTGGATCTTATGCATCCAGACGATTTAATTTTTGTTAGAACAGCAGAACAATGGTGTTTTGATAAAGCAATAGAGATTGGAATTGAAAATCGTTTTTCTTTTAAAGCAAGTTATTGTTTTCGTATGAAAATGAAAGATGGATCTTACCAACTTTTTCATCATCAGGCTATATTATTTAAACCTACAAATAATGATGTCATGGCACATGCAATTAATATTCATACCAATTTAAATGCTATTACAACTCATAATAATTATATAGTTACAATTTCTGGTTTAGGAAATAATAAAACGATATATCAAAACAAACTAGACCAATTTAGCAGTTCAAGCATGATCAAAACAATCTTATCCAAACGTGAAAGAGAAATTATTGACTTCATCGCAAAAGGTCATTCCAGTGTGGAAATATCCAAATTACTATACTTATCCGAACACACCATACGTACACACAGAAAAAATATTTTAAAGAAAACGAATACAAAAAGTAGCACAGAACTTATCAAATATGCATTTGAAAATGGAATTATATAGTTTAAAAATTAAGACTCAACTTTATTTCCGAATTATTAATTTTAAATTTTTCTTCTCCACTTCCATCACTAGAAGAATATCCATATTTTAGTTTGCCTGAAATATAGTCATAAGCAATACCAAATGCTTTGTATCGAATAGTGGCGCCTAGACTTGGGCGTAGAGCAGCTTTAACACGTCCCTTTATATTCTTTTCTACTTCATCCTCTGATGTTTCGTCAGCAAAGCTGAAATATTCTTCTGCGGGAGTGCCAGTATACACAAAATAAGATTTATCAAAATAATTAATACCATAAGCAACTTGCCCTCGAATATCGATTACTAACGCAGCCACAGGATTATAGGATATAGCTAATCCTAGTTTAGTATTGGCAGTGACGGCAGTACCATTTCCACCCAACTCAGCATTCGGATCATTTTTAGATTTTACATAGTCTTCCCATTTAATTTTATTATAAGTAGCACTTAAATATGTCCAATCTAATCCAAATTTAATAGGAAAATGACTTTCTTTATTAAAATAAAAAATACGACCAAATTCAAATGCATATCCATTTTTCATTCCAGTCTTTCCACTCATTAAGTTATCATACATGCTTAATTCATTATTGGGCTTACCACCTAGAGAATTCAATCCAATTCGAATATATCCACCATAAAATGGATTTGATTGCGCAGACGCACGCATTACAAAAAATAGTATTACAATACTAAAAATTAGAAAGGGTTTAGAGTTCATTTTGATTGTTTTTTGGGTTTATATTGAGTTAGCAAACGGCTATACCAATTTTTCTTAAAAAGCTGGGTACCACAGCCGTAAAAGAATAGTTGGTTTTGGTTACTGAAGCAAAAGTAGACGAACGAAAAAAAATGTGCAATACCTCAAATAGGGTATTTTTATAAAAATATAGTAACATAAAAAATCCCATTCAATAACTGAATGGGATTTTTTCAAAATGCCGAAAACCCTAGAAATGATAATATTGATTTATAAATTCTCGAGTATCGTAAGGTGAAATAACAATTTTTTTATCATTTTTCAATTGTATCAATATCAGATTATGAAATCCCGTCATATAAGCTTGAAATATGCCAAGTCTTCGACTACTAAATGTACCAACATATCCCCACAAGCCACCATTTCCAAATATTCGATATATTCCTTTGACACGATCAGCATCTAATAGTTCCACTTTTTCGACTTCTTCTCGATCAATTATTTTGGTAAAAATAAAACGACGGATTATTATGTCCGTTTTCGTTAATTCATAGTTTTTTGGTTTGGATAAGAAACTATAGAAATAAGTTGAGATTAAAAAAATAGAAATGAGCCCGCTATATTTATCCTTAAAAAAGATACTATAACCAATTTGCAATATAAAAACTATACTTATTGAAATAGTGATAATTTTTACAGATTTACTCATTGACGTTTTAAATACCATAATAAAGAATATTATTACATCTATTTACTCAAAATAGTTTCAATAGCTTCTAACTCCTCTTTATCAAATTCTAAATGTATCAAACTATGAAGAGAATCCAAAAGTTGCATTTTATTCCTTGCACCAACCAATATAGATGTAACTCTTTCATCTTTTAATAACCAAGCGATAGACATTTGAGCTAGTGTTTGATTTCTATTTTCAGCTATATTATTTAGCATTTTAATTTTATCCAAAATATCCTGTGTAATATTCTCTTCTTTTAAAAATATCCCTTTAGCAGCACGAGAATCTGACGGAATTCCATTCAAATATTTATTGGTTAATAAGCCTTGAGCCAATGGAGAAAATGCAATGCATCCCACACCAAACTCTTGCAATACATTTAGCAATCCATCTTCGGGTTTTCGTACAAACATGGAATATTTCGGTTGATGGATCACACAAGGCGTACCTAATTTTTTCAAATATTCAAATGCAACAGCCGCTTCTAATGGTCCATAATTGGACAATCCTACGTACAATGCTTTTCCTTGACGTACGATTAAATCTAATACCGTCATCGTCTCTTCTATTGGTGTATTTGGATCGGGACGATGGTGATAAAAAATATCGACATAGTCTAAGCCCATTCTTTTTAAACTCTGATCCAAACTGGCAACTAGATACTTTTTACTTCCCCAATCTCCGTAAGGTCCAGGCCACATCGTATATCCAGCCTTCGTAGAAATAATCAACTCATCTCTATGATCGACAAAGTCTTTATGTAAAATTTTACCAAAATTATTTTCTGCAGATCCTGGAGGCGGTCCGTAATTATTAGCTAAGTCAAAATGCGTAATACCGTTATCAAATGCAGTTATCAATGTTTCTCTAAATACATCATACACATCAACATCTCCGAAATTGTGCCACAAGCCTAAAGAAATCGCAGGCAGTTTCAAACCGCTATTTCCACATTTTCGATACTGCATCTGTGCATAACGCTCCGTATTAAAATTCATGTTTCTTAAAATATGTTTATTAAGAATGTAATTAATGACAAAAAAAGCTCTACGAATATAGGGTATATTTAATTGCAATAAAAGCGAACAATTGTTATTTTTATATACATACGCACACAATCGCTTGTTATAATTTAGATTCTAGGAAAAATCAATCTGTTCTGATAGAATTTCCGAAAATGACAACATTTTTTCATATATATGTTACAACAAATATTGTTATTTATCCAAACTTTGCAGTATCAAATTCAAACATTAAATATTGAAAAAATGAAAAAATTAGTATTCAAAGGATTAGCTATTGCATCTTTTATCGCCGCTTTAAATACCAACGCTCAAGCACAAAAAGAACCCTCTAAAACTGAAATGGTTAAAGAATTAAAAGCGATCACAGCGACCAATGCAATCATCGCAGAAAACTTAAAAACTTTTGATACGCTTGACTTCACTGTATTTAGTAACAGAGATTGGACAAGATTACACGAAAGCCATGCAAAAAATATTTTAGTTCATTTCCCTGATGGTCATACGGAAAAAGGTATCGAACAACATATCAAAACCTTAGACGCGATGTTTGTATATGCGCCAGATACGCGTATCAAGGAACATCCATACCGTCTAGGAAACGGTAATATTACTGCAGTGATGGGATATATGGAAGGTACATTTACCAAACCAATGCCTATCGGTGATGGCAAATTTATCCAACCTACAGGCAAAAAATTCCGTCTTCCAATGGCAACTATTGGCGTGTGGAACAAAGATGGTGTGATGAGTGAAGAATATCTATTCTGGGACAATAAATCATATATGGATCAGATCATGAATAAATAAGTCCGTTTAATTTCCTTTTTAAAAATGCCGCTCTGACAACCCAATAAAGAGCTGCATTTTTATATTTAGGACTATTAAAGTAATATTAAAGCCATTCATATAGACGTATACACCACCTTTCAAAAGATATAAATCCTTATTTTTACCGTAAATAAACATCCATGGATCAGGAAAAAAATCTTTTGAATCAAATATTCGAATTAGAACAGAAACTCGAACAAGAACCTATATTTTCTAAAATTGAGCGTAATCTAAATCGTATGAAATCGATCATTGAAGAGATTGGTTTTATTTCCAAAAATCCAATTAATGAAAAATACACCGACGCAAGAACAGATGTGGAAGCGAGTATTGTGGGCAAAGAAGGCCGACACATGATGATCACTAAAGTCGTAAAACCTATTATTTACAAATTAGAATCTTCCAATCCTTTACTCGTTCAGAAAGGAATTGTTATAGTTGAGTCTATTTAAAATAGAAATTGAATGAAACCTGTAAATTTTGGAATTGATCTTGGAACAACAAATTCACTCATTGCCAAATATGACAATGGAAGTGTAACTATATTTAAAAATCCCATCGGGCACAAGGAAACATTGGCGTCCGTTGTGGCTTTTAGAAAGGATAAAACGCTCATAGGCGATAAAGCACGCGAATATATCAGCAAAGATCCGTTGAATGTTTTTGGCGGATTTAAACGCAAAATGGGCACGGATGATAAATATTACGTAGTCAATCGTGATGAAAATATTACGCCAATTGAATTATCTTCTCTAGTCTTAAAAGAACTCAAAAATTTCATCCATAATGGAGAAAATCCCGAAGCGACAGT
The DNA here is from genome assembly GCF_004337365.2 of Rhizosphaericola mali. Classification (GTDB taxonomy): domain Bacteria; phylum Bacteroidota; class Bacteroidia; order Chitinophagales; family Chitinophagaceae; genus Rhizosphaericola; species Rhizosphaericola mali. The sequence goes on along the minus strand of NZ_CP044016.1, from coordinate 364,842 downwards.
AATCACTATACCTGCGTCATTTGATTCCATGCAAAGTAATGCTACGCAAAAAGCAGGACAAGAGGCAGGATTCCAGACAGTTTTTCTTTTGCAAGAGCCAATTGCCGCGAGTTTAGCTTATTTCAACCATTCAACACAGGAGGATAATTCGGGTTATTGGTTGGTGTATGACTTGGGCGGAGGTACTTTTGACGCAGCACTTGTTTCGATCAAAGAAGGCGACATGAGTGTAACAGATCACGAGGGTAATAATTTCTTGGGTGGCGTGGATTTTGATACGGCAATTGTAGAAAAAATCATTGCACCTTATATCGGAAATCAAATCGGAAATGAAGATTTCCTTACACAATTAACAGATCCTAATAGCCCATTAGAAAAACTATACTATATACTTTTACACAAAGCAGAAGAAGCCAAAAAGGATTTATCCTCATACGAAGAAACCGAAGTAGAATGTAGTTTCGAATACAATGGCGAAGAGATTGAATCTATCATCCCAATAAGAAGGAATCAATTCAACGACATCATTGCACCGAATATTGAAGCAACTATAAAAATGATTCGTCAAATATTGGATCGAAATCATTTGGATATAGCACAAATCAATCAATTAATTTTAGTCGGAGGTAGTACTTATATTCCATTTGTAAGGGAATCATTGTCGTCTCAATTGGGTATTAAGGTAAATACAGATGTCGATCCAACTACAGCAGTTGCAGAAGGTGCAGCCTTCTATGCAGCAAATAAGTCATATCAACCTTCCAATAATACAGCACAAGAACTATCGACTACAACGATAGATGATTTGCTGGTAAATATGGAGGATGAAGAAAAAAGTAATATTGAAATTATCTTATCTTATACCAAAACTAGTCGTGAGGACGAAGAAATTTTACTTGCAAAAGTGATAGGCGAATATGATAATTTTTACTATAGAATTATCCGAAAAGATGGTGGTTTTGACTCTGGAATTGCCCCACTAAAATCCAAATTCACCGCATTTTTTCCGCTTATAAAAAATCTCAATAATCAATTTAGTTTTATAGTGCTTGATGAGAACTATAATGAGGTAAATAGTCTCAAACAAGAGTTTGCAATTACGCAAGGGCAATACAATATTCAAGGGCAACCCATCCCGAAAGATGTGTGTATCGAAGTGGATGATGCAGAAAATAAAACGACCAAACTCGAACCCATATTTGAAAAAAATAGTTTGCTTCCGCAAAAGAAAACATTGTACAGAGAAGTCTCTCGTACGATTCAAAAAGGCTCTAGTGAAAGTATCATTATCAATATATTAGAAGGAGATCGTTTTGCTAAACCTGTTTCTAATTTGCCCATTGGCCAGATTGAAATTACGGGTAAAGATTTGAATGCAGACCTATTGAAAGGTTCGGATATTGAGGTAAATCTAATGATGGATGAAAGTCGTCAATTACATTGCAGTATTTATTTAGTCATGACCGATCAGGAATTTAAAAACGTATTTTCTATATCCGAAAAACATATTAATATTTCTCGATTAAAAGAGCAATTTTTTGATTTGGAAAAAGACATTAGAGAATCTATTAAATCCTTTCAATATCAAGCTAATGAAGTGCTTAGCATACAAGCAACAGAACTAAGAAAAGAGCTTGGAAATATCAAAAACGATATTGTTCGCATTCGGGAAAATGATAAAAGCGATAAAAAGTATATTCTCGCAGACACCATCCAAAAAGTGGCAAGCGAATTTGACAAATTAGGAGGAAATGAACGTTTAGAAAATTTGCGTAATGAGTATTTGGAAGCAAAAGATTTCTTTGAAGAGCAAATCGTACAAGTAGATTTCGAAAAAGAAAAATTAAAGGAAAGATTTCACAATTTAGTCCGTAATGAAGATCAACTATTAAAGTCTAGAAACGCTTCCGTACTGACCAATGCAACTCGTAAAATGAATGAATTGGGCTGGGATGCGTTATATAATACTACAAGTTTTTTAATCGGGAAATATAGTCAACTAAAAGGTTATCCCGAAGATTATTACACCAATTATAGTGGCGCTAAAAAAATATTCAAATTAGCAGATGAAGCAATGGATAAGGAGCAATATTTTGCTTTTAGACAACATGTTTACAACTTGACACACCTTATTAAAATGGATAAATCGATGGACTCTAGTTTGGAAAATTTCAAAGGAACTGGTTTAGGATAGATGCAAAATTACATTTCCCCCATTCGCTTTTTTGAATATTGCCAGATAGATTTGGAAAAAATTCCGACCATGGAAATTTCCAAATTAAAAAAGATGGTGCAATTGGAACTTTCCTCTTCCGAGAATGGAATTATTTCTATAGAAAATTGGGATTATAGTCCACAATTTTTTGTAGCGTTATTTGAGGATTCTGATGTTCAGCAAGCTTTAAAGTTTCATCTTTTAATTTGGAATTCTAAAGTTCTACTTGATTTTTTGGAAAAGCAAATATGGGCGGGAGATATACCTTTATTTGATTCAATAAGCGTCAATTCATCTTCATTTAGTGCGTTTATTGCACCTTATTTTACTTTTTCTTTTGCCAAAATTCTTGGAAAATGTTTGTACGAAAAAGATTTTGATCAAGCAACGGTACTTTTGAAATATCAAGATCATATTTCAGATATGGAGTTTGATAACGCTTACCAGAGTGTTAGGATGTTTTTTCTCAAATCAATGCAACTATTCAAAAATATAAGCAAAGACAACTATAAAAAACATATCTCCGATATTACAGTTTGGGCAAATACAAATTGGCCACAATTTTTCAATACGCTTCCTAATTATTTTTCAGTTGAGATAGACGAACTATCACGTAAAATCATCAATTTAACCGTTGAGATTCAAAAAGCAAATAGAGTATTAACAGCTCGTATAAGTATCAAATTAACTCAGCTCAATTTGGAAGAAGGGCTAAAAAAATTGGTATTAAAAAACCACAAGATTTATTTATCCAAAACTCGATTTGTCGAAATAAAATTTCGAGGAAAGAAACGAATTGTTAATAAATACACAGCCTTTTTTATTTTCCTTCTTTGCTTAATTCTGTCAATTTTTATTGCGATAACAATTAATGTTTGGTATCATCAATATAAAAAAGAGCAAGCAGGCAAGATTACCAATGCTTCATTTGAAAAATTTAGAGAAAAAAACAGTCTATTTTCACAGTCCTTTAGTCCGCAAAAAACAGTCTATTATTATCAAAAAGATTCCATTCTATTTGATAGTTTTGATCCTGCTTACTATAATTTTTCAGGTATAAAAAATCAAAAAACAGTCGTAAATATACACAACAAAACATCCTTTAATTTCTATATCTACAAGGGAAATTCAGATAATATAATTCCCCTACCTGCTAACAAAAGTCAAACTTTTACGCTGGATAATAGAATATACGATATATTTATAGTTGTAAAAAATTATAAAGAACTAACGCATAAATATGGAAATAACCAGTCCGATAGTTACCCAAAAATTTATGGGTTACATCCATTCTATACTTTTAAAACTAAAGACAATAGTTTACAATCCAAAGCTGATACTATTTCCCTTGATTTACGATATCAAACAGGAATGATCAGCACAGCAATTAGCAAACCCAAATCCATCGATTTATTCGCAATTTATTAGATTTATGCAGTACATCTCCCCTATTCGATTTTTTAATCATTGTGAAATTCCTATAGAGGAGTTGTCACAACCCGCTATTTTAAAGAAAAGAATTCAAGCCGAATTTGCATTAGAATCAATAGGAATTGTAACTATTGAAGATTTTTCCTACAACAAACAAGATATTTTAACAGAAATAGAACAACCTAATTTTTTGCAGAGATTAGATTTTCATGAAAAAATTTGGCAGGAGCCTGCATTATTACAATTGATCGAAAAAGGAAGAATAGATTTTTCTACATTTCAATCCTTACATAACGTTCAGGTTACATTTGATTTTGTCCGATTTATATCGCCATATATGATTATTCCATTTGATAAGACTATGAAGATTTTGTTATCAAATGGTAATTTTAAAGATGCTACCACTTGGCTTTCAGTTCAGAAATTTATGGAAAAAGAGGACTTGTTTGACGCTTTTCAAAGCTTTACTTTTTTTTGTGAAAAATCCTTTTTTCAATTTCGAAATATTAGTAGAGATAACTATTTATCCAAATTAGAAATCATCGACATTTGGACTAACAAAGACCAAAATTGGGCAACTTTTTTCAATACACTTCCCGAATTCTTGATCGAATATCGAGAAGAAATAAGCCATGGCTTGACTCACTTGATAGTTGAATTACAATTTCCGAATATAAAAAAAGCATTCGCTATTAGTAAAATGCTTACGACTTTAAATGTTTCCCCTACTCAAGAAGAGCTCATTAAAAAAAATAATGAAATCATAAAAAAACATTACAGACAGGAAAACAAACCTGCTATTTTTTCTGATCGTTCAATCAGATTTTGGCTTTTTGGTGGTTTTATTCTTATTAGAGTTATTTATTGGATGGTTCAAAACAATCAAAGTACCAACAGTTATGAAAATAACCGCATGACCTTCCCCACGACACAAACACATAATACAATAGATTCTATATTAGAAAAAGCAAAAACTAAAAATGACTCAACTTTTAATCCTCTAAAATTGGGAAAGGATAAATAATTAAAATAGATATTTTCATTCTTTCATTTGATATTGATGAATAGGTATTATAATCTGAAAAATGAAAGATTAAGAATACATTAATTAAAATTGAGTCACCCATTTACTATACTAAGTGATTTAATTTTGGTCAAGTATGTCATTGCAAAAACCAATAAACCAATTTTATGAAAATTCTAAAATCCTTCTTAAGTATCGTTATTCTCGTCCTTTCACTATCCTTTATCTCAATTAAAAACAACATGAGTGAATATTGCGGTAAATACAAATTTGACCAAAATGGCAAAGTGATCATCTCAGAAGTAAGTGCCAAAAACGATTCTACACTTGAAATTGTTTCTCCTATAGGAGCCATTGAGGTTGTCAATACTGCAAAAGATACATTCGAAGTGCAATCTTATGGAGGCACTGTCATATTTAAAAGAGATGAATCGGATACAATAGATGGCAAAATCATCAAAGCATTGGTCAATATTCCAAATGCTAATTTAGATATTGAAGCTATCAAACAAGATTGACAATTTCAATCCTAATTTTTTTCGTAAAAAAATAAAAATTTATAATTTATTTATTTTATTTTTCAGCAGATTGATTTTCAAGCAAATAGAAAATTATTCAGTTTGTATAAATAATTTATATTTTCATTTATCCACATTTTACTATTTATAGAAAGAATTCATAGATGCTTTATAAATAAAAATATCGAATTAACACAATTTTTATTTACTTTTGCGCCCGAAATTGGGATTGTTTTCCACTTTCATGTAAAAAATAAATATTTTTCGTTTTATGGCGGACTTGAAATTACAACGCAACTTTGGTATTGCCGCACACATCGATGCCGGTAAAACCACTACTACCGAGCGTATCTTGCGCTACACTGGTATGATTCACAAAATCGGTGAAGTACACGACGGTGGTGCTACAACCGACTGGATGGCTCAAGAGAAAGAAAGAGGTATTACCATTACATCTGCAGCGGTTAGCTGTAAATGGCCTTTCCCAACAGTACAAGGTCAAAAAACATCAGATACTAAAGATTACGCTTTTAATATTATCGATACTCCAGGTCACGTAGACTTTACTGTAGAAGTAGAACGTTCTATGCGTGTATTGGATGGTTTGATTGCCTTGTTCTCAGCTGTTGATGGTGTAGAACCACAATCTGAAACTGTATGGCGTCAAGCAAACCGTTACCGTGTACCTCGTATCGGTTTCGTAAATAAAATGGACCGTCAAGGTGCTGATTTCTTGATGGTTGTAAAACAATTGCATGACATGTTAGGTGCCAATGCAGTTCCATTACAATTACCAATCGGTGCAGAAGACAACTTCAAAGGTGTCGTTGACTTGATTAAAAATGTAGGTATCATCTGGGATGATTCTACTGAAGGTATGACCTATACAGAGATCCCTGTACCTGAAGATATGGTAGAGGAAGTAGAAGAATGGAGAGCTAAATTAGTTGAAGCCGTAGCTGAATACGACGAAACTTTGATGGAAAAATTCTTTGAAGATCCTAATTCTATTACAGAAGATGAAATGCACGAAGCTATCCGTAAGGCAGCGATCGACTTAAGCATCATCCCAATGATGTGTGGTTCTTCTTTCAAAAATAAAGGTGTACAAACTGCATTAGACGCGGTATGTCGTTACTTACCTTCTCCAGTAGATGTAGGTGATACTATCGGTGTTAATCCAGATACAGATAAAGAAGAGCGTCGTGCTCCAGATGCAAAAGCGCCATTCTCTGCTTTAGCATTCAAAATCATGACTGATCCATTCGTTGGTCGTTTGGCATTCTTCCGTTGTTATTCTGGACATTTAGATGCGGGTTCTTACGTTAAAAATATGCGTAGTGGCAAAAATGAACGTATCAGCCGTATCATGAAGATGTTCGCGAACAAACAAAATCCTGTTGAATTTATCGAAGCTGGTGATATCGGAGCCGCTGTTGGTTTCAAAGAAATCAAAACTGGTGATACACTTTGTGATGAAAAATTCCCAATCGTATTGGAAAACATGTTCATCCCAGAACCAGTTATCGCGATCGCAATTGAGCCTAAAACTCAAAATGACGTAGATAAAATGGGTATGGCTATTTCCAAATTAGTTGAAGAAGATCCTACTTTACGTGTAAATACAGACGAAGCAACTGGTCAAACCATCCTTCGTGGTATGGGTGAATTGCACTTGGAAATCATTTTGGATCGTATGAAACGCGAATTCAAAGTTGAAGTAAACCAAGGTGCACCACAGGTTGCCTATAAAGAAGCATTCGGTAATACTATTTCTCACCGTGAAACGTTGAAAAAACAAACTGGTGGTCGTGGTAAATTTGCGGATATCCAATTTGAAATCGGACCTGCAGATGCTGAATGGATGAAAGAAAATGAAGGTAAATCTTTCCAATTCGTAAATGATTTATTTGGTGGATCTATCCCTCGTGAATTTGTCCCTGCAATAAGCAAAGGTTTCGAAACAGCAATGAGTACTGGTGTATTAGCTGGTTTCCCTGTTGAAAACATGAAAATCCGTGTATTTGACGGTAGCTTCCACCCTGTTGACTCTGACGCAATGTCTTTCGAATTAGCAGCAAAAGCTGGTTTCCGCCACGCTGGTGCAAAAGCTAAACCTACATTGTTGGAACCAATCATGAAAGTAGAAGTAACTACTCCTGATCAATACATGGGAGATGTTACAGGTGACTTGAACCGTCGTCGTGGTATGATGGAAGGTATGGATAGCCGTAACAATGCACAAGTTATCAAAGCTAAAGTTCCATTGAGTGAAATGTTTGGATATGTAACTCAATTACGTTCTTTATCTTCTGGTCGTGCATCTTCTACAATGGAATTCTCTCATTACACTCCAGCTCCTAATAATATTGCTGAAGAAGTAATGGCGAAAAACAAAGGAAAAGTAAAAGACGAAGACGAAGATTAATATCTTCCGAATCTCAAATATTGAAAACCTCGCTATATAATATAGCGAGGTTTTTTGTTTGTATAAAACAGCTACTTTTGTATTCTAAAATTATTTCAAAAACCATCTATGCCTTCCTTTCTCAATCACAAACACAGACTCAAAACCAATGATGATACCGGCTTTAGTAATAAAGTAGAAGATTTTGGAGGTAGATTTATCAATAAGGATGGTAGTTTCAATATAGTCAAACAAGGAGTTCCTATTTGGCAACGTTGGAGTATTTATAATTGGCTTTTGAGTATGTCTACTTGGCAATTTATTTTTACACTCTTACTGTTTTACTTTACTATAAATATAGTTTACACGTCACTCTATCTTTTCTTTGGAATGAATAGCTTACAAGGGATCATTGCAAAATCTTGTTGGGGTAGAATTGCAGAAGTATTTTATTTTAGTACTGAAACATTTACTACGGTTGGTTATGGGAGAGTTAACCCCGTCGGGCATGCAGCCAATATTATCTCTTCCTTAGAAGCTGCTTCAGGATTCGCATCTTTTGCGGTTGCAACAGGTGTTATGTATGGAAGATTTTCCAGACCTAAAGCACATATTTCTTTTAGCCATAATGCAGTTATCGCACCATATCGTGGAGGACATGGGTTAATGTTTCGAATTGTATCTTTTAAAAATAAGCATGCGCTAACGAATGTTTCGATAAGAGTTACTGCAAGTTTATTGGTACATGAAAATGGTAAAAACAACTATAAATTTTACGAATTAGAACTGGAAAGAAAACATATTGATAATCTTGTAATGAATTGGACGATTGTACATCCCATTGACGATAATAGCCCGCTAATACATTTATCGACAGAAGAAATGAAACAGGCAGACTTAGAAATTTATGTTTCGATCAATGGTTTTGATGACGTATACGCCAATAATGTAATGAAAAGAACGTCCTATATTACAGACGAAATTATTCCTAATGCGAAATTTGTTCCCATGTTCCATGAGAGTGAAGATGGAAAAACTACAATTTTGGATTTGGAAAAACTAAACACATTCAAGGAGCTATCATAAAATACGGAGTATTAATTACTCCGCATGTAGTTTAAATTTTGATTCAGGTAAACTATAATAGTTCAATTAAGAAAAAGTTAAATAGTATTTATTCACAAAAAATTTATTTGCTTTTCGTATCGATATTAATTGTTTGAGTAGATTTTAAGAAGCATTTGCCAGTCTCACAGTTATAGGAGAGGCATTTATAATATCGGCATTCGCTTCTTTTCTATAAGGTTCGAAATTTTTCACAAATTTCTGTGCTAATTCTATCGCCGCATTATCATAGGCTTCTGGGCAATCCCATTGAATTCTAGGATTTAATACTTCATTAGGAACATTAGGACATTTTAGAGGAATTTGAAATCCAAACACCGAATGTGTATTGTAGCCACCTTGATGAATAGTTCCATCAATTGCACTTTTAATTAGCTGGCGAGAATATGCTAGTTTAATCCTATTACCAACTCCATAAGGCCCTCCAACCCATCCCGTATTTACCATCCAAACATTTATTTTCTCATTTTTACTCAGTTTTTCACCTAATAAATTGGCATAAATGACTGGATTTAAGGGTAAAAATACGTTTCCAAAACAAGCAGAAAATGTAGAAACAGGATGCGCGATTCCCACTTCAGTACCAGCCACTTTTGCAGTATAACCACTCAAAAAATAATACATTGCTTGTTCTTTATTCAGTTTTACAATGGGAGGTAATACCCCAAATGCGTCACAAGAAAGAAAGAAAATATTGGTCGGTTCATTGCCATGCGATGGTGATTTTATTTTTTCCAAATAATCAATTGGGTAGGCAACTCGAGTATTTTCCGTAATGGAACTATCAGAATAATTTAATTGATTGGAATCTTGATAAAACGTAGTGTTCTCTACTAATGCACCGTGCTTGATAGCATTATAGATTTGCGGCTCATGTTCTTGTGTGAGATTGATACATTTTGCATAACAGCCTCCTTCAAAATTAAATATTGAACCCTCCGCCCAGCCATGCTCATCATCTCCAATAAGAGAGCGCTCAGGATCTGTACTTAGTGTCGTTTTCCCCGTTCCACTCAGACCAAAGAACAAAGCAACGTCTCCATTTGTCCCCTCATTCGCGGCGCAGTGCATTGGCAGCACTTTATCGTAATGAGGAAGAGACATATTTAAAACACTAAAAATTCCTTTTTTCATTTCACCAGTATAAGCACTTCCCCCTATTAGAATAATCTTTCTGGTGAAATTAACTATTGTAAAATTTTCATTCCTTGTTCCATCAATACTGGGCTCAGCCAAAAACGAAGGCACTTGTAATATCAGCCAATCCGCATCGAAATTAGTGATAGCTTGATCTTCGGGACGTATGAATAATTGTTTGCAAAAAAGATTAGCCCAAGGAGTTTCATTGACAACTAGAATATTTAATTTATAGCGCTCGTCCGCGCAAGCTTTTACACCTCTCACCCAAATTTCTTGATCTTTAATATGTAAACAAACTGTATTATACAAACTATCAAATAACAATGGCGATATAGGATTATTTATCTGCCCCCAATCAACTAAATGTTCCGTTATTTCATCTTTGACTATAAATTTATCACGCGGAGATCTTCCTGTAAATTTACCCGTATTGACACATAGTGCACCAGTATCATTGAGTTTACCTTGTCCTAATTCCAGCGTCCTACTTACTAAATCTTCTGTAGTCAAATTCCAATTGACAATGGATGGTTTAATACCATATTTACTCAAATCAATATTTTTATGTTTCACACCTAATTCTACCATAGTATATAATTTTGAGTTTAAAAAATAGATTTACAAAAGAAGGAGAGCCTTGCATTAAGACAAGGCCCTAGTTTATTTAAGGTTAGGCAAATTGTGCTGTTTCGGTACTATCTTTCATTGCGACCGTAGAAGCCTTACCTTGTTGAACTATATTTTGAACGCAATCAAAGTAGCCAGTACCTACAAAACTTTGATGTTTCACCGCTCTAAAACCTTTATCCTGAAGTCCAAATTCACGTTCTTGTAATTCGGAGAACCCCGCCATTCCTCTTTGTTTGTATGCATGTGCCAATTCAAACATGGAAGTATTTAATGCGTGGAAGCCAGCCAAAGTGATGAATTGGAATCTAAAACCTAATTCGCCCAATTTTTCTCGGAATTCCTGCATCTCATTTTCGGATAAATGTTTTTTCCAATTGAAAGAAGGAGAGCAATTATAAGCCAACATTTTTCTAGGAAATTTTTCATGAATACCTTGTGCAAATTCTTTTGCCAATCCCAAATCTGGTTTCGAAGTCTCCATCCATAATAAATCTGCATAAGGGGCATAAGCACGACCACGATCAATACATAAATCAATACCGTTCTTAACATAGTAGAAGCCTTCATTAGCACGATCTCCTGTCAAAAATTTATAATCTCTAGGATCAATATCCGAAGTCAATAAATTCGCAGCTTCAGCATCTGTTCTAGCAATTAACACCGTAGGTACATTCATTACGTCAGCAGCTAATCTAGCAGCAACCAATTTATCAATGGCTTCTTTTGTTGGTACTAATACTTTTCCACCCAAATGACCACATTTCTTTGCAGAAGAAAGCTGATCTTCGAAATGTACACCAGCAGCACCAGCCTCAATCATACCTTTCATCAACTCAAATGCATTCAAATTACCACCAAAGCCAGCCTCTGCATCTGCAATTATAGGCGCCATCCAATCTTTTGCATTGTCTCCATTTACAGAGTCAATTTGCTCGCAACGCAATAGTGCGTTATTAATTTTTTTCACTACTTCGGGTACTGAATTCGCAGGATACAAAGATTGATCAGGATACATTTGTCCGGCAATATTAGCATCAGCCGCCACTTGCCATCCGCTTAGGTAAATAGCTTGTAACCCTGCGGCGATATCTTGTACTGCTTGATTTCCTGTTAATGCACCGAGAGCCGTTGTAGTACTTTGTGTAGTTACATAATTCCATAGTTTCTCTGCACCCTGACGTGCCAAACTATACTCAATATTTACTTTACCTCTTAATTTCAAAACATCTAATGGACTGTATGGTCTCTCGATACCGTTCCAACGTGGATTCATATCCCAGTCTTGGGCTATTTGATCAATAGTTGTAAGATTACTCATAAAAATAAATTGTAGTTTGATTAAAATTATTGAATGGATTTGTAAGCATCTGTAGTGAAAAACTCTTGAAAATCTGATATCAATACCAATTCATCAAAAATAGAAATGGCATTTTTAAATTTTCCATGAATAAATTTCTCATCTCCGACGAGTAAATGTATTTTTTCTAGTTCTTCCATTTTTATAGTTTCATATAAAGATCTGTCGATGGTCCTTCCATCGTCTAATTTGGCTTTATTCTGAACCCATTGCCACACCTGAGTTCTAGATATCTCAGCGGTCGCCGCATCTTCCATAAGATGATAGATTGCAGCAGCACCATTTCCACGCAACCAACTTTCTATATAAAGGATTCCTACGTTGATATTTAAGCGAAGCCCAGCTTCTGTAATTTTTCCTTTAGGTAAAGCCAATAATTCCGAAGCTGAGGTTGTAAACTCTTCTCTTTTTTTGTTTAATTGATTTGGTTGCGGCATATTATCATCAAAAATATCCATAGCTATTTTTACCAGCCCAGGATGCGCCACCCAGGTACCATCATGCCCATCCGTCACTTCTCTTAGCTTATCTGCCTTTACTTTTTCCATAGCATTATAGTTCGCAACATCATCATTTTTTATTGGAATCTGAGCAGCCATACCTCCAATTGCATGGGCATTACGCTTATGACAAGTTTGGATAACTAATTGTGTATAAGCACGCATAAAAGGAACTGTCATAGTTATCTGAGAGCGATCTGGAAACAAATAATTGGGTATATTTTTAAACTTTTTAATAAAAGAAAATATATAGTCCCAACGTCCACAGTTCAATCCTGCGGCATGCTCTTTTAATTCAAACAAAATTTCATGTAGTTGAAATACAGCTGTAATAGTTTCGATCAAGACGGTCGCTCTTATAGTTCCTTTAGGCACAGAAAAATATTCCTCTGCAAAGTCGAAAACTTTATTCCAAAGTCTTGTTTCTTTGTAACTTTCTGTCTTAGGCAAATACATATACACACCAGATCCTTTCTCCAAAAGAGCTTTCACATTATGGAAAAAATAAAGTCCAAAATCAAATAGTGATCCACTCATATTCTCACCATCTATTTGAAAATGTTTTTCCTCCATGTGCCAGCCTCTAGCACGAACTAATAAGACCGCTACCTCTTTATTCAAACTATATTTTTTAGCTCCTAAGTCTAAAGAAATAGTACCTCGTATGGCATCCATCAAATTGATTTGGCCTTGAATCATATTTTCCCAATTGGGCGTATTACTGTCTTCAAAGTCCGCCATGAAAGTTTTGGCGCCCGAGTTTAACGCATTGATAATCATTTTGCGCTCTACTGGACCAGTAATCTCTACTCTACGATCTTGAAGATCGGCAGGAACGGGACTGATTACCCAGTCACTATTGCGTACGTTCTCTGTCTCTGGCAAAAAATCGGGCAATTTACCTTTATCCAAATCCTTTTGTCCCTGCGCTCTTTCTTGTAATAGCACTTGACGCTCTTTTCCGAAATTGGAATGTAACACAGACAAAAATTCAATGGCTTCAGCAGTGAGCACTTGCTCTACTCCTTGTATTTCGGGAAAAGAAATCGAATCCTTTCCCACCTCTAATGTGTAGGTAGTTGGAATTGGCATATCGTTATTTTTTACCAAAATTATAAAAATTATCCATTTAGCGAAATTTTCTCTATTTTATTTTTTTTCTTTTTTAGATGAATTTTGGAAAATAGATGAAAAAATAAGATTTTTGTTTAGCTATGATTACTGAAAATGAAAGTGTTAGGTTAATATTTGGGTTAAAGCTGAGAAGTCTAAGATTACAAAAAAATCTTTCGTATCAGCAGCTCTCTGAAGAGAGTAAAATCACGATTTCCTATTTACATGATATTGAAAATGGAAAAAAATATCCCAAAGCAGATAAAATATTGACACTTGCAAAAGCACTTGGAGTAGATTATGATTATCTAGTTTCCCTTTCTGGAGACAAAAAAATTCAGCCTTTAATTGATATTATTAGTTCGGAATTTATTAATGTCATTCCATGGGAGCATTTTGGTATCGCACCTGCAACCTTATTGGAAATTTTTACAAATACCCCCGATAAGGTTACGGCATTCATCACAACTTTAGTGAAAATATCCAGAGCATTTCACCTTACAAAAGACAATTTTTACTTTACGGCGTTGCAATCTTTTCAAGATTTGCATTATAATTATTTTGAAAAATTTGAAAATGCGGCGAATAGATGGAGAGAAGAATCCAAATTATCGGATGCGATTCCAATAACAACCGAGAAGTTAGAATCTATTTTACAAAAAAATTATAGTATTCAAATTGACAGAAAAAAAATGGGACATAGTGCCGTTTTAAATCGCCTACGCTCCTATTATAGTCCGACCAAAAAGACATTTTACATCAATAAGCATCTTACCAATGCGCAGGAAAATTTTCTCTTAGCTAGGGAAATTGCTTTTCAATATTTAGAGCTAAATCCTCGTCCGCTAGAGACAATTGTGCAACATTCCAAATCATTTGATTTATTGTTAAATAACCTATTTGCTTCTTATTTTGCTGCGGCGATATTAATTCCAGAAGGAAGTATTGCGGAAGATTTTAAACAAATATCCTCCACTTCCACATGGAATGGACAGGCTTGGTTAGATATTTTGGATAAATATAATATCACCACCGAAATGTTTATCCAAAGATTGACGAGTATATTGCCACATCACTTTGGTATCAATCAACTTTTCTTTTTGAGAATGTATGGTTCGGATAAAAATGGTTTTGATATTAGTAAAGAACTACATTTATCCCAATTACACAATCCGCATGCGAATCTGGTAAACGAGCATTATTGTAGAAGATGGGGCGCGATTACAGCTATACAAAATCAGCAAGCATTACCAGAAAAGAAAAAATATAAGGATCTACATATCGATATTCAAATATCACATTATTGGCAGACGCAAAATCGATATTTATGTATTACGATCTCCAAACCTCCGATCGATAAAAAATCTGAGAATTCTGGAAGTGTCACTTTGGGATTATTGATTGACGGTAATCTAATGAAATTGATGAACTTTTTAAATGATCCCAATATCATTAACAAAACCGTTCATACAACTTGTGAACGTTGCTCTATCGCCGACTGTAAGGAACGTGTAAGCGAACCTATTCAAATACAGAAATATGCGAAAGAATTGGAAATTAAAAAAGCAATTGAGAGTTTGGATAAATAAAAAAGAGTTACAATTTTGTAACTCTTTTCAGCTCCCCCTGTTGGACTTGAACCAACGACCCTCTGATTAACAGTCTCAAAAAATATAGTTTTAGTTATTTTTAATTATTTATAGTTAGTTCACAGAAGCCTTGTCCCTATTGGTCTGTAGCAATTTTAGTTTTTACTTTGTTTTATAGATACAAAATTTAATTATCAATTACATGTATCAAATCATGTATCAAATTTAGAACTATGAAACAAGCTTTTCCTGTTATTACTATTATCCCGGATAAAAGAAGATCCAAAGAAAATACCTTATTCCCCCTAAAGCTAAGAATAACTTTTAAAGGAGAAAGAAAATATTACTCCACAGGATTTAATGCAAGTTTGGCTGATTGGGAAACCATGGAAACAAAAAATGTTAGAGGCTCCTTAAAAAACATATATCACTCTATAAATGATATAAAAATCCGAGCACAGCTATGCTGTAATTCGTTATCTAGCTTCTCTTTTCAGGCATTTGAGACTGCATTTTTCCCAAAATCTATTCCTACAACCACAGTTCAAATTGCATTTGATCAATATATCAGTAAACTCAAACAAAATGAGCAAATAGGCAGTTCCCATTCTTACAGAAACGCTTGTATTTCCTTGCATAAATTTAAGCCCAACTTAAAATTTAAACATATAACTGTTGAATTCCTTAAAAATTATGAACATTGGTTTTTACAAAGAGGTAATTCCATTACAACTGTAGGTATTTACCTAAGATCCTTAAGAGCCATTATAAATGTTGCTATTGAAAATGGAGTAATGGAACATGCGGATTACCCTTTTGGGAGCCGTAAATACTCCATACCAATGGGACGAAACATTAAAAAAGCACTATCTCTCGAAGAAATAGGTAAGATTTATAACTGCGAACTAGATCCTTATAGCGTTGATGAAATGAGTAGAGATTATTGGATATTCATTTATCTATGTAATGGTCTAAATGTTAAAGACATGTGTCTTTTGAAATATAAAGATATCCAAGGAGATTTTATCGTGTTTCAAAGAGCTAAAACTATTGCTACTCGAAGAATTCAAAGTGAACCTATTAAAATTGCCATTAAAGACGATATTCGAAAGATAATTTCCAAATGGGGACAAAAGCCTATACACTCAGAAAGTTATATTTTCCCATGTTTAAAAATTGGAATGTCATTGGAAGAACAAAGACTTAAAATCCAACTTCTCATACATCTCGTAAATGAGCATATGAAAAAAATCTCCCATAATTTAGGCATTAATAAACCTGTGACGACATATTATGCAAGACATAGTTTTGCAACTATATTAAAGAATAGCGGCGTATCAACAGAATTTATAAGCGAAGCTTTGGGACATAGTTCCTTAAAAACCACAAAGAATTATTTGGCGGGGTTTGAAAATGATGCTATCCAAAAAAACACGGATTTATTGTTACAATTTAAATTATAGAATTTAACATCTACAACAATTGTAATGTTAATAAAAATGCATAAAATTTGTAATCCCAATTATTAAAAGCATTACTTTTTCTCTTAATATAAAATTTGAAAAGACCAAAAACTTACCGGTTTCACCCCCCAAGGAGATTCATTTATAACTCTTCGCTCAAAGCGAAATTCTAGATATTGACTGATTGTTTCTTTTCAGTAAATTATTCCTTTTCCAAGTGTCAAACAAAAAGCTAAGTAAACTATAAGAACTATCAAACCGAAATAATAATTTAGTCTGAATTTTTCATTAGAATCATTTCTAAATTTTAATAAAAAGATTGGTAACGAGCCAGCCATTTCAAGTAAACCTTCCAATCCCGAATTTAGCCTGTCAGATTGAAAAAAAAGCCCGGCCACAAAAGCAGCAACAAAGGCAAATAAGAATGAATAAAAAATATTTTTCGTTGTTAAAGCCGCAATTTGTTGTTCGCTATTATTAATCCTTAAATAAAAACTCAAAGCTCTTAGAATTATAGTGTAAAATAAAATCCCTGTTGTAATTAATGAAATTCTTGAGTAAGGTTCGCTTATTATTTCCTTTATTGCATAAGTCCAATCACCTGTTTTACTAATTGCAGAGTGCAAAATTGTCCCTGAAAACCAAAATAAGTTATAAGCGGTTACTTGAAAGAAAAATAATTTAGCAAAAGATGTTCTTGTTAGAATATAAAATGTCAAAATACCAAAGATTAAATTAGCTGTCGGCCCACCAATGTCTACTAATATATTTCCAGGTCGACTTTTAAAATAAACACTTGTCAATAGTTCAATTTTGTTTCTAAAAATTAAACATGTCCCTCCATGCCCTATAACTTCGTGTATGATATCTGCAATAACGTAAGCCAAAATTCCAGTTGTCGCCAAATAAAACATTTTTTTGCTTTGGTCATTCATTTCTTGTAAATATAATTTCAATTTGTTGAAGGTGTTGAGCATTGTGCAAATCTTCCAGCCAATATTTTCGGGCTGGACAGGTTGTTACGAAACTCGCTATTACTCGGTTCAAATTAAAAACAAAGGTCATGTATTAATAGTGCGATTGAGCCAAAATTCTTTTTCCCGTCACATATAGTCAAACTCTTGTTGAGAAAGTAAGCTTATTGGTCTTATTAAAGGAAAATTGATTATCAAATTACTCAGACGTTTTTGCTTCAACAATCTTCAAAGTCAAGTCTCTAAATGTTTTTACACCACCAGTTGGATATGTGTATCTGTCGTTATCAAAAATGTTTATATAATTCCAAAACCCTCTTTTTTTGAGTTTTGGCTTGAATGAATCAAATACTTTTTTCCCCTTGGACAAGAATGTAGTTTCTGTAATAATTTCTCCTAGATACTTTTCTATATAAGGAGATATTTCGCTAGATGGTGCAATATCGTTGGTGTCAATATTCCTTTGACTTAAATTATTTTTTAGTGCTTTAAAAACGGCAGCAGATAAGCATTCTTTTCCGAATAGTTTTACTGGCTCTATCGCTCCTTTTTTACTTTTTTTGCCTATGAAATTACAGACATCTTGAAGCGTTCTTTTATAAGATGGTTTCAAAACAGAACGCCATTCTTCGTCTGTAGCATTCATTTCAAATTCATCATCTAATGCTTTGGCTAAACCATGCCATGGTAATAAATCACAAGCGTCTCTCCAATCGTCAACTGTCGAATACATACTCAATATAATAGTTTCATCAGCTTCTGGATCGAGCGGACTTACTAATCTGTGCCGTTCAATAAAAATTTGCAATATTTCTTCTGGAGTCATTGTAATTATTTTGTTTCTAGGAATACTGCGTACAACTATTCTTTGGCTTAAGATTTTTGACCAAAAGAGTCATTACTCAGTTCAAATTTAGTACAAAAGTTCAATAATGATATTCAGTTGAGCCGATATTCTTTCGCCCGTCACAAATCGTCAAACTCATATTAGCTGCGGTGTTTATATTATATTTGGTCTTAGTGATATTTTTCCAATAAAATCAAAGTTGCTCCACGTTCGTCAATCCATTCACTTGCTATATATGCAATGTTTTCCGGAAAATCTTCTAATTGTATGCAATTTGAGTTTTCAACTATTTGACTTTTTACTTTTTTCCAGACATTAAAACATTCTGCTAAATCTATCCATTCTATTTTTCTTCCAACATCGGCAATTGCAAATACAATTGGTTGAACTTTAATTATAGATTGAATATCTTTTTTGTTTAGAATTCTAATTCTTTGGGATCCAATTTCGTATTTCTCATTCCATAGCTTTTCGAGCGGAATTTCGGTAACAATTTTATGCGAAAATTTCAAAACAATGGCTATTTACTATTATAAAATTCACCTCAGTATTTTGTCAATTTTAACTAAGACGTTCAAATTTCTTCATCGCAGCTAACGGTTCGCGGCTTGGCGCAGGAGCGGAAAAGAAAGTACAAAAGTTCAATTCAGCACATCCGCAAGCAAAATCGCTTGATGATGCTAAATTAATGAAACAAAAGCACAAATCAAGCGGTTTTTGCGACGAAAAAAGTACAAATGTTGAGTCCTAGCACTTCTGCCGCTCTTGTGCCAAACCGATGTTACCTGCTGGCATTTTTTGTTTGCTATCTCCGTCCAAATAATTTTGACAGAAATCCTTTTTTTTCTAGCTTTTCAATTCCCCAAATTAGTTCTGTTTCGTGTCGTTTTGCTTCGTCAATGTTCGGTCCGAATTTTCCCCAAGCAAAACCACTTCGAATAGGTTTGTTTCTTAAGTCGGCAATTACAAAATTGTCAGGAAGCGATAATGCAAAGTTTTTCAAGGTCGTGTCGTTAGATTGTCTTGCGCTATCAAGTTCAATAAAACCATTGTCTTTTTGCCAAATGTCAAAAACTACTTTTTCGTGAATTATATCAAGGTTAGAACTGTTACCATTTTTTCCAAAGTCGTTTACGTGTTCGATAAATTGCGTTAAGTTGTCCGAATGTTTAACAATAACTGCAGGGTCGTGACACACATAAAAAACATTTCCCCAATTCCCATTTTTATCAACATCTAAAATCCAATAATTTCCAAATCCGTCTCCTGCAAGTTGAACTGAATTTGGAAAAAAATCTTCAAAACCAAATTGTCCAATACCGTCAAATGTTACTTCTTCAAGTCCGTAGAATTCAAATCCACTTGCAAATTTTAGCAACGCTATAATTTCAGTAGAAATTTGTCCTGTTGGTAGCGCTTTGGCTAATTCGTCTATTTGTTGGTCAGTTAAACCTTCCTTAAGTTCAACTTTATATTCGTCTCCGTCTTCCGAAACATATTGTTCAGCCATTATCAATTTTAGCTTTTCTGTCGGCGTCATAAAGTTCAATTTTGTAGTCTTGGTGTTATGCTTGCAGGTAACATATAAATATACGCAATTTAGTAATTTCTATATTTCAATCGGAAAAATTAATTATTCAATTGATTATTATTAATTTATCCTAAAAATTCTAATGACGCAAAACTTCTTATATTTATTGCATTGACGCATATAACACAAAATAAGCAATAAGAGATCTGTAATACTTTTAGTAAAATACTCATATATATCCTTCAGTTTTGCATCTTTTAATCATGCCGTAATATTTGAATGAGATGTATTTGTATCAGGAATTTTAAGAACATACTATAAGCTATGATATTATAAAATATAACATTGTATGATTTATAGCCTTTTGTCAACCAATGACTCAATCATTTTTTAATACTTCGGTATTCAAAAGTGCCCTTTTTTTGCCCAAGACGAGTTTCTATTGATCCAATTTTAATGCGGTATTTTAGTAAATTAGATACGTCAGGACCAACTAGCTTAATATCGTATTCATCTTTTATTCCAAGACAAATTTGCTTAATAGTCTTAAATTCCTTTAAAAAGCCATCTTCAATATACAAATCTAAAAAATGTGAGGTATGCTTACCTTCTAGTAAAACATCTACATTTACATTTCTATTTTCTCGTTTAACATATGCCTTCAGACTATTGACCAATCTCCTCCTAGGAGGAATGTTGATTTTGCTATTTCGGAATTCTAGTTCTGAAACGCCGAATGCCTGACTAAGAATTTCAATATTCTTACTATTATGATTGAAGCCACGCTCAATTCTTGATAATGTTGCGTTGGAAATCCCCGTTATTTCATATAACGCTATTAATGAAATACAGATTTTTCCCCTAAAATCTTTCAATCTCTGACCAACATTTGTCAATATTTCTTTATTATTTGTCACATTTCAAAATGAATACAAAAAATAATTTTAATTAGTCTATTTTCGTAATAAAACAAATCGTATATTTGAACTGAAAATATTTACATTTTGATATAATTCTAACTTTAAATTACATAAAGAGTCTTGTTGCAAAATTCTGAGGCAACGCACAAGACAGTGGGAAAGCTCACAAATCTTCTTAAAGTATTCAACTTTTGAGTACTTTTGAAGCGGAGGTGAGCTCCATTGTTAACCGTGCGTATAAGGCCTCAGAAACTTTTAATTGCAACGGGGAAAATGGAGTCTTACCTCTTTTTCTTAACCTAGACTCGTCTTTCTTAACTAGTCAATTAAGAACAATGAGAAGAATAACTACACAATCTCCAAAAAAAAGGAGCGTACAAAGAAATCAAAAACAACAAATGCATTGGCAGATAGCCAAGGCCAATCAACAATATGCGTGCAAACCACGCAACCCAAGCTAATAATAATTTTCCTATAGCGTTCTCCTACTATTTAAATAAATAGTTTAACGCATTACTTTTTGAGTCTTTACTTTTCAACAATGTTAAGTTATAGGCTTATCCAACTATACTATATGCATTCCTTTAGTTGAGGATAACTGCTTGTTTACATTTATTTACACAATTCCAAAATGTTTTTCCTAGTGTGAAATAAATCATTTTGTTAGCGCTCATATTGCACAACATTTTATAACTAACTAATTCAATTTCAAATGAATTTAAAAACGATCCTAATCGTAATGGGGATGCTTTTGCCCATACATTCCGTAAGTGGGCAGGAAATAAAGCCACTAACTATTGGTGACACGGTTCCAGATTTCGAGTTGCCTAACGTTATTAATTACAAAGATTCCGTAATTCATTTACATGATTTTCAGGGTAAATTAGTCATATTAGACTTCTATGGAACATGGTGTGGTGGATGCCAGCCGGGGATTCCCAAACTCGATAGTTTACAAAAAGTATTTAAAGATAAAATACAGGTAATCGTTCTGTGTCACGATGAAAACTTAGATATTGTCCACAAGACGATCCAAAACCGATGGAAAGAAAAGAATTTAATACTACCTTTTGTTTTAGCCAAGGATCCCAAAGAATACATCAATCAATTATTTCCTCACAAAATGGTTCCCCATGAAATATGGATAAGTCCAGACCGTATTTTAGTTTCTACCACTGGAGCAGATGAAGTCAGCTATAAAAATATACGAACTCTACTTAACGGCTCAAAGCCTGTGTTGCAGATAAAAAAAGACCTTTTAGATTTTGATAAGAACAAAGCTTTATTAGAAAATCCAGAAGTATTAAATAATCTAAAGTATAGCTCTTTATTTACAAAACATATCTCAGGTGCGGGCGCCGCATTTGGGCGTCAGTACGATAGCTCCACGAGAAAAAGTAGGTACTATTATATTAACTTATCACCCATATTATTATTAAGACTTGCTTTTGGATGTGATCTCGAAAATAGAGTTTCCCTAGAATGTTCAAACCCCACTGCCATCTATAGCCCCTCTTATTCAAGACAGTGGCGCAACTTACATACTTTCTGCTATGAACAAACAATAATCAATCCTGCTAAAAATTTCTCTCGCAAGCAACTGATGCAATCTGACCTTACTCATTTTTTGGGTTTATCTGTAATTTGGGAACAAAAATTAGTACCATGTTGGGTATTAAAGAAAAGCCATAATAGTGGCAATGAGCATTACAGCCCAAAAAACACTTCTAGAACAGAATTCATTTCTTATCATGGAACTGGCAGTCAAATCATCCACCAATTAGCCGTTTTGGATAGTCCTGTATTAATAGATGAAACGAACAGTAATAGAATATTGGATTTTCAGATAAACAGATCTGATATCAAAAATATACATGCTATCCGAACTGCATTTAATAGTAACAATATCCATTTGCAAAAACAATATCGTAAAATCAATATGCTGATCATACGAGATACGCCTCTGCATAATGTCCATAATTAACCCGAAAAAAATTAACTAGATGAACTATAAATCTATATTATTACTATTTCTTATATGGTCGTACTCCTTTGCAGACAGCTACGGACAAGTATCAAAGCAGGTTACTGTGAGTGGGCGAGTTTTCATACCCGAGAATTCTAAGAAAGAAAAGCTAAAATTGTATTTAAAAAGTAAAAAGGATGTACAGATTGAGCATAAAAATGGCAATTTTACATGTACGATAAGTCAACCAGATACGCTTACAGTTTACTTGCCTGGCTATAAAAAAAAGCAAATACCCGTTTCCTTAGATTCAATACGATTTATTACAGTTAAATTAGATAAAGACGCTCCAGATTTCAACGAAGTCATTGTTTCCACTGGCTATCAACAAATTTCAAGACAAAGAGCTACTGGTAGCTTTGTTGTGATGGATAGCGCACTATTGAATCGCAGTACAGGTGCCAATATATTGGAAAGATTAGATGGAGTTACCAGTGGATTAATTTTCAATAAAAATGTATATGCTGGCGCCCAAAATAATCAATCCAACATTTCGATACGTACCAGAAGTACAATCTTTGCAAATGCAGAACCGCTGATAATTGTAGATAATTTCCCCTACAATGGGGATATTAGTACCATCAATCCTAATGATGTTGAAAATATAACCATCCTTAAAGACGCAGCAGCTGCATCTATATGGGGCGCTTATTCAGGTAACGGAGTAATCGTCATTACTACAAAAAAAGGTAAATATAACCGACCGCCCTCTATTTCTTTCAATGGGAATGTGGGCTTTAGTAGAAAACCTAATTTATACTATACCCCCATATTAAATTCCCAAAATTTTATACAAGTCGAAAAATATTTATTCGATCAAGGATATTACGATTACACTTTATCCACTAAATACCAAAGTATTCTTCCTGCGGTAGAATTATTGAACAGCATGAAAAATGGCCAAATAACAGCTTCGCAATTAGAAGACAGCTTGCTCGTATTAGGCCATTATGACATTCGAAAAGATCTACAGAAATATTTTTATAGAGGTAGCGCGTCTCAACAATACGCTCTAAGTGTAAGTGGCGGTTCAAACAACCAACAATATTATTTATCTGGAGGCTATGATAAATCCCTTTTTTCCTTAAAAGGAAATAAAAATGATCGGGTAACATTAAATGCACAAAACACTTTTCGTATCTTCAAACAGAGACTAGAGCTAAAAATGGGCATTGTATTTACCCATGCAAATACAACAAACAACAATTATGGATTATCCTCCTCGTATCCATATGAACAGATAGCCGATCAACAAGGAAACGCATTATCCGTTCCCATCTATTATCGGCAATCCTATACAGATACAGCTGGAAGTGGAAATCTACTCGATTGGCAATATCGTCCTTTAGACGAACTACACAATGCAGATAATACTTCTCAACTAACTGATTATAGAATCAATGTAAGCGGTTCTTACAAGATATTAACAGGATTGTCTATAAGTGTACTATATCAATACAATAAAGGAATTTCCAAGCAGCAGGATATATATTCACAAAATACTTTTTATACACGTAATTTAATCAATGAGCTCTCTCAGGTAAATCTTTCTTCAAGTAATATTATCCGTCCAATTCCATTAGGTAGTATCGTTGATTTTTCAAATAAACAATATTGGTCGCACAATTTGAGAGGGGTGATAGATTATCATACAACATGGAATTTAAAACACCATGTCTCTTTTTTAGGGGGAATGGAAATCAGGTCGGCAAAAAACGCTAGTCAAGGTTATCGGCTTTATGGATATGATGATGCCACTCTAACCCATTCCAATATGGATTTTTACAATACGTTTCCCGTATACTATAATGATTGGGGTACAGAGATGATTTGGGATGGCATTTCCAACTATAGTTCCACAGCACATTTTCTGTCTTATTTTTCCAATGCCTCATATTCGTTTAAACAGAAATATACATTTACGGGAAGTATTAGGAAAGATGAGTCCAACATTTTTGGTGTTAAAAGTAATCAAAAAGGAGTTCCATTATGGTCAACAGGATTGGCTTGGAATATTAATAAAGAGGGGTTTTATAACTTAGAGGAACTTCCTTATCTAAGATTAAGAACTACTTATGGATACAATGGTAATGTTGACAATACGCTTTCTTCACTTGTAACTATTAGTCCATATACGAATAATGTCTACGGTTCTAAAACCATGTATATTGTCAATCCACCAAACGATCAGTTGCGATGGGAAAAAACAAGAACGATAAATTTCGGAATTGACTTTGCAACAATCCAAAATAGGATTCAAGGTTCGATAGAATATTATCTAAAAAACGGTAAAGATTTAATAGGTTATAGTCCTATGGATCCCACTTCTGGAATGAGCAGTTTTAAGGGAAATGTTGCTGATATGAGAGGAAAAGGGATAGATATTAATCTTGAAAGTCATAATTTGAATGGTATCTTTCTATGGAACACGAATTTTCTGTTCAGTTATGTAAATGATAAAGTGTCCCATTATCTAATGCCTACTGGTTCAATATCTAATTTTTTTACCAATAGCATTTCTCCTATGCAGGGCTATCCTTTATATAGTGTATTTGCACTTTCTTGGGCAGGTTTAAACAAAGAGGGGAATCCAAGGGTATGGCTGGATGGCAACATAACAGAAGGTACAGATATTGGCTATACCAGTGTTCTAAATTCTACCAACCTTAAGAATCTTCACTATATTGGACGGGCTACTCCTGCAATTTTTGGAAGTTTTAGAAATTCCTTTACCTATCGTAGATATGCTTTATCTTTCAATGTAACCTATAAATTCGGATATTATTTCCAAAGACCTTCCATAAACTACGCTAATTTATTCACAGGAAATTATTTTTCTCCAAATGAAATATTCGAACATCGATGGCAAAATCCAGGAGATGAGTTAAAAACAGACATTCCCGCAATGATTTATCCAGCAAATGCCAATAGAGACTTTATTTATCAAAGATCTGATGCGGTTATTGCTAAAGGCGATCATATTCGGTTGCAAGATATTCGTCTAGATTATCAGTTAAACACGGTGTCTTCATTTATTAAAAATACCCAACTCTATATTTATGCAAGTAACATAGCTATACTTTGGAGAGCCAATAAGTATGGAATCGATCCAGATGTTATTCCAGCTGCAAGCGGATATACTTATCCCAATCCATTTATGTTAACAGTTGGGGTTAAAATTGATTTTTAAACTATAACTATTCAAAAATGAAATTAATAAGCAATATTTATTTATGCACTATACTTTTTGTGATGACTTTGGCAAGCTTTGCATGCAATAAAACAGAATTTCTAGATACAAAACCATCTTCCGATATCTCCACCCCTTCAAATTTATCTGACTTGAGGGCAATACTTGACAATATTACATTAAGCTATCATATGAATTATAGTCCTATGATAGCAGAAACATCCGCAGATGATTATTTTCTTGATTATTCTAGTTATCAAGCACTTGTTAGACCCTATTACCGCAATGCATATTCTTGGCAAACGGATATATGGGAAGGTGCTACAAATGCCTCTGATTGGGAATATCCGTACCAAGAAATATTTTACTGCAATGTCGTTCTTAATGCATTAAACAAAATGGAACTTACAGCGCAAAACCAATCTGAATTTAATAGTATTAAAGGCGATGCATTACTCATTCGAGCATTTAATTTTTTTAATTTATTACAAATTTTTGCACCAGCATTTGACAGTAGCACTGCTGCCTCTGACTTAGGTATTCCCTTGAAATTAAATGCAGACATTAATGAAAAAATGAATCGATCAAATGTATTGGTCTCTTATCAACAAGTAATCAATGACTTACAAGAGGCACTTACTTTATTGCCTGAACAACCTTCATCCACATTAAAAAATAGAGGATCAAAAGCCGCAACATATGCTATGCTCGCAAGAGTATATTTATCAATGAGAGACTATAGTGCAGCATTGAAAAATGCAAATAGTTCCTACGTTTTATATAATACGCTTCTAGATTATAATAATTTAAACAAGACCGCTAATTCTGCATTTCCCACTTTAAACCCTGAAGTGTCATGGGTAGGAATTAGTATTTCTAATTACCCTGTTTCCTCCTCGAGCTTATCTTCTGCAACAGGATATAGTATTGATACCACTTTATATAAGATGTATGATAACAACGATCTTCGAAAAACATTTTTTTTCAAGGTGAATACGAATGGAAAGACCATTAATGTGAAAGGAAATTATCTAGGCGCATCTTATTCATCTATTTATAAATTTACTGGGCTGGCGACCGATGAAATTCTAATAATTAAAGCCGAATGCGAAATCAGAAATAATCAAAGAAACGATGCCTTAAATGATCTTAACGAATTGCTTAAATTTCGTTATGCGAACTATATTTTCCCTAAGTATGATACATTAAATAACACAGAACTATTAAATAGAATATTACAAGAAAGAAGAAAAGAACTTGTCTTAAGAAATATTAGATGGTCAGATCTTAGACGATTAAATAAAGAAGGCGCGAATATTATTTTATCAAGAAATCTTAATGGGAATATATTAATACTTGAACCCAATAGTTCAAAATACATTTTTCCAATTCCAGATTACGTCATTCAATTATCAGGTATGGAACAAAATAAAAGAGAATAAAATAATCAATAGCGTACTCTTACATAATAGTTCAAATGGCAGTAAATACAAAAGGGTGATCTTGATATCAAAGACCACCCTTCCGTTTAAATAGACGTCACAAAAATTAATCCGCATTGTAGACGCCTAATTCATCTTGTACAAATTGTCCAGATGCATTTCTACTATAGGAACATATTTTAGAATCATCCTCATCACAACCATAGGATGTTCCAGAATTAATAACGCTATAGTCAGAGGCGTTCTGGCTAATTGTACTTCCTGCCGATTGTGGCGTGCTACCATTGTATCTATACTTGGTAGTTTGAATATTCTTTGCCATGGCTCCGCCGATGGCAAGAACTGCTGCTGCGGCCATGATGACGCTGCGGGCTTTGCTGTTTTTGCTGATTGTAAGCATACGCTTATTTTTTTAAATATGAAATAATAAATCCCTTCCGGTCAGCCATCAGATCGTAGACTCGATTTTTAGCCTACCTATCCGCCATTAAATCAGACTCGGGAAATCCGGACCATTTCCCCTTCTGTTGGTTTGTCTTTATGCTTACCCACGGCCATGGTTAGATAAATACCTACGATTGCTAGCAACCAAAAAAATAGATTAAATAATAAATGTTCTGTCCAACTGAGCTTACTAATGAGCTCTCCACAACTACAAGGTTTTCTGGGAAATTTTCCTGCCACTATAAGTGCTACATATCCCATAAATACCGACATCAATAAACAACTGATATATAGTCCCGCTTTTTTTGTTCTATCAAAAACAAGTAACCCTGCTGCAATAATTTCTCCTAGTGGTATCATATAAGTCACTATTGGAACTAAACTTTTGACTATAGGCTGGTTGGACATATCCCTATAAAAACTATCCATACGAAATACTTTTTCTACACCTGCATACAGAAATAAGATCAGTAGTAATACTCGAATAATGTATAGTATAATTTCTTTTTTCATAATTCTATTTTTTATATTTTGACACTTGATTGTGCTGCTTACTTTTAATTATTATTTGACGTTTAACAATAGTTCACCCTTTTCGACAATATTCACCGAAGTCTTTACCCATCTATGATCTAGGTCAATAAAATAATATTTTAAGGATCGTTTACCTGTTCATTTTTTGTAACTTTAAATTCAGTTCCCTTTCCAGATTAATTACAGTCTTTCATATATATATTGCAGAAAAAGGCCCTTCGTACCAGTCAAAATCTAATTTTTTTTAAATTTTTATTTTGACTATATGTAACTGCCTTTATTACACAGTGTTTTCAAAACACTATTTTTTGACCAAACAAGCGTAGGAGAAAATGGAGGAGGATGAAAAATATAGAGTGAGACGACTGTTTCGACAATTATCGAAAGGAGATGAAAATGCATTGAGGTCTATTTATCATAGCCTTAAGCCAATCATTGACCAATATCTACTTCGATTCGATAATTTGGATAGTTATTTGTCTAATGCGATCAAATCTGAATTACTGGAAAAGTTATGGGACAAACGCGGGCATTTCGCTCATGAAAATACACCGATTGCCTTGATGTTGGGGATGGTACATAAGATTGCTTTATACCGACTCAGACAAAAACATGACCATACCGTTTCTATTATAAATGCCTACCATAAACGAAGTGATTTAGGTGCGGACGATATTTTGTTAAGTAAAGAATATCAAGAGCAATTGGAAAAAGCTATCGCTCAACTACCTCCAGGAGAAAAGAAAATATTTAAACTTAAGTATGAACAGGGGTATTCAAATGACGAGATTGCATCGATGCTTCATTTATCCAAACAAACCATAAAAAACGAAGCTTCTAGAGCTACGATGAAAATAAAACAGTTATTGGGACTAATATCACTTATCACCATTATTGAAATTGTAAATTCCTTGTAATATGCATTGGATTGAAAAAAGAAAAGAAATACTTTTTGACAAGCTCCTAAAAAGAACCATCACGGCATCCGAATTGCGTGAATTGGATTTGTTAGGACATCTACAAGATGACGATACCATTTTAGAACACTTAGATAAATGGCAAAGTCAGAATCTTAGTGAAAATGACGGATTGCCAAAGACCTCAGATATAGACATTGAAAACCTTATAGGACAAATACGACAAAAAAAGACTTATCGTAAAAAAATACGTGTTCTTTTGTCTTGTGCCTGCATGGGATTATTTGTTATTTTATTGGTTTTATTTTCTCATTATAATTTTAAGGAGCAACAAGAGCCCGAAGTATTTATTGGGGAAAACTGTTCTATTCTTGCCCCCGATCGTGACCTGGACCAAAAATATTTTGCCTGTGATGTAGAAATGAAAAATTTATTTCAAAAAAGAATAGACAACAAATTTCTAGGAGGCGTCTTTCGTTTCAACAATCTTGAATTCTCTCAGCAACCGACAGGTATATTAAAACTGTCGATTCACCCCAATGTTTATTTTAATTTTCCCCAAAATAGTTTTGTTACAATCAGTACCCCTCCAAAAAGGCAGGCGATCATCTCCCTTCCGAGTGGTCTGTACATTAGATTAGATGGGGGATCTAAATTACATTATCTAATTAATCCTAAAGATAGCGCTGTTATTTATTGCAGGTTGGAAGGACAAGCATATGTGAAGTTCCCGGAAAATAATGGAGCTAAAATGCTCGCATTGGAAAACTATAATAGCCAAATATTAACCTATGGCGGAGAATTTATGGTACGATCTGAGTATGGTTATTCAAAAGCCATTCGTTTAAATGGAGAGGTATCCCTCGCTACATTGCAAGAGCCTAAAGGCAAACCTTTGACCCAGCGTAAAAATATGATGGAAGTTTACCATATAAATGGAGCAAAAAATAAAATAAAAGATTCTTTTACCTATAGTTCCTTAGAAACAACCACCGCCCTTAACTGGACAAAGACCGTGCGTCATTATAACAACGTATCCATCAGAACCTTTCTGTTAGAAATGGAAAGGTGGTACGGCTTCACTATAGAAAGTGTAAGTTGTTTACCCAAAGATCGCAAAATTTCCGCCGCTATCTGCCAAGATGCTACACTTGAGGAAGTCTTTGCAGCGGTATCGAAAAAAGGAATAACCATTTACCAGAACAATGGCATGTACACATTTTGTCCTCCAGCGGGAAGGTTGAAAAAACGAATCAATAATGTAACTTACATAAGACCTATTTTAAATATGAAGGATCTATAAATATTTTAGAATAATGCCTTTTTATCTTTAGTACAAATATTATTAATGATTTTTTTTATTCCAAGATTTAAATAATCTTGGAATATTCTTCGATTTATTTGAAAGCATTCTTTTGAATATATTCGAATATATATTCTTCAACTAAAGATATATTGTTTCTTATTTTTATGAAATATCTGTTTATTTTTTCCAAACTTAAGAAAGTTTTATTTTGGCAATATTTTCGACTTCAACCAATTTGCAGCCAATATAAGATAACCCCATGCTTGTTTAAGGAAAATTCGCTTTTTTATCATTTTTATGGAACATGCGGGTGAATGTTTGGCACAATTGAGGGGTTAGGTAAGGAAAAAAATGGATGTATTAAATAAAGGGATTGAAAATGGGATGAGTAATCATTATATGAATCAATTGAGAAATTAGGAAAATATGGAAAAGCTTTGAAGATAGCTGGCGCAACATTAACTATAGCAAATTTAACAATGAAGTATTTGGGAGATGGTATTAAAAGACAAGATGCATTTGATGGAATTGTTTCAGGCGGATTGTTGTTATTAAGTGTGTCAAATCCAGTTGTAATTATTTAGTTAGTTACTTATGGTTTATTAGGTTCCATGGGGAAATTGAATTTTGCCAAAGAGTTGTTGGGGATTGATGATACTGTTATTCGCAAACATTAACAAAAATAAAATGATTTTTAATTTTTTGTATAATTGGTTTTTAAATTTAGCAAAAATTTTAAAAGGTAAAAACCCAGATTATTCTGCTAAGTTATACTGCACTTGGATTTTGATATCTTGGATAATACCTTTTATTTTTTATTTTTTATTTTTAATTTTATCGAAGGGATTTTTATTTTGTGTTGGATGTATTGTTATGTTTTTGCTTTTCTATTTTACGAATATGGTAATTGGAAAAAAAATGTTAGATGATATTAAAATAAAAAAAACTCCATTTTTTTTTGAAAGTACATGTACTTTGAATAAATTATTTATAGTTATAATCTCATTTCTTATGCTGACAGTTCCAATAATTTTAAGTTTTATTTTATTAAAATTATTTTTTAAATAAGGTTTATTATTAGTGCTTATTACTTAGAAAAGGTTGTAAATTGTTCATACTTACTATATAAATGGAGCAAAAAATAAAATAAAATAAAAGATTCTTTTTCCTATAGTTCCTTAGAAACAACCACCGCCCTTAACTGGACAAAGACCGTTCGACATTATAACAACTTGTCCATCAGAACCTTTCTGTTAGAAATGGAAAGATGGTACGGCTTCACTATAGAAAGTGTAAGCTATCTACCCAAAGATCGTAAAATCTCCGCCGCCATCTGTCAAGGTGCTACACTTGAGGAAGTCTTTGCAGCGGTATCTAAAAAGGTATAACAACTTACCAGAACAATGGCATGTACACATTTTGTCCTCCAATGGGAAAGTTAAAAAACAGATCAATTATGTAACTTGTATAAGAGCCTTTGTATATCCATTGCATAACTAGTAAATAAAAGACAGTTTTACTATCGTTTATTTTAATCATGTTGAATAATCGTCTCTATAATGAAAATCAAAAAGGGTATATTTTTGTGCTCTTTTCTTTACTGTTTGTAGTTTCACTTTGGGGAAGCGGGAAATTATGCTTCCACACTAGAAATAAAACAATAAAACAACTTAAATCACTTAACCAATCTGTACAGAATAAGATATAAACGGTAAAATGCGTTCTTATTTCTCTGCATCTTTACGCATTTCCTTAGCTTTATTTTCCATCTCTATAGCTTGACGAATCATTTCTAGTTTGGCATTGCGATCCTGTTCTAAATTGTTTACACTATCTAGCATATTGGGACGAACTTTATACAAACTATCCACCCATTTCAGTTTTGTTTGCAAGGATTTTCCTTCCTGCAATTGTAAAAACCGATATTTACTGTCATTGAATTTGTAGTTATCCAATTTATTCGAACAATGGTTCCAGCTCGTTATGAGACATACACAAAGCAATAACAGTGCAATAGTTATCCAAAGTAATTTAGGAAAATGATGATGATGGATGTTTGTATGTTCAATAGGGGCATCCAATAACCGCAGTACTCCATTGATCGGTGCTTTTATCGCCTTGATTTCCTGTGTAAGTATTTGAGAAAACAAATCACCTTTTTTTATTTGATGAAGCTCATTTCGGATGGCTTCCAGTTTTGGTTGCAAATGATCGGATTTACTCGTTTGCTCTTGTATGCGTACGAGTAAATCATTTTGTTCTCGGAGTTTCTTTACAACTGTTTCTATTAAAACGGTTTGAATATCACTGTTTGATTCCATAAATTTTACTTTAAATAGGTTTTCAATAAATTGTTGGGTCTACACTTAATTACATTCTCATCGAATTGTCTCGATTACGTTTTTTCTTCTTTTTGTCCTCTGTGATATGACCGAAATAGTTTCCATCTTCAGCTGGAAGACTGATCGCGACTTTCCATATTTCAGCTAGTGCTGCATGTACATTTTCTAGCGTATTCGAATTGAGGTCTCCTGTGTTTTGATAGATAGCTGAATCGGAATATTTATCGAAACGACTTGCATGGTTATCTTTAGACGCCAAAGGAGAATCAGCGTTCTGGCTATATTTTGAACGATTATTCTGCGTCGATGAATCTTTTATTTTTGTTTTCAATTCCACCACCCTAAAGATTTTATGCAGACCATTATAGGAAAAGCGACGATCAATGGAACTACCTTTAAAGCTATATTCTCCTTTTCTAAAACTGATACCCTCGATCTGTTGTGTTCCTCTTCTGTATTTAAATTGCATGTGGATTCCCTGCGGTAAAAGGGCTTTTTCTAGTCGTGCTAGGCTGGAACATTGAAGGATTTCGTTGGTTATTGTATAGCGTATTTCATTACGAACCAGCTCCATTTTATTCAATGAAATTTGATTGCTTCCTATTTTTTTCTTTTCACCCGCAGAAATCAATCCAAATTTCAAGGTTAAAGCCTGTGCTGCTTTCTTGCCCCTTAAGCCGATCCATTTGTCTGAAATTACCGTTCCTTCATTGTTGACCAGATTGGCAATTATATGCAGATGCGCATGGTTTTTATCATGGTGACGAACGATTGTGTACTGCGTATTTTCTACACCTAAGTTGTTAAGATAGGTCTGTGCTATCAGAACCATCAATGCATTATCAGGCTTTTCATTTGGATGAAAACTTAAGATACCATGAAAGCAGGCATTGTTTTTTGATGCATGCAACAATCTTTGCATTTCGAAATCTATCGCCATTAAATTAGCATCATGGCTTCTTACACCAACTGCGCATAATACTTCTGCCTCTTTTTTATTGAGAACGTAATTACAACTTCGCTTAAATGATCCGGAACTAATATATTTACTGATCATGGTCTTTTTAATTTTTGAAGTATCTCGTCTAGTGCTTTTCTATAATTTTCGAAATAGGTTAATCCAGATAGAATACCTTCTTGGTGACAAAGCTTTGCTACCTGATTGATGTTGTTTGCCATGCCAGCAAGTTGTCTGATCAACTGCATTTGCGGTATCGATAGACCGGAGTATATTTTTGAAAACAAGGCGGCTCTTCGCAAATAAGAGGATATTTTCAATCCTGCTTCTTGTGCTTTCTCGCTTACGATAAGATACTCGGCAGAAGACAATCTAAGTGCAAGACGACGTTCCTTTTTACGATCCAACTTTGGTCTACCTCTTGATTTTCTCTTTGTATTTTGTGTTTCCATACATGTCATTTTGAAGTAAAAAAATAAGCTTCTGTTATTCCAATAAACATTGGCTTACAACCAATCAATTGCGACCATCGGGAGTCAGGGGCAAGCGTAAATCCGTGATAGCGGATTTATTGTTCGACAAGAACACCGCTTGCCCCTAAAAACACCAATAGTTCCAACTATATGAGTCTTTGGTTAAAGTCTTTCATAAGAAAGTGCTCAGAATCTAACTTTTGTATTATTTACTGGATATATCTTTTAAAATCCAACTATCTCATTTTACTAAATCAATGAGAATATTTGGCATTAAAAACTAAAGATTGAACTCGAATATTTTACTGAGAAAAGCAACATTTAGAAATTACTCTTTCCAAAATAAATAGCCTTCAACTCAAAAAAAGCAATACTAAAAATGGAATATTTTCAGAAAATCAAAGCACTTCAAAGACTTTAATTTTTACACTTTTTAAAATTCTGAGAATAAAAAATACACAATTAACTGCGCTGTTTCTTAAATCTTTGATGTATGGATCGCATATGATTTGGGGCTATAGCGAGATTTCCCTCCGATGATTCTCGCGGTTGTTTTTTCAAATAAACATGATCAATCCAATCTAAAAAGTCAGATTGTTTTATTTTAAATGCTTTGCCATTTTTTACGGCTGGGAGTTTTTTGTGTTCAATATAATAGCGTGCCGTATTGATCGGAATCTTTAAAATCGCAGCTACATCTTTTAAATTTAGTAGTGCATTGGGATTTTCTTGCCGTACGATTTGTGCTTTGGGTTGGTTGACAGAAATTAGGTCAACGCTAGACTGTAATCTCTCTAAACGAGATACAATGTCTTCAAATGGATTAGTTACAGATTGCATATACTTTCATTTTTAGATGAATTGATACATGCAATTTGCTTGTAAAAAACAGATAAAGTAGGCGGAGGGACTTCCATTTTAGGTATTGCCTAAAATGCTTGTTAGAAATAGTTAGGATGAAATTTTACACAGTTCATGTTAGCTGTAGCCTTGTTTTATTGATTAGTTTAGAAATGTTATAATCGCTTCTCCTTTTTTTGTTGCTTCCGCAAATACGTCTTGCAAAGTTTTAAATCCATCAGCAACGTAATCAAATGCATCGTCGCCTTCATCCCAAATTGTTGGATAAACTTCTAGTTCATTCATTTTTTGGGGATTGAATTTCAGCTTTAAATCGTTAATTGTAATTGCAGAGATTTCTGTATTTAATTCTGCAACTTGTTTTGGTGTCAAATAATGAGCTGGTCCATATCCTAAATCTTGTTCTTCGTCTATTAGTTGTCCGCTAAATAAAACTCTAACAAGATTATGTTCGGCGTTTGCTAAACTTTGTCCTGTGAGCAAAAATATTATTCCATCCCAAGATTTGTCAATATCCGTTAATTCTTTATTTTCAGTTTCATCATCATTGATTCGGTCTTCCAATAATGAACTGTTTTGTAAATATTCTTCTAGTTCGGATTGCTTTACTCGCAGTAAATTTCCTATCATACTCATAAGCAAAATGTTTTTCTATTGTAGTTACGTTATTACATTTTTAAAAAGGTTACAGCTAACGAAGACCGTATTTGCGCAGTCCCGTAGGCTCGTACCGAAGGTACGAAAGCCGAAGGGATTGTGCAAATACGATGTTGTACGCTGGTCGAGCGAAGCGAGGAACAGTGTACAACATCGTATGTAATACGGTCTTCGTTGGTACGCAAGGCGTAGCGGAGCGGAGACTTGCGTACCAACGGAAAACTCATTGGCGAAGTGGCGGATAAATTTGTACGATAGTTCAAATTTGCACGACAGTGAGCCGATGTGTTTTCACAAAAGCTAAATTAATTCAAAAAAAGCGAATGTGAAACACATTCGGCGGAATAGTAGTACAAAAGTTGAAGATTAGTATTAAACCCGCCATTACGCCAATGAATTGTTGCACGCAGGCTTTTAATTAATTTCTGTTGTTTTGTTAATTCAATCTTTAATTTCTACTGGATGAAAATCGAATTCTTTAAAAATTGCGTCTAAATTTAGTTTGCAGTTTCGAGGTAAATTAATTGTAACTATACTACCAAAATCTGTTTGCCAAAAACCACCCAAACGTATAATTTCATCTCCTAGTAATCT
This sequence comes from Rhizosphaericola mali, assembly GCF_004337365.2. Lineage (GTDB taxonomy): Bacteria > Bacteroidota > Bacteroidia > Chitinophagales > Chitinophagaceae > Rhizosphaericola > Rhizosphaericola mali. The sequence goes on along the minus strand of NZ_CP044016.1, from coordinate 328,314 downwards.
ATATTCAGACTCCGTAAATTGAGACGTTAATATAAATCGTCTTGTGGTATATTCTGAGTCCTCTATGATTCTTACTATTTCATAGAATCCGTCATTATTTAATCGTGCTTCAAATTCAGTCCCTAAAGTCAATCTACAATTGAAAATTTCGTTTTTAACTGCTTTAAATACATTTTCTGAAAGTTTTTCGACGCATATTGTTGTACTCGAATTAGCACGTTTATCATAAATGTTAATTTCGATTACTTCTTTCATAATACGGTTAGAATTGTGCTTGCGTGCAACGAGCGGGGCTTGGCGCAGGAGCGGAAAAGAAAGTACAAAAGTTCAATTCAGCACTGTCGCAAGCAAAACCGCTTGATGATGCTAAATTATGAAATCAAAAGCATAAATCAAGCGGTTTTTGCGACGAAAAAAGTACAAATGTTGAGGATTTATTCTCCAGCGGCTCTTGAGCCAAACCGATGTTACAGGCATGTGCTTTTTTATTTGTACTTATGGTTTACAAATTATATGAACACCTATTCCATTTTCTTGACAACTGTTTATTAAACTTGAAAGCAGCCATAGGATTTGAATTACTTGGTTCTTTTCTGAAAAAGGGGTTCCTGCTTTCAATTTGTTTAACCTGTCACGCAATTGTCCTCTTGAGATAAAATTGACAGTAAGAATAATTTCCCTTTTCAAATTTGGGTTTAATAAAAGTTTCTTATACACCGCAATTCCGTCTGTAAGATTTGTACCTCTTCTTAATCTTGTTATTGCAGTGTTTGTCCCTCCAATATTTAACGTGTTTGCCCAATGAACTGCTTTCGTATCCAACTGTTCGGTTGATGGGGTCATATTGCCAATATTCTTCAATGCTTGTCCAACTACCTCATGAAAACTTGACGCAGAAAATTGACTGTCGCCATACTTTGAATGAATGAATGTAAGAGTTGTTCCTTTTAGTTTAATGTGATCAGCCCACTCATTGCCCAAGTCATCTAAGATTGAATAATCAGCATCATGAATAATTCTGTTTTCAACGAAATTGAAAATACTATTTATTGTAAATGAAGTTGACGCAGTTGTAAATGTTCCTTTCTCACTCGTAACACTATTTAATTCAGCTCTTCCATTAAACGCTTCAATGAAATTGTCTATGTAGCTTATGAGTTTACTGTCCTTAAAAAGCTTACGATTAGTGTAAACTAAACTTAAATCTTCAAAATTTATAATGAATTCATTATAGTAATTGAAATAACTAGTCAAAGGAGTATTCTTGCCATTGTCAAAAGTTAAAATAAGGTTTGATGCTTTGTGTGAATGAATTGTAATCGACTTTTTGTTTAAAGCAAGCTCAATATCATCAGCAAAGGAAGATTTCAATTTGTAAGCAGTGTCTGTTCCTATTGCTATAGTTTCAACATCAAAGACTTTTTGAAGTGCTGCCAAAATTCTTTGCAATGGAATTTGCCGAATAGAAACACCACTTAGTCGAAGTTCACAGTTTAATAATCTTCCCGTTTCCACATCTTCATGAAATTTTCTCAGATTGAACAAAAATGAAATTGGGATCAAAGTATCTCGGTGTGCTTCGTATTCAATTGGAGTTGCAAACACATCAAGAAATGAATTCCCATGAATATGGTTTCTGATTTTTTCAATTACCTCATGAGCCCAAACCAAAAGAGCATCCAAATACTTCTTCTCGCCAAACTTTGTAATTCTTGAAGTATTAAAAGCTATTGAAGTCTTTTCTTCATAGTTACTTACTCGGACTGAGCTCAAAACATATTTCCCTGCACCATAAGGTGAGAAAGATTTCTTCAAGTCGATGGCTTCAATTGTTTTTCCTCTTATGGAATCCTGAGCGACACTGGTATTGTTCAAAGAAAATTTCTCAAAGAAAGTTCCACTATCAACAAAAAGGGTATTAAGTATGGCATAATCTATAAGTGTAATTCCTTCGTATAGCAATTTATCAATGCCCGAAATATTTTTCCGTGTTATAAACACGTAATCCTTGAAATCAACAATCAATAGGTACGCCAGTTTTTGTTCACGCCATTTTATAGAAATTTCTTCGTCAATAAAATTTGGCAGCGTTTCTAACTTAAAGACACATATTGAGAAATGTAATTCTTGTCCGCCAACATTTCTTGCTTGTTTCTGCATATTCAGCAAGTAGTTTCCTTTCTTATCTTTAGACGCCGCTACAAAAATTTTGTTGATATGTATCGCCGAAAAAAAATTTACGGCGTCCTCTTTTTTGTAGAAGTACGCATTTTCATTAAGGATAATATGGTCTAAAATTGGATGAGGCATCTTTTGTTAGTCAGTTTGTTTAGCATTGCCTGTAACGTCTTCGGCTTGACGTTTTGTGACGGAAATAGTGTTGATTCAATTCAAATTTAGTACAAAAGTTCAATAATGATATCGAGTTGAGCCGATATTCTTTCGCCCGTCACAAATCGTCAAACTAATGTTATCTGCCGCCATTATTAATTCTACCATTTAATACGTTCGACATATTCTTTATTTTGGTATTTAGTAAAATTTGAAACTTTAAATAATGTTTCTGATACCAAATGGAATCTCCATATTGCTGATTTTTCATTCCAAGGATCAGTCAATATTTCGTATTCAGCTTCGTTAATATATTTGAAGTCGTATGCAAAATTATCTAATTCAAATTCTGATTTTATTGTAGAAAATATATCATAATTGATTATTTTTTCTCCACCTACAATACATTTTTTGTACACTTCATCAATTATTCCAAAGCTAGGCTCTCCATAAAAATTTCCAATATAGAATTCTTCATTGCTTTGCGTTTTTATTAGAAACACATTCTCGTAAATATTGCCTAATAAAAAATCTGAAGTTTGGAATAATATTTTAAAGTTTTTTTCAATTTTCATTTAGCATCATGTATCTATATGGTTGCAGATAACGTTCTCGGGGTTGATGTTTTGTGACGCAAATATTGTTGCTTCAGTTCAAATTTAGTATAAAAGTTCAATATAGTTACTTAAGTTGAGATGATATTCTTTCGCCCGTCACAAATATCAATCCCATGTTATGTGCTGTTGTTATGGTAAGTTACTCCAATCAATCTTTTGGTTATTAAGTAATGATTCTAAATAATCTTTGTTTGGACTAATTAGAGTTCCATAATCTGTCGCAGAAGGAATATCAACTTCAAATAGAAAGTCACAATTGTTTTGTAATATATTAAATCTTTGTTTTCCCTTTATAATATCCAAATTTAGATAATATGGTGGAATTTTGTTCATCTGAATAAGTTCAATTCCTCCCGTTAAATCCTTCATTATGTCTTTGAACGCACTTGTTTCCATAATAAAATCAAAATTCAGTGATTTTGCTAGGATTTTCAAATGTGTTGAATTATTTACGATAGGTAAATTAAATTCTTCCCAATCGAATCCTTTGCCTGTTGTATGATTATGAACCCAAACAAATTTGTAATCATCTTGAATTAAAAAAGGTAATATATTGATAGTTGCGAAATCCAATATAATTCGGTATAGCCCATTACTAGTTTCTCTTATACAATTAATGTTCTCTTTATAATCGACGTTCTTCAAATCTTAAAATTTTATACCAATAGCACATAACGATCTCGGGCTTGACGGTTTGTGACGAAAATAGTGATTATCTGTTCAAATTTAGTACAAAAGTTTAATAATGATAATTAGTTGAGCCGATATTCTTTCGCCCGTCACAAATCGTCAAACACATGTTAGCGGTAGTCGTTTATATTTTATCACTCACATATAGAAAATAGATAAAATATCCAGCTACAATTAATGTAAGAGTTATTGAAAAGAGTGATAGCCAATTATTAAGTCTAATGCTTTTTCCCCATTTATTAATTTCACTTGGAGTTTTGTTTTTTACATCAGCTTCAAATCTACTTTTTTCCATCATTCGGTATTCAATCCATATTAAATATATCATATTTAATACTGGTATAAGTATAGTTATTGTCGATATATTATTACTTAATTTGATTAAAGTAAAAAATCCAGCAATGAACATTGTATTAATAGAAAAAAGTTTATCGTGGATTCGATCAAAATGTTTTAATACATTTTTTAATCCGTCTTCTTCGCGTTTATTCATCCTATTTTCTATCTCCGTAAAATTTCGGTCCATTTCGTTAAAGTCAATCTCTGTCATTTTTTATTGTTTGCGAAATATTATAGTTCTTCAGTTAGTAGTTTTTAATAATGAAATGTTTTGAATGTTCTAGCAACATTGTCGGCTAGCCATTTTTCAGATTACCGCTAACGAACGCGGCTTGACGTTTTTGTGATGGAAATAGTGTTGATTTAGTTCAAATTTAGTACAAAAGTCTAATATAGTTACTTAGTTGAGCCAATATTCTTTCGCCCGTCAAAAACGTCAAGCCAATGTTATGTGCAGTTTATCATTTATTATATATTTTTATTTTTTATTATCTGTGAAATTGAATCAATTCATTATTTCAAAAATATAAACGTGTTAATTTTTTTATTTTTTCTAATACTTGAAATGCTACTTTTTCTATTCTATTTTGGTTTAAAATTCCACCAATTTTTTATTTCTTCAGTCAAATTTTTAGAATCGAACTCATTGTCGAATAATCCGTAGTGAACAATTAATTCGCTTTGGATAATTCGATCAATTTTTTCAAAATCTTGATTTTTGTTAAGTTGGCTCAGAATTTTATTATTTAGAGAATCAAATTCGTCATTAGGGCTTCCAGGAATTAAGCTCCAAGAATTAATAATTTTCCTTAATTCTGAAAAATCACTATCGTATTTTCTTCGAATTTCTGATTTGTCCACAGTTAAATTTTAATTGCACATAACGTCCTCGGTTTGACGTTTTTGTGACGGAAATAGTGTTGATTCAGTTCAAATTTAGTACAAAAGTCCAATATAGATATTAAGTTGAGCCGATATTCATTCGCCCGTCAAAAACGTCAAACCTATGTTGGCTGCTGTATTTTTATTTTTCAAATTTTGAGTTTAACCAACAGTCAAGTAATTCTTTTTCTTTTTGTCTGTCAACAGTCATAATATTTACGGTAAATTCTTTCTTGCCAAAAAGGCGACCAAACATTTGCCAATTCATAACCATCTTATTTGGGAAAGTTATAAGAACTTTAAATTTCTGAAAAACAAGTCCATCTATAGTTTGTGTCGACGATGAAGAGTCGAGTTTTGCACTTTTCATTTGAGCTTCAAATGTCCCATATATTACATTATTAACTTCTCGAAAACTTTCGAGATAATTACCATCTTTTGTCGAATCAAATAACTGGTAGTTTGATTCGAAGTAGTTGAATTGATCATTTTGAAAAACAAAAATTGTCTTTGCATTATTCTCAACTTTTCCATCGTATGTTTTTTCAATTGCTTCTGCTCCACGATTTTGTATTTTAGCCCATTTTTCCACACTAACCGTGTCAAAACCAGCTGGAATATTAATAGTCCATTCAAAATCTTTATTATGAACTGTTTTCTTTTCAGTTTTTGTTTGTCCTTTGCAACTTGCAATGAATACAATTAGAATTGGTAGAAAATTAAAATATTTTTTCATTGTCAATTTTGTAATGTCTAGCTATATAGCAGCCAACGTCCTCGGGCTTGACGGTTTGTGACGAAAATAGTGATTATCAGTTCAAATTTAGTACAAAAGTTCAATAAAAATATTCAGTTGAGCCGATATTCTTTCGCCCGTCACAAATAGTCAAACCAATGTTGCCCGCTGGCCTTATTTCTATTTAAATCGCCAACCTTTAGATATTAAAGTATGCTTACAAGTTTTACAAAATTCGATTTCTTCGTTTGTAGGATTTCGACCTTCTGCATCACGCATAAAACATGATTTTACTTTACAATGCTTCAAACCTTGTGTGTGTCCAAGTTCATGAATGGAAACTTTAAAAAGTTGCATTAATTTTTCGTTTGAAGATAGACGAAAGTCTGAAGCGATGCATGCTTTTCCTGGTTCAAATCCTAAACCCATAACGCCCCAATCTTTTATTGAATTTTTAGTCGTACTTATATCAAAACTTGTTAAGCCAAGAGTAATATGATTTGGTGCAGTTTGTCTATCTAGTATTGCTATTAATGAATCGGCTCGAAATCTATTTCGTAATGAATAAAACGCAGACTTTGGGATGGGTATCTTACTCTTTACGTTTACCAGTGGATATACTTTTTTTAGTTCAGAAAAGACATAATTAATCTTTTCGTTTGAAATGTCTGAAAAGGGTGGAATGTCAATAATTTAATCCTTCTCTTGACTTTTTGTGTTACAACAAGAACATAGTATTAATAGAATATAAATACTAATATATTTTGATCTTTGTATGCACATAGAATATAAATAACAGGCTTGAGGGCAACGTTCTCGGGGTTGATGTTTTGTGATGGAAATAGTAATTGTTCATTTCAAATTTAGTACAAAAGTTCAATAAAGTTACTCAAGTTGAGTCGATATTCTTTCGCCCATCACAAATATCAATCCCATGTTAGCGGTAGTTTATTAATTATGGATTAAATGGCTTATATCATCTGCGACTTTTTCAGTTTGCCCAGTTTCGTGAAACCATGTGTAAACTTCTTCACTTAGAATTTTACTATTTTCTTTTATCGGTAATAATATTAAATAGTCTCCACTTCCGTTTCTTGCAATTGCAATTCCATTATTTGGGAAATTGTTCCATTTCTTCGCTTGTTTAGTTTCTAAAGCAATATTATTACATGTTCTACTTATTCTTTTCTTATCGGTTTTATCAAAAAAAGGGAATAGTTGCCAGTCGTCATCTTCGGTTATTAATTCGCCTCCATTTTCTTCAATCATTTTAGCTTTGAAACTCTTTGGAAAAAGAATACCAAGTTCTGTTTCGGTTTCAATAATATATTTTTCGTTTAACGTAAATGGCATTTTTTAATTTTATAGTCAATAAGTTTTCGATAAGTTTAATTTAAGAATAAGTCGATAAATTCTTTTATTGCTTTTCGTTCGCTAAAATTACCGCTAACGCCCTCGGCTTGATGTTTTGTGACGGAAATAGTGATTCATCTGTTCAAATATAGTACAAAAGTCAAATAGAATTACTTATGTTGAGCCGATATTCCTTTGCCCGTCAAAAACACCAAGCCAATGTTCGCTGTAGGTCTAATATTTATCTTTTTCTTCCCATTCTGAAAATTCAATTACACTACCGTTTAGTTTTGATTCATAAAAAAGAGTTTCTGAATTCTTATAACTGATTATTTCAAAGATTCTCGTTTTAATATTTTCTGGAGTATTTAATCCAAAATAAATTCCAGATAAAATTTCTATTGGAAAATGTCTAATCCTTTTTTCAGGAAGTTTTGATTCATCGAAATTGATTGAAATTACCCTAAATTCATTTTCATATTCCCAATTTGTAGTTTTTGTGGAAAAAGTCCATTCTAATTCTAATGCAAACTTATGTGTCCAGGATTTTGATAATCCAATTAAATCACAATCATATTCATTTTCAAAGACAGATTGAAAATCATAGAAATTAATATATGGAGGTTCTTCTTGATAAATTACTTTCTTCAAATCTTCTCTAAAAATTGTAGATTCAATAATTCCCTTAGAAAATCTATCTTCAATTTTTCCATCAGTTATTTTCCTCTTTCCATTATATTCGAATGGAAAGAGATTCGACTCTCCTAAATTAAATTCCATACAAATTCCACTATGTTTACTTGCATAATGTGACCACATTAAAAAATTAGTATTGTTTTCAGAAAAACAAGCAATATGACTATTTTGTAAAATTTTTTTTGTTAATTTTTGTAGCTTTTGCTCAAAAGCATCAGATTTAAATTCAAAATCAATTTTTGCTTCTATTATTGAATGTTTAATAATAGATATAATATCATTAATCCATAAATTATTCTTATTTGATTTCTTAATCTGATTAAAAACTTCATTTACTAATAATTGAAATTTAGTATTGTTATTAAAAAATTGAACTAATTTCTGATTACTATATTCTGAATCATCAAATAAAAACTGTGATTTTCCGAAAAAGTAAATAAGATAATTAATATCGTTTATTTTTTTCGTTGAAAAATCAATTCTTGCGGTGATATCTAATGGATCATTTAATTCATTATAAGAAGCAAAATAGATTTCTTGATAAAATAATTCTTTGAATAGAAATTCAGACATTGGTCTGTATCGATATATTTTTCTCAATTTACTACGGAATTTTTGATAGACTTACAGCTAACGGAAAACTCATTGGCGAAGTGGCGGAAAAATTTGGACTGAAAGTTCAAATTTGCACGACAGTGAGCCGATGTGTTTTCACAGCAGCTAAATTAATTGAAAAAAGCGAATGTGAAACACATTCGGCGGAATAATAGTACAAATGTTGAGGATTAGTACCAAACCCGCCATTGCGCCAATGAACTGTTGCATGCAGTTATTCTTCATCGGAATGCTCCTCAATTTGCCATTCACTTTTTTCGTTGTCACGCCATGCCCTCCAGCCGAACTCCAAATAATAAATTTCATTTATAGTTGGGTCAAGTTTAGTTATTTCTTCCAAAGCTACAACCATAGAATCGTCTATGTTTGGTTCTAAACTTGTATGAAATTGCCAATTTCCGTCTTCACTATGATAAACATACAAAATTGGAGCACCATTAAGAGTTTGCTTAGTTGTGAAGACTGCCAAATTTCTATCTTCATAAAATTTGAAGTCCGTGTTTCTATCAAGTAACGGTTGTTTGAATTTCCAATTAGGATTAAAGTCTTCTTCCCAAGGAAAATTATTTTGTTTATCAGTCCAAATAAGTTGCAACAAAGGAAAGTCAAATGTTTCATTATAAAACAGACCTGCATAACCCACATAATTTTGATAGTACGCCTTATCTACAAGAATAAATTGAATTGGAAAACTTTCTAAAAAACCTCTATAAGATTTGCCTATTTTAAGTGTCTCTCCATTTTTTATTAAGTCGCAAGCATGGTTAATTATACTTGCCATAACATCAATATTTAGCCCAAAACATATGATTTCGGGGTGTCCAAACTTTTTAAAAAGTCCGATAGAATAGACAAATGCTGGCATATAATTGTCAGCCTCGATTAATGTTAAATGGCAACCAAATTTTTCAATGTTGTCATTAACGAGTTTTAATTCTTCTATTGCTTTTTCTCTTGAGTCATTTGTCATAACACAGTATCAAATATAATTGCATGCAACGTCCTCGGCTTGACGTTTTTGTGACGGAAATAGTAATTGTTCAGTTCAAATTTAGTACAAAAGTTCAATATAGTTACACAAGTTGAGCCAATATTCTTTCGCCCGTCAAAAACATCAAGCCAATGTTACCTGTAGTTATTTTTCAAAATTTTGTTTGTTATTATAAATTATTCTCAATGATTTGATTTTTTGTGTCATTCGATACTATTTTGGTCAAGTGTTTTTTGTTTAGTGTAAATCTATCTTTTTAGAAGTTCCATGATTAATTCATCAGTTAAAAGTCTGTCTTTAACTCGAGTCCAATTGCTTTTTGAATTTGGAAATGCATTCCTACAATATCCTGCATGTTCTTTAAAGTCAAAAATTGCATGATAATAGTTGTTGATTGATAAAATTGCTTTAGTAAAATTATCAGTCCAAATAATTTTAATATTGGAAGGTTTATTTTTATCAACGACATCCGATACATTATAAATGTGGAGTGCGTCTAAAATATTCAATTCGTTATTTTGGTCAACCGCATAGAAATATCCAGTTTCTTCATTATCTTCAAAAATAACAGCATTTCCATTTGTAGCACTACAATCAATGAATGTGTCTTTACCTACTGTAAAAATTTTATCTTTGAAAACTAGTAATGTAGGATTTTCTTTCATAATTACAGGTAATGGAAAACTCATTGGCGATAGTGGCGGACACATTTGCACGATAGTTCAAATTTGCACGACAGTGAGCCGATGTGTTTTCACAAAGCTAAAATAATTGAAAAAAGCGAATGTGAAACACATTCGGCGGAATAGTAGTACAAAAGTTGAGCATTAGCACCAAACCCGCCATTGCGTCAATGAAATGTTGGCTGTAGCTCTTCTTCGTGATTAATATTGATGAAATTAATTTAACTTTTTGGTATTTTATCAATTAGCTTATCCAACAGCCCAGTAACTAATTTAAGTTTAGATGGGTCTTCTTCTCGTATTACATCCTCTTTATTTTGTTGCATTTTCTCAAAGTATTTCATAATTTGATTCCATCGTATTGTTTCTTTTTTCAGAGCTAAGTCTTTACTTGAAACTTTAATAATTGTGTCAGTTTTACTATTTTCATCATGAGAAATATCTTCTGCTAATTGAATGCCATATTCATTCAGTGCATTAGCGACATTACCAGAAATCGCATATATTGCCGACATATTTCTTTTGTCTTGATTTATTTTTTCATATGTGGTTATTAACCCCTTTAACAAACTGTACATACCAGTAAGTATAGCACTTACACACAACGCCCACGGAAGTTTTACAATAAGTAAACCCAATGCACAGTTAATAAGTTGTAGATTTGTAATCTTATTTCCTTGACTTTTTACAAACGTATCATAGTTGTTAAATATTTTCAGCAAGTCTGGAATGCTAATAAATATCGTAACAATTGCAACAATTAGCAAACCAATAATTACAGATGAATATAAGCGCATATTTTTATTTGTTTCCTCCAAAAAGTCTTTAAATTGATTGATTAATTTTACTCTTAGTTTAGCATTGTTTATAGCTTCTTCTATATTCTTATTTGCAGATTCTGTCTCTAGTTTAATTTTATTACCAATCTCTTTTTTGTCATTTTCATATTGAGCTTTTAAATTATTTGTTAGTATTTGAAACTGTTCTTCTAATTCCTTAGTTTTTCTAGCAAATTCATCATTTTGCGATTTTTCATTATCAACTTGTTTTGCAATTCGCTTATCTTCTATATCTTCTTTTTCTGCTATTTCATTTAATAGTTCATTTCTTTTGTTGCTAAGCTGATTAATTTCGTCTTTGAGACTAATTAAGATTTGATTTGCTAATGAACCTTCTGTTCCATTTGTTTTTTCTCCAAGTAATGAAGTAAGATTTGTGTGTTTGTTCTCTAATTCTATAATTTCATTTTTCAACCTTTTTACTTTTGTCTCCAAATCAAGAAATTCAGTAGGTTTTGCAAAATCTATTTTGTCAAATTCTGCTTTTAGCTTATTAAATCCATTCACGCCACCCCCATAATCTGGTTGATTAAAATATTGTAATACATTCGAACCATATGATAAGCTAGGAAGTTGTGTCAGAAATTGCTTAACTGCATTAATAGTTTCTAAAGGCTTTTTTTCTTCCATAAATATGTATATAGTTTTAGTATGAAGTTTTTAGGGTTACAGCCAACGAAGTTGGCTTGACGGTTTGTGACGAAATAGTGATTATAAGTTCAAAATTAGTACAAAAGTTCAATAATGATACTTAAGTTGAGCCTATATCCTTTCGCCCGTCACAAATCGTCAAACTAATGTTAGCGGCTGGGCATTTGGCTGTCAAACAATGCTCCCAACTTTTCTTTTTCGTGCTTCCATTGTTCAACTACAATTAAAACAAGTTTCGACACTTCCAACATTGTCCTTGAAAAAACAATTTTCTCGTCAAGTTTAAAATTGTCATAACTGCCAATTTGTATTCCAATATTTCTATCTTCTTTTTCAAATTTTGCAATTGTTGGGAAGAAGTGCCTGTCACTAAGATGAATAAAACCGCAAGTGTCTGTGTATAATTTTTGTGTCCCTGCAAAATAAGTTTCGAGTTGTTTTGCAAGATAGTTGTCACTTAATTTTTTCCCTTTAGCATCTGTATAATCTTTTATTGCTTTGCCGTCAAGAAATTGCATAACAAAATCGTTAGAGTCGGCAACAAGTGTTGAAGCAAAAAACCGCAAAGCATTGTCAAGTTGAAGCCTGATTAAAGAAACTGCTGTCAAATAATTGTTTTCTTTCGCTAATGTTACATATGCGTTTGTTAAAGAAATTGCTCTGTTGTTAACCGCTGAAGCAAAAAAGTCAAGAGTATAAAGTTTTTTATTTCCTGCCTCAATAAATCGCTTTGAACTATCGATAAATTGCTTTTGAAAGTTTGACAGTTCGTTTAAAATCTTGTCAAGATATTCTGATGTTGTCTCGTCCATAAATGCTGTCAAATTATGATTGTAAACGTGAAGTCGTTTTGCCTTGCCGCTAACGTCCTCGGCTTGATGTTTTGTGACGGAAATAATAATTCATCAGTCCAAATATAGCACAAAAGTTGAATAGAATTACTTGTGTTGAGCCGATTTTCCTTTGCCCGTCAAAAACATCAAGCCAATGTTAACTGCAGTGGTTAATTGTTTTTAAGGATTTCCATTCATGTTCGATATTTTCCATTAGAATGGCATTATCAAATTTGATAGAGCCTTCTGGAAAGATACTTTTATCTTCAAAAAAACTTGATTTTACATTTGAAACTTTTAATGGTTTTACGTTCCATTCATATGTTTCTAATTTAAGTCCATCAAAGCTTGTTCCATTTGGAGAATATCCGATTGATCCGTTCTCAAAAAATTGCGAAACATTTTCAATTGTTTTAAAAATAGAATTATAATCAAAATCTTCTGCTAATTCTGCGTCAATCTCGATAGTTGTATTATCTGAACTTTTGAAATCTACATGATAGTTATTATGGCGTTCAACTACATTAAATTTTGCCAAGTAATGTTTTCCTGGAAAGAATCTTCCTCCTATAATTGCGTTGAGTTTTAAATTTGTGTCTCTTCTTGGAATAAAAACACCTTCCTTTAATTCGTCGCAGTCTTCCCATTCAACAGCAATTCGATGTGCTCCATTTTCAGAGTTTATGCCCATAAAACTTGGGAATCTTTTTGGTTTTATATCCTTTAGACGAATCAAACAAATACCAACAATAGCCTTTCCTTCAAACAATTTTGGTTTGAAGGGTTTTGGTAAAAGCTTTTCAACAATACTTGGTTCAACAACATAATTTACAAGTATTCTTCTTTCTATAATTCCATGAATTGCTGGGATTTTCATTTCATATATATTATAGGTAATCCATTGCAGTTAACGTTCTCGGGCTTGGCGGTTTGTGACGAAAATAGTGATTGTCAGTTCAAATTTAGTACAAATGTTCAATAATGATATCAAGTTGAGCCAATATTCTTTCTCCCGTCACAAATCGTCAAACTCATGTTAGCGGAAGGCTTTTATAGTTCTTTTAATGCATTTATAATATCCTCTGTAGAATGTATAGACGTATTTAATGCCATTTTATCAGCTAATGTTGGACTAAATTTCAAAACTTCATCTTTTGATATTTTATGCCAAATTGGTAGAATTACTTTATGTCCATTCATTTCCCTTGCAACCATTCCATTAAGCTCATATTCTGTCCAGTTTTTCTTTACGAATGATGGCGATATAATGACAATTCCATATTTCGAATTAATCAAACCTGCATCTATTTTCTTTCTTAAACTATCTCCAATTTTAAGTTCAAATTCATCATACCATACGCTAAATCCATTTTCTCGCAACGAATCGGCTAGAGTTCTTACAATTTCATCTTTATCTTCTGAGGCATGTGATATAAAAAAATCATATTGCTTCAATATTTCTGGTGATAATTTATCGTCAAGAGATTTTGTTGACGAATAATTTTGATTTATTAGAAAATCCAATTGCTTTTTTTGCTCATTAATTGACTGTTGTAATTTTTGTTGAAAATCCAATTGTTTTTGATTTTGTATTTTTTGTTCTCGATCTTCAGCACTTCTCAACTCTTGCTTTCTTCTTCCTAGATCTCCAGATTTTGATGCAATGTTTTTTTGATAATCTGCTATTTTCTTCTTGTAGTTATAAATTTCGTTCTGATAAATTTGAATTTGCCTTTGTTTACTTTGTAGAGAAGATAGTGAAGTGTTCTTATTGATTGATCTGTTTATTGAATCTATTTGTTTGTTTTTATCATTCTCTTTTTTGCTTTCGTCTGCAATTTTTTTGTGCAAATCAGCAATTTCTTTTTCAATCCTATTGATTTGATTTTGATAATAACTGGGATTCATTTAGTGTATAGTTATTTTTGATTAAGCTTGCCGCTAACGGAAAACTCATTGGCGATAGTGACGGACAAATTTGCACGATAGTTCAAATTTGCACGACAGTGAGCCGATGTGTTTTCACAGAAGCTAAATTAATTAAAAAGAGCGAATGTGAAACACATTCGGCGGAATAGTAGTACAATTGTTGAGATTTAGCACCAAAACCCGCCATTACGCCAATGAAGTTATGTGTAGCCCTTCTTTTCATCGTTGTCCGAGTAGTCCCAAACTTCGTGGAATATCTTGTCTTTCGTCAAGTTTTGTCGGGTCAATACTCCAATGTTCTGCAACTTGCATTAATAATTCTTCGTCTGCCCAAACTAAGTCTTCACGTTCAAAATATTTTTCGTCTTTTGCTTCGTCTGAAAATGTATTGGCAAGTTTTAAATTCTTTTCAAATTCTGTTGGTTGTCCTTCGATTGTTATGTTCTCTCCGGATTCCCCCAAATAACTATAAACTCTTTCTATTTGTCCGTTGGTGGCTTTAATCCAACAATGATATTCAGACACTCGATGAGTGCTAAAAAATTGAGCATTTTCAAATTCCTTACTTAAAGTTTGTAGAATACTTTTCACTTTCTCAATTCCTTCTTTAGTGTCACCGTGCGGAAGTCCCCAACCGCAAGCCAAAGTCCAACCGTCAATTGTTGGTGTAATAAAAACAGAACCATTATAAGCTTTATCAATACCAACTTGCCAATTGCAGTCCGAAATATTTTTAAGTTTTAAAATCTCCGCAAGTCTGTTCTTGTTGTCTGTCTTAACAGCAAACCACATACACTTGTAACCAAAACCTACAGCCGAATCAGGAATAGTTTTGTCAACCGTTGACGGAACTATCGAAGGGTAATACGCCTGCTCAGATAAATGCCTTTTCTTGTAAAATGTCAATGCGAAAACGGCAATTACAATTAGTCCAATTATTATTCCTGTTGCCATTTTTCTACTTTTCATTTTGTCTATGCCAGGTCATCATAGGGTTACACATAACGTCCTAGGCTTGACGTTTTGTGACGAAAATAGTGATTATCAGTTCAAATTTAGTACAAAAGTTCAATAGAGATATTGAGTTGAGCCAATATTCTTTCGCCCGTCACAAATCGTCAAACTAATGTTGGGCGCAGGCTTTCTAATAATCAAGTTTCATTGGTGTTTTATTGTCAACTGAAAATTTAGCCAAGTCATATAAAATAGAAAAACCAAACTTTGCTTTTTCATCAAACGAATTTGTATTAGGGTCAATTTCTTTTCTCCATTCATTAATAATATTGTTATCAGCTTTCCATGTGGCGTTATTTAATTTGTCAAGGTCTTCTAAAAGTCTTAGTGATGATGCAATTCCAACTTCCTTTTCTGTCGGGTCGCTATAACGGAAAGTAAACTGAATGTCTATTGGTAGCCATATTTCACAATCTTGTGTCAAGCTCGGATAAATTGTTTTGTAATCCTCTAAAAGAGATTTCTTGAAAATTTCTGATGATGTCCATTCTTTATCAAAGTCATTAGGTATTACATTTTTTTGTTCATTGTACAAAGCCCAAAGAATAACAGCGCCAAAACAATCCCAATCTGGTTTGTCGGTATGATAAGGCAAGTCATTACTTTCAATCCAAAATATTGAAGTTTCACTATGTGCTTTTAATGCATTAGCTAAGTGATCTCTCCAGACTTCACTTATTTCTTGAATCTCACTAACATTTGTTAACACATCTTTTGGCTGATTTTGTCTTACCACTTCTATAGGCGTTCCTGTTCTATCTGACCATTGTTGAATAACAGTTTTCCAATTACCTGAATAATACCTTGTAAATGTCCCAGCGTAAATATCTAAACCCATAAATTTTGAAAGTTTAAGTTGATGGTCAGCTTGTGCCTAACGAAGACCGTATTTGCGCAGTCCCGTAGGCTCGTACCGAAGGTACGAAAGCCGAGGGGATTGTGCAAATACGATGTTGTACGCTGGTCGAGCGAAGCGAGGAACAGTGTACAACATCGTATGTAATACGGTCTTCGTTGGTACGCAAGGCGTAGCGGAGCGGAGACTTGCGTACCAACGATATCGGGCTTGACGATTTGTGACGAATTAGTGATTATCAGTTCAAATTTAGTACAAAAGTTCAATAATGATATTCAGTTCAGCCAATATTCTTTCGCCCGTCACAAACGTCAAACTCATGTTGTGTGCCGTTTTAATTATCTAGATCTACTAATTTATTAATAAGCTGATCATTTAACCCTTCTGTTTTCATTATAATTTTGCCATTCGTGTTTATAAAAAAACATGTGGGTGTTTCTTGAGCTCCATATACAATTTTGAAAGGGCTCTGATCGAGTTGAAAATCAGAAACCAATACAAAATTACAATGATATGTTTCTTGAACTTTTTTCAAGTTCTCTAAATTATCACTTAAACAATATACAACAATTTCAAAATTGTGATGAGAAGCCTTTTCGAAAAGTCGATTCAAGTACGAACGACCATCTTTCCCAATACAATCTAGACCTCCATACAATAGTAATATTTTTTTGCCAATTAATGATGAAAGGCGAAAAGGATTTCCAGTTGAAGTTGTGGCGTTAAAGTCATAAAAATTATCTCCTTCTTTTATTTGGTTTGAGTTTATGTATAATAAAATACTTTTATAATAAAGAGAGGATTTTAATTCTGTCGGTAATCTCTTTAAGATAGATCTTAGAGTATCTTTAGAAATAGTTAAACGACACATAAATACTCTTTGCAAGCCGCTTGGAACAGTTGCAAATTGTATTGCTAGTTTTCGATTCTTTTCTAATGTTGAATTGAGAATATTTTCATAAACGATTGTAAGACTATCTTTCATATTTGGGTTCTTACTCAAATATTCAGAAGTTTTCTGTATCTCCATTTCATAGTTTTTCCATAAACAACTATCTAGATTTAAATAATTACGTTCTGAAATCTCTTGACTAAAGACACCTAAAGGAAATAAAAGAAAAATATTTATAGTTGCAAAAAATGATAATTTAACAATAACTTTTTGATTAATATTTCTCATATTTTTGTTTATTCTATTATATAAATCAAACTTATATACTAAAATGGCACACAACGCTCGCGGCTTGATGTTTTTGTGACGGAAATAGTGATTGTTCAGTTAAAATTTAGCACAAAAGTTCGATATAGATATTCAGTTGAGCCAATATTCTTTCGCCCGTCAAAAACATCAAACCGATGTTATCTGCAGTATTATTGTTTATTTATCAAGTGCTAATTTTATAATTCGGTAATTTTCATCATCAAAACTTACCAAAATTATTTTTTCAATTATTTCGTCTTCTTTAAGAAAATCTTTGATTGTTTCAACCGCAATAGTGGCTGCTTTATCTTTTGGAAATCTATAGATTCCTGTACTTATTGATGGAAATGCAATTGTTTTACAGTTATTTTCAGCCGCAAGATTTAATGAATTTAAGTAACAATTTTTGAGTTTGATCTCTTCGTTTTTCATTCCACTATTCCAAACTGGACCAACAGTATGAATTACATATTTAGCAGGCAATTTTCCCGCAGTCGTAATCACAGCTTCACCAACTTTGCAACCACCTTGTTTCAAAATAATTTTTCGACAATCTTCAAGAATTTCATTTCCTCCAGCTCGATGAATCGCTCCATCAACACCTCCGCCTCCTAATAGTGATGTGTTTGCAGCATTTACAATTGCATCAACTTTAATTTTTGTGATGTCGCCTTTTTGAACTTCAATTATATCGTTGATTGTTCGCATATTGCAGATAACATATAAATATACGCAATTTAGCGATTTCTATATTTCAATCGTAATAATTATTTATTCAATTGATTATTATTAATTTATCCTCAAAATTCTAATGACGCAAAACTTATTATATTTATTGCATTGACGCATATAACACAAAATACGCATAGTTGCCATACATACAATGCGTATAATGAAGGACTCATAAGAGTCCTTCATTAGCAAAAGATTGATATTCATCTGTGGTCAAGATTAAATGATCCAATAAAGTTATATCCATCAGTTTTGCTGCATCTTTTAATCTTTCTGTAATTTTTAAATCAGCTGTGCTTGGAGTTAGGTTTCCAGATGGATGATTGTGTGCAACAATAATTTTACATGCATTTGATTTTAATGCGACTGTTAGAAGGATTCGAATATCGACAATAGTACCAGCAGTTCCACCGGTTGATCCATGATAAACGCCTAATACTTTATTAGCATTATTTAGTAATAGCATTTTGAACGATTCTACCAATTCCATTTCTTCCTCGTTCCAAACAGTTCTAAATAAAGAAAGTGCATCTTCTGCCATATTGATTTTTGGTCTTTGAGATGCTTTCATTTTGTTCCGATAGGTGAGTTGCACTTCTTGTAATGCAGACCATTGAGGTTGAACTTTTTCTAATGCGGAAACTGTGTTGTAGATTTTCATGATATACTGTTTTTGTGTAACAGCGACAGAAGATGGTTCTCTAAAAAGAAGACAGAACGTGGAATAGCGGAGCGTAGCGAGCATATGCCGCCGAAAGCTGTCTTCTTTTTAAAGAGAACTATCTTAGCTTAGTGAAACAAAAAACAGTATTGAAAAGCTTAACTACTTCCGCCAATGAATATGAAATACGAATGAGTCATTACAATCATTTACCTCCCTTATATTCAAATTGAAATATCCCTCTGAAAGACCCGATATTAATAGCTTAAGTTTAGCTACTCAGATGAGAACAGATGTAGATATTTATCGAAAAGAAAATCTTGTTTAAAATAATCCAAGTTATAATCTTTACCGGATTCATTTCCTCCCATTTTCCCAAATGCTTTATATATTTCCTTGAATGTAAATTCGGACTTGAAATAGCCTTGTTGTTGGTAATGAAAAACAATGGCTGCCATCTGAGCATTTAATCCATATTGATTTGCTCCTTTCTTATTTTTTGCTACTGGATGAAAAGGGTTACGTGGAAAACCAACAGTAATTATTTCTTGTTCCATTTCGGAAAGAATCAAAGTTTTATCTTCAGTTAAGAGCATATCGGCAAAACTTATCTCGACTGGTAATACATCACCATCAATAAGATCCAAATTAGTCTTTGTTTTACTATCTATTAATCGTCTTACATATTTTGTACAAGCTAGCCTGTTATAATTATCCTTTTCAAATAGTGCATTAAACTTAACATCTTTTTGAAGGCTTTGGCTTTTAGCGCTGCACCAGATTAACTCTTCATCTATTTCATTATCAGAAATACAGATGAAAGGCTTGGAGTAGGTTTCTAAAAGATGATGAATGCCACTAAGTTCATTAATTGAAAAGCTACATAGATATTCTTCCAGCCTTATTAAAAAAGCCTCATTAAATGTCCAATAAACGAAGCGTACCATATCCACCAACAAATTGGTATTTCGGAAATTGTCGAGTGAAAAAGAAGGAACAACACTTAAAAGAGTAAGACAATTACCTAATCGCATGACTTGTGCTACATATAAATCGTAATAACCTAGTCTGCGATGGAATAAGTTTGCCTTTTTACCATCAATGGAAACTTCTCTAATGTAAGGCGTATTAGAAAGCATCTTAGTTGTCCAACTCACTTTGGGTACTTTATGTTTCATAAAACAGTAGAATTTATGATCGTGTGTTAATTAAAATTGTAATACTAAGACCAAATAAGTAAAAATAACACAACTTGTGATGGTGTAATAATGCTAATATTTTGTTAAATGGAATTAAAAATAGTCTTGATTATTTGCAATTATGGATGTATCAAATGATGTATCAAATAAAAAAGAAGCTATGAATTTAACTTCATAACTTCTTGATTTTCAGCTCCCCCTGTTGGACTTGAACCAACGACCCTCTGATTAACAGTCAGATGCTCTAACCAACTGAGCTAAGGAGGAATACATCCCCAAATCGGGAGTGCAAATATAGCAGCTAAAATCATAATTGCAAAAAAAATAATAACTTTTTTATAAAAATCTAAGCATAATTTTTTTTCAATATTTTTATATCTATTTTATAATTAAATCAGAATATGAAAAAGATAAGCATTTTAGTATTTGCCATTTTATTTGCGATCACAGCCTTTAGTCAGTCCGTCCCCACAACGGATCAAGTTTTACAAAAAGCTTATGCTCAGGCAAAAAAAGAGCACAAAAAAGTTTTTCTATTATTTCATGCGTCTTGGTGTGGCTGGTGTCACCACATGGATACTTTAATGTCTAGTCCAGAATTAAAATCCTATTTTCAAAAGAACTATGTGATTACGCACATCACAGTATTAGAAAATGGGGCAAAGAAAAAAGAGGAAAATGAAGGAGGTATGACATTTTTAGAAGATCATGGAGGCAAGGATTCGGGAATTCCTTATTGGTTAATTTTGGATGCTAGTGGAAAATATATTGCAAATAGTCGATTGAAAAGTGCGTCAGAAGATCTCACTAGTACTAGCGGCGACAATACGGGCTGTCCAGGAACGCCAGAAGAGATCGCCTATTTTAAATTAGTGCTAGAAAGAACAGGGAAATTTACACCTGCTCAATTAGATGAAATTGGGAAAAAATTTGCGCAAAAAAGCTAATATTACAATAGAGAGAAGTACTATATATGATGATACTTCTCTCCTTTTATAATGGTACATGCACGATATAATTGCTCAGATAATATTAGGCGAACGAGCATGTGTGGAAATACCAATTCGGACAAACTCCACACAAAATTAGCACGAGAAAATACACTATCATCGACTCCGAAAGCTCCACCAATTAGAAAAATTACTCTTTTAGCACTTTGATTGGCAAAACGTTCAATTAACTCGGCTAACTTAGGCGAAGAAAGCATTCTACCTCTTTCATCTAAAAGCACCAAAACATCCTCCTTTTGTAACTCTTGTAAAAGGATTTTTGCTTCTGCTTTTTTCAATTCATTCTCAGAGAGCGAAGCCGCTTTTTTTACACTTGCAATTATTTTCCAGTCCGTACTATAATAATTATTCGCTCGTTTTGTAAAATCTTCAATTCCGGCTTTTACATAACTCTCATGCGCCTTTCCAATAGACCAAAATTGTAGTTTCATATTTCAAATTTTATCCTCACACTTACCATTGTTACTTAGTAGAATAAACAAATTTCATATTTCCCAAACTATGATTTTATCAATTGTTTGATTTCATTCAACTTCATCAAAGCCTCGACTGGTGTCAGGCGATTAATATCAATATTGGTCAGTTGTTTTCTTATTTGTTCGTACGTATCGGTATAACTATCAAATATGTTAAGTTGCAATTCTGGTGTAGAAATTTTCTTTATTTTTTCTCCAATATCAGAATGAGAAACGATTTCATTCTCGCCATTTTTTTCCTCTAGTGTATGCAAAATTTCATTGGCACGATGTAATAGTTCGGGTGGCATCCCCGCCATTTTTGCAACATGAATACCAAAACTATGTGTACTTCCACCAGGCGCTAATTTTCTCAAGAAAATAATTTTTCCACCAATTTCCTTATTCGTCACATGGAAATTTTTCACGCCATCTAATTTTTCCTCTAAATTATTCAACTCATGATAATGCGTTGCAAAAAAGGTTTTGGGTTTAGCCATCGCATTATGCAAATACTCTACGATACTCCACGCAATCGAGATACCGTCATATGTAGACGTACCACGACCAATCTCATCTAATAAAATCAAACTTCTAGGCGAAATATTATTGATAATACTCGCCGTTTCGTTCATTTCCACCATGAATGTAGATTCTCCACCACTCAAGTTATCACTAGCGCCGACACGGGTAAATATCTTATCTGTCAATGGCACTTTTGCACTATCTGCGGGAACAAAACTTCCAATATGTGCCATCAAAGTAATCAATGCCGTTTGTCGCAATAAAGCGCTCTTACCACTCATGTTAGGACCTGTCAATATCAAAATCTGTTGTGACTGTGGATCCAAATAAATATCATTGGCAACATAGTGATCGCCTGCCGGCAAATATCGTTCAATCACAGGATGCCGAGCTTCTTTTAAATCCAATGCAAAACCTTCATGCACTTCCGGTTTTTTGTACTTGAATTGTAGTGCATTATTGGCAAAACAAATCAAGCAATCCAATATAGCAAGCACACTGGCATTGGTCTGTATGGGAGCGATATAGTCTTGTAACTCTTGCAAAAGTGCATCATAAATACGCGCTTCTATCGCTGCAATTTTGTCTTCTGCGCCTGTAATTTTCTCTTCATATTCTTTCAACTCCGGCGTAATATAACGCTCTGCATTGGTCAAAGTTTGTTTGCGAATCCAAGTTTCTGGCACTTTATCTTTATGTAAATTGGTCACTTCTAAATAGTATCCAAATACATTATTGAAACCTATTTTCAAAGAAGAAATCCCAGTCTTCTCTCCTTCTCGTTGTTGTAATTCTTGCAAATAAGATTTGCCATTCGTTGCAATTTTGCGAAGATCATCCAACTCTGCATCAACACCATCTCTAATGACATCTCCTTTGGCAATCGCTACCGGTGGATTTTCATTGATTTCTTTTTCAATTTTTTCCAAAATATAGCGACATGGATTGATTGCATCTTCCAATCTTTGCAAATATGGTTGCGTACTTTCCCCCAAAGATTGTTTTACTTTTTCCGCATTTCCAAGTCCTTTTGCTAGTTGAACGATTTCTCGTGGATTGATTTTTTTCAAAGGAATTTTACTGACCAAACGCTCCACATCTCCGCTATCTTTGATATATTGTTGGATTTGTGTGCGCATTTCAGTTTCTTTTATAAAAAACTCCACAGTATCCAAACGCTCATTAATTTTCTTACGATCTTTTAGTGGTAATACTAACCAACGTTTCAGAAGCCTTGCGCCCATTGGGCTGGACGTATTATCCAAAACTTTGAGTAAATTATTTCCTTCTTGATAACCATTGCCCAAAATTTCCAAATTACGAATCGTAAATTGGTCCATCCACAAATAATCGTCTTTTTCAATCCGCTGTATTTGTGTCAAATGTTGCAGATTGGGATGCTCCGTTTCTTTCAAATAGTACAAAATCGCACCGGCAGCAATGATACCAGAATGCATTTTTTCAATACCAAATCCTTTTAATGAATGGGTTTGAAAATGTTTCAAAAGCAATTCCGTCGTAAATGCTTCCTCAAAAATCCAACTATCTAAAGTGTACGTATAAATGCTATTTCCAAAAGTAGATTTGAAATATTTCTGATAACTTCTTTGAAAAATAACTTCCGATGGACGCAAACTTTGGATTAATTTTTCCACATATTCCAAATCTCCTTCCGCTACAAAAAACTCACCTGTGGAAATATCGGTGAAAGCGATCCCTGTTTTTTCCTTTTCGGTAAAGAAAATAGACGCGAGAAAATTGTTGCTGTTATTATCTAGCATTTTATCACTCGTCGCTATTCCCGGCGTTACGAGCTCCGTCACCCCTCTTTTCACCAAACCTTTCGCTTGTTTGGGATCTTCTAACTGGTCCACGATCGCAACACGATAACCCGCTTTTACTAATTTATGCAAATATGTGTCTAACGCATGGTGCGGAAAGCCCGCCAAGTCTGGCGCATCTGCATTACTACTACTTCTTTTGGTCAAAGTAATACCCAAAATCTGAGATGCTTTAATCGCATCTTCTGCAAATGTTTCGTAAAAATCACCTACCCTAAACAATAATATCGCATCAGGATATTTTTGCTTAATTGCCTTATGCTGTTGCATCATCGGGGTTTCTGAACTCGCTTTTGCCATTGAGCGAAGGTAAAATTCTATCGATAAATAGGAAAGTCGAGTTGTCAACATTTTTTCCCATATTTTATTTCTATTTTTAACCTAAATAAATCACAAATTCACATCTAAGTATTTTATTTAAATAAATGACATTCACACAATTAGAATATATTATTGCAGTTGACACCTATCGACATTTTGCTACGGCGGCAGAGCATTGTTATGTGACGCAACCAACATTGAGCATGCAAGTGCAAAAATTGGAGGAAGAATTGAGTATCAAGATTTTTGATCGTTCCAAACAACCTGTTATCCCCACAGAAATGGGCGAAGCGATTATTTTGCAAGCAAAAAAGATCATGCAAGAGCGCAATGAATTGCAGGATCTCATATCCTCTAAAAACGGCATTGTTAACGGTGAATTACGTATCGGAATTATCCCAACTTTGGCGCCTTATCTTTTGCCATTATGTATCCCAAAATTTACCAAAAAATATCCCAATGTTAAGGTACAAGTAACTGAATTAATTACAGAAAATACGATCCAACAATTAAAAGAAGGCAAGATTGATGTAGGCATTGTGGTTACGCCTTTACATGAAACAAATATCAAAGAAGATGTTTTGTTTTATGAAAAATTGATTGCTTACGTTTCTGAAAAGAACAAACTATACCAAAAGGAATTTATTCTTTCCAAAGATATTGATCCAAATAAACTATGGCTTTTGGAAGAAGGGCATTGTTTCCGCTCGCAAATTATCAATTTATGCGAACTGCGTAAAAATAGTAAAGAAGGTAGTTTGTTTGAATACGAAGCGGGCAGTTTGGAAACACTACGTCGCATGGTCGACATGGGCGACGGCATCACTATTTTACCGCAATTAGCGACGGATGATTTGAACAAATCTCAAAAAGAAAGACTTCGAAATTTCTCTAGTCCAGCACCAGTAAGAGAAGTCAGCTTAATAACCCATAAAGATTTTGTCAAAAAAAGATTGGTAAATGCTTTGAAAAATGTCATTTTAGAATCTATTCCAAAATCGGTCAAGGAAAATAAAAAAGAAGCAATTATTCCTATAGAAAAATAATCATCCATGTTTACAGTAACGCAAATAGAAGAAGCGCATGCAAAAGTAAAGTCTGGATCTGGCTTTCCGCAGTACATCCAAGAAATTAAACAATTAGGAGTGCTCCGTTTTGAAACTTGGGTAAAAGACAGTCATACTATATATTTTGGAGCAAATAATTATAGTACACAATCTGTATCTAAATATACAGAATTGACTATAAATCCAATTTTGAATAAAGCATTATTTATCGAAAGATTACGCACGCACCAACAAGGTAACACAGATTATTATACATTTTGCAAAGATTGTGCGGTCAATGGAGTCGTAAAATGGCTCATGGATTTGAATACATTTACATGTACATATTTTGATATTGATAATAATATAGTATTCGAAGAGACCATTCCACATTAATATTTTAAACTATAATTTTATATGAAAAAATTTCTTATTAGTGCTAGTTTGCTAGCCTTATCCTCTCTAACATTCGCACAAGATAATTATACAATTATCAAAAACAATGCGACAACTTCCGTTAAAAACCAAGGTCAATCTGGGACTTGCTGGTGTTACTCAAGTACAGCGATGACCGAAAGTGATGTATTAAAAAATTCTACAAGGCCTCTAGACATTTCCGAAACATTTACCGTATACAATTTGTATTTGGATAAGGCGATTAAATATATCCGCAGACAAGGAAATACCAGATTTACAGAAGGTGGATTGGGACAAGATATGGTCAATGCCGTAGCAGAATTTGGCACCGTACCGCAAGAAATCTATCCAGGAATCGGTGGTGATACAATTATGAAGCACGACTATAAAATGCAAATTGTATTAAAAAAATATTTGGATAGTGTGATTGAAGTTAGCAAGGAAAAATTAGATACAAGTTGGCTCAATGGTTATACGCAAATATTGCAAAGTTATCTAGGAACACCGCCAAGTTCGTTTCAATATGAAGGTAAAGAATATACCCCAAAATCATTTGCAAAAGCATTTATTAAAGAGCAACCATCGGACTTTATCGGCCTAACTTCCTTTACGCATCATCCTTTTTATTCAGAATTTGCGATGGAAGTTCCCGACAACTATAATAGCAATATGTACTATAATCTACCGTTGGAAGAATTTATTCAAACAACAAAAGATTGCATAGCAAAAGGCTACACTTTGACTTGGGATGCGGACGTGAGTAATCAAGGATTCAGACAAGGAAAAGGTCTTGCTCTTTTAACGTTAAATAGTGATGACGCTGCAAAATTTCCAACATTTACAGAACCAACGTATACACAACAATTACGTCAACAACTATTTGATGAGCAGATTATGCAAGACGATCATTTGATGCAAATTACCGGCTTAGCAAAGGATGAGAAAGGCAATGAATTTTTCATAGTAAAAAATTCTTGGGGGGAGGTTGGCCCACACAAAGGATTTATCTATGTGAGTGTTCCATATTTTGCGATTAATACCATTTCAGTAGTAGTGAATAAAAAAGCCGTTCCTAAAAAGGAATTAGACAAATTGAAAGTTCAATTATAATTTGAAAACTATACTTTCTAATACCTCCATTATTTTTATTACTGGAGGTATTTTTATTTAAATAACATAATACATACAATTAGTATATTTGAATACATTTAAAATTAAGACTACACACATGAAAAAAATATTAGCATTGGCAATGCTATTGTATAGTTGGAAAACGCAAGCGCAAGATCATTTGTATGTTCCAAGAGATATTGAAGCGGCTTTTCAAAATCAAACAAGATCAAAAAGTGGATTACCAGGATCGAAGTATTGGCAAAATACTGCGAACTATAACTTAGATATAGAATTTAACCCGACCAATCGGTTATTGTCTGGCGTCGCCAATATTACCTATTTCAATAATAGTCCTGACACGCTAAAGGAAATCGTATTCAAATTATATCCTAATCTTTATCAAGCGGGCGCTATGCGTGTCTATCCAATCGAAAAAGAAGATATCACGGATGGAATGAAGATTGAAACGATGAAAATCAATCAATCGCCACAAAGCATGAAAGAGGTTTCCATTATGGGAACGAATATGTTTGTCCCAGTAAAAGGACTTTTGCCACATGATAGTTTGCATTTTGAGATACACTATAATTATACTTTAAACAAAAAATCACATATCCGCACAGGAGCGATTGATGACAATTCCTTTTTCATCGCCTATTTTTTCCCAAGAATTGCAGTGTATGACGATATTGATGGCTGGAACAAGATTCCTTATTTAGGTACGTATGAATTTTACAATGATTTTGCTCATTTCGATACACATATTACCGTCCCACAAGATTACGCTATCTGGGCGACAGGAGATTTACAAAATGGAAGAGACATGTATCGTCCCAATATTTTATCCAAATTAGCACAAGCAGAAAAATCGGATACAACCATTGATGTAATTACACCAGATGAACTTTCTAAAAAGCTAGTAACTACAGATAAGAAAGAACATTCATTTCATTTTATTGCGGACAACGTAACGGATTTTGTATTTGCATTAAGTGATCATTACCAATGGCAATCCTCGAGTGTAATGGTTGATTCTACAACCAAGCGAAGAACAAGAGTAGATGCTGTATTCAATCCATCTCATCCATCCTATGATCATGTCATTGGTGAAGCGCGCAACACAGTGAACTTAATGAGCCATTATTTACCAAAATGGCCTTATCCATATCCACATGAAACGGTATTTGATGGTTTGGATAAAATGGAATATCCGATGATGGTCAATGACGTTCCTGTAACGGATACGTTAGGTAGCTTCACACTCACTTCGCATGAGATTTTTCACACCATGTTTCCATTTTATATGGGAATAAATGAGACTAAATATGGTTGGATGGACGAGGGTTGGGCGACAGTTGGCGAATGGATTTTGACTGAAAAAGTATTCAACGGTGCCATTGATACATTCGATGTGGATGGATACGCATCTCTTGCTGGTAAAGAAATGGACTTACCTATCATGACGCCAACCTCGCAGATGCAAGGCATTTATTACGAAGGAACGACAGCATTTGCTGTTAATTCTTATCCCAAACCAGGATTGGGATATTTGTATGTGAGAGATTTATTAGGACCTGAATTATTTACCAAAGCCTTGCATCATTATATTGCGACTTGGCACGGCAAGCATCCTATTCCTTATGATTTTTTCAATTGTATGAATGAAGGATCAGGGCAAGATTTGAATTGGTTTTGGAAAATATGGTTTTTCGAATCTGGATTTTCTGATCAAGCAATTGAAACTGTAAAAGATAGTCAAATAACCATTCGTTCCAAAGGAAGAAAACCTACGCCAATTGACTTGTACATCACTTACAGAGATCAATCAAAAGAGAAAATACATCGTACCATTGAAGTATGGAAAAATGGGAATAGCTCGGTAACAATTCCCTTGCATTCTAATAAGAAAATAGAAAAAATCGTTTTGGGTAATTATTTCGATGTAGATATTGATCGCAGTGATAATATTTGGGTAAATAAATAACATGAAAAAGGCTGCAAAATTTGCAGCCTTTTTTACTAATATTTTTCTTTCGGGAAAATCCTTCGTAAAGGAACATCCGAAGAAGGAGATACAATTAATGGGAATTTTTCCACCTGTACATAACTTGGATCTAATCCAAAACCACGCTCTTCACTCAAACTCACTTGTTTTAACCAGAAATAGGATTTCATAATGATCTTATCCCAAATAGACAATTCATTGTCACTTGATAAATATTTTTCCATCACAATAAATTGGAAATCACCAGCGACATTGTTACGCTCCAAACTTTCGTAACGGCTCGTAATATTCACCTCTCTATTTCTTGCAAGATCTTCTACAACCTTACGCAACATCAAGGAAATACGCTGTTCTACACGGAAACCCAATCTAAATTCCACACGAATGATATCATTTGGAATAATATGTTCTACCATAAATTCACAAGTGTATGGATCATCCAAAACATCCACATGCACAAACCAATAAATATCCGCACGTTTTGGTTTACGATTCAATACAGAATATACGATTTTATGTTCAATTTCTTTAGGATTGTCCGCACTTGTCATGTAAACCAAATGGGTTGCATATTTCGCTACTGTTTTGTCATTGCTTAGCTCTTGAATCATTGGGATATAATGTTCCAATTTTACAAATTCCACATATCTATTCTTGATTTTTCGAGCTCTGAACCAAGTGTACATGATGTAAAAAAGAATACCCGCCAATAACACAGTCACATAACCACCGTGTGGAAATTTGTCCAAATTGGCAAATAAGAATGAGAATTCAATAACAAGAAATACGACCAGATACAGCAATATCCAAAGCTTATTTACCCGCTTACCCAACAGATAATTGGCAAATAAAATGGATGTACTAATCATACAGAGCGTAATAGCCAATCCATAAGCTCCTTCCATTTTGGAAGATTCTTCGAAAAATAAGACGATGAAAATGCATCCAAAACAAAGTAACCAGTTGATACCAGGTATATATACTTGTCCTTTTTCTTCTGTTGGATAATTCACTTTTACTTTCGGCCAAAGATTTAGACGCAATGCTTCAGCGATCAAGGTAAATGCGCCAGAGATCAATGCTTGAGAAGCAATAATAGCGGCAAATGTCGCAATGATAATTCCCGGTAACTTAAACCATGTGGGCATCATTCCAAAGAATGCATTAGTGGCTACTTGCACTTCGGGTGCATCTACATATACGCCAGATTTTTGTGCCAATAACCACGCACCTTGTCCCAAGTAATTTAAAATCAAACAAGTTTTTACAAATATCCATGTGTAATGAATGTTTTCCTTACCACAATGTCCCATATCTGAATATAGCGCCTCTGCCCCTGTCGTACACAAGAAAATTGCACCTAATAGCCAAAAACCATGTGGATAATTATACAATAATTCAAATGCATAATAGGGATTCAATGACTTCAATATTGCCCAATACTGCGGAATATTCATCGCACCAAATACCGCTAACATGGCAAACCAAAAGAACATAATTGGACCAAAAAACTTACCGATGGAGGCTGTGCCAAATTGTTGTAGAAAAAATAAAAATCCAATAATCAATATAACAATCCCTACAATCTCACCAGTCGTTATACCAGAAAGATCAATGTACTTGTTATGTATTAATCTTAAACCTTCAATGGCCGAGGTTACAGTAACAGGTGGCGTGATCACGCCATCGGCTAATAATGCTGCACCACCAATCATAGCAGGAATGACTAACCATTTTTTTTGCCGCCTTACCAATGCATACAAACTGAAAATACCACCTTCGCCATTATTATCGGCTTGTAAGGTAAGTATAACATATTTCACTGTTGTTTGTAAGGTCAAAGTCCAGATGATACAAGAAATAGCACCTATGATAAGTCTTTCGTTTATAATACGTCCTCGTACAATTGCATTTAAAACATATAAAGGAGATGTACCGATATCTCCATAAATAATACCTAAGGCAACAATAAGGCCTGCTGCGGAGACACCTTGCAAATGTTTTTTACCCACTTAAAAAGCTTTTATTTAAAAATTTAAATCCAACTTATTTAAAACAAAGAAGTGCAAAATTAAGGGTAGAAATACATATAGTTGTTAGCATAGATCAATATCTTCATTGTATGTGTATTATTTGTTTAGAACTGATTAACATAAAAAATAAAAAATGGTTTAATTCATCAATTCTTAAAAAACATCGCAATGCACTGATTTATATTCTTTAGGCAAATTATATTTGCCCTAAATTAGAGGCTTAATACACAAAAATACCTTATAAGTGCTATCACAATTTAAAGAAAGATCTTCCGCCGGTTTCGTATTGCTTATCATCTTAAGCATATTCGTGCATATACCGTTTATGATAGCTCCGCCTCGGGTTGTTATTCCTGAAGAGTATTATTTATTACATAGGATATTTACCCCATTGAATCAATTCCCAACATTTTTCTTGATTTTTCTATATCAGATTTTAATTGTTGTACAAGGAGTAAGATTATGCAGTGTAGTTAATAATATGCAATTGTTCCCTAAGGAAAATTTCCTCGTCGGAATGGTATACATCTTATTTACCGCAATGCTACCAGATTGGAACAATATTACTGGAGCACTGATTATCAATACTTTATTCATTGAAATCATTGGACAATTTAAAAGATTGAGTACATTGGATAAACCTGAAAAAGCGGTTTTCAATCTGAGTTTTTTTACAGGTATTGCAATTATTATTTACCCACCTTCTATTATATGGGCATTATTGATATTAATCGCATGTATATCATTGGCAAGGTTCAAAATACACCATATCTTAGTGTGGCTGATTGGATTATTATTACCGTTTTATTTCTTAGCTGCTATATTATTCTTAAATAATCATTTAGGACAATTTCTCAGATATATCCCTGATTTTGACCTTACAGACCATAGATCACAGATTAGAGATCCACACTTTGCGATAACGGGAATTTTGATTTTGATTACCACATTTATAGGCATTATTTCTGGACAAAGAAACAGTGGAAAAATCATCATTACAGCAAGAAAGGTTTGGGTATGGATAACAGCAGCATTATTCCTCACTGCATTGATCTATTTTATATTCAAAAGTGAAAATAACAGTGTCTTGTTACTATCCGTATTACCAGCAGCAATTTTATCTGGCAATTCATTTTATTTTGCAAAAAAGAAGTGGATAGCTGGTTTATGGTTTTGGATGTTGATCATGATGATATGGTTTTTAAATTCTAAAATTCCGATTCACATCAAGTGGTTACACATATAAAAACATTGACACTCAATCAATTTGGATAAAATCAAGTATTCTATATTAAAATAGTAGATTTATAGGGTATTTATTTTTAACCTCCAAATTTTTTTTTACAATTTTTTTTGATATAATTTTACTGCTTAAAATTAGAATAATTCAAAATGAAAAGGTCAATTTTAGCTTTAATGCTTGTTTTTAGTGTTGTAGTTGCGTTCGCGCAAGGAAATCCGGTTAAATGGAGTTACAAAGCAGTGAAAAAAGGTCCTGGAGTATATGCAGTGATCATTACTTCTGAATCACCTGCTCCTTGGCACATTTATTCTCAAACAACTCCAGATGGAGGCCCAGTTCCTACCAAAATTACATTTGCAAAAAATCCATTAGTTACCTTAAACGGTGGTGTAAAAGAAGCTGGTGATTTGAAAACTACTCATGACAAAAACTTTGGAGTAGATGTAAAATATTTTTCTGGAAAAACAGAATTTACTCAATTGGTAAAAGTAAAAGGTAAAGTAAGTACTAACTTGAAAGGAACCGTAGAATTTATGGTATGTAACGACCATGAATGTTTGCCTCCATCCAAACAAGAATTTACTGTAAAACTTTAATTATCAACACAATATTCTAGCTATATCGGAAAAGTTTGCCCTCTTGTAAATGGCAAACTTTTTCTTTACTAATCTGCTAATTCATTTTTCAAAGATTTTTTAAATGAAATTTTTCTCACGTATAATTTTGTTTGCGTTGTTGATGTTGCAATTATCAAACACAACACAAGCACAGAAAACTGACAAACCGACCATTACGATTGCGGCGAATCGTGTGAGTGATTCTGTAGTTAATCTGATCATACATACCGAATTACCTACTGGATTCAAATTATTTTCCCTAGCTTCAAAAGCTAAAGATGATGCATTTATCTCATCATTTAGCTTAGATAAAAGTTTGGAGAAATACACCAAACCAGAGGATAAAATAACAGAAGATGGCAAATTGCAATCTGCAACTGATGCGGACGCAGGTCAAGAAATTTTCTTCTTTTCAGACAGCAATACCATATCTGAAACCTTATATATACCTGCTAGTGAAGATATCCGTGTAAAAGGAACTTACAGCTGGTTAGGCAAATTAAATACAGATTTTCCAAGTGGAGACACGACATTTTCTGTTGGGATAAGTGGCAATACAACAGTTGCAACAGGCATAGATACAAACAAATCAAGTGTTGCCAATGCGTCTGTAGAAGAGCCAACAGTTGGAGCAAAAGATTCTTCCGCATTGAGTATTTTTTGGACTTGTTTCTTAGCAGGTTTGATCATGGTGTTTACTCCTTGTGTATTCCCATTAATACCTGTTACAGTAAGTTTCTTTTTGAAAAAAAGTAGCACTAAGGCAGAAGGAGTGCGAAATGCAATTTGGTATTCGTTATCGATCATTTTGATATATACCATTCCGACTTTTATCATCACAAAAGTTGCCGGTGATGCTGCGATGTATAAAATCGCAACTAGTTCGGTTGCTAATATTTTATTCTTCTTAATCTTCTTAATATTTGCTATATCTTTCTTCGGTGCTTTTGAATTAACGCTTCCAAGTAGTTGGGCAAATAAAGCAGATGAAAAAGCTGGTAAAGGCGGTTTATTAGGAATTTTCTTCATGGCATTGACGTTGGTCATTGTATCATTCTCATGCACAGGTCCGATTGTAGGAACTTTGTTGGCACAAGTAAGTGGAACTTCTGCTAAAATGGCTCCTGTTTTTGGAATGTTAGGATTGAGTGCAGGTTTGGCTATTCCATTTTCTTTGTTTGCATTTTTCCCATCATTATTAAAATCCTTACCGAAAAGTGGTGGTTGGTTGAATAGTGTCAAAGTGGTATTCGGATTTGTAGAGTTGGCTTTGGCAATGAAATTTTTGTCTAGTGTAGATTTAATTTATGGATGGCATTTGTTGGATAGAGAAATATTCTTAGTGATTTGGATCGTATTGAGTTTCTTATGTGGCTTATATTTATTGGGTAAATTGAAATTCTCCCACGATAGCGATTTGAAATATATTTCTATCCCAAGATTATTTTTTGCCATTGCAGTCTTTTGTTTTGGCTTGTATTTATTCCCAGGACTTTGGGGGGCACCATTAAAAGCAATGAGTGGATTATTACCTCCGACAACGACACAAGATTTTAATTTGGATGAATTGCAATATAAAATTGGAAATAGTGCGAATGTAGCTCCTGCCGCAGGAACATCAGCCGCATTACCTCCAAAATTGTATACAGATAAATTACATGATGCGCCATTTGGCTTGACTACCTATTACGATTTGGATGAAGGTATCGCCGCATCCAAAGCCTTGAACAAACCAATTATGTTGGATTTCACGGGTCATTCTTGCCCTAATTGTCGTAAAATGGAAAATGAAGTTTGGAGTAATCCAGACGTATTAAATAGATTGAGAAATGATTTTGTCATTATCAGTTTGTATGTGGATGAGTATTCTGATCTTCCATCCAGCCAAGTCTATAAAGATAAAAATGGTAAAGAAATTTCAACATTGGGCGATAAGAATTTGGACTATGAAAAGACTAAATTTGGATTCAATGCACAACCTTTATACATGTTTATCGATGCAGATCAGAAGCCATTGGACAACACCAAATATGGTTATGATCCAGATATTCAAAAATTTATCAAACATTTGGATTTGGTAAAAAGCAATTTCGAAAAAGAAAAATAAAAGATTTGCGTAGTGCAATAGCACTACGCACTTACATCAAATACAATTCTATGCAAAAAGCAATCCTTATACTATTTTCCCTATTTACTATTACAACAGTTATTCACGCGCAAGAATCCAATAATGGGAAACAACTATGGGCAAAGTCTTATTTGAATAAAAAAGCGCCACAATTGCAAGTGGAAAAATGGTTAACCGCCCAACCTGATACTGCAGGTAAATTTATTCTAGTGGATTTTTGGGCAACTTGGTGCGGCCCATGTAGAAAATTCATTCCTTCTTTAAATGAGTTTCAAAAGAAGTTCAAAGATCATTTAGTCGTCATGGGCATAAGTAATGAATCAGAAGAAGTGGTTCATAAAATGAAAACGCCCGTAATTGAATATTCCGAAGCGATCGACCCAAAAGATCGTACTTCAAAAGAATTGGAAATTCAAGGAATTCCGCATGTATTACTCATTGATCCAAAAGGAATCGTCCGTTGGGAAGGTTTTCCATCATTACAAGGCAATAAATTGACAGAACAAACAATTGCAACACTTATAGAAAAATACAAAAGCTAAATTGTACATTCTCTTAAAAACTCAAGGCGTTCCAATATGGAACGCCTTGAGTTTTTATTTGGAAAAATATTTTTTCAAAAATTTGTGGATGTGTTCATAGTCATAGTTGTACTCAGAAATTAAATCTTTCATTAAATCTGGACGATCCGAAGTATAAGCCTTTAGGATATCTCTAACTGCATATTTTGCCTCATCAGAATATTTGTTATTATCGAGATAATACACTTTTGCCAAACCTAAACTATCATTATATAAATACATTATGGAGTTAGTCCCTGCATAAGCAGTGCTTGGATGTAAAGTATTCATACCAAAGGAATATCCAGAATTGTAAATAAAATGATATTCATACCAACGAGTTTTCCCTTTAACTGCTACAGTTACTTTTGTAGTTGTTTTCGTTCCAAACAATGAGCCCCAATCTCCCAAATTAAACGTACTATTTCTATCTGTGTCTGGCAGATAAATGAAATGTTCATCATCATTATGTCCTCGTTTTTTAGCAAGTAAATCCATCCATGTCCAAGTTTTGGAAAATAATCGCTCATCAAATTTGGCATTTGGTAATTCTTGCATTCTTTCAGCTAATCTCCACGGGATATCGTAATAGCTAAAACAAAACACACTATCTAAAGGATAATCGAAACTTTTACCACCTTTTTTCTCTTTTACGCGCATAATATTACGCTCCATATCCACTTTGGCGATAAAATAATCTTTAATCGTATCTTGATTAAAGTTGATAATGTAATTATCATACGCCTGCCCAAATGATTGTTGTGTAGTAAATAAAAAGCAACTCAATATTGAGAGAATCCACATTTTTTTCATAAAGTAATTTTGGTAGGTGTTTTTATTTGGAGAAATATTTTTTCAAAAATCTGTGGATGTGATCATAGTCGAATTTTTTATCAGCAAGAAATGGATTCAATAAATCTGGTCGATCACCCAAATAAGCAGTAAATATTTCTGACAAAGCTTCGACTTGTACTTTTAAATAATAATCAGGATCTAAAAAGCCAATTTTAGTAAGGCCAAGATTATCATTATAAAGGTACATCATTGAATTTTTTCCCAATACAGAACTAGAGTAATGAGTAAATTCATACTCATACCAACTATTTATGCCTTTTGTATTAACACGTACTTTAGTTTGTGTTCTAGTTCCAATTACCGACCCCCAATTACCCAGATTATATGTCTCATTATCTCGACTTTCGGGGAAAAAAATATCATAAATAGAAACCTCTTTTCGTTTTTTACTAAGTAAGTCAAAAAAGTTTTTTTGCTTATCAAACATCCTTGGTTTGTTAGAATCTTTAGGATTTTCCATTTTTTCAGCTAAATACCAACCTGTATTTTTAAAATAGAAATATCGTAAACTATCTAATGGAAATTCCCAATGTTGCCAACTATCACTATCCGTCAATTTTATTACATTTTCACCAGGATTTACTTTGACTACAAAACGATTGTGTAATGTATCATTATTCACAGTAACAACATAGTCATGATCACTTTGGGCAAAAGATTTGAGAATAGTAAATAGCGTTAAAATTATACTACTACAAAATAATTTTATCATCGATTAGTTTGGGTTTTATTTGCAAGGATAAGCATTTTCTAAGAATTCATTCAACTAAACTTAGAAGTATTTAAGTCTAGTCTTTTTTCCAAAACTTCCTTACCAAAAGTCTTGGATCTAATCTCTTGTGTCAAGCAGAATCCAAACTTTTTATATAAGGCTATGGCAGAATCCAATCCATCCATAGTCCATAAGAAAGCTGAACTAAACTTTTGACTATGATAATAATCCATAAACAAGCCCATCAGTTTTTTACCAAGACCATGTCCACGAAATTGTGCGTCAATAAAAAAATATCTCAATTGAGCTACATTATTCTCTTTGTGCACCAAAACCAAGGAGCCTATCATCTGACCATCGCATTCGCAAATCCATACACGGTCCTTGTCAGGATTATAATTTTTAAGAAACTCCGACACTCCTTTCATTACATAATTTTCAAAATCTAATCCAAAATTATATTCAGTATTATACAACAATGCTTGTTTGTAAATTATAAAAGAAGCATCTCCTGGTTTTAATTCAGTTCTAACTATTATATTTTTTGATAAATCTGTACTATTATTATTCATTCGTCATAGTTTTATTTAACAAATCAGTTATTTGCCCAAATGCGTCAATCAAAGTAATTTGTTCGGCAGTAGATAATTTACGTAAAATCATTTCAGCTTGTGAAGAAGACGCAAAATCTAATTTTTGTATTTCATCCATTCCAAGATTGGTTAGTTGGAGTGAATTAACTCTCTTGTCCTCTGACGAAACAATTCGGCTGATAAGTTTTTGGGCTTCAAATTTTTTCAAAATCCGACTCAAATAACCTTTATCCATTTGTAGAAGTTCCAATAATTCTAAAGCCTTTATATTCTCCTTTTGAGAAATCTCGTAAAGGATCCTAGCTTCAATCAAGGTATAACCACTATTCAAAATCTGTTTATTCAATAGACCAATGACATTCGTATAAAATCTATTAAATCTTCTAAACGTTTCAATATTGTCTTTCATAAAACAAAACTATTTCAATTAGTTGAATTAGTCAACTAATTGAAATAGTTTTAACATAATTGAATAATCAATCTGTTATTCTGCAATAGAATCTTTGCCCGGAATTAAATGTAATTCTTTTTCACTTTTGGAAATAACAATCGTCGCGATTCCATTGCCGATTACATTGGTTAAGGCTCTTGCTTCACTCATAAACTTATCCACCCCTAATAAAAAGCCCAACCCCTCTAATGGGATTTTATGAATAGCCGTTAATGTAGAGGCTAATACGACAAATCCACTTCCAGTCACACCTGCAGCACCTTTGCTTGTTATCATTAATATCAATAGTATGGAGCCTAGTTCTTCAAAACTTAAATGCACATTGTACAACTGCGCGATAAACAAAACAGACATACTCAAATAAATCGCCGTACCATCCAAATTAAAAGAATATCCTGTCGGAATAACCAATCCCACGACAGATTTACTGCAACCCATCGCCTCTAATTTTTGCATCATAGCTGGTAATGCAGGTTCGGAAGACGAAGTTCCCCAGACGAGCAATAGTTCCTCTTTAATGTGTTGTAAAAATTTGAATAAATTGACTTTACAATAAAAATGGAGTATCGGCCACAATACGCAAAGGATAAACAAAATCATCGTTGCATATACAGAACCTACTAATTTACCCAAAGGAATCAACGTTTTAATTCCATAGTTACCCACAGCAGAAGCAATACCTCCAAATGCGGCTAATGGAGCGAGATACATCACCAATTTCAAAGCCATGAAAACATATTTTTCAACGAAATGGAATTTTTCGATGACTTTATCTTTGAACTTTAATTTATTAACTACAATTCCAGTGATGATACTGACGATTAAAACCTGTAGTGTAAAATTTGTTTTAATCAAATGCAAAAGGCTAATGTCTTGTTTTGGACCCGTTGTATATTTGGAGGCGTCTCCATGATGTAATTTGGATATATCCACACTGCCAGGTTGGAAGTAATGGGCGATCAAAATACCAATAGCTAAGGAAAAAATGGAAACCACCTCAAAATACATCAGCGCTTTAAATCCAATACGTCCCACTTTTTTCAAGTCACCCATACTACTAATACCCGTAACCAAAGTCAAAAAGATAATCGGTCCAGTAAAAACTTTGATTATTTCAATAAAATAATGGCTGATAACATCCATTTTCTTCGCCATCTCGGGCGCAGTAACACCCAAAATGGTACCAACAATAATCGCCACAAATACCCAAAGTGCAATATTAGTTAAGACTTTATATAATTTAGATTTTTCCTTTTTTTGTTCCATCACACATCGTCAGATTAGTACATCAATAATTGGTACAAAGTATATGTTTTTTACAATAAAAAAAAGAAGCTTGAAAACTAAATCGTTTTCAAACTTCTTCCTTCTTACTAAAAACTATAAACTATACCTTTTCAACTACTTTTGTTTGACAATCACGAATTGCCTTTTCTACTTGTTCTTCGTTAATTCCTTTCCCAATGAAAACTAAACGACTTATTTTTTCTTCATTTTCTTTCCAAGCTTGTCCGTCGGTAATTGTTAGAAGTGTACCGACTAACTGCACGACCAATCTGTTTGGAATATCTTTCACATGAACAAATCCTTTGACACGATAAACTAAATTGTCATTATCATTCAAAATGTCGATTAAGGCATCTTGTAATTTTTCCAAATCAAATACACCGTCATATTTTACACTAAAAGACTCAATACCGTGATGGTGACTGTGATGCTCACAATGCTCTCCATGTTCATGATGATGTCCTTCATGTGCATGATCGTGGTGGTCATGGTGATGATGTTCATGATCGTGGTCGTGATGATGTTCTTCTTCTATTTCTGCTTCATATTGATTTTGCGTATCTTCCATGATGGCGTTGT
The DNA here is from genome assembly GCF_004337365.2 of Rhizosphaericola mali. Lineage (GTDB taxonomy): Bacteria > Bacteroidota > Bacteroidia > Chitinophagales > Chitinophagaceae > Rhizosphaericola > Rhizosphaericola mali. Next base: position 288,675 of record NZ_CP044016.1, on the reverse strand, counting down.
CAATATTTTCACGTGTCAATTGGCGAATTTTATCGATAGGATAACCATCTTTATTATTTCCTTCCAAAACTGTCGCCCAAGGATTGATATCTTTTAAAATATGTTTAATTTGATGCAATTTATCGGCATCAACTAAATCGGTTTTTGTAATTAAAAGAATATCGCTAAAGGCAATTTGTTTGCGCGCCTCTTCCGTATTTTCCAATTCACTTTCGATAAATTGCGCGTCCACCAAACAAATAACACGATCCAATTTGTAGAAATTTTCCATATTCGGATCTTCCATAAATGGCATGGCAATAAATCCTGGATCAGCGATACCTGTCGCCTCGATAATCATTTCATCAAATTTGTCACGATTGGACCACATTTGGCGTAATAATTCGAATAATTCATTATTCAAACTACAACAAACACAACCATCACTAAAAGAGAAAATCTTATCTCCTGCTCCGATAACCAATTCTGAATCTATATTTTCTTCGCCAAACTCATTCTCAACGATGATCGGACGTTTGGTGGTATCTGATTTAATTAAAGCGTTTAAAAAAGTTGTTTTTCCAGCACCCAAAAATCCTGTAAGAATGGTGACTGGTTTTGCTTGATTATTATTTTCCATAATGTTGTATTCGGGTCATTATGGCCCTTATTTTTTGATAGGGTAAAGTTACTACTATTCAAACTTTACCTTTTCAACTATTTAAAATTTTAACGAAATATGACATGAAATACTATAGCACAATTTTTTCCTTAGACATTTCTATCCTCGTTTTACTCAATGCATTTGGATAATTAGCAACAATGTACTGAATCATCCCCTCGCGTATATCACAACGTAATTGAAATAGCGGACCACTTTCTTTGGCACTCATCAAGAGACGAATTTCCATACATTTTTCTTTCAAATCCGTGACATGCACCACATTGACTTTTTTATCCCAAATCGGATTTTGTTCCAATAATCGAGTGAACTCTGCTCTAATTTTTTCTAACGGAACGGAGTAATCTACATACAAAAAGGAAGTTCCAAGTAAATCGGCAGTTGTTCTTGTCCAGTTTTGAAATGGTTTTTCTATGAAATAATTAATTGGCAAAACCAATCTTCTTTTATCCCAAATATTCACCACCACATAAGTCAGCGTTATTTCTTCTACACGTCCCCACTCTCCTTCCACAACCAAAACATCATCCAAACGGATTGGTTGTGTAAATGCAATCTGAAAGCCGGCTAATAGATTTCCCAGTGATTTTTGTGCAGCGAACCCAATAATAATCCCACTAATACCGACACCTGTCAACATCGTCGTACCTAATTCTCTAAATCGTTCGAAACTTAAAAGCAATACACATATGGTAATCACGACAACACAAGCCACCAATATGCGGCTGATAAATTGTATCTGTGTAGTCACCTTTCGTTCTTTTAAATTGTCGGTATCATTTTTATGAAAATAAAAATATACTTCATCTCTTGCGATATAAATAAGTCCGATAATAATCCATGCAATACTTATAATGATGGCAAATGTCAAAATTTTAAGAAAAATCAGATTGACATGTGGCGACATAGGAAGATAATCTACAAAACCATACAATAACGCAAAAGGCAGCAAAAAAGTTAGGGGACAATTAAGGTATTTTATGCAAGATTCAAATAAATGCTCTTTGTCCATCGATTTTCCTAATTGCACTGCTATTTTTCGTAAAATATACTGCAAAATTTTCCCAACAAATATCACTAAAACGATTACGACAAGGAACACTATAATATTACTTATTCCTTCTGGAATTCCTTTTAATTTTAATACATCGAGCAATGGAGAAATGAAAAATAATCTCATAATTCTGTGTTTTTTGATGATTACTAAACGTAGAGGTTCTGCGATAATGTAAACAAAAAACCTATATAAAAAAAATTGGCCCCGATGGAAATCGGAGCCGCAACCAAAACTAACTGTTTATGAGAAAATTGACTACTTGCCGCAAAGCTAAGTAAAATATTTTAAATTATTCAAATATAATTGATAATATATAGCATTTATTAACAATACAATCACAATTCAGCCCTATTTTTGTTAAATTTCTATTTCATCCCAAACAGGCGATCAATGTAATCTTCTTTAAACAATACGTATGTAGGTATATCTCCCGTTGGTGAAATAGAAAATATTTTACAACTAAATAATTGCTCTACTAGGTTTTGCATTTCTTCTTGACTTAAAACCTTACCAGATTTGATCGCTTGTTGACGCGCTAAACAACGAACAATTTTTTCGCGTTTACTGAATTTAATGTCGCTGGAGAAATGTTTGAATTGTTCCAATAATAATTCGATTATATGCATTTCATTACCATCGGTAACATCGACCGGCACACCTAAAATAGTAAATTTATTCGTCGAAGACTTTTCGATTAAATAACCAATCTTTTTCAATTCTGTAGATAAATCTTCTAACAGAAAGGCATCCGCTGGAGCTAATTCCAACTCAGAAGGAAACAATAATTGTTGAATAGCAGCATGTTTTTCATGCGACATTTGGCTGTATTTTTCGTACAAAATGCGTTCATGTGCAATTTGTTGATGTACTATACACAACCCTTGATCAGATGAAACAAGAATATAAGTCTTGTGCAATTGCAAATATTGTGCATTCTCTGGAATGATTTTCTCACTTTTTTCTTCCGAAAATAAATGCTCTACAGGCACAGCACTTGGCGTCAAAATATCTGGCGCCGCGGACCAATCTTTTGGAAATTCAGGAAAGCTATTTTCTTCTTTTCTCACAGAAGGTTCGAAGAAATTTTGCCAATCTTGCAATTCCTTTTTTTCCTTAGACGAGTCTATAAAATGTGCCTGATTTTTTTGGGTAAATGTTTTGAACAAATTGGATGATTGCGCATCTGATTGTTTGTCCTCTGAAAAAGGTTGCGTCAAAGCATTCAGATTTTGAATATCTGCATTCAAAGTAAAATCCAAAGTCGGAGCCACGCTAAATTGTGCTAACGCATGTTTTATCGCTGCTTGAACGAATGCATAGATAATTTTTTCATCTTCAAATTTGATTTCTTGTTTGGTTGGATGCACGTTGATATCCACTTCGGATGGATCCAACTCAATAAACAAAACATATAAAGGGAAACTTTCCTTTGGCAATAATTGATCAAATGCATTGGTCACTGCATGATTGAGATACGGACTTTTGATAAAACGATTATTGACGAAAAAATACTGATCACCTCTTGTTTTACGTGCAATTTCTGGTTTTCCGACAAATCCTTCAATATTCAAATAATCTGTATGATCAGAAACATTTACTAATTTGGAATTCAGATTATTGCCCAAAATCTGCACCACACGCTGTTTCAAACTACCACTATCCAAATGAAACATTTCTTGTCCGTTACTTGTCAATGAAAACGACAGAGCAGGGAAAGCCATGGCAACATGGATAAATTCATCTACAATATGGCGCATTTCAGCAGCATTGCTTTTCAAAAAATTGCGACGTGCCGGTATATTGAAAAATAAATTTTTCATACTGATGCTCGTTCCTAAAGGCGCTGCACATGGTTCGTGCAATTTTACTTCGCTATTTTCTACTTCGAGATAAGTACCCAATTCATCTTCTTTTCTTCTGGATTTCAATTCCACTTGTGCCACCGCAGCCACAGAAGCCAAAGCCTCTCCACGGAAACCCATCGTTTTTATATTGAAAAGATCTTCTATTTGTTTGATTTTGCTCGTTGCATGTCTTTCGAAACATAGACGTGCATCCGTAAAACTCATTCCTTTTCCATTGTCCACCACTTGGATCAATGCTTTACCCGCATCCTGGACGATGAGTTTAATCTCTGTCGCACCCGCATCCACGGCATTTTCCAACAATTCCTTCACGGCGCTTGCTGGTCTTTGGATGACTTCGCCGGCGGCGATCTGATTGGCTATATTATCTGGTAATAATTGTATGATATCCACGCTAAAACCTCACATTTGTATTGAATCTGCAAATTTACTGATTAATATTAAGGGTATCAATTTTCTAACTTTTTGAATTGCAATTGAAAGTGTACTTTTGCCACCCAAATAGAGATTTAAAATATTAGAAATATCATTGTATGGGAAGAATGTTTGAGGTCCGCAAGGCAAGTAAGTTCGCTCGTTGGGACCGTATGGCTAAACAATTTACAAGAATTGGTAAAGAAATTACGATTGCAGTAAGAGCTGGCGGCGGCATCGGAGATATCAATGACAATCCAATGTTACGTCGCGTCGTACAAAATGCACGTGGTATCAATATGCCCAAAGATCGTATTGATGCAGCTATCAAAAGAGCGGTAGAAGGAAAAGATACGAGCAACTATGCAGAGGTTATTTACGAAGGTTATGGCGCGCATGGTGTTGCAATCTTGGTAGATACGTCTACAGATAACACGACTAGAACGGTTGCTAATTTGCGTTCCTATTTTTCTAGAAATGGTGGAGCATTGGGCACTTCTGGTAGCGTACAATTTCAATTTAAACAAATGGGGGTATTCAAATTGAATCCCGAAGGTTTGGATGAAGAAGAATTAGAATTAGAGTTGATCGATGCTGGCTTGGAAGAAATTGGTGAAACAGAAACAGAAGACGGTAAAAAAGTATTGGAATTGAGAACTGCATTTGCTGATTTTGGTAATATGCAAACGGCCTTAGAAGCGAAATCTCTTGTGCCTATCAGTGCAGAAGTTGAATGGATTCCAAATGTTACCGTTCCTGTAACAGACGAACAAGCAGAAGAAGTAAGCAAATTGATTGATATTATCGAGCAAGACGATGATGTGAATAAAGTATTTCACAACATGGCTTAATTTCTCTACAAACTATAAAAAAATGTTGGACAAATTGTCCAACATTTTTTTATTTACCTAAGTCATAAGGATCATGTGGAATTTGAATATTATGTTCCAATAATCGCGCATAAACAGCATACATCAAATTTCCCTTAATAGTAGGAATATCATCTAATTCAGATACCCAAAAAAAGGCTTTCATTATTACTGCCGTACTAGCAAACTCACTAATCGTTATAGCGACTGGCGGATTTTTCAAAACATTTTTATTCTCCTCAAAAACATCCGATACAAGTTTTTTAACTAAATACAAATCTGTACCATAAGCAATTCTAAAAGAGAAAAAATCTCTTTTTCTACGATCCTTCAATGTCCAGTTCGTAATTTGTTGGGAAATTAGATCTCCGTTAGGTACGATCACATCGGCACCTTCTGTAACTTTTAATTTACTGGAACGAACGCCTATTTCGCTAACAGTCCCAGACTTATCCCCAATCTCAATAGAATCGCCCACTTGAATCGGTCTTTCAAATGCTAGAATAATTCCAGATACTAAATTATTGACGATATTTTGCAAGCCGAAACCAATACCTACACCTAAGGCGCCTATAATCAACGTAATCTTATCCAATGGTATTCCTGACGCAGCAATCGCTATTAAAAACCCGATAGTCAATATTGATAATCGAATTAATAAAGTCATCGTTCCCAATTTATTACGCTTTGTTGATGATGTATCTTGATCTCCACCTAACGCAAAACTCACAAAACGACTAACTATGGAGGATACCCAAATCACAAAAACAAATATGAATATGGAATAAAATGTAAAATCAAATTGCCCAATATGGATATGATGATTAAAAATGAAATCAACTATAAATAAAAATAATCCATACAGATTCATACTATGAAAAATACCTATACACCATGCCACCATTCCGATAAAAGCAAAAATGCGCATATATTTACTTTTCAATTCGATATAATTGATAAATGCTGAAAAGCGACTACCTTTATTTGCTTCCGTTTGAATATAAATAAACTCTAATGCCACCTGGCAAAACATACGCATCGAAACACCAATAATTAATACTTGTATAGAAGTAAATCCAAATAATTTCATTGGGGTTGTCAATCCACCTAAATTAAATAATAGAGAAAATACAGCAAATATGATAGAAATAATCATAACCACATTTGTCACCCAAGACTTGGCAATTAAGGACGTATAGCTCGAATTAAACTTAAATACGGCCAAATTTGTTAATATTAAAGCAATACACAATAGAAATAATAACCAACGCTCTCCAAAAGTTGGATCCAATAATTGATTATCCAATATAAATCCTACACATATAAGTGCCGATATGAGGATCATGATACGTCCCTTAAATAATAAATAAGGCCATAGAATGGCCACAAAAAGGACCAATTGAATTAGCTCAACTAGATTTAAAAACGAATATGGAGGATTTAAGAAAAAGAAGGGGAAATAATTACAAAAGGCAAATAAAGTGGTTAATAGAATACTTCGTTTAAAATATTTAACAGGTGTCATTATCGTTTCATAGTCTTCATTTTTCTTAATTTTACGACGATTATTCCAAGATATAATACCTGTAACCAATAAAAAAAACATCCCCCAACACAACACTCCAATTTTACGCTTTAAGTAAATACCCACTATTTTAAAAGTTCGTGAAAAGGAAGATCCTAACGTTGCCCAAAATGGCTGTTGATAATAGTTCGATTTTAATTTAAATAAGGATGGTGCATCTGGTTTCCACATTTGAAAATACTTATTTTCCTCCATGTACTTCAAATCAGAAAGTAAATCATTTAATTTTAAAATTGCTGTTGACGTTTGGTTCCTCGCAAGATTTATTCTTGTCAATAAAGCAATTTCTGAAGTATCTAATTGTTGTCCATCTTGATAAATATTATTCAATTGAACTTTTAAATCAGTACTTAAACCTGTTAACTTAAAAATGGGATCTTTCAATATACGCTTTACATCTCTATTATTTTGCATTAAACGACTCGCATAATTAGCCAAACTTTCCGATTTTGGATCTAAATCATTTAGATTTTCAGTCAATAAAATAATGCTTGTATTGATCATCTGAATATTGAAATTGCGATTACCTTTTTCAATACGAGTTTGCATCTTGTCTACAATTTTGTTGACCATAGCCACCTCTTGCATCAGATCACTCATGTCCAATGTATCTCGCACACTTCTATGAGAATAATGAATGGTTGCATTATATTTTTCCACTTTATTGGCAACGAAGGGAATTAAAGTATCCCCTAATACGGCTTTTTGAATAGCTATTGTATCTTCTTTCGTTGCCACAATAGACATAGTATCTCGTTTCAAAGAATCCAAGATAATCTGATCCAGTGTATCTTTCTTTTTAGCTTCCTTTTTACGCTGTGCTTGGAGCGTGCTAGCACAAAAAAAACTCATTATTATAATCCATAAAAATGAGTTGAATTGGTTCCAATGTAATTTATTCATCATATCCTTTCCAATAGATATACGATATTACAAAAAAGCTGCCGAAATGCTTTTTTTATTCTTTTTAGATATTTTTATTGCATAACATAATTGCATCTTTCTTCATTTTACAAAACAAAAACGCAAATAAACGCATTCTTAATTTTATATTTACATCTTCATAAATTAAAATTAGACTACATGAATTATATAAAAAATACATTTTTATTTCTTTTTCTCATATTGATTTGCCGGACAACAAAAGCACAACAATTTATGATGAAATCTATTTTAGATTATCCAATAATTAGTGATTTAAATGTTGGAAGTGACTATTATAGTCTATATTGGGTTGCAGGAAAAAAGGGAGCCAGAAATATATATTATTATGATCCTACATCTAAAAAAACACATAGGTTAACTAATTTTACCTCAGAAGAGGAGTTAGAAATTTCTCAACTTCAAATCAATTCAAAACAGCAAATTCTCGCATTTGTAAGAGGAGGAGATCATGGAGGATATTTAAACCATTTGCCCTTAAACCCCAATTCAAATCCAATAAATCCCGGAATATCCATTTGGATCTTTTATCTGAAAGACAACCGAATGGAAAAAATTGCGCTAGGTGATAACTTTCAATTATCTCCTGATGGCAAAAAAATTGCATTTACCCAAAACGGTGATATTTGGATGTGCCACCTCGACCATCCTTATGAGCAAAAATTAGCCGTAAATATTTTTGGAAAATGTTCTGATCTTCAATGGTCACCAGATAGTAAACAACTAGCATTTGTTTCCAATAGAAATCAACATTCGTTCCTTGCTATTTACACAGATAGTACGACACCTATTAGATACATCGATCCTAGTTTTCAAAAAGATAATAATCCCAAGTGGTCCCCCGATGGTCGGCAACTTGCTTTTATCAGGCATTTTGAACAGAGAATTCCCACCGATAGTATCCTAAAACGAATTCCTGAAAAGTGGCAAATTAGACTATATAATCTTACAAATGGCACAACCGATAGTCTGTACTCTTCTAAAAACACATTAGCCAGTGGCTCCGAACCCAATACAAGTGGAGGGTTTAATTTGAATTGGGTAAATAATCAACAAATCTATTTTTTGTCTAATGCTAATAATTGGACGAATTTATATTTACTAAATACGAAAGGTAAAAGTGTTCAAAACATTACCCCAGGAAATTATACTGTCGAGTATCCCACATTATCACCTGATAAAAAATCTATCGTTTATAGTTCCAATTTTCAAGATATAGACCGCCGTCATTTACAAAAAGTCAATATCGAAAATGGGAAAATAACCCTTCTAACGAGTGGAAATAATTCAGAAGTTTATCCACACTTATTAGCAGACAACGAAAGTTTATTTTATCTAAAATCAGAAGCAACTACACCTCCATTACCCGTATTAAATTCAAATAATAAAAACATCAATATTGCTGAGGTCGGTCCTTCATTCCCCCAAATAGGTGAACTTGTCTCTCCAAAAGAAATTACCTTCCCATCAACTAATGGATTTACAATACATGGGCAACTATTTCTTCCGAACAATAAAAGCAAACATTTTCCTATAATTTTATTCCTACATGGAGGACCTAATAGGCAAATGATTTTAGATTGGCATTATTCCTCCTATTATTCCAATTGTTATGCCGTTAACCAATATTTGCTTAACCATGGATATGCAGTCCTTTCTATAAACTATAGAAATGGTATTGGATATGGATATGCATTTGACGAGCCCGAGAATACCTATAGTCAAGGAGCTTCAGAGTATGAAGACATTTTGGCTGCAACCAAATGGATAAAGACTCAATCAAATTTAGACTATAATAAAATAGGTGTTTATGGTGGTTCATATGGAGGATATTTGACTTCGTTAGCCTTGAGTAAAAACTCAGACATATTCAAAGCAGGAGTTGATCTTCACGGCGTGCATTTTCACGAACCCGAAGAAGCTATCAATAAATATTCAGAAGCGCCAGATTTAAAGCAATCCTTAGAAATAGAAAAAAAATCATTCGCACTAAATTACGTTGCAAATTGGACATCTCCCGTCCTACTTATTCATGGAGATGATGATCGAAACGTTGATTTTATACAAAGTAAGAAACTTGCAGATCAACTTGAAAATTACCATGTACCATTTGAATATTTAGTAATCCCTGACGATTCTCATCATTGGATGAAATACAGCAATCAAGTAAAAATTGATCAAGCTACAGTTGACTTTCTAATGAAACATATCCCGATTAATTAAATATACTTTTATCTTTACGCTATGGAAAAGAAAGGAAAAGGAATTGTATTATTAACTATTGGCATCCTCATTATATTATCAGCATGGATCATCCAGCCATTTATGAATGAGAACAAAAATATCCAAAGCGGTCTTTTAGGTGGGGGATTTGCTCTCGCATTGTTCAGTTTTGTATTCCTCATCAAACCGCCACAAAAGAAAAACAGGTTGTAAATATTTAAAACCTGTTTTTCTTTTTAATTTAAAATTAGCACATTTATTTTTTCAAATTATATTTATACATATAACGATCATATAATTCAGTTTGCTTATTTTGTAAACTAACATCTCTTCCTTGAATATAAGCTTTATCCAAAATACTGGATTTCATATCCAAAATGTCGCCCTCAGATATTATTACATTGGCATCTTTTCCAACTTCTATAGTTCCTGTTTTATCATCAATACCCAAAATTTTAGCTGCATTTAATGTAATTGCCTCCAGGGCCTCTTCTTTTGTTAACCCATAAGCAGCTGCTGTACCTGCATTAAACATCAGATTTCGATATCTCGTTTCCTCGTGTGTATCATTTAAGGCAAATAAGACACCAGCTTTTTGCAATAAATAAGGCGTTTTATATGGTTGATCCACATCATCATCTTGGTTGGTAGGTAGAGAATGTTCCTCCTTAAGAATAACAGAGATATTATTTGTTTTAAGTAAATCTGCGATACGCCAGCTTTCTGTGCCACCAACAATTACAACATCAAATCCGAATTCTTTAGAAAAATCAATAGCAGCCAACATTTGTTTAACTTCATTCGCATGAACAAATAATTTTTGCTTTTTTTCAAACAAACCTCTAATAGCTTCAAATTTGATATTATGTTCTGCAGGAACACTTTCTGCTAAATAGGATTGTGCTTGTCTAAAAAATGCTTTCATTTCTTCTAAAGTTTCAATGGCCTTCTTTTCGGCACCACCTTCCTCAGAAGCATCCATTCCCATCATACGCATATACATCGCCATCCTACTAGGGCGGTTAGAAAACGAGGGCAAATGAACATGCAAATTATTATCTACTTTATAACTTGCATCTTCCCAATTCCAGGCATCTAACTGCACAACAGAAGAAAGCCCCGCAACTGTACCCGCCTGAGGAGATACACTTGCTAATAAAATTCCATTGGTACGCAAGGTTCCAATAATCATCGATGTAGCATCATAAGCAACTATAGAACGAATATCTGAATTATAGTCTCCCAACTCTTCATAGTCATCACTACCGGGTGTTGCAGCACCAATTTCCTTTAAACCTAAATCCGTATCTGAGAGAATAAGTCCAGGATATATTTGTTTATTCGAAGCATCTACAATTTTTATAGTCTCACTAGCTGCCGGAACATTAATATTTGTTCCGATTTCAGATATTTTACCATTAGAAAAAACAACTGTAGTATTTTCGAGTACTTTGCCATTACCCACGTGTACCGTAGCATTAACTAGGTATGTCTTACCAGAAAAGGATTTAGCCGGATAAATATTTTCTTGCGCTTTAGATGACAAGATTGTTGCACAAATGGATAAACTTAGTAATATTTTTTTCATTTCAATAAATTCAATAAGGGTTAAAAAATCAACTTAATCAAAGTCCTCATCCATAGATACTGGCATTGGAGGACGAGCAGCGGTCATAGTTGCTCCAGATTTTTTGGCATTTATTAATTTATTAATTAGTCGTTTTCTTTCATTCTGAATATATTTTCTCAATGCTAGATCTCTATCTTTATCAAAATAAATAATCCCATCCACCATTGTCTCTTCTGGTTTAGCATAAATACTTAGTGGATTATCCGTCCATAAAACTAAATCTGCCGACTTACCTACTTTAATACTGCCAGTTTCTTTATCTATATGTAAAGTTTTAGCTGGATTTAAGGTTACCATTTTGAAGGCTTCTTCTTCTGACATACCTCCGTATTTTATAGTTTTTGCGGCTTCCTGATTTAGTCTTCTTGCTTGCTCAGCATCATCGGAATTTATAGACACATTAACCCCTTTTTTCGCCATAATAGCAGCGTTATAAGCAATAGCATCTTTCACTTCTAATTTATAAGCCCACCAATCTGAAAATGTAGCGGCATTTACTCCGTATTTTACAAATTCATCTGCTACCTTATAACCTTCCAAAACGTGTGTAAATGTGTTATAGTGAAATCCATATTTGTCAGATACACGCATTGCTGCAAGCAGCTCACTTTGTACATAAGAATGACTTGTGATAAACAACTTTTTATTCATAATATCGACCAATGCATCAAGTTCTAAATCACGTCTAACATTTTTTCCATTCGGTCCATTTAATTCTTTTTGATAGTCGGCAGCTCTTTGAAATGCATCTGCTAAAACTTGCTCTACCCCCATTCTCGTATTAGGAAAACGATTGTTGTTATTCATACGAGTACGCTTAACATTTTCACCTAACGCAAATTTGATAAATCGATCAGCACCAGCATATTTTATACCTTCGGCATCTTGTCCCCAACGCATTTTTATCAATTGATTTTGTCCTCCAATCGTATTGGCAGAACCGTGTAAAATATGCGAAGTTGTAACACCTCCAGCTAATTGATAATAAATATTAATATCATCGGGATTCATATTATCCCCTATTCTAACCTCAGAAGTAACGCTTTGCCCCCCTTCATTAATTGACGATGTTGCGATATGAGAATGCTCATCAATGATACCTGGTGAAAGATATTTACCGGTTCCATCAATTACTTTAGCGCCGCCATCTGATAGATTTTTACCGATGGCCGCAATTTTCCCATTTTTAACAAGTACATCCGTTTCTTTTAAAATACCTTCTTTTTCATTTGTCCAAACAGTGGCATTTTTAAATAAAACATTTCCTTGTTTTGGTAGAGAATCCCATCCATATCCATTTAATGGATAAGTTAATTTACCTAAATCTAGATTTTCTTTTCTTTGCCTAAGCACTTTTTTACTAGGAATTGAATCGACCTTAATTGCCGTCCATAATATATTATTACCTGCAGTATCTGTCCCATTTCCTTGCCAAGTCAATCCGTCTATAACGCCACCTATAATTGCATTAGATTTACTTTTTTTCGTAAGAGGAAAAGACAATTTTACAAACTTCCCATTGGCACTGAATTTTGTAGGAATAGTATCTGTACCTTGAATAATCGTAGCAGAAGATTCTGAATTCACATTTAGTATTACAGAATTATTGTCAATACTTAGTTTGTATTTCCCAACAATAGAATTAAAAAGATCATTCTTGACATCATATTTGTCTCCTTGAATCCAGTTTTGAAATAGAATCGTCTTATCATCAAAAATAGGACCCGATGTTATTAAAAAATTGGCAACTTTCCCGATTTCAAGACTACCCACTTTATCATAAATTCCTAGTATCTGGGCCGGAACTCTAGTAAGCGCACTTAACGCAGAGGTATCAGAAAGTCCGTAAGAAATAGCTTTTTGCAAATTAGCCATAAAATCTTTAGGGTTCTTAATATCCGCTCCTGTTAATGCGAATTTAATTCCGTATTTTTCAAATACACCAGGTTCCGTAGGAGCTAGTTCCCAATTTTTCATATCTGCTAAAGAAACCATTTGGGCATCGTTAGGATCCTCAACATCCATCGCTTCCGGAAAGTTTAAGGGCAAAATGAAGGTTGCATTTGTAGCTTTCATTTCCTCCATTCGTTGGTATTCGTTTCCTCCAGCTTTTATCACGTATTGTATGCCAAATTCATCTCCAATTTTATCCGCACGTAACACATTCCATTTATCATTGGCATCAAATATCTGAGGTACGTTCTGCTGGTTATTGAAATCTTTTAAAGTTATATTCACGCCTTCCGCGGTGGGATTTCCTTTGTACCATTTAGCATCCAAATAAGTTTGCCTTATCAAGGCAATAGAGCCCATCATACTACTTGGATAGCTTTGCCTAGATGTTCCTTTATTTAAAGAATAATGCGCCGAGGCTTCGGTTTTTAATATTACAAGATTTGCCTTTTCATTTGCCAATGTGGCGACGACTCCAGTACCTCGCATGATTCCATCTTTTTGATGAGAAAGAACTGTTCCGAATCCAACATTTCGAAGTTTGGAGGCACTCGCATCATCCGATACAAATATTGTTGAGGCATCTACATCCGTCCTGATAGCTTGGTTCCACCCAAAAGCGCCTTTTTCATTTGATTCTATTTGTGAAGGCGCTCTAAAATCCATACCACGACCTCCACTTTGTTGTGCTTTAGGGATGCCATAATCACTATAAATATCAATCATAGAGGGGTAAATAAATTTACCATTACAATCAATCACAACAGCATCTTTGGGTATGCTTACAGAGGATCCTACTCCTTCAATTTTACCCTTTCTTATTACGAGCGTTCCATTATTAATTTTATGTTGTGCATCAGTAACTATGGTCGCATTTGTAAAGGCATAACAATTGACCCACTTGTCAGAAACTCCATTAATTGGATAAGTTGGAGGATATATTTGTTGAGCCTTTATATGTCCAATAGACATGAGACTCAGAAATAATATTCCAGAAAATTGCTTTCTTTTCATTTGTATAAAGAAAAATATGTGTAAATAAATTACTTAGATCATTTTAACGACAATACTATTTAGACGTATTATACATTTTTATTGCATCTTGTTTAAACTGCTTCATAGATGGATAGTGCATATAAACCATATGTCCTGCTTCATAGTATGTAAAATGTAAATTTTCTTGTAATTCAGGACGTAAATTCATATGTTTAAATGTATATTCCGCGGCATAAAATGGGGTAGCTAAATCGTAGTAACCACATATAACCCAAACCTTCAAATGAGGATTTTTAGTCATTGCTTGTCTTAGATATTCTGCTGTATTCAAATATTTATTTTGAACATTATTATAGTTCCAAGGATGTACCGGTCCTGAAATATTATAGGGTAATTCATTTTTATACTTCAAATCAGATCGAACATAATCATTCCAAGAAGCTGCAAATGCGCCAACGGTAGTTCCTGTTGGATCATATTCAAATCTTTCGCCAGCGTCATCCAAATCATAACCTTTGTATCTGCTATCTAAACGGCCAATCGTGTAACCATCCTTTCGAGTTAATTCTTTACAAAAGCGCATGATATTGATACGCAAATTGGTTTCTATGATATAGTCCTTAGACAATCCGGTGTAATTACTCAACTGAGTTGCAACATTATCCATTTCGGATTTTGACAGATCACTTCCTTTCATCAATGCTGGTTCATACACCTCAACATCAAACTTTTTAACCTCATCCATAAAAGTGCTTAGACTTTTATTTAATTGATTTACACTTAATTTTTTATGATACCATGCAGAACTTGCATAAGTAGGTAAAAATAATGGATAAGGAAGATCATTACCAATATCAAATCTTGCAGTCTCCATATTCAAAATTGAGGACAATAAAATTATCCCATTAAAATACATTCCATACTTATCTTGGAGATAGGAAGAAAGACCAGCAGCCCTAGGAGTACCATAACTTTCACCCATGATAAATTTTGGAGACGACCATCGCTCATACTTGGTGACATATAACCTAATAAAATCACCAACAGAGGAAACATCTTCTTCATAACCATGAAACTGATTGGCATCTTGACCTTTAACTGCCCGACTATAACCCGTTGATACAGGATCTATAAATATTAAATCGGTTTGATCTAGCCATGAGTCTGGATTATCCACATATCCATAGGGTGGATTTTTAGCATTTCCAAAATCATCCAAAATCGGGCGTTTGGGTCCCATAAATCCCATGTGTACCCAGACGGATGCACTACCAGGACCTCCATTAAAAGCAAAAGTTAAAGGCCTCGTTTTTTTACTCTCATCATCTTTTGTGTATGCAACGAAAAAAACATTACCAGTTGCAGTTCCATCTTCCTTTGTTAATTGAATATAGCCTGTAGTAGTGGTATAATTTATTTCCTTACCTCCAATTGTCTGTTTATGCTTTGCGATTGTAGGCTTTGGAATATTAGCTGAAATATCTGTTGTAAATTCTGGAATTACTGATTTAATTTTAGAAGCTAAATTAGCAGTATCAACAATTACCTCTTTTTTTAAAGTATGCTGCCCAACTACAATACAATTAATTAAAAAGCTACAGAAGGTTAAAAAAAGAAATTTCATTTCTCTAGTGTTGTTTAGTTGTCTAAAATTATTGATAAGAATATAATCCTAAACAATTATTCGGTAAAATAGATTTTTTTGGAGGTAAACCACATTAATCATTTGTCCAAAGCGTATTATACAAAGTTTCATTATTAGGCGCAGGAAAGATATATCTTGAATCCGAATAAGGAACTGCAGTGACACTACCTTTAGCTGGATATGTCATCATCAACCGGCTTATATCCGTACCGTACAAGCCTTCTCCTAAGAACTCAATTTCTCTTTCTTTCAGTATTGTCGAAAGCAAATCTGTTACACTTGAAAAATTAGAGGTTGTTAATGTTACATTAGAATTGGACCTATTATGTACTGCATTAAGTAAAGCTACAGCCCTAGAATCTATGGTATTAGAATTTCTAGTAATTGCTTCAGATAATGATAACAAAGTTTCAGAATATCTCATATATGGAACCCAATCAGTATAGTTAGTAAGTTCCGTATATTTGGTGAGTTTCGGGTAGGTAATCGAACCAATTGTTTGCGTACTAATAAACTGGCGTCTACTATCAGAAGCTGTAAAAAAATCATCCGCCAAAATCCCATCTTTATTTAAATAAAATTCAAGATTTCCATAATTGAAATAATAGCCAAGTTGATTTTGACCACCCGGAGTTTCATTGGTTCCTTGAAAAGGCATGGATAAAATATTCTCCTTAGTCGTTGCTGAATTATAAACACTTGCAATGCTATTTTGCAAAGCAAATCCAACACCAGTTGAAGCACTGAAAGGAGAACTTGAAGAAACAATTTTATTAGCTTCTGTAATTACGTTACTATAATCTTGCATACTTAAATATACTCTTACCTTAAATGCAATTGCAGTATTTCTATGCGCTCTTGTTGTATTATTAGCATCCGTACTGTATGTCAATGGCAATTCCGACTCTGCAGTATTTAAATCAGATAAAATCTGTGCATAAGTTTCTGCTACTGTACTTCTTGCAATATCACTAGAACCACTACCTGTAATTCCCGTTAATCTCAATGGCAATCCAAGTTTAGATCCATTACCATCTGCATAAGGTCTACAAAAGAGTTGTAATAAATTATAGTACGCTACTGCACGAACGAATTTAGCTTCTCCATCATATTGTTTTGCTAATGAGTCACCAACGACACTATTGCCAGTTGATGTCATTCCTTCAATAAATAAATTGACACGATTAATGGCTAAGTAACTATAAGACCACAAATATTGTAAATAAGAATCAGAACCCGGAACATCAAAATTCCAAACTTGATATGCAGTTACGGAATTCTGTGTTCTATTTATAAAATTTCGTCCTCTCACTTCATTATAAATTTCATATCTCCCACCTAATACATAACCACTTTTTATAGATGTATATAACCCATCTAGCTGACTCCCAATTCTTTCAGAAGTACTAAATACAACTGCATCGGACAAAGAGGTACTAATAACAGGATTTAATTTCTCTTTACTACATGACACTATAATAGTAGACAACACCAGTAAAGAAAGGATATATTTTGATAGTTTATTCTTACTCATAATTTATATATTTATTCTTTTAAAAACCGATATTCAAACCAACAGTATATGTTCTAGCATTGGGAACAGAATTCTTGTCAATACCTTGATTCCCTGTCCCGTTTCCATTTGATGAAACTTCTGGATCTGGGCCAGTATAACCTGTTACTATAGCCAAATTCTGTGCAGAAACATAAAATCTAGCATTAGAAATTCCTATTTTATGAAATATCGCATTATTAAAATTGTAACCAAGACTCACATTTTTTAATTTCGCAAAATCACCTTTCTCCGCCCATTGTGTAATCGGATTCGCAGAACCATTAGAAACATTGTCCCCAGCTACAACTTTAGGGATAACTGTTATATCTCCAGCCTTTTGCCATCTATTCATTACTTCTTCAATATTATTCCAAGCGGATCTATTATCTAAACCAGTCGCCCTAGATCCATTGTAAACATAAAAGCCTAATTGATAAGTAACTAAAACATTCAAATCAAAATTTCCATACCTAAAATTATTGGTCCATCCCCCATAAAATTTTGGCATTGTATTTTTTGACATGACTCTAGTAGGAGCTGTTCCTGCTGTTCCATCGGCATATAAATATTGTTTAGTCAAAAAATTGTAAGTCATTTTCTTCCCATCTGGATCTAAAAATATTCTTAAACCTGTGGCAGGATCCACGCCGTCTGTTGGTATAAGATAAAGCATACCTAGAGCATAACCTTCTTTAATAATATTGTCCGTTTCCAAACTCGAAGTTGAAACTGTTATAGAAGTAAGGCTAGGATCCAAACTTGTAACCATATTTTTATTATAAGTAAAATTGAAATTGGTATGCCAAGTAAATGGACCTGACATTTTAGGAGCAACATTAAAAGAAGCTTCTAAACCACGATTATATAAGGAACCAACATTAGTAGGAATTGAATTGGGTAATCCTGTAGATGCTGACTGTGTTAGATTAAGAATAAGACCATCAACATTATTATTGTAATAACTCAACTCGGTACTCAATACATTGTCAAATAAACTAAATTCTAATCCCACATCAAATTTCTTACTTGTCTCCCATGTTAGGTTTGGATTTCCTGCTTGATTAAATACAAGTGCAGCATTTGTATTATACAGGGTTGAAGAATATAGCGATGCTGACGCATAATTGCCTATCCCTGAGACATTACCAACAGTCCCATAGCTACTTCTAATACGAAAATTTCCAAATACCTTGTCTAATCCAGCAGTATGCCAAAAATTTTCTTTCGTAATATCGTATGCAACAGAAGCACTCCAAAAATTACCATATTTTTTCCCCGGTGCAAATGCGGAGTATCCATCTCTCCTATAAGAAGCACCTAAAATATATTTTTTATCATAGGTATAAGCGAGTCGCGAAAAGATAGATACTAAATAATTTTCACCTCTATTTCCATCTGTATTAGTTGAGGCATTTGTACCGTAACCTCCATTTATATTCGTATAATAGTCATCTGTCGCGGCAGACCTAGATAAGCCAAATCCGTAATAGTATGTATATTGTTGTTCCGTTCCTACAAGGAAATCTAGATCATGTTTTCCTCCAAATATATGACTATACTCACCTGTTGAAGTCCATACCCACCTCTTATTTTTATTTAGTGTAGCGGAAGAAGAACCTCCTGTTGTATTTAATAAATAGGATGTATAGCTTGAATTATCTATATTCAAATAATCCATTCCATAAACCGTTTTCAAAGCTATATCGTGAATTGGTTTTACTTGTAAATAAATATTTCCTTGAAAATGATTATTCTCCGTAGATTGTTTATTTTGATCAAACGCAACTACTGGATTTAACCAATTAGAGGCAATAGTATTATTTCCACTTCCTAATGCAGTTCCATTTATATTGTAACTACCATCCAAATTATAAGGACTAATATTAGTTGGTAAAGAAATCCCTAAACGTCCTATGCCATAGCTAGCAAAAGCTGCTCCACTTACAGATCCAGAAGATAAAGCGGCTGTGTTATTTTCATTAGAATAAGATCCATTAATACCTAGTGAGAGAATACGACTCGCTCGATGATCTAAATTAAAACGAACGTTTTTTCGTTCAAAGCCATTTTTTCTAATAATACCAGCTTGATTACTATAACCAGCAGAGATATAATATTTCGTTTTTTCTGTACCTCCACTAACACTTACAGTATGATTATTAGAATAGCCTGTTCTATATAAATAATCGTTCCAATTTGTACTTATAACATTACCAGACGCATCATATGAAGGAAAAAAAGCATCTGCCTGACCCGCATTTTCAAGCGCTTCATTTTTAATTTCCATCATCTGTTGCCCACTTACAGCTTGCCACATTCTATATGGCTTTACGATTCCTGCCCAGACGTCATAATTTACTTTAGCGTTACCCAACTTTCCACGCTTTGTCGTAATTAATACAACACCATTAGCAGCCCTACTTCCATATATAGCAGTAGCAGCAGCATCTTTTAATACATTTATGCTTTCAATATCGTCCATATTTACACTTGATAATGGATTATTTGCAGCATCTGTATTAGACATTGAATTTTCGGCAGTAAAAGTAGGAACTCCATCAATCACTATCAATGGATAGGAGCTAAGTGAAATAGAATTCGTCCCTCTAATCCTAAATACAGGAGGATTATTAACCACCCCATTTGCAGAAGTAATCTGCACACCAGGAGCTTGCCCAGTAAGAGCTGCATCAAAACTAGTAACAGGTTGATCTTCAATAACAGATCCTTTAATAGACGAAATACTTCCGGCTATAGTAGATTTTTTTTGAGTACCATAACCAACTACAACTATTTCTGATACATCAGATTTTACGGTTGTCATTATGACCTTCATTTCAGGTTGTATCTCTAAGTTTTTAGAATCAAAACCCACCAAATGAAATACAATCTTAGTGGACGATAAAGGAAGAGTTAATTGAAAATGCCCATCTTCCGATGTTGTAGTACTTCTCTTGCCAGATGCGACGGTAACCCCTTCAAGAGGTTCGTTCTTTTCATTTAAAACAACGCCTGTTACCGTTTTAGATTGTTGCCCATTAATATTGGTAAAGCAACCAAATAGAAACAGTAATAGCATTGTGCAATGCATCAATTTCCTCATGTGTAATAGTTTTAGTATTCTGTGTGTGTAGTAAATCTCTAAACCAAATCTAAAACAAATTGTTAATAAAATAAAAAATAATTTTAACTATTTTATACTCACAATTACAAATAAGCAAACGTAATAGTATAAACATTACGTTTACAGGCAAATAGGAATTATGAAAAAACATAACATCAACCAGAACAGGATAATATTTAGTTTTATACTTAGTCTTATATTCACATCACATGCAATTATGGCTCAAAGTTTTAATTATAAAACAGCTTGGAATAAAGTAGAAATCAACCAGCAAAATGGACAATTCAAATCTTTAAAAACAGATATCCAAACTGTATATAACCAAGCGAAAAAAGATAATAATACACAGCAAAAAATCAAATCAATTTTGTATTTATCTCAGATAAGTTGGCAAACAAGCGAAGATGATGTGAGTGAAAATAAAGATAATACTTACGAAACTTTTCATTTTTTCGAAAATGAAATAAAGACAGCAAGTCCATTAGAGAAAGCTATTTTACAAAATTATTTGGCACAGATGTATCAACAATATGGAGCGTCTGTATATTATAAAAATGGAAATATTCAACAATCACATACTAAGAAATTAGAAGATTTTAAAACTTGGACATATGCCGATTTTAAAGAAGTGAGTGATTCTTTATTTAAAGCAAGTATTAGCAATACTCAGTTATTATATAGTCAAAAAACAAAAGATTACAATATTTTATTGGAAAATAACGAAGGAAACCAACTTAGTCCAACGATATATGATATCCTTGCCAATAATTATTATAACAATTTAAATGACACATGGAATATTCCAACATCTCTAAAGGCAAAGTTTAGCCAACAAGCAGATTCTATCCTTAATAGTTTGATTCAGATACATAGTAATGAAGAAAATAAATCTTTATTTTTATATTATAGTCTTATTAAAATAAATAGAGCAGATAAAAATAATGCAGAGGACAAAATTCGTCAATTAATTTCTCAATATCCGAATGATCCTTACACGGCAGAGCTATATTATACTTTGGCGACACAAATATTAAATAAAAAAAATAAACTAGAAGCACACAAAGTTGTAGAAGATGGAATTGCGAAAACTACAAAAGGAATTTATCAAAACAATTTAATTAATTTAAAAAATGAAATTGAAAAGCAAGTAGTGACTATATCCACAAATGTATTAGTTCATCCAAACGATAATATTCCCGTAAAAATTTCTCACCAAAATATTGCGGATTTTAATATTTTGATCTATAATGTTACGCCTAATCTAGACGCTATACAAAGCAAAAAAGTAAAGTTTGACAACAACATTTTATATACTGAGAGAGAGACCCTAAGCAAGACGATTCATGTGAATTTAAATAAATTCAATGATTATGCCATGCATTCAACGATATATAAAATTGACGGTTTGCCAGAAGGAACATATAAAATAACAACCGATTTTGAAAAAAATAAAGACGAGTATTCTATAGTTAGAGTGGGAACAAAAGCGATTACCGAAACCAATATTAATAAGGAAAAATATTTCCAATTAATAGATGCAAATAATGGCAAACTTGTAAAAAATGAAAAAATAACCATTCTCGGAGATACCACTTCTAAGAAGAAATATCCTTTTACCCTGTCTACAAAAGAGATTAAAACAATTGACCAAAATGGAAATCTAAAAATAAATTACGAAAAAAATAGTCATGATTTTATTATAAATTATGGAAATGAATTTATAAAAATTCCTTATTCTTATGATTATAGTCACTATAATGAATCTGAAAATAATCCAGTTTCCTATACTGCAAAAATATTTACAGATCGTGCGATTTACCGACCAGGTCAAAAAATTTATTTTAAAGCAATCGCAATCAAATCTGATACATTTACAAATTCTGTAATTGCTAATACTTCATTAGTTGTGACCTTACTTGATGTAAACCAAAAAGAAATACAAAAACAGCAACTCACTACAAACGAATTTGGAAGTATTTTCGGTGAATTCATCTTGCCCAGTAGTGGACTTACTGGATCATTCTCCATTCATATTAGTGATGATAATAAAAACAAAATCCAAGGTTCGAGTTATGTTAGAGTCGAAGAATATAAGCGTCCAAAATTCGAAATTGTATTTGATTCTTTAAAAAATGCCTATACACTTGATAAAGAAGTGCTCATAACTGGCAAGTCAACATCCTATGCTGGCGCGCCAATTTCCAATGCTAAAGTGACCTATAGTGTAACTAGAAGAGAAGTGTATATTTGGCGTCGATTTGGTTGGTTTGATTATTATCCAAACAGAAATGGAAATGAAACTATTGCCAACGGCGACACGTCTACTAATGAAACAGGCAAATTTACCATTCCATTTATTGCAAAGACCGATGCTGAAAATAAAAATACGGACAAAAGAAGTTTTATTTACACCATACATGTTGACATCATGGATCAAAATGGAGAAACGCATAGTCAAACTCAATCGGTAACTATTGGCGATCTTCCTTACAAGCTCCAACTATCCATTCCTGAAAGTTTGGAAGCAAAAAATCTGAATAGTATTAAAATTTCTTCGCAGAATCTCAATGGTTTGCCATATCAGACAAACGGTCTTATCAAGATAACGCAACTCAAACAACCAGAAAGAATCATTCTACCCCATAGTAATACAAACGTCTCATACCAATTGTACGACTATAATCAATATGTAAATTATTTCCCTCATATTTCCTATGGAAAAGAAGATGAAAATCCAGCATACTATAAAAAAGGAAATATAGTTTATAATAATACATTCAATACTGAAAAATCAGACTCCATTTCTATAGAAAAGCAATTACCAAAGGGGTGCTATTTAGTAGAAGCTAGTTCCATACATCAAAATGATACGATCACAGACTTTGCGATTATCCAACTCACAGATGAAAATCATAAAAGCGGCGACTATAATTATTTCACCACTAAGCTCGATAAGGAAATATACAAAATCGGAGATATTGCACATATTTCTATCCAAACAGATATTAAAGAAAAGGCACAAATTCAATTTCTATTAGGGAATGGTAGCGACACGCAACCACAAACTTTGCCTTTTCAAAATGGCAACATAGAAGTAACTCATACGATCACTAAACAAGATTTATTAAAAGGCATTTACTTCAAATCCGTATTTATTAAATGGAATGATTATGCAAATTCGCAAATATTGATTCCTATTGAGACAAATGTATTACCACCATTAAGTATACAAACAAAAACGTTCCGCGATAAGATAGAACCTGGAAAGCCAGAAAAATGGACAATTCATATTTCTGGAAATGATAAGGACAAATTCACCGCCGAGATTTTAGCAGGTATGTACGACGCTTCTTTAGATCAATTTGCCTCAAATAATTTTGATTATTCTATTAGCAATAACTATCCGATTTTGCCAAATGGTTATTATAATAGTTGGAATAAACCATTTTTTAGTGGTATTGATAATATCAATGCAATTACCGATTTTTCTATCTCCAGCGATGACAAAATTTTGGATAAATCAGCTAGCTTTTTTATTCCAAGTTTGAATTGGTATGGATTTTATGCATCAGAATATAGAAGACGACCCCTATATGATCGTCTTCCTAATGCGACGCCCGGAGCTTCTACTAACGTCGTACTGAGAGGCATGTCTTCAATGTCATCTAAGAGTGAATTGAACGATGTTGTTGTAGTAGGTTATGGTACCACTAGAACAAACAAGAAAACAGTTTCTGCTGCGGTATCAAGTATTGGAAACTTAGAATCCGTTGATGTTAAAAAAGCACAACAGAAAGACAATTCAGATACTTATGTAGCACCACGCACCAATCTTCAAGAAACAGCGTTCTTCTATCCCAATCTTTTAACGGATAAAAATGGAGATGTACAACTAGAATTTACTAGTCCAGAAGCATTAACAAAATGGAAACTATTAGTATTTGCGCATAATAAACAAATGCAAACCGGAAGTAATACTTTCTATACACAGACACAGAAAGATTTGATGGTCGTACCTAATCTACCACGTTTTTTACGTGAAAAAGACAAAATGGTTATCAGTACAAAAATTAATAATTTGTCTGCTAAAAATCTTTCAGGAAAGGTTCAATTGATCATTACCGACGCATATACAGGAGAAATTTTGGATAAATATTTCCAAAATGAGCATAATGAACAAGCCTTTACCGCAAATGCACAACAAAATACGCTTGTCAATTGGACGATTTCTATTCCAGAAAATCATAGTGCTGTCACATTTAAAATCCTCGCAAAAGCAGGAAATTATAGTGATGGAGAGGAAAATATGTTGCCAATTTTGACAAATAGAACCATGGTTACAGAAACGCAACCTATTAGCATAAGAGAAGGTCAATCAAAAGAATGGAATATTCCTAATTTTTCTGTACCTGATGCGAATAGTTCGAAAACCAACTTTTCCTTAAGCGTAGAAATGTTTACCAATCCGATTTGGACCGCGGTATTCTCCCTACCTTATTTGAGAGAATATCCTTATGAATGTTCCGAACAATTATTTAGCAGATATTACGCAAGCGTATTATCCAACTATATCGTAGAGAAAAATCCAACTATAAAAAGAGTATTTGACGAATGGAATAGTAAAGGCTTGACTACATCCAATTTAGAAAAAAATGCAGAGATCAAAAGTATTTTGTTAGAAGAATCTCCTTGGATTTTGGATGGACAAAGCGAAACAGAACAAATGCGTCGCATCGCTTTATTATTTGATATGAATAAAATGTCTAATGAAATACAACAGGCATTTGAAAAACTAAAAAATCGCCAAAAAACAAGTGGCGGATTCGCATGGTATGGTGATGGTAATGAAGATGAATATATTACTGAATATATTGTTCAAGGTTTCGGTAAATTGAAAAATATATTGGGTGACGACTATAAAAAATATGCATCAGATAACATCGATCAAATCATCAAAAATGCTATTCAGTATATCGACAATTACCAAGAAGAGGAAATAAAAAAAGAGCAAAAACAAAAAAAACAATGCCCGATTCAATTTATGAATTACTATTATGTACGTAGTTTTTGGACGAAAGAATTTCCACTTAATAAAACAGCGGATAATTATTTGAGTAAAACTTTAAAATCTTTATCCAAAGAAGCTTTGCAATTTGATTTAAAAAGAAAAGCCTTAGCCGCGCTTGTATTGGAACGCTATAACCAACATGGTCAAGCAGAGAAATTAGTACGTAATTTGAAAGAAACATCCGTTGATAGTGATGAGCAAGGCATGTATTGGAAAAATAATCTTGCAGGTTGGTATTGGTATGAAAGTCCGATTGAAAATCAAACAAGTAATATCGAAGCGTTCTCTGAAATCACACCACAAGACACTGCAAGCATAGAAGCAATGAAAGTGTGGTTAATGAAAAATAAACAAACAAATAGTTGGTCTACTACAAAAGCAACAACAGAAGCAATATATGCACTTTTACATTTTGGTAAATCTTGGATGAATAGTGAAAATGGATTGACCATAAAATTGGGAAACCAAGACATTTATCCAAATAAAAATCAATCTAACACTAGCGCTACTGGTTATTTCAAACAAACTTGGTCTAGTAATCAAATCACCTCTGACATGCAAAAAATAGAGGTCAAAAAAACAAGTGCAGGGGGTGCCTATGGTGGCGTTTATTATCAATACTTTGAAGATCTAAATAAAGTAAAATCCAATGGTTACGATATCAAAATGGAGAAAAAATTATTTATAAAAAGAAATACGAAAACGGGTGTCCAATTATTCGAAATATCTCCATCTACTCCTATCAAAGTAGGAGATTTAGTAACCATTCGTATCATAGTACGAACAGATCGCGATATGCAATATATCCATTTAAAAGATATGCGTGCTGCAGGTTTTGAACCAGTGAATGTGTTATCCAACTATAAATGGCAAAATGGTGCCGGTTACTATGAAAGTACTAGAGATGCAGCAACCAACTTTTTCTTTAGCTATCTTCCAAAGGGCACATACACATTTGACTATGATGTAAGAGCGAATAATGCGGGTGTATTTTCCAATGGTATTACAACAATACAAAATATGTATGCACCAGAAATGTCTGCGCACAGTGAGGGTATTGATGTAACGATTCAATAGTTCTTTCTTTTAAAACAAAAATGTCCAACAATTTTGTTGGACATTTTTGTATGAATATACTTATGTAATTATTTCCATTCTACCGGTACGCCTTTGTAAGTATAATTTAAAAGTTTTGATTGCATATTAGCAGATGCAGTAATCTCTATTCCGAATTGTAATGCTGCTAATTGGGGAGTTTTTTCCATTTTTTCAAAATGTATTGTAAATGCATAGGGAATGTCTGTCACAACAGGCATAACACTTCCAAATTGTTTATCATTATTATTTATAGTATACGTACTAAACATTTTTCCATCGGGATACATACATTTCAACGTCATTGTATTCACATGAAAATCTCTCAACCCCTCTTTTTTTACAGTAATGATACCGCTCACATCCAAAGATTTATTTTGCTCAGAAAATTCGGCAGAAGTAAGACGAACTTCCACACCTTCTTGTTCTTGTACGACTGGAGATTGTTGGAGTTTTAATGCATTTACATAATAAGGGATCTTTTCCTCCAATTGATGAACTCGTGTATTAAGTTGTCCATACTGTGATTGCAGTGTTGCTATTTCCGAGCGTAATTGAGAGATACTGTCTTTTTGCGCAAATCCAACTATTGGGAAAAGGGTAATCGCCAATAATTTGAGTGTTTTTTTCATAAATAGTAAAGTGTTTAATAGATTAATTGATGTCCTAAATATATAAAAAAATCCCCCTTAATTCGGAAATTAAGAGGGATATATATTTGAACTAGGGCTTTAATTAATCATCATCTTCTGTAGTACCATTGTTGCTATTGGAATTATTAGAATTATCACCAGAAAGATCAATTGTATAACCATACAAATGTTCATCACCAGGATAGAAACCTCTAATAGTCACTGTACCACTAGCAGCATTGATTATTTTTTTCAAATCATCTACTTTCAATACAGTTTGATCATTTACAGAAAGTATTACGAAACCTTCTTGCATTCTCGTATTACTCAACGCACCATTACCCAATTTAGATACGACGACCCCACCTCTAACATTATTTTTGCGAGCTGTTGCTTCATCCAACGTAGTGAAATCTCCACCCAATTTGTCTATAGAAGATTTGGATGTCGCAGCTAAAGTACCTGCACTACTCTTCAACGTAACGGAAGTTGTATTTGTCTTACCACCTCTCAAGTAGGTTGTACTGATTTTATCACCTGGTTTGTGACCAGCGATATAAGCCGTCAAGTCAGAAGGTCCACTAATAACTTCTCCATCTAATTTGGTAATAATATCACCTTTTTGAATACCAGCAGATTTTGCTGCACCGTCTGCTTGAACGTCACTCACGTAAACGCCATCTACGTCACCTTTGATACCCAATTCTTTTTTCAAATCATCATCATCTTGCATTGGACTATAAGTGATACCTAAATATCCTCTTTGCACAGCACCATATTTGATCAAATCGTTGATCGTTTTCTTTACAATATTTACAGGAATAGCATAAGAATAACCCGCATAAGAGCCTGTTGGAGATGCGATCGCAGCATTAATACCGATCAATTGACCTTCCGTATTTACCAATGCACCACCACTATTACCAGGATTTACAGCGGCATCTGTTTGGATATAACTATCTACAGGAGCTTGTCCCTTAGTCAAACCAATAGAACGAGATTTCGCACTTACGATACCAGCAGTTACAGTTACATCCAAATTCAAAGGATAACCAATTGCTAATACCCATTGTCCCAATCTTACATCATCACTATTGCCATAAACGATATAGGGGAAATTGCTACCACCATCAATTTTCAAAACGGCTAAGTCACTATTTGCATCTTTACCGACCAATTTTGCAGTATAAGATTTTTTATTTGCAAGCGTAACTTTGATTTCCGTAGCACCATCAACCACGTGATTATTAGTAACGATATAACCATCTTTACTAATCAAAACACCACTACCACTCGCCTTTTGATCTCTTGGAGTTTGCGCTTGTGGACTGCCAAACAAACCTCCAAATGGATCTCCGAATAAATCTCCGAATGGATCACTTTGACTTCTTTGGGTAGCTTTTGATTTAATTTTTACTTTAATATGTACTACTGCGGGAGTAGCAGCAGTTGCTGCTGCAGTAAAATCTATTTGTCCTGGAGCGACACCATTTCCCTCTTTGAAACTTGCATAGTTAAATGGTACGGAGCTTGTATCTTGCATGCCAGCATATTGGCTTTCATGCCATTTACCATAACCCCAAACACTTGATACAGTAGTCACAGCACTGACTCCAATAATCAAGCAAATGTTTTTAAAGTTTGTATTCATCTTTTCGTATTTTTCTGTTTAAGAATTAATCCTTAACAAATATCCTAAGTAATTTTTTACAAAAAAGGATTCTGAAAAGGATTAACAGAACTTTTACGAATTCATTCGTAGATAAAAATTAGATCTTACAATTTCAAAAACTTCTATATTCCTTGTTTAATGTTACTTTTCCCTTGAATGGAAAAGTAACCCAAAGATCAAGTCGTTCTTATGCGAATGCTAAAGCACCGTTCGGCATCGGCTTCGAGTACATTTTCGACTGGAACCTTTAACTTGAAAGTTTTATTCCAATTCACGTCGAAAACACTACTTCGCCTTAACCTCACATTTCGCTAAAGAACGACATGTAGAACATCCAATAGTGGTATTCTATAATTTCACATAAAGTTCAAAGTCTAAACCTCTGGCGGCAAAATAGCAAAAATAAAAATGTAGCGGAATGGCGTTTTATGCTTAGTCAGAGATAAAATTCCGAAAAACACACGAAGCATAAAACAAAGCCTGCAGCGTATATTTTTACGGTGCGTCAGCATTTGCCTTATTGCCGCCTTGATCTTTTGTTTCTTTTCTATCAAGAGAAAAGAAAATTACAATGCATTCAAAAACGCCAAAGTATTCACGCCATCTGCATAATCAGATAAACTTGGTTTTTGGGAAATTCCAAATGCTTTTCCTGCATGACCTACGATAATTTGCACGTCTTCATTTGTTGACAATTCATCCAAAAGCGATTGCTCATTTTCATAAAATTCATAATGAACGACACTAAGCGGCGCAAATAGTGTTGGATTTTCCTCTAATAAAAGCGCTCCTCCATTCATATAAAATTTCTTATTCAAAAGCAATATTGCCAATTGGTAATCAAAATTGTTTTTGTATTTCACATTATCCAAAAGCTGTTCGTAGGATTTCAATGCATTGACCAACGGTACGAAATCATATTCTTTTGGTGTGTATATTTTGGTCACATTGCGACAACCCAAACCAAAATAATCGTGTATATCCGAAGTTAAAGCTAACAATTCTTCTTCGGTCTCGGATCCATCCAAAATAGCTATGGAAGTACGATTTCTGCGAATGATATTGGGAAATTTGCCAAAATAATAATCAAAATAACGTCCACTGTTGTTACTACCTGTAGCAATATAAGCTTCGCAATTTTTCAACATTTCTGATATTTCCACAAATTCAGCGACTTCTGGATTCCATTCGGTCATTTTTTGGATCAAAAATGGTAAAAGCACATCGTCTTTGGAAGATAATTTAATCCTTTGTTTGTGTCCACTGATGAAGATGGAAAGGAAATCATGGAAAACCACCAATGGAATATTTCCGGCAGCTACCAATCCTACAATTTTCGGATTTGCACAGATTTCCGGAACATTATTTTCTTTTGTCCAAGCTTCCAATAAGTCTTTTTGCAAAAAGTATCGCGCAATATTTTCAACTGCTTTATTGGTATTTTCGATGGTAAACCATTCATTTCTGACAAAAGCGCGATGTTTTACTGCTTCCCACGCCTCATCATTTCCCTGAATATATTTTCCTAATTGTACAAGTATCTCAATTCTTTGTTGAAGATTCATTCTTAATTCAATAATTTTGTGCAAAATTAGTTTTAATAGAATAAAATAATCGAATATGTCTATCAAAATCACAGACGAATGTATAAATTGTGGTGCTTGTGAGCCAGAATGTCCTAACAACGCGATATATGAAGGTGGTGTAGAATGGAAAATTGCTGACGGTACAGAAGTATCTGGAAGCTATACTTTGATGGATGGCACGATCGTCGATGCCAATGAAACTTTCTCTCCGATCAGCGATGATATGTATTATATCGTTCCTAATAAATGTACAGAATGTCAAGGTTTCCATGAAGAACCTCAATGCGCTGCGGTTTGCCCAGTAGATTGTTGCGTTCCAGATGAAATGTACGAGGAAACAGTGGACGAATTGATGGCGAAAAAAGATAAATTACACCAATAATTTAATATTTAAAACTTACCAACTTGAAAAAGCAAATTGCTTTTGTTACTGGCGGATTTAGCGGTGAAGCGCAGATCAGCTATGAAAGTGCCAAAACTGTAGAACAAAATATTGACAGGGATTTATTTGATGTATACAAAATCGATATTACACCAGATGGTTGGTATTATATACCTACCGAAGGAGTGAGATTGCCTGTGGATAAAAGTCATTTTACCGTACAAAAAGAAGGTAAAACCGTAAAATTTGATGCCGCATTATTAGTTATTCACGGAACTCCAGGTGAAGATGGAAAATTGCAAGGCTATCTTGATTTGATGGGAGTGCCTTATACAAGCTGTGATACGACCACATCTGCATTGACATTTAATAAAAGATTTACGGTTGCAGTAGCTTCATTTGGAGGTATCCATGTAGCGAAATCTGCTATTTTATTCAAAGGTCAAGCTTACAATATCGACGATATCAAAAAAATGCACTTTCCATTATTTGTGAAACCAAATAATGGCGGTTCAAGTATTGGTATGTCCAAATTGGAATCCAAACATCCGGAAGATATTCAAGCGGCGATCGATAAAGCATTTGCAGTTGATGATCAAGTTTTAATTGAAGAATTTATCAAAGGTCGTGAATTCACCATTGGCGTATTGAAAACCAAAGGAGAAATTATCACACTTCCCATGACAGAAATACTCAAACCAGAAGGAATGAATTTCTTCGATTTTGAGGCAAAATATCATGGTAAAGATTTGGAAGTTACGCCAGCGGACGCCAGCGAGCACATGACGCAAAAAGTCCAAGAAACAGCTAAAAAAGTGTATCAACTTTTAAATTGCAAAGGTATTATTCGCATTGATTTCATTTATAACGAAACCAAAGACGAACCTTATTTGTTGGAGGTAAATACCGTACCTGGACAGACAGCAGCAAGTTTGGTTCCACAGCAATTAGCCGCAATGAAATGGTCTTTAAAAGATTTCTATACCGCATTGATTGAAGAAGCTTTGGTGTAGTTTTTGGAATATTTGCATTAATATTGAACAAAATATCGCTCATTTTAATATAAAATAGTGTTTAGATTTATTACAACAAGACCCTTTTGGGTAAATCTTTTGGTCGCCATTGCGATCATAAGTGCTTGTTTTGCATTGTTTTTCATGTCATTGGCATCAATTACCAAACATGATGATATCAAAAAAGTACCGGATGTCGTAGGTAAATCTACTGCAGAAGCTGTACAGATATTGGAAAGCCAAGGATTGAAGGTTTCATTACAGGATTCTGTTTATATCGATAGTATTCCAAAATCTTCTGTATTAAAAGAATCTCCAGACGCAGATGCTTTGGTAAAAGAAGGAAGAACGATCTTTTTGACCGTAAATAGAGCACAAGCGCCGACGATCTCGATGCCCGATTTGCGTGGTTTTTCTATAACGAGTGCGCAATTGTTATTGCAAAATCTGGGGTTGAAATTAGAAGGTACGAAATACATCAACGATGTAGCTAAAAATGCAGTCAAACAACAATTGGTCAACAATGCAGAAATTCAGCCTGGCACACCTATTCCAGTAGGAACAAGTGTATTGCTTGTTTTGGGTAATGGTGCAGGAAATGAAACGATGGAAGTACCTGATATCGTAGGTATGACTTTGGCGGAAGCAAGAGATTATTTGCAAACATTCAATATCAGTATCGGCACAATTACTGCCAATCCAGATGTAACCAATCAAGATGAAGGATTTATATTTAAACAAGATCCACCAAGAAATAACGGTTTCCAAAAAAATAGAATGAAACCTGGGCAAGCGATCAATGTTTGGTTAAGTGCGCAAGATGCCAATGCCCCAAAACCAGAAAATAATGATGCAAATCCTGGTGAAAATGGTCCTGGCGTATAGTTATTTATCTCAAAATTTGTTTAATCATATTAATAATAAAAACTCATGAATAGTATTACGATAGAAGAATTAAAAGCTAAATTAGATAACGGAGAAGAAGTGAATCTTTTGGATGTAAGAGAGCCAGATGAACATGAAGAATTTAACATCGGCGGTCGTTTAGTTCCATTGGGAGAAATCCGCATGATGGCATTAGATGATATCGAAGATTGGCAAAATGAAGAAATCGTTGTGTATTGTCGTAGTGGCAATCGCAGCGGACAAGCAAGTCTTATATTAGAACAAGCAGGTTATAGTCCTGTGAATCTTACGGGTGGCATGTTGGCTTGGCAAGAGAAATATGCACAATAAATTTATTTGAATAACAAATTTGTAACCCGGAATAACTTTTCCGGGTTTTCTTGTCTTTACGGACATAGTGTAAATTTGCAGAGTATGAAGTATCAGATTGGAGATGAAATTTTAGTTTTACATAGTAATGAAGAAGGAAAAGTCATTGAAATAATCAATGATGAAATGGTATTGATCGAAGTACGTGGCGTAAAATTCCCCGCGTATTTGGATCAGATTGACTTTCCTTATTTCAAGCGTTTTACGCAAAAAAAACTTTTTCCAGAGGCGAAAAAGAAGGAATTTATTGATGAAATTCCAAGAGAAAAGAAGCCCGTTACCAATATCAAAAATAACGACGGCGTATGGTTTTCGATGGTTCCAAAATTCTATTTGGATGATTTCAATGATGAAGTAGTCGAGTCGTTTAAATTGTATTTGGTCAATCATAGTGATAAGGATTTGCATTTTATATACAAACAGATTTTTGAAAACGACAAGGATTTTGAATTAATCAATGATGTAAAAGCAGGCAAGGATTTCTATTTGCATGATATGGAATTTGAGGATTTGAACGACAAGCCTAATTTTCAATTTACGTTTTCTTTAAATCGTCCTGAGAAAAAACTGAAAGAAGCTTTTGACGTTCAACTGAAATTGAAAAGCAAACAAGTTTTCAATAAAGTAGAAGAGTTAAAAGAAAAAAACGAACCTGTCATTGCTTATCAATTATTTGAAATCTATCCAGAAAAAGATCCGGAAGATTATGATAGTGAAAAGAAAGGTGGCGGTTTGGATTTTTCTAGTTTGAAATCCAAAGGTTTTAATATAAAATATAGTGCGGAAACGATACGCGAGCATCTCCCCTCTCCGCGCTCTGTGGTGGATCTACATATTGAAAAATTGACCAATAGTTGGAAAGGTTTGACCAATTTTGAAATATTATCCATGCAATTGACTGAATTTGAAAAATGGTTTGATCTCGCTTATCAAAATCATTTACCCAGCTTCATCATCATTCATGGAGTCGGAAAAGGAAAATTGAAAGATGAGATTCATGATTTACTCAAAGGAAAAAGAGAAGTCAAAAACTTTATCAATCAATATGATCCTAGATTTGGATACGGTGCGACAGAAATATTTTTTCAATACTAAGTAAAGTTACTCGTAACTTTGCCGAACTATAAACCCGAACTATCGCTGCGTTTTAAGTAACGGGGAGGAAAGTCTGGACAGCATAGAGCAACCCGCCGGTGAACAGCCGGGATCTGGCAACAGGTACAGAAAGGGCCACAGAAAATAACCGCCACAGCAATGTGGTAAGGGTGAAAATGTGAGGTAAGAGCTCACGCTGGTACATAGTAATATGGATCAGGGGTAAACCTCGGGAGCTGCAATGCCATGTATATGATCGGTCGAAGGCGGCTCGTCTGAATATTTCCTTCGGGAAATTACGATCAAGGGTAGGCAGTTAGAGCCATACAGTAATGTCTGGCCTAGATAAATGATAGTGTTGGAACAGAATCCGGCTTATGAGGTTTATAGTTTAGTCCATCTGACAACAGATGGACTATTTTTATGTGCATTATTTATTAACTTAGAATCGAATTAATGTCAACATATTACAGTTATGAGAAAACAATGGGTTATAGTTCTTATTTTGCTTCTAACATCAAGGCTAACATTGGCGCAAAATTCGGAAATGCCATTCACGGTAATAGGTAGTTTCTCTGATAAAAATTTTAATTCGTCGATTGATTATATTATAAAATCAAGTCAAACATTATTGAATTCTACAACCAAAGTTCTAAAAGGTAGATTTAAAATAAAAGGCACTATTACAGAGCCTCAGCTAATAACGATCAAAATTTCTATGAATTCCAAGTTTAAAATCTATCAATTTTATATTGAACCTAATAAAAAAATTTACTTTCAAGGGATATCTGAAACCTCAGATTTTACAATTAAAAATTCGGACATTGAAGATGATAAAAGAAAATTAGAATATCAAAAGAATGAGATAAACCAAAAAATCAAAGAAATCGAACATTTAGATAACACGAATAATCAAACGAACTTAAATATCAGATTAGCTTTAATTGATTCCTTGAGAAAAATCGATTCCTTATTTATATTAAAAAATTGCTCTTCTTATTATGCTTCCATACTTTTAAATAAATACCTCAAAGTCCCCAAATTACTCTTTAACTTTTCATCATTCGAAGATATATATAACGCCTATCCTAACTATTTAAAACAAACCTCTATGGGCTTATTTTTGAAAGACTATATCCGCCTACACAGTCTTTTAAATCATGAAGCCCCTACATTTATAGGGAAAAATGCTAATAATGAGTTAATCAACTCAAGTGATTTTTTTAATGGGAATATTACACTTTTATGTTTTTCTGCGACATGGTGTATACCATGTGAAGAAACTGAAAAAGAATTAAAAGTCTTATTTGAACGCTATAATACAAACAATCATTTTAGATTAGTGAGCTTATATTGTGATAGTGATTCCTTACAATGGAATAATCATGTAAAGCAATTACCATGGACTACATTGCTAGACAAAGATGGCTTAGCCAACCCAAAGTCGAATAGCATATTTACAAAATATAAGATACAAACGCTGCCAACTTTAATGATCATAAATCCACAGGGGATCATAACGTACATATTCAAAGATCATAAATTTGAAAGCCTTATAAAAAATATTGAATTTGAGTTAAATAATAATAAAATATCAACCATCTCAAATTAAACGTTTTTTTTAGAACAAGCATAAGTGAGGAACCAAAAATGATTGTGTCTATAATATCACAAGTACTGCTTAGCTAATACTTGCATAAGAATTAAGGAAATTGATTCTTCATTAAATCTTTAATATAAAAGGAAGTCTTTACAACTATTCGGGAAGTATATATACAAATTAGCAGTAATACATGACGGAACTTCGTACTAACAAAATCATGAAAAAATGAAAAAGTTAGAAAACAAAACAGCAGTCATTACAGGCGGAACAAGCGGAATTGGATTGAGTATAGCGAAATTATTTGTGAAAGAAGGAGCCAATGTAGTTGTTACAGGACGAAAACAAGAAGCATTAAACAAAGCCATCAAAGAACTAGGAAATACAGCAATTGCTATCAAGGCAGACGTTTCAAAATTAAACGAAATCGAATATTTGTATAAAACAGTAGGTGAAAAATTTGGAAAAATAGATGTATTAGTTGCAAATGCAGGCGTGTATCCCTTAAGTCCATTATCTGAATTTACAGAAGCATTATTTGATCACGCGAGTGATATTAATTTCAAAGGAACATTTTTTACTGTTCAAAAGTCATTGCAATATTTGAATGATGGAGCTTCTATCATTTTATTATCCTCTACCGTTAATGATAAAGGAATTCCCGGACATTCAGCTTATTCAGCAACAAAAGCAGCAGTTCGATCGCTAGTAAGAAGTTTTTCTGCAGAATTAGTAGATAGAAAAATAAGAGTAAATGTGTTATCTCCTGGACTTATAGAAACTCCAATATTCAACTCAATATCTTCCTCAGCAGAAGAAGCAAAAGCAATGGCAGAAAATATGGGGAATTTTACACCTGTAAAACGATTAGGTCAACCAAGTGAAATTGCCACAGGTGCATTATATCTTGCCTCTGATGATTCATCTTTTATGTTAGGTGCAGAATTATTATTAGATGGAGGTTTTAAAAGTTTATAGTATACAAAACAAAGGGTCTTTGCAATAATGCAATGACAGTTTGTTTTGTATAAAGAAATATAGTCTTCGATTATTTAAATAATAACATCAAAGCTGGAATACCCGATGCATCATAACAAGAAATATTAGCACTTTCCTTTTGCAAATAATCTTTGGACATCAAATTATTATCATTCTTAGTCTTCCAACCAGCCTCAATCGTGCGACTTACCCAAGGTAGATATTGTTTTTGCCCACAGTCAAAAACCAACATATGCAAATATTGTCCCATGATTGCTGTGTAAATGCCTTCTTCCTCACCTTTGCGAAAGGGAAAAATTCCATGAGGTGCAGACATAATTTCCATTGCGTAATTCGCCGCTTTAATCGCATTATTTAAATAATCTGAGTCATTCGTTATTTTGTATAAAATACACGAGGCTCCGATAAAGGTTCCTTGATTATACATTGTAGTTGTCCAGTCCACATCTTTACCATGACGACTATCAGCGATTTTTCCCGTATTACGATCAAATAGATTTTCCACGCCCCATTTATATATTTCCATACCTTCTTTTAGATAATTTGCCCGACTATGCCATCTAGGATAATTCATATTTTTATCAAACCCACTAGTATCATTTTTTTGATGTTTGATATCCGTAGTTTGTATAATATTGTAAAGCGTTAATGCAGCGATTACCGTTGGAAAATTAATACAAGACATTTTTCCATTATCACTATTATCCGAAGGATGAATATTATTCCAATTCCAAAACATCCCTCCATTTAGGTTGTCATATGATCCACGATCTTTCAATAGATAGGAACCATGCCACACCCGACAAAAACTTTGATCAGCAAGTTGTAAATATTTCGGATCATGAAAAAGGGTATACGCCCGTGAAAAAGAAATTGTCCACCACATAATATCATCATAAATAAACCATCCATTTTGAGGATCTTGATTATTCCAATCAAAATGAACGTAATGATCATACACACCTTGATATATTTGATCTACTAGTAACTTATATTTTTTTGCACGCTTATTATCTCCATTTTTTATTGCTTTTTTATAGGCATTCATGGCCATATCCCAATAAATAGCTTGTGTCCAAACTGCACCTAATTTGTCCTTTGTATTCGCACTATCAGGTATATGGTTATGTAGTTTATAAATATGCGTTTTATTATCAAAGAAATTCAAATTAAATGCGTCATAGGCAGACCAGACACTCTTGTTACTTAATGTATCAGAATACATTTGAATATCGTCAAATCCAATAATACTAGAATCCAAAATGCGGAAAGCTTTCGCATTCAAGTTTAACAACAAAAAACAAATAATCGTCAGAAAAAATTTCATATGAAAGATTAAACTAAAAGAAATACGATTTTAACACTAAAACAAATATAATTCTTTTAAAAAGAAAAAGCCGTTACATTGAGGTAACGGCTTTTCAATAACTATAATTTTCTATTTGCCAGCTTCTAAAAGCATTTCTTTTACAGCAGCTTTGATTTGTTCATCATCGCCTTTTAAGAAATCTTCATATTTCAATGGAACTTGAATATCTGGTTCTAATTCCAAATTTTCAGTTGGACGCTTTTCTACACCTATAGATGCCACCATCGGAATACCGAAAATTAAAGTAGGGTCGATTTGCGTTTCCCACCAAACTGCCGTACCCGTACCAGCAACAGGCATACCAATTAATTTCCCAAAATTTTGTTCTTTATATGAATATGGGAACATAAATGCATCGCTATAGTTTCCTTCACTCATCACAACGCAACTCGGTTTTTGCCAACGTGTCATTGGCTCTCCACCTTTGAGTAAATGACCTTGCGGTGCATATTTTAGATAATTTTTTCCACTTAAAAATGTATTCAAATCATCATGCAACCAACCGCCACCGTTGAAACGTGTATCTACGATCAATGCTTCTTTTTCTCTTTCTTTACCCATGACACGATCGAAAGTTTCACGGAAACTTCCATCGTTCATACCTTGTACATGAACATAACCAATCTTACCACCACTCAAACTATCCACCAATTTATCCATGCGAATCGTCCAACGCTTGTACATCAAACCATATTCTTCACCTAAGCTAATTGGACGAATAGATTCATCGCCTTTTCCTGCAATAGAAACTAAAGTAATTTGATCCGCTTTTCTATTTAGCAGAGATGCCCAATCAGCAGAATCAGTAATAGACGCGCCATCAATCTTAGTAATAATATCTCCTGCTTGTAATTTAGTAGAAGCTTTGTCAAATGGACCACCAACTATAATCTCCGTTACTTTCAAGCCATTTCCTTTGTACGTTTCATCATATAAAAGTCCAAGTGCCGCAGTAGCATCACCATCTTTGGATACCGGACGAAAACGACCACCCGTATGAGAGCCATTCAACTCACCCAAAAATTCACTCAACAATTCTTGAAAATCATAGTTATTGTTGATATGCGGTAAAAATCTTGCATAGTTGGCATGATATCCATCCCAATCAATACCATGAATCGTAGGATCATAGAATTTCTTTTTCACTTGTCTCCAAGCATGATCAAAGATATAAACACGCTCACCCTCGGCATCCAAAGACATTTCTCCATTTATAGAAATAGGTGATAATTTTCCAGTATTCGCATCGACTTTTACCAAAGAACCACGATTGCTTACAAACAAACTTTTTCCATCTTTTGAAATTTCAATGCCACTTGGATTCCCTCCCAATTTCGCAAGAATTTTAGTTTCATGTGTTCTTGGTTCAGTTACCCAAAGATCATATCCATTTTCAAATGAAGCCAAATAGTATAGTTTACTTGCATCATCATTTAAAGCATAGTCACTAATAGAGCTACTATTAATCGTCAATTTTACGATACGTTCATCAATACTTTTTAAGTTAATTGGCGATTCTTCTTTTTTCCATAAATCCTTAAATTGCGTAGGTTCTTTATGGAATGTAGATTTTTTGCCAGCGACATCTATAGTTGGTTCTTCTTTTTTAGAAGAATCTGTTTTTTTATTTCCTTTTTCTGTTTCTAATAATAAATCATAGTCGTCTTTACTTAAGGTATAGCGATCATAGTCCTTTTGGTCAAAAAATGCAGCGTAAATATCAACCTCTGCGCCTCCTTGCATTGCGAGTGATTTACGTCCCAATTTTGCACTCGCGTAGGTAAACATTTTTCCATTCAAGCCCCATTTATCATCACCTTCACCAAAGCCACTACTAATCGGATATTGAATTTCTTTGGAACCATCCGCTTTGATCAATGCAGCATTACTTGCCATAAAATAACCACGTTGATCATCCACCATCAACCATTTGCTATCTGGACGCCAGGAAAAATCCCAATCTCCATCGCTATAACTATGGTTGTGTCCTTCAGGTAAAAGCGTTTTGGAGGTTTTGGTATTCAAATTAAATACTTTCAAAATATTACGCTCTTCAACATAGGCAACGGTCTTGCCATCTGGGGAATATTTCGGTTGAAATTCATCCTTTTCGGTAGCGATCAAAGGCTCTTCTTTAATTATAGTTGCTGCAAAGAAATAGGGTTCATTTGCTTTCGCTTTTGTCGCTTGATAGATATCCCAACTTTTTCCTCTTTCTGTTGCATAGACTAAAGTTTTTCCATCTGGACTCCATTGCACCATACGCTCTTGTTGCGGTGTATTCGTAATACGTTTGGTAAATTTGCCTTCTACGCTACTTACAAATACTTCTCCTCTTTTGACATAAGCTATTTCTTTTCCATTTGGACTCAAGACAAATTCACTCACGCCACCCATAATTGGAAAATTTTGCACCGTATTGTTGCGCGTCTCATTCATTATCTGAATATTGACTTTTTGCGGAGCGCCACCTTCTTTCATTGTATATATTTCTCCATTTTGAGAAAATGCCAAAGTATTATCATTGGATCGGCTTAAATGGCGAACAGGATTATCTTTAAAATCTGTCAATTGCTGCATCTGCCCACCGCTTAATGCTTGTTTGTACAAATTTTGATTACCATTTTTTTCACTCAAATAATACACTGCGTCATTTGCCTGATTAAATAACGGTTCGCGATCTTCCCCTTTGAATGCACTGATTTTTTGGTACGTTTTTGCAGGAATATCATATATCCAAATATCTTTGGTAACTGCGGAAGTATGATGTTTACGCCAATTATCTTCGTAGCCTTTTACATCTTGAAATACAATTTTGTCGCCAGCATTATTATAATGTGCATTATCCGCACCTGCTGCAGTCACCAACATCGGACGACCACCATTTATAGTAGTTGTATATAGATTTTTGAAAATAGCGTAGCTAAATCTGATACTTTTAGCAGGAGCATTGCGTGAAGATGCGAAAAGTACATTTTTATCATCTACGGTAAAATCATAAGGATAGTCGGCTGCACTATTGGTCGTAACACGCACAGGTGCGCCACCCATTGCAGACATTACAAACACATCAAAATTGCCATATCGATCACTTGCAAATGCAATAGACTTCCCATCATGGCTCCATACAGGCATCATATCTTGAGCATCACTAATAGTCAAGGGAACGGCTGTACCACCAGCAGTAGGTACACGATACAAATCCCCCTTATATCCGAATACAATTGTAGAACCATCTGGAGAGATCGCAGGATAGCGCATCCACAGAGGTGTCACTTGTGCAAAACTATGTACTGAGGCAAATGTAGCCATTGCCAATAGCCAACGTTTCATCTTCATATTTCTTAATTAAATTTTAGAGATTTTCAAATTTAAAACTCCGTTGCATATTTTCCTAAATATTTATATGAACGGTAAATAGATTCATCGTTGAAAAATATTCATTCATCCATTCATTAACTTTAATAAGAATAACAAAACATAGATTGGATCCAAAATTGAAAACTTGATTCTGGCTAAATATATTCGAAAAATATTTTTAAGTTTTATTGCTACTATTTTCATCTTCTTTGTCAGTGTAAACACCAGTTTTGCACATCATATTAAAGGAGGTTGGATTGGTTATACGTATATAGGTGTGGGTACGACATCTGGCACTTCCAAATATACAATTACCGTTTATTTATATGTGAGTTGTACCACCACAGGACCTACAGACAAGGTTATATTGGGGATTTTTAATGCTAGTACCAATGCCACTGTAAAAACAATTACGATAAATAATACAACCAATTATAGTCTTACCAAAGGTACATTTAGTGCTTGCCTTAGCAATCCCCCATCCATTTGCTATAAAATATATACTTATACCACTACAGTCGAATTAAGTAATATATCTGCAGGGTACGTTTTAGTAACGCAAGATGCACTACGGCAAGATAATTTGGTTAATGTTTCTAATTCTGGATCATCAGGAATTACGATTTATGGAATGATTCCAGGAGGAACGACAACTAATCCTTATTACGAAAATAATAGTCCAAATTTTGTGTTTCAAGATACAGCGATCGTTTGCAGTGGATCAACTATTTCAATTCCATTTGAAGCGACTGATACTGATGGAGATCAATTGGTGTATAGTTTTGGAAATGGTTTGAATGTTAGTAATCCGAGTTCTAATACTTCGTCTGCGACGCCAGCGAGTCCACCTTATCCATCTATGACTTACAACTCAGGTTATAGCGGAGCACAACCTATGGGATCCGGTGTTACTATTGATGCGAATACTGGTTTAATTTCTGGAACAGCTCCCACAACTGTTGGTGAATATGTCGTGGCAGTTTGGGTAAAAGAATATCGTAATGGCGTATTGATTGATTCTACCAAAAAGGAATTGCAAATCCAGGTATCCAATTGTACATTAGCAGGAGCCACATTATCGTTATCCTATATCAATTGTGACAATTATAGCTTTACTTTTAAAAATGAAAATTCTGCAAGTAATATTTCTTCCTACTTGTGGAATTTTGGTGTTACTAATGATGCAACTGATACATCTACAGAAGCCTCACCAACATACACCTACGCGGATACAGGCACTTACACTTTGAAATTAAAAGTTAGCACGACGGCAGGTTGTACAGATTCTACCACATCAAGTGTGAAAGTATATCCTGGATTCTTTCCTAATTTTACCTATAAAGGTAGTTGTTATCAATCTGCATTTCAATTTACTGATGCAAGTACGGCTAGTTATGGAGCTATCAATTCCTGGTTATGGAATTTTGGAGATACAAATACTACAGTAGATTCCTCCACAGAACAAAATCCAAGTTATACCTATTCCTCCCCGGATACGGTTACGGCTTCATTATATGTCACAAGCACCAAAGGATGCTCTGGCACGATTACCAAGGATGTTTATATATATGGCAAACCTGACCTTTATTTACCCTTCACAGATACATTAATTTGTAGTATTGATAGTTTGCAATTACAAGCAAAAAGTGAAGAGGCTA
Source organism: Rhizosphaericola mali (assembly GCF_004337365.2). Lineage (GTDB taxonomy): Bacteria > Bacteroidota > Bacteroidia > Chitinophagales > Chitinophagaceae > Rhizosphaericola > Rhizosphaericola mali. The sequence continues at coordinate 245,352 of NZ_CP044016.1, read as the reverse complement.
CTTCATTTGCATGGACACCAACAACAAATATTATATACGATACAACCGCATCTCCAATTGCATATCCAAAAGATACGACCATTTATACTGTGGTCGTTTCAGACAAGGGTTGTGTTGACAGTGCGACAGTGCAAGTTAATGTAATTGACGCTGTAAGTTTATCCCTAATAGACACAACCGCCTGTATAGGAGACACTGTCACTTTGCATCCAAATTCCAATGCATTACAATACACATGGACTTCAACTACTGGAGAAGACTCTTTGAATAATTATTTGATCAAAAATCCATATCTGACTCCATCCATCGAAACCAACTTATATCATTTAACAGCCAATGTAGGGAAATGCTATGCAGAAGGAAATATAAATGTATTAGCATCTGCCTATCCGAAGATTAGTTTATCCTCAGACGACACTACAATTTGCTATGGAAGTTCCGTACAATTAAATGCGAATACAGATGGAACAAATTACCGTTGGCTAACAGGTACTAATCTATCCTTAAGTACTACAGTCAACCCATTAACGACAACGAGCTACATTTTTTTAGCACAAACCCCTAATGCATATTGTACAAAATACGTATATGACACGACGATAGTGCATGTCACACCGAAAATTTATGTCAATGCTGGAAATGATACAAGTGTTGTTATAAATCAGGCATTACAATTAAATGCAATTGCTAGCGATAGTAGTGCCAATATATTTACTTGGACTCCTACAACCTATCTAGACAATGGTGACACTAGCTCACCTATAGCAACATTTCCATTAGGTATTAATTATCAATATTATACCGTAAAAGCAGAAACCAAAGAAGGCTGTTATGGAGAAGATAATATAAAAATAACAATTTTTCAAACAGGAACCGATATACTTGTTCCTAGTGGATTTACCCCAAATGGAGACGGAAAAAATGATATCAGCAGACCCATTTTAGTTGGAATTAAAAAATTTAATTATTTCAAGATATATAACAGGTGGGGCCAATTAGTATTTTACACGACACAAATAGGGACAGGGTGGAATGGATTAATGAACGGTCAGCAACAGCCTTCAGGCAGCACTTTTATATATGAGGCAAGTGGAGAAGATTATAATGGGCATGATATCAATAAAAAAGGAACCATCGTTTTGATTAGATAATTGTTTGTATTCTAATCGTTTCATTTATAATTGCAATTGTATATATTTGAAAAAACAACAATACAAATGAAGCTGTTTAGATACTTACTGTTTATTGTAATTATAGGATCAATTCGTCAAGCAAATGCTCAATTAATTACTATATATGCGGAAAAATTTCATTGGGGTTTAAAAGGCGGTTTTAATTTTTCTAGGTTTTCCAATAATGTCTTTCCATTTGATAATCAAAATAAATCGGATCAATATTATGCAGGCTTTAGTCAATATGCAAGAATGACATTCGTTCCTGGTGTAACAGCAGAATACCAATGGACCAATCATTTCGGAATTGGCGTGGAGTTAAATTATAATGGTAGAGGTTCTGTATATAGAAGTTATATCGATGGCTCAGATTATATTGATGATTATGGAACAAGGCATAAGGGATATAATTATTTTAAATACAGAATCAATAATTTGGAGTTGCCTTTATTATTGCAATGGAAACCTACCAATTTTAATCCTGGCAAATTAGGTATTGTATTATACGGAGGAGCTGCACCTTATTGGAATGTTAGAGCCAAATATGCAGAAACAACAGATAAGACAAGTGATGTTTATTCTGCATTTAGTTCTCTACCAAATAATAATCTATCTGATGTTAGGAAATTTAATATCAGCACAGTGGGAGGTATAAAATTATTAACTTCTGAACAAGAGCATAATAATTTTTATATTGATTTTAGATTTCAATATGATATGAAGCCCACCTTTAAAGTTGATTATATAGGAGACTATAACGTCCATAATATGGGTACTTACAATTGGTCCGCAGGAGTTTATTTTGGTGTTTCATTTTAATAAGTACACCAATTTTGGTTATGAACAAAAAGGTGATAAATTATTTTTTAATTGGGATTACTCTAATTATTAATATTTTGACTATTCAAGATTCTAAAGCATCACATGTTAAGGGTGGATGGATTGGATATGAATTTAAAGGTCCAGGAACACGGCTGAATACATCCAAATATTCAGTTACTACATATTTGTATATTGATTGCCATAATGAAAATGGTTTTAGAGATTTTGTTGTTTTAGGAATATTTGATGGGCAAACCAAACAACAGGTTTTCATTGATTCAGTATATATTACAGATTTAAAACCACTTAAAAAAAACAGCTTTAGTGTATGTATAAATAATCCTCCAGAGGTTTGTTACAATGTATATTCCTATACCACAACAGTCGAACTTGAAAATAATTATGGAGGTTACAATATTAATGTACAGTTAAGAGCAAGAGTAGCCAATATTGTTAATATAATAAACTCAGAAAATACAGGAATATCTCTTTTTGCACAAATCCCAAAGGATAGCTATTATAATAATTCTAGTCCAAAATTTAAATTTTTAGATACCGTCGCAATTTGTCATAATTCGGTAGTTGACATTCCATTTTCGGCGACAGATGATGACGGGGATTCATTATCTTATGATTTTGGACCTGGTTTAGATGCCACAACTTACAATGATGGTTATGCAATACAAATGCCAATTGCACCGCCTTATAGACAACTGGACTATGCTCAAGATTATAGTGGATTTAAGCCAATGGGAAATAGTATTGTAGTTGATCCTCAAACTGGCCATATTTCTGGATTAGCTCCTGATAAAATAGGAGAATATGTCATAGCTGTGTATGTCAAAGAATGGAGAAACGGAGTTTTAATTGACTCGACAAAAAAAGAATTACAAATTGATGTAACTAATTGCCAATTGGCAACAGCGAATCTGAATCCTACATATATCAATTGTACTGACTATTCATTTACATTTAAAAATAACTTTACAACTAATGACAATCTAATTTATCAATGGAGTTTTGGAGACGCACCAGATAATACAATCCAATCAACAGATGCAAATCCTAAACATGACTATCTAGACACAGGAGTATACATTTTAAAATTAAAATTAGGCAAAGCATTGGAATGCTTAGACTCCACAACTGCCATAGTTAAAGTTTATCCAGGATTTTTCCCTTATTTCAAAACTGAAAATTTCTGTGTAACAAACCCAACAAATTTTATAGATTCCTCTTATTTAAAAATTGGAAAAATTACAAGTTGGTTGTGGAATTTTGGAGATGGCATTACATCAACACAACGAAATACGACACATCAATATAGCCAAGCTGGTCTATATAACACTCAATTAACTATTGAAAGTGATAAAGGATGTATTGATTCTATAAGTAATTCTGTGAATATTATTGATAAAATCCAACTAAGATTACCCTTTACAGATACCTTAATTTGCAATAAAGATTCGATCACATTATCAGCGGCACAAATAGACAATGTTGTCTACAATTGGACTAATGAAACTTTACAATTAAATAATTTTGCAAATACAGAATCTATTAGAGTTTTGCCCAAAAAAAACACAACATATCAAATTATTGGAGCAGATAGTAATTGTAAGGATACCGCATACGTACATGTCAATGTTCTATCGGACGTAACGATCGATGCTCCAGATATTGAAATGTGTGAAGGTGATTCCGTCCAAATTTTTACAACCTCCCCAGCGCTTGTTTACAATTGGACAAAAGTAGCGGGTAGTGATAGTTTAAATGATTACAAAATACCAAATCCATCTACGAAAATTACGGGAAATAATATCTATGCATTAACGGCAGCATATGGCACCTGTACCAATACGAAAGAAATACATGTTTATGCTTCTCCATATCCAATCGTCAATGCTGGTATAGACACTTCAATTTGTCAAGACCAATCTTACCAGTTAACAGGAAATACAGATGCCACAAACTATCAATGGAAAAATGGTCCTAATCAATATAATTATACGGTAAAGCCATCTGTTACAACATCTTATATTTTCCTTGGCAGCAATCCAAATAACTATTGCAAAAAGACCGTGGCAGACACAATTAGGATAAAAGTAATTAGAAAGATACAGGTAAATATCGGAAAAGATACCTCTTTAGTATTCGGACAACCTATCACATTCACTCCAAATGTAATAGATTCGACAGTTCCTATACATTATTACTGGACGCCAAATAAGTATTTAAATATAGATACGATTAAGAACCCTACTGCGATTATCCCAAAGGGAATAGAAAGTATAGTTTATAGTCTCACAGCTATCTCAGCGGGAAATTGCCTAGCAACGGATCAAATTGTTTTAAAAGTATTTCAAAGCAACCCAGATATTTTTGTTCCTTCAGCATTTAGTCCCAATCATGACGGAAAAAATGATATATTGCGTCCAATACCTCTTGGTTTAAAAAAACTAGATATATTTGAAGTATTCAACCGATGGGGTGAGAGAATTTATTTTACCAACGTTATTGGAGAAGGATGGGATGGAACATTAAATAACAAAGTGCAGCCTTCAGGAAGTACTTTTATTTACCATATTAGAGCTACTGACTATAATAATAAAATCATTGATAAAAAAGGAACCACTGTAATCATTCAATAAAATAGATAAAATGATTGTAAACAAATTAAAAAGAGAAGTTTTCTATCGCGTACTATTCATTGGATTTATTTCTCTTTTCACTTCTAAATTATTCGCACAAGATCCTCATTTTTCACAATTTTATGCTTCTCCTCTTACCTTAAACCCTGCATTTGCGGGAAAATTTGAAGGTGATGTAAGAGCTGCAGGCAACTACAGGAATCAATGGAGCAGTATCAACAATGCCTTCCAGACCATGACCGCTGCTATTGACATGCCTATATTAAAGGATAAAATTGCAGACAGAGATTTATTAGGCATTGGGATTATGGGATATTCTGATAAAAGTGCCAATAGCGCAGTAAATTTTAACTATGCATCTTTTACTACGTCTTTTCATAAAGGTCTAGATGAAAATGGTTACCATCAAATTGGCTTGGGATTGCAAGGAACCTATTCTAATATGACAATCAATACCTCTATGCTACAATTTGAAGATCAATTAACCACTTTAGGCTTTACCAATCTTACCTCCGAATCATTTGCCAACAGTACATTGAAAAATCATTATTTTGATATTAATGCAGGATTGCTTTATACCGGATCTACAGATGAAAATAATAATTTTTATTTTGGAGTAAGTGGTTATCATCTTAGTAGTCCAAAACAGAATTTTACAGAAGGGAACTATCATATCCAACCTAGATATACCTTTCATGGAGGAGCTCATTTTCCTGTTGGAGATATTACCTCCTTACACGTAAGTGCATTACATAGTGTACAAGCAGGAGCACATGAGACTATGATGGGAGGTGTGATGCAATTTGCATTAACTGATCCAGACAATTCCGTTACAGAGACCAATTTTTATGCAGGCAGTTGGATTCGATTTAAGGATGCCATTATTCCTTATGTAGGTCTTGATTTCTATGATTTTAAACTGGGACTATCGTATGATATAACTACATCTCAGGCCAAAACAATAACTCAAAGCCGAGGTGGCCTTGAGTTATCACTTGCATATATATTTAAAAATAGGAATAAAGGATATCTTCCTTGTCCACAATTCTAATTTTTTGAACTATAAAACCAAGTATCAGGAACATCTTTTAGCGGAGAACCATTTATTGAATACTTTAATCCCAATGTAAATCCCCCTCCGCCTTCGATAAATTGTAGTAAAAACGGATGCAAGCCTTTTTCAAGTGCTGCCTGTCCACTTTTTTCCAAAGAAGAGTGGTTACCATCGTTATCCACAACCATTTGATGGTCTATTTTTAAAATACCTCCATCATCGCAGGTAAGATAAAAACTATAAATCCCCTTAGTCGGCACTTTGATAAATCCTTTATATTCTGTAGCAAAACTAGGCGCATCTATTGATTTAGGTACAAATGTATTACTAATTAAAAAAGAGGAATCAGACTCTTTTTTGATCCATTTCGTACCCCTAAAACTACCCTTTTTATAGTCACATCTTAAGCCTTGTACAAGTTCATTTTCACGTGTAATAGAAGGACTATAGCTTTTCTTTTTTGTAAAATGAATTTTGTAAATATCTCCACGATTACCAACGGAATTAAACGCTGCAACTTTTAGCGTTGTGTCATTCGTTATATTTAAATAATTTAAAATTGGAGATTGTAAACTTGGAATACTATTATCTAAAGTATAATGCAATTCTAAATTGGAATTTTTCGGTAAATCTATAGAAAAGCGTGTACTTCCAACAAATACCATTTCATCTGTAAACCCACTGAGATCTGGCAATCTATAAGCGATTTTCATATTATCTAAAATTGGATAATACGTATTTAGCCTATCATTAAAAGTATTATAATCTAGAGTATCATTGGTCCATAGTTTTTCTGCTAAAGCCAAATATCTAGGATAAATTAGATAATCTGCTCTCCTCTCGCTAGGAACCATCTCCGTCCACAGATTGGCTTGTCCACCTTTGAATTGAACTAAATTTAAGGTATTAAATGGAAATGTTTTAAGATTATAAATCGCATTAATACTATTTTTATTGGGCTGATAATCAAAATACAAAGGTTCATTTGGCGACATGATTAAATCATTGCCATTTTGAATCGCTTCTCTAGGTGCATTTTTTACCCAATTACGCCAATACATTATAGTAACATCTTTATTCAACCCACCTTCTAATGCATCGTCCCAAGTAATTAATTTACGTCCTTGTGACTCTACAAATCGCTGCATTCTATGTACAAAATAACTTTGCAGTTTCTCTACAGAAGTCAAATTCTCACTTTTCATCAGATTTAAACAACTATCCGAATTTTTCCAAGTTGTTTTCTCTACTTCATCGGCACCTATATGAATATATTTACTCGGAAAAATTTCGAATACTTCCTTCAACACGTCTTGCAAAAAAGCATAAACATTTTCTTTACATGGACTGATAGGCACGGTGAATGTCTTACCCCAGCCACTTGCAACTTCTGCTGTCAATTGCGGATAGGCCTTGATTGCAGCATTGAAATGTCCCGGCATATCTATCTCCGGAATTATTTCAACATGCTTCTTCTCCGCATATTTTACCAAATCTTTCAGTTCATTTTGGGTGTAATATCCACCATAAACTTGTTTTCCATCTATCGTTTTGATAAATCTTTTATCAATTTCAAAATCAGGGTTTTCCTTCGCCTTAATTAAGCAAGCAGAATCTTGATTGTTTAAATTGCGCCAAGCTCCCATTTTTGTCAGTAAAGGATATTTTTTGATTTCTATACGCCAACCTTGATCATCTGTCAGATGCAAATGCAGTTTATTTGCTTTAAAAAACGACATTCTATCGATTGTTTTTTTCAAATAATCCATCGTAAAAAAATGTCTTGACACATCTAGCATAAAACCACGCCAAGCATAGGCCGGAGCATCTTCAATATGTACAAATGGTATTTGTCCATTTGAATTTATTAATTGACTGATGGTATTTTGTGCATAAAACAAACCTGCATCATGACTATATTTTACTATTATTTTTTGCGCAGATACATCTAATTGATAACCTTCTTCTGGAAGATTACTATCTTTGATTAATTCAATACTCGTTGGAGTGTTACTCGCTTTCCCATTTTTAGAAACCTCTCGTATGAAAGTTGAGAAATCATTTATAGCCCCAGCATCTTGCTTACTATCTGAGCTAATTTTTAATTTTCCATTCAAATCAAAATACCCATTCTCTACAGAAACAGTTTTCGGATAAGGAATTAAATGAAGTGACTTTGTTTGAGCCATCAGATGATGAGCAAACAGAAATACGCTCAAACTCAGAATCAATTTTCGCATAAATAGACTTTTGCTATAAAAATAATTGTAAATGTTGAGAATGGGAAGTATTTAATAATTTATTTAAAATCTATATTATACTTTTTAATTATTTTTAACAATACACCATTTGTCCATCCAAATCCATCTTGAGATGGATATTCACCTCCACCAGCTTTAAGATTTAAATCTTCAACATTGTATTTTTCCATCAATTTACCTGTCGCCTTATATGTTTTGATATTTAGATTAGCCCAATTTGTAGCAATATTTTTTGCAAGCAAACTATCACCATAATATTCCAATCCTGCAATCGTAATCCATTGTAAAGGAGCCCAGCCATTGGGAGCATCCCACTGTTGACCTGATTTTTTTAAGGTAGTAACCACTCCTCCTGGTTTCACAAAATCATGTACTAGAATTTTTTTTGCTCTTTCAAAATCTGAATTAGGAGCGATTTGAAAAAAATAAGGAAACCAGCCTGCTATTGTTTTTTCCGAGGATAGCTGGTTACGTTTTAAATCAAAATCATAAAACCACCCATCCTTTTTATTATAAAAATATTTTAGAATATTTCTTTTTCTTTGGTTTGCTTGCTTTTGAAATGCTTTAGAGATTTCTAATTGTTTAGTTAGTTTATAGCCTTTAGCCAAGGTCATTTCCATATGATAAAGTAGACAGTTCAAATCTATAGGAAGGATATTTGTCGTTTCAATAGTGGACAAACTATGACCATCACTAAACCATCTAGTACTAAAATCCCAACCACTTTCCGCACCTGAACGTAGATCCTTATATAATACGTCTCTGTTTTTTCCATTATATGATAATGTTGAATCCTCATAAAAAGATTCTTCACGAGGTCGTGTCGACTGATCCCAATATCTATTAAGCACAACATTTGGAAAAATTGAAACCGAATGATGTGTAGGTACCTTTTGATCCATCCAATATTTATATTCTTTTTCTAGTTGGGGTAAATATTTTGAATATATATAATCGCCTTTTATACCTTCCAATAAATCAATCATCAAAGAAAAAAATGGAGGCTGAGATCTACTTACAAAATAGGTACGATTACCATTAGGAACATGGCCAATCGTATCAATCAAATAACTAAAGTTATCTACTATATTTTCTATCAAATCGTATTTTTTACTTTCGGCTAATCCTAGCATCGTAAAATACGAATCCCAATAATAAACTTCTTGAAATCTCCCACCTGGAACTATATAAGGATGAGGAAGTGGTATCAAGGAACTTCCAGCAATAATTGTATCTGGTTTTCTAGTTAATAAATCCCACAATTTTTCAATGTGTATAACCACATTATCCAAACTATCACTATTATGATTTGAATCAATTAATTCTGGGAATTTAAAATTTTGGGAAACAAATTCTTTTAAAGAAAAATTTTTGTTTTCCTTTTCAGCATTAAATTTTTTTACAATTAACGCTGGCGAAGACTTAGGTATCGCATCTGCGAATGTCTTATTATCCGGAAATATTCTTTGCATTTGCACATCGACAAACAATACACCATAAACTTTATCAGGTGTTACTATTTTCTGAGAATAACTATAAAGTGCGCTGCCAAATACTAGGTATATAAATACAAAAAGATGGACTATTTTAATGTGTAACTTCATATGTTGTTTTTTCGAGTCCTACGCCTTTTATTTTTAAGGATTTCCATTTTTTAGGCAAATACGTTTTTAATTGTATAATTCCATTTTCGGATATATCCAAACCTCCCAATCCATTGATAACAGCTTGTAACATACCTCCAGCTCCAGTAGCAAAATAAGGATTCGTTCCACCCTTAGTTTCTGCAATAACGCCAAAAGGAGGCAAAAGGTTTCCTCTATAACCTTCAAAGAATCGATCTAATGCTTTCTCTGAATCACCCATTCTAGCATATAATAATGAAAATATTGCGTGAGTCATGGCCGGACCGTCTCCCACTCTAGATTCATAATAACTAAGATCTTTTTTTATATCATTTTCCTTAGTTCTATATTTTAAAGGATACGCCAATAAATTAACATCGGCTTGTTTTATTTTTTGTCCATTATAGTTGGAATATTCTTTAATAACACCATCAGAAAATGTATCGATACGTATGTTTTTTGCAATAAATAACCATGCAGAATCATAACCTTGATTTAAAATTTGTGCACAACGTATAGCTATATTTAAATTAGAAATACAAGCGGCATTCGTATAAGCATTGTTGTCTACATTTTCAGCCCACTCATCAGCGGCAACCACATCTTTGATTTCAAATTGGTCTTTATCATTTTTAGAGACTCTACTTTTCCAGAATTTAGCAGTTTCAAATATAATAGGCCCTCATTTATTTTTTAACCATGCCGTATCTTTGGTAACTAGAAAATAATTCCATGCCGCTATTGCTATATCTGCAGTAATATGATGTTCAAAAGGCCCAGATAATGCCCAAACTGGCGTCTCTTCCTCTCCGGAATCTGCACTTTCCCACGGAAACATTGCCCCATCATACCCATGGCTAAATGCATTTCTTTTAGCAGCATCCAATCTTTGAAATCTATATTCTAACAAAGATGCTGCGATTTCTGGATGTAATTGTAATAGTGCAGGGAACATCCAAATTTCTGTATCCCAAAACGAATGTCCATTATACCCAAGACCACTTAAACCCATGGGTGACAAACCAAGACTACTATTCTTTCTTGCAAAGGAATACAAATGATATAACATACTTCTCACCTCCACTTGCGCTTGAGTATCTCCATCAATTTCAATATCGCTTTCCCATAATTGAGCCCATAATCTCTTGTGCTCAGTAATCAAATTATCCACTCCTTTTGTTGTTGCAAACATAGTCAAACGTTGTGCTTCATTCAATGGATTATTGCATTGTGCACTGGAGATAGTAGATCCAACGATTGCGAAACGGAATATTTCCCCCTTTTTTAACTGCTTTTTAAATTTCAATAAATGCATTCCATCATTCCACATCTCATGAATTAAATCGGGACTTTCCATTTTGTCAAATAAAAAACTATTAGACGCCGCAACTGTTAATTTTCCAGTAGGGCTTTGAGCAACAGAACTCATATAAGAAATTAATGCATGTGGGCGATCCACTTGACTATAATAATTTTGAACATTCCTAAGCATTTCAGGTGCTTCAATAATACTAGCAGGAGCTATTTCCATTGTTTTCAATGCTTCCACTTCAATATCAACCAATGCATTGAATGGTAGTTGCCTTAGTGCATAGTAGGTATATTTAATTTTAGCTTTTTGAGGTATAACTAATGTAGTGGTAAATGCACCATCCCTAAGGTTTAATTCTTGTACAAAATTGTTGACTTGATCAATTCTTTCAATTTGAGTACCATCTATATCTAAGCTAAAATTCATGAAATTGAATACTCTTAAAATATTGCTTACTTGCCCTCTTCCATATTGGTCAAAAGTTCCATTCAATACAATATCCTTTATTGTAAATGGTTTTGGCGATGATACTAAACCAATTACTCCATTCGCAACAGTTGCTCCATAATAGTTATTCGGATCAATTTTTTTTGCTGATATAATCCAAGAAGAATCTTGTCCAATTACTAAAAGCGGGAAAAGCAATAACAATAACAATAATAATATTCTCATAATTACTTTAAATTAAAAGGGCTATTGCTTAGCCCTTTCTTTAAAAACAAGTGATTAAAAACTTGGATAACCAGGATTTTGCACCAAGTTCGAATTGGCAGAATGTTGCGGATCGGGTATCGGATATAATCTTGTATACGTTCCTGCATCAGCTGGTTTGTTTGGAGATCTAGTTCCGTTACGTACGCCATTAAATAAACTCGTACCATCTGCCACGTCAAATCTAATTAAATCCTGCCTTCTCCAACCTTCCCAAGAAAGTTCTCGCGCTCTTTCTGCTAATAATTTTGTGGAAGTTACATCAGCGGCAGTCCAATTATGATCAGAATTATTGTAAGCCCTTTGAATTATTTGATTAATTAGACTGACAGCACTACCAGTGCTTCCAGCGGCCGCACCACGCATTATAGCTTCCGCACGCATTAAAAGGATATCTGCCAATCTAAATACAACAACATCATTACTTTGTGTTATTCCATTTCCAGTCCCTGCTTCTGGAAAATATTTTATATTTCTTGCACCTGTAAGTTTTCCAGGAATTGTATTATTGGAAAGCGCTGTAAAATTTGGCTCATAGGACAAAGCGAGTCCATCACTCGTAATGGCACCTGTAGAGGAATAGGATAATACATTTTGAGATGGAGGATAGGCTTGAACTTCACTATAACGTTGCCCAAACAAAAATTGTCCAGATCTCTGGTCATTGTATGTTTTATAAATTTTCCCTGCAGATGCGCTATAAACTGCTGCAGTATCAAAATTACCATAGAAATAATCACCATGTGAGGACCAACCATTAAACATTCCTCCCAACAAAGTAAACGCAGGCAGATCAGCATAATGGAGTGTTTGATTTTCCTTTTGATTTCCGGAAATATATTTACTATCATAAGGAACTACAAAAATATTCTCTTTAGAAGCATCATTAACATTTTTAAAATTATCAAAATAATTAGCTTCTAAAGTATAGTTATTAGATAAAATAATGGAGTCACAAGCACTAGCACAATCCGCCCATCTTGCAGTACCAGTGTACACTTGAGCATTTAAATACAATTTTGCCAAAGCTGCATAACCCATCCATTTAGTAGCTTTTCCGTAAGTAGTTAAATCAACTGCGGTAGAAATATTAGGAATGCTCGCCTTTAATTCAGATTCAATAAAATTAAATACCTCCGAACTTTTATTATTAGTAACCGTATTGGGATCGGTATTAAAATCTTTAACTAAAGGCACGTTGCCGAACAAATCCAAGGCCAATAAATAATAATAAGCACGCATTATTTTTATTTCTGCTACATATTCACTAGTATCTATTGTAGATGGAATCGTCGTCAGATTTTCAATAACATTTAGGGTATAATTACATCTACCAATCCCAGTAAATATATTACCCCACGCAGTATTAATAGGTCCGTCTGTAGCTGTCCAAGTATGTAAATAAATTCTTTGATGATTACCATTATCATACCAGTCATTTCCTCTGGTAGGCACTATAATTTCATCTGTAGACACTTCATTTAATTCAACATTATCCCATATTACCAAATTTTGCATTTGCGTGTAAATGGGAGCAATACCTGCATTAAATTGCGCTTCTGTCTGCCAAAATTTATCACTTTCTACGCCACTATAAACAGGTGTATTTAGCTTGGTACAGGCGGATAAAATACCAATACCCAAAATACTTATCAAAAGTGTATTTTTTATATTTAACTTATTCATTATAAACTTTTTAATCTATTTGAAATAATAATTTGGATTATTTGAATGAAAGGTTGACACCAAGGGTAAATGATCTAGATTTATAGTAGGCATTATCACTATTATTACCTGTATATACTTGATCAATATAAGCATTATTTAATGTTGTCTTCGCTCCAGTAGAACCATCCAAATAGCTGCTGCTTGTTATCTGTACTTCCGGATCTAAACCTCTATATTTAGTAATTACAAAAAGATTATTTCCTGTGAAATACACACGTAGATTGTCAACTTTACTAGACAATTTCTTAAATGAATAACTAATCGTTGCGTTATCTAATCTTAAAAAAGAAGCATTTTCCAACCATTTATCAGAAAGGATTTTATCATCTTTATCTCCGCTAGCAAGTCCACTCCTAGTCATATTACCATTGTTTAAACCTCCAACATTATCAATTAACATGCGTACACCATTATATACTTTTTGACCAGAAACACCTCTTAAGAAAAAATTCAAATCCCAATTTTTATAAGAGAAGGAATTATTAATACCATAAGTAAATTTAGGTGCGGGATTGATATATCTTTTCATATCATTATTTAAACCTGCACTTCCAACAGTACCTCCATTCCCATTGTCAAACAGTTCTTTTCCATCTGCATCAAGACCTACATAGTGTGGCAAGAAGAATACATAGGGAGAATAGCCCACTTTCAAATAAGTCAAATAAGCATTACTCAAACCTCTTCCAGCTGCTGATCCTGCGATAATCTGATCTGTATTTAATTCATATCCATTATAAGTCCCTGAAAGGTTAGCAACCCTAGTCTTAACAAAGCTGATCTGTCCACCCAAATTCCATTTAAAATCATTAGATCTAATCACATCACCATTTAATTGTATTTCCCAGCCTTTATTGGTAAGATCTCCAACATTTGCCCAAATATTATTTACAAAAAATGGAGGAGTTGGTACCGTATAGTTGTATATCATATCTTTTGTTTTATCACTAAAGACATTTACACTACCTGACAATCTATTTTTAAACAAACCAAATTCCAATTGGACATTTACGCCCTGACGAGTCTCCCATCTCAAATCTTTGTTAGGATTTTGAGAAGCAGTGTAAGAAGTTGGATAACTATAAGCTGGAGTAGATGGACTATAATATATGCCACTTGGACCATATAAGGATAAGGTTTGATAAGGTGCTAGCCCATCTGCATTTCCTGTTCGTCCAAAGCCTGCCCCCAATCTAAGATCATTTATCCAAGTGACACCTTCCATAAACTTTTCTCGATTGATTCTCCAAGATGCAGATATAGATGGGAAATATCCCCATTGATGAGCGGATCCGAATTTATCAGAACCATCTCTACGCAAACTTGCGGTCAAATAATATCTACTATCATAGTTGTACATAATTCTTCCCAAAAAAGAAATGAGTAAATAACCATTTTTAGTAGAGTTGATTATATTTCTCTCAGGATTGCCCCCTCCAAGATTATTATTTTCATAACCTTCATAGATATAATTTTGTCCGACGGCAGCATAATTATCATAGGTAAATTTATTATACTCATAAACTGCAGTTGCATTGATACTGTGCTTTCCCAATTCTTTTAAATAATTTGCATGAATATCCCCTCGTTTAGAATTGTTATTTTCTGTGTATTTACCCGCTTTATTGATATTTCCATAACCTGGTAATACTGGCTGAAAGTAATCTACTTGCAAATTATAAAAAGACATTGCACCGGTAACACCCAATTTCAGACCTTTAATTAATTCATAGTCAATTGATCCATTGATCAACATCGTTTGATCCGTTCCTTTATTTATTTGCATTTTTTGCTTTGGAACAGGATTATTAACATCAAAACTATTAAAAAAACCATAGTATCCTCCAGACGAATCATAAATAGGCGCCACAGGAGGCATCTCTAATACATAATAAAATATCGAGGGGTCTACATATTTACGATTGACTCTATTACTATTAATACCCATAGTAATTACAAGTTTATTATCAAAAGATTTTTGTTGTGCATTAAAATTAATGCCATACATCTCTTTCCCACTATTAATGATAATACCCTGCTGATTTATATAGTTAAAAGAACCATGATAGTTAAAAGTTGGTGAGCCTCCAGATATACCAATATTTTGATTAGTAGTAACACCAGTTCTAGTTATGGCATCCATCCAATCTGTATTGCCATTAGACAAAGTATAATTATAAGGAGGTGCTGCCGCATTATTCGTCTTTCCACCTGCTGCTAAATATTCAGAGGCGTTTAAAAGATCATATTTCTTAGCCCTATGATCCATCGTAACCGAACCAGCATAATCTACTTGAGCCTTACCAGATGCACCATGTTTTGTCCCGATTAAAATAACACCATTGGCCCCTCGCGCGCCATAAATTGCAGTCGCAGATGCATCTTTAAGTACATCATAACTTACAATATCACCAGGAGCAATAGTGCTAATCATATTAGGATCTGGCAATTGCACACCATCCACTACTATTAAAGGAGATTGATTTCCAGTTAAAGAGGTCTGCCCTCTTAATCTAATATTTACATTTTGATTAGGATCGCCGCTAGGCTGGGTTACAACAAGACCAGCGACCTTGCCGGCTACTTGTTGTATAGGATTAGTTATAACACCACCCTTATTAAAATCTTTCGATGTAAGATTTACGATCGAACCAGTCACATCCTTCTTTTTCGCAGTACCATAACCTACCACTATAACTTCGTCTAAAGGTGAAACAACTTCAGCAAGTTTTACAATAACAGAATCATTTAAGTTTTGAATTTGGATAACTTTTGAGACAAAACCAACATGTGCTATATTTAAGTTTGATACATTGATAGGAATCTTTAAAGAAAAAATTCCATTCTCTTGAGTCTCAACTTTTTCATTTCCATCTGCATTCGCAACAGTTGCATTCGCAATTGGATTTCCTTTTTCATCGATTACTCGGCCTTTTAAAATGGCCGTTTGAGCAAAAAGATTGGTTGAACAACATAATACAAACAAACTCAAAAACAGTGTTTTGAAAGAAATAATACATTTCATAAAGCGTTTAATTTAGCAATCAAATAATGGCATTCGTTGAATAGAGTAATCCAAAGCTATCGCATTAATAAAGAATCATCCAAAAAACAATTAACATTTTTTAAACTTTTATTTATATATAAACAAACGTTAGTTATTATTGAATTTATTCAAAAAATGGGTTAGAAATCTAACTTTTATGCAATAAAAAAAGCCTGACTGTTTTTACAATCAGGCCCGCATGTTATATATTTTATTCCTTATTCGGCTCTTTCTATTCTTACTCCAACATTTAAAACGTTCTCTAGTGGATCTTCTCTCATAGCATTCTGTAACATAAAAATATAGTTTCCTTGTTTCAATGCCACAGGATCTTTGTTAACCAATATTCTGTGTTCTATAACATCATCCATGCTGCTTCCCAACCATTTTTTATTGTCTCCCAATTTCAAATTTATTTTTTGAGTGACGACTGTATCTGCTGGCGCGATGGACGAAAAATTCAACCAAATATTATTGTAATGATAGGAATCTGTATGTCTTATCACAATAAAAATATTATATCTAACCGTTGTATCTTTGATCGCAAATGTGAAATCTGGCTTGAATTGGCTACTCCATTCATGCTGTGGAACTGTCGCCATTTTTTCATATATCCCAATAGGTTTACATGAAATCCAAACTATAACAATAGCTAAAAAAATGAATAATCTTTTTATATACATATTCCAATTATAAAACATTCAAAACTTGTTCTTTTGCTTTTTCCAATTCGTCTTTCATCAAGATAACACTTTTTTGAATTTCAGCATCGTAAGCTTTGGAACCGGTTGTATTGATCTCTCTTCCCAATTCTTGCAATACAAAACCGATCTTTTTACCTTTTGCCATAGAATTATCTTGCAATATCGATCTGAAATAATTGCAATGGTTTTGTAACCGAACTTGCTCTTCGTGAATATCAATTTTTTCGATATAGTAAATCAATTCTTGTTCCAATCTATTACCGTCGTATTGTTCTTTGCCTACATTTTCGTTCAATAATTTGACCAAATTTTCTCTTATTTTTCCACGTCGTGTTTCTTCGTGTGATGCAATCACGGGTTGCAAAGCTTCAATTTTCTCAATTCTAGAAAGTAAATCTTTTTCTAAAACTGCACCTTCATTTTTGCGATGCTCGTTGATACTATCAATACATTTCTTCAATGTTTGAGAGATCAATTTAAATTCGTCTGGAGTCACAACTTCGTTGGAAGCGACTACAACTTCCGGCATTTTTAAAATTGCAGGCAAAATATTTTCGGTAGACAAACCTAGCTCATCTCCCACTTCTTTGATGGAATTATAAAAGGTTTTTACCAATTCCTTATTGATCGTCACTGCCTTAGCACCATTATTATCCTTAAGGGAAATAATACATTCTACCGTACCACGATTGAGCCCTTCACTGATTTGATTCCTAATTTCGATTTCAAATGGTTTCAAAATCAAAGGCATATTTAACCTGAGATCTAGTTGTTTTCCATTAAGCGATTTTAGTTCGATCAAGTAAACTTTATTATTTATTATCTGCTCCGCACGGCCGTAGCCCGTCATAGAATATAGCATTTCAATTATTTTATTCTCGTCAAAAGTAGGCAAATTTGGATATTGTATTATCTATTTCGAAATTTGTGTCAATGAAAAATAGTTTAAAAGGCCAACAGCTCAATATATTAACGACCGCATTCTGTTTTCTACTGGTGTATATCGTCAGTGGATTTATCTGGTGGTTTGTCTCTTTGGAAAAACAAAACCAGCAAATGTATCAATATCGTCTAGAGGAATTGCGTAAGGACGAAAGCTATTACTATGAAAAAGTGGAGGCCTTAAAGGATGCAAAAAAACGTAAAACATTTCAATACATTGGTGAAGGATCTACCTTTTTACTAGTAATACTATCAGGAGGTCTATTTGTTTATTGGACGGCACGCCAACAATTGCTTTTATCCAAAAGACAACAAAATTTTATGATGGCAGTCACACATGAGCTCAAAACTCCTGTGGCTATTATTAAACTCAATATTGAGACAATCTTAAAACGTGATTTTGAAAAAGAGAAAAGGGACAAACTATTATCCAATTCTGTAGAAGAGACCAAGCGCTTAGATGTCTTAATAAGCAATATTCTTATGGCATCTCAATTGGAAACCAATGAATACTCTTTCAATAAACAAATGATGAATCTCAGTGAAATGTTGCATCATAGTGTGATTGATTTTCAAAATAGATATTCAGATAGAATAATCTTGTCTCATATTGAGAAATCTATT
This sequence comes from Rhizosphaericola mali, assembly GCF_004337365.2. GTDB lineage: Bacteria > Bacteroidota > Bacteroidia > Chitinophagales > Chitinophagaceae > Rhizosphaericola > Rhizosphaericola mali. The sequence goes on along the minus strand of NZ_CP044016.1, from coordinate 226,697 downwards.
TTTATCTTAGGAGAATATCAATTGATTCAACTTCTGATCAATAATTTTTTGGATAATGCCCGTAAATATTCCCAAAGGGGAAATGAGATCACCATTGGTTTAAAACAGAACAATAAATATTGTGAATTGTCATTTGCTGATCAAGGAGCAGGTATTCCTGACAAGGAAAAAAAGAAAATTTTTGATAAATTTTATCGTGTAGGAAATGAAGAAACACGCAAATCAAAAGGTACAGGGTTAGGATTATTTCTTTGTCATAAAATAGTCACAGATCATAAAGGGGAGATTTTTGTGCACGATAATCAGCCGCATGGCACTATATTTACTATACAATTACCTTTAAGCAAAAATAATAATGGAATATAACGCAAATATATTATTGGTAGAAGATGAGGAAAGTCTTCATGAAACTTTAAAACTAAATCTGGAGTTAGAGGGTTATTCAGTCACATCGGCTTATGATGGACAAGTCGCTTTAAAGTCTGCCCTTGCAGAATATTTCGATTTGATTATTATGGACATCATGATTCCAGAAATGGACGGAATCAGTGTTACAGAAAGCCTTCGTTTACAAAATATAGAATCCCCTATCTTAATACTAAGTGCCAAAAACTCTAGTGCAGATAAAGTAAACGGACTAAAAAAGGGCGCAGATGATTATTTGACCAAGCCATTTGATTTGGAAGAGCTGCTTTTGCGTGTCAAAAAATTGATTATCAAAAACCGTAAAATACAAGAAAAAGAATCTATCGGCGACAACTATAATTTTGGAAATAATAAAATAGAATTTGCATCTCAACAAGCGATCAACTATCAAGGGAAAACGATCGAGTTGAGTAAGAAAGAAGCGATGCTATTGAAATTACTGATAGAAAATAAAAACGAAGTTGTACCTCGTGAAAAAATCCTGCAAGTAGTTTGGGGTTACAATGTATATCCTGCGACGCGCACGATCGACAATTTCATTCTTAACTTTAGAAAATATTTTGAGGAAGATAGTCGCAATCCGCAACATTTTCACTCAGTGAGAAGTGTGGGTTACAAATTTACCGACTAGAAAAAAAGCCGAAATAGGTTACTATTTCGGCTTTTTTTATTTTACAGTTCGCCCCTTCCATTGATACTTTCCAAATTTCCCCAAAAATCCAGCAACAACTGTATATACCAAATGTGGCAATTCCATTATCGGAAAATATTTCATCAATCTTTGTCCTTTATAAAATTTGGCAACTGGTGTGAGAAAAAACATTTCAACTATAATCTTAACTATAAATAATCCTAGCCAAAACCGAAATGTAGTCCATTCAAATAAGGAAAAAATAAATCCAACTATAAAAAACACATTGACCAAATACACCAATGCCAGCACCGCGATGATACTTTTATCTTGATAACTATCCGCTTTACTCGCCCAGCGAATCCTTTGATTGATAAATCCTTTTACTGTATCCATCGGCAAAGTTTCTACTATGGCTTCTTGTGCAAATAAATAACCAACCGATTTTGGATATTTTTTCAAAATCTTATGCATCAAAAACATATCATCACCACTCGCCAAATGATCTACGCCCTTAAATCCCTCGACATGAAAAAATGCATCTTTTTGATAACAAAGATTGGCACCATTACACATACTGTGTACACCAGCGCTGACCGCAGCCGCTGTAATCCCCTGCAAACTCAAAAAATCTAAATATTGAAATTTACTCAAAAAACTCCCCGTATCAATAAATGAAACCGGTGCTGCGACAAATACTTTATCCTCTTGTAGTATGTAATTATTGAAAGACCGCAACCACTCCTCACCTACTTGACAGTCTGCATCGGTCGTAATAATCCAATTGTGAGCAGATTTACCTATCGCTAATTCTATTGCTTTTTTCTTGTAAGAATTCAGATTGGCAGCATTGGGAATTAATTCCGCCATGTGAAATAGACGCAAATTAGGATATTGCTTTTGTATATTTTCTACAACCGCACAAGTTTTATCTGAAGAAAAATCATCAATTACAATGACTTCAAATAAATGTAAAGGATATTTATTTTTCAATATGGAAAGAACACATTTACCAATATTGTCTGCTTCATCTCTTGCAGGAATGATTATGGAAAATGAAATTTGAGGTGTGACTTTTTTGTCCGTAATAAATGGTTGTAACTTTTTAAACCAACCATAATATTGTAAAATCAAAATACAATACAAAAAAAGCAAGCCCGCTAAAATCCATAATATCACTGCTGTCATGCAACAAATTTAAAATCTAAATAGGTAAATTGTTTTTTTAACTGACAAAATCCTTTTTTCGTACGTTTGCATACTTTCTTTTTTGTGTTAAACAATGGATATGCAGACAGATTTTTTGATAATAGGTAGCGGTATCGCCGGATTGACATACGCTATAAAAGTGGCACAGAAGTACCCAGACAAAAAAATTACGATAATAACAAAAACTCAAACAGAGGAAACAAACACCAAGTATGCACAAGGCGGCGTTGCTGGCGTTTGGGATAAAGAGCATGATAGTTATGAAAAACATATCGAAGATACGCTGATTGCTGGGGATGGATTGTGCAATAAAGAATCTGTCGAGATCGTCGTAAAAGAAGGTCCTACGCGCATTAAGGAAATTATCCAATATGGAGCAGACTTTGACAAGACGGAGGCAGGAGAATACGCTTTAGGCAGAGAAGGTGGACATAGCGAATTTAGAATTTTGCATTATAAGGATATTACAGGTTGGGAAATGGAGCGCACATTGATCCAAAAAATGAAAACCCTTCCCAATATTGAATTATTGAAAAATTGCTATGTTCTCGATCTAATTACGCAGCACCATTTGGGTTTTCTAGTTACAAAATCGACACACGACATTCGTTGTTTTGGAGTGTATGTGCTTAATCTGAAAACCAACAAAATTGAAAAAATTCTTTCTAATATTACATTATTAGCTTCCGGCGGTTGTGGTCAAGTCTACAAAACTACGACCAATCCTACGATTGCAACAGGGGATGGTGTAGCTATGGTGTATCGTGCAAAAGGTCGTATTGAAAATATGGAATTCATTCAATTTCACCCAACTGCTTTATTTGAACCGGGCTTATCTCCTTCTTTCTTGATTTCCGAAGCTGTCCGTGGCGACGGTGCGATTTTGCGTAATAACAAAAATGAAGCCTTTATGGAAAAATATGATCCACGCAAAGATCTTGCCCCTAGAGATATCGTCGCAAGAGCAATAGACAATGAAATGAAAAAAGACGGTGCCGAACATGTTTGGTTAGATTGTCGTGCGATGGATGAGGAAAAATTCAAACATCATTTTCCAAATATATACGAGCATTGTTTGAATATTGGTATAGATGTATTCCAAAATATGATTCCGGTAGCGCCCGCAGCGCATTATAGTTGTGGAGGAATTAAAACGGATGAGTGGGCGCGAACTTCCATACTCAATCTATATGCATGCGGAGAATGTAGCAGTACGGGCTTACATGGCGCTAATCGTCTTGCTTCTAATAGTTTGCTAGAAGCAATGGTATTCGGACATCGTGCCTATGTGGATACAGAAAGAAAAATTAGGGCTGGAATTGCCAATGATTTGAAAGAAACGGACATTCCTGATTGGAATACTAAAGGAACTAGCGATCCTAAAGAAATGATTTTGATTACACAAAGTCGTAAGGAATTGGAACAAATAATGAGTAATTATGTCGGTATTGTTCGCAACAATATTCGTCTGGATAGAGCCTTGACTCGTTTAGATTTGTTATTTGAAGAAACGGAAAAAATGTATAAATCCACAAAAGTGTCTCCGCAATTATGCCAATTGCGCAACCTTATTACGGTTGGATATTTGATTGTAAAATCCGCACAATTCAGAAAAGAAAGCCGTGGATTGCACTACAATACAGATTATCCTGAAAAAAGCCCATTATTACAAAATATAATTTTATAGTTTTGCGTTGTCGATGTATTATATAGCTTACAGTTTTCTTTACCTGCTATCTTTATTACCCTTTCCAATTCTCTATTTGATTAGTGACTTGGCGGCTTTTACATTGGAAAAAGTTGTGAAGTATAGAAGAACTATCATTTTAAATAATTTAGAAATTGCATTTCCCGAAAAAACATTAGCAGAAAGAAAACAAATTTGCCATAAATTCTATTACCTACTTACTGATAATTTCATCGAAACAATCAAATTATTCACGCTGCCTCGTAGACGTATTCGCCATCATTTTCAAGTAGATCTTTCTATTTTGGAAGAATTGAAAAAAGAAGGAAAAAGCTTTAATGTGCTTTTAGGACATTTTTTTAATTGGGAATTTGCCAATTTAGCATTTTCTGAAAAATTTGATTGTGAAAACTTATTGCTTGTATATATGCCGATTAAGAACCAAGCAATTAATCGTGTGTTTCAAAATTTACGAAGCCGATTTGGAAGCAAACTAATTTCAGCACATACATATGGACATGATTTTCAACCTTATAGAAGAAAACATTTTGCACAACTATTAGTAAGTGATCAGAATCCCGGCGGTCCAGAATATGCCAATTGGGTTCCATTTTTTGGAAAAAATGCACCATTTGTAAATGGACCTGAAAAAAGTGCTAGATTTTATAATACCGCAATAGTGTTTTGTAATATTTTCCCAGAAAGACGAGGTTATTATAAAGCCGAACTAACCCTATTAACGAAAAATGCTCGCGAATTACAATCTGGTGAATTGATTGTTGAATTTGTAAAATTCTTAGAAGCCTCCATCCGAAAAAATCCAGCCAATTATCTTTGGTCACACAGAAGATACAAACATGAATTCAAAGAAGAAATTCATGGAAAACTGCTATTAAAAAAATAAGCCGCGGACTCTTCAGTGACAATTTCATTGCAAAAAATACAAGATTTTTAATCCGATTGTATTAACAAACTAATAATAAACGTAAGAATTATATTCAAATATCCCAATGGATAGCCTTCAGACGACTTTATTTTTCCGTTACTGTCCCATTCAAAGAAAGAGTAACGCATTATCTCAGGGAGAGACTAAACATCATTTGTCCCTGACGAATGTTTCGGCGAGAAAAAAAATAACAAAGGTTGCCAATATTGGCAACCTTTGTTACAATATAATTATTTGAAAATTAACCATTTGCAATCAAAATATTCTCATCTTTTGATTCTAATTCGGATATTCCATTACTCAATGCTTCATCAACGATTCTAGCACATTCGCGTCCTTCACTAATCGCCCAAACAACCAAAGATTGTCCTTTTCTTGCGTCACCACATGCATAGATTTTGGAAATATTGGTAACGAAATTTTTGTTATTAGCCTTTACATTTCCGTTCAAATCTAGCTCAACACCTAATTCATCCAAAAGTCCTTCGTGTTGCGGATGAATGAATCCCATTGCAAGCAATGCTACATCACAAGGAATGATTTTTTCACTTCCTATTTTGTGTATACTTCCTATACGTTTGCCTTTTTCACTAATTTGCCATTCCAAAGAAGCCACTTTCAACCCTGTAAGATTTCCATTTTCATCACCTACAAAAGACAACGGCGCCAAGCCAAATTCTCTAATCACACCTTCTTCTTGAGAGGAGGATGTTGTAAATATCGCTGGAACGCCTGGCCAAGGCATATAATCGGTACGATCAGATGGAGGTTTTGGTCCATGTGTCAATTGCATGATGGAAGTTGCTCCTTGGCGATTACTTGTACCAACGCAATCGCTTCCTGTATCACCACCTCCTATTACGACAACTTTTTTGTCAGCGGCTGAAATAAGTTCAGACGCAACGTTACTCTCGATTCCTTTTCCACCTAATGGATCTTTCCCTAAATTGATTTTATTTTGTTGTTTCAAAAACTCCATAGCAGGGAAAATACCTTTTAAGTCACGACCGGGAATTTCTAATTCTCTTGGAACAGTTGAACCCGTTGCTAATATAATCGCTTGATTTTCTCGAAGAAGGTCATTAATTTTCACATTGACGCCAACATTAGCATTGCATTTGAAAATAATACCTTCTTCTTTTAAAATATCAATTCTTCTTTTGACTACCCATTTTTCCAATTTAAAATCGGGAATTCCATATACCAACAAACCACCTGGTTCATCATCACGTTCGTAAACGGTTACCGTATGACCCGCATAGTTCAATTGTGCAGCTGCCGCCAATCCCGCAGGACCAGAACCAATTACCGCCACTTTTTTACCCGATCTTGTTTTAGGTATTCTAGGTTGAACAAAACCTTGTTCGAATGCAATTTCGATGATATGCTTTTCGATTTCTTCAATTGTCACAGGAGGTTGATTGATGCCTAAAACACAAGCGCTTTCGCAAGGTGCTGGGCAAATACGGCCTGTAAATTCGGGGAAATTATTTGTAGAAGATAAAATATCATACGCTTCTTTCCATGCACCTCTATAAACCGCATCATTGAAATCTGGAATCACATTTCCCAAAGGACAACCATTTGTACAAAATGGCACACCACAATCCATACATCTTGCCGCTTGATGATTCAAGTTGGAAGGTGTATATTTTTCATGAAATTCTTTATAATCACTTACACGTTCTTCGATCGAACGGTAATTTGGTTCTTCTCTTGTATAATCTATAAATCCGGTTTTATGCCCCATAATAGTAAGATTCAAAAATTTTTTAAATAAATAATCGCTTTGTTGAGATTAAGAAATAGACAATTCTTTTTTCTTTCTTTCCGCCAATACTTTCTTGTATTCACGTGGGAAAACTTTTACAAAATGCTTCAATTGATTTTCTAAATCATTCAAAAGGAAATCAGCCACAGGACTTTCTGTATTTGCAGCATGTTTTTCCAACAAAGTCGCTAATTCTTGTATATCTTCTTGCTCGATTACCGGATCTAAATCCACCATTTCCGGATTATATAATTGTGGTAATTCATTATTTACATCGTAGACATAAGCGATACCGCCACTCATACCCGCACCGAAATTTTTGGAAACGGCTCCTAGTACGACTACAATACCACCCGTCATATATTCGCAACCATGCGCGCCCAAACCTTCAACTACGACTTTCGCACCAGAATTTCTTACGCAGAAACGTTCACCTGCTTTACCACGAACAAATGCTTCACCAGAAGTCGCACCATAGAAGGCGGTATTTCCGATAATGATATTTTCTTCTGCTTTGAACGTTGCTTTTTTGGATGGATAAACGATTACTTTCGCACCGCTTAGTCCTTTACCGAAATAATCATTGCCATCACCTTCTAATTCCAAAGTCAAACCTTTTGCAGCGAAGCTTCCGAAACTTTGTCCAGCAGTTCCGAAGAACTTCATTTTGATTGTATCTTCAGGAAGTCCAGCATCTTTGTACAATTTGGTGATTTCATTAGAAAGAAGGGTTCCTACAGTACGATTGACATTTCTAATTGGGAATGCAGCAGATACCTTTTGCCCAGCTTCTAATGCCGGCATCGCAGCTTTCACCATCTGCCAATCCAAAATATCTTCTAAGGCATGATCTTGATCTTCTGTATGATATAACGTTGTGTCGCTATCATCTGGTTGTTTGTACAAAATCGGAGATAAATCCAAATGTTTGTATTTCCAATGTGCAATATTGTCACGTAATTTCAAACTATCCACTTGACCGATCATTTCATTGACGGTACGATATCCCAATTCCGCCATAATTTCACGTAACTCTTGTACCATGAAATTGATATAGTTTACCACGTGATCTGCGGCACCAGTGAATCTTTTTCTTAATTCTTCATCTTGTGTTGCGATACCTACAGGACAAGTATTTAGATGGCATTTACGCATCATAATACAACCTTCTACCACTAACGCAGCAGTTGCAACACCCCATTCTTCTGCACCTAATAAAGCCGCAACAGCAAGGTCACGACCCGTTTTCATCTGTCCATCCGCTTGCACGACAACACGAGAACGTAACTTATTCATCACCAAAGTTTGATGCGTTTCCGCCAAACCAAGTTCCCAAGGAAGACCTGCATGTTTGATCGAACTTTGCGGAGAAGCACCTGTACCACCATCGAAACCAGAAATTAAAACTACATCTGCTTTGGCTTTTACAACACCAGCAGCGATAGTACCGACCCCCGATTTGGACACCAATTTTACATTGATTCTTGCTTTTCTATTGGCATTTTTCAAATCGTAAATTAACTGAGCCAAATCTTCGATAGAATAAATATCATGATGCGGTGGCGGACTAATCAAACCAACACCCGGCGTACTATGACGTGTCTTACCAATCCATTCATCCACTTTAAATCCTGGCAATTGACCTCCTTCTCCAGGTTTGGCACCTTGTGCCATTTTTATTTGTAATTCATCTGCTTCTGTCAAATAGTAACTCGTCACACCAAAACGTGCAGATGCAACTTGTTTGATTGCAGAACGCATACTATCCCCATTTTCCATAGGTTGATAGCGGCTTTCATCTTCTCCTCCTTCTCCCGTATTACTTTTTGCACCGATTCTGTTCATCGCAATTGCCAAAGTCGTATGCGCTTCCCATGAAATCGAGCCAAAACTCATCGCACCAGTCGCAAATCGATGATAAATACTTTCTGCGGGCTCAACTTCATCTATAGAAATCGAAGGTTTTTTCCCAACAAATTCTAACAAACTTCTAAGCGTGATGGCTTTTTCCTCTTGATCATTGATTGCTTTTGCATATTTTTTATACAAACTATAATCATTGGTACGCGTAGAATGTTGTAATAAATGAATCGTAGTCGGGTTAAACAAATGTGCTTCCCCTTTTCTACGCCATTGATACAAACCTCCGACAGGCAACAATTCCACCGGAATTTCTTTTTTCGGAAAAGCAAATTGATGTTTGTACAAACTCTCTTTTGCTATTTCATCCAAACCAATTCCTTGAAATCTTGTAACTGCACCTGTGAAATATCGCTCAACCACCTCTTTTTTAATACCAAGTATTTCAAATATTTGTGCGCCTTGATAAGATTGTAAAGTGGAAATTCCCATTTTAGAGAAAATCTTAAACAAACCTTCACAAACTGCATGGATATAATTGTCGAACAAACTATCCACGGATTCCATAGAATCAATGCGTCCATCTTCTTTCATCATTCGAATAGAAGAGAATGCTAAATATGGATTGATTGCAGTGGCACCAAAACCCAACAAACATGCAAAATGATGCGTTTCCCAAATATCACCAGCTTCAACGACCAAACCAACTTTACCTCTCAATCCTTTTCTGATCAAATGGTGATGCACAGCTGAAACCGCCAATAAAGACGGAATTGCCGCATGTTCACTATCTATCGCTCTATCGCTCAATACGATCACTTCAAAACCGTCATTCACAGCATCTACCGAATAACGACAAAGTCTTTCGATACCCGCTTTTAAAGCACCAGCTTCTCCGTTGGCACGGAAATACATTTGCAAAGTTTTCGCTTGGAAAATACCCGTATCGATACTACGTAATTTTTCCAATTCTTTATTGGTAAGTACCGGTTGCTTCAATACCAACGTATGACAAGCCAACGCATCTTCTTCCAATAAATTACCACTATTTCCAACAAAAGTTGCCAAAGACATCACCAATCTTTCTCTAATCGGGTCAATTGGCGGATTGGTTACTTGTGCAAATAATTGTTTAAAATAACTACTTAAATGTTGTGGCTGATCACTCAATACAGCCAAAGGAACATCGACACCCATCGCTCCCAAAGGTTCTTTTCCATCAATTGCCATGGGCAAAATGATAGATTTCAAATCCTCTTGTGTATATCCATAAGCCTTTTGAAATTTAATAATTTCAGAGTGACTTAAGTGTGTAAACATCACCCTTGGTTCGGGTAATTCTTCTAGTCTTATTTTATATTGTGTCAACCATTCACCATAAGGCTTTTTCTTACAGATTTCCGCCTTAATCGTATCATTATCGATGACAATTCCTTTTTCCATATCCACTACAAACATTTTACCTGGTTGTAGTTTGCCATAAGAAACAATCGATTCTGGATCAACTGGAAGTGTACCACTCTCTGAGGCCAAAATAATTCTACCTTCTTTTGTAATACAATATCTAGAAGGGCGTAAACCATTTCTATCTAAAGTCGCACCGATTATTTTACCATCTGTAAATGCAATAGAAGCAGGACCGTCCCATGGTTCGGATAAAGCGGCATTATATTCGTAGAAGTCTTTCAATAATGGATCCATTTGCTCATTTCCATCCCATGCTTCTGGAACCAACATCATCAAAACGTGTGGAAGAGAGCGACCTGAAAGGTGTAGCAACTCTACCATATTATCCAAACTCGCTGAATCAGATTGCGCGCCGCCTACAATTGGGCGAATCATATCCAATTCTTCTTTGGTAAAATAGGAAGAAACAAATCCTTTTTCTCCTGATTTTAACCAGTTTAGATTTCCTTGTAAAGTATTGATTTCTCCATTATGCGCGATATATCTAAATGGCTGTGCCAATCCCCAAGAAGGAAAAGTATTCGTGGCAAAACGAGAATGCACTAAACCAAAAGAGGAAACTAAACGCTTATTGTTTAAGTCAGGAAAATAAGAACGAACTTGATGACTTGTAAATTGACCTTTATATACAATCGTACGATAAGACATGGAGGCAATATAAAAACCAACCTCATCTTTCTTCACTGTATTGGCGATCAAATGCGACGCATAATTTTTTAAAACAAATAATTTTCTTTCAAAATTTTCAGCATCCGTAATATAGTCTGGACATGCAATAAAAACATGCTCCATTTCTGGCTCTACAGATAATGCAATCGAACCAATACCTTCTTGATTTACAGGAACTTGTCTATATAATAGAATTTCCAATCCGAGTTGCTCAGCACATCGATTAAATATTTCCCTACACTCCTCTCGCAATCGGATCTCTTTAGGGAAAAATAATACACCGACTCCATATCTTGAATAAGCAGGAAGATGTACTCCTAACTTTATACATTCGTCAAAGAAAAACTCATGTGGCAATTGAATCATAATACCAGCACCGTCGCCAGTATTAAATTCAAAACCACTTGCACCGCGATGCTCCATATTTTCCAATACGGTAAGTGCATCCTCGACATTTTTATGGGATTTATGGCCATGAATATCCGCTACAAATCCTACTCCACACGCATCATGCTCAAAGGACGGATCATACAGTCCTTTTCTAATTGGCTCTAAAGGCATAAACAACTCGAATTACAAGTAAAACAATTAAAAAAATGGAGCACTAAGATATAACAATTTTTCGACATTCGAATTAATAAATTTCACACAAATAGGCTATTTATTAATATCCATCTAACAAAAGTTAAAATATTGTATATATAATTCAAATCAATCCACATATTTTAATAAACTATCAATAGTTAGTTTATCAAACTCCACATTTTCTGATAAAAAGTTACGATTTTATTTTGCAATAAAACAAAACAATCCTATCTTTGCAACCCCAATAAGGGAATGGCCCCGTAGCTCAACTGAATAGAGTAACTGACTACGGATCAGTAGGTTTCAGGTTTGAATCCTGACGGGGTCACTTAAAAATCAAGCAGTTATGAAGTTTAATTCATAGCTGCTTTTTTATTTGGTACAGAAGTATATTTTCCTAATTTCCATTATTTTTAGCGCTCAAAAAAGCAAAAAATTGCTTATCATAGAAGTAAAAAAACCTCTCTAAATAATAACGTTTTAATTATTTAGCAACCATTTAATGAACAATTAATTGTAGCCTAATTCAAGCCGTTTTCATTGAATGAAATGCACTACCTAGTTTTGATTTCAAATAACAAAATATGAAAAGGAAGAATATAAACCTAACCGAAGAAATTCTTGAAATATTAGGCAAGATTAATATTTGTATCCAAATTACACTTATAAATCTGCTGAAAAAAATTAAAATAATGCTCCCTAACTGTGAAAGATAAAGATATTCTGGAGGTGAGAAATCTGGCTAACCTTTTGGGCGACATACCTTGAAGTACACAGAATGTGTAATATTGAATTTCTATTGTAGTTTTTATTATTTTTAACGGCACTATATTATCGATAAAAAGGATCACAAAAATGAAAAATACAAAGAGATAACCATTATCTAGTTCAATTTTTTTTGGATCGTTTGCTACGGATTCTGGATAAAAATTCTGTAGACATACCTAAAAATGAAGCGAGCGCGTACTGTGGAATAGTAGCGACTATATCTGGATAGGTTTCTAGAAAATGGACGTATCGTGCTTCGGCATCCAATACTAAATTAGAAATAATCCGTCTTTGCATATAAGCCGCAGAGCGCTCAGCCATCTCGCGAAAAAAAGTTTCAAATGCATAGTGAGAAGCTTTTAATTCCTTCTCTTTTTCATAGGAGATTTGCAATACGACAGAATCTTCCATTGCGATGACGAACATCGTCGCAGGCTGCTGGTATATATAAGAATTATAGTCCGAGATCCACCAATCTTTTATTGCGAGCTGTATAGTATGATTAGTGCCGTTATCTGAAACGATATAGGCTCTTAGTGAACCCTCCACCACAAAATTGCGATGATTAGCTACAAAATTGGGCTGAATAATAAATTGACGTTTCTTCAGTTTTTTGAGTTCAAAGGCTTCCAAAAATATCGATGTCTCCTCTTTGGAAAAATGAGCTTTTTTATTCAAATACGCCTCTAATATTGCATATGGATCCAAGTGATGATTATTTACTGGTATAAAGTACCAAAATAAAACAAATAATCGGTTTAAAGAAACAGATAAAAATAACTTAACACTTTTTATTTTTAATGCATAAGAGTAAGGATCCACAACCAATAAAAAATAGGCACAAAAAAAATACTATAGTTGTATTTTTTTGTGCCTGAATAGGGAAGAAAAGAACCAAAACGCTTGATTGAACAAATAGAGATAGTTTTTACCCAAATTCTATGCGATGGACGGAGGTAGTAGCTTTCTGTCTATAAAGGATTGCAACGCTTCGGTAAGCGCATCCCTAGTGTCGATAACTTTGAAGAAACCGGCCTGACGCAACTTAATCGTACTTACAAATGCAACGGGCCCTTGTGGTGCTCCATAAGCAAAGGCAAAGTCTGCATGCGCATGTCCTTGACCAATAAATGCATTCAGGTCATGATTAAGCAACCCATATTTTTCTACGACTTTTGCCCAAACGTCCTTATTTTCTTCTATATAAGCTGCCATACTAAAACTATGATCTACACCTGTCTGTACATCCAATGTTTTGGCTAGTGCCGGCCAGACAGAACGCCATTCAAATACATCACCATTGGTAACATTAAAAATCTCGTCAGCGGCATTCGGAGAGGTTGCTGACCAAAGCAACACTTGCCCTACAAGATCTGCATCCGCTAGTTCCCAAACAAAAGATGGTCCACCTGGAAAACTAAATGATTCTCCTTTTTCTTTACGAATTGCCGCATACACTCCAATAGCCGGAAGGATATTCAACGCCCCTGCGATCTTACCTGTTACCAATTGTGGTCGTAATACAGTCCAATGAAAACCGTGTTTGATACCCGCTTCACTAATATAATCCTGTTGATCAAAATAGAAATTGGGGTGATTATCGCGTGGATCACTTTCTCTTGCGGGAATATTGATCGGGTGGAGATGAACACCGTAAGCTTTTGTTCCTTGTAAAATGGACACATGTTTTAAAGGTGCACCCACTGCAATCAGGGGCTCTATCACATTGCGCAGCATTTGGTCATTTATCTTTATTTGTTCCTCATCGGACCAGCCTGCGACAAGATCATTAGGCTTTTCGTACAGTGCCGCGTATACTACGTGTGTAATGTCTTTGTATTTTTGAAAAGTTTTGAAAACATCTTCTTTATTAAGCAGATCAACTTTTATATGTTCCAAGGTACGTCCGCTTAACAATATCGGTTTGCGTCTTGAAGCACCAACAACTATCCATCCCGCATCCAAAAATGCCTCGATAGCCGAGATACCTATCAGCCCACTTGCACCTACCACCAAAACCTTATTTCCCTTTTTTTCTGTCTGTAATTCTTGATCTTCTTGATTCATCTTTTACTTTTTATTGCTCCATGTTAGGAGATTTTACACTTGTATTTACAGTGACAAAATTACATGGGTGGCCCTTCTCTAAAAATGAAATACATCAAGAAAAAAGGTTGATGTAGTTTAAGTTTACATATAAAAGTGGGATAATTTACAGCGTTGGTAGTCGTTTAAATAAAACTTTCCATATTTTTTCCTATAAAAAACAAGACATACATATTATCTTTCTTTATCAATCAGAATGTATAAATATTGTACAATATTTTAATATAAATAAGAGTATCTAATACACAATAATTACAAAGAAGAAAATGCGAATTGGAGAAATATAAGTAACACTGCTTTTAACGAATACAGCAATAATTTATAAACTTAGAATATTGAAGAATTTTTAATTTTTTTACAATAAAATATAATTAATCAGACACTAACTAAAGAATTCACAACCATCATGGGATAATTGCCTGATAAATAATTTTCTTTCTTTATTTTTCTTCTTAACAAGAATATCTACAAAAATTATCAGCATAAATGTCAATAGTAAGGATACTTTAGCCATTCAAATTTCTTTATGTCAAAAATAGAAGTGTAATATAAAGGTAATGAAAAAATTCTAAACAGATTGTAACAAATCTATTCTCCGATTCGTCTTAGTTTAAAATATAATACATGAAAAAAATTTTCACCATCTTATCATTATCCATTATTTCATTTTCAGCTTGTAAAATATACATAAACACGAATGATGAGGACAATAATAACCTATCTTTTTCTAATAGTAAAAAAGAATTGATTCAGAAAATTGACTTACAAAAAGCATCAATTAAAGACCTGAAAGGCAATGCAACAAGTGCGGATTTTGAAATAATCGGAGATGACAACACAGCACCATATGTCGAAGTATATGCAAAAGCCGCTAACAAAAAATTGAAAAAAGAAGATATTGAAAAATTAATATCCAACAATTATACTTTAAACATCGTTACGGATAATCATCTTTTAAATATCGAGGCAATTAGACAAAAAAACATCTCATTTTCCAATAATAATTCTGTACAATTTTACTTTGTAATACACACATCTTCTAATTTGAATACACAGATAGAAACAACTTCTGGGGATTTAAAAATGAGTAATCTTACAGGAACGCACAATTACACTTCTACTAGTGGAGATGCTATTTTCTCAAAAATAAAGGGAAATATTAGTATGAGTTGTACAAGTGGAGATGGAACATTTACAGATGTCGTTTCTAATAAAATTTATTTTCATTCTACTAGTGGTGATATAACTCTAACAAATTGTAGTAGCGAACTCAATGCAATTACAACTAGTGGAGATATCATTGCCCAAAAGCACTATGGAAATACAACGTCAGAAAGTACTAGCGGAGATATTTCCCTAGAATTACTAAAAGGATCTGTACAAGCAAATGCAACTAGTGGAGATGTTAACGTAGCAATAAGTATCCCTCAAGAAAAAATAAATATTGTGACCACCTCTGGTGATGTGCATTTAAAAGCGCCACAATCTATAGCTGCAGATTTGGACATTCATGGTAGTAATATTAGTTGTAATAGTTTAAATCATTTCAGTGACGGAAAAGGAGCCACAAATAAATATATCATAGGGAAAATAAATGGCGGAGGAATACCGATGAAAATAAATTCTAACTCAGGAGACATTACCATTCAATGGCAATAACTAGCAACCAAAAAGAGGATCATATCCAATGATCCTCTTTTTGGTTAAAAACGCATACCCATTCCAAATACAGGATACCAGCCTTCTGTTGTTTTACCTATTGTTAATCTAAATACAGCCAATTTTGCTGGAGCAAAATACACCCCTCCACCAATTGCATTATGCCATTTATTAGAATATTCATGATCAACCCAAACACGCCCAACATCATAAAACCCAGTCAAGCCCAATTCTCCTTTTAATACATAATTTCCAAAATCCGCCATCGCCCACCTCAATTCTAAATTATTATAAAAAGCATGTTGACCCGCAAATCGGTATTGCCTATATCCTAACAAGTTACCTTGTCCTCCCAAAAACATTGATTCATAAAAAGGTGCATTTCCTAATGTTACTCCTCCTCCTATCCTATCTGCAAAAACAAGACTTCTTTTATTATTTAAATTTCTGTAAAAAGAAAACTGTGGTTTAATCTGAATATAAGATTTTGAATAGGTATTTAATCCCGTTTGAGCATCTGTACTTATGTAAAAATATGAACCATAGGTAGGTAAAATCGCATTATTTCTTCGATCTGAAACATAGGACATACGAATACCCAAATATGATTTATCATTTCTAATACTAGCACTATCATTTGAATTTAGTTCACCCGTATTCAAAATAAACCTTCCCGTATTTTCATCCACTCCCAAATGGTAATATTGATAACTAAGCCCAGCAGAAAAATAATTTTTCTTTTTTCCATTCCATCTCAGTGAAGGGTTGATATCTATAATAGTAAATCTTGATCTATAATATCGCCTAAAATTAGGTATATCTTTGTCATACACAGTTTCATTACCAACACCAAAAAAATTCTGTGTATTATTTGGAGCTTTAATAATCGTATTCAAAACAAAATCTGTTTTACCAAAAACATCTAACCACTCTCCGTAATACTTCAGATTAAATGCATTAGTGTTGAAGGCATGCGTAGCTGTAATTTGTTGCAATGAGGTATAAGGAGATTTTCTAAAACCTCTTTGTCGTGTAATTGTACTAGCTGCACCTAGAAATATACCATCATCTGGATTATATGCAAAGGTCAAGTTAGGAACGATAGTATTATATAAATTTGTTGGAATAAAACTAAGATTAGCACTATCTTTTGATATGTGATAACTTAATTTTTTGGTATCGCCACTGTAAAACTCTTCTTTTCTGTCATATATACGAATTCTCTTTTTTGAATTTTCAACATGATAAATTTTATCCCCTTTTCCTCCAATTATACGTACCCTTACAGATGAATGATTATCTATCAATACACTATCATCTCCTTTACCCAAATAAATACGTAGTTCCTTTGTTATTGATTTTGGATAAATCTTATTAACTAAAGTATCTTCAAGTTTACCATGCTTGGATATTTTTTGAACAATCAAGTGGATTGCATTTACGCTATCCACATTCATCAATTTTACCAATTCATTTTTATCACTCAATTTCAAGTCAACTATATAATTGGAAAATTTATAGTACTTATCCATTGCTTTTTCTATACCATCACGACGATCCTTCAAATCTGTGTATAGTTCATTATACCTCATTTTTTCAATAACAGGAGGCATTTGATCTAATCCCTTTTTCAAAACAGAATCTGTCATTTCTGTTTTAAATTCTCTAGTTAAGCGCATCCAGACATCATATGGAATCTGAGATGCCGGATGCGCGTTCAAAAATGCAGATTTGTAAAAATAATAATTAGAACCTGCCATAACATTATCTCCAAACCCAAAAACGCGCGGCATAAGATAATTTCTTTTGAACATATGAGGAATTACACCGTTCGTTTTGTTAAATACCATATCCCTATCTCTAGGAATAGCGATGTAATATTTATTTTCTTTTTTCTTATTCAAATTTTTAAAACGCCATTGATCTCCATGCCTATCCCAATCTGCCAATAATAAATCCAACATACGAGCCTTCAAAAAATTAGGTGCATCATAACTATTGTCATTATCTTTTTGCAGATTGTTCATAAATTTAATATAGTTATCCGTTTTTCCTAGAGGATCTCTATCCTCTAGTAAGGCAACTTTATTATAAAACAAACGCTTATACATGCCCATATTTTTATCAAAAGCAACAACACCTATCTCGGGTACAGAATGAGGCACCCCTATAGCATGTGCAAGCGGCGGAACAACTAAAGCTGAATATGGGTGTTGACTACTCGTATTGTCATCTAATAAATTTTTAACAAACGTACCTCTGAATGCATCTGGAATAATTAAGTCTGTTGACTTTTCGACAGAACGTAAAGTAAATTCTTTTCCTTCTGGATTAACTAATCGAAGGGATGTAGATTGATAACCTCCTCCTAATTTTACAGGTTCTAACCCTCCATCAATTTTGGAAATTCTTAAAATAGGCAGTTTGACTTCAGCAGCCCATTCTTTACGATAATTTTTCCCATAAATGAATTTATGTAATTTTCCGACTTCATTATAAGCTGGATGTACAGCAATAGTTAAACTATCTCCTTTCAAGTCCTCATACGCAATATCATCTAGTTGTTGGATATTTTTATAACGATTCCAATGATAACTATAATTATTGACGAAATTATTATTTATATTTTCATAAAATTTTATTTGAATATCATTATTTGCATAATAGTCAATGATGACATATCCATTCTTATTACTTGTAAATAAAGCATCTTTACCATTTTTCACATAGCCATTATGTGCAACAGATCCACTAATCACCTGTAAATGTTTCGTTTGCTTATTATCTATTAATTGTAAATTATGTTCATGACCTGAAATATGAATCAAATTTGGAAAGTGCATAAATATGGAACTAATCCGTTGAACCATTTCTTCATATCGAGGATTATTTAAGTCCTCAGCACTGCTAAAAGTTTTTCTAATAATTGGATATAAGGATCCTATAATAGGTAGAGGAAGGTATAAACTAGAATTGAGTTCTGTCAATGGAAAAATATAGTCCTTCAATGAAAAAAAACCACCATGATTGCCATAACTTGCGAATGGATGATGTGTAGTAAAAAGAATCGTCTTATTTCTATTTTGATATAATAATTCCGCTAATGAATTTAATACATCACGATCGGTACTACAATTACAGTCTGCATCTTCATTCTTTTTATCAAAAGGAAATAACCACCATTCACTATCCATCGAAATAATTACCAAACTATCATTTATAGGAATTGCTACCGGATCGGGGCACCCATTTTCGGGTAAAAATTTAAGTAAAGAATCATTCTTTGACTGAATAAATGCCCATTGATTTTTAGTTTTTTGCAATCCATACGGACCAGAATTATCCCAATCGTGATTTCCAGGAATAAAGATTACTGGAACATTTTGATCACGAAATTGTTGAAATTGACTTCGCAAAATGGTCGTATCTACATTATATTTTCGATCATCCTCAGTAAACATTCCATCTGGATAAACATTATCACCCAAAAAAACGACGGATGTTTTATTATTGATAATTTGCTGTGAAGCCGAGCGTATCACTGACTGCTGGCTTTTATTGATCTCCCCAGCATCACCTAAAAATATCACTCTTGACTTTAACACAGCCTTCTCCTGACCTTGTACCAAGGTATAAAACAAATTCAACAATAAAATAAATACAAACCTTCTTCTCATAAGAGATCTTAACTAGTTTATGATAGTTGCAATAATAAAACTCAATACGGAAATAATTAAACCAAACATAAATATGCTATATGCAATCCGTAGTAATCTATATTTATAGCTTAACACTACGCCTTGAGAATATACATCTTTAATAAGGGTAGCATATAAATAATTATAGTCTTTCATTACGGCTTGCATACCAACCGTATATTCTTCTAAACTCATTTTATAAAAATTTCCAAAAAAGAGAAGATTCACCTTTTTGTCTTCTACATCTTTTTTAGTAAATATACCAGAAGGTAGATGTGGCCTAGTTGCCAATATTGAAAAGATAATAGTTACGACACTTACACCTAATGTTATAAATGTCGGAATACTTAGATAGGTATTATTTTCTAATCTACGCAAAAGCAAACTAATAATAGCAGACAAAATAATAGAATTTACGGTTATTAAAATATGAGCTTTGTTATCCGCCATATCACTTAGTTTCTGGTTATTCCCAGAAGTAATTCTAAACATTGTCTCAATACCTTTACTTGGTTTGACTTTATCGACATCTTTTTTTTCTTCTTTTTTTGCTTTTTTTTCGACCTCCGATTTAATCAATTTATCTCTGAGAATTTCAATATTTTTCAAGGCTTGCTCCCCATAGTTTTTCTTAGCATAATCCGTAAAATATTGATGACCAGACATTAAAGTAATCGTGCCGATAATCCAATCCTTCTTAGAAATCTCAATATTTTTACTTTGCTCTATTTCATTCTTTAACAATTTGGATTTTTCATAGAAATCTTCCTTTCCAAAATGTGAAAGATCTGCATCACAAATAATTTTTTCAAATAAATTATGCGGATTTTGAGGCATTCTAGTTGCATCGATACAACCTTTAACTATTTCGATATCTTCGATTGGCATTTCCAATGATTGAAGAAATTTTTCAACCATGTTTGCTCCTTCTGATTCATGATTATCTGAGCCCTTGCTAAAATATCCTATATCATGAAACCATGCTGCCACTTGCAACAAAGATCGTTCTCTATCTGACAAATGATAAAATTCACCCATTTCAATAGCAGCATCAACTACAGCCTCAGTATGCCTCACATTATGATAGGATAAGTTTGGCTTAGGGTGGCTTTGAATGAAAGACAAAAATTTATCTTTCGCATTTTGAACCAAAATTGAATAATCCATATTCGTCTATAAATTGCTATTTTTAGTTTAATCTTGCTACTGCTTCTTGTGCAACCGCTATATTTTCGGCAAGATGTTCAGATGCATTTAATAATTTTAAAGAATCATCTTTTTTTATACTGACTCTTATAGCTCTGAGACCAGTTACACCTTGTAAATCATCCAATTCAATATCTTCTAAATCATCTTCAAAAATATCTTTATCCTGCAAATATTTGATATGAGAAATATACTCTTCTACATCTTTTTTGAAAAAATAAACGATCGCTACTTTTCCTGGCTGGGTAAGACGTTCTTGCGTATGTTTTACGATGGCTTTATCAATACGTTTTTTGACTATTTCATAACGAATATTGTAAGTGCCTTCCACATCAAATCGATGTTCATCATTTCTAAAGCTGATATCAATAGTATTGGAATGAATAAATATCAATTGTGTCGTACGTAACGGATGTGGCAATTGTGGTTGTAACTCTTCGGTAATTTTTGCTATAATAGCCATTGTATTGACTTGCCACAACTGCAGATTTTTTAAATAAATATCACTATATACTCGCTCTGGTGTAATCGACTGACCAATATAAAAGTTATATTCCAGACCATCACTACGATATCGCTCAAAAAAGCACGGATAGGTCTCTTGCACTTTATCGTTCATTTGATCTAATAAAGATGCGATGGATGAATTTAAAATTTTGAATGTTTTTTCTATATCCAAAACATTATTATGAAAACGTCCTCCAGCCTTTTGATCTTCAAAATAACTTGCAGTCATCTGAGATAGCTCTTCCGAACTGGATCCAAATTGGGTAACAAATATGCCGATTTCTTTATCTAAAAATTTGATCAATTCAGGTTCTTTATCCGAACTAATCCCTTCTTCGATAAATTGTATCCATTTTTTGGCTTTAAAGATCAATTCTCCAATGATGCTTATCGGCACTTTTAAATTAATCTTCTCCAACAATAAAATTGCAGCTTGTAACTGTACCCTATAATCTGCCGCATTGGCATTATTTCGTTCAATGGTCGAGTCTCTGATATCTACTGCTCCATATATTGGATAAACATTTTCAAAATGTATGCTTTTCATCGCAGGGTGTCTTTCCAAACGCTTATCATGTAAATATTGAATCGCTGCGTCTGTAAATTTCCACTCAACAGAAGGCTGTATCGAAGTAAATTTATTTTTCAAAACCTCCGTCAATTGCCCCGAATAACTATTGATACCACCTTCAAATAGTTGCTCTAACAATGGAACGACATCTTCTAATCTAGCAAGCACATCTTCATTGATCATATTTTCCTGATCAGAAAATATAGCAATAGCGCCGACCATTTTAGTTTTATTGGTAAAAACGGGACGAATCAATACACTTTTTATAGAACTATCCAGCGAATTGATAATTTTATTCTTCTCCGAACTACAAATATTTTTTAGATTTTTGTGGAAAATTGTATTGGGATGATCTGTGTAGTCTTTTATGATTTCGAAAAAGACGTCTTTTTCCATATTGTATTTACCCAAAATCGTTCTAAAATCATCATCCAAACCTTCCCATAAATCCTGAACAATACTTTTATTGATAATCAATAGCGGAGATAAAATGATATCTAGTTTACTATTGCCCAATAAACCTTTGAATATATCTGCAAAAACTCTATGCGGAGTTTTTTTAACTTTATTAGAAATTAAGAATCCACGGACTTTATCTTTTAAATACGTAGTGGTTATATCTCTAAGATTTAAAATACTAATACCTTTAATGGTAATTTTTTCTAAGGGCAACGCCTCCAATAATTGTGATAAAACGTCTTTTATATTGGACAATTTACAAGAATATTGTGCCACATTTAACTCTGGCAATTCGCCATCATAACTGACTTCCAAAAAATCAGAATTATAGTCAATTCCCAAGTATACAATTCGATCTTCCTCTAAATTGGGACGAAAACTATATTTCAAAATATCTTTTTCAGACATTTCTATATTATATAGTTTTTTCAATACAAGATTGTATATAATAATTGTCTTAATAGTATTCTTGTCGATTTTGTCACCTTCATGCTCCACACCATCTTCCAAAGGATCTAATTTGGTATTCATTAAAGCATACAAACTATCCGAGCTATAAAAAATCGTTGGTGAAAATGGCACTGACAATCCCCAATAATTTTCTTTTTCTTCCATCATCGGTGGATTGAGCAACTGATATACAATCTCATAAACTGCAGCATATTTCCCTAAATCCACTTCATGTATTTCCAAATTTTCAGGGAGCAACTCTATAATACGTTCTTTTGCATGCGCCAGTATCTTTTTACTCACACCATTTTTATCAATTACATTATCCAGATAATCAATAAATGGTTTGAACGAGACAATCTTATTTATCTTATCCATACTCTCCACACTTTCATAACCTCTAAATACCTCCTGTCTCATAATCTACTCCTTTCTATTTTTAACAAAATTACAAGTTTTAATGCCTAGCACAAAGAAGAAAGAACACAGAATTATATTCTTTTTAAAAATAAAATAAAGATTTTTTATCTACATTATAAATTTAAAACAATATCAATAATCTTTATTTTTGCATTTATACAGTTCTTTTATTTACAACAAGGATAAATCTTAGGTATTTCTTAATAGAAATTTAAAAGGGAATTGTGTGCAAATCGCAAGCTGTCCCGCAACTGTCAATTAGAGAAACGAATGTCCTCCATGTGTGTCACTGCAGATTTGCGGGAAGACCGATGACATTTCTAATAAGCCAGGAGACCTGCCTACTAGAATTTTTATAGATAAAAATTCCATCCTTTCAATTTAATTTAGAAAAAATGCGTACACACAATTTAGGTTATCCGAGGATTGGTAACCACAGAGAATTGAAAAAAGCAGAAGAAGCTTACTGGTCAGGGAAAACAGCGTTGAATGACTTAGTACAAACGGCAAAAGAAATACGCCGACACAATTGGGAATTACAAAAAAATGCAGGTATCGATTTGATTCCGTGCAATGACTTTTCCTATTATGATCAGACATTAGACATGAGTTTATTGTTTGGCGCTATTCCGGATCGTTTTCATGGATTGATGCAGCAAAAACAATTATGTGATATTGATTTGTTATTTGCCATGGCACGTGGTTATCAAAAAGACGAGCACGATATTACTGCAATGGAAATGACCAAATGGTTTGACACTAACTATCATTATATTGTACCTGAATTTAAAGCGAATCAAAAGTTTAGTTTATACTCCAAAAAACCACTCAACGAATTTATAGAAGCGAAATCTATAGTTGAAAATCCAAAAGTGGTTTTATTAGGACCGATTTCCTATTTATTATTGGGAAAAGAAAAAGAAGAAGGTTTTCATCGTTTGGATTTATTGAGCAATTTGTTACCGGCATATTTGGAACTATTAAAAGTTTTGGATGAAAACAATGCCCACTACATTCAACTTGATGAGCCTTGTTTGTCTTTGAATTTAACTGACAAAGAAAGAGCCGCATTTACCAAAACTTACCAAACTATACATGCGAAATTTCCACATTTGCATATCATTTTGGCAAGTTATTTTGAGTGCTATGGAGACAATCTTTCTACAGTTTTGGAATTACCTATCCAAACTTTACACTTGGACTTAGTGCGTTGTCCGGCGCAACTGGACGATATCCTTGCGACAAACATTAAGGATAAAAAATTGAATCTTTCACTTGGAATTGTAGATGGTCGCAATATCTGGAAAAATGATTTTGAACATTCGTTAACTTTTATTGATAAAGCAAAGGCTGTAATCGGGGAAGAGAGAATTTTAGTAGGACCGTCTTGCTCTCTTTTACATAGTCCTTGTGATTTAGATTTGGAAAAAGAAAGTACGAGTTTGACCGCAGACATCAAGCAATGGTTAGCTTTTGCAAAACAAAAAATTGATGAAATAGCAACTTTAAAAGCTTTAGCAACAGGATCAAAAGATGCCCCTATTTTGGAAAAATTTGAAGCAAATAAATTAGCCATTTCCAATAAAAAAACCTCGTCTTTGATTCACAATCCTGCCGTCAAAGAACGAATCAAAGCCATTGACGCCTCTTTTTCCACTAGAAAAAATCCGTTTGAAAAAAGAAGAAAAGTTCAGGAAAATATTTTGAAGTTACCTTTATTCCCAACGACAACAATTGGTTCATTTCCACAGACTAAAGAGATTAGAAACTGGCGTTCACAATATAAAAAGCATGAAATTACATCTGAACTATATGATCTTTTATTAAAATCAGAAACAGAAAAGACGATTAAATGGCAAGAAACAATTGGCTTGGATGTATTGGTGCATGGGGAATTTGAACGTAATGACATGGTAGAATATTTTGGAGAGCAATTATCTGGTTTTGCATTTACCCAAAATGGTTGGGTACAAAGTTATGGCAGCCGTTGTGTAAAACCACCCATCGTTTTCGGGGATGTCTATCGTCCCAATCCTATGACGGTTTATTGGAGTTCGTACGCACAATCTTTGACTAAGAAATGGGTGAAAGGTATGTTGACGGGGCCTGTGACTATATTGCAATGGAGCTTTGTCAGAAATGACCAACCAAGATCTGAAACTTGTAACCAAATTGCATTAGCAATCAGAGACGAAGTAAGTGATTTGGAAAAAGCAGGTATTAAAGTTATCCAAATTGATGAGCCTGCCATACGTGAAGGCCTACCTTTACGAAAAGAAAATTGGGCGACTTATTTGCAATGGGCTGTGAATGCATTTAAAATTTCTGCAAGTTCTGTGGAAGACGCAACGCAGATACATACGCACATGTGCTATTCCGAATTTAACGACATCATTGATTCCATCGCTGCGATGGATGCGGACGTGATTACGATTGAATGCTCTCGTTCTCAAATGGAATTATTGGATGCATTTGCCGATTTCAACTATCCAAATGAGATCGGACCGGGCGTGTACGATATTCACTCTCCACGCGTACCAAGTGAAGAGGAAATGGTTGATTTGTTGAAAAAAGCTCAAAAAGTTATTCCAACCGAAAATCTTTGGGTAAATCCAGACTGTGGTTTGAAAACTAGAAAATGGGACGAAACTAAAAAAGCATTGATCGAAATGGTACAAGCCGCAAGACTTATGCGTACACAAGTACCCATTGAAGCAAATATTTAGTTTGAATTAAATTTTATAGTAACATCCCTTCTTATTTGAGAAGGGATGTTTTATTTTCGCACTTGATGATTTCTTCGAATAAGATATGTCCAAGATGTCAAAAAACATTCTTTTGTAATGCCAATGACATTTCCAATTGTGGATGCCGCACGATTCACTTGCAACAAACTACATTAGAGTATTTATCTAAAACAAACTATGATTGTCTTTGTCCAGCGTGTTTGAATGAAATCAATAATTTAGTTACACAAACGCAAAATTCCAATTTTCCAGATTCGGCAGAAGAGTTAATGGAAGGAATACATTACTATAAAGAAGGAGACTTTTTCGTATTCAAAGAATTTTACCACATACAGCGTGGCTATTGCTGTGCCAATGGTTGTCGACATTGTCCCTATGGAAATGCAAAATAATCCTTGCGAATCCTTACTTTCGTAACATGGTACAGGTCATATGTTACACAGAAAAAATCACCACGAGATTGCAATATATAGTTGCATTTTTGTTGGGAAAAGATGTACACATCACTGATCAATTAACAGAAGCTCATATTTTTTATAGTAATAACAAACCTGATCATCTTGATGTCGTTTGGATACAACCACAAGGATTGTTAGAAGCGGAGGATATAGCTCCTCAAGAAATTCAAATAACAAAAGACACTACTCCTATTTTTTTCCAAAATGAAAGCGATCTCGGTTTTGATATTTTTGCTGCTACATTTTATCTTTTAAGTCGTTACGAAGAATATTTACCCTTTCAAAAAGATGAATATGGTAGATATGCAGTGGAGAATAGTTTGGCATTTCAGAATAATTTTCTCGAATTACCACTCATTGATATTTGGAGAAAAGCATTGCAGGATAAAATTCATTCGATATTTCCACAGATCATTTTTCCAAAAATCGAAGCAAAATATATTCCTACATTTGACATCGATGTTGCATATTCTTATCAAGGAAAATCATTTTTTAGGAATATTGGCGGTGGTTTGAAAGATTTACTGAATAAAAATTTGAACCAAGTAAAAAGCCGTATTTCAGTTCTTTTCAGAAGAGAACAAGATCCGTTTGATACTTACATACTAATAGAAGGTGAATTAAAAAAGTTAAATAGCACCGCTATTTTCTTTTTCCCAATTGCAAGAAAAATACAAGGTTACGACAAAAATATTTTACCCAAAAAAGCCATTTTACAAAATCTCATTCGAAAAATAAACGCCACATATCCAGTGGGAATGCATCCTAGTTGGCATAGCGGAGACGATAAGAATGAATTTATTTGGGAAAAACAATATCTAGAATCCATCATTGAGCAACCTATTTCCAAAAGTCGGCAACATTACATCAGAATGCTTTTACCCGAAAAATATCAACAACTTATTGAGTTGCATATCCAAGAAGATTTTTCGATGGGTTATGGTAGCAGAAATGGATTTCGAGCTTCGACAGCCTATCCATTTTACTGGTTTGATTTGACAAAAAACGAAATAACTCCTTTAAAAATATTTCCCTTCTGTTTCATGGATGCCAATTCTTTTTATGAACAACATTTCTCTGCATCAGAAATGTTGGAGGAATTTAGAAATTATTGGTCTCTCATTCAGAAATTTGGAGGAAATCTCATCAGTATTATGCATAACAATTTCTTATCCGAACAAGTACCTTTTGTAGAATATCGACAGGCAATTCTACAATTTTGGAAAGAAATGCAACAGAAAGAAAACAATAATTCGATAAAAGATTAACTATTTTTACGCCTTCAAATCAAAATGAATAATGGGGATTGTCCGAAAGCAAAGTTTATTTTCTAGTATTATAATTTATATAGGCTTTATTATCGGAGCGATTAATACGATGATCCTATTACCCAAATTTTTTACACCACAAGAATTGGGCTTGACTAGATTGTATTTTGATTTTGCCTCATTATTTGCACCATTCTTGACCTTGGGCGGTTTATCCACGTTGATGAAATTTTTTCCTTTGTACAAATCTCATCTTAAACCTGAGGAAAATGATCTCCCAACTTTGGTACTCGGCGTATTTGCATTTGGATGCATTTTATTCACCGCGGCGTGTTTGATTTTCAAAGAATTCATGGCGCGAAAATTTGGACATAACTCTGCCCTATTTATCAAATATTACTATTATACCATTCCTTTCACTTTGGTTTTTGCGGCATTTGCCGTCATGGAAGGTTTCTGCTGGGTAATACATAAAACGGTGGTTTCCAATTTTTTACGAGAAATTCCATTTCGCTTAGCGACCACCATTTTAATTGTTTTATTTCTTTTTAAAAAAATATCATTAGATACTTTCTTTGCATTATATAGCATTATTTATGTACCCAGCGTCGCGATCGCATTATTTATTTTGATCAAAGATGGAACGATCAAATTATGCTTTAAAATCAGCAAAGTAACAAGACGTCTGTATAAAAAGATTCTCATTTTCACTTCCTTTCACTTATCCGGCGTATTGATTGGCGTTTTGCCAAAAACCTTGGACGGTATCATGATTGCCAGCATTAACGGCTTGACAGAAGTCGGTGTATATACTTTGGCAACGAATCTCATCGCCTTAATGGAAGTACCTCAAAGAGCCATGTTGGGCATTTCTTCTGCGCTAATTTCCGAGGGATGGAAAGACAACAACATGGGCAAATTGCGCGATATATATCAAAAAAGTGCATTGACTTTATTGATATTAGGTATCGGCATATTTGGACTTTTGTATCCCAATATGAATAATTTGATTCGATTTGAAGGTCCATCGTACGAAAAAATGAAAGTCATCGTATTGATTTCCGGCATTGCTAAGATTTTGGATATGGGAATGGGAATGAACCAACAGATTTTAGGTTTTTCAAAACATTGGAAAATTGATTTTTTCACAAGTTCTATATTTGTGATTTTATCCATTCCTATCAATTATATTTTTATCAAGCATTGGGGTAATATCGGAGCTGCTCTCGGTGCCGGATTATTATTGACCGCATTTAATTTTGTACGATTTATCTATAATTGGCGTTTATTTAGATTACAACCATTTAGTAAAAAAACGCTTGTCGCGTTACTGTTAGGTATTATTTGCATATTACCCGCATATTATTTTCCCTTTTTAGATAATATATATGTAGATACACTTGTTAGATCTAGTATCTTCTTATTGCTATTTGGAGGCAGTATTTTGTATTTTAATGTATCGGCAGATATTACTGATATGTATCGTATGTTTGTTTCTAAAATTATGAACAGATTAATAAAAAATAGAGAATTTTAAATCAAACCTATATATTAAAACTACTAACATTAATGCTTTAAATTATGCAGGTAAAATATAGATTAATTGTATTACATTTTTTTCAATTTTTCGTTTGGGGAGCATGGTTAATCACCGTTGCGAACTATTGGTTTGGAACTAAACATTGGGACGGAACACAATTTGGTGCTGTATTTGGAACAATGGGAATTGCGTCCGTATTTATGCCTACGCTTACCGGAATCATCGCGGACAGATGGATGAATGCAGAGAAACTTTATGGAATCTTACATATACTCTACGCGATTTCCCTATTTTATTTAACTAAGGTACAAACGCCAGGAGCGTTCTTTGCGGTCATGTTAATTTCCATGTGTTTTTACATGCCAACAATTGCATTGGGATATTCGATCTCCTACTCTATTTTAAAAAAGCACAATTACGATATTATTACTACTTTTCCTCCTATTAGGGTATGGGGTACAGTAGGATTTATTGCAGCTATGTGGGTGACCAATTTAACAGGCAGTAAGGCTTCTGTTAATCAATTTTATATTGCCTCTGCTGGAGCATTTTTATTAGGAATTTATGGATTTACTTTGATACCATGTAAGCCTGATAAAGCTCAAAAATCATCCTCTTTGGCTGAAACTTTAGGATTGACGGCATTCAAATTGTTTGCGAATAAACAAATCGCTTTATTTTTCATTTTCTCGATGTTTTTAGGAGCAGCATTGCAATTGACCAATGCTTATGGCGATGTCTTCTTATCCGAATTTAGCGCTTATCCAAGCTATGCAGATAGTTTTGTAGTCAAATATTCTACGATTATCATGTCCATTTCTCAGATTTCTGAGACCTTATTTATCCTTGCAATTCCTTTCTTTTTGAAAAAATTTGGGATAAAAAAAGTAATGCTAATTTCCATATTAGCATGGGTTTTACGATTCGGATTTTTCGGATACGGCAATCCGACAAGTGGACTTTGGATGATCATCATGTCTTGTATTGTCTATGGAATGGCATTTGACTTTTTCAATATTTCTGGTTCTTTGTTTATTGAAAGTTCAACTACACCCAAAATACGTTCTTCTGCTCAAGGATTATTTATGATGATGACCAATGGGTTTGGAGCAATTTTCGGAAGTTTGGTTTCCGGAAAAGTCATCGATATGTATTTTACTAAACATTTTCAAAAAGCATCCGATCTTGCGTCATTTCTCAAAACAGATACATCCAACACAAAATTTCAAAGTTATCTTTCCGAAAATCATTTGAATATATTGGGCAATGGCGATCTGAGTAGTATATGGCAAATGAAAGATTGGCATTCAATCTGGATTTGTTTTGCTGCATACGCTTTAGTACTTGCTATTTTATTTATGATATTCTTCAAAGAAACCAAAAAGCCAGAAGATCAAATAGCAATAATGCATTAATAAAAAAAGGTCGGAAATTAATTTCCGACCTTTTTACTATATTTTTTGAATAAGCTCATCCATTCTAATTTGAGTACGCCCCAAATACCTTCTTTCAAGATTCCTTTATTCATTTTACTTACGCCGACTTTTCGATCTCTAAATGTAATCGGGACTTCTATAATTTTGAATCCTAGTTTCCATGTAGCGAATTTCATTTCAACTTGGAAAGCGTAACCGACAAAATTAATTGCATCAAAATTAATCGTGGACAACACTTTTTTAGTATAGCATACGAATCCTGCTGTAGGATCTTTTACAGGTAGCCTAGTGATGATCCTGGTATATAAAGCACCCCCTTTGGAATAAAAATGTCTATCCCAAGGCCAGTTTTCAATCATTCCACCTGGCACATAACGGCTACCAATCGACATATCCCCACCTTGATTTTTGCACGCATCATATAGTCGTTCCAAATCTTTAGGATCATGAGAAAAATCTGCATCCATTTCGAATACAAATTCATAGTTATGCTGTAATGCCCAGTTAAATCCATGAATATATGCCGTACCCAAACCCAATTTCCCTTTTCTTTCTTCCAAGAATAAGATATTGGGATAAACATTCGCCATCAAATCTTTTACAATTTGAGCCGTACCGTCGGGCGAACCGTCATCTATAATTAAAACGTGATAACCTTTATCCAAATCAAAAACGGCTTTGATTATAGCCTCTATGTTTTCTTTTTCGTTATAGGTTGGAATTATTACAAGTTTCTCCAAAAGTATAAAGTTAAAGTAGCAAAAATAATGGATAGATATTTACCTAAATGTTATAATTTATTCAATATCGCTCTATTATATATTTCAGTTAATTTTTGTTTAGTGTTTAATGGAAAATCACTTTTCATCATCCAGTCATAATATTGAGGCTCTTTTTTGAGTACATCCATAACCGCTTGGCCTTTATATTTTCCAAAATTAAATACTTCTACACCTTTTTGTTTGACCATTCTACGCGCGAAATCTACCGTATCATCTTCTCCTGTAAATTTCAGAATGCTGTCCAACGTCGTACCAATATTGGGATAACGAGCCACTTGCGCATCCAAAACTTCCCAGGTCGCAATCACATCTGCCAATGCGCCGTGTGCACCGACCAATTCTTTATCACAATAAAATTTATATGCGGCAGTAAGATTACGAGGTTCCATCATGAAGAATATCTTTTGCGCATCTACGAGCTTGGTATCTTTTAGTGTAAAATCCAAGCCTACACGTAAAAATTCCTCCACCAACATCGGAATATCAAACTTGTTGCTATTATAGCCTCCAAGATCACAATTATGCAAAAATTGCTTCACCTCATTCGCAACTTGTTTGAATGTAGGTGCATCTTTGACCATTTCATCCGTAATACCGTGAATATCAGAAGACGCTTTGGGAATGGGCATTTCTGGATTTAAAAACTTGCGTTTTTGTATTTGCTCTCCATCAGGCATGATTTTGATGATCGCGATTTCCACGATTCGATCTTGGCTGATATTGATTCCTGTCGTTTCTAAATCGATAAATGCAATAGGTCTTTGTAATTCGAGATTCATTCCGTTCTATTATTTTATTGAAATTTCGTTCTAATGTTAGCAAATGAGCCCTGCAAAATATTTCATATTTCTCATTTCACATTTCTTCATTCTTCTAACAACTTTCCTACTTCGTTATTTCGTTGGCAAATGCCTTTATATCTAATCCATCATAGTCACCACTACTCATCAAAAGCAAATTGGCATTTTGATAAATGTGTTGGTGTAACCATGCATCTAAATCTGCTTTATCATTCAAAACAGTTACATTTTTATTACTTCCAAATCCTTCCCAAACTTTTTCTTTAGGCAAATCAGGCATATGCTTGATCGCAAGCGCGTGTTTTGCGTAAAAAACAACTGCTTCATCCGCTTTATCCAAAGCACCTTGATATTGAACCAAAAATGCTTCATTCAAACTGCTATACGTGTGCAATTCTAAAACTGCGACCAATTTTCTATTGGGAAATTGATCTTTTACCGCTTGCATCGACGCTTTTACTTTGCTCGGCGCATGTGCAAAATCACGATAAACATTGGTATTAGCATTGTGTGCTATTAATTCCAAACGTTTGGAAGCGCCTGTAAACGAACTAATTGCATCTAAAAAGTCGGAAATCGTAATTCCTAATTCTTTAGATACATACCATGCCGCGTACAAATTAAGCAAATTATGATTGCCAAAAACGCTCAATTCTTTTTCTACGCCATCGATATTTACGTAGGTAATTCCGTTGTCAATATGATGCGTAGGAATATGGTACGGTTGATAGCGAATATCTGTGCGATGATGCTCCTCAACTAATTTTTTCAGCGTTTCATCCGCCGTATTATATATCAATATACCACCTTTTTCAATCTTATCTATATAGATTCTAAATTGTTCCAAATAGATTTCGAAAGTTGGAAATACATTAATATGATCCCAAGCAATCCCAGTAATTACAGCGATGTGTGGGAAGAGAAAATGAAATTTCGGATGTTTATTTAAGGTACTTGCAGGATATTCGTCTCCTTCGCATACAATCACCGGCGCGTCTGTGATATTGACACTTTGGTCAAATCCTTCCAATTTGGCACCGACCATATAGTCGAAATCTTTATGCAAATGACGAAGCACGTGCATAATCATCGCTGTCGTTGTCGTTTTACCATGACTACCACCAACGACAACACGTTTTTTATCCTTACTTTCTTCGTATATATATTCTGGGAAAGAATAGATTTTTAAACCTAATTCTTTTGCTTTGATCAATTCTGGATTGTCTTCGCGTGCGTGCATACCCAAAATTACTGCATCCAAATCTGCTGTAATATTTGCAGGATTCCAACCAATTTCTTTAGGTAAAATTCCTTCATTCAAAAGATTGGATTTTGCAGGTTCAAATATTTCATCATCCGAACCTGTAACTTGGTATCCTTTTCTTTTTAAAGCAATTGCCAACTGATGCATGACACTGCCTCCAATAGATATAAAATGGATTTTCATGTAAATTTCGATTACTCCTTGCAAAGGTTAAGTAAATGAATGAATTAGCACAATATTTTTCTATTCAAATAGAGACTTTAGGATAAATCTTGGATAATTTTTACCTTTGCTTACATAAAAATTTAGATAAATGAATTGGATTAATCTTACAGAAGAAGCACAATTGGAAGAGATAAATAAAAATTCCGCTGTAAAACCACAGGTGATATTCAAACATAGCACGCGTTGTAGCATCAGTAAAACAGCTTGGAATAGAGTTGAAAAATCTGACAATCTGCCGGACGCAGATTATTACTATTTGGACTTAATTACCTACAGAGACATCTCCAATAAAATACCAGAAATCTATGGTATCGAACATGAATCGCCACAAGTGATCGTAATCAAAGATGGTAAGGCAAGTTACGATGCAGACCATTTTGACATTACGGTAGATGATCTTTCTGAAGCCATCGCATAATATTATTAGGACGGCATTTGAATACACAAATGCCGTTTTTTCAATCTACAATTGTTCGAAAAGTGAGATTGACTCTTGGAGTCATAATTTTCTTTGTTGGCGGCAGTCTATGTAACCAATACGTCTGAGTAGTATCTTTCATTACGAGCAAACTTCCATCTTCCAAAATCAGTTCGACTTTTTCTTTTGTTAATTTGTGTTTAAATGCAAATTTTCTCTCTGCACCAAAACTCAAAGAACCAATCGCTCCATCTTTTTTCAAATCGGTTTCTCCATCACTGTGCCATGCCATTCCCTCTTCGCCACTGTGATACAAATTCAACAAACAAGAATTAAAGGTTTCACCCGTTTCTTTTTCGATGATTGCTTTTAATTCCAATAACTCTTTTGTCCACAGTAACGCGTGCTTTGTTATATTAGAATACGTGTATTCAAATGGTTTTTCACCGTACCAAGCGACTTTCCTTTTAGTCAAAATTTTCTTTCCAAAAATAACCGCTTCATCATTTCGCCATTCAATTGTTTCTAGTAAATTTTGAAAGTAAAAATCCGCTTTTTCCTTTGTTAAAAGTTTACCATAATAATGCACGGTTCCATCTTTTGGTAACCAGTTCTTTGTTTTATCTATTTCGAAGTTAAATAAGTCCATTTTTCCATTTTATATATTCTCTTTTCATGCAATGCCCACAAGGACGGTAATTGTTTTGCGTAGCTTCTTGTTCTGTTGCAAAGAAAATACGATTTTCTTTTTTCATTCTTTTGCCCGACTTGCAAGATAACCATCCGTAAATTTTTAATTTTCGGTTGCCACCAAAAGTGATTTCATTTTTTCGGATTTTACGATGTACCTCTTTATTTCTAAGTTCTAAATGCTTAAGCATATGAATATTTTTAGATTTCAACTTTCGATTTCGCAATCTCCCAACCAATAATCGCCGTTTTGCGTGTATTTCCCCACATATACCCACCGAAATTTCCAGAAGATTGAATTACACGATGGCACGGAATCAGAAATGCTACAGGATTGCTACCAATGGCTGTACCTACCGCTCGAGAGGCTTTGGGATTACCTATTTCTTCTGCGATATTGCCATAGGTGGACAATTTACCCATGGAAATTTTCAACAAAGATTCCCACACTTTTAATTGAAAATCGGTTCCTTTCAGATGTAATTTAATTTCCGGTAATTTGGTCCAATCATTTTGAAAAATAAATAACGCATTTTGTTGAAATGTATCCGTTTTAAGTTGAAATAAAGCATTTGGAAATTTTGCGAATAAAGTCTGTTGGGCAATTTCCTCATTATTTTCAAATGCCATATAACAAACACCTTTTGTGGTGGATGCTATTATTAAAGAACCAAATGGACTTTCTGCAAAATTGTAATTGATGGCTAGATCTCGACCTCCATTTTTATATTCAGCCGGTGTCATGCCTTCAATATTGACAAATAAATCATGTAAACGACTCGTGCTAGACAATCCCGTTTCAAATGCCGTGTCAAATAAAGTTGCTTGTTCTTGTTGGAGCAATTTTTTGGCGTGTTCCACGCTTATATATTGCAAAAACTTTTTCGGACTCGTACCTGCCCATTCTGTAAAT
The DNA here is from genome assembly GCF_004337365.2 of Rhizosphaericola mali. GTDB lineage: Bacteria > Bacteroidota > Bacteroidia > Chitinophagales > Chitinophagaceae > Rhizosphaericola > Rhizosphaericola mali. The sequence goes on along the minus strand of NZ_CP044016.1, from coordinate 191,061 downwards.
AATCGTTGAAAATGTGCTGGACTCAAGTGTATTTGTGCCGCAACTTCCTCTAGATTGGGCTGTCGTTTAAAATTTTGCTTAATATATTCAATAGCTTCTGCGATGCGATCATAATGTATTTGATTTTGCGTGTTCATATATTCCAACTTATAATGCAAATATCTGCACTCTTTCTCTGCTATAAAATCCGAAACATGCGCAATTGTCCTAAATTTTTATTTATTAAAAGTTCTACCTAGAAATTAAATTTTCTTTAAGTCTTAGAATTCCAGTTTAAAAACCATTCTAATTTTTGTAAATGCATTTGATAAAATTCTAAACCCAAACTATAAAAATTTTTTCTAATTAAAAATAGTCATAACTTTGCATGACCTCTCAAAATTAAACCACCAACGGAAATCGTATAACAACAGCATTGTTAGCATGGTGTAGGTCAATAAGTTTTTATATTTCATTTCATTTAATAATTGTCTTTTACTTAGGGTCGATTCATATCATCTTATGTAGGGGCTTTATTTTTATATAAATATTATGGCAAAACATGTTTTCGTTACCGGTGGTGTAACAAGTAGTTTAGGAAAAGGAATTGTTGCCGCGTCTCTTGCTAAATTGTTACAAGCGCGTGGTTTTAAAGTTACAATTCAAAAATTTGATCCATATATCAATGTGGATCCAGGTACACTCAACCCATACGAACATGGAGAATGTTTTGTTACTGAAGATGGAGCAGAGACCGATTTGGACCTTGGACACTACGAGCGTTTTTTGAGTGTAGATACATCTCAAGCCAACAACGTTACAACTGGTAGAATCTATCAAACCGTTATCAACAAAGAGCGCGAAGGTGCCTATTTGGGTAAAACTGTTCAGATTGTACCACATATCACGGACGAAATCAAAAGAAGAATGTTGCTTTTAGGTAAAGATGATAAATATGATATCGTCATTACCGAATTGGGTGGCACGATTGGCGATATTGAAAGTTTGCCCTTCGTAGAAGCGGTACGTCAATTACAATGGGAATTACCAGAAGAAGATGTATGTGTGATTCACTTGACATTGGTTCCTTATTTGCGCGCAGCGAAAGAATTAAAAACCAAACCTACCCAACACAGCGTGCGTATGATGAGCGAAAATGGGGTACATCCAGACATCATCGTTTGCCGTGCTGAAGAATCCATTGGCTATGATATTCGTAGAAAAATAGCGCAATTCTGTAATGTAAAACAAGAAGCTGTTATTGAGTCCATGGATGCATCTACAATATACGAAGTGCCATTAAATATGCTTCGTGAAAAATTAGATGTAATCACTTTGAAAAAATTAAATATCACCAATTATCCAGAACCGGACTTGACACAATGGAAAGGATTTTTGGACAAATTGAAATATCCAAAAAGCCAAGTAACGATTGGTTTGGTTGGAAAATATATTGAACTTCAAGATGCGTACAAATCCATTTTGGAAAGTTTTATTCACGCAGGTGCGGTGAATGAAGTCAAGGTAAAAGTGGTTAATATTCATAGTGAATTCCTAACGCCTGAAAATGTACCCGAAAAATTAAGTGGTTTGGATGGTATGTTAGTTGCTCCAGGTTTTGGGTCTAGAGGTATTGAAGGAAAAATCGAAGCAATTCGTTATGCACGTGAAAATGGTATACCATTCTTCGGTATTTGTTTAGGTATGCAAATGGCAGTAATTGAATTTGCACGCAACGTATTGGGATTGAAAAAAGCACATTCTATCGAAATGGACGCGAATACGCCTTATCCAGTGATCAATATGATGGAAGAGCAAAAGAAAATCAAAATGATGGGAGGCACAATGCGTCTTGGCTCCTACCCTTGCGAAATTATGCCTGGTTCATTAGCTGAAAAGATTTATGGCAAATTAGAAATTTCGGAAAGACATCGTCATCGTTACGAATTTAACAATGATTATCTTTCTCAATTTGAGGCTGCTGGTATGATTGCGAGTGGTAAAAATGAACATTCTGGTTTGGTAGAAATCATCGAAATTCCATCTCATCCTTTCTTTATCGGTGTACAATTTCACCCAGAATTGAAAAGTACAGTGGAACATCCGGCACCATTATTCGTAAGTTTCGTAGATGCTGCAAGAGCCTATAAAGAAGATCGTGTTGCATCCAAAGCAAGTTCTATAGAAGCATAATTTAAATGCTTTTTCAAATAATAAAAAAATGCAAGGTTTTCAACCTTGCATTTTTTTATTATTTTGATACAAATGTTTTCAATTTTATTAATCTGGGATAGTAACATGTGCCCAATTCTCCCCAGTTTTAATACGCCAAACTTGCATATCAGATATATCATATTGTTTTGCGATTTGCTTCAAAGGTCTTGCTCTTTTTAGTTGGAGCTTGATGTGCATGACTTGTGTAGAGGTAAGTTTCGCACCTTTTTCTCTAATAATTGGATTATTTTTTCGCCTATTTCTTTCGAAAATCACGTTAGGATTTTTATTTTGATGTAACTGATTTTCTTCCAGTGTCATCCATTTCAGATTCGTAACCGCATTGTTTAGTTTATCAAAATCAAGATGTCCAACCACTACTTGATTTTCTTTGGGTTTCGGTAAAAAATTAGTCGCGACCAATCTATGTATTAAAAAGTGTCGGTAATTTGTCCGTTCTTTTAAATTTTTCTTGCGTCTTTTACTAAGATCCGTTTTCTTTTTATCTATAAGTTGAACTATTTTTTCGATATTTTCAATATGATCACCCTTCTTAATCTTTTCTCTCTTCTTAAGATATAATTTAGATATAGATGCGTTTAATTCGTCTATTTTCAATTGAACTTTTTCATCTCTAGGTGTAAATAATTTTAAACGTATAACTTTATAACCTTCAGTTAGAGACCCATTTAGGATACGTCCATCTGACAATTTATTAAAACTTCTTATTCGTCCCCAATTGGAAACTTCAAATCGACAATTATTGGTAAATTCAATATCAAAGGTTACTGGCTTCCATTTTTCTTTTCCAATTCTGTTTCCTAACATATTTTTTGCTGAAATAATTAAGTAGAGTGTTCCATTTAAATAAAATGTAAAGGCATTTGGACGGAATAAAACGTTTTATAGAATCGATTAAAAACCCATCCAAACTCCTATTATTGCTAAATTAAAAAAATTACCGCATAAACTAGTAGTTTATGCGGTAAAACAAAATTTTTGTTTAGAATAATTTTCTAATTATTTAATATTTATCACTACACTTAAAATTCCGTATGCACTCTAATGGACAAAAAATTGGCTGGACCGCGATCTTTATTGTAACCAGGATGTAATGCAAATTGATAATCACCTGTGATCCAAAGTGGCTTGGATGTTGGCTTAAAACTATAGTATAATTCGGTTATACATTCTGGTGCATAATTCAATTTTCCATCACCTAAAATAAATCCATTACCACCCATTGCTAAATATTCACGATGCACCGCAGAAAGTCCATTAGCTACAAAAGCAAGCCCAATATTATCCTCAGCGCGTGACCATTTGGTTCCTGTAGTGGAAATACCCAAACTCGCAGTTTTATCTATTTCAGTAAAATTCCAAGTTTCATTTTTTCCATCATTATATCCTACCCGTCCAAACAATCCAAATGTATTAGGTAAGGCCTGATCAAAATTTAACCCAAATCCATATTTGTGTCTTCCACGTAGTCTTGTAGCAATGATATCAGGAGTCGTATTAGTCTCCTTTGCAATATCAATAGCTTCTTGATAACTACCCATATCCGCTTTGTTATTGAAATACAAAACACTTGCATGCCCAGGATATTTTTTAATATTATACGTTGCTGTTATTTGAGCATTCATCGCCAATTCTTGATTCAAATGCGTATTTAATTCAGCTCCATTAGCAACAACAGGTAAAGAGGAAATACTGTATTTGTAATTTAAAAAGCCGTAATCCAATTCTGCCGTTGCGATATAAGTATAACCTCTTACATTGGCTGCAAAATCCCAAGACCCATTATTCATTAAACTCCAGTTGAGAAATTGTGTCCTGGGCGTATTACTATATTCGTTATTATCAAACATATCTGCTAATGAATATTTACCAACCGTAAATTTCAAATAATTAACAGGAACAGGCTCTTCCAATTGATTCTCATCGTCAGATTGTTCTTCTGTTTTGGAATTTAGGGAAATAGTTTGTTCCAAATACCCTCTTGCTAAATACAACTGTGGCGATGGATTTCCCACACGAAAAGTTTCGCCATTGGGCGCACCACCCATACCTTGTGCACCAGATAATCCACTACCACCGGCAATTTCTGGATTAATAAAAAACGCTGCACCTTTCCATAATTTCACACCCAAAAAAGCGGTTGCGGTAACAGAATTCTGATTTTCTTTTGCTGCTTGCAAACTATAAGGTCCACTATACAACGCACGCATTTTTTCTTTCGTTTGATTAATATACGTCATCTGAAAATGCAAATTAAAACGTTGCGAATCGCTTACAAATTTATTAAACAATCCATGTTGTCGCGTATAACTAATAGTATCCGTCTGGGAAAATGCAGGAGCACTTAAAAAACAAAACAATACAACTACAATTAGGTATTTAAACATTTAAACGTAAATTTTTTCAAAGATAGCTCTTAGACTGATAGATATGTTAATCGTTTAATAATCCGTAATTCGTAAACAATACTTTCAAATACAAATGTATCTTTGCGTCATGAAAAATTTTGAAATAATAGCCGACAATATACGCGCCAGAAGGAGCACCAAGCCAGCCACACTCAATGGAAAAATCATAGCAAAAAAAGATATTGAATCTTTATTGGAATTGGCGAATTGGGCACCAACGCACGCGATGACCGAACCTTGGAGATTTATTGTGTACACGGGAGAAGGCAAAACAAAATTTGCACAAGATCAAGCCGAACTCTACAAAAAAAATACGCCAGAAGATAAATTCATGGAAGCAACTTATCAGAAATTGCAAAGCAATACTACAAACGCTTCTCATGTAATCGTGGCAATTATGAAACGAGGCAACAATCCTAAAATCCCTGTTTTGGAAGAAATCTGCGCAGCAGCGGCTGCCGTTCAAAATATTTTATTGGGTGCGGAAGCTTTAGGGATTGCCGCATTATGGAGTACTGGCGGATTAACATTTTCTCCTATTTTGAAAGACTATTTACAATTAGGAGAAGAAGATCAAGTGATTGGTCAATTGTATTTGGGATATGCTGATAGCGAAAAAGAAGGAACAAGGTTAAGCTCAGGTGAAGCAAAAACAACCTGGCACGAATAAGTTCATTTTTTTTACATAACTATCTAAATTACAAAATATTAAGAAATGCCCACAGGAAAAATAATTATACTTACAGCGCCATCGGGAGCGGGAAAATCATCCATCGCTTATTATCTTTTGGAAAATAATGAATGGTTGGCATTCTCCGTTTCTGCAGCTACACGTGAAAGACGCAACGGCGAAATTGAGGGAATTCATTATTACTTTATGTCGCCTGAAGAGTTCAGAGCGAAAGTAAAAAATGATGAGTTTTTGGAATGGGAAATGGTGTACAAAGACAATTATTATGGCACTTTAAAATCGGAAATCGAGCGCATCTGGTCAGAAGGTAAAACGCCGATTTTGGATATCGACGTTAAAGGAGCCATACATATACAGCAAGAATATCCGAATAATACGCTTTCTATTTTCGTAGCACCTCCATCTGTAGAAGTATTGGAAAAAAGATTGCGCGGACGAGGAACAGAATCGGAGGAAAAAATCCAAACGAGAATGAGCAAAGCGGCTTATGAAATCTCCTTACAAAGTTCATTTGACAAAGTAATTTTAAATGATGACTTAGACAAAGCGTGTGCAGAAGCAGAAAAAATCATCACGCAATTTGTCAAAAATTAAACAAAAACTTATGCGCATAGGTATCGTATGCTATCCTACATTTGGCGGTAGCGGCGTTTTGGCAACAGAATTGGGCAAAGCCTTGGCAGACAAAGGACACGAAGTACATTTTATCACCTATCGACAACCCGTGAGATTGAGCCTTTTCAATGCCAATATATTTTATCACGAAGTTCCGGTACCGGATTATCCCCTGTTTGAATATCCGCCATACGAATTGGCATTGGCAAGTACGATGGTCGATGTTATCAATAATTATCATTTAGATTTGATGCACGTGCATTACGCTATTCCACATGCATCAGCGGCATATATGGCGCGTCAAATTGTCAAAAAAAGCACAAACAGAAGTGTTCCTTTTATCACAACTCTGCATGGTACAGATATTACATTGGTAGGAAAAGATAAAACGTACGAACCAGTAGTTACGTTTTCTATCAACGAAAGCGATGGAATTACTGCCGTTTCTAATAATCTGAGAGAAGAAACATACAAATATTTTCCTATAGAAAAAGATATCAAGGTCATTTATAACTTTGTAGATGTCAAGCGTTTCAATAAAAAGCCCGTCGATGCTTTTAAAAAAGTATTAGCTCCTAATGGCGAAAAAATACTGATCCATGCATCCAATTTCAGAGAGGTAAAACGCGTAACGGACGTTATTAAAATATTTGAAAAAATACATCCTGCCGTGCCTTCCAAATTATTAATGGTGGGCGACGGACCAGAAAGACCATGCTGTGAAGAATTAGCAAGAAAATTTGGCTTGCAAGATCAAATCCGTTTTTTGGGAAAACAAGAACAAATGGAAGAAATCTATGCCGTGTCCGACTTATTTGTCCTTCCCTCCTCTTACGAAAGTTTTGGTTTGGCCGCACTAGAAGCGATGGCGGCAAGTGTTCCTGTATTGAGTACCAATGCTGGCGGTTTGCCGGAAGTGAATATTCCTGGTCGTACAGGCGAATTATTCAATGTAGGCGATGTTGAAGATGCTGCAAAAAAAGGCATTGCAATATTAAGCGACGAAGAGAAATTGAAAAAATACAAGCAAAATGCATTCAAACATGCACAAGATTTTGATGTACATAATATCATTCCAATATATGAAGATTTATATCAATCATTCTTAAAATAATAATTGTTTAAAAGTCCAAAAAAAGCGTGCAAATGCACGCTTTTTTTGGACTTTTAAACAAAACAAAATTGGACTTCTTAACAAAGTAACTAGTAAATTTTATATGCAACTTTGCATTATAAATTTACAGTATATGAATAATAAAGAAACTGTTTTGGTAACAGGAGGAACCGGTTTTGTTGGTGTTCATTGTATTTTACAATTATTACAACAAGGATATAATATCAAGACTACCATACGAAATCTGAATAGAAAAGAAGACGTAATCAAAATGTTGAAAAATGGTGGCATCCATTCATTTGAAAAACTAAATTTTGTACAAGCGGATTTAACCAAAGAGGATAATTGGGACGAAGCTGTACAAAATTGTACCTATGTTTTACATGTTGCCTCTCCCATTTTTCTATCCTTACCGAAAGATGATAATGAGATGATACGTCCTGCGGTCGATGGAACTCTACGCGTATTAAAAGCGGCAAAAAAAGCCGGCGTAAAACGAGTCGTAATGACTTCTAATTTCGGTGCTATTGGTTATAGTCACAAAGACCCAAATATAGAAATCACCGAAAAAGAATGGACTGATCCAAATGAAAAAGGTCTATCCTCCTATAACAAATCAAAAGTATTAGCAGAAAAGGCCGCATGGGCATATATAAATAAAGAAGGCGGCACAATGGAATTTGCTACAATTAACCCTACTGCAATATTTGGTCCGGCATTAGGGAAAGATTTGTCTAGTGGATTTGAACTAATTAAAAATCTACTAGATGGTACAATGAAAGCCATTCCTAACTTGTATATGAATGTAATTGATGTACGAGATGTTGCAGATTTACATATAAAAGCGATGACCAATCCAATGGCAAATGGACAACGATTTCTAGCATTGGCAGGTGGAAAAATTTCGCTCCCAGAAATTGCCATTTTTTTGAAAAAAAATATGCCTGAAATTACCACAAAAACTTCATCACAGATACTTCCAGATTGGTTGGTTAGATTGGGAGGGTTATTCAATCCAAAATTAAAGAACCTTGCCTCTATGCTAAAGACAAATAGAAATACTAGTAATGAAAAAGCTAAAATAGTATTGGGATGGACACCTATTGCTACTAACCATGAAGCAATTATAGAATCAATTAAAAGTATGCGTAAATTTGGAAATATATAATATAACCATGAATGTAATAATTACTGGAGCAACCGGGATGGTCGGAGAAGGAGTATTATTGGAATGTTTGCAAAGCAGCAAGGTATCTACAATATTAAGCATTTCTCGGAAATCTTGTGGCATTCAAAATACCAAACTCAAAGAATTAATTATTACTAATTTTTTGGAGATAGAAAATTATGCTGACAATTTGAAAGACTATGATGCATGTTTCTACTGTGCAGGTAAGAGTTCGGCAGGCATGACAGAGTTAGACTATGAAAAATTGACTTATGATACTACAATTCATTTTGCAAATATCCTGAAACGTATTAATCCAAACCTTATTTTCAATTTTATCTCTGGTAGAAGTACGGACAATACTGAAAAAGGGAAAATTATGTGGGCAAGAATTAAAGGAAAAACGGAAAACGAATTAACTAAAATATTCGCGAATAAAGCATTTCATTTCAGACCAGCATTGATGAAACCCACAAAAGGGCAAATTCATTTATATGGTTACAATCGTTATATTCATAAGTTTCTCTATCCTATACTTAGTATTTTATTTCCTTCTATAAGTTTAGAAACTTTAGGGCGAGCCATGATAAATACTGCAACCCAAGGATATTCGAAATCTATTTTAGAAGTTGAAGACATAAAAAAAGCAGCGAAGTAAAATGAGAGCAACAGAAATAAAATCTTGTTATATAGGTCCCGAAATATCACCAGAACAATTCATTCCTGAACATATTTTTTTATATTTAGCAAAGGGAACTATACATGGTTATGATGGTAACAAACATCATATTTTAAATTCGGGAGACTATTGTCTCATCCGAAAAAATCGTTTAGGACGTTATAATAAGGTAAAAATTAATGATGCATTTGAAAAAATATTTGTCATATTTGATGCGTCCTTTCTTAAACGATTTCAAGAAAAATACAAAACCAACATTACTAAGTTTAATTCAAATGATGTTTTTATTCAAATAAAACCAACTGAATTAATACCGAATTATATCCAATCTCTAATGCCGCTCTATAATCATTTGGGGAAAATTGAAGAGCCATTTGCAGAATTAAAAAGAGAAGAACTTTTATTGATTTTATTAAAATCACAACCCGAGCTTTCAGGAGTACTTTTTGATTTCGGCAAACCTGAAAAAATAAATTTAGAAGCGTTCATGACTAAAAATTTTAAATTCAATGTAAGTATACAACGATTTGCCTATTTAACAGGGCGCAGTCTATCCGCCTTTAAAAGAGATTTTAAAGAAATATTTAATGATACGCCCAATCATTGGTTAATTACTATGCGACTCAAAGAAGCTCATTTTTTGCTAGATAAAAAACAAGAAAAACCTTCAGACATATATTTAGATCTAGGTTTTGAGGACTTGTCACACTTTTCATTTTCTTTCAAAAAGCAATTTGGCTACGCCCCATCTCATCTAACTAAAATGTCATAGCTTATTGATTTTAAAATAAATAAGCTATGAAAATATTGTCACTAAACCCCAGAACACCACTTACAAAAACTATTCACATTTGCTTTCCAAGCATTTAATAATGCTATGATTATTGTAGAAACTTCATTGAAAATATTTGTAAAAGCTAGATAAGCATCAGCATTGTATAGTCTAAAAATATAAGCATTTGGTGATCCACATCTTAATTGCAAACAAAAACACCAAACTATAATTTAATTTTATTATTGCTAGGTTCCACTTATCTTTATAGAGCTATTGCATATTTAAACACTTAATTAAAACTAAACAAATGAAAATGTTCACCCTGACCCTAGGGCTGCTCCTATTTGGAATGGGGGCCTATGCACAATCACGCCTACCTAAAGGGTATTTTTGGGACAGCCTTCCCAATGGTCTACAAGTCGTTGTTATAGAAAATAGTAAAGTTCCATTAGCCACAATAGAAATTGCGGTAAAAAATGGAGCTTATACAGAAGGTCCTGAATATAGTGGTCTCAGCCATTTATTTGAACATATGTTCTTTAAAGCAAACAATGACTATCCAAATCAAGAGAAATTTTTGAAACGTACGCAAGAGCTCGGTGCAATATGGAATGGAACTACGGGAGAAGAAAGGGTAAATTATTTTTTTACCATTCCAAAAGACAGTCTAGATGCCGGCTTACATTTCATGAATTCAGCAATACGTTTTCCAATTTATCGCCCGGAAGATATGGCTAAAGAAAGACCTGTGGTAGATGGTGAATTTCAAAGAGCTGAAAGTAGTCCAGATTTTCAATTATGGTATGCCGTCAGTAAGAATATGTGGGGCGATTTAATGACTAGAAAAAATCCTATAGGGGATCATAATATCATCAATACGGCAACTCCTGAAAAAATGATGATTATAAAAAATAAATATTATGTACCAAATAACTCATTATTAGTTGTTTGTGGTGATGTGCAACATCAATCAGTAATGACTGAAATTGAACAAATATTTGGAAACTGGAAAAGAAGTGCCGTCAATCCACAAATTCAATATCCTATACCTGAATTTAAACCGTTGGACCATACCGATTATTTTGTAAAAGAGTCCAGCATAGCTCAAACCCCATTTATAATGATGGAGTGGCAAGGACCAGACACCCGCAAAGATTCCGCAGCTACTTTAGCGGCAGATGTTTTCAGTACAATTTTGGGATTAAATTCATCCAAATTCCAACAATCTTTAGTTAATACTGGTCTGGCAACTTATGCAGGTATTGGTTATCAAACTGCAAAGTATGTTGGACCCATTTCTATCTACCTAATGCCCAATCCAAAAAATTTGAAGGAATGTATTGATAGTTTAGAAACGCAGATAAGTATGATGGGAGACGAAAATTATTTCACAGACGAACAGTTGAATGATGCGAAAGAAAAACTCAAACGCCAACAAATTAGAGAAAGGGAAAAACCATCTGCATTAGCTAGTCAGTTAACATTTTGGTGGTGCAGTGCATCGTTAGATTATTTTAGTGATTATTTCTCTAATTTGGAAAAAATATCTAAGGCGGACGTACTTGCATACGCAAAAAAATATATTGTAAATAAACCACACGTTGCTGGTATGATTATCAATCCAGAAATGAATAAAGCATTACATCCCGCTTCTTTCTTTAAACCAATTCAATAATGCAATCAATACATTAACATGAAAAAAGTAATATTTAAATATATTCTGTTAAGCTCTATCTTTTTAAATTGGTCAATAAATTCTAAGGCGCAAGCATCCAAAGCTTATGAGATGACCGTCGATGGCGTAAAAGTTATAGTACAACCTGTTGAAAATAATGATATAATTGAGATACAGACAATCTTACAAGGTGGCGTACAAAATTATCCTTTATCCAAGCAAGGAATTGAATCTCTTGCGATGACAGCACTTACTGAATGCGGAACAGCCAACTATACTAAAAATCAATTTAAAGATCAATTAGATAAAGTCAATGGATATATTTATGCAAATACATCTATGAATTATGCAACTATTCGAATGAATTGTATCAATAGTGATTTTAGTAAAGTATGGCCATTATATGTTGAAGCAATCAAAAAACCTGCATTTAATCCAAAAGAATTTGCAAGAATAAAACAAGATGCAATCAATACCTTAAAATCTAATGAATCCGATCCTGATGCATCACTGGAACAAATGGTCAGAAAAACTGCATTTCCAGGCAAGGACTATGAAAAGAATCCTAATGGAACAGAAAAAACATTAGAGAGTATTTCCTTAACTGAAACACAAAACTATTATAAATCTATCTTAGAAAAATCTAGAATGTTTATAGTTATAGTAGGAGATTTAAATAAAGCAGATATCGAAACTTATATCCATACGCTTTTAGCTGGAATACCTCAAGGAAATCCGTTCCACCTAAACAAAAATATGTATAACCCCACCAAAAATACTTTTACATCTCAAACAAAAGAGAATGCAACAAATTATATAGAAGGTATCACTAGTGGTCCGACGCCTGGTTCTGCAGACTACAATGCATTTCAATTGGCGATGCGTATATTTTATGATAAACATTTTCTAGAAGTACGAACCAACAACGGATTGTCCTATGCTCCGATGGCATACTTCAATGGAGGTGCAACAAGTAGTTCTGCTGTATATGTAACAACAACAGATCCAAATAAATATATTGCTGTTGTACGCGGATTGATTCAGAAAGTTAAGAAAGACGGATTTTCTGCAGATGAATTAAAAAATATGAAAACCACTTATCTTACTACTACTTATTACAAACAAGAAACAAATTCTGCTCAGGCATCTTCTTACGCATCGAATCAAGTTTTACATGGTGATTGGAAAAGATCTAATACATTGAATGCTGACATTAATAAAGTTTCGTTGGAAGATGTAGACAAGGCATTTAATAAATATATCAATAATATGACTTGGGTATATCAAGGAGATACTTCGAAAGTTAATCCTAAATTATATACATTACCAAATAATCTGAATACTAAAAAGAATAATCTAAAGAAAGCAACATTTGATAGTAAAAAATTAGATTAGAGAAAAATCCAGCTTATTAAAATTTACATAAAGATGGCTAGGAAAGAATCCTAGCCATCTTTATGTAAAATCAAAATCTTAATTTTCTAATGCTTCTGTTACTACATTTCCGATACAACCACTCGGCATTTGAATATGTAATAGTCCTGCTAGAGTAGCGGCGATATCCGTCATATAAGTTTCACGGTTGGTTGATCCAGTTTTTATACCCCAACCATAAAACACCAATGGAATATGCGAATCATAAGGATTCCACTCACCATGTGTCGTACCCAATTTAGAACCATCAAAATATCCTGGTTTTAAAATAATCTGAATCTGACCGCAGCGTTGCGCAAAATAACCATTCGTAATTCTTTGTTTTTGTACTTCAGGTAAGATAGTTTGACTCAATTTATTGAATGCAAATGCAGAAGCAACTTCTGGTTTTTTTATTAAATAATTGATGATCCAATTCGTCAAATCTTCTCTATTGATATTTTCTGTATGAGAAAGCAATTCATCATTGAGGATAACTTGATATTCCATGATATCCTTAATAATATTTCCAAATCCATATTTCTGTTTCAATTGCTCATTCATGTCATTTTTAGCCGCTTTACCGTCAAATACACCACCAGGCATTTTATGTGCAATAGAATATCCAGCTGCGTGCGCAGCACCATGATCCGCAGATAAGAATACCGTATAATTACCACGACCGACCTGTGCATCTAACGCATTTAAAACGCGTTCAATTTCTTTATCCAAACGCAAATAATCATCTAATTGTTCCCATGAATTGGGACCCTGCGCATGGCCAATATAGTCTGGCGAGGAAAAACTAATTGCCAACATATCGGTAGTTTCTCCTTTACCCAAATTTTCCCCTTTCAATGCTGCAATTGCCATATCTGCAGTGAGTGTATTGGCATAAGGCGTGTACATTATTTTTCCATAGTCTTTACCAATAAATTGTGTCAGATTATAGGGAAATGAATTTTGTCCTGCGGTTATCGGTGTCGCTTCGTAATCATTTTGATCTGTTTCTGAGGCATATTTTTCATACACACTTTTGGGCTCAACTAAATCCCAATTTTTGGTATATAAAGAATCTACACGATGCTTTCCATTAAAATTTTCTACCCAGTCAGGCAAAGTGTCCATATAATATGTGCTCGACACAAAATTACCAGATTTTGCATCATACCAATACGCCGCTGTTGGATTATGTCCTGCTGGCAATATGGAGGCGCGATCTTTACACGCGATTCCAACTACCTTACTTTTAAAATTGGTAGCCAACCTTAATTCATCACCAATCGTCGTTGCAAACATATTTCTAGGACTATTTTCGCCAACTTTACTATTATCGCTACCAAGCGTCTCTACAGTTGTATCACTTGTACAATAGACATATTGTTTAGTCAAATTATCAAACCAATCATTACCAACGATCCCGTGTATTGCAGGAACAGAACCTGTGTAAATGCAAGTATGTCCAGCGGCTGTAACAGTAGGCATATAAGGAATAAAAGTATTTTCACAAGAAAAACCCTCACCTAATAAACGACGAAATCCACCATTTGCGGCATATAAATCATGAAATCTATACAAATAATCCCAACGCATTTGATCGACAACCAATCCTACCACCAATTTGGGACGTGCTAATTTAGTCGCTATTTTTTTACTATTATTTTGTCCAAATGCAGGAGAAATAAGTATGGAAACGAAAATAAAACTGAATATTTTTTTCATGTATCTCAATATCTTATGGAAAAAAGTGATGCAAGCGAAGTTAACTTAGATTGTTGATATAAGAAAGTTAGGAAATCGTAAATTATTGTCTGGATGGTGAGACTTTTCAATAATCACTTATTTTTGTTTGAAATGATATATATGATTAGATTTTCCAAAGATGTTTTATGGTTTTCAATGTTGCTTGTCACGTTATCGGCTTGTCAGAAAAAAAATTATTCGAATAATTCAAATACGGATGTAAAAACGCTGAGTAAAAACTATGATATCGATCGGGAAAATTTGATTAAAAAAGATAGTTTGCTAAAAATTGATGCGCACATTGGACTCAATCCAGCAGAGGAAAAAGCTGCGATTAAATATGAAGCCTTGAAACAAAGCTTATATGCGCAATACAAGCAATCGCATAACTATCCATTCTCCAATGCATATTACGGAGCCAAGGAACAAATCTATGGATCAAAATTATACCAACTCATACATTCAATGCCAAAAGGCGGTTTTTTGCATTTGCATCCTTCCGCAGGATTGGATTATCATTGGTTGGTAGAGCAAGTGACTATTTTGCCTAATTGTTATGTGTATTGGGATGCGAAACATAAAGAGAAACTATTAGGTGAAATTCATTTTTACAAAAAAGAAAATGCGCCTGCTGGATTTGAATTGGGAAGCGAACTATTGAAAAAAGATCCACAATTTAAGGAGAAGCTTTACCAACTATTAGTTTTTGATAAAAAAGAAACGGAACCAGGAACGGATATTTGGAAAGAATTTGAATATCGATTTAACAGAATCAATGGATTTGTTGGTTATCAACCAATTTACCAAGATGTTTTGTATAATATTTTTTCAAATGCGGTAGCAGATGGCATTAGCCAAGTGGAGTTGAGAGAACACTTAGCTGATTCATTGTATAGTTTGGATCATGAGAAAGGTTATTATAACACAGACTCCGTAATTCACTATTACCAATTAGCAGCAGATCGAATTAGAAAAAATTTTTTACCAGAATTCACCTATAGTCTTATTTATACCAACATACGTTTTTTACCAAAAGAAACAATAGTTGAGGATATAAAAAGAGCATATTACTATCAATCTAGGTATCCAACAATCATTAAAGGTTATGACTTGGTTGCAGAGGAAGATGCGGGACATACTGGACTATACTATAAAGAAGCTTACATATTAAGTGACTCCTTATCCAAAGTTTATCATCATAAATTGGCACTGATACTGCATGCTGGAGAAAGTACTTGGGAATATAATAAAAACTTGTATGATGCAGCTTTAGTACATACACCTCGAGTAGGCCACGGAATTAACTTAGTTTACTATCCTGCACTTATGGAGGCATTTAGAAAACAAAATATCTGTGTTGAAGTTAACCCAATGAGCAACCAGATATTGGGATATATGCCAGATTTAAGAATGCATCCAGCACATATTTTGATCAATAATGGTAATGAAATAGTGATCAGTTCTGACGACCCTGCGATTTTCCAATATACGGGGGTTAGTTTGGACTATTGGTCTGCGATTATGGCTTGGGATATTTCTTTTAAAATGTTGAAAAAAATAGTAGAAAATTCTATTAATTATAGTTTGCTTGATACTTCCGAAAAAACACAAGCACACAACTATTGGAATAAAAAATGGAATGAATTTGTAGCAAATATCAATTCCAATTATTAAATAAAAGTTTGCATATATGTTAAATGAAAAGGATAAAGAATTTATCCAAATGGCAATTGAATTAGCACAACAAAATGTAGAAAATAACAATGGTGGACCATTTGGATGTATTATCGTTAAAAACAATCAGATTATAGGCAAAGGAGCCAATAGTGTCACGAGTGAAAATGATCCTACAGCACATGCAGAAGTAGTTGCCATCCGTAATGCTTGTAAAAATTTAAAAAGTTTTCAATTAGAAGGTTGTAGTTTATACACCTCATGCGAACCATGCCCTATGTGTCTAGGTGCTATTTATTGGGCAAGACCAACTAAAGTCGTATTTGCAGCGACCAAGATAGATGCGGCTAGTGCAGGATTCGATGATGATTTTATATACAAAGAGATTAATCTTTCTTACAACGAAAGAAAAATCCCTTTTATACAATATGAATCCGACAATCAAATCTTGCCATTTGAAAAATGGAAAGATAAAACAGATAAAACAGATTATTAAGTACTATAACTGCTCTAGCCAAGCAGTTATTTTTTTCCATAGATGTAAAGTTGTATTTCCACCAGTAATTCGATGATTTTTATTGGGATATATAAACATATCAAACGCTTTGTCTTTTTGTATAAGCTCTTCAGAAAACAACAAACTATGCTGAATATGTACATTATCATCAGCACTTCCATGAATCAACAATAGTTTACCCCTCATTTTATCAGAATAGTGAAATGGACGATTTTCTTCATAACCGATTTGATTTGTTTCGGGAGTTTGCATATATCTTTCTGTATAAATTGAATCGTACCATCTCCAATCTGTCACTGGAGCAATAGCAATAGAATGAGTAAAGATATTTGCGCCCTTGGTAATTGCTAACAAGCTCATAAAGCCGCCAAAACTCCACCCCCAATGGATAATTTTTGAATTATCGATATAATTATAGTTGGAAAAATGTTGTGCGATGTCTATTTGATCTTGAATTTCTAGTTGACCAAGTTTTTTGTACGTAGCTTTTCGAAAATCTGCGCCACGACTCCCCGTACCAGTGTTATCAAAACAAGCAACTATAAATCCCTTTTCTGCCATGAATTTATGCCAATAGTTAACCATCCCATATTTATTCAATACCATTTGCGAACCAGGACCGCCATAATTACATACGAGTAATGGATAACTATTAGATTCTGAGAAATTAGTAGGTTTTAACAACCAACCATTAATTGCAACATGATCTTTATTTTCGATAGTTATTAAATCCGAAATAGGCAAGTTCAATGGATTTAGTTCAGATTCTAGACGTTCATTATCAATTATAATTTTTTCTTTGTTCAAATAAGGAAGGAAATTATCATCCAATAATATTTTGCAATTCCATGCTTGGGGTAAACTATTCAAATTGGAATATTGCAATACACAGTTATCTAATTGTTTATCCATAAATAATTCATGATAGCCGGTCTCCTCGGTGAGCCGATGGATAATATTGGTTTGATAATTTATAGCAATAATATTTCGATCCATCGGCGTTGGATAGCCAGCCGAAGCATATATATATTTATTTTCCAGATCTATGAAAATAGTATCTGAAATATCAAATTGAAAATTTGTAATCTGTGTAGCTTGGAAATTTACAAGATCCAAGCTATGCAAATTTTTATAGCCAGATAGATCACTATAAAACAACAATTTATCACCATCTATAATATAACTATCTGCATAAAAATCTATATATCTTTCCTCTTTTTCCTCATAGATCAATTTCAAAGTACCTAACTTAAAATCTTGCAAATAAATACATAATTTATTTTGTAGTCTATTTAAGGTAAAGACCAATATTTGATCATTTACCCACATTAACTTGGGTATATATTCAAATGCCAATGAACTAGATATTTCTATGTTAGTTTGGCTATGCAAATCATAAATATGTACACTCACAACTGCATTTCTCTCTCCAGCTTTTGGATATTTATAGGAATAATTTTGATTATAGTTTTCACTATAGATCGTCATGTCGTATTCTTTTACCAAAGACTCATCAAATCGCAAATAAGCAATCTTAGTCGAATCCGCGTTCCAGTGATAGGCTTTTGTAAATCCAAATTCTTCCTCGTAAGCCCAATCAGTATGACCATTAATAATATGATTATATAGTCCATCAGCGGTAATGGCTTTACAATCTTTATTGTCTAAATTATAAACATATAAATTGTTGCTTTTTATATAGCTGATATAATTTCCGTCAGGAGAAAACGCTACTAAACGAATCTGTGAATCCTCAATAGTTATAATGTCCTCATTTTGCAGATCTAACAGAAGTGTTTTAACATAAAATGACCGACGATAGATCGACTTTTGATCATAACTAACCAGTATAAGATTTTCATTTTTTGGATGAATATGATAGTTTGCAATTGTAATATCCCAACCCTTTGATTGCAAAATAGCAGATATTCTAATTTGCAATGGATCATTTATAGTCTTTACATCTGTATAAGTTTGCGGTTTGTATTTTTCTGTAACAAATATATCTTCTAATGTTATCCTAGTCGATTGCGTCATAACTAACCAAAATTTTCTTAAAATAAAGGAAATTCTTAATGAATATTAAATAATGTAGGTAAAATATTTATCAATTATTATCTTTGATTGCGTTTTTTAAAACAAATTTAATTAAATGAAAAAAGTATTTGTAGCCGCATTGGCGCTCTTTTTATTGACTCAAAAATCTTTCGCTCAGGATGATTTAGTGAAAAAAGCTAATGAAAATCAAAGTTCTGCAGCTAAAAAAGGTTATCAATTTACGGATGTTATTAACCTTGGCGTCACACCTATCGAAAACCAAGGATCATCTGGTACATGCTGGAGTTATTCGACGAACTCATTTTTGGAATCAGAAATGATCAAAGCAGGGAAAAAACCTTTACCTCTTTCCAAAATATTTACGGCTAGAAATTCTTATGTTGACAAAGCGGATAATTTCGTCAAACTAGGCGGTAATCTTGGCTGGGGCGACGGTGGCGAACCACATGATGTTATCAATATGTATGCAAAATATGGTGCCATTCCTGAGTCTGCATATACAGGATTGATCAATGGTGCTACAAAAAATAATTTCAATGAAATGCAAGGCATTCTCAAAGGAATGTTGGATGCAGTAGTAAAATCTAGCGACAAATCACCTTCTTGGAAAACAGCATTCAATAGTACGATGGATGCTTATTTAGGTCAAGTTCCAGAAAACTTTAACTATAATGGAAAAAGCTATAATGCTAAATCTTTTGCAAAAGAAGTCGTAGGTTTAGATCCTAACAACTATATCGAATTCATTTCTCAAACTAATACACCTTATTGGGAAAAAGCAATGATGATGGTTTCTGACAACTGGGCATTCCAATGGGATTACAATATACCAGCAACGGACTTCACGGCAATTATTGACAATGCATTGAAAAATGGTTATACAGTTGCTTGGGGAACAGATGTATCTGAGCCATATTTTAGTTGGCCAAATGGTGTTGCATATGTGCCACAAAATGCTCCAGCTCTAAAAGGTGCAAGATTAAGCCCTGAAGATAAAAAAGCTTTATTCGATAGTCCAAAAACAGAATTAGCCATCACTCCAGAAAACAGACAAGAAGGTTTGGATAATGGCGCGACTACAGATGATCACGGTATGCATATCGTAGGTCTTTCTAAAGACCAAAATGGTAAAGAATACTATATCGTTAAAAACTCTTGGGGTGAAACAAATGACTATAAAGGTTATTTGCATGTAACTAAAGCGTATGTTCAATACAAAACTTTATCTATTCTAGTAAATAAAAATGCACTTCCTTCTGATATCAAAAAGAAAGTAGGTCTTTAATTTTATTGAAAATTATAGTACAAAAAAAGTCGCAGTAAAAACTGCGACTTTTTTATTCCTTAGTTTTTTTAGTTTAAAGGAATATCACGAACCAACATAGCATCTCTATTGGCTATATCCCATGCGGTATAGAACACCATTTGGGCACGTTTACTCATTAATTCAAAATCAATTTTATCTACGGTATCAGATGGTTGATGATAATCGGCTTTCAACATACCATCATAGAAAAACAATATAGGAATTCCCTTTTTTGCAAAATTATAGTGATCACTTCTATAGTAAATTCTGTTCGGATCTTTTGGATCATCAAACTTATAGTCCAAAACTAAATGTGTGTATTTATTATTTTCGGCTTCATTAATTTTTTGCAAATCAGAGCTCAATTTGTCGTGCCCAATCACGTAAATATAGTTCGTAGAATCTGGCGTTTTTCTTTCTGTATCAATACGACCATCCATATCTATATTCAAATCCACAGAGGCGCTATCCAAATTAATCGTTGGATGCTCAGAATAATATTCAGAGCCAAACAATCCTTTTTCTTCTCCAGATACGGTCATAAAAATCATCGAACGGCGAGGTCCAAATCCTTTTTTCTTCGCATTTACAAATGCTTGTGCTAATTGCATCACACTTGTCGTACCTGAACCATCATCATCCGCTCCAAAATAAATAACAGAATCTCTTTTACCCAAATGATCATAGTGCCCCGTTACAAATACATATTCGCCTTTTTTATCCGTACCCGGAAGCACTCCAATCACATTAGAACTTTCCAAATGATTGGTAATTTTTTCCAATTCAACATGCAAGTTTGTAGCGTAATCACCCGTTTTTACTACACTTAATTCTTCTATACTTTTACCAGAAGTTTGTAGTATTTTATTGGCTAGAGCATCACTAATCTGTAATAATGGAGTCGCGACACCTTTATTTTCCTTGATATACATATTACCTTTCAAACCTTTTGCACTATGATTTTGCAAATGATTCATTACGACTATGATACCAGCAACACCTAGTTTCTTAGCGATATTTATCTTATTAAATGTGGATTTGTAGATTTCATAAGGGTGCGCTTTGATATCTTTTGGTAAACCTTCCAATACGACAATCCATTTACCTTTAACATCCAAATTATCATAACTATTGTGCGTTGAATCTTGCCAACCATAACCTGCATATACTATGTTATCCACTGTCCAATTTCCATTTGCCAAGGAAGAAATATTCAAGGCATAATCTGTTCCAAAAGTCAATGCTCGATTATCCAAACTCACTTCTGATTTAGATAGAGAATCTTGAAATACAGGGTAAGGCATTTGATATTTACCTTCACCAGCACCCGGTTGCAAACCTATTTTTTTGAAAAAAGCTTCTATGTAAGATGCCGCTTTTTTCTGTCCCGGCATAGCCGTTTCGCGACCTTCCATATCTGCGGCAGCGAGTACGCTCAATTTTGCTTTTAATTCCTTTGGAGAAATAACCGAAGCAAATTTTTCGACAGGTGCACTTTTTTGTGCCATGGCAAAAGATGATGCCAATAATCCCATCAAGAGAAATTGTTTTTTCATGTGTATGAAAAATTTATAGTTAAAGTTATTATGTGATTGCGTTCAAAAATAAGTCAAATGCCCTTCATTTAACTAAAGTCTTATCTAGATTACCTAAAAAAGGTTATTGAAACATTTCAATAACCTTTTTTATTATTTACAAAAATCAAATTAAGCAACAACTTTCAAATGATTCATTTTGCTTTTGTCAAATTTCGCTTTTGCATATTTCAATGTTACATGTAATTCTTTCGCATCAGAACCTGGTAATTCAAACATGGCATCTGTCAAAATATTTTCGCAAATACTTCTCAAACCACGCGCTCCTAATTTGAATTCCAATGCTTTTTCTGTAATGAAATCCAATGCTGCAGGATCTATTTTCAATTTAACACCTTCCAATTCGAATAATTTGTTGAATTGTTTCATCAAACTATTTTTTGGTTCGGTCAAAATTGAACGCAAAGTTTTCGCATCCAAAGGATCTAAATGTGTCACTACCGGCAAACGTCCTAATAATTCAGGAATCAAACCAAAAGATTTCAAATCTTGCGCATTGACAAATTGCAATAAGTTTTTCTTTTGTTCTTCTTCCAAAGTTTTATTGACGTTGAAACCAATAGAATTGGTATTGATTCTACGAGCAATAATTTTATCTACTCCGTCAAAAGCACCACCACAAATAAATAAGATATTTTGCGTGTTGATTTTGATCATTTTTTGTTCGGGATGTTTTCTTCCGCCTTGAGGTGGAACAAGCGCTTCCGTACCTTCCAACATTTTAAGCAAACCTTGCTGTACCCCTTCACCGCTCACATCTCTCGTAATAGAAGGATTATCTCCCTTACGTGCGATTTTATCAATCTCATCTACGTAAACGATTCCTCTCTCCGCTGCAGCCACATCATAATTACAAGCTTGTAACAAACGCGTCAACATACTTTCTACATCTTCGCCTACATAACCTGCTTCAGTAAACACAGTTGCATCTACAATCGCAAATGGAACATTCAACAATTTGGCGATGCTTTTAGCCAAAAGCGTTTTACCGGTTCCGGTCTCTCCCACCATGACGATATTGCTTTTTTCAATTTCAATTTCGTCTTCGGCAGATTTTTTTTGCGTGATTCTTTTGAAGTGATTGTAAACGGCAACAGAAAGAATTTTTTTCGCATTTTCTTGACCGATTACATATTGATCCAAGAAAGATTTTATCTCTGTAGGTTTCTTCATCGTCAATTTAAAACCATTTTTACCGCCTTTATCTTCGACGTCCTGCATGATTTCTTGAGCGATGATCTCTTGTGCATGTTCTACACAATTTTCACATATATGTCCTTCTAATCCAGCAATTAATATTTTTACTTCGTCTCTCGACCTTCCACAAAAAGAACAATGTAATTGTGTCTGTTTCGCCATATAGATCCTAATTTATTAAATTTTGAGGTGCAAAGATACAACTTATATAAAAGTGAAAAGCATAGCGTAGAATTACCACGCTATGCTTTAACAAATACTATTGAAACTATAATTTATCTATAATGCTATCAACGATACCATATTCCACAGAACCTTGCGCATCCATCCAATAATCTCTATCGAAATCTTTCAAAATTTGTTCCACTGTTTTGCCACAGTTTTTAGCCAAAATCTCCGCTCCTAACAATTTTGTTTTTTCAATTTGAATCGCTTGAATTTCAATATCTGCGGATGTCGCTTGGAAATAACCGCCGATACTTGGTTGGTGGATCATTACTTCTCCGTGAGGATAAATGAATCTTCTACCTTTTTCTCCTGCACTCAACAAAATAGAACCCATACTCGCAGCCAATCCCATACAAATGGTACTGACAGGAGATTGAATCATTTTGATCGTATCGTAGATCACCATACCGCTTGTAACAACACCACCTGGACTATTGATATAAAATTTTATTTCTTCTCCTGGCTTGTCTGCATCTAACAAGATCAATTTACTTACGACTTCTCTAGCAGATTTATCATCTACCGGTCCCCATAAATATACCGCTCTTTTTTCCAAGAAGAGTTTCTCCATTTTTTTGGCCAACATTGGCGTCATTTCTTCCTTGTTGGATTCTTTTTCTTTTGGCTCGTCCTCTTCTTCATCGTCATTCATCAAAAAGGGAGATTTATATAGTAAACTCATATTTCTTAATTTTTTTAAATAAATGAATAAATTTTATTTCTTCTCCTTTCTTGGATTGGTCACTAACACTTCATCCACTAATCCATAAGCTTTCGCTTCATCTGCACTCATCCAAAAATCACGATCTCTGTCAAGCGCAACTTGTTCGGGTGTTTTATTACAATGTTGTGCAATAATTTCATCCAATTCATTTTTAATTTTGCGAATTTCTTTCGCTGTAATTTGAATATCAGAAGCTTGACCACCGATAGCACCACTAGGTTGATGTATCATGATGCGACTATGTTTCAATGCACTTCTTTTACCTTGTACACCAGAACACATCAAAACAGCACCCATACTAGCAGCCATACCAGTACAGATTGTAGCCACATCAGGGCTTACAAATTGCATCGTATCATAAATACCTAATCCAGCGTAAACACTACCACCAGGGCTATTGATATACATTTGAATATCACGAGTACGATCAACGCTATCCAAAAATAACAATTGAGCTGTAACGATATTCGCAACATAATCATTAATGCCTTCGCCCAAGAAAATGATTCTATCCATCATCAAACGGCTAAACACATCCATACTAGCTACATTCAAAGGTCTTTCCTCAATGATGTAGGGAGTCAAATTAGTAAATGATTGCCCATAATTATGCAAAGTTGCACTACTAATTTTCCTGTCTTTTATCGCAAATTTTTCAAATTCTTTTCCTAAATCCATATTTGTACAATTTATGGGGTTGAAGATATTGATTTTTTATTATCAAAAGTCTATTATTCAAATATCATGCAACCAAATTTTTCTGCCAAAAGGTCAGTTAAAATAAAAAAGGAAAGTAGCGCTACTTTCCTTTTTATAAATATTTATCTAAATATTATTTATCGTTGTAAATTAACATGATCTCCTAGAATACCTGCAATCTTATAGGAAACAAGACTTGCAGTTGCATCATCCTCTACCGGCATAGTAACACTACCGGCCATTTTAATATTAGGAGCGACAATAGATTTTCTTTTTACAATCAAACCTGCATTATTGAAATACAGCAAATTAATACGCACACGCATGATATTACGCTTACTGACATTATGTACTACTAACTTCATTCCTTTCACCCCGCCAGCCTTTTGAGGTGGATTTACAACACCAATACGTACATATTGATCCAATTCAGATTTTCCAGTTATAGGATCAATAGTAACTTTCTTAGGGCCACCATTTGACGATGTATCGATTTTAGGCTTTTCAACTTTTGCAGGAGTTTCCTTTTCTGGAGATGGCTCATCCAACGCAATATCCGCTTCCTCTTTTTTCACAGTATCTACAGCTTTTGCATTTGCCGCTTCAATCAACTTGCGTGCCTTCCTCACTTTTTCTATAGAATCCCTTAACAATTGCTGTGATTGTATCCGTAGTGACTGTCCAGTCGTATCATCCGCGATGCCAATATTTCCACCGGTCATTACTGGGTGATTTTGTCCTTCATCGCCTCCTTCACTCGTAGTATCAGCAGTATTCACTGCAACATCTTGGTTATCACTATTTTTATCATTGTAATATTTGTAACCAAAAAAACCAATTGCCACTAAAAATAAAAGCCCTGCAAATATAAATGCACCAGCATTGCTATTTTTTTTCATTTCATCGAAGGATTCGTTTGTAGTAGACTCTTCTTTCTCAGGTTCAAAATCCACAAAATCAGATTTCTTTTCTGTTTTGGGCTTTTCTTTTAATTCTGGTTCAATCGGAAATTCTTCTTTGGTTGACTCACCCTCCTCTTCAACAAATTCCTTTTTTGCAAAAGGTTCTGGTTCTGGCTTTGCAATTGGTTTGGAAAACGGAGTAATTTGAGATTCGGATGGTTTGGATTCTATGATAGGAGCAGGAGGTTGTTCAGCGATTCTTGGAATATCCGAAGAGTGCGCTTCATCCTCTGTTATTTCCACCATTTTATGATCTGCAGTGAGACGATAACGTTTTTTGGGACTTGGAGGCGTTTTAATTTCGGGCGAAGTAGTTTCTGTTTTTCCTTCCACTTTGGCAATTAGACCATCTACTTCATCTGGAAATTTCCAAGAAGCACTTTCTCCATCCACCCAAATTAAATCAGAAGATTTTAATCCGAATCTTTTCAATTCGTCCAATGAAAAAGGACCTGATTCCAAATTATCTCTCAGTACGCGGTAAAAATTCATATTAATAGCATCCAAATTTTACCCAAAAATAATGACAATTGTATTGCCTTGCTAAAAAAATTATTATTTGTACCTCAAAATTAGATTGGCGTAAACATTGTAAGATAAAATAAGCATAACTTACATATAAGCGCTTTAAATTTATTGTTTTATTTTGAAATACATTAACTTTGAAGCCTATCCCAAATGTAGATTTGGGTGATTTTTTTAATCAAAAAATTACATGGACGAACATATTTTACCAGAAGAGACAGGAGACCACGACCGTTTGATTGAGGTCAATATCGAGGAAGAAATGAAGACCGCCTATATTGATTACTCTATGAGTGTCATTGTAGGTAGAGCGTTGCCTGATGCGAGAGATGGTTTTAAACCTGTGCATCGCCGCGTCTTATTTGGAATGAATGAACTAGGTAACAATAGTAATAAACCTACCAAGAAATCTGCACGTATTGTCGGAGAAGTTATGGGTAAATATCACCCTCATGGCGACTCTTCTATTTACGATACCTTAGTTCGTTTAGCTCAAGATTTTACACTACGTTACCCTCTTGTTGAAGGACAAGGTAATATGGGTACACAAGATGGAGATCCTCCTGCTGCCATGCGTTATACCGAGGTAAGATTGGACAAACGAGCGGAATCAATGTTGGAAGATCTTGACAAAGAAACGGTTGATTTGCAAAATAACTTTGATGATACATTAAAGGAACCTACCGTTTTACCTACGCGTATTCCTCAACTATTGGTAAATGGATCAAGTGGTATCGCCGTAGGTATGGCAACCAACATGATGCCGCACAATCTATCCGAATCTATTGATGGTTGTATCGCTTATATCGAAAATAAAGAAATCACAGCAGAGGAATTAATGGAGTATGTAAAAGCTCCAGACTTTCCTACTGGTGGTGTTATTTTTGGTATGGATGGCGTACGTCAAGCAATGTTAACAGGTCGTGGTCGTGTGGTTGTACGAGGTAAATACCATATCGAAACAAAAGATTCTGGTAGAGAAAAAATCGTTATCACAGAAGTTCCTTATCAGGTAAGTTTGGATGATCTTACGGATAAAATTGGACAACTTGCTAATAATAAAGTAGTAGAGGGAATTGCCTACGTAAATAACGAAAGTAACAAACGTGAAGGTACACGTATCGTTGTTGATTTGAAAAAAGACGCGGTAAGTAGCGTAGTTGTTAATCAATTATTCAAATACTCTGAGTTACAAACCAGCTTCGGTATAAACAATATTGCGATTAGTAAAGGCCGTCCTAAACAAATGAATTTGCAACATTTAATTAGCGAATTTGTGGAGTTTAGAATGGAAGTCGTTACACGTCGTACAGAATATGAATTAAGAAAAGCGAAAGAAAGAGCACACATTTTGGAAGGTTACATGAAAGTAATCGGCACTCAAAATGATCTAGACAGAGCGATTAAAATTATTCGTGAAAGTGCTACTCCAGATGATGCACGAAATGGTTTGATTGAAGCGTTCGAACTATCTGAAATACAAGCTAGAGCGATACTTGAATTGAGACTTCGTACTTTAACAGGTCTTGAAATTGACAAGATCCGCAGTGAGTATGAAGAATTAATGAATCAAATACGTCATTTGGAAGAATTGTTAGCAAATGAAGGAATGAGATACGATTTGATCAAAACTGAATTATTAGAAGTAAAAGAAAAATTCGGTGATGAAAGACGTTCTACTATCCAATATTTGGCGAATGAATTGAGCATTGAGGATTTGATCGAAGACGAAAATGTAATCATTACAATTTCCAATTTGGGATATATCAAACGTACTTCTGCTACAGAATATCGTTCTCAAAACAGAGGCGGTCGTGGTAGTAAAGGTGTGAAGACTCGTGATGAAGACTATGTAGTTCATTTATTTGTAGCTTCTACACATGACACCATGTTATTCTTTACCGAACAAGGAAGATGTTATTGGTTGAAGGTGTACGAAATGCCAGAAGGCGATAAAAATAGTAAAGGTCGTGCATTGCAAAACTTAATGCAAATGCCTTCTGACGACAAAGTGCGTGCTATCATAAATGTTAAAAATCTTAAGGATAAAGATTTTGTAGAAAGCCACAATATCGTGCTTTGTACGAAACGAGGTATCATCAAGAAAACTTCTTTAGCTGACTTTAGCCGCCCTCGTGCCAATGGTGTAAATGCTATTACCATAGTAGAAGGTGACCAATTATTAGAAGCGAAGATAACTAATGGATCTAACGAAATCATGCTCGCAGTGAAGAGTGGTCGAGCAATTCGTTTCCCTGAAGAGAAGGTAAGAGTAACTGGTCGTGGCGCAATTGGGGTAACTGGTATTGAGGTAGATGACAATACAGACGAAGTTATTGGCATGATATGTGTCAATAAA
Organism: Rhizosphaericola mali; assembly: GCF_004337365.2. Taxonomy (GTDB): domain Bacteria; phylum Bacteroidota; class Bacteroidia; order Chitinophagales; family Chitinophagaceae; genus Rhizosphaericola; species Rhizosphaericola mali. The sequence goes on along the minus strand of NZ_CP044016.1, from coordinate 162,722 downwards.
GAAGATACAGAAAAAACCGTTTTGGTTATCAGTGAAAAAGGATTTGGTAAAAGAACCAGATTAACGGATGACGACGGAGAGGATGTTTATCGTATTACCAACAGAGGTGGTAAAGGTGTTAAAACTATAAATGTCACCGAAAAAACTGGCGGTTTGGTTGGTATATTAGATGTTGTAGAAACCGAAGATTTAATTATCACATGTAAATCTGGTATTACATTACGTACATCTGTTACCGACATCAAATTAGCCGGTCGAAATACACAAGGGGTTATTTTGATTCGTTTGGATAATAACGATGAAATTGCCGCTATTTCAAAAATTGAAGAAGAGGTTATTGAAGAAGTTGAAGAATCTAGTGAAGCAACTTTAGAAGGATCAGAAAATGATACAACTTCTACTGATTCAACTAATGAAGAATCAAAGGATGATTTACAAGAAAACGCAACGGATGACGATAATCAACCTATAAGCTAAATTAAAACAGAAAGCAGATTTTTATGAAAAGAAAAAAATTAATTCTTCCAGTTTTACTTTTATCCTTAAGTGCTAGCACATTTGCACAAAAATTGGATAAAGACAAATTAACAACTTTGATTGCCACTAAAAAATTAGATGAGGCAAAAACAGACATTGATAAAGTATTTACAAGCCCTGAAGCGAGTTCAAATCCAGAAGCATTGGCTTATAAGATTAGAATCTATGGCGAAATCGTTGGTGATTCTACTTTATCTACTAAATATCCTGATGCAAAAAATGTGGTTTTAGGTTCATTTGGTGAACTACAAAAAGTAGAACCAGATACAGCTAAAATGAACGCATTGATGAAAAATCCTAGTATTTTACCTATCAATGGATTGAGTAATGTATATACTTCTGAATTCAATGTCGGAAGAGAAGCATTTAATAACAAAGACAATGTAAAAGCATTTAACGGTTTCAATAATGCACAAAAATTAGGTCAATTTTTTATCGCAGGTGGGTTCTTACCAAGTGCAGATAGAGCTACGGGTATTGATACATTAACTACAGCATACGCAGGCTTTGCGGCACAAAATGCAGTTAGTACTAATCAAGCTTATGCTGACTCGGCTGCTATGATTTATGAAAAATTAGCGTCAAGAAAAATTAAATCGGCAGGTGGTGCTGATATGTTACCAGCTTATCAGTTTATGGTAAATTACTATGAAACCAAAAAAGACGATGCTAATTTCCAAAAAGCATTAGCTTTAGGTAAAGAATTATATCCAAGTGATGCCTATTGGGGACAAGAAGAAACTCGTATGATGACTTCTAGTAGCGACCCTAATGTATTATTGACAAAATATGCTGCGATTCCTAATCCAACAGAAGAGCAAGCTGCAACTTTTGCGTCTTCATTTGGTGAAGCAGCAAAGGATTCTACAGTTGATCCAGCATTAAAAACGAAATTGATCGATGCTGAAGTTGATGCTTATCAAAAAGCATTTACAGCTTCTAAAAATGGTTTGTACGGTTATAATGCAGGGATAATTTTAATGCAAAATAGATTCTATCCTTTGGATGATGCTTATAGAGCTGCAAAAGGTGAAACTGCAGACTTAAAAGCTAAAAGAGCAGCTATCGAAAAAGAACAAAAAGGTGTAGCAGATACATTAGCTAATATTTTCGAAGAAACTTATACTACACTCAAGGGAAAAACAGATAGATCAAAAAGAGAAACTGTTGTACTAGGGTCTGTTGTTGATAGACTAGCGGAAGTTTACGGATGGCAAGTAGATAAGGCTCGTGGTCATGATCCAAAAGCCTATGACAAATACAATGCTTTATTTAAAAAGTATTCAGCAGAACACGGAACGTATAATCAATAGTTGTGTTCTTTAATAAAAAAAGCGATCAAAATATATTGTTTTGATCGCTTTTTTTATTACTTTGTTAGTCATTAATTAAAGATTAAAATTGTATTTATCACTTCAAGAAATTACGTGTACGATATCTATCAACAATATTTAGACAAGAGAATTCAATTAACAGAAGAAGAAAAAGCATTTATTCAATCTCTATCTGTAGCAAAAAAATTACGAAAAAAACAATATTTATTACAAGAAGGAGATGTTTGGAAATATCATGCTTTTATAACTAAAGGATGTTTGCGCACATATGCGGTAGACGACAAAGGAATCGAGCATATTATCTATTTCGGATTTGAAAGTTGGTGGATTGGCGACCGGGAAAGTTTAATCAATCAGACGCCCACAAGACTTAATATTGACGCTATTGAAGATTCAGAATTAATCCTTTTTACCAATGATAATTTCCAATTGATTTGCGAAAAAGTTCCTGTATTTAAAGATATGGTTTATGGCATTATTTCCAAAAGTCTAAATGTGAACCAAAGCCGTATTTTATCCAATATTAGTCAAACTGCCGAAGAAAAATATTTGTCTTTTTTAGAAAAATATGGAGCATTAACCAATCGCATTCCCCAAGCAATGATTGCAGCCTATTTGGGTATAAAGCCAGAAACATTAAGCAGAATAAGGAATTCTGTATCGCGTAAATAATACATTTTTTCATAGAAATCACTTAAAAGGTCCCAGCATTTGTAGGACCTTTTTTCATTTCTATAACTCATAAAAAACAAACTACAATTGATCTATATCATTTAATTACTTGTGTTTTCTCATTTCGCATGCCTTTATTTCGCTGCACCTTTGCTCTATCAAATCAAATATTATTCATTTATAAATATTGGAAAAATGAAAACAGCAAAAGAATTATTATTAGCCTATTTAGAAAACATTCAAAATGCAGACCAAGTCATAGAATTATTCGCCGAAGACGCCGCAATCGAACTACCTTATTTGGAAAGTTTAGGCACTACGGGGCGTTGGTCAGGGAAAGAAACTTTGTACAATTTTCTTAAAGGTTTACCTAACACATTTATAGGTTTCAAATTTAAGAATATTCAAATCCATATTGACACCCCAGAACAAGCTTTTGGAGAGTATGAAGTAGAATGTATCGCTGCGTCCACAGGCAAAACTTATCGCCAGCATTATATGGGCAGGCTCGTAGCTAAAAACGGGAAAATACAATTAATCAGAGAAGCTCTAGACCTAATACAAGTTGTTAAAAGCACATTACCCAACGGTTTAGCAGATTTAAATAATAAATAATCAATCAATTTTAAAATAAAATAATCATGAATATCACAAACAAAACTATTTTAGTTACAGGTGGAAACTCAGGTATCGGTTTTGCCATTGCAAAACATTTTAAAGCACAAGGAAATCGAGTTATCATTACTGGAAGAGATAAAACTAAACTAGAAAAAGCTGGTCAAGAATTGAGCGTGGAAACCATTCCATTGGACACAACTAGCGAATCTGATGTAAAAAACTTGGTCGCAATTGTCTCTGAAAAATACAAAGATTTGAGTATCTTGGTCAACAATGCCGGTTTGGGTCAAGGTTACAATCTGAGAGATGCGGAAAACATTATCGAAATTGCAACAGCAGAGTTTGCCACTAATTATTTTGGCACAATAAGATTAACGCAAGCGCTTTTACCTATTTTAAAAAGTCAATCAGAAGGTGCGATAATTAATGTGAGCTCACAGGTAGCAATAGTTCCTTTTTTAGTGTTACCAACTTATTCAGATAGTAAAGCAGCCCTTCATTCCCATACGAAAGCGTTGAGACTTTCTTTATCTAATACTAGTAAAATAAAAGTGTATGAAGTTTTCCCAGCTTTAATTGACACCGCTGGAACTAGAGCTCTTGGGTTGACCAATGGCTTACCTGCCGATACAGCAGCAGAAATTATTTCAAATGGAATTTCTCAAGATCAATATGAAATATTTGTTGGAGATGAAGCTGTAGAACTTAATAAAAATTTCTACAAAGATCCACAATCCACATTAGAAAATTTGAATAAAGCATTGTATTAAAAAAATGGAGGAATCGTAAAACATTCCTCTTTTTCTTAAATTTATATTCCAAATTTAATAGCAAGATAGATTATGTTAAAATCAAGAAAAAGTAAAACTATAATTATTATCATAGTCGCTATTTTTATTGGCATGCAAGCCTTTCGCCCAAACATTAAGGCAGAAACAAGAAAAGAAAATCTGAATTTGCCAACGGATGTAGCCAATATCATTAAGAAAGATTGTTACGACTGTCATAGTAATGAAACAAATCTGAGATGGTACGATCAAATTCAACCCGCATTTTCTCTTGTGGCCAATCATATTATTGAGGGTAGAAAAGCGCTTAATTTTTCTTATTGGGATACGTTATCGGCAGATGCACAGAAAAACACACTTTATTTGGCTGTGAATCAAGTCATTTTAGGTGCCATGCCTTTAGAGAGTTATAAGAAATTTCATACAGATGCGATTCCATCCGAACAAGAAATTGCTATTTTGAAAAAATATTTGATTCAAATTTCTCCTACAAAAATATCCGATTCTGCAGTTGTTAATAATGCCAATGAAAAATTTAACAAATGGATGAATGGTAATATCACATTTAACAACAAAGTAAAACCAGCGGCAAATGGCATTGAATATATCAATGGATTTCAACAATGGAAAGTCATCGCCATAACAGATCGGTTTGACAATAATAGTTTGCGGGTAATTTATGGAAATGACATTGCTGTAAATGCGATTAAGTCTGGAAATATTAATCCTTGGCCAGACGGAACAATATTCGCAAAAGCTGCGTGGAAATCTCTTGTTGATAAAGATGAAAATGTCTCTCCTGGCGAATTTTGGCAAGTAGAACTTATGATCAAAGATCAGAAAAAATGGGCAGCAACAGACGGCTGGGGCTGGGCAAGATGGCGTGGTACAGACTTAAAACCTTATGGTGCAAAAGCATCATTTACAACAGAATGTATGAATTGCCATCAACCAATGAAAGACAACGATTTTGTATTTACACTTCCATTCCAATTAAAAAATAAACAAATTTTGAAATGAGAAATATAGCTTTTTTAATAGTTACCATAAGTTTCATTATAACTAGTTGCCATTCTAATCAGGTTAGTAAATTCAATGAAAATGCAACTATACATTCTATGGATACCTTAATTAATCCACAAGAATGGAAGGTAATTACCACATTTACCAATAGAAAAAACAAAACCATCTCCATATTATATGGAAATGAAATTGCAAGCAATTATGCGTATAAAAATAATGAGGGAAATTATCCAAATGGTACAAAACTAGCTTTAGCAACTTGGGAATCTGTAGAAGATCCCAATTGGTTTGGTGCCAAAATTCCAGGCGAAGTACAATCCGTAGAAATTGTAACTATTGCTTCGAATTCCAATCCAGTTTATAGTTTGTATAAAGGGAATAATTTAAATAAAGTAGAAATTTCCGATACGGCGAGCGTAAGCAAAATATTGTCTTATCGTACTATGATTTTACCTAAGTAGAAAAGAATTGACATATTAACAACTACACATTCGTTGCATTTTCGAAAACTCGAAAAAAATTGCCACCACCAATTTTGTTAATATCAGACTCCGAAAAACCGGATTGTAGTAATGCATCCACTACCGTATAATAAAAACCTATTTTCTCCCCTTTCCAACTCTGATTAGTTTTATTCTGAAACCGATTATTATTATCAGCACTTGGAGCCATTGTCGTATCTGTTCCTATACATACATGATCTACCCCAATCGTCCCCACCATGGCTTTAACATTCTCAGCAAATTCTAGAGGCGTATCTGCTAAATGAGTCCAAACACCAATAACACCACCTGCTTTCGCAAATAGCCTAGCCTGTTCTGGACTGATTAAACGCGGGAACATCATTTTTGCCAAACGTTCATTTTTCCCTAATCGAGTATTCAAACCTGTGTGAGAGATAACCATCGGTTTACTCGATACTTCAATTGCTTTATTAATCGCATCATTATTACAATGTGCCAGATCTAACAATATACCGATGCGATTACATTCTTTAATGATATCAATGCCCAATTGTGTTAATCCTCCGTATTGTGGTTTATCAGTATAAATATCTCCAATCGGCGGAGTAGACTGACCATCGTGCATTAATCCTAATTGCCTTAATCCCAAATCGTAAGCTATTTTTATACGTTCAATTTTACCTTCGGTAAAATGTGCACCCTCTACACTTTGGATAACAACTTGCTTATTTTCTTTTCGTGCTTTTTTAATATCTCCATAGCTCAATGCTCTTGATATATTATTGGCATGAAGCAAATCATCCATTTCATCTAATTCCAAGATAAAACGATCAAACGCTTCTCCCTCCTTTGTTAATTGTGGTCGATCAACACAAAAAGTCATACCAATTGCCGTCAAGCCAGAATCTTGCAATTCTGCCGCCAACTCATAATTTTTATTTTTAAATTCGTTCATGTCAAATGGCAGATCCATATGATTATGCGTATCGATACCAATTGTTTTTGCTACGATTCGTTTGACTTTATCCTCTTGTGTTTCTGTCGTCCAACCTAATAATGGATTTAAAAATAAAGCCGAACTCGCCATCCCGATTGACTTTAAAAATCGGCGCCTTTTGATAAAAGTAGAGGATTGAAACATAATTGTCATAGTATCGATTTTAAACTTAATCTTATTGTGGCGAAAAAAAATCAAAAAACAACCTCAAATTGGATAATATAAATATACTGCAGTTAATTTTCATCCCTCATTAATTATTTCAAAATACTTCATGATATTTGATCCTAACAAGAAAAGCCAGCAATGCCGGCTTTTCTTGTTAGGATCAATACTTACATGTATACTAATTTTGTTTTCCGAAGATCTGATCTACAGCTCCTTCCAACATTGGAAATTTTTCTTTGACATAACCGATAACAGAAGTTATCGCATTCTTAGCTTGCTCTTCCGTAAGGCCTGCTTCGTTTATCAATTTGTCTACTAATTCTTGCATAAAATCTAAATTATTGATTTTAAAATAGGGCAGTCTCCCAGTCTTACTTTTTCATACTCATTTTCGCTTCCAAGCTTAAAGTTGCATGAGGCACTGCCATTAATCTTGCTTTTTCGATCAATTTACCAGTAACTCTACAGATACCATATGTTTTGTTTTCGATACGTATAAGCGCTTTTTCCAAATGGTCAATATAAGTGATCTGACGACCAGCCATTTGTCCCAATTGCTCTCTTTCCATACTCACAGTACCATCTTCCATGGTCATATATCGGCTTTCTGCTTCACCACCCAAATGGTCTTTACGAGTAATTAATCCTTGCAAATAAGTTAATTCACTTTTTGCGTTGTTTAATTTCTTTTTGATTAATTCCTTAAATTCATTTAACTCCGTATCACTATATCTTACAAGAGGGCCATCAGATACAATTACTTCTTCTATTCTTTCTTCTAAAGGTTGGTAATCAGGTTGATAAGGAACACTCGTTTTTACCGTTGTTTTAGGTACTTTAACTTTTACTTCCTTGGCCATTTTATCTTCTTTAGATTTGGAACTTTTGGACTTAGAGCCTACTGTTTCCTCAGCGTGTGTCACTGGCTTTTCTTCACTGACAGTCGCCTTTTTGGAGGTATCTTTTTCTGCATTTTTTTGTTGAGCCATACGTTAACCTTTTTGCTTTACACTAATTATTAATTTCGTCCCATTGATATCAATCTCTGATCCATTGTCTATTTGAGAAACAAAATCAATAGAATCCGCTAAAATTTCAGCGCAAATATAACTTTTAAACTTATTGATAGCAGGCTCTAGCGCAGAGTTATGCACAATTGTGACTAAGATTTTATCCGTCAAATCAAACTTGCTTTCCTTACGTATATTTTGAATTCTATTAATAATCTCTCTAGCTTCACCTTCTTGCGCTAGCTCTTCTGAAATTTGAATATCCAATGCGACTGTCAATTTGTCTTTGGATGCAACACTCCAGCCTGGAACATCTTCCGCAGAGATAATAACATCTTCCAACAACAATTCGACATGTTGACCTTCTACTTTTAATGGGAAAACTCCTTCTGATTCAATCTTTGCAATATCTTGTTGTGTAAATTGGTTGATTGCAGCACCTACCGCTTTCATTAATTTACCCATACGCGTACCCAAAGTTTTGAAATTAGGTTTTACCTTTTTGCTGATGACGCCATTGGTTTCGGTCAAATATTCAATTTCTTTGACATTCACTTCAGATTTGATCAAATCTTCCACTTTTTCCAATTGCAATTTCATTTTTTCATCCAAAACTGGAATCATTACTTTTTGCAATGGTTGGCGTACTTTGATATTTACTTTTTTTCTGATAGATAGAATTAGAGAAGACGCATCTTGCGCCAATTGCATTCTTTCTTCCAAATCTGTATCAATAACGGATTCATTTGCCTCAGGATATTTGGCATGATGTACCGATTCTACATCAAATCTGTGGCTAACCTCATTTAATCTTCTGAAAATAGCATCACTGAAGAATGGAGAAATGGGTGCGATTAAACGCACAATCGTTTCCAAACATTCAAACAAGGTTTGATAGGCAGAGATTTTATCCAATTCATACTCACCTTTCCAAAAACGACGACGACAAAGGCGTACATACCAATTACTTAAATGCTCATCCAAAAATTCTTCGATGGCACGACCCGCAATTGTTGGTTCGTAATCATCCAAAGCCGCATTTGCTTTTTTGATAACGGTATTCAAACTAGACAATATCCAACGATCGATTTCTGGTCTTTTGTCTACATCAATATAATTTTCTTTGAAAGAAAACCCGTCCACATTGGCATATAAAATGAAGAATTGATACGTATTGTACAAAGTACCGAAGAACTTACGCGTCACTTCTTTCAATCCGTCCAAATCAAATTTCAAATTATCCCAAGGTGACGCATTGGTCATCATGTACCAGCGCGTCGCATCCGCACCATAATCGGCCAATGTGGTAAATGGATCTACGGCATTACCAAGACGTTTACTCATCTTGTTACCATTTTTATCCAAAACCAAACCATTGGAAACAACTGTTTTGTATGCTAAACCTGGATATTTCTCGTCACTTACTTCAAAACCGTCTTTTTTCAACTCTTCGTGCACTTCTTCTTTAACCAAAGCACTGATCGCATGTAAAGTATAGAACCAACCTCTCGTCTGATCGACACCTTCACTAATAAAGTCCGCTGGATAGTTTTTGGCAAATATTTCTTTATTTTCAAAAGGAAAATGCCACTGTGCGAAAGGCATCGCACCACTATCAAACCAAACATCTATCAAATCTGGAACACGCGTCATCGGTTGACCAGAAGGCGATTTTAGAACGATATTATCTACATAAGGTTTGTGTAAATCTTTTTGAACATTCGCTCTTGCTTCTGCAGTGTTTAAATCACCCGCAAATTCCAATTCATTGTTCAATTGTTCCAAACTACCTATGCATATTTCTTCCGAGCCATCTTCTGTTCTCCAAATTGGCAAAGGCGTACCCCAAAAACGGCTACGACTCAAATTCCAATCCACCATATTTTCCAACCAATTACCGAAACGACCTTCGCCGGTTGCTTTTGGTTTCCAATTGATGGTTTTATTTAGATTGACCATTCGCTCTCTCAACTCAGTCGTTTTGATAAACCAAGATTCTAATGGATAATATAGAATTGGCTTGTCTGTACGCCAGCAGTGAGGATAACTATGGACATATTTCTCTACTTTGAAAGCACGATTTTCTTGTTTCAATTTGACGCTGATATCCACATTGACATCAACATAACCTTCTTGATTGAAGAAATCTTTTACATATCGACCACTGAATTCACCTACACCATCGATAAATTTTCCTTTTTTATCTACTAAAACCAAAATACCGACATTGTTTTTCATACCGACTTTATAGTCATCGGCACCAAATGCGGTAGCGGTGTGTACGATACCCGTACCATCTTCCGTAGTTACAAAATCACCTAAAATGACTTTGAAAGGATCTCCCCCAGATTTTTCAACTGTATTCGCTTCATAAGGCATCAATTGCTCATAGCGTAGACCTTCTAAATCTGAGCCTTTAAAGGAATGAAGAACTTTCCATGGAATTACTTTATCTTCAGGTTTATAGGCATCAAAATCTCCATTTTCCCCTTCCGCCTTGAAATGTTTGCCAAGCAATGGAGTTGCTACAACTACATTTACAGGTAAATGCGTATATGGATTAAAAGTTTTAACTAATGAATATTCAATTTTAGGTCCTACTGTCAAGGCCACATTGGATGGCAAAGTCCAAGGTGTCGTTGTCCAGGCCATCAAAAATACTTCACTAGAGTTTACTGTAGAGCCATCCCATGATTCTTTTGCAGTATCAATTAAAACATTACTAAAAGTATTTCTCCATGTCTTATCAACAACAACAGGTAGTAATTTAAACATTGCTACAACGGTCGTATCCTTCTCATCCCAATACGTACCTGGTTGATTTACCTCATGTGAACTCAAACCAGTACCTGCCGCTGCAGAATATGGTTGTATGCTGACACTTTGGTACAATAAGCCTTTGTTGTACAATTTGCTTAATAACCACCAAAGCGTTTCAATATATTCATTTTTGAAGGTGATATAAGGATCATCCAAATTTACCCAATATCCCATTTTTGTGGTCAAGTCATCCCATACATCTTTGTATCGAAGTACGGCTGCACGACATTTTTCGTTGTATTCTTCGACGGTGATTTTCTTTCCGATATCATCTTTGGTAATGCCCAATTCTTTCTCCACGCCCAATTCCACGGGCAAACCATGCGTATCCCAACCGGCTTTTCTCTTCACTTGAAATCCTTGCATGGTCTTGTAACGACAAAACAAATCTTTGATCGTACGCGCCATAACATGATGAATACCAGGCATACCGTTGGCACTTGGAGGACCTTCGTAAAAAACGAAACTCGGCGCACCTTCTCTCAACTCCACACTTTTTTCAAATGCGTTTTCTTTCTGCCATTGTTCTAATACTTCCTTTTCAGTTTGAGGAAGATTCAAATTAGAAAATTCTTTATATGTCGTACTCATTATTATTAATCCTTCAATTTCAGCCTAAAAATGGGTGCAAAGGTACGCAAAATAATAAAGATATTTTTTGACATATATTAACCAAAATTTATTTTTTAGACCGTTTCCAAATAAATCCATCCAATATATAATGTGTAAATTGTGGAACGGACAAAAGTGGTACAAATAGGAATTGATAATGAATCCATTTTCTCGATGTAGAAATGTTTGAAAAATTCTCCTTCCACACGAAAACATCCCACAAAAATTCTTCTAAAAATGCAATTACAAGTAAAAAAAGGACGTAAAACATCAAAATGTTCCACCACTTCATTTTTCGAAAAAATGGGACACTTGCACTTTCATTATTTTCTAATTCTTTGAAGTATATCAAAGCCATATAAGGAATTCCATGAGAAATCACATTCAACGCTGTAAATATTAAATCATCATTGAAATACACTATACCAAAATACCAAGATAAAGCAGTTCCCAGCAACAATAAATTTTTAGGCAAGTTGAAAAAATGAGATTTCCGATAATTGACAAATTCATTTATTACGTAGGCTAGAAATATTACTACATACAAATAACTAAAGCAATGTAAAACAACCGGATTTTCCCAATGCAAAAATTCATTATCAACAAACCAATTAAAGTTTTTTGTTCCAGACATAAACCAATATATCATCGGATAACTTGTTGACGTGTATATCGCCAAGTTATTGATAACACGATTACGTTTAACTAGATTTTCTTGTTTAGAATATAGCCGCATAAAACCATATTGCTGACGTACAAAATGATATACAGCTACATAAGCCAAAATACTCCAAAAAAAGTGGCTGCTTATTCCAAACAAAAAACAACTTAAGAATAAACAGATGACAGGCGTCCAGATATATAGCTTTCTATTTCTTTTAAAGACCGATGGTTTAAAATAAGTTTTGAATAAAGTCGCATATACATGCGCAACATCAACAAAAACAATCAAAAATAACCAAGTATAAAATGAATACCGATGTTCAATTAGTTGAATCCTGCTTTGAAAAAATACAATCAACAACAATATGATAATAGGAGGCATTAAGACGAATGCCAAATCATTTTTTTTGTTATTTATCCAAGGCTGCTTCATTTAATCAAAATTTATCATTTGATCAGCGGCTCTTATACCTTGATGAAAAGCCTCTTCAAATATTGAAATACCCGATAAGTCACTGTGTGCAAAAAAAATCTTGTTATCAATTGGTTTAGCTGCAGCTAACTTTTCTTTACTAAATATAAAACCTTTCACTGGACTAATCATACCATGTCCCAATCTAAATATTTCTATAGATAGTATGAACTCTTCAATATTCGGATGGGCTAATGAGATATCTTCGATGATACATTTAGTCCAATAAGATTCCGACTTTGAATACAATTTTCGTCTACCACTCTTAAAATCTTTATTTGAAAAAGGTAAATAATAACTAATTACTTTTATATCATTCTGTTGATTTATATTTTGATTTTGATTGTAAACATACCCTACACCAACACCTCCATATATAACATTATCCCAAGCCAATGGAAAACTACCATTATCTAAACTTTCACTAATAGTAATAGCACTTACTATCCAAGGTGCATAGTTGAACGCTTTCGTCAACTCTTTGCGTCCTTCTATCAAATACTGATTAATAAATTGCGGTGTGGCTACTATTACTTTATCTACTACATAGCGAATACTTTGGTTTGAAGTTGAATTAAAAGAAGAAATTTCCACTTTGTCATCATTCCATTTAACATCATAGACTATGTTATTTTTAATCGTATTCTTACTTGAAAATGAAGCTAATAAATGTGCCAGATGAGCATTTCCTTCTGGCCAAGTCAATACGTTATCCATTTTGTTATTGGCACTATTTTGTTTACGACCAGCGAAATAATGAATCCCAGCCCAAGCAGAAACCAAATCAATCCCAATACCGAAATCATCGCAACAACTATAATTAACATACCAATGCAATTGTTCACTATGAAAATTATGTTCTAACAACCATTCCTTCATAGTCACAAGATCTAACAGTTTTACTTCCTCTACCGAGGAGGATTGAATTATAGGGATATCAAAATAGTATTTGCCCAAAGAATCTTTCTTCGTTCTATAATCGTTCATCAATCCAAAAAAGCGAATAAATTCATTTTGAACTTCATTCGAAATTCCTTTTTTAGGAACAAGATCTTCTTGCCAATCGCCATTGTAATATAATCTTTCTTGTGGTGGAAAAGAAAGCTGAAATTCATCGAAAATTGGTTTTCCATTATCAAATCCGACAATAATTTTTTGCTCAACTAAAAAATTTATCAACTCCTTATCTTCAATATTTGGCAATGGGAGATAGTGTGCACCTCTCGGATATTTAGAATATTTATTTTCTCCATTAGACGAATTACCACCTACATGTGATTCTAACTCCAACAATTTAAAATCTTTAATATCTTTATTTACAAGCCGTCGAGCCGCTGACAAACCAGAAATACCACCGCCTATAATTAAATATTTAACCTCTATAGTTTCACTTATTTTTGGGAAATTTTTACTCCAAATGCGATGTCCCAATATGTGATTAGTCCCTGTAAGCAGAACTAACATTTTTTTAGTCGACTGCACACATGACTGAATTATTGGAAATATTACTGTAATTCCAATAATTTTTCTTAGAAAATCCCTACGACTTTTTATCATTGTACTTTTCCCCATTCCTCATCAAAATAACGTACTAAAGATTGATTATCTAATCTATTTTCATCCGTTTTGCGCCAAGACATATCTTTTGAAAATTGGCATAATTCTTTGAAATCATAGTTATAAAAATGTAAGCCATTGACTTGCCTGCGAACTGAATTGAAATTTATTGCTGGATTATTTACTGCCATAGAAAAACCCCACTCTCCAAATGAAGGCACATAAGTATGATATGCTTTTACCGAAGGAAAAACGGTAGCTAAGGTATTATAAACACACCAAAATGAATTTGGAGCAAAAAACGGCGAGGTTGTTTGTATTGTAATAACAGCATTGGGAGAAAGTACATTTTTCAAATTTTCATAAAAACTCGTTGAAAATAATTTACCCAAACTATAATTTGAAGGATCTGGGAAATCAATGATAGCTACATCAAAACTATCTTTATGATTTTTTACCCAGAGAAATGCATCCTGATTGACGACTTTTAATTTTGAATTGGTTAGTGAGCCTTTATTAAATTGAGTCATGACTTCATTTTCTGAAAAAAATGTAGTCATATTTTTATCCAAATCAACTAAAGTAATATCTTTTACTTCTGGATATTTTAATATTTCTCGGGCAGCCAGTCCGTCGCCACCTCCCATAATTAAAATATGATTTGCTCTTGGAGCCATCGACATCGCAGGATGTACCAATGCTTCATGATAACGATATTCATCTTTAGAACTAAATTGCAAATTATTATTTAGATAAAGACGATATTCCGCTTTATTATGTGTTAACACGATCCGCTGATAAGACGTCGAATGAGCAAAAATAATATCCTCTCCGTATAATTTGTTTTCAGAAAAGCGTAATATCTTATTTGAAAAAATAAAAAAAATAGCTAAAATACATAGGATAATAATTCCCCTAATTTTTAAAAATCGTACTTTAGTTAATTCTTCCTTTAGTGAAAATGCCACCCATAACGCAATAGAAACATTAATCATCCCAAAGAAAAGTGAGGTTCGCATTAATCCTAAGAAAGGAACCAATACCAAAGGAAATAATATAGAAGCTAACAAAGATCCGATATAGTCAAATGTGAATATATTAGACACCAAGTCTGAAAATTTGAATTTATTCTTCAATAAATTCATTAATAACGGTATTTCTAATCCTACAAAAATCCCAGTGAGCACAACTAATAAATATAGTACGCCTTGAAAAAATTGTACATACTCAAATAGTACAAATAGTAAAGTGGAACTTAAGCCTCCAACTATGCCAATAAGGAACTCTACTTCAACAAAAGTTGATAGTATATTTTTCCTCAAATATTTGGATATATATGACCCCAATCCCATAGAAAAAAGATACACTCCAATTACAAAGGAGAATTGCCTTACAGAGTCTCCCAATAAATAACTTGCTAATGCTCCAGCAACTAACTCATATACCAATCCACAGGTAGAAATGATAAACACCGAAAAAATCAGCAAATGTTCCTTCTTAATTTTATCCATGTATCGCAGCACTTATGATCATAGAAATGCCAATAATTAAAGATGCCATAATAATTGCCAAGGCTATATTTTTGTTCTCAGATATTTCTTTCCAAGTTTGTTCGGGGGTTAATCTTTCTATAATCCAATATCCTAATAATAAAATTGCAAGCCCTACAAGAGAATAAATAATGGAACTAATCACAGGTCCTAAGAAAAAATAATTCATAATAGTTTTATTTATGGTAATAAAATCCATGTGCACTGCTACGTCCAGTGCCGCCTTCATTTTCTGTTGATGTACAATCGCAAAGTTTTATACCGTTATTGATTGCATAAATAAATATAGTTACAACTATAATTGCAATCCCTAACGCAAGCTTATTATTAAGTATAAATTTTTTCACATTCAAAAATTTTGCTGATTTCTTTTTTCTTCAAATGAGGCATTTACAATTATAGTGATAATCAAAATACCAAGTAAAAATAAAACTACCATGTTTACATTCCATAGGCTTGGTTTTTTCCAATCAATACTAACTTGTATATTTTCAGGAAAACTTTTGGTTCCTGCATTAAATTCAGAGGAAATAAGAGTCGCTGATGTATCTGCAACGGGGACTTCTTCTCTACTAATTTCAAATTCTAAATGATAAGTTCCTGCTTGTACTCCACATATATTTGATGACGCAGCATTAGAACCTTCCGTCCACGACTCTCCTCCTTCGGTTCCATAATAGTACTCTATATCTTTAGATAAATAAACTTTATCTTTCGTTTCATCATTCACCAAGGTAATAAAACAACTTGCCCAACTATTTCTAATTAATGAATAAAAATGACAATCCAGATTCCCTGTCGGACCTGCCAAGGTAAAAGGTTTAGTCAAAAATATTTTACCTTTATTAAAATCTAATTGCTGCTCATAAACACGATATTCAGTACTATTTCTATAGGTAAAAATATTCGCAGCAAACATAATTAGTGCTGCCGCGAGAAAAATGGCTGCCATATTTCTAATATCTATTAGAAACGGCTGCACAATACCAATACCTATTTTATTTGGCAATTTAGTTACCTGAAATATTTCTTTTACCTCCTTTTGAGTAATATGCTGGCCAATAAATTTCTGTAAAGATTGTTCATATTTCTCAACTGAATATATATATGGAACTTCTATATGCTCTTCTAAACTATAATCTTCATTAGGATTAAAATCATAAAATCCAAAGGCTTTACATTCATCCACTTTTGCAGAAGATTTTCTATACCTTCTTAGATTATTAGGATCAAGTTTGCCTTTTGTATACGTAAGAACTTCCTCATCAGATTTTGCTTCTTTTAATATAATCCAATGCCCATCGTATTCCGAAAAATAGACATTTTCTTCTATCGAATCCAAAGGAGTAAGTATATATTCCGTCCAATAAAATTGATCACTATTTCTTTTACGCAATATTCCAGATACGATGAATTCTTTATTACCAACAGAAACTATTTTTCCTATTTTAATATAATAATTATTGAAATATTCATTTCTGTTTGCATTCGTAAGCCATCTATTATTTTGATATGAACTGCTACACTCAGGACAATAGTAATATTCAAAATCAAAAGAATCTGGGAGCTCAGCATTAAATTGACAACCTTTACATTCAAATTGTTTCATTAGCGTTCAATTGTATTTCGTTTTACAATAGAAGCTGAAAAATAACGAATGTAGGATGCTGAAATTTCTTGTACTTTATCAGTATTATCTTGGCTATAATTACAAAGGTAAACATCCAATGTAAGACTCTTTAGTTCTGGCCAAGTATGTATACAAATGTGAGATTCTTTCAAACAAAATGACGCGGTGAATCCTTGGGATTCAAATTTATGAACAACTTGCCCAACTTTTTCTAAACCATATTCATCAATTAAGAAATCAGTAAAGGCACAAAAAGTATTCTCATCGGTTAATTTGTCCGCTGCACTTGTAGTTAAGGTCATTAAGGAATGGGTGCCAAATATATTTTTTTCCTCCATTATATATCTTGTATCGTAAAAATATAAAAATGATGGAACTTAGGCAAAAAATATTCAAATATCTATTCACTCCAACTCAGAAGTATCGAATTATTACTTAACGATTCAATTTCAACATCCTCTTTTTCCCATAAAATAAGGCTATCGCGCGGCCCTAATAATCGATCATCAATCTCAAAAGAACCCTCAATTACATAGTAAAGATTTTTGGACGAGAAAAGATCCTTTTGTATTTGTTTTGCCTTGCAATCAAAGCAACCAATAGATAAATTTGGACTTAAAGGAATTAGTTTGTTTTTGAGCTCATTTATTTCCAGTGCAATTGTTTTTGCTTCTTGAGTTTCGTTGAAATAGGCTATTAAAAATGTACAAACTTCATTCGTATCATTATGCAAATGAGATTTGATATTCATTTTATTTTCGAATATGTATACTTCTCCTGGATAACAATGTATTTTTTCATTTCTATTATAAAAAACGACACTATTATAAATAGGAATTAGGATAATTGATTTAAACAAATCATTTTCAATACTCAATTGACCATCAGCATCCAAATAAACATCCCAAATATCATGTAAATCACCACTAGGATTATTTTCACCAATTTGAGGCAAACTATAATACTGCCCTTTAGAAAATTCATTTAACTTTCTAAAATTACTTAAAACAATCCTTCCAGGAATTTCGTGTACTGTATTATTCATAATCAATAGTTTGTATAGATAAATAAGGAACCAATTTTATAGTATACAAATTCGCTTCGTTTTTCTTTTTTACGATCAAGAACTCTCCTATTGTCTCCAACCATTCATATTGACTAGAAAAATAATTAATAGCAATCTTATGTTGATGTATATTTCTAGTATCTGAGTCAATGAGTTGAAACTGGAAAGATTCAAAACCGAAATACCGAATACCTATATTGTCAATTAGATCAGGAACAATACCATTAAGTTGTTGTATATATCCAACTACGGATGCACTTACAAGATATTCCAGCGGTTCAATATTCACACCACTATTTACCAATCCCTTCAATGTAAAAAGAGAACCATTCGCATTATGGTTCTGAAATTGCATTTTAAATTCCATAAAAGAATCTTCCCATAGCATTTTTTCCCATTCGGAAGTACTATGACTATCAATAACTTTTTTATAGTGAAGGGTTATCATTTTCATACGGTACCATTATTATGCACTAACGTTAATCGTTTTTGTCATACTAAAACCTGCACTTAAACTACCAGTTACAGTCGCGATTTCATATGTCACAGAATCACTAAATACATTATCACTTGCATTTTTAGTATAGCCGCTTGTTCCTTTAGTATATCCATAACTACTTCCGTTCGTATTAACCGAAATACATAAATCATCCGAAAATGCGATTTGTGTTACCAGTAAAGATTTGCCACTAGAATTGTATACGTGCACATGTACATGGGTTGCACGGCTTTCATACCAACCGGGAAATATAGAAGTAAAACTAACCACACCTGTAGAATCGGTAGTCTGACGACCTCTTAGCCAATGATAAGATTGATAATTATTCGTTTGCATGGTAGTACCACCATATTCAGAATAATCACCATTTACATCACAATGCCATATATCTACAATAGCACCTTCCAACACATTACAACTATCATTTGTATTTGTAATAATAATTTTAATGGACATACTTGCCCCAACGCCATCTCCCTTGGTAATATCACTTCTTACATAAGAGGATGGACTCTTTGTTGGAAACGGACCTTCTGTCTCAGTTGGAGTTACTGTGCAAGTTGTATCTTCTGTAGAAGATGTAGTGGTACTATCTGTTGTACTGTCAGTCGTTGAGCTGATAGCGTCACTTTTACTACAACCCGAAAGGACAAAAGGAGTTGATGCTGCAAATATCGAAAGCGATTTTAAAAAAGATTTCCTTTCCATAGTTTGTGGTTTTTAGTGAATATATTTCATTAAAATTACCAACTATGAAAAGGAATTATTAAAAGCCATAGATAAATATTCCATTTATCTAGATTAACTTAAAAATATTATCTATGTAAATAGATAAATACACCACCTCTAATAATTGGGATAGGTGTATTGCTGGAAACTTTTCCATTTTGGTCATAGTCAACATCTCTATATGGGGAATATTGATTATGTAAAAAATCCATACCCACCGAAAAGAAATAACTACCTGCATTACTAAATCTACTGATATATCCCACAGATCCAATCAAACTGGCTGCATTAAAACTTGTATTATCAGATCCATATTTAAAGGTACCCCAATTTTCTTCAAATTGTCCTTGTATGAATAAAAAGCTAACTGGATTAAATCTTACAAATGGACCAACACCATAAGTCGTTAATTTTTGACTGACATTATCCCAAGAATAATCTTTACTAACCGAATTATAATTAAAATTTAATGCCAACCCCAAATCCCAATATTTAGATGGACTATAACCAACTAAAGGATTAACTCCCACAGCGGCACCACCACTACCACCTCCTACAGCCAATCCGCCACCGAAAAATAAACGAGACATTGGCTTTTGTTTGGTATCATTTTGATATCGATTGACTACAATCTCTTGTTCATCCTCTTTCCCTGTTGAGTCAATCGTAATCTGTGCATTAACCAAATGCGCAGACATCATTAACAAACCCGCCACCAAAAACTTTTTATAATTCATTTTTTGCTATTTAAGGATATGTAGTCATTTGACTTCTATACAAACCTAAAGTAAAATCTTATTTAATCGAAAATTTTACCGGCATTTAAGATATTATTAGGATCAAATGTTTGCTTGATTCCTTGCATCAATCTTACATGTGTATCATTTAGAATTAAGGATAAATATCTTTTTTGCGTCAAACCAATTCCATGTTCGCCACTGATGGTTCCGCCCAAACTCACCACCAATTTAAATAATTCATTCAAAATTTCTTCCATTTCAGGATGTCCATAGCTATTTGGAAATCCTTCCTTATTAATTCTAACATGAATATTACCATCTCCTGCATGACCGTAACAAACTACTTTAAAATCAAATTTTACACCTAAATCTTTTACACCATGAATCAATTCCGGCAATTTAGCTCTTGGCACTACGGTATCTTCTTCCACAGTGTAGCCAACTGATTTCACAGCTTCTGCAGCGCGACGTCTCAATTTCCACAATTCTTCTTTTTGTTGAGAATCTTCTGCGAAAAAGATCTCACCTATATCGAATCCATCCAATGCAATTGCAATACCTTCCATATCTTTCATCAAGACTTCGGGATCATTACCGTCCACCTCTACGATCAAATGTGCCGCAATGGAATCATCCACAGGGACAACATGACTATCTACAAATTGTGCTGCAATTTTCAAGGCATCTATTTCCACAAACTCTAAGGAACTTGGTGTATATCCTGCTCTAAAAATAGCACTTACCGCTGCGCTTGCACTTTCCAATGTATGGAAAGGAATAAGCATCAACATATCTTGTTTTGGATAAGGAATCAATTTGAAAACGGCTTTTGTCACGATTCCCAATGTTCCTTCACTTCCCACCATTAATTGGGTTAAATTGTAGCCCGTAGAATTTTTCAACACATTAGCACCGGTCCAAATAATTTCTCCTGTAGGCAAAACAACTTCCAAATTCAAAACATAGTCTTTCACCTTACCGTATTTCACAGCTTTTGGACCTCCGCTATTTTCGGCAATATTGCCACCAATAAAACAAGATCCCTTACTGCTTGGATCTGGAGGATAAAATAATCCTTTGGCCTTCACTGCATCTTGCAATACTTCCGTAATTACACCTGTTTCGGTAGTTACTTGTAGGTTTTGTTCGTCTATTTCAATGATTTCATTCAAACGATCTATGGAGAGCAACACACCGCCTTTTGTAGGAATTGCACCACCACTCAACCCAGTGCCTCCAGCTCTTGGAGTCACAGGAATCTTGTGTTCATTACACAAAATCATGATCTTACTAATCTCATCTGCAGTACGCGGACGAATAACAATTTCTGGAAGAAACAAAAGTTTTTCCGTCTCATCTCTTCCGTATTGCGTCAAAGAATCTTGATCATACAAAACGTAAGATCCACCAACAATTTCTACAAATTTTTCTATCAATTCTGGAGTAACCAAAGAAGCCATTTTTTCAAATTATATTTAGAAGTAATCAATGTAAATTATAATCCTAACACATCAGACATTTGGAATATACCTTTCTTCTGAGCGATAAACTCTGCTGCCAACACTGCACCTAATGCAAATCCTTTACGCGAATGCGCCGTATGAATAATTTCGATATCATCAATTTCTGAATGATACGTGATGGAATGCGTACCAGGCGCGGGATCTTGACGAATACTTTTGATGAATAAATCAGAGTCATTTGCGCTTGGTTCATTTACCCAATGCTTCTTTTCAGAAATAAATTGCATCACTTGTTCGCCCAAAGTAATTGCTGTACCACTTGGTGCATCCTTTTTTGCGGTGTGGTGAATTTCTTCCAAAGACACTTCGTATTCTTTATGTAGCGCCATCAATTTTGCCAAATATTTATTCAATTCAAAAAATAAATTCACGCCAATACTGAAATTACTTGCGTACAAAAAAGTTCCCTCTGTATCTTTTGTTAATTGCTCAATTTCAGCTTTATGTTCCAACCATCCAGTAGATCCAGCAACAGTCGGAATATGCCAATTCAAACAATTTTTGATATTACCATACGCTACTTCTGGATTGGTAAATTCTATTGCGACATCCGATTCTTGAATTTTATTTTCATTAAAATCTTCCAAGTTAGCAGATGTAATTTTCAAATTAACAGAATGACCTCTCTCGATCGCTATTTCTTCAATGGCTTTTCCCATTTTGCCATAACCAATGAGCGCTATTTTCATGTAAATATTTTAGTTATAAGTAGAATTATACGTGGTCTTACTAGGATATTTCCAATTAAAAATAAAGGAAACGCCCGGCACTCTTGCCATTTGGAAATACGTTGGATTGGCAGTCATGCTAAGATTGGGGCTAATATCAAAATCTTTTAAATGACCAAAAACGGTTGCATCTGCCACATTAATTCCCCATAAAATGAAGAACCATAATGCTGCGTAATCTTTATTTCTACGATAATAATTGCGCTGACTCTGCACACTTGATAGAAAATTAGAACCTGCACTTCCTGGATTGGAAGCATATAGAGCGTCCCAATAATCTTGGTAAGTTTTAGGAAGTACCGTTTTACTTCTAATCAATGCGCTATCTGTTGCACGATTCGCCGCTGGTCCATACGTCGCTCCATATACCAATTTATAGGCTTTGGCCGCTTCATTAAACCATTTGGAATTTTGGATAAAGGCAACCGTAGGTATAGCAATACCTCCAATTACTATCGGAACTTTCCAATATTGCTTATTATACCATTGTCCCCAACCTGGAAGCATTAAAGAATGCATCGTCGCCTTATGTGGATCATGTGGTTTTTTCTTTTTTTCTGGTGCAAACATCGTACTATCAAAATCAACTTTGGCTGTATCGATGGGCGTATTTTCATATAGCACAGTGTCTTTGCCAACTACTTGTGCATTTATTTTTACCAATGAAAAAGCACAGAAAAAACAAAGCATAAAAATGCTCTTTAAATAAGAAATTTTTATGCTGTATTTGTACATTATATTCAAAATAGAATCGACTGATTGTGAAACGAAAATGCAGTAACTAACCTGCTTTTACATCTAATAAATCCAAAAGTTTATTCAACTCTTCCAAAGAATAGTATTCAATATTGATACTACCATGTCCAGATTTATTATGTGCTAATTTTACTTTCGTACTAAAATGAGAAGCCAAATTATCTTCAATGCGTTTGTAAGCTGGAGACAATTCGTTTTTATTTGCCGCAGCTTTTTTTGCAGCTGCGCCACCTTCTGCAATTTTGGTCATTTTACGTACCAAATCTTCGGTTTGTCTTACGCTTAATTTGTTTTTCAAAATTTCATTGAAAACAAATAATTGCTTTTCCACCTCATCCAAACCAATAATAGAACGTGCATGCCCCATGCTAATTACTGCATTTCTAACAGCTAATTGGATATCTGGTGGCAATTTCAACAAACGCAAATAATTCGTTACCGTACTTCTCTCCTTTCCCATACGATCCGCAACTTGCTCTTGCGTGTAGGAAAGTTCGTCCATCATACGTTTGTAACTCAAAGAGATCTCTATGGCGTTTAAATCCTCTCTTTGTAAATTTTCCAACAATGCCAATTCCAATAATTCTTTGTCATTAGCTTGTCGTATATAAACAGGAACATCTTTTAATTCTGCTCTTTTTGCCGCGCGAAATCTTCTTTCACCCGCAATCAGGCGATATTTTCCAGTGGTTATTTTACTTACCGTCAAAGGTTGGATGATATCGTGCATCTTGATAGATGTCGCTAATTCATTCAACGCTTTCTCATCAAAATCATGCCTTGGGTTGTGCGGATTGACTTCAATCTGCTCTACCGGAATTCTGATAATACCTGTAGCTTCTTCCACTACCTGAGATTTTAAATGTCCTGTGGTAGATTTTAAATCCGAATCAATATTTTGCAAAAGAGAGCGAATACCTTTCCCTAAAGCGTCTTTTGGTGATTTATTTTGTTTGATTGTTGCCATAATATATTCTAATCGCAATGGCAGAATTATTCAATAATTCTCTCTTCTTGCGGTATTTGAGTCATGTTGTTTTTTTGCAAAACTTCTTTTGCAAGATTGAGATAATTCATAGCACCTTTGCTTGCCGCATCGTATAAAACGACAGGTTTACCAAAACTAGGCGCTTCGCTCAATCTCGTATTTCTATGTACGATAGTATTGAATACCAATGTGTCGAAATGTTTTCTCACTTCACTTACTACTTGATTGGATAATCTTAAACGTCCATCGTACATCGTCATCAAGATACCTTCAATTTCCAAATTTGGATTTAAGCTATCTTGTACAATTTTGATGGTATTTAATAATTTACCCAAACCTTCCAATGCAAAAAATTCACATTGTACTGGTATCACAATACTATTGGCAGCAACCATCGCATTGACGGTCATAATACCTAATGAAGGCGAACAGTCAATAATGATAAAATCATATTCATCCCTTACCGGCGCCAAGATATTTTTCAAAACTTTTTCACGATTGGGATAGTTGACCATTTCGATCTCCGCACCGACCAAGTCGATATGAGAAGGTATCAAATCCAAATTGGGAATTTCAGATTTTAAAATAACTTCTCTCGCGGGCGTCTCATTGACCATACAATCGTACAAACTGCTGGTAATATTATGTAAATCAAAACCTACACCAGTAGTAGAATTGGCCTGAGGATCTGCATCTATCAAAAGTGTTTTGAACTCTAACACTGCTAGACTTGCTGCAAGATTAATTGCAGAAGTAGTTTTACCTACGCCACCTTTTTGATTTGCAACTCCAATGATTCTTGCCATGTATTTAAAATAATATATTTATTAAAATTCAAAAATAAGCTTTAAAGCTCGATTGTCTCTCCGATCGTTGGAAGGATCAATTCTTTTCCTTTGGATTGAAACGCAGTTAGCGCTTTGTCCGTATCTATCGCTATCAAAGAAAATGTATTGTAATGTACGCCAACAATCTTATTACATTTTACAAAATCTGAAGCGATCACTGCATCATTGTAATCCATGGTGTAATTGCCTCCTATCGGAAATATAGCGAAATCTATATTTGCAAAATAAGGAATCAATTGCATATCCAAAGTTAAAGCTGTATCTCCAGCAAAATAAAAACTTCCTTCTTCGGATGTTAAGACAAATCCCAAAGGATTGCCACCGTAACTACCATCAGGCAAACCAGAAGAATGAATGGCATTTACCGCTCTTACTTCTCCAAATTCAAATTTTACAGGTCCGCCATGATTTACTTCTTTTACATTTTCAATACCATTTCTTTGTAAATAATGACAAATTTCTGGATTGGTTACCACTCGAGCGCCCGTATTCTTGGCAATCGCTGGCACATCCAAAATATGATCACCATGTCCATGACTCAAGAAAATATAATCTGCTTCAATTTTATTGATATCGATATCTTTTGCCAACGGATTGGCAGAAATAAACGGATCAAATAATATTTTTTTACCCTTAATCTCAACTAAAAAACCTGACTGACCGTAATATGTAAATTTCATAACTCACCTTTTAAATTAATCGAATAAAATTTGAAACGCCTAAAATTGGGAACAAAAATAATTTTTTATTGTTACTTTATGGCATGATTGTACCGTAAACGAAATTTTTAAGTTATTTTTTTATGCACATCGTTTAGGAACAATGCAATTTAATCAATCAATCCAATTATGATTCGATCACTATTTAACAATAGATGGATAATTTTATTACTATTTATTGCACTGGAAGTATATGTATTTCAAGCAATTAAAGATATTACGAAAAATGCCTCACAGCCTATCAGATGGACTATTTATGGTTTATTTGGGTTATTATCTTTGTTGAGTGCAGTATTTCTATTCTCACTTTCTAGCGTTTCAGAACGTACGAGCACGTATTTATTGAGCTTTGTTTTTGTCTTTTTTGTATCGATTTTATTTTGTTCGATCTTTTTGGCGGTGGATGATTTACGTCGCGGAATTACTTGGATTGTATATAAATTACAACATAAGCCTGCACCTTCCGAAGGTTCTGCCATTTCCAGATCAACCTTCTTGTCTTGGTTGGGGGTGATCATCGGCGGCTCTTTTTTTGGAACGATGGCGTATGGCATTTCCAATAGATACAATTACAAAGTCCGGAAAAAAACATTGCATTTTCCCAACTTACCTGAAGCCTTTAAAGGCTTAAAAATTGTACAGTTAAGCGATATCCATAGCGGCAGTTTTACCAACAAAGCCGCAGTAGAACGTGGCGTCCAAATGGCATTAGCAGAAAAACCTGATCTAATTTTATTTACTGGAGATTTGGTAAATAATCGTGCGATTGAGATGAAAGATTACATGGATGTATTTAATCAATTGAAAGCGCCGATGGGAGTTTATAGCACTTTGGGCAATCATGATTACGGCGATTATGTCGAATGGCCTACAGCAGAAGCTAAAGTTGCCAATTTGAATAGATTGAAAGAAATTCATGGTGAATTGGGATGGAAATTAATGATGAATGAGCATCAAATATTTGAAAGAAATGGACAAAAAATTGCTTTAATCGGTATTGAAAATTGGGGAGCAAAAGGTCATTTCCCCAAATATGGCCGCATGGATCTTGCCTATCCTGGCACGGAAAATATTCCATTCAAAATATTAATGAGTCACGATCCAAGCCATTGGGATGCAGAGGTACGCCCAAAATACCCAGATATTGATCTAACACTTTCAGGCCACACACACGGGATGCAATTTGGCATTGATATTCCAGGATTTAAATGGAGTCCGATTAAATGGATGTATAAAGAATGGGAAGATCTCTATCAAGAAAACAAACAATATATCTATGTCAATAGAGGTTATGGATTTTTAGGTTATCCTGGTCGTGTGGGGATTTTACCCGAAATCACAGTATTGGAATTGGTATAAATTGGAGTTATCAATTATAAATAACAAATCGTTTTTTGCTTTTCACACTTCAACTTTCATAATTCCTATTTCAAATGATTCACATTTGTTAAGGTAAGTTTTTCCCTATTTTTCTAAACTTTTCCCATAAGATATATAAATTTGGCACTTTAGAAATAATAAATTCTTAGATAAAAGATTATGATCATACAACCTAGGACAAGAGGATTTATTTGCCTTACTTGTCATCCTGTCGGCACAGCCAACAATGTAAAAAAGCAAATTCAATATGTTCAGTCTCAAGGCGCTATTGAAAATGGGCCAAAAAAAGTATTAGTAATCGGGGCGTCCACAGGTTTTGGATTATCCTCTAGGATAGCTGCAGCTTATGGCTCTGGAGCTGCAACAATTGGTGTATTTCATGGTAAAGCACCGTCCAAAGGTAAAACGGCAAATGCAGGTTGGTATAATACCGCTGCATTTGAAAATGATGCCGCAAAAGATGGTTTGTATGCCAAAAGTGTTCATGGGGATGCATTTTCCATGGAGGTTAAAGAAGCAGCAGCAGCATTAATCAAAAAAGATTTGGGTACAGTGGATTTGATCGTCTATTCTTTGGCTGCGCCTAAGAGATTAGATCCAATTTCCGGAACGAATTTCTCTTCTGTATTGAAACCAATTGGTGCGCCATTTAGCAATAAAACGGTTGATTTTCATGCAGGTACCGTTTCTAACATAACCATCCAACCAGTAGAAAAACAAGAAGAAATCGACAACACCATCAAAGTTATGGGTGGAGAGGATTGGAAATTGTGGATCGAAGTTTTGGAAAAAGCAGGCGTTTTAGGTGAAAACGTAAAAACAGTAGCATATTCCTACATCGGACCAGAATTGACTTTTCCTATATATAAAAATGGAACTATCGGTCAAGCCAAAATTGATTTGGAAAAAACAGTTCCTACTTTGAACGATTTGATGAAAGATGTTCATGGCGCCGCTTATGTTTCTGTAAATAAAGCATTGGTTACACAATCTAGTTCGGCTATTCCTGTCGTGCCTTTGTATATTTCTCTATTGTATAAAATCATGAAAGAAAAAGGCATTCACGAAGGAACCATTGAACAAGCATATCGTCTTTTCAAAGAAAGATTATATACCGCAGATGGTGCTGTTCCTGTGGATGAAGCCGGAAGAATTCGTATTGATGATTGGGAAATGCGTGATGATGTACAAGCAGAAGTTTCCAAATTGTGGGACATTGCAACATCTGAAAATCTTGCAGAGATCAGTGATATCGAAGGTTATAGAAATGAATTTTTCGAATTATTTGGATTTAATGACCCAACAATTGATTATGACGTTGAGGTTGACGAGATCGTGCCAATTGCGAGTTTGGAAAAATAATTTTTCGGATAAATAATTCAAAAACGCCAATAAGCTATTTGCTTATTGGCGTTTTTGATTGCAATTGATTGTATTCAAGCAAATAAAGATTCTTAGCTTTATTCATTTATCTTCATAGTTCAAACAATATATAGAGATGCAATTGAAATATTTATTAGCAATAGGACTTTTACATTTAACCCCAAAAGCATGTGCACAACAAGATACATCTAAAACTTCAATTCCATATTATAGTCCAGGAGGAACTTATAGCGATTGGTTTTTCCCAAAAGAGGATATTGAAAGTTTGGAATGGACATTTGTACCAGTTGCCGATCCTAGCCCTAGTTTGAAAAAGGAAGGATTACTTCATTATTATGCCTATAATTTTGGAGTTGAGAATGCGACTTCCGCGAGGGGTAATGGTTACGCAGGCTTACAAACCAATGGAATTTTTAAAAATAAGCAAAAAGGTAAAGTGATTAATTTTTCTATTTGGGGGTCCAATGGTGGCAAAACATCTGGCTGGTTAAATGATGAAAATCAAGAAAGTAGTGGTTTTCAAATTATGTATCCTTTTCCTTGGATTGTACAACATCAATATGCTTTTGAATTAAAACAAGGACCTAGTGGAATTGATTCTTTAGGAAAATGGTGGGGTCTATGGGTAACTGATTTAAATACACATAAAACAATATTTGTAGGTGAACAAAGGGTTGCAAAAGAAATTGAAGGTAAATCTTCTATACATTTAAAACCACATAGTTCGATGTTTGGAGAAGACTTGCATTGGTGGAAGTCTAACAATGGAAATGTAAAATATTCAGATTGCAAAAGTTTTCAATCCTCTGCTTGTGCGGCTGTAAATATCAGTGCAAACAATGGCAAAATTCAACCTATAAAATTCACAAACTTTACTAATTCTGGCAAAATTGTAAATTATGAAAATGGTTTCAAAACAATCAATTGTCAAGTTTCTATATATAACGATTCTACCAATTTCAATGTGCAACACAATCTGGGAAATTGGTCACCTGATGCGCCAAATTACCTTCAGTCTATCAAATCTCTGAAGTAAATGATACTGAATATAAATTATTAGTTGTAATTAACTATTTAAAGCATTTTTTTCCCTTCTAAAAGATTTTTCATTTTACGTTTGAACATAGGAATTATTTTGTTGTAAAATAAATCGTTATACCCCTCAGCCACGGTTGGGTAATTTGGCGGTTGATTCCAATGCAAGACAATCCGAGTCGTATATCTTTCGCCATAAGCACGTAGTCTATTATTATTCAGGTCAATCAATGTTATTCGTAGGAGCATACTATTACGTTTGTCTCCATTTGCAAAAGAATAAATTTTCTCTAGTTCAAAACCATACTCTCCTCTTATTAGAATAATAGAATCCACTCCATATTTTTCCTTCAAACTTCTTAGATCCTTCTGAAAAAAGCTTCTATCCGTCTTACTTTTTTTAAATACAGGAAAAATACTATCGTCCGAAAAATTCTCTTTAATTAAAATAACACTATAGTTATTATCATTTAGAATAGTATCTGCAATCCGACCTAACTCAAGAGTAGGATTGGAAATATTGTTTTTGTAAAAATTAAACAAATCCTCAAATTTCGAATTAATATCAGAAGAATCAACCTTCTTTAAACGACTTCTTTCAGATGGCACATTTAAAATAAGAGGCCCTCGTTCAAAAAAAATCGGTCCATTTATTTCACAATAAACACCTATTTTTTTCTGTTGTGCAGATAAATCAACTGTAACAAAGACCAATAATAAAAATATATTGATCAGTTTAATATGGCTATATTTCATATATGTTAGTTGGTATTTTATAGTTTATTTTCTAGTTAATAAACATCCATTTGAATCCCATTCTGTACCACATGCCTGCGCCAGGATAATTAGGTGCAGAGAAATTGTACTTATTAAATCCAAATCCATTGGTTTTGGAATAGTTCATCGTATTTAAATTATCAATCTGTGCAAAAAATCTAAATCTCTTAATTCGGAAATTCAAATAATAAGATATATCAGGACGATTGCTTATGCGCACACTATCTTGGTAAAAATATTGACCAATAAAGGGAGAGTAATTATCGGCTTTGTAAGGAGAATAATAACGAATTTCAAATCCCGTAGCCAAGAATAAATTAGTAAAGAAATTAGCCTCAAATGCAATTCTATGTCGCATTAAAATCAATGGCAAATTAATGTTAGCATTTCCTGCTTTTTTCTGTACATAAACGTCAGCATACCATTTGAAATATTTGTTCAATTTGGTTGCTTTTTGTGCTCCGATTTGCAAATAGTTAAATATTGAACTACTTTGATTGGCGTTAAAAAATCCATCAAAATATGCATAATTAGTATAAGCAAAATAATTACCTGTTAATCTCAACCCTAATCTTGGCACATCCAAATTGGCAAATACTTTCAATATATTTTCTTTCTTTACATCTGAGACTGCGTTAATTACTGGAAAATTGGAATGCGCTTTATAACTTGCACTATAGCCTGCTGTATCTGCTGTATTAAAGGACAAATTACCATCACTACTTGTTGAATTAAACAAAAAAGATGGTGTTCTATTGACATTTTGCGCACCAATTTGTAATGCTCCGATATTCGCCACTGTTCTTTTCATACTAACATAACCTGAATAATTACCGACATAAGTACCAGTTACATATAATTTACCAACTGCTTCCAGATCCCATTTTTGATTTTTGGAATGATTTCTATATTCCGCTCCTACGTAGGTATTATTAAATACTCGATGAAAGTTATCCCCTAAAGTCCCCTTCAAAGATTGAAATCCTCCATCTAATTTTAAAAATTGACTTTGATTTTTTTTATCAGGGTACGTAATTATGGCGAATTCATTATTTAATTCAGCCCATTTGTCTTGAAAATGAATCGTATCACTTGTCGCTAGATAGCTGTAATAAGTCAAATAATCTGAAGCAA
Source organism: Rhizosphaericola mali (assembly GCF_004337365.2). GTDB lineage: Bacteria > Bacteroidota > Bacteroidia > Chitinophagales > Chitinophagaceae > Rhizosphaericola > Rhizosphaericola mali. The sequence goes on along the minus strand of NZ_CP044016.1, from coordinate 131,502 downwards.
CTGGAGCACCGTCAATATATTGATAATTATAAGTAGAATATTTTAAGGAATGTTCCAATCTTAGTCTTGGATAAAATAACCTGGTAACAGACGAATCATTAACAATAGAATCCTTTTGTCCAAAATCAAAGGAATGCCTATAATAAATGGTCTTATCTGAAAATTTATTTCCTGTTGTAATAGTGGTATTGAAAGGATTAGGATTAGAGCTCGAACTACTCGCCAATCTTGTGGTCAAACTAAATAAACTTCCTAATGAATTACTATTCAAATCATTAACATTGGCCAAGCCTCCATTTGCAGAAGCGTTCATATTATTAGCAATATAAATTAGATTAAAGCTATATCGCTTGTTTTTACTTTGTGATGATACGTTAAATCGAATATTGCTATTATTAGTATTTTGGCTCTTATAGACACCGGGATCATTATTTAACCTAAATTCAATAGCATAATTGACATTACTTTTTCGATTTTGCGTATGCAAGGCATCAATCCATTGTTCAGAATTACCTCCAAAAATATATCCCAAACTCGTATAGGGTTTGGTTGTTACAAAATAGCGTGTATTTTCCAAAGTATATCTGTAAATATCCATGGAGTGAAAACCTGCATCCCAGCCAATATGCATAGAAGGATCAAAAAGCAAAGAATGCGCGGGCGTACCTGGATTTCCTAAATCAACGTACGTAAATGGTAAAGACTTAATCTTATTGAAATCATTAATGGATGAGTCCATGTGATGATATCGGGAGGAATCAAAATAACGAAAACTAGTTGTAATCGAATCCTCTGATCCATCTCTGTGCTTTAAAGTAAGACTTGAACTATCTTTTTTATTTGCAATAGGACGACCCTGAGAATCATAGGTCACCTCTCCTAATTGAGAAGTGGATACACTTTGTCCACGGCTTTCCATATGAAATACAAAGCCCACTAAAAGCAATAAGAATAAACTTAGATATTTGAACAATTTAATAGATTACTTTTCAAAAACTGCAAATATAGACGAAAGCCGCTCAATTGTTATTTTTTCTTGGCAGTGGATTAACTTAATATTCTATTAAAAATTTATAGAAATCTTCTTTTCACCAGTTGCATAAAATCTCTGACAGTTGGATCTTTTTCATTCCAGCCCAATTTCACTTTTAATTCTCTTTCTATCCAAAAATTAGCTTCTTGATAAATATTAAATCCATTGATCGTCTTAATACTACGCTCGTAGGTAGATTCATCGCCTCTAAATAATTCATTGATAAACAAATAGCGATCATTGATGCTAATTGATTTTTTCAAATCTTTAATTGGATTCAATTCTTCGGAACTATTTTGTGCAAATGAAGTTCCCTCTTTTTTTTCTGGTTCTACTCCATCTTGATGTAAAAGTGTAGGTACATCATTGGATGTAAATGTTTCCCATAAACTGAAATAATTGCCAGATTCAGGTTCTTTTTCTTCTTTTATAATTTCTTCCTTAGCTGTTGTCACTGAATTTTCCTCAACAATTTCAGGCGTAATTGGCTCTTCTTTAGGAAGTTCGACAACTACACTATCCATTTTTGGCATGGGCGCTTCTTCAATTTCCGATGGAGGTGCGATTACGATTACATCAGGAGTTTCTTCAGCACCTTCTTTTACTTCAGGGGTAATTTGTTTTTCTTCCTCAGCAATAATTTCTGGAGTTTTTTCCACTTCGTTTGCGTCGTCTATTACTGTTTCGTCTAATTTATCCTCAACAATATTTTTCGTATTTTCTGTATCCGAAACAATATTCGAATTCAAAAAATTGATAGCAATTTTTTCCTGTACGGATGGATAAGCATGCGGAAATAGAACTGAAATACGACTCCCGGCAGCTACATTTTCTTTAGAATACAAGGAAGCATTCAGCTCATTTACCAGATTATTCAATTGCTTGGCTACAATCACCGCATCAGATTGAGTTATCTGCTCATCTTTTAAGGATTGTAAAGTATATATAAGATTATTTATTAACGCTTTTGATTGTTCAGTCAAAAAATTTGTGGTTTTTGTTTCCATTAGTTTATAATATTTTTGCGACTTTGGGGCTAAGTTACTAAGGATTTTAAATAAAATAGAAGATTTAACTATGTTTATAGAACCTGAGATTACAGGAGTCAATAGAGGATGGATAGAAGTAATCTGCGGATCTATGTTCAGCGGAAAGACAGAAGAATTGATTAGACGTCTAAAAAGGGTAAAAATAGCCAACCGAAATGTGGAATTATTCAAACCAGAAATAGATACGCGCTATGCGATTAATGACATTGTAAGTCATAATTCTAGTGCGATGGCTGGCACTCCTGTGAATAATTCTCAAAACATTTTATTACTAGCCCAAGATGCCGATGTAATTGGCATCGACGAAGCGCAATTTTTTGATGCAGAAATTGTCCACGTATGCGAAACCCTCGCCAATAGAGGGATGCGCGTAATTGTTGCAGGTTTGGATATGGATTATTTGGGTAAACCATTTGGTCCGATGCCACAATTGTTAGCGGTGGCAGATTATATTACCAAATTACATGCGATCTGCATGAAATGTGGCAATATCGCAAGCCTTTCTTATCGAAAAATTGCCAATGCTGAACAATTGCTTTTAGGCGAATCGGATAAATACGAACCACGCTGTCGCAAATGTTATGCGGAAGGCATGGAAGAGCAAAAAAAATTACTTTCAAATAAATAAATTCAAATCATTTTGGCGCATCCAATTGTCACATTAATCAAAAAAGATTTACTACTTGAGGTCAGACAGCAATATACCTTATATGGCATTTTGCTATACGTGGCATCCACCATATTTGTAGTCTATCTGACGATGGGACAACCTGAGGACACCGTGTGGAATGCTTTATTTTGGGTAATTCAATTATTTATTTGTGTAAATGCAGTTGCGAAAAGTTTTTTGCAAGAAAGCAAAGGTCGAATGTTGTATTTCTATTCCATTGCCGGTGCTAGAGATTTTATCATATCCAAATTACTTTTCAACGTCATGTTGATGGTTGTCATGTCCACATTAAGTTTATTAATTTATGCATTGTGGTTGGGCAATCCTCTATATAATTTCGGACAATATTTAGGAATTACCATATTGGGTGGCATTGGATTGAGTTTGGTATTTACTTTTCTTGCGGCGATCGCAGCAAGAGCACAACAGCAAGCTGCATTGATGGCGATCATGGGCTTCCCGATTATTTTACCCCAATTATTATTGGTTGGGAAAATATCCAAAATTGCATTTTCACCAGCACTATATCAAGGTTTGTGGCAGATGGTAGGTTTGCTAGCTGGTTTGGATTTATTGGTGATTGTATTAGCAATCATTCTATTCCCATTTTTATGGAAAGATTAGAAATCGATTTTAATCGCTTCGATTTAGGTTTTAGTCATTATTTTTGCGCAAATTATTAGCTATGTATACAGGATTATTGCATTTACACAGTACACTCCGTTGGATTATTCTCATTCTACTATTAGTAAATATTATTAGAAATTTTTCCAAAATCAATGAGCCATTTACTTCTCAAGATAAAAAATTGGGTTTATTCTTAATGATTGCGGCGCACTTGACTTTAACTTTGGGTTTGATTCAATGGGCTTGGCATTGGTTGCCAAATATCCCTCAAGGGGTAGATATTATGACCAATGAATATTGGAGATTTTATTTGATAGAACATCCTGTAGGAATGATTATCGCGATTGTATTAATCACAATTGGAAAAGGTGTAGCGAAAAAGAATATTTCAGATCATCAAAAACACAAAAGAGCTGCAACATTATTTTTGATTGCACTCATCATTATATTAGCAACTATTCCATGGCCATTTAGAGGAGCCATCGGTAGATCATTAGTACCTTAATAAAAAAATGGAGACTGAAAATTCAGTCTCCATTTTTTATTTTGCTTCAAACCAAATGGGCGTCTCATCATCAGGATCTGCATTGTAATTAATCGTCACCTCCTCTCCCGCTTTTACATCTTTCACAGTACGAACTCTTATTTCATTTTCTTCAAAATCCATTTCGTACACACAACTCGCATGGTAAGAATGATTGTACATCGACACATAGCCCAATGCTACTGCGGCACCTTTATACTCGTCGCCCCATTCGAATATATAGTTAAATAATTCAGTTTTTTCTACATGCGCCCTTTCCTCAGGTGTCAATTCGATTACGGGAGATACCTCGATAATTGTATCCGCTGGAATATTTTCTGATGTAAATACACCTTTCCCTCCCAATGGAGATGCCGCGATAGTTAAAAATGGTAAAATCATTGCTTACAATTTGCCGCAAATATAGTAGGAATAGGTGGGGATAAATAACATAAAAAAAACGGAAACATTGCTGCTTCCGTTTTCCTCACTTATGAAAAAAATGTTTTCAAATTATTTTTTGCCACCCAAATAGCTTCTTAAGAACCAAGCCCAACGTTCGTGATCCTTCAACAAACCAGTTAAGAAATCAGAGGTACCTGTGTCTTTATATTTTTCATCGATTTCACTAATATCTTCTCTGATCTCACGAGCCAAAGTTTCATGATCTTCTAACAAATTTTGCATTTGTGTTTTTTGATCATTGGTATAATCTCCTTCTAACAATCTTGCTTGTTCCAAAAAATCTTGCATTCTACCTTGCGCATAATGTCCGATTTTGCGTATACGTTCAGCTACTTCGTCGATCGTTTCTGCTAATTCTGTATATAAGGACTCATAGAACTTATGAATTTCCATAAAATTAGGACCTTCAATATTCCAATGATAATTACGCGTTTTTGCATAAAGGACTTCTTCATCAGCTAGTAAGATTTGTAACTTATTTGCTACAATCTGGGCATTTTTGTCACTGATGCCAATATTAATTGGAGCATAATTCAACTCAATTGAATCTAATACATCTGCTTTCTTTGCCATATAATTTTGTTTTTATGTATATATGACAAAAAACGAGCCTAAAAGTTTTCGCTAAATATAATTTTTAACTAGACGTGCTAGATATTCTAACTCGTTCTTGCGATGAAAGTCAGTAGTCGCATTTTGACATTGTGCCAATTCCCCAAATAAGTGCGCGATGATAGCCGTATTACTTAAAATTTTAAATTCTTTTTTTGCATTTAGACAACCAACTTTATCCAAATATTTAATCATATCAGGATAGGAATAAGTATTACCAGAAGCCGCATCGATAAAAAATAAAATCTCTTGATCTTCCAAATTTTCATTTCCCAAAATAGAATAAAAATCAACTCTAAAAAATGCCAATAAATAATGATTTGGAACTTGTACAGCCCGTATAGGCAAATCCAACATACTCGCCAATATCTGAAACAAAATACCGTTAGACAAGGCATTTCCTTTTCTTTTTTCTAATACTTTATTCAACAAAAAGGCATCGTAACCATTATAATTATATTTCAAACCCGTTAATTTGTAGAAATGGTATAAGGTACTATTGAAAATATGCAACTGTTCTAAAGGAGTCAAATAATCATTGAGTTCCAACCAGATCATCCGTCGGATTTTAGCAATAGTGTCTTTGAAATTATCGACCGATAAGTCTGGAAAATGATAACGTGCGGTCAGAATCGTTCCTTCTAATAAAGATTGTTCCTCGCTATGTAACCATGTTGCTACATCTACTTCAAGTGTATTAAATTGTATTTTATGGATAGTATCTTCAATACGAGTTTGCACAAGAGCTTGATCTGTATTTTCCCAAAGAGCTTCTAGATGCGGAATTACAGGAATGCCATAGTCAAATAGACGATTGGTAACGATAGAAAACACTTCATCGTCTGGATCATCCATTAAATGCATTAATGCTTGTATTTCCGCTTCTTTCATATTGATACTTAGTAGCTTAAGCTGTTCCTAACAAAATAAAACTATATCTACTTGAAATTAAAAAAATTTTATTCAACTATGTGCACAACTGTATTAAAATAAGAAAAAATAGTAGATAATTAGAATATTTACTAACTTTGTTCGCTCGATCTTTGATTATATGGGGCTGTACTTGGTTTCGACAGCGTGAGGAGTGGTAGGTATAAGCATGCAGTGCGTTGTATAATTAGCACTCAAATCTGAATATTCAAACTTTAAATGGCAATAACAATTATGCCATGGCTGCTTAATCAGTGATTAATCAGTCATTAGGGCCGCGTTGAGCAGGTTGTTCTGTTACCAAGCTCCGCCGCCGACTCAACAAATAAAACGGGATGCTGTGTTAGTAGGCTGTGCCTGACACAAAAGATTATGCAGCTAAGTGATTAATTGGTTGGTTTCTGTCCTGTTAATTACCGACAAATAATAAGGAACTAAGCATGTAGAAGACTTATGATGACCACGTTTGGACAGGGGTTCGATCCCCCTCAGCTCCACAAAAAAAGCGCAAGTAAATTAAATTTACTTGCGCTTTTTTATTTGAAAACATATCAACTATATTTCTTTCAACTTCATCACCATCGGAGCTTTCGCCATCTCCTTCAAATATTGGCCAAAATCTGCAGGCTGAACCATTCGATCACTTTGTTCAATATAATTTTTAGTACCTAGATCTTTTTTGACTTGTACATTTAACGCTCGCTTAGAAGTACCTTCTGAAGCCAATATCAAGATGCGATATCGCTGTTCATCATCCAAATTGAGTACTATAAATTCAAAAATTACATTTTCCATATTCCCTAAGAGTTTCCCTTCTTATTCAAAAACAGAACCAAAAATATGTTTATTTATCTGAAATATGATTAATTTCTACTTACCTAATTTTTAATTCTAAATCATATGAAAATAAAAATAAAAATCTTTTATATATTTCTTGGCTATGAAAAATACAGCCTATATATTTGTGTAGGTGTTTTTCATAGGTTAGCAACGGCTGGCATTTTTATGCCGGCTTTTTTTATGCGCTAAAGTGAAGAATTTTTATTTAAGCTTATACAAAAAAGCAACTTTTCTTTACGAAAAGTTGCTCATAATAAGGTTGAATTCTCAACTAAAAAGGTAAATCATCAACGCCTTGATCCGCAGGGAAATTATCAGGTGTAAAATTCGCTCCTGCTGCAGGAGTACCTGTATTGCTACCCAATTGCACCGCCTCGATACGCCATGCATCTAAGTTCGTTATATAATTAATCTGTCCATTTTTTTCCCATTTTGTACCTCTCAAATTGAAAGTCACTTTTATTTGAGAACCAATATCGTAACGATCTAACATTTCAGTTCTGTCTTGTACACATTGAAATTTTACATAATTCGTAAACACTCTACCATTCGCGTCTTCTGATATTTCAATTGCAAATTCCCTTGTTTTAAAAGTTGCTGTTCGTTGAACGGTATCATATTTAGCAACTAATTTCCCAATAATTTCAAACGATGCCATAATAAGTTTTTAAGATGGCGAAGATAGGTAAACACACATTAAATTCTCGATAAGAATATCCACAATTAAAGCACTGCACGGATGGTTGCGGTTCCTATATGAACGGTTCTAGATTGTGCAGGCTTGCGACCATCATATTGAAAAGTCAATTCTAAATTTTTCAGCAAACGCTTAGTAAAATTCACATTCCATAATAAATTTTTGCCAGCCAACAACCCACCTAACATTGTATATCCCACGGTACTATTAGCATCTCCATTAAATGAAATTTGATTAAAAGTGAATTTACCAGACAAGCTCATACTTTGAAACGAATTATATTTACTCTCAATAGATACAGCGTTGCTAACAGCTTTTTCACCTCCATATTCTTCCAAATTTTTATTTGTATAAAATTCATACGTACTCAATATTCTAAAGTGACTTCCTGCGGTATAAGTAATAGATGGTGATAAATAAATACGTTTTAAACTATAATTTCGATTAGAATAAGAAGGATTTGATAATTTATTTAAATTTAAATCTTGTCGAAAGGCAATAGTATATATTCTATTAATGTTTAGACGTTCCTTAAATGTCCATTGATTCAATTGATTGCTTTCAGATCCATAAGTTAGCAGGGACTTATCATAATTCAGAATATTGGTCACATCTGCACCCCAAACCGTACTATTTCTATTAAAAGATAACGTGTTACTCCAGATATAGGATAAATCTAACAACGCTGAATCTGAGATTGCCCCCTGCAATGGATTAAATTGAATCCCTCCTTGGCTGATATTTTTTTTATTAGTTTGCAAAGAAGACTGCAAATTAAATCGCCTTGCAAATTTCTTCATACCCTTAGATTTTGCATCAAAAAGTACCGATGGATTTAATAAAAAACTATAGTTTAATTGTGTATAATCCGCCTTTACATAATCACCTGATGGTGTATACAGCCTAATATAATTTGCCTGGTCTTTATACAATGCAATTTCAAATTCATTTAACTGGGCGACTCCATCATTATTATAATCTATCCAAGTATATTGTCCTTGTCCAGCCTGAACTTGAATATAAGAGAATTCTCTTTTTTGCTCTTGTCCTGAACCTATTTCATAAAAAGCATTACCAACTAACAAACCGTTCCATTCGTTGAAATTGTATTCCAATCTACCTAGTAACGTATTTTCAGGCTTTTGAGTAGTCAACAAAGTATCACTTACATGTAGCTGCCGATACGTCATATTTAATTTAAACTGATTGTGCTTATTTGAAAATAACTGACCAGTAAAACTAAGATTATCACTTCGAGTCGAGGTTGTCAAAATACTATTTGTCGGTAACCAATCCTTTCTGGTGTAATAAGACAATGTCCAATTATTCGTTTTAGACATATCCGACTTTATAAATGCAGTTATCGTTTCAAATGCATAACTATTCTGATTAATAGAATCAAAGTCATTAAACGTTACTTTATTTTTTTCTAATAAATACCCTACACCAATGCTATAATTATGAAAATGCCGCAGCATTTTACTAATTTCTAAGGTAGGTCTTAAATAATAACCTTTAGAATCAGGTAAAGTCATATTTGTCAGACTCAACATTTCATTAAATGTCCATCCACTCTCCGTCATTTGAACATGTCGCAAAGTATTTCTAATTCCTTTATAACCATCTCCTCTAGTATAACTTCCTAATTGATATTGTAATTGATTTTTTTTCTCATCATTTGCCAAAACGGAGAAACTTGCAATTCTTTCGCTTGTTGAATCTGCAAGAATTGGCAATCCCCAATCTCTCGAGAACTCTACTGGACGTAAGCGCTCTACAGGCCTAAAATTTGCATTTTCATATTCATAACCCAGATCAGTCTTCACATTATAGTGATGATTATCTGTCGTTAGCTCACTTAAATGCGTATAGTTCAATTTTGTACCAATTCCATTATCATTCCCTTTATCCTTTTCTGAAAATGTATTCACATCATATTTACTTGCACCTAATTGTACTTGTAGTAAATTATTTTTATCTAATTGGTAGGCGATATTAGTAGTGACAATTTGTTGTTTTTTTGGTGTAACTAAAAATTGAGCAGGTACATAATTACCTTGTTTAACACTATTCACAGGCGCCACCCATTGATATACCTTACCATTAGCATCACTACTCACATATACGTAATCTCCATTACCGGTACCAACACTGATAAATGAAGGCGCATATTTTGCCTGCAAAGAATCTGTGGTATAAACAAATACAGAATCGTGGATACCATTTACAATAGTATCTGTCTTTCTATACATAATCAATGTTGCGTCAAATGCTTGCGGTGATACATTTTGATAATATGCTTTATTAATACTATCTCCTAGATCAGCAAGAAATTGTTTTTGATCTGTATCCAAGGTTTGGTTTATGGGAGAATTTTTAGCATCATTGTTAGTATACGCAGCTACATTGACTTTAAGTTTATTACCAAATTGAGTCTCATTACCTACATAAACCATAGAATTAAGATAATTACGATCGGCATATTCAAACTCTACTTGAATACGTTTATCTGAACTAATCATTGTTTTGGAGGTGAATGTTATCTGTGCAGTATTGTAATCAATTACATAATCCTGATCTTGCCCACGTTGTAATTGTACACCATCCATAAATACTTTTTCCGTACCAGCAAGTACAACAAAATATGTTTCATTATTATTACCTGTTAATGGATATGGTCCTTGATTTCCATCAGTGACAGCCAATACATTTCTTGCAAATTTACCCTTAGCAATCGCTCCATTAAAAATAGTGCGACTCTTAATATTCTTACCGACATTGGATTGAAATGCCAATGTAACACCTTGTAGGCGCTTATAAAAGCTTAAAAAATAATTATTATTTTGACGTAAGTCAATATCGCCTAAATCGACCTCCCAGTTTCTCTTTTTAAATTGAATTAAAATTTGATCAAATTCGTTGAGTTGCTGAGTAGTTCCATCTGGCTGTATAGACAGATTATTATCTGTCAATGCCGCAGCCAATTGAATACTATCACCAATATAACCATTCATCTGAAGATTAAATTGTGAATTAAAAACAGCATCTTGACTATTACCAAAACTAATACTTCTACCAAAGCTACCATTGTAATCAATATTTCCAAAGTTGAAAAGGTCTTCACTTTTATCATTTAGTTGGTAGTTGCGTGCAACGCTACGTTGCGATCCGATATTAATATTAATAATACTATCATAACTAAATCGTTGTGTTTTAGTCGTAAATTTATAGGGAAATACGCGAAAAGTAGCCGTTACAGATTCTTTATTAGGAAATGCTTTTTTCCATATCAAAAATGCATTGATGTAATCTAAGGTGTAGTAAGAGGTATCAACACCATCTATATGAAATGATTGTGGCACTACGCTATTCGCATCCAAAAAAACCATTCCTTTAGTTGCAATTTTTTTAATTCTCTTATTCGATTGTGCCTGACTTTCAATGGAAAAAGAAAAACAAAAGCTAAGAAAAAGAAGAAATGCTATGCGCACATTCATATAGCCATTAAAACAAGATTAAAGTCAATTTATTGCATTTACGATAGATATATGCAAAAAAAATCCTGCATAAAATGCAGGACAATGATTTCTGAGCGGAAGACCGGGCTCGAACCGGCCACCCCAACCTTGGCAAGGTTGTGCTCTACCAAATGAGCTACTTCCGCTTGCAATCTTATAAATAATGTGCCCCAGGCGGGACTTGAACCCGCACTGACATTGCTGCCAACAGGATTTTAAGTCCTGCGTGTCTACCAATTTCACCACCAGGGCAATCCAGTAAATAAATAAATATTTCTGAGCGGAAGACCGGGCTCGAACCGGCCACCCCAACCTTGGCAAGGTTGTGCTCTACCAAATGAGCTACTTCCGCAATGATTGCTTATTTTTCTAAAGAACTAATTTATTTCTCTTTCGAGGGCTGCAAAGATAGTAGAATATTTTAATCCACCAAATCTTTTGTAAAAAATTTACTTATACTCAGGAATAAACTTAGAACTGGATTGTACGTCCACATCTGGTTTACCTGCATAACTATGCTTATGCAATTGATAGCAGCATCCTGTTACAAAACAAATAAAAGAAAGTAACCCTACATAAAATAATAAACGAGAGGTTGATACTCTGTTATATCTTAAATCCTGCTCCTTCAGAGCTTCGTATTCTTCGTGCAATTGTTCGTTTGTCATACTTACGTCATTTATCGCTCGGCAAAAATAAGTGCTAGAATTATATTTTCCTTACTTTTTCCTAATTATTTCAGAAAAATATTTCTTACCTCTTGCATAATAAGCCCATACAATTGATTGATTCACAACTCCATCTAGCATTCTCAGCGGAACAGCAGTCAAATTATGCTCTTTTTTTACCGTAAAATACCATCTGTAATACCCAAAATGAGCTTGAATAATCGCCCATACTTCTCGCCATTTGCCAGTCAAAAATAATTTCGCCCCAAAAACACCATCCAAAACAAGACGAGACAAAAGCTTTCCAAACTTTTCCTTCTTATCGAGATTTTTGGATAACATGATCAAGCTATTACGAATATTGAGATATAATTTGCGTGGGTTCGATTTTGGTAAAGTACCTCCGCCTACATGATATACCACGGATTGAGGACAAGAATAAACTTTCCAACCGAGCAATTGCAAGCGCCAACAAAGATCAACTTCCTCTTGATGTGCAAAAAAATAACTATCAAATCCCTTTACGTCCACCCACGCATTTTTCTTTATAAATAATGCCGCACCAGTCGCCCAGAAAATGGGAACAATATCATTATATTGACCACAATCCTCTTCCAAAGTATCAAAAATGCGTCCACGTGCAAATGGATAACCCCATCTATCTATAAAACCACCTGCAGCGCCAGCGTATTCCAACATTTTCTTATCCTCATAATATCGGATTTTGGGTTGACAAGCCCCAATCTGCGGATTTTGTTCCATTAATTCAATAATAGGCATCACCCAATTGTCTGTTACCTCTACATCCGAATTAAGTAAGACAAAATACTCCGCTTCTACATATTGCAACGCCTCATTATAACCACCCGCGAAACCTATATTATTTTTGAGTTCGATCACATTTATTTGCGTAGCGTAATTTGTTTTTACAAAAATGACCGAATCATCAGTTGATGCATTATCTGCGATGACAATATTTAAATTGGGATAATTGGTACCCAAAACGGAAGGGAGAAATTTTTCTAAAAATTTCTTTCCGTTATAATTCAAAATAACAACAGCCACTGAGGGATAATCTTTCAACATTTAAGCAAATATATAAGGTAAATAAAGATTCAATTTGAGTTATATCAAAAATGAGTATTTAATTTTTATATTTCTTTGCTGCTAAAATAATAACATATATTTGTTAGTACATAAAAAACGATTCAATGTCTGTATTAGTAAATGAAAACTCAAAAATCATCGTCCAAGGGTATACGGGAAATGAAGGTACCTTTCATGCCGAACAAATGCTAGAATATGGAACCAAAGTAGTTGGCGGAATTACCCCAGGGAAAGGAGGACAAAAACATCTGGGCAAGCCCGTATTTAATACGGTAAAAGATGCAATAGACCAAACGGACGCTAATGTCTCCATCATATTTGTACCTCCCGCATTTGCTGCAGATGCTATTATGGAAGCCGCAGAAGCAGGAATTGCATTGATCATTTGTATAACAGAAGGTATACCTGTTCAAGATATGGTTAAAGTCAAACAATATCTTTCTGATAAAGATTCTAGATTAATTGGTCCGAATTGCCCAGGAGTTATTACGCCAGAAGAATGCAAGGTCGGAATTATGCCTGGATTCGTATTCAAAAAAGGGAAAATTGGAATAGTCTCCAAATCAGGAACGTTAACTTACGAAGCGGCTGATCAAATAGTAAAAGCTGGTCTAGGAATATCTACTGCTATCGGTATCGGTGGAGATCCATTGATCGGAACGACAACTAAAGAAGCCGTCGAATTATTGGCAAATGATCCTGAAACGGAAGCAATTGTAATGATTGGAGAAATTGGCGGAAATATGGAAGCAACGGCATCCAAATGGATAAAAGATAATACAAAAAAACCTATTATTGGTTTCATTGCTGGACAAACTGCACCTGCGGGTAGACGAATGGGGCATGCGGGCGCTATTGTCGGCGGAGAAGAAGATACCGCAGCCGCAAAGATGCGCATTATGAAAGAATGTGGCATCCATGTGGTTTCTAGCCCCGCAGACATTGGAAAAACCGTCACTTTAGCATTAAATCGTAATTAAAACAAGATCCTATATTAAAAAAGGCTATCCAAAAAATTTGGATAGCCTTTTTTAATATAGGATCAACTTCATCTATTTAAATAATTTCCACTCGGAAGAAGTATAATTACTACTACCTTCTAAAATAGGTCTTAATTGAATATAAGTTCCTTTATATACTGAACTTAATTGAATTCTCTGAGAAATTGGATTTGCTTCTATATTCGCAAATTCACCAGATTGTAATTTGTCCCAATGAATATTATCTAGACTCGTCCATATCTCATACTTCTTCAACAAACCTTCTTTTTTTCCATCTTGCCTTGGCAAATATTCAATACCAGAAATAGGCACTTTTAATTTCCATATAATACTTTGAGTAGAAGGTACATCTGCGAAAGTGTTTGAATTTCCATCTAGCGCATTTTTCCAAATATTAGCATCCAGAACTGTGTAGTCGGTGGTATTAAGATAAATAGTAGTATTGGAGGTAGTCTTTTTAAATGCAATTTGGGATTCTTTAAAAAGTCCAAAATCACTCAACGTAGGAGCAACGGGTGCATACAAATGAATTTTTAAACGCTCTGTCGATATTGGACGATCCAATTTGAGTAACAAATTAGCGCCAACACTCTCCCCTTTAATCAAAAATTTCCATTGCCCATTTTCCCAATATTCAATACGCACACTATCCAACCGTTGCCCCAATTTGATATTTTCGCGTAGTCGGATAATATCAAAGGGAGTAGTATCATTCAAATGGACTTCTAAAGTTGGATCGTGTACCTCATCGTCTGTAGCATAATAGGAATATCTATCCGCATCCAAAATCTTCTCAGGAGAAAATTGTTCCGACTTTCCACGAACGTTCGAGGCTTCAATAATTGCCCATTTTGCAATATTGTGGGCAAATGTTTGCTTTATTTTCTGTCCAAAAGCTTGTAAAGTCTTCACATCTTCCTCATTTAATTGCCCACTTGGCATAGGTGACAATCCTAAGTCTAGACACGCACTACGACCCACAGATTTGATATACAAGTCAAATAGCTCATCTGGAGTTTTAGTTTTACCATCATCTTTTTTATGATAAAACCAACCTGGTCTAAGAGGGACATCACATTCTGCAGGAATCCACTGATTTCCATTTCTTACACCTGAGGGATTATTATCCGTATTAGATTCTCCAGGAGCGGGCTTTTTTCCATTCAAACCTTGCAAGGTAATTGTTTCCCAAGATGGAACTGATGCCATGCCATCCTCATTCCCTACCCATCTAACATCCCAACCAATATCCGAAAAAATTACAGCATTAGGTTGTAACTTTCTAACAATTGGCCAAGTCTTCGTATCCCAATCGTAATAAGAAGTACGATCCACTAATCTTTTTTCATTTTTCCCTCCATAATAGCCATCTCCACCATTTGCACCATCATGCCAAGAAATAAAAAGAGGACCATAATGCGTCATTAATTCTGTCAACTCTTGCCGATAAACGTCGGTGTATGCGCTTGTTCCATAACGCGTATCGTGGCGATCCCAAGCTGATAAATAGGCTCCAAACTTTAAATGATTTAGTTTTGCAGCCTTCATAAATGCGCCAACAACATCACCTCTTCCATTTTCCCATTTAGAATGAGATACATTGTAATCTGTCGCCTTCGTAGGCCAAAGACAAAATCCATCATGATGTTTTGCAACAATAATTAATCCTTTAATACCCGCAGCCGCAGCAGCTGTTGCTATTTGATTTGGATTAAAATCTGTCGGATAAAACAAATTGGGATCGGCATCACCATATCCCCATTCTTTATCTTGAAAGGTTGTGGGCGTAAAATGTATCAAACAATACATCTCCATCTCTTGCCAACGCAACTGGCGTGTTGAGGGCAATACTCCATAAGGCTGGGGCGCATTTTGGGCAAAAGTAAATAAAGGAAAAGCACAAGTGCTAAGTAAAATATTTCGTATAATTTTTGCGTTTCTGTACATATTTTCAATTTTCTTTTAGTCAAATCGCATTGCGAATTTGCTTAAAAATATTTAGATATGTAATGAAAATAGCTTTTTTCGAAACAATCTACCAATTTCAGCACTTCATTTTATAATTGAAAAGTCCAGCGAAAAATATTGCAAATTTAAAAACCTTCTTTAGTTTCAATAATTTGAATCTCTCCACTAGCCGTATTTCCACTGAATTGTACAAATATATTTCTATCTGCTTGCTTTATGATATATACGTTGACAGGATTATTCCAATAGTCAATACTACCTTCTGCTCCTGCATAATCCATTTTTTCTTTTACTAAATCTAGTTGAGATCTCGCAATTTTTCCCTTATAAACGGGAACCCCGCCTTTAGATACAATCCAAGAAGAAATCTTTTTATTAAATGAAAATAAACTCCAATTTTCTCCATTCGCTTGTACAAATGAACGCCAAACTTGTCCTGTAAATTCCTTGAATTTGCCATTTATAGGAATAAATAAATGATCATCCGCATTTTGATAAGGTATATTCATTGCTTTCAGAGAGATAGGAAATTCAAAAAATGGGAATTCCCCTAATTGTTTATTTGACACTGGGATTGTACGGTAATCTACAGATTGCGATTGGGCGGAAACTTGACTTAAAGCAAGGAAGGAAAATAATGCAATAACAAGCTTTTTCATAAGATGATTTTATTTGGTTCAAGCCAAATTACAGTAATTATTAAAACTTATCAAGTTTAAATAATTATGAACTTTGTATAACTACCGAACAATTCTTAGCAATAAACGTTTATACAAATTTAGTTTTCAACTGCCTTCACGTACTGGAATTAGTTTTTATTAACGTAAATCATTATTCATGGAAAAAGAAACACAAAACGGACATCATCTGGAGACAATTCTAAACAATGCATTACCCACTTCGTTTAAGGAATTAGGAGTAAATCTTTCCTTATTGGGTAGCGAATTTGTCAATCTGATTATTAAATTCCCAATCGAAACATCTATTGAACAGATGAAATCGATTAGTCATTCCATCATTTCCTTTTTTGAATCCTCAGAGTTAAAAGGAAGTTTTAGTACCTATAAATACGTAAATCAAGCGTAAATTTTTGGAGTAAAAAAGCTCGATATCTAGAGACATCGAGCTTTTTTTGTATTAGATTTTTTTCGCCTAAAATTAGAATCTTAGACCTACGGTAAATGTAAATCCTTTGTGTTTACCATTTGAATCATCCGAAGTATAATCACTTTTTAATATTTTGGTAAATCCCGTTGAATATCTTGCGTTAATAGTAAATGCATTGACTTTATTTATAGGAAAATAATATTCCAAACCATAAACGCCTGCAAAGTCAACTTTATTCATAATATCTCTAGCACTATAACTACCATATCCAGAAGCATCAATTTTAGAGTCCGTTAAATACCCCAATTGAGGACCAGCATAAATACTGAAATTAGTTTCAGGTAAATTATACTTCACCAAAACAGGTAGATTCAAATAATTCATTTTGTATTTCACATCATAAGAAGAGCCCCCATTGGAAATATCTGTTGCTTTTGTCCCTTGCATTTGATAATTTAACTCAGGTTGAATATATACCTGTTTCGAAATTGGAAGAGAAACATAAACTCCACCTGAAAAACCTGTAATGCTTTTTCCCCCATCGTTATTTGTCACATTAAATAAACTCATACCAGCGTTAAAACCATAAGAAACGCCACCATGTTGAGATTGTGCAGAAGCGCCTAATAAACCGCCTGCAAATAGAAATGCTAAAATTGCTTTTTTCATTTTGATTAATAGTAAAAGGTTGTATTTAAAAAAAGTTAGTATTATATAACTAGCAATTAAACAATGGCCTATATTATAAATAAGTGGTGGTCTTGCCAAGAATCGAACTTGGATCTAAAGTTTAGGAAACTTCTATTCTATCCATTGAACTACAAGACCGATGGGCGACAAAAATAAGGTTAAATCTGAAATTTGCTATTTTAAAATGGATAAAAATATATCCTAATCGAATTTCCTTATGCTATATTTCCAAATACACGATTACTTATGCTATATTTGCCCACCAATTTTTAAGTATGAAATTTTACAATCTAATTATAAAATACCGTTTTTGGTTGAGTATTTTAGCAATCGTTCTAGCTATTGTTGTCAATATTTATGCAGGTTTCTGGCCTTCATTTTTGTTGTATTTCTTGGGTGTAATTGGTTTATTTTCCCAATTTTTCATTGGACCAATGCGTTTGATACAAGAACCAATGGAAAGTGGCAATATCGAAGAAGTTAAAAAAATCATGGACAGCATTTGGTTTCCCAACCTTTTATACAAACCTATTCGTTCCACTTATTACACATTGCAAGGAAATCTAGCGATGGCCAATCAGGATTTTGAAACAGCAGAAAAGCATTTGAAAAAAAGTTCTCAATTAGGATCTGCAATGCCAGAAGCAGAAGGTGCCAATAAATTACAATTGGGAATGATGGCAATGCAAAAAGGAGATATGAAAGGGGCTGAATCTAACCTTAGAGCTGCTATCAGAGCCGGTATACCAGACAAAGAAAGTGAAGCAATTGCCTATTTGGGTATGTGTCAGATTTTTATGAACAAAAGAGAATTCCGTGCAGCAAAAGATTTCTTTAGAAAATGTAAAGCATGCAAACCGACGTCCAAAGAAGTGGTTAGCCAAATTAAAGAAATTGAAAAATATATTTCTAGAATGCCAGGTTAGTCTCCTAAAATTCTACATTTAAAAAAGCGTATTTCCTCTCATGGAAATACGCTTTTTTTGTAACATTGCCATTATGAATGATGCGGCTTGGTTTTACGATGACCTATATATTTTACTACAATTTTTGCATATGGAAATGGTGATTGAGCAAGGTGGAGAAGCTTGGTATTTTCAACTTTTACACAATCATATTTTTCAAATTCCCGCGAATGAAATCGCCCAAAATTGTATCCTTTGGAATCAACAAAAGCAGCGAAAAAATAGCATTTCCTCTTTTAGAAAATTTATGGAAACGCAAGTTGCTAATGTAAAAATTGATCTTTTTTCAGCATTAGAAACTACTCCACTTCATGAGGCGGTGAAATTTATCACTCGCATTTTTTCATTTGCAAAAGCCGATAATTGGGAAAAAATTAGTTTGGAAATTTCCAATTTGAAATTTGTAAAAAAACATATTTCTATAGAAATACTTGCCAATTATTTACCCAAAAACAGTAAAGAACTCTTACCTATAATTGAAAAATTAGCCATTGAGCGTAGGCAAACAAAAGTAGTAATAACGGATTTTATTTTTCCATTTTCCAAAGAATTGATTCAACCCATTGTTAACAAATTTGTATTAAGTGCGTCGTCTTTGAATACTTATTTGGAATGCCCAATCGAATCCTATTTTATCCAATTTATCAAAATACCGCAACCTCAAAATAGTGCAGCAACCTATGGATCTGCAATTCATTTTGCATTAGAAAAATATTTTGCAGCAATGAAAAATGATCGCGCAAATGAATTTCCTCCATTTGATCTTATATGGGAGCAATTTGAGCGGTATATGCAAGAGAACAAAGCTTCTTTTTTGCCAGATACTTTTGATAATTATTTAGATAAAGGGGAAAATGCACTTTTACTTTTTGTAAAGGAAAATATAGAGACTTGGAATAAAATTGTCTTGTTAGAATCTTTTTTCAAATCTTTTAATTCCGATAATATTCCTATGAAAGGTTTTGTAGATAAAATAGAATTTTCGGGTAGAAATATTACAATTGTCGATTATAAATCTGGCAGATTTAGCAAAGGAATAGAACGCTTGATCACACCTAACTCGGACAATCCAAAAGGTGGAGCCTATTGGCGACAAGCAGTTTTTTACAAAATGCTATTGGATCAATCTCCCAAAAATTGGGAAGTAAAAAAAGTAGAATTTGACTTTTTGGAACCCAATCCATCCTCTGGGAATTTAGAAAAAATCACTTTTACAATTTCCGAAAGAGAGGAGCAAATAGTTCAAAATCAAATTTTCAAAACTTGGAATAATATTCATAAATTGAATTTTGAAAAAGGTTGTCAGCAACCCGATTGTATTTATTGTAATTTAGCACGCAAAATCTCTTACCAAAATGTGCTTTAATCTTAAGATATCGCATCATTTATAGAAGATTTAGCAATCTAAATAATAAGTTTGCAATTTGGAATAATTCAGATACATGTCAGCACTATCATATTCAAGATTTTTAAAGTTAGTAATACCAGTTATTATATTTTGTAGTTTGGTCGCATGGAGCATTTCCTTAACTGGTTGTGCCGTAATCGTACCCCCAAGCGGAGGTCCTAAAGACTCTCTGCCTCCAGTTCTATTAAGTGCAGTACCCAACGACTCTACAACCAATTTTACAAGCAAGCAAATCATTTTGACATTTGATGAGTTTATTGCATTAGATAATGTGCAAGAGCAATTAATTGTATCGCCCTACCAAAAAAAGGTTCCAAAGGTGACGAGCAAATTAAAAACAATAACTATCGACCTAAAAGACACATTAAAACCAAATACAACTTATTCATTTGATTTTGGAAGAAGTATTAAGGACGTGAATGAAGGAAATCCATTTAGAAATTATATATATGCATTTTCCACAGGTGATAAGTTGGATAAAGGGGAGATAAATGGAAGAGTCACCATGGCGGAAACGGGCAATGTAGATACAACTTTAATTCTTGTTTTGCATACCAAAAATTTGAATGATACGGCAATCCAAACATTACCTCCTGACTATTATACGAGGGTCGATTCTGCTGGCAAATTCAAATTCAAATTTTTACCTATTGGGACTTACAATATTTATGCATTACCAAATGATTATTCCAAAGAGTATAGAGACAGTACCCAGATCTTTGCCTTTTATAATGAGCCTCTAACACTTACGGATTCGACGGATGTTAATAATGTGCAATTATATGCCTATCAGGAATTTAAAGAAGAAAAAGGAGGTAATGGAAATGGCGGAATGAATGGTGGAGGAGATGGTAATACGCCTCCTCCAAACGAAGAAGAACATTCAAAAAAGGATAAAAAGAAAAAAGAAAAGAAAGAACAGTTGACCGTCAATTTATCCTTGAAAGATAGCAAACAAGATTTACTAAATCCACTCTATTTCACATTTAGTCAACCACTCAAAGAGTTGGATACCACCAAAATAGTATTTTTAGATAC
Organism: Rhizosphaericola mali; assembly: GCF_004337365.2. Lineage (GTDB taxonomy): Bacteria > Bacteroidota > Bacteroidia > Chitinophagales > Chitinophagaceae > Rhizosphaericola > Rhizosphaericola mali. The sequence continues at coordinate 110,586 of NZ_CP044016.1, read as the reverse complement.
GAATTTTGTTCGCATACCAGATATGCATTTACTGCCTTTAAAATCCGATACAACCAATTCTAAATTTGTAGTAAATTTTCCGTGGAAAGAAAATGAATATTTCAAAATAATTTTGGATAGCACTGCTGCTATTGACAGCGCAGACGGTTGGTTAGCGAAAAACGATACCATTTCTTTTCACACACAAGAAGAAGCGGATTATGCAAGCATTTTGATTTCATTTCCAGATATTGACATGTCTAGACACCCAGTTTTGGATTTATTACAAAATAATAAAATCGTCGATTCCTTGTTGATTGAAAACAAAAGAGTTGTGAGAAAATTATATCCTCCAGGAGAATATGGAATGCGTATATTATATGATACAAATCAAAATATGCATTGGGATCCTGGTAATTACAAAGACAAAAAACAACCTGAATTAGTAGAAAAAATCAAAAGTAAATTTAGATTTAAAGCCAATTGGGATAATGAACAAGAAATCTTCTTAAAAAGCGCTAGCAAATAAAAATTAAAAAATAAGGATTTAAATACATGATGCAATTATCTTCTTCTCTATTGGAAAATGCGGTAAATGAATTTGCCAAGCTGCCCGGCATTGGTAAAAAATCTGCATTGCGCCTGGTCTTACATTTATTGAAAGAAGAAGAATCTGACGTAAAAAAATTCAGTGATGCTATCGCTAAAATGCGCTCGGAGATTAAATATTGTAAAAAATGTTTCAATATCAGTGATGCGGACTTATGTGATATTTGTGCCAATATTTCACGCAAACAAAAACAAATTTGCGTCGTTGAAAATATCAGAGATGTTATCGCTATTGAAAATACCCAACAATTTAATGGAGTATATCATGTTTTGGGTGGCATTATTTCCCCTTTGGATGGCGTTGGACCCGAACAATTACACATCGATGAGTTAGTCCAACGTGTAAAAAATGACGAGGTGGAAGAATTGATATTTGCATTAAATCCAAATATTCAAGGAGACACAACTATTTTTTATATCCAACGCAAGTTGCAAGATCTTCCTTGTAAAATAACCACTATTGCCCGTGGCATTGCCTTTGGAGGCGAGTTGGAATATGCAGATGAAATGACTTTAGGGCGCAGTCTTACGAATCGACTTCCCGTAGAGAATTATGTAAAATAATCTTCAAATCTATTTGAGATTTTTCTTGCGCAAGCATTAGTAAAGCGTTGCTTGTGTGAATCTACTAAATGTTATATCCGCTTCTACGCATTCTTTCGCAGAGGACTTTACAATTGTAATAATATTAATGTTACTTTTCCCTTGAATGGAAAAGTAACCAAAAGATCAAGTCGTCTGAAGGCAATCCTTCGGAACATTTGAAAATAGATCGTGTACATTTTCTGCGGACAATTTATATTTAAAATCTGTTGTGATACACGCAGAAAACACAGCTTCACCATTTTCTATACTTTGCTGTCAGACGACAAGTTCATGAAACTTTTAACTTATTTTCTATATAAGTAATTGAAGATCATTTATTGCTTATAAAGCCAGAATAATTATTTTCTAAGCGGAATCGACAGTCGGCAATACAGTAAAAGTAAAAATGAAGCGGAATGGCGTTTTATACGTCATCAAATTTCTAGAGGAATACATAATATAAAACAGTGCCTGAAGCGTACATTTTTACGGTGCGATAGCATTTGCCTTATTGCAGACTTGATTTTTTGATTCTTTTTTATCAAGAAAAAAGAATGTAGAGATTGATTTTCCCGATTCATTTACTACCTAAAAATATTGTAACTTTGCAACTCGCAGGCGGATTTGTTTATTGTTCGGCCTGAATTAAATAATTGAACTAATAAACGCCCGGATATTTACTTCAAAATTCCGCCCGTTTTAGTTCCAATCTATTGATATTATGAAGACATTAGAAGCGTGTTTGAAAGAACGCATTTTAATCATCGATGGGGCGATGGGAACCATGATACAACGCCACAAGCCCACCGAAGAAGTGTATAGAGGAGAGCGATTTAAAGATTGGCACACACCCGTAAAGGGCAATTCAGATTTACTAAGTCTTTCTCAACCGGAAATGATCCAAAATATTCATTTAGAATATTTGGAAGCTGGAGCAGATATATTGGAAACCAATACGTTCAGTGGAACTTCTATTGCGCAAGCTGATTACGATATGCAATCATTGGTATATGAGATCAATTACGAATCTGCAAGAAATGCCAAAAAAGCAATTGAAATTTTTAGAAAAAAGCATCCCGAAAATACGACCGAAAAATTTGTAGCTGGGGCTATCGGACCAACAAATAAAACGCTTTCTCTATCTCCAGATGTAAATGATCCTGGATATCGTGCGGTAACTTTTGATGAAGTTGCGGATGCTTATTATGAGCAAGTCAAAGGATTGGTGGATGGAGGTGCTGATGTATTATTAATGGAAACCATTTTTGATACTTTGAATTGTAAAGCGGCCATTTTTGCCATAAAAAAATATTTCAGAGATACCAATCAACCAGAATTACCAATAATGATCAGTGGTACTATCACTGATGCAAGTGGACGTACTTTGAGTGGTCAGACATTAGAGGCATTTTATATTTCTGTAAAACATGCTAATCCTATAAGTATAGGTCTGAATTGTGCACTTGGTGCCGCAGAAATGCGTCCGCATATACAAGAATTAAGTCAAATTGCACAATGTTATGTTTCCGCATATCCCAATGCTGGTTTACCCAACGCGATGGGAGAATATGATGAAACGCCCCATGAAACAGCGCATTTCATTGAAAATTGGGCGGAAGAAGGTTTTGTAAATATTGTTGGTGGTTGTTGTGGCACGACGCCGGACCATATCCGACATATTGCAGAAGCGGTTAAAACATTTAAACCTAGAGTAAAACCTGAGCTAGCAACTGAGTTAGCCTAATTTTCTGTTATTGATAGAATTTTCCGAAAGGAAATTGGAATATGAACATAATACGACCTTATTTAAGACTGAGTGGTTTAGAACCCTTAGTACTCCGTCCGGGATTAAATTTTGTAAATATTGGAGAACGAACAAACGTAACTGGTTCGAAAAAATTTGCACGGCTTATTCGTGAGGAAAACTATGATGAAGCATTAAGTGTTGCGCGCCAGCAAGTAGAAAGTGGTGCACAAGTCATTGATGTCAACATGGACGATTCGCTTTTAGATGGTAAACATGCTATGGTAACTTATCTCAATTTGTTACAAGCAGAACCAGATATTGCGAAAATCCCAGTAATGATTGACTCTTCCAAATTTGACATTATTGAGGCTGGATTGAAATGTGTTCAAGGTCGATGCATTGTCAATTCCATTTCCATGAAAGAAGGTGTGGAAAAATTTGTCGATCATGCTCGTGTGTGTCAATCTTTTGGTGCCGCCATCGTAGTAATGGCATTTGACGAAGAAGGGCAAGCTGATACTATCGAAAGAAGAGTGGAAGTTTGCGAACGTGCTTATCATATTTTGGTCGATGAAGTTGGTTATCATCCAGAAGATATCATATTTGACTTAAATGTATTTGCTGTAGCAACGGGTATGACCGAGCACAACAATTATGGTGTAGATTTCATCGAAGCAACGAAATTAATTAAGGAAAAATTTCCATTGGTTCATATAAGTGGAGGTATTAGTAATTTATCTTTTTCGTTTAGGGGAAATGAAACCGTGCGTGAAGCAATGCACAGCGTGTTTCTATATTATGCGGTACAAGTCGGCATGGATATGGGGATCGTTAATGCGGGTCAATTAATGGTTTATGATCAAATCGAACCCAAATTGCGCCAACTGTGCGAAGATGTTATTTTGAATAGAAATAATGAAAATAGTGAAGCTACCGACAAATTAATTTCTTTCGCAGAAACTGTAAAATCAAAAGGCAAAGAAATCAAAAAAGACGATGCTTGGCGACAATTAAATGTAGCGGAACGTCTTTCGCATGCGTTGGTTAATGGAATTACAGATTATATTGATGAGGATACGGAAGAAGCCAGACAACAATACAATCGCCCACTCGAAGTTATCGAAGGACCGCTAATGGCAGGAATGAATGTGGTTGGTGATCTTTTCGGTGCGGGTAAAATGTTTCTACCACAAGTAGTGAAAAGTGCACGTGTAATGAAAAAAAGCGTCGCTTACTTAACTCCATTTATCGAAGAAGAAAAAAGAAATAACCCAAATCTTGGCGTAAGTTCCGTTCCTAAAATATTGATGGCGACTGTCAAAGGTGACGTACATGATATTGGGAAAAATATCGTTGGCGTTGTTTTAGGTTGCAATGGTTACGATATTATTGATTTGGGGGTAATGGTGCCGACAGAAAAGATTTTGGATACTGCAGTAAAGGAAAACGTCGATATCATTGGCTTGAGTGGCTTGATTACACCCTCTTTGGATGAAATGGTCAATGTGGCTCATGAGATGCAAATCCGTCATTTGGATATTCCATTATTGATTGGAGGTGCAACCACATCAAGAATGCACACTGCGGTAAAAATAGCTCCGCAATATCAAGAAGGAGTAGTTCATGTTTTGGATGCATCCCGAAGTGTTGGCGTTGTAGGAAAGTTGCTCAATAAAACCCAAAAAATTGATTTTCTTTCAGATATAAAAGAAGAATATACCAAGCTCAAAACCAATTTTGAGAATAAAAAACCTGTAAAAAATTATCTTTCTTACACAGATGCAACAAAAAAACCTGCAAAAATTGATTGGGATAATTTCGAAACAAAAAAACCTCAATTTACAGGAACTAAAGTTTGGCATTCCTACGATTTAGCTGAAGTGCGTAAGTATATTGACTGGAAGCCTTTTTTCATTTCATGGGAATTGCATGGTAATTTCCCTGATATTCTCACAGATGAAATTGTAGGTAAAGAAGCGCAAAAAGTGTATGATGATGCCAATGCGATGTTGGATCAATTAATCGCAGAAAATTGGGTGCATTCAGAAGCGGTGATTGGTTTTTGGCCAGCGCAACGCATACAACCAGATACCGTACTTGTAACTACAGAAAACAAGGAATACAATTTGGAATTTATGCGTCAGCAAATTAAAAAAGCGGAAGGACAACCTAATCTTTCACTTGCTGACTTTATTTGTCCAACCCTTCAAGAGGATTTTATTGGAGCATTTGCCGTGACGATTAAAGGCATTGAAACCAAATTAGAAGAATTTACGAAGCAAAATGATGATTATAACAAAATCATGCTTCAAGCATTGTGCGACCGTCTAGCGGAAGCATTTACAGAGCTTTTACATGAAAAAGTACGTAAAGAATATTGGGGATATATTTCGGACGAACAATTAAGCAATGAGGAATTAATTAAGGAAAAATATCAAGGAATACGTCCTGCACCTGGTTATCCCGCGTGCCCTGATCATACGGAGAAATATAAGTTATTTGAAATGCTACAAGTGCAGGAAAATATCGGAATACAACTTACAGAATCTTTAGCAATGTATCCTGCAGCAAGTATTTGTGGTTGGTATTTCAGCCATCCGCAGAGTCAATATTTCGGTGTTGGAAAAATCATGGAAGATCAAGTTAAAGATTATCAATCTCGAAAAAATTGGGATGATGAGACAACTCTAAAATGGTTACGACCCGTAATTGAATAGTACAAACATTAAAAAAGCAAATATCATTAGATATTTGCTTTTTTAATGTATTTATTCCCAAAAAGTAGATTATACCAAAAAGCCCTTCTCTATTAAGAGAAAGGCTAAAAATTCTTTCATGGTAAAGAGATTCAAGAGGATCCAAATACTATTTGGAAGCCAAGAAATCTTTTACGTTATCTTTGTACACTATAGTTTCTTTGAAAGTATAGGCACCAGTTTTTGGACTACGAACTGCTTTAATTACTTTAGTCCAGTTTTTTGCTTCAGCTGCTGCTTTAGCATCTTTAGTTTTTGAGTTTTTTGAAGCTGCTTTTGCCATAATATTTTGATTTAGTTGTTTCCATTAGGAAACAATAGTTGGACTATTTAATTTCTTTGTGAACAGTAACTTTCTTCAGAATTGGATTGAATTTTTTCAATTCCATACGTTCTGGAGTGTTTTTTTTGTTCTTAGTAGTAATATATCGGCTTGTACCAGGTTGTCCACTAGCCTTATGTTCTGTACATTCCAATATTACTTGTACTCTATTACCTTTCTTTGCCATTATATAATCTATTTACGATTGTTAATGATTAGATTTTAGTTCCTTTTGCTCTTAATTCTTTAACTACTGTTGCTAACCCTTTTTTATTGATAGTTCTGATAGCATCAGCAGAAACTTTAAGGGAAATCCAACGATCTTCTTCAGCAAAAAAGAAACGTTTTGTTTGTAAATTAGGTAAAAATCTACGATTAGTTTTCACATTGGAGTGAGATACATAATGACCTTTCAATGGTTTTTTACCTGTTACCTGACATACTCTAGCCATGATTCTAAATTTTTCGGACGGCGAAGGTCTGAAACTTTAACGAACTTTCAAAAAATAATCGAATATTTTTTTCTAAGTTCTACTATTTTAATAAATAATTTTTTCTAACTAATTGAATACTACCACTTATCTACAGGCTCAGCCGCAAGATTTCCTAAGCCGGAATTATCCTTCGCTATAGCTTCAGTCGTATTTGATTCTTGACTTTCCGCTACCGCATAACCTTCTTCCTCTTCGTTGTATTCATGATTGAACGCATCAAAATCGAAATCTGGCATCAAATCCGTTTTTACAAAATCCACTGCTTCGGTAATTCCTGCAATAAATTTGTTGAAATCTTCTTTGTACACAAAAATTTTGTGCCTATCGTAACCCTCTTCATTAAATTTCTTACGACTTTCGGTAATTGTAAGATAATAATCGTTGGCACGTGTAGGTTTCACATCAAAGAAATAAGTTCTTCTTTTTCCGGCTCTAATTCTTTTGCTGTAAACACTGTCTTGTTTCTTTTCATTATTCTCGTACGCCACAATAAATCAATTTTATTTATTAGAACTATTAAAAATGAGGACAAATATAATATTGTTTTTAAATTGACCTAATGAATGTGCGAAAAACATAAGGGAATTGATCTTTTTTACTAAAATTTTCTATTTTTTTTGCTCAAGTATTTGTTTTTGATAGAGATAAGTGTAATAACCTTGTTGATTTAATAAATCATTATGCGTACCATGCTCCACAATTTTACCTGCATCAATCACTATAATCTGGTCAAAATCGATCGTTGTAAAAATGCGGTGCGTAATAATAATTGCCGTTTTATTGTGCAAATAGGTTTTCATTCCTTCCAATATCTCATGTTCCGTTTTATTGTCTACAGCACTTAGACAATCATCGAACAAAACGACATGTGGCTGCTTGATAAAAGCTCTTGCGATGGAAATACGCTGTTTCTGCCCACCACTCAATGTTACGCCTCGCTCACCAGTCAAGGTATCGTACCCTTTTTCTAATTCCAAAATTTCATTATCGATACTCGCTCTCTTGGCCGCCAATCGCACGGTTTCAATATCCGCAGGGGCGCGCAATCCAAAATTGATATTATTAAAGATAGTATCACTAAATAAGAATACATCTTGCGGCACATAACTCATCTGCTCACGCAAACTATTCAATTCTAATTTGCGAATATCGACACCATCCATCTCTATCGAGCCCTCATCAGGATCGAAAAAGCGCATAAGCAATTGCGTCATAGAAGTCTTACCACTTCCTGTCTTCCCGATAACGAGCACTTTCTCCCCTTTTTTAATATCCAATGACAAATTAGAAATTGCCTTTATTCCTGTATGAGGATAGGTAAATGATACATTTTTTATCCGAATATCTCCTTGCAAATCTGCCTTTGCGCTACCAGACTCACTTTTTATCGTCGGTTCAATTTTTAAAAATTCATTCAGACGCTTTTGTGATGCTGCTGCACGCTGCATCATGCTAGCCACCCAACCAATCGAACTTACTGGAAACGTCAACATATTGATGTAAATGACAAACTCTACAATTAATGCAACTTTGGAACCATCATCAATCGCCATTTTACTTCCCATATAAATTGTCGTCAACGTACTCAGACCGATCATCAATGTCATACTAGGAAAATAAATCGCATCCGTCTGTGCTAAGCTGATCGCATTTTTTCGATATTGTTCACCTTTATCTCTGAAAAAATGAAGCATCGCAGACTCTTGTACAAATGATTTTATTACTCGAATACCCGAATACGACTCTTGGGCATTGGTCGTAAGATCCGAAAGCAAAGCTTGCACGCGCTCGCTTTTTTTATTAATAATCGAATTGACTATATAAATCGTCACCCCTAAAATAGGCAGCGGAAGCAAAACCATCAAAGTTAAATGCACATCTTTTTTTAGCATATTATATACACTAAATCCGACCAAAGCAACAATATTGGTAAGATACATAATTGCCGGACCCGTATAGGATCGCACACGACTCACATCTTCTGCCATACGATTCATCAGATCTCCCGTTGTATGTGACTTATAAAACTCTGCATCCAATTTTTGGTATTGATCATATACTTCATTCTTCTGATCATATTCGATATGGCGACTCATGACAATCAAGGTTTGGCGCATACAAAACATTAACACTCCACGAATTAAAGACGCCACAATAATTGCCAAACACGAATAGGTGATAACTTTACCTATAGATAATGCCTCCATCCAATTGATAAATCGCTTCACGAAATAATCACTCGAAATTTTATCTAGATGAATTGATTTCTTATTGGCATTGGGTAAAATTGATTGAATTTTTAATCCTATATATCCGGTGATCTCAGGGACAATTATGGCAAAATAATTAGAAGAAATCACAAACAATATCCCTAACAAAAATCGGTATCTATATTTCCAGAAGTATTTATTTAATACGCTTAACTCTCTCAAACCTTGCTTATTTTGGGGCGAATTTACGAGTTTTTAAAAAGTTGTTGATAGATTAAAAACATAGCAATTTTATACTTTTATTAATTTTTTTGGCAAATTATTTGGCTGTTAAAATTTTAGACCTTTATTTTGCGCCCGGAGAGCTGGCAGAGTGGTCGATTGCGACGGTCTTGAAAACCGTTGACTGTAACAGGTCCGGGGGTTCGAATCCCTCGCTCTCCGCACAAAAACTTACTTCTTAAAAATTCCGATATTTTTTCTTATCTATAATAAACTTTAAATTATCTATTAGGTAATTTTTTTTTTGCATAACATTATTTTCTATCACTTTTCGAATTTAATATATACGTAAGAAAGAAATAATGCAAATATCAAATAATACTACTGCGACAATCACCTTTCTTAATAGTAATAAATTTCCTCTGTTAAGATTTGGATTCCTATAAAAGTAAAATTTACGTGTAACTGTTAGGCAAGTCGGCCTACATTTTGTCAAAAGAAGTATAATTTAATTTGGAACGATGGGTTTAATATACATACCTTTGCTATATGCCCAGGACAAAAGAATTTGATTATCAGGAAAAGTTAAAAGTTGCTAGAAATCTTTTTTGGCAAAAAGGTTATCAAGCAACAACTATGAATGATTTGGTAGACACGCTAAATATCAATCGCAGTAGTCTGTACGAAAGCTTTGGTAATAAACATGCTCTATTTATAGATTGTCTTACGAATTATATTCAAGAAAAAAAAATCACTTATCAGCAATCCGCGGCGAAGGGAAAATCTCCTTTGGATGCGGCCATAAGGATCATCAAAGATATTGTAAAAACGATACTGATTGATACGAAAACTTGTTTGGCGATAAACTCAACTTTTGAATTAGCCAGAATCGATGCAGAAGTGGCGAAAATGTTAAAAGATCAAGCCCTTCAGTCTGTTGATTTATTTGAAAAATTATTCACAGAAGCAAAGAACAAAGGGGAAATCCCTCAAGATAAAGATCCTAAACTATTAGCCTTTTTTGTTGTGAGCAATTTCGCGTCTCTTTGGAATGCAGACTTACTTTTTAGTGATAAAAAAATATTATACCAATTAACCGATTTTTTAATACAAACTATTCGTTCTTAATTTTTTTGTCCTATTCTGGAACGATAGGTTTAATTTAATAATAATTATGCATAGAATTCATAAAACAGGGATCATTACTGGTGGGTCTAAAGGTTTAGGTTATAGTTTGGCTAAAGTTGCTTTGGAACACGGCGACGATGTTATTATTACAACTAGAAATAAAGCAAAATTTCCAGCGGAGCTAGCAGATCATCCACAGGTACATATATATGAATTGGATTTAACATCTAGTCATGCAATAGAAGATTTTGCAAAAGCAATACTTTCTAAATTCCCCCATATAGATTATTTGGTCAACAATGCCGGATATGGATTTATAGGAGCCATCGAAGAGAGTTCCGACGTTGAAATACAACAAATATTAAATATCAATTTACTAGCAGGTATTCGAATGATTCAAGCTTTTCTACCGCAATTAAGAAAGCAAAAACAGGGGCATATTATCAACATATCTTCTATGGCAGGCTTGAAAGGCTCTGCCGGATGGGGCGTGTACAACCTTAGTAAATTTGCCGTTGAGGGTTATACGGAAGCATTATATGAAGAGATGCAACCTTTGGGCATACAAGTTTCCCTAGTGGAGCCCGGTGCATTTCGCACGAATTTTTTAGATACATCTCTTCAATCTTCTAAAAAGATAATGCCCGAATATCAAGATACTGTTGGCCAACGCAGAATTAGACTACAAAATAATAATGGTCACCAACCCAATGCTCCAGAGAAAGCGGCTATATCTATTTATAGTTTATTACAAGCCAACGCTGCTCCTCTCCGACTATTGCTTGGTAAAGACGCATTGAGTTTAGCAACGAATAAAATCAATTCTTTGCAACATGATTTTGAACTAACTAAAAAAGATACTTTGAACACAAATATATAATTAAAAAAATGCACAACGAATTATTTACAGTTTACGTAACTTATCAAGAAACAGAAAATAGTCATTTCGATCGAGACTATTACACAACTACACATGTCCCTCTGGTTATTCACACTTGGCAGCCCTATGGGCTCATACATGCTGCGGCTTTCTATCCTAAAAAAAACACGTCAGGAACTATCGTGATTTGTGAATGTGTTTTCAAAAATAAAGAAGCATTTGAAAAAGCATTTGCTGCTCCTGAAACAGATATCGTCATGAATGATGTAAAACAATTTACTAACCTAACTCCACGACGCTTATTTATTCATGCATAAAATATTAGCAATGAATTTCTCACAACACATTATAAATTTATGTATCTGAACTAGTTAATTTTTTGCAACAATCAAAAGCAAATACTTCTCCTATTGATTTAGCAAAATTTGGCATTTTAGGTAATGGGCATGATTTGATTTACGAAAAAAATTCAGAACAAATTCTTCAATTAGTTATTCAATGTATCCAAAATCTACAATAAATACCAACCCGTTTTTTACTTTATAAGTCAAGAGGATACAGAACTACAAAACAATAAAAATGAACAACAATTCAAAAATTAAAAATTGCTTTATAACTGGTGGTACCAGAGGAATCGGAAAAACATTAGTGGAACGATTTGCCAATGACAACTATAGGGTATTTTTTACCTATGCCAATTCAACAGTAAAAGCAACAGCACTAGAACAACAAATTCAGGAGCAAGGCCTAATTGCGAAAGGATTTCAAGTGGATAGTCGTAAGCCAGAAATGTTAAGTCAACTCATCCATTCGATTATCACAGAATTTGGTCCAATAGATTTATTAATTAATAATGCTGGCATCTGTGAAGATGTTCTAGATGTAAGAACTCTTAATATGTCTGATTTTGATAGAAATGTAGATATAAATCTGAAAGCCGTATTTGTCACCGTTCAAGCGGCCATTATGGAAATGCCGGATAGAGGTAGGATTATCAATATCGGTAGTAATCTCGGAGACATTGCAAGAAATGGAACAATGGTATTGTATTCCATGACGAAATCCGCATTACAAGGTTACACTAGAGCGATGGCACATGCGTTGGGTAAAAGACGCATCACCGTTAATCTTATACAACCTGGGCCTATAAAAACAGATATGAATCCTGACGATAACGAAAAAGCAGATTATTTGAGAAGTTTTATGGCCTTACCAGAATATGGAAAAACAGAAGACATTGCAAGTCTTGCGGCGTATTTGGCAAGCGACGCGGGTAACTATATCACAGGTTCTATTATTACCATAGATGGAGGAATGAACGCATAGTGTTACATGGAGAAAAAATAAACGATTGGCATACATTGGCTGTCTTGGCGTAATTGGTATTATCAGTACTGAGTTTGGTGTACCTCTATGCGAATTTGAGTTACAAAAAAAGCCCTCTTTTTTCATGCATTTAGGATAAAATTGACAATGACATTGAAATTCTCTTCAGAAATTTCAATGTCATTGTTTGTCTAATTAATCCTCTGATTATTATAAAAAATTATTTTTTTATTGCCTTCGATTGAAACATGGTTTGTTTACTTTTTACATCAACAATCTTAATCGCATATACACCAGAGATTAAATTATTTATGTTATCAATTGTTATGCTATTATTTCCAGTATATAAACTTATATTTTTTTGATAAACAACACTTCCATTCAAACTATACATTAAAACTGATGCAGTTGTATTAAAATTCGCCGCAAATTCAATATGTATTTGATCTACAAAAGGATTTGGATACATTCTAGCATTAAAATTTAAAGAACTATTATAATTTAAACTTATAACACTTGATTTTTGCGTATTCCTTGTACATAGTCAGCAGAATTTATTCCAATTTACATAATATGTTTGAGCTTATTTTGCATGATTAAATCTCAATTATTATGGAAACACATAAACAGACTCCGTAAAACTTCTTCAAAGAACTTTACGTAAGACTGGTCGCGTATCTTGTTAAGAATAGAAATTATCCCTCGTCAAGGAAGTCACACGTACAAAAACTCAGTCAAAAAATTTTGTATTAAGTTCGGAATTGTGGAATCCTTGTTCTATTTGTAGAACAAGGATTTTTTCGAAACTGGTAAGCAATGCTTTTCAGACAATGAAAAACCTTAAGCGACAATAGATGAATTTAGCCAATGACACAATGAAAATACTAAGTTAAAAGTGGCATTATCTAACCTCTCGCTCCTTGCAATACCCTAAAATTTGTAGTATTTTAGTTAAATCATCAAGTATATCCGCTTAAGTAGCTTTAATTTTTTGTGTAAAAAATTAAAGCTACTTAAGCTAAATTCAATAAAAGTAGAAATATTCCATTTTCTATCTAATAATTATAATTTTTTCTAAACATTATGAAAACATTAATATTAGATTGGGATTACTTTGTGTGACTCATACAATTACCTTTGCGTAATATCAGAGAAAAATGACACTTCTAATTTTAATTTTTGTACTACTTTCAAGCTTGAAAGTAGCGAATATCGTATCTGTAAGGACGATTAATGTTGGCTATTTTCTCAACTCCTATTTTAAAATATACAAATTAAAATATCACACAGATGATAAGGTAAAAATTCAATCCTTTCGGAGAAAAAGTAATTGGATAAATATCCTTATTTATATAGATATTTTAACCCTTCTTTTACTTTTATACTTAAAAATGAAATAATAGGTGTTACCTTTGTATACTCCATTAAATGTATTTACATGAGTAAAAGTACAACACTTAAAAATTTGAAAGATTTATCCCCTGAATTATATAGGGATGTGAGAACTGCATATGAAAAGATGCAACTAACACATAAAGATTCTGGTATCAACCTAGAAGATTGCATTCGTGATGTATTAGAACGTCAATACCATATACGCATAAATATTCTAGATACTTTGAAAAAAAATCTAAAATATACCATTAATTTCAAAAAAGAAGTCGAAAAAAGCGACAATGAATTCAAAAGCTATACAAAAGCATTAGAGTCTGCCCTATCTGCAGCACTGGACAGATTATTGATAGAACACAAAATTTCACACAAACCATTAAAAGAGTGCTTCTTATAATTTACTATAGAAAAGAGTGACTTCTGCCAATTATCCCTCATTTTCGTCCATTTATCGAAATTTCTTTCTAAACAATTTATCATGTTACACATTTGTATCATAATAAATTGATATGACGAAAAAATTAGCTACCCTTTGTTTATTTTTACTAAGTTTTATCTTAGGAAAATCCCAAGTACAAATTAACGGAACGATTACAGACTCAAAAGCCAATGCGATTGCTTACGCGACTATAGAATTCATACATAATAACGAAAGTACAGTTAAGATAACGGATTCCATTGGCGTATTTCAAATTACTCTAAAAGATACTGGTTTATATACTATAAAAATGACGGCCTTCAATTATAATGATAGTTCATTTCAATATGAGATTACAACAAGTACAAGCAAATTAAATTTATCACTACAAGAGAATAGTAGCAATTTAGATGGAGTTGTAGTTTCATCAACCAAAAAGAAACCACTAATACAGAGAAAACTCGATCGCGTAGTGATGAACGTAGAAGACAATCCCGTTGCCGCAGGAAGATCTTCACTACAATTATTCAGCATGGCACCAGGTGTTTTTGTCAATAATGGAAGTATTAGTATCAATGGAGTTGGAGGAACGAAAGTTATGATTAATGGAAAATTATTAAAACTATCAGGAGATGAACTGAAACAATATTTACAAACATTGAAAGCAAGTGACATTCAATCTATAGAAGTCATTGCACATCCTCCTGCTGAGTATGACGCGGAAGGTGCAGGAGGATTGATCAATATCATCTTAAAGAAAAGTGCAAAACAAGGTTGGAATGGCTATATTGGAAATGATTATAGTATCGGCTTGGGAAAATTTCCAACCTATAACCCTTATGCATCTATCAACTATAAACATGATAAACTAGAATTATTTGCCAAATATTCCTATAACTGGAGCAAATCATTTCAAGATATTACACAAAACAGAACGTTGGGGAATGATGGTATTTATCAATCAACGACAAACTCAATTTCTTATGGAAAAAATAACCGAGTTACATTAGGTGCTAACTATGATATATCTCAAAATCAAAGCATATCACTCGAATACATTGGAAGTTTTAATAAAAATACAGATTCTTTAAATAGTAATACTACGATTACTTACCCTTCAAATACTAGTTTAAATTCGAATGCTATTGGTAAATATCCAAGCACGGCAAACACAAATTATTCAGATTATAGTTTGAGTTATAAATTGAAGACAGACTCACTAGGATCTTCTTTATCTTTAGTTTCAGACTATATTTATAATAATCGCAATGCCAACAATGCAAATAATGCAAATACATATTCCTATGATAATACTCTTATAAGTGATACGAATTTCATATTTCACAATCCAAGTAATTCTAAAATATGGACCGCCGATTTACAATATAACCAAAAGTTTAAATCAGGAATGCAACTATCATTCGGAGGAAAATCAACCATTACTCGAATTAATAATGGCAATGCATATAGTATAGAAAATAATCAAATATGGGCAACTGCACCAGATTTAGGTTTTAATTATCATTATTCAGAAAATATATTTGCAGGATTCTTCAATCTAACTGGAAACATATGGAAGACGGATTATAAAATTGGTCTAAGAGCAGAGAATAGCGATATTGATGGGCAATTATACGGAACAACTCAAAGTGATACCAATCATTATACCTATTTCAATATATTTCCAGATATCTTTTTGCAGCACAATTTGGATTCTGTTGGAAACCATGCGCTTAGTTTATCTGTCAACAGACGCCTATCTAGACCTGGATACTCGGATTTAAATCCATTCAAATATTATATTGATAATTATAGTGTCAATCAAGGAAATCCTTATTTACGCCCAATGTATACCAATTCTATTGAAGTTGGTTACACCTACAAAGGACAATACTACACTTCATTTGGATATAGTAGATCCACAAATGTTATCAATCAAGTTATCGAAACCAACGATGAAAATGCAAACATGATTATCATGCGTCAAAATGCTGGAATAAATAATGCGTTATCTATGACGTTTAGTATTCCTGTTAAATTCACTAAATGGTGGGAATCTTCCAATAATTTGGTATTACAATATGCAAGTATAAAAGCATCACAATACTACATTTCCAAAACGACATTTCAGTTACAAACAATGCAGTCTTTTACAATCCCCAAACTATTCAATATGACGATTAATGGATTTTATGTGCCTCGTTTCCTCACCGGCAATATTGTAACTGGAAGAATTATGAGTATTGACTGGGGCATTTCTAAGAATTTCTTTAAAAATAAATTGACAGCCAAGGCTAATATCAGCGACATATTTTATACAAATAATTTCAAGGCTCAAAATTATTACAACAACACACAAATACATTTAAGTCAAAAAGAGCAAAGTAGAATTGCTACCCTTTCACTTATCTATAATTTCAGTATAGGAAAAGCTTTTAGAGCAAAACAAATTAAAAATAGCAATTCCGAAGAAAGCAAAAGATTGTAATACGTAAGATTACATTTAAATTTGCCTTATTTGATATATGAAAAAAGAGCGAATCATCATCGGAATCAGTGGAGCAACAGGAATTCAATACGGAATTAAAGCATTGCAATTGCTTAAAAGTACAGAATTGGAAACGCATCTAGTTATTAGTAAATCTGCCGAACTTGTTCGCAACTATGAAACGGATTTTACAAGGGAGGAGATTCTCTCTTTGGCTGACAACGTGTATACGCCGCAAGATATCGGAGCGAGTATTGCCAGCGGTTCATTTAAAACGAAAGGAATGTTGATTGCCCCTTGTTCCGTGAAAACCATGTCAGAAATCGCGACTGGAGTAACAAGTTCACTAGTATCGAGAGCGGCGGATGTTATCTTAAAAGAACGGAGGCGTTTAGTGCTTATGTTTAGAGAAACGCCTTTACATCTTGGCCACATCCAAACAATGGAAAAAGTTACGCAAATGGGAGCTATTGTCATGCCTCCCGTTCCGGCTTTTTATTCTCAACCCAAAACAGTGGATGATATTGTCACCTTTTCTGTAGCACGAGCCTTAGATCTTTTTGATCTCGATATAGACATTCCAAGATGGGAAAAATAAATTCACCGAAACAAATCGCTCATTCACTTAAAAGCTATTCAATTAACTATACTTGGCATTTAGATTGAATTTAAGTTGGTATTAGTTAATTAAAAAGTATCAACTATGAAAAAGAATTTATTACTATTCATTTTAGTTATCGCAACAATTATGGTTTCTTTCAGCGCTTGTGTAGTAGAACGTGGTGGCGGTCCTCATGGATACCATGGACATCATAACGGACATTACAACCGCTATTAAAAAATTCGCGACCAATGATCTACTTATGATAGTTCTAAGTACATAACTATAAAGGCTTACATTATTGTAAGCCTTTATTTATATATTATAATAAAATTATTATCGTCTTCTTAACCAAGATTCTGGATTCAAATTCGCACCATTTTCATTTGCAATTAAGAATGAAATCATACCACCATCACCTTCTAGAGATGGACCGGCAGAACCTATTAAAGTATTAGCCATAACCGAACTTCCATTTTTCAATACTGGATTTCTTACATTACTATAGATCGTAAAATACTTACCATGACGAATAAATATGGTGTACTCTCCAGTTCCTTCGTCATCAACAATTCTCGAAACTACACCGTTAGCAACAGAACGAACCGGGCTTCCTACTGGTGCAGAGATATCAATACCTGGATTATCTTCTTGTATTTTGGTACCAGGTATAGAATGTTTACCATAAGAACTGATAACTACACCACCTGATGGCCATGGCAAACGTCCTTTATTTTTTTCAAAATCAATAGACTCAGTTAAACCTTTATCCGAATTTTCGAGTACACTATATGACCTAGAAGATCTTAACTTCTCCACATTTGTTTGACTGGCTTCCTTAGCTTTTTCCTCATCCTCTTTAGCTTTCGCTAGTCGATCAGCAGCGTCTTGTGCTTCTTTGGCACGAGCGGCTTCTTGTTCTTTAACCAATTTTTCTCTGGCAATACGTGCATTTTCCTCCTCTTGAGCGGTTTTGGCAGCAGCCCTTTGTGCATCCGCCGCAGCTAATGCTTCTTGGCGCTCTTTTGCTTTTTGTCTTTCGATGGCTTCTTGACGTGCCTTTTCTTCGGCTTGTCTTCTCGCTAATTCTTTCAGACGCGCTTCTTCCGCCGCTTTTTGTCTTGCCAGTTCCGCTTGACGTTCTTTTTCCTTTCTCTTCGCTTCTGCTTTTGCAGCAGCAATTTCTTCCGCAATAATTCTATTCAGATTGGATTGAAGCCTTCTTCTTACCTTATTTTTTTCCTCAATTTCTCCTGCAACTTCCCCTTCACGAGATTTTAATTCCTCCATGGATTTATCTTTCTCTTGCTGATCTGTTTGCAAACTAGTCAATTCTGTATTTTGACTTACAAGTGCAGTTCCTTTTTCCTTTTTATTACCATTCAACTCATCAATTTTCGCACGCAAAGTCGCTTGGAGATTCTTGATATTTGCAACTTGTGATTCTCTATATTGACGATAACTTCTTAAGTAAGTAATACGCTTTATTGCATCATTGAAAGAAGCGGCAGAAAAAATGAAATTTACATAATTGTAATTACTTCTATTTTTATAGGCAAATGCAAGATTTGCGGCATATTTTCTTTTTAGCGTATCTAATTGTTTGCTATAGGTATTGATTGTTGCCTCATTTTGCTGAATAGACGTATTCAAAACAACAATTTCTTTTTGGATATTCTCTACAAGTGCTTGTCGCGTTTGGATCTTTTTCTGAACAAGATACAATTCACTTAAAGATTTCTTCCTCGAACTGCGAATTTCTGTTAAGGTTTGGTTTAAATCTGCCAAATCCTTTTTAAGTTGTGCTTGCTCGCGTTGTATATCTGCTTTTGTCTGTTGACTATATCCCGAAAATTGGCATAATACGGTGATAGTCAATACAAACAACAATTTCTTCATCAATAGAATATATTTTGATTCTTGTAAGTTATCACAAGAAAGGTATTTAAAATTCAACTCAATGGCGAAATTAACCAAATGTTAAGAAAATTTTCGAAATATATCGTTAATAATCGCTATTTGACAGAATATTTTGAAGGAATATTGAATGGATAATCTTGATTTTCATTCAATTTATAATCTTTTGTTTTTAATTCTACCTTCATTTTCATTTTTCCCGTTACCGTAATGGTTACATTTTTGGGGAAATTGCCATTTGACGTATTTTCATAAGTGTCATATTCTACCAAGCATTGATAATCAGGTCGTGTCGTATCAGTCAACAAAGTTTTGACGATTGACCCATTATTATTTAGCTCGTGATAGGCATAGAACTTTCCATTTTGAAAAGAAAGTTGCAAATTTTTATTAGGCAAAAGTAAGAAACCTTTGAAGTCACTCGTTGGGAAAAAATATTTTCCCAATAATAAGCTTTGCATATTAGGCAAATCGATCGGCGCCTGCGCTAAATTTTGTAAAAAATCAATAGACCGTGGCATAACATTACCATGAATCTTATCCATTATTATTATACTATCAGAAGAAATTTTAGCCCGTCCACCTTCTATACCAAAAGGTCCAGAAAGCATCATCCAAATCAAACTATCATTGGCCATCCGAAGACTCGCATTGCCACTTTGCGTAATTGCGATTGAATTAATAGAAAATGACATTTTACTTGAAAATGTATGGTATTTTAGCTCATTCCCAATAGAACTATCCAACACTGTTTTGGCCCATTGCATTGAATCGAAAATAGGCTTTTCAATTTTGTTACTGTCTTTTGTAATACTTTGAGAAGTAGTATTTTGACCGGTTTGCTGTATTTTTTTTGTGCTTCTACAAGACAAAATCATCACTGGCAACATTCCAATAGCCACCCATTTATTCCAATTCAATCGCTTCATTTTTATATTTTTCCAGTATGTCCAAATCCGCCTTCACCACGCACCGTTTCGCTAATTTCTTTTACTTCATACAAAATTACTTGCGACACTTGTTGTATCACCATTTGGGCGATTCTATCACTATGATTAATTGTTTGCGTCTCTTCGGACAGATTTATTAAAATAACTTTTAACTCTCCTCTGTAGTCTGCATCAATTGTGCCAGGCGTATTAAGACAAGTAATTCCTTGCTTAATTGCTAACCCACTTCTTGGTCTAATTTGCGCTTCATGCCCTTCTGGCAATTCTAAAAATAAACCTGTGGGAACCAAAGTCCTTTGCATCGGTTTTAAGACAATTGGTGCATCCAAATTAGCTCTTAAATCAAGGCCAGAAGCGCCTTCTGTAGCATATTTAGGTAATTCGTTATTGGATTTATTGATAATTTTAACTGTAATATTTTTCATTTACTCTAATTTATTTAGGGGAATCCCCAATATAGGACATTTGTATAAAACGAATTAGCAATTTGACAAATCTTTTTGATTTGAACAAATTGCTACTATTGAATTATTATTAAATTTCTAAAAATCAGCTTCGCTCACTCCTGCATTGAGAACAACTGTATCCAAAATAATTGGTAATTCTTGACTTCCTTGTGGTGTCTGTATATTCGTAACGATAGAAAATGGATATTTAATATTATCGACCGTTCTATAATCACTATAATCAATAGAGGTTGCTAATTGTGCGCCTCCATCACCATCTTCCAATTGAATTGTTCTTGTTATGAGATGCGTCTTTTGATCAAAATATAAAATCTTAGACTTTCCAGAAGGCAATTTTACGGTGATTTTATACTGTGGCGTATCATTGATGTCTTCCTCTGTCACCTCACTCAAACCAAATTCTGGTTGCAAATAATATAATTCTTCAATGATTCCTTTATCATCTTCATTTTTAGTTTTTAATAATGCAGCAGTCAAATCTTTCTTTTTGCCCATTTGCATTTCATATCCAGAAGTACTTTTGAATACATTTTTCATCACCGGATTACCGCCCATCGATACGGTTGCCATATCCCAATTAGGCGCTAATTTCTTTTCCTCAAATACCAAATCCATCCCTTGCACAGACATTTTGCCATTCAATTGCAAAGATTTAATAGCTTTCAAATTATCCAAACCACCAATGGCGGTATAATAATTATTCAACACATCTTTTGCCTTCACGGAAGACACTGTCGCAGAAGTTTGCTTCAAGGTATCCATATCGATATTGTAAACTGTTACAGGATAACCCAATTTCTCCAATTTGCCTTTAATATCACTAGCTTTTCCAGTGATAACGATACGTGTATTGTTATAATTAAAATATTTCTGCGCGACTCTTTGTATATCTGACGGAGTTACCGCATTAATTTTTTGTAGAAATTTTTTGTAAAAATCCTTCGGAAGTTTTTCTAGCAAAATATTCTTGGCATATGCTGCTGGGCGTGCAGGATTTTCCATTCCCAAAGCAAATTGACCATTGTATAGCGCTTTAGCTATATTTAATTCTTCAATTGTTGGCTGTATCGAGCGGATATCTTTAATCTCTTTCAAAAATTCTATCACCGCACTATCCGTTTTGTCATTGCGCACAGCAGCTTGAGCCATAAATGTCGATTGCCAGCGACCCGAACCTACACTCGAATAAGCGCCATATGTAAATCCATGTTTTTCACGCAGATTTTTGAACAATCGTCCCTCGGAACCACCACCTAAAATTTCATTTGCCAAAATAACTGGGAAAAAATCTGGATTGGTTTTAGACAAATTCACCAAGTTGGCCACTTTAATTTCGGATTGTACCGCATTAGGCACATTTACGATATCAATTTCTGTTTGTTTTGGACTTGCGACTAAAGGCAAATTGGGTAATTCGACTTTTTTACCAGTCCATGCTCCCAAATATTGTTGACTAAGCGCTTTTGCTTTTTCTGGTGTGATATCTCCTACGAAAGTCAAAATACCACGTGAAGGCGTATAATAATTTTGGTAAGCATCTTTTACATCTTGCAATGTCAATCCAGCATAAGTAGTTGCCGAAGAAAACTCGCCCAAAGGATTTGCTTTTCCGTAAAGCAATGCATTGACAGCACGTTCACTCATGGATTCCGCACTTTTTTCATTTGCTTTAGCTCCAGTAATGAATTGATTTTGAACTTTTTTAAAGGAACTTTCTGACAATAATGGCTGCTGCAAAGCTTCGGTAAACAAGCCAAATGCTTGCTCAAAATAATTGCTCAACGCAGTTACACTGCCACCTGAATAAGTTGCACCAATCTGATCAATGGTAGAATCAAATACGGCTTTGGAATGCAATTTCGTTCCTTCTTGGATCATCGCAGCAACGACAGAAGTAACGCCAGCTTTTGCACCTTCTTTGATCGGACCAGCATCGACTGCATAATCTACACTTATCTGAGGCACTTTTTTATCCGTAACTACAATTACAGTAATGCCATTACTCAAAGTAAATATCGCAGGATCTTGGAGTTTGATTTGGGGAACGGGACCAGGCAAAGGAGCTTTCGTACGATTAACATCTTGTGCAAGAAGTATCGTTCCAGAAAATAAACCTATTAAGATTAAACTAATTTTTTTCATACATCTAAATTTCAAATACGGAAAACAATGTCTGTTTGTAAACGGATTATTTGCTTGCTTTAGGTAAATAATAAAGTACCAATCTTTGATTTTGATTGAGATATTTCCTTGCAGCATTTCTGATATCCTCTTTTGTAACAGATCTTATTTCTGTAAGGATATCATTGACATGACCCGTATTTTTTTTGTAAAATGTATAACCATCTGCTAAATTCTCTGCAATCCCAATATTTCGGTTATTACTATTTACAAAATCGGTTTCCGCTTGCACTTGCAACTTTTTAAATTCTGCGTCAGTGATCAAATTTGTCTGTACATCTTTGACTTGTGCATCCATATCATTTAGCAAAGTATCCAAAGGTACATTTCCACTTGGCAAAGCCAGATTGATATATAAACCGTAATCTTCTAAAGTATAATTAAATGCAGTTACTTCAAGCGCTTCCGCTTTTTGGTCTTTGATATATTTATTAAAACGAGAACTTTCACCTTTTGATAATAATGAGGTCAATAGACTCAAAGTGACTGCATCTTTTGTATTTTCTCCAGGAACACGATACGCTGTGAATATTGCAGGTATTTGGATATTAGGATCGTAGGCGGTATCGATCATTTCCTTAGTAATCGGCGCTTCTTCAATGGCAGGTTGTACTACTTCAGCTCCTTTTGGTATCGACTCAAAATAACTTTTTACCCAAGCTTCCGTTTCTGGAATATTAATATCACCCGAAATACTCAACACTGCATTATTAGGAACATAGAATTTTTTGAAAAAATCTTTGAATTCGGATAATTTGGCATTATTGATATCTTCCATAGATCCAATAGGAACCCAATGATAAGGATGATTAGTAAACATTTTGGAAAAAACCACCGCCATAAATTGTCCATAAGGTTGATTATCGACGCGCATTCTTTTTTCCTCTTTCACTACTTCCCGCTGTGTATTTACTCCGATATCATTGATAACTGGGTGCATCATGCGCTCACTTTCCAACCAAAGTCCCAATTTCAACTGATTGGCAGGCAATACTTCGTAATAGAACGTACGATCTTGCGTGGTATTGGCGTTATTTTGTCCGCCATTCGCTGCGACAATTTTCATAAACTCTCCACGCTTGATATTATCCGAACCTTCAAACAATAAATGTTCGAAAAAGTGGGCAAATCCAGTTCTTCCTTTTACTTCATTTTTGGAACCGACATGATACATTACAGAAACCGCAACATCTGGCGCCGTTTTGTTATCATGCAAAACAACGTGTAGTCCATTTTTCAGATCATATTCTTTAAAGTCAACTTTTTGGCTAAAACCTTTTAAACCAAAGGCTGTTGCAAACAAAGCAAAAGAAAGTCCGAACACTTTTTTTCGAATCATATATGAAATCTTAGTATTAAAATATTCCTTTTTAAGGTATTTTTTATTTCCGTACGGGCAATAATTTTGCCAATTTTAGATAGACGCTTCGTGCATTAAGTTGATCAACTCCTCATTTTCGGATAGTGTACCTATCGTAATACGCAAACAGCCATCGCATAAAATAACCTTATGACGGTCTCTCACAACCAATCCTTTGTCTATCAAAAATTGATATAAACCCGCTGGATCTTTAACTTTTACCAATAAAAAATTCGCATCTGAAGGATAAACAGTGTCAACCATAGGCAGTTGCAAAAGTGTCTCCGCTAAAGATTGCCTTAAAGTTACAATTTCTGATTGCATTTCCAACATTTGGTTTTCATTTTCCAAAGCCTGCAATGCTAATTCTTGTGTAACCTGATTAATATTATAAGGAGGTTTTACCTTATCCATAATCGCTATAATCTCCATAGACGCAAACGCCATCCCTAAACGCAAACCAGCTAACCCCCAAGCTTTACTAAAGGTTTGCATCACTACAAGATTGGGATATTGGGACAAATATTGATTGAAAGAAACGCTATTTGTAAAATCAATATATGCCTCATCCACAACAACAATTCCAGAAAATTTGGATAATAAAGTTTTGATATCTGCTTCGTTCAATAAATTACCCGAAGGATTATTTGGCGAGCAAATCCAGATCAATTTAGTATTGGCGTCAATGGCATTTTCGATTTCGGCTAAACGTAATTGGAAATTTTCATCCAAATCCACTCTTTTCAAATCAACCTCATTGATATTGGCACTCACTTCATACATACCATAAGTTGGAGGGCAAATGATCACATTATCCACGCCACTTTTACAAAAACAACGGTATAAAAGGTCAATACATTCATCACTACCATTTCCAAGAAATATTTGATTTGCCTCCACATTCTTGATGGTGGCTAATTTTTTCTTCAATTGTTTTTGGTGTGGATCAGGATAACGATTGTAATTACGATTCAAAGGCGAACCAAAACTATTTTCATTTGCGTCCAAAAAAACCTTGGCGTCGCCTGAAAATTCATCTCGAGCAGAAGAATAAGGCGCCAATTTGAGAATATTCTCTTTAACTAAACTATTTAAATTAAAAGCCATAATTGAAGTTTGTTTTCCGTTTTGAATAAATGACAATTATTTTGCGATACGCACTTTTACCGCATTGGCATGTGCTTGTAAACCTTCCGCTTCTGCCATTGCAATTACGGTAGATGCTATATCTTCCAAACCTTTTGTTTCCAATTTTTGGAAAGTGATTTTTTTGACAAAACTATCGACGCTCACTCCGCTGTAAGCTGTTGCATAACCATTTGTCGGCAAGGTATGATTCGTACCACTCGCATAGTCTCCCACACTTTCTGGAGAATAATTGCCCAAGAAAATAGAACCCGCGTTGATGATTTGTTCGCCAATATTTTCAGCATTTTCACAAGAAATAATCAAATGTTCTGGTGCATATTTATTTGCCAAATCAATCGCATCTTGTATGGAATCCACATAAATCAATTTGCTATTATTCAAAGATTTTTCCGCCAAATCTTTACGTGGTAATACTGCTAATTGCTTTGCTATTTCAGTTTGAACTTTATCTAAAAGTGCTTTATCTGTAGAGATCAAAAACACTTGACTATCTGGTCCATGTTCCGCTTGAGAAAGTAAATCCGCTGCCACAAAACTAGGTACAGCAGTTGCATCCGCCAATACGCATACTTCACTCGGTCCAGCAGGCATATCAATCGCCACGCCAGCCTCTTGAATTAATTGTTTGGCGCACATAACAAATTGATTTCCCGGTCCAAATATTTTAGAAACTTTTGGAATAGTTTCCGTTCCAAAAGCCATCGCGCCAATCGCTTGTACACCACCAACTTTGAATATTTTAGTAACGCCAACCAAATTTGCTGCGTACAAAATCGCAGGATGCAATTTGCCTGATTTATTCGGAGGCGAACACAAGATAATTTCTTTGCAACCAGCGATTTTCGCAGGAATTGCCAACATCAATATAGTAGAAAATAAAGGAGCAGATCCTCCTGGAATATATAAACCGACTTTCTCAATTCCAACTGATTTACGCCAACATACAATCCCCGGCATCACCTCAATCTTTTCTATGGGTTGCAATTGCACTTCGTGAAATTTTTGAATATTGGCTGCCGCTTTTTGAATGGCTGCTTTTAATTCTTCGGGTAAAGAATCGACCGCTTCTTGAATTTCGGAAGTTGTAACTACATTATTGTCCAATTCAACTTGATCAAATAAAGACGTGTATTTCAATACTGCTTGATCGCCATTTGCTTGAATATCTTGTAATACGCCAGACACTTTTTCTTTCAAAGCGGTCGTGTCCAGCGTTGGTCTTTTAATAATTTCGTCCCATTCGCTTGGATTGGGTTGATAATAAACATTCATTTGAATAAAATATTTTAACTAAAATTATAGTACCATTTTTTCAATAGGCAATACCAATATACCTTCTGCACCCAATTTTTTCAAATCTTGAACAATTTCCCAAAATTGAGTTTCACTTAATACTACGTGAATACTGCTCCAACCCTCTACAGCCAAAGGCAAAATCGTTGGACTTTTCATACCGGGAAGTAATTTTTCAATCTCAGGAAGCGCTTCATTTGGCGCATTCATCAAAACGTATTTGTTATTTTTTGCTTTTCTAACCGCTTGAATTCTGAAAATTAATGATTCCAAAATTGCGCGTTTGATTGGCGTAATATTTTGGTTGGTAATCAACACTGCTTGAGATTGTAGGATCACATCCGCTTCTTTCAAACCATTCATAAATAAAGTAGAACCGCTACTAACCAAATCACAGATAACATCTGCCAAACCTATACCAGGAGCGATTTCTACACTTCCGCTGATCTCTTGAATATCGGCTTTTACATTATATTTATCTAAATAATCCTGTACCAAAACGGGATAACTTGTCGCAATTCTTTTGCCTTGTAGGCTAGTCGCTCCGCCAAACTCCTCTCCTTTTCTAACAGCGAAAGACAGACGGCATTTTCCAAATCCTAATTTCTCAGTAATCTCAACGGATTTCTTTTTTTCAAATACTACATTTTCCCCGACGAAACCAATATCAGCCACACCATCTTCTACATACTGAGGAATATCATCATCACGTAAAAAATATAATTCTATAGGAAAGTTAGCCGCTTCACTTTTTAATTTGTTGATGCCATTGCTAATATCGATGCCGCACTCTTTCAACAATTTCATAGAGTCGTCGTGCAATCTTCCTGATTTTTGAATTGCCAATCTTAAAACATTTTTTTCTTCTATTAGAGAAGAAATTTCATTTGAGCTCATTTTTTTTCAGTTGAGTGTAATAAAAAAGGCTTACATCGCTGTAAGCCTTAATAATAATTTGGAATAATAAATACATTATCTCACCAGGCCTACCTAAAGGAAAAGTCATGATGATGGATATGTATGTTTGTATTCATGAGGCAAATGTAAAGGAAAAGATTAAATTGTTTTCTTTTTTTAGAAAAAATTAATGATTCGGTAAGATTCTGTATTTTAGAATCTTGTTGGCAAAAAGGTTCACCATATTTTACATTGGGATAATTGTCATCCTTTCGGTATTCATTTTCACAAAGGAAGGGATGAGCCAAACTGTAGATACAACCCATCTGCAAAAAACAGAAAATCATAAAAATCCCATATTTAAAAAGTTAAGTGATCCATTTACCAAACACAATGTAACCGTGCGCGATACAGCGAGTACATTGAATTTAACACTTCTCAATAATCAATTGCGATTTTCAAGGTATTTAGGGAAAGTAATTCGAAATATTAAATTCACAGAATTGAATTTTTACCAAAATATGGAGGATTCTACGCAGAAGAAAAAATATTTTGGCACGAATATTTTGACCAAATTACATAGAATGTCACGCCCAAGTGTAATTAAGAAAAACCTTTTTTTCCATTCTGGCGAGCAATTTTATCCAACAGTCATCGCGGATAATGAGCGTTTTTATCGTACGATTCCATTTATTCGTGATGCTAGGATTATAGTCGATACCATTCCTGGCAATTCTGATTCTATCGATATTACGGTAGTCACAAAAGATTTATTTAGTATTACTGGTAGCATTGGGTCCTTGTCTGCTAGTACACAAAGATTTACAGTCGCAGAAATGAATTTAGGAGGATTGGGGCAATCTATTCAATACATGCCATTTATTGACAATGGTCGTAAACCAAGAGCTGGAGCGGAATTTACCTATCGATACTATAATTTATTTGGATCATTTGCAGATATGCGCATCATGGCATCCAGTGTCGGGAAAAATATAGTCACAGGAGATCGAAATGAAGAATCTACAACATTTGAATTATCAAGACCTTTAGTTTCTCAATATAAAAAATTTACTGGAGGACTTATTCTGAGTAAAGCAAAGACCCATAATGTATATTCCAATCTTATAGAAGACGGTCGCTATTATAAATATAACTATACCACTTTTGATATATGGGGAGGAATCAATCTTGGTATAAAAAAATATTTAACAGATGAAAGAAATCGTGCGCGTACTTTACTTTCTGTTCGTTATATGAAATACACTTTTCACAATGCACCTACACAGATTACCAATGGATTTAATTACATGACGGATTCACGTCAAGGAGCATTGGCACAATTGACTTTTTTCAAACAAAACTTTTACCAAACAAGATATTTCTATGGTTTTGGTACGACGGAGGATATTCCTTATGGGCACAGTTATAGTTTGATTGGAGGCTGGTTTAGACAATTAAATACTTCGAGACCCTATATTGGTTGGGATTTGAATAAATATAATTTGTCCTCCCAAGGTGATATATTACAATATTTTCTAAAAGGAGGAACCTTTATACAGCAAGGACTCAGAGATTTTGGATATATCATGGGAGCCACATTTTACAGTAGAGTTATTTATAGAAATCAAACTAAAATTCGACAAATATTTAGATTTAGCTATTCAGAAATTATTAATAGGCGTACCCTTGATCCATTAAAAATTAATAATTCTCAATACGGATTGAGAAATTTCGGATTGGATTCCACTATTGGAAGTCGGAGGCTTACTTTTCATTCTGAAACGATTGCTTATACACCCAAAAAGATTTTCGGATTTCTGATTGCACCATTTATGGCGGGAGATCTATCCCTACTCACACCGCCTAAAGGAAATCTACAAAGAACTGCATTATACACTGGATTTGGACCAGGTTTTCGGATAAGAAATGAAAATTTAGTATTCGGAACTATAGAAGTGCGGTCTCTCTATTTCCCTAAGAGAGTTCCTGGCTTAAATCAATTTAAAATTGGGATGACTGCCAATTTACGATTTAGATTTAATACCAACTATGTAAATAAGCCAGACATTGTACAACTTAATAGCGACCCATACAATTCGATTTATTAAATTTATTTAGTCAAATTATCCAAACTCACACGCACCATACTTTCAATAGAAGATTCCGTATAAAATGCAATATGTTGTGTCATAATTACATTGGGAAATTGACGTAAATAAGCCATATCTTTATTTGAAATAATATCTAATCTTCGATCAAAATGGTAAATCTCAGATTCATTTTCAAATACATCTAAAGCTAATGCGGAAATTTTTCTAGTTTCGATTCCACGAATTAAACCATTTACATCCATCAATCCGCCACGTGAACAATTGATCAAAATAACACCATCTTTCATTTTATCAATAGCCTGTTGATTTATCATATGATGCGTATTATCGTTTAAAGGCAGATGTAAGGAGATGATATCAGACTCTTGTAACAACGCATCATAGTCTACAACGCTTGCTAATCCACCCAAGTTATTTTTTTTCTTCAAACTAGGGGAATACGCCAAAACTTCACATCCAAACCCATTTAATATTTTAATAACTTCTAGTCCTATGCCACCAGTACCAATAATTCCTACTTTACAATTTTTCAATTCTTTCCCTTGCAAACCTTTCAAGGAATAATCATTGACATTCGCTCGAAACATGGCTTGTTTATATTTACGTAAAGACATCAGCATCATCATTATCGCAAACTCAGCGACACAAGCTGGATCATAAGTGGAATTTGTCACTTCAATTCCGATAGATTTGGCATAATTTACATCAATATGATTCAAACCAATAGTTCGCGTAGATAATCTAGAAATGCCATAAGATTTCATAGTATCTAACATTTCTATATTTACCTCACTATGCCCGAGAATACTCACACCTTGAAAACCTTCCAATAGATTCTTATTAGCAATCGTCAATCTTTGTGGTATTAATTTCAACTCAATACCTTTCTCTTTTTCAACTGCCGCAAAATATTCAGATTCATCATTTCTAGTTTCAAATGCAATAATTTTCACCCTATTCAATTTGAGGCAAATTTACTGTCCGGATCGTTAATATTTACATAACTGAAATATAGAATACAAATATTTAATTAAAATATATTTCAATAAGATATTATTTTTGGAATATGGCAAAAGCGAAAACCGTATTTTTTTGTTCTCATTGTGGTTATGAAAGTGTGAAATGGCTGGGAAAATGTCCAGCTTGTAACGAATGGAATACATTTATCGAAGAAGTAGTTGATACAGGAAATGCAAAAGATAAAAATGAATGGACGCAGTACAACATAAAAAATAATAGCACAGAAACTACGAAAAATTCGAAATCTCAACTATTAAAAGATATTCAAGGAGGAGAAGAATATCGAATACTGACTACTGATCCGGAACTTAATCGCGTATTAGGTGGTGGTATAGTTGCTGGTAGTATCATATTGGTTGCAGGCGAACCAGGAATTGGAAAAAGTACCTTATTTCTTCAAAACGTACTCAAATTAAATCAAATCAAATCACTATATATAAGTGGTGAAGAAAGCGCTTCGCAAATAAAAATGCGAGCAGATAGATTAAGCATTAAAAATGACAATTTTTATTTACTCACAGAAACTTCGACACAAGCGATATTTAAAGAAATAAAAAACATACAACCCAATTTAGTCATAGTAGATTCTATTCAAACGATGGAAAGCAATCTATTAGAAGCATCTCCAGGTAGTATCTCTCAAATACGCGAAACAGCTGCAGAGTTTCAAAGGTTTGCTAAAGAAACCGGAACTCCTGTTTTTCTAATAGGCCATATAACAAAAGAGGGAAGTATTGCTGGGCCCAAAATATTAGAGCACATGGTAGATGTGGTGCTTCAATTTGAAGGAGATCGACATTATAGTTATCGTATACTTCGTACATTCAAAAATAGATTTGGGAATACTTCCGAATTGGGTATTTATGAAATGAGTGGAGCCGGCATGCGTGCGGTCACCAATCCATCCGAAATCTTAATTACTGAAAAAGATGAGCCTTTAAGTGGCAGTGCTATAACTGCAAGTATGGAAGGACAAAGACCATTATTAGTGGAAGTTCAAGCATTAGTGACACCAAGTGTATATGGCACGCCACAAAGAACAGTAAGCGGTTTTGATTTAAGAAGGTTACAACTCTTATTGGCTGTACTAGAAAAACGTGGAGGTTTTCAATATGGATCTAAAGATGTATTTGTAAATATTGCTGGAGGAATGAAGGTGGAAGATCCATCAATTGATTTGGCGGTAATATGTGCATTACTTTCCTCTTACGAAGACGTGCCCATTCCATCATCTATATGCTTTGCTGGCGAGGTTGGATTGAATGGAGAGATTAGAGCCGTAAACAGAATAGAACAAAGAATATCCGAAGCTGAAAAATTGGGATTTGAAAAAATTATAGTTTCCAAATACAATAGAAAATCCTTTAATATAAAGAAATTTTCCATTGAAATAATTATGCTGGGTAAAGTAGAAGAAGTATATAAATATTTCTTCTAAACTAAAACTCCATCTCATTCGCATGAGATGGAGTTTTATATTTTTTAGGACTTAGAGATCAAGGGGTTACATTTTGTTTCGTTCCTGCTTTATAATATATCTCCGCGATTTTCTTTTGATAGTTAGTAACCAGTTCTTCTCTTTTTATTTTCATGTCAATCAACTTTGTTTCTCGACTATTAATTAAGAAAAGTGTACTTTCTCCTAACGAGAATTTTTGAATTTCTGCGGTTAACAAAGTCTGCTGGCTATTTACATTTACATCTTGTTGGATTAATAAACGTTTATAACCACTTAAAGTATTGTAGGAGGATGTAATATTATTTCGAATATTACGATTCATTTGAAATAAATCATAGTCTACATCTTGTCTTTTAATTTTTACTTCTCTTAACTTTCCTCGTTCTGCTCTAAGAAATAATGGAAATGCAAAATTGACGCCTACTTTATAATTTTTCCATGCAAAATCATAGTAATCCGGATAATAATCACCAAATGTATTTCTTCTAGTTAGCAACGACCCGGAGAGATCCACTTTTGGTTTCAACATTTCCTTTCGATATGCCGTTTCTATATCCAATTGTTCTCCTTTTGATTGTAGTTTCAAAACTTCTGGATGCTGATTAAGTGCATAATCAAATAATTCATTCAATTTTATTTTATCTACATCACTATAGGAAGAGTCTATCCTTTGAGGTATTGCATAAGTAGGCAATTCAACAGGAACATTGCTTTCATCCCACAAATAATTAGATAATACTATTGTCGCATTTTGCAACTCAACATCCAACTTTGTTAGTTGAATTTTCCTATCTTGAACCATTATAAAAGCTTCCACAGAATCTATAGGAGGCTTATCTCCTAGTAAGGTTTGTCTAACTATTGCTTTATAACGCGTTTCAGCTAGATCAACACCATTTTTCAATAATTGATATTGCTTGTAAGTATAGTACCAATTCCAATATTCTTTTACGGCCTCAAACCAAATAGTCAAAATTTGTTTCACTTGCTCCGCATCTGCATATTTAGCCATTGCTTTCGCTTGCTTGAGCGTATTGCGCCTTTCATCAATAATCAAACCTTGACCAATTGGAATATTTAAACCAACTCCTGTCAGTCCGTCTCTACCCGTATAATATTGTGGATTGGTATACTCTCCATAGTTTTTATCATAACCTATTTTTAAATCTGCACCCGCTAACCACAATGGCACTTTTAGTTCACTTTGCCAGTTACTATAATAATCTTTATGACCAAATTGTTTTCTAGCAAAATGAGATTCTAGTTTGGGATCAAATTTTCCCAATGCGGACAAGATTTTGGCTTGCGCTTCATCTCCTAATAAAAATGCCTGCTTAATCACAGGATGATTTTCAAGCACAATAGCTTGCAAATCACTCAACGAAAATTCTTTGGCAGAATCAACATTTTGTTGTACTTGCTGAGCGTTTACTATTGTTGAGACAAAAGCGCAATACACTAAGAGAAAAATATATTTTCTTATAATATATAACATGTAATTTCTTTTTTATTTACTTCTTCTTTTCCTTTCCGGTAGGTTCTTTTTCCAAACTTGGAGGGAATCCATTTAATTGACGCCAGATTTCGTACCACAATGGTACAGATCTCAATATTACTCTACCGAATACACCAGAGCCCTGTCTCAATTGTTTTGGCCATGGATCGTCTTTTGTAGGAAGTGGATCTTTGGGGATAACTAGAATTCTATATTTTCCACTAGAACTACTTACTCTATCAATTACCGCCACAGTACCAGCAAAAGTACCAACAGCTACTGACGGCCAACCTGAAAATTGAACCGAAGGCCAACCTTCAAATTCTAGTCTAACGTCACTACTATCCAATATCAAGGGCACATCCATCGCATCGACATAAATATCCACAGCTAACATAGGTTGCTTTGGTTGTAGCGTTGCTATAGATTCACCTTCTTTGATATTTTCCCCAACACCAGCTTTCAAAGTTTTTACAACAAAACCATCTTGAGGAGCACGTACAATATATAGTCCTCGTCTAAAATCCACATTTGAAATTTCATTTCTCAACTTAGCAATATCTCCTTGTGCACTGACTTTACTAGAAAATGCAGTACTCAAATCTGACTGAGCTTTTGCTAAAGACTCTTGATATTTTGCATTAATATTATCCAATTCAATACGCGAATTCAATAAATTTTGTTGTGAATTATTTAGCTTATTTTGTTGACTCACCACTTTAGCCAAATCTTCTTGCAATTTCAGTCTTCGACTTTCAATATCCGTCAAGGAAAATAGGCCATTTTTATATCCTTCTTCGTAACGAACTAAACGCGCTTTACTCGTTTCATAAAATTTTTCAATAGCGACCAGATCTGCACTATCAATGTGCACATAATTGATGGCTTGTGTAACTTTGTTACGCGCAGAGGATAATTGCGCTCTTAACCCATCATTCAATGCATGGATTTGTTCGTGTGTCGCTGTCATTTTTTGCGATGCGGCATCTTCACTCCCTTTTTTGGCACTTAATTGTTCGTTAAGTCGTGTAGGTAATTCAGGATCAAAATAGGATTGTGTAGTTTCGGATAAGACTAATATAGTATCCCCTTTTTTCACTTCTTGTCCTTCCCGCACAGCCCAATGTTCAATCCTCCCGCCAATCTGATTTTGTACAGTTTGTGGTCTATCTTCTGGTCTTAATGCAGTAACCGTTCCTGTTCCAGGTATAGTCTGTCGCCAAGGCAAAAACAGAATAATGACAAAGCAAACCAATAAAAAAAGCATTATTCTTCCTAATGTTTTAGAAGCTCCTACAGATAATAATTCATTATTGGAATGCTTTAAAACAGTATACCATTTTTTGGTTTCTACAATATGTTTATTAATATTTCCCATTGTTTTAATGTTTCTCGTCTTCTAATTCTAAATCTGTAACCACCGCAAGTTTTTCACTACCAGTAACCATATCAAATACGGTATCCATACTCGTCATCAATTTTTCAATACTATAACTGATCTGTACAATGATCACTTCAGCAGCAACAAATTGCCCCAAAGTCATTTCACGATTTACCACGAAATAGGAACCCAACAATAATAATGCTCCCATTAAAAGGGTTCTAAGAATTAATGAACTTTTGAAAAATTTACGCAAAACAGAAAAATGACTATTTCTTGCAACCAAATATTGAGAAGTGATTTTATCAGCATGTTCAATAATTTCATCTTTCTTTTCTTTAGAATCATATTTATCTAATTCAGAAGCAACCTCTTCCAAATATCCAACAAGAGCATATTTATGTTCGGACTCTTCAATACTAGAATATAATCCTTGCCTATAATATAAGCCCAATGTCAAAATAATTGCTAACACAATCAATATCCCAAAACCAATAAATACTGGATGATAAAATGACAACAATACTGCACTAAAAAGAATAGTTACACATGCGGCAACAATGTCTACCAACAATTTTACTAACCCTTTTTGTATAGTTAAAATATCAAAAAAGCGATTGACCAATTCGGGTGGATATTCATCTACCAATTCAGTCTTTTTTATTCTTGGAAGTCTATATGCAAACTCAATAGAAGTCCTTGTAAATATCCGTTGTTCTATAGACTCAACTAATGTTAACTGGCCAATTAGTAAGAGACCTCCAATAATTACACCTAACAAAACTGCACCGATCAAAATATAAGTCGAACTAAATATTGCACCATTTGAAAGCAAATTATACACAGCTGTTACACCTAATGGCAGCGTCAATCCAATCAAACCGATTAATACGGCATATACAAATACATAATTAATCGTCTCTTTCTCAAACTGTAGCAATGCAATTAATTTTTGCCACGGAGAAAGTAAACTCACATGATGTTTCTTACCCATTTTTTTATTTTATAGGAAATAGTGATAGAATGACTATGTATTTGCACAGAATAAAAACCGTACATATACATATCTACAATGGAATGAATATTCAAATCCATTGAAATATCGACCAACTATTGTTGGCAATACAAATTGAAAATTTTGGAAATTTTATCCTAAATCTGGAGGAGGAGTTAGTATAGTAAATATAGGAGACATCACTTTTTCATGTAAATAAATACTATAAAACAACGTGATATTTTCATATGTCCCAAAATGTATAAAATCAACATCGGGAGAAATCCAATCTACAGCCAAGCATTCTGGAAGTTTGCTACAGCCTTCGTTATCGGAAGAATCATTCTCAGAATTAGAAGTTTTCTTCTCATTATTATCCGTGTTTTTTTCACAAGACGAAATATGATTTTTAATTACCTCTTTTGTAAATGCGTAAGCAGAAACCAATTTGAAACTAAAAAATATAGTTAGTCCTAAAATGAATAAAATTCGTATATATTTTAACGAGAGTTTTGCCATTGTCTAGAGTTCCAAAAATAGTGAGCAAACAATCATTTGCCAAATTGAGTTTGTTAAAAACATAAAAAAAAGACCGACATTAGAATATTCTAATGTCGGTCTTTTTTTATAATTTAATTTCATCTTCTTGTTCATCAAAGAAATGAAATTCGGTAAAGTAGTAATTATTATTCGGCTTAATAAACAGCTTCACCTTGTATTTACGTTGCCATTTTTGTCTAATAGAATTAAATATACCTTTCGTAAGATGTGAGTATACAATAGGGTGAACCATTATTTGCAATGCACGGTGCTTATGTTGCACGAGATATTCCAGTCTATTTTCGATCTCATCTACCAATAATAAAGAAGATGTTACTTTACCCGTACCATTACAACTCGGACAAACCTCCTCCGTATTGATAGTAATCTCTGGACGCATTCTTTGTCGTGTAATTTGCATCAATCCAAATTTGGATAATGGCAAAACAGAATGGCGAGCTCGATCATTTTTGAGGCAAAGTTCCATATGATCTTGAACCTTTTTCTTGTTCTCTGGATTTTTCATATCGATAAAATCCACTACAATAATACCTCCAAGGTCACGCAGTCTTAATTGTCGAGCTATTTCTTCGGCGGCTTCAATATTGGTTGCTACTGCATTTTCTTCTTGACTATTACTTACATTTTTATAACCACTATTTACATCTATTACATGACAAGCTTCCGTCCTTTCGATAATTAAATATGCTCCGCTGGGCATATTTACAGTCTTACCAAAAGACGCTTTAATCTGACGAGTAATATTATACTGATCAAAAATAGGCAAACTTCCTCCTTGATAGAGGCTAACAATATTTTGTTTATTTGGAGATATCTGTTGCACATATTCGTGAGCTTCATTGTAGATATTTTTATCATTTACAATGATTCGATTAAAATCAGGCGTTAACAAATCTCTTAAAATACTAGTAGTTTTTGTTTGTTCACTCAATATTTTGCAAGGAGGTTCTGCCGTTTTTAATTTCTTTTGAATATCCGTCCAACGCTCAATTAATTGATTCAAATCACTATGAAGTTCTTCTGTCTTTTTTCCTTCAGCAGCGGTCCTTACAATAACTCCTACATTGTGTGGTTTTATGGCAGACACAATTGAGTTGAGTCTTTTCCTTTCATCAGAAGAGTGTATTTTTTTTGAAACAGCGACGATGTCATTAAAAGGCGTAATAACTACAAATCTTCCAGGAAGAGAGATCTCACAGCTCAATCTTGGACCTTTCGCAGAAATTGGTTCTTTCAATATTTGAACTAAAATATTGGGTTTACCATTCAAGACTTCCGTTATTTTACCAGTCTTGACAATTTCTGGTTCTATTTGAAATTTTGAAAAATCAAAGCCATTTTCAGACTTATCATTCATAGCCAACTGCGTAAATTTCAATAATGATTTTACGTAAGGACTTAAATCTGTATAATGCAAAAAAGCATCTTTTTCGAACCCGACATCGATAAATGCGGCATTCAATCCCGGCATCAGTTTCTTAACTTTACCCAGGAAGAGATCTCCAACAGAAAAACCATTACCGGCTTTCTCGGTATGAAGCTCTACTAGTTTATTATCTTCCATCAGTGCAATCTCTACACCAGTAGGATTAGCATTGATAATCAATTCTTTATTCACAAATGCAACTTTAAACGCTAAAAAAATTATATTCCATTTTTCAAATAAATAGAATACAACTACTATAAGAGAATTACTCAGTAAAATCCCTTACAGAAAGATTGGTAGGAAAAGTTGAAAAGTTGCAAGAGTCCTAAAAAGTATAAATAATCAATGCCGGCATTGATTCCGGCATTGAAAAATATTGCTGCATAAAGTAAATACAACGATCTATTTTATCAAAAAATAGACTATTTACCTTTATGACGGTTTCTTCTTAATCTTTTTTTACGTTTGTGCGTTGCTATCTTATGACGCTTTCTTTTTTTACCACAAGGCATAATTCAAAAAAATTTTATTATTAATAAATCAACATTATTGTTGCAATGCTTTAATACGTTCTTCGATTTCTTTTTTGGCATCTGGAACATTAATCTTTTCAAGTACGTTTTTGTACCATTTGATAGCATTAGTTTTATCTCCTAATCTATCATACGTTTCTGCTAAGTTGAGAGTAGCTTCTAGATTTGTTGGATCTACTGCCAATACAGCCTGAAACCTTTTAACCGCATTTTCGTACTGACCACTCTTGATACCTCCCATTCCTAAAATCATTTGAGCGAAAATATTTTTTGGATCTTTTTCAGCAATCTCTCTTACAGGTAAGATACCTTGCATAGGATTATCTGAAATGTTACCAAACATATAACACGCTCCAATTCCTATCTTAGTTGAATCATTGGAAGGATTGATTTCCAGAGCTTTATCAAAAAACGTTTTCGCATTTGTCGCCAACCAGTTTTGCATTGCAGGATCGCTGTCAGATACCAAAACTCCATTAAGCAACAAATGGGCGGCAAAGGTAAGCTTCTTTTCTGAATTTTCCAAAAGACCTTCTTGACCAGTATAATAAGCACCTAAATCAGGTCTTCCCATATCCTTCGTCCAAAAATTGGCTAATTGCCCGTATACTTTTTCTTGTTGGGATTTTACATCACCTCTAACTACACTATTTTCTAACTCGGTAATTTGAGTAGTTTGTTCGGCTGTTAGGTGTTGTTTTGCCTTAGCTATGATTTCATCCGTTGTAATGGTCTTTTTTTCAGACAACATGGCGGACGGCATAGCTGCCATCTTTTTCTTAGGTGGAATTGTATTACCTCCAAAATAAATCAGTACAAATAAAAATAAGCCCGAAACGAGTAAAATAATTTTTTGCTTCTTCATGCCAAAAATTTGATCCGCTAAGGTAACCTATTTTTGGCTTTGTTTTACCTCGCTGACAAATTCTTTTGCAGGTTTAAATGCAGGAATATAATGCTCTGGAATCTCTACAGCGACATTCTTCTTAATATTACGTCCAATTTTAGCCGCTCTTTTTTTCGTAATAAAGCTACCAAATCCTCGAATATAAATATTCTCCCCTTTGGAAAGATTACCTTTAATTTCTTTCAAAAAAGATTCAATCGTAACTAAAACGTCCACCTTTGGAATGCCCGTTTTTTCAGAAATGCTATTTACGAGATCGGATTTTCTCATAGAAAATCATTTTTTAATACAGTTATAAATAATTTAACAACCCAATAATAAATGTTTTTGGTGATAACACAAAGAAAATGAATGAATTATTAGATTTTTGCAATAGAATTTTCTAATTTATTCAATTCCACTAATTCTTCTTCTGTAAACAACCTTGATTTAGTAACAAATGTTAACCCAATCGTCGATTCTAATGAAAAGCCGCCCACTCCAACGCCTGGAACTGCATCAATTGTCAACTCGGTATATTGCCAATACTTGAATTCTGTTGGTGACATATAATAGTCACAGCCGTTCACGTTGCCTAACAAAACATCTCGACTTCCTACATAAAAAGAGCCCTTTTCGTAAAGCAATGGTTGACTACCTTCGCAACATCCCCCACTTTGAAAGAAAAATAATTCTCCATGTTTTTCTTGTAATTGTTTAACAGCATTAGCTGTTATTTCTGTCATTTTTACGCGTGCAATCATTTTTTATCTAAGGTATTTATTTTCATGCAAATTTCCTGCTAGATATTCAAATTTAACATGCTATAGGATTTGTATTAAAACAAAAAAGCTGCCAAATTTATTATTTTGACAGCTTAATTTTTTGTATAAATATCTATGCTTTCATACTTCCAGTTTCATTAAATCGAGTATGCCACTTGTATACTTCATCTAATAAATGTGGAGTCTGACCACCTTTTGCTTTTGCTCTATTGAAATAATCCAAAAATTCATCTTTATAATCTTCATGCACACAATTATTAATAATAATAGGTACACGTTCAATCGGCGCCAAACCGCGTAAATCAGCCAAACCTTTCTCTGTAACCAAAACATCCACGTCGTGTTCTGTATGGTCATGATGCGCAACCATTGGAACAACAGAAGATATTTTATTATCTTTTGCAGTAGAACTAGTAACGAAAATACTCATGTATGCATTTCTAGCGAAATCTCCCGAACCTCCAATACCGTTCATCATTTTCGTACCTCCTACATGTGTCGAATTAACATTGCCATAAAGATCCACTTCCAAGGCCGTATTTATACCAATTACACCTAACCTTCTAATCACCTCTGCCGCGTTACTAATATTTTGGGGACGAAATACTACGTTTTTGCGATAGGTTTCTAAATTGTTCATGAATTTATCATAACATCCTTTAGAAACGGTCATGGAAGTTGCAGATGCGAAATCCATTTTACCGGCATCAATTAATTCAAACGTACTATCTTGCAATACCTCAGAATACATTGTTAGATTTTCAAAATCACCTTTTAAAAACCCTGACATCACTGCGTTCGCAACTTTACCGATACCACATTGTAATGGTAATAATGATTTAGTCAAACGTCCCTTTTTTACTTCATTTCCCAAAAAATCCAAGATATGAGAAGCAATTGCAGCCGTATTTTCATCTGGAGGTACAATATCACCCGTCATGTCAGTTATATCATGAAAAACGATACCAATAATTTTTTCAGGATCTAATGGAATAGATTCGGTTCCGATCCTTGTATCTGAAGCGGTAATTGGAATAATTTTTTTATGCGGAGCTTTTCCTTGTTGAAAAATATCATGAAATCCTCGAATCTCTAAGGGAATTGCAGTATTAATCTCAATAATAACTTTATCAGCCATATCCATAAATGCAACATTGTTACCCACAGAAGTCGTAGGAATAATACTCCCATCTTCTAATATCTGTGTAGCTTCAATGACGGCAATATCTATTTTTGGTAAATCTCCATTAATCAACAATTCTGAAGTCTCGCCAAGATGTTGATCGACAAATAAAAGATCTTCTGCATTGATGTGTTTTCTCAAAATCGCATCTACTTGAAAAGGTAATCTTTTGATCAAAGCGTTGGCATCAGCAAGATCCGCATCAGTCCCGTGACCAAGCGATGCTCCTGTAAATAATTGAATTTTTAATGGTTCTTTTTGCGCTCTTTTTGCTAATTCTTTTAATACAACTTTCGTATCTCCACCGCGTGTAAATCCACTCGCACCGACAACCATTCCGTCTTTAAAAAACGAAGCGGATTCTTCCGCTGATATTACTTTAGATTTTAGTGCACTTCTTAATATTCTATCTTCTTGCATAACAATCTTACCTTTTTTAAATAATGCAACAAAGTACACTAAAAATCGATTCTAGCGTACTTTATTTATTTGAATTTCTGTTTTTTTAAGAATTCTTTAATTATGGTTCCGCTATTTCCATAACAATACGGCCATCAATCTGACCTTTTTTCATTTTTCCAAAAATGTCATTGATGTCTTCCAATTTTGCTGGATGTACAGTTGCTTTTACTTTACCTTCAACAGCAAATTCGATCGCTTCCTGCAAATCCTTTCTTGTACCAACAATAGATCCACGAACCGTGTACGCATTTAATACAGTATCAAAAATTGGTAAATCAAAACTCCCTGGAGGCAAACCATTTAAGGCAATTGTACCTTTTCTACGCAACATAGAAATACCTTGTTTGAATGCAATTGGAGATACTGCGGTAACGAGTACGCCATGCATACCACCGACTTCTTTTTTCAAAAATGAACCCGGATCTTGTTCTTTTGCATTAATCGTAATTTCTGCACCTAATTTTTTAGCCAATTCCAATTTTTCAGGAGCCACATCCACTGCGGCAACGTGCAATCCCATTGCTTTTGCATATTGAACAGCTACGTGTCCCAAGCCGCCAATACCTGAAATTGCAACCCATTCTCCTGGTTTCGCTTCTGTTTGTTTCAAGCCTTTGTAAACCGTTACGCCTGCACAAAGAATAGGAGCAATTTCTGTAAAGTTGACATTGGACGGTAAGTGTCCAACATAGCGAGCATCTGCAATTACATATTCTGCATAACCTCCGTCGACACTATAACCGCCATTTTGTTGGGTTTCGCATAAAGTTTCCCAACCAGTAATACAATAGTCACAACAACCACAAGCACTATATAACCAAGGCACACCTACAGCATCCCCTTCCTTAACATTCGTTACACCCTCTCCTACAGCTACTACATATCCGACTCCTTCATGACCTGGAATCAATGGCATCTTTGGTTTTACAGGCCAATCTCCATCCACCGCATGCAAGTCTGTATGACAAACACCACTTGCAATAACTTTTACCAAAATTTCATTTTTCCCCGGTCGTTTAACTTCGACTTCTTCAATTTGCAACGGTGCTCCAAACTCACGAACCACTGCCGCTTTCATTTTGTTAGGTAACATACTCTCAGATTTAAAGTGAAAAATTTATTTTAAATGATGAACTTCCGCTTTTCCGAATACAGGAACGTCTAACCCTTCGTATCTTGCTTTTATTTGCAGAGCCAAATATTTGGAGTAATGTCTGGACTGGTGCAAATTGCCTCCGTGAAACCAAAGATTTTCATGAGCTGTTGGTTTCCACATATTTCTTAATTCGCCTTCCCAAGGACCTGGATCTTTTGTTGTATTAGATCCCAATCCCCAACATTTACCAACCTGATCAGCGACGTCTTGTGAAATAATCTGTGCGACCCATTGATTCATCGAACCATAGCCCGTGGCATATACAATTACATCGGCGTCTATTTTAGTTCCATCACACATCAAAATTCCGTCTTTGACTATTTGGTCTATTTCGACGCCACTTTTCAATTTAATACTACCATCTGCAACTAATTCTGCGGCACCGACATTAATATAATAACCCGAACTTCTTCTCAAATATTTTAAAAATAAACCCGAACCATCATCTCCAAAATCCAACATAAATCCTGCTTTTTCTAAAGAATCATAAAACGCTTTATCTCGTTTTTTTACTTCATTATAAATAGGAATATGAAATTGATTCATTATTTTAAATGGTTGCGATGCAAATATCAAATCTGCTTTATCGACATTGATACCGTTGGCAACGGCATCCTCGGAATACAACGGGCCGAATACTAAATCCATTAAAGTCTCGGATTGTATGATGTGCGTACTTGAGCGTTGAATCATCGTCACATCCGCTCCATTTTCCCAAAGGTCAGCACAAATATCATGAGCCGAATTATTAGCACCAATAACCGCAACTTTTTTACCCTTAAAAATATCCCCTCCTGGATGTTTACTTGAGTGATGTTGTAGGCCTTCAAAAGTCTCCGCACCAGCTATTTTAGGAATATTCGGAAATCCGGAAACCCCTAATGCGAAAATGACTTGTTTAGGTTTTAATATAATAGATTGTCCTTCTTTATTAACAATTACATTCCATTCTTTTGCCTCAGCATCATAAGAAGCTTTGACACATTCTGACGAAGACCAATAATCCAAATCCATGATTTTCGTATATGCTTCTAACCAATCGCCTACTTTATCTTTCGGGCAGAATACTGGCCAATCTTCCGGAAATTGTAAATATGGAAGATGATCATACCAAACCGGATCATGTAAACAAAGGGATTTATATCGACTACGCCACTGATCACCAGGACGTGGAAATTTATCTAAAATTATAGTAGGTACTCCCATTTTTTTCAAACGAGCACCCAATCCAATACCTCCTTGACCACCACCAATCACTACGCAATACGGTTGCTCTGTATATCCTAATGTTTCTTGTCTTTCTTTTTTAAGTTCGGACCAATATTTTCTATTTTTTTGAACACCATGCTCTGCACCACGTTCTCTATTGCGTCCTTTTTTCTCTTCAAATCCTTTCAATTCTTGTAGCGTTGTCAAAAGTGTCCAACACAAACCATCTTTTAAACGAATATGTCCTTTACCTCGTCCTTGTCTAGTTTCAAACGTGAACCACCCTTCAATCACACCATTATTTTCGGTAACCTCTTCTATAATTTTCCAATTATCTGGATCTGTGAAGTCCAGTTGATGTGTCAACATTTCTTGTATTTGTTCTTTCCCTTCAGAGGTGTACAGATTCCAAGTAAATGAAGCTAAATCACGCCAATAACAATCTGTTAAAAATAAATTCAATACGGCATCAATGTTTCGATCTTTCAAAGCGGTTTCAAATCGATATAACCATTCTTGTAGTGTAGAATATTCAGTAGAATTTGTATTAATTGTACTATCTACTAATTTTAAATCTGGCATAAGATTAAATTTAAAAAAATGAGCAATCGTATGTCAATAGAGCATTGACATCACATATATCTAAATATCTAAAGTGATTGGTCTAATAAAAACCAAATGGCAAAACGCAAAATGCAAGCAAAAAAAGCACAGACGTCAGGCCTCTAAACATGAACGCCTGTGCTACAATCAATAATTACGAAACTTACCTAGAAAGGTAACTTGAGAATTGCAAACTATTATAAAATACTAAAAGAAA
The DNA here is from genome assembly GCF_004337365.2 of Rhizosphaericola mali. Lineage (GTDB taxonomy): Bacteria > Bacteroidota > Bacteroidia > Chitinophagales > Chitinophagaceae > Rhizosphaericola > Rhizosphaericola mali. Next base: position 65,734 of record NZ_CP044016.1, on the reverse strand, counting down.
CCCATTGCTTTCTTATCATAAGAAATCAACATATTTTTTGTCTGGCGATAGTGATCCAACATAATTTTGTGGTTTTCTCTACCGTAACCAGATTGTTTGTATCCACCGAATGGTGCACCAGCTGGATAATTGTGATAATTATTTACCCAAACACGTCCTGCTTGAATTGCGCGTGGCACTTCGTACAATTCGTGTGCATCTCTTGTCCAAACACCAGAACCCAAACCATAAGGAGTATCATTAGCAATTTCAATTGCTTCTGCAGTATCTTTAAATGTAGTTACACAAAGAACTGGTCCAAAGATTTCTTCTTGGAAGATTCTCATATCGTTTCTACCTTTAAATAATGTAGGTTTGATATAATAACCATTTGGCAAACCATCTACATATTGTGCACCGCCACCAATCAACAATTCAGCACCTTCTTCTTTACCTAATTCGATATAAGATAAGATTTTGTCATATTGAGCTTTGGATGCTTGCGCGCCAATCATAGTTGTTTTATCCAATGGATGACCTGACTTGATTTTTTCAACTCTTTCTAATAAACGAGCAATAAACTTGTCATAAATACTTTCGTGGATTAACAAACGAGATGGACATGTACAAATTTCACCTTGATTCAATGCAAATAATGCTGCACCTTCTAAGCATTTATCAAAGAAATCATCGTCTGCATCCATTACACTTGGGAAGAAAATATTGGGAGATTTTCCACCCAATTCCATTGTAGAAGGGATGATATTTTCTGATGCATATTGCATGATTGTACGACCAGTAGCAGTAGAACCAGTAAATGCTATCTTAGCAATTCTTGGGTTAGTAGCTAATGCTTTACCTACTTCTGCGCCAAAACCATTTACAATATTCAAAACACCTTTTGGCAAAATATCTTTGATCAAATCTGCCAAAATCAAGATACTTACTGGAGTTTGTTCTGCGGGTTTCAATACTACACAGTTACCTGCAGCCAAAGCTGGAGCTAATTTCCATGCAGCCATCAAAATAGGGAAATTCCATGGAATGATCTGACCAACAACACCAAGAGGTTCATGAATAATCAATGATAAAGTGTGTGCATCCAATTCATTAGCAGAACCTTCTTCCGCACGGATAACACTAGCAAAATATCGGAAATGATCAACAGTCAATGGTAAATCCGCATTCAAAGTTTCACGGATTGGTTTACCATTATCCATTGTTTCTGCTGCTGCTAATTTTTCTAAATTAGCTTCCAATACATCCGCAATTTTATTTAAAATAAGACTTCTTTGTGTTGGTGAAGTTTTAGCCCATTCTGGTAATGCTTTGTGCGCTGCATCCATGGCCAATTCAATATCTTCTGCTGAAGATCTTGGCACTTTTGTCAAAACAGAACCATCTACTGGAGAAGTATTTTCAAAATATACACCTTTTACAGGAGCTACCCACTCACCTCCGATCAAATTCTCATACTGAGGTAAAAACTCAGGCCTAGCTACCATATTCGCGTTTTTTGCAACTGCTGTTTCCATAATCTATATTTTTACAACTTTAATTAATGGGGCTAAGGTCAAGATATTTGGAGAAATTAATATGTACTATACTATCTTTTCATTGTACTATACTATCAAAATACTAATATTCGTTAGTATTTTAAAAAATTTAGTTAAATTACCTTTGCTCATTAATAATATTAAAAAAATACATTATTTTACAAGTCTAATTTGAAGCCATGAAAAGACTTTCTAAAACATTCCAATATATACCTAAATCATTGGTAGATAATGACGTAGAGGATAGAACAATGGTACAATTTGATGCTTGCGAATTGAATGTATTTGAAACTAGATCTATATCCAATCAATTTTCATTAAAATTCAATGAGATAGCTCTTACAGCAATGGTTAAGGGGAAAAAAGTGATGCATTTCTCTGATATGCAGCCATTTGAATATTTCCCTGATGAGTTGGTAATTGTTCCTTCTGGCAAACAAATGCTGATTGACTTCCCTGAAGCAAGTGATAACAATCCGACACAATGTTTAGCAATTTGTTTTGATGAAAATTTTGTCAGTAAGACGATTGGCATGTTGAATGATACGGCGCCCAAGATCGATTCTCCAGAAGGTTGGCAGTTAGATAAACATAATATACACTTCGCTGGAACTACAGAAATATTTGGAGCGCTATCACGATTGGGAGCTTTAAGCAAAGAAAACGATCATATATCTAGAGGACTTTTAGCTGATTTCACGTTAAAAGAGTTGATTGTTCGCCTTATGCAAACCCAAGCGAGAATTGGTTTAGTCGCCCATAGTGCCAAAGATGCTACGATCAATCGATTTGCCCATGTCATGCACTATATAAAGGATCATTTGGATGAAAATCTAACCATTGATAAATTAAGTCAAATTGCGTGCATGAGCAAACCCAATTTTTTCAAAGCATTCAAAAAAGAATTTGGCATTTCTCCCATTGAATTGATATTGAAAGAACGCGTTACCTATGCAAAAAATTTACTCAAAAATCCAGATCATTCTATTTCAGAGGTTTGCTTTAATTCTGGATTCAATAATATGAGTCATTTTTTCCGTGTATTTAAAAAACAAGAAGGGCTTACTCCAAAATCTTATCAATTACAATTAGACAATTAGTAAGATTAGTAAGATTATTTCAAAAAATGTAAATTCCTCTTAATTCCAGCAAATTTGCTTCGTTTCAATGGAGATTTGCTAAATATTTGTTTGAATGATTCTTCGGTCAATTCGTCCCAATCATTTTGGGTAAATTGTAATATTTCGGAAATAGGTTGAAAATTTAATTCTTCATTTTCCTTACTAAAACGATTCCACGGACAAACATCTTGACAAGTATCGCAGCCAAACATCCAATTGTCAAATTTGCCTTTCATATTTTCCGGAATCAATTGATCTTTTAACTCAATCGTAAAATAGCTAATACATTTACTTCCGTCAATTTCCTTATTATTAGAAATCGCTTCTGTCGGACAAGCGTCAATACAACGCGTACATTTCCCACAAAAATCTTGCACCGCAGGTGCATCATACCCTAATGGCAAATCCACTATTAAAGTCGCAATGAAAAAGAAAGAACCTGCACCTTTGTGAATCACCATTCCGTTCTTTCCAACCCAACCCAAACCACTTTTTTTCGCCCAAGAACGTTCTAAGACTGGAGCCGAATCGACAAACCCACGACCTTCCACTTGCCCAAATTCTGTTCTTATTTCTTCTAGAAAGGTTTTCAATTGTTTGCGAATAACTTCGTGATAATCTTTCCCATAGGCATATTTGGAGATTTTCGGCGCGTTTGGGTCTGGATTTTTTTCAGAGGAATAATAATTTTTCAAAACGGTAATCACAGATTTCGCACCTGGAAATAATTTGCGCGGATCAATACGCAGATCAAAATAATTTTCCATGTATTGCATACTTCCATGTTTGCCTTGATGCAACCATTTTTCCAAACGAAACGCATCTTCATCCAAAGACGTGGCCTCTGCAATGCCGCAATGATCAAAGCCCAAACTCAGTGCTTTTTGCTTGATCCACGTACTTTTATCCGAAATATGCATGCTTGCAAAATTACATCAAAAAAGCCCCTACATTTGCCAAATGAAAAGAATTTTGCCACTAATCTTGGGATGTTGCGCCTTTTTTGCATGTAAAGACGAACCAAAATTTCAGAATGCAGACAACGCTTTTGAAGCTGGGAGATTATTTATCGAAGGAACAATGAAAGGTGAGTTCAAACAAGCAAAATTCTACATGCTCCCTTCTGCAAAAAATGATGCGTTTTTGCAAGAAAAACAAGATTTTTATCAACATCAAGACAGAGATTTTCGGGTTAATTATCGACAAGCGTCCATCATTATTGAAAATGAAAAAACCATTGACGATCAATTACATAAGCTATATTTTAAAAATTCTTTTGACAAAAAAGAAGATTCCATGTCCGTAGTCAAACAAAACAATATTTGGCTTGCAGATCCTACCAATAAATAAAAATTTATATCTTTGCAATATAGGAAATGGTGTCTTCCTACTCCGAACCGCAGTTGTGATTACAATGCTGATGGCGCCTACAAAATTTTAACATCGTCTAGAATCTATCTGGACTAAATTTTTGTAGGTATATGCAAATATTCTCTTTTAAAAAATTTCTCAAAGAACAATTTATACTTCTTAGCTTAAGTGCTATTGTAGGAATTTTATCCGCCCTATTTATTGCATTTTTTCTCAAATTATTAGAAGCTGCAACAGCTTATCGCAATTCCCATTTTCAATTATTATTTCTTTTACCTATTGCCGGTTGGGTAATTTATCTTTCATATCAATATTTAGGTAAAAATAGTAGCAAAGGAAATAATCTGATCATAAAAGAAGCCAAAGGAAATCAAGAATCTGTGCCTGCGGTAATGTTACCTTTGGTATTATTTGGAACAGTCATAACACATTTATTTGGAGGTTCTGCAGGTAGAGAAGGAACGGCTGTACAAATTGGCGGGACAGTCGCTGCCAAAATTTCTGAATGGTGCAAACTCAACCAACAATTAAGATCAATCCTCTTAATATGTGGTATCGGTGCAGGATTTAGTGCCGTATTTGGAACGCCTTTAACTGGATTTGTGTTTTCATTGGAAGTTTTGGTCATTGGAAAAATGGAATACAAGGCCGCACCATACAGCTTAATTGCTTCTTTGATCGCCAATTATTTTTGTTTGCAATTAGGAATTCATCACACTAAATATTTCATAACAAGTTCTATCCCAATGAATGGAGAATGGATTTCTATCGCATTGAAAGTTGGTATTGCATCTATAGGATTTGGTTTGGCGGGGTATTTATTTTCTTATTTTATTGAATTATTCAAAAAAATCTATTCCAAAATTTTACCCAAAGCTTGGATGATTCCGATTTTTGGCGGGATAATCATTATTATATTAGGCCAATGGTTGGTGGGAAAAGACTATTTGGGTTTAGGAGTCGATCCTAATTATCCTGGTGCTGCGTCCATTGTAGGAGCATTTCACGCAGGTGGTTCATTTACATGGAGTTGGTTTTGGAAATTATTATTTACAACAATTACATTAAGTGCTGGATTTAAAGGAGGCGAAGTAACACCACTGTTTTTTATTGGTGCTGCTTTGGGCAATACATTGGCAACTCTTTTCAATATACCTATTGATCTATTGGCAGGTGTTGGATTTATCGCGGTATTTGCTGCCGCTACAAATACACCATTGGCATGTACGATGATGGGAATTGAATTATTTGGCGCTGCAAATTTGCCGTTTTTTGCCATAGGCTGTTTTGTCGCTTATTATTGCAGTGGTCATAGTGGAATTTATACTTCCCAAAATATCGGAATTGCGAAGAACTCATTTCTTCAAATCAGAAACAACAAACTACTTTCCCAACACTTATCCCAAAAAGAACTTTTTTACCACAAAAAATGGACACTTGTAAAAAACAAATATCTGTAGTAGATAAAACAATTTTTCTTAAATATAGCATAAGGTTTTACCTTTGCACACTGAAATAAAAAAAATAAAATAAATCATGGCCGTAATTACCAACGTATTACACCCTTGGCATGGTGCAACAACAGGAGAAAATGCTCCTTCCGTAGTAAACGGAATCATCGAAATACCTGAAGCATCTCGTATTAAATATGAAATCGATAAACCTACTGGTTTATTAAAATTAGACCGCGTTTTATTCGGTTCCACACATTATCCTAGCAATTACGGTTTTATTCCTCAAACTTTGGGAGAGGACAATGATCCTTTAGATATTTTGATTTTGGCAGCTGCGCCTATCACTTCGCTTTGCCTTGTAGAAGCAAAAGTTATAGGTGTGATGCATATGATCGATGGTGGCGAAGGAGATGACAAAATCATCGCTGTAGCTAATGACGATTGTACAGTTGCCCATATCAACGAATTGTCTGATGTACCTCAACAAAAATTGAACGAAATACAAAATTTCTTTGAAACGTATAAATTGTTGGAAAAGAAAGAAGTAATCGTTAGCGGATTTGAAGGAAAAGAAGTGGCGTTAGAAATAATCGAAAAATCTATCGTAGCTTACAAAGAAAAATATGTAAAATAAAAAATAGCTTCTTTTTTTAAGAATTGCCTATTATATTTGCAACAAATTCATCAGTTATGGAAACTTCACAAAATACAAGTAAATATTGGTTATGGTTTTTTGTATGGTTAGCAATCATCATTTTAATGCTAATATTCGTTAGACCATTTTTCTGGTTAGCTTTACCAGGTACAGTTTCTTATTTTGCTAAAGCAATGAATTTATTAGATCCTAATAAACCAGAAGATCAAGAATATTAATCTTATCTCAAATTATACAAAAACGGGAATGTAAAATTTACATTCCCGTTTTTCATTGTATACATCACGAGATTAAGACTTCCTTCCCGTAATTAAAGAGATAACAAATAGTACTAAAAATACAAAAAACAAAATTCTAGCGATTCCTGTCGCACTTGCTGCGATACCGCCAAATCCAAAAATTGCCGCGATAATTGCAATAATAAGAAAAGTTACTGCCCACTTTAACATAGCGTTTCATTTAAGGTTAAAAAACAATACAATCTCAGTACTAATTTAAACAATAATAATACCATTCATATATTAATGAAAAAAAATAATTGTTGATATTATACATTTGTCTAATAATTAACGTCTATTTAATATGAAAAGTTTTATTCTCGCTAGTGCAGCGATACTTCTTTCCTCGGTTGTCATGGCCCAGGATCAAGAAGCTATTGTAGTAAATACCCAATCCAATAATTGGAAAAAAGATTACCGTGCATCAGCGACCAAGATCAATGACCTAATTCACACAAAATTGGAAGTCACGCCCGATTACAACAAATGTTTTCTTTATGGAAAAGAATGGGTAAGCCTTCATCCTCATTTTTATCCTACCGATAGTTTGTCTTTAGACGCTAAAGGAATGCAGATCAATGAAGTCGCTATCGTTAAAAATGGAAAAAAAACACCGTTGAAATATGACTATTCAGATAGTATGGTGTTGAATATTCATTTGGATAAAACCTACAAAAGCAATGAAACTTATTTAATCTATATCGATTACGTTTCTCGACCTAATCTATACAAAGGTCAAGGAAGTGCCGCCATCACAGATGCAAAAGGTCTATATTTTATCAATCCTGATGGAAAAGATAAAAATAAACCGATCCAACTATGGACGCAAGGCGAAACAGAAGGTAGTAGCGTATGGTTTCCTACTATTGACAAACCAGATCAAAAAACTACGGAAGAAATTATTTTAACTATTCCGAAAAAATTCAATACGTACGTCTCTCTTTCTAATGGAGCGTTAATCAGCTCTAAGAAAAATGCAGATGGGACAAGAACGGATCATTGGAAAATGGATTTACCTCATGCTCCATACTTATTTTTCTTTGGAGTAGGTGATTATTCCGTGACTAAAGATAAATACAAGGGTAAAGAAGTTAACTATTATGTGGAACCTGCATATGCGTCTGTTGCTAGAAAAATTTATGGAAACACCCCAGAAATGATGGCTTTCTATAGTCGTATTTTAGGTGTAGAATTCCCTTGGAATAAATATAGTCAAATGACCGCTAGAGACTATGTAAGCGGCGCGATGGAAAATACGACAGCAACTTTACATACTGATGCCGTACAACAAAATGCACGTGAATTGACAGACGGCAACAAATATGAAGAATATGTAGCGCATGAACTATTTCATCAATGGTTTGGAGACTATGTAACTTGCGAAAGTTGGAGTAATCTTACAGTAAATGAAAGTTTTGCCAATTATAGTGAAACACTTTGGAATACGTATAAATATGGTAAAGATGCTGGAGATAAGCAAAACTATGATGACATGCAAGGTTATCTTCGAAGCAATAGTTTTGATTTAGATTTAGTCCGCTTCTACTATAAGACTAGAGAAGATATGTTCGATGCGGTAAGCTATAACAAAGGCGGACGTATATTGCACATGCTACATCATTATTTAGGAGATTCTGCATTTTACAAATCATTGAATACCTATTTGGTCGAACATAAATTTGGAACTGGAGAAGCACATCAATTACGCATTGCATTTGAAAAAGTGACTGGTCAAGATTTGAATTGGTATTGGAACCAATGGTATTTTGGATATGGAAATCCTGTGGTAGATATCTCTTATGGATATGATGATTCAAAAAAAGAATCAACAGTTACGATACACCAAACGCAAAAAGAACATGCATTTATTCTTCCTATAGATATTGATATTTATACAAACGGCACGAAAAAACGTTATACAGTTTGGACAAAAGATACATTGGACAATTTCACATTTCCAGTAACTCAAAAACCAGATTTAATCAATGTTGATGGGGACAAAATACTTCTTTGGGATAAACAAGACAATAAATCATTAGCAGAATATGCGTATCAATATACCCATGGAGGTAACTATGTAGACAGAAGAGAAGCTGTAGAATTTGCTAGCTCTCAATTAGACAAACCCGAAGCCTTAGCTATTATAATGCTAGGCTTGAATGACAAATTTTATGATATACGTGATATAGCATTAAAATCATTAAGCAACACCCCCGTACCTCCATCTCCAGATTTAATTCAAAAAATTGAATCTATGGCAAAGACAGACCCTAAACGTCCAGTAAGAGCAGAGGCAATAGCATATTTGGGATTATTAAAAAATCCACAGTACAAGTCGATGTTTGTAGCAGATACAAAAGATAGTTCATATTCTGTAGCTGGAAATGCCTTGATGGCATTGGCGAGATTGGATAAAGATACCGCTTTAACTATGTTACCTGAACTTAGCAAAGATGCAAAGGGAAATTTATCCGAAGTGATTTCCAATCTTAGCATATTTACATTTGACGATACACAATTTGATAGTTTGTATACTGAATTGAAAAATATGAATTTATATAAAGGAGTAACTCCAACAATCAACTTCATCCAATATTTGAATAATGTAAAAAATACAGACAATTTCAAAAAAGGAGTTGATCTAGTTATTGAAAAAAGAAAGATATACGAACCTTTATCTAAACAAGTAGCAGAAGTAATTACATCTCAATTACAACAATTAGCACAAGCCAAAAGTAGTACTACTTCAACAAAAGAACAAGGAGATTATATTATTGAAAAATTAAAATAATTCAATATCAATTTTCATTGAAAAAGCTATTGCTAATGCAATAGCTTTTTTAGTATTACAAATTATTAAAAAAATGCACTAAAGGAAAATTATTGTTTGTATACCAAATATACCTATCACATAAAAAATTATTGTCCCAGACAATAGCAAGCTATAAACTAGCCAATAAAATAGGATTACAAGATTCACAACAGCAAGAGTTTATCCAATTATTATTTGAGAGTCAACGACTAGAATACATCAGAATACATTTAGAAAAACTGTTACCTGTAGTAGAAGCTATTCAACGTTCCGAACTATTTACTAAAAACAATAAAATATTTAAAGAATATTCGGGGATCTAATAAAGATAAAAGGCAGACTAAAGTCCATCTTTAGCCTGCCTTTTATTAATTATTTTAAATAAGCAAGAATAACTATACCATTTTAAGTATATATTTAAATAGTGTTATTAATTATATAATAAAAATATAGGGATATTTTACTTCTAGTATTCGAGTACAATACTTTTACCGACAAAGATGGGGGAAATATGTATAAAACAAAACAGCCGTTGAGATTACTCACAACGGCTGTTAAAATAAATATGGCAGTTACCTACTCTCCCAGGGACAAGGCCCAAGTACCATCGGCCATAAGGGGCTTAACTTCTCTGTTCGGTATGGGAAGAGGTGAACACCCTTGGTAAGACCACCATAAAAAGGTTATACTTCGTAAATCATAAATTATAATTTATTATAATCCTTAATTCATAACTACTCCATATTTAATATCGTGACATATTGAAAAACTACTCTCTTTTTAATTTTATAAAGCTTACGGGCTATTAGTACTGCTCAGCTAAGATGTTACCACCTGTACACCTGCAGCCTATCAACGTAGTCGTCTCCTACGACCCTTAACAGTAAACTCATCTTGAGATAGGTTTCACGCTTAGATGCTTTCAGCGTTTATCCTGTCTGTACATAGCTACCCAGCAATGCAATTGGCATCACAACTGGTACACCAGCGGTACATACGCTCCGGTCCTCTCGTACTAAGAGCATGTTCCCTCAATTTACTTGCGCCCACCACAGATAGGGACCGAACTGTCTTGCGACGTTCTGAACCCAGTTCGCGTGCCACTTTAATCGGCGAACAGCCGAACCCTTGGGACCTTCTCCAGCCCCAGGATGTGACGAACCGACATCGAGGTGCCAAACCTTACCGTCGATATGAGCTCTTGGGTAAGATCAGCCTGTTATCCCCGGAGTACCTTTTATCCTTTGAGCGATGGCCCTTCCATACAGAACCACCGGATCACTTTAGCCGACTTTCGTCCCTGTTCGACGTGTCTGTCTCACAGTCAAGCACCCTTATACCAATATGCTCTGCGTACGATTACCAACCGTACTGAGGGTACCTTTGCAAGCCTCCGTTACTTTTTAGGAGGCGACCACCCCAGTCAAACTACCCGCCATACAATGTCCCCAATCGCATTGGGTTAGGTCCTAAACAACAGAAGGTTGGTATTTCAACAGTGACTCCCCGACTCCTGGCGAAGCCGGCTCATAGTCTCCCAACTATCCTACACATCGGTTGTTCAAGATCAATGTAAAGCTGTAGTGAAGGTTCACGGGGTCTTTCCGTCCCGTGGCGGGTAACCGGCATCTTCACCGATACTACAATTTCACCGGGCTCGTGGAGGAGACAGTGTGCAACTCATTAGACCATTCGTGCAGGTCGGAACTTACCCGACAAGGAATTTCGCTACCTTAGGACCGTTATAGTTACGGCCGCCGTTTACTGGGGCTTCAGTCAGAAGCTTTGGATTACTCCGAACATCCTTCCTTAACCTTCCAGCACCGGGCAGGCATCAGGCTCTATACTTCATCTTTCGATTTCGCAGGGCCCTGTGTTTTTGTTAAACAGTTGGTCGCACCATTTTATTGAAACCACATTGCTGTGGTACGCTTTATCCCGAAGTTACAGCGTTAATTTGCCTAGTTCCTTCTCCACGGCTCACCCGAGCGCCTTAGAATACTCTTCCCATCCACCTGTGTCGGTTTACGGTACCAGCCGCTATACTCGCTTTTCTTGGAACCTTCTCCCCTTCTTCACTTTGTCCGTAGACTCCGTTCAACGCACTATTCCGTAAGTACGTAGAAAGCTTGAAGATCCGTCACTTTTAATGTATAGCAGGTTCAGGAATATTAACCTGATTGCCATCAGCTTCCCCTTTCGGGTACACCTAAGGACTGGACTAACCCTGATCCGATTAACGTTGATCAGGAACCCTTGGATTTTCGGCGTTAAAGTTTTTCACTTTAATTATCGTTACTTATACCTACATTTTCTTTTGAAATCGCTCCACCATACGTCGCCATACGGCTTCGGTGCAATTTCAATGCTCCCCTACCAATGATACACTTAAGTGTACTATTACAGAGCTTCGGTTCATGGTTTGATACCCGATCATTTTCCGTGCAGAATCTCTCGACCAGTGAGCTGTTACGCACTCTTTAAATGAATGGCTGCTTCCGAGCAAACATCCTGGCTGTCCTAGAAATTCCACCTCGTTTGTTTAACTTAACCATGTATTGGGGACCTTAGCTGCTGTTCTGGGTTATTTCCCTCTCGGCCCTGCACCTTAGCGCACAAAGCCTCACTGCTGCAGATATTTGTTAGCATTCGGAGTTTGTCAGGATTTGGCAGGCGGTGAAGCCCCCTAGTCCAATCAGTAGCTCTACCTCTAACAAAATTCTTAATGCAACGCTGTTCCTAAAAACATTTCGGGGAGAACGAGCTATCTCTCAGTTTGATTGGCCTTTCACCCCTATCCACACGTCATCCCAAGACTTTTCAACGTCAACGGGTTCGGTCCTCCAGTTTGTGTTACCAAACCTTCAACCTGCACATGGATAGATCACAAAGTTTCGCGTCTACACCTACTGACTATGCGCCCTATTCGGACTCGCTTTCGCTACGGCTCCATTTTTTAAAAACTTAACCTCGCCAGTAAATAGTAACTCGTAGGTTCATTATGCAAAAGGCACGCCGTCACTTCTTGCGAAGCTCCGACCGCTTGTAGGCGTACGGTTTCAGGTACTATTTCACTCCGTTGTTCACGGTTCTTTTCACCTTTCCCTTACGGTACTGGTTCACTATCGGTGTCTGAGGAGTATTTAGCCTTACCAGATGGTGCTGGCAGATTCACACAGGATTCCTCCGGTCCCGCGCTACTCAGGATACTGCTCGTCCTAGTTAATTTCTGTTTACACGGCTTTCACGCTCTGCGGCTTACCTTTCCAGGTAATTCTACTTGATAACTATTTCTAAATGCAGTCCTACAACCCCGATACCGCACGCGGTATCGGTTTGGGCTATTTCCTGTTCGCTCGCCACTACTTGGGAAATCATTTAATTATTTTCTTTTCCTCTCCCTACTTAGATGTTTCAGTTCAGGAGGTTGGCTCTCTTGCGAGTGCTATATCTTCAATATAGCGGGTTGTCCCATTCGGAGATCTTGGGATATAATGCTCGTGTGCAGCTCTCCCAAGCTTTTCGCAGCTTACCACGTCCTTCTTCGCCTCTCAGACCCTAGGCATCCACCATACGCCCTTATTTCACTTTAAATTTCTTTATTTACCCTGTCTAATAGTGTGGTGATCACACTATTAAACAGCATTGATTTCGTTTTCCAATATGTCAAAGATCTTTTGAGTTATAAGTAATAAGTGATGAGTTATAAGTAATTGAATACTTACGACTTAAGACTGACTACTTCTTACTCACTGTGGAGGATAACGGATTCAAACCGTTGACCCCCTGCGTGCAAAGCAGGTGCTCTAGTCAACTGAGCTAATCCCCCGAGTTATTTAACTCGTAGACCCGCCCAGATTTGAACTGGGGACCTCTACATTATCAGTGTAGCGCTCTAACCAACTGAGCTACGAGTCTGTCTATATAGCGACTCTTCGCCCTGAGGCATGAGCTGCATCCCTTACGCCCTTTCTTCTTATCTATAAGAACTTTTCTTCTGTACTCTCGTACAATATTTTTAAAAGACAATAAAACTACTAAATATTAAAAACCTTCGTATCTCTAAAAAGGAGGTATTCCAGCCGCACCTTCCGGTACGGCTACCTTGTTACGACTTAGCCCCAATTACTAGTTTTACCCTAGGCGGATCCTTTCGGTTACCGACTTTAGGTACACCCAGCTTTCATGGCTTGACGGGCGGTGTGTGCAAGGTCCGGGAACGTATTCACCGTAGCATTGCTGATCTACGATTACTAGCGATTCCAGCTTCACGGAGTCGAGTTGCAGACTCCGATCCGAACTGAGATAAGGTTTTTGAGATTCGCGCCTTGTCACCAAGTGGCTGCTCTTTGTCCTTACCATTGTAGTACGTGTGTAGCCCCGGGCATAAAGGCCATGATGATTTGACATCATCCCCTCCTTCCTCGCGCCTTACGGCGGCAGTCTCATTAGAGTGCCCAGCTTAACCTGATGGCAACTAACGATAGGGGTTGCGCTCGTTGCGGGACTTAACCCAACACCTCACGGCACGAGCTGACGACAACCATGCAGCACCTTGTTTCGTGTATATTGCTATAAATAGACCTTTCAATCTACGTCACTCACATTCTAGCCCGGGTAAGGTTCCTCGCGTATCATCGAATTAAACCACATACTCCACCGCTTGTGCGGACCCCCGCCAATTCCTTTGAGTTTCAACCTTGCGGTCGTACTTCCCAGGTGGATTACTTAATGCTTTCGCTCAGACACTTACTATCGTATCGCAAATGTCGAGTAATCATCGTTTAGGGCGTGGACTACCAGGGTATCTAATCCTGTTCGCTACCCACGCTTTCGTGCCTCAGCGTCAATCGTCCTTTAGTCAGCTGCCTTCGCAATCGGTGTTCTATAACATATCTATGCATTTCACCGCTACATGTTATATTCCGCTGACCTCAGCGACATTCAAGATCTATAGTATCAAAGGCAGTTTGTAGGTTAAGCCTACAGATTTCACCTCTGACTTATAAATCCGCCTGCGCACCCTTTAAACCCAGTGAATCCGGATAACGCTTGCACCCTCCGTATTACCGCGGCTGCTGGCACGGAGTTAGCCGGTGCTTATTCTTCTGGTACTGTCAAATATCTTAGAAAAGATGGTTTTCGCCCCAGATAAAAGAAGTTTACAATCCAGAGGACCTTCATCCTTCACGCGGCATGGCTGGTTCAGACTTTCGTCCATTGACCAATATTCCTTACTGCTGCCTCCCGTAGGAGTTGGGCCCGTGTCTCAGTGCCCATGTGGCTGATCATGCTCTCACATCAGCTAATGATCGTGGTCTTGGTGGGCCGTTACCCCGCCAACTAACTAATCATACGCACATCCGTCTTATCCCCTTGCGTTTAATATCCTATTCATGCGAACAAAATATACTATGGAGTATTAATCCGGTTTTCACCGGGCTATCCTCCAGGATAAGGTTGGTTATGTACGTGTTCCGCACCCGTTTGCCGGTCGCCACCATCCGAAGACGTGCTGCCCCTCGACTTGCATGTATTAAGCCTGCCGCTAGCGTTCATCCTGAGCCAGGATCAAACTCTCCATTGTAAATGTTGTTGTTTGACCCGACTAGCTTCTCTCGAAATCTATTCGGTTCTTGTTGTTTTTTCGTTGTACTTCAGGTTCTTTTTACCCTTCGTTTTACTGTCTTTCAAAGATCTTTTAAAACTACTCTCTAGTAATCTTATTGCCAAATGTTAACCTCTCAGCCAATCATCCGTCCCGCTTAGCGGGTTGCAAAGGTAAGTGATTATTTTTATTTAAACAAAATTTATTTTTTATTTATTTTTCTAACTTACTCATTTTCAAGAACTTATCTCGTTATTCGCTTCCGTTTAACGGGTTGCAAAAGTAAATCATATATTTAACTTAAACAAATTTTATTTAAATCTTTTTCTTCACCCTTTCTTAGAACTCTTCCCCCACTTCCGTAAGGGGGCGCAAAAATACAAACTTTTTTCATCTGGCAAAATATTTTGAGAAGTTTTTTCAAAAAATATTAAAAATGCCTTATTAATACCTTCTATCGCCTCCAACCGTTACCAACTATCGGTCATTGTATACCAAATACAGAATTCATTTCATCAATACTTCTCAAATGTTGATATTTGAATATTATATATTAATTATGCTCGACTCACTTGGAAACAATATAACTAGCACGTCTAAAATGAGAAAAATCATTACTCATATCATCCTTTGGGTATTATTTTACTTATTTCTGTTATTCTGGTATTGGAGTTATGTCAATATCCGTTTTAAATATAATCCACAACAAGTAACATATCAATTGAATTTTTTCAGCAAGGACAATATATTGTTTTGCTTGATATTGGATATCTCTACGATGTTAAACTACTACCTGATTATTTATATGTGCGTTCCAATAATAAGGAAGAAAAAATTACTTGGAATATTATACCTTTTAATCATAGTGTTGGCAGGATACATATTTTGCCATTATTGTTTGGAGATATTCTTTTTAAGTTACACTCAAAACGAATATTTTAAAAGCTTTCAAAAAAGGATGTTTGATGGTAAATTCCTTTTTCATATTAAGAATCTCTTTTTTTATTTCAATATATTAATCTACTTTATTGGATTATCAATTACAGCCAAACTCACTAAAGATTATTATCTTTCTGAGAAAGAAACGCGAACATTATCTCAATGGCGTAATCGCTCAGAAATTGATTATTTGAAAAACCAAATACGCCCACATTTTCTTTTCAATGCTTTGAATACAATTTACGGTTTATCTCTACAACAGGAAGACGCAAATGAGAAAATACTTGATTTATCTGAAATATTACGTTACTATGTTTATTCTACACAAAAAATAATTCCAGTAAAGGAATTTACACACATATTAAAAGTCCTCAATACAACTAATTACTTGTCAAACGAAATTAAAACTGAGAACTTCTTAATTGCGAAAAAGGAAACTTTTCCTATTTTAAATTATCTTCTTCAAAATATTAACAAGGATTCCAATATTAAAATTGCTATGACAATGGACCACATTAAATGTTCTATAAACGATACTCACCATTGGAATATTCCTTTAAAAAACGATTATTAATATGGCAATACAACCATACAGCATATATAAAAGTAAAACGCAGCGAATGAGTAGTCATATCGTGATGCTTTTACTAACTTATTTATACTATATGCTTTTCAATAAAATTTATTTTAATGAAAAGCATATAAGTAACTATTTAATTTTTTTTACAATTCTACAATACCTAAGAATAATCTTTTTGTTTTATCTATGTTGTTTTATAATTCAACTATTTAAAGCACAAAAAGGAATTTGGGTGGCAATTCTATTGTTACTTGTATTACCTCTCGACTGGGTTCTCCTATTATCAGTTACTAAAGTTAGTATGTATTTTCATTGGAATAATCCTCAAATCCAAGAGATTTGGGACTTTTATTCGCATACATCACCATATTCCATTGTATATGTGCTTCTTTATCTTTCATCCACTTTTTGGGCAACTATACCACTTATTCTAATTAAAATAGTTATTGAAATTTACCAAAATGCACAAACTCAAAAGCTATTACAAGAAAGAAACAATGAACTTCAATTTGAAAAAGCACAGAGTAATATTCCGTCGGAATGGTTAAGAAAATCATTGGACGAAATCCATGCTAATCTAAAAGAAAACCCACCTGCACAAAAAGCTGTGGAACAACTCTCTCAGTTGCTCAATTTTGCATTTGTAAAATCAAGAGAAAAGAATGTTTTATTAACTGACGAAATTCTATTTTTAAATAATTTCCTCGAATTTGAGCGCATGCGTCATAATCCAGAAAAAGTTTCTATTCAATTTGAGTATACTATAGATACCAATAACGAAAAGTCTATTGCCCCCTTGATCTTTATTAATTTTATAGAAAATGCATTCAAACATGGCGTTAATAGTACAACAAGTCAATCTTGGGTGAAAGTATCCTTAATACAACAGGAAAATGAAATCCATTTCAATGTAAAAAATAGTCTGCCCAATAAAAAAGCAGAACAAACAAATATCAAAGATGTTGGCGGCGTAGGATTAGATAATGTTAGAAAACGTTTAGATTTGGAATATGCCAATAATTACCAATTGAATTTTTCTGCAGAAAATATATTTGAAGTGGACCTTAAAATTAAACTAGCATGAATGTACTTATAGTTGATGATGAACCTATAGCACAACATATTCTCAACGAATTTTGTCAAAAAATACCACTTATAAAATCTATTACTAAGGCGGATAATGCAATTGAGGCATTTGATAAAATTAAATCCATGCATTTTGATTTATTGTTTTTGGATATCCAAATGCCTGAAATGGACGGACTAACATTAGCGAAACTTCTCCCCTCTAAATCGTTGAATATAATATTTACGACGGCATACTCAGAGTATGCACTAGATGCATTTGAATTAAATGTAGTGGATTATCTGATGAAACCATTTTCATTTGAAAGATTTCAGAAAGCAGTTCAAAAAGCGATTGAGAATAGTCATACTAATAAGGACACAATTGAGGATAAAGAGATTACAAGTTCGGATACATTATTTGTAAAAATTGATGGACAATTTAGAAAAATTTCCATCAACGATATTCTCTATTTGGAAGCCCTGAGTGATTATGTAAAAATACATACCTTGAAAAAAGAAAATTTCCTCATATCAACTTCTATGAAAGCAATGGAAGAGCGCTTACCGGCGAAAATGTTTTGCAGGATACACAATTCTTACATCATCGCAGTGAATAAGGTTGAAACTATATTTGGTAATACCGTTGAGCTTTCGGAGCATATTTCCTTACCGATTTCGCGTAGTAGAAAAGAGCAATTATTTACCTTACTTCAGATTACAGATTAGAACATAAATCTACCAAAGCCAAAACTAATTGCCCAAATAATGAGTTGAATTAATAATATTAGTGTCCTTTGAGATAGTATATAAGTGATCATAATTAGTTGTTTTTCTTTCTTCATTACAAAAGTGTAGGATTTTATATTTCGGTAAAAAAGACTTCGATGGTTGGTCAAATATTCCAGTTAGTTGGTCAAAAAAAAGCGGAGATTGGAACAGGTAAATCAATTTTTCAATTATTTAACATCTCATTTCTTTATTTCAATGTTTAAACATTAATTTTGTTTTTATAAAATATACATAATGACAAACAATAGTGCTTTATTTCAATCCTTCAAGTACAAATCACTCGAATTAAAAAATAAAATCGTCATGGCCCCCATGACTAGAAGTTTTTCTCCTAATGGCATTCCTGGTGAGAATGTTGCAGAATATTACGCCAAAAGAGCTGCGGATGAGGTTGGCTTAATCATAACAGAAGGTACCGTAATTGATCGTCCCTATTCTTCAAATGATCCAAACGTTCCACATTTCTTTGGAAATGAAGCCCTTAACGGATGGAAAAATGTAGTTGAAAAAGTACATGATAATGGTGGTAAAATAGCACCTCAACTTTGGCATATGGGTATCGTACCAATGCTAGATAGTTCGCCTACAAATCCCAATTCCGAAGGTCCTTCTGGTTTGTTATTTTCTGATCAGAAAGTTGGAAAAACGATGACAGAGGAAGATATTCAAGATACTATTACAGCATTTGCAAGTGCAGCCAAAGATGCAAAGAAATTAGGATTTGATTTATTGGAAGTTCACGGAGCGCATGGATATTTGATCGATCAATTTTTTTGGGATGGATTGAATCATAGAACGGATAAATGGAATGGACCGACATTAAAAGAGCGTAATCTATTTTCAAAAGAAATAATTAAGGCTATACGCGCCGCAGTGGGACCAGACTATGTGATTGATTTGCGTATTTCCCAATGGAAACAACAAGACTATAAAACACAAATGGCAAAAACACCAAGTGAATTGGAGGATTGGTTGGCCCCATTAGCAGATGCAGGGGTAGATATTTTCCATTGTTCTCAAAGACGTTTCTGGGAGCCTGAATTTGAAAATTCAGATTTGAATTTTGCAGGTTGGGTAAAAAAAGTAACTGGACAGCCTACAATCTCAGTTGGTTCAGTTGGCCTATCTGGAGATTTCTTAGCAGGATTTGCAGGTGAAAAATCCGTGCCAGCGAATTTTGATAAGTTAAATGATATGTTGGAAAAAGGAGAATTTGATTTGATTGCAGTTGGTCGTGCTATATTAGCAAATCCAAATTGGGTAAATAGTATAAAAAGTGGAGACACAACTCAATTGAAAGGTTTTTCAAGAGAATTATTAGGTTCATTAGTGTAATCTGCAATTCCTTAAATGTAAAAAGGCAATACTTATAGTATTGCCTTTTTACATTTAAGGACGATAGGACTACAAGCCCCATGTTTTATTAGGACGATCCCCCATTTCCAAAACAAGTTTACCTCCATTAATTAATTGTGCATGTGTAAAAAACGGTTTATCTAATTTTTTTCCGTTGAAAGTCGCGGATTGGATATATTTATTTCTCGCACTATTATGATTCGCTATCATAGTGAAAGTTTTTCCATTTTCTAATTTGATAGCAACTTTACTAAACACAGGACTTCCAATGGTATATAATGGTTTACCTGGAGTTATAGGATAAAATCCCATAGATGAAAATACAACAAATGCCGACATACCTCCACCATCTTCATCACCCGGAATTCCAAAAATATTATCCCCAAACCAAACATCTAAAAGCAAACGAACACGTTCTTGTGTTTTCCACGGTGCGTCACTATAATTATACAAATAAGGAATTACAAAACTCGGTTCATTTCCCATAGAAAACTGACCGACTAACCCTGTTGCATCGGTAAATTTTACCCAAAACAATTTCTTTTCACGTCCCAAACCTTCTCTGAATAGTTGGTCTAATTGTACATTGAGTTGTTGTTTTCCTCCCATCAATCCAATCAAACCTGGAATATCGTGTTGTACTTGCCACTTGTACGTATATCCATTATTTTCGTCATAATAGTCACGTCCACCGGGACCTCCATCCCATTTAGGATCAATGTCAATCCAATTGCCTTTCGCATCTTTTGGCATGAACATTTGATTTTTAGGATTCCAAAGATTGCGATAATACTGTGCTTTTTTGAATAAAATAGCCGTGTCGCTATACTTACCTAAACTCTTAGCCAACTCTCCTGCCGCCCAATCATCATAGCTTGTACCGAGTGTAATCGCCACCGCTTGACGTTTCTCAAATCCACTCACTTGGTGATACGTTTCTTTTTCATCAGGATGCAAAGCGGGATAAAAACCATTTTTCATATAAAATTTATCCAAATCCATCGCAGGTCCATTTCGCCAAGGTAACATAGTCGCCTCTAAAGAATTTTTCTTCATTCCTTCATACGCCGTATTATAGTCAAAATTGCGCAATCCCTTATTATAAGCATCCAACATTATGACATTGGAATGAAAACCATTCATACAAGCATGGTCTCCATATACTACAGGAAATGTAGGTAACCAACCACTTTGCTCATACATACGCACGTAGGACTGCAACATATCCTGTTCTATAGTTGGTTGCAAAATTGTACGCAATGGATGTAACGCCAAGTACGTATCCCATACCCAATCATCTACATAGAATGGACGCTTATCTTCATGTATTTTATTATCATAGCCACTATAATATTTACCATCTTCTGTAATATTAACCATACGTTCATAACAACGATATAAAGCAGTATAGAAACTACGTTTTTGCGCATCGGAACCGCCACTAACCTCAATTTGACCCATTACTTTCGTCCAAGCGGCTTTTGCACTAGCAACATTCTTTTGAAAGTTTATCGTAGTAGGAAATTCGTCGTTATAGTTTTGTCGAGCTTGTTCTTGACTTACAAAAGAAACTGCGTAACGCATTTCTATCGTATCATTGGAGGCAAACTGACTATAAATTTTCAGATTTTTACCTTCCAATTCGGCAATAGAAGAATGATTTAAACTTTGCGTTTTTGCAGATTGATTAAATTTTGCATATAGAAAAACTTTCACAGGTTGCAAACCATCTTCAGCAGGGAAATATTGCATCCCTTCTATCGTCTGATCATCCACCGATTTCCAGTAAGAATCCATATCATTGAAAGATCCGAATAGCAAGTTTTTAGCACCATTTTTTCCAAATTTAAAACGAAAAGTCCCTGTTTTTTTTCCTGGCGTATAGTCTACAAATAGCTCTTTCTCTGCATCGAAGGTCTGATAGTACCAAGGTTTTTTAATCTCCGTTTGTTGATCATAAGATAATTTATGATTCCAACTATCTTCAACAACAGAACTATCAATATTGGGTAAAATGGAAAACACTTCCCCTAAACGATGTGATACTAACAATAAGGGAAAAGCGCTTATCTGATCATCCAAATAATCTCTACGAATGGGCGTCATTCGCATCATCTGATATGGTTGTTGCATAGTAGGCCTAGTCGGCACTAGTAAATGTCCCACACCTCCAATCTCTGGAGTCACATATTGCAAAGGGCTTTCTGTCTGAGCATTTGAAAATTGCAAAGAGCTCATCAACATTGCAGTAGAAACAAGCCATGATTTTTTAGAAAAAAATGTATTCATATGCATCGATTAAAACAAAGGCTGCCCATCAGGACAGCCTTAAAAAAAATTATAGTTTACTTTTTAGGCTTGTCACTCATTTCAAATTCTAAC
Organism: Rhizosphaericola mali; assembly: GCF_004337365.2. GTDB lineage: Bacteria > Bacteroidota > Bacteroidia > Chitinophagales > Chitinophagaceae > Rhizosphaericola > Rhizosphaericola mali. The sequence continues at coordinate 43,786 of NZ_CP044016.1, read as the reverse complement.
ACTCCACCATTTGTAATATCTCCATGATGGATGAAATATTTGGAAAGTAATTTACCATTCAATTTAACAGATTTTACATAGACATTTTGGTCACTTTGATTTTTGACTTTTATTTCAAATATCTTTCCATTTTCCAAATGTAAAACTGCATTATCAATTGCAGGACTTCCTATCGCATACACATCTGAGCCTGGAGCTATTGGATAAAATCCTAAGGAACTAAAAATATACCAAGCACTCATTTGTCCAGTATCATCATTACCTCCAAGACCAGCAGAACCATTGTGATATTGACTTTTCAAAATCATTCTGATACGTGCTTGACCTTTCCATGGTTGACTTGTATAGTCATACAAATAAGGAACGTGATGGGAAGGCTCATTCCCATGTACATAGTTTCCGATCAAACCATCTTTGGAAATATCTTCTGTATGTTCGAAATATTTATCGGGCAATTCCATAGTGAATAAAGAATCTAAATGCGCTACAAATTTCTTATCACCACCCATCATTTGAATCAATGCCATCGGGTCTTGAGGTACATAGAAACTAAAATTCCAACTATTACCTTCTATAAATCCTTCGCCATCTGTTTCTAAAGGATCAAACTTAGCACGAAAAACGCCAGCCGCAGATTTTGGACGCATAAATCCAATCGATGGATCGTAAACATTTTTATAGTTCATTGCACGTTTCATATAAGTTTGATAGATTGAATCTTTACCTAATTTCTTCGCCATTTGCGCAATACTCCAATCATCAAATGCATATTCCAACGTTGTCGAAACAGAAGTTCCACTATTCTCATCAGGAATATATCCGTATTTTTTGTAGGCTGGAATATTATCATAGTATGGATTATTAGAAGTGGTAATACAAGCAGCCAATGCTTCTTCCGCATCAAAAGTATTGATCCCTTTTACAACGGCATCAGATAACACTGTGACTGCATGATAACCCGTCATACACCAGTTATCATTGGCATAATGTGACCATACTGGTAACATCTTAATACTACTCTGATCATAGTGTGCCAACATAGATTTCATCATATCATTAGCACGATGCGTTTGGATTAAATCCAAAAATGGATGTTGCGCTCTGTACGTATCCCACAACGAAAATGTTGTATAGTTTGTAAAATCATTAGCCTTGTGTATAGCTTGATCATTTCCTTTATATTGCCCATCGCGATCCATATATTCAGTAGGATTGATAAAAGAATGATACATCGCCGTATAGAAATTCACTTTTTCAGAATCATTTGCTGCCTTAATTTCAATTTTGTGTAATTCTTTATTCCAAGCGGCCTGACCATCTTTTTTGATCGCATCAAAATCCCAACCAGGAGCTTCTGCTTTCATATTTTCCAAAGCGCCATCGTAGCTTACAGGCGAAATCGCCATTTTAACGACAATAGATTCTTTATTTTTTGTATCAAAATCAAAATATGCTCTCAAATCATGACCTGACATTTCTGGAAAATTATGATTGATATTGAAACGTCTCCAAAAACCACCATAAGGTTCATTTTTGGAAAAGTTCTTATAACCATAGTTTTTGAATGGTTTTGAAAATTTCATTGCAAAATAAACGGTACGATTCCTCGCCCAGCCATTCGTCTGACGATAACCCACAATCGTACTGTCGTCTAAGACGCGCATATAGGTCCAGACATCTTTTCCTTGATAGTCATAGATATTGTACATCATATCCAAAATAATATGCGCATCACTTGACTGAGGGAAAGTATATCTATGCACTCCTACTCTACTCGTTGACGTCAACTCTGCATCTACATTATAGTCATCCAAATGTACTTTATAGTAGTCTGCTTCAGACACTTCAGTTGCATGGCTAAATGAAGATCGGAAACCGCTTCGAGGCTTCGTCTTTTCACCTGGATTCAATTTTAAAGTACCTACTGTAGGCATCACTAAGAAATCACCCAAATCAGAATGCCCTACACCATTGAAATGTGTATGTGCAAAACCAACGATTGTTTTATCATCGTATTGATAACCAGCACAATATTCATATACTTCTTTTACATATTTGCCATTGACATCATGTGGCAAAGTATCCGTTTCAGGACTCAATTGCACGGAACCAAAAGGGACAGTTGCACCAGGAAAAGTATGTCCCATGCGAGCTGTACCAATTATTGGTTTTACATACTGAACTAAATTGTCTTGGGCTTGAACAAAAGTTGCCATAGGAATTGTTATTCCCATGGCAACCATTACATTTTTAAAATTCAATTTTTAAATATTTTAGTATTAAAACTATTATTTATTTACACTCATAGAGTATGGAAAATCTGCGTTATTAACACCTCTAGTTTTATTAGGTTGAGCAGACATATCCACTTGTACATCCATACCTTTCAATAAGTCAAAATGACCAATCCAATTTTTCGTAGATAGTTTGCCATTTTCTTTTAAGGAATTTACATAGATATTTGTTTTGCTATTGTTAGGTGCAGCGATATTTACAGTCTTACCATTTTCCAAATGGATAGTTGCTTTTTTGAATAATGGCGCACCTAATACATACTGATCACTCGCTGGAGTTACAGGATAAAAACCCATAGCAGAGAACAAATACCAAGCGGAAGTCTGTCCATTATCTTCATCACCACAATAACCATCAGGAGTGGGATGATATAGTTTATTCATCGCATTACGTACCCAATACTGCGTTTTCCATGGTTCGCCTGCATAGTTATACAAATAAATCATGTGTTGGATGGGTTGATTACCATGTGCATATTGTCCCATATTCATGATCTGCATTTCTCTAATTTCATGAATTACTCCACCATAATAACTATCATCGAATACTGGAGGCATTACGAATACAGAGTCCAACATTCCAACAAAACTCTTCTTACCTCCCATCAAATCTATCAGGCCTTGTATATCTTGGAATACGCTCCAGCTATAATGCCAACTATTTCCTTCTGTGAATGCATCCCCCCATTTGAATGGACTGAACGGTGCTTGAAAACTACCATCTTCGTTTTTACCACGCATCAAGTTATGTGATTTATCGAAAAGGTTTTTATAGTTCATCGCGCGTTTTGCATATATGCCAATTTCAGATTCTGGTTTACCTAATGCTTTACCCAAACGATAAATAGCGTAGTCATCATACGCATATTCCAATGTACGCGCAGCATTTTCATTAATACCCACGTTATAAGGAACATATCCCAAATCATTGTAGTATTTCACGCCTTTACGGCCTACAGCACTCATAGGTCCTTCATTATTGGCATCCTTAACCAATGCTTTCCATAGTGTCTCTATATCATAACCACGTAAGCCTTTCAAATACGCTTCTGATACTACTGATGCAGAATTATTACCGACCATAATATCAGCGAATCCTGGGCTGCTCCATTCTGGTAAGAATCCACCTTCTTTGAAATCATTAATCAATCCCTCTTGCATTTCTTTATTTACAGAAGGATATACCAAGTTTAGGAATGGATACAATGCTCTAAATGTATCCCAAAAACCTGTACCTGCATACATATAACCAGGTAAGGTTTTTCCATTATAGGGACTATAGTGTACGATTTGTCCCTTTTTATCAATTTCGTACATTTTAGTTGGGAAAAATACTGTACGATACAAACAAGAATAAAAAGTTCGGATTTGATCCAAAGATCCGCCGCTAACTTCTAATCTGCTTAATGTTTTATTCCAAACATCCCGTCCTTTTTTCTCAATAGTTTCAAAAGAATCATTTCCTAATTCTTTCAAATTAATTTCTGCCTGTTCTTCACTAATATAAGAGGAGGCTACTTTTGCAATGACTTTATCACCTCGTTCTAATGGAGCAAAACCTACAATCGCTCCAACGTGTTTGTCTTTCAACTCATCTACACTACGAAAAATGGTTGTATCGCCCCAAGCACTATAATTTGCAAATGCTTTATCAAAAGTAACAACAAAATAATTTTTAAAATTAGGAACTGGCCCACGCGCGTATTGGGTAGAATAACCTATAATTTTGTGTTGAGATGGGTAAATTTTAATGTATGAACCTTTTGCAAATGCATCTACAACGACAAATGCACTATCCGTTTTAGGATAAGTAAAGCGAAACATTGCAGCACGATCTGTCGTTGTTAATTCTGTAGTTACATCAAAATCTGCCAAATAAACACTGTAATAATAGGGTTTAGAAATCTCTGTTTTATGAGAATACCAGCTGGCCCTTTTATTTTGATCAAATATTGCAGCCCCAGTTACAGGCATCAAAGAAAAAATACCATAGTCATTCATCCAAGGAGAAGGCTGATGGGTCTGTTTAAATCCTCTGATTTTATCTGCATTATATACATATTGCCAACCATCACCATTCCTGCCTGTCTGTGGAGTCCAAAGATTCATCCCCCAAGGCAAACCGACAGCAGGATATGTATTACCATTGGAAAGATCTGGTTTAGAATCAGATCCCATCAATGGATTAACATAATCTACAGGATCGCCAATTTTGTCTACTATCTGCCCGAAAGACCTGCTTGAAAAAAAAGCAAGAACTAAAAAGGATAGATATCTTTTTTTCATAATTAAAAATTGTAATTCGTGTGTTAATATTTTATTTATTCAATTCAAGTTTTGTAACAAATGGAGATTTCGTACCCCAAGTCTTGTTGGGTTTATTTCCAGCCAAAATTTTCAAAATACCTCCTTTAGACAATTCCTGTTGTGATAAAGTATTGCCTTCCAATAATTTACCATTTAGCCAAACATTTTGAATATAGTAGTTTTTATCACTAAAATCCGCTACTTCAACGGATAATTTTTTACCAGTGGGAAAAGATATATCAATTTGTGGAAATAATGGCACATTTAAGTAATATTCTGGTAAACCAACGCAGGCAGGATAAATCCCACAAGCTGCCAAAACAAACCAAGCCGAATTAGCTCCTGCATCATCATCCATCGTACGAATATACGCCTGAGGTACATTTTTATAAATGCGGTCAATGAAGGGATCAATACCTTTTGAATTATCATTAAAATAATACTGCACAACGGAATCCACTGCTAATTTGTGCATCCATTCTTGTGCTCTCCAAGGAGTAGATGATGCATTAAATAAGGCAGGAACTTGAATATCTGGTTCATTTGCATGATTATATAAATCATGATCGAAGAAATACGATAGCTTATCAGTAAATTCATTTTTTCCACCATCCAGATCAATGAGTCCTTGTATATCAAAAGGGACAAACCATCTATACTGCCAGATTGTACCTTGGTACAAATGACGTGTACCGACACGATCTACATCATTTTTGGTCATATCTTGGAAATCCTTTTTCCAATATTGTTTATAGTCTAATGCTTTTTGCAAATAATGATCCGCCTCAGTCTTATTTCCTAAAATTTTATAAATTTCACTCAATGCCCAAGTATCGTAACTATATTCCAAACTTTTATCCGGACTAGAAAAATCTAAATGATCCACTTCTTGTTTTACACTATCAATAATCTCTGCAAATGGCACTTTGTAACCTTTATTGTAAGCATCTAGCAATACAACAACAGTATGTTCTGTACGGACTGTATTTGTTGGTTCATGTTGTGTCGCATAGTCTTTTTTCCCCGCTAAATACAAATTAGCAAGCGAAGTCACCATGCCTTGATATTTATCCGAATAAAATAAAGACAATAAAGGCAATTGCGTTTTATAGTTATCCCAGACGGACCAACCATTATACATTTGCGTAGCGGATTTTTTCAATTCTCCACCTGTATTTCTGTATGAGCCGTCAGCTTCTGATATCAAATATGGAGATTGCATCGTACGATACAATAAAGAGTAAAAAAGTTTTTCACGTTCTTTATCGCCATGTACTTTGATACGTCCGAGCAAACTATTCCAAGATTGATGTGCGGCAGTTTGAACATTCCAATTGGAACCTTTTAATGCAGAAGCTTTCGCATAATTAACATCCACATCTGATAGACCAACTAGTGCAGTTATATCTTGACTAGGGTCGGAAATTTGCGCAGATAATTTATGATTCCCCAATTCCTTCCATGCAGCATTACCACTCAATTGTAAATAATAAAACAATCTATAGGTACCTACGCCACAAGTTGTGTGGGCATCAATCCAACCAGAAATAGCATTTCCTTTCAACGAGTGTTCCTCAGCAACAAATCCATTAGCCAATGTATGACTCAGATCAAAGAAAAATCCTTTTTCCCCCTTTGGAAAATGATACATTTCTTTTCCTGTATTTTCCGCAGCTGCAAGATGCACTTTAATTCCATTGGTAAATGCCACATCGTAATATCCAGCGCCTGCATTCTGTGCAAGTTTCAATAACAAAGAAGTATCCGAATATTCGCCTAAATATGGTTTGATTAGGAGATTTCCACCACTGCCCATACAACCAACACCTTCCACACGTGTATGAGTAAATCCGTCAAATTTTTTAGCGGCGTACTCATAACCTGTATGTTGATGTGGATATGTCTGCGGTCCAATACTTACCATGCTAAACGGATAGGACGCAGCAGGGGACATTTGTCCATGATCAGCACTTGTACCTAAAAACACATTTACAAGGGAGGCAACATCTTCCTTTTTATTTTGTGCAAAAGAAATATTTAAGACAAATACACCGAATAAAATACCATAAATTGGAAATCTCTTTTTTATCATGGCGTTAAATTACTGGATTTGCACCATATTCTGCCCATAGCTCGTCGATAGTTTTACCCGTTTGGTTTTTCCAAAATGCATCTGTGTACGTATTATCACGCATAGCAGCGTCCAATTTTTCTATTATTAATTTATTCTTATTTTTCGTTAACCATATAAAAAAGCGTGCAGTTATACGATAGGAATTTTTATAACTTTGTTTGGGATTATAGTCGGGCAATTTCCAGTTTGCGCCTGCATTATCCACACCCAATGTTGCTCTTACATAGTCCGCAATACCTTCAGTCACCCATATTGGTTCATATCTTGGATAACCTTGTACAATATGCATCGCCTCATGTGTTACTACATCAATATCTTCTGGATGCTTATGCATCCATTCAGGATTCACTCTCATTAAACCACCTCCGGTTGCGGCGACACCATCGTAGGTTGGATCAATAAACATGGTAACGTCTTTACGAGATTTTGGATTGTAAATTTTACATTCTTTGGGATAAATCGTAAAAAAAGTTTCTTCCATCCTTTTTGCAACTGCAGGATCAAAATTTGGATCTTTATTGATAAACACCAATGTAATTCCATCTTTCTTAATCGTATCACTACTAACTATTCCAGCAGTATCAATCACATCCCAACTATGTTTTTTATGCTGTGCAAATGAATTACTAAAAGTAGCAATTCCTATTGCTGCTGTACATACAATTTTAACTATATTATTTTTTCCCATATAAATGTTTTATTTAGTATTATATCCCCACTCCAATGGGTAGGCATTTGTATTAATTGCTCTTTTTTTATTAGGTTTATTACCCATCTCAAATTCCATAGTTCCTCCTTGATCTAACACTGTTTGAGTAATGTAAGAATATGGATAATCTTTACCATTTAATTTAATCTTCTCGATATAAAAATTCTGATCAGATACATTTTTTGTTTTTATAGTAAAAATTTTACCATTAGGGAGGGTAATCGTCGCTGATTTCAAAATAGGGGAACCAATCGCATAAACACCACTAGCTGGATTTACAGGATAAAATCCCATAGAACTAAATATGTACCAAGCGGACATTTGCCCACAATCATCATTACCAGAATAACCCGAACTAGCAGTTGTATATTGTTCTCGTAGAACTTTGGATACATAATACTGCGTTTTCCAAGGTTGACCTGCATAATCATACAAATAAGTTACATGATGACTAGGCTCATTACCGTGCGCATACTGACCAATGAAACCAGAAGCATTGCCATTCGTCTCGCCACTCTTGTCAACTAAAGTAAAAAAGGTATCCAATTTCTGTGTAAATGCTTCTTTTCCTCCTGTAATATCAATCAAGCTAGGAACATCCTGTGGCACATACCAATAGTATTGCCATGCATTTCCTTCTGTAAAAGGACTGCCGCCGTTGCCACCATAATCTAAAGGATTAAATTTGGGCAACCATTGACCATCACTATTTTTAGCTTGGAAAAAGTTCGTTTGTTTATTATGCAAGTTTTTATAGTATTGCGCTCTTTGCATAAAATAATTATAGTCTGCAGTTTTACCCAAATGTTTTGCAAATTGAGCTACACACCAATCGTCAAAAGACATCTCCAACGCTATAGATACAGATTGAGATTGTATATTTTCCGGTATATAGTGATATTTTTCCCATACTGAAAAAGGCGAACCTTGATGATCTCTCAAAGATGAATTTTTCACTGCTTCATAAGCTGAATCAACATTAAATCCACCAATTCCTTTCATCACCGCATCTACTATAACAGGAATGGAATGATTGCCAATCATACAATAGTTTTCCTCGCCCCATAATTGCCAAATAGGAAGAAAACCATAGGTCTGATATTGACGTAACATGCTATTAATAAACGCTCCAGATTTCTTAGGCGCGATCAAAGAATACAACGGGTTGGCTGCTCTATAAGTATCCCAAATAGAAAATGTAGAATAATGCGTTTTATCTTCCGCTTTGTGAATTGTATAGTCTGTTGCCATATAATCCCCATTTACATCCGCAATATTATTTGGTTGTGTAAATGCATGATATAGTGCTGTATAGAAAATAGTTTTTTGAGAATCTGTACCGTCAATTGCAATTTTATCTAATTCTTTTTCCCAAATATCATGTGCATTTTGTTTTACCTGATCAAAATCCCAATTTGGAATTTCTGCTTGCATATTTTCACGAGCGTTCTCTATACTGACTGCAGATAATGCGACCTTGGATAGAATTTGTTCACCAGGTTTTGTGTCAAATTCAGCCGCAGCTTTTAGCGCATTACCATTAAGAATAGTATTTAATTTAGGAGCCCCATTACCATTGGCAAATAACACATCTTTGAATGGTTTGGAAAATTCAATATGAAAATACACCTTTCGCATATTGGCCCAACCAGTAATTATTCTATAACCCTCAATTGCATTGGGAGCGATGACTTTAATCTGAGCATCCAATATCTTACAAGACCAATAGGTACGTTTTTTATTTAACGAATGATCTAGATCAATAATAATCCTTGAGCTATCTTTTTCAGAAAATGTATAACGATGCATACCTACATGTGCAGAGGATGTCAACTCTGCATTTATGCCATAATCCGTCAACTTCACTTGATAATATCCGGGGATTGCTTGCTCGTCCTGATGTGAAAAGGTTGAGCGAAAACCAGGTTTTTTCTTATCAACTGTTCCTGGTGACATATACAGTCGCCCATTTGTAGGAATTAATAATATATCAAATAAATCAGAAACTCCAGTGCCACTCAAATGTGTATGACTAAATCCCACAATTGTTTTTGCGTAATAATCATATCCTGAAGCGGGATCGTCGGGCGCATCTTCCGTATCAGGACTGAGCTGTACCATAGAAAAAGGCAAAGTCGGCCCTGGAAAATTGCTACCAGAAAGGCTATTTTTATCTACAGCACCCGTACCTATTAATGGATTTACATATTTAGTTAAATCCTTATAAACGGATTGTCCGCGTGCATTCATCAAAATGAAAATCCCCACTAAGCAGTTACAAACTTTTTTATATTGCATACATAAATATCTATTAGTCAGAAGTGGTGAAGATATTTATAGATTACCTTATAACTAGTCAATCAATTTCAAATGAATTGTAAATAGAATGAAAAATGCATTTTTTCACCTATTTACAAACCATCCATCTTCACTCCTGACTTACTTATGTTAACTGGAATTATCTTACCATCTTTATCAAAATTTATTTCTTCAATACAAGTCTCTCTATGATTTGCAGCGGTTTCTCCATTTGGTCTACGATGATAAACAATATAATACTTGTCTGATTTCGGATTATGAATAATAGAATGATGTCCTGCGCCATTCGCTATATCAAAATTTTGAACCAAGACAGTTCCGATACGTTTAAATGGTCCCAGCGGATTTTCAGACATAGAATAGGCAACTTTATAATCTGGTCCAGTCCAGCCTCCTTCTGACCACATAAAATAATAAATCCCTTTACGTTCAAACATAAAAGGTCCCTCAACATAGTTTTTTGGTGTCACCTCTTTGTATAGCGTTCCATCTGAGAATGGAACTAATTTTGAAAAATCAGACTTGAGACGAACGACATTACAATGCCCCCAACCACCATAAAACATATAATATTGACCTTCTTTATCTTTGAATACAAATTGATCAATTGGCTGTGCACCATTTACAATCGTATCTATCAATGGTTTCCCTAACAGATCTTTATAAGGACCTGCTGGTTTATTTGCCACAGCGACACCAATACCGCCCACCTCGCCTGGATGTATATCATTTGCACCAAAAAATAAATAATACTTTTTATCTTTTTCTAATACAGCAGGTGCCCACATTGCTTGTTTTGCCCACTTTACGTTAGAAGAATCCAAAACATCCTTGTGCTTAGTCCAATGTACTAGATCCTTGGAAGAAAAGGCATCAAAAAATACTTGATTTTCATACTTATCAGAATAGGTCGGAAATACCCAATATTCTTTCCCATAAACAATAGCCTCTGGATCAGCATACCAACCTGGAAAAATTGGATTACCAGATGATTTCAAATCTTTTTTCTTTTGAGCAAATCCCAATATCGGAATTATCGCAATGAGCGAGACTAAAACTGTTTTCATTCCTCTTATTTATTAAATTTTTCTTCTAACACTTTCATAAAATAGCCACCCACGACGCTTCTAGCCTGAAATCCTACTTGTTTTCCATCTAGTGTCTCATGCCAATCACCTAAAGGAACTCGAGTTGGCGTCTCTTGACTATATCTATAAATAGGTGCGATTAATTTTTCAAAATCAGCTTTTTTATCAGCCATACATGCAGACCAAACGATCCAATCAGATTTTGTATATGTTTTTCGACTATCTAATGGAATTCCATATTTATTTTGTTTAGAAAGATAAAAACGAATTTCTTTCTGAGAAATACTATCGGGAAATAAATGATATCCCATAATTTTATCCCAAACAAGATTATATTTTTGACTCCATGTATTTCCTTTATCAAAGGTTAAGGCATAATGATCTCCTTCATCTGCCATTTTTTGCCACTTTATTGCCATATCCTTGGCTATAGTCAAATATTTATCTGACAATTCTTTTTCACCCATTAAACCAGCAAGATAACTATAAGTACGAATACCCATAATAGCTTTAAGAGATAAATTAGCATTGCGACTTAGATGTCCTGCAAAATCATCCGTACATAATTGATTTGCAGGATCAAAACCATCTTTCACTAAAAAATCAACCCATATAGACAAAGTCTTCCAATGGATCTTGGCATAATCAATACTTTTATTTGCTTTCACAATTGCACCAGTCAGTATCATCATATTACCAGCTTCTTCCACTGGCATATCTTCTCCGTAAGTTTGGTCATTTGCTAATGGATAATTGCCTAGATCATGCGCAGGAAATGGTTTTTTCCACCGTCCCGACTCAGAATATTCAAAAATACCATTGAGCATGCCCTCCATCAGTTGGGGATTATAGGTCAAATATAGTGGAGCTGAAGGATAAGTCACATCTACAGTATTGACAAAGCCCCCACTAAAATTTTCTTTTGAGAAAAATAAGATTTCTTTTTTAGGGCTTTCGACTAAAGCGTGTGCTGAAATACTTTGACGATAAGCAAGTACGCATAATTTAGCATACTCCTCCCCTCCTGCTGCAAGTGCATCTTGGTAAATTTTATGATCCCACTGATCGGATTTTTTTTGTATACTTACAAGATTTTTAAATCCCGAAGTGATCATATCTGGAACATCCTTAGCGAATTTGGTCCAATAAGGTTTTAAATCATTGTGAAAATATTGGATACTGTATAACTCATCATATCCTAGTGCGATCGTTTTAGAAATTGTAGTTTTCCCAATTTTCCCATAGTTTATTTGGATTATGGCATCCAGTTGGCTACTCTCTATATTGGTTGTACTTTTTTTATTAGAAAAACGAATCACATTTTCCTTTTGGTTTGGTATAGCAACATATAAATACCCCCAATCCATTCTTACATTATCCCCTGTCTTCTGTAATATATTTTGAGATTGAGAACCCATTTTTACCCATTGTAATTCATTTGATTTCTGTAGTACACCTTGAACTTTCTCTCCTGAATGATCCACCACTAAATCACTAGAAACATTTAATTCCAAAGAGACTTGGTGTATTTTGCCATCATTTGCATTGGCATCAAATGTTACATAAGAAATCGGCTGTGACAATAGTTGCAAATCATTTAACAATAATGGAGACAAAAAGGACGCCGTCAACTCCACCTTGCCACACTGAAAAGTATAGTCCGTTTTTGTAGCGGTGATATTAATGGATTTTTGTATAGCCAGTTGACTTTTTATATTATCTGGGATAGACTCACTCAATCCAAAATCAAGATAAGCACCTCCTTTCGTATTCTCAACATGCACAGCCAATACATTGGTGCCTTTTTTCAAAAAAGTTTTAGCCTTCTCCTCTAATAGAAAATATTCTAAACTATTGTTCCAACCCTCTTTTTTAAAAATCTGTTGTCCATTTAAATAAACTTCTACATTATCGTCATGAAACATTTTTAAATATAGATCAGCACTTGGTAATTTATTTAATTCAAATTTTCTGACAACCCATAAATCTTTAGACTTCCAACTAGAAGCATTTTTGTTATCCAAATTGTCAGAAAAAGGAAGGTTTCCATTATTCCAACCATCAACATATCCTCTTGTCCAATCCCCTTTCGGAAGAGATTCTGTATAACTCACTGGAATTTTATTATCATTGGCTACTGGAAGAATTGTTTTATACCGAACTGCGGACTTCCCTAAAAAACGATATTGTGTACCATCCACATTCAAGTAACCAACGAAAGGTTGATTTACGCCAGTCCAATGTTTAGTCGTATTCTGATTGAGCGAGTCAGTCATAGACCAAATACTAAAATAAGTGGAATGATTAATCAAAGGATAAGCAGGAGCTTTGGAAACCTGGCTATATCCGAAAGAAACTAAAAAAAGCAAAGCAATAGAAAAAAGAAATTTCATTTCGTTAAATTTTGAAATTGAAAGTTAACGAAATGAAATTTGAATAGAATGTTAATAGGCTTTAATATAGGGTTAAAGCCTATTAAATTTTAGGCTTCTGATAAGCTTTTGTTGTTCCTTTTGAACCTGCCAGTCCAGGGTCAATAATTCTCACATCTATCAATGAACTTTTACTTCCAACATTTGGAATATTCAAAACACCATTATCTTGAATATAACCAGTTGGGGAAGGACTAAAACCCCATGGATTTCTCATGGAAAACAATGAAGCTGAATCAGTTGAAATTAATACAGTATAAGCATGTCCTGTAACAGTGTAGTCGGCGCCAATCAACACGTTTTCTTTAGTAAAACCTCCTGTTACAAACTGCCCCTTAGCCAAAGCGATTTTAACTACTTTTTGCAAATGCGTAGGAGTTAGGGAGCCAGGAGAAAAAGCAAAACTATTACCAATACCAGTAAATAAAGGCGTAGCATATTCACTTCCGATACCTCCTATATCCGAAATAAATTTATATATATCATTATATTTCATGATTGCTTTTTCTAACACAGTTGCCCAAGTAGCAGTATTACTTCCTTGACCAGAACAGGCTTCAATTTCTCCGTTGGCCCCAGCCAAAAACATAGATGACACACTTACTTTTATAGCTTTACCACTAGGATCAAACATAGAGACTGTATACGTTCCATTGCCATTATCAATAATTAATTGCTTGATAAAATCTGGCGCTTCATAAGCCATACAAGCCATCGCAGCTAAGCCATCACAATCACCAATAGCATGTTGATTCACTTCCACAGGATCTGGATCTTTATAAGAAAATAAATTGACTGCTATTGTAGCCCAATGCAAACCAGAAGTAGATGCCGGAATAGATGGTTCTTTTGCTGGATCATTTAACCATATAGTATCCGCAGCTGTAGTTTGATGTAATCCCTCAAAATGAATACCCATAGGAGTTTTAGAAGAATATGTACTTCCACTTGAATATGGCATCAAATCACTATAAGAGCTATCTGCATAATTAACAGTTTGTACCGTAGAGCTATCTGTTTTTACTGGGGTTGTAGTACTTGTTGTGATAGTTGTATCTTTTTTAGAGCAAGAAGCACTAAAAAGTAAAACTATAACTATGTTTATTATAGTAATTTTCATAAAATAAATTTTAAACACAATACTTCACTCTATTAATAGAATTGTAAAAGTCTCCATTCTGCACATTGAAAAAGTCCAGAACCTCCATTATTATTACTCGTTATATTCAATCTATATATCGAATAAGCAGTGGTATTAGATGTATTGAATTGAATTGTTTCAGTTCTATTAGCAAATGATTGATAAGTCCTTGTATCAAGCACAGTCCAACTTGTCCCGTCGTTTGAGCCTTCAAAAGTCCAATCACGTGGATCTCTTTCTGGTGCATCACCTCCAGAGGTTAATGTGTAAGCATTTATTACTGTCGGCTGTGAATAACGTAACTGTACATACATATCTGGATGATAAGTAAATAATAAGTATTTAGTTGTATAGTTACTATCTACTAAATGGCTTGCTGATTCACCAGCATCACCATAAGAAGGGGCATCATCATAATTAAATGAAAATGTTGCACTAGAGGTAATATCTTTTGATCGAATACTTAACGTATCAATCTTAAAATAGGCGATCGACAAACTTGTATCCAATTTCCCTAAAGAAACACTCTTTAACCGTATAGGTAATAAATAATGTCTACCCAAAAGTAATTTACTAGTGGTTATTGAAAGTGAAATAGGATCTGACGTTGTAGTTCCTGCTTTTAAAGTTGTAGTAAGTGCGGACAGATCATATGCCGAATCTGGGATTGCATAATAATGATATCCTAGATATTCATATTCCGTATTATATGCAGCAATTAATGAAGTATCAACTTCGAAGTCGGCTTGAATATTGGTAGATGCTGAATTAAATCCGGAATATGCTGCTCCTAAAGTAATCACTTGAGGAGTATCTAAAACGAACAAAGACAAATTTGCTTTATCTGCATATGCTTGTGGCATATAGATATTTCCTTCTTCTGGAGAATATAATTTATTGTCTTTCACACAACTTGCTATAAAAACACATATCAATACTCCTAAAATCAAAAATATAGTTAAACCCTTTTTTAAATACATATAAAGTGTAGTCATTTTAATAATTATTTTTTACTTGAAATTACCAACCTGGGTTTTGAATCAATAGTTTATCCTTTAAAATTTCACTATTCGGTATTGGCCATAAATAATCTCTTGACAAAAAGCGTCTTCTTTCAGCAAGTGTTTTAGTATAGAATGCATCACCGTCAGCATACACATTCATACCATATACATCTTGTCCCATAGTCTGTGCAGCGATTTTCCAGCGTCTTATATCAAAATATCTAACATCTTCAAAAGCTAATTCAATTTGCCTTTCGTGCCATATTGCAGTTCTCATGGCAGTTTGAGACCCCGGCGCAGAAAGGCTACCTGTCCCATAAGCAGGAATTCCCGCTCTAATTCTAATTAAATTCAAATACTTTAAGATATCGGTATTCCCTGGATCAGACTCATTTAAGGCTTCCACATAATCTAAATAAATTTCTGCCAAACGAATATAGCACCATGATCTACTATTATGCGAAACTGTCAAATGTTTTCTAACATTATAACCTGTAGAAGAGACATCCGTTGTACTTTGTGAACGACCCGAATTACCATGTAATTCATAATTAACAATTACTTCATCAGAACTACTCCCTTGATCCATCCAATAACTATTGTTATAAGTAACTCCCACGTAAAATCTGGGTTCCCGCCCCACCCATTGGTTAAATGTGCTTCTAGTTTGAACATCATATGGCGATTTAAACATAGATGTTCCGGACGTCTGATATCCAGACTGAGGATCGTCAATAGTACGACCATTTTTCATAAAGTAGGCATCCACCATGGATTGATTTACTGCTAAGAATCCGCCTCCTTTTTGAACACTAGAGTTATATCCAACCAATTTTGGCGTAATATCATAAGCTAAAGTACCAAAACTGCTATTTGCTCTCCCCCATATCCATTCACTATTCCATTCAGTAGTTACGACATTTTTACAAGCGTTATATGCATTTGTAAAGCTATCAGAGCCAGTAGAAGTGTATAAACTATAAGTTACAGGATCAAATTCATCAATAAAAGCTTTGGCTGCGGCTGCGGCAGTTTTCCATTTATTTGCATCATACGTCTGTGGTATAAGTTGCGTACCATCTGTATTTCTTAAAGATGCATAATCAGAATTCCCATTAAACAAAGGACTAGCCGCTAACATCAATACTTGTTCCTTATAAGCCTTACATACTCCAGATGTAATACGACCATATTCAATTGTACTACCAATACTAATTGGCTGATCTGCAGGATGACTTGTATTAGAAACGGACTCAATTTCATTATAAGCAGTATCCAATTGATTAGATATGTAACTTACACATGAGTCAAATGGTGTTCTTGCAAAGTAAATTGCGTCTCCTGTAGCATTTGCATCTATTTCACTTGACAAAATTGGTATTGGACCATACAATCTTAACATCCAAAAATAATAAATTGCTCTTAGTGCTCTCGCTTCACCCTTAAAATGAGCTTTTAAAAAATCGGATACTTCGACAGAATTTGCCCCATCAATTTTAGCGATAAAATCGGTAGCCGTTCTAATAGGTTTATAAAAATTACTCCAATAAGTACCACCAACAGTCGCATCCCAGCTACTTTGATTTAATTGATTAGACATGATAAATAGTTGTGAATAGTTATTCGCTTCATCTGATGCCCCCATCCATGGTCCAGCATTACTATTAGGTGCAAATCTTTGATAAAATTCATCAGGCAAATTTGCATACACTTGTGCCAAATAGGCATTTGTATTTGTTAATGAAGTAAATATACTATCCTCTACTAACAGTCCAGTAGGTACCGTATTTAGATACTTTTTACATGACCCAAACGTAAATAGCATCAAGATCATTAAAACAATATAATTGAGTCTTTTTTTCATCTTAAGTATATAATAGTTAAAAATTGAATTAGAAATTAGCTCTTACTCCGATAGATAAGTTTCTTGTATTAGGATAAACATTACCATTACCAGTATTCAACTCTGGATCCCATAGTTTAAAAGGGCTCCAATACATCAAATTAATCCCATCAAAATATACTTGTAAGTTGCGCATTCCCATACTTTTCATCCATGATCTGTTTTTAAAGTTATAGCCAATATCTAAAGTTTTGAAACGTACAAAACTGATATTTTTTACCCACCATGTACTAGCTACATCATTATTAGCATTTGCATTAGATCCATAACCTAATCTTGGATAAAATGGATTTTCTATCGGATTTTCCGGAGTCCATCTATCAGTTGCATTAGCAAATACATTCCCATCATCACTCATAGCAAAAGGAGATTGAGCAATACCACTTAAAGTTCTATAAGAACCTATATTAGCTTGAAAGAATGCACTTATATAAAAATCACCATATGTAAAATTAAATCCTGCGCCAGCAATCCATTTAGGAACATCTCCATTGCTTATTTTTGTTTGGTCATATTGATTAATGACTCCATCTCCATTCAAATCTTTATATTTTATATCTCCAGGTCTTGGGTTACCACCTAATGCACTCTGATCAGCACTATTATCGATTTGTGCTTGATTTTTAAATAACCCATCAGCGATATAACCATATTGTGCATTTATATTATGCCCTTTTCGATCCTGATATGGATCTGCATAAGAAGGTTCATCATCATCAACAAGTTTATTGGTATTATAAGTAAATGTACCATTAAACCCTAAAGTCATATTTTTACCAATTTTTATAGGAGTCAAGGTTACTTGACCTTCAAATCCAGAAGCATCAACTACCCCTAAATTACCAACTGGTTGATATTGTAGTCCTGCATAATCAGGAAAATCGGCTCTAGAAAGAAAAACTTTAGTTCTATGTGAGTGAAAATAGTCTAACACGAATTGTAAATGATCATTCGCAGTATGAAAATCAACACCTAAATCTCGAGTATGTGAAACTGCCCATTGAACATTTGCACCATATTGAGATATATTAACACCACTATAATTAACTAATGAAGACGCGGTACCAAATGAAGCGCCATTAGCTCCTGTAGTTACAAAAGTTAAATATCCAAATCTCAAACCAGTACCAGGTGCTCCAGAAAGGCCATCTGTATATCTAACTTTGAAATATTGAAATACTTTGCTTAATGGTTTAAAAAAGTCTTCATTTGATACTATCCAACTTACACCCGGAGCTGGAAACCATCCAAATCTTTTGTTAGGTGCATAATCTTCAGAACCATTGTAACCAAGGTTAAACTCGAACAAATAAGTATTTTTATAAGAATAACCCAATTTTGCCGCATAGTTTTGTTGATGGTGTGGTATATACGCAGTATAACTAGACTGATATGGATCTACCGAACTTAATTGATTATAAACCAACATTCCAGTTACGTGATGCTCTCCAAAACTTCTACTATAGTTGATCTGCCCTTGTAATGTATTCTGACGATTACCGGCACTCAGTCTTCCAAAGTTTAAATTATCTGAACCAGCAATTACTTCTTGTAAATTGAGTGTACCATCGGCATTATACGGCTGTGCCTGATTTAAATACCAAATACTTCTCTGTCTTGTTCTATAATTTTCGTTCTGACTCTCATTATCAAAGGAATACTGAGCATTTGCCGACAATCCTTTAACCCAAAACCCAAAATCTTGTTGTAATGATAGAGTACTATTTAATTGAGATGTATAAATATTATCATAACCAGTCTGGGTTACAGAAGCCCACGGATTTGGAGAAGGGGTCGACCCTTCGGCTACTCCAGCAACTAAATTTCCAGGATAAAAAGCAGGAACTCTAACAGGGCTTGCATTCATTGCATCTGAAAATGCTGCTTGGGCTCCAGAACTAGAACCTAGTGTGTAATTACTACCACCAGCGCCAGTGCCTGGTTGATTAAAAGAAGTTATATATCCTTGAATAGACAAAGAAAACTTTGTAGTCTTCGTCCATCTCATGTCTACATTTGAAGTAAAATTATATCTAGAAAATCTTGTACCTGCATTATACTGAGACTGAGAAGGATCTTGTTTTATCATAGAAGTCTCATCATAGTAGTTAAGGGAAACATAGTATTGAGTATTATCTGAGCCACCTGTTGCACTTACTGTAGCTTTTCGATTCATAGAACTACTCTTGAATACTTGTTTAAACCAGTCTACATTAGGATAAACGTAATGGTTTGCATTAGGATCCAAAGTGCTATCTATATAATCTTGAGTATAACTAGGCGCATATCCAGAAGCTTCCTCCGCTTCATTTTTTAGATTCATGAACGTCCCAGCATCAGCCATTTTTGGAAGTTTAGTAAAGGTTGTAATTCCTTGAAGAAATTGACCCATAATTTGACTTTTCGCTTCGCTTCCTCTTTTGGTAGTAATTAAAATAACTCCATTGGCTCCTAAAGAACCATACAAGGCCGTAGCCGCAGCATCTTTTAATACAGAAAAAGATTGAATATCTTCAGGATCATAATCGTTTATATTTCTGCCTTGAACCCCGTCGACTATAATCAATGGTCCTGTTGGGTTACTACCAAAACTTTGAATACCTCGAATCCATATATCCGCAGAATTACTACCAGGAAGACCAGATCGTTGAACCCCTACTACACCAGCTATACGACCAGCTAACATCGTACTTAAATTAGCAACAGGATGTTGTAAATCTTGAGCATTTACAGTTGCAATCGATCCAACTAGACTAGACTTTCTCTCCTTTTGCCCAAAACCAGTAACAACTACATCATTCAGACTACCTGAAGATGCATTTAAAACTAAATCATAGTTTATTAGATCTGTAAACTTCCAGACGATATCTTGATACCCAATATAGGAAGCTTTTAATGAATCTCCTCTGTGGGCATCAATAGAAAATGTACCCGAACTACTTGTTAAAACAACTTTATGAGAGTTCAGATTAGTAATAGAAGCTCCATTAACAATAGCATTTAAGTTATCACGAACAGTCCCTGTTATTGTAATTTTTTCTTGTGCATTAGCTTTAGTCGAAAAACAAAATATAAAAAATGTACACAAGATTGAAAAAACAAAACAAACAGCTAATCGCAGTTTTTTCAAAGTCATAATTCTCATTAATAAGGTTATAAAATAAGGGAAGATAGACCAGTCATATTTTCTAAAGTAAAACTATAATAATTGATAAAAAAAAGTTAATAACAAATAACGAATGCTTTGTTAATGGAATTTAAACAATAAAATATTTTTCATATTTAAAAGTATTTTTACTTTTAAATATGAAAGCGATATCCTTAAAATATATAACTATTGCAGTATTTAGTATAGTAATTTTGTCTACAGTTCAATTTTTTTTAATATACAATACTTACACTATTAAATCAGAACATTTCTTTTCTGACGAAAGGGATATGATAAATAATGATTACTCTAAAGCTATTGTAAATGACAAACTGTATCCAGGAGGAAGTAATATTATTGATTCTGTTTTTAATAAAAATATCGACATTCTCGAAGTCGACTATAATAAAAACCCATCTAAATTCAGGGTTGATTCCAAAGCTATGATGACTTCTATTTTTTCTCATTTGAAGAAACATAATAATTTAAAATCAATACTAGATTCTATCATAAAAATAAAACATCATTTTTCGAAAGGATACAAATATGCATTGGCTATTAACAAATTTGAAGTTGCATTTCAGAGAAATAGTTACATTACAATATACCCCTACAATAACCTACATCAATGTGAAATTATTGGAGGAGATTTACAAAACCCTACAACATACAATAGGGTTACTGCACTTACTATAAGCAGTCCAACAGATAAGTCATACAGAATTGAATTTTCATTACATATTGAAAATAACAACAGAGCAATTGTCATTTTAGAAAAAATGTTACCCACATTTTTACTTTCAATTTCTTCTATTATTTCTATTATTATATTATTTTTTATTACATTTAATAATTGGATCAAACAGAAAAAACTGGCAGAAATGCAAAAAGATTTCATCAACAGTATTTCTCATGAATTCAACACCCCTTTGACTGCTATTATTATTGCAAACAAATCGCTACAGAACGAAACCTTTCTGACTCAAACTACAAAAAGTCGCACACTTACAGATATTATCGAAAGACAAACTAAAAGGCTAA
The DNA here is from genome assembly GCF_004337365.2 of Rhizosphaericola mali. Classification (GTDB taxonomy): domain Bacteria; phylum Bacteroidota; class Bacteroidia; order Chitinophagales; family Chitinophagaceae; genus Rhizosphaericola; species Rhizosphaericola mali. The sequence goes on along the minus strand of NZ_CP044016.1, from coordinate 22,266 downwards.
ATGATTTATTTGGACAAGTATTAAACTTGACTAAATCCAATCCCGCAAATAGTCATAAACAAAAGCAAAATATTGGCGAAATATTAAATACGATTATAGAAGACTATAAAACCAAAATTTTATCAAAATACCAAGAAATAAAATTTATAAATAATTTAAAAGTAGAAAAAAATATACCTATTGATATTTTTTGGTTTACGACTATGATACAAAATATAATTGACAACGGAATAAAATATAACAATCAAGAATTTAAAGTAATTAATATCAAGTTAGAATATACATTAGAAAAAAAAATACAAATCTCTATTCAGGATAATGGAATTGGAATGACGGAAAAAACAAAGAAACGTATATTTGAAAAATTTTACAGACATAACAATAAGCTTACCAGCGCAGGGGGATTAGGTTTAGGTCTTTTTTATGTTAAACAATGTATATTAATGCATAATTGGGATGTTAATATTGAAAGTATCCCATCAGAAGGTTCTACCTTTGTGATAACTATCTAAATTAAATTTAAGAATGAACAGATTACTTTTTGTTGAAGATGAAATAGATTTGGGAAGTGTGATCAAGCAATATCTCGAAATTAATGACTTTAGTGTTGAATGGTCAACAAATGGAAAAAGTGCTTTTGAATATTTCACAAACAATCAAAGTGAAATCGACTTAGTCATAATAGATGTGTCGATACCAGAAATGGATGGATTTGAACTAGCAGAGCATATCAATAATATTAGTGATAAACCGTTTATATTTTTAACCGCTCGCAAAGAAAAAAATGATAAAATTAAAGGCTTAAAAATTGGTGCGGATGATTACATTACGAAGCCATTTGATATCGATGAATTAGTTCTTCGACTTAAAAATATCCTAAAAAGAAATAATCATGTTGAGAAAAACGTAATGGAAAATAATCCTGCACTCAACATTAATAATGCTGCAATAATAATAGGCGATACCGAATTTAATAAAACCTTACTGCATCTCAACGTGAAAGGAAAAGATATTACCCTAACGTTAAGAGAAGCAGAATTGTTAGAATATTTATTTGCACATCAAAATATTATTTTAAAAAGGGAAGATATTTTGGTGGATCTTTGGGGCAAAAATGATTATTTTCTTGGTAGAAGTTTAGATGTATTTATCTCTAGATTAAGAAAATATTTTGGAAAGGATGCAAGTATCCAAATCAACAATGTATATGGCATTGGTTTTATATTCAAGACTAAGTAAATCATCTTAGTCTTAAATATATATAACTATTTTGTTATCGCTACAGCCACTCTTGAATCTGCACATCCGTAATACAAATACCATTTATTATTTCTAAACACTAAACCTTCTATAAAAACAGTACCAGCGGGATATTGACCGCTTTTTTCAAATGAGGCCTCTGGTATTAAAAATGGAGTATTTAATCGTTCCAAAACTTTAGTAGGATTTTTTTTATCAAATAAAACTTGTCCTGCACAATAAGCATTTTTAGTATAGTTATTATCGGCATTAGGGCCTTCATCATTTTTCCCATTATACATAAGAACTATTCCTCTTTGGGTTAATATAGCAGGAGGACCACATTCCGTAAGCTTACTATCGAAAAAACCTTTTCTCGGAGAAATTAATTCGGCCAAATGCCCTTCACGATCCTCCAATGGTTTCCAATGAATAAGATCAGTAGAACTTGCCATATATACATGTTCTTCGCCCCAATACATTAGATATTTTCCATTTACCTTAGTAATAACTAATTTTCCATTTTTCAGTTTAGTTACGATGGATGCCGATTTAGTAGCCATATCTTTATATCGTCCATTGAAAGCGGTCTGAAATACTGGACCATATTTATGCCAATGCCTTAAATCTTTACTTATTGCGACCGCTAATCTTGGCACCTGTCTATTCCATTGTGTATAGAGCATCACATAGTCTCCATCATCATTAACTGCGACTCTAGGATCCTCACACCCTCCTGGCCATTCATTCCTTTTTTGATTATCCTCAGCTGGATATAAAACTGGCTCTTTTTCGAATGACATGTTTATACCATTTAAAGAGGTCGCTAATCCAATGCGAGACGTACGTTTTCCTATTCCCATCGCACTCTTATCCTCAGATCTATATAACACGCAGATAGTATCGCCTTTTAATACCGCGGCAGGATTAAATACATCACTAGCTTTCCATTTCAACAAACTATTAGTCATAGGATCTAAAAATGTGGAAGAATCCGGCTCTATAATCGGATTCACTTTTGAGGGTCGGATAAACGGACCAATACACCAATTTGGCAACTTTTGTCCATTACCTGACAAGGACAAATATAAAAACAAGACTATAAATAAAAGTTGCTTGCCCATTTATATTGTATTTAATAAGGATAAATGATTATTATAAGTTTTCCATAGCAATTCACCAAACAAAGTATTCGTCCATGCAAACCAACTACGCGAAAATTTAGAAGCATCATCTTTATTAAAAGATTCATGCATAAATCCTTTACCCGCATGGCTTCGCATAAGCATTTGAATACAACTTTTTATTTCCTCTTGATCATTAGAAGTCAATCCTTTGATAATAATGCTCATTGGCCAAATCATATCCTTCGCCACATGCGGACCACCAATACCTTCTGCAACTGTTCCTTTATAAAAAAATGGATTAGATGCAGACCATACAAATTTTCGAGTATTTTGATAAATCGGATCATTCGCATCAATACTATCCAAATAAGGTAAGGATAACAAACTAGGAACATTTGCATCGTCCATTGGATTAACACCACCAAAACCATTTATTTCAAATGCATAGATTTTACCAAATCTAGGATGAACTATAGTGGCATATTTATCTAATGCTGATTGTACCTCCGTTGCTAAGACTATTAATTTACTAGATAATACTTCATTTTTTCTAACTGTACGTAACATCTCTGCAGCTTGTTTCAGACTCTTCACAGCAAAGAAATTACTTGGAATTAAAAATGAATATAGGGTAGCATCATCACTAGGTCTAAAAGCACTAGAGATTAAACCTATTGGATTCACAGGATAACCATAGCCATGCATTGGTTGTGTATCTGTCGCATTTTCTGTTTTTCTTTGAAAATGATATTTACCATCTCCTGTCTTTTTTTGTTGATCTATAAAGGTTTCATAAATTGTAGATACAGAATTCTCCCACTTGTCATCAAAAGGAGAAGTATCTCCAGTAATTTTCCAAAAATTATAGGCCAACCTTATTGGATAACATAAAGAATCAATTTCCCATTTCCTTTCATGAATCCCGGGTTTCATGTCTGTTAGGTCAGATTCCCATTCGCTTATTTGCGTATCATTTTTATAAAATGCATTTGCATAAGGATCTTCTAGTATGTAGTGTTTTTGCCTATTAATCACACCAGCTATTAACTTATGGATTTTGGGGTCCTTACCTGCAAATTGCATGTATGGCCACACTTGAGCACTACTATCACGCATCCACATAGCATCTATATCTCCTGTAATTACATACGTATCAGGAATTCCCTTTTCCTCTGAATAAAAAACTGTCGTATCTAAGGTATTAGGAAAACAATTGGCGAAAAGCCAAGTAAGTTCTTTGTTTTTTACATTTTTTTGAAATTCTGCTATAGCGGCTTCGATAATTGAACTAGTGAAATTTCGTTTATCTTTTGCAACTCTAACTATGGGAAAATCTGGACTTTTTGCGAATACGGTATTAGAGCCTAACATAACTCCAGTTCCAGCCATTCCAATATTGTATAAAAATTTTCTTCTGTGCATGTGTTAATTTAATTGGTTGAAATTAAGTTTTTACAATGTTAGTCAATCGTTAATTAAAAATGTGAATGAAAAATCATTCACATTTTTAATATTTACTAGTATCCAGGATTTTGAACTAGGCTTGGATTTAAGCCAAGTTGCTCAATTGGAATTGGGAACAATTCTTTAGTTGCATTTGTGGGAGTATGATCCCACCAAGATCCTGTAGCAAACTTGCCAAATCGAATTAAATCTTGGCGGCGATATCCTTCAAATATAAATTCTCTACCTCTTTCTGCTAACAAAGTATCCATATTAAAATTCGTCAATGTAAACATTTTATCATTCCAAACAGAAGCATCGAAATCTCTTTTCCTACAAGCATTAATTAAATCTACGGCCTCTTGCGTAGGAGTATTACCATGTAAGCGCATTAAGGCTTCCGCTTTTGCATAATAAATTTGAGTCAGGCGATAAATAATCCAATCAGTACTATTGTAGTTAACATCTGTAGATGCTCCTATTCTATATTTATTAAATCTTACACCACTATTTTCTTCTCCAGTAGTCATATTTGATGGTAATCCCAAAGAATCAGAACTACTAGGATTTTTACCCAATGTACTAAATCTTTTTATCGCATCCACGAATGCAATTGGCTGATTAGCATATTCACGATATCCTAGCAAAGGCTTAGTTGAATCAGCATTTGGAGTATTTGTTTTTGCATCATAGCCATATAATTGTCCTACCCAAAACCATTCTTTTTTTCTTCTATCTGCATTGTCGTAGGTACTAAATACTCCAGGTATTAAAACAATTCCATTATTTCCATTTCTATTTCCTCCATAAACAATTTTTTGATTAAAATGATAGAAATTATCTGGCCATCCAGGGCTCCAATTTGCTGTTTGATAGTTATACGCGATAGAAAATATTTGCTCTTGAGATGTTTTATTAGTGGTTTCAAACGTCTCTGTAACACTTGAATCTAAGCTTATCGAACTTCCAGTAACGCCCCCGACATTTCCAATTAAAATGGAGTCACAAGCATTTATACAATCTTGCCATCTGGGAGTACCACTCCATACTTCTGCATTTAAATATAACTCTACTAACATTGCATATGCACCAGCCTTCGTTAATCTACCATAATTAGATGAAGAAAGAAGTGGCATATTGGCAATATTTGCTTTGATATCATTTTCGATGGAATCAAAAACAACAGAAGATTTTAAAGTTTCTGGATTTTTAACACTAGTCGATGTTACATAAGGAATATTACCATAAAGATCCATTGTGCGTATATAGTAAAAATCTCTTTCTATCTTTAGTTCTGCTACATAGCTAGCTTTTTCCTCTTCAGTAATTCCTATTTCTGCTGCAGATTTTGCTTCAATAAATTCAATTCCAACATTACAATATCCTATACCATCCCACATTAAAGTCCACGGAGTTCTTGATATATCATCATTTGAAGTCCAAGTATGATAATGGAGCCGTCTCCAAATACCGCCATCTTCTCCGTCCACACCTTTCCTTGGCCAAGCAAGCTGATCTGCAGAAAGTTCACTCACTTTCCACCAACTCCTTGCATCTGTGGATGTAGCCCACGCATTTGCATGTGTATATGGTCTTAAGACCGCAGCTAAAATTTCATTTTGATTTTCATAATAACTAGATGCTTTAATATTGCTATAAAGAGTTTCATCTAATTTTGTACAAGAATAAGATAGTATTAATAGCAATAGTATTAGTGAAACTATCTTATAGTTCGATATTTTTTTCATAAAATAATGTCTTTTAATATTAAAATCCAATATTGACACCCAAAAGGAAAGAACGGGTACTAGGATAAACGCCTGTCGCATCTACGCCAGGAAATAAGCCTGTATTAGCAACTTCATCAGGATCGTTTCCTTTATAACCAGTTATTAGCCATAAATTTGAACCCGTAACATATACATCTATGTTCCTTATATAATTATTTTCCTTCATTGGTATTTTATAAGAAAACGTTAGTTGATCTAGCTTGACAAAATTTCCATTTTGGAGGTAATAACTATCATAGAAATATCCATCATGAATGTTATTATAGGTAGAAAATGCTCTTAATAGTACATTATTCGGCAAACTAGTCTGATTGCCATACAACATATCCATAGTATTCAAAATCTTGTAGCCAAATTGTCCCCTAAACATCATACGAAGAGAAAAATTCTTATATGTAAAACTATGGGTCATGGATGCAAAATACTTAGGCATAGCATTTCCTATTTTGGTTTTATCATCATCTACTGCATCTGTCGTAGAAATAGCTTGCCCTGCTTTATTATAAACTAAAAATTTGCCCGCATCATCAAAACCAGCATGTTTCAATCCGTAAAAAGTACCAATTTGATCCCCCTGTCCTATTCTTTCCGAATTACCTAAGTTTCCTGGATTGCCAATATTACCGCCATACAAATAGCTGCCTAATGAATATTGTGTTAATGTGCTAATGGCATGTGAGCCGGTTACATCAATATGCCAATCGAAATTGGACGTACGTATAGGATCTGTGCCTAATTGGATTTCAAATCCGCGGTTTCTTAAGGATCCTATATTTTCCCAAGTATTATCATTCGCATTTGCAGGCTGTTGTGCAGTTACATCTGCCACCAAATTAGAAGTATTTCTTATAAAGTAGTTAACGGAACCTGTCAATCCATAGTTAAATAAGGAAAAGTCTAGACCAAAGTTGAACTCCTTTTTCGTTTCCCATTTCAAGTTAGGATTTGCATTTTTATCTGGTCCGTAAGTCTGTTTCCAAGAACCATCCGGAAATAAGTAATAACCACCCGTTCCTAATGTCACAACCGAAATACCATTTGTAAAGTCTTGATTACCTGTTTCTCCAAATCCAGCTCTCAATTTCAAATTATTAATCCAAGAAACATTCTTCATAAATTCTTCTTGATTAATAGTCCAGCCAAGGGAAACTGCGGGAAAATTTCCCCATTTATTATTATCACCAAATCTCGTCGAACCTTCATGTCTTAAAACAAATTGAGCTAAATATTTTCCTTTATAGGAATAATTTACCCTTCCGAAAAATGCTACTAATTTATTTCCTAGTTTATTACTAGACATAGATGCCTTTCCATTTGCTAATGCTATACCAGAATTTAAGTCATTTTCTCCAACTTCATTATTAGAAAACCCCTTATTACTCGCGGAAAAACTTTCTTCTAAATGATTCTGATAAGTATAACCAACTACAGCACTCAAATTATGATTAGTAGAAAAAGATGATTGATAGTTGACAGTTGGACTAATCAAATAATCATTTGCCAAAAATGTACCTTTATAAGCGTAACCACCGCCAGGATAATCACCATCTGCTAGAGAAGAATGTGATTCCAAATTATTAAACTGATTATCTACATATTGATTACGTTGCACGGAACCTTGAAGTGATGCTGATAAATCCTTTGAAATCGTTAAAGTAGAATTAAATTGAACTAAGCTAGTTTGTTGATCTCTCAAACTCTTCTTTTGGTTTAAATCCGCAACTACATTTGGACTATTTTGTACATACCAATAACCTCCTGACGCAGCATTCGAACTATCATAAGGACTCTGTGTAGGATTAGAATTAAACAATGCATCGGTCCATCCACCGCCACCAAGTAAATTTGCTTTATTGTTATTTATCATTGCATTGATCTCAGTGCGTAGTCTGTTATTAAAGCCATTATTAACTATCGCCAAAGTAGCTCCATATTGTTGTCTAGTATTTTGTTTTGCAATACCATCCATGTTAGAGAAATACAGACTTGCACGATAACTCGTATTGGCTGTACCTCCACTCATAGATAGATTATGATAATGGGACACATTACCATGATTAACCAATTCATTAAACCAATCTGTTGAGCTTCCCATGTCCTGTTTTTCCCCTATGACTCCTTCGCTTATTTTCTGCCTATACATAGCAGCATCCATCACTTTAGGATGTCTATATAAAGCCTCTTTTCTTACATAACCAGAGTAGTTGTATTGAGCTTTACCTTTTCCTGCTTTTTTTGTGGTAACTAGAATTACGCCGCCATTTGCTCTTGTACCGTAGATTGCAGCCGCCGAACCATCTTTTAATACGGTCATCGATTCTATATCGCTCTGTTGTAATAAATCAAGATTACCACCAGGAACTCCATCTATAACAATTAAGGGGCTATTCGTACCGTTAATTGATGCCACTCCACGTAATTGTATACTCGGGCTAGAGTTAGGGTTAGTACCTGCAGTTCTAGTTATAGATAAACCTGCTACTTTTCCTTGAATTAAATCCATTGCATTTCTAGCACCACTACTATTGAAATCTTTTTCGGTAACCTCCGCAATCGCAGAAGTTAAATCCTTTTTCTTTTGAGTACCGTATCCAACTACAATAACTTCATCTAAATTAGCATGATTGGGTCTCAGATCAACATCAATAGTATCTCCTGTTTTGATATTTTCTCTTTTAACAGATTCAAAATTAATATCAACAAATGACAAGTCATATGTTTTAGTATTATCTAAACCATCAAATTGGAAAAAACCCAAGGAATCAGTCTCCACAGTTTTAACGATTTTTCCATTTGATACAATATTTACGGAGACTCCGTTCACATTTTGACCTTTCTCCGATCGCACAGTTCCCTTTATAGAACCAGCATTTGTTTGTGCAAATAGGCTGTTATTCAAAAATAATAACAGTGCAAATGCAAAAAACTTGAACTTAGTTTTTGTAATAAAACCTTTGGCAAGCATAGTACATTAATTTAAATTTAGAAAATAAGCACATGACAATTCATACACTTAATTGTTAAGTCGCTTTAACAGAAGATTACCGCTATTGAATATCTATATTTTTTAAAATATTATTTTAGACTACACAACATTTCTAACATACCACCTTGCCAAACAAGATTATGATTTCCATTTTTCCCCATTATATTGCGCGAAGCATCCCAGTCTTCCTTTAATGCATTTTTTACCGCATCTGAAAAATGATTAATATAAATAGGATTTTTATTAATAGAATATAATCGTTTCAATCCTCTAAGCAAAACTGCACTAAACCAGTAATCATCTTTGAATTTTCCATCTTTTAAAAAATAAGAATCACTAGCCTTCGCCATATTCAAAGCTGCATTTAAATATTTCTTCTCTTTTGTTATTTGAAATAAATAAGCAGAGGATTCCAACATTGTTCCGACATTATAGGAATATTTTTGAGAATCAATTTTATGATCTTTAGTGTGAATATTATCCCAAAATAAGAAATCTTTATCCTGCAGTGTTTTCATAGTCCAATCATATAGTAGCTTAGCAGAATCTAAATAGTTTTTATTATTTGTGGCACTATACATTTTTAATGCGACAAGAATTCCTGGTCCATTAGAACAGGTATTTTTACTTTCTTTTCGCTCTTCAACCCAATAAATTCCACCACCTAAAACTGTATCCATTCCTGATACCATAAATCGATATACAGTACTTCCGATTTCCAATAATTTCAGATTCTTATTTTTTATATATCCATCTAGTGCTGCGATACCAATCCATTGATTATCATCATAATACCGATCATCTTGTTTCAATATCGGGCTATATGAAGCATATCCAGGTGCTGGTAATCTAGTATCATAATATTTATCTATAACATTATATACTTGTGTTAAATGATTACTTTTATGTTGCAAACTATAGTCATATTCTGCTTGAACTAAAGCACATAATGACCATAAATAAGACACTGGATTGTCAGATTTAACACCTTTCGCATTTTCACGATAATATCCAGAATCCTTTATGTAAAAATTATCCTGAATACCCATTTCTAGGAGTCGGGCATAATCGGAAAATGTACTCTGACTATAACAATCTAAGAATAAGAAACTAGTAATAATAAATAACAAAACTTTTCTCATAAACTTTATTTTATTAATTCCAATTTTTGAATCGCATATGCGTATGCACCTTTAGCAATGGCTTCACTCGCACCAATCTTAGATAATGCAATTCCTAAGCGGCGATGATTATCATAATTAATTTTATTTGAGTAATAGGAACTTTCCAAGACTACTTCATTTCCATATAGAAATTTTTCAACTTCTATTTCATCATTTAAATTGTAAATTTTTTGAGGAATTCTTTTAATTGAAGTATCTGAGGAGGATTCTATAGTTCCATTTAAATGCCCCATTAAACTAGGCATAAATAATTCAGAAGCGCCTATAATACCGCCGCCAATTACAACTAGACAGTCTAAAATAGAGATACAATTGGCAATTGCATCTCCCAGAACTTTTCCGAACAAACTATAAGTTTCAATAGCTGCATTTTTATTACCGTCTAATTCTCCCTGTGCAATTTTGAAGATTTGATATGGATTAAAGTTCCTAGTTTCATTTGCCAATTTTCTGTAGATTCGTTGAATACCGCGTATACTTAATGTTTCTTCTACAAACCATTCAGCGTTTTCATAACTACGTAAACTATAAATCTCTGCTGCACAAGAATTTTCTCCATGTAAAAGTCGACTATTTATTACGATGCCACCGCCAAAACCAGTGCCTAAGGTTAATCCTAATAAATTATTATATTCCTTGTTTATACCTTTAGACCTTAAAACATTATTGATCGAAGGTAAAAATCCAAACATTGCTTCACCAAGAGCATATAAATTCCCATCATTATTTATATAAACAGGAATCTGAAATTTTTCTTCTAAATATGTGGCAAGTGGGAAACCTATTAAATTTTTGAATGCTGGAAAATTTGGAAGATCGTTACTTATTATACCATTTGGATAATCAGCAGGACCAGGAAATGCAAAACTAATTGCAGATGGAGCATAAGGCAACAATTCTATCACATTTGAAAAACCAATAACTAAATTATTCAAACACTTATCCAAATTATCAGAACAAGCATTCAATATCATCGGTGCGACTATTAGATCTCCATTTTTAATCGCAGAAAAAACAAAATTGGTACCACCAGCATCTAAGGTTAATATAATTCTTGAATCCTCTAAATAATTGTTCATGTAATATGTAATTATGATAGTTAGTTATAGTCGATTGGTTAATTCATCAATTCCTGCCTTACTATTTTTAGTGCTTTAACGATATGTTTTTCTACCGTACTACAAGAAATAGACATTTTTTGGGCAATTTCCTTTTGGCTTAAACCCACTTCTCTACTGAGAATAAATGCTTCTTTACATTTTAAAGGCATTTTATTTATGGCTATTTTGAGTCGACTTGTTGTTATTTTTAATTCGTCCTCTTTCGCAAAATCGTTTTCGCATTTATCACAAATAAAAATATTTTTCGCATATTTTTGTTGTACGATTTGCTTTCTCCTTAAATTTATAATCTTGTATTTAATTGATTTTAATAAATAGGCGTAAACAGAAATTTCAATTTTTAAATTTATTCTTCTTGAATATAAACTTAAAAAAACATCATGGACTATATCTTCAGCTATTGCAATATTTTCTAAATGCGCATTGGCAAATGAAATTAAACTTCGTTTATATCTATTATACATTTCGGAAAAAGCAGATTCATTCCCAGATTGGCATAAACAAAGCAATTCATTATCTTGAACAACAGAATAATTATTATACATAAGCATGCGAAAACGTTTTTGCATGCAAAATATAACATTTTTGCAAACATTAGTTAGTATTGCACAACTCAATCCTTAATCAACTGTTAATAAGATTTCACTATGGTAAATCAACATTCTATCAAAAAAATAGCTTCTCAACTTAATGTTTCCATCAGTACCATATCTGCAGTACTCAATGGAAAAACGAAAGAAAGAAGAATAAGCCCCATATTAGCTAAAAAAGTAGAAGATTATTTAAAAGAAATAAAATTTACACCGAATAAGATCGCGCAGAATCTCAGAAAAGGAAAATCCAATATTTTAGGTGTAATTTTAGAAAATATAGCCGACCCTTTTTTCGCAGTAATTGCTCGAAGTCTAGAAATTAAAGCAAATAAATTTGGTTATAAAATACTCTTTTCTAGTTCTGAAAATAACCCAGAAATCGCTTCTGCTCTTTTACAAACCTATAAACAATATAATGTAGACGCATATATTATAGCTCCACCATTAGGCATAGAGGATCAATTAAACACTTTAATTAATGAAGGTAAAATTATCATTGTTTATGATCGTGGACTGGCGAATGTCCCTGCACACAACGTTCTTGTAAATAATTTCGATGGCGTAGTTAATGCAACGAGTTATTTAATAGAAAAAGGAAGAAAAGAAATCGCCTTAATAACATTAAACTCTAATCAGTCACAAATGCAAGACCGTCTTAATGGATATAAAAAGGCGATAAAAACACATCAACTAAAATCTTATATATTAAAACTACCCTATGAAAAAAATGTAGAAGTAATCAAGCCGAGAATGCTTGATTTTCTGAAAAAATATCCCAATATTGACGCCATTTTATTCACTACAAATTATCTCACATCAAATGGCTTACATGTTTTAAAGCTCATGAATAAAGCAATTCCTGAAGATATTGCAGTAATAGGTTATGATGACAATCATAATTTCAAACTATATACGCCTAGTATTACAGCAGTGCAACAACCAATAGAAGAAGTGACGGATAAAATAATTGAAATCATCGAGACTAGAACGAAAAATAAGGAAATCGATAAAGACTTTTATTTTGCGACAAAACTAATCGAACGTGATTCTACAAAATAAAAACCCGATACAATTGCTTGTATCGGGTTAATATTTATTATTTGCTCTATTAACAATAGAGAAATGAGGTCGAAATAAAATTATTTAATTTCAACTTCAGCACCAGCTTCTTTCAATTTAGCTGCTAAGTCATCAGCTGTAGCTTTATCTACACCTTCTTTAACTGCTTTAGGAGCTCCGTCAACTAAATCTTTAGCTTCTTTAAGACCTAATCCAGTCAATTCTTTAACAACTTTAACAACACCTAATTTAGCTGCACCAGCGCTAGTTAAGATTACGTCGAAAGAAGTTTTTTCTTCTGCAGCAGCAGCGCCACCAGCAGCAGGACCTGCAGCAACTGCAACAGCAGCAGCAGCTGGTTCGATACCATATTCGTCTTTCAATACTTGTGCTAATTCGTTAACTTCTTTTACAGTCAAGTTAACTAATTGTTCTGCAAATGCTTTAATATCTGCCATTTTAATTAGAATTTTTCCCGCTTTCATAGCCTGTGCTCCAGCGGATGATTAAAAAAATTTAATTTCAGCTTACAGGCAAGCTGATATTTTTAATAGAGTATAAAATATTTTACACCCTATTTTAGTACAAATAAATTAACCTTCTCTTTCTGACAAAGTTTTGATCAATCCTGCAATAGTGCTGCCACCGCTCTTTAAGCCGCTGATAACATTTTTTGCTGGAGATTGTAACAAACCAATGATTTCTCCGATAAGGTCGCTTTTGCTTTTCAATTCTTTCAAAGTACCCAATTGGTCGTTACCAATGAAGATATCAGAATCGATATAAGCAGCTTTCAATTCAGGTTTTTCAGAATTAGCATCTTTACGGAAAGAGCTAATGATCAAAGCTGGATCTTTAGGATTTTCACTGAACAATAAAGCAGTAACACCATTTAAACTGTCATATACACCTGTATATTTTTCAGCATCGATAGCTTCCAAAGCTTTTTTGATCAAAGTATTTTTCGCAACTTTCATTTCAACATTTTTGCTGAAACAAGCACGACGTAATTTACCAACTTGTTCTACAGTCAACGCATCTGTATTTGTCACGTAGAAGTTGTTATATTGATTGAACTTTTCTTTCAAAAGTTCAATGGCTTCGTTTTTTTGTTCTTTTGTCATTTTCAAAAATTTTGTCCGTGTGAATAATTTCAAACACGTTAATTAAAAATTACTTTCTGCGAGGCAGAAGCCATTCCTAATTTTGAACAGATTTTGTGTCGATAGCAATACCAGGCCCCATTGTAGCAGCCAAGCTTACGCCTTTCAAATAAGTACCTTTGATGGTAGTTGGTTTCAATTTCAATAAAGCGTTGATCAATTCTTGACCATTCTGAGCTAATTTCTCAGGAGTAAATGATACACGACCGATAGATGCGTGTACGATACCAGCTTTATCTACTTTAAATGCGATTTTACCACCTTTTACTTCGTTTACTGCTGCTGCAACATCGTTGGTTACAGTACCAGTTTTAGGATTTGGCATTAAGTTACGAGGACCTAATACTTTACCCAAACGACCAATTTTAGGCATTACAGAAGGAGTAGCGATAATTACATCTACATCAGTCCATCCACCTTCAATTTTTTGAACAAATTCATCCAAACCTACGAAATCAGCACCTGCAGCAGTTGCCGCTTCTTCTTTATCTGGAGTACATAAAACCAAAACTTTTTTAGTTTTACCTGTACCGTTTGGTAATGTTACAGTACCACGCACTTGTTGGTCTGCTTTTCTTGGATCAACGCCAAGACGTACGTGTAAGTCAACAGAACTATCAAATTTAGTTGTGTTAACTTCTTTTACTAATGAAGTTGCTTCTTGTAAAGTATATGCTTTGTTTATATCAACTTTAGTGTTCGCAACTTTTCTTTTCTTTGTTAAGCTTGCCATAGCAAATAATAAGTTTTAAGGAAGTGAATTAATTGTCCCATGGTGCTGCACCTTCAACGGTAAGACCCATACTGCGTGCAGTACCAGCAACCATTTTCATTGCACTTTCAACCGTAAAGCAGTTCAAGTCAGGCATTTTGTCTTCAGCGATAGCCTTTACTTGATCCCAAGTAACTTTACCTACTTTTTCACGATTACTTTCCTTAGAACCTTTTTTGATTTTAGCAGCTTCCAAAAGTTGGATAGAAGCAGGAGCTGTTTTGATAACGAAGTCAAAAGACTTGTCAGAGTATACAGTAATCAATACTGGTAATACTTTTCCAGGTTTGTCTTGTGTCCTTGCATTGAATTGTTTACAAAATTCCATGATGTTGACACCTTTGGAACCCAATGCAGGACCTACTGGAGGTGCTGGATTGGCTGCTCCACCTTTAACCTGCAATTTCACGAATCCTGAGATTTCCTTTGCCATTTTTTAATACTTTTTTGGTTAAAACGTTTAGAAATATTCTAAACTCCCAAACAAAACCATTCTGAATTTCAGAACTTTTTGGGATGGCAAAGGTACAACACAAAATAAATCTACAAAATTTTATTTTTTATCGCGAAAAATAAAAATCCTCTCGTGTGTACGAGAGGATAAAACTAAAAACAAATCCATAAAAGAAAAAAACTTAATCTGGCCTTTTTCCGTCTAAGAAAGTATTAAGACTAGAAATATTTGTATTGTCTTTATCGTCTTTTTTCACTTGATACTTACTGTAAAAATTTTCTGCAGAAGATTCTGAATTGTCACCAAACATATCCATATTTCTTCTCACGTATGCAGGAACAGTATCGTATTCATTATTGGGATCACTGCCATTTACATTAAATTGCAATTCTCTTAATTTTTTAATACGATCTTGTGCCATTCTTTTTTGTTTCTCCACATCCGTCTCTTCAAATTCGATTGGTTGAGTATAATTATTGTTTGAAGAATTGGAATTTTCAAATTTTGGCTCTTCTGGACTATTATATTGCAACCCTAAATCTTCTGCTGTTTGTTGAGGAAATGGATTATAAGTAGCTTTAGGCTCTTCCTTTTTAAAGTAACCACCAAAATTTTCATACGGTTTTTGAACCGGGCTAAATTGATTTGTTACATTTTCAGGAGTTTTTCTAAATTGAGGATGTACGATCTCTGCTTCATTTAAATTTAGGTCTAAATGTACTGGACCGTCAATTTCATTATTTTCATTACTATTTTCTACCATCTTAGGAGCATAAGGATCTTCTTTTTTAACAGAAGAGCTTCCATTAGCTCCGCCCAACGTAAAAATAACTTTTTCTTCTTCGGCTTTTTGCTTTTGTGCAGCTCTTGGATCTTCTTTTGCAAATGGATCTTTATGTTCAAATCCGGTAGCAATTAAGGTAATACCCAATTTTTTATTCAAAGCATTATCATAACCTATACCCATAATTACGTCCGTAGCTTCACCAGCCTGTTCACGTACATAATTATTAATGGTTTCAAATTCGTCCATGCTACATTCATCTTCACCTTCTGAAGTATTGACATTTAACAATATCCATTTTGCACCACGGATATCGCTATCATTCAATAATGGAGAATTTAATGCTTCTTCAATTGCTCTTTGTGCACGATCGTCACCATCCACAGCAGAACTACCCAATATAGCAACACCACCATTTTTCATAACAGTACATACATCATTGAAATCCACGATGATATGTCCGCGACTATTAATAATATCAGTAATACATTTTGCAGCCGTTGCCAATACGTTATCAGCTTTACTGAAAGCTTCTTTCATTTTAAGATTGCCATATTGCATTCTTAATTTGTCATTGCTTATCACCAACAAAGTATCTACGTATGGTTCCAATTGTTTGATACCGTTTTCCGCTTGAGCAGAACGTCTTGGTCCTTCAAAGCTAAATGGAGTCGTAACAATACCGACAGTTAAAATGCCCAAATCTTGACAGATTTTTGCAATAATAGGAGCTCCACCAGTACCAGTACCACCACCCATGCCAGCACAGATGAAAGCCATCTTGGTATTTACTTCCAAAATTCTTTGAATCTCTTCCAAAGATTCTTCTGTAGCTTGTTTCCCAACTTCAGGATTAGCACCCGCACCCAATCCTTGGGTCAAGTGTGGTCCGAGTTGTATTTTGTTAGCGATAGCGCTTTGTTCCAATGCTTTAGCATCTGTATTGCAAATAATGAAATCAACTCCATCAATGCCTTCAGAATGCATAAAATTAACGGCATTACTACCACCACCACCGACACCGATGACTTTGATGATAGAAGACTGTTGCTTTGGAATATCAAACTCTAACATATAAATCTATTTAAATATAATCAAATATACTATCAATGAAGATAGTTAAATATCGTATGGATAATTAATTGAGTTGTAAAATGTTATACACATTTCCACATTTTACATTATTTCATTTCTTGGTCTGCTTCCTCTTCGAATAAATCCAACAAAGATTTTTTGAAGTTATCCCAAATGGATTTATTTCTTTTCTTCGCTTCCTTTGGTTTTACTGGAGTGTCTACTGAAACTTCTTCCTCTTTCGCTACATTTTCCATGCCTGTTTTTTCAAAAATAGAAGGAACTGCGACATGAACATATGTGTTGTTGAAACTTTTACGTTGCTTTTCGTAATCATCATACCCCTTTAAAATCAAACCCAAACAAGTTGCATACATTGGATTTTTCAATGTATCTACATGATTAGCAGCAAGATGCTCATTGGAATATCCGATTCTTGCGTTTAATCCAGTGATATATTCTGTCAATTGTAACAAGTGATTCAATTGAGAACCGCCACCTGTCAATACGATACCACCATTTAAAATCTTAGGGTCTAATCCTTGTTGTTTTAAATGATAATTAACAAATTCCAAAATTTCTTGCATTCTCGCTTGGATGATATTTGCAAGATTTTTTACACTGATTTGTTTTGGTTGCATACCACGCAAACCAGGAATAGTAATATACGCATTGGATTTTGCTTCATTTGCGATAGCGCATCCAAATTGTTTTTTCATCGCTTCCGCTTGTTGTTTCAATACACCCAATCCCGTTTTAATATCATTGGTAATATTCTCACCACCAAAAGGAATCACCGCTGTATGTTTCAAAATACCTTCGTAAAATACAGCTAAGTCTGACGTACCTCCACCTATATCCAAAATCGCTACACCTGCTTCCATATCCAATTCGCTCATAACAGCAGCGGCAGATGCTAAAGGTTGCAATACCAAATCTTTGGTTTTCAGACCACTTCTTTCTACTGCTCTATTGATATTTCTGATGGCATTACGGTCACCAGTGATGATATGGAAATTCGCACCTACTTTTACTCCATTGTATCCAATTGGATCTTTAATATTTTGGAAATTATCTACATGAAAATCTTGTGGAATTACATCGATAATTTCATCCCCTGCTGGAATAAATGTTTTTCTTTGATTCTCGATCAATTGCTCAATTTCTGAACCTTGAATTTCGTTAATAGAATTTTGGCGAACTAAATCTCCTCTAGTTTGCAAACTTTTAATGTGATGTCCAGCGATACCGACATACACTTCACTGATCTGAAGGTCGGGATTGCTTTTGATACAATTATCCATTGCTACTTCGATCGCCCTAATAGTTTGGTCAATATTTAAAACTTGACCATGTTGTACACCGTGACTCGGAGCTTGTCCGAACCCAAGAATTTCTAGTTTTCCATATTCATTTTTTCTTCCAGCAATGGCAGCAATTTTAGTTGTACCAATATCCAAACCAACAATAATAGGCGCTTCTGGATTATCAGAAGTTTTACCTTTTTCATTTGATAAAGATGATAAATTTTGATTCATATTATGGACGTTTTATAGTTTTATTACTTTCTTCCGCTACAGTGTTTTGAGGTAGACCTCTAATCGCCGCAATGGCTTTTAAGGTAGTGGTATCTTTTGCTTGCGCCTTTGCACCTCCCTTCAAAGTCGCTACCACTTGATTATTATATCTTACATCTATAGTTTCATATTTTCCAAATCCAGTTTTCAAAAGTGAACCTTTATAAAAACTGTATAGTCTATTAAATTTTGCAACAAGACTATCTGAATTGCCAATTTTGACAATTGCATCTCCAACGATTGGAACAACTTCAAAATTTTTATCAGGCGTAATATTTACCTGACCAACAAATGCATTCCAAAAAGTATCTTTTACGATAAAATTAGAAACATTTCTAACTGACCTTAATAGCAAACTATCAGGAACTGACAGCTTACTATTAGAGGAAGTAAATGATGTAACTACAGGAACTCTAGTTACCACATTTTCTCTCAATGGTAATTTTCTACAAGCAGAATCTATGTAAAAAGAATTCCCATCTAACGCAAATACTCTTGCAATTGGCTCACTCTCCTCTATAGAAACACAAGGATTATTATCATTGTCAAAATAAATTTTAGCATGACGAATCCAAGGATTTTTTTCTAGCATATGCTCCACGTGTGCCAAATCAATCTTTTTAGTTTCTACACCTTTAACTATACCATATTGCTTTAAAATGCGTGCGATATTTTTTTCATCTAAAAATATAAGCGAATTATTTCCTTCTATATTAATTTTCACTTCTTCTCCGGCCGCATTTTGACGTGCACTCCTACCTACGAATAGGAAACCTATTAGCAGCACCGCAAATACAAACCATAGTATGAAAATTATTTTTTTCTTCACCTAAATATTATTTTCCAATTCTTTTTTGACTATAGGAATTAACTCATCGATATCCCCGGCACCACACATTACCAACAATGGAGGATTTTCAGATTGTATAGTTGCAATTACCTCATCCTTACTTAAAACCCTTTTATTTTGAATAGTCATTTTATCCAAAATAAGTTGACTATCCACCCCTTCAATTGGCAATTCACGTGCAGGATAAATTGGAAGTAAAATCACTTCATCCGCAATATCCAGACTCTTCGCGAAACCGTCCGCCAAGTCTCTAGTTCGCGTATACAAATGCGGTTGAAATACCGCCACAATTTTTTGTTTGTACAAAGTTTTTACACCTTCCAACAATGCTCTTAATTCCTCTGGATGATGCGCATAATCATCAATTAACACATGTTTATTATCCTTAATCAAATATTCAAATCTTCGTTTTACACCTCTAAAAGAAGCGATGGCATTTCGAATAAGCGATTCCTCTATTTTTACAAATTGACTCACAGCAATTGCCGCAAGTGAATTTTCTATATTATGAATACCTCCAAGATGTAGTGTAATATCTTTAATCGTACCTGTTGGCGTAACTACATCATAGATATAACTACCATTTTCCACACGAAGATTTTCTGCTCTATAGTCGGCAGATACATCATTAAAACTATAAGTAAACTTATTATCCGCAACCAACTCTTGTTCTTTTGCTAATCCTTTCTTAACAATCAAACAGCCTTCTGGACGTATTCTTTTTGAAAAATCTATAAATGCTTGTTGCACATTTTCTAGAGTTCCATAGATATCTAAATGATCCGCATCCATAGCCGTTATTACAGCTACATTGGGAGATAAACGCAAAAACGAACGATCATATTCATCCGCTTCAACGACACTCACCGCATGTTCATCTTTCCAAAAATTAGTCCCATAGTTTACCGAAATAGCTCCTAAAAAAGCATTACAACCAAACTGAGAATCACGTAAAATATGAGAAACTAAAGAAGTAATCGTAGACTTTCCATGCGTACCTCCGATGCATACATTGAAAGTTCCTTCCGTAATCCATTGTAATATTTCACTCCTTTTCATGAGTTTATATCCATTGTCTTTATAGAAGTTCAACTCATGCATTTCTTTTGGAATAGCAGGAGTATAGATAACTATATCCGCTTTTTTATCGAGCAATTCTAAGCTATCCTCATAATGAATTTTTATACCCTCAGTTTCTAACTTTTGACACAATTCAGATCTATGTCTATCATAACCTGAAACAATCGCCCCATTTTGATGAAAAAAACGAGCAAGTGCACTCATACCAATGCCACCAATACCAATAAAATAAACGCGAATATTGGTTAATTGACTTCTTTCAAACAATAATTGTTGCATATTTTCTGTCATTGGTACTATGCTTTTATTTTTAAAATATCATCTACAATTACTTCACTTGCATTCGTTACAGCAAGTTTGGAAATATTCTGAGCAAACGCTGCACGTTTGGAATCATCAAACAATAAATCTGTTGCTGTAGAGAATAAGTGCATCTGTGCATCTTCGTCTTTCACCAATATAGCGGCATCTTTTTTTACTAAATATTCGGCATTTACCGATTGATGATCTTCCGCAGCAAATGGATAGGGTACAAATACAACTGGCTTTCCTGCAACACATAATTCGGATACGGACATGGCTCCAGCTCTAGAGATAACAATATCCGCCGCCGCATAAGCCTTATCCATATCTTGAATAAACTCTCCTACCCACACATTATTACTAAATGCTCTTCCTTTAGAAATATAACGTTCGGAATTCACTTTACCAGTTTGCCAAATCAATTGAATATTAAGTGTATTAATATCTAACATATGTGTTTCCATAGCATTATTGATGCTACGTGCACCCAAGCTACCACCGACAACTAATATCGTTCTTTTACTCTCTTCCAAGCCAAAAGATCTCAGTGCTTCTTCTTTAGTAATATTAGAAGAAACTATATTTTTACGCACTGGATTTCCAGAAACAATAATTTTTTCTTTAGGGAAAAAGCGATCCATATTTTCCCAAGCTACAAATATCTTAGTAGCATCTTTACCCAACATCATATTACTTTTACCTGCAAAAGAATTGGACTCGTGTATAAAAGTGGGAATACCCAATTTTTGCGCATATTTCAATACCGGAAATGTTGAGTAACCACCCACGCCTATCGCAATATCAGGTTGAAAAGATTTAAAAATCTTTTTCACCTGCATAAAACTATTTACTAATTTGAATGGCAAAGTCAGATTTTTCAACAAAGAAGATCTATTGAAACCTGCAATATCAATACCTATAATTTTATAGCCCGCTTGTGGTATTTTCTCCATCTCCATTTTTCCATTCGCACCAACAAACAAAATCTCCACAGAAGGATCTCTCCTTTTGAATTCATTGGCAATTGCCAACGCAGGGAATATATGTCCGCCAGTACCACCGCCAGCTATAATTATTTTTTTCATAGTATTAGATTTACTATTCTGCTTTGCTATTTATTTTATTCGAATCATTTTCCATATCCTCCGCCACTACTTCTGCAGTTATCGCCGCAGACCTTTTTCCTTCTTGAACTTCCACATTTCTCGCCACACTCAAAATAATTCCTATCGATACACATGTAAACAAAAACGAACTTCCGCCCATACTTACTAAAGGAAGCGTTACCCCCGTTACGGGAACAATATTTACATTTACGGCCATATTCGCTAACGCTTGTATAACTAACGTAAAACTCAACCCTAATGCCAAAAAAGCTCCAAATGCATAAGGACATCGTCTAAATATTCTAATACATCGGAACAAAAACATCAAGTAAATAAACATGATAAATGCTCCGCCTAACAATCCATACTCTTCAATTATAATCGAATAAATAAAGTCATTATATGCCTGCGGCAAAAAATTTCTCTGACGACTATTGCCAGGTCCAAGTCCCCATAAAACATTTCCATTGGCTATGGCGATTTTTGCTTGTTGCACTTGATAAGGCGCATCTTTATCATCCCCAGTCGCATATATAAAATCCTGAATCCTACTTACCCAAG